>JANPZY010000002.1 GCA_024707325.1 Opitutus sp. | reverse complement strand
AAAGCACCACAGCGTCCGCATCGAGTCGTTCTCGATCATTTACGAACTGGCCGACAAGGTCCGCGAGATGATGGCCGACCTGCTCGAGCCGGATCTCAAGGAGGTCAAACTCGGCGGCGCCGAAGTCCGTCAGGTCTTCCCGCTCGCGAAGGGTTTCGTGGCCGGCTGTCTCGTCACCGAAGGCAAGATCACCCGCAACGCCTCCGCGCGTCTGCGTCGTGGTCGCGAGATCGTGCACGAGGGCAAGATCGGCACGCTCAAGCGCTTCAAGGACGACGCCAACGAAGTGCGCGCCGGCCTCGAATGCGGTATCAAGCTCGACGACTTCAACGGCTATCAGGCGGGCGACGTCATCGAGTGCTACGAGATCCAGAAGGTTCGCGCTGCGCTGTAATCGCGGTTTCCCGACTCGAGTTCCCGCTGGTGACGCCCCGGCGTCGGATTCGAAAACGGGGAATCCCAACCCGAAACTCCGATGTCCAACCGCACGCTTCGCGTTAACGAGCTGATCCAGCGCGAACTCAGCGACATTCTCCGCAAACGCTATCAGGCGGAGTCGGTCGCGATCACGCTGACCGAAGTCCGCGTGTCGCCCGATCTGCGCGACGGTCGCGTGTTCGTGTCCGTGGTCGGCTCCGACGAAGAGGCCGCGGCCAAGCTGCGCTGGCTGCGCTCGCGCGCGAAAGAACTGCGCTCCGAGCTGAGCCGCCGCATCGTGCTCAAATACCTGCCGCGCTTCGAATACGTGCCGGATCACTCCAGCGCGACCGGAGCGCGTATCCTACAGTTGCTCGACGAGATCGACCGGCAGAGTCCGCCCCCGCCGCCGGAGGAATCGCAGCAGCCCTGAGATTTTTCCGTGGCGAAACATTATCCAGAAATCTCCGCCCAGTTCCTGCAACTGCTCGAACGTCTCGCCGGCCGACCTGTGGCCGTGGTGGGACACGCGCGTCCCGATGGCGATTGCATCGGTTCGCAAATCGCGGTGGCCGGAGTGCTGCGCGCGAAGGGCTTCAATGTCGTTTGCGTCAATGCCGACCCGGTGCCGCGCCGACTCGAGTTTCTCGTGTCGGAGATGAAATTCCTTCGCACCGATGACGTGCTGCAGGATCCGACGGACTATGCAGCGATCTTCGTCGATTGCGCCGATCACGCGCGCCCCGGCGAGCGGCTGAAAGCGCGCTTCCCGCGTCCGCTGGCCAATATCGACCACCACCTTTCGAACACCGGCTACGCCGAGTTCAACCTGGTCGACAGCGCGTCGGCGGCGACCTGCGAGATTCTCGCGGGCGTGTTCACGGATTGCGACATGCCGGTGGATGCGGCGACCGCGCAGGGACTTTACACCGGCATTCTCACTGACACCGGGCAATTCCGCTTCACGTCCACGACGAAGCGCACGTTTCTTCTCGCCGCCGATCTCCTCCAATACGGCGCGAATCCCACGCAGGCAGGTTACGAGCTCTACGAGCGCGAGTCGGTTGGAAAACTCAAACTCCTGCAGCACTATCTCTCGTCGCTCACGATGGAGTGCGGCGGACGCTTGTGCATTGGCGTGCTCGCCCCGGGAATTTTCGAACGCACCGGCACCACGGCCGAAGACACGGAAGGTCTGGTCGACTACGCTCGCTCGATCGATGGTGTCGATGTGGGCGTGCTGATCGAGGAGCGTCCCGATGGCTCGGTGAAGGCGAGCCTGCGTGGCAAGGATCCCGTTTACCGCCTCGACCGCATTGCCGCCCAATTCAACGGCGGCGGCCACGCGTGCGCGGCCGGTCTCAATCTTAAAACGAACACTCAGGATTTCCGCGCGCGCTTGATCGCGGCACTGGCGAGCCAGTTTGCCGCCGTCGACGCGGCGCGTCTTTCGTCATGATGATTCAACCGCGCAAGGAACTGGAGGGCGTGCTCCTCATCGACAAACCGGGCGACCACACCTCGCACGACGTCGTCGCACGCGTGCGGCGGAAGTTGAACATGAAGCGCGTCGGCCACGCCGGCACGCTCGACCCGATGGCGACCGGTCTGCTGATCATGCTCATCGGCAAGGCGACGCGCATTTCCCAGTATCTCATCAGCCTCGACAAGGAATACACCGGCACGATCGAACTCGGCAAAGTCACCGATTCGCAGGATGCCCAGGGCGAAGTGCTCGAAACGCGTCCGGTGCCCGCGTTTTCCGAGGAAGAAATTCGCGCCGCGATGCGCGGTTTTCTCGGCGACCAGTATCAGACGCCGCCGATGTTCTCCGCGATCAAGATCGACGGAGTGCCGCTCTATAAATCCGCGCGCAAGGGTGAGGAGGTGGAGCGCGAGCCGCGCTTTATTCGCGTGATGAATTTTGAACTCACGCGCTTCGCGCTGCCGCATCTCGATTTCACGCTGCGCTGCACCAAAGGCACCTACGTGCGCACCATCGCGCATGATCTTGGGGCGAAGCTCGGCTGCGGTGCGCATTTGTCCGCGCTGCGTCGCACGGCCACGCATCAATTCACGATCGGGCAGGCGATCACGCTCGATGCCTTTGAGTCGCTCTCGATTCCGGAAATCGAAAAGCGATTGATTCCCGTCCACCAAGCTGCACCAAGCGTGGCGCTGTGAACGGAGTGGCAGAGTTCAGCGGGATGGAGCGGGCCAGTTGGCCGGACCAACCGCTGCATCTTGCGATTGGTATTTTCGACGGGCTCCATCTCGGCCACCAAGCGGTGATCGAGGCCGCGGTTCAGTCCGCGCGCCGCTCCGGCGGCATCGCGGCCGTGCTGACGTTTTCGCCGCATCCGAGCGCGGTGCTGCGACCCGATCAGCGCACGCGTCTGCTGCTGCCGCCGGAAGCGCGGACGCTTGTGCTCAAGCGTCTCGGCGTCGATGTGATCGTCGTGCAGGCGTTCACGCCGGAATTCGCGCGCATGGCGGCGTCGGAGTTTCTGCCGTGGTTGAAACAACACGCGCCGCGACTCGCGGGCGTGTATGTGGGCGACAACTGGCGTTTCGGCCGCGGACGCGATGGCGACGTGGCGTTTCTCGTGGGCGAGGGGAAGAAGCACGCGATCCACGTTTTCAGTGCCCCGCGCGTGAACCTCGATGGCGAGCCGATCAGCAGCACGCGTGTGCGGCGTTTGCTCGAAGAGGGCGACATCGCCGGCGCGAACGCCTTGCTTGGCTACAGCTATTTCGCGCTCGGTCGCGTGGAGGAGGGCAAACGCCTCGGCCGCACGATTGGTTTCCCGACGCTTAATCTCGCGTGGGCTCCCGAGCTGGCGCCGCGTTTCGGCGTGTATGTCGTGCGCATTTCCGGTCCGAAGGCGCTGGCCGGTCTCCCCGGGGTGGCGAACTACGGCCTGCGCCCCACGGTCGAAAACGCGACCGCGCCGCGACTCGAGACGCATGTGCTCACCGATTGTCCCTTCGGCGCCGGCGATGAAATCGTGGTCGACTGGATTCGTTTCCTGCGTCCCGAGAAGAAATTCAGTAGCGTTGCCGAGCTTACGGCGCAGATCGCACGCGACAGAGATGAGGCTCGCGCAGATTTTTCCTTGCGCTGAGTCGAGTCGCTCGCGTTACTCGCCAACCTCAGTTTTCGGACCTTTAGCTCAGTTGGTTAGAGCGTTTCCTTGACATGGAAAAGGTCACTGGTTCGAGTCCAGTAAGGTCCACCATCTCAAGCCGTTACTCATCCGCGAGTAGCGGTTTTTTGTTTTAACGGGATGGCGGTCGCTGCCGGGGCGGGGCGGGCCCAGAAGCCGATCGCACGCGAAACGCTTGCTGCTTGCGACGATCCGCCAATCTGCCGCTTGAAACGGGCCCCGTTTTCGTGCCCATATCGCCTATGCTGCAATCGCTCCGGATTCGCAACTTGGCGCTGCTCGAGGAAGTCGCTCTCGATTTCGAGACGGGCTTCACTGCTGTCACGGGCGAGACGGGCGCGGGCAAAAGCATCCTGCTCGGTGCGCTCAGTCTGCTCGCCGGCGAGCGCGCCGATAAGACGATCATCCGCCAAGGTGCGCCGGCGTGCGAAGTCGAGGCCGCGTTGTTCTTCGAGGATTCGCGCGCGATCGATGCCGTGCTCGCCGAACTCGAGTTGCCCGGGTGCGAAGAGGGATTGCTGATCCTGCGCCGCTCCGTGCCGCGCGAGAAGGCGCCGAAGATCACGATCAACGGCAGTCTCGCCACGCTCGCGGCGCTCCAGCGACTCGGCGAACACTGGGTCGATTTTCACGGACCGAGCGAGCCGCGTCGTCTGCTGAAGGAGAGCTGCCAGCTCGAGCTCCTCGATCTTTTCGGTCGCGCCGGTGATGCACTGGCGGCTTACCGCAAAGACTATACGCGCTGGAAAGACGTGTTGGCCGAGCGTTCGCGGATCGCGAGCGAGACGAAACTCTCGCCCGACCAGATCGATTTTCTCCAAGGCCAGCTCTCACGTCTCGATTCGCTCACGTTAACAGACGACGCGATCGCGGCGCTCGAGCGCGATTTCGCGCGCATGAATCGCGCCGCAGGAACTCATCGAGCTCACCGGCACGCTTTCGAACGGACTCGTCGGCGAAGAAGGCCTCCAAGTCACGATTGCTTCGCTCCTCCGCGAGGCGCGTCACCTCGAAAACATCGATCCCGCGAGCAAGCCGCTCGCCGATCGCCTCGCTTCCGTCGCGGTCGAGATCAACGACCTCGGCGCCGAGTTTTCCGATCTCGGTCAGCAACTGCAGTTCGATCCCGAACAGGCGGAGGAACTCGCCACGCAGATGAACACGTGGCTCGAGTTTAAGCGCAAACACGGTGGCGATCTCGCGGCCGTGCTCGCCCGCGCGTGACGAGTGCGCCGGCGGCTCGAAGGGTGCAGGGCGACATCGAGGGCACGCTCGCCCGACTCGAGAAGCAAATCGCCGACGCCGAGCGCGCCGCGCGCAATCCCGCGCAGGCAAGCTTCGCGCAATCCGCGAAAAAGCCGCGCGCGATCTCGCCAAAGTTGCCGCGAAGAGCATCGCGGAAATCGGTTTCAAGAAAGCCGACTTCAGGTCCGGCTGGTGCCGCTCGAGACGCTTGGGCCGTCCGGCGATTGCGGCGAGCGTTTTGTTTTCGCCCAACGTCGGCGAGCCGCCGCTGCCGCTCAACCGCGTGGCCTCGAGCGGCGAACTCGCGCGCGGATGCTCGCGTTGAAAACCGTGCTCGCCGATCTGGACGACGTGCCGCTGCTCGTGTTCGACGAAGTGGACGCCAACGTCGGCGGCGAGATCGGACGCATCGTCGGCGAGAAGATGGCGACGATTGCCATGAATCACCAGGTGCTCTGCGTCACGCACCTTCCGCAAAGTCGCCGCGCAGGCGGAGTCACATTTCCGTGGTCACCAAGGATCAGTCGAAGGACCGCGCGGTGGTCACGATCGAGCTGATCAAGGCAGTCGCAAAACGCGCGTGAGCGAAAACTCGCCCGCATGCTCGGCGACCGCAACGCGAAGAGCGCACT
>JANPZY010000001.1:1612500-2689941 GCA_024707325.1 Opitutus sp. | reverse complement strand
GCGCTTGTCGTCGTTATCAGCCATGTATCTCGCGTCTTTCGTCGGTGGCCTCGGGCAAAAGGTCACCGTCAACCGCAAGGCGGTCGGTGTCCTTTTCCGTCGGTTTGGCAATGTAAAGGGCCAGTCTACGGGCCTTTTCCACTGCCGCTTGGGCTGCCGCCCCCTCTCGTGAGGGCAGCATGTATCACATTTTCAAGCCCGAGTGCCAAACCCATTTGCTCTGAGGAGAGCAATTCGAAATGGGGCACTTCGAAGCCGTTAATTTCTTCTTCGGCAGCTGCGTAATGCAGCGCCTTGAGGGGCCCGACCATCTTGCTGCGCCCATCTTGCGGCGGCGTCGGTGGCGGTAATAAGGGCGATCAGGTTTCCGGTCTCGATTAGGCCGCGCACCTTGGTGGCGCCAAAGGTCAGTTGCCCGGCCTTGCGCGCCATGCTCAGCGCGTTGAGGTAGCGCTGTTCCAGCCGGGTCTGGGTGAGCCCGGCAGGTCATCCGGCAGGCGAGACCTCGGTCTTGAGGCTGCGCGCGAACACCTTCTTCTTGATCGCCTCGACCACCATATCGCGGTTGAGGCTGAGCCATACGCCCCGCCCTTCGGCCTTGGCTTCGGTATCGGGCACCAGAATGCCATCCGGCCCCAGCACAAAGCGGATGAGCTCCGCCACGGGCTTTTCGGCCCGCGTCAGAGCGCATATCCTGGTCGTTTCTTCGCGCCGGGCCATCTCTGGTGCCCTCGCTCGGATTCGGCCCTTAGGCCGAAGCCTCTTCGGTGAACTCGTCGCCTTCGACCGGCGGCAGATCTTCTTCATTGATCCAGCCAGCCTTCATGCGGGCCTGCAGGATCATGTCTTCGGCCTCTTCGCGGCTGATGGGGAAGTCCTTGAATGTGCCTTCGAAGCGCTTGGTTTCGCCATCCTTGCGTTCGCTCCAGCCGATCAGGTCGTCGGCGGCGCAGCCGGCAAAGTCTTCCACAGTCTTCACGTCATCCTTGCCCAGGGCAACGAGCATCGCAGCGGTGAGGCCGGCGATCTCGTAGAGTTCGTCCTCGACGCCGAGCTCCTTGCGCTCTTCATCATGGGCCCGGTCGATGGCCGCCAGGTATTCGGTGGCGCGGTTCTGGATTTCTCCGGCGGTCTCTTCGTCAAACCCGTCGATCGACGCGATTTCATTGGCGTCGATATAGGCCAGTTCCTCGACCGAGGAAAAGCCTTCCGAAGCCAGTAGTTGGGCAACCATCTCGTCAACGTCAAGGGCCTGCCATGAACAGGCTGGAGCGTTCGGTGAATTCCTTCTGCCGGCGTTCGCTCTCTTCCTGCTCGGTCAGGATGTCGATATCCCAGCCGATCAGCTGGCTGGCGAGGCGCACATTCTGGCCGCGGCGGCCGATGGCCAGCCACAGCTGCTCGTCGGGCACCACCACTTCGATACGCTCGGCCTGCTCGTCCAGCACCACCTTGGCCACATCGGCCGGCTGCAGCGCGCTGAAACCACCAGGTCGGCAATGGAATCGGTCCACGGAATGATGTCGATCTTTTCGCCCTGCAGTTCGCCCACCACGGCCTGCACGCGCGAACCGCGCATACCGACGCAAGCGCCCACGGGGTCGATGGAGCTATCCGACGACGTCACGGCGATCTTGGCGCGGCTGAACCCGGATCGCGGGCGATCGAGCGGATGGTGATCACGCCGTCATAGATCTCGGGCACTTCCTGCATGAAGAGCTTGGCCATGAACTGCGGATGGGTGCGGCTGAGGAAAATCTGCGGCCCGCGCTGCTCGCGGCGCACGTCATAGACATAGGCGCGCACGCGGTCGCCATAGCGGAACATTTCGCGCGGGATCAGCTCGTCGCGGCGGATAATGGCTTCGCCACGGCCCAGGTCGACAATGACATTGCCATATTCGACGCGCTTGACCGTGCCGTTGACGATTTCGCCGATGCGATTGAAATATTCGTCATACATGCGCTCGCGCTCGGCATCGCGCACCTTCTGCACGATGACCTGCTTGGCGGACTGCGCGGCGATGCGGCCGAATTCCATCGGCGGCAGCGGCTCGGTCAGGAAATCGCCGACCTTGGCTTCGGCCGACTTGGCCTGCGCGCTGCTTGAGGTCGATCTGGCGGCTGGGCTCCTCGACTTCCTCGACGATTTCCAGCAGGCGCCACATGCGGGTTTCGCCCGAGCGCGGATTGATCTCGACCTTGATCTCGGTCTCGGCGCCGTAGCGGCCCTTGGCGGCCTTTTCCATGGCGTCCTGCATCGCCTCGATCACGACCATGCGGTCGATCGACTTTTCGCGGGCAACGGCATCTGCGATCTGCAACAGCTCAAGGCGGTTCGCGCTAACGGCCATTTAGTGGATCTCCTCGGAGTCTTCAGTATCGTCGTATTCGACGGTTTCGGTGTCTTCGTCGTCGATGGGGTGGGCTTCCTGGTCCAGCCGCGCCTTTTCCATCAGTGCGTCGGTCATCACCAGCTTGGCCTCGGCCAGGGTGGACAGGAGCAGCCGATGGTCGGGGTCGGTGCCGCCGGGCGCGTCGGGCAGGGTGATGGTCACCGCCTCGTCGTCCACGCCCTTGATGAAGCCGCGGAAGCGCTTGCGGCCATTGATCATGTCGGCCAGCTCGATCTTGGCCTCATGGCCGATATAGCTCTCGAAATCGCGCTTGCGCACCAGCGGCCGGTCGATGCCGGGCGAGGAGACTTCAAGGTGATATTCGCGGTCGATCGGGTCTTCCACGTCAAGCACCGGCGAGAGGTCTTTCGACAGCGTCTCGCAGTTGACGATGGTGAAGCGCCCCTTCTCGTCCTCGGCCATGATCTGCAGCGTCATGCCGTTTTCCTGGGTGATTTTCACACGCACCAGAGAAAATCCCAGGCCATTGGCCACCGGCTCGACGATACGGGAAATCCGGGCTTCCAGGCCCGTTTCCTTGATGTAGCGTTTTTCGGTGAGATCGAAGCTCATCGTTCCCCAAGGTAATAAAAAAGAGCGGGGCCGGGCGGCTCCCACTCTGCAAAACTTGCTGAGATGTTGGCGCCTATATAGCGCCGTTGACCCGGAGTGGCAAGGGCGGCACGCGTCAGTGGTTCGACAGGCTCACCATGAGGGCTGCTCGATATCTCGGTAGCCCTCATCCTGAGCCTGTCGAAGGACGAGGTCGCTGCACGGTCCCAGTCGTGCCCCCTATTTCTCCCAGGTCACGCTGGCCACGTCGGCGCCCAGTTCCTCCAGCGACGCGCGCAGGTCTGCCACCATGGCGTCCGGCCCGCAGAGATAGAAGCGCTGGTTGAAGTCGGTGATATGCTGCTTGAGGAAGGCTGTGTCGATCCGCTCCTGTAGCAGGCGCGACTTGGGATCATCGGTCACCGTCCACAGCGTCTCGAGCCCGTCCATGGCCTCGAATTCGTCGCGCAGGATGATGTCCTTCTCGGTTTGGTTGGAAACAATCAGCCGATTGCCCTTCAATCCGCCCTTGGCATTGAGGCTGCGCAGGATGGCGATGAAGGGGGTGACGCCCGCGCCTCCGGCAATGAACGTGCCCGGCCCCTTATACTGGATCGTGCCCCACACATCGCGCAGCAGCAGATGGTCGCCCGCTTCGCAGCCCCAGAGCGCATTGGTGACGCCAGGATGGTCGCGATAGCTCTTGATGGTGAATTCCAGCGTCGGCTCGCCCTGGAGCGAGGTGAAGGTGAACGGCCGCTTCTTGTCCGCCCAGTCGGGCTTGTCGATGCTGACTTCGGTGGCCTGTCCGGGGCCGAAATGAAAATTCTTCGGCTTTTCGACGCGATAATGACGGACATTATGGGTGACCATCTCGGTCTTCAGAATCTGGACGCGCGTGGGCATGGTGATCTCCTTGTGCCTGTTAGACGCCTGCCCCGCCCAATGGTTCCCATCCCCCAACCCCCCGCGACGGCTTGGGTTGTCGGCAGGAAACGCGGTATCGCCGGGGAAACCGGGGTTCCCCGAAACCCCTTGATTTCCCTCGCAAAACCTTCGCCACGATTGGCCGGACTTCAAGAGCAAGATTCTACAAAATCGTCACTTGAGAGTGGAGCCGGGCGCGATCATTTCCGTTGGGTCAAACAAAAGGAGACCCTCAAATGGTCAAGAACACGATTGTTGCTTTGGTTGCCGCTGCCTCGCTGGCCGGCATTGCCGTTCCCCGCCTTCGCCGCTGCGGCGCCGGTGATTGAATCCGAAAGTGGTGTCGATACCGTCTTCGGTGGCGGTACCCCCGAAATGCGCGCCTTCATGGCCGATTCGGTCCTCGCCCAGCTCCAGCAGCAGGGCGTCAACGCCACCTCCGTCGAAGACTGGAGCGGCCTGATCCGTGCCTATGTCACGCTGGATGACGGCACCCAGACCATGCAGTTCTTCAAGCCGGGCTCGCTTGAGCAGGTTCTGCTCTAATCGCCGCCCACGGCGCCGCCGGCTCGCCGGCGGTGCCCGTAGCGGGAGCGTTCCAGCCAAGCGGCTTCCGCTTTTCGGTCCGGAACGCGACCAATGACGAACTTAGTCGGAGTGGATGAGGCGGATGGCCGGCTCGCCGCCCGAAGCGTCGAAGCGCTCCCGTGCCGCTTCCACCTGCGCCCGGTTGCGGCTGGCAAACACCCGCCAGCTATCGGCCAGTTCCAGCAATTCGCGGCCCAGATCGGTCAATTCGTAATCGACGCGCGGCGGAATGGTCGCGAACATGGTGCGGGTCACGAACCCGTCTCGCTCCAGTTCCCGCAGGGTAATGGTCAGCGTCTTCTGCGAAATGCCGCCGGCATGGCGCTTGAGCTCGTTGAAGCGCAGGGTCTGCTCACGCAGCAGCGTGACCACGGTCAGCGTCCACTTGCCCGGCCGCACCACCAGCATCTCGTCATCATGCTGGAAACTTGCGGAAAGGGCGGACATGGCGAAACCTCGAAAACTTTCAGGAATCGAGTTTCGCATATGGGGCGTGATTGCGGCGCTTCCAGTGCGCGCCGCCATTAAACTTTGACATGACTGCAATCGATACGGGTGATTAAACCCGCGTGAAGCTGAAATAAAAGCTGATCAGGCCGCCCCTCGCGGCGCGCCTTCTGCTCATAGCGCGTCGCCTCCCAGCCGGGATAGGGCTCGTGCCAGAAACCCGGCTTTTCCGGGGCGAAGCGGAATGCCGGCGCCCGCACCACATGGGCCAGCGTCCAGTTGGCATAATCCTCGATATCGCTGGCAAAATGGAACACCCCGCCCGGCCGGATCACCCGCGCCAGTTCGTTGAGCGTCGTGGGCGAGACGAAGCGCCTCTTGTGGTGCCGCGTCTTGGGCCAGGGATCGGGATAGAGCAGATAGACTTCGTCCATGGAAGCGTCGGGCAGTTCCATCAGGAGCTTCAGCGCATCGTCGGTGAACAGGCGGATATTGTTGAGGCTCTCGGCCGCAATGGTCTGCACCATCTTGCCGATGCCGCCGGTAAACACCTCGCAGCCGATATAGCCGGTCTCGGGGTGGCGCCCCGCTTCCAGCGCCAGGTGCTCGCCCCCGCCATAGCCGATCTCGATGATGATGCGCCCGGCATCGGGAAACAGCGTCGCGCGGATCGAGCCTGCCGGTCAGCTTGATTTCGAGATCGGGCAGCGTCGCGTCGAACACCGCCTGCTGCCCGCCATGCAGCTTCTTGCCCGACCGCCGCCCGAAAAAGGCGCGCGGCTCACCGGAGCGGGTCTTGGGGAGTTGATGGTCGGTCATGCTGTGGCTCCATAGTGCCACGCCCTCGTGGTTCGAGGCGCGAAGCATCTTCGCGATGGCCTCGAACCACGAGGGCAGTGGCAGAAGGAAGCCCTACTTCACCGCAGCCTTGAGCGCGCCGACCAGGTCGGTCTTTTCCCACGAGAACGAGCCGTCGCGGCCGGCCTTGCGGCCGAAATGGCCATAGGCGCTGGTCTTGGCATAGATGGGCTTGTTGAGATCGAGATGGGTGCGGATGCCGCGCGGCGTCAGGTCCATCACCTTGCCCAAAGCGGTTTCCACCACCCCTTCCTCGACCTTGCCGGTGCCGTGCAGGTCGACATAGATCGACAGCGGCTGCGCCACGCCGATCGCATAGCTGAGCTGGATCGTCGCCCGTTCGGCCAGGCCCGCCGCCACCACATTCTTGGCGAGGTAGCGCGCGGCATAGGCGGCCGAGCGGTCGACCTTGGTCGGGTCCTTGCCCGAAAAGGCGCCGCCGCCATGCGGGGCCGCGCCGCCATAGGTGTCCACGATGATCTTGCGGCCGGTCAGGCCCGCATCGCCATCGGGGCCGCCGACCACGAACTTGCCGGTCGGGTTGATGTGCCACACCGTGCTGGCGTCGATCCAGCCTTCCGGCAGGGCCTCGCGGATATAGGGCTCGACGATGGCGCGCACATCGGCCGAGCTCAGCGTCTCGTCCAGATGCTGGGTCGACAGCACGATCTGAGTCACGCCCACCGGCTTGCCGTTCTCGTAGCGCACCGTCACCTGGCTCTTGGCATCGGGGCCGAGCTTGCCGGCAGCGCTGTTATTAGCCTTGCGGGCAATGGTCAGCGTTTCGAGGATCTTGTGGGCATAATAGATCGGCGCCGGCAGCAATTCGGGCGTCTCGCGGCTGGCATAGCCGAACATGATGCCCTGGTCGCCCGCGCCCACATCCTTGTTGCCCGCTTCGTCCACGCCCTGCGCGATATCGGCCGACTGGCCATGCAGCAGCACGTCGATGCGGCAGGTCTTCCAGTGGAAACCGGCCTGCTCGTAGCCGATGGAACGGATCGCCTTGCGCGCCGCCGATTTGAACTTGGAGGGGTTCACCACCGGCTGGCCGGCGGCATCGCGCAGCACCTCGCCATCCTTGCTCCTCTTGAGCAGGGAATCGGGCACGCGGACCTCGCCGGCGATGATCACGCGGTTGGTCGTGGCCAGCGTCTCGCAGGCAATGCGCACCTGGCTGGGTCCATGCCGGTCTTCTTGGCCTCACGGAACACCAGGTCGACGATTTCATCGGAAATCCGGTCGCACACCTTGTCGGGGTGACCCCTCGGAGACCGATTCGGAAGTGAAGAGATAAGAAGACCGCGCCAACCGAAAATCCCCTGAATCTATCGAAAACCGCTCAAAATGAGCCAATCCGGGGGTGTTTGTGACACCCGGAGCCGCCGCGGTCAAGCGGGATATAAAGAAAGCTTTATGCCTCCACGCGCCTTTTTGGAGCATAGTTTGGTGCGGGCGGCATCGTCGCCCGCCAAGCGGTTGGGGGCCACGCGCTTCCCCCAACCACGGTGTCATTCCCGCGAAAGCGGGGACCCATCCTGAGATGGGTGAGCCTGCTCGATGGAAACGTGACCCACCTTGTGGCTGTGGTGCGATCTCGGGATGGATCCCGGCTCAAGGCCGGGATGACATCGTGGTTGGACATTCCGCCAGTGCAGAGCACGCGGCCACCAGCACGGCCATAAACCAAAAGACCCCGGCCACGACATCCGTCGTGACCGGGGTCTTGAAACTTGGTGCCCAGAAGAAGACTCGAACTTCCACACCTTGCGGTACACGGACCTGAACCGTGCGCGTCTACCAATTCCGCCATCTGGGCAAGCGCGGTGTAACTAGGGGCAGCGCCGGGCGATGTCAACCGGGATTGTTGCCGGGCTCACCAGTTTGCGCCGTCCCAGTGCTTGATGGCGTTGCGATCCACCGCTACGGGCGGCTCAAGGCAGTTCACATTGATCATCACCGTCTCGGCGCCCTTTCCGTCGCGGCCGCGCGCAAAGCTCTCGACACCGCAGGTCTTGCAGAACAGATGCTCGATATTTTCGCTATTGAACCGATAGGTCGTGAGGTTTTCCGCCCCGCTGGTCAGGGTGAACTGGCTGGCCGGCGCCGATTGCAGCACCCAGCCCAGCCGCCGGCAACGCGAGCAGTTGCAGTCGCCCATCGAGCCGAGATCGGTAGTCACGTCATATTGCACGGCCCCGCAATGGCACTGGCCGTGATAGGTCTTGCTTTCGGGCATTGTTCGCCTCTCCTCTGTCTTTGGAACGAACCAAGAACAATTGTCCGCGCGAGTCAAGTCGTTTCCTGCTCCGGCCCTCGACAGCGGCGGCGGCCATGGGCTAGAAGCGGCAAAGCAGTGAATGCCGTGTTGCCGGAGCCTCCAGATGGACAGAATTGAACCCAGACTCGTCACGATTTTTGGCGGTTCGGGCTTTGTCGGTACCCAGATCGTGCAATTGCTGGCCAAGCGCGGCCATCGCATCCGCGTCGCTGTGCGCCGGCCCGATCTGGCCGGCCACGTCAAGATGTTCGGCAGCGTCGGGCAGGTCCAGCCCATCCAGGCCAATATCCGCAATGCCGCCTCGGTGCAGCGCGCGGTGACCGGCGCCGATATCGTCATCAACCTGGTCGGCATCGGCTTTTCGCGCGGCGCGCAGAATTTCGATGCGGTGCATGCCGATGGCGCGGCCCATGTCGCCGCGGCCGCCAAGGCAGCCGGCGCATCGACCCTCGTCCACATGTCGGCCTTGGGCGTCGATCGGGCCGCCGAGGTCAGCGCCTATGCCGCCAGCAAGCTGGAAGGCGAAGCCGCCGTGCTCGAGGCCTTCCCCCAGGCCGTCATCATGCGGCCCTCGATCCTGTTCGGGCAGGGCGACGGTTTCTTCAACCTGATGGGCGCGCTGTCGCGCCTCTTCCCGGTCCTGCCGCTGATCTCGGGCGACACCCGCTTCCAGCCCGCCTATGTCGGCGACGTGGCCGACGCCTTTGTGCTGGCCGCCGAGGGCGGGGTGAAAACCGGCCGCATCTATGAACTGGGCGGGCCGCAGATCGAGACCCACCGCGAATTGCTGGCCCGCGTGCAGCGTGAAGCCGGCCGCAACCGGCCCATGCTGCCGCTGCCCTCGGCCTGGCCAAGCTCATGGCGCTGCCCTTTGCCATCTTGCCCTTCCCGCCGCTGCTGACATCGGATCAGGTCAACCTGCTCGGCGTCGACAATGTCGTTTCCGACGCGGCCATCAAGGACAAGCGGACCTTTGCCGCCTTCGGCATCACGCCGACCGCGATGGATACCATCCTGCCGACCTACATGTATCGCTACCGCAAGCACGGCCAGTTCGACCGCGACAACGCGCCAGCGCCGGTCCTCTAGCGCTCCGCTATTCGGCCACGACCACCAGGGCGAGGCCGCCCAGTATCGTCAGCGCACCATAGATCAACAGCCCGGGCAGCCCTTTCGGCTTTCCGGGCTTTTTCGTGTCGCTTGGCTGCTTTGGCTTGGACTTGAACATCGTCGCCTCCTCCGGACGAAATCCTCCACAAGGGAAACGCCGGACAGCGGATTTTGTTCCGCCAGGCCGTCTCAAAAACTATCGTAAGATATATCTTGAAACCGCCGCAAACCGCGCCGATATTCAGCGTCAATGGAACACAAGATATATCGGAGACCCATCATGAATGGATATTGGAGAAACGGCGAACCCAATTGGCGCCGCATGGAAGCCATGGCTCGTCGCGGCTGGGGCCGCTTTGCCTCAGGCATGGAAGGCGAAGGCTGGGGCAATATGGCCGGCAATCTGCGCGTCGGGCGCATGCTCGCCTCGGGCGATCTGCGGCTCGTGGCGCTCTTCCTGATCGAGCAGCAGCCGCGCCACGGCTATGACCTCATCAAGGCCGTCGAGGAAAAAATCGGCCGGCTTCTATACGCCGAGCCCGGGCATCGTCTATCCGGCGCTGACCTTCCTCGAAGAGGCCGGCTACGTCACCTCGGAAGCCGATGGCAACAAGAAACTCTATACCATCACCGACGAGGGCCGGACCCATCTGGCCGACAACCGGGAAGCCATCGAATCGACTTTGGCCTTCCTCGCCAAGGCCGGTGAGCAGATGAACCGCTTCCGCGAATTCGCCCGCGCCGACTGGCCGTTCAACCGCGAGGACGCTCCCGATTTCGGCAATCGTCCGCCCCATCGCGGTCATGGCCCCGGCTGGGCTCCGCGCGACGAGGCCCGTGCCGATCGCGACCTCAAGGGCGTCGTGCCCGAACTCAACGAAGCCCGCCGCGACCTCAAGGCCGCGATCAAGAAGACCCGCAGGGGCTCCGAGGACCAGCAGCGCGCCGCTGCCGACATCCTCAAGCGCGCCGCCGCCGAAATCGACGCCCTGGGCGATGACGACGTCGATATCTGACGGGAAAACAGTTCCCCCTTTATGGCTCCCTCCCCCTGTCAGGGGAGGGTTTACTTCGAGCGCTTGGCGCCTTCCCCTTCTCCCCTCGTGGGAGAAGGTGCCCGAAGGGCGGATGAGGGGGCGCCGAGCTATCCGCAAGCATCGGAGCATAGGATGGCGCGACCCCCTCTCCCTCTCCCACGAGGGGAGAGGGTGGAACCGGCCTCATGCGCCCAAAGTAAACACTCCCCGCGATGAGGAGGGATTGAGGGTGGGGTGACGGGAGCCACGGAAGTCCGGGCAATCCGCTCTTCCTAGCGCCAGAGGCCCAGGATCAGTCCCATCACGGCAAAGCCGATGGTCAGATAGCCGCCATTGATCAGGAAATAACTGAGTGGCCTCCGCTCGAACAGGGTGAGCACGCCGACGCTGAGCGCCGCCCATCCCAGGCCTGCCGCCACGGCCGCGCCGATGGCAAAGCTCAGCGTCACTTCGGGCCCGGCGATGAAAAAGGCCAGGTTGGCCGCCATGATCAGGCAGAGCACGAAGGCCACGCCGAAGATGACCGGCGGATTGCCCCGCGCCACATCCGCGTCGCTGAGATTGGCGGCGCGCCGCCAGGCCTTGTCGAACAGCAGCGGCGAGTACCACAGCCCGCCGATCACGAACATCGAAAGCGCCGCGGCAATCACCGCCAGCCAGTTGACCTCGGGCATTCTGTCCTCCCCTTGCCCGGCGCCGCCGTCGGGTCAATCCGGCGGTCCGGCGCCACCGCGCCAGCAAATCCCTGCCCGTTGGTGCTGACAAGGCCTTTCGCAATCCGGCACTAACATGTTAGTGCTTGCTCATGCAGCAAGCCACCATCGTCCCCGATTCCGTCCAGCCCCCTGCGCCCGACCGTCAGGCCGCCGGCGAGCGCGTCGCCGCCCGCCTCAAGGGCCAGGTGCGCGGGCGCATTCATACCGATCCGCTGATGACCTATGCCTGGAGCGGCGATGCCAGCTCCTACCGGCTGATCCCGGCTGTGGTCGTCTTCATCAATACCGAGGACGAGGTCCGCGCCGTCATGGCCGCAGCCCGCGCCGAAGGCTTGCCGATCACGTTTCGGGCAGCGGGAACGTCATTGTCCGGCCAGGCCGTGACCGATGGCGTGCTGGCGGTTTTGGGCGATGGCTGGCGCAAGCTCGACATCCATCCCGGCGCCGAACAGATCACCCTCGGCCCCGCCATCATCGTCGCCAATGCCAACCGCGCCCTGAAGCCCTTCGACCGCAAGATCGGCCCCGATCCGGCCAGCCAGGCCACCTGCAAGATCGGCGGCGTGGTCAACAACAATTCCTCCGGCATGTGCTGCGGCGTGACGCAGAATACCTATCACACCATGGCGCGGCTCAGGATCGTGCTGACCGACGGGACCATGCTCGACAGCGGCGATGAGCAAAGCCGCGAAGCCTTCCGCGCCAGCCACGCCGCCATGCTCGAAGGCTTGCACCAGCTTCATCACGAGGTCATGGCCGATCCCGATCTCGTCGCCCTGATCCGCCACAAATACCGCATCAAGAACACGGTCGGCTATTCGCTCAATGCGCTGGTCGATTATCACGACCCGCTCGATATCCTCATCCATCTCATGGTGGGCTCCGAAGGCACGCTCGGCTTCGTTTCCGAGGTCACCTACAACACCGTGCCCGAGCATCCCTTCAAGTCCACGGCCCTGGTGCCTTTCCCCGATCCGCAATCGGCCGGCCGCGCCATCATCGAAATGGCCAATGGCGGCCTGCAGGTGACGACGGGCGTCACCGCCGCCGAATATATCGAGCGCCGCGCGCTGGCCACGGTCGAACACCTGCCGCCCATGGCGCCGTTATTGCCCTGGCTCAGCGAAAATTCCCCCGCCGTGCTGATCGACGTCACCGCCCCCGATGCGACGACGCTCGAGGCCGAAGTCGCCAAGGCGGTGGAATTGCTGACCCGCCACGGCGCCACAAAGGTCGATTTCTCCACCGACGAAGCCAGGAGCCACGCGCTCTGGGACATCAGAAAGGGCTTCTTCGCCTCCGGCTGGCGCCGCCCGCCCCAAGGGCAGCATCATGCTGACCGAAGACGTGGCCGCCCCCATCGAGCGCCTGGCCGATTTCGTCGTCGACCTGCGCGCCATGCTCGACGCGCATGGCTATGAGGATGCCGTGATCTTCGGCCACGCCCTTGCCGGCAATCTCCATTTCCAGATGGGCGACGACTTTTCCAAACCCGGTTCGGCCGAAAAGTTCGACGCCTTCTCCAAGGCCCTGAGCGACCTAGTCTCGGTGCAATATGGCGGCTCGCTCAAGGCCGAGCACGGCACCGGCCGCGCCATCGCCCCCTTTGTCGAGGCTGAATGGGGCGCCAAGGCCTATGCCCTGATGCACCGTATCAAGGCCCTGTTCGATCCCGAATTCCTGCTCAATCCCGGCGTATTGCTCAACCCGGATGACAAGATCCACGTCAAGCATCTCAAACTCATGCCGCTGGCCGATGAGCTGGTCGATCTCTGCATCGAATGCGGCTTCTGCGAGCCGGCCTGCCCCAGCCACCAGATGACCCTGTCGCCCCGCCAGCGCATTGCCGTCACCCGCGAGCGCGAACGCCTGCGCGCCAGCGGCGAAGACCCCGCCCGGCTCAAGCGCCTCGATGACGATTTCCAGTATGCCGGGCTCGATACCTGCGCCGCCTGCAATCTCTGCTCTTTGCGCTGCCCGGTCGGCATCGAAACCGGCACCATGATCATTGGCCAGCGCGGCCAAAGGCGCGGCGCCACCGCCCGCTCCGTGGCAGGCTTCGCCGCCGATCATCGCGGCGCTGTCGAAACCATGATGCGCGGCGGCGTCGCCCTGGCCGATGCGGCCCGCTCGGTCATCCCGGCGCCGGCGGTCGAAGCCATCACCGACACCGCCCGCCGCCTCACCGGTGACCGCGTGCCGCGCGTCTCGCGCAGCCTGCGCCATGGTCCCGGCGCGCCGCGCGCCAAGCCCAGCCGGCAGGACCCGCGCCAGACCGGTTTCCCGGTTCCCGTCGCCCAGACCGGGCGCCAGTCCATCGTCTATTTCCCGAGCTGCGCCACCCGCATGTTCGGCGCCCCGAAAAAGCGAGCATGACCTGCTTGATGTGCCCGATGCCATGCTGGCTCTGCTCGAGCGGGCCGGCTTCGACGTCATCCTGCCCGATCATCTCAATGGCCAATGCTGCGGCCAGCCGTTCCAGTCAAAGGGTTTTCCGGAACAGGCGGCCGAAGTCGGCGGTGAATTGAAGCGTACCCTCTCGGCTTTGTCCGATGCCGGCCGCCTCTCCGTCGTCACCGACGCCTCGACCTGCGCCAAGCATCTGCGCGAATTCCCCGGCGATGCCCCGGTGCTCGATTCCGCGCAATTCCTGCTCGCCCAGATCCTGCCCCGCCTCGCCATCACGCAGAAGCTGCCGGTCGTGGCCGTGCATCACAATTGCTCGGCCCAGCGCCTCGCCGAACAGCCCATGACCGAAGCCATCGCGCGTGCCTGTGCCGACGAGATCGCGGTGCTGAGTTCGGTCACCTGCTGCGGCTATGCCGGCGACAAGGGCCTGTTCTTCCCCGAGCTGAACCAGCACGCCACCCGCTTCGCCAAAGCCGACATTCCCGCCGGCTGCACTTTGGGCGTCTCGACGGTCTCGACCTGCGCCTCGGGCCTCAGCGAACATGCCGGCCTGCCCTTTGTCGGGCTGGCCAGCCTGCTCGAATGGGCCAGTCGGCCTACCGCCCCACAAACCGCTCCATCCCGAACGGCTTGATATCGATGGCCGGAGCCTCTCCGGTCATCGTCTGCGCCAGCAATTCTCCGGTCGCCGGCCCCAGCGTGAAGCCGTGATGGGCATGGCCGATGCCCACATAAAGTCCGTCATGCCGTGGCGCCTTGCCGATAATGGGCATCATGTCCGGCGTACAGGGCCGCGCGCCCTTCCACGGTTCCGGGTCGAGCCGTTCGCCCAGCGGGAACAGTTCCTTGGCCGCATGCTCGGCCTTGCCGAGCTGGATCGGCGTCGGTGCCGCGTCCCGCATGGCAAATTCCGCGCCCGTGGTGAGCCTGATGCCCCGCGCCATCGGCGCCAGCACATAGCCCACTTCGGCATCGAGAATGAGCTGGTTGAGCCTGGCCCCGCCTTCGGTGCCGTAATGCATGTGATAGCCGCGCTTGACGAAGAGCGGCAGCCGATAGCCCAGCTTGTCCAGCACATCGGGCGCCCACGGCCCCAGCGCGATCACCGCCTGCTTGCCGCTATGCGCCACGCCGCCCACATCGGCGGTCCAGCCATCCGCCTTCTGCACCAGCCCGCTCGCCGCGCCGGATACGAAAGTCCCGCCCAGCCGCTGGAACAGCTTGAAATATGCGCTTACCAGCGCCCCGGGATCGCTCACCGTCCACGGATCGGTCCAGTGGATGGCCCCCGCCAGCCCGCCCTTGAGATCCGGCTCCATCGCCTTGAGTTCGGGCCATTCCACCACACGGTGGGAAATGCCGAACTGGTCATGGTCCTGCCGCGCCTTATCCGCTTCCCGGCGCAGGCCCCTCTCGCTGCGGAAGGCCAGCAGCCACCCGCTTTTATGCACCAGCGCCTCGGCTTCCGGCCCGGCCTGCGCCATCAGGTCGGCATGGGTCACGATCGAGCGGCCGATCAGCGGCGCATAGCTCTGCACCACCTTGCGATAATGCTCGGGCGAGGATTCCCACCAATAGCGCAGCAGAGCCGGCGCCAGCCGCGGCAGCGCCAGCGGCTCATAACGCGCTGCGGTGGATAGGTGCAGCCCCACCTGCATCAGCATGGCCAGGTCGCGCGGAAAGGCATGCGGCCGCACGCCCTCGCGCTGGATGATGCCGGCATTGCCGAAACTGGTCTCGCGCCCCGGCTCGTTCTTGTCGATCAGCGTGACGCTCCGCCCGCGCCGCAACAGGTGAATCCCCGTCGCCACGCCGACAATCCCCGCCCCCAGAATGATGACGTCGTCCATTTCGGCCCCTCAAAACCGTACCCAGTCAGCATGATGCTACCACGCCCCCGCCGCCAGTTTCCTGCAATCGTGGCAAGCCGGCCTGCCATCCATGCAACACCATTCAGGGAAATAGCGCTTCTGCGCAATAAAATCCGGCTAGAAAGCCTGTCGGCGATCAACCACTTCGCCATCTTCCTTGACGAACCGTCCGATATCCGGGTTCTCCAATATCTCCAGCACCACTTCGCTGGGCCGGCATAGCCGCGCGCCGCGCGGCGTCACCACAAAGGGCCTCTGCAGCAATATCGGGTGGGCCGCGATAGCATCGAGCAAAGCCGCGTCATCCAGATTGGGATCATCCAGTCCCAGCGCCGCATAGGGCGTATCCTTCTGCCGCAGTGCCTGCCGCAAACTCAGCCCGGCCGCCGCTACCAGCTCCAATATCCGCTCCCGCCCCGGCGGCGTCCTGAGATATTCGATCACCCGGGCTCCACGCCCGATTGCCGGATCATCACCAGCGTATTGCGCGACGTGCCGCAATCGGGATTGTGATAGATGGTGACAGTCATGATGCCTGTTCCTCCAGGGGGCGCAACAGCCAGCCCGTCAGTGCCAAGGCCAGCAGCGCTCCCACTATCTGCGCCAGAATGAAGCCGGGCGTATCCCCCAGCCTGATGCCGGAAAAGCTGTCGGTAAAGGCCCGCGCCAGCGTCACCGCCGGATTGGCAAAGCAGGTCGACGCGGTGAACCAGTAGCCCGCCACGATATAGAGCCCCACCAGCCAGGGCAAAGCCGGTCGCGCCAGCGCGCTCCCGACCAATATCGTGGCAACCAGCCCGAAACCGGCCACGCCCTCGGCCAGCCACAGCCCGGCGCCACTACGCGCCTGCCCGGCCAGTTCCAGCAGCGGCGCCCCGAACATCGCCTGTGCCAGCATGGTTCCGGCCAGCCCGCCGGCCACCTGGCTGGCGATATAGGCCAGTCCGCGCCGCCATGCCCAGCGGTCCCGTATCGCCAGCACCAGCGTCACCACCGGGTTGAAATGCGCGCCCGAAAGCGGCCCCAGCAGCGCGATCAGCACCACCAGCATGGCCCCGGTCGGCAGCGTATTGCCCAGCAGCATCAGCGCCATGTCGTCGGTCAGGCGCTCCGCCATGATGCCCGACCCCACGACAACAGCCACCAGCAGCCCCGTGCCCAAAGCCTCGGCCACTGCCTGCCGGCCGAGATCCACCTGAGGTTCACGCACTGATATCACCGCTCGGGCGGCAGCACGGCGTCAGCTCGGCAACCAGCGGCTCGCACAGTTCCGGCCGACCACCGCAGCAATCCTGCACCAGGAAGCTGGCAATCTCCCGCACCCGGTCCAGTTCGGCCCGATAGCGAATGGTCCGCCCATCGCGCTCTGCCGCGATCAGTCCGGCCCGGCTCAGAATGGCCAGATGGCTCGACATCGTATTCTGCGGCACAGCCAGCGCCCCGGCAATGTCGCCCGCCGGCAGCCCCGCCGGCTCATGCTCCATCAGCAGGCGAAACACCGCCAGCCGCGTCGGCTGCGACAGCGCGGAAAACACGGCAATGGCGTCATTTGATTCCATATATCGAGATATATCGAATTATGGGAAGGCGTCAACGACGATGGCAGTTTATGTTGTCCTGTGATGGCTTGACCGGATCGTGCCCCCGAGTGGAGCCACCCCTCGCCCCTTGTGGGAGAGGGATAGGAAATCCTCGTCCAGAGGATTTCCGAGGGTGAGGGGTTCTCTCCGCGAGTCCGATCTCAGCGGACAGCCATCATCTCCGCCAGTTTCAGCACGGTCCCCCAGCTCCTGATCGTCATCGACAGATAAAGCGGGCTCGCCATCATCCGGTTGAGCCGGCTCTTGGTCCGCAACGCGCTGAGCCTTTGCGAATAGATGACGCCCTTGCCCGGCCAGATCGTATCGACGCCTTCCTTGGGCGAAAACGCCGCCAGCGCTTCCGCCATGCCCAGCCTCATCAAGAAAATGGCGTCGCTGTGATAGAGGTCCGGCGTGTCGCCGAAGCCCTTGGGCCGGTCATCGATCACCGCCTGCAATTGCGCCTGGCTCAGCACCAGCACCTTGATCAATGCGCTGTCCAGCCGGAACGCCGCGGGCAGGGCCGCCTCGATCCTGCTTGCCACCGCCTCCGCCGCCAGCTCCGATTGCACGACGGCATTGCCGCTTTGCAGATAGGTGGCGACACCGGCAAAGCCCAGCGCCTCCAGCACCTGCCTGAGCCCCGCCATGGGGATCAGGTTCTTGCCGCCGACATTGATGCCCCGCATCAGCACCAGATAACTGGTCACGGCCGCGTCCGTCATTTGCCGGCGGGCGGGTTGAGCGCGTCGATCACGCGGCAATCGCCCACCACGCCATGGCTGCAGCTCTCCAGCATGCGTTCCAGCTCGGTTTCGAGCGCGCGCAGCGCCGCGATGCGTTTCCGCACCTCGAGCAGCCGTTCCGTGGCGATCGCGTCGATGCTGGCGCAGGACTGGTCGGGCTGGTCCTGCAAGTCGAGCAACTGCCTTATGCTGTCGATCTGGAAGCCGAGTTCGCGCGCATGGCGGATGAAGCCGAGCCGGTTTATGTCATCGGCGTCGAACAGGCGCCGGTTGCTGCCGCTGCGGCCGGCCGGCCGCAACAGGCCAATCTCTTCGTAATACCGGATGGTTGGTACCTTCACGCCGGCTTGTTCGGCCGCCTTGCCGATGAAAACGCCCATCGAAAATAGCCCTTGATCCTCTAGTCACTGGAGATTGTAGGCTCATGCCCGACCATCGAACAAGGAACACGCATGAGCGCCCATTGCTGCGACCACCACGCCACCCCGCCAAAGCCCGATATCGGCGCAGGCCATCGCCTGGCGCTATGGCTGGTGCTGGCCATCAATGGGGCAATGTTCCTTGTCGAGATCAGCGCCGGCCTGCTGTCCGGTTCGGCGGCGCTGCAGGCCGATAGCCTCGATTTTCTCGCCGACACCGCCAATTACGGCATCAGCCTCTTCGTCGTGGGCATGGCGCTGCATGTTCGGGCCCGTGCCGCCCTGGTCAAGACCGCCAGCATGCTGGTCTTCGGCGTCTGGGTTCTGGGTGTCGCGCTCTGGCATGCCATGACGGGCACTCTGCCCGAAGTCCATACGATGGGCATTGTCGGCGCCACGGCGCTGGTTGCCAATGCGGCCTCCTTCGGCATCCTCTGGCGTTTCCGCGCCGGCGACAGCAATATGCGGTCCGCCTGGATTTGCACGCGCAACGACGTCGTGGGCAATATCGCCGTGCTGCTGGCGGCGCTGGGTGTCTTCGGCACGGGCACGGCCTGGCCCGATATCGCCGTTGCCGCCATCATGGCCCTGCTGGCCATCCAGGGCGCGGCCACCCTGCTGCCGCAGGCTCTGGCGGAACTGCGCGCGACCGCTAGAACGGACAAGCCGTCCTCCGAAATCAGGCCGGAGGGGGCCTCTCAGCCCCGGCTCTGATACACATAGCCGCGCACGCTGGCCGGCACCTCCACTTTCAGCCAGTCGCGAAACGCCCTGATCTTGCGGCTTTCCCGCCGTCCCTTGGCCGTGACCAGCCAATAGCCCTGCGGCCCATCCACCGAATGCGCGAAGGGCCGCACCAGCCGCCCGTCGCTGACCGCGTCGGCGCTCATCATGTCGGCCGCCATCAGCACGCCCTGCTCGGAAATCGCCGCGTCGAAGGCCAGCGACGCATCCGAATAGACCGGCCCGCTCAATTTGATCGCCGGGTCCAGCCCCACTTCGGCCCGCCAGGCGTCCCAGCTCAGCATGGTCGTCTCGTCCTGGATCACAGGCACATGCGCCAGGTCCGCGGGGTGTTTCAGGTGCTCGGCCACCACTGGCGCGCAGACCGGCTGATATGCGGTACCGCCCACCAGTTCCGCATTCACTCCCGGCCATTGCCCATGCCCATAGCGGATGCCGCAATCCACATCGGGGCGGCTGAGATCCAGCATGGCCGCCGTCACATTGAGCCGCACTTCGATATCGCGATTCTCAGCGGTGAATTTGTTGATGCGCCAGATCAGCCAGCGCGAGGCGAAGACGCTCCCCACCGTCAGGTTCAGCACGCCTTCGTCGCTGCCCTTGAGGCTGCCCAGCCCGTCCTGCAGCGCGGCAAAGCCCGCCGCCAGTTGCGGCAAGGCCGCCTTCAGGGCCGGCAGCGGCCGCAATCCGGCCGGGGTGCGCTCGAACAGCTCCATGCCCAGCCGCTCCTCGGCCCGCCGCAAATGCTGGCTCACCGCCCCGATGGTCACGCCCAGTTCCTCCGCGGCCGGCGCCAGCGCGCCCCGCCGCGCCACGATTTCGATGGCGCGCAGCGCATTGAGCGGAATGGGGAAGGGGCTAGCCATATAGTTTTTCTACAATGGTCCTGCGACCTTGTCCATTGCGGTCCGCGCTCGCAAGGCGCAAATACCAGTCATTGCCAATGCAGCGACCTGAAAGGAGGTCACAAAATGTCCAGTCTTCTTCTGCAACTCGGCCGCCTCTTCGCCGGCCTGTTCGCGCCGTCAAGCGCTCCGCTCGATCCTGAAAGCATGAGCCTGCATGATTGGGCCGATCTGCCGGTCCATCACCCGGTCTGCGATCGCGCGCCGTGCTGAAGCCATAATCGGGCCTTTGAAGGGGGTAACCAGACCCGCCCTTCAAGGAGCCCCCGATGATCCGTCCGCTCGCCGTGTTCGCCGCCCTCGCCCTCACGCTCGGCACATCAGCCGCGCAGGAAATCGCGCCACCCGCGACGCCCGACATCGTCGTCGATCCCGCCGCCACCCTCAACACCACGCCCAAGCAGGCCAATATGCTGACCGGCTTCTATGCCACGCTGGCGGTCATCGATATCTGCGCGGTCACCATCGAGCCCGACATCACCGCCGGCATGGAAGCCGATCGCAAGCGCCTCGAAACCGCCCTCGGCATGGACCCCGCCATGGCGGCAACCGCCTATGACCAGGTCAAGGCCGATGTCGAAAAGACCGCGCCCGACTGCACCGAAGGCAGCGAGGATCGCCGCGGCGTCGATGCCGTAACCGCCATCTACGCCACCCCGGCCACGTCAGCCCCCGCCGCCCCGCCGGCCGGCACCGTCACCACCGAACCGCCGGCGACCCCGGCTCGGTAAGTTTCCGAGGCACTTCCCTTCTCCCCTCGTGGGAGAAGGTGCCCGAAGGGCGGATGAGGGGCTGGGGAGCTATCCGCAGGCATTGAAGTATGGGATAGCGCAGCCCCCTTCTCCCACAGGGGAGAGGGGAAGCTCACTCGCAGATCCGCGCCGTGCAGCTCGCCCCATGGCAGCCCAGGTCGAGATGCAGGTGGTCCTTGTGCTCTTCATTCGCCTCCGGCCCCAGCACGGTGCTGAACCCCGAACACGCCGCGTCATGCGCCAGCCGCAGCAGCCGTCCCTCCGGCTCCGCCGCCGGCAGCCAGTCGCCCTCGACGCCAATGCTCCGCCCGTCTTCCAGCGTAAATCCGGTCACGTCGACGGCATTGGCAAAGCCATGCTCGGAGGTAAAGCCGGCCTCGGCATTGTTGCGGTTGCGGCACATATAGCTGGTGCCCGCACCGATCTCCGCTACGGCGCTGCCCAGCATCGCCTCGGCATATCCATCCACCGTCTCGACCCAGCGGGGCGGGGCGCTCGCCATCTGGCAATTTGTCGTCACCGGACTTGATAATGGCACCATCCGCCCCCGGCTCATCACCCCTGTCACCACCAGCGGCGATTGCTCCCCGCATATCCCCTCGCTGAGCGGCGGCGCCATCTCGGCCTCCACCAGCCCCATGATCACGGCCGGGCAGGCCACCTGATAGACGCGTTCGGGCTCGGGATCCGGTTCCGGCTCGGCAACCGGCGCCGGGGCAGGGGCCTCCTCCGGCTCTGCCTCCACGTCAGGCGCCGCAATCGGCGGCCGCGGCGGCTCCACCACCGGCTCGTCGGGCAGGCTGGGCGGCCGTGGCCGCGGCACCGGCGGGGGTGTTGCCGGCTCCGCTTCCGGCGCCGGTCCTGGCGTCGCCGGTCGCTCGGTCAGCGTGTCCACGAAGTTCTGCAGGGGCCCCAGCAGGTCCTGCCCCGCGGCGGGGGCGGCCATCAACAGGGGCAGGGCGATCAGCAGTCGAAATTGGGTGCGCATGCCTGCCTAACGCACGAACCATGCAAAAAGGCACCGCTCAACCGCTGTTAACGTGGCGGAAACCATCTTTCTCGCCCCCCGCGCTTCTGCTATCAGCGCGACATGACAACGCCGCTTTCCCGCATCCGCAATTTCTCCATCGTCGCCCATATCGACCATGGCAAGTCCACCCTGGCCGACCGCCTCATCCAGATGACCGGCGGGCTGGAGCTCCGTGAGATGAAGGAGCAGGTGCTCGATTCCATGGATATCGAGCGCGAGCGCGGCATCACCATCAAGGCCCAGACCGTCCGGCTGACCTATAAGGCGCAGGATGGCGAGACCTATATCCTCAACCTCATCGACACGCCCGGCCATGTCGATTTCGCCTACGAAGTCTCCCGCTCCATGGCCGCCGTGGAAGGCTCATTGCTGGTCGTCGACGCCTCCCAGGGCGTCGAGGCGCAGACGCTGGCCAATGTCTACCACGCGCTCGATGCCAATCACGAAATCGTCCCCGTCCTCAACAAGGTCGATCTGCCCGCCGCCGATATTCCCCGCGTCAAGCAGCAGATCGAGGATGTCATCGGGCTCGACGCCTCCGACGCGCTGGAGATTTCCGCCAAATCGGGCCTGGGCATCGATACCGTGCTCGAAGCCATCGTCCACCGCCTGCCCGCCCCCAAGGGCGATATCGAGGCGCCCCTCAAGGCCCTGCTGGTCGATTCCTGGTACGATACCTATCTCGGCGTCGTCGTGCTGGTGCGCATCATCGACGGCGTGATGAAGAAGGGCCAGAAGATCCGCATGATGGCCTCGGGCGCCACCTATGAGCTCGATCGCGTCGCCGTCAACACGCCCAAGCTGGTCGAGGTCAAGGAACTGTCGCCGGGCGAACTGGGCGTCTTCACCGCCTCGATCAAGGAAGTGGCCGATACCAATGTCGGCGACACCATCACCGACGATCGCCGCCCCACCACCAATCCCCTGCCGGACTTCCGTCCGGCCCAACCCGTCGTGTTCTGCGGCCTCTTCCCCGTCGATGCCTCGGACTTCGACGAGCTGCGCGCCGCCATGGGCAAGCTGCGGCTCAACGATGCCAGCTTCTCCTTCGAGATGGAAACCTCAGCCGCCCTGGGCTTCGGCTTCCGCTGCGGGTTCCTGGGCCTGTTGCATCTCGAAATCATCCAGGAGCGCCTTTCCCGCGAGTTCAATCTCGACCTCATCGCCACCGCCCCCTCTGTTGTCTACGAGATCGAGATGACATCGGGCGATACGGTCATGCTGCACAATCCGGCCGACCTGCCCGACGTGATGAAGATAGCCGAAATCCGCGAGCCCTGGATCAAGGCGACCATTCTCACCCCCGACGAATATCTCGGCTCGATCCTGAAACTCTGCCAGGATCGCCGCGGCATCCAGCGCAACCTGAGCTATGTCGGCTCCCGCGCCATGGTGGAATACGATCTGCCCCTCAATGAAGTCGTGTTCGATTTCTACGATCGCCTGAAGTCCATTTCCAAGGGCTATGCCAGCTTCGACTATACGCTCGATACCCACCGCCCCGGCGACCTGGTCAAGCTCTCCATCCTGGTCAATGCCGAACCGGTCGACGCCCTCTCCATGCTGGTCCACCGCACCGTCGCCGAAAGCCGCGGCCGCCTCATGTGCGAAAAGCTCAAGGAACTGATCCCCCCGCATCTCTTCGTGATCCCGATCCAGGCCGCCATCGGCGGCAAGATCATCGCCCGCGAAACCGTCCGCGCCATGCGCAAGGACGTGACGGCCAAATGCTACGGCGGCGACGCGACGCGTAAGCGCAAGCTGCTGGAGAAACAGAAGGCCGGCAAGAAGAGGATGCGGCAGTTTGGATCAGTGGAGATACCCCAGGAGGCGTTTATCAAGGCGCTGAAGATGGGGGATGACTGAGCGCTCGATTGCTACTCGTAAACGGGCGCCCGCCTCATGAGCGTAACGACCTTTCTCCGCGCACCGCCAGAATAGTAGAACCGAAGGCCGTGTCTGTATATTTCAGGGACATAATATTCGTCTCTATCTCTGAAAAGAACGCCATTCTCATCTAGCGCTCTTACGGATTCCGCACCCATAAACTGGATGGCATCTTCAAGTCGCCATGGCAACTCTCGCTGCTCGCTGGTCAACTGTCTAATTCTCTCGAAGATTTGGCGAAGCTCATTATTTTCCTCACCAGTTTCTACGACACGAGCCTCGCTGCAAGGATCAATCGAGTCACGCATGGCTCTTGGGCTAAGGATTCGATTGTCATAGTATATCTGGTCGTCCGTAGACCTTTGGCTAGATTCAAACATGAATCTAACCAGATCGCGAGCTTTGACGCGCCTGTTGAAATCAGAAAGCGAAGACATCACCCACTCCTGAGAGCGCGCTTCTCGTGAGGTGTTGGGCCCCATCTTCAGACCCCAAAGTGCTTCTAGCTCGCGACCGCGAGTCTCTTCGTCCATCTCCACCAAGTCGATTGGAGATCGTGTCGAGTCTAGGGCGCCAGCCTGCTGCGCAATCCAGAATGCCAAGGCCGACGCTTCTGACCAATTCCATTTCAGAGCATAGGCTCCGTATCTGTCTTCGAATTGTTTGAAGTTATTCGGAAGTGCAGCTCGAGCCACATCCTCCCGTATGAAGATTAATGTCCCCAACGGTCTATCAGGAAGTTGCGCCAACCAATCGGGCACAGCCCTCAGCAAAGCCTCTACCGCCGTGCGCTCCACAATGGAGGACTTTATGTTGGTAAAGAGCGTCTCGATGCCGTCAAAGATTGCTACTAGACGACGCGATGTGTGTGTCGCGACTAGCGTTTGAAATGCCCCAGCCACCTCCACATCTATGCCGCAGCGCCAGGCGATCAAGTCCAGCCAAAAATCGCGCCAAGAACTCAAGCTTTCTGATCCATCTGATGCCTTCTGACGCTCTATCACGTCCGAAAGCCGCTGATCGTTTAGTGGTGGCAGGCCGGAAACTGCGGTGGCTACCTGGCGGGTAATTTCTCGCTCACTCGCTCGTCCACCTTCACCCAAATCTTGGGGAGGCGTAACCGGCAGTATAAGATCGTCGCCCACGACAACTGCTGAGGGCGAAACTCTACCAGCAAACTGCCTCCATGTGCGGGACAGGGCCAAGGACATAAAGGTGTAGGTCTTCCCCGCACCCTTATCTCCAAGTACAACAATCGTTGGCAGGGAACGCTGATGCCTATCAACCAAGTTCATTAGTGAACGGGTTGGAAAGATTTCTTGCCTTGCCCCACTCTCCGCGAATACCGCACCTTTTGCGTAGTCGGCTAGTTTCCGACGACGATCTGAGACGGGAGCATCTATTGTCTGCGCAGGAGATGGCTCTTTCTCAGGTAGTATCTGAATAAATTTGTCCAGAAACTCTCTGTGCGTAAAATGTTCCGCCAACAAACGACGTGCAGCAGAAAGATCCCTTGGCAAGATCGCTACAGCAGGTGTGCTTTCTATAATCAACGGCACAAGTGGTGAGTCAAAAAACGGGTTGGCACTACTGGAACTCGCGGAGTCTGACTGCTTCTCAGAAATGCGTCTCAATGCGTCGTCAAGCGCAGTCATTGAGTTTGCAGCAATTGTCTCGGAGCTCGGACCGCCGGAAGTGATTCCGCTTGGCGCTTGATTGACCACTACGGTCAAGGATCCCATTAGAGCCTCGCCAGTGGCCTTACGCCACTCCATCGCGGCACGCTCGGACTCGTTAAGGAGCGCTATTGTACCATCAATAGCTTGGCCATTTAGAGTTGTGACTAAAACGTGCTCAAGTCGCGGGTCCAAAAACAGTGACGCTGCAAGTTCGGATAGACCAGCCCGTAAATCTACGATCACCAAGTCAGCGCCGACCAACTGGGCCAGCTTCGCAAGGATGTCACCCACAAAAAAGGCGATCTCGCCGGGGAGAACGTCAACGCCTCTGGCGTTATGTGAGGCAGGCTCAAGTCTCTGGTGCATGGCAGGACGACGATTCCTTCGACCTCTTGGTCGACAAGGCGTTCGGCGACTAACTGTATGGAATGTTTGGCTAAAGGGTCAGGATCAGCATGTGCCAACGCTAGCAAGTCAGCAAAAGAAACGCGAGGTGCCGGCATAATGTGCCTTAGCATGCTGGATATTCCGGGGGCCTCAAAGTCCCCATCCACAAAAAGAACTTTATGATTACCTCTGCTCAGGGAGTCAGCGAATGCAAGTGCAAGCGTTGTACGACCCATGCCCCCTTTAAAAGAATGGAAAGTCATCACAGGCGGCAAGCCGGCTAGGCTATCCTTCGGCAACGGCTCGTAAGTGTTCTCAAAGGCCACAAACCGAGATTTAGACAGTGTTGGCCTGAGTCGGACTTTTACCGGCGCATCGTTTTCATCATCGGAACGAACAATATCAATTGCCAAACGGCGTGCTTGTTCTTCGCCCGCCGTTTCAAGGGACAAAAACCCCCCCTCTTGCGAATAGCGAGGCCCGAAGGTTTCCTTGAGCCACGCCATCACCTGCTGAAGATTGGTGTTGGCGCTTATAGTTATGGCTAGGCGAGTTGGCGTTGCGTCTGCTCGAACTGTGCCAGCAGGAGGGCGCTTTTCCGGCTCAAGATCACGGAGTCGGTCAAGCACATCCAGGTATGTATAGTACTCTTGCATGTAGCCTAAATCCTCAGAGAAACCTGCGTGGCGATGTTTCTCAGCCAGTTTTCAACAGCGACTAGATAAATGTCGGGTAACTTAACGCCATATCGCGCTGCCTCGTGAATTCTATAAGAAGCGAACGTTGCTCCGTTGACAACGAAATCGCTAGGGGTCGCGCCTACATCGCTCGGAAGAATAGACGCTTCGATACAAAGCGCCTCAATGTCATGCAGATCTGATTTCCCGTACTTTGTCTTGAATATGGGCTTAAGATCCATGACGTTAGTCAGGTTAGCCGATGCCATAAGTACGCACTTTAGGCCGCATTCTGCAGCATAAAACAATGCCATAACACGCGACCGCCGAGACACTTGAAGGTTGCCTTCAAGCTGGCGATGCGCACCAAACGCTCTCTTTAGGTCTGTTACATCAGACGGCACATTAGCCATCGGCGGCTCCAATGAGCTTGCTTCCCCACAGAAGCTGTACCGAAAATTGCTTGAATGTCGATGCCACAAAACTAATCCCCACCCCTCCACCCCGCTCTATCCTCTCCTGTCCGGCATCCCACCCCAACAGGAGAACACCATGACCCCACACACCACCCAGCCGTCCTTCGGGCAAACGCCTCAGGACCAGCCTGCGCCGCAGGCTGCGCCTGTCTCCGCCCATCCCGCCAGGCCGCGCAAAAAATCCCTGCCGCGCGTCACCCACGCCCTCGCGGCCCGGCACGAAGCCCTCTGGCTCCGGCTCAGCGCCCTGCAGGCCCAGATCACTGCCGTGGCCACGCGCCGCCCGGAGGCGCCGGTTTCCCGCCACACCAGCGGCGTGGCCGAGGCGCTGTTGCGCGACGCCAGGCCCTTCCTTGCCCATGATGATCCCCTGCCGATGGCGGCCCCCGACCATGGCGGGCTTGCCACCCAGCTCGGCCAGGCTCTGGCGGAGCTCGATGGTTGGGAGGCGGCCAACAGCGTCTGGCGCAGCGATCTCAAGGCCTATGTCTGGCTGGTGAAGGACAAGGTGCCCCTGCCGGTGCGGCGGCTGCGGCCGCGGCTGGAGACGCCGCAGGCGTCGCATGCCGATCCGAAATATGCTGCCTACCAGGCGAAGATGCTCGATCTGCGCCAGAAGCTGGCCAAGCGCATCGAGCAATATCGCAATCGCTAGAGTCCCAAGCAAAGTTATCCATCTTATCCCCGCGGGCATCACCGCGCGTATGATGCCCCCAGCTTTCGGGATACGGGCGGCGCTGCAGCGACGAGCGTCCGGAAGCCAGCCGGGGAAGGCGGGGTCGCGCCTGCTTTCGGGTCGAGCGGACGAAACATTCGGGCGGGGCGCTACGGCAATCCGCTGGGGTTTGCGATCGCGCCGTCCGAGCAAGTCCCGGCACCCCGAGGCGGCCTTCGTCTCATTAAAAAATACCTTTCGAGGCGAAAGCCGTCTCGGGGTCCGCTCGTTCAACCTTGCACCCGGAGGCGCTCGCGCCGTCCGGCACTGCCGCCTGCCCGGGCGAATCGTTTGCTTTGTGTCGGCGCCTTCAAGCTGATAAAGTCGGTTTTTGCCGGAGTTCCCCACATGCACAAATACAAGGTCGGCCAGACGCTCGACCTGCTGCCCAATCGCGCCAGCAGCAGCCGCAAGGCCGGCGAATGCCAGATCGTCGCCCTGCTGCCCTATGAGGGCCACCAGGTGCAATACAAGGTCCAGGCCAAGGCCGAGACCCATTTGCGCATCGTCTCGGAAAACGATCTGCAGCTCATCCGGCACTGAGCCCTTGCCGCGCCCGGCAGCGGGGCCTACCTATCCCCGACCATTGGGATTCTTGCCCGCCATGACCAGCCTCAGCGCCTTCACCCTGCCTTTGCTCGATGGCACGCCCCAGCCCCTCGCCGCCTATGCCGGCAAGGTCGTGCTGGTGGTCAATACCGCCAGCCAATGCGGCCACACGCCCCAATATGGCGGGCTCGAGGCATTGTGGCGCGCGCATGGGGATGAAGGCCTGGTCGTGCTGGGCTTCCCCTGCAACCAGTTCGGCGGGCAGGAGCCGGGCACGGCGGTCGAGATCGCCGAATTCTGCGAAGTCAATTTCGGCGTCAGCTTCCCGCTTTTCGCCCGGCTCGATGTCAACGGCCCCCATGAAAGCCCGCTCTATGCCTGGCTCAAATCCGGGCATCCGGGCGATATCGAATGGAATTTCGCCAAGTTCCTCATCGGCCGGGACGGGCAGGTTGCCGCCCGCTTCGCGCCGGATGTGCAGCCGGCCGATCTCGCCGGTGCCATTCTGCAACAGCTCGCCGCCTGATCCTCACATCTGCGGAACGAACCGCCACGGGCTCCCGTTGCAAACCCACGGGGCGGTTAACCGCGCGCCGCCGTCATTGGCCCCGCGCAATCCGCAATGAGCCGGCCTCCGGCCTGCTCGCTTACGTTAGGATCAAGACAATGAAAAAGCTTCTCCTGGCCTCCATGGCCGCACTTTCGCTCGCCGCTGCCCTGCCTGCCGTCGCCCAGGACCGGGTCGTCGGCGTCCAGCCTGATGCCGATGCCGGCGCCGTCATCGGCGCCACCGGCGGCGGCACCACCGGCGCTGTCGTGGGCGGCCTGCTGGGCGGCCCCATCGGCGCCGTCATCGGCGGCTTTGCCGGCGCCACGATCGGCGCCGAAGCGGGCATCGCCACCTCGTCCATCGACTATGTCGCGGCCCATCCGGTCGAGCCGATCTATTTCGACGGCAGCGCCGATATCGGCTTTGTCGTGCCGACCGACGTCACGGTCTATCCCATCGAGGGCGACCCGGCCTATGGCTATGTCTACGCCAATGACCGCGTCTGGATCGTCGATCTGGAAAGCCGCGCCCTGGTGCAGTCCCCGGGCTATCTCGTACCCCAGACCGCCGCCGATTTCGCCGTGGCCAATCCCGTGACTTCGGTCGAGGTCGAGGGTGACGCGGTGGTGGGCTATGTCCTGCCCGACGGCACCGAAATCGCCACCATTCCCGATTCGCGCTATGGCTATGTCTATCTCGGCGACCGGCCGGCTTTGGTCGATTCTACCAATCGCACGGTGGTGTGGATCAACTGATCCTTGCGCCAGCCCTCTCCAGCCGCCCGGTTCGCGCCGGGCGGCTTTGCTTTGACCGGCCGGGACTTTGCGCGATATAGAAGGCCGGCAGGCGGAGGGAGCACATGGCCGACATTCTCGAATATTGCCAGGGTCTGAATCAGGTGACGTTCAAGCCGGGCGCCGTCATGTTGCCCGAAGGCGAGCGCTTCGGCCGGCTCTACGTGCTGGTCGAGGGCCAGGTGGAAGTCATCCGCGAGCGCACCCAGGTCACCCATGTCGACGAACCTGGATCCATATTCGGCGAAATGGCGGTTTTGCTCGATATGCCCCATTCGGCCACGGTCAAGGCGCTCTCGGCGGTCACCGCCTATGAAATCCCCGATGCGCTGACCTTCCTCGATTCCCGCCCCGAATTCTCGCTGCATATCGCCACCATGCTGGCGCGGCGGCTCTATTACACCACGTCCTACCTGGTCGACCTGCAGCAGCAGGCCGCCGGCAAACGGCAGGATCTCGACCTCGTCGACCAGATTCTGGCGAGCCTTGTCGATCCCGCCGACCTCAAGAAGCGCAAGAAGGCCTAGGTGAGCGACAACGGCAAGCCGGCGCTGACCATCACCTATTGCACCCAGTGCAACTGGCTGCTGCGCTCGGCCTGGATGGCGTCCGAAGTCCTCTCCACCTTCAGCCTCGAAATGGGCTCCGTGACCCTGGTGCCCGGCACCGGGGGTATTTTCGAAATCCATCTCGATGGCGAGCTGGTCTGGGAACGCAAGCGCGACGGCGGCTTTCCCGACGTCAAGCAGCTCAAGCAACTGGTCCGCGACCGCATCGATCCCGACCGCGACCTGGGCCATATCGACCGGACATAGAGGGCTTCCCTTCTGCTCCCATGCCGCTAAGCTACCCCCTTGTGAGGGCAGTCGGGTCGCGGCTGTCGAAGAGGAGTCCCAGCGTCATGGCGCATAAATTCAACGTCACCCCAGCCGCCAACGATCAGTTCAAGTTCGATTTCTCCTACAATTCCGAGAAGATTTTCTGGTCGGAGAATTACAAGCAGAAGGCCAGCGCCAAGTCGGCCATCGAGTCCCTGAAGAAGAATGCGCCCGGCGCCGCCACGGTCGATCTCTCCAAGGACGAGACCGGCTCCGGCTACCGCTTCGAGATCGTCGCCTCCAAGGATGGCCAGCATTTCGTGCGCTTCGTCGCCGGCAATGGCGAGACCATGGTCCGCACCGAAACCTATACATCCAAGGCCTCGGCCAGGAACGCTATCGAGTCGCTGCAGAAGAACGGCCCCGGCGCCGACGTGGTAGACGGGGCATAAAGCCCATTTCCAAGCTTCGACCGAATGCTCTAGTCTCCCGGCAAAACATTGACCGGGAGACTGCCGCCTCATGCCTTCGCTCACCAAACTCCTCGCCGCCGCAGCGGCCGTTGTTGCCCTTGGCCTGCCCGCCGCCCAGGCGCAGGATGCGCTGCCCGATCTGGGCGGCCGCACCATCGTCGCCGTCACCGAAAACGCCTATGTGCCGCTCAACTTCGCCGATCCAGCGAGTGGCGAGGGCATCGGCTTCGAATATGACCTGTTCAACGAAATCGCCATCCGCCTCAATGCCGAGGTCGATTGGCAGCTCGCCAGTTGGGACGTGATGATCCAGGCGGTGCGCGACGGCCAGTTCGAAGTCGGCATGGATGGCATCACCATCAATGACGAGCGCAAGAGCCAGATCGATTTTTCCGACAGCTACCTCACCAGCCAGCAGCTCATGCTGGTCCGCGCCGATGAGGACCGCTTCACCGATGCGGCCAGCTTTGCCGCCGATGCCGCCAATCTGGTCGGCGCCCAGGCCGGCACCACCAATTTCTACGTCGCCGTCTACGACGTGCTCGATGGCGACGAGGCCAATCCCCGCATCAAGCTGTTCGAAACCTTCGGCGCCTCGGTGCAGGCCCTGGCCCGGGCGATGTCGATACCGTCTTGATGGACCAGACCTCGGCCAATGGCTATATCGGCGCCAATCCCGGCGCCTTCAAAGTCATCGGCGAGCCCCTCGGCACCGAGGATTTCGGCTTCATCCTGACCCCGAGCTCCGACCTCGTCGCCCCCATCAACGCCGCCCTGGCCCAGATCAAGGCCGACGGCACCATGGATGCCCTGCAGCAGAAGTGGTTCTACGAGTACAACGCGGCGCAGTAGGCGTCGGTCCGATTACGATCCATCAGTCAGCACCCTCCCTCCCCCTTGTGGGGAGGGAAGCGAGATAGGACTTAGCTTGCTAAGTCCGTTGAATCGAGCAGGGTGGGGGTGTCGAGGGCTCCACAAACTCGGCGCCTGTGGCACCCTCGACACCCCCACCCTCGATCCCTCCCCACAAGGGGGAGGGAAGAACGACTGAGCCTGCGGGGCAAATAAAACACCATGACCTACATCCCCCGCCGTCCCTCCATCTTCGCCCGCATCCCCTGGTGGCTGCTCGCCATCGGGCTGCTCTTTGTCACCGGGCTCTGGGCCATCACCAATGATGCCGGCTATAGCCAAATCTTCCGGGCCCTCTCCAGCGGCGTCCTCACCACCATCTGGGTCACGCTGGTCGCCTTCACATCGGCCACGCTGATCGGCCTGCTCGTCGCCCTGGCCCGCACTTCGGGCAACCGCATCCTGCGCGAGATCGCCACCTTCTACGTGGAAATCATCCGCGGCATTCCCGTGCTGGTCTTCCTGTTCTACGTCGCCTTTGTCGGCGCTCCCGGCATGGTAGCCGGCCTCAACTGGCTGCTGCAGCCCTTCGATACCGTGGTCACCATCCGCCAGTTCGATTTCGTCTGGCGCGCCATCGTCGCGCTCACCATCTGCTATTCTGCCTTTATCGCCGAGATTTTCCGCGCGGGGATAGAATCTGTCGATCGCGGCCAGCTCGAAGCGGCGCGCTCGCTCGGCCTTTCCCGCTGGAAATGCTTCCGCCTCGTCACCTTCCCCCAGGCCCTGCGCACCATTCTGCCGCCGCTGGCCAATGACTTCGTCTCGATGATCAAGGATTCCGCCCTGGTCTCGGCCCTCGGCGTGCAGGATATTACCCAGCTCGGCAAGGTCTATTCCTCGGGCACGTTCCTGTTCTTCGAAACCTACAATGTCGTGGCCTTCCTCTATCTCACCATGACCATTTCGCTGTCCCTGCTGGTGCGCCTGCTGGAGCGATATCTGAAAGAGCGCAGCTACTAGGCAACCAACACCGCGCGTTACCCTCGGGCCTGACCCGAGGGCTCTGCACTTGCGAAACGCTGGCACAAGTGAAGTCTCCTCGGGTCAAGCCCGAGGATGACGACCGAGGATGAGGCTCATTTGTGCCCCGCCCATTGCACTCACCCCCAAACATCCCATCTAATCCCCGCAACCAGGGGAGCCTGCCCATGAACCGCCTCGCCGCAATCGCCATGACTGCCGCCCTTGCCGTCACCCTTGCCGCCTGTGGCGACAGCCGCGAAGTGGGCAGCGTCGGGGTCGACTGGACCGGCAATGATATCGCCATCGATGCGGTGGCCGATCCGGAAGTCGATGGCGTCGTCTGCCACCTGGCCTATTTCAACCGCTCCTTCATCGATCGCCTGCAGCAGGGCAACTGGTTCGAGGACCCCTCCTATTCGGCGCTCGATTGCTCTGTCACCGGGCCGATCACCATCGGCGATATCAATACCCGTGCCGGCGGCGAGGAAATCTTCAAGGAAGGGCGCTCGCTGATCTGGAAGTCGCTGCGCGTCACCCGCGTCTACGATGACCAGGCCAACAATGCGCTGATCTACCTGGCCCATGCCCGCGAGATCCAGCAGGGCACCGGCAAGATGAGCCTTTCGGTCATTCCCCTCGCCACCGAGCAGGTCACCTGGACCAACGGCGCTCCCGCCACGCGCTGAAGCGCTTTCCTGCCCTATCCTCCGCCGCACCTTTTCGTTGGAACGCCATGGCGTACCGGCGCGGCAAAAACATAAAAGGATTTCGCTTCCGGCCGCTGCATTGCTGCGGCCGGGAAGACGATATTCTCTTGTTAAAGCGAGTAGGGGCCCGATGCTGGCCCGCTAGGGATCAAGACATGGCAATTCTGATTGGCGATACCGCCCCCGATTTCACCATCGACAGCACCGAAGGCCCGATCCATTTCTATGATTATATCGACGGCCATTGGGCTGTGCTGTTCAGCCACCCCAAGAATTTCACCCCCGTCTGCACCACCGAGCTGGGCTATACCGCCAAGCTGAAGCCCGAATTCGACAAGCGCGGCGTCAAGGTGCTGGGCCTTTCCGTCGACAAGCTCGAGGATCACGGCGGCTGGGCCAAGGATATCGAGGAAACCCAGGGCACCGCCCTCAATTTCCCGCTGCTGGCCGACACCGAGGGCGAAGTCGCCCGCCTCTATGACATGATCCATCCCAATGCCGACAACACGCTGACCGTGCGTTCGGTCTTCGTCATCGGCCCGGACAAGAAGGTGAAGCTCAAGATCGAATATCCGGCCTCCACCGGCCGCAATTTCGATGAAGTGCTGCGCGTCATCGACAGCCTTCAGCTCACCGCCAACCACTCCGTGGCCACCCCGGTCAACTGGAAGAATGGCGAGGATGTCATCATCGCCAGCTCCCTGTCGAATGATGCCGCCAGGGAAAAGTTCCCCAATGGCTGGAAGGAACCCAAGCCCTATCTGCGCATTGTTCCCCAGCCCCGCGCGTAAGAGCGCGCACAACGTTTTCTCCCTGACAAAACTGGGCGGTGGTTCATTCACCGCCCTTTTCTTTTCCGTCCTCCCCAACCTCCCCCTGATAGGGGGAGGAGCCGCCCAGTGGACAGGGCAACATGGTACCAAATCCCGATCCATTCCTCCCCTATCAGGGGGAGGAATGGAGGGGGTTAAGAGATCTACCCCGCCGCAAAGCTCGAATTCACGTCCTGCGGCCGTATCATGCTCACCATGCGCCACGCCGCCGCAAAGGCCAGGGCGGCCATGGCCGCGCCCAGCACATAGATCGGCATCACGGCCAGCTTGATCTCCACGGCCGAGACGGCGTCGGCCATGCCCGCCGAATTGGCGGCGACACCGGCCAGCGCCGCGCCGATCGCATTGCCCGCCGATTGCGTCGTCGGCATCAGCGCCGAGGTGCGGTCGCGTTCGGCGTCGCTGGCGGCCTCCATCATCGTCAGGTTCAGATAGCCGTTGCAGGTGCCGAAGCCTGAGCCGATGATCAATTGCCCGGCCACCACGATAGCCACCTGGTCCAGCTCCAGCCCGGCCAGCACCAGCAGCAGTCCCGCGCCGATCATCGCCGGCCCCAGCCGGATCAGGGTCTTGCGCGTCTCCTTGCTGCGCACATTGGCCACCAGGATCGCCGATGCGCTCCAGGCCACGGCCAGCGTGGCCGCCAGGGCGCCCGCCGCGGTGGGGCCATAGCCCCACATTTCCTGCACCACCAGCACCAGATAGACCGCCGAACCGGCGCCGGCGACATTGATCAGCAGCACCATCCACAGTCCGGTGCCCACCACCGATATCGGCCGGAACGCATCGGGCGGCATCAGCCGATCCGTCGCGCGGGCATCGAGCCACACCACCAGCACCAGCAGTGCCGCGGCCGCGATCAACAGGCCCGTCGCCGCCAGCGGCTGCGCCAGCCCGGCCAAAGCCACCAGCATGATCGCCGCGCCGATGGTCAGCAGGCGAATGCCCGGAAAACTCACCACCTTGCGGTCCTCGGGCGAATGAGCCGGCACTTTCACCGTCACCATGGCGGCAAACAGCAGCACCAGCGGCACATTGACGAGAAATGCCGCGCGCCAGGAGACCAGCTCGGTCAACAGCCCCGCCACCGCCGGCCCGCCAAAGGCCGCAATGGCCCAGATCATCGCCTGCAGCCCGAACACTTTGGGCACCAGCCGCGACGGAAACAGCTCCGGGATCAGCGCGAAACAGATGGCCGACACCACCCCTTCGCCCAGCCCCTGCAGGGCTCGCCCCACGAGCACCTGCTCCATGGATGTGGCCGTGGCGGCCACCACCGTGCCTGCCAGGAAAACGCCGGCCGAAGCCAGCAGCGCCGTGCGCGCGCCCAGCCTCTGCTTGAGCAGGGCCGCGCCGGACCCGCCGACAATGGCAAAGACCAGGAACAGCGTCAGCGCCCACGAGATCAGCGCCACCCCACCCATTTCCTGCACGGCGGTCGGCAGCGAGATCGAGGCGAGAAAGGCGTTGAACGCCAGCAGCGCCACGCCCAGGCACAGGATCAGCGTCACCGTCGCGAAACGGGGCGTGAAAATTTCGGCCCAACTGCTTTGGGAGGAATCGGTCATGGCAACGACTCGAATTAAAAAGGAATTGCTTGATATATTATGCGAAGAGCAAGCGCAATTGCATAGTCCCCCGGCCTGCCCGAAGCGAGGAGAATCCGCCGGAGCCGGCGCCCGGGGCTGAAGCACTCACCTATCGGAGGCCTCATGGTGAGCCTGTCGAACCACGAGGCTGGGAGCGCGGGGGCCCCAAAAGCCCTAGGCGTCCAGCAGTCGCGGCGGCAGGGTCAGGCGCATGATCGCCTCGCCCTCCAGCCGTTCGAACACGGCGTCGCCGCCGATCGAGCGGGCCCGGCGGCTCATATTGCTCAGCCCATGTCCGGCCCGCGCCGCTTCGCCCCCGCCGCCGTCATTGGCCACCGCGATTACGGCCGCGCCGCCATAGCCCCGCTGCCCCTCGATGCGGATATGCCGCGCCGGGCCGTGCTTGAGCGCATTGGTCACCGCTTCCTGCATGATGCGCAGCACCGATAGCGCATTGCCCGGCGTCACCCCGCCGATTTCAGGCAGCTTTTCCATCGACCAGTCGAGCCCCACGCCCAGCCGGCGCAGTTGCGGCTCCAGCCGCTCGCGGAAGCCGGCCAAAGCCAGCGGCAGGTCCTCGTCGCCGACATCGAGCGAATTGATCACCAGCCGCAGGTCGTCAAGCGCCGCGCGAGCCGAGCGCTCGATCGTGGCGGCATCGGCGCCCCGTTCGCTGAGCGCGATGATCGATACCAGATGCCCGCTCAGCCCGTCATGCAGGTCGCGCGTCAGCCGCTCGCGCTCATCCTCCAGCACCGCCTCGGCGGCGCGCCGGCGCTCCCGCGCATGCAGCGACGACAATTGCCGCTCCTGCTCGTTCAGCTTGTGGCGCAGCAGGTCATTGGCCTCGTCCAGGCTGTTGAGGCTGTTGGCCAGCCGCCGCATCAGCACGATGACGATGGTCAGCAGGGTCAGCGGCCGCACATAATTGGTCAGCAGGAACGGCGCTTCGCGCAGCCCGGTCACGACCATCATGTCCCCCAGCCCGATCCAGGCGACGAGAAAGAACGGCACGGCCAGCAATCCCTGGTCCCACCGCCCGGTGCGCAGGAAACTGGTCGCCAGCAGCACGGTGGCCACGATATGCCCGCCAATGGCGATGCCGGCGCTGATGCCGGTCACCAGCAGCGGTCGCTCCCCCAGCAGCAGGCCCAGCCCGAGCAGCAATAGCGGCAGCACGATCATGGCCGGCGCCAGCCAGCGCGGCGTCGGGCGTTCCGCCGCCGCCAGCGCCACGCCCAGCGCCATCAGGCCGAAGGCGCACATCAATACGTGTTGGGCCGGCGCCCAGGAGGCAAATCCGTCCAGCACCTGGGCGATATCGAGCAGGTTGGCCAGCAGCGTCGTACTGCCGATCAGCGCCAGCCAGCGGAACAGCGGATCGTGCCGCCGCGCCGTCCACAGCGTCAGCAGCCCCAGCAATACCACCAGATGCAGCACGAAGGCGGCGATGCGCCCCTGTCCGGCCATGGCCAGCGCCAGCCATGGCGAGCGATCCAGCCCGGCGCCGGCCTCGATATGGACCGGGCTCAGATAGAAGGGGATGGCCGCATCGCGCCGCACCAATGTCACCACGATGTGGTTTTCGCCTTGAACCAGATAGTCGGCCGGCACGCGCAGCAGGCTCGTATAGCCCTGCGCCTGCTGCAGCCACGGCGAATCGGCCGGCAACTGCACCGCCCGATCATTCACCGCGACGGAAAGCGGGTGCCGCGCCGCCGGGATATAGACGGTCTGCGCCCGTTCGAGCTGCGCCTGCAATTGGAATTCCATCTCATAGCGGATCACTGCGCGTCCGGGCTCGGGCGTCCGCACCGTATGGGGCAACGTCACCGCCTGCACCTTCCCATCATCCACCACCAGCGCTGCCTGCGTCAGCACCAGCCCATTGTCCGGCAGCGGCAGGTGCAGCCAGGCCGGCATGCTGGCCAGCAGCAGCGTCAGCGCCACCAGCAGCAAAGCCGGTCCTGCCAGTCCGGCTGGCCTCATAGCCTGATCAGCCCCAGCCGCGTGGCTTCGAACACCGCCTCGCTGCGATTGGAGGCCTGTAGCTTGCGGTAGATATTGCGGATATGCACCGGCACGGTCTGGCGCGACATGCTCAGCCGCTCGGCCAGCTCGCCATAGGTAAAGCCCTTGGCAATGCCCCACAGGATATCCATTTCCCGCGGCGTCAGGCTCGGCCTGTCCTCCTCCGTCCCGCTGCTTTCCCCCCGTTCGGCGAGCCGGCGCACCAGCACGCGGGCAATGCGCGACGAAATCGGCGAACGCCCCGCCATCAGGTCGGTGATCGCCTCGATCAGGTCGAGCGCTTCGGCATCCTTGAGCAGATAGCCCGCTGCCCCCGCCTCGATGGCGTCGAGCACCGAGCGCTCGTCGGTCAGCACCGAAATCACCATGCATTCGGCCTGCGGCTGTAGCTTGCCGACCAGCCGGATCGCCTCGATGCCGTTGCCGTCGGGCAGTTTCAGATCGGTGACGAGCAGGTCGAAGCTCTGCGCCTCGATCGCCGCCAGCGCTTCGGCCAGCGTGGCGCAGGTGGCCACCAATGTGGCGCCGGACCAGTCGGTGATGAGTTCGGCCAGCCGCCGGCGGATCGGTTCGTCGTCCTCGACCAGAACGATCCGCAGCGGCGCCCCCTCCGGCCCGTTCGTCATACCCCGCTCCTGCCAGCCTGCCCCGAGCCGAACTATAGTCGGGATGCCCGCCGACCCGATACCCCTTTCATGGTATCCCGCCGGCCTCCCCGCCCTCCTATGGTCCGCCCCAACGACTGGTCAACCGGGGGGATGGAACCATGATCGGACAGATGCGGCATTGGCGGCAAAGGCTGTCGGGCGCCTTCAATGCCTGGCTGGCCCGCGATGCCACCGCCACCAGCCAGTTGACGCTCGCCCCGCCACCAGCCCCGCTGGTGACCCGCACCCTGATCCGCCCCGCCGGCGATTCCGCCGCCCTGCCGACGCGCTGAACGGTCCACTTCGGATTTCTGTGGCTCCCATCACCCCACCCTCAATCCCTCCCCATCGAGGGGAGGGAGGCGCCAGCTCAGAGGTCCGTGTTCATCGTCTCCCTCCCCCTTGTGGGGAGGGATCAAGGGTGGGGGTAGCCACACGCACCGGACGAACGAACAATTGAACACCCAAGGTGCCTCCGAATTGCGGCGCCAAAATATGCCTCCCTAACCCACCAGCACCGGGTGGCTGCATCGCACGCCATAGACAAGCACATCGGCCTCGCCCAGCGACAGCCCCAGCGGTTCGAGCAGCCGCGCCAGCGTCAGGTCGAGCACCGGCGTCAGTGGCGCCAGGATGGTGTTGAGCAGGCCGGTCAGCCCGGTCAGGTTCAGCCCCAGGCCGAGCACCGGCACATCAAACACCATATTGCCCAGCAGCGAGCCGGTGAGCGAACTCACCATGGTGGTCGTCCGCGCGGTCCTGACCACCCCGCCGGCAATGTCGCTGCTCGAAAAGCCGAGCGCCACCGGCGTGGTCTGGGCGATTTCGACCAGCGACGAGGCCAGCACTTTCAGCACGGTAATGCCCAATAGCTTGACCTCCGCCAGCTTTGCCGGCGCCACCACCGGCGTGGTGTTGAAATCGCCGAACCTGACAGCATCGACCTCCCCGATCATCAGGCGCAACACGCCCGGTCTGGTGAGAATGGTGGCGCTGCCCTTGCCTCCCGCGCCCGATGGGCAACTGGCTGCTCCCACCACGGCTTCGGCCTGCGCCATTTCGAGATAGAGCGGCAGGCGGATCGGCGCCCCGACCAGCGCCCCGCTGCCCAGGATTTCGGCGACCACGCGCAGCCGCAACTGGGCGGTGCGCACCACACTGCCCACGCCGCCAATGGCGAACCACGCCCCGCCCTGTGGCGGCTCGCCGATCGCCAGTTGCGCATCGATGCCCACAAGCCCCGGAATGCCGGCACTCAGCGCCAGCGCCACTTGCCGGTCGCCATCGCCCAGCCCGGCGCTGGCCGTCAGCAGGTCCAGCGCCGAAATGGCGGCAAAGAGGCCCTCTCCACTGCCCGAGCCGATGGCCAGTCCGCCCAGCGGCCCGAGGTCGAACAGCTTTGCCAGTGGCACGCTGCCATTATGCCCGGCTGAGCCGGCCAGTTTCAGCATGGCGGTGTGTTCGACCCCCGTCAGCAGGCTGGCCAGCGCCCCGGCCAGCCGGCCATGATCGGCCTCGAGCGCCAGCAGGTCGTCATAAGTGCCGACAGTGACGCCCAACTGCCCGGCCAGCGCATCGAGAAAGGCGAAGGCATCCACCTTGGCACCGAGCAGGTTCCGGTAATCCATCACATCGAGCGCGACATTGGTGCCCAGCAGCGTGTTGAGCACGCCATTGGCGATGCCGCCATTGAGGCTGGCCAGGCGCGAGCCCAGCGAGAACGACACTTGCGGGGTCACGCTGGCAATGGCCATGGCGCCCAGCTCAGGCGGCTCGGCCCAGCCCCGCGCGAAATAGAGCGCGCCGCGCCGCTGCAACCGCACCGCAACCGCATTGAGCGGCGCCCGGCCCGGCGTGAACCGGTCGGCGGGGCCAATGGTCGGGTTGGGGTCGTAATGGCCGGTCGTCACCGTCAGGCCGGCGCTGGAGCCCTCGGGCAGCAATCCCGCCTCGACCAGCGAAGCCTGGGCCAGCGCGGTGGCCTCGGCCGGGTTGCCGGCCGCCGCCAGGGCCGCCAGGTCCACCCCGTTCTGGATCATGCGGCGCTCATGATAGAGCGCGGCGCCATCCACCGCCACGGCCGAGACCACGGCGGAAATGGCAAAGCCCATGGCGAACAGCACCGCCATATTGCCGCGAGTATCGGTCCACAGGCTCATATCCCGCCCCGCCTGATGGTGGAGCTGTAGATGATCTGCCGGCTGGGCAGCGGCAAGGGCGGGTAGAGGTCCCAGATCGGCAGGTCCCCGGCATCATATTCCAGCACCACGCGGTAATGATCCGGATCGCCGGGCTTGTCGCCGATGCTCACGCTGAGCCTGTTGGCATCGATCAGCGCATAGCTGTCGGCATTGGCCGCAAGGAAGTCCCCCACCAGCGTATTGCGTTCGGTCTCGTCCAGCCCGGCAATGGCTGTGCGTGCCGCATCGGCGGCCAACTGCTGCAGCGAATGGGCGGCCCCGAAATAGATGCCATAGGCCAGCATGCCGGTAAGCAGCAGCAGGAAGACCGGCATCAATATGGCGAATTCAACGGCCGACGTACCGCTGTCATCGCGGACCCAGCCAGCAAGGCGACGCATGGCAAATCCTCCGAGCGACCAGCATGCGCCGCGCTGGCTCACACGGGGTCACCCCGGCCTATGCGGAATAGTGCGGAGGGCTGTTGGGAGAATGACGGGGCTACGGCGAAGACTTCCAGCACCGATATCGGTGTTCATCGTCTCCCTCCCCCTTGTGGGAGGGCAGCGTCCCTAGGCCCATCGTGCCGTAGCAGAGCTGGGTGGGGGTAATCTCGTGCCGCACTCAGGCCCTGCCACCCTCTCCCCTTGAGGAGAGGGGTGGTTCTTCCGCGTTCAGCGGAAGAACCGGGTGAGGTTCTGCGCTCGCCCATGCTTCACGGCTTGCGGAAGCACACTCCTCATCCGCCCTTCGGGCACCTTCTCCCTCAAGGGGAGAAGGCGAACCCGCCCACGGCAGGCAGTACCCCCTTGCCCCCAACCGCCCGCCACACTACCAATACCGTACCAATTGGAGACCACTCATGAGCAAGCACCCGTTCAAGATCGAAATCTGCGTCGAAGGCATTGATGGCCTGGTGGCGGCGCAGACGGCGGGGGCCGACCGGGTGGAACTTTGCGCCAGCCTGCTCGAAGGCGGGCTGACGCCCAGCCTGGGCGTGGTGCGCGAGGCCCTGCGCGTGGCCACCATTCCCTTCCATGTCATCATCCGCCCGCGCGGCGGCGACTTCCTCTATTCCGAGCTCGAATTCGCCACCATGGTCGACGATATCAAGGCGCTGAAGGACCTGGGCGTGGCCGGCGTGGTCATCGGCTGCCTCACGCCCGATGGCCGCATCGATGAGGCGCGCACCAAAGCGCTGGTCGAGGCGGCGCGACCCATGAAGGTCACCTGCCACCGCGCCTTCGACATGACGGCCGACTATCGCGAGGCTATCGAGGCCCTGATCCGCTGCGGCGTCGACCGGGTGCTGACCAGCGGCCAGCGCGACACGGCGCTGGAAGGGATCGACATTCTCAAGGACACGGCTGCCATCGCCAATGGCCGCATCGTCATCATGGCCTGTGGCGCGCTCGATGAAGGCAATATCGCCCAGGTGCGGCAGGCCACCGGCGTCGACGAGATGCATTTCGCCGCGCTCCACACCATCAAGAGCGGCATGGTGTTCCGCAATCCGCATGTCGGCATGGGCGGCACCGCCATCGAGCGCGAATACGAAATCACCCTCACCGATGTCGATGCGGTGCGCCGCACCATCGCTGCGGCCCGCGCCGCCGCCTGAAAAATCCTGTGCTGACAGGACTCTCCGCGCTTGCCTGCGGCGGGGTGTCGCAGGAAGGCTTGCATGTCGGCCGGTGATTCGGCCCGGCATGGGAAGTCTTTCTGGAGATACCAAGCGTCATGAACAAACTGATTGCGGAATTCATCGGCACGGCAGTGCTGGTGCTGATCGGCTGCGGAGCGGCCGTATTGGGCGGCGACGCCATCGGGCAGGTCGGCATCGCCTTTGCCTTTGGCCTGGCCATCGTCGCCATGGCCTATGCCATCGGCCCGATTTCGGGCTGCCATATCAACCCGGCGGTGAGCCTGGCGCTCTATATCGACGGGCGCATGGACCTCATGAGCATGATCCAGCACTGGGTCGCCCAGTTTGCCGGCGCCCTGGTCGGCGCCTTGATCCTCTGGGCCATTGTCGGCAGCAATGCCAGCCTGGGGCAGAATGGCTGGGGTCCGGGCTATCTCGGCGAATATTCCATGCTGGCCGCCCTGATCTTCGAAGTCGTGTTCACCGCCATCTTCGTCGTGGTCATCCTCGGTTCGACCGGCGAGCGCGCCGCGCCGCATTTCGCCGGCCTCGCCATCGGCCTGACCCTGGTGGCCATCCACCTGGTCGGCATCCAGGTGACCGGCGTGTCGGTCAATCCGGCCCGCAGCTTCGGTCCGGCCATCCTGGTGGGCGGCGATGCGCTGGCCCAGCTCTGGCTGTTCATCGTCGCGCCCCTGGCCGGCGGTCTCCTGGGGGGCCTGCTCTACCGCTTCAAGATCCTCAAGGCCTGATCGGCATAGGCCGCCGGAACCATCCGGCGGCCTTTCCTCGCGGCTGGCGGAACGCTAAAAGCGGCCCATGGCCCGCTCCTTCCTCTTCGCGCAAGATTCCGGCGATGCCGCGACCACGCGGCTGATCGCGACGGCGGCGCAACTGACCGGCTTCATGAAGGGCGAACCCGGCCCCGCCCGGCCGGGCTGGTATCGCCCCGGCGGCGACAACGCCGCCATGCTGGCCGAACTCCACGCGGCGCTCGCCACCACCTATCCCGCGGCCGGCCCGGCCTTCCATGCGGTGCGGCTCTGGACCAACCTGCTCTGGCAACCCGCCTATCTCGCCGTCATATCAGCCCATATCCATGGCGCCATGCCCGACCTGTCAGGCCTCAGCCAGCAGAGGCGCGGCATCTATATCGATGGCTACCGGCTGCTGCCCGGCGCCCAGCAGAGCGGCCCGGTCGAGGTGCTGATCGAACGGGCGGCGGCCCAGCTCAGGCCCATGGCGGCCACCATGCTCGAGGAGGTCAATCTGCTGGTTCGGTTGAAGCCCCTGCCGGCGCGGCGCCTCTTCGCCGACCGCATGCTGAGCCTGATGGTCTGGCTGGGCCAGCGCCGCCGCGACCTGCCGCCGGAAGCGATCGCGGCCTATGCCGCTCAGTGGCTGGAAGCGCTGGGTCTGACCGGGCAGGGCACGCTGGAGCCGGTCGAGGCCGGTGGCCGCCGCCTGCTCATCGTCAAGCGCAAGGGTTGCTGCCTCGACTATCTGATTGACCCCGATCGCTACTGCGCCACCTGCCCCAAGCAGGACAATGCGGTTCGAATCGCGCGCCAGACCGCCAACGCGCTGGCCGAGCTTTGACCGCTGCGCGATTCACGCGTTCAGCGCGTCGATGCTAACAGTGTGCTAACGAATTCGGCTGGGTTGTGAACTAGTCGAAGACCTCATCCGGATAGACGCCCCAGAGCTCTTCCTGGTGCAGATAACCCGAATAAGTCGTGCTGCGCTGGCTCGCATCATGCCCGGTGGCGCTGACCTGGCACCAAGTGCCGTCGCATTCGGTGATGGTCACCTTGAGCCCCGGCGCCGAGCCGCGCGCGGACCCCCGAATCGTCCGATTGCCCGGCCCGCAGGGGGATTTCGCCATTGGCCACCAGCGGCGTCACATAGCCGGCTCTCGTGCCGGTCAGCAGGTTCTGATGGATCCAGCCCTCGGCCCCGTCGACATCGCGAATCTTGCGCCAGGTATCGAATTCCTGGGTGATTTCCACCGGAATCCCGGACTTGAGAAAGGTCCAGGCGATATCGTATTTCTGGCCCGGCCCTACCCGCACATTGATCGGCTCCGACCGCGTCGCGGCAAAGCGCGGCAGCGGCAGCCCGCTGGGATTGCCGGCCTGCGCCAATGCCGGCGGGGCAAGCAGTGCCAGCACCAGCATCGCCCAGGGCAGGCGGTGGCAAAGGGCCTTGAGGATATGGCGAAAGCGGCCGTGCACGGTCTGGTCAAACATGACTTTGCAGAACAAATGGAATTGCCCTATCACTAGCCAATGATCCTTAATGGGCGCTGAATTGTGGGTTTTCCACATATCGCCCGCCCCGATCCTGGAACTTATGGCCAGCCACAAACCGCACATTCTCGTGACCAGGCGCCTGCCCGAAACCATCGAGGCGCGCATGGCAACCCTGTTCGAGACCCATGTCAACGAAGACGACGTGAACCTCACCGGCGATGATATTATCGGCGGGCTCGAGGGCAAGGATGTCCTGGTGTCCTCGATCACCGACCGCATCGATGCCCGCCTCATCGCCCGCCTGCCCCGCAGCGTGCGGCTGATCGCCCAGTTCGGCAATGGCGTTGATAATATCGATATCGAAGCGGCCTGGGCCGCCGGCGTCACCGTCACCAATACGCCCTCCGTCCTCACCGAGGACACGGCCGACATGGCCATGGTGCTGATGCTGGCTTTGCCGCGCCGGCTGGTCGAAGGCACGCAGATGCTGGTGCGCGACGGGGTCTGGGCCGGCTGGTCGCCCACCTCCATGCTGGGCCACCGCCTGCGCGGCAAGGCGCTCGGCATTGTCGGCATGGGCCGCATCGGCACGGCGGTGGCGCAAAGGGCCAAGGCCTTCGGCCTCAATATCCACTATTTCTCGCGCAACCGCCGCCCGCCTGGCGTCGAAACCCCGCTCGAAGCCACCTATTGGCACGATCTCGACGCCATGATCGAGGCGGTGGATATCGTCTCCCTGCATACCCCGCATACGCGGGAAACCTTCCACATCCTCTCGGCCGACCGTCTCGGGCGCATGAAACCGGGCAGCTTCGTGGTCAATGTTTCCAGGCCGGAACTCATCGACGAGGCGGCCCTGGTCGACGCCATCGAAAGCGGCCATCTGTCGGGCGCGGCGCTCGATGTCTTCGAGAACAAGCGCGGCATCGACCCGCGCCTGCTGGCCCTGGCCGAAGCCAACAAGGTCGTGCTGACCGCCCATATGGCCTCGGCCACGCTGGAAGCCCGCATCGAAATGGGTGAGACCGTCATCGTCAATATCCGTGCCTTCATGGATGGGCACCAGCCGCCCCATCGTGTGCTGCCCGACGGGGTGCATGGCGCCGCGCGCAGCCTGCCCGACTGACGCCGGCATGGCCCGGCGCAGCGGACCAGTGTTGCAGCAAATACCCATATCCGGCCCGTTGTCGGCCCGATGCGGGGCAGGGCCTTGCTTCAGCCGGCCCCGCCGCATAGTTGTCGCGAAAGTCAGGGCCTGTCGGGGGAAGGCGCTGCCCAAGACCGATTCCGGGTGGGAGCCCCGCAATGGCATTTCTGCGCACGATTGTCTGCCTCACCAGCCTGCTGGTCGCGTTGCCGGCCATGGCGCAAATCCGTGGCGAACCGCCTTTGGCCGTGGCGGATCGCGCGCTGGAGCTGACCACGCTCGGCCAGCGCCTGACCCTGCCGCCCCCGGACTGGGTGGCGGCGGATCTGGCAGGGGATGCCGTGCTTGATGGCTTCGAGGCCGAGTTCCGCTCCGGCGACGGCGAAGCCGATCTCAAGCTCTATCGCAATGGCGCCGTCTATGCCCTGGCCCAGACGGTTTACGGCGCCCATATGGTCAGCAATCCCGACGCCGTGCCCGCCAACTACCGCGATGCGGTGATCGATGGCTTCGGGCGCGCCTGCATGCCCGGGCTGAGCGCCTTCGTGCAACTGGGCGATGATCCCGACGACGTCCAGGCGCCCCTGCTGCTATGATCTGCGGCGCCCAGCGCGCCGCTAAGGCTACGCGCATGGGCGAGGTCATGGCGATCAGCTTGCGCAAGATCCGCGGCGGGTCTGGCCATCGCCTACCAGCAGTGGCGCGGCACGGCCTTCGATCCCTTGAAGTGCCGCGAACTGGCCGGCACCCTCGGGGACGATCGAGGCACAGGCGCGCCGGCTGCAGGCCGAAACCATGCTGACCCTCGCCGATTGACGGCGGCGCGGCGAGGGCATATCTCCCCGCAATGAGCAAAGACAACAAACCAACGGGCCCCAGCCAGCGCATGCTGCGCGTCGGTGAACTGGTGCGCCACGCGCTGGCCGCCATGTTCGCGCGGGGCGAAATCGAGGACGACGCGCTGCGCGGTGCGGTCATCACCGTGCCCGAAGTGCGCATGACGCCCGATCTCAAGATCGCCAATGCCTATATCATGCCGCTGGGCGGTCTCCATGCCGAGGAAATCGTGGCGGCGCTCAACCGGCATCGCAAATTCGTGCGTGGGCGCGTGGCACCGCAGATCAACATGAAATACGCTCCCGAAATCCGCTTCTATGTCGACGACACTTTTGAGGAAGCCAGCCGCATCGACAGCCATCCTGCGTTCGGAAAAAGTGCAGCGCGACCTCGATAACGACGACGATGGCGAGACCGAGTGAGCCAGGCCAAACGGATCAAGCGCGCCATTTCCGGCTGGGTGGTGCTCAACAAGCCCTATGACATGACCTCGACCCAGGCGGTGGGCAAGGTGCGCTGGCTGTTCGGTGCGGCCAAGGCTGGCCATGCCGGCACGCTCGACCCGCTGGCGACCGGCATACTGCCGATCGCGCTGGGCGAGGCCACCAAGGCCGGTACCGCAGGTACAGGACGGCACCAAGGTCTATCGTTTCGCCATCAAATGGGGCAGTGCCACCACCACAGACGATACCGAAGGCACCGGTGGTGGCCACATCCGATGTCCGGCCCGGAGAGGCCGGCGCTGGAGGCGGTGCTACCTGCAATTCACCGGCACGATACTGGCAGCGGCCACCGATCTATTCGGCGCTCAAGGTGGATGGCGAGCGCGCCTATGACCTGGCGCGGGCTGGCGAGGCCGTGGAGTTGCAACCGCGCGAGATCGATGTCGACGCGATCGGGCTGATCGAACATGGCAGTGAGCAATCGGTGCTCGAAGTCACCTGCGGCAAGGGCACCTATGTCCGATCGCTGGCGCGCGACATTGCCGAAGCCCTGGGCACGCGCGGCCATGTCAGCATGCTGCATCGCGCGGCAGTCGGGCCGTTTCACGATGAAGACGCGCTGACCATCGACCAACTCGAGGCTTTGGCGCTGGACGAAAGGCGACGCCCTGCTGAAGCCGGTGGCGGCAGGCTTTGCCCAACTGCCGGAAATCCGGCTCGATGCGCAGCAGGCCACAGCGGTGCGCCATGGCAATCCGGTGCTGCTGACCGGGGCGGGAGCGCCGGTGTCGCTGGACGAATGCTGGGTGAGCTTCAAGGGCGAGGTGCTGGCCACGGGCTGGGTCGAATTCGGCCAGTTCAAGTGCCGCCGGGTGTTCAACTAACTTCCACCGGGCTCCTCCCCCTCGGGTAAGGCCCGAGGGTGACGATCGAGCATTGGCAGCGGTGATCGAAATGCGAAAGGCGGGGATTGCCGCCTCCATCTTCCTCAGCGAAGGAAGAACACGATGATGATGATCAGCCAGATCGGCACGCCGAGCAGCCAGAGACCGAGTCCACGAAACATGGTGTTTTTCCTTTCCTGTCCTGCTTAGAAGCGACGGAACACGTCGGCAAAGACGGTGTTGTTGTCGCGATGGTTGCCGCCTTTCTGGGCCGCCCAGAAAGCGCCGATGGCCGAAATCAGCAGCGAGGCTGCCAGCAGGAAGGCGCCGATAATGGCGGTGTTTCGAGCAATACGCGCCGCTTCCAAGGCGTCCTGGCGAGCCGCCTCGACATTGGCGATCACCTGGTCGACGCGCGCCTGGGCCTCGTCCGGTGCCAGGCCGGTATTGGCGGCCACGACGCTGGCGAGATAGGTGCGGTCTTCATCGGCCACCGTGCCGTCGCCCAGCGCCGCCTGGGCGAAGATGCGGCCGGCTTCGTCCCGTGCCACAGCCGCGTCCACCGGTTGCGCACTGCGGAACAGCGTATCGACGAAATAGGCATTGGGATCCACGGCGTCCTCCGCGACATTGGAGGCGGCCGTGGTCACCGTCGCAGCGGCGGACCCGACGGCACTGGCCGCAGCGCCGATACCACCCACGGCGATCACCGCGCCGAGGATTGCGGCACCTGCCCAGACCAGCAGGCCATGGGCGCCGTCGCGCAGGTCGCTTTCATCCTCGCTGGCGTCGAAATAGCGACGGCGCAGCCGGCCGGTGAGATAGCCGCCGGCCATGAAGCTCGAAATCTGCACCCAGAGGAACCAGCTCGCGGCAGCGATGCCGACGAAGATCGGTGAGGCGGCGGCGGACTGGTTGTAGCCGAAATCGAGGAAGTTGAGGCCGACGGCCGAGCCAAAGCTGATCAGCACCAGGCTGATGGCCGAAGCCAGCACGATGCCGGCAATGATGGCGGGCCAATCGACGTAAGAGGACTGGTCGCGATTGGTGGCAGCAGTTTCGACGATGGCGACGCCTGTGGGCGCATCGATGGTCATGGCGGCTTCTCCTGTCTTGCGGGTTGCTCTGGCCATGATCAGGCGAGGCCGATGAAGGACAGGATGGCCATGACGATGACGACGAGGCCGACGAGATAGATGATGGAGTTCATGGGAATTGCCTTCTTGTTGACCGGGTGTGGCATCAACCGAAGGCGGCGGTGAATCGTTCCCGCAGGCTGCACGGATTTTAGGCAGATGGGGCGATGATCTGGGCGGCATGTCGCCAGCCGACAAGCAAAAAGGCGGGGATTGCTCCCCGCCTCTCATGCATTGGCAATGCTATTGGGCCTAGAGCCCGTCGGTGACCGCGGTCGTATAGGCGCCTTCCGGGGTCGCCTTGATGATCTCCTGGTCGAGCAGGGCCTTCACCGTGCGCTCATAGGTGGCCATGTCCAGCTTGGGGTCGGTGGGGTCGACCAGCTTGGCGACCTCGCCGGTCATGTAGAGCTGGTGGTCGAGGGTCGCAGCACCGGTATCGTCCATGTCGACGACGATCTGGGCGGCTTCTTCCGGGTTCTCGGCGGCATAGGCCCAGCCCTTCATCGAGGCGCGGACGAAGCGGGTATAGGCATCGACCTTGGCCGGATCGCTGAGGCTGTCTTCGAGGACATAGAGACCGTCTTCGAGCAGGTCATTGCCCATCTCGGTATAGTTGAAGATGGTCAGGTTTTCCGGGCCATAGCCGGCATCGAGCGCCTGGCCATATTCGTTATAGGTCATGACCGAGATGCAGTCGGCCTGGCCCTGGATCATCGGCTGGATGTCGAAGCTCTGCTGCAGCACGGTGACGCCGCCTTCCGAGCCGTCGGTGGCAATGCCTTCCTTGTTCATCCAGGCAAAGAACGGATATTCATTGCCGAAGAACCAGACGCCCAGCGTATGGCCCGGGAAATCGGCGACCTCAGTGATGCCGGTTTCGGTCGGGCAGATCATCATCAGGCCGCTTCGCTTGAACGGCTGGGCGATATTGACCAGTGGCACGCCGCTTTCGCGGGCGGCCATGCCGGCGGCCATCCAGGTGACGATGATGTCGGCGCCGCCGCCGGCAATCACCTGTTCGGGAGCAATGTTGGGGCCGCCCGCCAGGATGGTGACGTCGAGGTTTTCCTCGTCGTAGAAGCCCTTGGATTCGGCAACGAGATAGCCGGCAAACTGCGCCTGGGTCACCCATTTGAGCTGCAGCGTCAATGCATCCTGCGCGAAGGCGGGTGCGGTCGAAAGCGCCAGGGCGCCGACGAGCAGACCTGCGATAGTATTCTTCATTTTCGTTCCCTTTTCCCTGTTACGCCCGTCCACCACGGACAGACGGATGCCAGAAGGTGACGCCCCTCTCGATGAGGGCGATCACCCCGTAGAAGGCGGACCCCGCGATCGCTGCAACGGCGATCTCCGCCCAGACCAGGTCGATGGCCAGCCGGCCAACGCCTGTCGATATTCGGAAACCCATTCCCACAACGGGCGTCCCGAAGAATTCCGCTACGATTGCGCCGATCAAGGCCAGAGTCGAGTTGATCTTGAGGGCGTTGAAGATGAAAGGCCCGGCAGCGGGAAGTCGTAGCTTCAGAAGCGTTTGCCAGTAATCGGCGGCATAGGTGCGCATCAGGTCGCGCTCGATGCTGGAACTGGCATTGAGGCCGGCCACGGTGTTGACCAGCATGGGAAAGAACGTCATCGCCACGACGACGGCGGCCTTCGACTGCCAGTCAAAGCCGAACCACATCACCATGATCGGCGCGATGCCGATAATGGGCAGCGCCGACATGAAATTGCCGATCGGCAACAGCCCTGCCTTGAGAAAGGGCGACCGGTCGACCAGAATCGCTACGACGAGGCCTGACAGTGCACCCGATGGCAAAGCCCGGCAGCACCGGACTTGATGAAGGTCTGCACGAAATCGGCCCACAGGATGGGGGCGGAATTGGCCAGTTGTGCGCCGATTGCCGAAGGGGCGGGCAGCAAAACCGGCGGCACATTGGCGCCGCGCGTCACCACTTCCCAGATGACCAGCAGGGCCGCCCCGAAGACGACGGGGACCAGCAGGCCCAGTCCGGCATTGTCGGACAGGCGGGGCGCCAGGCTCTTGCTGAGGCGTTCCACAAACAGCCAGGCAAACAGCCAGGCCACCACGACCGCCATCCAGAAGAATGGCAGTGGCGGCGCAAATGCCCCGAGGCTGGTGAGCACCGCGACGGCCCCCAGCAGCGCAAGAGGCGCCATCGGCCCACAGGCCCAGCGGCACGAAGAAGCGGATCAGCGACAGGAAGCCCAAAGCCAGGAAGGCCTTGAGCAGCAGCGCCTGCTCGAAGGGCGTGACGAAACTGAAGGCAAGGGCTGCGGCGGAGAGACCGCCCGCGACAAGGGCCAGGAAATATTGCAACTGGCTCATGCGGGACGAGCCCCCATGCGGGCATTGACCATGCGTTCGGCCGCACCGACGATCATCACCAATATAGCGGCAAGCGCCGCGGCGATGAACAGGGCGGCCCAGATCTGGATGGTCTGGCCATTGTAGGAGCCGGTCAGCAGCCGCACGCCCAGCCCGCCACCGGCAGCATTGGAAAGCTCGCTGACCACTGCGCCGACCAGTGAAATGGCAATGCCCACCTTCATCGAGGCAAACAGCATGGGCATGGCGGCGGGCCAGCGCAGCTTCCAGAAGGTCTGCCACGGCGAGGCGTCGTAGGTGTGCATCAGGTCGAGCTGGATGCTCTCGGGCGAGCGCAGGCCCTTGACCATGCCCACCACGACCGGGAAGAAGCTGAGATACATCGAGATCAGGGCGCGCGGCACCGTGCCGGTGATGCCCACCGAGCCCAGCCCCACCACCACCATGGGCGCGATGGCCAGAATGGGAATGGTCTGGCTGGCGATGATCCAGGGCATCAGCGAGCGATTGGCCGCTTCGTTATGCACGATGAACACGGCCAGGGCGACGCCCAGCGTGGTGCCCAGCACGAAGCCCAGCAGCGTCGAGGACAGGGTGATCCAGCCGTGATAGGCCAGCGAGCGCCTCGAGGTCAGTTCCAGCGCCACGGTGGCATTCCAGATTTCGCCCAATACCTGATGCGGCGCCGGCAGCACCGGCCGGTCCTGCGCCCAGGTCTGCAGGGCGAAATCGGTGAAGGGCACATCGGCCAACCCGGCGCGGGTATTGAGCGTCGTCTGCCATGGCGCGTTCATGCCGATGGCGGCGGCATACCAGACCACGAGCATGGCGAGCAGGACGACGATGATCGGGCCGGTACGGGTCACGGATTTCGCCCCACGCACTGTGTCCATCCTTCTCCCCTCGTGGGAGAAGGTGCCCCGAAGGGGCGGATGAGGGGGCGTGGTGCCATCCACGACATGGACGCATGGGCGAGCGCAGCACCCCTCACCCTGCAATTTCCTCTGGACGAGGAAATTGCAGTCCCTCTCCCACAAGGGGCGAGGGGAGGAGCGGTGGATGCCGCACCTCGCCATCACACCGCCTCCTCATAGGAGTGTCCGGCCCGCAGCCCGTCGCGCACACGCGCGGCGATCGTCAGGAATTCCGGCGTTTCGCGGATATCGAGTGGCCGCTCCTTGGGCAGGTCGCTCTCGATCACGTCGGTCACTCTTCCCGGGCGCGGAGACATGACGACGATCTTGGTGGAGAGATAGACCGCCTCGGGAATGGAGTGGGTCACGAAGCAGATGGTTTTCTGCGTACGGTCCCACAGCTTGAGCAGTTCGGAATTGAGGTGGTCGCGCACGATTTCGTCGAGCGCGCCAAAGGGCTCATCCATCAGCAGCAGGTCGGCATCGAAGGAGAGCGCCCGGGCGATCGAGGCGCGCTGCTGCATACCGCCGGACAATTGCCAGGGATATTTCTTCTCGAAGCCGGAGAGGTTCACCAGGTCCATGGTGCGCCTGACGCGTTCGGCCTGCTGGCCTGCGCCATAGCCCATGATTTCGAGCGGCAGGGCGACGTTCTTTTCGATCGTGCGCCAGGGGTAGAGCGCCGGCGCCTGGAACACATAGCCATAGGCGCGCGCCTTGCGCGCCACTTCCGGCGTCTGGCCATTGATGGTCAGCTTGCCCGAGGTGGGGCGCTCGAGATCGGCAATGGTGCGCAGGAACGTGGTCTTGCCGCAGCCCGAGGGACCGATGAAGGAGACGAACTCGCCCTTGTTGATGGTGAGATTGACATCGCTGAGCGCAACGACGTCGCCGTCATTGGTCTTGAAAGTCAGGCCAAGATTTTGGGCGGAGACGACCGGGGTCATGAAGCGGCCCTGCTCAAATGCGTCAAAAACCATCAAACCCCCGTCGCCGGAATGCCCGAGCGCTCCACCTTGCGGGGCGCGACGATTTCTTTCCACTGGCTCAAGGCCCGGTTCACGGGATTTTTTTGCCTGCCGGGCAACGAACTTGCCATGGCCCGGTTCAGCCTTGACCTCGCTCTCGACGATGGAAACCTTGCCGCGGGAGAGTACATAGCGCGGCAGGCCCGTGACCTCGAAGCCCTCGAACACGTTGTAGTCGATGACCGACTGCTGGCTCGCCGCCGAAATGGTCTTCTTGCGCTTGGGGTCCCAGACCACGAGGTCCGCATCGGCCCCCACCAGCACCGCGCCCTTCTTCGGATAGAGGTTCAAGATCTTGGCGATATTGGTCGAGGTCACGGCCACGAATTCGTTCATGGTCAGCCGGCCGGTATTGACGCCCGTGGTCCAGAGCACCGGCAGGCGATCTTCGAGCCCACCCGTGCCATTGGGGATCTTGGCGAAATTACCGATACCGGTGCGCTTCTGGTCAGTGGTGAAGGCGCAGTGGTCGGTGGCGACGCAGGAGAGCGAACCCGATTGCAGCCCGGCCCACAGCGAATCCTGATGGCTCTTGTTGCGGAAGGGCGGGGACATGACGCGACGGGCGGCATGGTCCCAATCGGCGTTGAAATATTCGCTTTCATCCAGCGTCAGGTGCTGGATCAGCGGTTCGCCATAGACGCGCATGCCCTTCTGGCGGGCGCGGCGGATGGCTTCGTGGCTCTGTTCGGCCGAGACATGCACCACATAGAGCGGCACGCCGGCCATGTCGGCGATCATGATGGCGCGATTGGTGGCTTCGCCCTCCACTTCCGGCGGACGGCTATAGGCGTGGGCCTCCGGGCCGTTATTGCCCTCGGCCAGCAGCTTGGCTGTCATGGCCGCGACGACGTCACCATTTTCGGCATGCACCAGGGGCAGGGCGCCCAAATCTGCGCAGCGCTGGAACGACGAGAACATCTCGTCGTCATTGACCATGAGCGAGCCCTTATAGGCCATGAAATGCTTGAAGCTGGTAATGCCGCGATCGACCACTTCGGCCATTTCGCGCCACACCTGCTCGCTCCACCAGGTGATGGCCATGTGGAAGCTGTAGTCTGCCGAGGCCTTGCCGGTCTTGTTGTCCCACATGGAGAGGGCTTCGAGCAGGCTCTGGTTGGGGTTGGGCAGGCAGAAATCCACCACCATGGTGGTGCCGCCGGCCAGGCCAGCGCGCGTGCCGCTCTCGAAATCATCGGCCGAATAGGTGCCCATGAACGGCATTTCGAGATGGGTGTGCGGGTCGATGCCTCCCGGCATGATGAAGCAGCCGGTGGCGTCCAGCACCGTGTCGCCCGACAGGTTCTGGCCGATCTCGACGATAACATCGCCTTCGATCTTCACATCGGCCTTGTAGGTCAGGTCCGCGGTAACGACGGTGCCGTTTTTTACGACAGTGCTGCCCATTTCTTGCTCACTCCCTTAGTCAAATTCGCTGTTTCATTCGCCCTGTCCGGCCCATCTTGGCCATTGCTGCAAGTTCGGTGCCAGTTGCCGAATGTCCTCCTGATCATCCGGCGGGCGGTGGTGTCATCCCTGCCGCATCATTCCACGATCTCCGCCGTCTCCACCACTGCGTGGAACAGCACATCGGCGCCGGCAGTGGCCCATTCACGGGAAATGTCTTCGGCTTCGTTATGGCTGAGACCATCCACACAGGGGCACATGACCATGGTGCTGGGGGCCACCTTGTTGGTCCAGCAGGCGTCATGACCGGCGCCGGAGATGATGTCCATGTGGCTGTAACCGAGCTTCTCGGCGGCGGCGCGGACGCGCCCGACCAGGGTCGGGTCGAAGGTGACGGGGTCGAAATGCCCGACCGCCTCCATGGCATAGCCGACGCCGAGTTGCTGGCAGATTTCCTGCGCCTTGCTTTCGATTTGCCCACGCATGGAATTGAGCTTGCCCAGTTCCGGCGAGCGGATATCCACGGTGAAGACCACATTGCCCGGCAAGACGTTGCGTGAGTTCGGCGAGAACTTCATCTGGCCCACGCCACCGACGGCGCCGGGCTGGTGATCCATGGCGACGGCCTGCACCATTTCGAGGATCCGCGCCATGGCCAGACCGGCATTGACGCGCATGTTCATCGGCGTCGAGCCGGTATGGGCTTCCTTGCCGGTCAAGGTGAATTCGAGCCACCACAGGCCCTGGCCGTGGGTGACGACGCCGATCTGCTTGTTCTCGGCTTCGAGGATCGGGCCCTGCTCGATGTGATATTCGAAATAGGCATGCATCTTGCGGGCGCCGACCGGCTCCTCGCCGACCCAGCCGATGCGCTGCAGCTCGTCGCCGAAGCTCTTGCCCTCTTGGTCCTTGCGATCATAGGCGTATTCCAGCGTGTGGATGCCGGCAAAGACGCCTGAGGCCAGCATGGCCGGGGCGAAGCGGGCGCCTTCTTCATTGGTCCAGTTGGTGACCACGATGGGGTGTTTCGTCTTGATGCCCAGGTCATTCATCGTCCTGACCACTTCGAGCCCGGACAGCACGCCCAGCACGCCGTCATACTTGCCGCCGGTGGGCTGGGTATCGAGGTGGGAGCCCACATAGACCGGCAGCGCGTCCGGGTCGGTGCCCGGCCGCGTCATGAACATGGTGCCCATCTTGTCGACGCCCATGATGAGGCCCGCATCCTCGCACCAGCGCTGGAAGAGTTCGCGCCCTTCCTTGTCGCTGTCGGTCAACGTCTGGCGATTATTGCCGCCGGCAATGCCGGGGCCAATCTTCGCCATCTCCATGAGGCTGTCCCAGAGCCGATCACCATTGATACGAAGGTTTTCTCCTGGGGCAGACATGTTTCAATCCTTCACGAGACGGGGCAGATCGGCCGTCAGCCGATAGCTGCGTTGTTTGGACGTGGCGGCAGTCGAGCCTTTCTTCCCCCTCCCTGAGGGGAGAGGGTGGCCGGAGCGTAGCGGAGGTCGGGTGAGGGGTACGATGCCAGGACGGCGAGAATGCTTTCCGCAACGCCTTGCAGGTTGCCCAGCACATCATTGTTCCAGCATCGCAATACGGAATAGCCCTCAGCGGTCAGGAAAGCGGTACGTTTTTTGTCATGCAAAGAACCCGCATGTTGGCCACCGTCGACTTCAATGATCAGCGCCGCTTCGCGGCAGACGAAATCAGCAAAATAGGGGCCAATCGGAACCTGACGGACAAACTTATGCCCGCCCAATTGGCGAGCGCGAAGGATGGACCACAGGCGCTGTTCGGCATCCGTCGGATTGCGACGCAATGAACGTGCCCGCGGCACCGAACCCCTCACCCGCCGCTGCGCGGCGACCTCTCCCCTGAGGGGAGAGGTGGGAACCGCCTCGGCGCTGGGAGGAGCTTTGTGCATATCGCTATTTCGCGCTCGGGAAGGAGAATTCGGCGCCGCCCTTGATGCCGGCGGGCCAGCGGGTGGTGACGGTTTTGAGGCGGGTGTAGAAGTGGACGCCTTCGGGGCCGTAGATGGAGTGATCGCCGAACAGCGAGCGCTTCCAGCCGCCGAAGGAGTGGTAGGCCACCGGCACCGGGATCGGCACGTTGACGCCCACCATGCCGACCTCGATCTTGTCGGCGAATTCGCGGGCGGCGTCGCCGTCGCGGGTGAAGATGGCGGTGCCATTGCCATATTCGTGGTCGTTGATGAGCTTGACCGCCTCGTCATAATGATTGGTGCGCACCACCGAGAGGACGGGGCCGAAAATCTCTTCCTTGTAGATGGTCATGTCGGGCGTGACATTGTCGAACAGCGTGCCGCCGACATAGTAGCCGCCTTCATAGCCCTGCAGCTTGAAGCCGCGGCCGTCGACCACCAGTTCGGCGCCCTGCTCGACGCCTGAGTCGATGTAGCCCACGATCTTGTCGCGATGCATCCTGGTGACGACCGGACCCATTTCGGCGTCCTTGTCGGTGGCCGGGCCGATCTTGAGGCTTTCGACGCGCGGCTTGAGCTTGGCCACCAGCGCATCGGCAGTTTCCTTGCCGACCGGCACGGCGACGGAAATAGCCATGCAGCGCTCACCGGCCGAGCCATAGCCGGCGCCCATCAGCGCATCGGCGGCCTGGTCGAGATCGGCATCGGGCAGGATGACCATATGGTTCTTGGCGCCGCCCAGGGCCTGCACGCGCTTACCGGCCTTGGTGCCGCGCTGATAGACATATTCGGCAATCGGGGTGGAGCCGACAAAGCTCACTGCCTTGATGTCTGGATGGTCGAGAATGCCATCGACCATTTCCTTGTCGCCATGGACGATATTGAGAATGCCCTCGGGCAGGCCCGCTTCCATGAAGAGGTTCCAGGCCAGCATGGAGGCTGAGGGGTCGCGCTCGGACGGCTTGAGGATGAAGCTGTTGCCGCAGGCAATGGCCGAAGGATACATCCACATCGGCACCATGGCCGGGAAATTGAACGGGGTGATGCCGGCGACGACGCCGAGCGGCTGGCGATCGGAATGGGTGTCGATGCTGGGACCGACATTGCGGCTGAATTCGCCCTTAAGCAGTTGCGGAATGCCGCAGGCATAATCGACGCAGTCGATGCCGCGGGCGACTTCGCCCAAAGCATCGTCATGCACCTTGCCGTGTTCCTTGGAAATCTCCCGCGCCAGGTCGTCCGCATATTGATCGAGCAGTGCCTTGAACTTGAACATGACGCGGGCGCGCTTCATCGGGGTCGTATTGCCCCAGGCGACCTGCGCCTTTTTCGCCGAGGCAACGGCCTCGTTCAACTCGCCCATGGTCGAGAGCGGCAATTCGGCCGATTGCTCGCCGGTGGCCGGATTGAACACCGGCACGCGGCGCGTCGAGGCGGAGACATAGCGTTTGCCAGCAACGGCGTTCTCGATGATGTTCATCAGTCGATGCTCCTCAAGACGGTGCGAATGGCATCGATCAGTTCGGCGATCTGCGCCTTGCTGACGATCAGCGGCGGGCTCAGCGCGATGATGTCGCCGGTGGTGCGGATCAGGTAGCCATCCTCGAAGGCTTTCACGAAGGCCGAGAAGGCGCGCTTGGTCGGCGCGCCGGCAATGGGTTCGAGCTCGATGGCGCCGACCAGGCCGATATTCCTGATGTCGATGACATGCGGTTCGCCCTTGAGCGAATGCAGCGCATCCTGCCAGACGGGCGCGAGTTCGGCGCCGCGCGTGAGAAGGTCCTCGTCCTTGTAGGTTTCGAGCGTGGCCAGGCCCGCCGCCGAGGCGATGGGATTGCCCGAATAGGTATAGCCGTGGAAGAACTCGATGACGTGTTCTGGCCCCTGCATGAAGGCGTCGTGGATGTCGGAACTCACCAGAACGGCGCCCATGGGGATGACGCCGTTGGTCAGGCCCTTGGCGGTCACCATGATATCGGGCGTGACGCCGAAATAATCGGCGCCGAAGGGTGTGCCCAGCCGTCCGAAGCCGGTGATGACCTCGTCGAAGATCAGCAATATGCCGTGCTTTTTGGTGATGTCGCGCAGGCGCTGCAGATAGCCCGCAGGAGGGATCAGCACGCCAGTGGAGCCGGCCACCGGCTCGACGATGACGGCGGCAATGGTCGAGGCATCATGCAGAGTGACGATGCGTTCCAGCTCGTCGGCGAGGTCCACGCCATGCTCGGGCAGGCCCTTGGAGAAGGCGTTCTTAGCGAGGTTATGCGTGTGCGGCATGTGGTCGACGCCGGTGAGCAGGCTGCCGAACATCTTGCGGTTGGTGACGATGCCGCCCACCGAAATGCCGCCGAAATTGACGCCGTGATAGGCGCGTTCGCGGCCGATCAGGCGCGAGCGGGCGCCGTCGCCCTTTACGCGATGATAGGCCAGCGCCACCTTGAGCGCGGTCTCGACCGATTCGGAGCCGGAATTGGTGAAGAGCACATGGTCGAGCCCCTTGGGGGCGATGTCGACGATGCGGTTGGCCAGCTCGAACGCCTTGGGATGGCCCATCTGGAAGGCGGGGGCGTAATCGAGCTCGGCGGCCTGTTTGGCGATGGCTTCGACGATCTTGGGGCGGGTATGGCCGGCATTGACGCACCACAGGCCCGCCGTGCCGTCGAGCACCTGGCGACCGTCGGAAGTCGTATAGTGCATGTCCTTGGCGGCGACGAACATGCGCGGGGATTTCTTGAACTGGCGATTTGCCGTAAAGGGCATCCAGAACGCATTCAGATCGTTCGGCACCACCGCATTTGAATTGGACACGAAGTCGCGCTCCCCTCTGATTCTGCACTGGCTCGTCTTTTGTCTCTTGACGCGGACCCGCTAAGGTCCCCAAATTTTGACCAGTTGGAAAAATGTTAGCACTCCCAAACTTTCTAGCAAGGCGAAAATGCCGCCGAACAAAGTGAAAAGTGCCGAGCCCGCCCTCACCCCGAGACGCCAGCACAAGGCTGACGCCAAGGCGGCGGCGCATCCCCATGCCAAGCCGCGGCCGCTGACGCGCATCCAGCGCGAGAAGCAGGACCTCATTCTCGAAGCGGCGCTGGACGTCTTTTCGATGCACGGCTTTCGCGGTTCCACCATCGACCAGATCGCCGAAGTGGCGGGGATGAGCAAACCCAACCTGCTATATTATTTCCCCCGCAAGGAGGAGATTCATCGCCGGCTGATGTCGGCCTTGCTGGACACCTGGCTGGCGCCGCTCAAGGAAATGGACGCCGATGGCGATCCCGTTCCCGAAATCCGCTCCTATATCCGTCGCAAGCTCGAAATGGCGCGCGACTATCCGCGCGAGAGCCGGCTCTTTGCCAATGAGATGCTGCAGGGTGCGCCGCGCATCATCGAGATGCTCGAGGTCGACCTCAAGAACCTGGTCGACGAAAAAGGCCAAGATTCTGCTCGGCTGGATGGACCAGGGCAAGCTCGCCCGTACCGACCCTTACCACCTGATCTTCTCGATCTGGGCCACCACCCAGCATTACGCCGATTTCGACGTGCAGGTGCGCGCCGTTCTGGGCAAGGATCGGGGCGGTGAAGGCCGCTTTGAGGATGCCGGGCGACCCCCGCTATCTCGAGCAACTGTTCCTGCCAGGCAGCTGGAGCGCGTTCTGACTGAACAGCGCGAAATGCGCAGTGAAATCCACTGACATGCGCCATGACATGGGCGGCGTGAGCGGCGAAATGGGCAGTGTGCGCGGCGAACTCACCAGCTTGCGCGGGGAAGTGGGCAGCATACACGGGGACTCTCATCAGTATGCGTGGGGATATGGCCGAGGCGCGCAACGATCTCGGCGATATGCGCGTGCTATCCTGCAGTTGATCAGGCGCAGCGAGGGGGCAGCGGCATGAGCGGCGGTTCGACGAACTGGAACACCGGATCGTCGAGATCAAAGATGACATCGAGCGATGATGCGGTCGGAGGTCATGGGTCGGCTGGCCAACTTCGAGACCCGAATGAAAAGCGGGTTTCCGAGGGAGCCTCTCTCGAGGGCGAGCAGCCGCTGCTGACGCCCTGACCGGTACAATTGCAGATAAAGTCTGCAATCTTCTTCAAAACAGCGATGACATGGTCCGCCCAAGTCCGGAGCCTCATATGCGCGTGCCTTTGGCTGTTCTCATCGATGCCGAGAATATCTCGTCGCTGCTGTTCGAGCCGCTCAGGGAGAAGGTCGAGGCGATCGGCGTGCCGGTGGTGTGGCAGCTGCATGGCGATTTCTTCTCGTGGCCGCATCCGGGCTGGCAGGAGGGGGCGCAGCGCGAGGGGATCGAGCTTCGGCATCAGTTCCATAGCGGCAAGAACGCGGCCGATATCCCCACAACAATCGCGGCAATGGACCTCCTCCATGCCGGAAAGGTCCGTGGCTTCTGCATCCCTTCAAGCAACAAGGATTTCACCGCGCTGGCGCGACGGCCTGCGGACCGACAACCTGCCGCGTGCATGGCTTCGGAAAGGACAATGCGAGCGAGAGCTACCGCAAGGCGTTCACCGAATTCCACGTGCTGACCCCGCCGCTGCCGCTGCTGCCGGCGGCGACCGAGCGCGGGCTCGACCAGCTCGACATCAAGCGGTTGCACGAATTGTTGCACGCGGTCTGCCGGGAGTCCGGCGTCGAGGGCAAGGTGCTGACCGCCAAGGCCGCGACCTTCATCAAGCTCAATGCGCCCGACCTCGCCGAGCGGGTCGGCGGGGCCGGCAAGTTCCTCAAGGCGCTCAAAGCACTCGACCTCGTGGACATCCACGATGACGGGCCGCAGCGCTGGATCAGCGTCAAGTTCAACAAGCTGTCCGTGGTGGGCCGTTAGCTGCGCGGCGCGGGACCCTTGCCGTCGGGCACGAAGGCCAGCACCACCAGCCCGAGCACCGTCACCGCCGCGCCCATGACGACGCTCAGCGTGGTCCAGCCGTGGCCGAAGAGGCCTTCGAAGATGATGACGAAGGCCGGCACCAGGTAGCCATAGGCGACGACCTTGGCCGAGGGCAGGTGCAGCGAGGCATACTGGATGAGGAAAAAGCAGATCGCCGTCGGCGCCACCGCCAGATAGAGCAGCACCCACCAGACCACGGGCGGCAGCGCCAGCCAGTCGACCCGCACAATGTCGCCGATGCCGTAGAGGGTGATCCAGAGGGCGGTGGCGGTCAGGGTCCAGAAGCTCAGCACCATGGCGGGTTCGCCGCGCTGGAATTTGCGCAGCAGCGGGGTGTAGACCGCATAGGCGACGCAACCGACGAAGTAGATCAGCTCGCCCTGCCCCACGTCGAAGCGCAGCAGCGCGTCGATGTCGGCGCGGAAAATGACCCAGATGGCGCCGGCGCCAGCCAGTACGAGACTGAGGATCACCGCCGGGCCGGAGCGCTGGCCGATGAGGAAGAAGGCGGTCACCGCCGTCATGATCGGCACCAGCGTATAGACCGCGCTGGTCGCCACCGGCAGCGTCATGGTGAGCGCGATGAACATGGTGACGAAGTAGATCGCGGTGAGGAAACCGGTGATGCCGAAGCGCCAGGGCTGTTTGGGAAGGGCGAATCTCTGCCGGGCGATGCCGAAGGCCCAGACACCCATCAGCAGCGACGCCAGGAGGAAGCGCGCGGCGTTGAGCGGCACCGGCGCCAGATGCGGCACGGCGAGAGCACCCGTGGTGAACGATCCGGCGATGAAGGCTGCAAACAGCAGCATGCCCAGATGGGCAAGAAGGCGGGGCGACATGGTGCGCCGGGCGTAGTCTGGCGCGGGTCCGGTGTCCAGTGGGTTGACGTCAGCTTCGTGATCCAATACTAAAGTGATTACTTAACTATTGGAGGGAACCATGACCCAGCAGGTGGAAGCGCATATGAGCCTGTCGCTCGACGGGTTCGGCACCGGCCTCAACCAGAGCTTCGACAAGCCGTTCGGCGACGCGGATGGCGAGGCGCTGCATCGCTGGATGTTCGAGGATGTCGAGAACAACGCGGCCGAGATCGAAAGGGTGATCGACTATGGCGCCTTCATCATGGGCCGGAACATGTTCGGGGTCGGCGAGGGGCCGATCGATCCGGGTTGGCAGGGCTGGTGGGGAGCGAACCCGCCCTACCGCGCGCCCGTCTACGTGCTGACGCACTATGCGCGGCCAACGCTCACGATGGAGGGCGGTACCAGCTTCCACTTCATCACCGAAGGACCGGAGATCGCGCTGGAACTGGCGCGGCAGGCGGCGGGCAGCCGGAATGTGGCGATAGCGGGTGGCGTCTCGACGCTGCGGCACTATCTCAATGCCGGTCAGGTCGACCGGCTCTACCTGTCGCTGACCCCGCTGCTGTTCGGCAGCGGCGAGCGGCTCTGGGATGGGCTCAGCGCCGAGCTCAAGGCGGTGTCGGCGCGCCACACGAAATATACGACGCACATCCTGTACGAGCCGGTGCGCTAGGCGGCCTTGGGCAGGCCGCGGACCAGTTCTTCGGCGAAGGCGAAGGGGACGCCGTCGATGGCCTTGGCCCGGTAGAGGGCGGCATCGGCGCTGGCGACGAGATCGCGGGCATCGCGCATGTGTTCGCTGCGGGTGGCGACGCCGATGGAGAGGCCGACATCGGCCTCGACGTCACCCAGCCCATAGGGGAAGGTGATGCGCTGGTGGATACGGCTCGCCAGTTCGGTGAGCTCGGTACGGCTTGCGGCGCTGCGGCGGAGCAGCACGAATTCGTCGCCACCGAGACGGGCGACGCAATCGTCGGGCCCGGCAATATGGGCGAGACGCTGGGCCACGCAGTTGAGCAGTTCGTCGCCGATGGCATGGCCGTAGCGGTCGTTGACCTGCTTGAAGCGGTCGAGATCGAGATAGAGCAGCGACATGGGCGCGCCGGAGGCAAAGCCGGCATCGAGCGCTTCGTTGAAGCCGCGTCGGTTGGCGAGGCCGGTCAAGGCATCGCGGGTCGCCAGGTCGCGGGCCACGCGGCGGCGGGCTTCGAGATCGCGCGCCAGCCGGTAGAGCCGGAGCATGATGAAGATCACCGTGAGCAAAGCGGTGCCGGCGGCCGCGATGCGGATCGGCGCGACCGAGCTGGCGGTTTCGCTGGCGAAGCGGCGCGGCGTCCAGGCGAGGACCAGCGAGGTATTGGCGAGCGGCACGAAGGTTTCGTTGCTGGTGACGTCGGCGGGCCGCGACAGGTGGGCATCACCCAGGATGTAGTCGCGGCCGATCTTGCGGGCCATGACGCTATCCATGGCGGCGCCGGATTGCTGCAGCAACCCTACGGCGATCACGGCGCGATCGCGCTCGGCGTCGATCGCCTTGCTGTCGATGCTCTGGATGCTGGTCATCGTGCCCCAGAAGAAGATGATCGCCATGATGATGACGCCGACGATCCCTGCCAGGACCAGCCGGCTGGAGCGAAGCTCGTACCGTGTGTCCTGCGATTGTTGTCCAACCCGAAATTGTCGGGCGCCTGCCGCGACCGGTTCGAGGAGAAAATGCTGCGCCATTCTCGTCCACCTGCTTCCCATTGCGGGGACGATAGAGCCAGGAGTGTTCCGCAAACCTTACTTAGGAGAGATCCCTCGTCGGAGGATGGTTTAGAGAGCCCTAACGGCTGCCACATTTCGGCCATCCGGGCCGCCGGAGGCGCCGTGGACAGAAAACAGCGCAACTTTTTTCCGTGGGTGCAGATTACGGCCAGTTTGCCTCGATCAGCGCCCAAGGCGTTGGAAGTCTCAGGCGGAATCGCGAAAGTTCCCTCACGAAGTTGTGAGGCCAATCGGCAACAGTTGCTGCTGGAATCGCGTCGTTCATTTTCGGTTCATAATCCGGCCCGCTTTCGCCCGCATCCGGCAAGCGTTCGTAAACTACAGTGAGACAGTAGCTTGACTAAAAACATCGTTGTGGTCGCCGCGCTGGTGGCTGGTCTGATCTCGACCACCGGGGCATATGCGGGCGATCAATGCGGCGGGGCATCCTGGTATTCACTTCCAGGCAACCGCACGGCGAGCGGGGACCGGATGAACCCCAGCGCCATGACCGCGGCTCACAAGTCCCTTCCCTTCGGCAGCAAAGTGCGTGTCGTGGATCAGCGGACGGGCAAGTCGATCCAGGTCACGATCAACGATCGCGGACCCTTCGTTAAGGGCCGGATCATCGATCTCTCCAAGGCGGCAGCCACCAAGCTTGGCTTCCGCAATGCGGGCCACACCAAGGTCTGCATCGAACGGGTGTAGTGCAATCACTCGTAGACAATCAAAGGGTCGCCCGATGCATGCGGGCGGCCCTTTTTGTTTGGGTAGGTTGAGAGACCTAAACCGTCCGCTTGCGCGGCTTCAGGCGCCCCAGCCTGTTGCTCTCGAGAATGTGGGCCTTGACGGTTTCAAACCAGTCGTCCGGCAGTCGGCCGATGACGCAGCTGTCCTCGCTCAACCGGGACAGACGGTTCGCGTCACGGACATCCGGTCCCGGCCAAATGAACGCGTTGAGCTGATCGGTGTAGACCCAGGCGCGCTGATCATCGAGGCCGAGGTGAGCCTTCAGCTTCAATGGGACTTCGATCGCGCGGTCCTTCGGCCCGGGCGGGGCGTGCGAGATCCCCGCCACGTAGGCGATCATTACTCCATCAGGCAGGACATTCTTGAAGACGACAATCGAGGGGTATGTCTTCGCCCCATCCTCCCGCTCCTCCGCCTGAGACTCCCAAAGATATTCGTAGGCGATGAGGGAGCCGACTGGAGGTTCTGCGGGTATCTTCAAAGACTACACCCTTGTCTGTTTCCGCGGCTCTAGTTCGGGAATGTCGTCCAGCGTGTAGGAGCCTTCCTCGGGCGGCGTGGACTCCGCCAGCAACTCCAGTTCGCGCTCCGTAAGGTCGGCGGCGCGAATGCTCCTGCGGGACGCCGCTACAAGCGCGTTGAACTCGTCGCTTGAGACCAGAAACCCGATCGACCGGTTGTATCGTACGATTTCTACTGGTCCCTTGTGGAGTTTCTCGAGGTACGCCCCGACATTCTTCTGAAACTCGGAAGACTTGACTTTGGTCATGGGGCAACTCCTGCTCACAAACTCCTGCCCATGTTCCATATCATACGCAACATGCGCAAGACAATGTGAGCTGATCGGCCAGTCGAGATTCCGCTTGCGAATGGCGCTGTCGCGGATAGATCAGCGGCATGACCGCTTTCCTTTCCGGCTTTACCCTCGGGCTCGGGCTCATCGTTGCCATTGGGGCGCAGAATGCCTTCGTGCTGCGGCAGGGGCTCAAGCGCGAGCATGTGTTCTGGGTGTGCCTGGTTTGCGCGCTGTCGGACGCCGTGCTGATCGCTGCGGGCGTGGCCGGGTTCGGCTTTGTCGTGCAGCAGTTGCCGTGGCTGATCGAGGCGATGCGCTATGGCGGCGCGGCCTTTCTCATCGCCTATGGCATCCGCAGCGTGCTGGCGGCGTTCCGGTCGACCGAGACGCTGGAGGCGGCGGCGAGTTCGGCCGGGAGCCTGCGCAAGGCGGTGCTCACCGTGCTCGCCTTCACCTGGCTCAATCCGCATGTCTATCTCGACACGGTGGTACTGCTCGGTTCGATCTCGACGCAGTTCGGGGACGCCAGGCCGGTATTCGCGGCGGGCGCCATGACGGCGTCGTTCGTGTTCTTCTTTTCGCTCGGCTATGGGGCGCGGCTGTTGCGGCCGCTGTTCGCCAGCGTCATCGCCTGGCGCATTCTCGATGGCGTGACGGCGATGGTGATGTTCGCCATCGCCGCCAAGCTGCTGCTCGGGTCTTAGGTGATCGAACCGACGATGCCTTCGATCAGGTAGTCGGTGCCCCAGAGTTCACCGGCATAGAGGCCGAGCGTGGTTTCGCTCACCACATTGCCCTTGTTGTCCTTGAACGGGCCGACAAAGATCGGGGCGCCGGCCTTGAGTTCTTCCGTCGCGGCGAGCGCGGCGGCGATGCCCTCCTCGGTGGCGCCGGCGCCGAAGGCGGTCGAGGCGACCATGTCCTTGTCGTAGCCGCCCTCGTTGACATTGGGCAGCTTTTCGCCGGCGGCGATGAGCTTGGCGTATTCGGTATAGACCGTGCCCCACTTGAGCTCGGCGCCGGTGATGAAGCCCTTGGGCGCCAGCGAGGCCTGGTCGGCATTGTGGCCGCAGGATTTGACGCCGCGCATTTCGGCGGTCTCGACCACGACCTTGGGGCTATCGACGTGGCAGGCGATGACGTCGCAGCCGGCATCGACCAACGCATTGGTGGCCTCGGCCTCACGGACGGGCAGGCTCCACTCGCCGGTGAAGATCAGGCGGATTTCGGCGTTGGGGTTCACCTTCTTGACCCCGAGGGTGAAGGCGTTGGCGTTGCGCAGCACGAGGTTGATCGGCTTGGCGGCGATGAAGCCGATCTTGTTCGTCTTGGTGGCAAGGCCCGCGGCGATGCCGTTGATGTAGTGGCCCTGATCGAGATGGCAGAAATAGCCGCCCAGATTCAGCGGATCCTTGTCGGGGTTCCAGAGGCCCGTCGGGTGGCGGAACTCGACATCGGGATGCTTGGCCGCGGCTTCCTTCATGAAGGGGTCGAAATAGCCGAAGGATGTGGGGAAGAGGAGTTTTGCGCCGTCGAGATTGATCATCGACTCCATCGACTGGGCGACGGCGTCGGTCTCGGGCACGTTCTCCTCTTCCACCACGGTGACGTCAGGCAGGGCCTTCAGGGCGGCCGCGCCGACGGCATGGGCCTGGTTCCAGCCGAAATCGGTGACCGGGCCGACATAGATCATGCCGATGGTCAGCGGTTCGGCCGCCTGTACTTTCATGCCACTGGCGAGCAGCAGTGAGCCGGCGGCGGCAGAGCCGAGGAAATGCCGGCGGTTCATCGAGAAGTTGGACATAGGTTGCACCCCCATGGCGTCCAGGTTTCATCGTTCGGAGAGCGCGGGATGCGCTCTCCGTCTCGGCCGCGCGGGTCAGCGCGGCGATTGGCAAAGTCAGGTCGTCGGCCGGTGCCTCAGGCGGCGCCGGCTTTTCTCATCAGGCCTTTGGCCTGTTCGTATTCGGCGACGCTGAGCGTCTTGATGTCGAACTGATCGCGCGTGCGCGTGTAGGAATGCCGCCCAGGCGGCCGACGGCGTCCATGCCGATCTGATCGACATAGAGTTTTGTGGGATCGACGATATCGGCGCGGATATGGATGCCGAGCACCTGGCCCAAAATGATTTCGCGGGCCTTGCCGACTTCGAGCGTCATGTAGCGGCGGCATTCGAGGGCGGCGGGGGCGGTGACGATGCGGGGCGATTTCACCGCCTGGCCGGGGACGGTTTCGAGCCCGGCTTCGGCCAGTTCATCGACGCCGGGGCCGAACTTGATGGCGCAGATCTCCATCTGGGCGGCCAGCGCGTCATCGACGATGTGGACGGTGAAATCCTCGGTATCGCGGATGTTGCGCGAGGTGTCCTTCATGCGGCCGTCCTCGTAGTTCTCGACGCCGATGGCAACGATGGCGGGATCGTGGGTGAGGACGTTGAAGAAGCTGAACGGGCCGGCGTTGCGCTGGCCGTCCTTGCTGACCGTGGTGATGAAGGCGATGGGGCGGGGGATGACGGTGCCGATGAGGAGTTTGTAGCGCTCCCTGGCGGTGAGGTCGGCGAAATCGAAATGCAGGTGGCCGCTCATCTGGACCGCGCTTTCTTGAGCGGAATGGCGGCGCCGCGCGAGGCGATGGCGCCGGTGTAGCGGGACAGAACATCACCTAGTGCAGGGCTTTCGGCGGGGTCGGTCTCTTGCAAAGCGCGGCGTTCGACGTCGCTCATATGGGCGTCCATGATGGCCACGGCGCGGCTGGCGTCGCCATCGCGGAGGGCGGCGATGATGCCGGTATGCTCGTTTTCGCCATGTGCATGAACGTGAGATGAACCGTAAACCGCGAGGATCAGCGAGCAGCGGGTGACCAGTTCGGACATATAGCGTTCGAGCAGCACATTGCCGGTGAGTTTGGCGAGCCGGATGTGGAACTCGCCGGCGAGACGACCGGCGGCATGTTCCTCGTGGCGGGCGTGGGCGGCGTCTTCCTCGCGCACCAGGCCTTCGAGTTCGGCGCCGAAGGCCGGCTTCCAGCGCCTGATCACGAGGCGGACGACTTCGGCTTCCAGCGCGCGGCGGACTTCGAAGACGTCGCGGGCTTCGGCGAGGGTGGGTTGCGCCACGGTGGCGGTGCGCTTGGGGCGGACATCGACCAGGCCTTCGGTGGCCAATTTGGCCAGCACCGCCCGCACCAGCGTGCGGCTCATGGCGAAATGGGCGCCGATCTCGTCCTCGGGCAGCTTGGTGCCCGGCTGCAGCGCCCGCTCGAGGATCGCCTGTTTCAGCGCCTCATGAGCGATGTCGATGCGGGGAGAGGGACGGGACATGCGGGCCTCGGGTTCTGTCCCGTGCATTCATGCATACGGGATTTCATGTGGCAAGTATGCATGATTTGTGGCCAGCGGGCCAGTTTTCGTGAGGTTTTGTGGTGGTTTGACGGTGATATGCAGAAAACGCATCGCTGATATGCGAGAAACTGGATCGCCGACCGAGCAATCACGTATACAGTTTTGGTATCCAAGATTGGAGGCAATCATGGCGGCCAGGACCATCGTCCTCACGCTCAACCAGCAGCAGCTCGAACTCATCGACCGCACCGTGGCCAAGGGCGCCGCGCCAGACCGGGCAGCGCTGGTGAAACTCGCGATCCGCGAACAGGGAGCCAAGGCGAAATGAGGAAGGTGCTGGAAACGCTGGTGCTGGAGCCGGGGACCGGCAAGGCGATAGAACTGCTGGCTGGGCAGATCCTCCGCATCGAGCAGGTGGAGGGCGGGCAGTGCGTCGACTTCAACGCCTTCAACCTGCACGACTACAAGGAATACATGCATTGCGGGCGGACCCGCACGGTGCATGGCTTCAACCCGACCGAGGGCACGTTCCTCTGGAGCCAGCCGCCGCGGGAGCGGGCGCTGCTCTATATCCTCAAGGATACGGTCAAGCGGAACGACGTGCTGTTCCCGCGCTGCTCGGCCTATCTCTATGAAAGCGCCTATGGCTTTCACGACCACACCAACTGCCACGACATCCAGTCCGAGGCGCAGCGCGAATATGGGCTGACGCCCGACGACGTGCATGACAGCTTCAACTTCTTCATGAACACCGAAGTCGGCATCGACGGGAAGGCAACGATCACCCGGCAGTCCAGCAAAGCCGGCGACCATGTCGACCTGCTGGCGCTGACCGATGTGCTGGCGGTGCCGAACGTCTGCGGCGCCGACGTGATGCGGACCTCGAACTTTTCGCTGAAGCCGATCAAGCTGACGGTGTTCGAGGCGACCGAGGCGGATATGGCGAGCGTGCCGCCGACGCCGGTGCTCAGGAGCCAGCGGACGCCCAAGCGATTTCCGCCAGCCGACGATCAAGGCTGACCGCGAGCTCTATCGCGACACGGCCTATGTGCCGGCCTTCACCAATGTGCCGATCCGCAAGGAGACGCTGAGCATCGAGCTCAGCGAGCACGAGGCGGCCCTGTTCGACGCCGCGCGGCTGCCGCTTTATGGCAACGACGAGGGCGCAGCGCTGCGCGACCTGCTGTTTACCTGGTGGGAGGAGCGGTATCTCGGTGCCAATGCGGGCGCGCCGGTGATCGGCGAGAAGGCTTGACCGGGGCCGGGGCCGCGCTTCACTAGGGGGCGCGTCAACCGGAGAGAGTGATGAAAAGCTGGCCCGAATCCGCCCGGAGACCTGATCGATGTGGCCGCGGGGAGAAAGCCGGCCGACATGGTGCGCAACGGGCGCTGGGTGAACGTGCATTCGGGCGAGATCGTCGACGGCATGGACGTCGCGATCGTTGCCGGCCGCTTCGCCGCCATCGGGCCGAACCTTGTTGCGGCGGTAGGGCCGCAGACCGAGGTGATCGACGCCAATGGCCGCTACATGGTGCCGGGGCTTTGCGACGCGCATATGCATGTCGAAAGCGGCATGGTCACGGTCACCGAATTCTCCCGCGCGGTGATCCCGCATGGCACGACCAGCATGTTCATCGACCCGCATGAGATCGCCAATGTGCTGGGCTCGAAGGGCGTGCGGCTGATGCATGACGAGGCGATGATCCAGCCGATCAATGTCTTCGTGCAGGCGCCGAGTTGTGTGCCGTCCGCGCCGGGTCTCGAGACGCCAGGCGCGACGCTCTCGGCGGAGGAAGTCGCCGAGATGATGGGCTGGCCCAATATCATCGGGCTCGGGGAGATGATGAATTTCCCCGGCGTCATCGCCAAGGACGACAAGATGCTCGCCGAGATCGCGGCGACGCAGCGGGCCGGCAAGACCGTGGGCGGGCACTATGCCTCGCCCGATCTCGGCGCGCCGTTTGCCGCCTATGTGGCGGGCGGGCCGGCCGACGACCACGAAGGCACCCGCAAGGAAGACGCCATCGCCCGCGTCCGCAACGGCATGCGCGCCATGCTGCGGCTGGGGTCGGCCTGGTTCGATGTGGCGACGCAGGTCAAGGCGATCACCGAGGACGGGCTCGACAGCCGCAATTTCGTGCTCTGCACCGACGACAGCCATTCGGGCACGCTGGTCAATGACGGGCACATGGACCGCGTGGTGCGCCACGCCATCGCGCATGGATTGAAACCCATCACCGCCATCCAGATGGCGACGCTGAACACCGCGAGCCATTTCGGGCTGGAGCGCGAGCTGGGCTCGATCACGCCGGGGCGTCGCGCCGACCTGTTCTTGACATCGGACCTCGCGGCGCTGCCGGTGGAACTGGTGGTGGCGCATGGCAAGGTGCTGGCCGAAAGCGGGAAACTCACCGCCGAAATGCCGGCTTGGGACTATCCGGATTATGCCCGCCAGACGGTCAATCTGGGCAAGACCTATGCGGCGGCGGATTTCGCGATTTCCGCGCCGGCGGGGAAGAATTCCGTCACCGCGCGGGTGATCGGGGTGATCGAGAACCAGGCCGGTACCAAGGCGCTGGAACGGACGCTGCCGGTCGAGGATGGGCTCGTGGCCATGGAGCGGGCCGGGGACGTCTGCCAGATCGCGCTGGTGGAGCGGCATCGCGGCACCGGGCAGGTGGTCAACGCGCTGGTCTCGGGCTTTGGCTACAATGTGGATTGCGCCGCGGCCTCGACGGTGGCGCATGACAGCCACCACATGATCGTGGTCGGCACCAATCGCGACGACATGGCGCTGGCCGCCAATACGCTGGGGCAGGTGGGTGGCGGTGCGGTGGTGGTGAGCAAAGGCAAGGTGCTGGCGCTGGTCGAATTGCCGATTGCCGGGTTGATGTCGGACGAACGCGCCGAAGTGGTGGCCCGCAAGGCCGAGGCACTGGTCGCCGCGATGGCCGACTGCGGCTGCACCCTCAACAACGCCTATATGCAGCACTCGCTGCTGGCCCTGGTGGTGATCCCGGAGCTGCGGATCTCGGATGTCGGGCTGGTGGACGTGCGGACGTTCGAGCGGGTGGAGCTGTTTGTCTGATCCGGCCACACCGCCGCATCCCCTCGCCCCTCAGGGGAGAGGGCAAGCAGAGCTTGTGAGCGGCAGCGAACTAGCGGCGCTCGGGTGAGGGGTGAGGCGGCGCAGATCGCACTCGTTGAGAGGCATTCACCCCTCATCCGGCGCTTCGCGCCACCTTCTCCCCTGAGGGGAGAAGGGAGTCGGGGCTCCTCTTAACCCCCCCCCCCCTCCCCTCAAGGGGGAGGGGAGCGAGAGATCAATGCCCTGAGCAGGGTTGGGCCGCCCGTTGAGGCGGGCGGCCCGGGGGCGGCCTGACACGTTGGGACAGATCAGGCCGGATGGCAAAAGTCAGTGGCGGCGGCCGCTGACCCGGTCGGCGATCTCGTCGCGGTCGATGCCGATATCGGTGAGCAGGCGGTTGTCGAGGGCGCGCAGGCGCTTGATGTCGCGCGCGGTGCGCAGCCAGCCATCGATGTGAATCCTGAGGTCGTTGAGCGTCATCACAAACTCCTTTCATTGTCGCAAAGCTTCGCCGTGACCCGGCAAGGCGGGTTCGGGGCAGCCTGGCGATGGATGCGGTGTCGAAGTTCTCTTTACGGAAACTGGTCGTTGGCCATGGCCCGTTTTCGACAGGGTCATACTTGCCGATCTGGCGGCGCCGGCGCTACAACCGGGTTCGCAACGTCCTTTGCAGAAATGAAAAGCACGATGACGGACCGGAATCACGCCAATCCCGAGATATCCTGGGACGATCTGCGGCTGTTTCTCGATGTCGCGCGGCTGGGGGGTCTTTCAGCCGCGACAAGCACCACGGGCCTCTCGGCGGCGACGCTGGGGCGGCGGGTGAGCGCGCTCGAAGCGCAGATCGGCGAGCCGCTCTTCGTGCGCAGCCAGACCGGCTATCAGCTCACCAAGGCAGGCACCGAACTGCTCGAGCGGGCCGAGGACGTGGAGAGCGCCATGCGCGGCCTGACGCGCTGGCGCGACGGCAATGTCGGCGAGCGCATCGTGCGGATTTCAGCCGGCAGCTGGACCTCGGCCTTTCTCGCAGCCCATATCGGCGAGCTCTGGAGCGTCGATGACAATATGCGGCTCGAGTTCGTGACCGCCTATGACAAGGTCGATATCGGCCGGCGGGCGGCGGATATCGGCATCCGCTCGGCGCGGCCGACGGAGGCGAACCTTGCCGGGCGCAAGATCGGCATCGTGGCGCACGCCATCTATTCGGGCCGGCAGGTGATCAACGGCGTCGAGGCCGGGCTGTTCGTCGGCACCACCGGCGAGGCGGCCAATGTCGCCTCGTCGCGCTGGCTGATGGCGCATCACGGCGACCGGGTGACGGTGCGGGGCAACGATCCGCACAGCGTCAAGGAAATGGTGGCGGCCGGCGCGGGACTGTCGGTGTTCCCCTGTTTCGTGGGCGACAGCGACAAGCGGCTGGTGCGGCCGGCCAAGATCATCACCGAACTGACCACCGAGCAGTGGCTGGTGTCGCACCACGAAGAGCGGCACCGGCCGGAAGTGCGGCGGGTGGCCGACCGCATCACGGCGCTGATGAAACAGCACGGCGCGCTGTTCCGCGGCGAGCTCTATCAGGGATAACGGCGCGTTAACGGCCGCTATGTTCTATGCGCGGCGGGGAATGCAATCAGGTCGAGGGACGCGACCTTGTTCAAGGCGACAGCCTATATCGTGGGACCACAGGACGGTCCCGGCGCGGCTTTGGCCGAGATGGCCAGGCATCTTGGGTTCGAGGCCGTACAGCCTTATGCCGGGGGTGCAGCTGGCCGAGCAGCAGCTGGCGCGCACGCCGCTGCTCTATTTTCTGTTTGCCGCCGTGAACGATGTCGCGTCTCTGAAAGCGCATGCCGATGCGCTGCGCTTCAGCCCCAGCCGCAAGCTGCGTCTGTCGCCGCTGATCTATTTCTCCGAGAGCCCGTCGCTCGACGGCATCCGCGCCTGCGCCGCGATGGGGTTCGACGACGTGGTGACGCTGCCGTTTTCGCGCGAGCGGGTGACGGCGCGGCTCGGCCGGCAGGTCAACCGGTCCATCGCCTATTGCGAGAGCCGCGACTATTTCGGCCCCGACCGCCGCGTGGCGGGTGGTGGGCCGGTGCGGCGGTTCGATTTGATGCGCAGTTTTGCGGATGGCACGACGGTGACCCGGGACGACGCGCGGGCGGCTTAGCCTCCGCCCCCCCTCATCCGCCCTGTCGGGCACCTTCTCCCACGAGGGGAGAAGGGGGACTTGCGAGATCGTGCCACAGCGTCCTTCTCCCTTGATGGGAGAAGGTGGCCGAAGGCCGGATGAGGGTGAAGCCGCGCGCCCGGACCCTCATGCACCGCCCTCCATCGCCTTGTGCCGATGGGGCAAATTCTCTAGGTTGCCGGGACATTCCAGCGGGTACTCCCCATGAGATTCGGCTTCGACCTGCCGCCCGATTTCCGGGTCTTCGGCGGCCTTCTCATATATTGTTCGTCCGGCGCCCCCGGCTGCCGTCCAGTTCTGCATGAGGTCCCGGCATGAAGCCGCATCATCGTATCTTCGGCGTCTTCTTCATCTTCGCGCTGACCATGGGGGCGCTGCTGGCGCGGCTGCCGGACCTGCAGCGGTCGCTGGGGCTATCGGAAGGTCAACTGGGCCTCCTGCTGCTCACCATGTCGGTGGGGGCGCTAACGGGGCTCACCTTTTCGAGCCCCTATATCGAAAAGCTGGGAGCGCGGAAGACCGCGTTCATCACCGTGTTCGGCGCCTCGATCTGCTACGCCATCATCCCGTGGCTGCCCAATGCCTGGGCGGTGGCGCCGGTGTTCTTCATCGCCGGCATCTTTGCGGGCGCGCTGGAGATCAATGTCAATCTCGAGACCGACCGGCACGAGGCGGTGCTGGGCTATCGCATCATGAGCCGGGCGCATGGCATGTGGAGTCTGGGGTTCTTCGTGACCGCCTTCATTTCGGCCGGCGTGCGGCAGCTCGGGATTTCGCCGCATCTGCACATTCTCGCTTCGGTGGTGGTGGCGGCGATCGCCGGCTGGATCGTCTTTTCCAAGATCGAGAATGCGCCGCACCGGCCCGACAGCCATGGCGGCGACATGCCGGGTATCGCTTTTCCGACCGTGGGGCTGCTGCCGCTCTGCCTCATCGGCGCGGCGCCGCTGCTGGTCGAAGGCGGCGGCATCGACTGGTCGGCGATCTATATGCGCGACGTGTTCGCGGTGGAGCCGTTCATCGGCGGCATGTCGATCACCATTTTCTCGCTGTTCATGGCGCTGGCCCGCATCTTCATGGATCCGGTGGTCGACCGCTATTCGCCGCGGCTGGTGGCGGGCGGATTGCTCGGCGTCGCCGGGCTCGGGCTGGTCATCGTCGGCGTGGCGCCGCATCCCTATGTGGCGCTGTTCGGCTTCATGCTGATGGGGCTGGGCTGTTCGTCGGTCTATCCGCTGGCGGTGTCGGCGGCGGCGCAGCGCACCGATCGGCCGGCTTCGGTCAATGTCGCGTCGCTGGGTCAGATGACGTTCGTGGTGTTCTTCGCCGGGCCTCCCTTGTTGGGGTTCGTGGCACAGGCCTTCGGCATCCGGTTGAGCTATATCGTCATCCTGCCGCTGGTGATCGCGGCGCTGCTGGTGATCCGGGCGCTGCCGGGGCGGCCGATGAAGGTGCTGAGCGAACCCGAGCCGATCTCGCCCCATGGCTGAGCTGCCGCAGATTGTCGATCTGCGGCAATCGCCGACGGCGCTGCGGGTGCAGCGCGGGGTGATGCGGTTCCTGCGCGCCGCGCACGATTTCTGCTGTTACGCGGAAGTGCCGCTGGCCAATGGCCGGCGCGCCGACGTGCTGGGGGTGGGACCGAAGGGCGAGATCTGGATCGTCGAGATCAAGTCTTCGCTCATCGACTTCCAGGTCGACCAGAAATGGCCGCACTACAAGGATTTCTGCGACCGCTTCTTTTTCGCCAAGCCGCCCGAGCTCGATCCGGACATCTTTCCGGCGTCCGAAGGGCTGATGGTGGGGGACGGGCATGATGCGGCGATCCTCCGCATGGCCGGCGAGGAACCGTTGCCCGGTGCACGGCGCAAGGCGGTGATGCTGAAGCTGGCGCGGCTCGGGGCCGATCGCATCCACACGCTGATGGACCCCGACGGCGGCAGCTTTCCGTGAACCAGCGTCATACCATCCGTCTGGCGTTCCTCTGCCAGGCCCTCGCCACCGGCTCAATGTTCACCCGCATTCCCGACCTGCAGGCCGGGCTCGGGGTGGACGAAGGCGTGCTCGGCCTTTGCCTTCTCGGCCAGCCGGTGGGCGCCATCCTCACCTTCCTCGTTTCGAGCCGGCTGGTGGAGGCGCTGGGGACGCGGGTGGTGTTGCTTTGGGGCATTCCGGTCGCGGCGCTGCTGGTGGGGCTGATGCCGCAGGCGCCGACGCCGCTGCTGCTGTTCCTGGTCTTTGCCCTCTATGGCATCACCTTCGCGCTCACCAATGTGGCGATGAATGTCGAGGCCGACCGGGTGGAAGCCGCGAGCGGCAAGCGGCTGATGAATTCGTGCCACGGCATCTGGAGCATCGGGCAGCTGGTGACGGTGACCGTCGGCGCGCTGGCGCGCGGCTTCGGCGTGCCGGCCACGGTGCATCTGGGCGCCATCGTGCCGCTGATCCTTGTCGCCGCGCTGGTGATCCTCTGGCCGATGCAGGGCGCGCCAGCTCGCGCCCATACCCGCGCTGGTCCGCAGAAGGGGCTGTCGCTGCCCACCATCGCGACGGTGCTGCTGGTCGGCTACGCCATCGGCGGCGCCATTCTCGAGGCGGCGGTACGGAACTGGTCGGTGATCTTCATGCGCGACAGTTTCACCGCGCCAGCCTGGGTGGATACGCTGACGCTACCGGCCTTCATCGGCGCGACGGTGATCGGGCGGCTGTTGGCCGATCAATTCATAACACGTTATGGTCCGGTGCGGTTCGCGCGGATCCTCGGACTGATTTCACTGGTGGGGCTGGCGCTGGTGGTGATGTCGCCTAACCTTATGGTGGCGCTGGTCGGCTTTGCCTTTGTGGGCCTGGGCGTCTGCGTCAGCTTCCCGCTCTCGACCTCCGCTGCCGCCCGGCTGGGCGATCGCCCAGCCTCGGAGAATGTCGCGGCGCTGACCATGACGACGCAGATCACGCTCTTGGGTACGCCGGCATTGCTGGGCTGGATCGCCGCGAGTTTCGGCATCCGCTCGACGTTTGTCGTCGTGGTGCCGGTGGTGGTGCTGGCGATCTTCCTGGCGAAGTATCTGGCGCCGAAGGTGGTGGTTCAAACCACCTAAGTCCGCCTCACACTCGGGGATGACACCAGAGGAATTGGGGTTTTCGGCGCCTACTCGTCGAACGCCGTCTTCTCGCCCGTACTTCCCGCCGGGGGAATCGGCCGGGCCGGGGCTGCGGAGGAGACGCCGGTGCCGCGCAGTTTTGATTGCAGTATCGCCATCAGCTCCAGGCGTTCGCGGTCGTTGGTGGCGTTCTGGAGCTGGTGGCTGAGATCGATGATGAAGCTGGCATAGGCGTTGTGCCAGTCACTGGTGATCTGGATCGGGTCGATGCGCGGCTGGGCCGGCTTGCTGACACCGGCGACGCCCGAGGGCCTGAGCTCGAAGGCGTCGTCGAGCATGGGGATGATGACCTGGTCGCCGGAGAGGCCGGAATCGCGCATGATCTCCTCGCGGAGGGTGGCGCGCTCTTCGTCTTCGCCATGGACGAGGAAGACGGCGCCATGCGCCGGCAGGCGCTCCTTGATCCAGGCGCGCAGCTCGCTGTCATCGGCATGGGCCGAGTAGTTGCCGAGGCTGCGGATGCGGGCGCGGACCGGGGTCAGCTCGGAATGGATGCGGACTTCCTTGGCGCCGGACTGGATGATCTGGCCCAGCGTGCCGGGGGCCTGATAGCCGACGAACAGCACCGTGGCGTTGGCGCGCGGCAGGTTGTTGCGCAGGTGGTGCTTGATGCGGCCCGCATCGGCCATGCCGGAGGCCGACATGATGATGGCGCCGCCGCGGATCGAGTTGATGGCCTTGGACTCTTCGACCGCCTCGATGATGCGGAAGCGCGAATCGTTGAAGAGCTCGTTGGCGGAAAGCTCGACGTCCTCGAACATGGCGTCGTATTTCTTGTAGACCGAGGTCACCTTGCTGGCGAGCGGGCTGTCGAGGAACACCAGCTGGGGCGAGATTTCGCCCTGCTTGATGAGCAGGCCAATGTCGTGCAGCAGCTCCTGGCTGCGCTCGACGGCGAAGGCCGGGATAACAAGGTTGCCGCCGCGAGCGAGCGCGTCGTTGATTTCGGTCTTCAATGCCTGGCGGCGCTCGGCCAGCGTGTAATCCTGGCGCTCGCGGCCGCCATAGGTGGACTCGCAGAGGATGTAGTCGAAGCCGGCCGGGGCGTCGGGCTCCTTGTAGAACACCTTCTGGTCGGGCCCGAGATCGCCTGAAAACAGGATGGTCACGGGCTTGCCGTCGCCATTCGTTGACCTCGACCTCGATCGAAGCCGAACCCAGAATATGGCCGGCGTTCCAGTAGCGGGCGCGAACACCCGGGCCGGGGGTGACCCACTGCTCATACTGTACGGTCCTGACGCGGTGCTGCAGCACTTCGGCGGCATCTTCCATGGTGTAGAGCGGCTGCACCGGCTCTTCGGCGCGGCGCGCTGCGCTTCTTGCTCTCGCGCTCGGCTTCGCTCTCCTGGATGCCGGCAGCGTCGGGCAGCAGATATTCGAGCAGGCCGTTGGTCGGCTCGGTGGCCATGATCGATTTGCGATAACCCTGGTGCGCCAGCTTGGGCAGCAGGCCGGCGTGATCGATATGAGCGTGCGTGAGCAGCACGAAGTCGATCGTCTTGGGGTCGAAGGGCAGCGGCTTGTAGTTGAGGTCGCGGACGGTCTTGTTGCCCTGGAACATGCCGCAATCGACGAGGAACTGCCCGCCCGGATGGACGACGCGATAGCACGACCCGGTGACGGTGCCCGCCGCCCCGTGGAAATTCAAGTGTGACGGACATGGACGCTCCTCTTTTTCGTAACCCCCCGCAACAACGTCGTCATTCCGGCGAAGGCCGGACTATTTATAACGAGTTATGTGATTGCTATTTCGGGGCGCGCTTGGCGAGGATGCGCTGCAGCGTCCGCCGGTGCATGTTGAGCCGGCGGGCGGTCTCGGAGACGTTGCGGTCGCAGAGTTCGTAGACGCGCTGGATGTGTTCCCAGCGCGACGCGGTCGGCCGACATCGGGTTTTCCGGCGGCTCGGGCGGCTTGACCGCCGGTGGCGAGCAGGGCGTTGATCACGTCCTCGGCGTCGGCGGGCTTGGACAGATAGTCCACGGCGCCGAGCTTCACCGCGGTCACGGCGGTGGCGATGTTGCCGTAGCCGGTGAGGACCACGGCGCGCGCATCGGCGCGCTTGGTGTGGAGGGCCGTGATGACGTCGAGGCCATTGCCGTCCTCGAGGCGGAGATCGACCACGGCATAGGCTGGCGGGGCCGCGTTCAAACGGCAGCGACGGCATCGGCCACGGTATCGGCAATGCGGACATCGAAGCCGCGCTTCTGCATGGCCCGCTCGAGCCGGGTCAGGAAGGCCTTGTCGTCATCGACCAAGCAGCAGACCGATCGGCCGCAAGAAGTTCATCAACTGTGCTCATCGGCGCCTGATGTAAAAGGCGTCCCGGGCAAAAGGTCAAAGGAGCGGGGGTTCAACTGTGCGTTGGGGGTGCGTGGATTTGGAGGGGCCGGTGGGTGGGGTGGGGAGCCACCGCCCTAAACCTCCTCCACCACCTTCCGTGGCCACACGACACGCACCCGCGCATGGCCGCGTTCGTGGCTGTTTTCGAAGGCGATTTTGGCGCCGGTGCGCTGCAGCAGGGTTTTGGCGATGAAGACGCCCAGGCCCAAGCCGCCGCCGTCGCCGCCGCGGTTGGAGATATAGGGCTCGCCCATGCGGGCCAGCAGTTCGAGCGGGAAGCCGGGGCCGTCGTCGGTGATGGTGACGCTGATGGCGGTGCGGTCCCAGGAGCACTCGATCATCACGCCGGATTTGGCGAAATGCACGGCGTTTTCGATCAGGTTGCCCAGCCCATAGAGCAGGCCAACATTGCGGCGGAACACCGGATCGGGGCCGGCCATCTGTTCCTTGCGGATGGTGATGGTCTTGCCCTCGTGCTCGTGCGGCGAGGCGACTTCGGCGATGAGGTCGCTGAGCGGCAGCATGGTGAAGGGATCGCCGCCATCGGCCCCGAGGTTGCGCAGTTTGGCGAGAATGTCGCGGCAGCGCGCCGTCTGGCTGATGATGAGCTCGATATCCTCGCGCAGCGGCCCCTCGGGCAGGTCCGAGCGCATTTCCTTGGCGGCGAGCGCGATGGTCGAGAGCGGCGTGCCGAGCTCATGGGCTGCGGCGGCGGCGAGGCCATCGAGCGAGGCCAGCTGCTCGCGCCGGAGAGCGCTGGATCTCGGTGGCCGAGAGCGCGTCGGCCAATTGCCGCGATTCATAGGCCACCCGGTTGGTATAGGCGGCGATGAACACGGTGCCGCAGAGCAGGCTCACCCAGATGCCGATGATGTAGACGCGGTCGAAGACGATGCGCTGGTCCGGATTCCACGGCAGGTCGTAGTGGAAGATGGAGAGCAGCGAGGCGATGCCGATGGCGAGCCCGGCAAGGATCAGCGTCGATTTCTGCGGCAGCGTCGTCGCCGAGACCGAGACCGGCGCGAGCAGCAGCAGCGAGAACGGGTTCTGCAGCCCACCGGTCAGCGCCAGCAGGCCACCGAGCTGGATGACGTCGTAGGCGAGGAGCGAAGTCGAGACCATGGCGCTGATGCGGGTGCCGGCGCCGAAGCGGACCAGGAGCCAGAGATTGAGCGCGACGGAGAACGCGATCAGGCTCATGCATTCCATCAGCGGCAGCGGGAAGCCGAGGCCGAAATCGACGAACAGCACGCCCGCCGCCTGCCCGGCAATGGCGAGCCAGCGCAGGCCCACCAGCGTCCCCAGCCGCACGGGCCGCCAGCTGCCCGGGGCCAGTTCCTGCATCTCGGCGCCCAGACTCATCGAAAAAACCTCGCGAAAACGGGTGCAACGGCCCTGCAATAGGAAAGCGGGACGGGATTTCAAGACCCAGATTCCGCAAGGCACATGCTTGATCCCCGGTCAGCCGGGGCCACATCCCAATCGTTCGTGACTGGGAGACTTCAAATGAACACTGCACTTATCAAACCGCAATGGGGCCCGTTGACCATCGCCTTGATGGTCCTGGGCTTCGTCGTCTGGCCTCCGCTGGGCTTCATCGTGCTCGGCTACATCGTCTGGGGCGAATATCTCGGCGGGTCCGCCGAGAAAGCCCAGGGCTTCGTCAATCGCGGGCGTCAGTTCGCTCGCGAGAACTGCGGCCCGGGCAAGCGCTGGGGCCATAACGGCTTCCGCAACTCGACCAGCGGCAACGCCGCCTTCGACGACTATCGCGAAGAGCAGCTCCGCCGCCTCGACGAGGAACGCCGCCGTCTCGACGAAGAGATCAACGCCTTCCACGAGCACATGGCGAACCTGCGCAAGGCTCGCGACCGCGAAGAGTTCGACCGCTTCATGCGCGATCGCAACGGTTCGCGCCAGGGCTACGGCTCGGGCTCGACCCAGGAAAACGGCCAGAATACCGGCGGCAGCAACGTCTGATTTCCGCCTCCGACCTCCTCCTGACGCGAGTCGACGGACTCGCAACTGGCGCCCCGTTCGCGGGGCGCTTTTTTTGTCACTGCTTTTTTGCTGAACGGGCCATATTGAGGCCCCCGAGAATCTGTTCAACTATCCCTGCTATGATCGCCCTCCTCCAGAAAAGATGGCCGACCGTCACCGAGACCGAAGTCGACGGTGAAATGGTCGCCGTGTCCGTGCGCGTGAGCGCGCGGGCCCGCAATTACCGGCTGTCGCTGCCGCATGCCGGCGGCCCCGTTCTGACGGTGCCCAGCCATGGGCGCTGGCAGGAGGCGCAGGCCTTTCTCAACCGGCAGCGCGCCTGGCTGGGCGCCCGCCTGCAGCGTGCCGCCAAGCCGGTATCGTTCACGGCCCGCGGCGCAGTGATCCCGGTGCGCGGGGTCGACCACAAGATCGTGCCGACCGGGCGCGTCCGCGGCCGCGTCGAAGTGCTCGATGTCGAGGGCCTGCTGACGCTGCAGGTGCCGGGCGAACCCGAACACCGGGCGCGGCGACTCACCGACTGGCTCAAGGAGCAGGCGCTGATCGACCTGCAAAAGCGGGTGGCGCTGCATGCCCGCCGGCTCGGGGTCGATTACAAATCGGTGTCGATGCGCTCGCAGGCCACCCGCTGGGGCTCGTGCTCGACCACCGGGCGGCTCAATTTCAACTGGCGCCTGATCCTCGCGCCGTCCTTCGTGCTCGACTATGTCGCCGCCCACGAAGTGGCGCATCTGGTCGAAATGAACCATTCCGACGCCTTCTGGGAGACCGTCGAACGCACCCTCCCCACCATGAACCGCGGCCGCGCCTGGCTGAAGGCGCATGGCCGGCAGTTGATGGTGTACGGGGTGGATGGCTGAGCGCCAGCGGGCGCTCCATCTGCTGTGCGCTGACGCATCCACACCCTCGATCGTCACCCCGGCGAAGGCCGGGGCCCGGTAAACGCCAGCCTTGCGGCTCCGTCACAGTGCCAGCCCCAGCGCTGGTGAGTACTGGGTCCCGGCCTGCGCCGGGATGACGGCTGGTAGGTGGGGCGAGTGGCGGGCAAAAGCCGCAGCGCCCCCAAAAACAAAAAGGCCGGAGCAGTGCTCCGGCCTTTGTTCATTCCACCCGCAAAACCCCTTACCCCCGAAAATATCGCCCAGGGCGTCCATCAGGTTGCGGCGTTGGGGTTGGACGGTGGGGGCGGTTTCCATGGGGGCGAGGCCCGGCTCGAGCGGGGCGGCGGCGGTGAATTCGCCCGGCAGCGGGCTGACCGGCAGGCCTTCATGGGCCTTGGTCATGAATTCGGACCAGATTTCGGTCGGGATATTGCCGCCCGAGAGCGTCGTGGCGGTATCGTCGTCATTGCCGAGCCAGACGCCGGCGACCATGCGCGAGGTATAGCCGACAAAGAGCGCGTCGCGGGCCTTCTGGCTGGTGCCGGTCTTGCCGGCGATGGGCCAGCCATTGAGGTGCGCCTTCTTGCCGGTGCCGATTTCGAGCGCCGTGGTCATCATGTCGTTCATCTCGCCCACGATATGGGGCTCGATCACCTGGCCGGGGCCGGCGGGGATCTGCTCGTAGAGCACTTTTCCGGGCTGGCCGCCCTTCGGCGCCGTCTCGATGCGGGTGATGACCGAGGGGATGACGCCGATGCCGCCATTGGCGAAGGGGGCGTAGGCGCCGGTCAGCTCGAGCAGCGAGACTTCCTGCGTGCCCAGCGCGATCGAGGGCACCGCCTGCAGCGATGAGCCGATGCCCATGCGATAGGCGGTGTCGACGACGATCTGCGGCGTCACATCGATGGCGAGCCGGGCCGAGATGGTGTTGAGCGAATAGGCGAGGCCCTGCCGCAGCGTCACCGGGCCGGCATATTTGCCCGAGGCGTTGGACGGGCTCCAGCCGTTGTAATCGAAGGGCGCGTCATCGGCGACGGTATCGGGCGTATAGCCCTTTTCCATGGCCGCCAGATAGACGAAGGGCTTGAAGGTCGAGCCCGGCTGGCGCCGCGCGGTGACGGCGCGGTTGAACTGGCTCTGCGCATAGTCGACGCCGCCGACCAGCGCCCGCACGGTACCATCGACATCCATGGCGACCAGCGCGCCCTGCGAGAAGCCCTTGGCCGCGCCGTTCTTTTCGACGGCGGTGCGGACGATGTCCTCGGCGGATTTCTGCAGGTCCCAGTTGATGGTGGTCGAGACGATCACGTCTTCGGTGACGTCGCCGATATAGGCCTGCATCAGGGTTTCGACCCAGTCGGCCACATAGGATTCCGACCCGGTCACCTTGGTGCGGATGCGCTGGTTGGGGTCGAGCGAAGCGGCCTTGGCCTCGGCGTCGGAGATGTAGCCTTCCTTGGCCATCGACTGCAGCACCAGGCGGGCGCGGGCATTGGCGGCGTCCGGATTGCTGCGCGGGTTGACGCGCGAGGGTCGCTGCACGGTGCCGGCCAGCATGGCGGCCTCGCCCAGCGACAGGTTGCGGGCGGATTTGCCGAAATAGGTCTGTGCCGCCGCCTCGATGCCGGTGGCGCCGTGGCCGAAGAAGACGCGGTTGAGATAGAGCTCGAGGATGTCGTCCTTGGAATAGTTCTGCTCGAGCCAGAGCGACAGCATGGCTTCCTGCACCTTGCGTTCCAGTGTCTGGTCGGGGGTGAGGAACAGGTTCTTGGCGAGCTGCTGGGTGAGCGTCGAGGCGCCGCGGGTGACTTCACCGGCCTGCACGCTTTCGATGGCCACCGAAACGAGGCCCAGCACGTCGATGCCGAAGTGCTCGTAGAAACGGCGGTCTTCGATGGCGACGAAGGCGGCCGGCACATAATAGGGCAGCTCGCGCAGCGAGATGGCCTCGCCGCCGGTCTTGCCGCGGTTCGAGATCAGCTGGCCGTTGGCGGCGACGATGCGGATATTGGCGGGGCGCTCGGGCACCGCCCAGGTGTTGGTGGCCGGCATCTGCATGGCGAAATAGGCAACCACACCGGCAACGGCGATGCCGCCCCAGATGCCGAGCACCAGGAGCCACGAGAACAGCTTCCAGAGGATACGGCCGAAGGTCAGCGGCTTCCGTTCACGGCCGCCGCGGGTCTTCTTGACCTTCTTGACCCGGCGCCGGGCGCGCGGATCCTCGTAATCGTCGTCGATCGAGGGGGTGTCGTCATAGACCGAATCGATGCGGCCGATGCGCGGCTCCTGGCGCTGGTTGCGCGGCGACTTCGGAGCCTTCTTGTTCGCCGGCGCGGGCTTTTGGGCCTTGCCGCGCGTCTTTTTGGGGACTGCCCCGACGCGATCGTCCGGCGAAACGTGAAAATCCATAAAGAGGGCCCCGGCATTCTTCTTGCGCATCGCGTCCGACACTCCGTGAGCTTACCTCAAACGGAACCGGGACGCCGCAGCAATCCAACCGTCTCACGGCGCCAGATTTCCGGCCTTACCCCGTGCGGTCCCTCAGGCCTATCGAGGCTAATTGTGGCCGGTTTATGTGAGCTTAAGCCATGTGGTGAACGGGTGTGTCCGGTGAGACACAGGCCGGGGCTGTGACTTGCTCGCGGAATTGTCATAGCGCGTAGTCAGCGGGGTCGGCGTCGAGGCGGCGAACACCCTCCCGCAAGGCGGTCCGGATTTGCTCCTGGACGTCCTCAGCGAAGGTCGCCAAGCTGGCGGTGATGGCGTCCCGCCAGTGCGGGCCACGGTCCCAGGCCTCCATATAGGCGTCAGCCAGCGCGTCGGTCTGGCGAACCGCGACCATCGCCTCGATCAGCGTTCGGGCCTGAAGTCTGTCCTTGAAGCTCTTGCCGATGCCGTTGTCGTCCTTGAGGCGGCGCGTGGCGACGATGAGCTTGTGGATGGCGTAGCGCTCAGGGGCGGGAACGAGCACGGGGATTCCCGAACCATGCAGGATCACGGCCCGGACAGGCTGATAGATGAGGAAGTCGAGGAAGCGGAGCGGCTGTGCCGACGCACCACCCAAAGCAGGCATCGAGGCGGGCCGGTCGGCCTGATCTTCCGATCCGGTATGGGGCGTCAGGAACTCCACCTTGTAGCCGGATCGATCGGTGAACTGCGTTGTGTGACGCCCATCGGCGCGGGCGGGCACTTCGCGAAATGTCGGATCGATCTCACGGAGCAGATCTATGACGGGGGGCATCTGGTCTTCCACGGCGACCGAAATCGAATGGAATTGAGCGAAGTCGGCGTCTTCGGTCTGCATCGCTGTGTTTGGGAGCCTGACGGCCAGCAGGGCCGAGTAGGCCTGAAAGGCGACGGTCCCGATCAGCACGCCACGGAGGCGGAAGAAGCCAGCTGTCGCGAGGGCCTGAATGATGTCGCCGACCTTCCCTTCCGGCCGGGGCAGGTACGCGTTGCGGACGAGGGTGGAGACGATCTTTCGCCGCGCTCTGGCGTCCGCCTTTATGTCTTTGAAATTGTCGACGCGTTTGGTGATTTCTTCGTCGTCGACGGGACCGACATAGCGTCGATCCTTGCCACCATCCGGCTTTGCGGTGTCGAAGTACCAGTACTTCCTGCCGCGGCTCTCCATCTTGATGAAGCGGCCCTCGACATCGAATTCCGATGAGAAAGCGGCGTCGAGACTGCGCTGCGCCAGCTCGGAGTAGAGAACTTGATATGTGAGATCAACGGCTTGCATGTGCTATTACCACTTCCGCGAGAATGGTAATAGCACACTCCAACCACATTGCTATTACCACTTTCGCGAAAGTGGTAATAGCGCGTCGTCCCCCCTCAGCCTGCGGCGGCCAACAGGTCGCCGGACTTCAGGCGGGCGACGTCGCGGAGGGGTGGGGCGCCGAAGAGGCGGGCGTATTCGCGGCTGAACTGGCTGGCGCTGTCGTAGCCGACGCGATAGCCGGCGCTGGCGGCATCGACGGCTTCGGCCAGCATCAGGCGGCGCGCTTCCTGCAGGCGGAGCTGCTTCTGATACTGCAGCGGGCTCATGGCGGTGACGGCCTTGAAATGCAGGTGCAGCGCCGAGGGGCTCATGCGGGCTTCGTCGGCGACGGCCTCGATGGAAAAGCCCTCGCGGAAATTGCGCTTGATCCAGCCGATGGCGCGGTTGACCTGCTGCATGCGGCTTTCGGCGACGGCGATCTGCTGCAGGCGCGTGGCCTGGTCCGAGCGCAGCAGGCGATAGAGAATCTCGCGCTTGATCATAGGGGCCAGCACGGCGATGTCCTCGGGCTTGCGCAGCAGCCGGACCAGCCGCACCGCCGCATCGAGCAGGTCGGACGAGACGTCGCTGAGATCGAGGCTGGGCTCGGACTCGGCCGCGGCGGCGCTGATGCCGCCGGTTTCGATCAAGAGGGCCGAGATGTCGGCCGGATCGAGATCGAGCTTCAGGCAGAGATAGGGCTCTTCGGGCGAGGCCTCGACCACCTGGCCGATCACCGGGGTATCCAGCGTGATGATGAGGAAGCGGTTGGGATCGTATGTGAGGAGCCGGTCGCCGGCTATCACCTGCTTGCGCCCCTGCGCCACGATGCAGAGCGCCGGCTGCATGACGCCCGGCATGGGCTCGGACGTATGCGAGAGGCGGACGAGGTGCACGCCGTCGATCTGCGTTGCATGAATGCCGTCCTCTGGCACGGTCTGTGCAATCTCGGCGGCGAGGGTCTGGATGGTGTTCATGGCGGTTTTCCTGAACTTTCCGCGGGCATTCTGTACGATCCAGATAGATAGACTGGCCGCTTCTGTCACCACAATTCCGCGTCTCGTGGAGAATTGTGCAATCATCGTGGACTATCGGTCTACCGCTAATGGGATGGACCGGCTGCTTCCCCCGCGGCGCGGTCCTAGACTGCTCCGCATCAACCGGAGAAGCAGCCCATGGATACCACCGTTGCACCCCTTGCCTCGATCGGCGTCGATATCGGCAAGGAAGTCTTCCACCTCGTTGGCTTCGGCACTGACGGCAAGATCGCGTTCCGCCGCAAGATCAAGCGGCTGGCGCTGATCGAGACGTTCAAGAAGCTGCCATCCTGTATCGTTGGCATGGAGGCCTGCCTGAGTGCGCACTTCGTCAGCCGCGCCCTGCGCAAGCTCGGCCATGAACCGCGCATCATTCCAGCGATCTATGCGTGAAGCCCTTCGTGAAGGGTCAGAAGAACGACTACAACGACGCCGAGGCGATCGCAGAGCCGCCCTTCGCCCCAACCTGCGCACGGTGCGCGAGAAGAGCCAGGAGCAGCTCGACCTGCAAGCCTGCCATCGGGTGCGCTCGAGGCTCGTGTCGCGCCGGACGGCGACGATCAACCAGATCAGGGCCTTCCTCATCGAGCAGGGCATTGCCGTGCGCGCCGGCGTGGCCGCGCTACGCAACTCGCTGTTCGATATCCTCAAGAACCGGGAGGATGAGATCTCGCCACGCATGAGCGAACTGATCGTTGGCCTCTACGAAGACTGGCTCTGGCTCGATGAGCGCATCGAGACCATCACTAAGGAGATCGAGGAGATCAGCCAGCGCGAGGGCAACTGTCTCCGGCTGATGAGCGTGCCGGGCGTCGGCCCTCTGATCTCGACGGCAGTGGTGGCGGCGATCGGAACTGGCGAAGCCTTCGATCGAGGACGAGACTTTGGAGCTTGGCTCGGGCTCGTCCCACGCCAGTACAGCACCGGAGGCCGATCCATCCTGGGCAGCATCTCCAAGCGTGGCAGCCGATACCTTCGAACGCTCTTCATCCAGGCCGCCAAGGTGTTACTGATGCGGCCGCAGAACTGGCCGAAGTTCAGCTTCGGCCCGTGGCTGGCCAATGCCGCGCCGAGGATGCATCGCAACAAGCTTGCTGCCGCACTTGCCAACAAGCTCGCCCGCATCGCCTGGAGCGTGCTGAGCACTGGCAAGGCCTTCGACACCCACAAGCTCGAGATCGAGGCCGTGTAGCCCTCGACCTCCACACTCGTTCGCGACTGAGGGAATGCATGGAACGGATCGATAGACGCGTCCTGAGCCTGGTGGCCCAAATGGCTCTTCAGCAGCCTGTCCGCTAATGAGGCCAAAGACGCGTGCGTATACCCATCGAGGCCACGGCCCACGTGCCGATCAAACAGGCCGGATACATATCAGCGACTTCCGCTTTCCACGCACGAACTCACTTGCGATCAGCAGCCGGTCCATACATTTTGGGCCTCGTTCCCCGATATTGCACGGGCACCAAGCGACCACCCCAAAGACGCAGAAAGCGAGGACAATCACATGACCACTCTTTTCACCCGGGCCCGCAGCCTCGTCCTCTCGATGATCGGTTTTATCGACAGCCTCCGCACCCAGCCCACGAGCCGGCCGCGCCGGTCGATGAATGGCTAAGCGGCTCATGGCCGCGGCGCTGCTCGTCGCGGCACTTATCCTAGCCGGCGCGGTGACGTTTACCGCCCCGGCCCATGCACAGATGATGTACGCGCAGGACTGAGTTCAGCGCACCATCAGCCGCCAGGCGACCGGGATGGCGAGAGCCACGATCACGGCGCTGGCGAGAAAGACCGAGCCGAGGCCCGCGCCGGTCGCCAGAATGCCGAGCAGCGGGCTCAGCACGCCCAGAGCGACATCGAGAAACGCCGTATAGACCCCGATCGCAAGGCCGCGGCTTTGCGGCGGGGCGCGGCGCACCGATTCGAGCCCGAGCGCCGGATAGACCAGCGAATAACCGCAGCCGACAAGACCGGCGCCGAGAAAGCCGAGGGCGGGCCAGGGCGAGAGCCAGATCAGCGCCAGCCCCAGCGCCTCGACGCCGGCAAAGACGATCGCTACACGCGCCCCGCCAATCTGGTCGGCCAGATGCCCCAGCAGCAGGCGGGCAGCGAGGAAGAAGACGGCGAAGCTGGTGAAGGAGAGCCAGGCCGGCTCCCAGCCTCGCTGGACGAAAAGCAGCACCGCAAAGGACGAAATCGCCCCAAAACCGAGGCTGGCGAGGGCCAGACCGAGGCCGGGCAGCCAGACGGCGCGAGCAACGGCGAACAGCGCCCGCTCGCCCTGCGGTTCTGGCGCGGCCGGGCGCAGCGGCACGATGGCGACCAGCACCAGCACCGGGATCAGCATGGTGCCGATGCCGATGGCGACAAAGCCGAACCCCTCGAACAGAGCACTGCCTACGGGCGCGCCGATGGCGAGCGCCAGATACATGGCCATGCCGATCCGGGCGATGGCGCGGCCGGCGCTTTTCGGCCCGGCCAGCGTCAGGGCCCAGCTCTGCGCGCCGGTGATGACGAAGCTCTCCGAGGCGCCGAGCACACCGCGGCCGGCGAGGAGGATCGCCACCGAGAGCAGCGGCTGATCGAGAAAAGCGAGCGAAACCAGATAGAGTCCACCCGCGACCACCGCCAGCATGAGGCCGACGATCACCGCCTGTTTCGGGCCGCGCCGATCGGAAAAACCACCGGCCCAGATGCGCGAGCCCAGCGAAACGAGGAACTGGACGCCCGCCACCAGCCCGACGACGAAAGCGCTCTGCCCGAGCCCGTCATGCACATGCAGCGGCAGCACCGGCAGGGCGATGCCGGTGACGAAGAACAGCGCAAAGGTCGCCGCCGCAATCGGCAGCAGGGCGACCGCGAAGGCGCGGCTGGAAGGAGGAGCGGACAATGGACGAGTCTGGAGGCGGGAAGGGACCGGTTCTGCCTAGCACGCCCTCAGGGCTGCGTCTTCTGGACGATGCAGACGCCGCCGGCAGCGCTCAGTTTCTGGCACAGTTCCTGCGCTTCGGCCCGGGTCTGGCGGCCGAGCATGGCGGAAAAGCGCAGGCGGCGGCCGAAATTGGGGTTGCGCACGGTGATCAACATCAGTTTTTCGGCGCCGATCACTTCGCTGAAGCGGGCCTGCACATCGTCGAAGCGGGCGCGCGCCGTCTGCGCCGCGTTGGTCTGGGCGATCAGCACGCCCCAGGGCTGCCACTCGCCCGGATCGGTGGTGAGATCGGGGCGGCGTACGGCCTTGGCCATGTCGAGGCAGGCGGCCTGGAACGCGACATCGGGGAGCAGGGTGAAATCCACCGGCTCGGGCCGCTCGGCCAGCCAGTGCCCGACGCTGCGGCCGGTGATGATCACCACATAGTCGCGCGTTTCGTAGGGCAGGCCGCCGCCACGCGCGACAAGGTTCTCTATCCGCCGCTCGCCGCCATTATAGGCCGCAGCCGCGAGACCGAGATTGCCGAACTTGTCGGTGAGGAAGCGCAGATATTCGGCCGAGCGAGCCAGCGCCTCGGCCGGATCGAAGGCATTGCCCAGGCCACGCAGCCGCGCCGTGCCGGGCATAAATTGCGCAATCCCCTGCGCGCCGGCCGGGCTCAACGCCAGCGGATCGAACTGGCTCTCCTGCCAGATCAGCCGCGCCAGGAACGCCTCCGGCAACCGCCAGCGGGCGGCGAAAGCCGAAATGGCGGTGCAGACATCGTCTGTGTAGCTGGCCTCAGTGATACAGATTTCGGCGCCGGTGAGGGCGGTGCAGGATTTTGCCGGCTCCTCCGGTGGGTCTTCGGCGGCTGCAGCGGCCGGCCAGAGACAGGCGAGAAGGACGAGGCAAAGGATCAGAACGGAGCGACGGTCTGGCATCGACTATTTCCGGGCAGCCGGATCTTCGTAGTCGGCATCGTCCTCAATCTCGATGGTCGGCGTGTTGCGTGAGTGGCGGATCACGAGGATGAGCGCGACGTCGTCGATCAGGTCGTAATCGAACAGGTACTCCTCGATCGCAATTCGCCGGGCTCCGGCCAAGGCGACGATGGATTCGGTGTAGCCGGACTCCGGAAAGGTCTCGATCTGACGACGGGCACGAGCGACCAAGGCATGGAAACGGGCGGCGCCGGTCGAGCTGCGTTCCCTGAGATAGGCTCCCTCTCGGGCGATGTAGCGGCGCGCTTCCGAAGAAAAGCGGACCTTCATCAAGCGGCTTTGGTGCCGTTGGCGATCGCCAGCAGTTCACGCATGACGTCGTCCGCGTCGTGGCCACCGTCCGCAGCGCTCTCTTCGCGCGCTTTGAGGAGGCCGAGCACCTCCTCGCCTTCGCCGGCGAGATAAAGGCGAAGCGCCCGGACCATCACCCAACTGCGGCTACGATCGATGGCGCCGGCAATGCGCTCGATATCCTCAAGCACATCGAGCGGGATGCGCAGCGTGATCGGATCGGAAAGCTCAGGCTTGCTCATGGCACCACCTCGATTTGTATTACAGCGTATTACAATCGAGGCGGCCCGGCAAGTTGCCCCCTTGTGGCCGATCAAACGTCCAGGTTCGCCACGTTCAGCGCGTTGTCCTGGATGAATTCGCGGCGGGGTTCGACGAGGTCGCCCATGAGCTGGGTGAAGATGAGGTCGGCGTCGGAGCTTTCCTTGATCTGCACCTGCAGCAGCGAGCGCACGTTCGGGTCGAGCGTGGTTTCCCAGAGCTGCTCGGGGTTCATTTCCCCCAGGCCCTTGTAGCGCTGCAGCGAAAAACCCTTGCGGCCGGCGGCCGAGATGGCCGCGAACATAGAATAGGGGCCGAAAATGTCGGTCGAGAGGTCCTTGCGCACCAGCTTCGAGGTGCCCTCGTAGAGGCCTTCGAGCCGCTCGATCAGTTGCCGGATCTTGCGGGCATCGGCGCTGGCCAGAAGCTGCGCATCGACATTGTGCGTCTCGGTGACGCCGCGGACGGTACGCGAGAAGCTGAAGCCGCCCTGGCCGTCGAGGGTGCCGACCCAGCCGCGCTCGACTTCGTCGGAGACCAGGTCGAGCCGCTCGGCGACCTTGCTGGCCAAGGCTTCGGCGGCTGCCGGATCGAGCAGTTTTTCCGGATCGAGCCCGCCGACAATCGCTGTCTGTTCGACGATCTGCCGGTTGTAGCGCAGGTTGAGGTTGTCGATGGTGTGCACCAGTTCGCGGGCCTGGCGGGCCATGGCGAGCAGGTCCTGCCCGGCATGGCTGGAGCCGGCCGCCGTGGTGAACACGGCTTCCTCGGTGCCCGACTCGAGCAGGTAATCCTCGAGGCTGCGTTCGTCCTTGATGTACTGCTCGGACGAGCCGCGCTTGATTTTATAGAGCGGCGGCTGGGCGATGTAGATGTGGCCGCGGTCGATCAGTTCGCGCATGTGCCGGTAAAAGAAGGTCAGCAGCAGCGTGCGGATATGGGCGCCGTCGACGTCGGCGTCCGTCATGATGATGATCTTGTGGTAGCGCAGCTTGTCGGCGTTGAAGTCTTCGCGGCCGATCGCCGTGCCCAGCGCCATCACCAGGTTGCCGATCTGCTCGGAGCCCAGCATGCGGTCGAAGCGGGCGCGCTCGACATTGAGAATCTTGCCACGCAGCGGCAGCACGGCCTGGGTGAAGCGATCGCGCCCCTGCGATGCCGAGCCACCGGCCGAGGTCACCCTCGACGATGAAGATTTCGGACTTGGCCGGATCTTTCTCGGAGCAATCCTTGAGCTTGCCGGCGAGGAAGTTGATGTCGAGCGCCGACTTGCGCCGGGTCAGCTCGCGGGCCTTGCGGGCGGCTTCACGGGCGGCAGCCGCTTCGACCACCTTGCTCACCACCTGCTTGGCTTCGGCGGGATGTTCCTCGAACCACTGCTGCAGCTTGTCGTTGACGCCGTTTTCGACCACCGGGCGGACTTCGGACGAAACCAGCTTGTCCTTGGTCTGACTGGAGAATTTCGGATCGGGGACTTTCACCGACAGCACGGCGGTCAGGCCTTCGCGCGTATCGTCGCCGGTGAACTGGACCTTTTCCTTCTTGGTGATGCCGCTGGCCTCGCCATAGGCGGTGACCTGCCGCGTCAGGGCGGCGCGGAAGCCGGCCAGATGCGTGCCGCCATCGCGCTGCGGGATGTTGTTGGTGAAGCACAGCACGTTCTCGTGGTAGCTGTCGTTCCACCACATGGCGACTTCCACCGTCATGCCGTCCTTTTCGGACTTGAGCAGGATCGGGGCGCCGATGAGCGCGGTCTTGGCGGTATCGAGATAGCGCACGAAGGCTTCGAGCCCGCCCTCGTAATAGAGTTCGGTCTCGACCGGTTCAGGATGGCGCTTGTCGCGCAGGAAGATGCGTACGCCCGAATTGAGGAAGGCCAGCTCGCGCAGGCGGTGCTCGAGCGTCTTGTAGTCGAACTCCACCATGGTGAAGGTTTCGGCCGACGGGGTGAACGTCACCGAGGTGCCGCTGCGGCCCTCATAGGTGCCGGGCTGCTTGTTCTCGACATAGGTGCCCGTCTGGCGCAGCGGGGCGTCCGCATCGCCATGGGTGAAGCTCATCTCATGGATTTCGCCGTCGCGGCGGATGTTGAGCTTGAGCGACACCGACAGCGCGTTCACCACCGAGACGCCGACGCCATGCAGGCCGCCGGAGACCTTGTAGGAATTCTGGTCGAATTTGCCGCCGGCATGCAGCTGGGTCATGATGACCTCGGCCGCCGACACGCCCTCTTCCTTGTGGATGGCGGTGGGGATGCCGCGACCATTGTCGTCGACGGTCACCGAGCCATCGGCGTTGAGCGTCACCGTCACCAGGTCGGCGTGGCCGGCCAGGGCCTCGTCGATGGCGTTGTCCACCACCTCATAGACCATGTGGTGCAGGCCCGAGCCGTCATCGGTGTCGCCGATATACATGCCAGGACGCTTGCGCACGGCATCGAGGCCCTTGAGAACCTTGATGGAGTCGGCGCCATATTCGTTGGGGTCGGACGGGGTGTCGTCGGTGCTCAAAAGATATCCCGAATCAGTGGAAAAATCCGCTCAGATGGGTCTAGCGGATAGCCCTGTGTTACCCAAGACAAATGGCTATTTTTAGCCCGATTTTCAATGGTTACACCCCTATCCCGGATGGCCGATTTGACGCTTCCCGAGCCAAGCGGCGAATTGGCCAGCCGCATCGTCGCCGCCGAGCGTGGCTGGCGTCCGATTTCCGTCCGCCGGTTCACCACGGGCTCGGGCCATTATGTCTACGAAGCCATGGGTGAAACCGAGGCGCTGGTGGTGCGTCTGGGGCTGCCGGAGCAGGCCGAAGCGCTGGCGGCGGGCAGCGCTCTGATGCGCCGGCTGGCGGGCCTCGGCGTGCCATTGCCGCGGCTACTGGGCACCGGCAATGCGGACGGATTCCCGTATCAGTTGATGGATCGGCTGCCCGGGACAGATCTGGGTCATGTCATCGGTACGCTCGACGACGGGCAGCTCGCGGCGATTGCCGGACATGTGGCGCGAGCGCAGCAGGCGACAGCGCGGCTCGGGGCCGGGACGCGCTTCGGCTATGCGATCGCCACGGTGGACGCGCCGCATGCCACGTGGTTCGGCGTGCTGGAGGCGCATCTGGGGCGTTCGCGCCAGCGAATGCGGAGGGCGGGGCTTTTCGACCTCGCCGTGCTCGATCCGGTAGCCTCGCGGCTCGATGCCATGCGGCCGGTCCTCGAGCGGCAGCCGGCTATCCCCTTTCTCCACGACACCACCACCAAGAATGTCCTCATCGCGGCCGGACAGTGCACCGGCATTGTCGATGTCGACGATCTCTGCTGGGGCGATCCGCGCTGGGCGCCGGCGCTGACCCTCGCCGTACTCAAAGGCTATGGCGGCCCGCAGCGCTATGTGGCGCACTGGATGGCCGCCGCCGGACATGCCGACGACGAGACGTTTCAGCTCTATGTGGCGCTGTTCCTCCTCGACCTGATGGCCGAGCACGGGCAGGTGTTCAACGGCAACGAGACCGCCTCAACGCCGGAGGCCCGGGCCGGTCTGCTGACGGCGTTTCGCGACCTCGCCATTTAGGCGCCACTGTGGCGGCGGCGCGCTAGTCGCCTCGTCCGGCCCATGGCAGCGTTCGACCCCTGTTTGAGGGGATTTCATGTCATTGGATTTCGCAGCCGCGCTGGAGGCGGAGGACGTTGCCGCGCTTCGCGCCATCCCCAAGGCCGACCTCCACAACCACGTCATCGGCGGGGGCAACCGCGCCTTCGTGCGCGAAAAAGACCGGCGTCGACGTGGCGCCGCTCGACCACGTGCTCAACTCGATGGACGAGATGCACGAGTGGGCCGGCAAGCATGTCAGCCCGGCCTTCCAGGGGCCGCAGGGCCGGATGCTCGGGATCGAGGCGACGTTCGTCCAGGCAAAGCTCGATGGCGTCACGCGGCTCGACGGCGGCGAGGACGTCTGGGCGATGACGCTCTGGGACCGCGACGTGCCGCGCCTGACCCAGACCATGCGGGACATCCATGCGCGCGTGGCGCCGGAGATCGAGTGGACGCCACAGATGGGCCTCTCCCGGCACTGCCCCATCCAGTACGTGATGGAGTGGAGCGCGCCGTTCCTCGAGCTCGACTTCTACCAGACCGTCGACCTCTATGCCGACGAGTTCGCCCAGCCGATCGGGGTGTTCAAGCCGGTCTATCGCGCCGCCAAGGCCAAGGGGCTGCGCCTCAGGGCCCATGCCGGCGAATGGGGCACGGCCGACGATGTGTGGCAGGCGGTGGAGGAACTCGAGCTCGACGAAGTCCAGCACGGCATCGCGGCGGCCGACTCGCCGCAGGTGATGCGCTTTCTCGCCGACAACAAGATCCGGCTCAATGTCTGCCCCACGTCGAACATCATGCTGGGCCGGGTGGAGAACATGGCCTCGCACCCCATCCGCAAGCTTTTCGATGCGGGGGTGATCGTCACGGTCAATACCGACGACGCGCTGATGTTCGGGATCGGGGTGACCGACGAATATCTGTCGCTCTACCGGGCGGGGGTATTCACGGCGGATGAACTCGACCAGATCAGGCTCAACGGTCTCACCGACCAGCCGCTACGGCCTTAGCTCAGCCGCCCATCCCGCACCGAAATCACCTGCGCCCGCTTGCCCAGCGCTTCGAACAGCATGGGGTCGGTGCCGGTCATGAAGCATTGCGTGCCGAGGCCATCGAGGGCGGTGAACAGCGCCTCGCGCCGGGCCGGGTCGAGGTGGGCGGCGATTTCGTCGAGCAGCAGGAAGGGCACGATGCCGGTCATGCGGCCGACAAGACGGGCATGGGCGAGGATCAGGCCGACCAGCAGCGCCTTCTGTTCGCCGGTCGAGCCGAGGGCTGCCGGCATGCCCTTCTGGGCGTGCACGACCTCGAAATCGACGCGGTGCGGCCCAAGCAGGGTGCGGCCGGCGGCGCGGTCCTGGCGACGGCTTTCGGCCCAGCGGGCCTTGAGGTCGGTTTCGAGCGCGGTGGACGAGGCCGGCTCGTGCGCATCCTCGAAGAGCGGCGTCAGCGCCAGCCGGGCGGCGGGGAAGCTGCCGTCATCGAGGCTTTCCTCGATCAGCGCCTGCAGGTGGAGGAGGCTGTCGGCGCGGGCGAAGTGCATGGCGGCGGCATGCTCGGCCATCTGCGCCTCGATGGCGGAGAGCCAGCGCGGGTCACCATCATCATCGAGCAGCTTGTTGCGCTGGCGCATGGATTTTTCGAAGTCGGAGACCGAGGAGGAATGGCCGGGGATCAGCACCGTCACCAGCCGGTCGAGGAAGCGGCGACGGTCGCTGGCCGGGCCAGTGAAGAGCCCATCCATGGACGGGGTCAGCCAGAGCAGGCGCAGGTAGTCGCTCATCTCCTCGACGGTGCGGGCATTGGCGCCGTTGATGCGGACCCGGCGCCCGCCCTCGCCCGGCGTGCCGCCGGTGCCGATATCGGTAGGACCATCATCGTTCTCGATGGTGGCGGCGACGGCCCAGGCGCCATCCGAGCCGATTGCCGCCAGGTCCTCGAACGGTGCGCGTCTCAACCCACGGTCGGGCCCGAGCAGCGAGATGGCTTCGAGCAGGTTGGTCTTGCCGGCCCCGTTCGGCCCCACCAGGACCAGATGCCGCGCATCGAGATCGAGCGCGGCCGACTGGTAATTGCGGAAATGGCTGAGGCGAAGCCGGGAGATGAATCTCATCGTAGCGAGTAGCCAATAGCGAGTAGCGAGTAGGGGAACAAGCTCCCTTCCCTACTCGCTATTCGCTACTCACTATTCGCTTTGCTACACTCGCATCGGCATGAGCACGTAGAGCGCCTTGGCGTCGCCGTCTTCCTTCACCAGCGTCGGCGAGCCGGCGTCGTTGAAGAGGAACACGGCGTTCTCCGAGCGGATCTGGCCGATGATGTCGAGCAGGTAGCGGGCGTTAAAGCCGATCTCGAAGCTTTCGGGTTCGAACTCCACCGCCAGCTCTTCGCTGGCCGTGCCGTGGTCGGGGTTGGTGACCGAGAGCTCCAGCTGGCCTTCCTTGACCGAGAGCTTCACGGCCTTGCCGCCGCGCTCCGACGCGATGGTCGAGACGCGGTCGACGGCGACGGCGAAGCTCGATTTGTCGACATTCATCTGCTTGTCGTTGTTCTTGGGCGTCACCCGGTCATAGTCCGGGAAGGTGCCCTCGATCAGTTTGCTCAGCAGCACGACGCCGCCCAGGGTGAAGCGGATCTTGGTGTCGGACACTTCGACCTTCACGTCGCCATCGGCGCCGTCGAGCAGCTTCTGGACTTCGCTCACCGTCTTTTTCGGAACGATGATGCCCGGCATGCCGGCCGAGCCGGCCGGTGCGTCCGTTTCGGCGCGGGCCATGCGGTGACCGTCGGTCGCCACGGCGCGGAGGATCGAGGTCGAGCCCTGCTGGATGGCGTGCAGATAAATGCCGTTGAGGTAGTAGCGCGTCTCTTCGTTGGAGATGGCGAACTGGGTGCGCTCGATCAGCTCGCGCAGGGCCGCGGCTGGGATCGAGAATTCGTGGCTGAAGGTGCCCGACTTCAAATCCGGGAACGAGTCCGGCGACAGGCACGCCAGATGGAAGCGCGAGCGGCCCGAGGTCAGCAGCATCTGCTCGCCGCCTTCGGTTTCGAGCCGCACTTCGGCGCCATCGGCGAGCTTGCGGACGATTTCGTAGAGCGTATGCGCCGGCACCGTGGTGGTGCCCGGGGTCGAGACCATGGCGGGCACATTCTCGGTGACCTCGATATCGAGATCGGTGGCGCGCAGGTCGAGCCTTCCGTCGGCGACCTTCATCAAAACGTTGGCGAGGATCGGATAGGTGTTCCGACGCTCCACCACGCGGTGCACATGCCCCAGCGACTTGAGCAGGTGATTGCGCTCCAGCGTGACTTTCATCTTCTTCCTCGTGTTCCCCGCGACCCTGTTGCGGGACAGCAAAACCCCCGGCGCGCCGGGGCTGCGACATTTGCAAACGAGGGCCCGAAAGGCAAGTGCAGCGGGCGTCGCACGCCTCGCGATCCCCTGATTTCGGCGGCTTTGGCTAGTTGGGCTCGGAACGGGCCAGCCGGTTGAGCGCGGCCTCGGCGGCGCGGAGCCGCTCCTTGGCCTGCGCCTCGGCGTCGAGACGCTCCAGCATGGCGTGCCAATCGGAATCCGCCGGCTGCTGCCGCTCCACCTCCAGGTGGGCGACATCGAGACGACGCGTGAGCCCGCGCCTCAAGCGCAGGAGCAGTTTCGGACTCTTCACTGGACGCACCGCTACTTTGACGCAACTCATCCCTCCCCGCCGGGGGAGGGACCACTTCGACTTATGGCCGCGAGGAGACTTGCATGGTTAACCAAGCCTTGCAATGCGGCGGAATGGACTGCGGGCGCCCGCCTACTCTTCGAGCATGCGCTTGAGGAGCTCGATCTCCTGGCAGAGATCGCCGTCGTCCTTCATCATCTGCTCGACCTTGCGCACCGAGTGCAGCACGGTGGTGTGGTCACGGCCCCCGAAGCGGCGGCCGATTTCCGGCAGCGAGCGGCTGGTGAGCGACTTGGCCAGATACATGGCGATCTGGCGCGGCCGCACCACGTCACGCGAGCGGCGCGAGCTCAGCAGGTCGTTGCGCGGCACCTTGTAGTGGCGCGAGACGATGCGGAGGATGTCCTCGATGCGGACGCGCCTGGCTTCACGGCTGCGGACGAGGTCGGCGAGCGTGCGCTCGGCGAGAGTCACGGTGATCGGCTCGTGGGTCAACTGATTGGCGGCGACGAGGCGGTTCACCGCGCCATCGAGATCGCGGCCATGGCTCACCACGACGCGGGAGATGTAGTCGATCACTGCCGGCGGGAAGTGCACGCCGGCAAAGCGGGCCGTGGCCTGGTCGGCACGGCGCTGCACGATGGCCTTGCGCAGGTCGACGTCGAAGGTGGTGATCGGAACCACGAGGCCGCCGCTCAGACGCGAGCGCACGCGCTCGTCGAGCATGTCGAGATCGCGGGGCGGGGCGTCGCCGGCCACCACCACCTGCTTGGCACCGGTCAACAGAGTGCCCAGCGTGTGGCCGAATTCGGTGGCCGACTTGCCCTGCAGGAACTGCATGTCGTCGATGAGCAGCAGGTCGACCCGCCGCAGCCACTCCTTGAAGGCGAGCGCCGACTGGCGCTGCACCGCGGTGATGAAGTGGTACATGAAGTGGTCGGCCGTGAGGTAGACGATGTTGCGCGACGAGTCCGCCGCGCCAGCCGCCCAGGCGATGGCATTGAGAAGATGCGACTTACCCAGGCCCACGGTCGAGTGGATATAGACCGGGTTGAAGCTCACCGTGTTGTTGGCGGCGGCATGCGCCACCTGCTTGGCCACCTGCAGCGCCATTTCGTTGGGCGCGCCGGCAACGAAGGTATCGAACGTCATCTTGGGGTCGATGGCCGAGCCCGACAGGGCATCGCCACGCGGCGCTTGCACCGCATCGCGGACCGGGCGCGGCGCGGCGGGCGCCGTCAGGGTTTCGACCTCGGGTTCGACCGCGACCGGCTCGGCAGCCGGCGCGAGGCGCGGCCGGGCCTGTCCATTGACGCGGACGGTGAAATGCAGCCGGGCGATCGCCGGCGTTTCGGCCTTGAAGCCTTCGAGGATCTTGTCGGCGTAGTTGGACTGGATCCACGAGCAGAGGAAGCGCGTCGGTACGCTCAGATGAGCGAGGTCTTCGACGATCTCCTCAAGTTCGAGCCGCGCGAACCAGGAATTATAGACATCCTCGCCCACCGCGGTCTTCAGACGCGCCCTGACGCGGGCGAAAACCTCGGAACTGATGACGGGCTTTCCATCTTTGCCCATGATCGTCACCGCTCCATCATTGCCCCCGACATCACCATTGGATTGGCTTGCGCCATCACCATTGGATTGGCTTGCGCCATCATCCCAAGCACGACCCGCCGCCGCGTTTCTCGCCATCGTTCCTTAGCCCCGTTTGCCGCCAGACGTGGTCCTGTTCTCGGACCATTCGCCACTCTGTTAGGGTTTGTCCAAAAACGCAGACAAACCAGCCCTGTTCCGCAACAATGCTGCGGATGTCACTCCTTTTGCTGGTATTGAATCCGGCTTTAATGAGACCCGGATAGTCTTGCCCCTAATGCCCGGACAAGACGATTACTTCGACCGCAAATTATACTCTTGTAGCCCATTTCCTTCAGGGTCAGCGGGTTGCGTCCGCACCGCACCGCTCATTTGATCCCGATGGTCTTGCCACCTCTTCATCTGCCGAGGAATTGGGGTTCTTTTGCCCCGTCGCCTCAGTTGATGGAGCCATCTTAGGGGGCAGAAATTTTGGCTGCAACGGGGTGAATCTGCTCAAACCCTATTGACTCTGAAGAAGGCAAAAACCTTTCCCGGGGCCTTCCCGCCTAACGCTAAAATAAGGCGCTGAGACTCATGACGGAATCGCCATTTTCGGGGTCCTGCGGGAAAGTTTAAGACTCCATGCACCAAACCGGGTCCGGGAGAAATCTTTGCCTCAAACCGCCGCCGAAAAGGCCAGCAGGAATCTCTAAGTAATTGCCCTCGTTCAGAAATCGCCGCAGATCGGGCGAGTGGGCGCGCCCAATGAGACATCGTCACGCGGCTGTCGCAAACCTGTCACACCGCCTGACATCCTGTTGTCACATGCCGTTGGCGACCGGGCAAAGAAAAAGGCCCCCGGAGCGGGAGCCTCGAACTCGTGCAGCCGATTGTAGGCTGGATCAGGCGGCGCCGCCCAGACCGTGGATACGGTGGTTGAGGCGCGACACCTTGCGGGCTGCCACGTTGGCGTGGACGATGCCCTTCTGAGCGGCGCGGGCGATCTCGGGCTGCGCGGCCTTCAGAGCCTCGTTGGCCGCCTTCTGGTCGCCCGAGGCAATCGCTTCTTCAACCTTGCGGATGAAGGTGCGCATGCGCGAGCGGCGCGACTTGTTGACTTCGGTGCGAGCGGCGATCTTGCGGGTCGCCTTCTTTGCCGAGGTGGTATTGGCCATTTACGTCCTCTTTGCTTCGACCGATCTCGCCGCCGTTTGCGGCGCTACCGATCGGGCATGAAATGAAATCGGCGGCAAACCGGGCCGCCAAGTTGCGCGCTGTATAGTGCGACGAGGCCGGGGCGTCAACAGGTTTTGGCTGATGACGGGTGCATCACGGCCGCTGCGCTAAAGCATGGCTATGAGCCAAAAGCAGTTCTGGGTCTACATCCTCGCCAGCCGCATCGGCGGTACGCTCTATATCGGCGTCACCAGCCGCCTGATGGAACGCGTCTGGGAGCACCGCGAGGGGGTGGTCGAGGGCTTCACTAGGCGATACGGCGTGCATCGCCTCGTCTGGTACGAGGAGCATGCCACCGCCGAATACGCCATCCGCCGCGAGAAGCAGCTCAAGGAATGGCATCGTGCCTGGAAAATCCGCCTGATCGAGGAAACCAACCCGAACTGGGACGACCTTTATCCCGGCCTGTGGCCTCAGCATTGAGCGTCATCCAGGCCCTTGCACCACTCTCCCCATAAACTCGATCGTCATCCCGGCGAAGGTGTTGTGTCCCGTAAGGTTGGCGAGGGCCTGTGCTGGGGCCTTGTAGTGGAGGCACTTTAGGCGGGTTTTGTTGTAGCTATCGACGAAGGCGTGGAGGAAGGCGTCTCGCATTTCATGCGAGTCGAACTTGTTCTTGCCGGCATTTCCGCTGGCGGGGTGGCTGCGCAGGGCGTCGGCGAGGCGACGGTTGAAGCGCTCGGCCATGCCGTTGGTCTGCGGGTGGAAGGGGCGGGTGAGCCGGTGGTCGATGCCGTACCAGCGGCAGACGAGGTCGAAGGCATGCTTGCCGGTGGGCTTGCTGGTGTTGCGCCAGCGGGCGGAGCCGAAGCGATCGGTGAACTCGGCACCGTTGTCGGTCAGGATGGTGTGTACCGGGTAGGGGAAGGCGGAGAGCAAACGCACCAGGCAGGCGGCGATGGTACAGGCATCGCGCCGTTCAATGATTTCGATGTGGACGAACCGGGTGGCCCGATCGATGGCGACGAACACATAGCTGGGATAACCCTCGAGCCGGGTCAGGTGCTTGAGGTCGATGTGGATGAAGCTCACCGGGGCCGGCTCGAAGCGCCCCACCGCCGGCTTGGCGGGGAGCGGCCGGCGCGAGATGCCGTGCCGCTGCAGGCAGCGGTGGATGGCGCTGCGGCTGAGCGCCTCATTGCAGCAGCGCTGCATGACCTCGACGATATCGTCGAGTGACAGCTCCAGTTCCCGGCGCAACGCCACCACCAGTTGCTCCTCGGTCGAGCTCAGGCTGGTCTTGAGCTGGTGCGGCGTGTGCGAGCGATCGGCCACGCAGGTGCGGCCCTTCCAACGCCGCACCGTGCTCTCATTGACGCCAAGTTCGACAGCCAGTTCCGCAACGCTCCCAGGGCTGGCCTGAATGTAGGCCCGCGTCTTCGGCGTCGTCGTCGCATTGGCGTGCAACTTCAGATCCATCCAAAACGCTCCCTGACTAAGGCAACGCCTCGTTCTACACCGAGTCCATCCCGCCAATCACACGGGACACAACACGAAGGCCGGGACCCAGTACTCACCAGCGTTGCCGCTCGTGCTGTGATGAGGCCGCCCGGCTGGCGCTTACTGGGCCCCGGCCTTCGCCGGGGTGACGACCTGTGTGGTGGTAGGAAGGTGCCCGCTCCCCTCGTGGCTCCATAACCACGACCGGGCAGGAAAAAACGTGCCTCAGTGCTGGCACACTGGACAATAAAAGCTCGACCGGCCCGACTGCACGATGCGCTTCACCACGCCGCGGCACCCCAGCGTCGGGCACGGCTCGCCCTCCCGGTCATAAACGGCGAAGCGGTGCTGGAAATAGCCGGAACTGCCGTCCGTGGCGCGGAAATCGCGCAGCGTGGACCCACCCGCTTCGATGGCTTCGATCAGCACGGTGCGGACGCCGTCGGCGAGTAGTTCCAGCCGTTGCGACGGTTTTCCGGACTTCAGCACCAGCCGGCCGGCCGCGGTCGTGGGCAGGATGTGGGCGCGGTGCAGCGCCTCGCTGACATAGATATTGCCCAGGCCGGCCACGACGCGCTGGTCGAGCAGAGCCGCCTTCATCGGCGCCTTCTTGCCCCGAAAACGCTCGGCCATTTCTTCGGCGTTGAAGGCATTGCCCAGCGGCTCGGGGCCCAGCCCCTCCAGAAAAGCCGAGTCCTCTTCCCTCTCGAAAAGGTCCATGAAGCCGAAGCGGCGGGCGTCCGAATAGATGAGCTTCAGCCGCCCCTCGGACCTGGTCTCGAGCTCCATCACGACATGATCGTGCTTTTCGTCCACCGCCGGCTCGTAATAGCGGCTCGGTTCCTTGAATTTGAGTTCGGCGAAGCGGAAGCTGCCGGTCATGCCCAGATGGCTGAGCCAGGTTTTTCCCGTCGAGAGCCGGAACAGCAGGTACTTGGCTCGCCGCCCGGTGCTTTCGATGGTGGCGCCTTCGAGCTCGCGGGCGAAGGTCTTCGGAAAGGGAAACCGCAGGTCCTTGCGGTTGAGCGTCACCTTCTCGATCCGCGCGCCTTCCACCAACGGCGCCAGCCCCCGCCGCACCGTCTCGACTTCTGGCAATTCAGGCATGCGGACCTCCGGGGGGTGGGGACACTGGCTTAGCGCCGCCACCGCCGTTTGCACAAGACCATCAGTCGGGCCCCTTCGCCCCTCAGGGGGAGAAGGTGGCGCGGAGCGCCGGATGAGGGGTGAAGCGGCGCAGCAAGTGCATAGTGAGACGCCTCACCCCTCACCCGCCCTTCGGGCACCCTCTCCCCTGAGGGGCGAGGGAACGGGCCTCATGGATCAGCGCTCGCATACCATGCGCTCCATTGCTGCATGGCAACGACCGGCTGCCTCCGCTATAACGCGGCCAAGTTAGGAGCCCGCGCATGAGCGAAACCACGCATTTTGGCGAGCAGACCGTGCCGCTCGAAGCCAAGCAGGGCATGGTCAACGACGTGTTCCACGCGGTGGCCGATCGCTATGATCTGATGAACGACCTGATGAGCGGGGGCGTGCACCGGCTCTGGAAGGACGCCATGGTCGCCCGGCTGGCGCCGCCCAAGACCGGCAAGCTGCCCTACCGTGTGCTCGACATGGCGGGCGGCACCGGCGATGTGGCCGAGCGGATCATCAATGCCTCGGTGGGCTATGCCGAGGTCACCGTCTCGGACATCAATTCGGACATGCTGCGGGTCGGCGCCGAGCGCGCCAAGGGCTGGCGGTTCCCGGACCAGGCCAAGTTCGTCGAGGCCAATGCCGAAGAGCTGCCGTTCGAGAGCGACACCTTCGACGCCTACACCATCGCCTTCGGCATCAGGAACGTGCCGCGGATCGAGAAGGCGCTCAAGGAAGCGCATCGGGTACTCAAGCGCGGCGGCAAGCTCCTGGTGCTCGAATTCAGCCAGGTCGACGTGCCGCTGCTCGACGAGGCCTATAAACTCTTCTCCGACCGGATGATCCCGCCGATGGGCAAGTGGGTCACCGGCGATGCGCAGCCCTATCAGTATCTGGTCGAATCCATCCGCAAGTTCCCCACGCCCGAACGCTTCATCCAGATGATCGCCGGGGCCGGGTTCAAGCGGGTGACGCACACCGCCTTTACCGGCAACATCGCCGCGCTGCACACGGCCTGGAAGCTCTGAGCCCATGGGTCTTGCTGCCTACTACCGCCTTGCCCGCGCCGGTTTCGTGCTGGCGCGCGAAGGCGCGCTCTCGATCGTCGACAATGCGGCTCTGCCGCCCTCGCTGCGCTTCGGCATTTCCGTGGGGCGCCTGTTCGAACGCGGTGCGGTCAAGCGGACCGGCCGCGTCGAGCGGCTGACGCGGGCGCTGAACCGGCTGGGGCCGACCTATGTGAAATTCGGCCAGACGCTGGGCACCCGCCCCGACATCGTCGGCATCGAGGTGGCGGCGGATCTCTCGGCCCTGCAGGACAAGATGGAGCCGTTCGACCCGGCGCTGGTCCCGGGCCTCCTCGTCGAGGCGCTGCACGAGCACGCCGCCGACCTCAAGGAGCTGTCGCCGCCCATCGCCGCGGCCTCGATCGCGCAGGTCCATAGAGCCGTGCTCGACGACAGCAATGGTCGGCGGACGGTGGCGGTCAAGATACTCCGCCCCGGCATCAAGCGGCGGTTCCGCGCCGATCTCGAAAGCTATTATGCGGGCGCCCGGCTCGCCGAGCGTTTCGCCCGCGAACTGCGCCGGCTGCGACCGACCGATGTGGTCAAGACGCTGGACCGCTCGGCCCGGCTCGAACTCGACCTGCGGCTCGAGGCGGCGGCGATCTCCGAGTTCAAACAGAACATCGAAAGGGACGAAGGCTTCGTCGTTCCCGATGTCAGCTGGGACCACACCGCCGAAACGGTGCTCACCACCAGCTGGGTCGAGGGCATCCCGATCCGCGATCTCGCCGCGCTCGACGCCGCCGGGCTCGACCGCAAGGAACTGGCGCGGAAGCTCTTGCAGAGCTTCCTCCGCCACGCCATCCGCGACGGCTTCTTCCACGCTGACATGCATCCGGGCAATCTCTTCGCCGACCCCAAGACCGGCAATATCATCGCGGTCGATCTCGGCATCATGGGCCGCATCACCCGGGCCGAGCGGCGGTTCCTGGCTGACATTCTCTATGGCTTCATCACCCGCAACTACCGGATGATCGCCGAGCGGCATTTCGAGATCGGCTATGTGCCGCGGCATCAATCCGTCGATGACTTCGCGCTGGCGCTGCGCTCGATCGGCGAGCCGCTGCAGGGCCGCACTGCCCGCGACATCTCGATGGCCAAGGTGCTGGGCCAGCTCTTTGCCACCACCGAACTCTTCGACATGCAGGCGCGGCCCGAGCTGGTGCTCTTGCAAAAGAGCATGGTGCTGGTCGAAGGCGTCTCCCGCGCGCTCGATCCCGAGCTCGATATCTGGACCGTCTCCGAGCCGGTGGTCGGCGACTTCGTCCGCCGCGAGGCCGGGCCGCTGGGGCGGCTCGAGGATCTCGCCGAGCACCTGCGCACCGGGGCCAATGCCATCGGAAGGCTGCCGGCGATCATCGAGAAGGCGGAAGCCGCGCTCGACGATTTCCACGCCGAGCGCAAGAAGCCGCGTTCAGTCTGGTGGCTATGGCTGATTGTTGTGGTCGGCGTGCTGGTGCTCTGGCGAATCCTCAGCTGAACGGGCATTCAGGTGGCGTTCATCTAGCGGGCCTTAGCGAGGCAGCCCTGTTCAGGGAGAACCTCATGTCACTCAATATCCTCGGTAAAGCCGCCGGTATCCTGGCGCTGACGGTCGGCCTCGCCGGCTGCATGGACGTCACCATGGAGATCGACGTCCAGACCGAAACCACCGGCAAAGCCACCACCACCTCGGTGATGGGCGCCGACATCTATTCCATGGTCAAGGCCGGCGCCGGCTCGGATTCCGAAAAGTCCGATGACGACGGCTTCTGCAAGGAAGCGGGCGCGACCCTGACCGAGAACGCCGACGGTTCGGCCACCTGCGTGCTCGTGGTCGAAGGCCCGTTCGCCGAACTCAACGGCGACGACGGCAAGGACGACGGCGCCAAGTTCGAAGTCGTGTCGCCGGGCGTCGTGAAGGTCTCCTTCACCACCGAAGACATGAAGGGCGAACTGGGCACCGAAGGCCAGGACGCCGAGACCAAGGCCATGATGGAGCAGTTCTTCGAAGGCCACTCGATCACCATCCGCATCAAGGGCAAGGAAGTGATCGACACCAATATGACCAAGAACGGCAATACCGCCGAGACCGTGATCCCGTTCATGGACCTGATCAACGGCACCGTCGACCTGCCGCCCGAACTCTACGCAACCGTCAAGGTGAACTAAGTCATGACCGGCCGGCTCGATATCGGATTTCGCTGGTTCGAGCACGGCCGGGGACTGGTTGCCCCAAGACAACAGACTGCCGGCGCGGCGGGAGTGGACCTCCCGGCCGCGCTCGGCCCTGACGAGGTGGTGACGATCGAACCGGGCCGCACCGCCATGATCCCGACCGGCTTTGCCATCGCGCTGCCCGAGGGGTTCGAGGCCCAGATCCGGCCCCGCTCAGGGCTCGCCGCCAAGCACGCGGTCACCGTGCTCAATGCCCCGGGTACCGTCGACGCCGACTATCGCGGCGAGGTCAAGGTCATGCTCATCAACCACGGCCACGTGCCCTTCGAGGTCCGCCGCGGCGACCGCATCGCGCAGATGGTCGTCGCCCCGGTGACTGCTGTATCCTTTGTTGAACAGGAGACGCTCGATGACACGGAACGCGGCGACAAAGGCCACGGCTCTACTGGCCGCTAGCCTCGCCTTCGCGGCCCCGGCTGTGGCCGGCGACCGCGCCATGATCGACATCATCGGCTATTCGTCCGACTACCGCTATTTCGCCTTCGAGGAATTCGGGATGCAGGACGGCTCCGGCTTTCCTTATTCCAACATCTATGTCCTCGACCTGCCCAGCGACAGCTGGGTGAAAGGCACGCCGGTCCGCGTCCGCATCGAGGACGACAGCGCCAATTCCACCGAGGCACAGGCGCGCGAGCAGGCCCTGGCCGAGGCCAAGCCCAAGCTCGAAGCGCTGAAGATCCAGGAGAGCGCCGAGTGGATCGCCATGAATGGCGATGGCGAGGCCGGCGACGGCAAGGTGCTCAAGTTCGGCAGCCCGGGCTATTTCTTCAACGACCCGCAGGGCGACTACACGCTGACCCTCGAAACCTTCACGGCACCGGCCGGCGAAGAGTTCTGCTCGGGCCTCGTCGACGAAATCCTCGGCTTCGCGCTGACGCTCGACGACAACGGCACCAGCAGCGAGTTGCACCGCGACACGGGCAAGCTGCCGGCCTCGCGTGGCTGCGCCATGGCCTACCGCATCCACGGCGTCGTGGCCCGGCCGGCGACGGACGCGGTCCATGCCGGCGTCGCCATCATCTCGGTCCTCCCCTACGGCTTCGAGGGACCCGACCGGCGCTTCATCGCCGTGCCGCTGGGCAACTGATGACGCTCTCGCCCGAGGAAACCCGCCGTTATGCCCGCCACCTGGTGCTCAAGGGCGTCGGCGGCGAGGGCCAGCAGCGGTTGAAGGCCGCGAAGGTGCTGGTGATCGGCGCCGGCGGGCTGGGTTCGCCGGTGATCGCCTATCTCGCCGCAGCGGGCGTCGGCACCATCGGCGTGGTCGACGACGACACGGTCAGCCTCTCGAACCTGCAACGCCAGATCATCCACACCAGCGCCGGCACCGGCACCACCAAGGTGGAGTCGGCCAAGGCGTTCGTGGCGGCCATCAACCCCTTCGTCGAGATCGTGCCGCATGTGCTGCGACTCTCGACGGAGAATGCCGCGCTCGTCGCCGGCTATGACCTCGTTCTCGACGGCACCGACAATTTTACCACCCGCAAGATCGCGGCGGATGCCTCTGCGGCTGCCGGCAGGGCGCTGGTCTCCGGTGCTGTATCGATGTTCGACGGGCAGGTGACGGTGTTCGCGCCGGGCGGCCCCAGCTTTCCGCCGACCTCTATCCGCAGGACCCGGACGATGTCGATCTGCCCGCCTGCGAAGTGGTCGGCGTACTCGGCGCCGTCACCGGCGTCATCGGCACGCTGATGGCGATGGAGGCGATCAAACTCATCACCGGGCTGGGCGACCCCCTGATCGGCCGCCTGCTACTCTATGACGGCCGCGCGGCGAAGTTCACTGAACTGCAGTACTGACTTAGCGCACCAAACTCGCCCCAGCGTCCCCTCGCCCCTGAGGGGAGAGGGCAAGCGGCGCTTGTGAGCGGAGCGAACTAGCAGAGCTGGGTGAGGGGTTCAGCGTCGCACCTTGAGCGCGTTGAGAGGCATTCACCCCTCATCCGCCCTTCGGGCACCTTCTCCCCTGAGGGGAGAAGGGATTACTGAACGTCCGGGTGCTGGAACACCAGCGTGGCGTTGGTGCCGCCGAAGCCGAAGGAATTCGACAGCGTGATGCCGACATCGACATTGTCGCGGCGCTGGCGGAGGATCGGCATGTCGGCGAACAGCGGGTCGAGCGTTTCGATATTGGCGCTCTTGCAGAGGAAGCGGTGCTGCATCATCAGGATGCAGTAGATCGATTCCTGGACGCCCGTGGCGCCGAGCGAATGGCCGGTCAGCGATTTGGTGGCCGAGATCGGCGGGGCCTTGTCGCCGGTGCCGAAGACGGCGCGGATGGCTTCCATCTCCTTGGCGTCGCCTACCGGGGTCGAGGTGGCGTGCGGGTTGAGATAGTCGACCTTGCCCTTGACCGTCTCGAGCGCCATGCGCATGCAGCGCTCGGCGCCTTCGCCCGAGGGCGCGACCATGTCGTAGCCGTCGGACGTGGCGCCATAGCCCACGATCTCGGCATAGATGGTGGCGCCGCGGGCCTTGGCGTGTTCAAGCTCTTCGAGCACCAGTACGCCGGCGCCGCCGGCGATGACGAAGCCGTCGCGGTTGGCATCATAGGCGCGGCTGGCCTTGGCGGGCGTGGCGTTGAAGTCCGACGACATGGCGCCCATGGCGTCAAAGAGGTTCGAGAGCGTCCAGTCGAGATCCTCGTGGCCACCGGCAAAGACGATGTCCTGCTTGCCCATCTGGATCTGCTCGTAGCCCGAGCCGATGCAGTGCTTGGAGGTCGCGCAGGCCGAGCTGATGGTATAGTTCACGCCCTTGATGCCGAAGGGCGTGGCCAGCGTCGCCGAAGCGGTGGAGCTCATCGCCTTGGGCACGGCCAATGGCCCGATGCGCTTGGGGCCCTTTTCGCGGGTGATGTCGGCGGCTTCCACCACGGTGCGGGTCGACGGACCGCCCGAGCCCATGATGATGCCGGTGCGCGGGTTCTGGATGTCCTTTTCCTCGAGCCCGGAGTTCGGCGATCGCCTGCTGCATGGCGATGTAGTTCCAGGCCGCGCCCTTGCCCATGAAGCGGGTGGTGCGGCGGTCGAGCACTTCGAACGGATCGAGCTTGGGCGCGCCATGGACCTGGCAGCGGAAATTCAGATCGGCATATTCCTGCGCAAAGACGATGCCGGGCGTGGCAGTGCGCAGAGCTTTCGAGCACCTCGGCAATGATTGTTGCCGATGGAGGACACGATGCCCATGCCGGTGACGACCACTCGCCTCAAATGCAAGACTCCTCTGAACCCGACTTCTGCTGGTCGGCTAGCTGAACAGGCCGACGCGAAGGCCGGACATCTCGTAGATAATCTGCCCGTCGGCTTTGACCCAGCCGTCGGCGATACCGAGCACAAGCTTGGATTTCATCACGCGCTTGAGATCAATGCCGTACTCGACCAATTTTACGTCATTGGTGATCTGGCCGGAGAATTTCACTTCGCCGCAGCCCAAAGCGCGGCCCTTGCCGGGCGAACCATCCCAGCAGAGATAAAAGCCCAGCATCTGCCAGACGGCATCGACGCCGAGGCATCCCGGCATCACCGGATCGCCGATGAAGTGGCACTGGAAGAACCAGAGATCGGGCGTGACGTCGAGTTCGGCGCGCACCTGGCCCTTGCCATAGGCGCCGCCTTCGCGATCGATCCGGGTGATACGGTTGAACATCAGCATGGGCGGAGCCGGCAGCTGGGCGTAGCCCTGCCCAAACAACTCGCCGCGGCCGCTCTTGAGAAGATCGTCATAACCGTATGAGTTCTGGCGATCCACCATATACAAGGCCTCGGTTCGGGTTGGATTGGTCCGTTAGTAGAGGGGGCCGGTATAGGGGTCAATATGGCTTAAGGGTGGCGTCCCCGCTCCTTTTGGCCGCAGCCGACTGCGGATGCGGCTGTGGGTCCGGCCTGACACGCTTGTGTCACAAGGCCCCTAAAGCTATAAGTTCGCCGCATATTGCCCTGTTCCTGGACCATATGACCGACCGCAGCCTGGCTCCTCGTCCCATCCCGTCCCGCAGCCCCTGCCTCACGGCCGTCCTGCGCATGGCCGGCCTTCGCCCGACGCGCCAGCGTGTCGCCCTCGCCGAACTGCTGTTCGGCGGGCCGCATCGCCATGTCAGCGCCGAGCAGCTGCATGTCGAAGCGCTGGGCGCTCACGTCAACGTGTCGCTGGCCACGATCTACAACAGCCTGCACCAGTTCCGCGAGGCCGGTCTGCTGCGCGAAGTCGCGGTGGACGCCTCGCGGTCCTATTTCGACACCGACACCTCGGACCACCACCACTTCTATCTCGAGGACGAGCAGCGGGTGATCGACATCCCCTCCTCCTCCATCGTCATCCAAAACCTCCCCGAGCCCCCCGAGCGGCACCAACATCACCCATGTTGATGTTGTCGTGCGCGTCGCGCAAGAAGCCGCTGAGCATCAGCTGCTGGGCGGGCCTGGCGTCCCCGCGATGAACGCTCCCCTAATTATTGTAGCTGGCCGCGGCTGCCCGGGCATCCGCGACGGCCTGCTGCTTGTTGGCGAGATAGCTCGCCCTGAGCGACGCGGTCGCGTCCCCTTCCAACGCGTCGCGGAACGCCAGATTGGGCGCCCCCACGGGCCACCGAACTCGACCACGTGAAGGCAGATGCGTCCGCTCTGTCCGATCCCGGCCGCGTCCGAAGATGTGCGTGACCGGGGACACCCGCATCGGCCGCGTAGTCGTAGCCGAGTGCCAGCAAGGGTCGTGACCTCTCGCCATCGTGCGATCGGCTGGATGCCGACCAGAATGTCGATGATCGGCTTGGCGGCGAGGCCGGGAACGGCCGTCGAACCATAGTGCTCGATTCCCTCCGAAGACGCCCGAGAGCGCGACAACGAGGCGCTGCCTCTCGATCTCGAACAGACGCGGCCATTCTGGATCGTACGGCACGAGCAGGTTCACGTTGTGCGCGAGGCCGAGCATGGGCGTTTCCTGCGCCAGGAGCAGTGAACTCTAGTCGAACTCTTTCGCCCTTGTAGACGCCCCAGAGTTCGTCCTGCAGCAGCCAGCCATCATAGCTGCGGCCGGTGCCTTCGACGGGTGGCGACAGGCGACGAACACCAGGTGCCGTCGCATTCCTTGAGGTCGACCCGGAAGCCGGGTGTCAGACAGGCGCGGACGCCGCGTCCGCCGAACGGTCACGCCGGAGAGAGCGACCTTGTCTCGTCGGCCGCTTTCCACGGCGCCACGAGGCCGGCGCCGCCGGCCCGCAGGAGGTTCTGGTGCAGCCAGCCCTCGGAGCCGTCGGCATCGCGGATTTTGCGCCACGTGTCGAATTCCTGGATGATCTCGACCGGCGTGCCGGCCTTCACATAGACCCAGGCGACGTCGTAGTTCGTCCCCGGCCCGACCCGGACATTGATCGGGTTGGAGCGCGTGGTGACGAAGCGCGGCAGCGGCAGGCCCGATTGGTCGTCGGCGGCGACCGCCAGACAGGGCAACAGCACGGCCGCCATGGCAAGCGAGGCGCCAGAATCGGCCAGAGCTGCTGCCCTGCGAATGGAGAGCCTCGTGACGTTGCACGAGCTGGTTTGGCCGAACATGGCTTTGCAGGACGGGGCTTTTTTCCCTATCACTAGGCAAAAGACCTTAATGGTCGCTGAAAGGCGTCCCATTTGACCCTCAGAAACCCGAAAATCCTCGTGACCCGCCGCCTGCCGGAGCAGGTCGAGGCGCGCATGGCGGCGCTGTTCGATGCCCGGTCTCAAGCCGGACGATTCGCCGCTGTCGGCCAATGACGCGAGCTTCGTGGCAGCGGCGGGCCGGCAAGGACGTGCTGGTGTCCGCGATCAACGATCGGCTCGATGCCGACCTGATCGCGCCGGCTGCCCGAGAGCGTCAGCTGATCGCCCAGTTCGGCAACGGCTTCGACAATATCGACATCGAGGCGGCCTATGCGCGCCGGCCTGACCGTCACCAACACGCCCAGCGTTCTCACCGAAGACACGGCCGACATGGCGATGATGCTGATGCTGGCTCTGCCGCGCCGGCTGGTCGAAGGCGCCGAGGTCCTGCCGCGCGGGCGAGCTGGCCCGGCTGGTCGCCGACCTGGATGCTGGGGCGCCGGCTGCGCGGCAAGGCGCTGGGCATTGTCGGGCTGGGGCGGATCGGCACCGCCGTTGCGCAGCGCGCCCGCAGCTTCGGGCTCAACATCCACTATTTCTCCCGCAACCGCCGGCCGGCCCAGCTCGAGGAGGCGCTCGGCGCCACCTATTGGGAGGAGCTCGACGCGATGATCGAGGAGGTGGACATCGTCTCGTTGCACACCCCGCTGACCCGCGACACGCACAACATCCTCAATGCCGGCGCGGCTGAAGGCGGATGCGCGCGGATGCCTTCGTGGTCAACGTCTCGCGGCCCGAGCTGCATCGACGAGGATGCGCTGATCGCCGACATCGAGTCCGGCCACCTCTCGGGCGCGGCGCTCGATGTGTTCGAGAACCGCAACGGCATCAGCCCGCGCCTGCTGGCGCTGGCGCGGCAGCATCGCGTCGTGCTGACCGCCCATATGGCCTCGGCGACGCTCGAGGCGCGGCTCGAGATGGGCGAGACGGTCATCGTCAACATCCGCGCCTTCATCGACGGCGCCCAGCCGCCGCACCGCGTGCTGCCGGACAGCCGCAATCGCGTGGCCCGCGGCTAGTTCACCACTTCGCGCAACCGTTTCTCGATGAAGCGGCGCTCGGCCGCCTGCTGGGTCAGCTCCAGCGCCGCGACATATGCCTCGCGCGCCTCGCTGACGCGGCCGAGTCGGCGCAGCAGGTCGGCGCGCACGGCGTGGGCGTAGCGGAAGCCGATGAGCGCGCCAGCGTCGAGCAAGGCGTCGATCTGGGTGAGGCCGGCCTGCGGCCCGTCGCGCATGGCGACCGCGACGGCGCGGTTGAGCCGGATCACGGCGGAAGGGGCGGCCTGCAGCAGCAGGTCGAGCTGCACGATCTCGTCCCAGTCCGTGGCGTCGGCGGTCGGCGCAACGGCGTGGGTTGCGGCGATGGCCGCTTCCAGCACATAGGCGGTGAGCGGCGGGCGCGACATGGCGTGCTCGACGATGCGGACGCCCTCGGTGATTTCGGTGCGATCCCATAGCGAGCGGTCCTGGTCGGGCATCAGCACGATATCGCCGGCCGCGTCGGCCCGGGCGCGGAAGCGGGCGTGCTGCAGCAGCAGCAGCGCCAGCAGGCCCTCGACCTCGGGCTCGAACTGGCGCAAGAGGCCACGGACCAGGCGGGCAAGGCGGATCGCCTCGGCGCAGAGTTCGGCGCGGATCGCGGCATCGCCATGGCTCGCCGCGTAGCCCTCGTTGAAGATGAGGTAGATGGTCTTGAGCACGAGATCGAGCCGCGGCTCCAGTTCGCCCGGCCCCGGCACCTCGTAGGGCAGCTGGAGTTCGCGGATGCGCGCCGTGCCCGCACGATGCGCTGCGCGATGGTCGCCGGGCTTGGTGAGGAAGGCCGCGGCGATCTCCTCGGTGGTGAGCCCGCACGCCTCGCGCAGGGTGAGGGCGACCTGTGCGTCCGCCGGCAGCTCGGGATGGCAGCACACGAAGATCAGCCGCAGCTGGTCGTCGGCGATATACTCGGCCTCGGGCGCCATCTCGGCCTCCTCGGCTATGGCGAGCTCCTTGGCGATGGCATCGAAGCGGGCGCGCCGGCGGATCTTGTCGATGGCCCGGAAGCGGCCGGCCGAAACCAGCCAGGCGCGCGGGGTTGGCCGGCATGCCCTCGCGCGGGCCACTGCTCGGCGGCAGCGAGGAAGGCGTCGTTGAGCGCTTCCTCGGCCCGGTCGAAATCGCCGACGAGGCGGATGAGCGTTGCCAGCACCCGCCGGGATCTCGGCTCGCCAGACCGCCTCGATTTCGGCCGGACCGGCGCGTCATGATCCTCGGGATCTCGTACATGGCGCGCACCTCGATGGTGCCGAGCCGCGCCATCGGAATGCCCGAGGCGAGGCGGATGGCGTCGTTGAGGTCGCGTGCTTCGATGAGGATGAAGCCGGCGAGCTGTTCCTTGGTCTCGATGAACGGCCCGTCGGTGGTCGACACGTTCCCCTGCCGTACCCGTACCAGCACGGCGCTATCGGGCGGCTGCAGCGCTTCGGCGACGACCAAGTTGCCGTTGGCCTGCAGCTCCACGTCATAGGCGAGCGAATCGCGGTCGAGCTGCTTCTGGCCCTCGGCATCGAGCGTCTGGAAGGCTTCGGCGGCGGCGTGGACGAGGCAGATATAGCGCATGGTGAGCTCCTCCGATCGGGGTTGGACGCATCTGGTCGAATGGCGCGCATCCGCCCGATCGACACGAGTTGGCCAGAAATTCGCGTTCCGCCACAAATTGGGGCTGACCCCGCATTTTTTAGCGATTTTAACGCCCCGTTTCACCACGCGGCTTCACGACCGCGCTAAGTGCTTCTGCCGATGCAGCATCGCGCCCACGCGGATGTCGGGCATCATGGACCGGATCAACGGTTGCCTGTGGGGCTCCCGACCATGTTTGCCGGCCTCAATCGCATGAATGAGTGGCCTGCCTCATCAGGGCGGGCAACGCGCTCACGCCTGCTCTCGCACGCGACGATCGTGCTGGTGTTCACGCTGGTGGCGACGGCGATTGTGGGCTTTGTCCACATGAGCGGGCAGCAGCGGGCCATGGCCGAGCTCCGCACCCAGAGCCAGCAGCTGCGCAACGTCTACCTGGCGCTGACTGATGGCGAGACGGATGCGCTGCGCTTTTCACTTTGCCGGAGATACGGCTGCGCTGGCCGCGCATGCCCGGCACGACCTGCGGTGCTACAGGGGCGCGAAACGCCGCCATCCTCGACGAGCTGCGGCCGATCTCGGTGGCGGGCGCCGAGCCGCGGCCGGTGCGCCAGATCGTCGATGGACTGGTGGACGACTGGACTACAGCGATTGCCGCCTACGGCGCCGGCGACCGCACGGCGGGCCGGGCCTGCTTGACGGTGGTCGTGCCGCAGAAACCGCTGCAGCGCTCGGGACCGAGATGGGTCGCGTGCTCGACGAAACCGATACCCGCCTGTCCATGCACGACGAGCGGCTGCAGATGGGCACGCTGCGGCGTACTGGCCCTGCAGCTGGGCGCCGGCGCGCTCGCCATCCTCGGGTTGATCTACGCCTTCCCCGCTGGAGCGTCTCGGAAGCGGCGCGCCGCGCCGCCGCGGTGGCGCAGGCCGACAAATCGCGCGAACAGGTGTCGCGGCTGTTCGAAATGGCCGACGTGCTGCAAGCGCGCAGTGACCACGGCGACGCCAACACCGTGCTGAAGGCGACCGCGATCGACCTGGTGCCCGGCTATTTACCGGTGTCCTCTACGTCTTCAACAACTCGCGCGACCGGCTGGTGCTGTCGACCACCTGGGGCCGGGCCGACGAATGCCCCGCGCCGCCCGATACGATCAACCCCAACTGGTGCTGGGCGCTCAAGCGCGGCAAGCCGCATCTCAACCACCCCGACGGCGATAAAGCTCTGCTGCGGCCATCACAACACCAGTGCGCGAGTCGACGCTCGAAATCCCGATGATCGCGCGCGGCGAAATCGTCGGTCTGTCTGCAGCTCTTCGCCCCGGGCCGTCAGCGCTGCTCGAGCGGCTCGAGCAGGTCACCGATCTCGGCTCGGCGCTGGCCGATGGCATGAGCCTGGCGCTCGCCAACATGGCGCTCGGCGCCAAAAGCTGCGCAACCAGGCGCTGCGCGACCCGCTGACAGGCCTCTACAACCGCCGCTACATGGAAGACTGCCTGCAGCGCTTCGTCCGCCTCGCCCAGCGCGAGAACCGCGAGATCTCGCTGCTGATGGTCGATCTCGACCACTTCAAGCGGCTCAACGACGAGCACGGCCACGCCTTCGGCGACCAGGTCCTGCGCGACGCGCGCGGGCGCATCACCAGCCAGCTGCGCGAGACCGATATCGTCTGCCGCTATGGCGGTGAGGAGATGGTCATCATCCTGCCCGATTGTCCGCTCGAGACGCGCGGCCGACAAGGCGGAACAGCTGCGCGTCGCATCGAGGCGCTGTCAGCACCCGCGGCGCCGATATCTCGGCCTCGTTCGGCGTCGCAACGATCCCCGCCACCTCGATCAACGTGCAGGACCTGCTGCCGGCGGCCGATGCGGCGCTCTACAAGGCCAAGCAGGCCGGCCGCAACCAGGTGGCGACGGCGCCGCACGACCATTCCGGCTCGACCAGCCCATGGTCGCCGCCGAAACCACGGTCGGCTTCGACGACATGCCGCGGGCCGCGGCCGAATAACTCAGAATTTCGGCTGGTTCTTCAGCAACTGGTTCTGCAGCAGCATCCGCTGCGTCTGCAACTGCTGGAGTTGCAGGCGCTGCTGCAGCGCGTCGCGCTGGAGTTTTCCACCGTCGCGTCAAAATCGGACTTGAAGCTGCGCTCCGCGGTGCCGTCGGCGAGCTCATCCTGGATGCAGATGGTCCGCTTGAGATTGTTCTCGACGTAGCCGGTCGCGGCCGTATCAGGCACCTGATAGCAATAGGCGGCCGCCGGCGAGGCGAGGCAGCAGGACGGCGATGGAAGCGATGAGCGTGCGCATGGCCTGAATGTGGGTAGCGTGGCGCTCGCGTGCAAATCACGTTCGCGGGCGGGCCGTCGACTGGCGGACGACCAGCTCCACCGGCAGCGTATCGCGATGCACCTTGCCGTCGTGGTCGAGGATGGCCTTGACCGCCCGGCGGCCGATCTCGGCGATCGGCTGGGTGATGGTGGTAAGCGGTGGCACAGAGATCTCGGCCTCCGGCACGCCGTCATAGCCGACGATGGAGATATCTCCGGGCACCGACAGGCCGCGCCTGCGCAGCTCGTCCATGGCGATCAGCGCCACGCGATCGGACATGGCGAGGATGGCGGTCGGCGGCTCGGCGCCGGCGCTGAGGATGTAGTCGACGCCGCGGCGGACGCTGTCCTCGCTCATCGCGTCTCGTAGATCGGGATCGAGGCCCGCTCAACGCCGTAGAGCGCCAGTTCCTCGTAATAGCCGTGCGCGCGGTCGCGCGAGGTGAAATACTCGGCCCTGGCGAGCCGTTCGGCATCGATCGGTCCCTCGTGCTCGTCATCGAGCTCCAGCGACAGGATGCCGTAGCGGCGGTGTCCGAGCTCGGCCAGATGCCGGGCCGCGAGCTGGGCGCCGGCATAGTCGTCGATGCCGATCGCCGATACGGTGTCGTCCGGCCGGCCGAGGGCGAGCGCCACGAAAGGCAGCTGGCGATCGCGGGTGAGCTCGACCAGCCGTTCGCCATTCTCGATGCAGAGCAGCACGAAGCCGTCCACCAGCGCGTTCTGGATATTGACCGCCAGCCGCTTGTCATCCTTGGCCGATACCAGCGCCAGGCCCGCTCCATACTGTTCGCAGGCCTCGGAAATGCCGCGCATCAGTTCGCGCGCGAACGGATCCTCAAAGAAATAGGAGAGCGTCTCGGCCGTGGCGACGCCGATGGCGTTGGACTTGCCGGCGCGTAGCAGGCGGCCGCGCGGGTCCGGCCCGGCATAGCCCAGCTTGCGTGCCGCCTCGTGCACGCGCTCGCGCACTTCTTCGCGCACGAGGTTGGGGCGGCTGAACACGTTCGATGCCGTACCCTGCGACACGCCGGCCGCCTTCGCCACATCGCTCAATCGCACCAGGTCGCGCGCCATGCTCTGCCTTTCATTCCTGCCACAAAGGGTGACATGCCCGTCATATAGCTCGATTTTTGTATCGGTTCAATTTCTGCTTGACTCTCCGTCTCGGAAGCATATGTTGAACCGATTCAAGCGCTCATGCGTTTAGTGATTGAATCGGTTCAATTCGAAAGGAGACTTGTCATGATCCCCGCCAGCTATCTCTATAAGGATGCGTATCGCCAGCACTGGGGTGAGGATTTCGCCGCAACTCCGGCGAAGAGGCCTGGGAGGCCCATCTCGATGCCGGCCACTGGCCGGCGCCGAAACTAGTTCAGCCGGCTCGCCGCCTTGTTCGGCGGTCGAGCCAGCGCGGGGCGGCGGCGTCGGAGACCGTTTGCTCCGACGCCATGACGCACCGCTACGCCTGATATTGTGGCCAGGCGCCGCTCTTGCGCTGAGCGGCCTCCTGGTCGAGCGCCTCGGCCGAAACGTCGTCGCGCACGAAATCCTCGATCTCCGAGACGCGGCGGATCTCGACTTCGTCGCCCTCACCCAGCGGAATCTTCTTGGCCCAGCCGACCGCTTCTTCCAGCGTATCGGCCTTGATGATCCAGAAGCCGCCGACCAGTTCCTTGGCTTCGGCGAACGGGCCGTCACGAACCACGGGCCTGCCGCTCTCGATCTTCACCTTGGCGCCGGTATTGGAGGGCATCAGCCCTTCACCGCCAAGGAACACGCCCGCATCGATCAGCTGTTGGTTGTATTCTGCCCATTTCCGCCAGTTGCTCGGAAGTGGGCGGTGGCGAGGGTTCGGTCATCTTGATGATGATCATGTAGCGCATGGGGTTCTCCTCTTCGTGGTGGCGACGGCACTATGCCAATGGGGAACGCCGCCGGCCACCCTCCGTTCAGCCTCGCTTCAGGCGCAGGCGCGCACCCTCGGCGGCAGCCACTCGGATGGAGCACCGATCATGTCGAAGATCCTGCGTGCCGTATTCGTTGCACTCGCCCTCGTTTCCACACCCGCCGTCGCCCAGGTCGGCAAGACCGTCGAGGCGCCAGCCGGGTTGCCCGCGACGCCACCTACGTGACCTCGCCGGTGCTGCGTGATCGCGCCATCGCTGCGCTGTTCAAGGCCATGGGCGGCGAGCGCCCGGTCTCCAAACTCGAGATCCGCGCCGACCAGGTTCTGATGTGGGTGCAGGGTACTGAGGCCGACTATCACACCGATGAATGGACCGCTTCGCGCATGAAGATCCTCGTGCTCGATCGCGACAGCGTTTTCCGGGCCGCGCCCGACCGATGGCGACGGCATCGTCAAGAGGCGCGAGGGCAGCTTCTTTGCGGTGGACGAGATCGCGCTCGACCGGATCGAGCCGGTCATCGCCGAGGCGGTCGAAATGGCGCAGATGGAGAGCCGGCCCGACATCGGCACCATCACCATCGCACGGCGCATCTCCATCCTGCCCGAGCCCAGCTATGGCGACGTGCAGATGACGCTCAACCTCAGCACCGAGCGCGAGTCGGCGACCGTCTATGCCGATGCCGACGGCAATGTGCTGGGCGCCGACCTTGCCGGCACTGCGCGCGCCGAACGGCTCGACCTGATCGAAGACGATGACTGGCCGATGGCCGAAGCCCAGCGACGCATCGCCGAGGTACTGGGCACCAAGCGTGTGCACGAGCTGCGCATCTATTCGGGCTACGTCTTCTTCCAGGCCGAGCATCCTACCCAGGAGAACATGACCCGCGACTATTCGTGGAATCTCGGGGCGTCACCGGTGGCCTCGAGATGGAGGATGTCTTTGCCGACATGCGCGACACGGCGCCTTTCCCGATGTCCGAGATCGACCTCGGAAAGCTGCCTGAGATCAAGCGGGCGGCGCTGGCGGCCTTCGAGTCCGAGGGCGCCGAGATCACCTATATCGACGCCGACAAGCCGACCGATCGGCCGGGCACGCCGGAGCTGATCTGGACCGTTGACCTCAAGCAGGCCGATGGCGAGGAGGGCAAGGTGCTGCTCGACGCGAACGCCAGGGTGGTGGAAATCATTCTGCCCGAGAGCCGCATCGCCGCGAGCGCCGAGCCGTGGCTGGCGCCGGTGACGGTGGCCGAGACGCGGAAACGGCTCGAACAGGCCTCGGGCCGGACGCTAGATACGGCGAGATCCTGCTCAACGACACGCAGGGCAGCGTGCTGGTCGAGGACTCGCAGGCGCCCCGGCACGATGGCGAACTTCATCGTCGACCGGCAGACCGTGACCCGCTTCGGCACGCCCATGCCGTGGGAGGCCGAGCTCAACCCGACCCGCACTTTCACCATCGCCGACCTCGCCGGGCTGGACGAGGCCGACATCGGCAATCTCGCTGACCGCACCCCGACGCGGATGAACCTGCCGGGAGCCGCGGTGTTCCGCTACACCTTCACCCGCAACGCGCTGATGATGAACCCCGAGGACGACAGACTGCTGGTCGAAATCCGCGCCGGCAAGGATGATGGCTGGACCGGCGGTTGGGTGACCTACGACCTCGACGGCAAGGAAGCCGACGTGATGTTGCCGTAAACCCTGACGCATGCTGGCAGGCATAGGCCTCGGCAGGCGAAAGCTGCTGCTGATCGGCGCCGTGGCCTTCGGCCTCACCCCCGCTGCTCGCCACCTTTGCGCCGACGGCGGAAACGCTGATCGTCGGCCGCGCGCTGCTCGGCATCGCCGGGGCAACGCTGGCGCCTTCGACCCTGTCGCTGATCACCAACATGTTCCGCAACGATCGCGGAGCGCACCATCGCGATCAGCGTCTGGATCGCCAGCTTCTCGGCCGGCGGCGCCATCGGCCCGGTGGTCGGGGGGCATTATGCTGCAATATTTCTGGTGGGGTTCGGTCTTCCTGATCGCCGTACCGGTGATGGTGCTGTTGCTCGTCCTCGGCCCCCGGCTGCTGCCCGAGTACAAGGACCCCAAGGCTGGGCGGTTGGATCTACTGAGCGCAGGTCTGTCGATTGTCGCCGTGCTGGCCGTCATCTACGGCATCAAGAGCCTCGCCGACGGCGGCGACATGCTGCACAGCGCCGGCCCGATCGGCTCGGACTGGTGGTCGGCGCGATCTTCATGGCGCCAGCTGCGGCTGGCCTATCCATTGCTCGACCTGAGCCTGTTCGCCCGTCCGAGTTTCTTCGGCGGCGCTCGCCATCAACGTATTCGGCTTCTTTGCCATCTTCGGCACCTTCTCCGTCGTGGCCCAGTATCTGCAGCTCTGGTAAAGCTGGGGCTGAGCCGTTCGAGCCGGGGCTCTGGGGATTGCCCCCGGGGCTCGGCTTCGTCGCCGGCTCCTTGCTGACCCCAAAGCGCTCGGGCTGATGCGGCCGGCCTTGTCTGGCGCTCGGCCTCAATCTCGCCGCGGTGTGGCGCTGGTCACCATGGCCCTGCGCGGCATCGGTGGCGCACACGCCGCGGGTCGCCTATGCCGAGGCCATGCTGGTGACGACGCTGGTCAGCGCCGCCATCGTCATCGTCGCCGCCCTGACCTCGGTGCTGATGTTCCCCGCCTGCGGCCAGCGGCGGCTTAGTCGTCATAGCTGACGGCGGTGACCTCGAGTTCGATATAGCGCAGGTCGCCGCCGGCGAGCTTCCAGTCCGCCGCGCCGTGCGTCGGCAGCTCCAGTCCGGCGAGCGGGCCGGTGGCGCTGATCGGCGTCTCCCAACTTTTCCATGCGGCGCGTCGCCGTATTGTAGCGGACGGCGCGGAAGTTGGCCGGGCGACCGTCCGGGTCGACGACAATGGTGGCTTCGGCTGTGAGCCCGCGGTCGGTGATCGTGACACCAAACTGTCCGCGTCGATGGGCGAGGATCGTGACGTTGTCGCCCAGATAGGCGGCGGGAACCACAGCATCTCGTTCAGGTAGCGCATCAATCCGGCGGCACGCAGTTCGTCGCCGCGCTCGTCGGCAACCGGCAGCAGGGCGAGCAGCTTCATCACGATGCTGCCCTCGCCCTCGAGATAGGCGTCGCGGCCGAGCACAACCGGCAGCGTGAGGCTCGGCATGCCGGCGCGCCAGATGAAGGCCGGCAGGTTCGTGGAGTAAAGCTCCTCGGCCGTCAGGTCCATCCAGCTGGCCTCCGCGCCGGAGCGAATGCGGCCTGCCTGGCTAAGGCGCACGAGCCGCGGGATGGCGGCGCCGATCACGCCGGCGCGGGTGAAATAGCGCACCGCCGGTGCCGGAAGAGCCGCGATCCGCTCGACCGTGATGACGCTCCCGGATGGAGCTTTCGCCTGCGCCCGCAGCCGGCCGATATCGGCCTGGATCACGCCTGACCAGAGCGCATATGCGCCCGCGATCAGGATCACGAGCACAAGAACGGCGAGGCCAACCACGCGCAGGATCAGCGGAATGTCCATGCAACCCCTGCCTGCCAGCATGCCGGAATGGTTCGCCGGTCCGTTGACCTCGATCAAAAGAAAACGGGCCCGGACTGATGTCCGGGCCCGTCGAAACCGTTGAAAACTACCGCGCCTTACTCGGCGGCGGGAGCGTCTTCCTCGGCCTTTTCCTTGCCGGTCTCCTGGTCGACGACCTTCATCGACAGGCGGACCTTGCCGCGCTCGTCGAAGCCGAGCAGCTTGACCCTCACCTTGTCGCCTTCCTTGACGACGTCGGTGACCTTGCCGACGCGCTGGTCCGTGAGCTGGCAGATGTGGACGAGGCCGTCCTTGGCGCCGAAGAAGTTCACGAACGCGCCGAAATCGACGACCTTCACGACCGTGCCCTGGTAGATCGCGCCGACTTCCGGCTCGGCGGCGATGCCCTTGATCCAGTTGATGGCGGCTTCGATCGCCTTCGCCGTCCGAAGACGAGACCTTGACGGTGCCGTCGTCCTCGATGTCGATCTTGGCGCCGGTCTTCTCGACGATCTCGCGGATCACCTTGCCGCCGGTGCCGATCACTTCGCGGATCTTGTCGGTCGGGATCGGGATGGTCTCGATGCGCGGCGCGATGCGCCGACGGTCGCACGCGGGTGCCGTCGAGCGCCTTGGCCATCTCGCCCAGGATGTGCGCGCGGCCGCCCTTGGCCTGGCCGAGCGCGACCTTCATGATCTCCTCGGTGATGCCGGCGATCTTGATGTCCATCTGCAGCGAGGTGATGCCGTCGGCGGTGCCGGCAACCTTGAAGTCCATGTCGCCCAGGTGGTCCTCGTCACCGAGGATGTCGGACAGCACGGCGAAGCGGTCGCCTTCGAGGATCAGGCCCATGGCGATGCCCGACGACCGGACGCTTCAGCGGCACGCCGGCGTCCATCAGCGCCAGCGAGGTGCCGCACACGGTCGCCATCGAGGACGAGCCGTTCGACTCGGTGATCTCGGAGACCACGCGGATGGTGTAGGGGAAGTCTTCCTTGCCCGGCACGGATCGGGCGCAGGGCGCGCCAGGCGAGCTTGCCGTGGCCGATTTCGCGGCGGCCGGGCGAGCCCATGCGGCCGGTTTCACCGACCGAGTAGGGCGGGAAGTTGTAGTGCAGCAGGAAGTTCTCCTTGTCGGTGCCTTCGAGGGTGTCGATGAACTGCTCGTCGTCGCCGGTGCCGAGGGTCGCGACCACCAGGGCCTGGGTCTCGCCGCGGGTGAACAGCGCCGAGCCGTGCGTGCGCGGCAGGACGCCGACTTCGGCCAGGATCGGGCGGACGGTGCGGAGGTCGCGGCCGTCGATGCGGGTGCCGTGGTGTCGAGGATGGTCAGCGCGGACGATGTCGGCCTCGAGCTTCTGGACGACGTCGCCCAGCTCCAGCGGCTCGTAGCACGGCTTGGCTTCGCCCTCGCGAGGCGAAGTGGTCCTTCACCTTGGCGTTGGCGCATCGACCGCGCGCGTAGCGCTGGGCCTTGTCGGGGATGTTGTAGGCAGCGCGCGAGGTCGGCTTGACGCGACGGCCTTCAGCTCGGCCTTCTCGAGGCGCCGGTAGTCCGTCGTCGGGCTCAACTCGCGCGCGGCTCCTTGGCGGCCTTCTCGGCCAGGCGATGATCGCGTCGATCACCCGCTTGCCGCTCTCGTGGCCGAACATGACGGCACCGAGCATGACCTCTCTCCGAGAGCTCCTGGCTTCGGACTCGACCATCAGCACGGCGTCGGCGGTGCCGGCGACGACGAGGTCGAGCTTGGTGTCGCTTCGTGTCGTCGGCGGCCGGGTTGAGCACGTACGCGCCGTCGACATAGCCGACGCGGGCAGCGCCGATCGGGCCCATGAACGGCACGCCCGACAGATCGTCAGCGCCGCCGAGGCGGCGACCATGGCGAGCACGTCGGGCTCGTTCTCCATATCGTGCTGCAGCACGGTGACAGATGACCTGGGTCTCGTTCTTGAAGCCCTCGGCGAACAGCGGGCGGATCGGGCGGTCGATCAGGCGGGAGACCAGCGTCTCCTTCTCGGTCGGGCGGCCTTCACGCTTGAAGAAGCCGCCCGGGATCTTGCCGGCCGCGAAGGACTTTTCCTGGTAGTTGACGGTCAGCGGGAAGAAGTCCTGGCCCGGCTTCGGCGTCTTGGCCGAAGACGACGGTGGCAAGGACCACGGTCTCGCCGAGCGTGGCGAGCACGGCGCCGTCGGCCTGACGGGCGATGTGGCCGGTCTCGAGGGTGAGCGGCTTGCCGCCCCAGTCGAGCTCGACTTTGTGGTGGTCGAATTTGATGGGCATAGTGCCCTCGTCTTTCCATTCTGTTCGAATGAGCGGGAACGCGGGGGCGTAGCGACCCCGCGAACTCATCCGGTGTGCCAGCGGACGGAACCACCCCATGTGGTCCGCCAGCCCAAAATCGGCACGGTTTCCGCGCTGACCTCGAGGTCTTTGTTGGTCGCGCTCTCGAACCGGAAAAGTCTGCAACTTTTCCTTCGATCACGCTCCCTGTCGGGGCGGAACATGGACAAGACGATGAGCCGCTCATGTCTCTTGGGGAAGAGAGTGCCCTGGGCACCGTGAGCGGCCGATGATCTCGCCATGCTCCGCGTAGATCGTCAGCCTACGCAATAGCCGGTCCTTGGGACCGGAAAGGATCGCGGGGCGTACCCCGCGACCAAGTCGATCGACCCGTGCCTTAGCGGCGCAGGCCCAGGCGCTCGATCAGCGCCTTGTAGCGGTCTCGTCGGTCTTCTTGACGTAGTCGAGAAGCCGGCGGCGCGTCGAAACCATCTTCAAGAGACCCCGGCGGGAATGGTTATCCTTGCTGTGGGTCTTGAAGTGTTCGGTCAGGTTGGCGATGCGCTCGGAAAGGATCGCGACCTGGACTTCCGGCGAGCCGGTGTCGTCCTTCTTGGTGGCGAAATCCTTGATGAGCTCAGTCTTCCGCTCTGCGGTAACCGACATCGTACTGGTCCTTTCAATTGAGGATCATCGGGACGCTGACACCCGGGATGTCGTCCAGGTGGAGCCATGAGCAGTGCCGGCATGCCGGAACTTGGCGCGTCCTATAGGGGGAAACAGCCCGGGAACGCCAGTTATTTGTCGGAGGCGCCGCCGTCGCCGTTGAGTGTCTCGGTCGGGTCGAGCGAACTCAGCGGAATGGTGAAGCGCCGCGAGCGCCGTGACGCCGTTTTCGAGCTTCGTGTTGAAACCGATCACGACGGCGCCGGCCGCGGCGGCCATCGTCACGTCGTTCTTGGTCACGAGGCCGACGTCGGTGGACACGATCTCGACGGAAACCTTCGAGCTCTTGATGCCTTCGAGCACGTTGCGCACGGCTTCGGAGGAACCGAACACGTCGGTCTTGATGATGAGCTTGAGCACCTTGGCCTGGGTGGCCGCGATATTGGCGAAGAGTTGCTCCACCGAAACTTCCTTCGGCTGGGCGTCGGAGACCGAAGCCAGCTTGCGGAGGCGCTGTTGCTCTTCCTCGGCGAGCTTTTCGGCTTCGCGAGCATTCTTGACCGCGCGGAAAGCGGAGCCGCTGTCGGGCGCGCCCGACCAGCCGATCACGCGAACCGGCGTGGCCGGCGGGGCTTCCTTCAAGTTGCGACCCTGATCGTCGAACATCGCGCGGACGCGAGCGTAGTGCGGACCGCAGACGAGAGCATCGCCGACGCGCAAGGTGCCGCGTTGCACGATCACGGTGGCAAGCGGACCACGACCAACGTCGATCTGAGATTCGATAATGACGCCGCTGGCCTCGGCCTTCGGATTCGCCTTCAGCTCGAGCACGTCCGCCTGCAGGAGAATCATCTCGAGCAGTTCGTTGATGCCGGTGCCCTTGATCGCGGACACGGGCACGGTGACGGTTTCACCACCCCAGTCTTCCGGCGCGATGTTGCGCTGCTGCATCTGCGCCTTCACCTGATCGAGGTTGGCGCCCTTCACGTCCATCTTGTTGACGGCGACGATGAGCGCGAACTTCTCGGGGTGCTGTTCCTTGACGCCGAGCGCGATCCTCAGCGCCTCGTCGGTCTGCGGCATGAAGCCGTCATCGGCCGCCACCACGAGAATGGCGACGTCGGTGACGCTCGCACCGCGCGAACGCATCTTCGTGAACGCCGCGTGACCGGGCGTATCGAGGAAGGTGAGTTTGCGATCCTGAAATTCGATTTGATACGCGCCGATGTGCTGCGTGATGCCGCCGGCTTCGCCGCTGGCGACATTGGCCTTGCGGATGGCATCGAGCAGCGAGGTCTTGCCGTGGTCGACGTGACCAAGAATGCAGATGACGGGAGGCCGCGGTTGGAGGAACTTGCTCTCGTCCTCCTCCGGCTTCTTTTCCGCCTTCTTGTCCTTCGCGCCTTCCTTCGGCTCGCCGCGATGTTTGATCTCGAGGATGAAGCCGTGCTTTTCGGCCACCTTCACCGCCATCGCTTCGTCGATATTGGAGTTCATCGACGCGAAGCCACCGGCCTGGTTGAGCTCGGAGATCAGCTTGAACGGCTTGAGGCCGAGCGCGGCCGCGAAATCGCGAACGATGATCGGTGGCTTGAGATGGATGATCTTGATTTCCCCGGACGACTCGGGAGCGCTTTCACCCGCAGCGGCCGGAGCCACCGGCGTGGGGATCGCGGTCGGCGAGTTGGACGGAGCGACGGGCGGCGGCAGCGGCGCAGGCGAAACCATGCGCGGCGCGGTCGGCGCTTTCGAAACGGGCGGCGGAATCGCCGGCGCAGGTGCCGGGCTCGAAACCGGACGAGGAGCAGAAATGGAAACAGCCGGAGCGGCCTTGACCGTCGGGGCCGGCGGCGGCGGAACCGGGCGCGGCGGCAGCGGCGGCGGAGAGGCCGGACGCGGCGGGGCGACGGGAGCCGGGGCCGAAACCGCGCGCGGAGCCGGCATCGGCGGAGGCGTGACCGGCGCCGGTGCTTTGGCGGCAGCGGCCTTTGCTTTGGCAGCCGCCTCGCGTTCACGTTCGATGTCCGCCTTGGTCTTCACAAAAGCTCCCGCGGGGAGACGCAGTTTCGGTGCCTCGTTAGAATCTTCGTCCGTCGCGATCGGCGCAGTCGACGGGGTTTCGGACGGTGGCTCGGAGGCTTCGGGAGTGACGGCAGCAGCGGCCTGCTCGGCGGCGGCTTTGGCGGCAAACTCCTTTTCCAGCTCTTCGACGTAGATGTTCGCGACCGTGCTCGAAACCGACTTGGTGTCCGCAGAGACGTAGCCTCGCTCCTTGAGCAAGGCCAGCATGTCCTTGCCCTCCATGTTGTATCGTTTGGCGAGTTCGTGAATGCGGAGGCTCATCAGCTATTGGTAATAAATCGTGGTTGGACCAGCTCTTGAAGTTATCGTTGCGCAACGCGCGCGATGATCGCGGTGGCCTCTTCGGCGGTGAAGCCGGCGTCGACCAGATCATCCTCGTCGACACCTTCGAAGGCGGCGGGCGAGTTGATGCCCATGTCCACCAGACGACCGGCGATATCCGCCTCGAGCTCGAACGCTTTGACGAGCGACGCGACGGCATTGCCACGCGGATCGTCGCCGACGGCGTGGAACTCTTCGATGTCGAGGCGCCATCCGATGAGGCGCGACGTGAGACGGGCATTCTGGCCTTTGCGGCCGATCGCGATCGCGAGGTCTTCCGTCGCGACTTTGAGGAGGATGCGGTGAGACTTTTCGTCGATGACGATTTCGCGCGGCACCGCGGGCTTCATCGCCTCGATGACCATCTCGCGCGGATCGGCGAAGTAGCGAATGATGTCGATCTTCTCGCCGTTGAGTTCGCGGACGATCGTCTTCACGCGCGCGCCGCGGGCACCCACGCACGCGCCGACCGGATCCACCTTGGAATCGGAACTCGTGACGGCGATCTTGGTGCGGTAACCGGGTTCGCGGGCAAACGCCTCGATCTTCACCGTGCCATCGGCGATCTCGGTGACTTCGAGTTCGAACAGGCGACGCACAAACTTCGGGCTGCCGCGCGAGAGAATGATCTCCGGACCACGCGGCGTGGACTCGATCGCGAGCAGCAGGCAGCGGATGCGTTCGCCGGGCTGATACTCTTCGCCCGGGACCTGCTCCTTGCCGGGCATCACCGCTTCGGCTTTGCCGAGATCGATGAAGAGATCGTTGCGCTCACGACGACGGACGGTGCCCGTGACGATGTTGCCGACCTGATCCTTAAATTCGTCGAAGATGCGATCCTTCTCGAACTGACGCAGCCGCTGCATCACCGCCTGACGGGCGGTCTGGGCCGCGATACGGCCGAGCGACGACGGATCGATCTCCTTTTCCAACACCTCGCCGATCAGCGCGCCTTCCTTCAGCGCCTGCGCCTTTTCGACGTGGATCTCGGTCTTCGGATTGGAGACGGAATCCACCACCTTGAGCAGACACCACGCGTGCAGCTGACCGTTTTTCGGATTGATCTCGATCTTGAGTTCCTGTCCCGAATTCACGCCTTTCTGCGCCGCGGTCTTCAACGCGTTCGCGATCGTCGCGATCATGTCGGTGCGCGGGATGCCCTTCTCCTTTTCCATGTATTCGAGGACGGAAAGAATTTCGCTGCTCATAGGATTGGGTATGTCGGCAAGATGGGAAAAAAAAGCGGGCCCCAGGGCCCACTTTCGAAAAGTGAGTGTTGTTAAGGGGGAAAAATTACTCGCCGGCGCGAAAACTTGTCAAGCCCCGCGCCCCCTCAGCGCCCTCAGCCGTTCCCCTCTTCCACCATCCAGCCAAGCAGTCCTTGCGCAAAGCCTTGCGTAGCCGGCGAACTGCGTCCCGCGAAAACTCCCAATGCCCGCAACGCGCGCGTGATCGACGGCGGCAGATCACCGGGAAACCAGTGAAACCAAACCCCATGCGGGTCCGCACCCGTCTGCGCGGCCAGCAACGGCAGAAACCCATCGCAAATCATCGTATCCATTCGCGTGCCGCCGAGCACTCCGCCGGTCACCGCGACGAACCGCTCTCTCCACGCGACCAGGTCTGTTTGCCGACGCGCGAGCGCGGTCGCCACTTCCGGCGGAAGGTCCGGCAAACCTGTGGCGCATTCGACGAGCTTCGCGGGCCACTGCGGCTGAGCGGTCACCCACGCGGTATATTGCTCAAGCCGGCGCCGCGGATGATTCGCCGGCCGCACGCCTTGCACGCTCCAACTCTCCCGCTCCGCCTCGAACAACTTCACGGGATCCGCGTTTGCCCACGCCGTCAGCGGCGCGACGCCAGCGAGTCGCAGCATCGGTGAGCGATTGAAACGGTAGCCAAGAATCTCGAGCGCGGTGTGGTGACACGCTGCTTCCCAACCGAGCCGCTGAATGCGCAGTCGCGCGAAATGCACCTTCTGCCGCCAGCGTTCGCGCGCGTGCCGACGCAAGGTCTGCGCGAGATCCACCAGCGGTCGCGCCGCGAGTTTCTCCACGACGAGCGACGCCGGACGGTCGCTCAACTTCTCCAACACTTCGTCCGCCGCATACTCCTCGAGGTCGTGATGCAGCAAGGGCAGCAACGCCACCGTAGGAATCTCGCGACCGCCTGCGCCGATCGTGCGATGGCCAGCCGCGGGCGGAAACAACACCACGTGCAACATCACGCGATCATACGCATGATCGTGACTGTGCCCATGCGCCGTCCAGTCCACCGCGTGCAGATGCAGTTCGATATCGCCCGTCTGTTCGGGTCCCGAATCCACGCGCACCGTGGCTTCGAGAAAATCAGGACCGCCGAGCAGATTCCAACGTCCCGCGCGGACGATCTTCACTCGCCGCCCGTCCGTCGTCGTCACGCGGCTGCGATCGAAATCACCGCGCAGCCAGATTTTTTGCAGGAGCTTTTCCGAAAACGTAAACGGACCATACAGGCCCTGAATCTCCGCCGCCGCGCTGGGATCCGGCTGCTTGAGTTGTGGCGTCATCGTTTCCTCCACTTGTGTTCGTTGTCGCGGCGCAGATCCGACAGCCGGCCGCTCTGCCGCTCTTCCACCTGCGCGATCCATCGCGCCAAATCGTCCGGCGAGAGCACGTGCGCTCCCGTTGCCGCCACCGTCTCCCGCTCCGCGCGATCCGCGGTGACGACGAAACAATTCGCGGGCTCCGCCGCCGCCGCGACGAGTTGCTCGATCACTTCGTCGGCCGTCACGCCCGAAGCCGTGTGCAACACCGAAAGCGTCGCGTGGCCCGACGGTCGCTCGATCGACAACTCCGCGCCGCGTCCGTCGAACACCACGGTCACGCGCATCTGTTCCTCGTCGTGCAACACCGCGACCCGACGCACGAGCAACGCCCTCGCCTCGTCGCGTTCGCGCCGCATCATCGCGCGCAACTCCGGCCAGCCATGCGCGACGTTGGCGCCATCGATCAGGAGATGCCGCGTGAAACTCACGCGCGCAGCTTGAGCCATTGTGCGTTCGCGCTCCATCCGATTTTTCCCGCGTTCGCCGCGAGTCGAACGCGCAGGAAATTTTCTAGCGCCGCACTCGTCGCTTGCCGCTTCCTCTTCACTCGTGTCCGCTCCGCCTCATGCAGCCCAACATCGGTAAACTCGTCGGCTTCGGCATCATCATCCTCGTCCTCGTCATCGCGGCCGCGCAAGGCACCTACGTGGTCGAGCCCGGCTATCGCGGCGTGCAAGTCACGCTCGGCAAAGTCAGCCCCGAATTCAAACCCGAGGGCTTCGGCACCAAGGCGCCCTTCGTCACGCACATCGTGAAAGTCCCCGTGCGCCAGATCACGCGCGAGCTCCCCGCCGAGTGCTACTCATCCGATCTCCAGCAGGTCAGCACCAACCTGCGCGTTCTCTACCGCATCCCCGAAAAATCCGTCGTTCAGATCTTCAAGGAATACGCCGGCGATCCGTTCGACAGCCTCATCGCGCCCCGCATTCACGAAGCGCTCAAGGAAGTCACCGCCCTCCTCAGCGCCGAGCAGATCGTGAAACGCCGTGAAGAAGTGAAAGTCAAAACCCTCGCCGCCGCGCGCGAAAAGACCGGCGACATCCTCCACGTCGAAGACATCGTCCTCGAAAACATCACGCTCACCAAGGAGCTCGAAGCCGCCATCGAGTCGAAGATGGTGCAGGAACAGGAGGCCGCCAAAGCGCGCTTCACGCAGCAGAAAGCCCAGATCGAAGCCGACACCGCGATCATCCGCGCAAAGGGCGAAGCCGAAGCGATCCGCATTCGCGCCGAAGCCATCCGCGACAACCCCGGCCTCATCCAACTCCAGATCGTCGAAAAATGGGACGGTCGTTCTCCGCTCGTCATCGGCGGCGGCACCGGTGGTGAATCCTCGGGCGCCAACATCCTTCTCCCGATTGGCCTGCCCAACAACGCCACGCCGGCGAAACGATGAAAGGACGCGGCTCACGCCCCTTCCTGCTCATCGCGGGCATCGCCACGCTGGTGGTGCTCGCACTCCTCTTTCCCGGCGCGCTCGCTTTTGCCGAGCTCGCCGCGCGCGAGCTCCGTTACTTCTGGTGGCTGATCGCGCTTCTCGGCCTCGGCATCTGGATCGCGTTTTTCCTCGGTCGCGATCGCAAGCGCTGAATCGCGCCGCACCGCGTCCCGACGCGAGCCGCACCGCGTCGCGACCTTGTCCGGACTTTGTCCCGACCCGGTCCGCACCTTGGCGCGACCGTGTCCGGACCTTGGCTCGACCCGGTGCGCACTGCGTCCCGACCCGGTCCGCGCTCAGGCATGACTCGCGCCTACTCCGGGCTCGACACGCGCCGCGTTTCGCGTTCCGGTGCGACCACAATCGCTCGCCGGAGAGGTGGCAGAGTGGTCTATTGCGGCGGTCTTGAAAACCGCTGTGGGCGCAAGCTCACCGGGGGTTCGAATCCCTCCCTCTCCGCCATGCGTATTGGGTTATCCACTACGCGAAGGCCCGTGCGAAACTCTCGAGCAGCGCTTCCCGCGTGAACGGTTTCGGCAGCGCGGCTTTGAAACCGTGGCGCGCGTGCTCCTCCATCACTGCACTCTGCGTATAGCCGCTCATCACCACGGCGCGCACCGCGGGATCGACGGTCTGCAATGCGCGCAGCGTTTCTTCGCCGCCCCAGCCGTTGGGCACCGTGAGATCGAGCATCACGAGATCGAAGCGGCGCGGACTGTGCATCGCCTCCGAGTAGAGCGTGACGGCTTCCGAGCCGTGGCTCGCGGCGACCGCTTCGTGGCCGAGACTTTGCAGCATGCGCACGAGCGCGATGCGGATCACTTCCTCGTCGTCCATCACGAGCACGTGGAGTTTGCGCGGCGCCTGTCCCGCTTCGTTCGTCACCGGCGCGGGTGCAGCTTGTCCGCCGGCGGGCAGAATAACGGTGAACCGCGAACCTTCGCCGGCCGTCGATTCCACGGCGATCGTGCCGCCGTGACGTTGCACGACAGACATGCAGGTCGTGAGGCCAAGGCCCATGCCTTTGCGATTTCCGCGCGGCTTCGTGGAGAAATACGGATCGAAGATGTTCGGGAGCACGTCAGCCGGAATGCCGCGGCCGCGGTCCGCGATCGTGAGCGAAACATATACGCCCGGCGCCAGCGTGGAAAGCGTGGGCGAACTCGCCGGCGTGGTTTCAACCACCACCGAAATGCCCGCGCCCGGAGCGGAGGCTTCGCCGGCATTGATCAGCAGATTGCGCACGACCACGGCGAGCAGATCGGGATCTCCGCTCACCGGCGGCACCGAACGATCCACGCGCAACTGCACCGGCGCTTTGGAGATCTCGCGCCATTTTGTGACCACGCCCTCGACCAGCTGCGGCAGTTCGATGAGCTGACGTCCCGAAAGTCCGCCGGCCGAAAACGTGATGAGTTGGCGCGTGAGTTCGCGCGCGGACTGCACGGCGGATTTCGTGAAGGCGAGCGCCTGCTTCATCTCCTGTTTGTCGCCGCCCTCGAGCGCGAGATCGACGTTGAGCAGCATGCCGGCGAGGAGGTTGTTGAAATCGTGCGCGATGCCGCCGGCGAGAATGCCGGTGGACTCGAGCTTGCTCACCGTCAGCCGATCCTGCTCGGCGCGTTTGCGCTCCGTGATGTCGAGCGCGACGCCGCGCATGGCCGCGGGCGTGCCGGACGCGTCACGCTGGGTTCGTCCGCGGATCAGCACCCATCGCACGGTCCCGTCAGGCCATACGACGCGCACCTCGAGAAACACATCGCGGCCCGTGATAATCGCCGTCTGTGCCGCCTCGTGCGCGCGGGCTCGGTCGTCGGCGTGAATACGGGAGAGATAAAGTTCATGCGTGACCGGCGTATCGAGCGGCACGCCGAAGATATGCCGGCAGCGCTCCGACCAGCGCAGCTCGAGCGTGCGCAGATTCCACGTCCACGTGCCAATCTCGCCCGCTTCGAGGGCGATTCTGAGTTCCTCGGTGCGGGCACGAACCAGGCGCTCGAGTTCGTGGGTGCGACGATTGGCGCGGCGCAACAGCCAGTTGCTGCCCCACACCAGCAGCCCCGCGCAGACGATCGCGTATCCAACAAATGCATACCAACGCCGGTAGATCGGCGGAGCGATCGAGAACGGCACGTCCAGCGACTCGACGGTTCCGCCTGCATCGTCGATGATGCGGGCGCTCAACTGGTAGGAACCCTCGCGCAGTCCGCTCGCACTGAAACTGGGTTCGCGCGACGGCACCGACCACTCGTCGGCGTAGCCGGGAATGCGGAACTGGTAGAGCGGCGTGCGCAGCCGGCGGTAGGAGCCGGGGGCGAAATGAAACGAGAGACGGCTTTCTCCAAACGGAATCGCCTGCAGCGCCGACAACGGCGACCGGAAGCCGCTGTAGAGTTCCCGTTGATGGCGCACATCCAGCACCGACGTGAGCACCGGCACTGCTGGATTATGCGGGACGACCTTGTCGCGCGACGGCGGACGCAGGCGCATCAGCGACCGGTAGCCCGTGACCCAGACGCCGTCGTTATCGAGTTGCAGCACAGGGTAGTTGTCCCGCACCAGATCGAACTCGCCGTGCGCGCGCCGGAATCCATCGGGCGTCGGCACGAGGCGAAATACGCCGTTGGAGTGCGGCATCCAGACGGAGCCATCGGCCGCCTGCTGGGGCCGCAGGACGCGCTCGGGAGATTCGTCGAAGATTTTTTCGAGCTCGGGCGCATCCACGAAGCGCTCCTGCGTTTCGTCGTAGTAGAAGCGCTGGTTCAGCTGCTGCGAGAGCACGATGGTCGAGCCGATGCGTCCGACATTGACCCACGCGGGCGTGGGCCACGGGAGATGGTCGAAAACCTCGCAACGCAGCACACCGTCGCGAACCGAGACGCGAGCCACGCGATTGACGCCCATCTCGAGCCACGCCGAGTGGTCGCTCGCCTGCAACACCACGGAAGGCACGCCGATGCCCTCGATTTCGTTTCCCCAGGGCGCCCAGCGCGAGCCATCCCAATGCAGCATCGCCATCCTCGCGCGGCCGATCACCACACAGATGTCGCCGGACAGCGCGATGAGGCGGTGAGCGTTGAATCCGGTGCGGACGGAAGTAACCGCGCCATCTTCGGAGAGCACGTGGACGCCGTTGAAATTGCCCACCAGCAGGCCATGCGCGGTCGACGCGGCGGACCACACACCACCATCGATCGGGACTGGCATTTCCCTGAAACGCGTCGGGCCCGCAAACCGGCTTGGTTCGGCCTCGTAGAGCTTTCCGTCGGACATCACCAGAGTCTGATTCCGCCACTGCCCCACCCACGCCCACGACAGCGCGAGCCCGAGCCGATGGTCGAACACCTCCACCGGAGCATCGTAGATCAACTTCGTGATGCCATCGGTCTTCGCGAGCCACAGCACGCCGGGCTCGCTCTCGCAGAGCTCCGTCAGACCGATGTTGTCTCCGCCGAGAAGAGAGAGCAGTGGCTCGCCGCTCGACTCGAGAATGTAGAGACCCTGGCTGCGCTCGAGCACCGCGAGACGATCGCCCGCGAGGCGAAGAAGCTTGGCCACGCTTTTCAGTTCGCCCGCGATGGGCGTCGTCCACGGAACGGCTTTGGCGCCATCAAACAACGTAAACCCATGCGGCTTGCTCCAACCAAGCACCTGGCCCGCTTTCCATGGCACGACGGCTTCGAACGCGAGGCCGCCGAGTTCGCCCTCGATCCGCTCCGAGGTCGCTTTTTTCGGGCACGATTTTGTGCAAACCATCGAGCGGCGTGGAGGCGTAGAGCTGATCGTTGACGGCAAAAACCGTCGCGAGATAAGGCAGCCGGACGAACGTGTTGGCGCCGGTTGCGCGATGCCAGAGCACCGCCCCGCTGGAACTCGCGAAGCACACATAGTCCCGCGTCGGCACGATCGTGTCGATGTTGGCGCTCGACATCCAGGCCGGCGCCTCCTTGCCGCGATAAGGATGCAGGCGGATCGAGTGATCATCCACGTATTCGACGCGTCCCCACGATGCCTGCGCGCCGTAGTAAACGGTGCCGTCGTCCGCGCGCACGACCTTGCCGACGTTGGTGCCGGCTTCGCGCTCGATGGAGATTTCGCGCCAGTTCCGATCGTCAAAGACGATGTAGGACCCTTCGCGCACGAGCACGAGTCGCCCCAGTGCATCCGTGCTCAAGCCCGCGCCCGGGGGCACGTTGCCGATCTCGGAATACGAGTAGGTCCGCGACGGCGGCAAACCGCGCACGCGTTCGGCGTCCGCCCATGCGACCGCTCCGCCGAGCACAAACACTCCCACGAGGACCAGTTGCCGCCATCTCAGGCGAGCTTGCGCCAGTAGGTGCGTCGTTCGTGGGATCACGCGTCTCAACCACATCGGACGTTGTATCTGTTTCTTGAGAATGTCTGCGCGCCGTCTCCCCTCCCCGTCGGGTTAGAAGAAGCCGGAATCCGGGTATAATCGGTCCGACTTTCTCTTCGCTCGGCGCATCCTTTTGCCTCCGACGGTCATGCGACATCCTGATCGAGGATGGCTTCGTTGATCGCGACCGCCGCCTCCGCCCCCTCCGCCGCCGCCATGATCGCGAGGTGCAAACCTCCGCGCACGTTGCCCGCCACATAAAGCCCGCCCGCCCCTTCCCCCCGTACCCGTTCCCTTTAACCAACCTTCGTCGTCGAAACTGCAGCCCAGGAGTTCTCCAAACGGCGAACGCTGCCGGCACTCCCCTCGCCTCCTGTCCTGACCTCTTTATAACCTTCCTTCTTAAAATTTAACCACAGTTTTTCTCAAAACGTCGAACTCTTCCTACTCCGAACAGAAAAATAAGGCGTCACACGGCACCTCGTCGCCGTTCTTCAGGGTCAGTTGCTCGAGCGATCCTCCCGCCGGACCGCTCAATCCGGCGACCGGCGCAGGTGCGATGGCGACGCCGCGTTGCCGCAAATGCGCGAGAGCAGGTTCGTCCAGCGGTGCGTCCTCGTCCGGACACAACAGCACGCGATCGCTCCACGTGAGCAGCTCGAGCGCGAGATCGACCGCGCCCGAGCCCGTCACCGCGAGCCGCCCATCGCGATGCTCCCATCCGTCGCAATACGGACAGTGATAAAGTCCGCGCCCGTAAAACTCCTTCGCACGGCTCACCTCCGGCAACACGTCCACGCGCCCGGTTGCGAGCAGCAAGAACCGCGACGTCACCTCGCGACCGTTACGCGTCTCCAACGTGAATCGATCCACCTGTCGCCGGATGGTCGCCACTTCCTCGTCGACAACCTCCACGCTCGGGTAAGCGCGCAGTTCGTCGCGTCCCATCCTTCGCAAATCCAGCGGCGGCGTGCCATCGCGCGTGAGATACGCGTGCAACGCCCGTGAGGCAGAGTTACGCGGTTGACCCGAATCGAAAATGATCACCGAGCGGCGGCATCGGCCGAGCACCAGCGCCGCGCTCAGCCCCGCCGGGCCGCCGCCCACGATGCAAACTTCCACGGCTTTCACGCTCATCGTTCACAGGGGTCCACGTGCTCGCAGACCCAGCCGCGGCGCGTGCGTTCTGTGCCCGATTCGCGAAACAGGGTTTCACCCTGCCTTGCGCGAAGTGAGATGCCGCAGACGCGCCTGCATGGATTTCGCGGGATCGCGACGCGCGACGGCGAGCATGCGCTTTACCTCACCAGCAAAACGCTCGTCATGCCGCATCGGATACAGCGCCGACAGCGCCCACGCGCGCACGATCACTCGGCGGTCCGCGAAACACTCGCGCAGGTAGTCGAAGGCCTCCTCCTGCACGCGTTCGGGGATGCCCGCCGCCGCGAGCAACTGGCCCACTTGCAGGCGCACGAGCCAATGCCGCGCGCCTGCGGTGGCTTCGACGATGCGCGCGACCGTCTCGGGCGGCAGTGGACAGTCATCTTGCGCGCGACGCAGCAGCCAAAGCGGACGGCCAACGTGTTCCTCGTCGAGCGTGGAAAGCGCCTCGAGCGCATCACGCGTCCAATGCGGATCGTCGCAGATTTTCTGATACACCTGCTCGAGATCCGCGATCGCGACTTCCTCGCGCGACAGGACTTCGCGAAGCACACTCATGGGCGACCGGGAGTTCCGGCGATCGTCAGCTCACGAACGAGTAGTCGTAGGGCTTCCGCATCTCGCGCGAGAGGAACTTGTTCGCTTCCGCGGCACCGTCGCCGACGAAGCGTTCCTGTTCGTAGTCCCACGTGAGCTTCAAACCCGTGCGCATCGAGATCGCCCCGAGGTGGCACATGTTGGCCGAACGGTGACCGACCTCGACGTCACAGATCGGAAGCTCGCGCGTGCGCATGCACTCGACGAAATTCCCCATGTGGCTGTCGCTGTGGTAGAGGCGTTCCGCGTCGTCGGGCAGTGGCGCGGCCAACAGCTCCGGATCGCTCGCGATGATTTCGTGACGGCTCACCCAGATCCAGCCGTTGGTGCCCTCGAAGCGGATGCCGTTATGCTGTCCCTGCTTCGTAGTCTTTTTCGCCGTAGATGTTGTCGTCGCGCGTGGTCTGGATGTTCAGCTCGACGCCGTTGTCGTAGCGGTAGTGCACTTCGTAATCGGCAAACGCCGTGTAGCCGCCGGGCACCGGCTCCGAGAGCGGCCGCGCAATCACATCGCGCGGCGCGATCAAGCCCACCGCCCAATACGCGATGTCGTTATGATGCGCGCCCCAGTCGGTCATCGTGCCGCCCGAATATTCATACCAGTAGCGGAACTTCGTGTGGCAGCGCTCGGGCACATACTCCATTGCCGGCGCTGGTCCCTGCCAGAAATCCCAGTTGAGTCCCGCGGGCACGCGCGCCGTCGAAAACGGCCCTTCGCGCAGGCCCGCAGGCAGCCAGACGTTGGCGCGCTGCAGCTGGCCGAGCCGACCGTTGCGCACGAGTTCGCACGCGAGCCGGAAACGATGATTGCTGCGCTGCTGCGTGCCGGTCTGAAGAATGACGTTGTTCTCACGCACGGCGCGGATCACGTGGCGGCCCTCGTCGACGGTGAGCGTCAGTGGCTTCTCGCTGTAAATGTCCTTACCCGCGCGCGCCGCGCCGATGTTGATCAACGTGTGCCAGTGATCGGGCGTGACGTTGATGATGCCGTCGACGTCGTCGCGCTCGAGCAGCTTGCGAAAATCGGCATAAGCCGCTGGCGCACGTCCGTCCAAGGTGAACTGTTCCACCGCCGCGACGCGGTGATCGTCGTCCACGTCACACACCGCGACGATGTCGCCAAACTCCGTGGCAATCTGCCCATCGGCGCGGCCCATGCCGCCGCAGCCGATCAAGGCGAGACGCGGACGATCGTTGGGCGAGAGCACTCGGCGCGTCGCGCGTTCTTCCTCGGCGCGCGCCTGTTGACGCTCGATGAACCACAGCGGCAGCCCGGTCATCGCCGCAGCGACCGTGCAGTTGCGCAGAAAAGACCGACGGGAGATTTGAAAATGCGGCTGCGCGCCAGCGCCAGCGTTTTGGGGTTTGGTTGAATCCATGAGAAAGCGGGGAGAAACAGAACTTAGGCTGCGGCTCGTGCAGAGGCGCAACGTCCAAATTCGGCTGCGCGCCCCACCCGATCGTCGTCCGCGCAGGACGCGCACGGCCCCGCTTGGTTGCGGCAAAAAATCGCGCGCGCGTTTCACGTTGCCCACTCCACATTACCGTCCTGCAATTTGTCCGGCCGCATGCACTTGAGCGGTCGCATCCCCATCCTAAACGATGAACAAGTCGCGCCGGTGAACACCGCCGGCCATGTATCCCCCATGAAATCCCTCCTCGTCTCCCTTGCCTCATTGTGTCTGGCGGGCTCGCTGCTCGCCGCTCCCGAGACGTTGACGGCCACCGCCACGCTGCGGGCCGATCAACCGGGTGCAGTCGTCAACCCCAACGTCTATGGACAATTTGCCGAGCACCTCGGCACCGGCATCTACGGCGGTGTGTGGGTCGGTCCCGATTCGCCGATCCCGAACACCCGCGGTTTCCGCAACGACGTGCTCGAAGCGTTGAAGAACCTGAAAGTTCCCGTCGTCCGCTGGCCGGGCGGCTGCTTCGCCGACGAGTATCACTGGAAGGACGGCATCGGCCCCCGCGAGAACCGCCCGAAGATGATCAACAACAACTGGGGCGGCGTGGTTGAAAACAACCACTTCGGTCTCCACGAGTTTCTCGACTTCTGCGAGATCATCGGCGCCGAGCCCTACATCAACGGCAACATCGGCAGCGCCACCGTCCAGGAGATGGTCGAGTGGGTCGAGTATATGACCTCCGATGCCGATTCTCCGATGGCCAACCTCCGCCGCGCCAACGGCCGCGAGCAGCCGTGGAAGATCAAGTATTTCGGTTTCGGCAACGAGACTTGGGGCTGCGGCGGCAACATGCGCCCCGAGTATTACGCGGACCTCTACCGTCAGTATGACGCGTTCGTGAAGAACTACTCTGGCAACAAACTCTTCCGCATCGCCAGCGGCGCCAATGGTGACGACTACCACTGGACGGAGGTCATGATGCAGATGCGCGCGTGGACCGGCCCCAAGGCGCCGCTCGATGGCACCACGCTCCACTACTACACGATCCCGACCAACAACTGGAGCGCCAAGGGTTCCGCCACCGACTTCGCCGAGGACCAGTGGTTCTCCACGCTCCGCAACACGCGACGCATGGACGAGCTGATCCGGAAGCACTCCGAGATCATGGATCGCTACGATCCCAACAAGCAGATCGCGCTCCTCGTCGACGAATGGGGCATCTGGACCGATCCGACGCCCGGCTCCAACCCCGGCTTCCTCCAGCAGCAGAACACGCTCCGCGACGCGCTCGTGGCCGCGATCAACTTCCACATCTTCCACCAGCACGCCGAGCGCGTGCAGATGACCAACATCGCGCAAATGGTGAACGTCCTCCAGGCGATGATCCTCACCGACGGTCCGCGCATGGCGCTCACGCCCACCTACTGGGTGTTCGACATGTTCAAGGTCCACCAGGGCGCGACCGTTCTTCCGCTCGAGCTCACGTCTCCCGACTACAAGTTCGGCGACGAAGCGATCCCGGCCGTCACCGCTTCCGCCACGCGCGCCGCCGACGGCAAGGCCACTCACGTGTCGTTCACGAACTCCGATCCGAAAAATCCGGTCACGGTCTCGTGCTCGATCAGCGGCCTCACCGCGAAGAAGGTCACAGGCAGCGTGCTCACCGCCGACGCGATGAACGCGCACAACACGCTCGACAAGGCCGATCTGGTGAAGCCGGCCGCCTTCAAGGGCGCCAAGCTCTCCGGCAACACGCTCAGCGTCACGCTGCCGCCGAAGAGCGTCGTCGTCCTCGAGCTCCGCTAACGCAGAGCGCAACAACACTCCCCCACCAAGCCGCGGCGTTTTCGCCGCGGCTTTTTTTATTCCGTCGCGCCAGCCTCGCCGACAACCGCGAGTCCGTCCCAGCGAATCACCGCGCGATTTTCCGCACGGGATTCAGCAAGGAGAACGGCGAAGCGCGCCTCCCAGTCATTCTGCTCGTCCATGGCGATGAGCATTTGCGCCACAGGTAACTCACCGGGCTGGCTCGACTCGAGCCAGTGTGTGTGCCGGACCGCGCGGCCTTCCGGATCGAGTCGGAACCGACCGCGCGCATCGAAGTAGCGGCGAAACGCATCCTCGATTTTTCGCGGCGTCGTCTCATCCGTGCCGGCAAGTCGCGACGCGGCATTTTCCCAATCGCGTGCGGCCACGTCCTGCAAAAATCCGAGAACCGCCGTGCGCACGAGCCGGCGAAACGCCGCCTGATCGCGCGTGATGTCGAAGCTCGTCGGACGCGCCGGTTTGTCCGTCGTCTCTGCCGCGACGAACTCGGGGTTGCGCATGCGCTCCCACTCTTCGAGCAGGCTCGAGTCGATGCCGCGGATCAGCTCGCGGAAATATTCCTCCATCTCGACGACCGGCTCGGTCTTTGCCGATTCGGGCACGGTTTGCGCGAGCACTTTCCATGTCTGCGAGAGATGCCGCAGCAGCAGACCTTCGCTGCGCTCCAACCCGTAGTCGCGGATGTAATCCGCAAACGACATGTAGCGCTCGAACATCTCGCGCGCGATCGATTTGGGCCGCACGTTTTCCTTGCCGATCCACGGATGCGCGGCGGCAAAGGCGTTGAAGGAATCGTAGAGAAACTCACGCAGCGGCTTCGGATGCTCGATCTCCTCGAGCTTCGCCATGCGTTCCTCGTAGGGCACGTCGGCCGCTTTCAATTCCGCGAGCTTCTCGGTCTTCAGCTTGTCCACCTGCCGGCGCAGAATCTGATCCGGATCTTCGACGATCGCCTCGCAGAGCGTGAGCACGTCGAACGCATAATCCGGCGACTCGCGATCGAGCAGCGGCAAGGTGTCGATGAGATAAAGCGAGAGCGCCTGATGCAGCGAAAAGTCATCCTGCAGCTCCACGTTGACGCGAAGTTTTCGCCCACTCGGTAGCGGCGGGATGAACTCCACGATCTTCCGATCGAGCAACGCGCGGAACAACTGCCACGCGCGACGGCGCAGCGCCTTCTTCTTGTGCGGCGTCTCATGCGAATCGGCGATGAGCTGCCGCATCGCGCGACAACCATCCGCTTCGCGACTAAGCACGAGGAGCAGCATTCCGTGCGTCACATCGAAGCGCGAGGTCAGTCCCTCCGGCGGCGCCGCCATCAAACGCTCAAAGGTCTTCGCGTCCCAGCCGACTTCGCCCTCGGGCGCGCGCTGTTTCACGAGTTTCTTGAGCTTCTTCGGATCGCCCGCGGCACGCGCTTCGGCCTGCTTGTTTTCGATCACGTATTCGGGCGCCTGCACGATCACGTAGCCTTTGTCGTCGTAACCTTTGCGCCCGGCGCGGCCCGCGATCTGGCGAAAATCTCGCACGTTGAGAATCGCCGCTTTCTGACCGTCGTATTTCCAGAGCTGCGTGAACATCACCGTGCGGATCGGCACGTTGATGCCGACGCCGAGCGTGTCAGTGCCGCAAATGAGTTTGAGCAGACCTTTCTGCGCGAGCTGCTCCACGAGAATGCGATACTTCGGCAACAAGCCCGCGTGATGCACGCCGATGCCGTGACGCAGCCAGCGTTTGATGTCCTTTCCATACGGGCTGTTGAACCGCACGCCTTCGAGCGCCTCGGCGATCGCGGCTTTTTCCTCCTTCGAACACACGTTGAGGCTCATCAACGCCTGCGCCGCTTCGCTCGCCGCGCGCTGCGTGAAATACACCAGATAAACCGGCGCACGTCCGTCGCTGAGCAACGCCGCGATCCGCTCCGGCAGCGGCGTCTCGGAGGATATTCGAACTCCAACGGCACGGGACGGCGATCGCTGCGCACGGTCACGCTCGGCGCGCCGGTGAGTTTTGTCATCTCCCGCTCGAAAAATTCCGTCGAGCCGAGCGTCGCCGACATGAGCAGAAATCGCGCGCCCGGCATCGTGAGCAGCGGCACCTGCCACGCGTAGCCGCGCTCCGGATCTGAGTAATAGTGAAACTCGTCCATGATCACCGCACGGATGTCGCGTCTCGGCGCCGCGATGCAGTGCGATGTTCGCCAGAATCTCCGCCGTGCAGCAAAGCACCGGCGCCTGCGGATTCACCGACGCGTCGCCGGTCATCATGCCGACGTTTTCCGGACCGAAGTCGCGGCACAGCGAAAGGAACTTTTCGTTCACCAGCGCCTTGATCGGACAGGTGTAAACCGAGCGCTCGCCCGCGCACAGCGCCTTGTAGTGAAACGCCGCCGCCACGAGCGATTTGCCCGAGCCGGTCGGTGTATTCAGAACGACATTACGCCCGGCAAACAGCTCGAGGATCGCCTCCTCCTGCTCCGGGTAGAGCGTGAGCCCGCGCTCGGAGGCGACCGTAAGAAAACGATCGAGCACCGAATCGGGATCGGTCGCGCCCGGACGAGGTGCCAGCGGTGGCGAAAGAGGAGTCATTTTACGCGAAGCGCCGAGCAAGCGCGCGCGGCATCCGCATCGCAAAAGAAAAAGCCGGCCCTTTCGGACCGGCTCGCAAAGAAACGTGGCTTTCAACACGCGATCATTCGCGGCGCGAGAGAAGATACAGAAGGTTGAGCAGCGCGCCCACAAAAGCCGCGACGTAGGTCAGCGCGGCCGCGTTGAGCGTCTGGCTCACGCCCGGCATTTCGTCGCGATCGATGATACCGAGATTCACGAGCTGCGTTTTGGCGCGACGGCTGGCGTCGAATTCCACCGGCAACGTCACGAGCTGGAAGAACGAGAGCACCGCATAGCAGATGATCGCGATATCCAGCACGATGCCAGTGAGGCCGCGCACGAAGAAGAAGCTGCCCAGAATGACGAACGGCAGGATGCCCGAGACGATCTGCGTGGCCGGCACGAGCGCCATGCGCAGGTTCAGCATCGAGTAGCCCACCTTGTGCTGGATCGCGTGGCCCGCTTCGTGCGCCGCGACGCCGAGCGCCGCGAGGCTGGTGCCGCGGTAGTTTTCCGAAGAAAGCACGAGCCGCTTGCGCATCGGATCGTAGTGGTCGGTCAGATGACCGCCGGTTTCGGCGATTTCCACATCGGTAATACCCGCGTGGGCCATCACCGCCTGGGCGGCTTCGCGGCCCGTGATACGTCCGCGCGACGGGATTCTCGCGTTCTTGTTGTAAGTGCTCGAAACGCGAATCTGCGCATACAGCGCAAAGATGAACACCGCCACAAACAGGAGCATGAACATGCCTTGTGGCAGAATAACGAAGGCGAAGTTGGATGTCATGAATGGCATGAGAGTTTTAGAAATGTCCGCCAGCAGGCGGGACGGGCAAGAAGGGTAGCCAATTCGTCCGATTTTCCAGTGAAAACGAATCATTTGGAAATGCGCCCGCCACATTCCATCGCCCCCCTCGCCTCTTGGGCCCCCGGTCCGCCACCCACCAACGCCCGCCCCGCACCTCACACAATGTCAACTATTAGTAGACATGTGGTTTGGTGACCAAGCAGTCGCGGAGGTGCGAAGGGGTTGCCGCGCGGAAGCCGAGTCGCGGCAATGTGGGGATTGATTCGGAGCCTCGTGAGGCACGCGTCGCGCCAATGTTCGCACCGAGTTGGGACATGGTGCGGACCGGATCGGGACGTGGTGCGCACCGGGTCGAGCCAGGGTCCGGACACGGTCGCGACAAGGTGCGTCCCACGTCGTGACCGTGTGCGGACACGGTCGCGCGACAGTGCGGACCGGGTTGGGACGGAGTGCGGTCCGCGTCGAGCGACGGGCCGGCGAGGTTGGCGCCAATGAGCGGCGTGAATCGCGGCGTTCGGGTTTCGCCTTGCACGCGGGATTTTGGGACGGACATGCTGCCGCGCGATGTCGACGTCGTTTGCGCGCGGAGTCTTGGCCATCACGGTGGTGTTTTTCGCCGCCTTCTTTGCCTGGCCGATTTGGCAAATCGTCCGCGGCGGGTTCGTCGATGCGGACGGACATCTGACGTTTAGCTACGTCGGCGCGCTGCTCAGCGATCGCACATATCTGCTCGCGTTGCAGAACTCGTTTCTCCTCGCCTGCGCGGCGACGACGCTCGCGATGCTGATTGCGGTGCCGCTCGCGTGGATGAGCGACCGCTTCATTTTTCCGGGCAAGAGCCTGCTGGCGTCGCTGATTCTGATTCCGATGATTTTGCCGCCGTTTGTCGGCGCGATCGGCATCAAGCAAATCTTCGGACAATACGGCGCGCTGAACTCGTTGCTCATCGCGATCGGCGTGCGGCCGGAGGGCTGGACGTTTGATTGGTTTGCGGCCCATCAATTCTGGGGCGTGGCGGTCGTCGAAGCGCTTTCGCTTTACCCCATCATCTATCTCAACGTCGTCGCGGCGCTCGCGAACATCGATCCGGCGATGGAGGAGGCGGCGCAGAATCTCGGTTGCACGGGCTTCCGGCGTTTTCGGCGCATCACGCTGCCGCTGATCCGTCCGGGTCTGTTCGCCGGTGGCACGATCGTGTTCATCTGGACGTTTACCGAGCTGGGCACGCCGCTGGTCTTCGACTACGCGCGCGTGACGAGCGTGCAGATTTATTACGGTCTGAAAAACATCAGCGGCGATCCGTCGCCATTCGCGTTAGTGGCGATCATGCTCGCGAGTTCGGTGCTGCTCTATGCGGTCGGCAAAGGTCTTTTCGGCTCCGCGGGTCACGCGATGATGGCGAAGGCGACGAGCTCGGGCGGCCCGAAGAAAATCCCCGCGGCGCGTGCGTGGCTATGCACGGCAGCGTTTGGCGGCGTGACGTTTCTCGCGATCCTGCCGCACCTCGGCGTGACGCTCGTGGCGTTTTCGCGCGAGTGGTATGGCACCGTCGTGCCGCACGATTACACGCTGGAGAACTTCGAACTCGCGCTCGGCCACGAACTCACGGTGAGCGCAATCGGCAACAGTCTGAAGTTCGCCAGCATCTCGAGCGTGGTCGACGTGATCCTCGGCATCGCGATCGCCTACGTGATCGTGCGCAGCAAGATCAGGGGCCGCGCGGTGCTGGATTTCCTCGCGATGATGCCGCTCGCGGTGCCGGGCCTCGTGCTGGCGTTCGGTTACCTGGCGATGTCGCAGGAAGGAAAGTTTTTCTCGTTCATCAATCCCGTGCGCGATCCCACGGTGCTGCTGATCATCGCGTATTCGATCCGGCGTCTGCCGTATGTGGTGCGCTCGGCCGCAGCGGGTTTCCAGCAAACGAGCGAAACGCTTGAGGAAGCCGCGCAGAATCTCGGCAGTCCGCCGCTGCGCGCGCTGCGCAAAATCACGCTGCCGCTCATCGCGGCAAATTTGATCGCGGGCGGCCTGCTCGCGTTCGCATTCGCCATGCTCGAGGTCAGCGACTCGCTCGTGCTCGCGCAGAAGCAGGCTTTTTATCCGATCACAAAGGCGATCATGGAGCTCTTCCAGCTCCTCGGCGACGGCAAGTTCATGGCGAGCGCGCTCGGCGTGTGGGCCATGGCATTTCTCGGCGTGACGATCGTCGGCCTGAGCCTGTTGCTCGGCAAGAAGCTCGGCGCGATCTTCCGCGTGTAACGCACGCGGCATCGACACGCCCGCGGATCAGGTGCGGTCGCGCGATTCGCGCGGCTCCAGCGTGAGGCCGATCCCGAGCACGGCGACCGCGAGGCCCGCGGTGAAGAGAAAGTAGTTTCCGCCGCGGTGGAGTCCGAGCGCGGCGACCAGCACCGGCGAAAAGCCCGCGAGGATGCGCCCGAGATTATACGCCGCGCCCGAGAGCATCGTGCGATAGCGCGAGAAGACTTCGTTGAAATACGCGCCCATCAGGCCGAACGGAATGCCGTTGAGAAACGGCAGCACGAGCGCGAACGCGAGTTTGCGTCCCGACCACGTGCTCGCCCACGCGAAAGTCGACAGCGCCAGCAACGCGAACGCATAGCCGGCGAGCGCACGACGCACGCCGAGTCGCCGCACGACCCACGCGCCAAAGAGCATGCCGGGAGCGACATTGACCCAGAACAGGATCGTGTAGGCGATCGACTGCGGCAGCTCCTTCGCGAAGAAAATGTTCACCGTGCCGCTCGCGATCGTGAGACTCGCGAGACAGAAGCACTGCCCGAAAGCGATCCAGTCGCCGCCGCTCAGTTTCATGGGAGCGTCCGCCGGCGCATCGAGCGGCAGACGCGTTTCCGCGCGATCCGCGGCGGCCAGAAAACGCCAGCGCACGAGCGCCAGCACCGCCACGGGCGCGAGCGACGCGGCAAACATCCAACGCCAGCCGATCGTCGGCACCGCGTAGCGACTCACGAGTGCCGCCAGCAAACCGCCGAGAATCGAAAACTGCAGCAACGCCGCGAAGCGGTAGCGCCGCGCGCCGCCGACGTGCTCGGCCATGAACGCGTGGCTGATGCCCCACTCCGCGCCGAGCGCCAGAGATGCGACGGCGCGGGCCGCGAGCAGCATCGGATAGTTTTGCGCCACGCTGATGCCCGCGATGCCAAGGCCATAAACGGCGAAAACCCAGAGCATCATTTTTCCGCGACCGTATCGGTCCGCCAGATAACCGAAGAACAGCGCGCCGAAGCCCACGCCCGCGAGACCGGTGAACTGGAGGACATCACTCTGCGTCCCGCTCAACGCGAATTCACTCGCGAAGAGTTTCTCGAGGTAAACGAAGAGGTAGAGGTCGTAGTAATCGAAAAACAGTCCGATGAACGCGGTCCAATACACCGCCACCGGGGAGAAAGGCGCGGAGCGGATCTGCGGGCTGGTGGAAGCGTTGGACACGGGAAGCTGTGGTAAACAGCTCACGCGCATGCGCCAGACGATTTCGTGTCGTGAGCTCCAGCGTGAGCGGCACGCGCGACGGCGGCGGGAAATGCGCGCTGCATGTATTGAAATTTCCGAGACACCGACGCCGACCGTTTGCGGCTATGCCGGCTGCTTACGCTTCTTTTACCAAGAAAGCGTAAATTCCGGGCGGCCAGGCGATTCCCCTCGCCCGTCTTCGCGCGCGTCCGATGTTGCGGCGTGTTCGCCGCTTCGGCGTCCACGGCATTTTCCAGCATGCCCAGAAAAATCAGCTTCCTGAACTACAAGGGTGGCGTCGGCAAAACGTCCCTGATCGTCAACACCGCCGCCTGCCTCGCGCAGCGCGGCAAGCGCGTCCTGCTCTTCGATTTCGACACGCAGTCCAACGCCAGCATCTGGCTCATGCGGCTCGATCGCTGGAACAAGCTCAACGCCGACGGCTCCGGTGCGCTCTATTCGATTTTCGAACCGGGGCGCGCACGCGTGAAAGACCTGATCGTCCGCGACGTCCTCGAGAGCAAAACGGGCGAGAAACTCCTGCCCGGCCTCGATCTCGTGCCGACGACGTTCAACCTCGTCGACCTCGAGAGCGAGTATCGCAACGACGACGGACGCCCCGCCTACCTCTTGTTTCAGGAGCAGCTCGCCGAGGTGGAGGACGACTACGATTTCATCCTCTTCGACTGCCCGCCGAACATCCTGCGCGCGTCGCAGTGCGGCGTGTTTGGCTCGCACGAGATTTTCGTCCCCGCGAATCCCGACGCGCTCAGCCTGATCGGCTTCACGCTGCTCGTCGAAAAGCTGCACAAGTTTCAGGCGCTCTCCGCCGGTTTCCGCGAAGCATCGATGGGCCCCGCCGCGCAGGTAAAGGGGATCGTCATGAACGCGATCAAGACCGGCACGGACATCGAGGTGCCGCGGATGCGAATGCAGCTTCGCCTGAACCAGTTCAAATCCGCCCGCCGCGTCGCTCCGACCGCACGGATCTTCGACGCGCAGGTGCGCGACGCGATGGTCGTGCGCCGTGCGGTCGCGCTCGGTCTGCCGGTCAACCTCGTCGCGCAGGACGCGCAGGCGGGCGACACCGACAATGTGCTCGGCGACTACCGCCGGGTGGCCGACGAGCTTATCCAGTTTTCGGATACACCCCACACCCTCCAACCCGCCACGCGATGATCTCCAGCACTCCCGATACGACCGCCGCAGCCCGCGAGTGGGACCAACTCCGGGCTGCGTTTGCCTCATCGATCATGATCGACACGCCGCTCGCGAGTCTCGCGCAGAACCTCGACGGTCTCGACTGGCCCGCCGCCGGCGCTCACGAAACGCCAGCTTACTACATCGACTTCACCTACCCCGAACTGCACTCCGAGCTCGCCTCGCGTGGCCACGCCGCGGCCGTGCCTCTCCTGCTTCAAATTCTCCGCGAGACGCTGGCGTTCGATCAACCGTTCGGGGAAATGGTCACGCAGGCGGAACTCAACGAGGCGCCGCGCGACGCCCTGCTGCGCAATCTCGCCGCGCTCGGGTTGCCCGCGGATTTTCCACTCGAACTCGTGAAGCTCGACCCGACCGCGCGCGACCTTTGCCGGTTGGAGCAAGTGCGCACACTCGGCCAGTTCGCGACGTTCGCGCAGAACCTTTCGCAAAACGTGATCGTCGGCGGCGACCTGAAGCGGCTGCTCAACGCGCTCGTGCACACCGACGAGACCGCACTCGCGCAACTGCTACCCTATCGTCCTGGCTCGAAAGGCGTGCACCTCGCCGAGGCGCTCGCCCATGCCTCGACCGCGGACGATCCGTCGTTCGCCCTGCGCCGCACACTGGCTTGGTTCAAGCCGGAGCTCGAACGCTGGCAAACCGCGATGGTCGACGACCCGCGCCTCCTGTTGCGCGAAGCTCGCCTTGTTGCGAAATCCCTCCGCAGAAATCCGCGCCGCCGCGCTCATCGAACCGCACCTGCGTCCGCGCCGCGGTTTCTGGGCGCGCCTTTCGTCCTGGTTCAAACGCCGTCCCCGGTCATGAACGAACCGCTTCCACCCGGCACTCCTCCGCCCTTTCCCACGCGGCATCCGCTGCCGCCGCCGCTCGTGCTGCAACGGCGCTCGCGCGAGCAAAACGGCAGCGATGCGCAACGCTCGCTGGCCGAGTCCGAGCGTCTGCTGCGCGAGATCGAACTTTCCCTGCAGGAACGCGAACGCGCCGTCGTCGAAGCCGAACTCAAGCTCGCCGAACGCACGCGCGAACTCGACGAAATGGACGCGCTGCTCCGTGCCCGCGAGGCGTTGCTCTCCTCCGCGCGCCTGCGCGATCGCGATCACGACCGCGTGGTCACGCATCGCGAAGCGGAGGCGCTCTACAATCTGCGCGACGAACTCGATCGCCAGGAAGCGAGTCTGCGCGAGGCCCGCGCGGCGCTCCGCGAGCGCGAGAAATTCATCGAGGAAAGCGAGGCGCGTCTCTTCAACAAAGTGCAGGAGCAGCAGGAAAAGGAACTCGAGCTGGAGCAGCGCGAGGAAAACCTGCGGGAGCGTCCGCGCGGCGATACTCCGCCGGCGCCGCGTGACGAGTTTCGCGAGTAACGCCGAACGCGCCGCTCAGCGCGCGTAGTAGGCGTTGATCTTCTCGGCGACGTCGCGAAAGCCGATGTCTTCGCTGTAGATCGCCTTGAACTCCGCGATCGCCGCCTCGGGATTACCCATCGCTTCGAAGCACGCGCCCAACTCGTAAACGATCGCTTTCTTCGTTTCGTCCAGCGTCGCGAGTTCCGCCTTCGCCGCGGTGAACTGCGCCACCGCGAGATCGTAAAGTCGCTTGGTTTTGAAGCAGCGGCCAAGTCCCGACAACGCCGCGATCCGCACCTGCGGATTGCGCTGCGCCTGCTGAAACTGCGCGATCGCCGCATCGAGTTGTCCCGTCTCGAACAACAGCGTCCCAAGCGTCTGGCGCGCCGACGCGTCGTTGGGATAGCGCTCCACCATGCGCTGCGCTTCGCCGAGACGAAAGTGCAACAACTCGCGACGCAGTTGCTCGCAGCGTTCGCTGGCCTCGGTCGAATCCGGCGCATTTTTCAGCGCAGCTTCTGCGTCCTTGAGCCGACGCTCGAGCACCTGCACCTGGAGATCAGATTCGAATTTTTCCCACGTCGCATCGGTGGAGCCGAGCGGCTGCGCGCGGGCCTTGCGCGTCCATTCGAGCGCTTCGTCGAGTCGCCCCGCCTGCCGAAAACCCTGCACGAGCGTGCGGTGATGATTGAGGTTGGCCGGTTCGCGCTCCACGCGCGCGAGCGCCTCGTCGATCAAGCGCTGCGTCATCTCGGCCGAGGTCACGACCTTCGCCGACTGCTCGAGCGACACGGCCTCAGCTTCGTCTTTCAACTTGTCGCGGAAACCGCCGCCGGACTCCCAATTGCCGCGCGTCATCGTCTGCGCCACTGAAGCGCGACGCATGAGATTCTGCGCGTCGCCATCGACCGGCCGCGTGCGCAGGATCGCGTCGGCCGCGCGCAGCGCGTCGGCGGAACGCTTCGCGGCGAGATAAGCCTCGCCGAGTTGGAGCAAGTTCTCGCGATCGTCGGGATCGATCTCGCGCACAGCCTCGCATGCGAACGCCGCGGTCTCCGGCATATCGAGCGCGAGCGCCGCGTCCGCGAGCTGGCGGAGTGCCGTCACGCTGAGCGGATTGGTCGCGAGCTGCTTCTCCGCGAGTTCGAGCATGCGACGCGGATCCTTGCGGCTCGCGCTGAACAAAAATGGCGCGGTCGAAAGTCCGCCCAGCGCCTTGGCCACGAGACGATTTTTACCGTGGAAGAGTTTCAGCTGCGCCGCGCGCTGGAGTTTTCGCACCGCGAGGCAGGCCGGCTCCACTTTCAGGATCTGATCACAGGCCTCGATCGCGTAATCGAAATTACCACGCTCCAGCGCGACGCGGACGTTAGCCACGAGTTTTTGCAGCCGGGCATCGAGCGAAGAGATGGAGACTTCGGCCATGAAGCAGGAGACCGGCGCAGTCTCAATCGCGCCGGAAACGGGTCAACGCCAGAGTCTCCGGCCCGCGATTTACAAGACCTGCAGATCGGCGCGCACGGCCGTCTCCAGTTTCTTGATACCAGCGGAGACCGTCGCGTCATCCGGTCCCTCGATAAGCAGGCGAATCTTGGCCTCCGTGCCCGAGTAGCGGACCATCACGCGGCCGCGCTCACCCAGCGCCGCCTCGAGTTCGGCGGTGGCTGCGCTGACGGAACGGAGTTCTTCAAGCGGACGTTTCTCCGCGACGCGCAACGCGGCGGTTTTCTGCGGAAACTTCTTCAAGCGCCGGCGCAACGCCGACAGCGGCTCGCCCGTCTCGAGCATGACATCGATGACCTTCAACGCGGCCAGCAGGCCATCGCCCGTCGGCGAAATATCGGCGCAGACGATGTGTCCGCTCGATTCGCCGCCGAGCGTGGCGCCCTCGGCGCGCATTCGCTCGATCACGTAGCGATCGCCCACGGGGGTGCGGCACACGCGGCCGCCCGCGGCCGCGATTGCGGCGTCGACGCCGAGATTGCTCTGCACGGTCACGACGAGCGTGTTCTTCGTGAGCGTGCCGCGGCGCAAGGCGTGCGTCGCGAGGATCGTAAGAATCTCGTCGCCATCGAGCACGTTGCCCTGCTCGTCACAAAGAATGCAGCGATCGCCGTCACCATCGTGCGCGATGCCGATCCGCGCGCCGCGTTCGCGGACCAGCGCGGCGAGTTTTTCGGGATGTTCGCTGCCGATGCCGGCGTTGATGTTTTTTCCATCGGGCGCATCGCCGAGCGAAATCACTTCCGCTCCGAGCGCGCGCAGCACGACCGGGCTCGTGGCGCAGGTGGCGCCGTTGGCGGTGTCGAGCACGATGCGCCAACCGTGAAGGACATTGGCGCGGAGCAAGCCGCACATGGTCGCGACGTAGTCCGCACTGCCGCTCGACTCGGTGCGCACCTCGTCCCGACCCGGTCCGCTCACGGGCTCGACCCGCTCCGGGATGAGTTTCTCGATCCCCTCCTCCTGCGCGTCGGTGAGCTTCAATCCGGCCGCGCCGAAGAATTTGATGCCGTTGTCCTCGGCCGGATTGTGCGACGCCGTCACGACGACACCGAGGGCGCGTTGTTGCACGCGGACCGCGCGCGAAACCGCGGGTGTCGGGAGCACGCCGAGCGAAACGACTTCGACGCCGCCGGCGACCAAGCCGCGCGTGAGCGCCGCTTCAAGCGCAGGACCGGATTGCCGCGTGTCGCGGCCGATCACGACGGTGCCCGCGCCTCGCAGCCAGCGCGCCGCCGCGAAGCCGAGTCGCTCGGCGAACTCGTCATTGATCACCGGACCACCGTAGGGTCCGCGCACCCCATCGGTGCCGAAATATTGACGACTCATGAACGGAAAAACTCGCGCGTCGCCGCGATCTTCTTGGCCACCGCGCCGCCAAGCAGCGCTTCGCGGGCGAGCGGAATGCCTTCGCGTGCATCGGTCACGCGACCTGTCACCCACATCGCGATGGCGGCGTTGAGCACGATCGTGTCGACGAGACCGCGCGGACCGCGGCCCTCGAGAATCGCGTTAACGATGGCGAGATTGGCGTCGAGATCGCCGCCCACGAGATCTTCGAACGGCGCACTCGTGAGACCGAAATCCTCCGCGCGCCACTCGGCGTCGATGGAGGAAAGCCGGCCCGCACCGCGGACGAGATTGCGCGTCGCGGTGGTGAGTTCATCGATGCCGCGTTTGTCGTCGATGATGCCGTGGACGGAAAGCGAGGCGCCCGTGCCGAGTTCGTGCAGCGCGTCGGCGAGACGCGGCACCCACGTCGGCGAAAACACCCCGAGGACGACGTGCGCGGGACGTCCGGGATTGATGAGCGGGCCGAGGATGTTGAAGATCGTGCGCTGACCGCGCGCCGCGAGCGCCTTGCGGACGGGGGCGATGTGTTTGAACGCCGGATGATAAGCGGGCGCGAAAAAGAAAACGTAGCCGAGTGCGTCGAGCGCGGCGCGGAGCTTCTCGGGCGAGGCAGCAAGATCGAACCCGAGGGCGGACAAGATGTCTGCACTGCCGCACTTGGACGTGATTCCTCGATTGCCGTGCTTCATCACCGTCACACCACAACTCGCCAGCACCAACACCACCATGCTCGATACGTTGAAACCTCCGGCGTGATCGCCGCCGGTGCCGACGATATCGATGGCGCGCTCGGACCAGGCCGAGACGCCGGGATCGATGGCGCGCGCGCGAAACGCGCGGGCAAAGGCCGCGACTTCGGCCGCGGTTTCACCTTTCTGCGCGAGCGCGGCGAGAAAATCGCATTTCGAGGTTTCGGCTATTTCCGGTTCGGCGAGAGCGCGGGCGATCCCCTCGATGGCGTCGATCGGCAGATCGCGTCCCGAGGCAAGTGTGGCGGTGAAGTCAGCCAGATGAGACATTCGGGTAACGAGTCAGGCGGACGTGACTCGCTCGGCAAATAAATTTGCTCCGACTGGTGAAACTTGAAACCAACGCGCTCGTGCGTCGCTTCCTCTCCATCCTTTTCCTGCTCATCACCTTCTCCGCTGCAGCGGAGCCTGTGCTGCCATCGGCGGAAACGCGCGAGCCGGCGACGCAGTCGGGTGGACCGCTCGCGGAGTTGTCGTTGATGGATGCGCTGGTGCTCGGCGCGGTCGAAGGACTCACGGAGTATCTGCCGGTGTCTTCCACCGGCCACCTGATCATCGCGAATCACCTCCTGAAACTGGAGTCGGAAGAGCCGTTGCGCGGAGCGGACGGCGAGATGCTTTGGTTCAAACCGCCCTCGGAAAAACGACCGGAAGGCGTGCCGCTGACGATGAAACTCGCGGCGGACACCTATGTGATCGTGATCCAGTTTGGCGCGATCGCGGCGGTGGCCTTGCTTTATTGGAAACAACTTCGCTCGATGGTGCTGGGGCTGTTCGGAAAGGATCCCGCCGGGCTGAAACTGTTGATCAATTTGATCGTGGCGTTTTTGCCGGCGGCGGTGATCGGACTGCTCATCCGCGATTGGATCGACACCTTGTTTTCGGTGAAGACAGTGATCGCGGCGCTGGTCGTGGGTGCGTTTCTCATCCTTGCGGCCGAGCGCTGGCGGAAGAAACGGGTGCTCTCGGCGGCGCCGACCAGCGAGCTTTCGGTGCGGCATGCGTTGCAGATCGGAGTTCTGCAGTGTTTCGCGATGTGGCCGGGGATGAGCCGGTCGATGATGACGATCATCGGTGGCTACTTCGCCGGACTCGAACCGCGACGTGCGGCGGAGTTCAGTTTCCTGCTCGGTTTGGTGACCCTGACCGCTGCGACGGTCTACAAGAGCTATTCGTCCGGCACGGCCATGATCGCGATTTTCGGCTGGTCACACGTGCTATTCGGGTGCGTGGTCGCGGCCATCACGGCGGCCCTCGCCGTGCGCTTTCTGGTGGGTTGGTTGTCACGTCACGGCATGGCGGCGTTTGCCTATTACCGGCTCGCGTTTGCCGCGATTCTCGCCGTCCTGATGTGGCTCTGAGCGCGAGCTGCGCTCCGGCGGAGACAATGGCGCTTGACGCGTCCAGACCCGCCTCTTTACTCCGAACCTTTTCAATCTCAACCAGCGGCGTTTTCAGCAGGCGCCCACTGTCCTTTTAAACTCGCACTCCCATGGCCAATCCGAAACGCAAGCAGTCCAAACGCCGCAGCGCCAATCGCCGCGCCGCCAACGCTTTCAAGGCTCCTGAATTCGCCAAAGACCCGACCGACGGCAGCACCTTCCGTCCTCACCGCGTGAATCCGAAGAACGGAATGTATCGCGGCCGCCAAGTCCTCAACGTCGAGGTCTGAGTTCGCTCCGCCGTCTCACCGCTTCAGGCGAGATGAGCCCACTACACGGCGACAAGGCGCGCATCGCAGTCGATGCGATGGGCGGCGACATGGGTCCGGCGGAAGTCGTCGAAGCCGTCAAATTAGCGCTTCGCCACTACCCGACCCTGAATCCGATCACGCTCGTCGGTAACGAGTCCGTGTTGGAGCCTTTGCTGCGCACTGCCGGCCTTGCCGGCCGGAATGGTTTGCGCGTGCACCACGCTTCGGAAGTCGTCACGATGGACGACAAGCCGCTCATGGCGCTCAAGAAGAAGAAGGATTCTTCGATGGTGCGTGCGATCGAGCTGGTGAAAAATGGCGAAGCCTCGGTCGTGGTGAGCTGCGGCAATACCGGCGCCCTGATGGCGACCGGCACGCTGCGCCTCCGCACGATGGAAGGCGTCGCCCGCCCCGCCCTCGCCGCGGTCGTGCCGCGCGAAAACGGTCATTTTGTCCTCATCGATGCGGGCGCCAATCCCGAGGCCAAGCCCGAACACCTGGTGCACAACGCCATCCTCGGCAGCCACTATTGTCGCGTCATGCTGGGCATTCGCTCGCCGCGCATCGGCCTGATGACGATCGGCACCGAAGAGGGCAAAGGAAACACCCTCATCACCGAAACGCACGAGCAACTCCGCCGCGCCGGCGAGTTCGTGAACTACGTCGGCCCCATCGAGGGCTTCCAGGTATTCGCCGAACATGTCGACGTCGTCGTTTGCGACGGTTTCGTCGGCAACATCATGATCAAGAGCTGGGAGTCGCTCGTGAAGTTCTTCTCGGGAATGTTGAAGGAAGAACTCCGCGCGAATCCAATGCGCGCCACCGGCGCCCTGCTCTCCAAAGGTGCCTTCAGTGCGTTGAAAGAGCGCATCAATCCCGAACGCTACGGCGGCGCCCCGCTGCTCGGTCTGCGCGGGAATATTCTCAAAGCTCACGGATCCTCGAACCGCCACGCGATCAAGAGCGCCATCCATGCGGCCAGCCAGATCATCAAGGCGGATATGAACCACCGCATCGAAGCTGACGTCGCCCGCGTCAACGAACTCCTGGCGCAGCCGGTCGCCTGACCGCCGCCCTCCCGCCGAGTCACCTTTCAATGGGCCACGTCTCTACCGTCATCCTGGGCTCAGGTTCCTACGCTCCGTCTCGCGTTCTGACCAACGACGAACTTTCCACGGTCGTTGAAACCTCCGACGAATGGATCCGCACCCGGACCGGTATTCGTGAGCGTCGCATTGCCGGCGAGACGGAGCTCACCTCCGATCTCGCGGTCGAGGCCGCGCGTGCGGCTCTCGCCGACGCCAAACTTACCCCCACCGATGTCGACTTGGTGATCGTTGCGACGGTCACGCCCGATTCGCCGATGCCCGCCACTGCCTGCCTCGTGCAGCACAAGCTCGGCATTCGCAGCGACGTTCCCTGCTTCGACGTCAACGCCGCCTGCACCGGATTCATCTACGCGCTCGACGTGGCGAGCGCCATGCTCAACTCGGGCCGCTATCGCTGCGCGCTCGTGATCGGAGCGGAAAAACTTTCTTCCGTCGTGGATTGGCGCGATCGCACGACCTGCGTGCTTTTCGGCGACGGCGCCGGTGCGGTGGTTTTGGGCGCGTCCGAGCAGCCCGATGTCGGTATTCTCGGCATCAAGCTCGGCGCCTCCGGCGAAAATGCCGCGCTGCTCGCGATCGGCTCCACGCCTTCCGACCCGTTGTTCCAAAGCTCGGCCACGACGGAGCGCCGCTATCTCCAGATGAAGGGCAAGGAGATCTTCAAACTCGCGGTCCGCGCGATGGACGAATCCGCCCGGGATATTCTGGAACAACACAAACTGCGGGCTGATCAGATCGCGCTCGTGATTCCCCACCAGGCGAATTTGCGCATCATCGATGCGATCTCCCAATATCTCGAGCTGCCGATGGAACGTTTCTTCGTAAACGTCGACCGCTACGGCAATACCTCGGCGGCCTCGATCCCTCTCGCCCTCGATGAAGCCCGCCGCGCGGGTCGGATTCGCGCAGGCGACATCTCTCTCCTTGTCGCGTTTGGGGCGGGCTTGACCTACGGAAGCGCGCTGATTCGCTGGTAAAACCTCTTCATGTTTACCTCGTTTGTCCGCGCGTCCGGCGCCCTCTGTTTCCTGTTTGCGTTCGTGTGTCTTTTTGCCGGGTCCGCCCGCGGCGACATCGTCTGGACGCCTGAGTCCGGCTGGCGCATCGAAGGTGGCGTTCTCTCGGAACTCTCCGGGTCCGACAGCCGCCGTGCACTCGACTTGATGAACAAGGGCCGTCGTGCCGAGGAACGCGGAAGCCGCGGCAGCGCCATCCGCGCCTACAAGAAGGTCACCAAGAAATACAGCTCCTCCATCTACGCGCCCGAAGCCTACTACCGTTCCGGCAAGCTGTATCTCGCTCGCAAGCAGTATCACCGCTCCTTCATCGCGTTTCAGAACACGATCCAGCGCTACCCGAACAACAAGCGCTTCAACGAAGTCGTCGGCGAGGAATACCGCATCGCCAGCGCGCTGCTCGACGGCGCCCGCCCGCGCTACTGGGGCTGGCTCCCCGGTTTCACGAGCCGCGAACGCGCGATCGGCTATTTCGAGCTCATTCTCCGCAACGCTCCGTATAGCGACTACGCTCCGCTCGCGCTGATGAACATCGCGCGCGGCCACCTGAAGCTCCGCAACACGGAAGAGGCGATCGACGCGCTCGATCGCATGATCAACAACTACTCGCAGTCGCTGCTCGCGCCCGACGCCTACCTCCGCCTCGCGCAGACGCACGCCCAGCTCGTCGACGGTCCGAACTACGATCAAGGCTCCACGAAGGAAGCGATCACGTATTTCCAGGACTTCATGATCCTTTTCCCCAACGACCAGCACGTCGGCACCGCCGCGGCCGGTCTGGATCAGATGAAGCAGGTGCTCGCCGAGAGCAAAATGACGATCGCCGATTACTACTTCAAAAAGCGGAAGAATCTCACCGCGGCGAAAGTCTTCTACAACGAAGCGATCACCGCCTATCCCGATTCTCCCGTCGCCGAGCGCGCCCGTCAGCAGCTCGCGGTGGTCGAAGCTCTCGCCAACGGTCAGCCGAAGCCCAACACGCCCGACGCTCCGAAGAAGAAGAAACGTTTCTTCTTCTTCTGATCGGGCCGCATTTTCGACGGCGATCAGGGCCAACCTGAACTTGCGCCCTTCGCCTGCGCCGCATCCACTGGCGACAGCATGACTCTGCGGCTCCTCGCGCTTCTTTCCTGCGGCCTCGCCTTCGTTCTCGGCGGCTGCTCGCACTATCAACTCGGCACGGAGGGCAAGCTCGCCTTCACGACACTCTACGTCGAGCCGGTGGAAAACGAGACCACGGTGCCGCAGGCTCGCGCCCTGCTCTCGACGCAGATTCGCGAGGCCTTCGCGCGCGATGGGCGCGTCGTGCTCGTTAACTCCGCCGCCGAAGCCGACGCGGTGCTTCGCGTGGTCGTGAAAGAATTCCGCCGCGACGTTTCCTCGTTGCTCGAGCAGGATCCCGGTCGTGCCCGCAAGTTCGCGCTCGTGCTCGGCGTCGATTGCACGCTGCGCCTGAACAACGGCGACACGCTCTTCTCCGCGCGCCGGGTCGAAGCGACGCGCGACGCCTTCACCGATGGCGGACAATTGCAGGCGGAGTATCAGACGCTGCCGCTTCTGGCCGACTCGCTCGCGCAAAAAATCACTCACACCGTGCTCGACGTTTGGTGATCGTGAGTGCGCTGACTCCCATTCTCGCCCCTTCCATCCTGGCCGGCGATCACGCCGATCTCGCGGCCAGCGCGCACGTCGTCGCCGAAGCTGGCGCTGCGTGGATCCACCTCGACATCATGGACGGCCATTTCGTGCCGAACCTGACGTTTGGGCCGCAGATGCTCGCCGCGTTGCGGGCGCACGGATCGAAACTCTTTTTCGACACGCATCTGATGCTCGCCGAGCCCCACAAGTATGTGGAGGCCTTCGCCCGCGCCGGCGCCAATCTCATTAGCGTCCACATCGAACCCGCTTACGACCATCGCGCCACGCTCCAACGGATCCGCGAGCTCGGTTGTCAGTGCGGCATTGTCTTGAATCCCGGCACGCCAGCCGAAGCGGTCGAGTCGCTCCTGCCGATCGTCGATCTCGTGCTCGTGATGACCGTGCAGCCTGGCTTTGGCGGCCAGCCGTTCCGTGAGGACATGCTGGCGAAGCTGGAAAAACTCTCCGGCTGGCGCTCGGCCCGCGGACTGAGCTTTCGCCTCGAAGTCGACGGCGGTATCGATCTCAAAACTGCCCCGCTCTGTCGTCAGGCTGGCGCGGATACATTCGTCGCCGGCACGTCCTTCTTCAAAGCGCAGGATCGCCCGCGTTTCGTCGCCGCGTTTGCGCAACTCTAGCGGACGCTTCGATCCATGCCGCGCGAAATCCAGCATCAGGGTTTCACGATTTCCGACGATCCCGCGCGTCTCGACGCAGTCGCGGTGCACCGCTTCCTGAGCGGCGTTTATTGGTCGGAAAACATTCCGCTGAGCATCGTGCAGCGTTCGCTCGCGAACTCGTTTTGCGTGGGAATCTACCGCGGCGACGGCGCACAGGTCGGCCTCATTCGACTCATCACGGATCGCGCGACGTTCGCCTACGTGTGCGACGTTTACGTGCTGCCCGAGCATCGCGGACTTGGTCTCTCCAAGGCCGCGATGCAGTTTGTCACGTCGCATCCCGAGCTGCAAAATCTGCGTCGCTGGCAACTCGTGACGAAGGACGCCCACAGGTTATATGCGCAGTTCGGCTTTGTGCCGGTCTCGGAGCCCGACCGGCACATGGAGAAACGCGATCCCGACGTTTACCGCCGCCTCGCGGCTCAGTGAGTTCCGCTTTCGCCAATCCGCTCGCGCGCAATCTTCGGCAGGTCCTCGCCGCCGCGCAGAACGCGAAGCCGGTAAGAATAACTCATCGGCTCAGGCGCGATGCGGAACGGCGCGTGCGGCTTCGCACCCCACGAATCGTCTCCGCCTAATCCGCGCTGACGCAGATCGAGATTGAGCGTCACCGTGTCGCGCTCGGGCAGTTGGTAGGGATAGAAATTTCCGCGCTGCGTCGCGAAGAACAGGTCGTCCGTCGTGTAATGCAGCGCGTTCACGCTCAGGAGCGGCTCACCAATCACGAGGAGTCCGCGACCTTTCGAGTCCGTCAGCGCCGCCCACCGCACCTGCTCTTTGTTTCCGGTCTCCTGCGGTTTCACATACGGATAAAACTGCTCGCGCACCGAACCGGAATAGAGCGAGACGCGCGCCGATTGACGATCGGCATAGGTTTCCTGAGGTCCCTTGCCGAGCCACGAGATCTGGTCGAAACCCGAGACGAGCGTGGTCTGCATGCCGAAGCGCGGCAGCTCCGGAAGTTCTCGTGCACCCGGTGTCCAAGAAGTGAATACCGTCACCTCACCGCCGGGTTGCACGGTCCACACAAACTCCTGCTGCGATTCCGTGGCGGCGAAGTGTCCGCGAACGCGCACGACAACCCGCGTTGGCGTCTGCGTTTCCACCCGCACCTCGTCAGCGCGCCAGCTTTCGTGGGCGCGTCGCCAGATCGCAGAGTTTTCCGCCTCGGCCATCTTGTTACCTCGGTCGTTGTCTACCGGTGCACGCCAGAAGTGCGGCGTCAGCGGCGCAGCCAGCAGCTCCGTCGAACCCGTCTTCAACGACACGAGCAACCCGCTCTGCTCGGAGAAGCTCGCGGAAAACTCCTTTCCTTCGGCGGTGATGAGTCCGTCGCCACGACGGGTGGTCAGCGCATCGCCTTTTGGCCACGTGCGCAGTTGCGCGGGCGCGCGCCAAGGCAGCGGCAGCTGCTCCCAGGCAACTTCATGTCCTTTGCGAGCCCACGGCAGGTCGTGCTTGGTCACAAACGAAAGCTCCAGAAAATACTCCACGCCCGGCGCGGCCTTGAGGCGCGGGAGGTTGAGCGTCAGCCGCTTCGTTTCCCGTGGCGCGACCGAGAAGTTCTCGACCTGCCCCTCGGTCAACACGACACCATCGCCACGGATGAGCCATTTCGCTTCGAGCCATTCGCCGGCATCCACGAAGTCCGCCCAGTTTTTCACGTCCACCTCACCACGCTCGAGATCGAACGAAGCGATCTGCAGCGGCTGATAAACCTTTTTCACCTCCACGAGGCCGGGGTGCGGCTCGCGGTCGGGGCTCACCAGTCCGTTGGCGCAGAAGTTTCCGTCCGACGCCACGTCGGGTGGGCCAAACGTGCCGCCATACGCGAAGAACGTCCCCAACTCGGGATCGAGCGGCACCGACTTCGGATTCTCGAGCCGCTCAATGCCGCGAGAGGCGGGCACGGGCGTGCGCAGTCCCTGATCCACCCAATCCCAGATGTATCCACCTTGTAGATACGGTTTACCCTCGTAGATCGGACGCCAGTAGGACCAGAGATCGCCCGTGCTGTTGCCCATCGCGTGGGCGTATTCGACCTGGATGAACGGTTTGCCGCGAGGGTTCGCCGAATGTTCCAGCAACCGCTCCGGTGGCGCATACATCGGACACACCACGTCGCTCAACTCCGCCTCGGCGTCGCCCTCGTATTGCACGGGGCGGCTCGGATCGCGCTCCTTCAGCCAGCGATAGGTCTGCCTGAAGTTGTCGCCAAAGCCCGCTTCGTTGCCCAGCGACCACGCCACAATGCTCGCATGATTCTTGTCGCGTTCGAACATCCGCACCGTGCGGTCGAGATGTGCAGCAGCCCACGCGGGGTCGCGAGCCAGCGAGGCCTCGCCGTAGCCCATGCCGTGCGACTCGATGTTCGCCTCGTCGATCACGTAGAGACCGTATTCGTCGCAGAGCTCATACCAGCGCGGCACGTTGGGATAGTGCGAGGTGCGCACCGCGTTGATGTTGTTCTGCTTCATCAAAAAAATGTCCTGCAGCATGCGCGACTCGGTCGGAACATAGCCGAGATCGGGATCGATCTCGTGCCGGTTCACACCGCGGAAGAGCACTGGTTTTCCGTTCACGAGAAAGTGACCGTCCTTGATCTCCACCGAGCGGAAGCCGACCCGCCACGGGATCACCTCGACCACGCGGTCCGCATCATCGCGGAGAGTGAGCAGCAGCGTGTAGAGCGTCGGCGTTTCGGCGGACCATTTGCGCGGCGACTTCACCGGCAACGCGAGCCCGAGCCGCTGTTCACCGCCACTGACGAGAGACGCGAGCTCCAGTTTCCCGTCCGCGACGCGTGCGCCTTGGTCGTCGATCAACTCCACCGCTACCTTCGCCGGCGCAGCCGCGCGGCCATCGTTGCGTAGCGCGACTTCCACCTCGAGTTGCGCGTCGCGATATTGCGCGTCGAGCTTCGTCTGCACGCGGAAATCACGCACGTGCACCGCAGCCGCCGACCACAGCACGACGTCGCGGAAAATTCCGCTCAGCCGCCAGAAGTCCTGATCCTCGAGATACGAACCGTCGCACCACCGAAACACCTCCACCGCGAGCAGATTTTCGCCCGCGACGAGATGGGGCGTGAGCCGGAAGGTCGCCGGCGTGCGGCTGTCCTTGCTGAAGCCGAGTTCCTTTCCGTTCAGCCACACTTTGAAAAACGAACTGACACCGTGAAACGTAAGAAAAATTTCCCGACCGCTCCACTCCGCCGGCACTTCGAACGTGCGCCGATACGACGATACGTGATTCAGCGCGTCGTCGGGAATCAGCGGCGGCTGCACCGGCTTCCACGGATACGCGATGTTCGTGTAGATCGGCACGCCATAGCCCTCCACTTCTGGATTCGACGGCACGGGCAACGAGTCCCACTCCCGATCGTCGAACGACGTCTCCCAGAATCCGCTCACGCGCTGAGCCGGAGTCGCTGACCAGTGGTATTTCCACGCGCCGTTGAGCGAAAGCACCCACGGCGTCCGCGCCGTCTCAAAGGTCTTCGCGGCTTCCGCGTTCGGATAGCGCACCATCGTCGCGCTTGGCGGTTCGACGCCGCGGTGCACGGCAGCGGGATCCTGCCACTCGGGGCGTTCGGCGGCAAAAGCCACGGCCGAGGACGCCATTGCTCCAACGAGAACCAAACCAGCGAAGCGACGCAGCATCATGGGGAGACGGGGTTGCGCCTCCAAACTTGCCGCTCCTCGGCAAGGGTCAACCTACTCGCCTGCTCCGCCGCCGAAATCAGGGCGCGAAATACCGCGCGACAGTTTCGCTCAGCGGTTCACCGCCACCGCGCCGCGCTGCTCGGCCATCCGCTTCGCTTCGCGATAATTCGCGCGAAACGCATCGCCGAGTTCGCGTGCGAGTTTCAGCTCCTCGACCTTGTTCTTCGCGCGCAGACGCGGACGGATGACTTCGTTCACGCGATCGTAACTCACCAGCGAAAGATCCTGCATCACCGCCAGCGCGTCCGCCGGCATACCCGCACGGTCGAGAGCGCGCCACGCGTCGACGAGCTCACCGTGGCAATCGAGCGCCATCACTCGAATGATAAACGCCATCTCGCGAAAGACGCCCGCGGTCCACGTTGGGCGATACACCAGCGCTTCGCCTTCCGCATACGGATTCACGCCCGGATCGCTGCGCAACGCGTCCACGGCCGCGTCCTTGTAGAAATCGCGCCGCACCGGCAAACGCCGCAGCGCGAAGCGTTCCGGTCCACCGGGCGTGCCGGGACGCAGATTCCAGAGTTTCTGGCCCTCCGGCGACAGCGTGAATTCGATGCATGCTTCCGCGACTTCGCGATGCGGCGCGCCGCGCAAGATCGCGATCGGATCCACCGAACTCACCGTGCCGCCCGGCGGGCTGATGAAGCCCAGCCGTGGCCGACTCTTGCTGCGCAGCGCCGCGACCTCCGCCTGCGAACGTCCGTAGAAATCGATGCAGATGCCCGCCGCGCAATCGCCCTGCGCCACGTCGATCGGCGGCTTTTGCGAGCTGTCGGTGAAATACCGCGCGTTGGCTCCGATGCGTTGCAGCAGTTGCAGACCAGCGATCCAGCCTTCGGCCACCGCTCGGCGCTCCAGGACTTCGACACTCGCGCCGGGCAACTCCCGACGCAGCGCCGCGAGCCGGATCTGCATTTGCTGCTGGATGAGATTTTCAAACGCCTTCGCGATCGAGCTGCTCTTCGTCGGATCCGAGAGCGCAACCTGTCCCACGAGTCGCGGATCAGCGAGATCGCTCCAGTGCATCGGCTCGTTCTCGATGCCGAGACGCGTCAGTGCGTCGCGATTGTAGAGAATGCCGTAACTGCTCAGCACGTTGCCGATCCAGCGTGACTGCGAGTCGCGAAACGGTTCGCCCGCAAACACCGCCGGCATCACGTCCGGACGAAACCAATCCGGATGGTTTTCCACCACCCGCGTCGGCACGAGTCGCCCCGCTTCGGCTTGCTGGATGAAATCGTAACTTCCTCCGCCGAAAAACAGATCGATCCCGCAACTCACATCGCTCGCGAGAAACACTTCCCGCGCCTCTCGAGCTTCCGCGGGCGCATCCGCCGAGAGTCGCGCATTGGCAAAACCGGCCTGCACTTCGAGACTCCATGGACGTTTCATCCTTCCCGTCCAGAGCAGGCGAAACGACGCCACATACTCCGACTCGAGAAACCGGCTGATCTCACTCGTGCCGCCGATCACGCGCCAGTCGATCGCGACCGTGCGGCCCGTGCGCTCACGATACCACTGCGCAAACCCGCGCGCGAACTCGTGACGGATCGCCTCGTTGTGCGGCGTGATGATCACGAGCGTGTCGTCCGTGCGACCGCCTTCGGCGCGATGACTCGGGCGCAGCACAAAGGGCAGCGCCACGATTCCCACCAACGCCGCCAATATCAGCGCTCGCTGCAGCATCGCGCCCTCACTCCGTCAGCACCACCACGTCTTCCGGCACCGCCGACGCGTAGAGTTCGCCATCCGACGCGTTTTCGATGAAACGCGGATTCATCTCGAGAATGTTCAGTGTCTCGCCGCTGGTCGCGAACTGATACTGTGCGACCTCGCCGAGGTAAATCGCTTCGCCGATCCGGCCACGCACGCTGTTGCGCGGCGCCGCTTCGCGACCGAGTTTCCAACACTCGGGTCGCACGGAGAGCGTCACTTCGTCGACCGCCGCGGCCTTCTTCGCGGGATTGCCCCACACGCCCTCGAACTCGCCGATCGCGGTCGCGACGATCGCGCGATCCGCGTGCGCGCTCACCACGCGGCCCGCGATGAAGTCCGTTTCGCCGATGAAGTTCGCCACGACCTTGTGCGTCGGCCGGCGATACACCTCGCGCGGTGAACCCACCTGCAAAATTTTTTCCGCCATCGAGGATCGCCATGCGATCGGAGATCGAGAGCGCCTCCTTCTGATCGTGCGTCACGTAAACAGTCGTGAGCTTAAACTCTTTGCACACGCGCCGGATCTCCGTGCGCATCTCGAGCCGCAACTTCGCGTCGAGATTCGAGAGCGGCTCGTCGAGCAACAAGCACCGCGGGCGAATCACCAGCGCGCGCGCCAGCGCCACGCGTTGCTGCTGTCCGCCGGAAAGCTGGTTCGGACGCCGCAGCGCATACGCGCCCATGCGCACCGATTCGAGCGCCTCGCCCACGCGCCGCTGGATTTCATTACGCGGCACCTTTCGTTCTTCGAGACCAAACGCCACGTTCTCCGCCACCGTCATGTGCGGCCACAACGCGTAGCTCTGAAACATCATGCCCGTGTTCCGCTTGTGCGGCTCGAGCTTCGTCACGTCTTCCTCGCCGAAGAGAATTCGTCCCTCTTCCGGGATGTAAAAGCCCGCCATGCTGCGCAGCAGCGTCGTCTTTCCGCAACCGCTTGGCCCGAGCAGAAAGAACAACTCGCCCGCGTCGATCGTGAGGTCCAGGCCATGCAGCGCAGTCACCGCCCCGAATCGTTTTGTGAGCTTCTCGATGCGGATCGAAATCATGCGGCGCGGGAGGGCGCCAGAAGCAAGATTTCGCCCCGGGCTAAGTCAAAAAAATAAACCCGCCGCGACCGTGGAACTGATTGCATCGCGCGCCCCCGCTTGTCTCCATCGCCCCATGTCCGTTCCCGAGACGCCAGCCACGGTCCGCCACATTCACCCCGATCTCGAAACGGTCCTCTACACGGAGGACGAAATCAAAGCGCGCGTGCGTCAGATCGCCCGTCAGATCAAGGCCGTGTATGGCAACGGCGAGTTCACGATCGTTTCGCTCATCAACGGCGCCGTGATGTTCACCGCCGACCTTATGCGCGAGATCGACAACCCTGTGCGTCTCGACTGCATCCGCGTGACCAGCTACGGCGCGAAAACGAAATCCGTTGGCACTCCGCAGATCGTCGCCGACCTCACGCTCGATATTCACAACCGCGACGTGCTCATCATCGACGACATCCTCGACACGGGCAAAACGCTCTCGCTCGTCGCCACGCTCGCCCGCCGCCTCAATCCCGCGAGCCTCCGCTCATGCGTGCTCCTCGACAAGAAGGCGCGCCGCGAAGTCCCCTTCCAGGCCGATTTCGTCGGCTTCGACATCCCCGATAAATTCGTCGTCGGCTACGGCCTCGATTTCGCCGAGCGCTATCGCAACCTCCCCTGCATCGGCGTCCTGAAACCGAGCCTCTACACGACGCCCGCGCACTGAGCCGCGGGCCTCCCCGCATCGTTCTCGTAATCGTTCTCTTTCTCGTTCTCCAGCACAGCGCCCAATCCGAAGAGAACGAGAACGATTACGAGAAAGAGAACGACCCGATCCGCACTCCGGCTCGACGTTGTCCGCACCTTGTCGCGACCGTGTCCGGACCTTGGCTCGACCCGGTGCGCACCTTGTCCCGACTCAAGCCGCACTCTGTCCTAACCCGCGCCGCACGCGGGCTCGACTGGAACCAACGCCTGCGTCCGCGTTCAGGCTTGGCCTTCGTCTCGCGGCGCAAACAATCGCGAGGCATTCGCAATGACCGAAAATCCTAACGCCTACGTCTGCATCATGGCCGGTGGCAGCGGCGAACGTTTCTGGCCCATGAGCCGGCAGCGCACGCCGAAGCACCTCTTGAAACTGTTCTCCGACCGCACGCTGGTCGAAGACACCGTGCGGCGGCTCGATGGCGTGGTCCCGCGCGAAAACATTTTCGTTCTCACCAACGAGGCGCAACTCGCCGGCACGCGCGACGCGCTGCCGTTTCTCAAACCCGAGCAAATCATCGCGGAACCCGCCAAGCGCGACACCGCGCCCGCCGCCGCACTCGCCACCGGTCTCGTGCGCGCGCGCAATCCCGACGCCGTCGTCGCCCTCCTGCCCGCCGATGCGTTAATCGAGAATCACGCCGTCTTCGCGCGCCAACTCTCCGCCGCGCTCGGCCGCGCCGCGCAGTCCGACGCGTTTGTCACGTTCGCGATCAAGCCGAGTTTCGCCGCCACCGGTTTCGGTTATCTCGAAATGGGTGACACGCTCCCTCACACCGCAGGCGGCGGCGTCTGCCGCAAGGTCAACCGCTTCGTCGAAAAGCCCAACGCCGAAACCGCCGAGCGCTATGTCGCCAGCGGCAACTACGGTTGGAACGCCGGCGTGTTCATCTGGCGCGTGAGTTCGTTTTTGCGCGAAGCCGAGCAACACGCGACCGAGCTCGCGACCTTCGTGCGCGATTTTCCGGCCGGCGATCCCACGGCGTTTCTCGCTGAACGTTTCCCCGCGCTGCCGAAGATCTCCGTCGACTACGCGATCATGGAAAAAGCCGCGCGCGTCGAAACCGTGCTCGCGGAATACGATTGGGACGACGTTGGCACCTGGACCGCGATCCCCGCGCACCTGCCGCAGGACGCTGCCGGCAACACCCTGCGCGGCCATGTCGTGGCCGAGGACGCGCAGAACAACATCGCGTTTTCCAACGGCCGCACGATCGCGCTGCTCGGCGTGAAAGACCTCGTCGTGGTGGAGACGCCCGACGCGATTCTCGTCTGCCACCGAGATGCAACTCAGCACGTGAAAAAGCTGATGCCGCGCTTGCCGAAGGACGTGCTTTGAAAACCGAAGAAAATCCCGTTGACGGAATTCGCCGCGGCCCTTTGCTCTGGCCCTTCCAACACGTGGCTCGGTAGCTCAGTTGGTAGAGCAGAGGACTGAAAATCCTCGTGTCCCCGGTTCGATCCCGGGCTGAGCCACCACTTTAAAACCCGCTGTTCCGCAAGGAGCAGCGGGTTTTGTGTTTTCGGGGTCTATGTCGCACCCACGTCCATCCCGGGTCGGGCCAAGGTGCGGACCGTTTCGTGAGAGGAGCGGATCAAGTCGCCGATTGGCGCGCGGCCACGTAGCGTTCGCGGCGGAAGGCGGCGAGCGCGAGGGCGACGATGATGAAATCCAGGATCGACGTGAGCAACATGCCGGAAATCGCCTGCCATTCGGTGTAACGCTCCGTGTAAAGGTAGAGCGACAGATTCGCGAATCCGAAGAGCAGCCACGTGGACACGCTCACCTCCGCCGCCGAGCGTGTGCGGACGATGCGGATGAGTTGGAGCAATGTGGCGGTGGGGAAAACGAGGGCCGGCACGGTGCCGACGAGTTGGCTGAGCGTCATGGTAGTTCGGATACGCCGATTCTAGGGCACCGAGCCCGGCCTGGCTGCGCAGGTCTTGTTGGGAACGGCGCGGAGGTTGCCGGGGCGTCCACTCGGTGCTTTGCGGCGGCGCGGGAAGCTTTACGCCGATGGCGCGAAACGGAGCGGCTCCCAATGGCGGAGTCGCTCGTCGTGCGTAGGTTGTGGAGCTATGAACAACAAAAAACTCCACCCCGTGATTTTGCTCGTCAGTGCTCTCCTCGCGCTCTTCAGCGCCGGATGTCGAACCATGGAAGGCGCCGGCGAAGACATCGAACGTGCCGGCGAAAAGATTCAGGAAAACGCGCAGTAATCGCGGCGATCCACGAACCGCGAATGGACGCCGGTTAGTTCTGGCGTTCCGGTCCGGTTACACAGGGGCACGGAGCAGGCACCGAGATCACAGAGCCAGCTGTAGAATCCACCTTCCCCGTTTCTGCCCATGTTCTCGGGGTCACCAAATATCAGGACTCATAGTCCCGATCCGTCTCCGTGACCTCTATGTCTCCTCCAGTGTCCTCTGTGTAATTGATTCGAACGCTACTGCGTTCGTTCGCGGTTCACATCGTCACGACGATTTTTCCGAACTGGCCGCCCTGCTCCATCCGCGCGAACGCTTCGGCGGCGCGCTCGAGCGGGAGCACATCGCTGACCACGGGCACGAGTTTCGTGCGCTCCACCTCGGCCAACATCGCCGCCCAGTCGTCGGGCGAACCCATCGTGCTGCCGAGCACGGAAAGCTGACGCCAGAACACCTTGCGCATCGGCAGAATCGGCGGGTTTCCGCGCGTGGCCCCGAAGATCACGATCCGCGCACCCGGCGCCGCGGCGTCGATCAACGCCTCGAAACCATCACCGCCGGCGCTGTCGACGATCACGTCGAACGTGCCCGCGCGCTCGCGCAAGGTCGCAGCCCAGTCGGGCGCGGTGTAGTTGATGCCGCCCTTCGCACCAAGCTGCTGCGCGCGCGCGATCTTTTCATCGGAGCTCGACGTGACCCAGACTTCAGCGCCGGCGGCGACCGCAAATTGCAGCGCGAAAAGCGCCACGCCGCCACCGATACCGCTGATAAGCACGCGTTCGCCGCGCGAAACTTTCGCGCGAAAAATCACCGCGCGATAAGCCGTAACGCCAGCGAGCGGCAGCGCCGCGGCCTGCTCCCATGACAAGTGCGCGGGCTTGGGCGAAACCTGTTTCGCGGGCACGACAATCTGCTGCGCCAGCGTTCCGTCACGCGGAAGGCCAATGATGGAGAACGAAGGATCCTGCGCCTTTTGCTCCGGGCCCCAATCGAGCGCGGGATAGATGACGACTTCGCGGCCGAGCAGATCGCGGGAGACATTGGAGCCGACACTCGTCACCACGCCGGCGCCATCGGAGCCGGGGATGCACGGCCATTTGAGGCCGGCATACTGGCCGAGCTTGATCCACACATCGCGGTGGTTGAGCGCCGCAGCGCGGAGATCGATCACGACCTCATCGGCACCCGCGGCGGGGTTCGGCACTTCGGCGATTTCGAGCTGGTTGACGGCGGTGAGTTGAACAGCGCGCATGAGAAATGGATTTAGGCTGTAAGCGGTAAGCGGGATTCGTTTCCTCGCAACGTCGATGCTGATCGCGTTTCACAAGCCCTACGGCGTGCTCTCGCAATTCACGCCCGAGCCTGGCTCGCGGTGGCGGACGTTGGCGGAGTTTGGTTTGCCGAAAAACATTTATCCGCTCGGCCGGCTCGACGCCGATTCCGAAGGCTTGCTGTTGCTGAGCGATGAACGCGGGTTGAACACCCAACTGCTCGATCCGAAGCACGCGCACCGACGCGAGTATTGGGCGCAGGTCGAACGTATCCCAAGTCTGGATGCGCTCGCCCGCCTCGAACGCGGCGGAATCGATCTCGGCGATTTCCGCACGCGTCCGTGTCGCGCGCGTCTCCTCGATCCCGCGCCGGCGCTGCCTCCGCGCGATCCGCCAATTCGCGAACGCAAGAACGTGCCCGACTGCTGGCTCGCACTCGAACTCACCGAGGGCAAGAACCGCCAAGTGCGTCGCATGACCGCGGCGGTCGGCCACCCCACTCTGCGACTCGTGCGCGTGCGAATCGGCGCTTTCGAGCTCGGCGATTTGCCACCGGGAAAATTTCGTGAGCTCAATGCAGCCGAGCGCGCTGCAGTGTTCGCGTAGCGCCCGCCGTGGATCAGATGCGGACGATGACATCGTCCGCCTTGAAGCGGACTTTCTTCATCGCGGCAAAGCGATCGTCAGGCAGTCGATAACCGGCCGCACAGCAGACGACGCTCGTGAGCCCCTGCGCGGAGAGTCCGAGGATTTCGTCGAACTTTTCGGGCTCGAATCCTTCCATCGGGCACGTGTCCACGCCGAGCAGCGCGGCCGCGGTCATGAACTGGCCGAGCGCGATGTAGATCTGGTGCGACTGCCACGTATCGAGCCGACCTTCGGCGCGCGCCTGGTCGAGATTGCGCACGGCCATGTCGCGAAACTTCGTGAGATCCTGCACCGTTCCCCCGCGCACCTCGACCATGCGCTGCACGTGGCGATCGACGTGAGCCGCATCGAGATTTTTGCGCACGGCGAACACGATGAAGTGCGACGCATCGAGCACCTGCGCCTGATTCCACGAGGCGGGATGCAGTTTCTCCCGCACAGCGGGATCGGTGATCACGAGAAACTTCCACGGCTGCAGACCGATCGAGGACGGCGAGAGGACCATCGCCTGCTCCAACGCCGACCAAACCGACGGTGCGATTTTTTTCGCCGGGTCGAACTTGCGCGTGGCATAGCGCCATTCGAGAGCGGAGGTCACGGTTTCTGGAGAAACAGGAGTCATATCAAAGTCGAAGCTGAGCGGAGATCAGGTTACCATGCACGCGCATACTGCACCGGCGGAGGCAACGCCGCCGCGTGGCCGAGCGCACGCGCCGCACGCAGCGGCCAGTTGGGATCGCGCAGCGATTCGCGGGCGATCAGCACCAGATCGGCCTGTCCTTGCGCGATGATCGCATCAGCCTGCTTCGGCTCGGTGATCAAGCCGACCGCCGCCGTCGCGATTTGCGCTTCGCGGCGAATGCGATCCGCGAAGGGCACCTGATAGCCGGGACCGACGGGAATCTTCGCGTGCGGGACCAAACCGCCGGTGCTGCAATCGATCAGATCGACGCCCTCAGCTTTCAGTCGCTTGCAGAGCTCGATCGTTTGCTCCACCTCCCAGCCGCCCTCCGCCCAATCGGTGCACGACAGTCGCACGGTGAGCGGGAGATGGTCCGGCCAGATCGCGCGAATGCGCCGCGTAATCTCGAGGAGGAAGCGCGCACGATTGTCGAAACTGCCGCCGTATTGATCCGTGCGGTGATTCGAAAGCGGCGAGAGAAACTCGTGGATCAGGTAGCCATGCGCGCCGTGGATCTCGAGCCACTCGAAACCCGCCGCGAGCGCGCGCTTCGCGGCAGCGACAAACGCATCCTGCGTGGCGGCGATCTCCTCGAGCGTGAGCGCGTGGGGAATCTTGTTCAGACCGTCGCCAAACGCGATCGCGCTCGGCGCGACGGGCGTCCAGCCGCCTTTGCGATCGGCGAGATGATCGCCGCCTTCCCACGGCACGGCGGCACCGGCCTTGCGTCCCGCGTGCGCGATTTGGATACCGGCCACGGAGCCGTGCTGCTTGAGAAACGCCGTGATGGGCGCAAAGGCCTCCGCCTGGGCGTCATTCCAAATTCCCGTATCCGCAGGTGTGATACGCCCCTCGGGCAACACGCCGGTTGCCTCCGCGATCACGAGGCCGGCGCCGCCGAGCGCGCGGGCGCCGAGATGGACGCGGTGCCAGTCGTTGGCCAGACCGTCGCGGGCCGAATACTGGCACATCGGCGAAATGCCGATGCGATTACGCAACGTGACGGACTTGACGGTGAAAGGGTCGAACAGGTGTGGCATGGAAGTCGGGACGGAATCAGGTCCGATCGCTTTCGCAATCGGCGACCAGGCGGCGGAGAAAAATGAGGATGGTTGGCAGTTTAGCTCCCGCCGACGTTCGCGCTCCCCGCAGGACGCGATCCATCGGACGTGGAGAGAGGGGCACGCGAGGGGCGACGGCTTGCGGGCCGCGCCCCGCGCGCGCGTGAGTGATGAGCGTGAGTCGAGTTCGCGCGACGAAGGCTCAGGCGAGCCGCGCATCGAGCGATATCTCGGCTTTAAGCAAACGGGAGATCGGACAACCGGCTTTCGCGGCGTTGGCGATCTCCTGGAATTTTTCGGCGGAGAGATTCGGCACCGAAGCGGTGAGATCGAGGTGAACCTGGGTGACGGTCCAGCTCGTCTGCGGATGGTTTTCGAGCGTCACGGTCGCCGTCGTCCGAATCGACTCAGGCATGAAGCCCGCTTTGCCGAGCTCGGCGGAGAGCGCCATGCTGAAACAGCCCGCGTGCGCGGCGCCGATCAGCTCTTCGGGATTTGTGCCGGGACCATTTTCAAAACGAGTGCCGAACGAATACTGCGTTTCGTTGAGGACCGTGCTTTCGGTGGAGATCGTGCCGCGACCGGATTTGAGGTCGCCGCGCCAGACCGCGGAGGCTTTGCGTTTCATCGTGGGAGGTGTGGTTGTGGTTTGTTAAACGACGCGGAGATTGAAGGCAGAACGAACGGCGTTGCCAGCGACTGGCAGGAAAAGGTGGAGCCTATCGTCCGAGACAGGCGGGTGACATCCCTGCGCTCGCCCGCCGCAAACGACGGGCTCCACCACCGGCGGCGTGATCCTCGCCAGGTTATGCGCCGCCGGAAACGTTGATGACCTCGCCGGTAATCCAGCCGCCCTCGTCCGAGGCGATAAACACGACGGCCTTGGCGATGTCGTCGGGCTGGCCGATGCGGCCGAGCGGCGTCTGAGCGATCACGCCCGTCGCCATATCGGAACCGATGATGCTCGCGGTGTGCGTGCCTTCGGTTTCGACGAGCCCCGGATTGATCGCGTTGACGCGGATCTTCCGGGGCCCGAGCTCCTTCGCGAGCACACGAGAGATCGAATCGACCGCGCCCTTCGTCGCCGTGTAAACGGCGGTGTGCGGCGGATTGAGGCGTGTGATAGCCGAGCTGATGTTGATCACCCTGCCACCTTCGGCGGGAAACAACGCCACCGCCTCCTTCGTCGTGAGTAGAAGTCCGAGCACGTTGAGTCCGAACTGCCGCTGGAAATGATCGACCGTGATCTCTTCAAGCGCGCCAAATTCGTAAACGCCCGCATTGTTCACGAGCACGTCGAGTTTACCGTAAGCGGCTTTCGTTTCGGCGAGCAGACGAACCACCTCGTCGGGTTTCGAGACGTCGGCCTGCACCGCGATGGCTTTGCCGCCGGCCGAGGTGATCTCGTTGACGACGCGGTCCGCGGCCGTGCGGCTCGACGAATAGTTGACGACGACAGACGCGCCAGCGGCGCCGAGATGCTTCGCAATCGCGGCACCGATACCTTTTGAAGCGCCAGTGACCAGCGCAACTTTGTTTTTGAGTGAGTAGGACATGATGATGTCGGTGGATGTTAGGTGGAGGGACGGGCGAGGAATGGGATGGCTCAGTTGCGTGCGACGGCCTGGCCGAGGTGTTCGGCGTGCCAGCCACCCCCGAGCGCTTTCAGGAGCGCGACGCTCGCATTGAGCCGTTGGGCCTCGAGCTGTGCAGTAGCCCGCTCGGCCGCGAGCGCGGTGCGCTGCGCATCGAGCACTTCAAGGAAAGAAACGTAGCCGGCGTCGTAACGGCGCGTCGCGAGCTGCACCGCGCGTCGGGCGGAGGTGGAAGCGCGCTCCTGTGCAGCACGTTCGTCGTCGAGCAAACGCGCCGCCGTGAGTGCGTCCTGCACTTCGCGGAACGCGACGAGCACACGCTGGCGAAATTGCGCGACGCTCTCTTCGTAGGCCGCGCGACTGCGCGCGAGATTGGCGCGATTGCGACCGCCTTGAAAGATCGGCAGGTAAAGACTCGGCCCGATTGACCAGGCGCGCGAATCCGAGCGGAAAAGCGAGTCGATGTCGCCGCTCGCGTAACCCGCGCTGCCCGTGAGCGAGATCGCGGGAAAAAACGCCGCCTTCGCCACGCCGATGCGCGCATTGGCCGCCATCAAGGCGCGCTCGGCTGCCGCGACATCAGGACGACGCTCGAGCAAGTCCGAGGGCAATCCCACCGGCACGCGCGGGATCGCGGGTATCGCTTCGCGAGCGGGCAACACGAACGTGCTCGCGGCTTCGCCGGTCAGGACCGCGAGCGCATTGTGCAGCGCCTCATGCTGGCGCGAGACGGCGCTGAGTTCGGCTTGAGTCGAGGCAAGTTCCGCCTCGGCTCGAGCCACATCGAGGTCCGACCCGGTCCCCGATGTGCGCCGGGATTGGACCAACTCCAGCGCGCGTCGGCGAAGCACGATGTTTTGCTCGACGATCTCGCGTTCGCGGTCCGCAGCACGCAGCGAGAAATAGTTCGCGGCAACTTCCGAGGTGAGCGCCAGCCGCAAGGATTCAAACACCGCAAACGCAGCGTCGGCCTCCGCTCGCACGCTCTCGGAAAGTCGGCGCACGCGACCGAAGAGATCGAGTTCCCACGATGCCACGAGCGGCGCGCGATAGGTCGTCGTCCGCGCATTCGGCAGCGTGTTGTCGGTCGTGCGTGAAGTCTGCTCGCGCACGAGCGATGGATCCGCCGCGATCTGCGGCCAGTAGGCGCTGCGGGCGATGCCGGCGGCGGCGGCAGCCTGTTCGACGCGGGCGGCGGCAGCTTGGAGATCGAGATTTCCAGCGAGTGCACGACGTTGGAGTTCGTCGAGCACGGGATCGGAAAACAGCCGCCACCATTCGCCGCGGGCGAGTTCGTCGCTCGGCGTGGCAACTTTCCACGGTCCGGCGTATTCAGCATCCCGATACGCATCGGGCGAGGTGACGTCGGGTCGGTGATAGTCAGGCCCCACGCTGGGCAAGCCAGCGAAGGCAAGCGAAGCGGAGAGCGAAAAAAGAAGAAGAGATTTCATCACAAAGTGCGTTGCGCAGTCTAGAGGTTGCCGGCGACGAGCCGGTCGAGAGGGATGGAGACGACCAAACCGAGCGTCTCCGTGCCGGGATTGCGGCGGCCAAGTCCCGCGTTGGAGAGATGGCCCACGCGAAAGCCGAGACGCAGGTCGCGGCGCCATTGCCACGTGAGTTCGGCGAAGGAGTAGAATTCGAGGTCGTAACCCAAATCCCAGCCGCGGTTGCCGTCGGCGTAGTAGAACGGGCCGCTGCCGAGCGTGAGCCGCATGCGCGGCGTCAGCTCGATATCGTAGATCAATCCGGCGCCGGAGAACCACGCGCCGGAATCGACCAGCGTGAGGCCAGCCCAAGGCCGAATGCCGTGCCAACTCGGGCGCAGACGCGCCTCAAGTCCGACAAAGAGGTCGCGGGCTTCACGATCGGCGATGCCGATCGCCCCACCCTGCCACAGCGTCTCGATCGCCGAGCCGTTCACCGCCACCACAGGATCATCGAGATCCTGCGGCAGCGTGCGACCAAACGCCGCGGTCGCGCCGAACAACGCGAGGGCGGCAAACAGCACGGAGCGAGATCGCCGCAGTGAAAACGAAGTCTTCGATTTCATAAGCAGAACTCCTTTTCAGATATTTTCCGCGGCCACGGTCGAAGGGAGCGCGGGCGCGGGTTTGCGTGCGCCGATGCGTTCGAGCACCGCGTAGAACACCGGCGTGAAGAACAGGCCGAAGAGCGTGACGCCGATCATGCCGGCGAAGACGGCGACACCCATCGCCCGGCGCATTTCGGCGCCGGCGCCGGTGCTCACCACGAGCGGAAACACGCCCGCGATGAACGCGATCGACGTCATCAGGATCGGCCGCAACCGGAGCCGTGCGGCTTCGAGCGCGGCGTCGGTGATGCTCGCGCCCTCTTCGCGACGCTTCACGGCGAACTCGACGATCAGGATCGCGTTTTTCGCCGCGAGACCGATCAGCACGATCAGGCCGATCTGCGTGAAGATGTTGTTCTCACCCTGTGTGAGCCAGAGTCCGACGAACGCAGAGAACAGCGCCATCGGCACGATGAGGATGACCGCGAACGGGAGCCGGAAGCTCTCGTATTGCGCGGCGAGCACGAGGAACACGAGCAGGATGCTCAGCGGGAAAACGAGCACGCCTGTGTTGCCGGCGATGATCTTTTGATATGTGAGCTCGGTCCAATCGAGCATCATGCCCTTCGGCAGATTTTCACGGGCGAGACGCTCCATCGCGGCCTCGGCCTGGCCGGAGCTGAAGCCCGGCGCGGGCGCGCCGTTGATCTCGGCGGCGGGATAGCCGTTGTAGCGCATCACGCGATCGGGGCCGTAGGTCTCGTTGACGCGCACGAGCGAGCCGAGCGGCACCAGATCGCCCGCGTTGTTGCGCGTCTTCAGTTGAACAATGTCCTCCGGACGAGAGCGGAACTGCGCGTCGGCCTGCGTGATGACCTGATACGTGCGACCGAAGCGGTTGAAGTCGTTCACGTAGAGCGAACCGAGGTTGATCTGCATCGTCTCGAAGAGATTTTGCAGCGGCACGCCCATGAGTTTCGCCTTGGTGCGGTCGATGTCGGCGTCGAGTTGCGGCGTGTTGATCGTGAAGCTCGAGAAGAGGCCCGCGAGTTCGGGCGTCTCACGACTCTTCGCGATCAGCCCCTGCGTGGCGCCGAAGAGCGCATCGAGGCCGTTGTCGCCGCGATCTTCGACGTAGAGCTTGAAACCACCGATGGTGCCGAGGCCTTGCACAGGCGGTGGCGGGAAGATCGCGATAAACGCGTCCTGGATGTCCGCGAACTCACGCTGGAGTTGAGCGGCGATTTCCGCGCCCCCGAGACCGGGGCCCTCGCGCTCTTCGAATGACTTGAGACCCACGAAAACGATGCCGCTGTTGGACGAGTTCGTGAAGCCGTTGATCGACAGACCGGGGAACTGGATCGCGTTGGCGACGCCCGGATGCTTCAGCGCGATCTCGCCCATGCGGCGGATCACGGCATCGGTGCGATCGAGCGACGCCGCCGACGGAAGCTGCGCGAACGCGACAAGGTATTGCTTGTCCTGCGTCGGCACGAAGCCGGTCGGCGTGGACTTGAAGAGCCACGCGGTGCTGCCGAGCAGGCCGGCGTAAAGCACGAGCGCGATGACGGAAAACCGGAGAATCCGGGCGACGGCGCTGGAGTATTTGTGCGACGCCCAATCGAAGAAGCGGTTGAACGGACGGAAGAACCAGCCGAACGCGAAGTCCATGCCGCGCGTGAGCCAGTCTTTCGGCGCGTCGTGATCGCGCAGCAGCAGCGCGCTGAGCGCGGGCGAAAGCGTGAGCGAGTTGAACGCCGAAATGATCGTCGAAATCGCGATCGTGATCGCGAACTGCTTATAGAACTGTCCGGTGAGTCCGCTGATGAACGCGGTCGGAATGAACACCGCGGACAACACGAGCGCCGTCGCGATGATCGGTCCCGTGACCTCGCGCATCGCGCGCTTGGTTGCCTCAATGGGCGAAAGTCCGAGCGCGATGTTTCGCTCGACGTTTTCGACGACCACGATCGCGTCGTCGACGACGATGCCGATTGCGAGCACGAGACCGAAGAGCGAGAGCGCGTTGATCGAGAAGCCCAGCGCATGCATCACCGCAAACGTGCCGACGAGCGACACCGGCACCGCGGCCAGCGGGATGATCGACGCGCGCCACGTCTGCAGGAACAGGATCACCACCAGCACGACGAGCACGATCGCCTCGAACAGCGTGTGCACGACGGCCTTGATGGAGTTGCGCACGAAAATCGTGGGATCGTAGACGATGTTGTAGGAGAGACCTTCCGGGAAGTTCTCCTTCAGCTCGGCCATTGTGCGCCGCACCGCATCGGACGTCGCGATGGCGTTGGAACCGGGGCGCTGCGCAATCGGAATCGCGACCGCGGGGCTGTTGTTGAGCAGCGAACGCAGCGAGTAATCCGCCGCGCCGAGTTCGAGACGAGCGATGTCGCGGAGTTGAACGCGTTCGCCGTTGGTGCCGGTTTTCACGACGATCTCACCGAACTCTTCCTCGGTCGCGAGGCGGCCCTGTGCGTTGATGAGAAACTCCGTGTCGACGGGACCGGCCGCAGGCTGCTGCCCCACTCCGCCGGCGGCGACCTGGACATTTTGCTCGCGGATCGCGGCGACGACTTCGGACGCCGTCAGGCCTTTGGCGGCGACCTTGTGCGGATCGAGCCACACACGCATTGCGTAGTCGCCGGAGCCAAAGATGCGCACGTCGCCCACGCCATCGAGTCGCGCGAGCACGTCGCGCACCTGCAGCGTGGCATAGTTGCGAATGTAGATGTCGTCGTAACGCCGATCGGGCGACGACAAGTGAACGACCATCAACAGATCGGGCGACGCCTTCGTGGTGGTGACGCCGAGGCGTCGCACTTCCTCGGGCAGTTTCGGCAACGCCTGCGCGACGCGGTTTTGCACCTGCACCTGCGCGTTATCGAGATCGGTGCCGATCTTGAACGTGATGGTGAGGGTCATCACGCCGTCGCTCGTTGCCTGCGACGACATGTAGAGCGAGTGCTCGACGCCGTTGATCGACTGCTCGAGCGGCGCGGCGACCGTTTCGGAAATCGTTTTCCGGATTAGCGCCCGGATAGACGGCGCGCACGATCACGGTGGGAGGGACGACCTCGGGATACTCGCTGATCGGTAATCGCAGCATCGCGATCGCGCCCACGAGGAAGATGATGATGGAAAGAACGCCGGCGAAGATCGGGCGCTTGATGAAAAAAATCGGAGAGATTCATGGCGGAACGGCCGTTTCGGACAAAGCAGTGGCTAGGAGCCGCGCGGAGCGCGTCTTTAAGCAGTGGGATGTAGGCCCGGCGCCGCTACGGGCGCACGCCGGGCTCAGTGGACTCGAGAAACGTCAGCGCGCGGCGACGGAATGACTGGAGGAAACGGCGAACTCGGGATCGACCGTCATGCCGGGGCGCACCCGCTGCAGACCGTTGACGATGACCCGATCTCCGGGATTGAGGCCCGCGCGGACGATGCGCTGGCCGGTGCCCGCGCTACCGCCGAGTTGGACGGTGCGGTAGGCGGCCACGTGGTCTTCGTCCACGGCGAGGACAAACTTCTGGCTTTGATCCGTGCCGATGGCTCGCTCGCTGATCAGCAACGCCGGTTCGGGCGAACCCACCGGGATGCGGACGCGGGCGAAGAGCCCCGGGATCAACGCGCCATCGTCGTTGGCAAACACGAGCCGCAACGCGAGCGAACCGGTGGACGGGTTCACGCGATTGTCGGCGGACTCGATGTATCCATGACGCGGATACCCCGACTCGTCTGCGAGCTGCAGCGAGACCGGCACGCGGCCGTTGACGGTCGCGAGACGGCCTTCGCGCTGGAGCCGGTTGAACTTCAGCAGCGTGCCTTCGTCGATGTCGGCGTAAACGTAGGCCGGTCCCGTCGCCACGATCGTGGTGAGCAGCGTGGCGCCACCGGGCGCGCCGGAGACGAGGTTGCCCGGCGTGACCAGCGCGCGGCTGATGCGACCCGTGATCGGCGCACGGACCTCCGTGTGCTCGAGATCGAGCTGGGCGGTCCTGAGCGCGGCGGCGGCTTCGGCAGCGCGGGCTTTGCGCGCGTCGGCCTCCTCCTGCGAGATCGCGTCGGCGGCGAGCAAATCGGCGGAACGCGCGGCTTCGCGCTCGGCGACTTCAGCACGGGCCTTGGCGAGATCGAACTGCGCCCGATACCAGCGCGGATCGATGGTGAAGAGCAGATCGCCCGCCTTCACCACTTCGCCGGCTTGGAAGTGGACGTGCTCAAGATGTCCGGACACGCGGGCGCGCAGTTCGACCGTTTCGGTCGCCTCCACGCGTCCGGTGAATTCTTCGTAGGCGGTGATGGTTTTCTGCTCCACCGGAGCGATGGTGACCTTGGGAGGCGGCGGCTGGGCAGCCGCGGTTGAAGACGTGGACGACGAGGAGTCGGAGGACTCAGCGAGGGCGAGCGTGAGCGCGCCACCGGCGAGAACGAGACTGGCAACGCCCGCGATCGCCCAGCGGAAGCGGGACGGAGCGGAACGGGCCGAAGCATTAGCCTGAGTGTTCATTGCAACGAGGATCGGATGTGTGGAGTGTGTGGGAAGGTGGCAGAGGAACTCGCGATCAGTCGTGATAGCGCGTGAGCGGCGTCTGGAGACGATCGAGCAGCGAGCGATTCCAAAGCGGGCTGGCACCGCGGCCGGCGCGGTCGAGACGGGGATCGCCCAGAAGCGAAGAACCCGAGACGGGACGCATGGCCGTGGACGAGAAGCGAGGTGAACGCGCACGGAGAGCCGTCGCGGAAGGTGTGGTTGTGGTGAGAGGAGTGAAAATGGTTTTCATGTGGAGGCGGATCGCGGCAGTAGTTGACTATTTAGCTAGTATTTGGGTCCCAAAAAAGCGCACGTGGTGAAGGTGCGCTGTGATTGAGTTGAAGGTGGAAAAAACGTCAGGTGGTGGCGGAAACAGGTTTGATGGGGCGGAGCAGATCGAGCACCAGAGCCGGCAGTGCCCGGAGCGGCTCGGGATCGTTCATGATGCGGGCCTGGCTCAGCAGACCGTCGATGAGCGCCATAAGCGCGCTCGTTTTTTGCGCGGGATCGCAGGGCTCGATCGCGCCCTCGGCGACGGCGTCGCGGATGGCGGATTCGTAGTAGCGACGTTTCCGCATCATCATCTCGCGAATCTTGTCCGCGACCTTGATCTCATCCCTGCGTGCAGACCTCGGAACCGATGGCGCAGGCAGGACAACCCAAGAGCTTGCCGAGCCTAACTTTCGCTTCGGCCTGGCGGGCGTGCAGGTTCTTGAAGTAATCGATGAAACGCTGCAAAGGCGGCACGGACGGCGAGAACGCCCGATCGAGCGTCGGCTTCCAATCCGTTTCCCAAAGTTTCTCAAACGCTGCTACCGCGAGATCGGCCTTTGAATCGAAGAAGTAGTAGAAACTCCCCTTCTTTACGTCAGCGCGTTTGCAGATGTCGTCGATTGTGACCGCGCCGTAACTCTCCTCCCAGATGAGAGCGAGTGCGGCGTCTTTCAACCGCTCGTCGGCGTCAGATGTTCTTCCCATGATGACCAGACTTTAGTTGACCATCTGGTAAACTTCAAGGGCGATTTTGAAAATTACGTAATCGCCCGAGGTTAGGCGATACGCCGCCGCCGCTTAGGCGAGTAATGACTGATACTCAGCGTGGCGTTTTATGAACGTCGCCACGTAAGAGCACGCGGGCACGACTTTGCTACCCTCCGCGCGCGCATCATCGAGTGCCGCACGCACGAGCACTTCCGCGATGCCGCGTCCGCGCATCTCCGGCGGCACATACGTGTGCGTGAGCACGAGGCGCCCGCCCTCGCGCACGTAATCGCACTCGGCGAGAAACCCGTCGACGGTCGCTTCGTAGCGCTGCGCGGCGGTATTGTGCCAAACGGTGACAGGAGGTTTGTCGTTCATGATTCGTCCTTTCGCTTCGACCACCGCTCCGCCAGCACGCTGCAGAGGATGAGCTGCAGTTGGTGATACACGATGAGCGGCACGAGCATCAGACCAACATGCGGGTCGGAGCCAAAAATCAAACGCGCCATCGGCACGCCCTGCGCGATGCTCTTCTTCGATCCGCAGAACATCGCCGTGATGCGATCCGCCGCGTTGAAGCCCAGCGCCCGACTCGCCGCGCGCACGATCAGCATCAAAACGACAAAGAGCACGAGCGATCCCACCACCACCGCAATCAAATCCACCGCGCGCTGATCGCGCCACACGCCGCCCGCCACCGAATCGCAGAACGACGTGTAAATGATCACGAGGATCGTCACGCGATCCACGTATTTCAGCCAACCACGATTCCGCTGCGCCCACTCGCGCAAAAACAACCGGCTCCCCTGCCCCAGCGCGAGCGGCACGAGCAACCACAGCACGAGATCGAGAATCACCTCGCCCAGTGGCATCGCCTGCCCCGACGCCTGCAAGCGCCAGCTCACCCACAGCGGCGTAATGAACACGCCGAGCAGACTCGACATCGTGGCGTTGAACACCGCCGCCGGCACATTGCCGCGCGCCGCAGCCGTGAGCGCGACCGACGACGACACGGTCGAAGGCAACACGCACAGAAAATAAAATCCCGCACTCAACGCGTGCGGCAGCGCATCACCCACGAGCCAGAGCGCCGCGATGCCCACGAGCGGAAACACCAAAAACACGCTCACCTGCACCACGAGATGCAACGGCCACCGCAGCGTGCCTTGTTTCAAATCGGCAAACGACAGCGAGAGGCCGCTCAGAAAAAAACACGAGCGCCACGCCGATCTTGTTCAGCAGATCCGCGTGCAACCAGCCACCGCTCGCGCCTGCTTCCGGCGCGATCCACGCCAGCACGATCGCCACGCCCATCCCGATCACAAACCAGTCCGGTCTCCACTTCATGTTTGTCCCGCCTCCAGTTCTCGCGCGTTTCCGTCGGAAACGTTTCAGCAGCTCCGTGACTTCTTCCAAACCTTCCACGCGCAACACCCACAACATCGCCGCGTAGCTCGCCACGCCGGCGGGAATCAGCGTCGCCAACGCCACGACGTCCGCCGCGCGTCCCTCGATCACGGTGCGCAGCCCCACCCAACCGCCACCCACCACCGCGCTCATGACAAGCGTGGCGACGAGCAGTTTGCCGATCGCGGACCACAACGCGCCGAAACGCATGCCCTCGAGTCGACGCGCAAGCAGCCGCTGGAGCACGCACGTTTGCACGAGCACCGCCGTGGTGCTCGCGAGCACGAGACCCGGCGCGCCGAGCACGTCCTTCAGTATCCAGCTCAGCCCTACATTCACGACGAAGCTCACGGTCGCGATCTTCACCGGCGTCACCGTGTCCTTCATCGCGTAGAACGCGCGCGTGGTCAGACTCACCACGGAGAAAAACGGCATGCCCACCGCGAACAACGCCAGCAGCGGCGCCATCGCGCGCGTGTCGTCTGCGCCGAAGCGGCCGTGTTGAAACAGCACGCGCACGATCGGTTCACTCAGGAGCGCGAGTCCCGCCGCAGCAGGGATGTTGATGAGAAGAATCAGCCGCACGCCTTTGCGATAATCATCGGCCATCGCGGCGTGATTTTTCTCCGCCGCGTGTCGCGCGATCAGCGGATACACGACCGTCGCCACCGCGATCGCGAACACGCCGATCGGCAGCTCCATCAGACGATTCGCATAAAACAGCAACGTGGCCGACGCCTCATCGATCGAGAACGCGAAGAGCCGCGAGATATAGACGTTGATCTGATAAATCGCCGTGCCGAAAAGCCCCGGCGCCATCAACGCCGCGATCGTCTTCACGCGCGGCGACAACCCGAAATCCAATCGCGGCCGCCAGCCTTCGCGCATGAGCACGCCCGCCGGCACACCGAGTTGCAGCGCACCGCCCACGAGCACGCCCGCGCAGAGCCACTGCATGCGCCCGAGATCGGTCTCCGCCACCTGCCAGCCGATGCCGCCGAGCGACGCGATCATCGAGAGATTGAGCCAGATCGGCGACAACGCCGGCTCGGTGAAACGCTCGAACACGTTGAGCGTGGCATTGAGCGCGGCCGCGAGACAGATCATCGCGAGATATGGAAACAGCCACACCGAGAGATCGGCCGCGAGATACCACTTCGATTCGTGTCCTGGCAGCAGTCGAGACTGGCCGAAGAGCACCATCGCGACCGCGCACAACCCGCCCGTGACGAGCAGCAGCCACGACGTGACCTTGCTCAACAACTCGAACGCGCCCGCACGTCCGCGCTCGTGCAACTCCTCCTGCAACGTCGGCACAAACGCCGCCGTGAGCGCGCCCTCACCCAGCAGGCGACGAAACAAATTCGGCAAGCTGAACGCCGTGATGAAAGCCGAGTTGAGCTCGCTCGCGCCGAAGATGGCGGCACCGAGCTGATCGCGGGCGAGTCCGAGCACGCGCGACACGCTCGTGAGCAACGAGACGATGCCGATGTTCTTCAGCTTTCTGGACACCGCATCGTTTTCCGGGCGCGCGAAACGCGGAGCAAGAACTTAACCCAACTCCCGCCCAGGTGCGCATCGACTTGCAGCAATGTCCGCACGGAGTCGGGACCCGTTGCGCACCGACTCGGGACACAGTGCGCACCGGGGCGCGCCAAGGTCCGGACACGGTCGCGACCCGGTGCGGACCACGTCGAGCCAAGGTGCGGCTCGAGTCGAGCCTCAGGGCACCGTGAGGTGGAGCGCGCGGCCCTCCACGCGAACGTCCGAGAGATTGCCCCACGCGACGGCGGCCTCTTCGGGCACGGTGGCGGAGCGTATCAACTTTTTCAGGACAAACGACGCGGCACCAGGGATGCGGTGCAGAGGCAAGGAACCGATGTAGAACTCGCCCGGTTCAAGGACGAACACGTTGTCGCTGCGAACGAACGAGCCGCGGACCTGCGTGATGACGGTCGGCTTGTAGCCGAGCACGTCGAGATTGAGCGGCACACCGATCTGCAAGAGATCGTCGGCGACGCGGAAGTTGGGCGTGCCGGCCGAAACCATTTTGCCTTCGGTCGCGGGCGGTTTGGCGGCGGCGGGCGCGAGGAGGAAATTAAGTTCGTCCTCGGTAAATTGGACGGACTGGCCGGCAAAAAAGGCGGCTTGTTTTTCCTGGAGCGCGCGGAGGCTCGGCGCGTTGCGGGAGCCTTCGATGAAGTAAACTTCGCCGGCTTTGCGCTCCTCGTCCGTGGGCGGCGTTTTCGCGACCTGGACGGGTTTGAGCACCAGGAACACCGCGGCGAGCGCGGCACCGAGCAGGATGGCGAAAAGAGCGCCGAGGATGACCTCGGTCCAGCTGGGTCCTGACGCGGCGGAGTTCTTGGTGCTCATGAGGTGGGTTTTAGTTGGACGACGTTTTGGTGTCGCTCTTGGCGCCCGACTTGTCGCCTCCACCCTCGGGCTTGGAGGACGACTTCTTGTAGTCGGTGATGTAGAAGCCCGTGCCCTTGAAGATCAAGCCGGCTCCGCCGCCAATGAGGCGCTTCACACCGGCCTTCTTGCACTTCGGGCACTTCTTCAGCGGCTCGTCGCGCATCGATTGGAACTGCTCGAACGTATGGCCGCACTTCGGACATGCGTAATCGTAGGTAGGCATGGGAGGAAAAGAGCGCGGCGTTATGAGGAGCGGCGCGGAATTTGGCGAGTGTGTTTCTGGCCGCGAACGGCACAGGAGCATTGCGGGCGTGCGGAAAATCGCGCACGACAGAACCTCCATGGATTTTTCGGCCGAACTGAAGCGTCTGGTGAAGGAAGTGGAGGCAGGCATCGAACGATTGCTGCCGCCTGCGTCGACGCGTCCCGCCCGGATCCACGAGGCCATGCGCTACAGCATGACGGCCGGAGGCAAACGGCTGCGTCCCGTGCTCGTGCTGGCCACGGCCGAGATGTTCGGCGCCTCCACGCAGCGCGCTCTGCCCGCGGCGGTCGCGATCGAGTGCCTGCACACGTATTCACTGATCCATGACGACCTGCCCTGCATGGACAACGACGACCTGCGACGCGGGCGTCCGACCGCGCACCGGGCGTTTGACGAGGCGACGGCGCTGCTGGCGGGCGACGCACTGCTGACGCACGCGTTTGCGCTCCTCGCGGAGGAATACGCCGACGACCCCACCCTCGCGCATTCACTGTCGCGCGTGCTCGCCGAAGCGGCGGGCAGCCGGCGATTGATCGGCGGCCAGATGGCCGACCTGCTGGCCGAGGGCAAAGCGGATGTATCCGCCGAAGAACTACAATTCATCCACGCGCAGAAAACGGCCGCGATGATCGAGTGCGCACTCGAGTTCGGCGGAATCGTCGGCGGCGCAAACGCAGAAGACCGCAAGAGCCTGCGCGAATGTGGACGGCACCTCGGCCTCGCATTTCAAATCACTGACGACATCCTCGATGCGACCGGCGACTCAGCCGTGCTCGGGAAAACGGCGGGCAAAGACGCCAAAGCGGGCAAGTTCACGTTCCCGCGTGTGCATGGCGTTGAGGTTTCGCGACAAATGTCGCGCGCCGAGAGCGATGCAGCGGAAGCAGCACTCGGGCGGGTTTGTCGAGATAACATGTTTTTATCTAATATGATACGTTCGCTGATCGACCGTTCACGTTGATCGCATGGTCAGTTAGGTGACTGCCCGGAGTAGAACTAGGGGCATCACCCTATTTTCCCATTGACCGGCTGAGAGCTAATGATTTGCTCAAACGCATCCGGCCATGCTCCAGCCCTACACACTGCCCCGTGCGCAGTCCACGCACATGCGATCGTCAGGTCTTTTTCGGCGGAGCGTCGCATGTCTACTCGGCGTGCTGGCAATCGCGCCGCTGAGTTTCACGCAGACGACGCTCTATTGGGATGCAGACGCGAGCGGGACAGCCAATGGAGGCAGCGCGGCATGGACGAAGAATAATGCGTGGGTCACCTCCGGAACGTCCCACCAGACATGGTCAGGAACGAACAATCACGCCGTTTTCGGCGGGACTGCGGGCACCGTCACGATCGGCAACTCCAACATCACGACTCGCAGCATCACGTTCGACACGAGTGGCTATACGATTTCGGGAACGCACAACAACGCCACGATCACCTTGGCGAATGAGGGCACGATCAACACGAACGCGTTCAATGCCACGATTAGCGTAAAACTCTCCGGAACGGTGGGTTTGACCAAGCTCGGCACCGGAAATCTGACGATCTCGAACACGAACAACAATTTCTCCGGTGCGATCAATATCGGCAGCGCCAGCGCCGCGGGCGGAACCCTGACTCTCGGTGCGGCCGCCCTCCCCGCGGTGGCCGTTAACATCTTCGACGGCACATTGGCCCTAGGCAGCTATAGCGAGACAATCGGCGCGCTCACGATGGGCGGCGGCGCGACCGGATCGACGGCGAGCATCACCGGCACGGGCACGCTCACGCTGGGCGGCAACGTCACTTACAACGCGAGCAACAACGCTCAAGGTGCCACGATCGCGACGAACGTCGCCCTCGGAGCCAACCGAACTTTCACCGTTGCCGACAGCACGAACGCCACGAGCGATCTGACCGTAACGGGAGTGATCTCCAATGGATCTGGCACTCGATCCCTCACCAAGGACGGCGCCGGCACGCTCGTGCTAAGCGGGAACAACACCTACTCCGGCGGCACCACGCTCTCTGCCGGCTCCCTCGGCGCAGGCCACAACAACGCTTTCGGCACCGGCGGCCTCACGATCAACGGCGGCACGATCTTCGCGAGCGGCGGCAGCCGCACGCTCGGCAACAACGTCACTGTCGGCGGCAACTTCGCGATCGGCGGGAGCAACGATCTGACGCTCACGGGCAGCGTCGCGCTCGGTTCCAGCGGCCGCACCATTACGGTCGCCAACTCCGGCCTCACCACGATTTCCGGTGTCGTCTCGGGCACCGGCTCGCTCACCAAGGACGGCGCCGGCACGCTCGTGCTAAGCGGGAACAACACCTACTCCGGCGGCACCACGCTCTCTGCCGGCTCCCTCGGCGCAGGCCACAACAACGCTTTCGGCACCGGCGGCCTCACGATCAACGGCGGCACGATCTTCGCGAGCGGCGGCAGCCGCACGCTCGGCAACAACGTCACTGTCGGCGGTAATTTCTCGATCGGTGGGAGCAACGATCTGACCTTCAGCGGCGCCTTCAGCCTGGGTGGCGGTGCCCGCACGATCACGGTGGATAACTCTGGGCTTACGACGATCTCCGGCGTCGTTTCGAACAACTACCACGCCACCTTCACTAAAGCCGGCAGCGGCACCTTGGTCTTGAGCGGAGCCAACACGTTCACCGGGCCCGTCGCGGTCACCGAAGGCGCGCTCCGCCTGCAGAACAACTCCGCCCTCGGCACGAGTGGTATCTACAACAGCAGCGTTTCCGCCGGCGCCGAACTTCAACTTGCGGGTGGTATTTCCGTCAGCCCCGGGAGCTTTAACATCAACGGCTCGGGCATCAGCGGAGCCGGCGCGGTCCGCAATATCTCCGGTAACAATACGCTCGGCGGCCAGGTCAACCTCAACAGTTCCTCCACGATCGGTTCGGACGCGGGCACCCTCACCTTTTCCGGCACCGTCAACCTCGCCAACGAACTCACGACGACGGGTGCGGGCAATCTCGAGTTCAACAAGCTCGGTGGCGCGGCCGCACTGAACATCGGCGGCAGCGGGACGGTGACCCTCAGCGGATCGGAATCCAACAGCAACAGCGGCCTCACCACGGTGAACAATGGCACGCTCGTGCTCGCGAAGAATGCCGGCGTGAACGCCATCGGCGGCGACTTGACCATCGGCGCGGCCACGGTGCGCCTCGACGCCTCCGATCAAATCGCGAACCACAGGACCGTCACGATCAGTAACGCGTCGGGCGTGTTCAACCTGAACGGCAACAGCGACGCCATCTCGGGCCTTAACTTGACGGGCGGCACGGTCACCACCGGCACCGGCACGCTGACTCTCTCGACGAGCGGCGGCGGCGTCACGACCAATGCTTCGAGTTCCAGCGCCACGATCTCCGGCAATCTGGGGCTCGCGGCCTACTCCACGACTTTCAACGTCGCCGAGGGAGCGGCTGCGACCGACCTCAACGTTTCCGCCAACATCATCAACTCCGGCAGCGGCGATCGTAACATCATCAAGGCCGGCGCGGGCACGATGCAGGTGAGCGGAAACAACACGTTCACCGGGACCGTCACCGTCAACGAAGGCACTTTGGTCGCGAGCGGCACGACGAAAATCGGTGGCTTTGCGGCGCTCGGCAATCACAGCGGTCTCAGCAGCGAGAAAACCGTGGTGACCGTGGCCAACGGAGCGACGCTCGGATTGATCGGTCGCGACTCGTGGGACTACACCGCGAACGAGACGCAGCAATACATGACGATGTCGCTGAGCGGCAGCGGCGTGAACGGCTCGGGCGCGCTCAACAACATCTCCGGCAACAGCGCGTGGATGGGCAATATCACGCTCGCGGGCGACGCCACGATTCGCAACTCGGCGACGTCCGCGCTAGAGGACACTCTGTTCATTGGACCGTATATCCAATACGCCCCCACCGCCCTGCGATTGAACGGGAACACGCTCACGATCAGCGGCACCGGCAACGTGAGCATCATGAACCAGGTCGGCAAAGCCGGCGGTGACACCGGCAGCGTCGTCATCGAGTCCAGCGGCACCGTTCAATTCGGAGGCGATCGCAATTACTACACCGGCGCCACCGATGTGAAGAGCGGCACCTTGGAGCTCTTCACCACCTCGGTGAGTGGGCAGCCCAACACGGCGATCCTCGGCTCGCTTACTATCGGCGATGGCGACGCCACCTACCTCGACGGGGCAACCTCACGCGACGGCAGCGCGACTGTCCGTGTTTACTACAGCGAGCAGATTTCCGACACCGCCGCGATCACCATCAACTCCGATGGCCGTCTCGAGCTCGCCCAAGCCTACACTCCGGCCGAAACGCTCGGCTCGATCACGATGCGCGGCGGTGCCATCGAGACCCACGGCGGCACGCTGTTCGTCAACGGCTCGCTCACCGTCGAAAACGACCTGCTGACCGGTAATTCCGTGACGGCCACCATCAGCGGTGGCGTCGGCGGCGTGGGCGGCATCGCTTTCAACGACAACAATTCGATCAACGTCAGCGGCTCCAACACGCTGCGGGTCGATGCGCTGATTTCGTCCGGCACGACCAAGGGTTTCACCAAAGAGGGCACCGGCACGATGATCCTCACGGCGGACAACTACAATGGGAGTAACGCCTACCTCGGTGTTACCACGATCAACAACGGCATCCTCAACATCCGCCATGGCGGAGCACTGGGCGCCACGCTGAGCGGCATGAACAACGGGACGCTCGTGAACAGCGGCGGCACGTTGCAGCTTCAGAATGGCATCTCCGTCGTTTCGGAAGCACTCACCCTCAACGGCAGCGGCTATAACGACCTCGGCGCGCTCAACAACGTCTCCGGCAACAACAGCTGGTCCGGAGCCATCACCCTCGGTTCGGGCACCACCATCGGTCAGGATGTCGCCATCTCCAGCACGGGAGGCACGATGACCCTTTCCGGAACGATCACGGGCACGAAGTCGTCGGGCACCCAAACCCTCACCGTCGGCGGCGCGGGCAATACCGCCATCTCAGGCCCGATTTCCAACGGCTCTTCCGGTGGCGCTCTCGCGCTCCAAAAGACCGGCTCCGGCACACTCTCTCTGAGCGGAAACAACACCTTTACCGGCGCGATCAACGTCACCGCGGGCACCGTCAACGTCACCGCGAACAACGTGCTCCAGGGCTCCGGCGGCGTGCGCAACACCGTGAACGTCTCCAGCGGTGCGACCTTCGCGGTCAGCGGCGGAGGCGGCAACAAGAACACCATCGGCGGCCTCACCGGCACGGGCCTCGTGAGCATCGCCGCCAACACCAGCCTCGTCGTCAGCAACTCGTCCGCGAACACCTTTGGCGGCCGCCTCAGCGGTTCGGGCCTCTTCGAAAAGACCGGCGCAGGCACTTTCACCTTCTCGAGCACGAGCAACAACAGCGCCTTCAACTTCGATGGCACCGTGAAGCTCTCCAGCGGCACGATGGAGTTCCAAGGCGGCAGCCTCGGAAATGCGCTCTCGATCAACACGCTCCAGCTCGCGGGCGGCACCGTTTACCTCAACGCCTCCTACATCAACGTCGGCACGCTCAACATCACCGCCGACACGATTCTCGATTTCGGCTCCGGCGCCGCCTCCATCCTCAATGCCAACAACATCTACATCGCCGCCGGCGTGACGCTCACCGTGAAGAACTGGTCGAGCGAGATGGACTTCCTTTTCGCGAACAACGTATTCCGCCAGACCGACGGCTCCGGCGCTCTCGCCGGTTACAACGCGGTCGGCACCTTCCCGCAAAATCAGGTCCACTTCGAAGGCACCATCTCCGCCGACGGCAGCTACACGACGTGGACCAACTACGATTTCAACGGCTACGTGAACAACCAGATCCGCCCCATCCCCGAGCCGAGCACCTACGGTTTCGCGCTCGTGGCGGCCTCTTTGGGTTGGATCGGCTGGCGCCGCTTCCGCGGTTCGCGCAAGCAAGCCTGAGCCGGCTTCGCGGACGGACAGTGCAATTCACTCCCGCGCGCTATCGTCGCGGAGGAGATTGTCCGTAGTGGTATTCGAAAGCCCGATACAACGGAAGCTGCAGGAAGCCGGACGCTCCTAATGCTCGGAGCCCGGCGCGCCGCACGTCACACCGCCCGCAGGCTCGGTGCACCTTTCTCGCTCGCTGGCAGTTTCGGCGACAAGAAACTCCCTACTCGTTGAAATCGGTAAACGAAAACGGAGCGCTGAGCTCCTTGTGTCGGCCGTGCCACGTCAAAACCGGACAGCACGGACGCTTCGGCGCCGATCGTCGCGGAGGACGTCCCTGGCGTTTCGTCCGAGTCGGGCCAAGAGGCGTTCACGGTCGCCGCAAGGTGTGAACCGGGTCGAGCCACGGTCCGGTATCGGTCGAATGACGGTCCGGCTCGTCTCGAGCCAAAGTCTGGATCGAGTCGCGCCAAGGTGCGGCTCGACTCGGGGCAGGATGCGCACCGGCGTGGGGCGTGGTGCGAAACGAGTGATGGCAAGGTGCGCACGCGGACGTGGCGCAGTGAAGATCCGGGGCGGGATGTTTGGGAACCGAGGCGTAGCGGACCGAGCAAGTATCCCAATGCAGGGAGGCCGTCACGGTGCCACGAACCAAAGAGCCGGAGGCGCTAGCGTTTTCATCTAGGCGTGGGTGCTGGGCCGGGCCAAATAGGCGGAGCGCCGGCCTAATACCATCGGATGTCCGTCTCGAGACAGCGTGCGCGCAAAAAAGGCCGGGCGGAAATCCGCCCGGCCGTGTGTCAGTCGTGACTGAGAGATGGGATTACTTCGTCGGGCCGTTAACGGCACCGCCGTGACTGTTGTTATACGCGTCGCACCAGTCTTTGACAAAGATGATCTGATTCTTGGTGAAGCTGGATTTGTTCTTCAGGACGTATCCCGCGTAGTTGATGAGCGCTTGGGTGAGCGCACGATCACCGCCGATGAACGCACCGTTCGCGTAGTTGTATTCGGAGGCGACAAGCTGTTTCGCCAGGAGATCGGCGGGCTGCGAGCTCGTGGAGCTCATGGTGGCACTCGCGCTCTGCAGCGTGAGCGACATGAAGAATGTGCCGCTCCGATTGCGAATGGCAGTCGTGTAGGAATTCAAGGCGGAGGCACTGACCTGCACACCGTTCTTTTTGCCCGCGAGCGCCTTATCGATGTTGTTCTTCCAGTAACCGATGGTGAAGCCGTTGGCGCACATCCCGCGGATGCTGCCAAAGTTCAAGCCCAAGCCCGTGGCGGGCACGGTGACGGCACTGGATCCAACATTGATCGAGTGGTTGCTCGTCGTGGTGTAGGAATAGCCGCGCGGCAGCACCACCGACACGGTGTAGGAACCGGAAGCAATCGAGAACGAGTAGTTACCGGAGGAATCGGTGGTGGCCGTCGCGACGGCCTGCTTCGCGGAGTTGAGCAGCTTAACGCTAATACCGGCGAGACCGTAGTCGCTTCCGTCACGCGTGCCATTCGACGTCACGTCGAAGAACACGGAGCCCTTCACGGCAACTTTAGTGTTCGGCGCAACAACCACGAACGTGGTGGCGGCTGTCGCGGTGCCGTATTTATCCGTCGCGGTAACTTGGATCGTGTAGGTGCCGGCTTTGGTGACGTTGAGCGTCGCCTTGGCGGTCGCCGTCGCGGTATTCAGGCCCTGCTTGGAAATACTCACCGTGCAGCCATTCAGCGTTGCGGTCAGCTTGGTGATTACCGCTCCGGACGTCGTGCTGCGGCCGGTGAAGTTGAGCGGCACGGAGACGGAGGATCCAGAACCGCAGCCACCCGATTGAGATTGCAGGGTGTAAACAGTGCCAGGAGCTGGAGTGTTAATCGCAACGGTCGGAGGCGTCGCTTGCGGAGCGACATCCTTGATCGTGAACGTCACCGAGGTGCTCACGGTGATGCCAGCGCTCACGCCATACGCGTTAAGGGTGTAGGTGCCGGCAGGCAGGTTGTTCAGCACGCCGGACACCGCCGCGGATTGAGTATTCAAACCGGTGACAGAGCCGAGGGCGACGTTGGCTCCGTTGAGCTGCGCGGAGACAGAGGAGATGGTGAATCCGTCGGAGGTGGAAGTGACGAACGCGAACGGAATGTTGAGGTTGGGGGTGCCGACCACGTGCGTGAACACGGCGCCATCCAGCGGATCATCGATCGTGATCTCGGGTTCGGGCGAGACCAACACGACGGTGAATTGCGTGGAGATCGAATCGCTCCCGTGCTCGTCGGTGACCGTGGCAGTGAGCGTGTAGGTGCCAGGCAGGAGATTCAGCGTTGCTTCGCCCGAGGCGAGCAAAGTGCCCAGATCCGAAATCGTCGCGTCGATCGGCTGACCATTGAGCGTGGCGGTGAGGGTTTGCACACCACCCTCGAAGCTCACGCCTTCAAAGCCGACCGGGATCTCGAGAGCCGGAGAGCCGGCATAGTAGTCATAGGTAGCGTCAGGCGCGTGGGTGAAGCGCACGACGGGGGGCGGATAGAATTCGTTGACGTAGAATTGCGAGGACTCGGTCGCGGTGCCAACGCGGTTGGTCGCGAGCGTCACGAGCGTGTAGGTGCCGCCTCGGGTCACCGGGAGGATCACTTGTCCGGAAGCCGAAGCGGTGCCCAAACCGGTATAGTTCAGCGCGAGCGGGGTAGCGGGGAGGAACTCGCCGTCTTCGTCTTCGCCCACGATGTAAGCCTCAAGCGTGAGGACCGGCGACTCGTTTTGCCCCACCGCAAGGATGGAGACGTCGATGGGCAGCGATTCGTGCGAGACGTTGTAAGTGTAAACACTGCCGTCTTCGGGCGAACTGATGCTGATGGACGGAGGCAGCAGATTGTCGGGGATGAGCGCTACGGCGTTGATCGACGTGCCGCCATCGTTGACCGTCGCCGGCCAACCTTGGCCGCGCAGGAAGAACTGATACGCTCCGGCCGGAGCCGTCATCGGGAGCGTAAACGTGACGCGAACCACCCGCGTCTGTGACGGACCGGTAAAGGTCAACGTGGACGAGCTAAACGAAATGTAGCTGCTCGCCGTCTCAGCCGAGATCGAGGAAGGAAACGTGTTAGGCGTGGCAACGAGAGCGACCGACGTCGTGGCGCCCGCCGGCAGCGTGCTCGGCGCCGTGATGGAGAGATCGTAGAACCACGAACCTCCGGCCGGAATGTTGATGGTGGCGACGGCGTTGGGCGCATAAACCACCGTGTTGCCCCCGGGAGGCGGCGGAGGTTGCGCGGCGCTGCGGCCCGCTAAGAGCGCAACGCTGATCGCAAATAACTTTAGAACCGTTGCAAAGGACCGCGAAATGAGGGAGTTCGGCATGGCTGGATCGTGGCTGGGTGAACCCCTGCATAGGAGTTTCACCCTAGTTGTCCAGCTCCAACCGCCCTATTTCGCTAATCCAGTGCAACAGAACAAGGCGGCGCTGATCGGCAGGTTATTTGCCGATACCGTATGCGCGGAATCCGACCTCCGTGAGTTTCGCGAGATCCAGGATATTGCGGCCATCGAAGAGGAAGGCCGGTTTTGTCATGGAATTATAGATACGTTGGAAATCCAACGTCTTGAACTCATCCCACTCGGTGACGATCGCCACGGCGTGAGCCCCTTCCACCGCTTCGTAGGCCGAGGCCGCAATCGAAAGCCGCGCGTCGGTGCCGTTGGCCCCCAGAACGTCGCGTTTGATTTCGTCCGCGGGCACCTTCGGGTCGTAAACCGACACCTTGGCGTGCTCCGCCAGCAAGTCGCGGCACACGGAGATCGCAGCCGATTCGCGGGTATCGTTGGTGTCCTTTTTGAAAGCGAAACCGAGCACCGCGATTTTCTTTTCCGCGACGGTGTTGAAGAGCGTGCGAACGATGCGGGCGGCAAAGCGATGCTTTTGCCAGTCGTTCATCTTCACCACGTTTTCCCAATATGCGGCGACCTCGGGCAGACCGAAATGCTCGCAGAGATACACGAGGTTCAGGATGTCTTTCTGGAAGCACGAACCGCCGAAACCGACGGAGGCTTTCAAGAATTTCGGGCCAATACGGGAATCCTTGCCGATTGCGTGCGCGACTTCGTCAACGTCGGCCCCCGTCGCTTCACAGAGCGCAGAGATGGAGTTGATCGACGAGATGCGCTGCGCGAGGAAGGCATTGGCCACCAACTTCGAGAGTTCGGAAGACCAAAGGTTGGTGGTGATGATGCGATCCCGCGGAATCCAGCGTGCGTAAACGCCCACCAGTTTTTCGACGGCCGCGGCACCACCGGGGGTGCGCTCGCCGCCGATGAGGACGCGATCGGGTTTCTCGAGATCCGCGATCGCAGTGCCTTCCGCGAGGAATTCGGGGTTTGAGAGCACCTCGAACTTCAGACCTTTGGCGTTCGCGGAGAGGATGTCTTTGATCGTCTCCGCGGTTTTTACCGGGATCGTCGACTTCTCGACGATGATCTTCGGAGTCGTCGCGACTTCCGCGATGGTGCGGGCCACGGACTCGATAAAGCGAAGATCCGCCGCCCGGCCCGATCCCACGCCATAGGTCTTGGTGGGTGTGTTTACCGCCACGAAAATGATGTCCGAAGCGCGAATCGCCTCGTGCACTTCGGTGGTAAAAAAGAGATTTCGTCCCCTCGCCTGCCGGACGACCTCGTCGAGTCCAGGTTCGTAGACCGGCAGTTGGTCAGAGTTCCATGCAGCGATGCGCGTCGCATTCATGTCGACGACGCGGACCTCGATATCCGGAGCTTTCAAGGCGATCATGGCCATGGTCGGCCCGCCCACGTATCCGGCCCCGATGCAGCAGATTTTCATAGGTAGTAGTTACAGTGTAATGCGTAGTTCAGAAACCAAGGCTGTTTTTCAACAGAAACTTACGCAGACACAAAAAAGGCGCGGTGGTGCCGCGCCCGTCTAGAGACAAAGAAGAAGCCGGTTCAGGCCGGGCTCGGAGCCGGCTCGCCGGGAGGCAGTTTCTCCGGAGAAGAAACTTTCTCGGGAGTCTTTCTACCCGCCCCGCCCTTTTCGTCACGGGGCTGCTCCCGGACCACGGGCGACCGCATCTCGCCAAACTGGAGGATCTCAAGCACGTGTTTGCCCTCGATCGTCTCGTGTTCGAGCAGCGCAGCGGCGATCTTATCCAACGCTTCCCGACGCTCGAGGATGATGTCTTTCGCGCGGTTGTATTGCGTATCGATGATCGTCGCGACTTCGGCGTCGATGCGACGAGCGGTCTCTTCCGAATAGTTTTGATTTCGCGTGATTTCGCGGCCGAGGAAAACGGTGTCGGAGTTCTCGCCAAACGCGATCATGCCGAGCGGGCTCATACCCCAATCGCACACCATGTGGCGCGCGATCTTGGTCACCTGCTTGATGTCGCCAGCGGCTCCGCTGGAAACGTCGCCCATCACCAACTCCTCGGCGATGCGGCCCGCGAGGCCCATCGCGATCTGGTTGAGCATGCGCTTCCGGGCGTGCGTCAGCACATCCTTCTTCGGAATGAACATCGTGCTGCCGAGACTCTGACCGCGCGGAATGATGGTAACCTTATGCACCGGCAGATGGCCATCGTCCAAAACCGCCTGCACGAGCGCGTGCCCGGCCTCGTGGTAGGCGGTGAGCTTCTTTTCCTCGTCGTCCATCACGCGACGGCGCTCGCGACCGAACTGCACTTTCTCGCGCGCGTCATCAACGTCGATCATCTCGACCTTCTTCTTGTTGCGACGCGCGGCGAGCAGCGCCGCTTCGTTGAGAAGATTCGCGAGTTCGGCGCCCGAGAGACCAGGCGTGCCACGCGCGATGACGGCGAGATCAACATTTTCAGCCAGCGCGATCTTGCGTGCGTGGACCCGGAGAATCTGTTCGCGACCGACCAAATCCGGAAGATCGACGTAGATCTGACGATCGAAACGCCCCGGACGAAGCAGCGCGCTGTCGAGCACATCGGGACGATTGGTCGCGGCGATGATAATCACCCCTTCGGTGGTGTCGAAGCCGTCCATCTCGACGAGCAGTGAATTGAGCGTCTGCTCACGTTCGTCGTTGCCGCCGCCCAGACCGGCGCCGCGCTGACGACCAACCGCATCGATTTCGTCGATGAAGATGAGACACGGCGCGTTCTTGCGACCTTGTTCGAACATATCGCGCACGCGGCTCGCGCCGACGCCCACGAACATCTCGACGAAGTCAGAACCGGAAATGGAGAAAAACGGCACGTCGGCTTCGCCGGCGACCGCTTTGGCGAGGAGCGTCTTACCCGTGCCCGGAGGGCCGACCATCAGGATACCCTTCGGGATCTTGCCGCCCATCTTCGTGAATTTCTTCGGGTCGCGAAGGAACTCGACGACTTCGCTGACCTCTTCCTTCGCCTCATCACAACCGGCGACGTCGGAAAACGTCACCTTGTCGCGATCACGTGTGAGGAGCTTGGCGCGGCTCTTCCCAAAGCTGAGAGCGCCCTTGCCCGCATTGCGAAGCTGACGCACGAAGAGGAAATACAGTGCGCCGATGATGATCAGGAACGGGATGATCTGAGCCGCCACTTGCGTGAGCAGCGTGGTCGCGGGTTGCTCCGCGAAAGCCTGCGAGCGCTGCAACCGCTCCATGTTGGAATCGGTCAAGCGACCGGACGCGCGAAATTGTTTGGTGGGACCGCGATCTCCCTCCAGCGAAGCCTCTTTGAGTTCGCCGGTAATAATCACCCAGTCGCGACCGCCTGACGAATCCGGGCGGATAACGCCTTCCGCGATCTTGTTCTGCTCCGCCAACTCGACGACGCGCTGAATCTTGAGGTTCGCCGGAGCGACCATCCGACCCTCGGTCATGAAATACATCGACATGACCACACCGACGATCACCAGGAAGAAGATCAGCATTTTCGGCTGAAACCGATCAGGCGGAAGATTCTTCAAGGGCCGGCGCTTCTTTTTATTATCGAGTTCGGACATTGGTGATTGGACTTAGGCCAAAAACTGAATGTTCCGAGCGCCAAGTCAATTGGGACACCGGTGGAATACCGGGATTATTTTCGGGCGGCGGCGACCGCGATTCTCAACTCAGTAGCGCCAATCAAGGCCAGTTTTCCGTCACCCACGCTGTGCTTCGTGACACGGCGCGCGACCAGATCACGCAGCAGAGAATCAAAGGCCTGGCTCGAAAGTCCTGCGATCCGGTGATGCGCCAGCCACATGTGCAACGCGCGGCGCTGGATGGCCGTGGGCAGCGCGAACAATGGTTGCAAATCCAACTCACCTTTCACGCCAACGCGAGTGACACGTTGCGCCCAGGTGTCGAGGGCCACGCCATCTTCTTCCAGCAACTCACGGGAGCGAGCCACGCCGCGAAGCAGACTCCGATCGCGCGTGACCTGCTTCCAGTTCTGCAGCACTTCGGCTCGGACGCGGTTACGCAGAAAATTGGCCTGCGCATTCGAGGCGTCCTCGCGCCAGCACGCTCCGGCAGCCTCCAGTTTCTCGCGCAGAAAGTCCCGCTCCAGCGTGAGCAACGGTCGTAACCGCACGCCACCTTTTCGCCAGCTTTGCACCGGCCTCGGTGCGGCCAGCCCCCCGACCCCGCTGCCGCGCGAGAGGCGCATCAACATCGTCTCCGCCACATCGTCGAGTTGGTGGCCGGACCACACGCATCTCACGTGTGCGTCGAAAAACGCGAGCCGCGCCTCGCGCGCTTCCGCCTCCGACGCGTCGGCGCGCGCCTGCTTCCATTTTCCGCATGTGAAGCGCACACCGAGAGAGCGGCACACCGTGCGACAAAAGCGCGCATCCGCATCCGACGCGCGGCCACGCAGGCGATGGTTGAAATGCAACGCATGGAGCCGCTTCCGCATCGCGGGCCAGTGCGCCCAGACAAGCAGAAGCAGCGCGACCGAATCCGCGCCTCCGGAGAACGCGATTCCCCAAGTTCGACGCTTTCCGCTCTCCGCCCACTTCACCACCGCAGGATGAAGTGCATCCCGCGGGATTGCCCGGCCGAGCTCCTCCGCGACTTCGCGCCAGCGCACTCGGCTCGCTGGTTTCATTCGCAGGGCTGCGTCCGCGCTCAGGCGAACGACAGATATTCCTTCCCGAAATACGGCACGAGCACGTCCGGAATTTTTACGCGGCCATCTTCCTGGAGATAGTTTTCCAGAATCGCCGCGAGCACGCGTGGCACCGCGAGACCAGAGCCGTTCAACGTGTGCACGAGTTCGGGACGACCACCCGACGCGGGACGATAACGAATCTGGGCGCGACGCGCTTGGAAGGCTTCAAAGTTCGAGCAGCTCGAAACTTCGAGCCAGCGCTTCTGTCCGGCCGACCAGACTTCGAGATCGTATTTCTTCGCCTGCGCGAAACCGAGATCGCCGCCGCACATCAGGAGCACGCGATACGGCAAACCGAGTTTCTGCAGCATGCGCTCCGCGTCGTCGCGCAGCTTGTCGAGTTCTTCGTAACTCGACGACGGATGCACCCACTTGAGCAGCTCGACCTTGTCGAACTGGTGGAGCCGATTCAGACCGCGCACGTCCTTGCCGTAGCTGCCGGCTTCACGACGGAAACACGGTGTGTAGGCGCAGCGATAAACCGGGAGTTGCGCCTCTTCCAAAATCTCGTCGCGGAAGAAATTCGTGAGCGGCACCTCCGCCGTCGGCACGGCGTAGAGTTGGTCCGGCGTGGTCTCATACATCTGCCCTTCCTTGTCGGGCAACTGGCCGGTGGCGGTCGCGCTCGCCGCATTGACGAAGATCGGCGGGTTGACCTCCACGTAGCCCGCCTTCGCGTTTTCATCGAGGAAGAACTGGAGCAGCGCCCGCACGATGCGCGCGCCATCGCCGACGTAGAACGGAAAACCCGCGCCCGTCACTTTCGCGCCGCGCGCAAAATCGAACAGTCGATCGAAACCGGGAATCTCCCAGTGCGGGAGCGCATGCGGACGCGGCGCTTCCGCGTCGCCATTGGTCGCGAACACCTGATTCTCCTCCGGCGTGCGACCTTCCGGAACGCTCGCGTGCGGCAAATTGGGCAACGACAGCATCGCGGTCCGAAAACGCTCTTCGATCGTTTTCAGCTCCGCTTCCGCCTCCTTCAACTTAGCGGAGACCGCCTTCATTTGGCCGACCTTGGCCAGAAACTCCGGCGATCCCTTCGGCAGCGCCGCCATCTCGGTGTTGGCCGCTTTTTGATTGGAGCGCAGCGACTCCACATCCTGGAGCTTGCGACGCCATTCGGCATCGATCGCCAGCACCGCATCGAGGTCCACCTCGAGATGCTTCTTGGCAATGGCGGCACGCACCAAGTCGGGAGATTCGCGGAGAAGTTTCGCGTCGAGCATGAGGTGCTTACGTATGCCCCCGAGACACCGCTAAACAAACAAAATCCTTCGCGCTCCGCCGCCGGCGGTCGCCGTGCGACTTCCTTGCCCAAAGGCTCCGCTCACAACGCGTCCACGCGCGCCGCAGCCTTCGTCCAGCGCCGATAAACTTCCTTCGCGGTCAGCAGCTTCATGTTACCCACCGGCGCCTGCACCACCTCGTGACACGGCGAAGTCAGCGGATACGGTCCCGCCACCCGCGGATCCGTCGGGCCGAAAATCCCCAGCGTCGGCACACCGAGCGCGGCAGCCAGATGCATCGGACCATTGTCGTTCGAGATCACCCAGTCCGCGCGCTTCAACAAGGCCGGCAGCGACACGACGCTCGTGTTGCCCGTGAGATTGAGAAACTGCTCGGGCACGAACGAGTTTCGATCGTTCATGTATTGGCTGCCAGCCCAAATCACTTTGCGCTTCCGATCGCCTTTCAGAATCAGCTCGGTGAGGTTGCTTGAAACCGTGCCACAGACGTTCGGAGCGCCGGCTGTCGGGAAACATGACGATCGGTCGGGAACCTTCGCGGCCGACGGCAAACTTGAGATCGAGTTTGTCGACCGTGCGGCAGCGCAGCTGGCCGCGCAGCTCGGGCTTCGCATTCACCACCGCGCAAAACTGCAATAGGATCTCGAGCGCGTGACTTTTTGCGCCCGCCGGGCGGCAACGGCACGCGTTGATCGTAGAACATCCCGGACATCTCTCGCGCATCGGAGCGGCCGACTTTCTTGGTCGCACGCACACGCGAGGTCATCAGTCCGCTGCGCAGCAATCCTTGGAAATCGAAGACGTAGTCGAACTTCGTTTTCCGCACCTCACTGATCAGGCGGAGAAAACCTTTCGTGCCGCCGTTGCGTTCAAAGACGTAGGCATGATCCACCGCTTCGCAGGACCGGACGAGCGGCGCATAAATATCTCTCACGATCCACGAAATCCGCAGATCGTCGCGCTGTGCTTTCATCGACGTGGCCACCTGTAAGCCGTGGACGATGTCGGCGAGCGAAGAGGGTTTGATGATGAGGATGTCGGTCATGACCAGTGGGGCTTTATTCGTCGGTCGCGTTGCGGACACGCATCATCTCAGCCGGCCGCTGCCGCAGCGACTCCAGCTCCTCGAAAACGCGCTCCGCCGTGAGTTCCTTCAAAATACCTCCGGGCGCCGACACTGCGGCATGCTTGGGTGCTTCGAGCGGGAAAGGCCCGAAACGTCGCGGTGAGGTTGGCCCGAAAATCGCCAGCACGCGATTGCCGCACGCTGCCGAGAGGTGCATCGGTCCGCTGTCGTTGCCGACAAACACCGAGGGTTGCCGCACAAGCGCGATCATTTCCGCCAACGGGCAACCTGACAAATTCAGGAAACGCTCGGCTGGCACACGCACCTTCGGTTCAGTGGGCTTGCCCGCACACCAAGCGACGCGCGCGCCTTCGATGCGTTCGAAGATCAGTCCGGTCAGCGCATCGAAACCGGGCCACTCCTTCCCCGCTCCGCGGCTGTCCGTGAAAATCACAAACGTCCGCTGCGGCTCCCCGCTGAAAAAACTCTTCCACGCATACGTCTCGTCGGCGCGAAGCTCGAGGGGACGCGGCTCGAATCGCGACTCGAGCCCGAGCGTCGCCGCAAAGGGCGCGAGCACTTCGATCGCGTGATACGGTCCCGCGCCCGCGGGCCGCGCCACTTTGTTTCGCACGAGCAGGCCCGCACCTTCGCGCGCGTCGGGACGGCCGTATTTTTCGGCGCTTTCGCGACCACCGACATGACACCGGAACGCAGCAAACCCTGCAGGTCCCACACGAGATCGAACGATCGCGCACGAATATCGCGGATCACGCGCCAGAATCCCGGCCAGCCATCGCGTCGACGAAAATGGATCACTTCGTCCACAAACGGCGCCGCGTGCACGAGGCCCGCGAAACGATCCCGCACCACCCACGTCACGTGTAAATCGGGGATCTGCGCTTTCACGCCTTGCACCACCTGCAACCCATGCACGATATCGCCCAGGGACGATGGTTTGATGACGAGCAAGCGCTTCATTATGGCGCGCGGAGGCTTGTGTCCGGCCCGCTTTCGTTCAACTCAATTTGGCCCTTCCATGATCATCGACGCGACGCAAATTGCCCAGCTGCAGCTTCAGCTCACCACGCAGTGGCACGAGACCACGCCCGCCGCTGAAGGCACGGGCCTTCTTCGCCTCGTGCAGGAAAATCACCTGCGCAATTTCCAGCTGTGGCACGAGGAGGACATCGCTCGTCGCGAAGACCTCGGCTTCGAGCCGATCTACCGCGCCAAGCGCGCGATCGACCGCTACAACCAGGAGCGAAACAACTTCATCGAGCAGATGGATCAGGCGATGGTGCTCGCACTTTCTCCCGCCGAATCCGGTTGCCCTCGCAATTCCGAGACGCCCGGCATGATGATCGATCGGCTTTCGATTCTCGCACTGAAGGAGTATCACATGGCCGAGGAAGCCAACCGCGCCGACGCATCCGCCGACCACCGTGAAAAATGCGCCGCCAAGCTCGCGCGCATCCGCGTGCAACGCGGTGATCTCACGCAGTGCCTGGCGGAAATCGTCGCCGACGTCATCGCCCGCCGCCGCACGTTCTCCGTCTATTTCCAGTTCAAGATGTATAACGATCCGGCCCTCAACCCGCAGCTCTACCGGGCGGCCGGGACAACGCAGAACTGATCGCGGCATGAGTCGCGCGAGCGAAAGTTCGAGCCTCGGGTCGCCGGTCAACTGGCCCATGTGGGTGGGGCTTGGATTGTTTTGGGCGATCTCCCGCCTGCCGTGGCGTTTTCATGTGCCACTCGCGAAGCTGCTCGGCGGTTTCGTGTATTATTGCGTGCCGATCCGGCGCTCGGTGGTGCTGACGAATCTCCGGCTCTGTTTCCCCGAAAAATCTGACACCGAACGCCGCGCCATCGCGCGCGCCCACTATGTCTCGCTCGCCCGCGGGCTTTTCGAAACGTGCATGGCGTGGTGGTCGCCGCTCTCCGAATTTCCGCCCTATCGCGTCATCGGTCGCGAACATCTCGCGGAAGCGCAGGCCCGGGACCGCGGCGTGATTCTGCTCACGGCGCATTTCACCACGCTCGAAGTCTGCGGCCGGATCATGACCGACCTCTTCGCGATCGGCTGCCTCTATCGCGACCCCAACCACCCGGTCGTAGCCCACCAAATGCGTCGTCAACGCGAACGCCGCATGAGCATCGCCGTCCACTTCGACGACCTGAAGGGTCTCATCCGCGCGCTGCGCGCCGGTCACTCGATCTGGTATGCGCCGGATCAGGGCAAGCGCACCAAGCAGAGTGAAATTTTGCCGTTCTTCGGCATCCCCGCGATCACCAACACCGCGACCAGCAAGCTCGCCGAGATGACTGGCTCGCCGGTGGTGCCGTATTTCGCGCGACGGGAAAACGACGGCTCCTACACGCTGACGATTCTCCCGCCGCTCGCCGACTTCCCCACACCCGACGCAGCCGCTGACGCGGTCCGCATCAATCGACTCATCGAGGAACATATCCGTTTCGCACCCGACCAGTATTTTTGGGTGCACAAGCGTTTCAAAGCGCGCGGCCCCGAGTATCCCGATGTTTACGCTTCTTGAAACGACTCGATGAAGGTCGCCGTCATTCTCTCGACCTACGACCAACCGCAGCACCTCCGTCGCGTGCTCGCCGGCTACCTTCGTCAGCAACGCCCGCCGGACGAACTGGTCATCGCCGACGACGGCTCGGGCCCGGAAACCGCCGCGGTCGTCGACGAGTTCGCCGCCCTCTCCCCGTATCCAGTTTCTCACTACACGCACGAACACCTGGGCTGGCGGAAAAACATCATCGTCAACCGCGCCATCGCGGCGACGAACGCCGACTACATCATCGTTTCCGACGGCGACTGCGTGCCTCGCGCTGATTTCGTGGCGATGCACGTCCGTAATGCCCGGCCGCGCCGGTTCCTGTCCGGCGGCGACACGCGACTTTCGCCCGAGGCTACGGCGTCCATCGAAGTCAGCGAAATCCTCGATGGGTCGCTGTTCACACCTGCCCGTCTGCGCGGCCTCGGGCTGTCCTTTCTCAAGGTTGCCGGGAAGCTCTGTCTCTCTCCGCGTCTCGGCTGGATCGCCGATCTCCTCAACATCTCCTTCGCGCGTTGGGGCGGCTCCAATGCCTCCACCTGGCGCGAGGCTCTCCTTGCGGTCAATGGGCTCGACGAGCGTTTCCGCTCGCCGGGCAAGGACGACGTCGAGCTGGGCGAACGCTTGCGCAACTACGGATTCGCCGGCCGGCACATTCGCCACCAGGCCATTTGCCTGCACCTCCATCACCCGAAAGGCTACTGGCTGCCGGACGAGATTGCCCAGAACCTCGGGCATCTCGCCACCACGCGTCGCACGCGTCGCGTGCGCGCTCCCCAAGGCATCGCCGAAGCAGCCACTCCATTCTCCATGCGCCGCGTCATTCCAGCTCGTTGAGCCTATGCGCATCCTCGTGATTCGTTACCGGTATTTGGGCGACACGGTGCTCGCCATTCCCTTTCTGCGAAACCTGCGCGCGGCGTTTCCGCAGGCCACGATCGATGTGCTCGTCGAACCTCGCGCCGGCGCGGTGCTCGCCGCCTGCCCGTATATCAACGAACTGATCCCCTGGCATCGCCGGCCCGCGAAAAATGCCCCGACGCCGCCTTGCTCCGGCTTCATCGGCGCCGCGCGCTTTCTGCGCGCCCGCCGCTACGATCGCGTTTACGTTCTTCGACGCGCCATCTCGACCGCGATTCTCGCCACGCTCGCGGGCATCCCGCACCGCGTCGGCTTCCGCGTGCAGGGTTCCAGCCTCCTCCTCCATCGCGCGGTGCCGTATCCAGAATCCAAGCACGAGGTGGAATGCTTCCTCGATCTGCTGCGGGCCGACAACGTGCCCGTCCTCGATACGCACAACGAAAACTGGACCACGTCCGCCGCCGAGGCCGCGGTCGAGCCGTCGTTTCCACGCGATATCGCGCGGCACGTTTTTCTCGCACCGATCTCAACTAATCCCGCCAAGGACTGGCCGCTGGATCGCATGGCTGAGCTCGTGCGCTGGCTCGTGAATGTCCGTGGCTGCGCGGTGCACTTCTGCGGCGCACCGCGCGACACCGACGCGCACGCCGAAATCGTCCGTCTCGCCGGACCGCTCCAGCGCACACCGCTCGACTGGAGCAAGCAACTCGATCTCCCCGGCGCGCTCGCGCTCCTGCGTCGCATGGACGTTGCGATCGGCATCGACACCGGCCAGCTCCACCTCGCCGCGTCGTTCCAGATTCCCGTGGTCGGACTCTACGGTTTTCAATCGCCCGCACGCTGGCATCCGTGGGGCACGCGTTACGTCGCGCTCCGCGCCAAACCCGATGCACGCGGCGGGTTTCCGATGAGCACGATCGAGGTCGCCGAAGTTTGCGCTGCGTTTGACGAAGTTCTCGCGACCTGAGTCGTCAAACGCACTTGCTCCGGCCGAGTTGCTCCGCGTCTAATCGCGGCTCCTTTCAACCACGCATGCCACTGCTCGAAGTCACCGACCTGCGAACGTATTTCCATACGAGGAGCGGTGTCTTTCGCGCGGTCGACGGTGTGAGTTTCCGCGTGGAGAAAGGCGAAACGCTCGGGCTCGTGGGCGAATCCGGCTCGGGTAAATCCGTCACGTGCTACTCATTGATGGGCCTGATTCCGCAGCCGCCGGGCCGCATCGAAAGCGGTCGCGCGATGTTCGACGGCATCGATCTGCTGCGCTGCTCCCCCGCGCAGGCGCGACAGATTCGCGGACGTCGCATCTCGATGATCTTTCAGGATCCGATGACGTCGCTAAATCCCTACCTGCGCGTCTCGGAGCAACTGATCGAACCGCTACTCATCCACGAGAAAATCTCCCGTCGCGAGGCGATGGCGCGCGCACTCGAGATGTTGCAGGCGGTCGGCATCAACGACGCCTCGCGCCGGCTCCAACAATACCCGCACGAATTTTCCGGCGGCATGCGCCAGCGCGTGATGATTGCGATGGCGCTCATCACGAAGCCCGAACTTCTCATCGCCGACGAACCCACCACCGCGCTCGACGTAACGGTGCAGGCGCAGATTCTCGATCTCATCCGCAGCCTCCAGCGCGAGATCGGCATGGCCGTGATCTTCATCACGCACGATCTCGCCGTCGTCTCCGGTCTCTGTGATCGCGTGCAGGTGATGTATGCAGGCCGCATCGTCGAAACCGCCGACACGCGCACGCTCTTCCGCGACGCGCGCCATCCCTACACACGCGCACTGCAACGCTCGATTCCCGCGCTGCAGTCCAAAGGCTCCGAGCTCTTCACCATCCCCGGCCTGCCGCCCGATCTTTCGAAACCGCTCGCCGGTTGCGCCTTCGCGCCGCGTTGCGAGTTCGCCGTCGAGCGCTGCCGCATCACCCCGCCTCCGCTCGTCGCGCGCGGAGCCGATCATCCGCACGCGTGCCTGCGCGCACACGATCGCGAAATCTGAAAACGATGTCGGATCCCATTCTCGAGCTGCGCGACGTGAAAACGCACTTCCCGGTGCGTTCGGGTTTTCTCGTCAAACGCCACGTCGGCTCCGTCAAGGCCGTCGATGGCGTTTCGCTCAGCGTGCGTTGCGGCGAAGTGCTCGGCATTGTCGGCGAATCCGGCTGCGGCAAATCCACGCTCGCGCGCACGATCATGCAGCTCGTGCCTGCGACGTCCGGCTCGATCCTGCTGGAGGGCCGCGATCTCGCCCACGAGTCCGCGGCGCAATCGCACGCGCTTCGCCGCGAGTTGCAGATGGTGTTTCAAGATCCCTACGCGTCGCTCAATCCCCGCGCCACGGTTTACGACACACTCGCCGAACCGCTGCTCGTGCACCGCATCTGTCCGCGCCGCGAAGTGCCCGCGCGCGTCGCGCAACTGATGGAACACGTCGGCCTCGCGCCGCGCCTCATGCGCAAGTATCCGCACGAGTTTTCCGGCGGACAACGCCAGCGCATCGCCATCGCCCGCGCGCTCGCGCTCGAGCCCAGGATCATCATTGCCGACGAACCGGTGTCGGCGTTGGACGTCTCGATCCAGGCGCAGATTCTCAACCTGCTCGCGCGTCTCGGCCGCGAGATGAATCTCACGATTCTCTTCATCGCGCACGACCTCTCGGTCGTGAAACACATCTCCGATCGCATCGCCGTGATGTATCTCGGCAAGGTCGTGGAGCTCGGCCCCGCAGTCGACGTGATCGAGCGTCCCGCGCATCCCTACACGCGCGCACTCGTGAGCGCGATTCCCGTGGCCGACCCCGATGCGCGGTGTGGAGCGCGATTCGCTCGTCGTGCGCGGTGAACCGCCCTCGCCGATCGATTCGCCCGCAGGTTGCCCGTTTCATCCGCGCTGTCCGTTCGCGCAGGAGAAATGTCGCGCCTTCGACGTGCGCCTCCTCCCCGCCGGTCCGCAACGCGAAGCCGCGTGCGTGCGCCTCGGCGAGATTTGATCCGCCACGCGTCCCACGTCGGTCCGGACTTTGTCCCGACCCGAGCCGCACCGTGGCTCGACCCGGTCCGCACCTTGTCGCGACCGTGTCCGCATCGAGTCGCGACCGTGTGCGGACCTTGGCTCGACTCGCTGCGCACTCGGTCCCGAATCGAGCGGGATGCTGCTCCGGCCCGACGCGCCCACTCCCCTGGCGATGACGGAGAATGCGGTTGTCGGAGCGGCCGAAAAGTGGTGTTAAACGGTTCGCCGTTCGAGGAAAATATTCCCGGATCGACACAACCTCCAGACCAACTCCACACCATGCTTCGTCCCCTCCGTGCTCTTGCTGTCGCGGCGCTCGCCGCTTTCGTGCCCCACGTCTCCCTCGCCGTCGACGCCGACGATATCCTGCGCGCGGAAAAAATCCTGCGCACCGTGGTGGATCTCACAACGAAGAGCAAAATCGACGCGGCCGATCTGCAGGCGCCGGAGCCGCTCGCCGACAAGTCGGGCAAGTTTTTCGCTCCGTTCAAAGCCGACGGCACGTTGACCGAGTGGGCCAACAAAGCGTTGAGCGCTCAAATCGGCGCCGCGGTGGGCGCCAAGGCCGGCGAGAAAGCCACGGGCATGCTCGCCTCGAAAGTGCCGCTGGGCGGATTGCTCTCCGGCGCCGCGAAGAAGAAGGGTAAGGAGCTGGGCGCGATTGCGGCGCTCGGCGGCGAAGATTTCATCAAGGAAACGTCGGATTTGTCGTTCAACTCGCTCGACGATCTGGCGGTTTACATGCACGCGAAGCACGCGGGCTCGAGCGGTTACGCGCAGGCGCTCGCCACCACGATCGCGATCTATCCCTCCCTCGAAAAAGGCTACGACACGGCGATCAAGAAAGCCGTGGAGTTCGCGAAGCAGAAGAAATCCTCTTAACGAGCGCGCGGGGTTGGTATGGTGCAGACCGCACTACGACGGAGGCATTCCGATCTGACGGAGCGCTTCGTAAGTCGCCACTCCCGCCGCAGTGCTCAGGTTGAGCGAGCGGAGATCCGGATTGGCGTGCGGGATGGTGATGCGCGTGGCGTCGAGCTCCTCGTGCAACCAATCGGGCGCGCCGGAGCTTTCGCTGCCGAAGACCAGTCCGTCGCCATCGGCGAAGCGCACGTCCCAAAATGTCTGCTCGGCTTTGGTGGTGAGAAGCCAAAGTCGGCGCGGTGCCAACGGGCTCGCGCGGAAGGCCGCCCAGTCGGCGTGTTCATGGACGTCGAGCTGTTTCCAGTAGTCCATGCCCGCGCGGCGCAGGTTGCGGTCGTTGATCACAAATCCGAGCGGATGAATGAGGTGCAACCGCGTCCGCGTGAGCGCGCACATGCGTCCGATGTTGCCCGTGTTGGGCGCGATCTCGGGTTGAAAGAGGACCACATGCAGCATCGGGAAATCGTCACAGCTCGGTTAAACGAGGCAAGTGTGCTTCACCTCCGTTGCGCGCGGACGATCGGGAGGTCATCGCCATGACACCCACCGTGAACACCAGCAGCCCGGATCAAGTGATCGTCATGCTCGACGACGAGAAGTCGTATGTGGAGCTGCTCGCTGGCGCGGTGACCGAATTACTGGGGCGGAAAGTGGTAACGTTCACACGCGCCCGTGATGCGTTGCAGGCCCTGCCTGCCCTCAGCCCGGGGATCGTGGTGACGGATTTCTTCATGCCGCAGATGGATGGTTTGCAGTTCGTGGAAAAGGCGTCCGCGCTGTGCCCCGGCGTGCCTTTCATCATGATCACGGGGCACTCGACCGAGCCTTGGCAGGGCGAGCGACCGGACGCGATCCGTTGTCTGCTGCAAAAACCGTTCGGCGGAAAGCGGCTGGCCGATGAAATTCTGCGGCACTGGCCGGGAGCGGCAGGCGCCGATCGATCCGCCTGAGGCCAACCCAGAACTACCCGACCTGAAGACCGTCGTTGTCGGCGACCAGGATTCGCGTCTCGCTCTTCACTCCGAAGCTGGCGAAGGCGGCACTCATGGCTTCTGCCACTTGCGACGCACGCGCTTCCGCGGCCACGCACAGCACGCTGGAACCGCTGCCGCTCAACCATCCGGTAAACGCGCCGGCTTCGATACCCGCGGAAATCGCCTGGCGCCCGCCGGTGATTTTGGGGAGCCGGTAGGGTTCGTGCATGAAATCGCTCACCGCATTGCGAAGCTTCTCGTAATCGCCGGTGGCAAACGCGGCGGTGAGATACGCCGCGCTGTTGATGCTCTTCACCGCATCGAAGTAAGGCAGACTGTCCGGCAACGCACCGCGCGATTCCTTCGTGAGCAACTCGACCGCGGGCGAAACGACCACGAAGCGCAGATCGGCCGGCACGGGCACTTTGATCGTATCCAGAAACTGGTTACCGACGGGATCGCAGCGCGAAACCGTGAAGCCGCCGAGCACGCCGGCGCTGGCGTTGTCGGGGTGCCCCTCGAGTTCGGTCGCAAGCGCAGTGAGGCGATGCCGTGAAAGCTCCGTGCCGCACAAGGCATCGAGGCCCGCAAGCACTCCCGCGATGACCGTGACACTGGAACCGAGGCCGCGAGCTGGCGGGACATCACCTTCGATGCGGAAACGAAAACCCGGAACGCGCACTCCAGTGCTGCGCGCGAAGAGATCGGCGGTGTTTTTCACCATCGCGAGCGCGCGCTCTTCGCCGGGCCCGGCCGGAAGCGGCTCGGCGCCGTCGGTGCGCGTGAGCGTCACTCGATTGTAGACAGACAGCGCCAGGCCGAGGGTGTCGAAACCCGCGCCGCAGTTGGACGTGCTGCCGGGCACGCGGACAGTGACAGAGTCGCGAGGCGTGCTCATGTCACCGGCGGTAGGACTTCAGGGCTTTTTTCCACTTCGCGCATCTGCGCGTTCTTTTTGAGGGTCTCGCGTTTGTCGAAAAGCTTTTTCCCGTGCACAGAGCAACTTCCACCTTCACGAGCGCCTCTTTGAAATACATCCGCAGGGGCACGAGGGCACGACCGCCGGAGTCGAGCGCCTGCTGAATCTTGCGGACTTGGTGGCGGTGCAGGAGGAGTTTCCGGATGCGCTTGGCGTCGTGATTGAAGATGTTGCCGAAGGCGTATTGCTCGATGTGCGCGTTGTGGAGCCAGAGTTCGCCCTTCTCGATGCGGCCGAACGCATCGTTGATCTGCGCGCGACCGGCCCGGATGGATTTCACCTCGGTGCCGCGCAACTGGATGCCCGCCTCGAAACGCTCGTCGACGAAGTAGTCGCGAAGCGCCTTGGAGTTGCGGATCTCCGTGTAGCGGTCGGTCTTTTTTTCTGCGCTGCCATGGGCTTTGATTATTGATGCATGAAAAAGGCGGCTCCCGCAATCGCAGGGCCGCCTGGGAAGCAAAAAGTCGATTCGACTCAGTTGTCGCCGAGCTCGAAGCTGATCTTGCCTTCGATGACCTCGCGCAACGCAACGTCTTCGGAGGAAAGCTTTTCCAGCGACTCGACCAAGGGCCGGTTGCCGCGGCGGAGCTGCTTCACGCGACGGGACACCACGTTGATCAACACATTGGGATCAGGGATGACCTTGAGCGCTTCTTTGATGTAATCGTCTCTCATGGGCGTAGTCGGCGGTGAAAACCGTTGAGAAGTAGGCTGGGCGTCCCGGGCGTCAAGGGTCAATTTCCCCTCTTGCCTCCCCTCCGGCTCGGGCGAACATCACGTTATGCTGCTGGCTTGGACCACGGTGGAAGACCGCGAACTGGCGGAGCAACTCGCCACGGATGCCGTGGCCGAAGGCGTAGCCGTCTGCGCTCAAGTCGAGGTATCGCCGATCTTTTCCGCGTATCGGTGGAAGGGCCAGACGCAGACCGCACGTGAATTCCGCATCCTGTTCAAATGCCTGCCCGAACAGCAAAAGCCGCTGGAACAGTGGGTGCTTGCCCGACACCCCTACGAAGTCCCCGAGTGGATCGTGGTGCGCCCGGAGTCCGTGGGAGAAAAATACTTGTCATGGGCAAAGGCCGACTCTAGCAATCGGCCCCTTTAACAACCGCCAACCACCCTTTCATCGCCATGTCTCAGCACAAAAGTCTCCAAGGCCCCTCCGGTCTCGTCGTTAAACGCAATGTCCTGAAGCGCTTTGAGCGCATCGACCTGCTGAAGAAGCGCGGCCAATGGAAGGTCGGCGATCGCGTGCAGGGCCTGCGCAAGACCAAGCCGGACGTTTAATCCGCAACATTTTCGCTTCCAAGCAGGTCCGTTTCGGGCCTGCTTTTTTTTGCGCTATGAACTCAGCTGCCGAACTTCCCACGCCCGTTGTCGCTCAGAAACCGAATCTGCTAAAGCGGCTCTACGCGTGGGTGCTGCACTGGGCAGACACGCGCTACGGGGTGCCGGCGCTCTTCGTGATCGCTTTTCTCGAGTCGTCGATCTTCCCCATCCCGCCGGATGTGCTGTTGATTGCGCTGTGCATGGGAGCGCAAAAGCGCAGCCTGACATTTGCGGCGTGGTGCTCACTGGCCTCGGTGCTGGGCGGCGTTTTGGGCTACGGCATCGGATACCTCGCCGAGCCGGTGGGACGCTGGATCATTTTCGATCTGCTTCACTACGGGTCTGCGTGGGATCAGGTCGCACGGCTTTATGGCGAGAACGCGTTTCTCTCGATCCTCACGGCCGCCTTCACGCCGATTCCCTACAAGGTCTTCACCATCGCTGCGGGTGTGTTTCACGAACAGGTCAGCCTCGGCACCTTGGTCGCGGCTTCGGCGATCGGGCGTTCGGGCCGGTTCTTTCTCGTCGCGATTACGATCTACTTTGTCGGTCCGCCGGTGAAGCGCCTGCTCGATAAATACCTCGAGCTGTTCACGGTCGTTTTCATGGTGCTCCTGATCGGCAGCTTCGTGCTGATCAAATACGCGCTCTAAAGCGGAGCAGCGGTGCTGCGGTCGCGCTTTGCGCTCGACAGCACCGCGCGTGTTTCGGAGTTTGCGGCGGTTCCTTTTCTGCGGGCGTAGCACAATGGATAGTGTAGCGGTCTCCGAAGCCGTTGATGTGGGTTCGATTCCCGCCGCTCGCACCAGTTTCTCCCCTGAACTTCCGGCGGGTTCGCCGGCAAATTCGAAACTGTGGCAACGACTCTCCAGCCGTCCTGTCTGGCGGCATGATCCGCACATGCTTTCCCCACCCCTCGGCGTCGGCCTCATCGGCACAGGCCTGATCGCAGCGATTCACGCCCGCGCCTTCGCCAGCTTGTCTGAATTTCGAGTCGCGGGAGTGGCCAGCCGTTCGACCGAAAAGGCTCATGAGTTTGCGACGACTCACAGTGTGCCATTTGCGACCGATTCCATTGCGGAACTCTGTGCGCGCCCCGATGTGCACGTCGTGTGTATCGCCACCCCAAGCGGAGCGCATCTGGAGCCGGCGCTCGCAGCCATCGAGGCCGGCAAACACGTCATCGTCGAGAAACCGCTCGAGATCACGATCGAGCGGGTCGATGCGATGCTCACAGCCGCAAGCCGACGTGGCGTGCTCGTCGCGCCGATTTTTCAGGGACGCTTCGGCGCCGGCGCACAGAAGGTCAAAAAGGCCGTGGAAGGCGGTCTGCTCGGTCGGCTCACCTTGGCCACGGTTCACGTAAAATGGCACCGCCCCGATTCCTACTACCAAGGATGGAAAGGCATGCTCGCGCTGGATGGCGGGGGCGCCCTGATGAATCAGGCGATCCACGGCCTCGATCTGTTGCAATGGTTCGCCGGACTGCCCTCCGAGGTTTTCGCGTGGACCACCCGTCGCGTGCATACGCGTATTCAAGCTGAGGATACAGCGTGCGCCGCGTTGCGTTTTTCAGATGGCGCACTGGGGACCATCGAAGCGACGACCGCCACCTTTCCCGGTTGGTCGCGCCGCATCGAACTGTGCGGTGAAAAAGGCTCCGTTTCTCTCGAAGACGACCAGATCGCCCGCTGGGATCTCTCCGCTCCTCTCGCGGACGAGTCATCGGTTGAAAGCGCGTCCAGCAATGCACTGGGCAGCGGAGCGTCCTCGCCCGGCGGCATCGGCATCGAAGGACACGTTCGGCAATTTCGTGATATCGCGGATGCGATCCTCCACGGCCGCCCGCTTACGATCGACGGTCACGAAGCGCGTCGCGCCGTGGCACTCGTTGAAGCCCTCTACGCCTCCGCGCAAACCGGGCGCCCCATTTCCCTCCTCCCCTAAATGCAGCCTTCCGACTCCCAACTTCGATGGTGGCAGAACCTCAGTCGTAAACAGTGGCTGCTCTTCATCGCAGCGACGCTCGCGTGGTTCTTCGACTGTCTCGACGGACAACTTTTCAACCTCGCCCGCGATGCGGCGATGGAGGACCTGCTCGGTGATCGCACGAAGGCCACCATTTATTCGCCTTACACGACATCGATCTTTCTTCTCGGATGGGCTGCCGGCGGTCTCGTGTTTGGCGCGCTCGGCGACCGCTACGGACGGGCCCGCATGCTGATGTGGAGCGTGATAATCTACTCGCTCTGCACGGGACTCAGCTCCTTCTCCACGGGCTTCTGGGATTTCTGCGCGTATCGCTTTCTGACCGGCATCGGCGTGGGTGGTGTGTTTGGGCTGGCGGTGGCTCTCGTCGCCGACTCATTTCCCGAGCGAAGCCGCGCGCCTGCGCTCGGACTGCTCCAATCGCTTTCCACGTGGGGCAATATTCTCGCCGGTCTCATCGGCATGGGCATCGGAGCGGCCGCCGCTCAAGGGTTACCGGGAGATCTGCACGCGTGGCAGGCCATCTTTCTCGTCGGCGCGGCACCCGCGCTGATCGTCGGCTTGATGCTGCGCCGCGTGGAGGAGCCCGAGCGCTGGCGGCTCGCACGCGACGCCGGTATAAAATCCGGCACCAAGGCTGGCTCCTATCGCCTGCTCCTCGGCCACACAACCTGGCGACGTAACGCCTGGCTCGGCCTCATCGTCTGCACCGCCGGTATCATCGGGCTGTGGGGCGTGGGCAACTTTCATCCCAAAATCGTCGGCGAAATCGTGCGCACGCACTTGAGCACGCAGGGTGTTTCGCCCGAACGCCTCGCCAGTGATCAGGCTTACTGGCGCTCGATCGCACTCTTGTTTCAAAACGTCGGCGGCTTTGCCGGCATGATGACCTTTGCCTGGATCGCGCAGCGCTTCGGCCGCCGTCCCGCGTGCGGACTCGCGCTGTTTCTATCGTTTGCGTCGACCCTCGTGGTGTTTCTCGGACTGCGCGATTTCAGCCAGATTTTCTGGATGCTGCCGCTGATGGGTTTCGGTCAGCTCGCCGCGCTCGGCGTCTACGCGATCTACCTGCCCGAACTTTTCCCAACGTCACTGCGCAGCACGGGCACGAGTTTTTGCTACAATGGCGGCCGCATCTTCGCCGCGACCGCGCCCTTCACGCTGAGCCGGCTCACCGCGCATCTTGGCGGCGATGTCGACAGCTTCCGCGTCGCCGGCGCGTGGGTGAGCGCGACCTTGCTGCTCGGCATTCTGGCGCTGCCGTTTCTTCCTGAAACGCGCAACAAACCGCTGCCCGAATAACTTCTCCCGCATGTCGCAGAAAGCCGACGGCCAGAACTATGCCCCACAGGGAAAACCGCGACCCGTCGTGCGTCCGGGCGAGTTTGTCTTCGCCGCGGCGCATCTCGACCACGGTCACATCTACGGGCAGTGCAACGGCCTCATCGAAGCTGGAGCGCAGCTCAAGTGGGTTTACGAACCCGACACGCAAAAACGCGTCGCCTTCGAACAACGTTACCCCGGTGTCCGCGTCGCGCGCTCACTCGACGAGATTCTAGACGACCCGGAGATAAAACTCGTCGCGGCCGCGGCCGTGCCTTGTGACCGCGGCCCTCTCGGTTGTCGGGTGATGCAGGCCGGCAAAGACTACTTCACCGACAAGACTCCGTTTACTTCGCTCGATCAACTCGCCGCCGCGCGTGCGGTCGTCGAGGAGACGGAGCGAAAATACATGGTGTATTTCAGCGAGCGTCTGCACGTCGAAGCCGCGGTGCATGCGACGCAACTCGTGCGCGAAGGCGCCATCGGTCGCGTTCTGCAGGTCATCGGTCTCGGTCCTCACCGGCTCGATCAAGCAAAGCGCCCCGCGTGGTTCTTCGAGCGCGAGAAATACGGCGGCATTCTCTGCGACATCGGCAGTCACCAGTTCGAACAGTTCCTCACTTACGCCGGCGCGACCGACGCAAAGGTCGTCCACGCCGCCGTCGCAAATCACGCCCACCCCGACCTGCCGGAGCTGGAGGATTTTGGTGAGGCCAACCTCGTCGCCGACAACGGAGCGACGAACTACATTCGCGTCGATTGGTTCACTCCGCCCGGCCTGAGCACGTGGGGCGATGGCCGCACGTTCATCCTTGGCACGGCCGGCACGATCGAACTGCGCAAATACGTCGACGTCGCCCGCGACCGCAGTGGCGATCACTTGTATTTGGTGAATGAATACGGCGAGCACCACCTCGAGCTCGCGGGCAAAGTCGGCTATCCGTTCTTCGGCGAACTCATCCTCGACTGCCTCGAACGCACGGAGCGCGCGATGACGCAGGCGCATGTCTTCAGGGCTGCGCAACTCGCCCTCGAGGCGCAGGCACTGGCGAAGCGCATTGCCTAAGCCGCTCCTCGGCCCTTCGCCTTCCTGTCATTCTGAGCGAAGCAAGAATCCAGTGCGCGCGTCGCCGCGGTCTTCCGCCTCGAGGCTCCAGATGGATTCTTCGCTGCGCCCAGAATGACCAAATAGCCGCGGTCGAACTAACCGGCCAAACGACACCCGCGCTCTCGCCTCTGCCAAAAAGAAAAGGCCGGCACTCGGCCGGCCTTTTCGAAGTTGTTCCTGAGCTGTGCGCTCAAATGTGAATCGCCTGACCGTGCGTGGCGGCGGCGGCTTCCATCACGGCCTCACTCAGCGTCGGGTGCGCGTGGATCGTCTGGTGGATTTCGTCGATCGTCGCCTCGAGCTCAACCGCGAGACCATACTCGGCAATCAGCTCGGTGGCTTCGGAGCCGATGATGTGCGCGCCATAGATTTCGCCGGTCTTCGCATCGCTGATGACCTTCACGAAACCTTCGCTCTCGGCCGACGCGACCGCCTTGCCGGACGCGGTGAAGGGGAACTTGCCGACTTTGTAGTTCAGCCCCTTTTCCTTCGCCGCCTTTTCCGTCAGACCGGTGCTGGAGACCTGCGGCTGGCAATACGTGCAGCCCGGGAATTTCGTCACGCGCACCGGTTTGGCGGCGCCGAACATACCGTTGACCGCGCTGACAGCCTCGAAGGTCGCCACGTGTGCGAGCCACGGCGGTCCGATGATGTCACCGGCCGCATAGATGCCCTTTACGTTGGTCTGATAATCGTCGCCAACCTTCACGTAGTTGCGGTCGAGCTCGATGTTCACCTTCGGGGAAATGACGCCCTCGATGTTGGCGACGACGCCGATCGCCGACAGCACGGCGTCGGCTTCGACTTCCTCGCTCTTGTCGCCCTTCACGAGCTTCACCTTCACCGAGTCTTTGCTGACGCGGAAATCTTCGCACTTGGTGCCGGTGTGAATCGCAATGCCCTGCTTTTCGAAAGCGCGGTGGAGCGTTTTCGCGATTTCCTCGTCTTCGACCGGCAGGATCTGCGGCAACATCTCGACGAGCGTCACCTTCGTGCCGAACGAATTGTAGAAATACGCAAACTCCACGCCGATCGCGCCGGCGCCGACGATGATGATCGACTTCGGCAGCTTCGTGTTAGCCAGTGCCTCCCGCGAGGTCATCACGCGCGTGCCGTCGACTTCGAGGCCCGGCAGGCGGCGCATCTTGCAGCCCGTGGCGATGAGGATGTTTTTTGTTTTGAAAAACTTTCCTTTGTGCTCGCCCTCGGTGATCTCGACCATGCCCGGCACGGTCACCTGCGCGCGGCCGATGAAGTAATCGACCTTGTTCTTGCGAAACAGAAATTCGACGCCCTTCGCCATCTGGCTCGCGACGCCGCGCGAGCGCTCCATCACCTTGCCGAAATCGAACGAGACGTCCTTCACCGAAATGCCGAAGGTCTCCGACTTCTTGATTTTCTGGTAGAGCTCCGCGCTCTTCAGCAGCGCCTTGGTCGGGATGCATCCCCAGTTCAAGCAGGTGCCGCCCGCGCGCTCCATTTCGATGCAAGCGACGCGCTTGCCCAGTTGCCCGGCGCGGATCGCGCCCGCGTAACCCGCGGGACCGCCGCCGATGACCACCAGATCGTATTCGTTGGATTCAGCCATGATGTGAGGATTTGGTCGGCAAAGTCGCCGCCCCCCGCCCCCCGTCAAACGGAAATCGGCCCGCTGCGCCCGGCCGGCCCTCCGCGTCGGGTCAAATATCGATCACATCGTCGGGCTTCTTGCGCTCCCGACGTTGCTCCTCGCGGCGCTGATCCCGCTGCCGCGAACTCTTGATAAAGGAGCTCACCACCCAGTTGGTCACGCTCACGATCAGCGCGCCTCCGACCGCCGGCCAGAAACCATCGACGTGAAATCCTGAGACGAGTCGGCCCACGAAGAGGAACAACAAGGCGTTGATCACCACGATGCCGAGCCCCATCGTCAAAATGATGAACGGCAGCGTGAACACCAACAGCAGCGGCTTGAGGATGGCGTTGAGGAAACTCAACAACACCACGACCGCGACGAGCGTTGCCCCGTCGTCGTATCGGATTCCCGGCACGAGCTGCGCCGCGAGCATCACGCCCAGCGCCAGCACCGCCCACCGCATCAGCAATTGAACGACCGCATTGCCCATTGTTCGTCCACTGTCTGCCCGCCTGCTCTGCGCGCAATGAAAATTCTCGTGGTGCAGGATCATCTCCGCAGCGGCGGCACCGAGCGTCAGTCCGTCCTGCTCGCCAACGCCTTTTCTGCCGGCGGACACGCGACGACGCTGCTCTCGTTTCGTCCCGGTGGCGTGCTGAGTCACAACCTTGACCGCACCGTGTCGCGCCACGTGCTGCAACCGTTCGACACCGGACTCGACTTCTTCGCGCCCGGACTGATTCGCCGCGCGCGCCAACTCGCTCCCGACGTCGTGCTCTGCATGGGCCGCATGGCCAATTGCTACGCCGGTCGTTTGCAAGCGGCGCTGCCGCAGTCCGCCGTGATCGGCACGATGCGCACGGGAAAAAAACTCCCGCGCGCCTTTCAGCGTTCGCTGCAACGCGTGCGCCATGTCGTCGCCAACAGCCGCGACGCGCGCGATCTTCTCGTCACGCAGCACGGCGTTTCCGCGAAAAGGATCAGCGTCATCCACAACTCGCTCGTCTTTCCGCCTGCGGCCGCGGTCGCCGACGCCGCAGCTTCGCACGCCAAGCTGCGCTCCGAGCAGCGCGCGACCGACACGACGTTCGTGATGCTCAGCGTCGCGATGTTTCGTCCCGAAAAAGGTCAGCGCGAACTCATCGAGATCGTCTCCGTGCTGCCCGCCGATTTCGACTGGCAACTCTGGTTCGTCGGCGATGGCGCCACGCGGACCACATGCGAGAAACGCGTCGCCGAACTCGACCTTGGCGCGCGCGTAAAATTCCTCGGTTTTCAACGCGATCCCGCGCCGCTCTACGCCGCGGCCGATTGCGCTGTGCACGCGTCGTCGAGCGAATCGCTTTCCAATTTCCTCATCGAAGCACAGGCGCACGGGTTACCCGCGATCGCGATGGCCGCGCAAGGCATCGAAGAATGTTTTCTTCCCGGCAAGACCGGCTGGGCGATTCCGCGCGGAGACCGCGACGCGTTTCGCGACGCGATCCGCACCGTGGCTCGAGTCGAGCCGCACCTTGGCTCGCCCCGGTCCGCACTCGCACGCGACTTTGCGCGCACCACGTTCGATCCCGCGCGCCAAGTTGGTGCGTATCTTGAACTTTTCTCCCGCCTCCTCGAAACTCCACCGCGGACATGACCAACAAGCAGCGCCTCGATCTCGTCGAACGTTTCATCCGCGAGCACCATTACGCGGAGCTGCGCACGCTCGCTGATCGCTTCGACGCGTCGCTGTCGACCGTGCGTCGCGCGCTCGATGTGTTGGAGAAAAAGGGCGTGGTTCGTCGTCATCATGGCGGCGCTTCGCTGATCGAAACCGACGCGCTCGCGCAGGAATACGATTTCGCCGCCCGCGATCGCATGAACGCCGACGAGAAGTTCGCCATCGGTCGTCTCGTCGCCGATCAGGTGGACGAAGGGATGACGGTCATCCTCGACGGCGGCAGCACAACTTATGCGGTCGCGCGACATCTCACCGACAAGCCATTGCAGGTGATCACCAACTCGCTGCCCGTCGCGAGTCTCTTCAGCGATATCGGCGGGACCGAAACGACCGTCACCGGCGGCAATCTCTACCGCAAACTCGGCACGCTCGTCGGGCCGCTTTGCGAGGAGTCGTTTTCCCAAGTCCACGCCGACCTCGCGATCGTCGGTGGCGCGGGCATCACCGAACAGGGCGTATGGAGTCACAACACGCTCATCGCCGCCGCTCAGCGCAAGATGATCGCCTCCGCCGAGCGCATCGTCTTCGTGCTCGACCGCACCAAGTTCGGTCGCAAGGCGCTCAGTCTCGTCACGCCGTTTGAGTCGCGCTTCACCATCGTGACCGACACCAAACCCGCTCCCGCGGTGACGCGTGCGATTCAGAACGCCGGAGCGAAGCTCACGTTGGCGAAGGCCGCCCGCTCCTGACAGCGTCCTGTCAGCAGCGCCCGCGTCCGCCCAGCGCCGAGTTGCGTTCCCGCGCCGCATTCTCTTCGTGAGTGGCTGTGGTCTCGTCCCGCTCGAAAACTGTTTCCCGCTCCAAGCCCGAATGCATCCGCCTGCGCGGTGTGCGTCAGAACAACCTGAAGGGCTTCGATCTCGATCTGCCGCTCGGCCGCTACATCGTCGTCACCGGCCTCAGTGGCGCGGGTAAATCGTCGCTCGTGTTCGACACGTTGCACGCGGAGGGACAGCGCCGCTACGTCGAAACGTTTTCCGCCTACACACGCCAGTTTCTCGACCTGCTCGACAAGCCCAAGGTCGACTCGATCGAAAACATCCGTCCATCGATCGCGATCGAGCAGACCAACACGGTCAAAACCTCGCGCTCGACCGTGGGCACGATGACGGAGCTGACGGACTACTTCAAAGTCTGGTTCAGCCACGTGGCCGAGTGCTTCGATCCCGCCACCGGTGAAAAAGTCGAAGACGATTCTCCGCTGAGCATTTGGGAAAAGACGCAGGCCTCGCAGGCCGGGAAGACGCTCGTGATCGGCTTTCAGGTCACACGTCCGGACAATCTCACGTGGCTGGAGATCATTCAGAATCTCAAAGGTCAGTCCTACGTGCGCCTGCTCGTGCCGTCGGTCGAAGGCGGCTTCGGCGTGCAGCGCATCGATGATCTGCTCGCGCTCGGCGCGGAGGCGCTCAACGCGCAACTTTCCAACACGTCGCACGTGATCGTCGCGCAGGACCGGCTCACGGTCGCAGCGGACCAGCGCGCGCGCTTTCTCGAAGCGGTCGAGACCGCGATGCACTTTGGCCACGGCGAAGTGCGTATTTATGCAGCGGATACATTACGCGAAATCGGACACTACTCGCGCGGCCTGCATTCGCCGAAGACGGGACGCACGTTTCGCGCCGCGACGCCGGCGTTGTTTTCATTTAACTCCCCGCTCGGCGCGTGCCCCAAATGCCGCGGTTTCGGTCGCGTGATCGACATCGATTACCGTCTCGCCGTGCCCGACCAGTCGCTCTCGCTCGACGCTGGCGCGATCAAGTGCTGGGAAAGCGAAATCTACGGCGAGTCGAAGAAGGACCTCTACGTTTGGACGCGGAAGAAGAAGATCCCGACCAACGTTCCCTTCGCGTCGCTCACGCCCGAGCAGCAGGCGTTCATCATCGATGGCGAGCCCGGCTACGGAGAGGAAAACGGCAAGACCTGGCCGCAGTATTGGTATGGGGTGAAAGGTTTCTTCCGCTGGCTCGAGAAGAACACCTACAAGATGCACGTGCGCGTCTTCCTCTCGCGCTACCGCGCCTACAATCCCTGTCCCGAATGCGGCGGCACGCGGCTCCAACCCGAATCGCTTTGCTGGAAATGGCAGAGCCACACGCTCCCCGATCTCTACCAGCTTCCCGTCTCCGATCTTCTGCGTCGTATCGAGCAAAGTAACCTCGGAGTTGCGGCGGAGGACGCGGATCATTCCGCGTCGATCGCACTGGAGGCGATTCGCACGCGGTTGCGTTATCTTGAGCAGGTCGGGCTGGGTTATCTCACGCTTGATCGACAATCGCGCACGCTCTCGGGTGGCGAGGTCGAGCGCGTGAATCTCACGAGCTGCCTCGGCACCTCGCTCGTGGACACGTTGTTCGTGCTCGACGAGCCGAGCGTCGGCCTGCACCCGCGCGATATCGACCGGCTCATCGGAATCATTCGCACGCTCACCGATGCGGGAAACACGGTCGTCGTCGTCGAGCACGACGAAGCAATGATCCGCGCCGCCGATCACGTCATCGAAGTCGGCCCCGAGCCGGGCAACCGCGGTGGCCGTATCGTTTTTGAAGGCACGGTTGCGCAAATGCTCCGCGCGAAAGGCAGCATCACGGGCGCGTATTTCTCCGGACGTGAATCAATCGAAACGCCCGAGCAGCGTCGCCCGGTGGACGCTCGCACACCGTCGCTGATCTACGAGAACGCGTCAAAGCACAACGTCCGCAATCTCACCGTGCGCGTGCCGCTTCAGCGCTTCGTGTGTCTCAGCGGCGTTTCCGGCTCCGGCAAATCCACGCTGCTCGATCACGTCATTCACCAGGGCCTGCTCGCCGCGCGTCACCAGTTCGCCGAAGACCCTGCGACGATCGAGCGCGTTCACAGCGATCTGGAGTTTTCCGAGATCGTCCTCGTGGACCAGTCGCCACTCTCGCGCACGCCGCGCTCAAATCCGGCGCTCTACACCGAAGCGTGGGATCTCATCCGCGAGTTCTACGCGAGCACACCGGCCGCGCAGGCCGCCGGTTTCAGCGCGTCGAGTTTTTCGTTCAACAGCGGCGAGGGCCGTTGCGATCACTGCCAGGGCCTCGGCGCCGAACGCGTGGAGATGCAGTTCCTCTCGGACGTCTTCGTGCCCTGCCCGGTTTGCGAAGGCCGACGCTTCAAACCCGAGGTGCTCGCGATTGAGTGGAACGGTCGCTCCGTCGCAGACCTGCTCGCGACGTCCGTCACCGATGCGTTGCCGCTCTTCGCCGAGCACCCGTCGATTCGGCACCGGTTGTCCACGCTCGATTCCGTGGGTCTGGGTTACCTTACGCTCGGACAACCGCTCAACACGCTCAGCGGCGGCGAATCCCAGCGCCTGAAACTCGTCCGCTATCTCAGCAGCTCCGCCGGCCAATCCACGCGAGGCTCTGAACCAGAAACCAAATCTGCGCTTCTCCTTCTCGATGAACCGACGACCGGGCTGCACCGCCACGACGTCAAACGGCTGCTCCAAGTGCTCCAGCAGCTCGTCGATCGCGGCCACAGCGTCGTCGTGATCGAGCACAATCTCGACGTGCTCAAATCCGCCGACTGGTTGATCGAGATTGGTCCCGATGCCGGCGCGAACGGCGGCCGTATCGTCGCCGAAGGTCCGCCCGAACTCGTCGCGACCGCCGACACCGCCACCTCGCCCTTCCTCCGCGCTGCGCTGGAGGAATGCGGAGTGCGGACTGCGGACTTCGGACTCCTCGCCGCTGAACCGCCCGCCGATTATTCGGCCATTCCGCAATCCGCACTCAGCACTCCGCAGTTGGAGATCGTCGGGGCACGCGAGAACAACCTGAAAAACCTCTCGCTCACGATCCCGCATCGCGAGTTGTCGGTGGTCACAGGCGTCTCCGGTTCGGGCAAATCCACGCTCGCGTTCGACATCGTGTTCGCGGAGGGCCAGCGACGTTTCATGGAGTCGATGTCGCCTTACGCGCGGCAGTTCGTCGAGCAACTGCCCCGCCCCGCGGTTGACCGGCTCACGGGCATTCCGCCGACGGTTGCGATCGAACAACGCGTCACGCGCGGCTCACGCAAATCGACCGTCGCGACGATCACCGAGGTCGCGCAATACCTGCGCCTGCTCTACGCGCGGCTCGGCATCCAGCATCACCCCGATACCGACAAACCGGTGACGCCGCTCTCGATGGGCCAGTTGAAGAAACTGCTCGATCGTGTGCTCGCCTCGCCGAAAGCGAAACGCGCGCGTCACCTCTATCTCTGCGCGCCGCTGATCCGCGGTCGCAAGGGCCACCACCAGCCGATCGCCACCTGGATCGCAAAACAGGGATACAAGCTCATGCGCGCCGACGGCCAGCTCGTGCCGGTCGATGCGTTTCAAAAACTCGACCGCTACCGCGAACACGACATCGAGGTCGTCGTCGCCGATCTGAAGCCGTCGCCCAACTCGCCGCTCCCGAAGCTATCCACCACACTCGAGACCGCGCTGAAGCTCGGCAAAGGCGCGTGCTTCCTGCTCACACCGCAAAACGAAATCCTCTCGTGGTTCTCCACCACGCGCACGGACATCGAGACGGGCGAGTCGTTTTCCGAACTCGATCCCAAGGACTTTTCTTTCAACTCGCCACGTGGCTGGTGCCCGACGTGTCGCGGACATGGTCGCGTGTTTCCGTGGATGCTCGAGATGGGCGACGACGACGATGACAACGATCCCGCCGCGCGCCTGCGCGAGTTCGGCGTTGATTCGTCCGACGATCTTTCGGACGAGGGCACACCCTGCCCCGAATGCCACGGCGCGCGCCTCAACCGCGTCTCGCGCGCGGTGAAGCTCCACTTTCGCGGCAAACAACCACCGCTTTCGCTGCCGCAACTGCTTTCATCCACGCCTGCGCAACTGCTCGCGCATCTGCGTCAGCTCGATCTCGACGAACGCGGCCGGCTCATCACGCAGGACATCGTGCCGCAGATCGAAGAGCGGCTGAAATTCCTCGATCACGTTGGCCTCGGTTATCTCTCGCTCGATCGCCCGACCGACACGCTTTCCGGCGGCGAGGCGCAGCGCATCCGACTCGCCGCGCAACTCGGCACCAATCTAGCCGGCGTGCTCTACGTGCTCGACGAACCGAGCATCGGTCTGCACGCGCGCGACAACGACCGGCTCATCGACACGCTCCAGGCGCTGCGCGCCAAGGGAAACACGCTCCTCGTCGTCGAGCACGACGACGAACTCATGGAGCGTGCGGATCGCATCATCGACCTCGGACCGGCGGCGGGCGTGCACGGCGGCGAAGTGCTCGCCAACGGCACGCCCGCCGAGATCAAGCGGAGCGATCGTTCGCTCACCGGTCTCTTCCTCAGCAAAGGCATCGCGCACCCGCTCCGCGGCGAGTATCGCCCAATCGAAAATCGAAAATCAAAAATCGAAAATGCCCTGACGCTCACCGCGGCGTCGTTCCGCAATCTCAAAGGCTTCGATCTGCGTATCCCGCACGGCCGGCTCGTGATGGTTGCGGGCCCGAGCGGCGCGGGAAAATCCACGCTCTTCCGCGATCTGCTCCACCCTGCCGTCGCGTTCGCGCTGAAGCAGAAGAAAACAAAACTCACCGGTCGCGAGTTCGTGAAGAGCTCAGGTTTCACGACGGAAGGCGCCGCGGTTCCCTTTGGCGAACTCCGCGGCTTCAACGGTTTCAAATCCGTCATCGAGGTCGATCAATCGCCGATCGGAAAAACGCCCCGTTCCACGCCGGCGACGTATCTCGGCATCTTCGATCTCATCCGGCAGTTTTTCGCGTCGCTGCCCGAGTCCAAGATTCGTGGATACACCGCCGGACGCTTCTCCTTCAACACGGCCGGCGGACGCTGCCCGACGTGCGAAGGCGCGGGCCGCGTGAAGCTCGAGATGGCGTTCATGCCCGATACGTTTCTTCCGTGCGACGATTGCCGCGGTTCGCGCTACAGTCCGGATCTCGCCGACGTCACGTGGAAGGGCAAAAACATCGGCCAGGTGTTGCAACTCACGTTCGAGGAGGCCGCGCAGTTCTTCGACTTCCATTCGCAGCTCTCGCAGGTGTGCCAGCTCATGGTCGATTGCGGGCTCGGCTACCTCACGCTCGGACAAAGTTCGCCCACGCTGAGCGGCGGCGAGGCGCAGCGTCTCAAACTTGTGACCGAACTCTCGCACGGACTCGCCTCCTATCGCGAACGCAGCCGCGGTCAGCAGCCGAAGAATCTCTATCTACTCGAAGAGCCGACGATCGGCCTGCATCTGAGCGACTGCGAAAAACTCATCCGCGTGCTCCACTCGCTTGTGGATCAAGGGCACACGGTCGTGGTGATCGAGCACCATCTCGATCTGCTCGCGGAGGCCGATTACCTCATCGAACTTGGTCCTGTCGGTGGACCCGACGGCGGCGAACTGCTTTACCAAGGCGAACTCGCCGGTTTGCTCAAAGTGAAATCGAGCCCTACCGCGCCGTATCTGCGGAAGAAACTAAAACGCGGATAAAGCGAAAGGCAGGGCGATCCGGCCCCGGCGAGTCGATGCGGAGCGCGGCGGCAGAGGCGAAAACCCGGCTCGGCGGGGACGCCTCGCCCTACCTCAAGCCACCGTGCGGCCGGGTCGCGCCAAAGTCCGTCCCATGTCGCGCCAAGGTGCGGACCGCGTCGAGCCTCGGTGCGGCTCGACTCAGTGCGAGGTGAGGCTCACGTCGTGAGCCTTGGCGGCGTCTTGCACGACTTTGACGAGTTCGGGCAGCGAGACCGGCTTCAACAGATAGCGGAAGAGCGCGGCTTCGTTGACGCTGCGCATGAGCATTTCCGGTTTCATGTAACCGGTCACGAGGATGCGCTGCATGTGCGGATAGTCTTCGCGCGCGCGGACGAGGAAGCTCATGCCGTTGCCGCCGGGCATCAGGTGATCGGCGATCACGACTTTGAATTCCTTTTTGTGCAAAATGAACTCCGCCTCGCGCGCGGACGTAGCCTTGGTGACTTCGAAAAACGGGGACAATGCGGCCTCGAATACGTCCAACAGGGGCTTCTCGTCGTCGATGATCAGGACGGTATCCTTGCGGGGCTGAGTGGCTGGAGCGGCTTCAGCAGGCTTCATGGCTCGGAAGCGTGCGAGTGGGTTTTACCAAGGCAAACCGAAATGGGCCGAGGACCGCGGGCGTTCACCGGCTTTTGGTTTGCTTCTATCGCGGGGAAAAATTTGGTGGTCTGCGGAATGGAAAACGCCGATCTGCATCAGGCTGCGCGCTCCGAGACACTGGGCGAAGTCCCGGCTGAGTTGCTCACCACGGAGCGGCTGACGAGCCGCAATGCCGCGGGCAACACGCCTCTCCACACGGCGGCGAAAACGGGCCAGTTGAGGGTGCTCCCTGCCACGGTCCTCACGGAAGCCAACCTCACTCTGCGCAACGATTCGGGCTACACGCCGCTGCATCACGCCGCGATCGGCGGTTTCCTCGATCAAATCCCGGAAGAGTTCATCAACGAGCGACTGCTGAACCTCTCGAGCAACTCCGGCTACACCGTCTTTCACGTCGCGGCGGCCCACGGGCATCTGGAGCAGTTGCCGGCACCGTTGCTCACGGCCGCGATCGCGACCTCGCGCACGCATTTGGGCAACACCCTGCTCCACGAGGCCGCCGAGCACGGCACCGTGGACCGGTTGCCGACGTCATTTCTCACGCCGGACAATCTGCTGCAGCGAAATCTCGGCGGCGAAACGGTGCTCCATGTGGCGGCGTTCAACGGCCATCTCGATCAGTTTCCCACGGCGCTGCTCACGGGCGACGCGCTCGTGCAGCGGACGTCGGCGGGCGACACGGTGCTGCATGCGGCCGCGATCTCCGGGCATCTGGGCCAAATCCCGGCGGAGATGCTCACGCACGATCGCCTGATTCTCGCGAGCAAGACCGGATTCACGGCGATCCACGCCGCGGCCGAAACCGGACAGCTCGACCAGATCCCGCACGCGGTGCTCACCTCGGATTTGTTGCTCACGCGTAATGACAATGGCGATACGCCGCTGCACGCGGCCGCCTACGAGGGACATCTCAACCAAGTTCCCGAGAGCGTGCTGACGCTGGAAAACCTCAATGCGCGCAACTACGCCGGCATGACCGTCGGCCGAATCGCGATTCAGCGCGGTTTCGTCGATCACCTCCCGGTGAAGTTTCGCCCCAAGCAGCGCGGTCCGTTGGGGCGGTTGATGGAGAATCTCGGCTTCTCCAAACCACCGTTCTAGGCGGGCGGGGAGCTCCTGTGGAGCGTCGCGCGAGGGCATTTTCCCCTTTTCTTGGCGATTTGCACGCATCCGCTGACCAAGACGCAGGCGAGACTTGCGCGCGTCCACCCGAGCCGCCACACCTGAGCGTTTCCATTTTCCTCATGAGCACTACGATCACTGCCATCAATGCCCGCGAAATTATCGACTCGCGCGGTAACCCGACCGTCGAGGTCGACGTGAAACTCGCCTGCGGCGCCTTCGGTCGCGCAGCGGTTCCCTCCGGCGCGAGCACGGGCGAACACGAAGCCATCGAGCTTCGCGACGGCGACAAGAAGCGCTACCTCGGCAAGGGCACGCTCAAGGCGGTCGGCAACGTGAAAGCCAAGATCGCTCCCGCGCTCATCGGCTTCGACGCGCTCGACCAGATCGGCGTGGACCGCGCGATGCTCAAGCTCGACGGCACCTCCACCAAGTCGAAGCTCGGCGCCAACGCGATCCTCGGCGTTTCGATGGCTGTCGCGAAAGCCGCCGCCGAAGCGGTCGGTCAGCCTCTCTACAAGTATCTCGGCGGCCCGAACGCCAAGGTCCTCCCCGTTCCGCTCATGAACATCATGAACGGCGGCGCGCACTCCGATGCCCCGATCGATTTCCAGGAGTTCATGATCGTCCCGAAGAACTTCGACACGTTTGCCGAAGCGCTCCGCGCCGGCGCCGAAGTCTTCCACTCGCTGAAGAAGGTTCTCAAGTCCAAGGGCCTCGCCACCGCCGTCGGTGACGAAGGCGGCTTCGCCCCCAACCTCGCCTCCACGACCGATGCGCTCGACGCGATCGCCGCGGCCGTCAAAGGCGCCGGTTACAAGCTCGGCAAGGACATCTTCCTCGCCCTCGACGTCGCTTCCTCCGAGTTCTACGTGAAGGAAAAGAAGAGCTACGTCTTCAAGAAGTCCGACGGCCGCTCCTTCACCGGCGACGAATTCGTCTCCTACTACAAGGACCTCGTCGCGAAGTATCCGATCGTCTCGATCGAAGACGGCTGCGCCGAAGGCGACTGGACGACCTGGAAGAAGCTCACCGACGCCATCGGCGACAAGGTGCAGCTCGTCGGCGACGATCTCTTCGTCACCAACGTCGAGTTCCTCAAGAAGGGCATCGAGACCGGCACCGCCAACTCGATCCTCGTCAAGGTCAACCAAATCGGCTCCCTCACCGAGACCTTCGACGCCATCGAGCTCGCGCAGAAGAACAGCTACACGACCATCATCTCGCACCGTTCGGGCGAGACCGAGGACGTGACGATCGCCGACATCGCCGTCGCGACCAACGCCGGCCAGATCAAGACCGGTTCTGCCAGCCGCACCGACCGTATCGCGAAATACAACCAGCTCCTCCGCATCGAGGAAGAGCTCGGCGCTTCCGCGATCTACGGCGGCCGCCTGTAAGCCGCGCGCTGCGTTTCTCTCTCCAAGGCCGGGCTGCAAAGCCCGGCCTTTTTCTTTGCCTCATCGGCCACGACACGCCGCGGAAATCTTTGGGCAACAAACGCTGCACACCGGGCGTCAGCAATCGCCTCGACTCACCTCCGACGCCGCCTACTCTCCCGCGAAACTTCGTCATGCGTTTCTCCCGCCGCCCCGCCCTCGCCGTCGCGTTCCTGCTTGTTCTCGGTTTCTCCGTCGCGCCGTTCGTGCGCGCGGACTCCAGCGTGAAGGAAGAGATGCGCGCCAGGATCGCGGAAGACGCGCAGAAGCAGAAGGACCAGCCGCCCCCGCCCGCGGAGACCAAGACGAACGACGAAAGCGAAGCATCGGACGACGAGGCCGAAGAGGAGACCGACGAATCCTCGGATGAGGTTGAGCCGGGCGCGCCGGTCATGCTCCCGCGCGTCGAGCTGCGCAGCCGCAAATTCACCGAGCTCGATAAGGTGCTGCAAAAATACGAGAAGCAGATCGCCGAAGAAAAAGAGGAGCTCGAACCCAACGATTTCGACGACGCGCTGAACGACGAAAAGCGCTCGTTCTCCATTTTCGGCGGCCGCACGCGACAATACCGGAAGCAGATCGCCAAAGAGCGCGTTTACCTGCTCGAGTTCGAAAAGGACCTCGTCGAAGCGAAAGCCAAGACCACTTCGAAAGAGGAGAAAGAGGCCCTTCAGAAATACATCGACGACATCAAAAAGATGCGTCGCGAGCTGGAGATGACCGAGCGCTGAGCGATCCGGAGCGAATCACGGAAGCACGGAATAGCCGTGCCGGTGAAGAACCGCGGAGCCGCGGAAGAGCGGAACCGCGGAACCATGCCATGAGCAGCAGACGGTAGAGCCCGACGGCCTCACCGCGGTCGTGAGCGCATTGACGCGACGAAGGCGTCGCGTCCCCATCTATTTCCGGGTGGAGCCCGGCGTCCCTGCCGGGCTGTTGGACTGACGCTGCATGAAAAACCAGAAAAGCCCGACGGGGACGTCGGGCTCCACCTTGCCCTAGCCTCTTGCTACTTTTCTCGCGAGCTCTTCGTTGTGCTCACTCTACGCGGACGATGTAGCCGCGGAGGTATTCGCTCTCGGGCATCGTCACTAGCACGGGATGATCCTCGGGTTGGTGACAGAACTCGACGATCCGCACCTTGCGTTTCGCGTCGACCGCGGCCTGCGCGAGCACGCTGCGGAGTTCTTCGTCGTGCATGTGGTGCGAGCAGGTGTAGGTGGCAAGCACACCGCCGGGCGCGAGACGCTGGAGCGCGCGGAGATTGATTTCCTTGTAGCCGCGGAGCGCGCCTTCGAGCGCACTCTTCGATTTCGCGAAGGGCGGCGGATCGAGCACGATCACATCCCACCGCGGCTCGTCGGCACGCACGGGGTCATTGAGCCAGTCGAAGACATTTACCGTTTGGAACGCAGCCCGCACGCCGTTGCGTTCGGCATTTTTTCGCGCCTGCACGATCGCGTCATCCGCGCTGTCGAGTCCGAGCACTTCCTTCGCCCCTGCGCGAGCTGCGTGGAGCGCGAAGGCGCCTTGATTGCAGAAGGCATCGAGCACGCGCTTGCCGACGCAGTATTTCGCCACGGCGGCGTGTTGTCGGCGCTGGTCGAGATAGAATCCGGTTTTTTGGCCGTTCTGCAGATCGAGCCAGTAGTCGAAGCCGTCGATGTTCACCCAGCGCGGTTCCCAAGCGCGGCCCGAGCGCGTGTGCGTTTCGATCGGCAAGCCCTCAAGCCGGCGAATGCTGGCGTCGTTGCGGAAAATGATCTCCGCGGGCGAGAGCTGTTCGGCGAGAAGATCGCTCAGCAAGCTCGAGCGCTGCTCCATCGCGAGCGTTTGCACCTGCACCACGAGAGCGTCGCCAAACTGATCGACGACCACGCCCGGCAGATCGTCGGACTCCGACCAGATCAGGCGGCGGCATGAGGCGGGCGTGCGACGTGCGATCGCGCGTTGGATGGCGCCGCGCAGAAAGCCTTGATCGAGTTCCACGCGATCGCGGCTGAGACGGCGCCACACGATCTGCGATTTCGAATTGTAGATGCCGCTGCCGATGAAGCGGCCCGTGCGGTCCCGGCAATCCACCACGCTGCCGTCATGCTCGGGCGGCAGAAGCGCCTCGACTTCGTTGGCAAACACCCACGGGTGTCCGGCGAGGACACGGGGCTTGGCGTTGGCTTTAAGTTTTAGCGAAGGCGGGAAAGACACAGCACCACGCTTACCGGAAAAACTCCCGCAGCCACGAAAATCCGCGCCAACCGTTAGAGCTCTTCGTCGTCCCACGCGTCCGGCTGGACCGCGTGTTCACGCGCGTCCTCCACGAGCACGCAGCCAAAGAGGGCTGCGAGAACGAAGAATGCCCCGATGATGAGGATCGCCGTCATGATGCTTCTATAATCGGTAAACGATTGAATTTCTTGAGCCCCAGTCCGTTACCACGGAGGAAACTCACATTGAGTCAGTTCCGCCCGACCTCGGCCCACTCCGATCGAGCGTTCGACACCGGCTCGGGCGCGGGACCGAAATGCCAGCCGTCGGCATCCTCATGCGCGATCACCGCCACCGCCACACTGCGGGAAAGGATGACTGCGCCGAGCAAGTAGATGGCGCCCACAAGGAAAAGGAGGAGGTAGATCATCGGAGTAACTGCCCATAACGTGTGCGTGTTTCCCTGATTTTTGCCAGCTTAGGGAACAAGTCGCCCGCAGGTTCACGGTTTCCTTACAACTCCCGGTAGCCTGCGTAGATTTCCCTTTCTCCGCCCCGCCGAACCCGCTTGATTGGGCGGCTTCCGACTCACGAGAGCCTCTTTTTCCGCGCCGCTTCATGTCTCCCGACCAAGAAATCGCCCGCCGCCGCACATTCGCCATCATCTCCCACCCGGACGCGGGCAAGACGACGCTGACCGAAAAGTTCCTGCTCTACGGAAACGCCATTCACCTCGCCGGGGCCGTGAAGGACCGCAAAAACCAGCGCTCGACCGCGAGCGACTGGATGGAGCTCGAGAAGCAGCGCGGCATCTCGATCAGCTCGACGGTGCTGCAGTTCGACTACGAAGGCTTCGCGGTCAACCTGCTCGACACCCCGGGCCACAAGGACTTTTCCGAAGACACCTATCGCGTGCTCACCGCCGTCGACGCGGCGCTCATGGTGATTGACGCTGCGAAGGGCGTGGAGACGCAGACGCGCAAGCTCTTCGAAGTCTGCCGTCGCCGCGGCGTGCCGATTTTCACGTTCATGAACAAGTGCGACCGGCCGACGCGCAATCCGCTCGAGCTGCTCGACGAACTCGAGACCGTGCTCGGTTTGCAGGCCTCGCCAGTGATCTGGCCGCTCGGTAACGGTCCTTCGTTTCGCGGCGTTTTCGATCGCCGTTCGAAACAGGTCCATCTCTTCGAACGCGTGCCGGGCGGCGCGTATCAGGCGCCGGTCAACGTCGCCTCGCTCGACGACGCAGCCGTGCGCGAGAAGCTCGACGATTACACGTTCAACGAAGTGAAGGAACAGCTCGAGATGCTCGATGGCGCGGGTCATCCGTTCGATCTCGAAGCGGTGCGCGCGGGCCAACAGACGCCCGTGTATTTCGGCTCCGCCGTGAACAATTTCGGCATCCAGCTCCTGCTCGACGGCTTTCTCAAGGACTCGATTCCGCCGCAGCCGCGCAAGATCTCCGCGCCCATCGAGGTCCAGACGACCGCCGCGGAAAACACCGAAGTGCCCGTCGCTTCGCCGAAGTTCTCGGGCTTCATTTTCAAAATCCAGGCCAACATGGATCCGAAGCACCGCGACCGCATCGCGTTTCTCCGCGTGTGCTCCGGCAAGTTCGAGCGCGACATGACGGTTGTGCATCAGCGCACGGGCAAACAGGTGCGCCTCTCCTCCTCGCACAAACTCTTCGGTCAGGAACGCGAGACCGTGGACGAAGCCTGGCCGGGCGACGTGATCGGCCTCGTCGGTCACAGCGATTTCGGCATCGGCGACACGCTCACGACCGACCGCTCGATCGTGTTCAACGAGATCCCGCGCTTCCCGTCGGAAGTCTTCACCTACATCTCGAATCCCAACGCCGGCGACGCGAAGAAATACCGCGCCGGTCTTGAGCAACTCCTGCAGGAAGGCGTCGTGCAGTCCTTCAACGCGCGCAACGCTCCGCCGGGAGCGACGCTGCTCGCCGCGGTCGGTCCGCTGCAGTTCGAAGTCGTGCAGTGGCGCCTGCAGAGCGAATACAACGCCGAGTCGCGCCTCACGCCTGCGCCGTGGACGCTCATGCGCTGGGTCGAGCCGCACCCGCTGCTCAAGGACATCTCGTCGATCATCGTCGCCAACGGCGTGAGCTTCGGCACCGACAAATACGACCAGCCCGTCGTGTTTTTCCCGAACGATTGGACGATGCGGTATTTCTCGGAAAAAAATCCCGAGCTGAAGCTGCACGAGTTGCCGATCGAGCAGACGCGATAACGCAGCGGGATCGCCGGGGTAATCCGCTGGCGAACTTCCGCTCGCGTTCTACGCTTCCATCTCGATGGCAGCGCCCACGCCACGCTTCTTCAAAACGCCCGCGGAGTTCCGACGCTGGCTCGAGAAGAACCACGCGACCGCGCACGAGATCATCGTCGGATTCTACAAGAAAGACTCCGGCCGCGGCGGGATGGTTTACCGCGAAGCGCTCGATGAAGCGCTCTGCTTCGGCTGGATCGATGGCATCGTGCGTCGCATCGACGACGAGAGCTACTGCCAGCGCTTCACGCCGCGCAAAACGGGCAGCATCTGGAGCAAGATCAACATCGGTCACGTCGAGCGCCTGAAAGCCGCGGGCAAAATGACGCCCGCCGGACTCGCCGCCTTCGAGGCGCGCACGGCCGCGCGCACCGGCGTTTACTCGTTCGAGAATCAGCCACGCGAGCTGCCGCCCGCGGCCGGGAAACAGTTTCGCAAGCACGCTGCCGCATGGAAGTTTTGGCAGGAACAACCACCGGGGTATCGCCGCCAAATGATCTGGTGGATCGTGAGCGCGAAACAGGAGAGCACGCAGCAGCGCCGACTCGAGAAACTCATCGAGAGCTCCGCGCAGCACGTCCGCCTCTGAGCGATGACGACGAACCGCGCGCACCCGTCTCGGTCCAAGCCTGGATGAAGCGTGCTGTTCTGATCGTTGACCTCCAAAAAGCCTTCCCCGCCCCCGCGAAACTCATCGCCGACATCAAGCGCTACTCGCAGCGCTTCGAGCACCGGATCTTCACGCGTTTCGTGAATCCGCACGGCTCCCTCTTCCGGCAGATTCTCCAGCGCAACTCCTGTCCGCCCGGCTCGCCCGACACCGCGCTGCTCATCGAGCCGGACGACGACGACATCGTGCTCACCAAAACCGGCTACGGTCTGAAGCCCGGGCACATCAAAAAAATCAAGGACACCGGCGCCGAGCAGGTCATCGTGTGCGGCATCGATACCGACGCGTGCGTGCTCGGCGTGATGTTTTCGCTCTTCGACGCCGGGATCGATTGCCGCGTGAAAAAAGATCTCTGCTGGAGCTCCAGCGGCCTGCACGAGGAAGCGCTGAAGATCGTCGAAGAACAATTCCCGCCCGCGAAATGATCAGAAATCGTTCTTCGTTCTCGTTCTCGCAAACGATCGAGAGAAAGAGAAAGATCGAGGCGGACACGGTCGCGCCCAAGTGCGCACTACGTCGCGACAAGGTGCGGACACGGTCGAGCCAAGGTCCGGACCGGGTCGGGACTGAGTGCGGCTTGAGTCGGGATCAAGTGCGCTACGCGTCGCGGCGGAGTTCCGCGGCGATCGCGCGCAGGCCCTCGAGATTCCGGCGGAGAACGAGTTCGACGTCCTCGCCCTCGGTGTGGCCGAGAATGCCGAGCGGGCCGGTGTATCCAGATTTCCACAACAGCCGGATGAACTCGCGCTCGAGCGTGCCCTGCCCGAGCGGGATGATCTCGGAGTCGGGCGCGCCGGGATTGATGCCGTTGAGGTTCACCGCGCGCAGATACGGTTTCATCTGCGCGAGTAGGTCCGAGAACCGCTCGGTCTGCCCCTCGGCATGGTGAAGATTGTAGACGATGCCGAGCGAACGCTCGCCAGCGGCGCGGATGATTTTGAGTTGGTTCTCGGGTTCGCCGAACCAGCCGCCGTGATTGTAGAGGCACACGCTGCCGCCGGTGCGATCGGCCTGTTCGCGGAGATAGGAAACGAGCTCGACGCCCTTCTGCACGCAGGCGGCATCGTCGAGGCCGGCGAAGTAGTTATCGTGAATACCGACCCAGAGTTCCGCGGGCAGATTGGCCGCGGCGATCGCATCGAGGATCGAGCGATTCGCGGCGCTGAGTTGACCGGGACGATCATAGTTGCCATCGATCCAAAGCCAGACAGCGCGGACGTCGATGCCGGCTTCGCGAGCGAGGCGGATCTCTTCGGGCAAATCGCGGAGGTGCTGCTGGCGCCAGTCCCACGCGTAGTGCGTGAAGCCGAGCCGCTGGAGCATCGCGACGCGCTCGGCGGGCGTGCGATTGAGGCTGTCGTAGGGCACGATGCACCACGCGAGCAGATTGTCGGCGGCAAAGAGTTCGCGAGCGGACGAAGCAAGCGGCGCAGTCATGGCAACGAGGAGGAGAAGCGGAAGGCGGAGGAAACGCGGTAACATGGGGAGGAAAGCAGAGGGCACCGCACGAGGGATTGTCATTCTGAGCGAAGCGAAGAATCCAGTTGGAGCTTCGTGGCTGTGCACCGTAGCTAAGCACGAACTGGATTCTTCGCTTCGCTCAGAATGACAATCTTTGTGGATCGTGAGGCTGACGCGCGAAAAGCCGGAGCGTTGCGGCCAATAAAAAAGAGTGCAGGCCGGAGCCTGCACTCTGAAGAAACGCGGGACGTCGCGCGCGAATTACTTCGCGGCTTCGGCTGCCTTGATGAGCTCGACGAAGCTGCGGGCTTCGAGCGAGGCGCCACCGATGAGGCCGCCGTCGATGTCCTTTTGCGCGAGCAGTTCGGGCGCGTTGGCGGGCTTCATCGAGCCGCCGTAGAGGATGCGGACCTTCTGCGCGATCGCTTCGCCGAAGAGCTTCACGAGGAGCCCGCGGATGAACGCGTGCACTTCCTGAGCTTGATCGGTCGTGGCAACCTTGCCCGTGCCGATGGCCCAGACAGGTTCGTAGGCGACGACGACGGACGGAGCCTGCTCCTTGCTGACGCCTTCGAGGCCGGCCTCGAGCTGCGTCTGCACGACCTTCAGCGTGCTGCCCGCTTCGCGCTCGGCGAGGGTTTCGCCGACGCAGAGGATGGGCTTGAGCTGGTTCTTCAGCGCGGCGAGGACCTTCTGGTTGATGAAGGCGTCGCTCTCCTGGAAGTAGGTGCGGCGTTCGCTGTGGCCGAGGATGACGTGCGTCGCGAAGAGCGCGCGGAGCATCGGAGCCGAGACTTCGCCGGTGAAGGCGCCGCTCGCTTCGTGGTGCATGTTCTGCGCGGCGAGTTTCACGTTGGAGCCTTCGAGAGCCTTGGCGGCGGACTCGAGCGCGGTGAACGGCGGCGCGATGACGATCTCAACCTCGGTCACTTTGCCGGCTTCGGTGACGATGTCTTTGACGAGCGCGACGGCGTCGCCGTTCGTCTTGTTCATCTTCCAGTTGCCGGCGATGAGTTTCTTACGGGGATGCATGGTGAATCGGTGTTTTGAATCTGGAACTCAGGAAATCAAGGCAGCGCCTTGATCCTAAGTTCCAGATTTCAGTTTAGCTTTCGAGGAACGCGACGCCGGGAAGGACCTTGCCTTCGAGGAATTCAAGGCTAGCGCCGCCGCCGGTCGAGCAGTGGCTGACCTTGGAATCGACGCCGAACTTCTTTGCGGCCGTGGCGGTGTCGCCGCCGCCGACGACGGTCGTGGCACCCTTGGCGGTGGCTTCGGCGATGGCGTCGGCCATGGCCTTGGTGGCGCCGGAGAACGCCTCGAACTCGAACACGCCCGGAGGGCCGTTCCAAACGATGGTCTTGGCGGAGAGGATCGTCTCGCGATAGAGCTCGATCGACTTCGGGCCCGCATCGAGACCCTGCCAGCCTTCGGGAATGTCTTCACCGACGACCTGCGTGGCGGCGTCCGGAGCGAACTTGTCCGCGGCGACAAAATCGATCGGGAACACGAGCTTCACGCCCTTCGCCTTCGCCTTGTCGACGAGTTCCTGGACGATCTTGGCGCCCTCGGTATCGAAGAGCGAGGCACCGATCTGCTTGCCGAAGACAACCTTCTTGAACGTGTAGGCCATGCCGCCGCCGATGATGAGGACGTTGGCCTTTTCCAGGAGGTTGTTGATGAGGGAATCTTGTCCGCGATCTTCGCGCCGCCGAGGATGGCGAGCAGCGGACGCTGCGGCGTCTCGAGGACTTTGGCGAAGGCATTGAGTTCGGCTTCCATGAGGAAACCGGCGGCCTTTTCGGGGAGATTCACGCCGACCATCGAGCTGTGCGCGCGGTGGGCGGTGCCGAAGGCGTCGTTGACGTAAACGTCACCGAGCTTCGAGAGCGAAGCGCGGAACTCGGCTTCCCTGGCCGGATCGGCCTTGAGCTTGGACTCGGAGCCGTCGGCGTTTTTCACCTTCACCTTGCCCTCTTCCTCGATGTGGAAGCGGAGGTTTTCGAGGAGAACGACATCACCGGCCTTGAGCGCGCCCGGAGCGCAGGCGGCTTCGACCGCGGGGCCGACGCAGTCGTCGAGGAACTTCACGGGCTTGCCGAGGAGCTTCTCGAGTTCGGCGGCGACGGGCTTGAGGGAGAACTTTTCCTTCTTCTGGCCGTCCGGACGGCCGAGGTGCGACATGAGGACGACCGCCGCGCCTTGCTCGAGGGCGAACTTGATCGTGGGGAGCGCGGCAACGATGCGCTGGTTGTTGGTGATGGCACCGGTGGCCTTGTCCTGCGGGACGTTGAAGTCCACACGCATGAGGACGCGTTTGCCGGCGAGGTTCAGATCGCGGATCGATTTGAATTTGGGCATGGTTGAAAAAAGAAGAACCACAGAGTCACAGAGTGCACAGAGGGAGGATGTCCAGCTCTGTGCCCTCCGCGCCTCTGTGGTTCGTTAGAGGTTCGGAATGGTGAGGATTACAGCTTGGCGGCGATCTTCTTGGTCAGATCGACCACGCGGTTGGAGTAGCCCCACTCGTTGTCATACCAGGACACGAGCTTGAAGAACGTCGGGTTCAGCTCGATCGAGGAACCGGCGTCGAAGATCGACGAGAGCTTGTCGTGGATGAAGTCGCTGGAGGCGACCTCGTCCTCGGTGTAGCCGAGCACGTCCTTCAGGTAGGTCTCGGAAGCCTTCTTCATCGCGGCCTTGATCTCGGCGAGCGACGTCGGCTTCTCCGTCTTCACCGTGAGGTCGACAACCGACACCGTCGGGGTCGGAACGCGGAAGGACATGCCGGTGAGCTTGCCCTTGACCTCGGGGAGAACGAGCGCGGTGGCCTTGGCGGCGCCGGTCGAGGACGGGATGATGTTGATGGCGGCGGAGCGGCCACCCTTCCAGTCCTTCTTGGAGGGACCGTCGACCGTCTTCTGGGTCGCGGTGTAGGAGTGGATCGTGGTCATCAGACCCCTCGACCACGCCGAAACCTTCCTTGAGGAGCACGGAGACGATCGGCGCGAGGCAGTTCGTCGTGCAGGAGGCGTTGGAGATGATGTTGTGCTTGGCGAGGTCGAGCTTGTCGTCGTTGACGCCCATGACGACCGTGATGTCTTCGCCCTTGGCCGGAGCGGAGATGATGACCTTCTTGGCGCCGGCGGCGATGTGGCCCTTGGCCTTCTCAGCGTCGGTGAAGAGACCGGTGGACTCGATCACGAGATCGACGCCCAGCTTGGACCAGGGGAGTTCGGCGGGGGTCTTGGCGGAAACGACGAGGATGTCCTTGCCGTTCACCACGAGCACGTCGTCCTCGGCCTTGTCGGCAGCGGACTTCTTGGAACCCACGGTGCCCTGGAACTTGCCCTGCGTGGAGTCATGCCACTTGAGGAGGTAGGCCAGGTTGTCCGCCGGGACGATGTCGCCGACAGCGACGACGTCCAGCGTCGAGCCGAGCAGACCCTGCTCGACCAACGCGCGGAAAACGAGGCGGCCGATGCGGCCGAAACCATTGATAGCGACTTTGACTGCCATGGGAGGACTTTCCGTTGGGTTCTGACGATTGTTTACTGAGGGAGGATTGTGCCCCGCGTGGACGCGGGGGAAAGGCGAATGAATACCCTGCCCCGCCCGTTGCAAGGGTTTTGGCTGTGCAATGACTGGCTTAATCCGTGTGTTTTTTGCGGCTTAAGTGTCACGGGTCCACAACCCGCAGCCCAATGGCGGTAGATATAACTCCCGCTCCACCGGCGCCGTCGCGCTCGTGCCGGCGCCGAAGAATCGCTCATGATTGGCGAGTTGGCGCCACGTGCCCGCCGTCACGGCCTCGGCCAGCGGGATAAAGGCATCCCCGGTGGTCGGGTTCACCGCAAAGAGAAGCTGCGAGCCGCCATGGGAGTTGTCAGCGTTAACCAACACAGCCAGCGCGGGCGAACCCTCCACCCGGAAAAACTGGAAATAACCCTCACTCGGGCGCGAGAAGAGCCGCAGGAGGCGTCCGAGCTTGCTGCGCCGAAACGCGATCCACTCCGCGAAATACGTGTGCGTGCCCAGGTAGCGGTAGAGCCGGCGATAATCGAGGGCGTTGAGGTCGCCGCGCTGATAGGTATTGTTCACCCCGCGCTTCGTGCGGAGGAAGTCCCTGCCCCGCCGAAATCAGCGGAATGCCAAGCGACATGAACAGAACCGCCGCCATCAAATGCGTGCGGTGCCGGTCGGCTTCGGTGGGCACGAGCGCGTCGTGGTTGCCGTGTTCGGTGATGATATCGATCCACGACGAGTCGTCGTGCGATTCGGTGTAGTTGATCGTCTGCGCCGGCCACTTCGCGAAATACCACGGGGAGCCTTTCAGGAAATACTCCAGCCGGTCCGCGTCGCCCGCTCCGTGCACGAAATCGCGCAGGAAGTTTCTGTATCCATCGTTCCATGACGCCCACCCGGTGTCGCGCAGAAGGCCGGCGATGTGACCGCGGAAACTCCACGGCTCGGCGATCAGGATCACGTCGGGCTTCACGCGCTTCAGCGCGACTTCGATTTCGCGCAGCACGTCGAGTCCGAGCAACTCAGCGAGGTCGAAGCGGAAACCGTCGACGCCATATGCCTCCACGAAATGGATCAGGCTGTCGATGATGAGGCGCTTCGCCATCGCGGACCGGGCGCGCAGGTCGTTGCCGCAGCCGCTCCAGTTGGAGAGGTTGCCCGCCGCGTCCTGCTCGAAGTAGTAGAGCTTGTCCACGAACATCAGGTGCGCCGGCTCGCCCACGTGGTTGTAAACGACGTCGAGCACGACCGCGATGCCGCGCGCGTGAAACGCCTTCACCAGCGCCTGCAATTCGCGCACGCCCGACGCTTTCGCCGGATCGAGCGCATAGCTGCTCTCCGGCGAGAAGTAGTTCGTGGTCATGTAACCCCAGTGGTAGTCCTCGCGCGCGGCGTTATCGAACTCCTGGATCGGCTGCAGCTCGACGCAGTTCACACCGAGCCGGTGCAGATAGAAATCGGGGCTCTCCACCCATTTTTTCAGCCCACTGAAACCCAACCGTTCTTCCGGCGAGAGCGCGATCGGCGCGTTGGCCACGAGGTCGCGCACATGGGCTTCGACCATGACGAGATCCTGCCACGCCGGCGTCTTGAAGTCGCGCGGGGCATGGCCGATCCAATCGCGATCAAGGATGATGCCGGGCCCCGCCCGATCCACAGTCGCGAGCGCATACGGATCGAGCACGCGCTGATCCGGGTGAAACAAGCCCGCGCCTTCGCGCACGCCATCCACTTTATACCAGTAATACCAACCGTGCAGGCGCCGCGGTTCCTGGTGCTCCCACACACCGGCGGTGCCGTGTCGGTCGGAGCGCCGCTGCAATTCGATCTCTCGCGCTTGCTCCTGTTCGTCGAGTTTCTCGCAGAGGAACAGCGTGACCTTCTTCGCCCGCGGTGCGAACAGCCGAAACGTCGTATCCTGCGAACGCACCAGCGCGCCCATCGGCAGATCGCTGTGGAGCTTGTAGAAGAACGGTCCGGGCGCGAGCGGCACCTGCGAGTCGTCGGACGAGTTCGCCCAGCTCACGATCACCGGCTCCGAAAGATCCAGCGGCTGCGCGCACTCGAAGCGCCACAAGTGCCGGCCCGTGCGCGTGGCATCGAGCAGGCGGTTGCGATTGCCACCTTCGTCGGCCACCGCGTTGGGCGCATCAGCCGCCATGCTCAGCCACTGATGTTCGACGGTGACGAATTTGAAACGCTGTCCCGTGGGACGGAAAAATTTCGCGGCTTCGCCCGACCACAGGAAAAACCTTTTCCCCCTCGAGCTCGACGAGGCGCATCCGCCACTCGTCCTGACCGACGGCTTCCTGCCAGCCGTTGAAATCGCCCGCGACATACAGCGCATCGCGCAATCCATCCGCGCCCGCCTGCGCGACGGGCAAGATAAACGCGATGTCCGCGCCGTGCGCGTAGTAACCATAGAGTCGCCCGACCGTGAGGGGCGACGCCGGTTTAATCCCCTCCGGCGCGGGACACTGAGTGCCAAACGAGAGCTGCGGGGGGCGGGCCGCTTTCCAATCGCGGTCGAGCTCCACCACCCCGGAGTTCAATGAATCCTGCCAAGCGCGAACGATACGATGCACCGGTGACGGCATAGAAGGCGCAAAGCATCCTCCGCGCCGCTCAAGCCACAAGTGGGAAACTTAATTTCCTGCTTCGCCTGATGTTCCGGCAGCGCCGTTTTTCCGGGGCTCGAACGCTGCATACACCGGCTTGCCATCGAAGTAAGGCTGCTGCCGCAGACCGAGGAGCCAGCAGATCGTCGCCGCGCTGTCTTCGGTGTTCACTTCAAGGCTCGCCTGCTGCGTGAGGTCCGCACCGCGGCGCACGCCGGGCCCCGAAATGATCCACGGGATGTGGCGGCTGCGCGGATCGTCGGCCCCATGCGAGAGGCCCGCGCCACCGTGGTCGGCAGAAATGATGACGACGGTCGACGACAGTATCCCTGCCTCGTCATACGCCGCGAGCACGCGACCGAGCTGCGCGTCGGTTTCCTCGATCTTCGCGAGCTGCTCCGGGCGGCCCCAACCAAGCGCGTGGCCCTTCGAGTCGACGTCCGGAAAATGCACGAACGCGAAGTCGGGCTTGTGCTCGAGCACGATACGACGCGCGTTTTCGACGACGACTTCGTTGCCGTCGCCCTTGCCCGGTTCGGGCACCGAGGCGTAGGTGATCGTGCCCGGCTTGTTCAGGAAACTGAACTTCGACTTGCCGGCGATCATCGCCGTCGAGTAGCCGGCCTTCGTCGCCATCTCCATCACGGTCGGCACGCGGGGATAGATCGGTTCGGCGACCTTCAGATCCCAGTTCCACACGATGCCGTGTTTGTCGGGCTTCACGCCGGTCACCATGCTCGTGTGCGAGGGCAGCGTGATCGAGACGGCGGTCGTGCGCGCCCAGAACGTGTAGGCGCCATTGCGTATCAAAGATCTCAATACAGGCGTGTCGGCCAGCAGCAACCGGTCGGGACGCAGGCCATCGACGCTGACGAGCATGACGTGCTTCACTTCCGGGATCGGACGTTGGGGCGCCGCCACGGGCACCGCAGTTTGGGCCGTCGCCGTCGCGGCGAGCAGCGCTGAAGCGAGGAACGCGAGAATCTTCGTGCGCATTCGGCGAATTTGAGCACCGCAGTTTCTCGCCGCAAGAATCGAGCGCCGCGTCGCGCGGATTTGACAATCCCCCGCCCGCCCGCGTCGTAATCGCTCCGTGCCAGCCCGCGAAAAGATCCTCGTCGCCATGTCCGGCGGAGTCGACAGCTCCGTCGCCGCCCTCGTGCTCAAGCAGCAGGGCTACGACCTCGTTGGCGCCTACATGAAAAACTGGATCAACGAGGACAACATCATTGGCGAGTGCCCGTGGCAGCAGGACATCGAGGACGCGCGCCGCGTCGCCGAGCAGATCGGGATCGAGTTCCGGGTCGTGAATCTGATGCGCGAATACCGTGAGATCGTCGTAGCGTATTTGCTCGATGGTTACGCGCTCGGTCTCACGCCGAACCCGGACATCATGTGCAATCGGGAGATCAAGTTTGGCGTGTTCCGCGCTTGGGCCAAAGCCCACGGCTTTGATGCGGTCGCGACCGGCCACTACGCGCGGCGCGCGGAAAATTACGGACTGCAGACTGCCGAGTGCGGAGTGAAATCCACCGCCGTTGCAATCAATCCGCACTCCGCAATTCACACTCCGCAATTCTCCCTCCTGGAGGGCGCCGACAAAAACAAGGACCAGTCCTACTTCCTCGCGCTGCTCAATTACGAGCAGTTGCGCGATGCGCGTTTTCCGATCGGCGATTTGCCGAAGCCCGAGCTGCGCCGCCTCGCGCGCGAAGCGGGACTCGCCACCGCGGACAAGAAAGACTCCCAAGGCATCTGCTTCATCGGCGAAGTGAAGATGCAGGACTTCCTCCGCGCCTACGTGCCCGACGCACCCGGACCGATCGTGCGCGCGACGGATGGCCGCGAGATCGGGCGTCATCGCGGTCTGCATTTCTACACGCTCGGTCAGCGCAAGGGCATCGGCGTGCCGTCCAACACCGATCACCAAGCCTACGTGGTCGTCGGCAAACGCGCGTCCGATCGCGCGCTGCTCGTCGCGTTCGATTCGCCCGATGCGCCGGGATTATTTCAACGCGACGTGCGCGTGCACTCGTTGAGTTGGATCGGCGAACCGATCACGACGCGCCGCTCGCTCGAAGGTCGCGTGCGCTATCGCGATCCGCGCGTGCCGATCGAGTTCGTTCCCGAGGAGGGCAACACCGCGCGCATTCTTTTCTCCACGCCGCAGCGCGGCCTCGCCAGTGGACAAATTCTTGCGATTCACGACGGCGAACGCCTGCTCGGTGGCGGCGTTTACGTGTAAGTTCTTTGCGCGCGACCGCTGAGCATCGTCGCAACGCGCAAAAACTTTAGCGTCGCGCGATCGCGCGTGAAATTTCCCGAGCCGCTGCGTCACGGATCCCCCTGCTGGCACGAGCCGTGCACAGCGCCGGCATGGACGAATCCCGCCCAGCCATTTTCAGCTCTGGAGGCACCGCGCCTGCGTGGCCCAGCTCGCTCGAACGCTTTCAGAGCATTGTGCAGAACGCCGTCGAGGGCATCTTCCAATCCACGCCCGACGGCCAATACCTGCTCGTGAATCCCGCGCTCGCGCGCATGTATGGCTACGAATCGCCCGAGGAGCTCACGGCCAACGTCCACGACATCTCGCGCAACATCTACGTCGATCCGACGGTGCGCCAGACGTTCAAGAGGCTCATGGTCCAGCACGGCGAGGTTCGCGGCCTCGAGTATCAAGTTTACCGTCGCGACGGCTCCATCATCTGGATCTGCGAACACGCGCGCGCGGTCCGCGGCGAAGAAGGCGAAGTGCTCTACTACGAAGGCTTCATCCAGGACATCACCGCGCGCAAAAACGCCGAGGAGGAACTCCGCACCGCCAAGGAAGCCGCCGAAGCGGCGAGCATCGCGAAGAGCCAGTTTCTCGCCGTGATGAGCCATGAGATTCGCACGCCGATGAACGGCGTGATCGGCATGACCTCGCTCCTGCTCGATTCGACGCTCACGCCCGAACAGCGCGAATTTGCCGAGACGATCCGCAACAGCGGCGACGCGCTCCTTGGGATCATCAACGACATTCTCGATTTCTCGAAAATCGAATCCGGCCGGCTCGATCTTGAGCACGAGGAATTCTCCGTGCGCGATTGCGTGGACGGCGCGCTTGATCTCCTCGCCCCGCGCGCCGCCCAAAAGCAGCTCGATCTGCTCTGCGAGATCGCCGACGGCGTGCCCGAGTTCGTTCGCGGCGACGTCACACGACTTCGCCAGATTCTCGTCAACCTCCTCGGCAACGGCGTCAAATTCACCGAGAAGGGCGAAGTCCTCCTGTCCTTGAATGGTGAATACACGTCCGGCGGTCGCTACCGGCTGATCTTCTCCGTTCGCGACACGGGCATCGGCATTCCCGCCGAGGCGATGCCGCGGCTCTTCCAGTCGTTCTCACAAGTCGATGCCTCGACCACGCGTCGCTACGGCGGCACCGGGCTCGGCCTCGTGATTTCGCGCCGGCTCACCGAGTTGATGGGCGGCACCATGTCGGTCGAAAGCGAAGTCGGCCGCGGCACCACGTTTAGCTTCGATGTGCTCGTTGATCCGGTGCCCGCGAGTCCGCGACCGCACGCCACGCCCGCCGCCGAAAGTCTCGCGGGACGCCGCCTGCTCGTCGTCGACGACAACGCCACCAATCGCCGCATCCTTACCGCCCTCGCCGCCTCCTGGCGCGTGGAAGCCATCGCCGTCGAATCCGGCGCCGCCGCGCTCGTGCTCCTGCGTGCAGGCGAGCGTTTCGATTTCGCGATCCTCGACATGCAGATGCCAGGCATGGACGGCCTCATGCTCGCGCAATCGATCCGCGTGCTGCGCTCGCCGCGCGAGTTGCCCATCGTGCTGCTCACTTCGCTCGGCCTGCAGGACTTCGGGGCGGAGAGAAAAATCTTCGCGAGCTGCCTCACCAAACCCGCGAAACCCGCGCAGATCTTCGACGCGCTCGCCAAACTCTGCGCACCTGCGCCGTCGACCGCGCGCACGGTTCCGGTTTCGTCGACGGGGCCTGCGTTCACGCATCCCGAACACGTGCTCGTTGCGGAAGACAATTCGGTCAACCAACGCGTCGTGCAACACATGCTCGCGCGACTCGGCTATCGCGCCGATCTCGCCGCCAACGGACTCGAGGTTCTCGAAGCTGTGAAACGTCAGCGCTACGACATCATTTTCATGGACGTCCAAATGCCCGAGATGGACGGTCTCGACGCCACCCGCCGGCTGCGCGGCGAAAACGCCCCCGAGCATCGCCCGTGGATCGTCGCGCTCACGGCCAACGCCATGCAAGGCGACCGCGAAGCCTGCCTCGCCGCCGGCATGGACGCCTACATCAGCAAGCCGATCAAACTCCCCGAGCTCGCCGAAGCACTCGCGCAAGCGCGCGTCCACATCGCGACCTGACTCAACGCGCACTTTGTCCCGACTCGGTGCGGACCTTGGCTCGACGTAGGGCGCACCTTGTCGCGACCTCGTCCGGACCTCGTGGCAAGCATGTCCGCACCTTTGCTCGACCATGTTCGGACATCGTTGCAACCGTTACCGGACCTTCGCTCGACCACGTCCGCACCGTGTCTCGACGTGGTGCGCAACGCGGCTCGACTCGGGTTTTCGGAGCCGTCCGCTTCGCTGCACGCAGCCGCGGCGAAACGCACACTGGATTCTTCACTGCGCTCAGAATGACAAACCAAGGAGACGACGCTTTTCTCGTTCTCCGGTGGAGTCCGACGTCCTCGTCCGGCTTGTTTTGCGTTCGAGCGGTTTTCAACCCGCCGGGGACGGCGGGTTCCACCTTTCCATCGAGACTTCCAATGGGGCCGCGGCGCCCTCGCCGCGGCATTTGCGCGCAAGCTTTGCACGCACCGTCGCGCTTCCGCTCACAGCTGCGGGATGTTCAGACGGCCGGCGAGTTCGAGTTTGAGCGCGCGGCACTCGGCGTGGGCCTGCGCCTCGAACTTCTGCACACTGAAACTCGGAAAAACGCGGTGTCGCAAAATCTCCCACGCGGGCGTGCTTTCGATCGGCGCGGTTTCCTCGCGCACCATCTCGCCGCTCCAGCCGAGTTTGTTGAGTCGGCAGAGGTGCCGCGCGAGCGCGACGATGGCGACGAGTTCGGCGTCCTCGCGTTCCGCCGAAGGCGCGTCGGCCCAGCGCATCACGCTCGCGAGGTGGCGCGGCAAACCGTGCGAGAGCGCGAATTGTCCGGCGAGTTCGCGCGTGGTGCAGCCGAGGAACACACGCTCGGCCTCGGCGTGCGTGAGCTTTTGTTCACGGGCGAATTCGATGATCGCCTGAAAGCCGTAAGGATGCAGGTGCAGGAGGAGCAGTTTGCCCACGTCGTGCACGAGTCCCGCGGTGTAGGCGCGCGGTTCGAGACTGGGCATCTCGAGGTAGGCGCACGTGTAGCGAGCCATGCGCGCGACCCCGAGCTGGAACATGCGAAAATGCGGCCACGAACACGGCGGGAGATTCATCCAGTGTTCGTCGGTGGTGACGAAGCCGGCGGTGAGTGAAGCGAGCCGGATCTCGCCGAGAAGACCGATCGCGAGACTCGGATTTTCGATCGGATCGTCGTCCTCGGATCGCCGGACGCGATTGGCGGCCACAAGCATCTGCACGCTGAGCGCGGGATCTTTTTCCGTGAGATCCATCAGCGGCGCGAGACTCGAGGGATGTCCCGTCGCCGACATGCGGAACGACGCGGCAATCGAATCGATGATCGGAAAACCCGGGAGCGCTGCGACCTGCTGATCGAGTTCTTCGCGCGTCACCACCGGACAGCGATTCTCGCGCGGCGCGTCGAACCATTGCGCACGCGCGACCGCCGCCGCTTCCTCGTTGCGCTCGTGTTCGGTGAGAAACGGTTCCGGCACAAACGACGGCACGAGGTGCGCGGTGAGCACGCGGTCGGCGATCGGCGCGGCTTCGATGCCTTGGAGAAACGAGCTCCACTTCCCTTCCTCGGCGCGATTGCGGAGTTCGTTGAGATAATCGACCACGCCCCACGCGCCGGCGGTCTCGGCGTCGGAGGCGAGCCTGGCGAGCGCGGCCATCGCGCCGCTGATGTCTTTCGTTTCAAGAAAACCGTGGAGGCGCGGCACGAGCGCGTTCAGATCGGCCTGCACGTTGGCGAGCATCTGATGCAGATACTCGGGCGTGTAGCCCATCATTTTGCAGAACGAGTTTTCCTCCTCGAAGAGCGACGCGCGCCACGGATTCGCGAGCGCCTTGCCGACCTCGGCCAGGATGAGCTCGTCCTGGTAAGGCTTGATCAGGAAAGTCTGCACCTTGAGATCGAGCGCACGCTTCACCGCGTCGCGGTCGCCTGCGCTCGTGTAAACGATGACCGGCAGCGTTTTGAAAACGCATCCGCGCGCAGTCGCTCGAGGAGGCCGAACCCGGACTCGAGCTCGAGCTTCAGCTCGAGAACGACCGCATCGACCTTCACGTGCTGGGAAATGAGATCCCACGCCTCGAGCACGTTCGCCACGCAAGCGAGTCGGTGCCGGGCCCGCGCCAGCACTCCGCGCATCACCTTGCGCGCCATATCCGACGGATCGACGAGAAGGACATTGGCCATAATGCGGTGGCCTCGATCTTCGTCAGGCAGAGGGGCGCCACCTGACGAACCAGATCGGCTTTTTAGCGATTTTCTGAAGGTCGATCTGTCCGCTTTAGGCGGGCAGATGGGGGAAAACGCCTAGGAGACGCGCGCCAAAAAGCAAGCTCGCGGCGAACGCGATGAACACGATCCCCAGCACGCGATCGACCCAGTGCCCGTGGCTGAGGTAAGCGCGGCGCACGCGCTCTCGCGTGAGCACGGTGGCGACGAACGAAAACCACAGCCCGGTGATGATCGCCATCCAGAGGCCATAGCCGGTTTGAACGAGCCGCGGTGTGTGGCTGCTGATGACGGTCGCGAAGAGCGCGATGAAAAAGAGTGTGGCTTTGGGATTGAGCGCGTTGGTCAGGAACCCGGTCACGAACGCGCTCCGCGCCGAAGTCGTTGTATCCACATCCGCACTACGGTCGATCTCCGTGCCCGAGCGCGCGCGACTGCGCAGCGCCTGCACGCCCATCCACGCGAGATACGCGGCACCGGCATATTTCGCCGCGGCGAACCACGTGGGCGAACTGCGCAGCAGCAGCCCGAGCCCGAGCAACGAATACGAAACGTGCAGCAGAATCCCCGCCCCCACGCCCACGCTCGTCCAGAGACCGGCGCGGCGGCCGTGGGTCAGACTTTGGCGCAGGACAATGGCGAGATCCGGTCCAGGGCTCGCCACCGCGAGCAGGTGGGCGATGGCGACCTTGGCGAACTCCAGCCCGTAGTCGTGCACAGCGCCTTAGAGCGCGATCTCCTTGAACTTGGGATCGGCGAGAATGCGGTCGAGCTGCTTGCTCTGCGAAAAGGCTTTCAGCGCGCGATCGTCCGGCAGCTTTTTCAGCGCACGGTCGAGCGTCGCCCGCGCGTCGTCGGCCCGACCGAGGAGCGCGAGCACATAGACCTGTTGCAACACCAGCTCGGCGTCTTCGGGCGACTTCTTCGCGGAGGCTTTGAACGCGTCCAAGGATTTCTGATACGCCTGCTTCGCGCCGGAGGTGTTGCCGAGGCGGCGGCGGATCGTGCCGAGCTCGGCCCAATAAGTGCCGTTCTCCGGATGCAGATCCGCGGCCTTGGCCAGCAGCGGTTCGGCGGCGGCGAAGTCGCGGAGATTGGTGGAGAACTGCGCCTCGCTGAAGAGGAGCGCCGCTTCCTTTCGTTGGAGCGGAGTGGACTCTTTGGTGCCGCCGCATCCGGTCAGCAACGTCGCGGCCAGGAGGGAAAGCAGGAAGGTCGTTCGGTTCATGAGTCGAAACGGAAAAGACGAGCGGCGGGAAATCACATATCCGGCGGCACCGTGGCAATCGCTTCTTCGAGCGTGGTGATGCCGTCCTTCACCTTCACGAGGCTGTCCTGGTGGAGCGTCTTCATGCCGCCGCGCATCGCGATCTTCTTCAACTCGGCGGACTCGAGTTCCTTGTTGATGCCATCGATCAGCTCCTCGTTGGTGATCATCAACTCGTGGATGCCGACGCGGCCCTTGTAGCCCGTGTGATTGCACTTGGGGCAGCCCTTGGGGTTGGCCTTGAAGATCTGACCGCTCCACCCGATCGCCTTCTCGAGAATCTCTTGTTCGCGGCCCTGCGGCACGTGCGGCATGCGACAGGTCTTGCACACGCGACGCATGAGGCGCTGCGCGCACACGCAGAGCAGCGACGACGAAATCATGAACGGCTCCACGCCCATGTCGGTGAGACGCGCAATCGTGCTCGGCGCGTCGTTCGTGTGGAGCGTGCTGATCAACAAGTGACCGGTGAGCGCGGCCTCGACCGCGATGTTGGCGGTTTCCTTGTCGCGAATTTCGCCGACGAGAATGATGTCGGGATCCTGACGCAGAAACGCGCGCAGCGCCGCGGCAAACGTGAGGCCGATCTGCCGGTGCATCTGCATCTGATTCAGACCGGGCAGCGTGTATTCGATCGGATCCTCGGCGGTGCGGATGACAACGTCGGGCGTGTTGATCTCGTTGAGCGCCGAATAGAGCGTCATCGACTTGCCCGAGCCCGTCGGACCGCAGTGCAGGATCATGCCGTAAGGCTGGCGGATCACCTCGCGATACTTCGTGAGATTTTCCTCGGTGAAACCGAGCGCGGGCAGCGGCAGCGTGGTCTTCTGCTTGTCGAGAATACGCATGACCACGCCTTCGCCGTGATTGAGCGGCGCGGTCGAAACACGCAGGTCGAGATCGAGGCCTTTTTTGGTGAACTGCTTGAAGACGATGCGTCCGTCCTGCGGCAACCGGCGCTCGGCGATGTCGAGGTTGCACATGATCTTCAGACGCGCGACGAGTGCGGGGCCGACTTTCTTCGGCAGGCGCAACCGCTCCGAACACACACCGTCCACGCGGAAGCGCACAATCACTTCCTTTTCCTGCGGCTCGATGTGGATGTCGCTCGAGCCCGCGAAATACGCGTCTTCGATGATGCGATTCGCAAGCTGGATGATCGGACCGGACTCTTCGTTGACCTCGGAGTCTTCGCCCGCGTCGCCCTCGCCGAAATCCTCGCCGATCTGCTGCACGACGTCGTCGAAACCCGTCGGCTGCTGATCGGTGCCCTTGGCGAATTTTTCCCGGATGTCGCGCTCGTGGCCGAGGAGCCGGATGACCTTCTTCCCGGTCATCTCCTGAATCTTCGCGGGCAACTGCACCTCGAATGGATTCGCGAACGCCACGAGCAGGAAGTCGCCCACCTGCCCCACCGGCAGCACGAGGTTCTCCTGACAAAAGTCCTGCGGGATGCGCTCGAACGTGCTGCTCGTGACCTTGAAACGCGCGATGTTGCACGGCGCCAGACCGAGCGCGCGGCCCTTCGCCACGAGCAACTGGAACGGCGTCACGCGGTGCTCTTCCTGCAGCAGTTTGTCGAGCGCCTCACCCGTGAGGTCGCCCGGCGTGGCCGCGATGGCGTCGCGCTGCTCCGCGGTGATGCGGTTCATCTCCTCGAGCTGCGCGACGATCTGGGACTGAACTTTTCCGAGAGCCATGACTCAGGTCGCTACCGGTTTCGCCGCCTCGGCTTGGGCGCGCTCCGCTTCGAGTTTTTCGAGTTGATCGGCGATGTTCTCGAGCGTGGTGCCGAACCACAGGATCGGCCCGTCGCACTGTTTCTCCCAATACGCGCGCACCGCCGGACTGAGATAGTAAGCGGTCGCGATGAAATGAAAATCCTCCTCGCGATCGAACGGCACCGACCACGTCGCCCAGCATGCGCCGAGATCGAGGCCCTTCTTGATGTCGTCGGAAACCTCCACGTGTTTCAGGTCCACCAAGCCCGCGCCCTCGTTCTCCACGATGTGCAGCAACACGTCTTCCTCGCGCACGGTCTTCATCTCGTAGGCGAGGATGCCGAGCAGCGTGCTCTGCCGCGTCTGTCCGGAAGCCACGATCTCCAGCAGGCGCTCGTTGGCCGCCTCGAGGTCGGGGAGCTTGATCAAATTACACTCGACCAGATTCGCGCCCAGCAAGCGGTTGGCCCGCATCAGCAAAGACCTGTGTTCCGAAGCCATGGATCGCGCGGAAACTGAATCACGCGGTCGCCCGACGCGACACCTTTTCGCGTCCGCGCCGCGCGGTCACCCGCTTTAACAACTCTTTCTTCAGCTTCTCGATACCCGTGCCCTCGAGGCACGAAATCTCGATCACGTCCACATCCTTGTAGCGGCGCTTGAACTTCGCGAGATGCCCCTTCGCATCCGCGACGTCCATCTTGTTTGCCGCCACGACGCGCGGCTTCTTGAGCAGCGCCGGATCATACAACTCCAACTCCGTCAAGAGGTGCTTGTAGTCGTCGCGCGGATCGCGCGCGTCGGTGCCGGCCATGTCGATCAGGATCAACAACAGCGAGCAGCGCTCGATGTGACGCAGGAAACGATGGCCCAGTCCGCGATTCTCGCTCGCGCCCTCGATCAAGCCCGGGACATCCGCGAGCAACAACCGACGGTTGCCCTTCACATCGTCCGGATACTCGATGACGCCGATCTGCGGATGCAGCGTCGTAAACGGATACGCCGCCGTCTTCGGATGCGCTTTCGTGATGAGACCGGTGAGCGAGGATTTTCCCGCATTGGGGAAACCAACCAAGCCCACGTCCGCGATGCTCTTCAGCACCAGGCGGAACGTGCCGCCCTCGCCCGGTTGTCCGGGATTCGCGCGCTTCGGGGCGCGATTGGTGGAGGTCTTGAAATGCGTGTTGCCCCAGCCGCCGTTGCCGCCCTTGCAGAGAACGATCTGTTCACCGTCGTTGATGATCTCGGCCACGACCTTTCCGGTCGCCTCGTCGATCACCACCGTGCCGAGCGGCATCTTCATGATGCACGGTTTGCCTTCGCGACCGTTGCAATCGGAGCCGAGTCCGTGCTCGCCGCGCTCGGCGTGCCAGTGCGGCTTGTATTTGTAATCGACCAGATTGTTCGTGTCGTCGTCGCCCACGAGAATCACGTCGCCACCGCGGCCGCCATCGCCGCCGTTGGGACCGCCCCACGGCTCGTATTTTTCGCGGCGGAAGCTGATACAGCCCCGCCCGCCGTCACCGGCCTGGAGTTTAACTACGCACTCGTCGACAAACATGGCCGCGACGATGCAGAACGCCCGGGCTTTGCCAAGGATTGGAACGACCCGAGCGCCGAGCCAGGCTGAATCGAGAATGACAAATCACGGAAACACGGAAAAAGCCGGATCGCGGAAACGCGGAAGCTGAGAGCACAAGCGCGAATCGGTCCCTGCTGTCATTCGAACGAAGCGCAGTTCAGCCGGAGGCTGGCCACATATCCAGTAGCCGCGTCGCCACGCCGACCGCCTGCGGAACTCCAACTGGATTCTTCGCTTCGCTCAGAATGACGCGCAGGGGAGTGCATGCAGGTGGAGCCCGGCGTCCCCGCCGGGCTGTTGGGGAAACGCCATATGCAAATGGCCCGACGAGAACATCAGGCTCCATTCCGCGAGCGTTTGCGTGAGTCGCTTACAGGGCGATTTTGATGCCCTTGCGGAGATACGTCGGCACGTCGAGGTCCTGGCCGTCGAAGAGGTTGCGGTCGGTTTTCTCGAAATGGCCGCGGCTCTCGATTTCGCCAAAGCCGAACTCTTCCTGATTTACCGACGGCTTCGCACCTGTCGCACCCACCACCGCTGGTTCAGGGAACAGTCCCGTCGGCGCGGGCGCTTTCTCCGCGGGCGCGGCGGGTGCGTTCGAAGTTTCGAAAACCGGTTCGCTCCGCGGCGCGGTCGGACGCTGGCGATTTGGAGCGATCGGACGGCGCGCCGGAATCCCACGTCCGCCCATGTCGCTCGCGCCAACGACGCAGATTTCGATGCGTTGCTGCATCGATTCGTCGATCACCGCGCCCATGATGATGTGCGACTCGCGACCGAATTGCTCAGTGATCGCGGTCATGAGTTCGTTGACCTTCGGAAGCGTGAGATCGGTGCCACCGATGATGTTAACGAGCAGACGGTCGGCCTTGCGCGAAAACTCCGGCGTGTGGAGCAGCGGGCAAAGCTTCAGACTCGAGATCGCATCAGCCACGGCGTTTTCGCCTTCGCCGGAACCGAGGCCGAAGAGCGTCTTGCCGCCGCGTTGGAGAAACACCTGACGCAGTGCGGAGAAGTCGAGGTTGATGAGGCCGGTCTTGACCATCATCGCCCAGATCGAGCGAACACCGCGGCCCATCCACTCGTCGGCGCGCGCGAAGGAATCGAGCACGGTCTCGTTTTCGGCGGATTCCTGGAGCAGCACGTCGTTGGGGAGCGGAATGACGGCGTCGCACACGCGACGGAGCGCGGCGAGTCCCTCCTCGGCCTGACGCAGACGGCGTCCGCCTTCGAAACTGAAGGGCATCGTGACAAACGCGATCACGAGCGCGCCCTGCTCGGCGGCGAGTTCCGCCACGACCGGAAGCGCGCCGCTGCCGGTGCCACCGCCCATGCCACCAAAGAGGAAGACGAGGTCGCAGTCCTTGACGACATGGGTGAGTTTTTCGCGATCGGCCTCGGCCGCTTCGCGTCCGAGCTCGGGATCGCCACCGGCGCCAAGTCCGCGCGTGACGCTGAGTCCGATGAGAACTTTTTCCTGCACCGGAGAACTGGCGAGCGCCTGCGAGTCGGTGTTGACCACCGCGAGCTGGAGTCGCTCGAGGTTTTCCATCTTCAGACGATCGACCGCGTTGGAGCCGGCTCCGCCGACGCCGACGAGTTTGATCGCGATGCTGCGGTCCGTGAGCAGCGAGGTTTCGAGAGGGAGTTCGTTGAGATTCATGGCGCGACCTCAGGCGGTGGCGAAGAGACGTTTCAGACCGGAGAGGAAACCGCTGCCGCGACGTTGAGCGGCGAGTTTGTCGTGGTTCGCGGTGACTCCGTAGTAGAGCAAGCCGAGCGCGGTGTTGTAGCCCGGATCGCGGAGATTCTCGGTGATCCACGCGGGCGTCTCGCCGAGATGTGCGGGCACGCCAAAAACCTTGGCGGCGGTTTCGGCGATGCCGGGAATCTTCGCGGTGCCGCCGGTGAGGACGACCCCGGCCGCGCACGTTTCGGGAGAAAACGCGGTGCCGAGTTTCTTGCGCACGACTTCGAGCAACTCCCACACGCGAGCCGAGGTGATCTGTTCGATCGTGAGCCGCGGGAACGGCCGGTCGCCGATGGCGAAGTTGCCGTCGAGCCAGACTTTCTCGGCTTTGTCGCGCGTCTGAATGTTGGCGCGGCCGTAGCGGAGTTTCAGCTTCTCAGCCTGCCCTTCGGTGAGGCGAAGACCGATGCTGAGATCGTTGGTCAGATGCGTGCCGCCGACCGGCACGACGCCGGTGACGTGCGCGCTACCGTCGCGATAAAGCACGAAGTCGGTCGTTCCGGCGCCGATGTCGATCGCGAGCACGCCGTGCTGACGTTCCTCGGGCGTCGTGATCATAAAGCCCGACGCGAGGCTCGAGAGCACGAGCTCGCGCACCTCGAGATTGAAGCCGCGAATCACGTGAATGTTGTCCGCGAGGCGCTGCTCCTGACCGTGCACCGTCCAGTAGCCGACCTCGAGTCGCTGGCCCATGAGATTGATCGGAGAACCGGGCACCATGCGGCCGTCGACGCGGAACGGACGCCGGATGTTGTGCACCACCATGCGGCCGGCGGGCAGTTCTTTGGAGATCGCGAGATTGCAAACCGTGCGCACGTCGTCGGCCTCGATCATGTTGTCAGCCGCTTTCACGTTCACCGACGCCTCGTTGTAGAAACCTTCGAGGTGTCCGCCCGTCTGTGCGAGGAAGGCGAACTCGATGCGCTCGCCGGCGTTGCGCTCCGCCTGCTCGATCGCGCTGTGCGTGCATTCGCAGGCGGCCTTGTAGTCGACCACATTGCCCTTGATGACACCGCGCGACATGCACTCGCCGTGGCCGATGATGGCGATTTCGCGGCCGCTGTATTCGCCCACGAGGACGGTGATCTTGGAAGTGCCGATTTCGACGGCGCCGATGAAAGTGGTGCGTGAGCTCACGTTAGGTCTTGCGCGAAGGTGGTGGGAAAAGAGGGAGCGGAGCGGCGGAGGCCGGACGAGTGTTTTTCGGCGCGGGCTTTCCGGGCGAGAGCGCCGGATCATCGAACGCCGCCGGCACCTGCGCGCCGATGGCGAGATTGACCTCACGCAGCGGTTGATCCGTGCGGGCGCGTGCCGTGTCGAGCAACGTGTCGAGCCGCGCGAGTTGCCGGAAGAAATCCTCGGTGACGCTGAACCGGATCGTCGCAATGTCGGCGGATTTCACCAGCAGTTCGCCGTCGGTTTCGAGGCGCTCCATCGAAACGATCTGCCACGTGCGATAAAGATGCTCGGCCTCGAGCTTCGCCTTGCCGAGCAAGTCCGCGACGACCTCCATCCGCTCCACGGGCAAAAACTCACCGTCGCTCTTGGTCAGCTTCACGCCATCGAGCCACGGCAGGCTCTCGAGCAGGTGCGAATCGTAACCCACGCCGTCGAACACCACGCCATCGCGCGCGATGAGATAAGGATGCGGCGGCTCCGAGCCGATCTGCGCCATCACCCGCGCGACTGGCGAACGCTCCGAGAGTTTCACATGCAGCGTCGCGGGAAAATTCCGCGTGAGCATCGCCGAGTGCACCTGTCCGAACGACATGAGCCGGTTGCGCAATTGAAAAAGGTCCACGTCCATCAGCGTCGCGCCCTTCGGCAGCGCGAGCGCGTCCACGATCCAGTTGTGATCGAGCACGCCGTCGGTCACGAGCACCACTTCGCGAATCGCCGGCGTCTGGCCGGGACTCGCGAGACGCTTCGGATCGCCCTGGAGCGCAATCACGATTTGCACCGCGCCCCACCCCACGAACGCGAGCGAGACGGCGGCGCCGATCGTCTTGAGCGTGCGCAACGCCACGCGTCGGCGCCCCTCGCTCGACATCGCGCGCGGGCGCACGTGCTGGGGGATTTCCCGCCAGGTGCGCGCGCTCGGAATGTTGGGCTCGGGTCGATTCAAGGGTGTGCGAAATCTGCTGCGTGAAATCGCTGCAGCGCGGGCTCCACCATCGCCTTCACCAATCCTGTGAAATCAAGTCCCTCGCAGCGTGCGCTCATCGGCAGCAGGCTGGTTTCTTTCATGCCCGGGAGGGTGTTGATTTCGAGCAAAAACAAATCGTTTTGCGCGGTGAGCATGAAGTCGACGCGCGCGTAGTCGCGGCAGCCGCAGTGCACGAACGCTTTTTCGGCAAATGCCTTCGCCGCGGCGGTCGCTTCGTCGTCGATCGGCGCCGGCGCGAAGTAGTCGGTGCGGCCCTTTGTGTATTTGCTCTCGTAATCGTAAACGCCCGACTTCGGCCGGATCTCCACGACGCCCAAGGCCCTGCCCCCAAGCACGCCGACCGCGAGTTCGCGTCCGAAGATACGCTGCTCGATCAGCCAATCGCCGCGCGTAATGCCAGCGAGCGCCGCCGCGAGCTTTTCGCGGGAATCCACGATTTGCAGACCGACGCTGCTGCCCTCGGCGTTGGGCTTCACCACCACGTCGACACCGAAACGCGTAATCACTTCGTCCGCGTTCGGTTTCGACGACGCCGCAAACATCATCCCAGGAATCACCGGCACATTCGCGGCTGCGACCGCGCGCTTCGTCGCCTCTTTGTCCATCGCGAGCGCGCTCGACGCCGCGTCGGAACCGGCAAAGTGCACGCCCGCCTGTTCAAGCAATCGCTGCATCCCGCCATCCTCGCCAAACGTGCCGTGCAAGGTGGAAAACACCACGTGCTTCCGCGGATCGAGATCCGCCGGGAGCGCGTTTTCATCGATGCGGAAGAGCTGGGTCGGAAACGAGCGCGCGAGCGCCACCGCGCACGCGAGACCGGAGCCGAGCGACACCTCGCGCTCCGCTGACGTGCCGCCACTGAACACCGCGATGATCGGACGAGTCATGGGATTTTCGATTTTCGATTCTCGATTTTCGATTTCCAGATCGCCGAGCGGGATGTCGACACGCAGACGGCGCGTAGCGCCGAATCGAAAATCGAGAATCGAAAATCGAAAATCACAGCACGTCCTTCCACTTCTTGCCGTAGAGGAGCGCTTCCGGTTCGAGGTCCACGCCACGCGCCTCTTTCACTTTCGCGCGCACGCGGCGCACGAGTTCGAGCACGTCGGCCGCGCGCGCCTTGCCGTGATTCACGATGAAATTTCCGTGCACGGGCGAGACTTCCGCGTCCCCCACCCGCGTGCCCTTGAGTCCGCATTCGTCGATCAGGCGGCCGGCGGACGTGCCCGGCGGATTTTTGAAAATGCAACCGGCACTCGCCTCGCGCGGCTGCGACTCATGACGCTTCTTTGCATAAGCATCCATCTGCCGCTTCACCGCATCGACATCGGCGCTCGACGCCGGACGCAGCAGCGCGCCGAGCGCGATCGCGTCCTGCAACTCGCCGCAATACCGGTAGTCCACGTGCATCGCCGATTTCGGCAGCGTGCGCACTTCGCCGTCGAGCGTGACGAGTTGCACTTCGTCCACCACGTCGAACATCCAGCCGCCCATCGCACCCGCGTTCATCCGCAGCGCACCGCCCACGGAGCCGGGAATGCCTTCGAGAAATTCGAAACCGACGAGCCCCGCCTTCGCGGCGAGACCGCAAAGTTGTTTCAACCGCAACCCCGCGCCCGCCCACACACGACCGTCGCCGCGCGGTTCGAATCGCGACCACGTTTCGTGCGCGAGCGAGAGCACGAGACCGTCCACGCCTTCGTCGGGCACGATGAGATTCGAGCCGCGACCGAGGACAAACAGCGGAATTTCCCGCACGCGCGCCTCGGCGAGCAGGAGCGACAGATCCTCGAGCGACGCCGGTTCCGCGTAGAGTCGCGCCGCACCGCCGACACGCATGGTCGTTTTCGTCGCAAGCGGTTCCTCGCGACGAAACTTCGTGGCCGGCGAAAGGCGCGGCCCGATCTGCCCGGCGTAGTCATCCCAGCGATTGGCGCTCATGAAAAAAGTCCCTCCAGCTTGAGCCACTCGCGGGCGCGCCGGTCAATGTCGCCGGCACCGACAAACGCCACGAGGTCCCCCCGCCGGACGTCGTCCGACAACGCACGGAAAAATCCTTCGCGGTCGCCAGGCAGATAACTCACCGGCAGTGCGCCCGACACGCGCTTCAACTCCGCATAAATATCGGCCGTCGTTCCGCCCGCGATCGGCGCTTCCCCTGCCGGGTAAACATCCAGCAAGTGCAACGAGTCCGCGAGCGAGAGCACGGCGGCGAACTCCGCCTTGAACTGCGCGGTGCGACTGAAGCGATGCGGTTGAAACACCACGACGAGCCGGCCCGTCGCGCCCACCCGTCCGCGCAGACTCCCGAGCAACGCGCGAATCTCCGCCGGATGATGCGCGTAGTCCTCGATCACAGTGAGTCCGCGCGCGTCGACGAGCACGGTCTGGCGCCGCCGCACGCCCGTGTATCCAGAAAGCAACGACGCATTCAACGGCCCCCCATCGTTTGCAGGGCCGCGAGCGCCGCGGTGGCGTTGGTGGCATTGAACTCGCCGCGCGCATGCACGAGCGCTTCGGAGATCGAAAACCGTCCGTGCAGTTTCAACCGCAGTCCGACGCTTGTCTCCTCTTCGAGCACCGCGCCGAAATCGCCCGCACGGCCGAAGGTCGCGACTTTCGCCGAACCCGCCACGAGCCGTCCGGACAGCGCACACGCATCGCTCACGAGCACGGCCTGACGCGTCCGCGCACACAATTCGGCAAAGGTGCGCTCCAGGTCCGCGAGTCGGCGATAGTGATCGGGATGATCCCAATCGAGATTCACGATCAACGTGATCTCGGGTGAGAAGCGCTCGATCGTGCCGTCGCTCTCGTCGATCTCGGCCACGACCCACTCGTTTTCGCCCGCGGCGGCGGGCGGCGTGTCGTCGGCGAACAATCCGCCGAGCACATAGCCCGCGGGAAAACCACTCGCGCGGATCGCCGTGATGAGCATCGAGGTCGTGGTCGTTTTTCCGTGCGAACCGCACACGGCCACGAGTTTCCGGTCGCGCACGACTTCGGCCAAAAGTTCACCGCGGCGCACCCGCGGCACGCCACGCGCTTCGGCCGCACGCCACGCAGGATGCTGCGGCGAAATCGCGGATGAATACGCCACGAGATCGCAGTCGCCCGGCATTTCGCCGATGTCCACGCCCGCGCGCGCGAGCTGGCGAGCGACATCTTCAGGCAACGCGTCGTCCTGCCCCGTGACGCGAAAGCCGAGACCCGCGAGATAGATTGCGAGCGGAGCGACGCCCATGCCGCCGACGCCGACGCAGTGAATCGCCTGCACCTCGCGCCCAAACAGGACGCGGTTCGGATCGTGTCGCGCCAGAGTGCGGACCGAGTCGGGACTCATAGCGCACCGGGTCGGGACGCGTTGCGCACCGCGTCGGAACCCGGTGCGGACAAGGCCTCGATGTCATCCAACATCAGGCTCAACTCGTTCTCGCGGTCCATCCGCTGGAGATTCGCGCGAAACGTGCGGAGCAGCTGATCGTTGAAAATCGTGTCGCGCACTTCGCGCGTGAGCCGGTCGAGTTCGGCTTGTTCCACCACAAAGCCGCCGCCCTGCCGTTCGAAGAACGACGCGTTGGCGCGCTGATGATCGTCGGCTGCTTCCGGATACGGCACGAGAATCGCGGGCGTTTCGCAGCGGATCAGTTCGGCGATCGAACCGGCACCCGCGCGGGCGACGATGAGGTCGGCGGCGGAAAGCAAATCGGCGACCTGATCGGTGAAGAGCATGAACCACACGCGAACCGGACGTCCGTCCTTTCCTGGCAGCTCGATCACGCCATCGCGGCCTTTGTCCAAGCCCGTGACGCAGCAAATCTGAACGCCCTCGGGTGCGAGGGTTTTGAATTCGCGGCGCACCCAGGCGTTGAGCGCGGTCGCTCCCTGACTGCCGCCAAAAACGACGAGGAGTTTTTGCTCCGGATCGAAGCCAAACGTCGCGCGCGCCTGTGCTGTCGGGATGCGACGGATCTCGCGGCGCACCGGCATGCCGGCGTAGCGCAGCGCTGCGGCTGAAACCGACGGAAGCGCAACGCCCGGCGGCACGTAGACGCGTTTTGCCAAGCCGCCGAGTGTGCGAATCGCGCGACCGGGCACGCGGTTGGACTCATGCAACGCGACCGGCACTTTCGCGAGCCACGCCGCGACCACGATGCCTGTGGAAGTAAACCCGCCGAAACCGACGACTGCGCGCGGGCGGAGTTCGCGCACGAGTTTTCGGCAGAACAAGAGTCCCTGAAACTGCGAGACGATGCAGCGGACGAGCTTGATCGGATTGAGCGAGAAGCCGCTGCCCGGCACGCGGATGAATCGGAATTGTGGATACTTCTCGATCAGACGCGCATCGACTTTCTTGCGGCTGATGAGCAGGTGAACCTCGTGGCCGCGTTCGACGAGTCCCTCCGCAAGCGCGATGCCCGGCGCGAGGTGACCGCCCGTGCCGCCGCACGAAATGATGAAGGTGCTCATGCGAGCACCTCCCCTAAGCGTCCGCGCGCGTTCCGGCAATGTCGCGCGTCCCCACGTGCGTTGGGTGTTGATGATGATCCCGAGCAGCATGCCCATGAGCAGAAGATTGGAGAGGCCCGCGCTGATGAACGGCAGCGACATGCCCTTCGTGGGAAACACGCCGGTGACGACGCCGAGATTCACGATCGCCTGCAAACAGATCAGCAGCAGACAACCCGTCACGAGGAGGAACTGAAACAGATTGGGCGCGCGGCGAAGATGCACGAGTCCCGCAATAAAGATCACGAGAAACACAACGACCACGCCGAGCGTGAACCACAATCCGAGTTCCTCACCGACGACCGCGAAGATGAAGTCGGTGTGAGCTTCGGGCAGAAAGTTCATCTGCTGGCGACCCTGGCCGAGACCAGCGCCTTCGGTGCCGCCGACCGCGAAAGCCGCGAGCGATTGGTAGAGCTGGTAAGTGCCGCCACTCTTGTTGCCCTCGACATCGAGAAACGCGACGAAGCGGCGGAGACGGTTGGGATTATTGATCACCAGGACCGCGAACGCGGCCGCGACCGCGCCAATCGTGGGCAGGATGTAGCGCCACTTCGCGCCGGCCAGAAAGAGCAGCGTCAAACCAACGGCGACGGTCAGCGCCGCCGTTCCGAAATCGGGTTCGAGCACGATCAATCCGCCGAAGGCGAAAATGATCCCGAGCGGGAAAAGGTAGCCGCGTTTCAGTTCGCCGAGTCGCGTCTGGTTGAGCGCGAGGTAGTGAGCGAGACAGAAGACCATGCCGAGTTTCGCGAACTCGGAAACCTGCACGCGAAGCGAACCAAAACCGAGCCAGCGTCGGCTGCCTTTTACCGCGATGCCGAGATGCGGGATGAGCACGAGAATCAGCAGCAGGATCAGCGCGCCGCCAATCCACCACGCGTATTGCCGGAGGAAATCGAGATTGATCCGGCTGGTGATGAAGCAAACCAGCGCCGCCGCAGCGACGCCGATAAGCTGCTTGTTCAGGTAGTAATACGGTCCTTGTTTGAAGGACGCGCTCGCGCTGAACAGAATCGTGATGCCCAGAAACGTGAGGCCGATCGCGCAGATGACGATGATCGCCGCGGGATTGATGATGAATCGCGGGCGAGCTGAATCGGGAGGCGGCAGGCGCTCGGCCATGGAGGGAAGCGGAAGAGGACGGGGCGTGAAATCAGTCTGTGATCAAACCGTCGGGAGCGACACTCACTCCGCGCCGGCAAAATCGAGGCAGGTCGCGTTAGAAGCCGCCGCCGGGATTCTCTTCGACCTGAATCACGGGAACGTCCGCCGGCGAAGGCTGGAGTCCCGAATCGAGGTCGTCGCCCGGAGCCGGGATCACGATGGTCGGCACCGGATCCGAAGCGGGCTGACGCTGCGGTTGCGGCTGAGCAGGCGTCGTCGCCGCGGGAGCGGCCTCGGACGTGCGCGCGGCAGACGTGCCGCCGTTGCCCGGAGCTTTCCAACCGGGAATCGAGAGTTCCATGCCCGGACGGATGCGCGCGGGATCGGCGATGTTGTTGATCGTCGCGATCTCGCCGACTTTCACCTGATACTTGCGCGCAATCGCGCCGAGGGTCTCGCCGGGTTTCACCACGTGGCGGACCGATTCACGCTGCGGCTGAGGAGTCGCGGCGACTTCACGCGCGCTCGGAGCCGACACCGCGGGATCGGCCGCGACCGAGGACGGTTTGGAAGGAATCAGCAGGCGCTGCCCCACTCGCACCGGAGCACTGGCGCTCAGGTTGTTTGCGGCGGCCAGTTCGGAAACCGTGAGATGATGTTTGCGCGCGATGGTCCAGAGGCTGTCGCCCTTGACGACCGTGTAGGTCGTGGCCGGCGTGACATCCGTCACCGGCGTAGCGGCGGTCTCGAGCGCGCTGGCGGCCGGCGTGCCCGGGCGCGTGGGCGAGAAACGAATCACCGGCGACGGCGTGGTCGTGTCGAGCGACTCGGAGGCCGGCGCGGAAGCGACGACAACAGGCGACGAATCTTCAACCGGCGCAGGCGTCGGCGCGGAGCTCACCTCGGAGTTGTTCGAGCCGGATTTGGTCGCCGAGCTGCTGCATCCCGGATTCGCAAAAATCAGAATCAGCGCGAAGACGTGGACGCCCACGACAACGCCGAAGATTTTGAGGATTTTCATAGGAGGAATAGTTGGTGGGGAGGTGGTGCGAATGCTATCAAAAACTCGCCGCGCGCGACAGATCGTGGACGAGACGTTCGAACTGGTCGCCGCGATCGGCGTAACCGGAAAACATGTCAAAACTGGCGAAGCCCGGGCTGAGCAGCACGTTATCGCCCGCCTCGGCGATCTCCGCGGCGCGGTGGACCGCTTCATCGAGCGTCACGCAACGCGTAAAAGCCAAGCGAAACGCCGCGCAGTGAAACGCAAACTCGGCCGCGGTTTCGCCGAGGAGGAGCACATGTTTCACGCGCGCGGCGATGCGATGCACGAAGCCGGCGAGATCGCCGCCCTTGCCGCGACCGCCGGCGATCAGAATCACCGGTTTGTCGAAGCGCGCGAGCGCGGCCTCGACCGCGTGGAAGTTGGTGGCCTTCGAGTCGTTCCAGTAAACCACGCCACCGATCTCGGTAACGCGCGAGAGGCGATGGCGCGCGAGTTTGAAGGTCTTGGCCGCTTCGAAGAGCTTGGGCGCAGGAAGTTCAGCGGCACGCCACCACGCGGCGACCAGGAGAAAATTCTCGCGCTGCGGATAGCTCGCAAACGCCGTGTCCTTCAGCGTTTCGTCGGCGGGTTGGTTCTCCGTTTCCACCGAAACCAGTGAAGCGAGCGGACGTCCGAACCGCGCCGCGTGCCGCGTGACGGACGAACCGGCGAAAACCGCCCCCGAAGTCGTGTGCGCGACGAGATTCCACTTCGCCGTGAAGTAGCCTTCGAGGCTCGGGTGACGCTCGAGGTGGTCCTCGGCGAAATTGGTCCAGATCGTCGCATTGGCGCGAAACCCGCGCAGCGCCTCGGCTTGGAACGAACTGACCTCGCACACCGCGAGTGCGGTAGGTTTGCCGCCTTCGAGTTCGGCGACGAGTGCACTGAACGCGTGCCCGACATTGCCCGTCGCATACGCTTCACGTCCGATGCTACGGAGCGCATGGGTGAGAAATTCCGTGACGGTGGTTTTGCCGTTCGTGCCGGTGATGGCGACGACGCGACCGCGCCAGAAACGCTGCGCAAACTCGATCTCGGGCAGGCACTCGCAGCCGGCCTGCGCGGCGAGTTTCAGCCACGGATGCTCGGGCGAGAATCCCGGCGAAAACACCACGAGCCGGTGGTTGCGCGCGGCTTTCGCGGAAAAGGGCTGCGTCTTCTCGTCGTAGATTACGCCGTTGCGTTCGATCGCCGCGAGCAACGCGACCACGCCCGTGCCGCTCACGCCACCGCCAAAGATGGCGACGGGCGCGGTCAGGAGTTCGTGGAGCGTGTCGGGGATCGCGAGCATCGATCAGCGAAGTTTCATGGTCGCGAGACCCGCGAGTGCGCAGCCGAGCGAGAGCACCCAGAAGCGCAGGACGACTTTTGTCTCGGGCCAGCCCTTTTTCTGAAAGTGATGATGGATCGGCGCCATGAGGAAGAGCCTCTGCCCCACTCCGGTCCGGCGTTTGGTGTATTTGAAATAGCCGACCTGCATCACGACCGAGAGCATCTCGGCCACAAAGACGCCGCCGACGATCACCAGCGTAAACGGCTGGTGTATCATAAAAGCCATTACACCGATCAAACCGCCCAGCGCGAGCGAGCCGGTATCGCCCATGAACACTTCGGCCGGGTGCGAGTTGAACCACAAAAAGGCCATGCACCCGCCGATCAACGCGCCGCAGATCACGGTGAGTTCGCCCGTGCCAGGCACGTGGCTCATGAAGAGATATTCGGAGAGGCGGAAGTTGCCCGCGACGTAGGCCATGATGCCGAAGACGAGCGCGACCGAGATCGTGCAGCCGACTGCGAGGCCATCGAGGCCATCGGTGAGATTGATCGCGTTGCTGAAGCCAACGACCCAGAGATAGATCATCACGAGCAGCATCCACCACGGCATCTGCGGAATCACCGCCTGCTTCACGAACGGGACCCACAGCTCGCGGATTTTCTGCGCGCTGGCCGGATGCCAGAGCAGCACGCCGAGCGCGACGAGCGTCGCGAGCGATTGCCAGCCGATCTTCTCCCACGACGAGATTCCGTCGCGGTTCTTGTGCACGACCTTGAGGTAATCATCGCGCCAGCCGGGAATCGTGAGCGCCGCGTAAACGAAGAGCGCGACAAACACCCAGACATTGGGCGTGGCCCACAGCACCGAGCTGACGAAGACGGACAGAAAAATAATCAGCCCGCCCATCGTGGGCGTGTGCTTCTTGTCAAAATACGTGGAGCCCAGCGCGCCGGTGCGGTCGTCGATGTAGCCGTGACCGAATTTCAACTCGCGAAACTTCCGGATGAGAATCGGCCCGATGATAAACCCGATCGTGAGCGCAGTGACGGCCGCCAGGATTGTGCGCACCGTGCTGTAACGCAGCAGGCGCAGCGGACCGAACACATTTTCGTAATCTGCCAAATAGCTGAGCATGGAAAAATCAGTGGGCGGCGCCGGCCAGCGCCGGCTCGAGCACCTGCTCGAGTTGGTATTTGCGACTGCCCTTGACGAAGACCGCGCCCCGCCACGATTCAACCTGCGCCGCGATCGGCGCGAGCGAGCCGTAGATTTCGATTTGTGCGGCGTTGCTGCCGTTCTCGAGCGCGCCGGTGCGCACCGCAGCGGCGTGATCGCCGATCGTGACGAGTCGGTCCTGCGGACGAAGCCTCAGCGAACGGCCGAGAGCGCGATGAAACATTTCGGCTTCGGCGCCGAGTTCCTCCATGCCGCCGATCACGAAGAGCCGCGGCTCTTCCGCCGGCGTTACGCCATAAAACGCGTCGAGCGCATCGGCCATCGAAGCGGGATTGGCGTTGTAGCAATCGAGATAAAGCAGGCGTCCGTTCTCGCGGCGGATCTCGCCGCGCAGTTTCGCCGGCTGCCATTGTTCCAAGCGTGCCTGGATGTCTTCGCGACCGATGCCGAGCCAGAGCGCGACGCAGATCGCGAGCGCAGCGTTTTGCGCCATGCCGTCGGAGACGCGACGGAAGGTAAACGTGAGCGGCGGCGGTGCACCATAAGCGATCGCGACAGCCGTGACGTCGTCGCGATGCGTGGTGGTGAAATAAACTTTGTCCGAGGGCGGACTCGCCGGTCGCAGCACATCGGCGGCTTCGACGACGAGCGTGCGCACCTTCAGTTCGCGAAACGCCGCAAACTCCCACGCCTGTCGCGGAAACACCGCGACGCCCGCCGGCTTCACGGCCGCCGGCAGCACGGCTTTTTCCCGTGCGACGCCCTCGAGTCCGCCGAGTTCCGCGGTGTGCGCGGGTGCGACGAGCGTGATCAACGCCACGTCCGGTTCGATCATGCTGGCGAGTGGCGCCATCTCGCCTGGTGCGCCGATGCCCGCCTCGATTACCGCAAAGCGATGTGTGCCCGGATCGAGTCGCGTGAGCGTGAGCGGCACGCCGAGGTGATTGTTGAGATTTCCTTCGGTTGCCAGCACCCCACCCGCCTCGCCGCCGAGCAGCAGCGCGAGCAGATTTTTGGTGGACGTTTTTCCGGCACTGCCGGAAATGCCGATCACCGGACCGGTGAACAAACGGCGATGCTCGCGCGCGATCGCCTGAAACGCCGCAAGAGGATCCTCCACCACGAGCTGCGGCAACGAGAGCGACGGATCCGGCTGCTGCACGATCGCCGCACTGGCACCAGCGGCTTGCGCCGCCGCGAGAAAATCGTGGCCGTCCCGTTTTTCCGTTTTCAACGCGATGAACACCTGACCGGCCCGAAGCTGGCGCGTGTCCATCGTGAAACCAGAAAGCGACGAGACCGGCAGAGCCGTCCATCGGCCGCCGGTCCATCGCTCAAGATCGTGGTGATGAAAATCCGGCATGCTATGTCACTGGTTTGAGCGTCTTGAGACCGATCAACTCGCGCACGACCTGGCGGTCATCGAACGGAATGACCGTGTCGGCAAATTCCTGATAACTCTCGTGTCCCTTGCCCGCGATCAGCAGGCAATCGCCCGCACGCGCACCATCGAGCGCGAGGCTGATCGCGCGGCGGCGGTCGTCGATCCACGTGATCTTCTCGGGCGCAGTCACGCCCTCGCGCATGTCGGCAAAAATCTGCTCCAGCGCTTCGCCGCGGGGATTGTCGGCAGTGGCGAAAGCGAAGTCGGCGAACTCCTGCACGGCCTTCACCATGAGCGGACGCTTCGCGCGGTCGCGGTTGCCACCGCAACCAAACACCACGAAGAGCCGACCCGGCGTGATCGCGCGGAGCATGCCGAGCGCGTTGCGCAGCGCGTCGTCGGTGTGGGCGTAGTCGACAAGCACGTTGAAAGGCTGGCCTTCATCGATGCGCTCCATACGGCCGGGCACGCCCTTGAACGCACGCAGGCGCGGCATGAACACGACCGGGTCGCGACCCAGTCCCCACGCGGTCGCGATCGCGGCGAGGAGATTGCTGACGTTGTAGCGACCGACGAGCGGAGAATCGACGGACAACTCACCCTGCGGCCACACGAGACGGAACGTGCTGTTGGTGAAGTTCAGCGCGACTTGCTCCGCGCGCACCATCGCGGCGGGATTTTCGCCGTAAGTGACGACGCGCAGTTCGGGTTTCTCGGCGGCGAGCTGCGCGACGAGTTCGGCACCGTGGGGATCGTCGAGATTGACGATCGCGACCTTCGGGGAGCGCCGGTTTCGCCCGTGAAGAGGCGCTTCTTCACCGTGAAATACGCCTCGATCGTCTTGTGGTAATCGAGGTGATCGCGCGTGAGATTGGTAAACACCGCCGCACCAAACTGCAGGCCGAGCACGCGCTTCTGATCGATACCGTGCGAGCTCACCTCCATTACCGCGTTGCGGCAACCGGCATCGCGCATCTGCGCCATCATGCCGAAAATATCCAGCGACTCCGGCGTCGTGCGGAACGACGGCACCGTGCGCGCGCCGAGATCGTAGTTGATCGTGCCGATCAGGCCGACGCGCTGGTCGCCGTTGAGGAAATGTTTGATCAGGTGCGTGACGGTCGTCTTGCCGTTCGTGCCGGTCACACCGACGACGTTCATGTCGCGATCGGGGAATCGGTAGTAACGCTGCGCCACGCGCGCGAGCGTCGCACGCGCATCGGCGACTTGGATGAACGTGACCTTGGCAGGCGGCAGGGCCGGCAGTTTTTCCGTCACCACGGCCACGGCGCCACGGTTCACTGCCTCATCGATGAAACTGGTGCCGTCGGCGCGCAGGCCCGGCAGGGCGAAGAAGAGCGTGCCGGGCACGACCCGGCGACTGTCGAGCACCAGCCCGGAAATGGGCCGGTCGAGACTGCCCTTCGCGGCGAGGATTTCGCCTTCGGCAAAGTAGTCGGAGAGTTTCGGGGCCATTTTAAAGACGCGGTTTCGAACTGCCGTTTCCTGACGTGAGCGACGCGACACAGGGCGCGTTGCGAATGCCTGAATAAGAGAATTGTCGTAAGTAAGATAGCCGATCACCGGCGGCCTCCTTCCATGAGAGCGAGAGCGTTCCCCGTCGGAGAATAGACGGGTTTGATGTCGAGATACTGGATGAGTTGCTCCCCGATCCGCTTGAAGGAGGGTGCGGCGACGGTGCCACCGGAGGCATAGCGCCCCTGTAGCGGGTCAGCATCGTCGATGATGACCGAAATCGCAACCTGCGGACGGCTGGCCGGAAAGAACCCCACAAACGATGCGACGTGGTGCTGGTTCGAGTAACGGCCGTTGATGATTTTCTGGGTCGAACCGGTCTTGCCCGCGACCTCGTAGTTGGGGATCGCCGCGGCTTTGCCGGTGCCTTCGATGACCACGCCGTGGAGCAAGTGCGCCATCGTGCGTGCGGTCTGCTCGGAGACGACGCGCTGCTTCGCGGCCGGACCGTAACGGTAAACAATCTCGCCGCGCGCATCGCGCACCTCGCGGATGATCTGCGGACGCAGCAACGTGCCACCGCTCGCGATCACGCCCATCGCCATGTGCATCTGGAGCGGCGTCGCAGCCACCGAGTGGCCCATCGGCATGCGGGTGATGGTGAGGCCATCCCACTTTTTCCGGCGGAGCCATCATGCCATCGATCTCCGCACCGACCGGGAAACCCGTCCGCTGGCCGAAGCCGAAGGCGCGCGCGTAGTCATAGAAGCGTTGTTCGCCGAGCAGCATCGCGAGCTGGGCCGCGCCGCGGTTGCTCGATTTCGAAATAATTTGCGCCACAGACAGCGGCGCGTCGAACGAGTGATCCTCGCCCGGCAGGCTGCGCGTCCTGCCGCGGTATTCGATGCTACGGAGGTTGCAGTCGAAAGTCGTCTTCGGCGTCACGAGCCCCTCCTCCAGCGCCGCCGCCGAGGCCACGATCTTGAAGGTGGAGCCGGGCTCGTAGATGTCCGCGACCGCGACGTTGCGCATCACGTGCTGCTGATCCGGCGGGATCCGGCTGTATTCGTTGAGATTATACGATGGGTAGTTGCCCATCGCCAAAATGAAGCCCGTGCGCGGATCGCTCACGATGATCGTCGCCTTCTGCGGACGGTATTTTTCCGCGATGTAGTCCAGCTCTTCCTCGACGATGTGCTGCACCGTCGAATCGAGCGACAACATCACCGAGTAGCCGGGCGACGCCGGCACCTCGCGCGTGCGGAACTGCGCAATCTCGCGGCCCTTGCCGTCACGCTCGCCTTCGCGCCAGCCATCGCGGCCGTGCAAATAGAAATCGGCGTAACGTTCGATGCCGTCGGCAGCCACGCCCTCCTTGTTCACGTAACCGATCACGTGCGCCGCGAGGCCGTTGTGCGGATAAGCGCGACGATAAACACGATTGCCGTAAACGCCTTTGATTCCGAGCGCCTCGATCTGCGCATAGGTCGATTCCTCCACGGTCTCGCTCAACTTGGCCCAACGGATCGGACGCTCGCCGGCGACATCAACGTCATCGTCCACGACGGTGTCTTCGGCCGCGGCCGTCTTTTCCGTTTCCTCGTCCGCGCCGATCGCGGGGAAATTAAACACCAGCGGTTTCGCCGTCGAAGCGACAGGCGCCTTCACTTCGCTCGCCGGAGAAATCACGCGCGTCTTCGTGCGGAAGATGCGTTCCAGTTCCGGCAGCGGCATGCCGATCAATTCCGCGAGCTGCGGCCATTTTTTCTCGTCCTCCGGACGCAGCGACTGCGGATCGACGCCGAGCACGATCAACGAGCGGCTCGTCGCGAGGATCGCGCCGCGCGCGTCCACGATGTCACCGCGTCGGGCATTCTCGACAATGATCTGGCGGCGGACCTTGTCCACGAAGCGCACCAGCTCCTCGCGATCGATCACGTGGAGAAACACGAGGCGCGTGCCCAAGCCTGCAAAAATCGAGACGATCACCGCCGCGAGCAGGACAATGCGGTAGTTGGAGGCGAAACCCTTGGACATCGTCGTCAGCGGCGCACCGCGACCGGCACAGAGACCGGGATGATTCCGTCACCAAAGAGCGTGCGATTGCGCTTGGCGGCGAGCCGCAGCGCGGAGTCGTCCGGCACGTGCACGACCTGCTCCTGCCGGGGCGCGACGAGGCCGAGATTCCACTCGGTGTTGCGTCGCAAAAGTGTCTGCGGATCGCGCTCGCTCTCGACCGCGGTCGTCGTCTCGGCGATCCGGCGATCCAACTCGGCGATGCGCGCGTCGAGCACCTTGTTCGTGTTGGCCGTAATGGAAATCTGGTGTCGCATCCAGACCGTGCCCAGACCGACCGATCCGCTGAAGAAAATCATCACCAGCGTGTAAACGACCATCTGGTTCACGAACGCATGCGAAGTGGAGGTATTCATCGCGGCGTCCTCAGAGTTTGCGCAGCACCCGCAATTTCGCGGAGCGGCTGCGAGGGTTGTCGTTTTGTTCGCTCTCGGTCGGCACGACCGGGCGACGGGTGAGCGGCTCCGCGAGCTTCACTCGCAGATCCTGCGGCCGGGAGTCGTTGGCGCTCTCCGGCTGGCCGCACATGCGGCGGAAAAACTGTTTCGCGGGACGATCCTCCAGCGAATGGAAACTGATCACCGCGAGCACGCCGCCACTCGCGAGCTTCTCGAACGCCGCGGGCAACGCGCGCTCGATCGCGCCAATCTCGTCGTTCACCGCGATGCGGATGCCTTGAAAACTGCGCGTCGCCGGATGCAGGCGCGAGGTGTGGCGATCGCGCGCGGGAATCGCGTTGGCAATCACGTCGGCCAGCGTCGCCGTGCGGGCGAGCGCACCCGAGCCACGCGCCGCGATGAGCGCACGCACCACGCGACGCCAATGCTGCTCTTCGCCGAAATCGCGGATCGCGCGCACGAGCATTTCCTCGGTCGCCGTCTCGAGCCAGCGGCTCGCCGGCACGCCGCTGCGCGGATCCATGCGCATGTCCGCCGGCGCGTCGTTGCGGAACGAGAAACCGCGCTCCGCTTCGTCGAGTTGGAACGACGAAACGCCGAGATCGAAAAGAATGCCGTCGAAGCCCGTCGCCTCGATTTCCGCCAACCGGCCAAAATCGCGATCGATCAGCGTGAAACGCTCACCGAACTCGGCGCGGAGTTTTTCCGCACGCGGCTGCGCCGCCGGATCGCGATCGAGCGCGGTCACGCTCACGCCCTCGGCCGCTTCGAGAATCGCACGCGTGTGCCCTCCCCCACCGAACGTGCAGTCGAGGTAGCGACCGCCCGCGCGCGGCGCGAGAAACTCCAGCACTTCGCGGAGCAACACCGGTTGATGGCCAGGCGTCATGGAGCGGCTCTCAAGAGTTGCGGGCGCCATGGGAGGAGGTCCGTCGACCGCCTCGGCGGACGACACGCAAAATGAGTCCATCGCGCACGCGCGCGACGGCCTGAGTCACGCCGTGCACCGGCGCGACCGAATCCATCCATGGGCTCGACTCGGTGCGCCACAGGGCGCGACCCGATCCGCACTTGGTCCCGACCCGGTCCGCACCTTGGCGCGACCCGGTCCGCACTTTGGCGCGACGCGATCCGGTCTGTGGCATGACCGGGTTCGAAGAAATCGAGAGTTGGCGGCGCATGCTCAAATCCCGATGCGGCGCATGATGTCGCCGAAGTTTTCGCCCGCGGTGCGCGCCTCGACCTTTTCCCAGCGCGAGGGCGAGTAGATGTTGAACTTGGTCAGCGAGCCGACGAGCACCGCATCGCCATCGATGCCGGCGTGCTCGAGCAACGCGTCCTCGAGGCCGATGCGTCCGGCCTTGTCGAACGTGAAAGTCTGCGTCTGCGCGAAGAAGCGCGCAGCGAAATCCTGCGCGGCTCCATCGCTCAGCGCCATCTGCGCGATCTTGGCGTGGAGTTTCTCCACCTCGGCGGGCGGAAGAACGGCCACGTAGCCGTCCGGATGCGGGGTCGCGAGAAACGTTTCTCCCTCGGCGTGCGCGCTTCTCCACGCCGACGGGACGGTGAGTCGTCCCTTGTCGTCGAGAGTGTGCCGGAAGAGTCCGGTGTAGAAAGCTTTGCCGGGTTGCGCCATGGATCGGGGCCGCCACTTGCCCCACAGTGCCCCATTTCAACCCACTTTGACCCACATGCGTCAAGCATAGAGCGGCTCAAAACTCCGGTTTGTTATTCACAATTTCACGTCGGCGTGGGGGTTCGGCGGGCAAATCTCGCGAGTTCGCGTGCAGAAAGCGTTTCGCAATCCGCTGGATTAAGGGGTTCCCTTGCGGTCGATCTCTCGGGTCCAGACGCAAAAAAGGCCGGCGCTACGGCCGGCCTTCTTAAGTTTCGCTAAAGCGAACGGTTTTAGTTTTCCACCGCGACGAGGGGCGGGTTCACGACTTGGCGGGCGGGGACGTCGAGCTTGAGCACACGTGTCCGGCCCGCGCCTGTCGCGCGCAAGGTGCACTCGCGGTCGGGAAGCACGAGCGTGGCTTCCTCGCGATTCAGCACGGTGTGGATGCCGTCGCACTCGAGCGTCACTTCGCCTTCGAGAACGACGATCACGCGTTCGCCGCGGGCGGCGGGCTCGGTGAGAGCGTTTCCCTCCCCCGCTTGCAGCGTCACGATCGCGCCCTCGAATCCCTCGCGCGAAAGAATCGATTTCTTTTCGAGCGAACGCGGGGCGGGTTTGAGCGTATTGAGCAGGTTCATGACGGTTCTCCTTTTTGAGGGTTAACGTTGAGGTTGAGCCGTGCGGCCGTGCGCGAACTTCCGAGGCGAACCTGAAGCGTGGGACGACGTCATCAAACGATGGCACGCGTCTCCGCGAGGAAGCGCCGGGGGTGTGGCACACCGGCCTCGCAATCGGCTGGAAATGTAACCTAACCGCAGCGCGGGAATGTCAAACCGCGACAAACGCCAACACCTCACGAAACGAGCCATGCCGCTCATCGCCGGCTCGCGACCGCTCGGCTGGCGCAAGCAATCCGCGCAACCAAACTTGCTTCCAACCCGTCAGACCCGCGGTAAACGAAGCGGAGCATTTCCGATTTTGCGGGAATGTCCTGATCATCCACAGTCTCGTTTATCTGTTTCCCCCCTACACATGAACCTCCGTCATTCCCTCGTCCTCGCTTCCCTCGCCTTCGCCGGGCTGTGTTCGGCTCACGCGCAAAACGCCGGCCCGAAGATCGATTTTCCCGCCGCCAGCCCCACCGCGGTGATCAAACAGCGGGCCGGTCTGACCGATTTCGAAATCACCTACGCTCGTCCGAGCGCCAAGGGTCGCGCGATCTTCGGCGGCCTCGTGCCCTACGGCGAGGTCTGGCGCACGGGTGCAAATTTCGCGACGAAGATCTCCTTCAACACGCCCGTGAAATTCGAGGGCAAGGAAATCGCCGCCGGCACCTACGAGCTCTTCACGATCCCCGGCCGCGACGAGTGGACGGTCATTCTCCACAAGGACAAAGGCGAATGGGGCGCGTATGCCTACGATGCGAAGGACGACGTCGCTCGCGTCACCGTGAAGCCGGTCGCGCTGAGCCAGGCCGTGGAAACGTTCACGATCGGTTTCGACGCTCTCCGCGATGAATCCGCCACGCTCACGATCGCGTGGGACAAGACGCTCGTGCCCGTGAAGCTCGGCTTTGATGTCGTCGGCCCGGTCGTGCAGCAGATCGAGGCCGCGATGGCGTCCGACTCGCCGCAGAAGCCCTACTTCCCCGCCGCGATCTTCTACCTCGATCACAATCTCGATCTGAACAAGGCGCTCTCGTGGGTCGACACCGCGATCCAGGCCAATCCCGACGCGTTCTACTTCTATTATCATAAGGCGCGCATCCTCGCGAAACTCGGCAACAAGACCGAAGCGATCGCCACCGCGCGCAAATCCATCGAAGTCGCCGGCAAAATGGGCGGCGCGGTGAAAGACGAATACGTCCGTCTCAACGAAGCACTGATCGCCAGCCTCAAGTGATTGGCCGGCGATTTATCAAGGCGGGCAGCACGGCGTGGACCGCGGCTGCCCTTCTTCTCGGCGGAGCTGTGTCCGCAGGCGAATCAATGACGCCCGCGGAAATCGCACAGGAGCTGCGCAGCTTCACTACGCTCGGCTCCGTGCTCTATCTCGCCGCGCATCCGGACGACGAGAACACGGAGTTCATCGCGTGGTCCGCGCGTGGGCGCAGCTACCGCACGGCGTATCTCTCGCTCACGCGAGGCGACGGCGGACAAAACGAACTCGGCGGCGACTTCGGCGAAAAACTCGGCGTCCTGCGCACGCAGGAGTTGCTCGCTGCGCGCGCGATCGACGGCGGCCGGCAATTTTTTCACCCGCGCGATCGATTTCGGTTTCTCCAAAAATCCCGAGGAGACGCTGCGCATCTGGAATCATCGCGAAGTGCTCGCCGATGTCGTGCGCGTGATCCGCACGTTTCGCCCGGACGTGATCGTGACGCGCTTCCCGATTCCTCCGGGCAGCGGCGGCCACGGTCATCACACCGCCTCTGCGATGCTCGCGGTCGAGGCGTTCAAGCTCGCGGGCGATCCGCAGTCGCTTCCCGAGCAAATCGCCGCGGGTCTCCCGCCCTGGCAACCGAAACGGATTTTCTGGAATGTCTTCAGTTGGGGCCGCACCGACACGCAAGGCCTCAACGGTGCCGCGATCGAGCTCGACATCGCGGGCGACGATCCCGTGACGGGCGAGGCACTCGGCACGCTCGCGAATCGCAGCCGCGGCATGCACAAGACTCAGGGCCTCGGTTTCTTCTCCGCGCGCACGGCCGCGGCTTCCAATGTGCAGCGTTTCCTCCTGCTCGCCGGCGAGCCCGTGAACGAAGACTTGATGGACGGCGTCGAGACCACGTGGAAACGCGTGCCCGGCGGCGAAGCGATCGCGACGGCGTCCGCGCAACTCCTCGCCACCTTCGATTCCGCGCGCCCGGTCGCGAGCGTGCCGGCGATCTTGGAACTGCGAAAACAACTCGCCGCGCTTCCGAGCGATCCACTCGTCGACGAAAAGCGCGCGCAGCTCGATCGTATCTTGCAGGCGTGTCTCGGCCTCTCGATCGAGAGCGTCGTCGAAAATGCCGAAGTCGTCCCCGGCGAATCGCTCGTCGTGAAACACACCGCGCGCCTCACGGCCGACGTGCCCGTGCGCTGGCGCGGACGCACCCTGGCGCCCAACCAGCCTGTTACCGTCGAAACAACGCTGACCATTCCGACCGACTCTCCGTTGAGCCAACCCTACTGGCTGCGCGAAGCGCCCGCCGAGGGCATCGCAACCGTCCACGATACTTCGCTGATCGGTCGGCCCGAGAACCCGCCGGAGTTCGCGTCGCGCGAGCGCTTCAAAATCGGCGAACAATCGCTCGAAATTTCTACCGCGCCCGCCGCCCTGCTCACAGACGCTTCGGGCACGACCGCGCGCGTGCCGCTTCGCGTCGTGGCGCCCGTCGCGCTGACCTGGCTGCCTCCACTGGAACTCGTTCCGCCGGGCGGCAGCACCGAGATCACACTCGGCCTCACCGCGATTCGCGCGAATGTCTCCGGCACGTTGCAACTCACCGCCCCTACCGGCTGGTCGATCACGCCCGCGACGCAGTCGTTTCAGCTCGGCGCCATCGGCGCGGAAACGCGCATGAAATTCGTTGTTTCGGCGCCCGCGCAACCATCCAGCGGACACATCACCGTTCGAGCCGAGGTCGGACCGCGCCGCTATCACCGCGATCGCATCGAGCTGCGCTACGCACATCTCCCCCCGCAGCTTTTGCAGCCGGACGCGACGCTCGCGGTCGCTTCGTTCGACGTAAAAACCCGCGCGCGCCACGTCGGCTACGTGCCCGGCGCGGGCGACGACATTCCTGCCGCGCTGCGCCTGCTCGGTTGCGAAGTGACGGACGTCGATCTCGTAAACTCCTCCGCCGACGACCTGCGCGCCTTCGACGCGATCGTGGTCGGCGTGCGCGCTTTCGAGAATGCCGCGTTGCGCGAGCATCTCCCGACGCTGCTCGCCTACGTGGAGCGTGGCGGTGTCGCGATCGTCCAATACAACCGTCCCCACAATGTGAATACAGCGGCGCTCGGCCCCTACCCGCTTTCGATCCAGGGCAGCGCACCGCAGCAACGCGTGACCAATGAGGACGCGCCCGTGACGTTTCTCCTGCCCGACCATCCGGCGCTCACGACGCCGAATCGCATCACCGCGGCCGATTTCACCGGTTGGGTGCAGGAGCGCGGCACGTATTTCCCGAGCAGTTGGGATGAAGATCGCTACGCCGCGCTGCTCGCCATGAGCGATCCGGGCGAGGCACCGCTGCGCGGCAGCCTCCTCGTCGCGCGCCACGGTTCGGGTTACTACGTTTACTCAGGGCTCGCGTTTTTCCGTCAGCTCCCCGCCGGCGTGCCCGGCGCCTATCGCCTCTTCGCCAATTTGCTTTCCCTCGGTCGATGACTTCCCCGCACGAAACTCAACCAGCGTCCGCATCGCGTGATCACGACGGCGAACCGCCCGGCGTGCCCGGCCTTCGCACCTGGCGCGGCGTGTATGTTTTCGTCTTCAGCTGCTTCGTCGCGACCGTGATCGCGCTCACGATTTTCTCCCGCGTTTTCGCATGAACCTCATCGACTGGCTCGTGCTCGTGGGGACGATGGTCGGCATTGCCGCGTATGGCACGTGGCGGACGCGTCACACTGACAAACTCAACACCTATCTCAAAGGCAACGCGTCCACCGGCTGGGCGACGATCGGCATCTCGGTGATGGCGACGCAGGCGAGCACGATCACCTATCTCTCGCTGCCCGGTCAGGCCTACGAAAACGGAATCGCGTTTATCCAAAATTACTTCGGCCTGCCGCTCGCACTGATCCTCGTCGCCGCGGTGTTTCTGCCGATCTACCGCAAGCTCGGCGTTTACACCGCCTACGAATATCTGGGCAAACGCTTCGACCAGAAGACACGTCTGCTCGGCGCGGGACTCTTCCTGCTCCAGCGCGGTATCCAGGCGGGCATTACGATCTACGCGCCGTCGATCATCCTCGCGACGGTCCTCGGCTGGCGACTCGACCTGACGATCATTTTCACCGGCCTGCTCGCGATCGTTTACACCGTCACCGGTGGCAGCGCGGCGGTGAATCTCACGCAGAAATGGCAGATGGCCGTCATCTTCGGCGGCATGCTCACCGCGTTCGCGATTCTGCTCTACAAACTCCCGCCCGACGCCACGCACATCGCCGGCGCGCTGGGCAAGCTCGAGGCCGTCGATTACGCGCCGGACCTGCAGCGCCGCTACACGATTTGGAGCGGTTTGTTTGGCGGATTCTTCCTCTCGCTCTCCTACTTCGGCACCGACCAATCGCAGGTGCAGCGCTACATCGGCGGCGCCGCGCTGCGCGAAGGCCGGCTCGGCCTGATGTTCAACGCTGTTCTGAAGATCCCGATGCAGTTCGTCATCGTGATGCTCGGCGCGCTGCTCTTCGTGTTTTATCAGTTCCAACCGTCCACGCCGGTCATTTTCAACCAATCGCAGTGGCAGCGCCAGGTGAACGGACCGCAGGGAGAAGTTTTCCGCGAACTCGAAACGCGCCACGCCACTGCGCACGTCGCGAAGCAGGAAAAAATCCGCGCGTGGGTCGCCGTCCGCGACTCGGGCGACGCCGTCGCGGAGGCTGCCGCGCGCAGCGAGATGCTCGCCGCTCAGCAGGAATCCAATCGTATCCGGCAGGAAGCTCGCACCGCCCTTCAGACGGCCGATCCCGCCGCCAAGAAGACGCGCGATTCCGACTACGTTTTCATCACGTTCATCCTCACGCAGCTCCCACACGGCGTGATCGGCCTGCTCATCGCAGTCATGTTCGCTTCCGCGCTTTCCTCGAAGGCCGGCGAGCTCAACGCGCTCGGCACCACGAGCACGATCGATTTGTGGAGGCACTTCCGCCCGCTCGTAGAGCACGACGAGGCGCGAAACGTCCGCAACGCCAAACGCTTCACCGCCGTGTGGGGGATCTTCGCCATCGCCTTCGCGCTCTTCGTGAGCTTCGCCGAGAATCTCATCGAAGCGCTCAACATCGTGGCCTCGATCTTCTATCCCGCGCTGCTCGGCGTGTTCATCGTCGCCTTCTTCATCAAATACGTGCGCGGCACGGCCGTGTTCTGGGCCGCGATTCTCACGCAACTCGCCGTCATCGGGATCTACGTTTTCGGCAAAATCTACCCCGAGCACGAAATCGGCTACCTCTGGCTCAACCCGATCGGCTGCGCGCTGTGCGTGCTGTTCAGCGTCGTGCTGCAGGCCGCCCTCGGCGACAAATCCCGCGCTTCCGCTTCCTGATGACCTCCCCTGTCATTTGCTTCGGCCAACAACCGTGTGGCTTTTTCCCGCGCCGGTTTCTCTTTTCAAAATTCCAGTCGGCGCGACGACTGCAGGCGGAGATCGGCGGCGAGATCGTGTTTTTCTTTCACGACGCCGACCACGACCCGCGAGAGACGCAGACGACGCTGCGGCATCGCAAAACGAACGATCCGCTCACGATGAACTTTGCGTTCGCGAACAAACTGCAGCGCAAGTTCTCCCCGCTTCATCTCAAACAGATCCCGGCTGGCTGGCAGGAAAACACCGCGCGCCAGCTCGGTGCCTATGTGAGCCCCGCCGCCATCGAAGCATTCAAGTCCGTGTCCGCGCAAAACGTCGCCGACTTCTGCCTCGAGATGTATCGTCGCATGGGCCTGCTCGACGGCATCCGCGTCGTGCGATCGAGCGATCCTGCGGTGCGACTCGCCGCGTGCGACGTGGCTGACGTTTTCGTCGATGTGCCGTTCGAAAACGAAATCGTGCGCGCCCGTCGGATCGACGGCGCGTTGAAACTTCACGAAGGCGGCAACGCGTTCATCACCGTGCCGGTCACGAGCTACGGCAAGGATCAGATCACACCCGCGCGTGATGCGCGTCTCCGCTGGATGCAATCGGTCATCCGCTGCACGCATTACATCTGTGGCGCCGGCGAACAGGCTTACTTGAACAAGGCCGACGCACCGGAGATAACCTTCGTGCCCCGCGACCCCATCGACCGTTCTGACGAAGCCTATGCCGAATTCCCCTGCTGATTCTCTCCCGCTTCTCGCTTTCGGCGCGCACCCGGACGATCTCGAGTTTGGCTGCGGCGGCCTTCTCGCGCTGGAAAGTCGCGCCGGTCGTCCGGTGCATCTCGTCGTCACGTCGCACGGCGAAGCCGGCACCAACGGCACGCCCGAGATTCGCACGCGCGAAGCGGAAGCCGCTGCCGCCGCGCTCGGCGCCACGCTCGAATTCATCGAACTCGACGGCGACGCGCATCTGGAAGTCAAAGCCGCGCACGCGATCAAACTCGCGGGAATCATTCGCCGTCACCGTCCGCAAATCGTCCTCGCGCCCACGCTCGTCGAAAACCAGCACCCCGATCACTGGCGTCTCGGCCAGCTCGTGCGTGATGCATGCCGGCTCGCCCGTTTCGGCGGACTCGCCGAATTGCGCGATCTCGCGCCACACGCGATCGGACATTTGTTTTTCTACGCGATCACCGCGGACGCCGAGCCGACGTCGCCGCCGAGCGCGTTGATCGATGTTTCCGACGCCGCCGTGATTCGTGCGTGGAACGACGCAATGAACGCGCACGCTTCGCAGCAGAAGACGCGCAACTACACCGAACTGCAGCTCACCCGCGCGCGACTGCGCGGACTTCGCGCCGGCTGCGAACACGCGATTCCGCTCTGGTCCAACGATCCGCTCGTGTTCAGCGGCCTTGCGTCGCTCGATCGTTCGGCGCGTCGTTTCTAGTTCTCATGTCCCGTCGTCTGAAGATCGGCCTCACGTGCTATCCGTCCGTCGGCGGCAGCGGCATTCTCGCTTCCGCGCTCGGCGAAGAACTGGCGCGGCGTGGACACGAGATTCACTTCATCAGCTACGAGCGGCCGTTCCGCATCGCGATCGACGCGACGCAGGTCTTTTTCCATCCCGTCGTCGTCAACGGCTACGATCTCTTCAAATATCCCGACTACACGCTGCCGCTTTCGGTGAAAATGGCCGAGGTGAGTCGCGATCACCAACTCGACATCCTGCACGTGCACTACGCCGTGCCGCACGCGACCGCGGCGATCCTCGCGATTGAAATGCTGCCGCCCGAGCAGCGCCCGAAAGTCATCACCACTTTGCACGGCACCGACACCACGCTGCTCGGCGCCGATCCCGGCTACGGCCCGGCCGTGCGTCACGCGCTCGAACGCTCCGATGCCGTCACCGCGGTCTCTCGTTTTCTCGAACGCGAAACCCACCGCGTGCTCGGCCCCGCGTCGGACATCGAAGTCATCCACAACTTCTTTTCGCCCCGCCCGCTCGGGCGTCCGCGCGACGACGTCCGTCGCGAGCTCGGTCTGCGCGACGAGGAAACGCTGCTCGTTCACCTCTCGAATCTGCGTCCGGTGAAGCGCATCGACCGTCTGCTCGAGACGATCGCGCGTCTCCAGCCGCGCGATCGATTCAAGCTGCTCGTGCTCGCTGGCGGCGATTTCAACGCGTTCCACGACGACGTGCGCCGGCTCGGAATCGAGGACATGATTCTCGTCCGCCAAAACGTCTTCGAAATCGAAGACTATCTGAACGCGGCCGATCTCGGGCTGTTCACTTCCGATTCGGAAAGTTTCTGTCTGAGCATTCTCGAAGCGATGGCATTTGGCGTGCCGAGCGTGAGCACGGCCGTCGGCGGTATTCCCGAAGTGATCGATCACGACGTGAATGGACTGCTCGTGCCCTCGGCCGCGCCCGACGATCTCGCGCGCGCCGTCGAGTCGCTCGTCGCCGATCCGAAGAAACGCGCCGCCCTCGGCGAAGCCGCCCGCGAGAAAGCGCGCACTGCCTTTTCCGCCGACAAGATCGTGAGCGAATACGAAGCGTTCTACCGCCGCGTGTGCGGAAAGTAGTTTGATCTGAACCACGGAGGCACAGAGTTCACAGAGGGATTTCCCAGTGTTCCTGTGCCTCGAAGATTCCGACTACCTTCTCTTTGCCTTGTCATTCTGAGCGAAGCGAAGAATCCAGTGTGCGCTTCGACGCAGCGTGCTGCTACGAGCGTCCAATTGGATGTCAGGCTAGCCTCCGGCTGAACTTCGCTTCGCTCAGAATGACAAAGGCAGGGCATAGGGCTGGAGGATGTTGCAGTCACCGATTCGACTGCCATTCGGCGTCGTTGTCCTTCGCGATGCGGGCCATCGAGCGACGCGTGAGCACGGAGCTGTCTTCCTGACGCGTCGTCAACGGCTTCATCCCCTCGCCGCTTTTCGCGATCAACCATACGGGCTTCGCGTCGTCGCTTTTGATGCGAAACATGTGCCACTCGCCTTTCAGTTTCTTGCCCGCGAGTCGGAGCTTCAGGTTCTTTTCGGGCTCGGTCCCCGGCAGCAGTTCATAGGTGCCGATGTCCCACACCATCACGGTGCCGCCGCCATACTGGCCTTTCGGGATCGTGCCTTCGAACTTCATGTAATCGAGCGGGTGGTCCTCGACCTGAAACGCCGAACGCTTCACGCCGGTCTCATACGGCAAACCTTTCGGCACAGCCCAGGATTTCAGCGTGCCGTTCATCTCCAGACGAAAATCGTAGTGCAGGTGCGACGCCGCGTGCTTCTGGATCACGAAGCGATTTCCGTCGCCGCCTTTGCTTTTCTTCCCGCGCGCCCTCCGGGCCCGGCTCGGCGGTTTTGGTGAAGTCGCGCTTTTTGAATACGCCTCCAACGCCTTTTCGGGCTTCGCGGATTTCGCTGCTTTTTGCCCGTCGATGTCTTCTTCTTTGCCGCCGACGCGAAGGGCCTTCGGCAGTTTCTGTTTCAACGTGAGCACCGGCTCGAAGAGATCGCCGAGTTTCTTCAAACGCTTCAGCGCTGCGTCGGGCGTGAAGAAGAGTTTTTCCGGTTTCTTCGCTTTAATCGCCGCGCGCAGTTCGTCCCATGTGACGGGCATCGACACATACGGCTCGGGGCGTTTCGCACGCACCGAGTAAACGCTCACGGTCGTCTTCGACGCCGAGTTCTGGCTCCAGTCGATCAGCACTTTTTTCTTCCGCAGGAGCTTCGCCATTTTGCTGACCACGAGATCCGGATGGTCCTGCTCCAACATCTGCGCGACCGTCTCGGCAAACGGACTCGTCATCTCGTAGGTCACCGGCGTGTTGAGCGGCACGTAGATCTGAATGCCTTTCGAGCCGGAGACTTTCGGAAACGCCTCCAAACCGAGTCCGTCGAAAATCCCCTTCAGCAAAAACGCGACCTGCGCGCACGTGAGCACGCCGGCGCCCTCTCCCGGATCGAGGTCGAACGCCACATGCGTCGGAGTCTCCAGTTTCGGCGCGCGGTGCAGAAATGGGTGCAACTCGATCGCCGCGAGATTCGCGCACCACGCGAGCGTTTGCTCGTCGTTGATCAAGACGTAGTCGATCTCGCCCTCGTGCCGTCGACGCGGCACCTTCGCGCGCTTCACCCAGTCGGGGGTGAACTTCGGCGCGTTCTTCTCATAAAAACTCCCGCCGCCGAAACCGTCGGGAAAACGGATCAGCGTGACTGGCCGGTTTTTCAGGTGCGGCAGGATGAACGGCGCAACGTCCACGTAGTAGCGGATCAAGTCGCCCTTCGTGAAACCGGTTTCGGGGAAGAACGTTTTGTCGAGGTTGGAGAACTTCACCTCTTTCGCGCGCGGGGCCATGCACTTTGGACCCCGCGCAACGCCGCTGGTGCGACTCCGTGCGCACGCTGGCTCGACTCACGGCGCACCATGGCGCGACCCGGTCCGCACCCTGGCTCGACCATGGACGCACCTTGTCCCGACTCGGTGCGCACCTTGTCCCGACCCGGGACGAACCTTGGCTCGACTCGAGCCGCACTTCGGGCACGAGTCGCGCCGCGCGCGTCACTTCTTCGGCGTGAAAGTGAGGACCGTGACCGAATACGGTTCGAAGGAGACCTTCGATTCCTTCTTGATGCCCTTCAGCGTGCTCTTGGCCGGCTTTTGCTTGGAAGAGCTCTTTTTGAGTCGGGCGGCGTCGTCTTGTTTTTTGCCGTAGCGAAGTGCGGTGGCCGTGCTCGCGGGCTTGTAGCCGCCAATCTTGACCGTGGGTTTGTAGGTCTTCGTCGGGTGCTTGTTGATCACGAGCACAGTCAGGTTGCCGTTCTTCCGCTTCACGGCGTAGCAACCGAGCATCGAAGTGGACGACTTGGTCTTCACCACCGTGTCACCTTTGCGCGCAAACGACGCGAGCATCTGCATGACGTGGAACGTCGGAAACTTCGTGCTCTTGCCATCCATGATGCCGTAGTCGCCGTAGTTGCGCCAGCCATACAGGTAATCGTCGTTGTTCGCGTTTTTGTCGCGACCGTTACGAAGCGCCCACCACGTGAGTGAGTTGAACTCGGTCTTGGTGAGCTGACCAAAGCTGTCGGCGAGATAGAGTCCGTTGACGAGGCTCACGGTCTGCTTGCCGGTCATGGAGGACACGGAGTTGTTCTCGGTGCAGACGAGTTCAACCTTCTTCGCGTTCTTGGAGCCGAGGTAGTCCTTGAGCTGCTGGCGAAGATCCTTGGCGTCGTCGGCCCAGCCTTTGGCGGACTGGAGCAGCTTGGCGTCGTTTTCGTAGTTTTGCGGACGCCACGACGCGTATTTCGGATCCTGTTCGTAGCGGTGGTGAATGATGAAATCGGGGATCGCTTTGAGCGATTTGAGCTTCGCGAGCATGATCGGCGTCCAGCCTTGGTGCTTTTTCTTCGTGCGCGGATTTTTCACGGCCTTGCGTGTGCTCTTCGCGTAGCTGTCCTCGCCGGGCACCGCGACGACGCCGATTTTGATCGAAGGATCGGCGGCGCGCATCTGCTTCATGTATTTCGCGGCCTCCGTGGCGTAGGTCTCGGGATCCCACGGTTTGGAGCGCACGTCTTCCTCCCATTCGCCGTAGCACTCGTTGCCGATCTCCCAGTATTTGAAGCCGTATTTTTTCTTCTTCGAATACTTCACCCAATCCGCGGCCATCTTGGGCGTGCCTGTGCCGTAGTTAACGGTGATAAAAGCCTCGGCCTTCAACTTGAGTGCGACTTTGGCAAAGTCATCGAAGTCCACCCACCACTCCCACGAGTTGAGCGTCTTCTTGCCCGGGATGTAGCCGGGCTCGGACTTCATGATGTAGCTCTTGTTGCTCTTCCAGTCGTAGGTATCGGAGCGCGAGCCGCCCGGAAAACGCAGCGAGCGCATTTTCAGATCCTTGAGCGCCTTCAGCGTTTTCGGATCGTTGAAGTCGGTATCCCAAATGACCGTGTTGAGCCCAAAATGGCGGTCGTCGATCTTCCGGACCTTGCCGTCAGCCGTCTTGATCGGCTTGTGGACGTAGACCTTCAAGGTCACAGCCTGGAGCGAAGGCACGAGGGCAAGCAGCACGGCGGTCGTCACCAGCCGCACCACTGCACGCGGGGTAAGACGTGACGTGGGGCGCATCGCTAAAATGGTAAGTGTCTACTCTGGCAGGACAATCAAAACCGGCTAGGCAGAGTTGGCCGGAGGCGCGCCGTGTGCACCGGTAATGATGCGAGCGCCGCGGCGGTAGGTGAGATATGAATACGTCCACTGCAGAAAGACCGAGAGCTTGCTGCGGAAGCCGACCAGAAACACCAGGTGCACGAAGAGCCACGCGAGCCACGCGGGATAACCGCTGAAATGCAGCCGACCGATCTGCGCGACGGCCTTGGAGCGGCCGATCGTGGCCATCGAACCTTTGTCGCGGTAAGCGAACGCTTCGCGCGCGACGCCACCAGGCCGAATCTGCTCCTTGATCTCGTGCGCGATGATTTTTGCTGCGTGCTTGCCCATCTGCATCGCGGCGGGCGACACACCGGGCACGACCACACCGTTTTTGTCAGTGAGCGTCACCATATCGCCGATCGCAAAAACATTGGGGAAACCCGGCAGGCTGAGATCGGGCTCGACCTTCACGCGACCCGCGCGATCGACCTCGACGCCGAGTTTGCGCGTGAGCGGCGACGCGGCTACGCCGGCGCTCCAGATGATGTTGGCCGCGCGGATCACTTCGCCGTCGGATAACTCGACCTCGCCGGGTCGGATCGCCTGCACGCGCGCGCCGGCGCGGGTTTCGACGCCGAGTTTCTTGAGCTGCCGCTCCGCACTTTCCGAGAGATCGGGCGGAAACGTCGCGAGCACGCGGCGCGTGCCTTCGATCAAAATCACACGCGCCGCCCGCGGATCGATGCGATCAAAATCCCGCACGAGCACCGTGCGGGAAAGTTCGGAGAACGTGCCGGCGAGTTCGACGCCGGTCGGACCGCCGCCCACGACGACGATGGTCATGAGCTCTTTTCGTTTTGCTTCGTCGGTTTCGATTTCCGCGCGCTCGAACGCGAGGAGGATCTGTCGACGGATTTTCAGCGCGTCGTCGAGCGACTTGAGACCGGGCGCAAGTTTCGCCCAATCGTCGTTTCCGAAGTAGCTCGTGACGCCACCGACCGCGAGCACGAGGTAGTCGTAGGTGAGCTCGTCGTGAATCTCATGCGTCGCGAGTCCACCGCAGAGTTGCAGGCGGCGGTTCTGCAGATCGACGCCACAGACGTCGGCCATCAGCGATTGGAAGTTGGGCTTGTCGGCGAGGATCGCGCGGATCGGCTGCGCGATGTCGACCGCGGACAAACCCGCCGTCGCGACCTGATAGAGCAGCGGCTGAAAGAGGTGGTGGTTCTGGCGATCGATGAGGGTGATGCGCGCGAGACCGTCGGGAAATTTTCGGCAAAACGTGAGTCCGCCGAAACCGCCGCCGATGACAATGATATGGGGCAACGCGAGATCCGTGGTGCGCTTCATGCGCGCAAGATGCGGCAGGCTGCTGAGTTCGCAACGTGTGCACGGAGAATTTGCCTCCCACTGCACTCCCGGAAATCCTCCCATCGCACATGAAATCTCCCGCCAACATCCAACTCATCGGCCACGAAGTCGCGATCGCGTGGGAAGACGGTGCCGAGACCTACCATCCGTTCGAAGCACTCCGCGCCGCCTCGCCGAGCGCCGAGACGCAGGGCGAACGCGATATCCTCGGCAACCAATACGGCGGCGACGGCGTGAAACATTTCCCGGGCGTCGAAGTGCTCGGCTGGGAGCGCGTGGGCAACTACGCGATCCGTTTCGATTTCAGCGACGGTCACCGCACCGGCCTTTATAGCTACGCCTACCTGCGAAAACTCGGCGGACTCGCCGAGTAGCGCGCCGGGCCGCAACCGTAAGGCGTTTTCATAAACTTGACGGTGCGATGCACAGGACACACCCGCGGCTTTACGTAGCCGCGCCGGGTGCCCAAGGTCGGCAGTTCGTTATGAGCAACTACGTCTTCCCCGCTCGCACCACGACGGCCGAGATCGAGCTCGGCACCACGCTTCAGCCCAAGTTCGGCGCCGATGGGCTGATCCCCTGCATCACGCAGGATGTGCATACGGGCGACGTGCTGATGTTCGCGTTCATGAACGCCGAGGCGCTGGCGCACACGCTGAAGACGAAAAAGGCGACTTACTGGAGTCGCTCGCGCAACAAGCTTTGGGTCAAGGGCGAGGAGTCCGGCAACGTGCAACACGTGAAGGAATTTCGCACCGACTGCGACCAGGATGTGCTTCTGATCAAGGTCGAGCAAACCGGCGCGGCCAACGCGTCGTGCCACAACGGATACAAGTCGTGCTTCTACCGCCGGCTCGCCGACCTCGACGATCCGTCGCTGAAACTCCAGTTCACCGCCGAGCGGCTTTTCGACCCCGCGACGGTTTACAAGAAAAAGTAAGCGCGCACGCAGGCGACAAGTTTGGCGCGCAGGCGCCGGCAGGGACGGCTCTCCGAGCCGTCCTTTTTTTTTTTCCAAGGCTGCAGACCTTTCCCACGCCGCCGGCCGCCGCGCTCACTCGAGCGCGTAGACGTTTCCGTCGGCGCTGCCGAAATAGAGCACACCGTCGTGCGCTACCGGCGACGAGAGAATCGCACCGAGCCTCAGCATCGCATCGAAGGCATACGGAAGCTGCTCGAAGAAGTCCGACGTGAAGATCGCCGGAAAGTTGATCTCGCCGGTTTCGGTCATCGCGTGGTGCACGTTGGCTTTCGACGCCTCGGTCTGAAACTCCCAGCGGATCGCCCCCGTCGCGATTTCAATGGCGAAGAGCTTTCCGCCGAACGTGCCGACATACGCGAGATCGCCGACGATCGTGGGCGACGCGAACGCCGGAAACTTCACCTCGGTTTTGTAGAGCTCGGTGCCCGTCGTCCGATCGAGCGCGAAGAAATACGCGGGAATCGAAGTCGAACCAAACACACGATCGCCACGCACGGTGGGCGTCGCGTTGACCCACGTGTATTTGGTTTTCCACTTCACCTCACCGGCGGCAGCCGTGACGGCGTAGAGGTGAAAATCGCGATTGCCGAAATACACCATGCCGTCGGCGATCGTAGCGGAAGACTGGATACCTTCGGCGTTGTGGTTTTCCGGATCGGTGCCGGTCTGGAGCTTCCACTTTACCGCGCCGGTCGCGGCGTCGAGCGCGTAGAAGTTCGCGTCCCAACTTCCGATATACACCGTGCCGTCGGCCACGGCCGGCGACGCGTGCACGACATCGCCGGTTTTGTGTTTCCAGAGCAGCGCGCCGCTTTCGGCGTCGAGCGCATAGATGTGGCCGTCGCCCGACCCGAAAAACACGCGACCCTCGACGACGGTCGGTGACGACAAATAACAATCCCACAGATCGGCGATGAGTTGTCGCTTCGGTTTCAAACCGTGCAACCCCGGCGCAGTGAACTTGCGCTCCCCTTCCGTCTCGAACTTCCAGCGCTGTTGTCCCGTCGCCACATCGACGGCGTAGAACGCGCCATCATAGCTGCCGAAGTAAGCGATCCCGCCCACAACCGCCGCGGTCGAGCGCACCGGGCCGCTGGTGGCGAAGCGCCACTTCTCCGCGCCGTTGGCGGCGTCGATGGCGTAGAAATTTTTATCGTCGCTTCCGATGAAGAGCAGTCCGTCAGCGAGGGAAGGCGACGCGATCACGGGTGCGCCGGTTTTGAAAGCCCACTTCGTCTTCGGCGCCGACGTCGGTGCCGACGTCGGTGCCGTCCCCGACGCAGCGCCCGAGTGTGCGGGATCGCCACGAAACATGTTCTGCGCGAGCAGCGCCGACGAAGGCATCGCCAAAAGCGCGCCGAGCGCGAGAAAACCGAAACGGACAAACGAGGAAACCGGAGGGGTAAACATGGAAAGAGTGAAACACCGTCGAACGCGCAACTCCTCCACGAATTCGATCATTCGCCGAAAACGCACAGGAGAGTTTTGGAGAAAAGAAAAGCGGTCGTCTCGACCGCTTTTCGAAAGGAGCAACGAATCCTACGTCAGAGCTACTCAGGCGCCGGGCACGAGCCCGCGTTCGCTCGCCGCGGCGAAGGTGAGCATCGCCTGAAACTCTGCGCTGTCCGCGTTGGCGTGCGTTTTGATCTTCTCGAAGGCTTGGGTGCGATTGAGACCGTCGCGGTAGAGAATGCGGTAGAGCTGTTTCACGCGATCGAGGCGCTCGGGCGTGAAGCCGTGACGCTCGAGGCCGACCTTGTTGAACATCCGGATCGTCGCGGGCTGGCCTTCGGCAATGAAATAGGGAGGCAGGTCCTGCACGAGCTTCGCACACGCCGCGAGCATCGCATGCGTGCCGATGCGGCAGAACTGATGCGTGCCGCCATACGCGCCGATCACCACGTAGTCCTCGACCGTCACGTGTCCGGCGAGGCCCGCGTAGTTGCTCATGATGATGTGATTTCCCACCACGCAATCGTGCGCGATGTGGCAATACGCGAGGATCGTGTTGTGCGAACCGACGGTCGTCATCGCGCCATCGGGCGTGCCGCAATGCACGGTGACGAACTCGCGAAACACGTTTTTGTCGCCAATGCGCAGGCCGGGATTACCGCCCTTGTATTTCAGGTCCTGCGTCTTCCCGCCAATGAACGCATACGGGAAGATGTCGTTGTCGGTGCCGAGGTGCGTGTTGCCGTCGACGGTCGCGTGATGTTGCACACGGGTGCGATCGCCGAGCACGACGGATGCGCCGACGTAGGCATACGCGCCAATCTCGACGTCCACGCCGAGCTGCGCGCCGGATTCCACGATGGCCGTGGGATGAATGCGCGAGGCCATCGGCTCAGGCTTGGGCTCCCTGTTCGACCACCGCGAACATCAGTTCGGCGGACGAGACAACGTTGCCGCCGACCGTGCAGGTCGATTCCGCGACCGCGAGTTTGTTGCCGCGAACCTTGGTGAGCTTGGCGTTGATCACGAGCTGGTCGCCGGGGCGGACCGGTTTGCGGAACTTCACTTTGTCCGCGCTCATGAAGAACGGCGTCTTGTCCTCGCTGGAACCGAGACGCAGGAGCAGCAAGCCGGCGGCTTGCGCCATCGCCTCGATCTGCAGCACGCCGGGCATCACGGGTTCGCCGGGATAGTGGCCTTGGAAATACGGCTCGTTGATCGTGACGTTCTTGATCGCGACCAATTCGTGCTCGCCGATGAACTCGATCACGCGGTCCACCATCAGGAACGGATACCGGTGCGGCATCATCTCGAGGATGCGCTTGATATCGAGCGACGTCTCGCCGGGCTGCAGCGTTTTGGCGGGAGCCGCGGCCTTCTTTTTCGGCCCCTTCTTCCGCTCGAGCAGTTTTTCGTAGAGCGCCTTGGTCAGCTCGGCGTTGATCGCGTGGCCGGGCCGCGTCGCGACGATGTGCGCCTTGAGCGGCAGGCCGAGGAGGAGCACGTCGCCGACGATATCGAGGATCTTGTGGCGCACGAACTCGTCTTTGAAGCGCAGGCCCTCCTTCGAGATGATCTTGTCGCCGCGGATGACGACCGCGCAGTCGAGCGAGCCGCCTTTGATCTTTCCGAGCTTCAGCAACTCCTCGATGTCTTCGTAGATCGTGAAGGTCCGCGCCGCGGCGATCTGGGTCATGTAGACGTCCGGATCGATCGTGAGCGATAGGTGCTGCGTGTGGATGCCGCGGTCGTCCGCCGACGTGCACGAGATCTTAAACGTGTCGCTCGGCAACGCGATGATCGACGAGTTTCCGCGCGTGACGGAGACCGGCGCATCGAGCTCGAAATACTCGCGGTCCTTCTCCTGCTCCACCGGCTCGGCCTGCAGGATCATGTTCACGAACGGACGCGCCGAACCGTCCATGATCGGCGGCTCCGAGGCGTTCATCTCGATCAGCACGTTGTCGATGCCGCAGCCGTGCAACGCACTGAGCACGTGCTCCACCGTGTGGATCTTGGCGTGCCCGACCTGGATCGTGGTGGCGCGCACGAGGTCGGTGACCTGATCGACGCGCGGTTTCAGCTCCGGCGCGCCATTGAGGTCGATCCGCTTGAAAACGATACCATGGTCCACCGGGGCGGGCTTCATCGTCAGCGTGACGGCTTCACCGGTGTGCAGCGCGCTGCCTTGGACGGAGACTTCGCGCGCAAGAGTGCGTTGTTTCATAGAAATTTTGGCCCCGGAGTCTCGAAAACGCCTCCCAAAGCGCAAGCCCCGAAACCCCCGGCGCGCGGCCTTGACACCCCCCGATTGCAACAGTTAATCCATCGACCTTTTAACAACGCAAAATCGTCCAACAAACGACCTCGTTATGCCCGCAGCCAACGACATCCGCAAAGGCCAAGTCATCAAGTTCAACGGCGAGCCCCACCTCGTCATGGAAACCCAGCATCGCACGCCGGGCAATCTCCGCGCCTTTGTGCAGATCAAGATGCGTAATCTGCGTTACGGCAAAGCCCTCGACCAGCGTTTCGCCTCCACCGACACCATCGAGGTGCTTCCGACCGAGAAGAAGACGCTCGAGTTCAGCTACGTTGATCGCGGCACCTATGCGTTCATGGATCCGGACACGTTCGAGCAGATCGAGCTCACCGAGCAGACCCTCGGCGACGTGAAGAACTACCTCGCGGTCGGCGGCAAGGTGGACGTGCTCTTCGTCGACGAGCGCCCGCTCTCCGTCGATCTCCCCTCTTCCGTTGCGCTCAAGGTCGTCGAGTCCGCCGATGGCATCAAGGGCGACACCGCCAGCAACGTGCAAAAGCCCGCCAAGCTCGAAACCGGTCTCGTCGTGCAGGTCCCGCTCTTCGTCAAGGAAGGCGAGATCATCCGCGTCAACACCAACGACGGCAGCTATCTCGGTCGCGCCTAAGCGCACCGACAGTCCATTCCTCAACGCGCCCGCGGCCTCGAGCTGCGGGCGTTTTTATTGCCTGGTTTTGGCAACGTGGTCTCGCCTGGCCGGCGAAAAACCCGCGCTCGGCCCTCAATCTCCAATCGCTTGCGCTGCTCTGTAAGTTTCCCTTTGCGGTGCGTTCGCGAAATATTCGTCCGCGTAATTCCGCGGTCCCGCTGATTTGTCTGGCGCGAGAAATGCCAATGGAGAGGCCGATGTCGACCACCCCAGCGACCGTCGAAAACCCCGCCTCCAACGCCGCCACGCCTGAGCGCATCAGCGCCCTCGCCTCGCTCCTGCGCAACCGCATCCGCGGTTCAATCCAGGAGATTTCCGATATCAATCTTCAGGCACGCGTGCTCTCCATCAACGCCCAGATCGAGGCCGGCCGCGCCGGCGAAGCAGGGCGCGCGTTCTCCGTCGTCGCCGAAGAGATGGTGAGTTTCTCCGATCGCACGCAGCGCGCCGCCCAGAAACTCGAGGAGCAATCCGAGGCCGTCGTCATGGAGCTCGCCGAGGTCAGTCACCGCCTCGCCACCGAAGTCCGCGGCACGCGCCTCGCCGATCTCGCGCTCACCAACATCGATCTCATCGATCGTAATCTCTACGAGCGCTCGTGCGATTGCCGCTGGTGGGCAACTGACGCCGCCGTCGTCGCTGCGCTCGCGCAACCCACGCCCACAAATCTCTCGTTCGCCTCGCAGCGACTCGGCGTGATCCTCAAAGCCTACACCGTTTACTTCGACATCGTGATCGCCGATGCCAACGGCGTCCTCGTCGCCAACGGGCGTCCCGACACCTATCCGGTCGTCGGCACCGATTGCAGTCAGGCACCGTGGTTCCAGTCCGCCATCGCGACGCGCAGCGGCGATGAGTTTGGTTTCCAAACCGTCCACGTCTCACCGCTCGTGAAAGACCGCCGCGCACTCGTTTACTCGTGCCGCGTCTGCCGCGGTGGCGACGCCAACGGCGAACTCCTCGGCGTGCTCGGCGTGGTTTTCAATTGGGACGGTCTCGCGCAACGCATCATGCACGAAACGCCCATCGAAGAATCGAAACGTTCCGTCACGCGCACGTGCATCGTCGACGACGCGGGCAACGTGCTCGCCGATTCGCGCGACCGGATTCTCGAAGAACGCATCGAGCTGCCCGATCGCTCCGCGCTTTTCGCCACGAAGAAATCGAGCCAGGTCATCACCACCAGCGGGCGCACGCTTCTCGTCGCGCACGCCCAATCGCCCGGCTTCGAAACCTACCGCACCGGCTGGCACTCGCTCATCGTCGAGGAGTTGACCGCGCAGACCGACGCGTGAGCGAAACTCACTCGACGCGCATCTTCGCGATCGCGCGACGATAGGCTTCGTCGGCTCCGGCTGCGCTGTCGGCCGCGCAATGAAGATCGCGCAGACGCCCATCGCGCAGGCCATAAACCCAGCCGTGAATCGTGAGCGCTTGCCCGCGATCCCACGCATCGCGCACCACCGTGGTCAGACTGAGATTCTGCACCTGCTCGATCACGTTGAGTTCGCAGAGGCGATCGATCTGGTCCGACTCCGAATTGATTCCGCACAAGCAGCCCTCGTGCTTCAGCCGCACGTCCTGCACGTGACGCAGCCAGTTGTCCGCCAGCCCGACGCGATCGCAGCGCAACGCCGCACGCACGCCGCCGCAGCCGTAGTGACCGACGACCATCACGTGCTTCACCTTCAGCACGTCCACCGCGTATTGGAGGACGCTCAGACAGTTCAGATCCGTGTGCACGACCACGTTGGCAATATTACGGTGCACGAACACCTCGCCGGGCAACAGACCCAGAATCTCATTCGCCGGCACGCGGCTGTCAGAGCATCCGATCCACAGATATTCGGGGTGCTGCTGACGCGAGAGCTTCTCGAAAAACTGCGGATCGCGGGCCCGGATCTCGTCAGCCCAGACCTTGTTCTGTTCGAAGAGGTGCGGAAGGAACTCCATGTGTGCGGAAAATGGTCCGCCGCTCACGCCAGATGTCCACTCTGAATCCCTTCTCCAAAAAACCAGCGCAGGCATCGCCGCCGCGGGGCACGGTTGCGGAAACTCCGCGTGCATTCCTCGCTTCGCTCAGAATGACAGAAAGTAACGTCCTCTTCCGCGATTCGTGATGAGTCCCACTCCGGCACGCACCTAGGCGCAACCCGGGACGGACCTTGGCTCGACCCGGTCCGCACCAAGTCCCGACCAGGTGCGATCTCAGGCTCGAGTCGGGCGCGCGCTCACCATTGCAGGCTGCGCGGTGTGTATTCCATCAACTCGATGCCGTTGCCGTCGGGATCCTTGATCCACGCCTGTTTCGAGTGATCCATGCCGACGCTGATCGGGCGGACTTTCACGCCGAGCGATTCGATGCGCGCGACCTCGGCTTCGAGGCCCTCGACTTCAAAGCAGAAATGCCGCGCATGCGCTTCCTCGTTGGAACGCATCGCGCGCACTTCGCCGCCCCACTGTTTTACCGCGCCGCGCTGATCGAAGATTTCCACGAACGTCATTTCGCCGCACGCGAAGTAGTAGCCGAAGGCAAAGCCATCATCGTTCTTCATCGTGAACTTCACCGGAAAGCCGAGCACGTCGCGGTAAAACGCGATCATCGCGTCGAGCTGATCCGTGAACAGGCAGGTGTGAGCGAGTTTCTTGATCATGGGTTTCGTTGGTCCCGGTCGTGTGATGCGGTGGCGCGTGTCTCGCGCTCACATGACGCGCGACCAGAGGACTTTCAGGTAACGACTCTCGAGGCAGTTCGAATAAACCGGATGATCCACGCCCGGACCGGTGCGGTCGAAGAACTGCAGACGGCGATTCTGTCGGTGCGCGGCCTTGATCACGTGCGCCTCGAAATCTTCGAGCGAGAGCAGACCCGAACACGAGCACGTGACGAAGATGCCGCCGGGTTTCACGAGGGAGATCGCGAGCAGGTTAAGGTCTTCGTATTTCTGACGGCCTTCCCAATTGCCGCCTTCCTCGCGCGTGAAAATGAACTTCGGCGGGTCGAGCATCACGACGTCCCACTTCTCCCCCGTTCTGCTGCATCTGCCGCGCGTAAGCGAAGGCGTCGGCGTGCACGAATTTGATGCGCGCCTGATTGAGGTTCGCGTTGCGCTTCGCCTGCGCGATCGCGGCCTCGTCGAGATCGACGGCGGTCACGTCCGTCGCACCGCCGGTGACTTTCGCGTTGAGCGAAAATCCGCCCGTATAACAGCAGAGATCGAGCACGCGCGCGTCCTTGGCGAAGCGGGCAAAGGCACGGCGGTTGTCGCGTTGGTCGCAGAAGAACCCGGTCTTGTGGCCTTCGGCGAAATCGACCTCGTAGCGCACGCCATGCTCGCGGATTTTCACGAGGCGCGGCGCCGCGGCGTTGGTTTCGTTGAAGGTCGACGGCTTGATGCCTTCGAGCGAACCGAGATCGTGATCAACATGCACGCGCGCGAACTTCGTGCCCGCGAGTTCGTGCAGCAGCGGCAGCCACTTCGGCAAACGCTGCGCGATGCCGAGCGAGTAAACCTCGCACAGCAACGTGTCGCCGTAGCGATCGATGGTGAGTCCGCTGAGACCATCGCCGTCGGAGTTGATCAGGCGATACGCATCGGTGACCTCGTCGAGTTTGAAGAGCGTGCGACGCAGATCGACCGCGCGGCGAATCGCGGTTTCGAAATAGGACTCGTTGACCGGTTCCGCTGAGTGCGCGACGACGCGCAGCGGGATTTTCGCGCGCGGGTTGTAGAGGCCGCCGCCGGCGAGATTGCCGTTTTTGTCGTAGACGTTGACGAAATCGCCCGGCCGCGCGTCGGACGACACCTGCCCGAGCAGTCGCGGAAAGATCGCGGGCTGAAACGTGAAGTATTTGAGCTGCGCCCAAGGTTTGGGCCACGTGGCGCGATCGTAGACGCGCGGTGGCGCTTTCTCGGGTTTCTCCGTGGGCGACGGTTCAGACATGTCGCTAAAAGGGACGAGCCCCGCCCCGCCCGCAATTTTTTTGGCGCACGCCGAATTCAAACGCGTCGCCGACGACACTCGCTTGCGTGCACAAAAAAGCCGACCGGGGAAACCGGTCGGCTGAGAGTTTTTCGTTGCGTGATCGCTTAGGCGACGCGCTCGACGATGAGCGGCGGGGGCGTCGGACGCTTCGGCGCGAGGCGGTAGGCGTCCTTGAAGTAGTTGAGCGCCTGCTCGAGCTTCGACTCGTCGTTGTAGTGGATCATCATGAGCGGCTCGCCCTGCTTCACCTGGGTGCCGACCTTCTTGATCTCCGAGACGCCGACCGAGTAATCGATCTTGTCGTGGCTGTTTTCCTTGCCGGCGCCGAGGAGGTGCACGCCACGGGCGATCATCGCCGCGTTGATGGTGTGCACATAGCCGCGCTTCGGAGCGGGCAGCTTGCGGATGTGGCGGGCGGCCGGGAATTTTTCCGGATGATCGATGAAGGCGGTGTCGCCGCCCTGCGCCTTGACGAGGTCCTTGAACTTCTGGAGCGCGGAACCGTCGGTGAGGTGGCGCTGCACGGTCTGCTTGGCCGAGAGCGTGGAGCCCGCGACGCCGGCGAGGCGCACGATCTCCATGCCGAGCTTGAGAACGAGTTCCTTCATGTCCTCGGGGCCTTCGCCCTTGAGGAGCTGGATGGCTTCCTTGATCTCGAGCGCGGTGCCGACGGTGTCGCCGAGCGGCTGGTTCATGTCGGTCACGAGCGCGACGCAGCGGCGCTTCATGGAGCGGCCGACGCGGGTCATGGAGCGCGCGAGCTGCTTGGCCTGCTCGAGGTCCTTGATGAAGGAGCCGTTGCCCCACTTCACGTCGATCACGAGGCCTTCGGAGCCTTCGGCGAGCTTCTTGGAAAGCACGCTGCCGGTGATGAGCGGGAGGCTCGGGATGGTGCCGGTCTCTTTGCGGAGAGCGTAGAATTTGCCGTCGGCCGGAGCGAGTTTCTCGTCCTGCGCCACGATCGCGCCGCCGATGCGGGAGAGCTGCGACACGAAGCCGTCGATCGAGAGGTGGCTCTTGAAGCCGGGGAAAGCCGAGAGCTTGTCGAGGGTGTTGATCACGTAGTCGTGCTCAACGCCGCACATCATCGGGACGACGACGCCGGAGGCCATCGCGAGGGGCACGAGGACGAGGGCGGTCTTGTCGCCCACGCCGCCGGTGGAATACTTGTCGATCTTCGGCTTGGCGATGGAGGACAAGTCGATCACCTCGCCCGACAGCATCATCTCCTCGGTGAGATCGGCCGTCTCCTGGGCGGACATGTTGGAGAAATAGATCGCCATCATGAGAGCGGCGAGCTGGTGCTGCGGCATCTCTCCATCCAGCGTGCTATCAATGATAAAGCGAATCTCCTCCTGGGTGAACTCGCCGCCGTCGCGCTTCTTCTCGATCAGCGATTCGAAGCTGGGCTTGATAAAGCGGCGGGCCGGAATGGTGCGTTTCGTCATGTGAGTAGTATGTGAACAACCGCGTCTCTCCGCGGTGCGGAAAAGTTTGCGAGCAAACCCGGCTATGGGGAAATGTCGAGCCAAAACTACCCAGTTTGCACCTGCCGGAGCCGCGCCGACTGCTCAGAACGGATCGCGTTAATCCTTATAAAATCGTTTTTTGTAAAACCGGATTCGCCTTAGCTTCCACCCCTGCATCACGATACCGCTCGCCTCCCGAGCCGCGGCAGGCGAGTTGCCAGAAAGAGGCAATTGCCAGCTATTGGGTTTTCGCACCCGACGCGACCCAAGCCGCAATGACGGCGCGTTCCTCGTCCGTCATTTCGGTCACGTTGCCCAGCGGCATGATGCGCGTGGCGACGACCTGCTGGTAGATACGTTGCGCGTTTTGAGCGATCATCGCGGGTGACTGCAGGACCACCCCGGCCGGTGGCTGGGCGATGCCGGGAAATGTCGGCGCCTCAGTGTGACATGTGACGCAGCGTTCGCCCATGATGGTGCGGACGCGTTCGAAAGTCACCTCACCCTGCACCGGTGGCAGCGCGATGGCCTTGGGCGCGGTCCACCACGCCACCACGCCGAGCAACACCGCACCCGCGAGCGGATACTGCCAAGCGAACACGCCCTTGTGGCGCTTGTTGAAAAAATGCCGGATCAGCACGCCTGCCGCCGCGATCACCGCCAGGACCGCCCAGTTGTGCGGATGGCTGTAGGTCGTCGCGTAGTGATTGCTGATCATGATGAACAGCACCGGCAGCGTGAAATAGTTGTTGTGCACGCTGCGCTGCTTGCCACGAAGGCCCCACTCGGCCTTCGGCGTCTCACCGGCCTTCATCGCCGCGACCATCTTTCGCTGCATCGGGATGATCACGAAAAACACATTGGCCGACATGATCGTGCCGATCGCCGCGCCCACGTGGATGTAGGCCGCGCGTCCGCCGATCCATTGCGTGAGTCCCCACGCCAGCGCGGTGAGCAACGCAAACACGACCGCGCCCAAGAGTCCGTTGTGACGTCCCAGCGGCGAACGGCACAGCCCGTCGTAGATCAGCCACGAACCGACCATGCTGCCCGCGCCGATCGCGACCGCTTGGGCCGCCGTCAACTCCGCCACGCCCGGGTCGACCATCATCGTGCCCGCTCGTATCCAATAAACCACGACAAGCAGCACGGTGCCCGACAGCCACGTGGTGTAGGACTCCCACATGAACCAGTGCAGCTTCTCCGGCAGTGTCGCCGGAGCGACCGTGTATTTTTGCGGGTTGTAGAAGCCACCCCCGTGCACCGCCCAGAGTTCGCCGCCCACCCCCTTCTTCGCAGCCTCCGAACCGGGCGCCGGCGCATCCAGGCTGTTGTCGAGCCAGATGAAATAAAACGATGACCCGATCCACGCTATGCCCGCGATGACGTGCAGCCAACGCAGCAACATGCTCAGGAACTCCATCCAGTGCGCGTCCATAAAGTGTGCGGTTAGAAGCTGGCGCGATGCCAACCGCCGCGCGCAAATCACGCAAACAAATGACATGACGACACCAGCCGCCCTGCCGTGTCTCCTCGCCTCCTCCACCAGAGATATCCGCTCCGGGAGAACGAGAACGATTACGAGAACGATCAAGAGCACGACCGGCTCCCGGCCGCGAACGGCGGGCTCCACCCTCTTCCCGGCCCCGAACTCCGCGCTTGCGCGGCGCGGCTGCGGTGCGGTTTTCTCGCCGGATGCACGTCTCGTTTAACCTCGCTGCCGATCTCGATACGGCTCTCCAGTCTGCCGCCAGCGCTGCGGGTCTGGCCGATGCCGCCGCTTTCGCGCCCGAGGTGCGAACGTCCGACCCGAAGCACGGCGACTTTCAGGCCAACGGCGTGCTCGGCTACGCCAAAGCTCGCAAACTCAATCCGCGCGCCACCGCCGAGCAGATCGTCGCCGCCCTGCCCGCCTCGGTGCGCGAGCAGTTCGACGTCACGATCGCGGGTCCGGGTTTTATTAATTTCACCCTGAAACCCACCGCGTTGCTCGCGTGGTTGCAGGCTTACAACTCCTCCGCGCAACTTCAGTCCGGCGCCGCTGCCGCGCACACCGGCCAGACTTGGGTCGTCGATTACTCGTCGCCCAACACCGCGAAGCAGATGCACGTCGGCCACCTCCGCTCAGCCGTGATTGGCGAGGCGATCTGCCGCCTGCTCGAATTCACCGGCGCGCGCGTGATCCGCGACAATCACCTCGGCGACTGGGGCACGCAGTTCGGCAAACTCATCTACGGCTACAAACGCTGGGCCGATCCGAAAGCCCTCGAAACCGACGCGATCGAGGAGCTCGAGCGGCTCTATAAACTCGGCAACAACGCCACGCCCGACGGCTCGCCCGAACTCGAGGAAGCGCGTCGCGAGCTCGTGAAACTCCAGAGCGGCGATCCCGAAAACGTCGCGCTGTGGAAGAAGTTCTCCGAGGTGAGTCTCGCCGCGTTCGAGCAGATCTACGAGCGCCTCGGTATTCGCTTCGACTACAACCTCGGCGAGTCGTTCTACAACGACAAGGTCGAGCGCATCTACGAAGAGCTGACCTCCACGGGTCTCGCCGTCGTGAGCGAGGGCGCGCTCGCAGTGTTTCACCCGGAGCATCCGCGCTTCAAGACGCAGCCGTTCCTCATCCGCAAAGCCGACGGCGCTTCAAACTACGCCACGACCGATCTCGCGACCGTCCTGTATCGCGCGGAGCACTTCAAGGCCGACGGTGTCGTGGTCGTCACCGACTTCCGTCAGAGCGATCACTTCGAGCAGCTTTTCCTCACCACGAAAAAAATGGTTCGCGGCCAAGGCCTATCGCCTGCCGGAGCTGTACCACGTGACCTTCGGCGCCGTGACCGGCGAAGACGGCAAGGCGCTCAAGACGCGCGACGGCGGCACGATCAAATTGAAGGCGCTGCTCGACGAAGCCGAAGAGCGCGCGTTCGCGATCGTCTCCGAAAAGAATCCCGAGTTACCTGAAGCCGAGCGTCGCGAGATCGCGCGCGCCGTCGGCATCGGCGCCGTGCAATACGCCGACCTCTCGCAGAACCGCAGCAGCAACTACGTCTTCTCGTGGGACAAGATGCTCGCGCTCGACGGCAACACCGCGCCCTATCTGCTCTACGCGGTCGCGCGCATTCACTCGATTTTCCGCAAGGCCGGCGTCGCGCCCGACGATCGTTCGCTCGATGCGACGGCCACGCCGCCCGAGACCGCCGCGGAAATCGGACTCGCGCGCAAACTCGCGAAGTTCCCCGACGCCATCCGCCTCGCGTCCGACTCGCTGCGGCCGCACTACCTCTGCCTGTATCTCTTCGAGCTCGCGGGCGACTACAGCTTCTTCAACAACAGCGACAAGGTGCTCGTCGACGAACCCGCCGTGCGCGCGCGTCGTCTGCTGCTCTGCGCCCGCACGCTGCTCGTCCTCGAAACCGGTCTGCGCCTGCTCGGACTCCGCACGCTCACGCGCATGTGAGTTGAGGCCGCGCGCGGCCCACTCGTTAACGAAATCATAAACTCCGCGACACCTTGCGGGCGGCGGTTGGCGCGTCCACTAAACTCTTGCCGCTCCGGAAGCACCGGCCCAGCTTCCCGCGCATGGCGACCCAGGAATTCTACATCCGCAACGAGTCGGACACGGAGGCCCGCGGCCCCTTCACGCTCGAGCAATTAGCCTCGTTGGTCGACGCCGGTCAGGTGACGCCCGCCACGCTCTACTACGAGACCGCCACCGAGGAATGGATCACCATCGAAGCCACGCAGAACCTCAAGGCGTCGCTCTTCCCCGAGAAGAAAAAACTCTCCCTCCGCAACGAGCCGAAGATCGCCACGGTCAATCAGGCGCACGAGGCCGATCGCCCGATCACGGTCAACGATATGCTCGCCGCCGCCGAAGGGCGCACGGAGGACACCAAGGACAAACAGGATCCCACGATCGCCATGGCCAAGGCCGCGAGCTTCGGTCGCGTTGCCGCGATCGTCATGCTGCTCGTCAGCGCGGCCGGCGGTTTGCTGCCCGCGGCCGATCTCGTCATCGCGCTCGACGTCGCGAAGCTCGCCACGTCGCCGCTCGCGATCCTCGGCGTGGTGGATCTGCTGCTCGCGGTGCTGCTCGCGCTCGGCGTTGTGTCCATTTATCCGCTCGTGCGTTTCCGCGCGGCTCTCGGTTTTGGGTTTCTCGGCTTCCTGTTCTGGTCGCAAGGCCTCACCACCCCGCTCCTCGCCGCGGCGGCCGGTTCGGCGGGATTGTTTCTGAGCACGGTGTTCGTGAGTTTCGCGCCCGTGTTGATTGCCGCCGTGCTGGGTATCGCGGGCTTCGGTTTTGTAGCCTGGCACTTGCTTTCGAGCGCGGCCTGAAATCCTTGCCGCCATGCTCAAGCTGGCCGAGCGCTGGAAACGTTTTTCCGAGTTGTATCGGAAAGACATCTGGCAGGCGGCCAACGCGAGCGGGACGTCGAGCCACCGGCGCTTCCATGCCTTTCTGCGCATCGTCTCGATCACGTGGACGGTGTTCATGGAAACCAAAACGCCCGAACGCGCCGCGGCGCTGAGCTTCAGCTCACTGCTCGGATTCGGGCCGCTCGTCGCGATCGCGGTGTTGATCGGCGGTTTTGCGATGGGCGAACAAGGCGACCCGGATTACATCGCTGATCGCATCGGTGATCTCGTGCGCCGCATCGCGCCGCAAGTCGATCAACTCGACGAACCCGCCGCTGCGGGCGAAGCGGTCGATCCACAGCTGGTCACCTTTATCAACGGCATCATCATGGGCGCGCGCTCCGGCTCCGCGGGATTTTTCGGCGTGGTGTCGCTGATCCTGATCGTGCTGCTGCTCTTCAAGTCGGTGGAGGACGCGTTCAACGACATCTGGGGCGTGCGCGTGGGACGATCGTTGTGGATGCGTGTCGTGTTTTATTGGACCACACTCACGCTCGGCGCCGTGTTGTTTTTCGGCGCGATCGCGCTGCTCGGCGCGGGCGCATTCGTGAACGTGTTCAACACGTCCATCGAGCGGCTCCCCGGCGGCGAGAGTCTGCTCGCGATGCTGCGCTGGTCGCTGCCGCTGTTTTCCGCGCTGCTGCTCGTGGTGCTGTTGACGATGGTGTATCGGATCATCCCCAACACGCGCGTGTTTTGGAGTGCCGCGCTCATCGCGGCGCTCGTCGTCACGGCGTTTCTGTTGCTCAACAACTTCGTCGCGCTCTTCTACGTGCGACGCGTGATCCTCACCAAGAGCCTCTACGGTTCGCTCGCACTGCCGATCGTGCTGATGCTCGGGCTCTACATCTTCTGGCTCTACCTGCTCGTCGGCGCGAGCATCAGCTACGCGGTTCAAAACGTGCACTTTCGCAACAGCCAGGCCGCGTGGAGCCAGCTCACCGAATCGACCCGCGAACGCCTCTCGCTCGTCGTCCTCCTCACCATCGGTCGTCGCTTCCAGGCCTGCCTGCCGCCGGTATCCGCTTCGCAACTCGGCACGCTCGTCAAGGTGCCCACGCAGATCCTCAACGCCTGCCTGCAGCGCCTGGTGGAGATGAAACTCATCACGCCCGTGCCGCCACCATCGGAGGATCCGACCGACGACATGCTCTACCAGCCCGCGCGTCCGCTCAACCGCATGACGCTCCTCGAGTTCAAGCGCCTCGACGACAACTTCGGCTTGGATCCCACCGGCACGACGCTCGGCCACATCGATCCAATCCTCCGCCACTACGACGCCGCAATCGATCGCATGTCCGAAGACCCGTTTTTCCAAAAGAGCCTCGAGGAACTCTTCATCGCGCACCCTTTCGACGAATCCAGCCGCCTCGCGTAAGGGGCTAACTCATCGCTCTCGTTCTATCGTTCTCGTTCTCGACCTCGGTCTGCGGCGTGTTTCGAGAACGAGAAAGAGAACGACGAACGAGAACGGACCGCGATCCCGACCCGGTCCACACCTTAGCTCGACCGTGTTCGCACCTTGTCCCGACTCGGTGCGCACCTTGGCTCGATCCCGTCCACACTCTGTCCCGACCCGGTCCGCATTCAGTCCCGACCCGGTCCGGATTGGGGCACGACTTCTCCCTTGCCTCACCGAAGTGCCAACCTAGCGTCGCGCTTTTTTCCCCAATGATCTCCTGGATCCAGAAAACCTTCCAGCAGCACTTCAAGTCCGTGTTTTTGGTGCTGTTGGCCGTGGTCATCATCTCGTTCGTTTTCGTCACCAATGCCTCTTCGGGTCTCGGCGGTTCCGACCGCGGGCACCTCACCGAGCGCATGGTCTTTGGCTACAATCTGGCCTCGAACGACGACCAAGCCCGACTCTTCGGCGACGCCATGTTGAGCGCCGAATTGCAGTCCGGCTACCAACTCGGAGGCGAGGAGCTGCAGAACTACGGCCTGCAACGCGCGGCCGCCCTGCACGTCGCCAACCAGCTCCACATCCCCGCCACGACGAAGCTCGAGGTCGCCGACTACATCAAGACGCTGCGCATCTTCGCCGGCCAGGACGGTCAGTTCGATGCGTCGCGCTACACGATGTTTCGCGATTCGCTGAAGAACAACCCGGGTATCAACGAGGCCTCGGTCAGCCGCGTGCTCGCCGACGACGTGCGCATCAACAAGGTCCAGCAGCTCCTCGGCGGCCCGGGCTACGTGCAGGCGGACGACGTCGCCTCGATGCTGAGCCGCGCCGATACGCGCTGGACGATCGCCACGGCCACGCTCGATTACGGCAAGTATTCGCCGAACATCCCGGCGACCGACGCGGAGCTGACGAAGTTTTTTGAGGAAAACACCTTCCGCTACGAGATCGCTCCTCGCGTTGCCATCTCCGTGGTGAGCTTCCCCGCGGCAGCCTACGTCGATCAGGTGCAGGTCTCCGAGACGGACGTCCGGGCGTTCTACGAGTCCAATCCTGCGCGCTTCCCGCAGCCGAACGCCGACAAGCCTGCCACCGATCCCAACGCCGCTTACGCCGCCGTGCGTCCGCAGGTCGAGACCGCGCTCCGTTTCTCGCGCGCGCAGCAATACGCCCTCAAGGCCGCGTCCGATTTTTCCTACACGCTGTTCGAGTCCAAGGTTCAACCCGATTCGCCTCAGTTCGAAGCGCTGTTGAGCGCCCAGAAGCTGTCGCTGGTCGCGCTCGCTCCGTTCACCCACGACGAAGGCCCTGCTGAACTCGGCCGCGCGCACACGGTGACCGAGGAAGCGTTCAAGCTCGGCCCGAATCGCCGCATCTCCGACGCTGTTTCCACGCCTGCGGGCGCCGCGATCCTCATCTACCGCGACACGCTGCCGACGCACACGCCGACGTTCGCCGAAGTGCGCGCCAAGGTGCAGGCCGACTACGTCGAGGGTGAGGAAGCGCAAGCGCTTCATCGAGCTCGGCCGCACGATGCGCGCCGCGATCGAAAACCGCCTCAAGGCCGGCGACTCGTTCGAGAAGGCCATTGCCGCCAGCGTCGGTTCCGTGAAGGCCGAGACGAAGCAGGTGGAGCCGTTCACGCTCCGCCAGCCGCCTCAAGGCGTCGACTATGGTCTGCTCGGCTCGCTGGATCGCCTCGAGAAAGGCCGCGTCTCCGAACTCCTGATGACGGGTGCGGACCAGGCGGTGTTTGTCTACGTCGTGGACAAACAGGTGCCCGATCTTTCGGACACCAATCCGCAATACGCCTCCACTCGCGAGCAGCTCGCTTCCGTCAACGCCCGCATCGGCGCCAGCGCTTACCTTTCCGAGCTCGTCGCCGCGGAGCTGAAGCGCACCGAGCCCAAGCTCTGAGCGCTCCCGCGCTTCCCTTTCGAAGCGGGTCCTCCTGGACCCGCTTTTTTTTTGTGAACCGTTTATCCCCCGCGGAAACCGCTTGGCATGTTTCGCCTCGAAACTGCCCCGCCGCTTCCTGAAAGTTATCCAGCATGCCGCTGCACCGCTACGTCCCGGTCCACTCGCCCTGCAAGTTGTGCGGGGACGGCTTCGAGCATGCCGCGACGGCGGGCGCCGCCTCGCTCGCCGAGTGCCCGCGCTGTGGCCAGCCGGTGCAACGCGCCGCCGCAGAATCGGTGCATGCCCTGAAACTTTCCGCGCGCAGCACCGTCTCACGCGCCAAGGATGCCGGCTTCGCCTTGCTCAAGCGCACGAGCGACGGTCACTTTGAAAAACAGTAACTTTGTGCGCCTTCCGGTGTTCTTCTTTCGTCCTGCTGACGCCTCCATCATGCCTCGTCTCCACGCCAAACTCCTCGCTCTCTCCCTCCCGTTCGCCGCCCTGGCTCCTGCTGCGGCGCTCGCCCAGGAGTCCAACGCTACCACGCCGCCCCCGGCCGTCGCCACGACGCCGAGTCTCACGCTCGAGGAATGCGTGGCGCGCGCGATGCGCAAAAACTTCGCGTTGCAGATCCAGGCGTTCTCCACCGAGGTCGCGCGCGAAGACATCAACATCGCGAAGGCCGCCTTCGAGCCGGTGTTTAACGCCACCGTTTCGCGCGGCGAATACGAGACGTCCGCGCTGAGCAGCATCTCCGGCCGCAGCACGCACGCCGACACCACCGATGCGCGCATCGGTGTTTCGCAAAACATCGTCACGGGCGCGACTGTGGGCGTGAGCACCGGCCTCGATCGCAGTGGCACCCGCCCGGTCACCGGCGCACTCGATCCCGCCTACACGAGCGATGTCGCGCTGAGCATTACGCAGCCGCTGCTCCGTGGCGCGGGCCTGACGGTCAATCGCGCGCAGATCGACCGCTCGAAACTGGGTCTCTCGATCGCGAGCCTCGATTACGAGGCGCGCATGCTGCAAGTGATCCGCGACACCGAAGTGGCTTACCACGATCTCGTGTTTGCCCGCGGTCAGCTCGCCGTGCGCCAGCGCAGCCTCGAACTCGCCGAGCGCCTGCTGGAGGAAAACCGCACGCGCCGCAGCACGGGCGTCGCCACGGATCTCGATGTTCTTTCCGCCGAAGTCGGCCTCGCCAATGCGCAGAACGGCATCGTCACCGCGATGCAGGCGGTGCGTAACACCGAGGACGCGTTGCAGGCCTTGATCGGCCAGTTCGAGTTTCACGAGGCCGTCGGTTCCGTCGCGCTGCCGCACGAGGCCGAGTTCACTCCGTCCTTCGAGGAATCCTTCAAACTCGCCCGCGAGCGCCAGCCCGACTATCTCGCCACGCAGGCACTCATCAAGCAGCGCAAGATCGACGTCGACGTCGCCCGCAACAGCGCCCGCCCCACCGTCGATCTCGGCGGCGCCGTCGGCTACAACGGTGCGCAGCGCACCTACGGCACCGCGTTCAACCGCATGACGCAGCCCGACGGCTACAACTGGCAGATCGATCTTACCGTTTCCGTGCCCTGGGGTCTCCGCGCCGATCGCGCGCGTCAGCGCAGCGCCCAGGCCCAACTCCGGCAGGAGGAAACGCGCCTGCAGCAGCTCGAGCAGGATTTGATCGTGCAGGTCCGCGCCGCCGTGCGCGCCGTCGAGACCAACCGCCAGAGCGTCGAGATCAACGCCAAGGCCACGCAGTTCGCCGAGAAACAATATGAACTCGAACTCGCCCGTTTCCGCGCCGGCCTTTCGACCAGCCGCCAGGTGCTCGAAACGCAGGACGATCTCGAAGCCGCCCGCGTGAACGAACTGCTCGCGCGCGTGAACCTGCGCAACGCCATCGCCAATCTCCGCCAGCTCGAGACGAGTTCGCTCGAACGCTACGGCATCGTCGCCGCCGCGCCCTGAGTGCGTCGCGTCTGATTTGCGAAACTCAAAACGCGACCGCGAGGTCGCGTTTTTTCGTGTCCACGTTGTAGCTCGCCCACGCGCTGCCAGCCGGACAGATTTCGTGCATGACAACCTCCGCCGTCGTCCGGCTGATCGCGTGGGCCTGGCTCTTCGCCGCAATCGGCGCCAGCCATTTCGGTTTTCTCGAGCGCCTGCCCGCACTCGGGCTGCCCGTGCTGGCCGCCGCTCTCGTCGTCGCACTCGTATTCGTGCAGCGACGCTCCTCCGCGCTTCGCCGCTGGCTCGATTCGCTTTCGCTCCGCACGCTCGTGCTGCTGCACCTCGTGCGCGTGGTGAGCTACGGTTTCTTCTACTTCGCTAACCGCGGCGAACTCCCGCGCTCTTTCGCGGTGCAGGTCGCCGGCGGCGAAATCATCGTCGCCATCTTCGCTCTGCCGATCGCGCTGTGGGCCACCGCGCAGCCGCAGCGGCTACGTTTCGTCTACATCTGGAACGTCGTCGGTCTCCTCAACGTTCTGCTGCTGACGGTCTCGGCTTCGCGTCTCGCGCTCGCCGATGCGGGCGCCGTGCAACTGTTCACACGTGTGCCGCTCAGCCTGCTGCCGACGTTTCTCGGCCCGCTGATCGTCGCCTCGCACCTGCTGATTTCCCAGCGGCTCACGGCAGCGGAACGCGCCCGCGCGAACTGACGCCTCACGCGTCGCCGAAAAGCTCCCCGCCGCGCTCGAGCTCCGCGGCCGACCACACCCGGTGCGGCGGCAGTTGCGTGCGAAACCACGTGCGCTGCTTCTTCACCAAGCCTCGCGTATTCTTCGCGATCTCACCCGACAGGGCGTCCCACGCGAGCCGGCCCTCGATGGCATCGATCGTTTCGCGATAACCGATGGCCGAAGCCGCGCTCGGGTTTTCCTTCAACCCCGCCGCGATCAAGCGGCGCACTTCGTCGACGAGCCCGGCCTGCAGCATCGCGTCCACACGACGCTCGATGCGCTCACCAAGTTCGTCGAGCTCGCGATCGATGCGGGCCAGGCGGACGTTGTATTCAGAAAATGGCGACGGCCTCCGCGCGAACTCCTCCGCCAACTCCGCCAGCGTGCGACCCGACGCCAGACACCGTTCCAACGCGCGCGTGACGCGGCGCGGATTCGCCGTGTCGAGCGAGCCGAGCCCCGCCGGGTTCAGTTCGCGCAAGCCCGCAAGCGCGTCCGGCAGACTCAGCGCCGCGACCTCCGCGCGGATCTCCGGCGAGACTTCGACGTCGTCCGCCACGGGGGCGAAAAACGCCTTCAGATAAAATCCACTGCCGCCCACCACGAGCGCCGGCCGGCCGCGCTCCGCAATTTCCCGCAGCGCCTGTCGCACGAGTGTCACATAGCGCGTCACATCCATCCTTGCCGTCACCTCGCAGATATCGATCAAGTGATGTGACACGCGCCTCAGTTCCTCCGGCGTCGGCTTGGCCGTTCCGATATCCATTCCGCGATAAAACAGCAGCGAATCGCACGAGATGATCTCCGCTCCCCACCGCTCCGCCCAACGCAGAGCCCACTCGGTCTTTCCGGCCGCCGTGCAACCAGTGAGAACATGAATCGTGGACGACGCAGACATGGGCATCGCGCGCATCTTCTGATTTAGTCGCAACGCGTCCACGCGAATCTCCGCCGTGAAGTTTCTCTTTCTCTACAACCCTCGCGCCGGCACGCGCCGCACGCCGATCTCCGAACAGCTGCACGCGTTCGTGAAACGTCACGGTCTGCACGCCACGATCACCCCCACGACCGGCCCCGGCCACGCGACCCAGCTTGCCGCTGAAGCTGCGCGCGCCGGGATCGATGTCGTCGTGGCGGTCGGCGGCGACGGCACCGTCAACGAAACCGGCCGCGGCCTCCTCGGCACCGACACCGCCCTCGCGATCATTCCCTGCGGCTCCGGCAACGGTCTCGCGCGCCACCTCGGCGTGCCGATGTCGTGCGCGGCGGCGCTCGATTCCCTGCTACACAGCGAACCGCTGCTCACCGACGTGGGTCGCGCCAATGGTCATCCGTTTTTCTGCGCGATGGGTGTCGGGTTCGACGCAGCCGTGGTGCAGCGTTTCAACACGCTCTCGCGCCGCGGTTTCCTCGCCTACGTCAACGCCGGCGTTCGCGAGTATTTTTCCTACCGCGCGCAACCACTCGACGTGCGCGTCGACGGCGACCAAGTCACGCGCCGCGTCCCGCAGTTTGTCACGATCGCCAACGCGTCCCAATTCGGCAACGGCGCCACCATCGCACCACGCGCCAGACTGGACGACGGCCGACTCGATCTCGTTGTCGTGCGATCGCTCACGCTCTTCAACGCGCTCCCACTCGCGTGTCGTTTATTCACGCGCACGCTCGATCGCAGCCGCCACGTGACGACCGCCACCGGCACGCGTTTCGTGATCGAGCGCGACCAGCCCGGCATCATGCACGTCGACGGCGAACTCGTCGCCACCGAGGCGCGCATCGAAGTCGAGATCCTCCCCCGTTCCCTCAAAATCTGGGCTCCGCTCGGCTGATCTTACTCTTTCCTCTTTCTTCCGACGCATCGCTCGCGGCGAGCCGGAGGGAGAAAGAGAAAGAAGAAAGAGTAAGAGAAACATTCATACATGGCTCGCCGCACCCTGGCTCGACCGTGTCCGCACCTTGTCCCGACGTGGTGCGCACTTTGTCCCGACCCGGACCGCACACGGTCCCGACTCGAGCCGCACTTTGGCGCGGCTCAGGCCGCGATGGCGCGGTTTCGTCCGGCGGCTTTCGCAGCGTAGAGTGCTTTGTCAGCGGCCGCGATCAGCTCCTTCACTTCCACGGCGTCGCGCGGGATCGAAGCCACGCCGGCGCTGATCGTCACCGGGAGGGTTTCGCCGTTCGGCAACACAACCGGAGTTGAACGCACGGCCTCGCACGCGCGATTCGCGGTGTCGAGCGCGGTCGCGGCATCGGCTTCCATGATCACGAGCCCAAACTCCTCGCCGCCGAAACGCGCCACGCGATCGACGCTTCGCACGCTGCCGCTGAGACGGCGCGCGACTTCGGCGAGCACGGCGTCACCCGCGGGGTGGCCGTGGGTGTCGTTGACCTTCTTGAAGTGATCGATGTCGAGCAGCACGAGCGAGACGGGGCGGCCGAAGCGTCCACTGCGTTCGTGCTCTTCACGAATGATGCGGTCGAACTCGCGGCGATTGAGCAGTCCGGTGAGTTCGTCGCGTGTCGCGGCCTGGCGCAGCGCTTCGAGCGTCTCGCCGAGTTTCAGCGCGTAGCGCAACGAGCGTTCAAGCGCGGCGGAGGAGATTTCGCCTTTTACCAGATAGTCGAGTGCGCCGGCGTTCATCGCGTCGATGTCCACGCGCTCGGATGATTCGGCGGTGAGGAAAACGATCGGAGTGCGGCAGCCGGCCTGCACCGCTTTGGTGATCAACTCGAGTCCGTTGCGCGGGCCGAGTTGGTAGTCGAGCAGGCACGCAGTGTAGTTGCCCTTGAGCAGGCGCGAAAGGCCGCTCTCGAACGTGTCGGCCCAATCGAGTTCGAACTGTTCGCCGTGGAAATTTCTGAAGTGCGCCTCCGTGAGCCGGAATTGGAGCCGGTCGTCGTCAATAAGGAGAATGCGACGCTTCATGCGCGGCGGAGAGGGTGGCTCAGCGTTTCACACCGGCGGACAGATCGGCGGCGACGGCGCCGATGCGGGCCACGATCTTTTCGGCGGAACCGAGGTTTTCTTTGATGCAGTTCACGAGCGCGCTGCCGACGACCACGCCGTCGGCGTGCGCGGCGACCTGCGCGACCTGGGCACGGCTGGAAATGCCGAAGCCAACCACGACGGGAAGTGTCGTGTGTTTACGGATACGGCCGAGCATCTCGGGGATGTTGCCGGCGAGTTGATCGCGCACACCGGTGACGCCCTCGCGGGACACGTAGTAGATGAACCCGGTCGTCGCCGCGGCGATGCGGGCGATGCGGGAATCGGGGGTGGTCGGCGCCACGATCATCACCGTCTGGAGACCGTGCTTGCGACAGGCTTCGGCCACTTCCTGCGACTCCTCGGGCGGCAGATCGAGCGTGAGCATGCCATCGACGCCGGCCTCGCGTGCGGCGCGGACATAGTTTTCCACGCCGTTGGCGAAAACGAGATTGTAGTAGGTGTAGAAGATGATCGGCACCTGGCTGAACTCGCGGATGCGGCGGACGAGCTCGCACACCTTCGCCATGGTCATGCCGCTCTCGAGCGCGCGCTGCGCGGCGAGCTGGTTGGTGAGGCCGTCGGCCAGCGGATCGGAAAACGGCACGCCGAGCTCGAGCACGTCGACGCCGTTTTCGATGACCGCGCGGCAGGCCTTCACCGAGGTCTCCAGATCGGGGTCGCCGGCGCAAAGATAAGCGACGAAGGCGGCGCGATTTTCAGCACGGACACGGGCGAAAGTCTCGGCGATTCGGGACATGGGGCTTTAGAGCACAAGAGCTTCACGCCGGAGGCGCAATCGCCGTTTTCGCCAGCGCCTCAGTCAAGGCAGCGCAAAATCCACCAGCACAGGTCGGTGATCTGAAAGATAGCAGCGCACGATCTCCGAGCGGATCTGCTGACACGTGCCGGGCATGAAAACGAAATCGAGGAGCCGTCCCGGCCAGGGCGACGGAAACGTGCGTCCGCTCGCCGGATGCAGCGCGTAGTCACCGTAATCGTGAAGATGGCTCAGCAACGACGCGGTCGCATCGGCACCGTGGCTCGTGTTGTTGAGATCGCCGCACACGATCGGCGGCACATGCCAGTGCGCGGCGCGCAGACGTTGCTTGTCGCGCAGCCACGCGAGCATGCGCCCGATCTGCCGGAAACGATGTTCGCGCGATCTGAAATGCAGGTGAACGTTCATCACCGGCACGATGCGTCCGTTCACATCGATCTCGGCGAAAAGAAAACCCTTTTCGCCCACGCGTCGCTGGCCGAAGACGACCGTTTCGGTGGCGACGATCGGGTGCCGCGAGAGCAGCGCGTTGCCGTAGCTGAGATTGAAGAGCCCCGTGCGCCGGTTGTGGATACCGAACGCCGCATGCGGAAATCCGCTGTGCAGCCGCAGGTATTCGAGGTGGTCGAAGTTGCCTGCCCAGCGCGACCGTTCATCGATCTCCTGCAAAGCCACTACATCTGGCTGCAGTTGCGCGAGCAGCCGGCCGATCTTGCGCAGATTCGCGCGCAGTTTCTGTCCCAGCGTAAATCCCTGAATCGGCGTGAGCCCCCGCGCGTGCGCGATGTTGAACGTGACAATCCGCAGCCGAGACATGGCCGAGCAACGTGCAGTCACCTCCCCGGGCTATCAACGGGAAACGCGATTTCCTGCGTCTCGAAAAATGGGGCGGCCAACGGGATTTGAACCCGCGACCCCAAGATCCACAATCTTGTGCTCTAACCAACTGAGCTATGGCCGCCGTGGAGGAGCGGGAAAAATCCGAAGCCATTCGCCCGCTGTCAACTGTTAGTTAGGCGAGCTCGTTTTCCTCCGCGGATTACTGCCCGCCCAAAATCGGCGGCGCTCGCGCAACCAGCTCGTGCCACGGCTGTCTCGCATCGCGCCCCTGCCGAGCCCCCGCTTGGCGTCCGGCACTTTTTCTATGCTGCCCCACCCGCCCCTCGCCGAACACTATGCGTCGACCGAAGCCAAACCGGCGTATGTCAACCAGCTGTTCGACGCCGGCGCGAAACACTACGACGGCGTCGTCGACTGGGGCTTTTTGCGCAGCGGCTCGTTCTATCGACGCTGGGCGCTGAAACGTCACGGACTCGCGCCCGGCCAGCGCCTGCTCGACGTCGCGTGCGGCACCGGGCTCGTCGCGACGGCGGCGGCCAAACTTCTCGGCTCGGCCGACACGATCACGTGCCTCGATCCGAGCGCAGGCATGCTCGAAGTCGCGAAGAAAAAACTTCCCGCGACGTTCGTGCAGGGCCGCGCCGAAGCGCTGCCGTTTCCCACCGACTCGTTTGATTTTCTCACGATGGGTTACGCGCTGCGTCACGTGACGACGCTCGACGAAGCATTCGCCGAGTATCATCGCGTGCTCAAACCTGGCGGCCGCCTGCTCATCCTCGAAGTCACCAAACCCGCGCGCCCGCTGCCTGCGTGGCTGTTCAAACTTTACTTCGGGAAAATCTACCCCGGGCTCACGCGGCTCTTCACCGGCAGCCGCGAAGCGCGCGAGATGATGGTGTATTTCTGGGAAACGATGGACGCGTGCGTGCCTCCCGAAGCCGTGCTGGAGGCGCTCCGCAACGCGGGTTTCGCCGATGTGAAACGCACCGCGATGCTCGGGCTGTTCAGCGAATATTCCGCGCGCAAGCCGTGAAACCAACTCCCCTCATGACCGATCCTCTCCAACAACGATTGAAACACCTCATCGTCACCACGCTGAAAATTCCGGACGTGCGTCCCGAGGACATCGCCGATGACGAACCGTTGATCGGCTCGGGACTGAATCTCGACTCGATCGACGCGCTCGAGCTGGTCGTCTCGCTCGAAAAGGAGTTCGGCATCAAGATCAGCAGCAGCGAGGAATCGCGCGAAGCGCTCTCGAGCGTGGCCAAGCTGGCCGAGTTCATCCGCGCCCGCGCTCCCCAGGAACGTCTGTCCGCCTGACGGACGCCGCAAATCTCGTGAGCGCGTCGGTCGAGCAGTCGCCCGTTTGGATCTCCGCGACCGGCTGCATCACCGCCTTCGGCAGCGCGGCGGAAACGCATGCGGCGATGCTCGCGGGGCAACGCGCACTCGCGCTTCAACCCGTGCTCGGCAGCGCCGGCGGCGATCCCGTGCCACTTGCGCTCGTGCCCGGGCGATCGCTCGATGAGACCGTCCCACCCGACTGGATACACGCTCTCATGCCGCTCGCGCAGTCGGTGCCGGAGGCGCCGTGGGGCACGGCGCGTTTTCCGGTTTTTATCACGAGCAGCAATTTCGGCGTCGGCAGTCTCTACGCGTTTCAACAAACGAAGCACGCGGAGCACCTGTGCTACGGCACGCCATTCGCCACGGTGGAGTGGATGCGCCAGAAGTTCGGCTGGGGCGCCAATGTCGCGGTGCTCTCGCACGCGTGCGTCTCGGCTCACCTGGGTCTGCTGCTCGCGACGCGCGCGCTCCAGGTCGGCTGGGCGGAACGCGCGCTGGTGTTCAGTTTCGATTTCGTGTCGCCGTTTGTCGGTGGCGGGTTTCACGCGCTGAAAATTCTGAATCACGAATTTCCCGCGCCCTACGCCGCACGCGCGACCGGCTCGATCGGACTGGGCGACGGGGCGGCGTTTGCCGTGCTGGAGAAAACGCGTCCGACCTCGGGCGAGGCGTTTCAGCTCAGCACACAGAGCCTCTACAACGAGATGCATCACTTCACCGCGAATCGCGCGGACGGTGCAGGTTTCGCGGCGTGCCTCGATCCCGTTCGCGAGTTTGCCGGCGACCGGCGGATTTGGATGAAAGGCCACGGCACCGGCACACTCGAAGCCGGCCGGCTCGAAGCGGAAACCCTCAGACGTCTGTTTCCCGGCGCGCCGCTCGTGTCGTGGAAAGGTAGCCTCGGGCACACGCTCGGGAGCTGCGGACTCGTCGAACTCGCGCTCGCCGCCGAATCGCTGCGCACCGGAAAAGTGCCGGGCACGATCGGAGCGGCGGCGCCGTTTTTCAGCGATCAGGTTCGCACGGAACCGTTTGCCGCAGGCGATTACGATGCGGTGTTGCTCACGAGCAACGCTTTCGGCGGAGCCCACGCGGCCTGTCTGCTTTCCCATGGTTGAACGTTACCTCCAGGTTCTCCGCACCGATGCCCCCGGTCTCGAGGACATCGCAACGACGCGACAACGCCTCGCCGGTGCGTTTCCCCGCAACGCCACGCGACGCATGACACAACTCGGCATGCTGCTCGGCGGCGTGTTACAGGAGATCACGCTGCGCGACGACGACGTGGTGGTTTACTGTTCCGTCTACGCAGAGTCGCGCGCACTCGAGGATTTTTTGGTGAGCTTCCCTTCGGCGAGTCCCACGCTGTTTCAAACGTCGATCCATCCCAGCGCGCTGCAACAGGTGCTCATCTCGCGCCAGCAAAGCGTGCGCGAAGTTTTTCCCCACACCGGCCGCTCGCAACTGGTGGCGCACGCCTTGCGTGCGGCGGTGCTTAACGACGCGCCTCGTGTAATCCTTTGCGGCGGGGAGGAGCGCGGCTCGTGGTTGCTCGAGCGCGGCGCCGCGAGCGATGACGCGTTTGCGTTCGCGGCGGTGCTCACGCGCGATCCTGCGAACGCGATGGCGTCGGTGCGGCTTTCGCTCACGGACGACGAAGAAGGCGCCTTCGGCCTGCCGGAATTTTTCCTCGCGCTCCATCAACGCCAACCGATCGAGCGCGACATCGCGCCGGGCCTGCATCTGTCGTTGTCATGGACCTGACACGCCCGAGTCCGTCCATTCCCCTGCGCAATCCCGGTCCGAGCTGGGGTTATGCGTTTCTGCGGAGGCTCGATCGCATGTCGCCGCGGCCATTGACGAACGCGCTGCTCGCCGCGGGCACGTGGGTCGCGGTGTTTGGGATGAAATCGCAGCGCCGCCACTCGGAAGCATATCTCGCTACAATTCTGAAACGCCGGGTGACACTGCGCGATGTCTGGCGCCATTTCCACGCCTACGTCGGTGTGCTGATGACGCGTATCCGCGCAGCGGAGACAGGCCATCATACCTGCTTCCCTCAACCGGGTTTCGAATCCTTTGCCGAGTTGATGCACTCGGGCCGCCCCGCCCTGCTCGGCACGTTTCACTTCGGCAACTCCGACCTGCTCGGATTTCTGCTGGGGACGTTCCGGCGCCACGTCCACATGATCCGCCTGCGGCTGGGAAACTCCCACGACACCGAACACCTCTCGCGCACATTTGGCGAGTGGGTCACCTACGTGTGGGTGAACCAGAGCGGGAATCTGCTCTTCGCGCTGAAACACGCGGCCGAGTCGGGCAGCTCGATCGCGATGATGTGCGACCGGGCGGAACACAGCTCGAAACTGGAGCCGTTGGAGTTTCTCGGCGCACAACGCCGGATGCCGTTCACGATCTATCACCTCGCACTCATGTTCCGCATGCCGGTGGTGTTCTGCCTGAGTGTGCCGGACAAAGCGGGCAATTCGCTGCTGTATTCGTCACCCGTGTTCGAACCGGATGAATCACAATCGAAAGCCGAGAATCTCGCTCGCGCGCGCCAACACCTCCAGGACGTGTTGCGCCAGATCGAAGGCTTCCTCCGCGCGAATCCTTATCTCTGGTTCAATTTCATCCCGCTCAATCCTCCCGTAGAAACCGCGCCCGCGGCCACGCCGCGCGTAGCCGACGCAGCCCCTGTGTCATGCTGAAACGCCGGTCCATCGCGCGACGGGAGCGTCGGCGCCGCGCCACGATCGCGGGCGATGCAACGCATCTGGTCCTGATCCCGACCTACAACGCCGGACCGTTGCTCGAAGCGACTGTCCGTGACGCGCTTCGTTATTGGAGCCCTGTCTGGGTTGTTGTGGATGGCAGCGATGACGGCAGCGAACGCGCCGTGCTCTCGCTTGCCGAGCGCGATCCTCGCGTGCGCGTGATCGTCCGTTCAACCAACGGCGGCAAGGGTGCCGCCGTCGAGGAAGGCCTGAGGCTCGCACTCGCCGCGGGTTTCACCCACGTGCTGACGATGGATTCGGACGGGCAGCATCCTGCGTCCTACATCCCGAAATTCATGCGCGTCTCGCGCGAGCAACCGCAGGCCATGATCCTGGGCCGGCCGGTCTTCGGACCGGAAGCACCGCTCGAGCGCTTGTATGGCCGCAAGGTCAGCGTGGGGTTTGCGCGTCTCGAAATTCTCGGCGCAGGGATCGACGATCCTCTGTTCGGGTTTCGTGTTTATCCCGCCAAGCCTTTGCTCGATGCCCTTGAATCGACGCGTTTCGCCCGTGGTTTCGATTTCGATCCGGAGGTCGCGGTGCGCATGGTTTGGAACGGCGTGCCGACGGTCAATGTGCCGGCGCCCTGCCGCTACTTCGCTCGGACGGAGGGCGGTGTCTCGCACTATCATTACGTGCGCGACAACCTGAAGATGTTATGGCTGCACCTGCGTCTCCTGCCCGAACTCACGCTGTGGCGTTGGCGCCGCGTCCTCCGAATCCGACAACAACTTCGACTCTCGTGAGACGCACCCTCGCACTCCTTCTTCTCTGGCTTCTGCCTGTGATTGCGCTCGCTCAGCCTACGCCGCTGTCCGCACTGCGCGACGATCCGGAGTGGCGCGAGATTTTCGAAGCGATCTCGGCCGATATTTCCCGCTACTCGAAGTTCAAAGAAATCCGCCGCTTCTCGTTCACGAAACACCCTGTCGAGCTCGTTGGCGAGATGCGCCGCGTGCCCGGCAAGGGCGTGAGCCTCTATTATCCGAAAGACGGGCAGATCGTGATCATCGATGCTCGCGGCGTGCTCCTGCGCGATGCCCGTGGCCACAACCGCGCGATGCCGAAACGCAGTGCATCGCATGGTCCGCTCATGTCGCTCGAATCCGTGCTGCAGTTCGACGTCGAGCGCCTGGCGCTCTTGTTCGAGCTCAGCGGTGAACGCACCGACTCCGGATGGACCCTCTATCTGTCCGCGCCCCAGCGCCCGTCCGACGAACCCGCGGCGATCGTCGTGGAGGGTGTCGAGCGGCGGATCGCCCGCATCAAGATCCGACGCGAAGGCGCCGAACAGCTCGAAATCCGCATCGTCGAAGCGCGAGAAAACGTGAACTTTCCGCCCGACGAAATTGCCCGCTTCTTCCGCCACCCGTGACTCGGCCGCGCCAACGCTGGCTTGCGAGGATCGCCCTCCTGGCCTTCGCCGTCGCGTGCGTGGGTTGGCTGGTTTCGCGCGATTTCATCAGCCGGGTTTCCACCAACGCGCTCGATCTCCTGCCCGCCGGCGCGGCGTTTCCCGAACTGACGCTGGTGCGCGAGATCGCCAACGACGCTCAAGCACGCGTCGTGATGATCGCGTTGCGCGATCCGGATTCACCCAACGAGGCGCCACGCGAAGCCGCCGCCACACTTGCCCGATCGCTACGCGACTCCGGAGAATTCGACGAAGCGCTTTCGCTCGGCGAAACAGATTCCGCGGCGACCCTCGCTCGCACGGTGTTCGCGCGCCGCATGGAGCTTCTGTTGCCCACCTGGCTCGCGCAGCGACGCGCGGAGTTCGCACAACTTTCGCCGGCGCCAAACTTGTCGTTTTCGGATTGGCTCGCCCTTGACTCCGCCGAACGACTGCAGAACGCGCTCTCCCGCCCCGACGCCCTCGGGTGGCAGGATGTCGTGAGGGAGGATCCATTGCTGCTGACGGTCGAGTTGCTGTCGCGTCTGAGCAGTGCGAACAGCGAACCGCCGGTGGACGTGGCGCTCGTCTGGGCGCGCTCGAAAGCGTCGCCTCTCGCCGAGGCCGGACAAGCGCCCGTCACCCGCGCGATCGAAGAAGCGTTTGCCCAAGCCCGGCTCGCGCGTCCTGGTTTGACGCTACAGTGGACCGGCGTGCACCGGCTCGCGAAAGCGAGTCGCGACCGCATCCAAAGGAAATGGCCGCGCTCAACGCGCTCTCGGTCGCGGCCGTGCTCGGCGTCACGATGCTTTTTCTCCGTCGCCCTTGGCGGGTGTTTCATGTCCTGCCGATTGTCGCGCTGTCGCTGCTCGGCGCGTGGACGGCAACCACGTTGGTGTTTCCGCAAGTGCACATCCTCGTCGTGGTGATCGGCGCGCTTCTGTGCGGCGTCGCGGTGGATTACGGTTTTCACTTAATGGTTCCGCACGCAGATGGCGATCCGGCGCATCCCATTCGCTCCGTGCTGCGCCCGTTGCTCGCGAGTTGTTTCACCACCGTGCTGGGCTTCTCGCTGCTGCTCGTGTCGGAACTGCCGCTTCTGCGCCAAATGGGCGTGTTCGTCGTCTCCGGTTTGCTCAGCGCGCTGATCGCCGCGCTGCTCTACGTCACCCAGCTCGGCGAAGCTGCGCTGACGCCGCGGGCCTTTGCCAGCCGTGCCGTTTTCTTTCCGCGCGGACGCGTGATCGTTGCAGTGATCGGATTGGCCTGTGCGGTGGCGCTGCTCGGTGCCTCGCGGCTCACGTGGCGCGACGACATCCGCGAACTCGAAGTGCCATCGCCCGACCTGCACCGCGAAGACGATGCCGTGCGCGCTCTCTTCAACGGCAGTGCGGCTCGGACACTTTACCTCAGCCACGGCAACACCCTCGCAGAGGCGCGCGATGCGTTTGAGCGCTTCCGACAAAGCACAATCAACGCGGTGGAACCGATTCAGCCTGTGAGCCTCGCGGAGATCTTTCCGACCGAAACGGATTGGCGCGAGGCGCCGCGCACCTTGATGGAGCTCACCGATTTTCCTGCCGCGTTCGCATCCACGTTGAGCGAGCGCGGTTTCGACGTGACGACCTTTGAGCCGTTTTTTTCCGCGTGGGATCGGCACGCCGCGACGCCGATGCGTGGCGACTACGATTCGCTCTATCGCGAACTACGACCGGTGCTCCAAGGTCCATTGGGCGCCGCGCTCCATCTCGCCGATCCGCCGTATTGGTTCCTTTCCACAGCGGATCGGCCTCTGCCCGCGGTCACCACCGGCACGCTTGCCGTCAGCCAGCTCGAAACGCTCAATCATCTCTTCACCCGCTACCGCACCTCGGCGCTTACCTTGAGTCTCGTGGGGGCCGGACTGCTGGTGGTCGCGGTGGTGCTCCTCTATCGAGGTCGGTCGGTGCGGATTCTTCTCATTCCGGCCGGTGCCTGTCTTTTTCGCTTTTGGTGCGCTCGGGTTCGCTGGTGCTCCCCTCAATCTCTTTCATCTGCTCGGCGCGTTTCTCGGCCTCTGCCTCTCCTACGACTATGCGATCTTTTCCGCTGCGCACCGCGCGGACGCGACCACCGCGCGACCGGCGATTCGGTTGTCGGCGCTGACCACGGCCGCATCGTTTGGCGTGCTGAGTTTTAGCGCGATTCCCGTGATCAGCGCGCTTGGAAGCACCGTGACGCTACTCGTGCTCGGCGCGCTGGTGCTCGTTGAACTCTTGCCCGGGGGAGCCACCCGATGATCTCCACGCTCCACGCCGCCTGGCTCGCCACGGCCGAGCGCGCCCCAAACGCGATCGCGATGATCGAAGCGGCCACACAGCGTTCGTGGACCCGACTCGCACTCCATCAGCGCGCCGAGGCTCTGCGCGACCAGCTTCCCGCCGCCGCGACGCGTCGCACGATTCTCCTCGCCCAACCCAACAGCGCCGAGTGGATCGCCGCTCTCCTTGCTTGTCTCGAAGCCGATTCCGCGGTCGCGCCTCTCGATCCTGGCGAACCCGAAGCCTCACGCGCGCTCGCCGCTGAGACCGCGGGAGCGTCATTCATCTGGGACGAAAATGGCGTGACCTCACTGCGTTTGCGGCGACCGCAACGCGATCATCGTCGCGTGATCAAATTCACTTCCGGCAGCACGCAACGACCGCGCGCGTTGCGCTTCACCGACGCACAAATGCTGGCCGATGGCGCGCACGTGTGCTCGACGATGGGTATCACGGCCAACGACCGAAATTACGCACTGATTCCGTTCGGTCATTCGTATGGCTGGGGCAACCTCGTCGTGCCCCTCCTCGCGCAAGGCACCGCGATCGTATGCGGTTCGTCCGCGCTGCCGCACGTCGCCACCTCCGAGGTCGAACGTTTTCAGGCCACGGTTTTCCCCGCGGTGCCCGCGCTGCTGCGCGCGTGGGCCGAATCCGACATTGCCCCGGAGCACCTGCGCTCGCTACGCACGATTATCTCCGCCGGCGCACCGCTCACATCTGAAACGGCGCGCGCGTTTTTCGCGCGGTTCGGCAAAAAAGATCCACAGCTTCTATGGTTCTTCCGAGACTGGCGGCATCACCTACGATCGCACGGGAGATGCGGCGCTCACCGGACGCAGTGTCGGCACGCCGCTCGACGGCGTGAGCCTCACGTTTCTTCCGCGCCGACGTTTCACCGTGACGAGTGCCGCCGTGGGCGATCGCAGCGGTTCGCATCTCGCCGCCGACTTCGGCGAACTCACGCCGGACGGCGAGTTGCGGCTGCTCGCCCGTCGCGGTCGCATCGCGAAAATCGCCGGGCGGCGCGTCAATCTTGCCGAAGTGGAAGAAACCCTGCGCCGCGTGCCTCACGTGCTCGACGCGTTTGTCGCGCCGCATCCGACGCGCGCCGATGCGCTCGCCGCTGCGGTGGCCGGTCGCGTGGAGAGCGGGCAACTGCGCAGCGAACTCGCGCGCCACCTCGCACCTTGGAAAATTCCCCGCCAGTTCCTCGTCCTGCCCGACTTTCCTCTTACGGCCCGTGGGAAAACCGACACTCGCCGGTTGCTCGCGACGCTGCGCGAAGCGGGCTCATGACGCTTGCTCCGCTTCCCACGTATCCATTTTCTGGTGACGTCAGTCGGTTTCGACGGCGGTCAGCTCGACTTCCACCTGCAGGGCTGAGCGGCAGATGTCCGCGTGGAGATAAATCACGCGGTCGCCGGACTGGAGCAGCTCCCGCTCGAGATACGCGCGCACTGCCGGATAGTCGGTCGCGTGACGGACATACACCTTGAGAAACCGGCGATAGCGCGAGCCGCGGCCAAGTTCCCGGCCAAGCCCGGCCGCGCGGCCGACGATGCGCAGATTGTCGAGCGTGCATGCGAGCTGCGGCTCCAGCGCGTCGGGAGCGACGGTGTGGTGGCCCTTGATCGCCGCCGTGCCGGACACGAAGACCCATTTGCGTCCATCGGCGAGCACGACGCTCGCCCGCGAAAAACTCGGCGGTTTCGGTCCGTGTTCGCGCGGATATTCGTAGGCGGGCACCTGCTCGGGATTCTCGATGTGACGCGGCGTCGCGCGGCCCGCGGCAAAAACCGCCACGAGCGAATCGCCCCCGCAGCCGACCGCCGACGCCGAGGGCAGTCGGCGTTTGAAACCCGGCCCGAGCGCCAGTTCAAACGACTCCGCCCGGCCCGCGCAGAACGCCTGATAATTTTCCACTCCGGCCGACGTCGCATTGATCTGCGGCACATAGTTCCAGACGCGATAGAGCTGGTGCCCCAGCGTGGCGGCGATGATCCGCGCGTAGAGATCGCGCGCTGCGATGCGTATCGAGCTTCCGATCGGCTGAATCGCACAGCCGACCATCAACTCGCCCGCCATGCGCACCGCGCAGCCGTGAGCGATGCCGATCGGATTTGTTTCCGGAAACAAACACTCGATCTCCTCGCCGCCGAGCCAGGACACGGGGAGCGTGAGCGCCGGGTGCAAGTCGGTGTGGCCCAGCACCGCCTCCGGCGCGCCAAACATCACGTCGAGCGGACAAGGCTCCGCGCGTGCAAACACCTTGGTCGCGACAGCGGGGGAATCGGGTTTCAGCACTCTCGGCATTTTTGCATCGTCCGAGCAGAGCGAAAGTTGTTCCCCCGATCACCCACCCCGAAAACACCCCGACCGCGGCCCCGAGCCGCTCACCCGGCGTCGCGGGACGCGCGGGCGATGCACCTTGCCTCGGGAGCGCAATTGCCGTTTGGGATGCGCGTGGCTTTCGCACTGAAGAAATTCGTCTCGTTCTGGCTCATGCCTTTGCCGCTGTGCCTCGTGCTGATCTGCGCCGGCACCGTGTTGCTCGGCTGGACGCAGCGGAAACGTCTGGGCCGCGCGCTCGCCCTGTCCGGAGCCATTCTGCTCCTGTTTTTTAGCAACAAGACCGTGAGCATGTGGCTGATCCAACCGCTCGAAGCCCTTTATCCGGCAGTGCCAGATCTCACCGAAACCGCGTCACTGCCCGGCGAAATGGCCTCGTGCCGCTATGTGATCGTGCTCGGCGGCGGCCACACCGCCACGCCTGGCCTCTCGAGCCTCTCGAGCCTGAGCAACTCCGCCCGCGGCCGACTTACCGAAGGCATCCGACTCCTGCGTCACTTGCCCGATGCGAAACTCATCGTCAGCGGCGCCGCCGAACTCGGCGAGCGGAGTCACGCGGCAGTTTTGGAGGAAGCCGCGATCTCGCTCGGTGTTCCGCCCGAGCGCATTGTGCGTATGGACGATCCGCGTGACACCGCCGACGAAGCCCGCATCGCCGCGGCGCTCGTCCGCGACGAACGTTGCGCGCTCGTCACGTCGGCGTGGCACATGCGTCGCGCGCTCGCGCTCTTCACCCACGCCGGCGTGCACGCCGTGCCATGCCCAGCCGACTATCAGGCGAAACGCGAAACGCGCTTCCGCTGGAGCAACTATACCTGGGACAGCGAAGCGCTCGGTCGCAGCACGTGGGCGATTTACGAGCGGATCGGGTTCCTTTGGGCAAAACTCCGCGGCCAAGTTTGACGCAATCGCCCGGATATTTGGTTGGCATTGGAAAATCCGAATGCCTTAGTCAGGGCCGCATGTTTTCCCTCAAGAAACTGTTCGGGAAAGAGGATAAGTTCTTCGACTTGCTCGATGCCGGCGCCGAGGAAGCTCGCACGAGCGTGCAACTGCTCACGCGGTTTCTCGACACGCTCGCCGCGGGCGGCGCCGCCAGCAATCTCGACGAGTTTGTCCAGAGCCGGCGGAAAGAGAAACGTATCCGCCATCAAATGACGGAAGAGCTGAGCAAGACCTTCGTCACTCCGCTCGAGCGCGAAGACATCGAGGAACTCTCCTTCGCGCTCTACCGCATCCCCAAGGCCATCGAGAAAATCGTCGAGCGCCTCTCCATCTATCCGGGCCGCGTGCCGCATGCCGCGTTCAAGCGTCAGGCCGAGCTCCTCACCCTTTCCGCCGAAGCGGTCGTGTTCATGGTGAAATCGCTGCGCCACGGCGCCGATCTCAACAAGATCAGCGAGGCGAACGAGCGTCTCCAATACGCCGAAGGCGAAGCCGACAAGGTCATGCTCGGCCTGCTCAAGGAGCTCTACCACGGCCCTTACGACGCGAAGGAGCTCGTGATCCTGCAAGAGCTTTACGAGATGGTGGAGCAAGTGGTCGATCGCTGCCGCAACGCCGGCAACATCGTCTTCCAGATCGTGCTCAAACACGCCTGACCGCGTCCCGCCTCGCGCCATGACGCTGTTCCTGCTCGTTCTGCTGGCCGCGCTCGTTTTCGAATACATCAACGGGTTTCACGACACGGCCAACGCGATCGCCACCGTCGTTTCGACCAAAGTCCTCACCCCGCGCCAGGCCGTTCTCTGGGCCGCCGCGTGGAACCTGATCGGCGCCCTCATGGGCACCGCGGTCGCGACCACGATCGGACGAGGCCTCGTCGACGCCGAGCTCGTCACGATGTCCACCGTGTTCGCTGCGCTTCTCGCCGCGATCGCGTGGAATCTCTTCACGTGGTGGCTCGGTCTGCCCTCCAGCTCCAGCCACGCGCTCGTCGGCGGTTTGTGCGGCGCCGCGCTCGGCACGGCCAATGGCGACTGGAGCGTGCTCCACTGGCACATCGTCGACCCCGACGGTTCGCACCACGGACTTTGGCCGAAGATCGTGCTGCCGATGGTTTCCTCGCCCTTGCTCGGGTTCATCGGCGGCGGACTGCTGATGCTGCTGCTCCTCGCCGTGCTGAAGAAAGCCACGCCGCTCTTCGTGCGCCGCGTGTTCGGCAAGGCTCAGCTCATCAGTGCCGGTTTCATGGGCTACAGCCACGGCTCGAACGACGCGCAAAAAACCATGGGCATCATCGCCCTCGCGCTCTTCACCGGCACGTCGTCCGGCGCGTTCGACAATCTTCCCGCGTGGCTGAATTTCCTGCACATGCCTGAGTTCGTGGTGCCGCGTTGGGTGATGCTCACCTGCGCGCTCACGATGGCCGCCGGCACCGCCGCGGGCGGCTGGCGCATCATTCGCACCATGGGCCACAAGATGGTGAAACTGCAGCCCGTGCACGGCTTCGCCGCCGAGACGACCGCTGCAATCATCATTCACGGCGCGTCCACGATCGGCGTGCCGGTCTCGACGACGCACGTCATCGCCACTTCGATCATGGGCGTCGGCGCCACGAAACGCCTGAGCGCCGTAAAGTGGGGCGTCGTCAGCCGCATTCTGTGGGCCTGGGTGCTCACGCTGCCGATCACCGGCTTCCTCGGCTACGTTTCCGTTCGCCTGCTGCACAACGCGGGCTACTGAGCGCAGTGCGGTGCGAATCGAGCCACGATCCGCACCGCCTCGAGCCAAGGTCCGTCCCGAGTCGGGACCACGTGCGGACCGGGTCGCGCCAAGGTGCGGACACGGTCGGAACAACGTGCGGCATGCGTCGCGCCACTGACCGATTCGCTCTCGTTCTTCGTTCTCGTTCTTCGTTCTCTTTCTCGTTCTCGACGCGCTCAGCGCCGGCCGAAACAAGAGCACGATCACGGCCGCGGCAGCGTGAAGTAGAACGTCGCGCCGTGGCCGGGAGTGCTCTCCACGCGGACTTCGCCGCCGTGGGCTTGGACGACGTGTTTCACGATCGCGAGACCGAGTCCGGTGCCGCCCTGCTCGCGCGAGCGGGCTTTGTCCACGCGGTAAAAACGTTCGAAGATCCGCGTCTTGGCTTCGGGCGTGAGCCCCGGACCATCGTCGCGCACGAAAACCTCGAGCAGGCGTTCGTTGAGCACGCTCGCGCCAACAAAAATCGAGCCGCCGGCGCGTCCGTATTTGATCGCGTTGTCGATCAGGTTCGAGAGCACCTGGCGCAGGCGGTCGGGATCGGCCTGCGCCGAGATGCCCTCAGAGAGTTCGTTCTTCACGACGATCTGACGCGCCGCGGCGCGTTGGGCGAGATCGTCGGCCACTTCCTGCACGAGCGGAGAGAGTGTGACGCGCTGCAGCCGAAGCGCGAGACGACCGGAATCCAGCTTCGCAAGGAGCAGCAAATCGTCGATCAGGCGCGTGAGCCGCGTCGCGTGACGATCGACGATGTTGAGGAGTTTATCGAGCGACTCGGGATCGTTCTTCGCGCCGTCGATCAGTGTTTCCGTCGCACTCTTGATGAGCGAGAGCGGCGTGCGGAGTTCGTGACTGACGTTGGCGACGAAATCCTGACGAACGCCTTCGAGTTCGCGCATGCGCGTGAGATCGTGAAACACCAGCACCGCCCCGCTCGGCACGCCGCCGGAGTCGCGAAGCCCGACGGCATTGACCTGCACGAGCAGCCTTTTCACGCCTTCGATGCGCAGCTCGTGGTTCAACACGACCGGTTCTTCGGCGAGTCGCGCGACAAGTGCGACGACCTCGTGATGGCGCACGGTTTCGAGCAACGCACGTCCGTCGGCCGGCAGTGAAAACCCGAACATCGTCGCAGCCGCGCGATTGGTCATGCGGACGTGATTCTGCCGGTCGAGGACGACAATCCCCTCGATCATGCTGTCGAGCACCGCCTGATTTTGCCGCGCATGATCGCGCAGTGTCGCTTCGTGCGCAGCCTGCAATCGGACGACATCACCGCGATACGCATCCTGCGCGCGGTGGCGCCTCGCGCGTTCGCGCCACCAGGCGGCAACCATCAGCACCAGCGCGAGGCCGAGAAGAGAAACGAGCAGAGTCATGACGCGGTGTCGCGAGGCGAGAAGCGGACGAAAGCTTAGGAAATCTCGGCTTTGAAGCGATACCCGACGCCGCGGATCGTCTCGAGGTAGTCTGCCGCCGCGCCGACTTTTTCACGGAGCCGGCGCATGTGCGTGTCGACCGTGCGCGTGTCGATCGCCGTTTCGTAGCCCCAGACATCCTGCAGCAAACGTTCGCGCGTCTGCACGCGCCCGCGGCGTTTGGCGAGGATGGTGAGAAGATTGAACTCGGTGGCAGTGAGCGTGACCGGCTCGTTGTTCACGCGCGCGGTGTGGCTCGGCACGTCGATCTCGAGCATGCCGATGCGCAAATGTTCGCCGGCGTCCTCCGCCTGTTTCAGGTGCTTGAGAAGTTTCCGAATGCGCAGGACGAGTTCCCGCGGACTGTAGGGTTTCGTGACATAGTCGTCGGCGCCGAGCTCGAGTCCGAGCACGCGATCCATCTCGGCGGCCTTCGCCGTGAGCATGAGAATCGGAATACCCGCGGTGAGCGGATCGCGACGGAGGATTTTGCAGACTTCGAGACCGTCGATCTCCGGCAGCATCAGATCGAGCACGATGAGGTCGGGCCGCTCGGCGCGTGTCATCGCAAGCGCTTTGGCGCCATCGGAGGCGAAGAGCGGAGCGAATCCGGCCTCGCGGAGTTTGATGCCGAGCACTTCGAGCGCGTCAGGTTCGTCGTCGACGATGAGAATCCGGGGCTTCATTGGGCATTCGTAACGGAGTGACGGATGTCGCGCGCTTCGTAGAGGAAAACGACTTCCTCGGCGATGTTGGTCGCGTGATCGGCGATGCGTTCGAGGCGCTTCGAAATCGCCATGAGCGAGAGGCAGCTCGTGATGTTGGCGGGCCGCTCGACCATGAAACTGGAGAGCTCGCGGTAGAGTTGTCGGTTGAGCTCGTCCACTTCCTGGTCGCGCGGGATGACGGCGCGGGCGCGCTCGGGCTGGCGCTCGATGAACGCCGTGATCGAATCGCGCAACATTTCGAGCGCCATCGTCGCCATGCGCGGAAGGTCTACGTAGGGCTTGAGCGGCGGCTCGCGGTTGAGATCGCGTGCGCGGCTGGCAATCGCCACGGCCTCGTCCCCCACCCGCTCGAGGTTTTGGGAAATTTTCATCGCGATCGTGATAAGGCGAAGTTCGGTCGCGAGCGGCGCCTTGGCGAGCAGATGGATCGCGATGTCGTCCACCTCGATTTCGAACTGGTCCAGGATGGTGTCGTCGTCGATCACCTGCTGCGCGAGCGCGTCGTCGCGTTCGACGAGCGCACGCATGGCCCGTGTCATCGCGGACTCGGCGTGGCTCGCCATCGCGAGGAGCGCATCCTTCAGCTTGCTCATCTCTTCAGTGAAGTGGGTCATGGTGGAAAGCGGAGTGGAAAGGATCAGCCAAAACGACCGGAGACGTAGGCCTCGGTCTGCGGATTGGCGGGATTCATGAAGAGATTGCGCGTGGCGCCAAACTCGACGAGTCGGCCGAGATAGAAAAACGCCGTGTAGTCGGAGCAGCGCGAGGCCTGTTGCATGTTGTGCGTGACGATCACGATCGTGTAGCGGTGGCGCAGGTCCTGGATCAGCTCCTCGACCTTGCCCGTCGCAACCGGATCGAGCGCGGAGCACGGCTCATCCATCAGGATGATCTCGGGCTCAACCGCGATCGCGCGTGCGATGCAGAGCCGTTGCTGCTGACCGCCGGAGAGACCCAGCGCACTCGCGTCGAGGCGATCCTTCACTTCGTCCCACAATGCCGCCCCGCGCAGGGAGCGTTCGACGATTTCATCGAGCCGCTCGCGCTGCCGGATGCCCTGCAGGCGAAGACCGTAGGCGATGTTTTCGTAGATCGATTTGGGAAACGGATTCGATTTCTGGAAAACCATGCCCACGCGTTTGCGGAGCTCGATCGCGTCCACGGCCGGCGAGTTGATGTCGACGCCACGGATCTTGATCGAGCCGCCGGAGACGCGCGCGCCGTCGATCAGATCGTTCATGCGGTTGAAACAGCGGAGCAGCGTGGATTTGCCGCAGCCCGACGGACCGATGAACGCCGTGACTTTCTTCTCCGGAATATCCAGCGAAATCCCCTGCAGCGCCTGGTGGCTGCCGTAGTTGAAATCGAGATCTCGCACCTCGATGATCGCGGGATCGGAAGAAGAGGACGAGGCGGCCGAAGCCGCAGTGGGACGGGCGGAGGGAGACATCGGTCGGGAAGGTGTGGCTTGGACGGGCGCAGGTTCCATCGTGAGCATGGCGTTCACCACTTGTAGCGTTTGCGGAGTTTATTGCGCAGGACGATCGACGCGGTGGCGACGGCGGCCACGACGAGCAGGAACACCAGCGCGGTGCCGTATTGGACGCGCTCGGTGTAGTCGTTCTGCGGAATCTTCGAACTGACGACGTAGATGTGATACGGCAGCGCCATCACGCCCTGGAAAAAGAAGTCGCTCCATTTCGCGACCTCCCACGGCAGGCGATCGCGCACCACGTAGGCGGCGGTGAACATGATCGGCGCGGTCTCGCCCGCGACGCGCGCGATGCCGAGGATCGACGACGTGAGAATGCCCGGCAGCGCATACGGCAGCACGTTCTTGCGGATCGTCTGCCACTTGGTCGCACCGAGCGCGAGCGAGCCTTCGCGAAAACCTTTCGGAATCGATTTCAGCGCCTCCTCGCTCGCGGTGATCACCACCGGAAGAACCATGAACGCCAGCGTGAACCAGCCCGCGAGCAGCGAGACGTTCCACCCGAAGAAAATCACGAAGAGCCCGAAACCAAAAAGACCGAACACGATCGACGGCACGCCCGCGAGATTCACGACCGCGAGCCGGATGAGCCGGATCGCACGCGTGTCGCGTGCGTATTCGTTGAGATAAATCGCCGCGGACACGCCGAGGAACAGCGCGATCGTCATCGCTCCGCCCACGAGCAGCAGCGTGCCGACGATGCAGGGGAAAATGCCGCCCGCCGAGTAGGCATAGGTTTCCGCGGAGATGTCGGGATTGCCCAGGCTCGCCCGAAACGCGCGAAACTCGCGATCGCCCATTTCGTGGCGCTGTCCCTCGTATTCGAAAACATACAGCGTCTCCGGCGCGCTAAAGAGAAACTCGGCGTTGATGAATGGCGGCGCCGCCGTGAACACCGTCGAAGCGCCCTTCGCGACGATGTGGAAGAACACCGCCGCGCCGGCGAGCAGCACCGCGTAGGTCGCAAAGCGGAAGATCCACGAGAAGCCTTTTTCCAACGCGCGGGCGCGACTGGGGCGAAAGGCGAACGGATTGGTGGAAGTGGCGGGCGTCATGCGTCAGCCGATGGAGATGCGGTAGCGCCGCACGATGTGCTGCGCGATGTAGTTGATGAGCAGCGCGAGGAAGAACAGCACCAGGCCGACCATGAACAGCGCCCGATAGTGGATGCTGCCGCGCACGACCTCGCCCATTTCCTGCGCGATGATGCCGGTCATCGTGTGCACGGGCTGCGTGAAGGCCGCGAGCCCCTCCGAGAAATCGGGAATCGCGATGCGATTTCCCGCGCACAGGAGCACGACCATCGTCTCCCCGATCACGCGGCCGAAACCGAGCAGCACGGCGGAGATGATGCCCGAGAGTCCGGCGGGCACCGTGATCTTGAGAATTGTCTGGAGCCGCGTCGCTCCGAGCGCGAACGACGCCTCCTTGAACGCGCGGGGCACGTTGTTCAACGCGTCCTCCGCAAGCGTGAAAATCGTCGGCACCGAGAGCAGCGCGAGCAGGCAGCCCGCGGTGAGCACGTTGAGCCGCTCTGCGATCGGAAAACCCGGCACCCACGAAAGCCACTCGACCTGCGAGAGCGCGCGGAGGTGTTCGCCGAGGAAAACGATGCCGAAAAATCCGAGCACGACCGACGGAAACGCGGAGATGAACTCGATACAGGGCTTGATGAACCGTTGCTCCGCTGGACTCGCGAGCTGGTTCACATAGATCGCCGCCCCCACCCCCAGCGGCACCGCCAGCGCGAGCGCGACCGCCGACACCATGAGCGAGCCGACGAGCAGCGGCAGCACGCCATACCAGTCCTGCCAGAAACTCGCCGTGAGCCATTGGCGTCCGAAGAGGAAAGACGTGAACGCTTTCCACATCGGAATCGGTTGCGTCGGATCCCATGATTCGAGATCGCGCTCCACCTGCGGCAGCGTGCCGATGAAGGTGCGCGCGAGGCGCTGAAACTTTTCCAGGCGTTGGTTAAGTTCGTCGGTCGGCAGCGTCGGCTGATCGTCGAGCGCGATCTGCAGTTCGCGCATGAAGGTGCGATTCGCTTCCTTGAACGCCGGCAGCGTGCCGAGCACGGGCGCGAGTTCCGCGTCGAAATCGACCGGCTCGACCACGATCGCGTCGGCGTCGGCTTCGCGGCCGACCGCGACGAGCTGACGTTTCTCCTCCATCTGATCGAGCGTGACCGCGTGCTTGGTTTTGATCTCGGCCACGACGTCGGTGAGATCGGAAACGAATCCGCGAATCGGCTCCGCCGGTTCAGCGAAGCGATCGGCAAACGCGTCGAACTCCGCGAGCTTCGCGTTGGCCTCGGCCACGCTGAGCTTCTCGACATTCATGTAGTGCTGCAGCGTGCGCAGTCGCAGGTCGGAGAGATAGCGCGTGAGCGCGGTGTGCTCCGCCTCGGCGCGCCGCAGGTAGTCCACATATTCGAGTCCGGCGCGGCGGTAGATGCGCAGGTTGTCGAGATTGTCGCCGAAGAAGCCCGCGCCTTCCTTGAAGAGGAAGACCGTGATCAAACCCAGCACGACCATCGCGACGAGGGCGTTGCTGCCGAAAAACATCCGGATCACGTCGTCGAGCGAGAGTCCGAGGAACCGCAGACGACGGCGTCGGATCACAAACTCACGCTCGGGCGTCGGGCTGGTGGGCGCTGGGGACATGGCGTTCTGGGAGAAGAGGACGGAGGGCCGCTCCACAAGGTCAAGCGAGCCCTCCGGCGATCATGCTGTTTAGCGGACGGGCACGAATCCGACTTGGGTGACGATGCGCTGACCTTCGTCGCTCAAGGTGAACTCGACGAACTTCGCCGCTTCGCCGCTCGGCTCGCCGTTGGTGTAGTAGAACGTCGGGCGCGCATACGGATACTTTTTCGTCATCACGGTTTCACGACTCGGCACTGCGCCGTCGATCGGCACGACCTTGACGCCGGGCGCCTTGATGTAGGCGAGACCGACGTAGCCGATGCCGTTGGGATTCTTCGCGACCTCGGCGACGATCTGTTCGTTGCCCGCCATCTTCTGCGACGAGCGCGCATAATCGCGTTTCTTCATCGCGAGGTCCTTCCAATCCGAATACGTGCCCGACGACGTGTTGCGCGTGTAGATCGAGATTTTTCCCGGATTGCCGCCGACTGCGGACCAGTCGTTCACATCGCCGGTGAAGATCTGCTCCACCTGACGCTTCGTGAGATTGGCGATCGGATTATTGGCGTTCACGACCACCGCCATGCCGTCGTAAGCGACGATGATCGGTTTCATGGAAACGCCCTTGGCCTGTGCGGCCGAAAGTTCCGTGGCCTTGGCGCGACGAGAAGACATGCCGATCTGGGCGGTTCCGTCCGTGATGGCGGCGATGCCGGTCGTCGAACCTTCGGCGGCGATCTCAAACGAGACGCCAGAGTGACTCGCCTTGTAGGCCTCGGCGAGCTGCGGCACGAGTTTCGCGCCAAGCGTATCCGAGCCCTTGATGACGAGTTTCTGCGCCTGAGCCGACGTGATGGCGGCCACGGCTAAAACGAGAGAAAGGAGTTTTTTCATGGGAGTGAGTGAAAAGGTTTTCGTGCGATCAGAAGGCGACCTGCACCATCGAGCGGAGACCTTGCGTCTCGGCTTTCGCGGTTCCGCCCGCGGGAGTGTCCTTGGATTTTCCGTAGAGGTAGCCGCCCTGGAGTTTCACGTCGTTGCCGGAGATATAGTAGTTAAAGCCGAGGAACCATTCTTCCATTTTGTCCATCGTGCCACCACCGGGCGCCGAGCGGATGCCGTCGCTGAGATTCACGCCGCGTCCGTCGGAATCGACATAGCTGTAGCGCGCCACGAGTTCGAACGGATCGGAGAGTTTGAGCGAGGGCATGACCGAAAAGCCCCAGCTTGAGGCGTCTACGGTCGGCGAGACGCCGTTTTCGTTTTGGCTGCCGTAGTATTCGGCCTGGAGGTTGAAACCGCCGCGTGCGATTTCGGCGAAGACGTTGTAGACCGTGAGGTCGTCGCCCGCGCCCACCACCGTCCCGCCCTGGTCCGGCAGGAAACCCGCCGACGCGCCGAGCGTGTAGGCGACTTCGCCTGCCTTGCCCTTGTAGCCGATGTTGGCCCAGTAGGCCAAATTGTTGTTCGTGCTGTTGCCGATGCCCGCCACGCCGAGCGAGGACTCGTCGCGTTCGGGATTGGTGACGGCGACATTGTAGAACACACCGTTGTCGGCTTTGCCGCCGAGGAAGACGCCCGTGCGATAACTGCCCGCGCCGAGGCGGCGGCCGTTGTTGCTTTCAACGAAGTAGCGCGTGACCGGCGAGCGCTCGATCGCACGCAGGTTGCTGCTCGAGGTATACCATTCGTCGAGACCGATCGGCGCCTTGCGGAAACCGAGATCGAGCACGAACGCATCGCTGCGTTTCCACTGCACGAACGCCGCGTCGAAGGTCGAACCGGCGAAGTCGTAGTTGAGATTCGCGGACCAGTCTTTCACGAGGTTCGCCTTCAGGCCGAGGTAAACGCGGCGGAGGAAGAAGTGCGACGTCGAGGCCGGATCAGCCGCAGCGCCGTCGATGTCGGTGCTCAGTCCGGCATACTGCGCCTGGATGCGGGCCGAGATGGAGAGATTCGTGGTGCTCTTGCCACCCGAAACCGAACTGACGACGCCCGCGTGAGCCTCACGGGCGAGTTCGGCGCGGAGTTCTTCCGCTTCCTGATCGGACACGAGACCCTTGCGAACCAAGAGGTCGAGAAGCGGACCGCTGTCCTGCGCGAAGACCGGACCGGCGAGCAAGGCCGCGCCACTGACGAGCGCGAGCCATTGGGATTTTAGTTTCAACATGGAGAAGGCGTTTAGTGGTTAGGTGTCCTAAAACGCCTCCATCCTGCCCTCTGAATGTTACGAACAGATGACGGTTCTGTGACGAACCGGCAAAACGTGCGCCCTTCGTCGTAACAATGTTCGCATCGAGTCGGGACACGTTACGGACCGGGTCACGCCAAGGTGCGGACACGGTCGCGCCCCGATGCGCACACAGTCGCAACAAGGTGCGGCTTGAGGTCGCGCTACGATACGGTGGCGAGCGAGAGGATCGTTCTCGTTCTTCGTTCTCTTTCTTGTTCTCGGCCCACGCAGTGCCCGCGTATCCGCCCGTCGAGAACGAGAACGACGCGGTGCCCGTCCTTCGGACGATGGTTGTTACGCCGTTTTCTTCTTCGTCGTTTCGACGAGCGCGAGGAGCAGATCGGTCTTCGCGAGGCTGCCGAGGAGTTTGCCGGTTGCGGGATCCACGACGGGCAGGCGCTCGATCGGGCGGTTGAGAAAGCCGTTGAGCGCGTCGGCGAGCGTTTCTTCGGGGCCGATCCGCGGGAAATCTTCGCGCAGCACGTCGCTCGCGATCACGAGGCTCGCGAGGTCGGCATCGCCGAGATACGGTTTGATGTCGTGCAGCGACACCGCGCCGAGGAAACGTTCGCCGGCGGAAACGACGTAGATGTTGTTCACGCGCACGGAGAGAAACATGCGCGCGAGCTCGGCAAATGGAGCGGTGTTCTTCACCTGCGGCGGCGCGACCTTCATGAGATCGCGCACGCGGCCGGTCGGCATTTCGGGCTGCGGCGTCTCGGCGGATTTCCGGCGCAGAGCCTCCGAGTAGAGGGACTGTCCTTCGAGTCCCTTCGCCGTGTAGTAGGCGATGACGCTGCAGAGCATGAGGGGCAGGATGATGTCGTAGCTCAGCGTCATTTCGAAGAGCATGATCACCGCCATGATCGGCGCGTAACTCGCCGCCGAGAGAAACGCACCCATGCCGACGAGCGCGAACGCCTGCGGATCGACCGCACCCTGCGGCCATACGTGGTGCACCGCCGTGCCGAAAAGATAACCGGCGCTGGCGCCCATGAAGAGTGCGGGCGTGAACACACCGCCCGGAGCGCCGGAGCCGACGGAGGATGCCGTCGCGACCCACTTCGCGAGGAAGATCAGGATCAGCGCTTCCCAGAAAATTTTCCCGTTCAGAATATCGACCACGACCGTGTAGCCGTTGCCGCACACCTCGGGCACGAAGATCGCCAGGTCGCCGACGATGATGCCACCGAGCACAAGTCGCGCGATCGGCGGAAGCTTTGTCGTCATGAACCACTGCTCCGCGCGACGCAACGAGCGCAGGAACCACGGCGCAAGCGTGCCGACGAGCAGACCGAGCACGACGTAGGGCCCCATCTCCCACGGCGAGTGGAGATGGAACTCCGGCACGCGATAGAGTTGTTGCGCGTCGGTGAGCACGCGCATCGTGAGCGCGGCGACGACGGCTGAAACCGCGAGGGGTCCGAGGCTCTCCATCGCGATCGTGCCGAGGATGATTTCGGCGACGAAGAACGAACCGGCGATCGGGGCGTTGTAGGCCGACGCGATACCCGCCGCGGCGCCGCAAGCTACAAGGAGGCGGAGTTGCGGCGGAGAAAATTTCCGCCAGCGGCCGATGGCCGAAGCCACGACTGCGGCGAGTTGCACGAGGGGACCTTCGCGTCCGATCGACCCGCCGGAGCCGATGCTGAAAAGCGCCGCGGCGCTTTTCACGAGACTCGCGCGCACGGGCAGCTCGCCGGTGCCGATGACGATCGCTTCCATGTAGTCGGTGGAGCTGCGTCCGCGCGTGATGCGGCGACCGAGCAGCAACGTGAGGCCCGCGAGCAGACCACCGCCGGCCGGCACGAGCACCCGCGCCCACCACGGGAGCTGCCGCATCGTCTCCACCACGCCCGAGTCGTAACCCGTAAGGAGTTCGTGGATACCCTCCGTCAGCGCGGTGAAGACCAGCGAAACCATCGCGCCGAGGAATCCGGCGAGCGCCGCCCACAGCAGCGTGATCTGCCACTCGGTCGGCTGAAGTTTTTCCTGAACCCAAACGCGCCAGCGCAGCAACCGGAGCAGGCGCTCCGTCAGCGGCTTTGGCAGCTGCGGCATGACGCTCATGCCTGCACGCCGCGGGCGAGCCACCCGCGAAACTCCTCCTTATTGCGCGCGGATAACAAACCGGCGAGCACACCATCGGCCTTCAAGGTGCGCGAGAGCGCGGCCACGAGCTGCAGATACGCGTCGACGTGCTGACGCGGTGTGCCGATCAGAAACATGAGGCGCACTTTCGGGTGCTCGGAATCGAACGCCACGCCGGGTTCGGCGAGGCGCGCCGCGGCGAAGACCATCTGATCCACCGAATCGGTCCGCGCGTGCGGCATCGCGATCTCGGGTGCGATGCACACGGACGAAAGCATCGCGCGCTCGAGCAGATCGAAGAGAAACCGCTCGGCATCGCGCACGCCGGGCGCGGTTTGGATGCTCCCGTGCAAGGTGCGGATCGCTGCTTCGCGGGAGGCAGCAGAGAAATCGAGCAGGACGGCGGAAGGTTGGGCGATGAGTTCGGTGGGCGACTCCACGGCGGAGAAACGCTAGTGCGGGTCCCACCCGAAACAAGCTCGCACAAGAAAATTACGCGAGGGGCTGTTCGGGCTCGACCTGCGTGGTGAGCTGCACGAGTCCGCGCAGCGAGGTGAAATGCTGGCTGAGATCGAAATCGCCGCCGAGGCCTCCGACGAGTTTGTCGAAGAGATCCTTCTTGTCGGCCTTGAGCGCCTGGATGCGCTCCTCGATCGTGCCCTCGGTGACCATGCGGTAGACGAAAACGGTGTTCGTTTGGCCGATGCGGTGGACGCGATCGACGGCCTGGTCCTCGACGGCGGGATTCCACCACGGATCGAGCAGGAAAACGTAGTCCGCCGCGTGCAGCGTAATGCCCGTGCCGGCGGCCTTGAGCGAGACGAGCATCGCGGCCGCACCGGGCGCGGTCTGGAACTGTTGCACGGGCTTGAGCCGGTCGAGCGTCATGCCGGTCAACTCGTAGCGCGGCAGATCCGGGAAATTCTGGATGAGCGCTTCGCGCACGCGGTCGAGCAGCATCACGAACTGCGAGAAGATCACGACCTTGTGGCCGCTGCCGATCACTTCGGCGAGTTTCTCGACCAGCAGCATGATCTTGCCGGAATCGGTGAGCGGCGCCTTGCGCCACGGAAGCATGTCCGGATCGCAGCAGGTCTGGCGGAGACGCGTGAGCAGCGCGAGGAAACCGAAGGACTTTTCGCGCATCGCCGCGCCGACGTCGTCGCCGAGGCGCTCGAGGCCCTCGCTGCAAATACGCGCATACTCGGCGCGTTGCACGTCGGTGAGCGGGCACAGGAGCTCCATCTCGACCTTCGGCGGAAGCTCGGTGGCGACCTCCTTCTTCGTGCGGCGGAGAATAAACGGCGCGAGCTGCGCGCGAAGGCGTTCGAGGGTGCCGGCACGATCGCGGTTGAGCGCTCCCTCGAAATTGGCGCGCGAGCCGAGCAAACCGGGCAGCAGGAAGCGGAAGATGCTCCAGAGATCGAGCTGACGATTCTCGAGCGGCGTGCCGGTGAGGACGATGCGATGCGCGGCTTTGATCGCGAAGCAGGTCTGCGTGATCTTCGCATCGGGGTTCTTGATGAACTGCCCTTCGTCGAGCACGGCGTATCCAAAATCGCACGACGCGAGCTGCTCGCGGTGCTTGCGCAGCTGCGTGTAGCTCGCGAGCCAGATCACCGGATCGGGGCGCGACTTGAAGTCGTGGCCGGACTTGAGCACGTCGACCTTCAGCTCGGGATAGAAGTGTGCGATTTCCTCGCACCACACCGGCACGACGCTCGCCGGGCACACGATGAGGTGCGACTTGCCCTCGATCGGACGCTTCGCGAGCAGCGTGATGACCTGAAGGGTTTTACCGAGACCCATTTCGTCGGCGAGCAGGCCGTGGCAGCCGACGTTGCACAGATGCGCGAGCCACTCGACGCCGCGGCGCTGGTAAGGACGAAGAATCTCCGGGAGCGCGGGCGGTTGCGACGGACCGGCGAGCACCTGCTGACGCCAGCCCTCGATCTCGGGAGAAAGCGTGAGCTTCAGGCGCGCGTCGTTGAACAGGGAAAAAACGAGATACGGCGAGAGCGAGCCGTCGCTGTGCGTTTCTTCGATGTTGTCGCGCCACGCGCGGAACGACTCCCACTTTTCTCCAGAAAGCGAAACGATGCCCAGGCTGGGCAGAATCACGGGCGCCCCGCCCTTCTTCAGGAGCGTGTTCACCTCGCTGTCGGTGAGCAAGCGCTCGCCGGCGCGGAAGATCCAGCGGAGGTTGAGTCCCGGCACCTCGGAGGCCGGCGAGGACGCAGTCGCACTTCCCGGCGTGGTCCGCTCGGCGACGGCTTCGATCTCGATCGCGCGCGTGCCCTTGAGGAGGTTGGCCGATTTGTCGTCGAGCTCCACGGCGAACATCTTTCGCCACGCGGGGAGCACGGTTTTCAGGAAGTTGGGGATCTCGACCAGCGACTCCATCGAGTAAACGCCCGTCTCCTGATGATACTGGAAATGCGCTTTGCGCGCGTAGGCCGCGAGGCCGATGAGCTTGGCGCGCTCGGAGGACGAGACGTGGCCGTTGCCGTTGGCATGCGCGGCGGTGCCGAGCGCAGGGTGGCGGGTCTTGCCGTCGCCCTCAGCCCAAAACGCCTGAAACGTCAGGCCCGTCGTCTTCGTTTTGAAAACCAAGAGCAGCGTGCGGCTCGGAGTTCCGCTCCCGCCGTTTTTCGCCGGATCGAGTTTGCTCGCGAGCAGGCCGCGGGCGCCGTTCGTCGAGCCATTGGAAGCGCCGTTACCATTGGTGTGTCCGTTGGTTCCGTTCGCCGGACCGTCATCGGGGAGCGGCGAAATCTCGTCGGCCACCAGTTCCTCGATCTCGTGCAGCCCGGCCACCGCGAGCGCGTGAGCGAGATCGCGGTCGGTCGTGGAGGAACGAACCGCGAGGCCCTCGGTGCTCCACTCGATCACCGCATACTCGTCCTTTTTCTCGATGCGGCGGTGGATAATCGCGTCTTTCGCCGTGAGTTCCAGCTCCCGCACCTCGCCATCGCGATAGATGCGACGTCCTTCTTCGAGCTGTTGTGCGGTAAACGCCTCCGCCCAATCATCGGCAAGCCGATCGAACCAAAACTCCAGGGACTGTGGCGTGTAGACCCGCTTGGGACCGTGGGACTGCATTCGGCGTAAAAGGCGCGACCGTAGAAACCACGGAGGAGGGTGCAATACCGAATTGCGCTAAATTCGCGGGCGCGCCGATTTCACGTGGTCGTCACCGCAACGACACGCGAATGCCACAGTGATCGAGGAAGTTGCATGCGAGAGAACAACCGCTCGCTCCCGTGCACCTCGCCATCGTCACCGAAACTTTCCCGCCCGAGATCAATGGCGTCGCGATGACCTTCGGTCATCTCGCGGAAGAACTCGCACGCCGCGGCCATCGCGTGACCGTCTATCGACCGCGCGGATCTCAAGGCGCTGATACCCAACAAGCCGCCGCGACATTCGAGGAGATCGCGATGCCGGGCTTGCCGATCCCGGGCTATCCCCAGCTGCAAATGGGGCATCCCGCCGGTGCCGCGCTGCGCGCTCGCTGGCGCAAGGAGCGCCCCGATCTCGTGCACGTGGTCACCGAAGGTCCGCTCGGCGTCTCCGCCATTCGCGCGGCGCGGCGGCTCGGGATTCCGGTGACATCGAGTTTTCACACGCATTTTCATGCTTACACGCGGCACTATGGACTCGGCCTGCTGCGACCGCTCGCGCTTGCGTGGCTGCGCTATGTGCACAATCGCACCGCGCGGACGTTTGCACCGACGGCGCAGCTCTGTGCCGAGCTCGAGTCCCAGGGTTTTGAACGCCTGCTCGTGCTCTCCCGGGGCATCGACACCGCGCGCTTCACGCCAGCCAAACGCTGCGAGAAATTGCGCAGCACTTGGGGCGCGCGTCCGGATGATCCCGTGGTGTTGCACGTGGGCCGCATGGCGCCGGAAAAAAACTACGAACTGCTCTTCCAGGCCTATGCCTGGATGCGGTCCGTGAATTCGCGATGCCGCTTCGTGCTCGTGGGCGACGGCCCGCTCCGCCCCACTCTCGCGCGCGAGCACTACACGTGTGTGTTTCCCGGCTTCGTGTCGCGCGAGGAACTGGCCCGCCACTACGCGTCGGCCGACCTCTATCTCCACGCCAGTCTCACCGAAACCTACGGCAACGTCTTCGCCGAAGCGATGGCCAGTGGGCTGGCCGTCGCCGGCTTCGACTACGCCGCCGCCCGCGAGTTCGCCCAGCACGAGCGCAACGCGCTCCTCGCAGCGGTCGATCAACCGCGCGAGCTGATCGCTGCCGGCGTGCGGCTCGCCGTCGATGGAGAGTTGCGCACCCGACTCCGCGAGTCCGCGCGCGCGGCCGTCCTGGATCGAACATGGAGCCACGTCGCCGATCGTTTCGAAGCCGACCTCATGGCCGTCGTCTCCGCGTGTCCCCTGCCCCACGCCACCCAATCCGCCTACGCATGAAAACCTGCCTGATTTTCAATCCTGCCGCCGGGAAATGCCGCCGAACGCCCGCGTTGTTCAAAGCCATCACGCGACGCGTTGCCGAAAGCGGACTCGACGTCTCCGTCGTCAAGACGCGCGAACGCGGTCACGCCACTGAGCTCGCGCGTGCCGCCGTTCGTGACGGCTGCACGCGCATCATTGCGGTGGGCGGAGATGGCACCCTCAACGAGATCGCTCCAGCGCTGATCGGCACACGCCTCGCCCTCGGCATCGTGCCCGCCGGCTCCGGCAACGGGCTCGCCACGCATCTCGGCCTCCCGCGCGACCCGTTGAAAGCGCTTGGTCTCGCGCTCGAGCCTGCTTCGGGGTCCGTTGCAATCGATGTCGGCACCGTTAATGACGTGGTGTTCGTCAATACCACCGGCTTCGGTCTCGACGCCGAAATCGCCAGCCGGTGCAACGAGATCTCCCGTCGCTCGTTCCTCTCCTACGCGCGCACGACGTGGGCCCGGTTTTTCCAACGCGCGCCGATGCGCGTCACCATCGACTCCGGCGCGCGCCGCGTCTCGCTCGAAACGCTGCTGGTGACCGTTTCAAACTCGGACCAATACGGCCACCACGCATGCATCGCACCGGGCGCCTCCGTGCGCGATGGTTTGATCGATTTGGTGGCGGTGAAACCGATGGGACCTCTGCGCGCCGTGCAGTTTGCGGCGCAGTTGATGCTCGGCCGCCTCCACACCAATCCGCGCACACTGCGCCTCCGCGCCCGCGAGTTTACGCTCGAGCGAATCGCGCCCGGCTTCCTCCACACCGACGGAGAGCTTCACTATGCCGGAAGCAAACTCGAGGTGCGCGTGCACCCCGCAGCGCTCCGCATCGTAACCGCACCTGGCACTCGTGACCGCTTCGTATTGAAGCGACGGATACGACAGCCCGGTCCCGCTCGCCCGTCGCTCCCCCGTTTCCGATGAACAACGTCCTCTGCGTCCGCACCGTCGTCCTTTCCGACATCCATCTCGGCACCCCCGACTGCAAGGTGGACGAAGTGCTTCATTTCCTCCGCCACGTCCGCTGCGAGCGTCTGATTCTTAACGGTGACATCATCGACGGCTGGCACCTGACTCGCGGTGGCCGCTGGACGCGCGCCCACACCGAGTTCGTGCGCATCGTGCTCAAGATGCTCGCGAAGCGCGATACCGAGATCGTTTACCTGCGCGGCAATCACGACGACATCCTGCGCAGGTTTCTCCCCCTCGAGTTCGAAGGACTGCGCGTCGTCGAGGATTACGTGCACGACGGTCTGCGCGGGCGCTATCTCGTCCTGCACGGCGACGGCTTCGACACCATCACGCGCAACTTCGTCTTCCTCGCCCATCTCGGTGACCGAGGCTACCGGGCGCTGCTCCGCCTGAATCGACTCTACAACGCCTGGCGGAGCTGGCGCGGCCTCGACTATTGGTCGCTCAGCAAGGCGATCAAGGCGCGCGTGAAAAAGGCCGTGAGCCACATCTCGAAGTTCGAGGAGCGCATTGCCGATCTCGCGCGCCAGCGGGGCTGCGTTGGCGTGATGTGCGGCCACATCCACACGCCCGCCGACAAGATGCTCGGCGGTATCCACTATCTGAATTCAGGCGACTGGGTCGAATCGCTCACCGCGGTGGTTGAGCACCTCGACGGCCGCTACGAACTCGTGGACTACGCCTCGTTCGTGCGCGGTTACCCGCTGCCGGATTCCGACGATTTCCGCGCAGAACGCCGGCCCGCTCGCGACGTCACCGCTGAGGCAGCCATTGCCTGATCGCCGCCACCGTGCGCTCGACCGCGCCGGCGTTGGCCGCGTGCCACTGCACCGCGGCGGCAGCCATCGCCTGCCGGCGTTCGGGCGAACGCAGGAGAGCCACGATCTCGCGCCCGGCTTGAGCTGCGTCTGAAACCTGTGCCGCCGCGCCGCTTTGCGTGAGTTCGCGGGCGATCGGCGTGAAGTTCGTCATGCGCGGGCCGAAGACGATCGGCTTGCCCAGCGCTGCGGCCTCGACCGGCGTCTGACCGCCTTCGTTGGGCGGGAGACTTTTTCCGACGAAAACAAGATCGGCGAGTTGCGCGAGTTTCTGCAGCTCGCCCGTGGTGTCGCCTACCGCGACGTCGACGATCGCCGGCGCCACTCCGCGCGAACGGAAATGCGAAGTTACACCGTTTTCGGACAACAACCGCTCGACGTCGCGACGGCGCTCCGCATGTCGCGGCACAAGCAGCAGTCCGCAAGCGATGCCTTCGTCCCGCGCCTTTTGGTAAGCGGCGAGCAGCACCTCCTCCTCGCCCGGCCACGTCGAAGACCCGACGAGCACAAGGCCCGGGGAAAGGCCCAGCTCGCGGCGCAGCGTTTCGCGTTCTTCGTCGGCGAGCCGAGGGATCGTGACATCGAGCTTCAGGTTGCCCGTGACCTCAAGTGCGTCGCGGCGAACGCCGAGTTCAAGAAAGCGTTCCGCGTCGTGCGCCGACCCCGCGAGCACGCGATCCATGCCGCGCAGCACACCCTGCACCGCCCAACGAAAGCGCCGCATGCGCCGGAAGCTTCGGTCGGAGAGACGCGCGTTGACGCTCAGCACCGGCACGCGACGTGTATTCGCTTGGTGGATATGCTCAGGCCAGCGCTCGCCTTCCGTGAGGATCGCCAGATCCGGCGCAACTGCCCGCCACGTGCGCGCAGAAAAGAACCACCAATCGAGCGGAAAGTAACCGATGCCAATCGTGAGCCCCGCGTAACGTTCGCGGGCGAGTTTGAAACCGGTGCTCGTCGTGGTCGTGAGATAGATTTCCACGTCGCCCTCGTTCGTGAGCGACTGCAGCAACGGTCCGATCGCGAGCATCTCGCCCACACTCACCGCCTGGACCCACACACGACGCACGCCCGGGCGCCGCGGCGGCGGACGATGCCCCGCACCAAACCGCTGGCTGAACTTCTCCCCGTAGCCGCCGCGCCGGCGCATGCGCAGCAGGTAGCCCGGCACAAGCACGAGCATCACAGGGAGAAACAATAGCCGGTAAAGCCAGACCATGGGAGCGAAAGAGACCGCCACCTCTACTCCGGTGCCGACGCTTTCCAAGTCTTTCATCACCGCCCGCTCGCGAGAAATTCGCGTGACCACCCTGCCCACTCCCGCCAGCTTTTCGCAGATGCTTCACCTCCGCCGCGCCTGCCTCCTTTTGCTGGCGCTGCTCCTTTTCTCGGTGGCACCGGCGAGTCCCGCGTGGCCGCACGAGCAAAGCGATCTGCCGGTTAACCCCTCGATACGTTTCGGCCGGCTCGACAACGGCCTGCGCTTCATCGTCCAGCAAAACGCCGAGCCTCGCGGCCGCATCGCGCTCCGGCTTTTTGTGCGCGTCGGTTCCTTGCACGAGAACGAAGACGAACTCGGGCTCACGCACTTCGTCGAGCACATGGCGTTCAGCAGCACGCGCCGGTTTCCGCGCAACACACTCACCGAAATTCTCCAACGCCACGGCCTCGCCTTTGGAGCCGACGTGAGCGCGTTCACGTTTCTCACGCACACGATCTATCAACTCGATGTGCCGGTGGAGTTTTCCCGTCTCGACGAGGGTCTCGAGGTGCTCCGCGACTTCGCGGATGGGCAGGTCTTCGATTCCGACGAAGTCACGCGCGAGCGCGGCGTCGTCGAGAGCGAGCGCCGCGCGCGCGACAACTGGGGCGCGCGTGCCGGAGAGATGCGCGACCGTTTCCTGTTTCCCCATTCGCTCATCTCACGCCGGCTTCCGATTGGCGATGCCGCCGTCCTCCGCAACGCCGGACCGGCCGAGCTCCGTCGCTTCTACGAAAAGTGGTATCGCGCGGACAACATGGTCGTCATCGCCGTCGGCGACCTCACGCCGGATCAACTCGAGGGCCGCGTCCGCGCACACTTCTCCAGTCTCGCCAAACCGACGACGCCCCTGCCCTCGCCGCCCGATCTCGGACCCGTTTCCAACCCATCCGAAGTCGAGGCCCACTACCATCGCGAGCCGGCCGCCGGCGCCGTCACACTCGAGCTCACCTCGATCGCGCCCGGTCCCGGTGGTTTCGAAACCGCCGCCGCCCGGCGCGTCGCCATGGAGCGCGATTTCGTGATGACGCTGATGACCGAGCGCATGAACCAACTCCGCCGCGACAATGCGCGCGAGTTTGGCGCGACGCACGCGATCACGCAGCCGTTCGGGCAACACCACACCAGTTTCACGCTCCACATCGATTGCGCCGCGCTCCACTGGCGCACCGCGGTCGCCGCTCTTGCCCGCGAGTATCGCCGCGCGACCGAGCAAGGTTTCAGCGAAGAGGAAATCGCCGCCGGCATGCGATTGATTCGCCGCCGCTTCGACTACGCCGCCATCGCCGAGGCCACCGAATCGTCCCGCACCCTCGCCGACCAACTGGTTTTCGCCTTCGCGCTCGATCGCGTGCCCTCTTCGTGGGCGCAGGCGAAGGAACTCAACGACACCGTGCTCGCCACGATGACGCCCGAGCGCGCCCGTGCGGTCGCCCGCGAGATCTGGGCGCAGGGCGCTCCGCGTCTTTTTCATGCTGAGCAATCTCCAGCTCGCCGACGCTGCCCACGAGATCGTCTCGGTCTTCAAGTCCGGCCTGCTCGGGCCGCTCCCGCCGCTGCCGCGTCCGCAGCCGACCACGCTCGCTTACGCGCCCTATGAAACCGCAGGCACGATTCGCGCGCGCAGTCACGTGGCCGATCTCGATATCCACCTCGTCGAGTTCGCCAACGGCGTGCGGCTCAACCTCAAGCGCACCGATTTCAACCGCAACCTGATCCAGGTCCGCGCCCGCGTCGGTCGCGGCCGACTCAGCCAGCCAAAGGATCTCCCCGGGCTCGCACTCCTCGCCGCGCCCTACCTCAACGACGCCGGCGTCGGTCGCCACGACAACTCCGAGCTCCAGCGCTTCACCGCCGAACGTAATCTCTCGCTCGGCTTCGCCGCCGAATCCACCGCATTCACGCTCACCGGCGCCTCCGATCGCGAATCGCTGCCCGATCTCCTGCTGCTCCTGCAGGCCTACGTCTCGGATCCGGCGTGGCGCCCCCGCGAGTTTGCCGCGGCGCACTCCAAGATCATCAGCGCGTATCAAGAAATCCAATACGACCCGGCCTCCGCGCTCAACTTCCTCGCCCTCCGCACGATCTCGCGCGACGATCCCCGCCTGGCCTTGCCGCCCTACCCGCAAACCGCCTCGCGCACGCTCAGCGAACTCATGACCTGGATCGAGGGCGAGGTGCACCGCGGTTCGATCGAGCTCGGGCTGGTGGGCGATTTCGACGTTGAGGAAACGATCGACCGCGTGGCCCGCACGCTCGGCGCGCTGCCGCGCCGTCCGCTGCCCGCCGGCACTTCATCGCTCAAGCTCGTTCCTTTTACTCGCAAGGCCGGCTCCTGGACCGCGCAAGTGGACAGTCCGATCCCGCGCGCTCTCGTCCGCGTGCAGTGGCCCGTTTCCGGGCTCATGCAAATTCGTCAGCAGCGCGTCGTCGATACCGTGGCCGGCATCCTGCAAAATCGCGTGCGCCGCGAGATCCGCGAAAAACTCGGCGCCACCTACGATCCCGATTCCGATTTGTGGACCGACGACACCATCCGTGACGACGGTTACCTGATCATCACGCTTTCCGCGCATCCGCAGGATGCCAGCGAACTCGCCAAACTCGTCGCACGCATCGCCGAAGACTTTCGCCGCAACGGCGCCACGCTCGACGACCTGCACGCCGAGATCGAGCCGCGCATCGCCGAGAATCCCACCCGACTGCGCAACAACAGCTACTGGCTCTACCACATCGTGACGCCGGCGCAGAGCGAGCCGTTCCGCCTCGACTGGCCACGCACGCGCGAAGCGGATCTGCGCTCCATCACGCTGAAGGAAGTCAACGCCGCCGCCGCGAAATTCCTGCACGGCAATCGCGCGCAGATCTTCGTCGCGACGCCGCACCGCTGAGCGCTCCCCTCACTCGCGTTTTGTTTCCGCCGAGGCGACCGGCTCGGGTTCGCTGCCGAGATTCATCAACGGCAACAGGCACAGCAGACCGAGCACGGTCACGCCGAGCACCGCGTAGCCCGCGACATCGTGCACCGTGCCGCCGATCGAGTCCGCGCCGTTGCGATACGCCCAGCTCGTGAGGAAGAGTCCGCGCCCGAGATTCGTGATAAACGCGAGCAGCATCGCCGAGCCCACGAGCAGGATTTTTTTCCACCACTTTTCCAAAAACACCGCCGCGAGAAACGATCCGGCGAACAAGCACGCCGTCAGCGAGCGGATGCCCGAGCACGCGTCCTCCACGCCCACGCTGCCCGACGGCAAGAGCAGCACATTGCCACGCTGCTCGATCGGCAGCCCGAGCGTCTCGAACACGAACGAGACCACCGCCACGACCTTGCGCAGCAGAAACAAATTCAACTCCCGCTCCACCACCGAGACCATCGGCGCCGAGATCAGCCACACGAGCAGCGGAAACGTGAACCACGCGAGCAACTGCAGCCGCGCGTCGCGCCAAAAACGCACCGGCGTGACCGACGCCGCCGACGGCGCGTTCAGAAAGATCGCGCCCACGCCCAGCCCGACCGCACCGATCGTCAACGCCAGCGTGCTCGGTTGCGATGTGCCCGCGCCCGCGCGATAAAGCGCGCCGAGCAAAAACATGCCCGCGCCGCCCACGATCGAGGCCCACACCGCCAGCTTCAACAGCATGGCGCCGAAGCCGACCGCCCGGGCGCTTCCGTCGGCGGCACACGCGCGCGCCGCCTCCGTGATGCGTGCCCAGCGATCGTAAACCACGAACGCCACGAACACCGGCACCAGCCAGCCGAACGAGTAGTCCTCTTTCAACTGCCACCAGTGCGACTGGTCCCACGCCACGAAGGCGAAAAACGCTCCCGTCACGACAAGACCAACCAACAGCGAAGGCGACAGCGCCTCCAAAACCTTTTTCAGCGAAGTGGACATTCGCCCGCCTTTCTGACGACACCCCGCCGCGGATCAAGCCCCAGCCCTTGTCACACAACTATGAAACCCACCCGCACCTTCGCTCGCCGAATACAATGTCAACTATTAGTTGACATTGTGGTGAGCCACGCGTGAGCCGAGTCGCGGTCGTGTGCGCACCGGATCGCGCCAAGATCCGCAACGGGTCGTGCAGCGGTGCGGACACGGTCGGAACAAGGTGCGGCCATCGTCGAGGGAAGGTGCGGACGGGGATGCCGCGTGATGCGGCTCGAATCGGGACGAAGTGCGCACCGAGTCGCGCCAGGGTGCGCACCGGGGGCTCACGGCAATGCGGACATGGACGCAAACGCCCCTGCTTTGTCATTCTGAGCGAAGCGAAGAATCCACTTCGCGCGGCGTAGCCGTCCACTCGATCCTGCGCTCATTTCGTGCGCCATTTGGTGCCGTTCATCTTCATCGCGGGCGTGGGCTTCGGCCTCTCCTACGGTATCGGCGTCGGCACGATCCGCCGCGATCGCGAGGTCGTCACAGGCATGGAGAAATCCGAAAGCGATTCTCCAACTGGATTCTTCGCTTCGCTCAGAATGACAGGCTCCATGGTCTTACCATGAGGCAACGACGGCTCTCCGAACGGTCCGCGCGAGCCGCGTCCATTCGATCATGGAACGCGATGCGTGCGTCCCGTTTGCGACGCAAAAGCCGCGGCGGGGGCGCCGCGGCTCCATCTGCGCAACGAAGTCGCGTCACCATGCGGGAGCGGTCGCGACAGAGTGCGGATCCTACCGCAACTCGGTGCGCGTCCCCTCAAACCGTGGTATCCTGAGGATGGATACAGCAGGGACGGCTCCCCATGCCGTCCCTTCCGGCTTTGGCAAACGATGCGTGTGGGGCCAACTGCGCTTAGGCGCGGCCGACCACGACGGAGGCGTTGGTGCCGCCGAAACCGAAGCTGTTGGCGAGCGCGGCGCGGACTTCCTTCTTCACCGCGGTGTTCGGCGTGAAGTTCAGGCCGAGCGCGGCGCATGCGGGGTCGACGTTGTCGAGGTTGATCGTCGGCGGGATGATGCCTTCGTGCACGGCCTTGGTCGCGGCAAAGGCGCCCATCGCGCCGGCGCCACCGAGGAGGTGACCGACCATCGATTTCACGCCGCTCACGTGGAGGTTGGCTTTGTTGTCCGCAAACACGGTGGCGATCGCAGTGGCTTCTTCGCCGTCGCCGCCAGGCGTGGAAGTCGCGTGCGCGGAAACGTAGTCGATGTCATTGGGCGAAAGTCCGGAGCGCGCGATCGCGGCCTTCATCGCACGCGCAGAGCCTTCGGCACCGGGCGCGAGCGAGGAAAGGTGATACGCATCGGCCGACGCGCCGTAGCCGAGGAACTCGGCGTAAATGCGGGCGCCGCGCTTGAGGGCTTGCTCGCGTTCTTCGAGCACGAAGACGACGGAGCCTTCCGAGAGAACAAAGCCGTCGCGATCGGCATCGTAGGGACGCGACGCTTTTTCGGGAGCGTCGTTGCGCGTGGAGAGTGCGCGCATCTGCGCAAAGGCGCCGATGGCGAGCGGAGTCACAGTCGACTCGGAGCCGCCCGCGAGCATCACGTCGACATCACCGCGCGCGATCGCGGCGGCGGCCTCGCCCAGGGCGTGACCGCTGGTCGCACACGCGGAGGCGACGCTCATGTTGGGTCCGCGAAAATCGAGCAAGAGACTCACCTGTCCGGCGAGCAGATTGGGCGCGATCTGGATGATGAAGAACGGCGAAATCTTGCGGTAGCCGCCGGCTTTCCACGTGTCGTGCGTGGCTTCCATTTCAGGCAGGCCACCGAGACCGACGCCGAGGTTTACGCCCATGCGTTCGGCGTTGAGCGAGGCGCGGTGCGCATCGAGTCCGGAATCCGCATACGCCTCAACCGCCGCAGCGGCGCCGAGATGGGTGAAGCGACCGAATTTCTTCACGTCTTTCGGCGTCAGGACCTGCGTGAACGGCTCGCTGCCGGCACCACGCGGGAAGAGCGGCGTCGGCAGCGGGCGCGTTGGGTCGAAGTCGCGCACTTCGCCGGCGATCTGGGCGTTGCAACCGGTGGGATCGAAACGGGTGATGCGACCCAAGCCGCTGCGACCGGCGATCAGCGAGGCCCACGTATCCGCGGCGGTATTACCGCACGGCGTGACTGCACCCAGGCCCGTGATGACCACGCGGCGCGAAGAGACGGAGGTTTGGCTCATAAAAAAGAAAGAGGTTAGACGGACAGAAAGAAGTCGTGCGACGGCAAAAATCCGCCGGCCGGGGCCGGTCGCGAAGTCGCGCGTTTCGACGATTCGCGGCAAAACTCGTCGCGCAACTGACGGCGAATTGACGCGAGCATGGCGGTGCTCGCGCTTTCATCGTCGATCGCACGCGCAAGCAAAAGCGCGCCCACCAGAGAACTGAGCAGGCGCAGCACGCGCTCGCGGTTTTCCTCGGGACGTTCGTCGAGTCGCAGCGCGGCGCACAACCGATCGAGGTGACGCCGAAACCCTTGCGTATAACCCGTGCGCGCGGACCCGCGGAGCCGGGCCATGTCGGCGCCAACGGCCACCAGCAAGCAGCCCGCGCCGCGATTATCGCGGTGGCGCACGGCGAGATAACTATCGATGAGGAGCCGGGCGCGTTGGGCGGCCGTGGGCATCGACGCGATCCGGTCGAGATTGGGCACCGCCGCCTCAAAGGCGTCCGCGCACGCCTCGGCGATCAGCTCGGACTTATCGGAAAAGTGAGAATAAAACCCGCCGTGCGTGAGACCCGCGCGCCGCATGACGTCATCAAGTCCCGTCTCGGCAACGCCTTGCTCGCGAAACGCCGCGCTGGCCGCCGCCACGATGCGGCGCCGGGTGGCGAGTTTGTGAGAAGGCGGGTAACGCATGTGACGCGCATAAAATGTCGATCGTCATATAAAGCAAGCGCAAGCCGCAAATCCCTCACTTTTGGCGGTGCTTATACCCCGCACCGAAAGGGTTAAATTGTCTCCGGCTGCCCGCGAAAAACGAACGGCTACAGGCTTTGACTTCGCCCAAGTCTGCCCTTTTGCTCCGACCTTTCGTTCTCACCCATGGAGCAGCTTCACGCTTACTGGCGCATGGAATACATCCAGGCGCCACGCTATCCGGATTCGATGAAGCGACCGTTTTCGGAACTTCCCGCGCTCGGGGATGACCGCGCGGCTCTGATCGTGCATCGCACTTCCCTCTCCTACCTCATCCTCAACCGGTTTCCCTACAACCCGGGACACCTGCTGGCGGTGCCGTTCCGCGAGGTGGTCGAGTTGGAGGCGCTGAACTCGGCCGAGCGGGCGGACCTCATGGAGACGATTATTTTCGGTAAGCGCCTGCTCGGCGCCGCGCTGAAGCCCGACGGTTTCAACGTCGGCTTCAATCTCGGCTCGGCCGCCGGCGGGAGCATCGCCCACCTCCACGGCCACATCGTGCCGCGGTGGAACGGCGACACCAACTTCATGCCCGTGCTCGGTCAGACGCGCACGCTTCCGCAGGCGTTGGATTCGACGTGGGAACGCCTCACCAGCGTGGCCCGCGAACTCGCAGCCGCGTGATCCACGCTGCTGCCGCATCATGCCCACCTCCTCTTCCGCCAAAACGCTCCACTTCCCTCGCCTCGCCATCTCGAGGCGCTCTACGCCGGTCGTGACGACAACCTCGCCTACGCCGAGCGCGCGCTCGGCGTGAAACTGGTTTCTCGCGACGCGTTCCTGAAGATCGACGGTTCCGCTGAGCCGGTGGGTCGCGCCGAGGCGCTGTTCACGTTTCTCAACGACGCCCGCGGCCAAGGCATGACGATCCGCACGGCGGATTTTCACCGGCTCACCGACGCCTTCTCGCGGGGCGAAGGCGAGCAGTTGCGCGAGTTGTTTTCCGAGCCGCTCGTCATCCCGACGAACCGCAAGAGCATCGTCCCGAAAACGCTCGGCCAAAAACTCTATCTGAAGTCGATGCTCGAGCACCCGGTGGTTTTCGGCGTCGGCCCCGCCGGCACGGGCAAGACCTACCTCGCGATGGCCGCGGCGGTTTCCGCGCTGCTCAAGAATCAGGTGCAGCGCATCATCCTCACGCGTCCCGCAGTCGAGGCCGGCGAGGCGCTCGGGTTTTTGCCCGGCGATCTGCGGGAAAAAATTCTCCCCTACCTGCGTCCGCTCTACGATGCGTTGCACGACATGCTCGATCCCGAGGACGTTTCCCGTCTCACGGAAAAGGGCGTGATCGAGATCGCGCCGCTGGCCTACATGCGCGGTCGCACGCTGGCCAACGCATTCATCGTGCTCGACGAGGCGCAAAACACCACGCCGGAGCAGATGATGATGTTCCTCACCCGCCTCGGCGAAGAGTCCCGCATGGTGATCACCGGCGACATCACGCAGATCGACCTGCCGCGCTCGAAGCTCTCCGGCCTGCTCGAAGTGCGCCACATCCTGCGCGACATCCCGGGCATCGATTTCCACACCTTCAGTGGCACCGACGTCGTCCGCCATCCGCTCGTGCAGCGGATCATCGACGCCTACGAATCGTATCGCAATCCGGTCGGCGGCACGGCCGATCGCGCCTGAGCCCACCCACGTTTTTCCATGTCCGTTCGAGATCAACTCAAGCTCCTGCTCGGCGGCCTAGGCTCCCGTCCGCGGCGGCGCGACGGCTCGTCGCCCACCCTGGATTTCCTCGACCGCAGCCGCCTGGTCGCGGGCCTCATCTTCATCGCCACGGTGGTCGCGATCGTTGCGATCAGTTCGTTGTGGATGAACACGCTCACGATCCCGGTTCAGCCCAACCAGATCGCGACGACCCGCGTGGTCGCCAACACATCCTTCTCCTACGAGAGCGAAGAGAAAACCCGGATTGCGCGCGAACAACTGCTCAACCGCGTCCCGCCCGTCTACCGTCTCGAGATGGAGCAGCTGCAGATCTTCGAAGCAGCCGCGCGCGATCTCCTTTCCCAGCTCGAACTCTACGAGCAGCAGCATGAGGCCAAAGCTCCGGGCATCGCCGAAGCCCGCGCCGAACTCGGCGCGATCGCCGAGTCGTTCAACTCCCGCGGCTCCTATCGCGTGAGCGTCGATGACCTCGCTGCAATTCTTTCCGCGGGCGACGCGAAGGCGCGACTCGCACTGTTTGAAAACGGTTTCGCGGCGCTCAGCGATCTTTACGAGCAAGGCGTGCAGGACGGCTCTTTCGGCAACGCCGGTCCGACCAGCGCGACCATCCTCCAGATCGTGCGGCCCAACGGACAGATCTCGCAGCGCCCCGTGCAATCCATGGAAGACGCGCTCACCGTCCTCCGCGTCAATCTCGCCTCCGAAGGACTCCCGCGTAATGCCCAGTCCGCGCTCTTCCGCCTCTTCCGCAACGGCCTCGCGCCCAATCTCGTTTTCGACCGCGAAGCTTCCGAGGCCCGCGAAGCGCTCGCAGTCAGCCGGTTGAAGCCGGTCGTAGTCAACGTGGTCCGCGGTCAGACGATCATCGAACCCGGCGAGCGGGTCACGCCCGAGCAATACGAGATGTTCCTCGCGCAACGGAACTTCCTCCACGAGCACAAGGAACTCCGCCTCGACGAACACCGCCTGCTCTTTGGCCGCGTGCTGCTCGTGCTCGCGATGGTTCTCGCGTCGGTCATCTACATCCGCATCGAGGATCCGGAGACGCTGCAGAGCAACGTCCGCCTCGGTCTGCTCGCGCTCGTCGTCATCATCAATCTCGCCCTCGTCCGCGCCAATTACTCGCTCGGCGGCGCCGAGTTTATCCTGCGCGATAGCGCGTGGTCATCGACCCTGCCCTACGTCGCACCGACGGCGCTCGCCCCGCTGATCGTCGCGATCCTGATCGATGCGGGCTCGGCGATCTTCATGGCGCTGCTGATCTCGATCTTCACCGGCGTCATCTACGGCAACCGCCTCGACCTCGTCGTCATCACGTTCCTCTCTTCGCTCATCGCGATCTTCTTCTCCCGCGACGCTCACCAGCGTGGCAAAGTCGTGCGCGCGGCCGGCGCCGGCGGCCTCACGATCGCGGTCTTCGCCGCGCTCATCGCCATCGCCGAACAGACCGCGATGGACACGTTGCTCCGCCAGATGACCGCGGGTGTCGTCACCGGTCTCCTCACCGGCATCGCTGTGGTCGGCCTGTTGCCCGTGCTCGAATCGCTCTTCAAGCGCACCACCGACATCACGCTGCTCGAGTGCACGGACTACAATCATCCGCTGCTGCGCCGCATGCAGATGGATGCGCCGGGCACTTACCACCACTCGCTCGTCGTCGCGCAACTCGCCGAAAATGCCGCGAGCGCGATCGGCGCCAACGCTCTCCTCGTCCGCACGTGCGCGCTTTTCCACGACATCGGCAAGACCGCGCACGCCGCGTTCTTCACCGAGAATCAGCGTGACGGGATCAACCCGCACACCGTGCTCACGCCCGAGGAATCCGCGCGCATGATCAAGCAACACGTCACCGACGGCGTGGAGCTTGCCCGCAAACACCGACTCCCGCGCGCCGTGCGCGATGTCATTCGCCAGCACCACGGCACCACGCTCGTCCGCTATTTCTACCACCGCGCCGTGCAGGCCACGCAGTCCAGTTCGGGCAGCGCCGCCACCGTGCCCGAAGATGCGTTCCGCTACGACGGCCCGCGCCCGCAGTTCAAGGAGAGCGCCATCATCTCTCTCGCCGACGGCGTCGAAGCCGCCTCGCGCTCGCTTCGCGAAGCCACGCCGGCCCAACTCAGCGAACTCATCGATCAGGTCGTGCAGGATCGTATCCGTGACGGCCAGCTCGACGAAGCTCCGCTCACTTTCGTGGAAATCGCCCGCATCAAAAACAGCTTCCAGTTCACGCTGCTCAACATGCTCCACTCGCGCGTGCCCTACCCGGGCAGCGACTCCAAACCCGCCCAAGCCAAGGCATGAGCCGCGCTCGCTCTTCTTCGGCCGCCGCCGCGCCCATCGAGCGCGCGGTCAGCATCAGCAACCGCCACCCGCGCCTTCGCTTCAGCCGCGCCGCCGTTCTCGAAGTGATCGCGACGCTCGACGCGCACCGCGCGCTCTTCCGTGGCGGCTGCCCCGCCGGCGAACTCTCGCTCGCGTTCCTCACCGATCGCGCGCTCGCGCAGCTTCACGCCGATTTTCTCGACGATCCCACCACGACCGACGTGATCACCTTCGAAGGCGACACCGCGCTCGGCCTTCCGCCTGGCGCCGGTTCGGCGGGCGAGATTTGCGTCTCCGCCGACACCGCCGCGGCCTACGCGCGCGAACACGGACGCGACTTCTCGAGCGAACTTACGCTCTACGTCGTGCACGGCTGGCTGCACCTCGCCGGCTACGACGACCTGCAACCCGCGAAGAAACGCGAAATGCGCCGCGCCGAAGCCCGCGCGATGAAACTCCTTTCGGACGTCCGCCCGCGCTTCACGCTGCGCGCACAGAAGAAAAAACGCTGACGCGACTCACGCCGCACCGCGTCCCACCCCGGTGCGCACCGTGGCTCGACCCTGTCCGCACCTTGTCCCGACTCGGGACGCACCTTGGCACGACCGTGGACGCACTTTGGCGTGACTCGGTCCGAACTTGGGCACGACACGGGACGCACCGCGTCGTGGCAGCGATCTCACTTCGCCACGACGGTGAGCCGTTGCCTGAAAAGAGCGGTGATCGCCGAGATATCGAAGGGCTTTTCGATCAGCGGAATCTCCGCCGGAATTCCGCTGGTGAGCGGAGCGCGCAGGGTTGTAATGAAACCTTGGATACCGGGCTGCGCGGCGCTGGCTTCGGCGAGCACGTCGAGTCCGGCCGGGCCGTTGCGCGGTTCGAGTTCGGTCACGATCGCTTCGAACGGTTCTTGTCGCACCCGCTTCAGCGCCTCCTCCGTCTGAGTGCTGACGACCACCTGAAATTCTTTGCCCAGAAACAGGGCGAACGACTGCGCGACGTCGGGATTCTCGTCGTGCACGAGAATGCGCGCGCGGAGCGCGGCGTCGAAATCCTGCGGTTGCTGCAGCGCGGCATCGAGCAGCGCTTCCGGCGAGTTTCCGTTGCGTCCGAGTTCGGCCAGGCCGAGCCGGAGCGGTCCGGAGCCGAGCGCCGCGCGTAACGTGCGCAAGCGCGCCCGTGCCTGCAGCGCTCTCGCACCGCGGAACACGAGCGCAATCCGATGCGCATCGTAAGGACCGGCCGCTTCCGTCGCAGTGAGTTGTGCCCGCACGGCGGGCAAGGCGCGCAGCACGCCGTCCTGCACCTGCGGGCTTTCGATGATCGCAAACGAAACAACATCGTGCTCGGCAAGCGCGCGGTAGGTGTCGCGTTTCAGGAGTTCGAGCAGGCGCACCTGATCGAGCGTGAGATCGTGCAGCACGAGAAGGATCGAGCCGCTGGTGTCGCCGGCAATTTTCCGCGCCTCGCCGTAGATCAGTTTGCCGCCGGTCTGGAGATGGAAGCCCCCGCCCTCGCCGGTTAACAACTCGGCGGGCAGCGTGAGCCCCGCGAGCCAGCGCGTGGCGAGATCGTTACTGACGATCGGACGCAGATCCTCGCCATACGCCGCGATGCCGACCGGCGCCTGATTGAGGAGAAACCGCAGAAGCTCGCGGGCTTTCTCCGCTTCTTGAAAACGAAGCGACTGGCCGAGCACGGCGCCGAGAAAATCGGCGAGACCAGCCATCAGGTGCAGGTCCTCGGGACCGAAGAGGCGCGTCGCGGAATCGCCTGAAACCTGGACGACGCCGAGGCGTTGCGGGCCCATCGAAACCGGCAGCGTAAGCGAGCCCGGAGAAAAGGGCGCCGCACCTTCGGCGAGATTTCGTTCGAGCAGCAGCGTGGTCTTTTCGAAGACGGCGGATTTCTCCAACGCGGCGGAGAGCGCGCTCACGAAATTTCCGAAATCGTGAAACTGGCCGAACGCGCGGGCGAGTGCGCGCAAGGCGGCGGGTCCATCGACGGGCACGGTGGGAACGACAGGCGACATGTCAGGAAAGAAGTGGCAGGTGAACGCGGAACGTGGTGCCGCGACCGGGATCGCTGACGGCCTCAATCTCGCCCTCGTGGTGTTGCACGAGTCGCTTCACGATGGCGAGCCCGAGTCCCATGCCGCCGCCGCCGCGACGCTGGCCGGTGGCTTTCGTGGTGATGAACGGCTCGAAGATGTGCGGCAACAGCGCCGGATCGATGCCCGGGCCGTTGTCGGCCACGCAGATCGTGACGATCGGCTTGCGCACGTCGGCGGACCGACTCGCCACGGACACCATGACGCGCGAGCCCGGGCGGTTTTCGAGCGCCTGGAGCGCATTCTGTATCAGGTTGATGAATACTTGAAGCAGTTGCCCGTGGTTGCCCCTCACCGTGATCGGCGGAACGTCGAGCACGACGAAGCTCGATCTTGGTGCGTTCGAAATCAGGACGAAGGATGTCGGTGACCGTGCGCAGCACCTCGCCGATCGCGACGGCGGTCATGGCGACCTTGTTGCTTTCGGCAAAGGCGGAGACGTTTTCGACGATGCTGGCGATGCGGTTGACATCGCGTTGCACGACGCCCGCGAACTCCTGCAGCGCTTCCGGATCGGGCCGCTGCTCGCGCAGCAGCGCGGAAAACGTCTGCACCGAAGTGAGCGGATTACGCAGCTCGTGCGCGAGACCGGCAGCGAGGGTGCCGAGCGAGATCAGCTTCTCCGACTGGCTGGCCTGCCGCTCGAGCTGGCGCGCGCGGAGATTGAGTCCGACCTGGAGACCGATGGCCTCAACCAGCGAGACGTCGACTTCGTTAAAGAGCGCCTGACCGCGTCGCGCGCCGAGCGTGAAGAAGCCGTAGAAAAACCGGTCGCCAAGGATCGGCACCGCAAGCTCGATGCCCTGCTTGCGGCGAAGTTCCAGAAAGTAGGCGCGCGTCTGCGCGGGGCCATCGTGCTCCACCTCGTCGAGCAAAACGCTGCGCCCGGTTTCCTGCAGGCGGACGGCCAGCGGAGATTTTTGCGGGAAGCTCACCAGCTTCACGCCGCCGGCGCGCCGGGCAAAATCAGTTTCAAACTCCGTGCGCGTATAAACACCGACGTCACTCACCTCCAGCGCCTCGCCGATGCCTTTTGCCGCGGTGAGAAAAAGCGCGGCCTCACCCTGCGCGGAGCTGAGCGTGACGGCGAGATGGCGCAGCATCTCGCGATTGGGCAGCCGCGCGCCCATCACCCGCGTTTCAAGGAGCACGTCCAGACGACGGCGTAGCAGCGGGATGAGCCAAAACAACGAGCTCACCACGAGGAAAGAGACGAAGAACAGCGGCACAATCCCGATGCCCTGCACCGGCAACAGCAGCACGAGCGCATACAATCCGGGGATCACCAGCGCCAGGACCGCCGCCAGCACGCCGTAGCCGGCGACACGCGCAACGAGCAGGTTGAAATCCATCAGCCGGAACCGAACGACTGCGTAGCCCACGCCCGCCATGTAGGCGCCGACAAAGATGTTTCCGATCGGCGGGATGGGAACGTCATACCACAGCAGAAAGTTCGTCGCGCCGCCCGCGAAACCGGTCACCGTATAGGCCAGCACGTAGAGGAGCTGGTTGCGGCGCATGAAGCGCGACATCCGGTATTCGAAATACAGCAGGTGCCAGCTCCGGATCAGGAAATAAAAGAACACCGCGAGATAGAGCGGATACAGCGCGCCTGGCTCCGGCCAGTGCGGAAACATCATTTTCGGCGCGACATCGCGCACGATGTCTCCGGTGAACGAGAGCGGCACGAACGGCGCCGTCACCGCATAACCGACGAGCACTTCGCGCCGGCGCTCACGCCCGGTGAGTTTCGTGGCGAAGTGAAAATAACAGATCGGGATGACGATCGCCGCGGCCGAGAAAAAGCGGCAGTAGGCCAGCGCGGTGCCGGCATCGGGCGCGAGTTGCCACAGAAAATATCCGGCCGACCACGTCGCGACGCCCAGCGTGACGCCCGCAAACGTGAGCGTGCGCGGCTCGCGCGGCTTCTTCGAGATCACCACCACCCCGAGCACCAAGCTCGCGACGGCGTTGAGCAGCGAAGACAGAAGGCAGTAGAAGATCATTTCTCCGCGGAGACCACGGTCGCCTGGTTGCCGAAGCCCATCGTGGCCGTCGGCGAGCGGAATCCGGCGGCGAGCATCGCTTCACACAACTCGTCGCCGGAGAAAAACGTATAGTAGCCCTGCTCTTCCTTGACCTTGATCTTGCCGGCGGCGCGCAGGAGATCGCGCGCCGATTCGACCTGCTCCTCCGAGTCGTTGCCCTCGACGTAGCGTCGGTAGAGATCCGACAGATCGGCAAATGGCTTCATGCTCGTGACCACGATGCGGCCACCGGGCTTGAGCACGCGATGAAGCTGACGCAGCAGATCCTGCGGGCGCTTCAGATACGAGATCAGCAGTGAGCAGCAGATCTTATCGAAGGTGTTGGGCGCGAAATCGACCAAACCCTCCTCCGCGGCGCGAAAACCGCCGAACTGATCGAGGTCCATCTGCACGTAGGCGAGCCCCATGCGCGAGGCGCGCTCCGGAGCGCGTTGCTCGAGCTGGGCGCGGATTTCGTCGTGCTTGGAAAGCGCGTCGAGCAGACCCTTGCTCGTGAGATCGATGCCGACGTAAACCGGCGGCGGATCGAGCGGCTCGGGCTGTTGTTCGAGCAACTGCCGCAACGCCCACAGGCCGAAGAGTCCATTGCCGCAACCGGCGTCGAGCAGCACGTCCTTGGGTCGGAACGGCCCGAGCAGGCCGCCGATGAGCTGGACGTAATACTGGTAGACGTCGACCTGCTGGAAGAACTCGTATTTGCCGAGATAGCGGCTCCAAAAATCCGTCTCGTTGATCGGCTGCGGGCCCGCGCGGCGGAAGCGCTCGCGCTCGATCTTGTTTTGGCGGAGGTAGAGCTTCTTGTCGGGCACCAGCACCTCGGCGGGCGTGATGTCGGTCTTCCGCGCCCACGAGAGACAGAGCGCGACCAACTCCCGAAACGCCCGCTCGGCCGCCTCGGGATTTTCGCGGACCTCGTGCATCGCGTCCTTGATCGGACGAAAAACACAGGTGCGCCCGCGCGCGACCACGGCCTCGACGTCGGCAATGTCGACCCACGCGTCGTTCTGCGCGGAGAGAAACGCCACCGGCACCTGCACGCGCGCCAGATCGGTCGCCGTGCCCTCGAGCGTGTGGAGACCGCTTGCCACGAGCGCGCCGAGAAAATTCTCAAAATCGATATCGAAGCCGAGCACGTCGTTGATGCCCCAGCGCTTGCCCGCGATGAAGTTGGCCACGACGTCCTCCTGATAGACGATGGTCAACGTGCGCTGCACGTTCACCACGCCGACGAGCGACACCAGATACGTGATGCGCGGATCGATCGCGGTGGCGCGGATCGCCATGCGCGCGGAGAGCGAATTGGCGAGCAGGCCCGCGCCGGAGACGCCGATTTCCTTTTCGAGATAATCGTAGGCCGCGAGGATGTCGTCCACCGCGCCCGGAATCGTGAACAGCGGCATCTGCCCCTCGCTCTCGCCGACGTGATTGGCGAGATCGAAGCGAAGAACGTTCACGCCGTTGAGTGCGAGGTAATACGCAGTCTGCAGGTTGTTCTTCTTCGTCTCGCCGTATTTAGGCGTAATAACAACCCATGGCCGCCCGCGGAGATCACCGGTGTGATCGATGCACGCGGCGATGTTCAAGCCGGCGCGATTCGGGAAGCTGACGAAGTCCGTGCGTATTTGTCCTGCTTGGACGTGCGAGGAGTCGGCAATCATTGCGGTCGGCCAGCGTCGAGTGAGGGAATCCCTGCGCGCATGGCAATGAGCAACTCCCGCGCGCGGCGCAAATTTAGCCCGCTTCTACGGGACTTCGCGCTTGCTCATCGAGCCGGGGCGTCGCTTGATGCGCACATTCTACGGATGTGATCCGGCTTCTCCTCATCACCGAAGACTCATCGCAAGCGCAGCACCTGTCCTCCGCGCTGTCTTCATCCGCCGACTTTCAAGCAGTGCACCGCGAACGTCTCACGGACGTGGTGGGTCCGCTCAAAGCCGGCGCGTTCGAAGCGTGTCTGCTTTTGCCCGCTGCGGTGGACGTCGATCTCCCGCAGGAAATCAAAGCCGCGCGCGACGCCGCTCCCGACGTGGTCATCGTGGTCGTGCTTCCGGCCGGAGTGCCGCCGGAAAGCCAGACCCAAGTGCTCTCCGCCGGCGCCGACAGCGTGTTGTTTCAGCCGGCCGATGTCGCCGCGCTCGCGTCCGCGCTCACGCGCCTGACCGCCCGCGCGGCCGCAAACCAGGCCTTTTCCCTCGCGCCCGAACCGGCCCCCACCCGCTCGCTCGCCGGTCGCAATGAAGTGCTCTCGTCCGCGCTCGAAGTGCTGCGCGACATCTCGCAAGTGCTGAGCTACTCGCTCGACTACCGGCAGCTCACGCAGCACTTCATTCTTAAGCTGCGCGAAGTGATCGGGATCACGCGCATCGCGATCTTTCTCGAACCGAGCGCCAACGACGCGCTGCCCGACACCGGCGCGACGGTGGACAAAACCCGGCTCGCCTGCGTCGCTGCCGTGGGATTGCCCGCGGATTTGATGGAATGCTTCGCACTCTCGCGGCGCAGCGGTCTCGGCCGGCAACTCACGCTGCATCCGCAGATTCTCCGCGCCCAAACGACCAGCGGCCCCACGCCGGATGCGAAGGCGTGGCGCGAGTTCGAAGTGCTGGGCGGTCACGTAGCCATTCCCGTCAACGATCGCGAGCGCACGCTCGGCGTCGCGGTGCTCGGTGGCCGCATCACGGGCGGCGAGTATTCCGACAGCGAGCTTCTCCTCGTTTATCACCTGCTCGAAGAGCTCGGGGTCGCGGTGAAAAACAGCTGGCTGCACCACCAGCTTCGCGGCAGTCACCAATTGCTGGGCGACGTGCTCAACGGCCTGACCGTGGGCGCACTCGTGGTCGGACCTCACCAACAAGTGCTCTACGCGAATCGCGCGATCCACGGTTTCGTGGAGGCCAGCGCCAAAGGTCCGTTCGATCTCACGCAACTACCGGCCGCGATCACGCGGCAACTCCACGCCGCGGTCGAAAAGGGCGCGACGATCGAGCCTTTCTTCCATGAAGCGAGCGACGGCTCCGGTCGCGTTTGCCGCGCCACGATCATCCCGCTCGGCACCAATCCGAAGCTGCCGCGCACCGCGATGTTGCTGCTGGAGGATTTCACGCAGGTCCGCGCGGCGCAGCGCGCCGAGATCGAGTCGTCCAATCTCAAGCTCATCAGCGTGATTGCGCGGCGTTTCGCTCACGAAATCCGCAATTCGCTGGTGCCGCTCACCACGCACGCGCAGCTTTTCAACGAGCAGATCGGCGAACCGGAGTTTCGCGACTCGCTCCGCTCCGCGCTCGGTCGCGAGACGCAGCGCATCCAACGCTTCACCGATCAGATGCTGTTGCTCGCCCGCTCGGATCAGTCGGCGGCCGAACTCACACCGCTCGACGAACTGCTGCGGGCGAGCTTCGACCGCTCCCGCGCTTACGCGAGCGGCGAGGGCACGCTGGAGATAAAGAGTGATCTGCCGCCGGTTTTTCTCCGCTGCAACCGCGCGAGCTTCGCGCACGCGCTGGAGGAGATTTTCCTCAACGGCTTACAATCGAGCACCGGTTCGTCCCGCCGCATTTCTGTAACGGTGCGCTCGGAATCCGATGCCAACGGCACGCCCGAGCTGCTGATTGAGTTTCGCGACAGCGGCCACGGCTTCGACGAAGACGCCGTGGCTCGCGCGACCGAACCTTTCTACACGACGCGGAACACCGGCGTCGGACTCGGTCTCACCATTGCGCGGCGCGTCGCCGAGGCCCATCACGGCCGCCTCGAAGTTCGCCGCCGCGAGCAACCTTCCTCACCCGATCTCGTCCTGCGCCTTCCCCTTCCCCGCTGATTCATGCGTCTCCGCTCGTTCTTCCAGTCTCCCATCCATCCGCTCACGCTCGCCCTCGCCAGCTTGCTCGCTTCCGTGCCGTGTATCCGCGGTTCTGGGACACGCGTCGGTTTCAAGGACGCGTTTGCACTCGCACGCGGCAACGCCTTCGTCGCCACCGCCGACAATCCGAGCGCGATCTATTACAATCCCGCCGGTCTCACGCAGATCAACGGCGCGGCCGTCAGCGCCAATCTCTACGCGGTGAGTGTCGCGTCCGACTACACCGGCGCCGCGGGCACCGCGTCGATGGACGACGACTACCAGGCCGTGCCGTCGTTTTACGCGGTTTGGCACCCGAAGGATTCGGCCTGGGCCGGCGGTTTCGGCGTTTACGCTCCGTTTGGTCTCTCGAGCGACTGGGGTGAAAACTCCGCGCTGCGCACGCACGCGCTGAAAAACGAGCAGACTTACCTCACCTACAATCTCAGTGGTGCGTGGCAGCTCACGCCGCAGCTCTCGCTCGGCGGCGCCGTCACTTACAACCGTGTATCCACCGACCTGAGACAGGGCCTCGGCTTCGTGCCGGGCGATCGTTTCGAGTTTTCGGGCGATGGCGATGCGGTTGGCTTCAATCTCGGACTGCTTTGGCAACCGGCGCCGCAGCACAGCTTCGGCCTCAGCTACTCGCATCAAACGCGCATTCGGATGGACGGCACGGCCACCACGACGCTGATGGCGCCCGTCACCGAGTCCGCGCGCGCCACGTTCGACTTTCCCGAGGTGATCATCGCCGGCTGGTCTTATCGCCCCACGCCGCAATGGAATCTCGAGGTCAACATCGATTGGACCAACTGGGACCGGCTCAACACCGTCACGATCGCGAAAGGCTCCGGCGATCAGCCGACGCCGTTCAACTGGGAGTCCGACTTCTTCTACGAATTCGGCGCCACGCGCTATTTCGCCGGCGGCTGGTCGGTCAGCGCAGGTTACTGCTTCACGGCCAACTCCGTCCCGGACTCCAGCTACACGCCGGCGGTGCCGGATAGCGATCGTTCGTTCTACTCGCTCGGCGTCGGTTATCGCTCGGCCCGACTCTCGGCCGATCTCGCGTGGCACTACGGCGATGGCGGCAAACGCCAAGTTGCGGGCAGTCCTCCGTCGATGACAGCCGTTTCGGCCGACGGCATTTACGACAACGCCATCAACGCGGTCTCGCTCTCCGTGGCCTGGTATTTCTAGCGTTCAACCTGCGCATCGTCGCATCGTCACCATGATCACTGCCGCACCGCCGCTCGTTCAGGCTCCCAAGGCCGCTGCCACGTTGCCCAACCTGCTCATCGTCGATGATGAGGAAGGACCGCGTCAGTCGCTGCGCATGGTGTTCAAGCAGGACTTTCAGGTCCACGTGTTCGATCACGGCGACGCGGCGCTCGCCTTCGCTCGCGAGCATCCCGTGCACGTGGCGATTCTTGATATCCGCATGGCCGGCAAGACCGGCATCGAGGTGCTGCGCGAGTTGAAGGAGATCGATCCGCACATTGAGGTGCTGATGCTCACCGCCTACGAGACGATCGAGACGGCGCGTCAGGCTCTGCGACTCGGCGCCTGCGATTACCTGAGCAAACCCTTCGACCTCGCGACGATTCGCGAGGCGGTTGGTCACGCGCTGCACCTGCGCCGTATTTCCGAAACCGTTTCCTCCACCGAGGAACGTCTGAAGGCGCTCTCCGATCAATTGCACGACTCCGCGCTCCGCGAGGAGGTTGCGCGCACCACGTCCGAGATCTATGCGGGCGCGCTGCACGACATCAACAACCCGCTCACGATCATCGCGGGCTATGTTGATCTGCTGCACCACCGTCTGGGCAAAGTCGGTGCGTTGCACGGCGCCGATCTCGACGCCGTGAAGCAGGAAGTCGCGCTCCTCTCAAAGCAGGTCACCACCTGCTCCGCGATCATGCGCCGCTACCTGCGGTTCGTAAACAAGCGATCCGCCTCCAATCCCGAGGTCTCGATCAACCAGGTCATCGAGGATGTGCAGACTTTGATGCGCAATCATCCGTCGCTGCGCGGCGGCACGCTGGTGGTGAAGCGCCTCGACCGCGACACAATGGCCAAGATCGGCGGCACCGAGATGATTCAGGTGCTGCTCAATCTCACGATCAACGCGTTCCAGGCCTCCACGAAACCGCAGACGGTGTTCATCACCGCCGAGCGCTTCGATGCGAAGCTGCCGATCAACACGTTTCACGACTCGCCGACCGAACGCTTCATCGGCCTCGACTCTTTCGACAACACCGGTCCCCTCGCCGCTTTGTCGGTGATCGACCAGGGTCCTGGCATCCCGCGCGACGTGCTGTCGCGAATTTTCGAAGCGTATTTCACCACCAAAGCCGAAGCCGGCACCGGCCTCGGCCTCGCGATCGTCACTCGTCTCGTCCGTCATCACCACGGCCTCATCCACGTGAAAACCACGCTCGGCGCGGGCACGTGCTTCACGGTTTATCTTCCCGCCAAGGACGGCGCTCCGCAGGCCCACGTCACCTTCGGCCGTTAAGCGCACGGCCGCGCAGGCCCGGTCAGTTACGCAGCGAAAAAACGGCGCGCACAGGCGCTCCTTTGCGGCTTCCGTTTTCCGCCGGTTTGACCCCGCGCGCTCGCTCTCCTTCACTCCGCGCTCAATGGAAATTCTCATCGCGCTGATCGCCGCCGTGCTCGCCGGCGCCCTCGGTTGGTTCATCGCCCACGCCCGCGCCGCTACGCTCGCCGAACGCGCCCGCCTGCTCGAGGCCGAGCTCGCCACTGCGCGCACTGACGTCGCCAACGCTCGCGCGGACTCCACACGCCTCGCCGCCGACAACGCTCAGCTTCAAACCCAACTGGCCTCCGAGCGCGCCACCGCCACCGAAAAACTCGCCGCCCTGACTTCCGCGCACGAGCAGCTGACCGCGTCCTTCAAAGCCCTCTCCGCCGACGCGCTTCGCTCCAACAACCAGTCCTTTCTCGAACTCGCGCGCGAAACTTTCGCCAAGCTTCACCAGCAATCCGCCGACGACCTCGGCAAACGTCAGCAGGCGATCGACTCGCTCGTGAAGCCGCTCAAGGAATCGCTCGAGAAAGTGGACGCCAAAATCGGCGCCATCGAAAACGCCCGCAAGGAAGCCTATGGCACGCTCTCCGAGCAGCTCCGCTCGCTCAACACCGCCCAGCTTCAACTCCAGACCGAGGCCGCCCGCCTCTCCACCGCACTCCGCTCCACGACCTACGCCGGCAGTTGGGGCGAGCTCCAACTCCGCCGCGTCGTCGAGATGGCCGACATGCTCGGCTACTGCGATTTCTGCGAACAGGAAACATCCGGCAGCCTCCGCGCCGACCTCGTTGTCCGTCTCCCCGGCGGCCAGCGCATCGTCGTCGATGCCAAGACTCCGCTCGAATCCTTCCGCGCCGCTTCCGAAGCGACCGACGAAAACATCCGTGCCGCCCGTCTCGCCGAGCACGCACAAAAAGTCCGCGGCCACATCGACGCCCTCGGCGCGAAAAACTACTGGGAGCAGTTTCAACCCGCGCCCGAGTTCGTCGTCCTCTTCCTCCCGGGCGACCAGTTCCTCGGCGCCGCGCTGCACGCCGACAGCACGCTCATGGATCGCGCGATCGCGAAGCGCGTGCTGCTCGCCACTCCCTCGACGCTTATCGCTCTCCTCAAAGCGGCCGCTTACGGCTGGCGCCAGGAATCCGTTTCAAAAAACGCCGAGGAAATCGCGCAGCTCGGACGCCAGCTTTACGACCGCATGGTCACCTTTGCCGACAACCTCGACAAAGTCGGTCGCGCCCTCGACACCGCGCTCAAAGGCTACAATTCCGCCGTGGGCTCCTTCGAATCGTCCGTCCTCCCCGGCGCCCGCCGCTTCGCCGAACTCGGCGCCCGTGGTGCGAAGGAACTCAACGCTCCTTCCTCCGTGGAAACCACGCCGCGCGACATCCTCAAGCGCGCCTAAAACCCACCGTCCCTTTCCCGATGTCTCTTTTTGGTCACTGGCAGGCCATCCGCGCCGAACTTTCCGGAGAAACCGCGCCGCCCGAAGCGCTCGTGTCGCTCGAACTCGAACTGACCGCCACGCACTACACCGTGCGCTATGGTAACCAAATTTCGGATACGGGCCGGGCCGAACAGAAGTCCGAAGGCGAACCCGCCCGCCTCGAACTCCGCGGCACCGCCGGCCCCAATGCCGGCCGCACGATCGCCTGCATTTACCAGCTCAAAGGCGACCGCCTCCGCATCTGCTACGGCCTCGACGGCCGCTATCCCTCCGAATTCGCCACCACCGCACGCGATTCGCGCTACCTCGTCACCTACCGCCGCAAGGCCTCCTGACTCGCGCCGCACCCTGGTGCGACCGTGTCCGCACCTCGTCCCGACACGGTGCGCACCTTGGCTCGACTTAGTCTGCACTTGGGCGCGGTTCGGTTCGGCCACTGGTAGGACCGACGCATTTCGGGCAGCCCTCCACCCACACGAGCGGATCGATGCACATGCGGCGGGCGGTTTTCTGCACGTCCCACGCGTGATAAACCATGTAGAGCGTCCGGTCGTCGGGACCGAGCACCACACTGTTGTGGCCGGGACCGAGCACCTCGCCTTCGCGTCCGCGTAGCACGGTCGGCCCGAGGTGACTCCACTCGTCGGTCCACGGTCCCAGCGGATGATCCGCCACGGCAAAACCCACGCCGTAATCCGCCGTTTCCCAACGTCCGCCGGAGTAGAGACAGAAGTAGCGTCCACCGCGCTCGACCACAAACGGCCCCTCGACTGTGTGCCACGCTTCCCAATCGCGGTCATACCAACGACGGTTGCGCTCGTAGATTTGCCAGTCGGCGCTCGCGCGCACGACGACGCGCGGCGGCTCGCGCGGAGTCATCATGTCGTCCGCCAGCGGCACCACCGCGGTGCCAGTGCCCGTGCGTCCATCGAAAAAATCCTTCGCGAAAAACAGATACCAACGTCCGTCCTTCGGATCGCGAAAGGGATGAGCATCGATCGAAAACGGTTCGTCGGGAAACAGTTCGTTTCCCGCATCGCGAAACGGTCCGCGCGGTGTATCCGCGATCGCAATACGCAACCGCATGTCCGCCGCGTAATACATGAAAAACTTCCCCTCCCGCTCGGCGACTTCCGGTGCCCAATACGCCGTGGACCGCGAATCCGTGAGCGGCTCGAGCGCGCCGCCGAGATACTCCCAGTTCACCAGGTCGTTCGAGCGCAGCAGTGGAAAAACGCGTCCGTCTGGCTGGCGTCCATTGCCCTCGTCCGACCCGGTGCCGTAGGCGAAATACTCGTTCCCGACACGCAGCACGAACGGGTCCGCGAAGTAGCCGGGCCAGACGGGATTTTTGTAGTTGAGCGCAGCGAGTGGCATGGGTGTGCGCCGGACCGCGCAAGCTGCACGGACGCACGCATCGCGCAACTACCGCGAGCAACCGAGCGCCGGAGGTGGAGCCCGCCGTCCCCGGCGGGCTGAAGACGCCACCAAAATCCAACAGCCCGGCGAGGACGCCGGGCTCCACCTTACCGTCCGCCCACTGCACTCACTCGAATGTTGGCGTGGTGTGAGGGCGCGAACCGCGTCAGCAGGCTCGCCGGGTGCGGTCGGGTTCGTTTCTCTCGGTGCATGCACGTCTCTGGACTTTTCATCTACCCCGTGAAATCGCTGCGCGGGATCGCGCTCGAGGAGGCGGCGTTCGACGCGCTCGGCCTCGTCGGTGACCGGCGTTTTCTGGTGATCGATGAAAACAACGAGATGCTCACGCAGCGCGCACATCCCCAAATGGCGACCGTCGCAACCGCTCTCTCCGCCGACACGCTTACGCTCTCGGCCGAAGGCGCGGGTAGCATCGCCATCTCGCGCGCATCCGATCCTTCCGCGCCTCTGCGCGTCACGTCCGTGTGGGGCAGCAATCCGTTAAAAACGGAAGACTGCGGCGAAGCGCCCGCGGAATGGCTCTCGAGCGTGCTCGGTGTGCGTTGCCGTCTGGTGCGGATCGGCCGCGAGTTCGTGCGCCCGGTGAAGAAGTTCGCCGTGCCCGGCGACGTCGTGTCGTTTGCCGACGGCTATCCGTTTCTCGTCGCCAACGAAGCTTCGCTCGCCGACCTCAACGCCCGAATCGTCGAGCGCGGCGGCGAGACGGTGCCGATGGATCGTTTTCGTCCCAACATCGTGATCGCGGACGCCGAGGCATTCGCCGAAGACCATTGGCCGCGGATCGACATCGACGGCGTCGTGCTGCGCTCCGGCGGCCCGTGCAGTCGCTGCATCATGACCACGCAGGATCAGCGCTCGGGCGAACGGCGCGGGCCGGAACCGCTGCGCACGCTGGCGACATTTCGCCGCGACGCGGAGGAGCCGACGGCGGTGAACTTCGCGCAGAATTTCATCCCGGAAACGAAGAGCGGCATGCTCCGCGTCGGCGCGAGCGTGCAGGTGAAGTAACCTGCTCTCACTCGTCGAAGTTCCGACCGCGCGCGGACTTGATCTTCGCGCGGTGCTTCTTCGAGGCGATCATGCGCAATTTCTGGCCGCGGCTTTTCTGACGCGTGCGGCGGCGTTCCGCCTCGCGGGCCTGCTGACGTTCGCGCGCGGCTTCGCGTTGGCGCGCCTGAAGTTTTTCGCACAGTTCGAACCATGCGGCTTCGCGATTCGCCGCTTGCGAACGCTCCGCCTGACAACGCACTTCGATGCCTGTTGGCCGATGACGCAGCCACACGGTGCTGGACGTTTTGTTGATCTTTTGCCCGCCCGGACCGCTGCCGCGCACGAACCGTTCGTCCACGTCTTCTGCACGCGCGCCCAGCTTGGCCAGCCATTCGTCGATTTGGGTTGGTAAAGCCATCAGCGGTTCCTTTCCTTGAGGGAAACTTATGCTTAGGCAGGGAGTCAAACGCCCGCCTTTGCCAGCTCCCTTTCTCACATGATCACCGGACCCGCTTGGTCAGAAAAACTCCGCAACGAAATCGGTAAAGCCGTGATCGGCCAGGATGCGATCGTCGAGCGCCTGCTCGTCGCGCTGCTGGCGAACGGCCACGTGCTGCTCGAAGGCATGCCCGGGCTCGCAAAGACGCTGCTGGTCAAGTCGCTCGGCACCGCGCTCGGCGTGCAGTTCGAGCGCATCCAGTTCACGCCCGACCTGCTGCCGAGCGACGTCGTGGGCACGATGATCTTCCAACCGAAGACCGGCGAATTCACCGCGCACCGCGGACCGATTTTCGCCAATCTCGTGCTCGCCGACGAAATCAACCGCGCGCCCGCGAAGGTGCAGAGCGCGTTGCTCGAAGCGATGCAGGAGCGTCAGGTCACGATCGGCGGACAAACGCATCCGTTGCCGAAGCCGTTCTTCGTGATGGCGACGCAGAATCCCGTCGAGCAGGAGGGCACGTATCCGTTGCCCGAGGCGCAGACGGACCGCTTCCTTTTCAAGCTGATCGTCGACTACCCGACCGCCGACGAAGAAGCCACGATGATGCAACGCTGGGGTCAGGTCACGCAGCAGCCGGTGCTCGCGCCGGCATCCAGCGGCGAAGAACTGCTCGGATTGCGTCAGGAAGTGGATCGCATCCACGTCGCGCCGACCGTTCAGGGCTACATCCTCTCGCTCGTTCGTGCGACGCGCGCGCTCGCCGACGGCGCGGCGAAGAAGCGTTATCTCACTTTCGGCGCCTCGCCGCGTGCGTCGCTGGCGCTCTTCCAGGCCGGCCGCGCACTGGCGTGGCTGCGCGGCACGGATTATCTTTCGCCCGCGCTTGTGCAGGAGGTCGCCGTCGACGTGCTTCGCCACCGCATCGGCCTCACTTACGAAGCCGAGGCCGAGGAAGTGACGACCGACAAGATCGTCGCCCAGGTGCTCGAACAAACGCCGGTGCCGGCGAAATAGAGCCGTCGTGCTCTTGCTCGTGCTCGTAATCGTGCTCGACGACCACGCGACACAGCACGCCACCTGAAAACTCGCGAGCACGAGCAAGATCACGAGCACGAGATTGCCGATCGCCCGATTCTCCCATGTCCGACTCCACTCCCACTCCCGCCCTTTCGCCTCTGGCGCTGCTGCGTCAGTTGGAGTGGCGCGTGCGCCATGCGGTGGAGAGCGTGCTCAGCGGCGAGTATCGCTCGACGTTTCGCGGACGCGGCATGGAGTTCGACCAGGTCGTGCGCTACGAATTCGGCGACGACGTGCGCGACATCGACTGGAATGTCACCGCGCGTCTCGGCGAACCTTACCGGAAAAAATTCGTGGAGGAGCGCGAGGTCACGCTCCTCGTGGTGCTCGAGGATTCGCCGTCGCTGCAATTCGGCTCGGGTGAGTTTTCCAAACGCGAGGCGCTGATGGAACTCGCGGGCCTCGTAATGATGCTCGGCGCCGTCAATCGCGACCGCGTGGGTTTCGTTTACGTGTCGCCGACCGGTTATCAGTTTCACGAACCGGTTCGTGGTCGCGGCCCGATCCTGCACGCCGCGGCGACCTTGCTCGCGCAACCGACGCCTTCGCTCGAAGCCAGCGCTGAACTCGCCTCGCCGGTCGCGGAAATCCCGTGGCGCCTGCTCTCGCGCGCCGCGCCGAAGCACAGCGTGCTGCTCTGGCTCAGTGATTTTCCGCCGCGCCCGATGCCCGATGGCTGGGCTGTGCTGCAGCGTCGTTACCAGACGATGGGCTTTCGCGTCGAAGACCCGTGGGAACGCGAGCTGCCGACGGGCGAGCCGTTCGCGGCCTACGACGCCATCTCGGGCAAGCTCGTCACGATCGAGGGCAACTCCGCCGAACGCGATGCCCACCGCGTGTGGCGCGAACAGCGCGAGACGCTCTGGCGTGCTTTGTTTCCGGATACGATGAGCCGGCTCGTCGTCGGCACGGACGAAAACCGGCTCGATGCACTCGTGCAATTTTTCCACGCCCGCATGAAGAGCGGCGCACGGTCATGAAGGAGTTCACGTTCCAACATCCGTGGTGGTTCCTCGCGCTCGGTGCGATCGCGCTGGTGTTGTGGTTGCGCGGACGCCGGAGCGTGCCCGTGCTGCTCGTGCCGTTTGCCGCCGCGTGGCATCGCGCGTCGGTCATCTCGGTCTCGCGCTGGCCGGTGGCGCTCACGGTTGTCGGACTCGTCTGCCTCGTCGCCGCCCTCGCGCGTCCGCAGCGGATCGAGGACAAACGCGAAGTCCGCTCGCAGGGCTACGACATCGTGCTCGCGATCGATCTCTCGGGCTCGATGTTGTCCGAAGACTTCGAGCGCAGCGGCGATTCGGTCAACCGCTTCGACGCAATCATGCCGATCATCCGCGCGTTCGTCGAACAACGCTCGAGCGATCGCATCGGCGTCGTGCTGTTTGCCGGTCGCGCCTACACGCTCGCTCCGCTCACCTTCGACCAACGCTGGCTGCTCTCGCAGCTTGATCGCTTGAAGATCGGGCTGATCGAGGACGGCACCGCGATCGGCGACGGCCTCGGTGTCGCGCTCACGCGCCTCGAACAAGCCAGGCACGAAGCCGGCGGACTCCGTCAGGGCGCATTCGTCGTGCTCCTCACTGACGGCGCCAACAACCGCGGCGCGCTCGCTCCGCTGCAGGCGGCCGAGATCGCGAAGTCGCGCGGCATTCCCGTTTACACGATCGGCGCCGGTCGCAACGGCCTCGTGCGTTTCCCGGTCCTCGACGAAAACGGCCGCAAGCTGGGCTATCGCCGTGTGATGTCCGATCTCGACGAGGGCACGCTCCGCGAAATCGCCGAGATGACGGGCGGCCATTTCTTCCGCGCGCAGGACACCGGCACCGTGCAAGCCGCGTTCAACGCGATCAACAAGGCGCAGAAAATCGAATTTCAGGCGAAGAGCTACATGCTCACGACCGAGCTCTTCCCTTGGTTTGCCGTGCCGGGTCTCGCCGCCCTGCTCGCCGCCGCGTTCATTGTCCGCGCCCGCGGCAACGGCACCGCCAAAAAATCGCCTCCCGCCTCCATCGCCGCGTCCGTGCCCGCGCGCGAGTCGACGGAGGTCGTATCCACTTCGTCATGACATTTGCCTGGCCGCATCTGCTCTGGCTCCTGTTGGTGCCCGCCCTCCTGCTGCCGTGGGAGTTTCGGCGGCGCCGCGTGGTCGCGTCGCGCAGTCACCCGAAGATCCTGCGCGCCGAGGCCGGCATGCACGCCCTGCGACTCGCCGCATCCTCAGCCACGGGCGCTTCCGCCGGTGCACGCGTGCGCCCGTGGCTGTGGATCGCCGTGGCGTTGACGATCGTCGCGCTGGCGCGTCCGCAATGGGGTCGCATCGACGAACCAGTCTTTGATCAATCGCGGGAGATCCTCATCGCGATCGACCTTTCGCGCTCGATGCTCGCGCCCGACGTGAAACCGTCGCGCCTTGAGCGCGCGAAACTGCTCATCCAGTCGCTCCTCGAGCGGCTCGAGGGCGAGCGCGTGGGCTTGATTGTGTTTTCCGGCACCGCGTTTCTCCAAAGCCCGCTCAGCGCCGACTACGAGATTCTGCGAGATTTTCTGCCGGCGCTCACACCCTCCTATCTTCCGCAGGGCGGCACCAACTACCGTGCGCTGCTCGACACCGCGCTGCAGGCGTTCGGCTCCACGGGTTCGGCGGATCGTTTTCTCATCGTGCTTAGTGACGGCGAGGCGACGGACGACGACTGGCGTAGCCGTGTCGAGACGCTGAAAGAACGCGGCATCCGCGTCCTCGGCCTCGGCGTCGGCACCGACGCGGGCACGATGATTCCCGACGGCAGCGGCGGCTTCGTGAAAGACTCCCGCGGCGCCGTCGTGTTGTCCAAACTCGAGAGCGCAACACTGCGCTCGCTCGCCGACGAAACCTCCGGCGCCTATCGCGACGCCAGCGGCTGGGTCGATCTCGCCGCGCTCGTCGCCGAAACGGTCGAGACCGGACGCAAGGGCGAGTTCGTGGAGAAAAACTCCATCCGCCTCGTCGAGCGCTACCAGTGGCCGCTCGCGCTCGCGTTGTGGTGTTTCCTCGTGAGCCTCTTCTACGAGTTTCCCGTAAAACCGCGTCCGCGCGATCTGCGTCTGTCCCGATCCGCGCCCGATGCCGTCCCGAGTCGCGCCACGAGCGGCACCGTATCGGCGCTGATGCTGGCGGGGATCGTCGCGCTGTTCGGCTCCGACCGAGCCACTGCTGCGGAAGACACCGGGCCATTGCTCGGCAAAATCTACGCGCGTCTCGCGCAGAAGGATCAGCTCTCGCCTCTCGACTACAACGAGATCGCGCAGGAAACGCTGCGCTGGGGCCAGCGTCTCAAGGACGCCGGCCAGACCGTGATTCCCGGTCCCGTTTACGACGCGCTCGAAGCGGTCGACCACCTCGAAAAGGCCAACGCCAAGACCGCCAACTGGGACAAGCTTCGCGCCGATCTGCGCGCACTCCTCGAAGACGACAAGGAGCAGGAACAGCCGCCGCCCGAACAGCAGCAGCAACAACAGAACCAGCAGAAGCAGGATCAACAGAATCAGGATCAGAAGCAGAACCAGGATTCTTCGTCGGACCAGAACGACCAGCAGCAACAACAACAGCAGCAGGATTCCGATTCGGAAAATTCCGACGAGCAGCAGCAGAACGAAAATCAGAACGACTCCGAGCAGGACTCCCCCCAGTCCGAAGACGACGAGCAGAAATCCCAGCAGCCGCCGCAGTCTGAGGAGACGCAGCAAGTCGGCGGCGACAAACAGCGCCAGTCGCCTCCGCCCTCCGATCCCTCACTCGCGATGCCGTTGCAGAAATTGGATCAGCTCCGTGAAAAGGACTCGCCCGCACAGCTCTTCCAATTGCTCGAAGGCGAAAAGAAAGGCGCCCCCGCGCAGCCCTCCAAGGATTGGTAATTTTTCATGCGACAACTCCTCGCTTCCCTTCTCTTCCTTCTCGCGATCGCCCCGGCGCTCGCGCAGGCCGTTCGTTGGGAACAGTCGGACACCGGCGATCCTTCCGAAGTCCTGCTCGTGTTTCAGGACTGCACGCCCGAAGGCGACCCGAAGCTCCCGCGCATCGACGGCGTCACGCTCACGCTCGCCGGCACGTCGTCGCAGACGATGATCAACAACTTCTCGCTCTCGCGCTCGACGATTCTCACCTACCGCGTGCGTTCGACGAAGTCCGTGCCGCTGCAGATTCCTGCGTTCGACGTGCAGACCAACAAGGGCTCGATCAGCGTCGCCGCGTTTACCGGTGGCACGCCGCGCTCCGCGTCCGATCTCAACATCAACGCCACGCTCGCTCCGGGCAAAAACACCCTCTGGGCCGGCGAGGTTTTCCCGCTCACTTATACGCTCAACGTCAACCGTCGCCACTTCAGTCAGCTCGGCACCAACGTGAACTGGTCCCCCGGCGCGCTCGTCGTCGAAGAGTGGTCCAATCCCGAACCGACCGAGAGCGTTCTCAACGGCGAGCCCCGGCTCGCGATCTCCTATCGCACGCGCGCCTACGCCAAGACGCCCGGCCCGCTCGAACTCGATGCCGCGAATCAGCTCGTCAACGTGCAAACCGGCAGCGTCGGTTTCGGCCTCTTCCAGGCGCCGCGCGTCGAACAACTCACCGTCACAACGGATCGCCCGCGGCTCAACATCCGCCCGCTGCCCCCCGCGCCCGCCGACTTCGCCGGCGCCGTCGGTCAGTTCAAACTCGTTTCGAAGGTCGTGCCCGAACAAGCCACGGTCGGCGAACCGATCACGTGGACGCTCGAGCTCAGCGGCACGGGCAACTGGCCCGACATCGGCGGCCTGCCCGCGCGCTCTGTTTCCAAGAATTTCCAAGTCATCCAGCCGCAGGCCAAACGCACCGCCGCCGAGGGAAAACTCTTCGACGTCACGCTATCCGAAGACGTCGTGCTGATGCCCACGCAACCCGGCACCTACACGCTCGGCCCGGTTTCGTTCGTCTATTTCGATCCCGCCGCCGGCGCCTACAAAACGCTCACCACGCCGCGCACCACGCTCACGATCGCCCCCGCCGCCCCCGATCCGGCCTCGGCCGCTCCCGCGCAACCGTCCGCCTCGAGCCAGGCCGACACCGTGCCCGCCGCGCCTTCATTCGCCGACCTCAAAGCGAAAGTGCCGACCGCGCCTTCGGGCCTCCCGCGTGATCCGCTCGCGGGTTCGCTCGCGAGCCGCGTGCCGCTTTCGTCGTCGTGGCTTGTCGGCGTCGCGGGTGCAGCGATCGCCGCCGTGATCGTTTTCTGGCTCGCACTCGCGACGCGACGCGCCCGCGCCACCGATCCGCTCAATCCGCAACGCGCAGCGCGTCAGCGTCTCGCCGAGACGATCGCGCAGATCGCACGCACGTCTGGTGCCGAGCGTTCGACGCTGCTCCTCCGCTGGCAGCACGACACCGCGCAGCTCTGGTCGATCCCGCACGCCGCGCCCGCCGCGACCGCGTTCGCGCAATCGCCCGAGTGGATGAAGCTCTGGACCGAAGCCGATCGTGCGCTCTACAGCGCCGAGGCTGAGCTCCCCGCCGACTGGACCACGCGCGCCTCCGCCGCGCTCGCCGCGAAAACCGTGCCTGGTTTCTCGCCCGCGCGCATTTTCCTTCCGCGCAATCTCTTTCCGTTTGTCGCCGCGATCGCGTTGGCCGCGTTGACCGTCTTCGCCTCGACCGGACACGCCGCCGAGCGCGATCCCTCCGCCGCTTATCGCGCCGGCGATTTCGAGACCGCTGCGACCGCCTGGCGAAAACGCGTGCGCGAGAATCCGACCGACGCTGCCGCACGCTACAATCTCTCGCTCGCGCTCGCACAGCAGGACCGCTGGGCCGAAGCCGCCGCGCACGCCGCCGCCGCGTTTGTGCAGGCGCCCGCCGAGCCCGCGATCCAGTGGCAGTTCACGCTCGCCTCGCAACGCGCCGGCTTCGTGCCTGCGCCGCTCGCGCGTTTTCTTCCGCCCGGCCCGGCCGAAAAATTCGCCGCCCAGGCATCCGCGGGCACCTGGCAGTTCGTCTACTTCGGCGCGCTGCTCCTCGCCGCCGGATGTCTATGCGTGATGATCACGCGCGGTTATCGCGGTTCGTTTGGCCGCTTCGGTTGGGCATCCGTGTCGGTGCTCGGACTCGCCCTCGCGCTCGGCGCTGCGAGTCTCGGCGCCGCCAAAACCTACGGCACCGCCGCGCATCGCGACGCCGTGATCGTGTGGCGCACGGGCACGCTGCGCTCGATTCCGACCGAAGCCGACAACACGCAGAAAACCAGCCCGCTTCCCGCCGGCAGTCTCGCCGTATCCGGAAAGACACTACTCGGCTGGGTGCAGCTCACCTTCGACAACGGTCAGACCGGCTGGGTGCGCAAGGAAGAGGTCATCGGCCTCTGGAAGTAACGCCGGTCCTTCTGTCTTTCCGAGCGCAGCAAGAATCCACCTGGAGCTTTGCAGCCGTGCTTCGCGACGAATCGCACACTGGATTCTTCGCTGCGCTCAGAACGACAAATCCAGGGGCGCACCGCGCTGCGACCATGTTCGCACGTTGTCCCGACGTGGGACGCGCCGTGGCTCAACCGTGGACGCACCTTGGTGCGACATGGGACGGACTGTGTCCCGACTCGATCCACACCGTGGCTCGGCGCGGGACGGATTGTGGCACGACCCAGTCCGCACCTTGGCATGACTCGGTCCGCACTCTGTCCCGTCTCCACGCGAGCGAAGGACAACTCGCGGAAAAAACATCCGCCCCCCTCGGCCAACGCCCCCGCTAGAGGGCCAACCACATGTCAACTATTGGTTGACTTTGTGCGGAGTGCCTGGGTTTTGCGGACCATGCGCGCCATCGATTCCTCGGGATTGAGCGAGGTGACGCGGTCGATTTCCACCCACGCGAGATCCTTGGATTCGCTGGTCACGACGAGGGGCGCGGCGGGATCGGCTTCGAAGATGAAGCGAAGATCATAGTGATAGTGTTCGGGTTCGGTCTTGCGCGCGGGAATCAGGTGACGATCGAGATCGAAGATCGCGGACGACAGCACGCGAAAGTTCGCGACGCCGCTTTCCTCCTGGGCTTCCTTCAGCGCAACGGCGAGCAGATCGGGTTCACCATCGGCGTGGCCACCGAGCTGGAGCCATTTGTCGAGTTTGCCGTGATGAGTGAGCAGCGTGCGGGTGCGGGTGGGATCGACGATCCACGCGGAGCCGGTCAAGTGGCCGGGCACGCACGAGCGCAGAAGGCAGTCGGCGTGCGCCTCGACAAACTCGATCGTGGCGCGGGCCATCGCGGCTTCGTGCGGTTCGAGCGAGCGCGCGGCGTGGGCACGGAGAAGAGAAAGGACGGCGTCGCGGTGCATCCGGAAGATCGAGGCGCGGCGTTTATTTCGTGTCGAACCACTTCGACTCGGCGCGGACCTGTCCGGCTTCTTCGAGCTTCGCAAAAATTTCCGGCACCGTGTTGGCCACGCGGAAGAGATCGAGGACGGACGGCTTGCAGAAATCGTCGCGCAACATGCGTTGGAAAAACGCGAGGAGATCGTCGTAAAAGCCGTCCTGGTTGAGCAGCACGCAGGGCTTCCGGACGACATCGAGCTGACGGAGCGTGAGAATCTCCATGATCTCCTCGAGCGTGCCGAAGCCACCGGGAAGCGCGACGAACGCATCGGCGCGCGTTTCCATGAGGAGTTTGCGCTCGCGCATCGTATCGACGGTGATGAGTTCATCAGCCTCGGTGTAGGCGAGTTCCTTCAGTTTCATGAACTCGGGGATGATGCCGACCACGGGACCGCCAGCCTGCTTCGTCGCGCGCGCGACCGCGCCCATCAGCCCCGTGCGGCCACCGCCGTAGACGAGTCCCCATCCCTGCATGGCGATTTCGCGGCCGAGCTGATCGGCCGCGGCAAAATACTTTTGAGCGAGGCGGTCGCTCGACGAGCAGTAGACGCAGAGGAGTTTGGACATGCGAAGAAAAGTGGAGAGCTGAGTATTGAGCCCCGGGAGATCAAATTCAAAGCTCCGCGCATCGTGAAAGACGACGCTCAAGCTTCGACGACTGCCGCCACCGGCTATCGTGGGCGTCTCGCGCCCTCTCCCACCGGTCATTTGCACCTGGGACATGCGCGGACGTTTTGGTTCGCGGCCGAGCGGGCGCGCGCGGCAGGCGGCACGTTGATCCTGCGTAACGACGATCTGGATACGGCTCGGCACCGTCCGGAGTTCGTGGACGCGATGCTGGAGGATTTGCGCTGGCTCGGGTTTGCGTGGAGCGAGGGTCCGGATGTTGGTGGCGTGTTTGGGCCGTATAGCCAGCGCGAGCGGCTGCCGCTTTATCGCGCGGCGATGGAGCGGCTGCACGCGGCGAGGTTGATCTTTCCCTGCGCACACTCGCGTCGCGACGTGCTCGAGGCCGCGGGCGCGCCGCATGAGGGCGCGGCAGACGATGAGCCCGTGTATCCGAAGCAGTTCCGCCCGGCGAAGGACGCGCCGCTTCCGCCGCTGTGGGAAACGAGCGGCGTGAACTGGCGCTTTCGGGTGCCGGACGACGAGGCAATCGTGTTCGTGGACGAACGCTGCGGCGAACAACGCGCGGTCGCCGGACGCGACTTCGGCGATTTCCTCGTGTGGCGAAAAGACGGCGTGCCGAGCTACCAACTCGCGTGCGCGGTCGACGATGCCGCGATGCAGATCACCGAAGTCGTGCGCGGCGCGGATCTCATCAAGAGCACGTTTCGCCAAATCCTCCTGTTGCAGGCGCTCGGCCACCCGGCGCCGCAGTATTTCCATTGTCCGTTGATGAAGGATGAGAACGGCGTGCGGCTGGCGAAGCGACACGACGCGCTCAGCCTCCGCGCGCTGCGCGAGCGCGGCGTGAAGCCGGAGGATCTCTTGCGGGAGTTTGTCGCGAGCGAAGCGGCGGAGCGCGGTGCGTGAGTTTTTAGCCGTGCGCGGCGCGGTCAGAACTGGTTTCAGTCGCTCCATGATTCGCATCGGCGTGCTCAACATCTCCGACCGGGCCAGCGCAGGCGTCTATTCCGACGAGCCGGGCCAGGCGTGTCTCGCGCTCCTGCGCGAGTGGATCACGGGATCGTTTGAGACCGATTACAAAGTGATCCCGGACGAGCAGCCGGTGATCGAAGCGGAGCTGAAGCGCATGGCCGACGAAGCAGGCTGCTGCCTCGTCGTGACCACCGGCGGCACCGGTCCGGCGCCGCGCGATGTGACACCGGAAGCGACGATGGCGGTCTGCGAAAAACTGCTGCCCGGTTTCGGCGAGCAGATGCGGGCGGCGTCGCTGAAGTTCGTGCCGACGGCCATCCTCTCGCGCGCCGTCGCGGGCATTCGCGGCCGAACCTTAATCGTGAACTTGCCTGGTCGCCCGAAGGCGATCCGCGAAAATCTCGAGGCGGTGTTTCCCGCCATCCCCTACTGCATCGATCTCATCGGCGGCCCACGGATCGAGACCAACGAGGCGGTGATGAAGCCATTTCGGCCGAAGGGCGCTTGAGGCGGCGCGGGCATTTTGCGTTGGGCCAGAACGCAAGCTGAACGCGCACTTTAAGGGCGGGGATTTTTCCGCGCGGTCGATTGCGGCAGTGAGTTTCCTGCGCCAAAATGGGGCCTCGGTCCACGGTAGCGTAAAACCCTCAACCCCGTTCGCGCCATGCCCTACCTGAAGATCCAGACGAATCTCCCTCTGAGCAAAAAAGCGGAGCGCACGATTCTGCGGAGCGCCTCCACGCTCGTCGCCGAGGAACTCGGCAAACCCGAGAGCTTCGTGATGATCGCCATCCAGCCGGATACGCCGATGCTCTTTGCGGGCAGCGACGATCCGGTCGCTTTTCTCGAACTGAAGAGCATCGCTCTGCCCGCGAAAGCGACGAAAGACCTCAGCCAATCCTTGTGCAAATTGATCGAAGGTCACCTCGGCATTCCCTGCGATCGCGTCTACGTGAAGTTCATCGACGTCGCCCGAGGCATGTGGGGCTGGAAGGGCGACGTTTTTTAACGCGCCGCAGGCTCGCGAATCCGGCCGCGCCGCCCGCGCGCCCAAACACGATCAAAGCTCGGTGTATTTTTCCGAGCGACCGCGGGCTTTCTCGACGGGATATTTTTTCGCGTTGGCCGCCATCTTGGCCTCGATCGCCCCGGCGACGTCGAGACCGGTGACGTTGGCAAACTCCAGTGCGTAGATCACCACGTCGGCAAGTTCCTCCGCGATCTTGGCGCGTTTTTCCGGCCGCTGCGCGATCTCGCTCGAAGCCTCCGGTGTCGCCCAAAGAAAGTGTTCCATCAACTCGCCCGCCTCGGCGGCGAGCGCCATGCTGAGATTTTTCGGCGCGTGAAACTGCTCCCAATCGCGCTCGTGCACGAAAGCGCGCAGGCGCTCGCGCAGTTCCGCCACTGTGGTGGTCGCATCGGTCAACGTTGCCATGCCGCCACCCTGCCCCGAGGTCGTGAGGCCCGCAATCACTTCCCTCGATCGCACCGGCGCCAGTAGCCCGCCAGCATGCTGCCGATCACCGAGTGAAACACGCTCGAAATCGCGCACGGCACCGCGGTCAGCGGATCGGCGAAGTTACTACGCGCGCGAGCACCACGCCGAGCCCGGAGTTCTGCATGCCGACCTCGATCGAGATGGTGCGCGCGACGATTTGCTCGAAGCCGATCACGCGCGACACCACGTAGCCCAGCGCGAATCCGCCGGCGTGCACCAGGCACACCGAAACGAGCAACACGCCCGCGCTCGCGCGCACGGCCTCGGCGCTTTGTCCGATGATGCACGCACAGATCAGCGCAATGGTGAGCACCGACACCAACGGTGCACCGGGCGTCACCCACCGGACCGCGCGGGGAAAAAGCGATTGATCGCGACGCCCGCCGCCACCGGCAGGATCACCACTTGAAACGTGCTCCAGAAAAGTCCGATCGCATCCACCTCCACGCGCGTGCCCACGAGCCACGTCGTGAGCAGCGGCGTCATGAACACCGCGGTGAACGTCGAGCACGCCGTCATCGCCACCGAGAGCGCGACATTCGCGCGGGCGATGAACGTGACTACGTTCGACGCCGTGCCGCCCGGGCAGCACGACACGAGGATCAAGCCCACCGCGAACGGCGTATCCAGATTCATCATATGCGCGACGCTCCAGCCCATGAGCGGCATGATCGCGTATTGCGCGGCAAACCCCAGGGCGACGGGCCGGGGCATCTTCGCCACGCGGCGGAAATCCTCCACGCCGAGCGTCACGCCCATGCCCAGCATGATGACGGCGAGCCCAGGCACGATATAGGGCGCGAACCAGGTGAACCAGCGCGGCTCGACGAGCGCGAGCGCGCCTCCAATGACGACCCAGACAGGAAAAGCGTTGGTGGCGAGCGCGAGCAGACGGTTCATGGGGTGTTGAAGCGGCGCGGCGACCTTACGAGACCAGCACAGTCCGTCACGCAAACTTCACACAAGTGACGCGGGAAACACTTGGCACGGGAGCTGCGTTGTGCATCGTGACTCACGCTCCGAATGAACCTGCATCAAAAACATCTCCGCGGCACCGCCGGCGCTTCGTTTACGAAGGCCGTCGCTTGCTCTTGCCGCGCCCAGATGTGTCAGGTCGTCCATAATTGGAGCAAACAGCAAACGACCGGCGCGGGCTTCGAGGCCTAAACCTCCGTCTTAACGGACCCAGTTTAGATCACCTCTCGAATGCCCGGCGGCCTCCAAGCCCCGAGGAATCTCCTCCCATGTTCAAATCTTTTTCCCATGCATACGATCATCAACCCACGCACTCCTGCCAGTCGCCTTCGTCGCCGCAAGGAAGTCGGGTCCAAATCCGATTTCCGAAAGCCGAACTACGACTGCCGTGAGCAGCCGGGGGAGGTGAAACTCACGGTCTACATCCCGGGCGTCGAAGCCTCGGGCGTGGAAATTGAGGCTCGCGGCCCCGATCTGCTCATCACGGCCCGTAAAACTCATTTCGTCCGCGTCAACTGGACCGCTCTGCACTTGGAAACCGCGCAGCGCGACTACCAGCTCCGGCTGCGGCTCGGCCTCGGCTTCGACTTTCCGTCGCTCAGCGCCGAGTTCGACAACGGCGTGCTCACGCTCGTGATTCCCAAGCGCCTCGGCGCCGCGAATCCCGCGCTGGCCCGCGTCGCCTGAGTTCCACGCGAAAAAAATCCCGGAGGAGCGCGCTTTCCGCTCGCGCTCCTCCGCTTCGCTTTACCATCTAAACGTGACCAAATTTCCCTAAGGTTTTCGGCACAACGCGCCGAAGCCTATGTCACCTACCCCGCCATGCCGTTCGCACTACCAGAACTACCGCCGCAGCCCACCCCGGATAAACCCTCCGTGGTCCGCGTTTTCGAGCGCGAGGACGTGCTGTGGAACCGCCCCGTCTTCAAAGCTCCCCCGCTGAATGTCGTCATTCCGGTGGCCGATATCTCGAAGCTCGTGTCCAGTATTCCGAAGCCGGATGCACTCGCCCGAAATGTCTGACTCACCCGACGCCCTCGAGCGTTTCCCTTAACCGCCGCGCGACTTTGTTCCGCGGCGGTTTTTCTTTTGGGCGCAAACGACAGACCAGGACGGAGCGAGACTGAAGGTGGAACCCGCCGTCCCCCGCGGCTTGAATGGAGTCGGCGAATGCAAGGTGAACAGCCCGACGAGGACGTCGGGCTCCACCCTGCTCAAGTGCGGGAACGTGCAGACCAAGTCTGCGAGAACGAGAACGATTGAGAGAACGAGAACGCTTTGGGAGGTGCGACACGTTCGAAGCTCGATGCGGATCGCTTCAGGACGAAGTGCGGACACGGTCGAGACAGAGTGCGCACCGTGTCGGGACACAGTGCGGACGGGGTCGGGACGCAGTGCGGACACCGTCGAACGAAGGTGCGCACACGGTCGGGTTCAGGTGCGGACGGGATCGCGCCGGTGTGCGGATAGAGACGGAGGCGGCGCGGCTCGGAGAGCCGTCCCTACTGAAAAAGCTCAGTCCTTTTTCTTGCGGCTTTCGCCGGCGTTTTCGGGCGCGGGGCCGAGGACGTTTTCGAGCCAGGCGAGGAGTTGTTGCTGGCTGCCTTGGGCGTCGTAGTCGGCTTTGAGCTGTTTCAGGCGATTCTGCATCTCCGGCTGCTTGCGGAGGCGAAACGAGAGCTTCGCGTCGTGCGGCATCTCGCCGGTGATGATCACGTCGCGGAGTGTCTCCGCACTGCTGAGCGTTTGGCGGAGTTGTTCGTCGGTGCTGAGGTCGAGGTCTTCGCGGATCTCGGGTTTGCCGTCGATCACCTCGCCGTGGCAGAGCACGCAGCTCTGGTTGAAGATCTCGCGCACGTTGGCGGGCAGCGGGAGAAGTTTTTCGATGCCTTCGTCGGCGTGCAGCGGTGCGGCCAAAAAGCTGAGGAGAACAACGGGGGCGAATCGCGGGATGAGTTTCATAGAGAAAAAATCAGGAATCGGCGGAGGCGTCGTCGGCCGCGAGGTCGCGCAAACGTTTTTCGAATGCAGCGGCATCGAGCGGACCGTCGGCGTTGAGGAGAAGAAGGTAGTCGACGAGCATCTGTTTCTCGGCGTCGGTGAGCCGCTCGCGGTAGCCGGGCATGCCGATCGCCTGCGAATCGCCAAAGTGTTTGGCGAGCCGGCCGAGCCAGCCGGACTCGATGTGGCGGCCGCGGCCGGTGTCGATCCAGTGGAGAATTTCGTCGCGGTCGCCGCCCGCGGTGAGCGCGAGAAAATCGCGGCCGAAGAATCCGGGGATGTAGCCTTTGAAGGCGGCGGGATTGCGCACGCCGCCCTGCCCTTGCTCGCCATGGCAACTGAAGCAGCCGTGCTCACGAGCGAGTCGATCGGCGGCCCGGCGGAACTCGAGCGTGCCAGGCTGCGGTGCGGCGGCGGGTTTTTTCGCGCCCGGCGGCAGCCGTGGCGAGCAGCGTGCGGCCGAGTTGTTCGGCGAGAATCCAGGCCGCGAGGTCATCGATCTGCCGCGCGTCGTAGAAACCTGAATACGCCGGCATCTGGATGAACAAGCGGCGATGCGCTTCGGCTTCGGCGGCGGGCGCACCGTTGGCGATCCAGTCTTTCAATACCTCGGCGCGGTCGAGGCCATTCTCCCAGAGCGTGGGGATCGCTTTGGGGCGCCACGCGCCTGAGGCGAGTTGGCGGAAGTTGCCGCGATGATTTTCCTCGCCGGTGCCGTGACACGCGAAGCAGCCGGCCTCGGACGCGAGACGTTCGCCGCGAACGGCGGGCGAAAATTCACCGCGACGTTCGAGAACGGCAGCGGCGGCTCCCGCCACGAGGACGAGGCCGCCGAGAACCCAAAGCAGGCGGGCAGAGATGGCGCCGCGGCGATCAGACATTCGTGAGACGGCCGGTCGAGTCGCCGAATCGCTCGAGGTGCGTCACGCCGACTTGATCGGCGAGGCTGAGGAAGAGGTTGCTCATCGGGGTCGAGCCATGCTGGACGAAACGACCGGGCGTGAGCAATCCGCCGCCACCGCCAGCAAGCAAGGCGGGCAGATTCTCGTGCGTGTGACGATTTCCGTCGGCGTTGCCGCTGCCGTAGAGGATGCGCGAGTTGTGGAGGATCGAGTTGCCGTCCACGTCCTGAATGCTGTCGAGCTTCTGCAGGAAGCGACCAAACTGGCTCGCATACCAGCGGTCGATTTGCGCGACCTTGGCGATGCGTTCGGGATTGTTCTGATGGTGCGAGAGGTCGTGGTGACCCTCGGCAATGCCGATCTCGCTGAAGGACCGGTTGTCGCCGTCGTGTCCGAGAATCATGGTCGCGACGCGCGTGGAATCGGTTTCGAAGGCGAGCGCGAGCATGTCATACATGATCTCGACGTATTCCGCCTGCGTGGCGGGGATGCCCTTCGGCGTGGGGAAATTCGGATCGGCGGGCGGACCGAACTGCTCGGCGCGCTGGATACGTGTCTCAATTTCCCGGATACCGGTGAGGTATTGATCCATCTTTGCGCGATCGCGCAGATCGAGGCGCCGCGTGAGCCGGCGCGCATCCTCGAGCACGAAATCGAGCACGGAGCGGCGGGTGGCCATGCGTTGCTGGGCGTTGGCGGCGCGCTCGCCATGCTCGCCCGCGCCGAAGAGACGCTCGAAGACGAGACGCGGATTGGACTCGGGCGTCATCGGCGTCGTGGGATTTTTCCACGACACGTTGTAAACATAGGAGCACGCATAACCGGAATCGCAGCCGGAGGATTTGCGACCGGCGTCGCAGCTCAACTCCAGCGACGGGAAGCGCGTGAGGTGGCCGATCTCGTTGGCGATTACCTGGTCGATCGAGATGCCGGCGCGGACGTCGGTGGCGCTTTTGTTGATACGCACCCCGGTGAGGAAGACGCTGTTGCCGCGCGCGTGATCGCCACCGCCGTCGTTGCCGGCATTGGCGTTGGAGTGGTCGAGTCCGCCGAGCACCTGGATCTTGTTTCGCAGCGTTTCGAGCGGATTCAGCGTCGCGCCGAGCGCGAAATCCGTGAGCCCGCCCGTCGGCCACCAATGCGACGGAATCGCGCCGTTGGGGAAAAAGACGAACGCCGTGCGCAGCGGCGCGCCCGTCGCGGTGGTCGCGAGCGCGGGGCCGCCCGCACCGACCAGTCGGGATGGAATCATCGAACCGAGCGTGGGCAGCGCGATACACGCGCCGAGGCCGCGGAGAAAGTTGCGGCGATCCATCGTGAACGAGCCGGAGGGGTGCGGGGTGGACGTGTTCATGGTTGGGGTGCGGATTGAGCGATGTGGGTGGCTGCGGTATCGACGGAGTCGAGCGCAAGGGAAGTATCGTCGGCGCGGCGCTGCTGGAACGGAGCAGCATTGATGATGCCGCGAAGGAGAACCGAGGGCTTGCCGCCGGAAGCCTCGAGTTGCTCGACGAGGCGATCGAGCGTATCGGTATCGCGATAGTCGAGGCCGCGGCCGAGTGCGTAGGTGAGCAATTTCTCGCTGATGCTGTGGTAGAAATCGTGACGGTGGCCGGTCGCGAGGATGCGCTTCAGCTCGCGGATATTCGTGAATGCCTCGCCGGTGATCAATTTGCCCTCCGGTTGAATCGGTTGGTTAAGTTCGGCGGTGCGGAATTTTCCGAGGGCATTGAAGTTCTCGAGCGCGAGACCAAGCGGGTCCATGCGGCTGTGGCACGAAGCGCACATCTTGTTTTTCGCATGGAGTGCCATCGTCTCGCGCAAGCTGAGTTCGGAGAGTTTGTCGCCCGCGGCGTTTTCGAGCGGGGGGATATTGGGCGGCGGCGGCGCGGGCGGCGTGCCGAGAATCGCCTCGAGGATGAAGACGCCGCGCTTCACCGGCGACGTGCGGGTGGGATTCGAGGTGACGGCGAGCACCGTGCCCTGCGTAAGCACGCCGCCGCGCGGGCTGTCCTCGGGCAGCGTGACGAGCCGCATCTCGGGGCCTTCCACGCCCGGCACGTCGTAGTGTTTCGCCAACGCCTCGTTGAGGAAAGTGTAGTTGGCGTCGATGAGCTCGAGCAGGCTGCGATCGTTGCGTATCACGTATTCGAATACCAATTCCGACTCGCGGCGCATCGCGGAGCGTAGCGGATCGGTGAGATCCGGCTTCGGTGCGCGCAGAAATTCCAGAAACACCCGGCGCGCCTCGGCGAACGCCTCGCGCTGCTCCGGCGTGCGATTCTCATCGGGGATCGACACGATCGAACGGAAGGTTTCCCGCGCCTCTTCGACGTCGGGGCGCGGATTTTCGCGGAGGTAAACGTCGAACGCGTTGATCGGCACCGTCTCGATGTCGCGCGCCTGCAGCCACTGGCCGGTGAAGTTGCGCACGAACTCCTGCGAGCGCGGATCGTTGAGCATGCGGTCGACCTGCGCCGCGAGATTGGCGCGCAGTTTCCCCTCGCCCGCCAGCCGGAAGAGTTCCTCGTCGGGCATCGACGACCAGAGGAAATAAGACAGCCGCGACGCCAACGCGTATTCGTCGACGAACGGGTGCGCCTGCCCCGGCCGCAACGCTTCCGTGCCTTCCTCGCGGAAGATGAAGCGCGGCGAGGCGAGCGTCGCGACCATCGACTGCGCGATGCCGGACTCGAAGGTGCCGTCCGGAACAGACGAAGCGCGCTCGGCCAGAGTAACGAGACGCTCCACCACGTCGGCATCCGCGGGACGACGGAAGGCGCGCAGCGCGAAGTTGCTCAAGAGCTCGCGGGCGTAGTTTCGTTTTTCCTCGGCCGATTCCGGCACCGGACGCGGGAAGAATTTCGCGTAGTTTTTCGGCGCGACCCAATGGCGCTCGTCGAACGGACCGCGCACGGTGACGTTTTGCAGGCGAATGCGGAGCAAGCGCGGCTGCGGCTGCTCTTCGCCGACCGGCACGATCTCGACCGAAACGGCGTGCGTGCCCACGGTCCACTCGCGATCGAAGGTAAACTGGAAGGACTTGTCGCTCTGTCGGACGAATTCCTGATCCATCAACACCTCGTCGCCATCGCGGACGATCAACCGGCAGCGGTTGTAATCGAACTTATCGTCCACGTAGCGCTCGACCGCTTTGAAATCGACGACGAGCTGATATCTCCCGGCGAAGTTCACCGCGTGTTCCGCGCGCACGAGCGCCGGCGTGTAGTAGGACAGATCGAGCGCACTGCCGACCGGCTTCGGCGCAGGACGCAGGCGCGACGTTTGTTCGGTCGAGGAAGCCGCTTCATCAACGGAGGACGACGAAACGACCGCGAAATCACGGCCGGGAATCGGAGCCTCCGCGACCACGCGAGAGCGTGTGGGCACGGCTTCGGCGACGACGGTCTGCGCCGCATCGAGATATTTCTCGAGCAGCATCGGCGAGATCGAGAGCACGTCGCCAATATTGTCGAAACCATGGCCGGTGTCGTCGGCGGGAAACTCTTCCGCTGTGTTGTAATCAACGCCGAGCAGCTCGCGGATGGTGTTGCGATATTCGACCCGATTGAGCCGGCGCACCGTCACGCGGCCGGGATCCGGCAGCGAAGGATCGAGCGCGAAGGCATCGCGCTTGATCCAGCGGATGAGCGACGCGACTTCATCCTCGCTCGGCTGCGGCTTGTCCGCCGGCGGCATGATGTGGCTGCGGACATTTTTCAGCACGCGCAACCAGAGCGCGTGATCGCGCAGTGCGGCTTCGTCCTCGAAACCATCGAGCACCACCCCGCCCTTGTCGCTGCCGTAGCCGTGGCAGTCGTAGCAAAATTGATCCAGCACCGGCAGCGCATCGCGCTCGAAGCTCACCATCAGCGACTCGGTCGCGGCGAGCGATGGCGTGGCCAGACAGGCGCCAAAAAACAGGTGCTTGCTCCAGCGGAGACACGACGACCACGCCGCCGCGCCAGGGGTCCGGGGGGAAAGTAGCATGTGTGGGGAAACTACGACACGACTGACGCGAGCTTTTGCTGAAGGATGCGAAGAAATCTGCCGAAGCGCGCAAATCACCCGCCGTGGCAACTTTTCAGCTGTGTTTAAAAACCGACCGACCAATGTCCCACCCATGAAAACGCGCCGTGAGATCGTCGAGAACTGGCTGCCGCGCTACACCGGAGTCCCATTGAAGAAGTTCGGCAGCTACATCCTGCTGACCAATTTTCACCGCTACGTGAAACTCTTCGCCGAGTGGCACAAGGTGGACGTCGAGGGCCTCGACTATCCGATGACGAGTGCCACCGCCGACGACATCACGATCATCAACTTCGGCATGGGCAGCGCGACGGCCGCGACGATCATGGATCTGCTCAGCGCGATCAAACCCGAGGCCGTGCTCTTTCTCGGCAAATGCGGCGGTGTGAAACACCGCGCCGGCGTCGGGGAACTCGTGCTCCCGATCGCGGCAATCCGCGGCGAAGGCACGAGCAACGACTACATGCCGCCCGAGGTGCCCGCACTCCCCGCGTTCGCGCTGCAAAAGGCGATCTCGACCACGATCCGCGACCACGCACGCGACTACTGGACCGGCACCGTTTACACCACGAACCGCCGCGTGTGGGAGCACGACGAGGCGTTCAAGCGCTACCTAAAAAAATCCACGTGATGGCCGTCGACATGGAGACGGCCACGATCTTCACCACCGGTTTCTACAACCAAATCCCCACCGGCGCGCTGCTCCTCGTGTCCGATCAACCGATGACACCCGAGGGCGTGAAAACCGCCCGCAGCGACAAGGCCGTGGATGCCGCGTATGTCTCCGCGCACCTGCGCATCGGCATCGATTCGCTAAAGCAACTCATTAACAAGGGACTCACAGTGAAGCACCTCAAGTTCTGAGGCTCACTCGACGACCTCGAACCAGAAGGGCGTGAACACTTCGCGCCCATCGAGATTCACCTGCGACCAAATCACATAGCGGCCCGCGCGCGGAATCGTGATCTTGAAATCGAGCGCCGGGCGATGCGCGTCCGGGCGTTTCGTCAAATCCTGATCTCCCGGGTGCAGGTGCGCGAAACCGCTGCTCGCTTCGTCGAAAGCCACCAGGTGCGCGAAGGCGCCCATCACCGGCTCAAGGGGCACGGTGCCACCGTCGAGGCGCTCGATCGTGAGCCACAAATCCGCCGGCTGCCCCGCGCGAATCGGGAACGTTTGTCCTGAAAGTTTGAATACATAGTCGCCGTCCGTGACGGGCTCGAATCCGGCTTGAGTCGGGACCGAGTGCGCACCGGGTCGGGACAAGGTGCGGACCGGGTCGTGCGTCGGTCCGGCCACGGGCAGGTCGACGTGCGCATACAGTCCCCGGTTGGTCGCGGCCGGCGTGAAATCGGCGAACACGCGATAGGTGCCGCCGAAGCGCGGCGTAAACTCGAACTCCCACTCGCCCGGCGCGCGGCCCGGCTGCGGGTGGACGTGCTGATAATCCGTCAGCGTAGGATCGACGATGAGGAGATGCAGCAGCTCGGTGTGCGTAACGACGAGATCGGGCGTGCCAATCGGTTTGCCATTGGCCGTGCGCAGCACCGCGGTGGCGCGGACGAGTTCGCCCGCGCGGGCGTTTTGCACGCCGGACAAAGTCAGGTTCACGGGCGACGTCACCGCCACGACCGGGATGAACTGCGGATTCAGCGGATCGCAGAAATCGATGACGTTCTTCGCATCGACGCGGAAATCCATGTGATTGAGATTCGTGCCGGTCGGCAGCCAGCGCATGAACGCGAAGATCGCGATCGCGACCGCGGTGATGATCGCGATCTGGCGCAACTGGCGGCGCGTCAGCGCAGGAGAAGTCGAGGGACTGGCGGTGCTCATTTCTTCATTTTGGCCACAAACTCCTTCGGCTCCCACACGCTGCCGTCGGTGCGATGCGCGATGCGGCCGTCGGCGTCGATCAGCAGCGTGGCGAGCGTGTGTTTGATCAAGTCCCCGTCGGATTCGGCGATGACGCCAAACTGCACGAGCAGGTCCTTGATCGCGGCCTCGGGGCCGGTGAGAAAACTGAAGTTGGACGTGTCGATCCCGCGCTGCTGCGCGTATTCCTTGAGCACGCCGGGCGTGTCGTAGTCCGGGTCGAGCGTGATGGAGACGAGTTCGAGATTGGTCACGCCGGCCTCACGCGCGAGCCGCTGGGTTTGCATCATTTTCGCCGTGGCGGCCGGACACATCGTCGCGACCGGGCAGCGCGTGAAGATGAAGTTCAGCATGATCTGCTTTCCGCGGAAACGCGTGCTCTGCACCACGCGCGCGTCCTGATCGTAGAGCGCGAAATCAGGGATCGCCTCGCCTACTTCACGGTAGGCGTTCTTGCCGCGGATCATGGTTTCCTGGCGAAGCGCCTGAGCGCGTGCCGTCACCGCGGCCTCCGACGCAGCGTCGTCCGGCCAGATGCTCTCGAGCCGCCAATCGTCGTTGGCGCTCGGAATCAAACGGGCCCGGATACGCTGGCCGGGCTTGATGACAGCGACATCACCGGGCGACACGAGAAACTCCATCGTCATCGCCGGCATCAAATCTTCGATCGGATCATGGCGCACGATCATGACGTTGCGCTCGGGATCGATCGAGATGACTTCGCCCGTGAGCGGGTGACCGCGCGCTGCGAGGCGGGTTGGCTGGTTTCCTTGCGTGCGCAGCCGGCGGTCAGCACCAGCGCTGCAGCGAACACGAGGACGAACCCATAAGATTTCATGGTGCAACGGATTCGCTGCCGGAAAAAATTGTCAAAGGGTTTGCTCACAGCAGCAAGGGGCCTTCTGCTGCCAAGTCTCCCTGCTCATGGACTCTTCCTCGGCTCTTCCACGCACTGCCGACTACAAGCCCGCACTCGCGCTGTTCGCCGGTTTCGGCAGCGCGTGGGTGTTTCTGCTCGTGGTGCTCGGAGCGTTCACGACGAGCATCGGAGCGGGCATGGTGTTTCCCGACTGGCCGCTCTCCAACGGGTCGATCAACCCCGAGGGCTGGCTGACGGACATCGCGATGTTTGCGGAGCACTCACACCGTCTTTCGGCGGGCGTGATGAGCACCATCACCATCGTGCTCGCAATCTGGCTGTGGCGTCGCGAAGCACGCGGCTGGTTGCGCAAGCTTTCCTATTTCGCGGTCGGATTGGTGCTCGTGCAGGCGCTGGTCGGTGGACTTCGCGTGCTGCTCGATCACCTGCATATTGAAATGGTGGATACATCGGTCGGGCGGCTTTTCGCGATGCTGCACGCGTGTCTCGCGCAGCTCTTCGTCTGCACGCTGATCGCGGTCGCGGTGAGTTGCACGCGAGGCTGGATCAAGGGCGGTGCGAGCGTCGGACCGGCCGTGCGCCGCTGGGGCATCGCATGCTGCGCGCTGTTGTTCGTGCAACTGGCGATCGCGGCGGTGATGCGTCACAGCTTCGCGGGTCTCGCCATTCCGACGTTCCCGCAATCGACTCCGGATGGCGGGTGGCTGCCGGAGCTCTGGAATTTCCGCATCGGAATTCATTTTGCTCATCGCCTGATGGCGGTGGTGCTCTCGGTCGCGCTGATCGGTTTCGCGTTCAAGGTGCGCAGCGATGCGAACTCGACGATCGGAATGCGACTCGCCGCTTCCAGCCTCGTGAGTCTGCTGGCGATTCAGATCATGTTGGGCGCGCAGATCATTTGGACGCAGCGTGCAGCCTCGATGACGACCGGTCACGTGCTGGTCGGCGCGCTGACGCTGGCGGTGACGTTTTGGCTGACCTGGGTCGCGCATCGCGAATCCATCGAGACCCGGACAACGGTGCGCACATGACCGAAGCGTCCTCCCCTTCCCGCGCGCGTTTTGGCGACTACCTCGAGCTGACGAAGCCGCGGCTCAGTCTGTTGTCGGTGCTGACGACGCTCGTCGGCTTTCTCGCCACGCGTCCTCCCGTTGATCTCACGAAGCTCGTGCTGCTCATGATCGGCACCTCGCTCGCCGCGGGCGGCGTGGCGGCACTGAACCAATGGCTCGAACACGACACCGATGCGCGCATGAAGCGCACGGCGAACCGCCCCATCCCGGCGGGCAAGGTGCCGACCGGTTCGGCCTTCGTGCTCGGCGTGTTGATGTGCATCGCGTCGCTGTTTCTCACCTTCGCCAAGGTCGATCGACTGGCGGCCTTCTTCACGCTGCTGACGATTTTCTCGTATCTCGGTTGGTATACGCCCGCGAAACGGTTTTCGCGTTGGAGCACGGAAATCGGCGCGATCGCGGGCGCGTTTCCGCCGTTGATCGGCTGGGCGGCGGGCGAAGGCCGGATCACCTCGCTCGGTTGGATTCTGTTTGGCGTGCTCTTCTTCTGGCAGATCCCGCACTTCATGGCGATCGCCTGGAGCTACCGGCGCGACTACTCGGAAGTTCATTTCCCGATGCTGCCGGTCCGCGATGAAGCCGGCGGCAAAGTCGCGTGGTGGTCGCTGATCAACACGGTGGCGTTGCTCGTGGTGAGCCTGCTGCCCGCTTATCTCGGCCAGACCGGAGCACTCTATAATATTACAGCGGCGCTCGCCGGCCTGTGGTTCCTGTGGCGCGCGGTGGTGTTTCTGCGCGCGGAAGGCCGCGACCGCGCGGCGCGTTCGCTCTTTTTCACTTCGATCGCCTATCTGCCGATCGTGCTCGGCGCACTGGTGGCTGATCGGCTCCTCTCCTCCTCATGAGCCTCCACGATATTCCGGCGCTGAACGCGGCGCTCAACGCCATCGCTACCGTGCTGATCGTGCTCGGTTTCGTGCAGATCAAGTCGGCGCAACGCGCGCACGATACGCGGGTGCGCTCGGGGCGTATTCTCACGCATCGCAAGCTGATGCTTGCTGCGGGCTTCGTGTCAGCGGTGTTTCTGGTCGGCTACGTCGCACACAAGATTCTCGTGCGGGGCGTGCACACGCCCTTCGGCGGCGAGGGCGCGATCCGCACCGTTTACTATGTGATGCTGATCACCCACATCCTGCTCGCGATCGCGATCGCCTATCTGGTGCCCCGGACGTTCTGGCTGGCGCTGAAGGGCGAGATCGAACGTCACCGCGCGTGGGCGAAGTGGACGTATCCGATCTGGCTTTATGTGAGTGTCACCGGGGTGCTCGTTTATTTCTTCCTGTATCAGTGGTGGCCGGCCGCGCGCTAAGGCGCGGTAGCCGCGTTGATTTTAGGTTCTGAATTTTGAGTCAGGCCGCTTGAGGGCGGGCGCAAAAAAGCCGGCCTTGCGGCCGGCTGAAAAGCGGTGGGTTCGCAGGTCGAAACCCGGAACCCAAATTCAAAACGTTGAACGCGGAGCGGTGATTACTTCACCACGAGCACGCCCTTCATGCCCACTTGCGCGTGAGCGGGGAAGGAGCAGAGGTAGGGATATTCGCCGGGAGGCAGGTTGACGGTGATGTCAGCCGACTTGCGGGGCCCGAGCAGCGGAGTGTGCGCGACGACCTGATCGTTGAGATTTTCAGGAATGTAGTCGTTGGCCTTGGCGGTCAGAGCGGCCGCCGCGTAGGCGTTCACATCGCTGCCGGGTTTCAGGATCACGAGATTGTGGCCCATGACTTCCTTCGGCTGCGTGCCAATGTTGACGAGAGTGATTTTGAAGTCGGTGTTCGCCGGCGCTTCGATGCGCGTGAGGCTGAACTTCATGTTATCGCCGCCGGTGACTTCGACGGAGGTAGCGGCTTGGGGGGCGCTCGCCTCAGCCTTCGCAGGGGCGGCGGACGACTGAGATTGGTTATCCTTCTGTCCGCAGCCGGCGGCGACGAACGCGAGGGAAATCGTGGCGACGAGGAGACTAGGTTTCATACGGCGTAAACCGTCAGAGGTCGGCCATTAAAACGCAAACTGAACTCCCGAAATCCGCACGTGTTTGCACATCTCTAATAACCCTCGAAAGCGCGGCAAAATATGCGCAAGTGCCGGCAAAAAATGCGGATTATGGCTTGAAACGCCCCCTCGTTTGCGAACTCTCTCCCGGTTCCCCTCCGGGGCAACTGCTTCGCTTCTCTCACGCCTGCACACATGCGTTTGTTCTCCCTCCTTCCCTCCCTCTCTCGCTGGGTTCGTGGCGCGTTTGCCTTCGGTGCACTCGCTCTGCTCACGGGCTGCGACTATAAGTTCTGGCGCATGGATGGACCCCAGTCCACCATCGTCGTCGACGGCCCCGTCGCCCGCTCGCAGTTGGGAGTGTTCTACACGACCGTTGCGGTGACGTTTGTCATCTTCGTCCTCGTTTCGGCGGTGCTCGCCTATGCGACGCTTAAATTCAAGGCGCGCGACGAAGCCGACGAAAACGCCGAACCGCCGGAGCAGAGCCACGGTAATCCGCTGATCGAGCTCGGCCTCATCGGCGTGTCCGTGCTGGCGCTGGTGATCATCGCCGTGCCCACGCTGCGCGGCATCTGGTATACGCACGACATTCCGGTCGAAGATAAGGAGAACGCCTACGTCGTCGAAGCCACCGGTTTGCAGTGGTGGTTCCGTTTCACCTATCCGAACGAGCAGATCGAAGGCGCGGGTCCGCTCGTCACCGCCAACGAACTCGTCATCCCGGCCGGTCGTCCGGTGCGCATCAATCTCCGCACGACTGACGTCATCCACAGCTTCTGGGTCCCGAAGCTCGCCGGCAAGGTGGACATGATTCCGAACCGCGGAAACTTCCTCTGGCTGCAGGCGGACGAACCCGGCTATTTCTGGGGCCAATGCGCCGAATATTGCGGCGACTCCCATGCCGTCATGCGTTTCCGCGTGATCGCTCTCGGGCCGCGTGAGTTCAACGAGTGGCTCGAGCAGCAGTCCTCCCCCGCCCGTTCGGTGCAGGCCGTGGCGGACGCCAACGACGCCCCGCAAGCCCAGTTTGCCTCCTGGAAAACCGAGTGGAAGCGCAACGAGAAAGGTTACACCGAGGAGTTCGACCTCGCCCCGCTCGACTCCTGGCGCGCCAAGCAATTCCCTGAGAAGAACGAAGATCCCGCCCTCATCGCGAAGGGTCGCGAGGTCTTCCGTAACAAGAACTGCATCACCTGCCACCAGGTGCGCGGGCACGAAGGCGCCGGTCTCACGGCTCCTGACCTCACTCACGTCGGTTCGCGCACCACGATCGCAGGCGGTTTGCTGGAAAACAACGCCGAGCAACTCGCTCGCTGGCTCACGCACCCGAACGAAGTGAAGCCCGGCAACAAGATGTGGACGGGCATCGGTGCGATGAACGGCTACGCCTCCGTCGACAAATACGGCACGGTCACGGCCCGCCACATCGAACTCAACTCCGACGACGTCGTCGCTCTCGTCGCCTATCTCCAGAGCCTCAAATAATTTAGACCATGGACGCCACGGTTAAATCCTCCTTTATCGCCGAACAGCCGAAGGCTCCGGCCAAGCCCCTTGTCCTTTGGCGCCCCTCCGCCAAGACGGGACTCATCAGCTGGCTCACCACTGTCGATCACAAGCGGATCGGCATCATGTATGGCCTGTTCGCCATCTTCTTCTTCCTCGTGGGCGGTATCGAGGCGCTCCTCATCCGCCTCCAGCTCGCGGTGCCGAACAACGACATCCTGACCGCGCATCAATACAACACCCTGTTCACGATGCACGGCACGACGATGATCTTCCTCGCCGTGATGCCGTTGGGCTCGGCGTTCTTCAACTTCATCATGCCGCTCCAGATCGGCGCGCGCGACGTCGCTTTCCCGCGACTCAACGCGTTCTCGCTTTGGACGTTCGTGGCCGGCGCGATCATCGTTAACATCGGTTGGTTCCTCCCCGAAGGTGCTCCGGATGGCGGCTGGTTCGGTTACGCTCCCCTTACTTCCAAGACCTTCATTCCGCGTCACTCGATCGATTTCTGGGTGATGGGTCTGCAGCTCCTCGGCGTCGCGTCGATCGCCGCTGCGCTGAACTTCATCGTCACGATCATCAACATGCGCGCCCCGGGCCTCACGATGATGCGCCTGCCGGTGTTCACGTGGATGACGCTGATCACGTCCTTCCTCATCGTCCTCTCCTTCCCGGCGATCACGATCGCGCTGGTCGAGCTGATGATGGACCGCCAGTTCGGCACCAACTTCTTCGAAGTCTCCAACGGCGGCATGCCCATCCTCTGGCAGCACCTTTTCTGGATCTTCGGTCACCCTGAGGTTTACATCCTCATCCTGCCGGCGATGGGCATCGTCTCGGAAATCCTCCCGACCTTCGCCCGCAAGCCGCTCTTCGGTTACCCGATTGTCGTCTTCTCCGGCGCGTGCATCGGTTTCCTCGGTTTCGCCGTCTGGAGCCACCACATGTTCACCACCGGCATGGGCACGGTCGCCACGGCGGCCTTCTCGCTCGCGACGATGGCGATCGCTGTTCCGACCGGTGTGAAGATCTTCAACTGGATCGGCACCATCTGGGGCGGCCACCTGAAGATGCGCACGCCGATGATGTTCGCGCTGGGCTTTATTTGGATGTTCATGATCGGCGGCTTCTCCGGCGTGATGCACTCCGCGGCTCCGGCCGATGCGCAGCAGCAGGATAGCTACTTCGTCATCGCTCACTTCCACTACGTGCTCATCGGCGGCTCGATCTTCGCGCTGCTCGCCGCGATCCATTTCTGGTTCCCGCTGATGTTCGGCCGCAAGGTCTCCGAGTTCTGGGGCAAGCTCTCGTTCTGGGCCATCTTCGTTGGTTTCAACGTCACGTTCTTCCCGATGCACTTCCTCGGCCTGAACGGCATGCCGCGCCGCACGTTCACCTACGACGGCAACATGGGCTGGAACTCCGCCAACCTTATCGCGACCGTCGGTGCCTTCATTCTCGGCGTTGGTATCGCGCTCTACTTCGCCGTGGTAATCTACACCTTCTTCAAGGGTGAGAAAACCGGTCGCGATCCGTGGGATGGCCGCACGCTCGAGTGGTCGATCGACACGCCCCCGCGCGAATACAACTTCGCCGTCATCCCCACCGTCCACGCGCGCGACGCCTTCTGGTATGAAAAGCACCACCAGGCGGAGATCGCGAAGGAGAAGGCCGAGCACGCGCAAGCCGAAGACGCGCACGGTGGTATCCACATGCCGTTCCAGTCGGTCTGGCCGCTCGTCGCTTCGGTCGGTGCGCTCATCGGTGGCATCGCCGCTTGCTATCACAATCTCGCGTGGTCGCTCGTCGGCCTCGTCATCCTGCTCGCCGGCATCTTCCTGTGGGCCCTCGAGGGTGCGGATGGTTACCACATCCACCTCGATAAGGACGGCAACATCCTCGACGAGGACGCGCACGCCAAACACTGAGCCGGCCCCTTCCCTCCGGCTCCAACTTCGACCTCTTAATTTCGATCTCCGAAAAAATGAGCAGCCACGCCACGGCCACCCTCGATCATCACAACGATCCGACGACCTCGACGGGCATCCCTAACAAGAAGCTCCTGATGTGGGCGTTCCTCGCGTCGGACTGCATGTTCTTCGGGACCCTGATCTCGACGCACATGATCTACCGGCTTCACCCGCCCCCGGGTAATCCGGATCCGCGTGCGGTCTTCGACATCCCGCTGACGTCGTTCTCGACCTTCATCCTCCTGATGTCGTCGCTCATGATGGCGCTCGCGGTGAACGCGATCCAGAAGGGCAACGTCCGCTCGATGCGCTTCTCGCTCCTGACGACGATCTTCTTCGGCCTGATCTTCCTCGGGTGCCAGGTCTACGAGTTCTCGCACTTCGTCCACGACAAGGGCCTGACGATCAGTAACAGCATCCTCGGTTCGACCTTCTACACGCTCACCGGCACGCACGGTCTTCACGTGCTCATCGGCGTGATCTGGCTGACCGCGATGTATTTCTACTCGTTCACCGGCCGCGTCACCGAGAAGCAGGCCATCGATGTCGAATCCATGGGCCTCTACTGGCACTTCGTCGACATCGTGTGGATCGTGATCTTCACGGTCGTCTACCTGCTCGAGTATCTCTGAGCCGCGCCCCCGCCCTCCCGCATTCATCATTTCTTTCTCCGAAACATGAGCCAAGCCACCGCTCCCGCGCATCCCGGCGAACACCACGCCGAAGAGAGCAAGTTCTGGGTCTACGTGCAGATCGCGATGCTGCTCGCCGTCATCACCGGCGTCGAAATCGTCGCCATCGGCCTGCCGTTCTCGAAATGGCTTCTCGTCACCTCGCTGGTGATCCTCTCGGTCGTGAAGTTCCTCTTCGTTATCTTCTACTTCATGCACTTGCGTTGGGATAAGCTCTTTTGCACGATCCTGTTCTTCATCGGACTCGTGCTTGCCGGCGGCACCGCGTGGGCGCTCATGCTCCTGTTCGGCGTCGAGGACAGCAAGCCGCTCACCTATGAGGAAGCGGCCTCGATCGCGGCTCCCGCCGACGTTCGCTTTATCACCTAAAGAAGCCCTCCACACACGGGTTTCCCGCAGAAAAAGGGCGGCCTCCTCACGGGAGGCCGCCCTTTTTGTTTTCTCAAAACGACCGCGACACGGTCACTCGCAGCGTTCTCGGCTCCGCTGGATGGAAATGCACATCCGCCAGGCCTTCCGCCGCCTCCCCCGGCAACCGCGACTCGTAGAAATACGCGATATCGTAGTTGTCCCGACCCAATACGTTCAGCACTTCCGCCGACGCCTCCCACACCTTTCCTCGCCAGCCGAGCCGCAGGTTCGTCGTTACCGACGATGGTGCCCGGACACTGCCATCCTCGACCAATGGCTGCGCGCTGAAATAGCGCAGCCGCACGCTCGCGAACCAGCCCGACTTCGTCTGAACCGTCGCCCCCGCCGTCACCACACGCGGAATTGAATTCGCGATCCGATCTTCCTCACCCGCGTCGCGATACCGCGCTCGTGTCACCGCCAAATCCGCATCGAGCGCCAGCCACGGCGTCACCCGATAGAAATTCGCCCACTCCAGACCGACCCGCCGCGTCGCACCGGCCTCCTCCGTTCCGCCCGCATCGCCCACGAACACGAGTTCCGAATCCAACGTCAGCGCCCACACCGCCAGCGAACTCACCCACCCCTTCGCCGGAGTGGTCCTGACTCCGATCTCGGCACCGCGCGACCGCACCAGCGGATCCACCGCCTCGGCCGCCTCTCCGGTGGCCGGATCGACGCGCACCGTCGTGCCGCGGGCATCGTTGCTGTGAAACCCGTCTCCAAAATTTGCATACACCTCCGTCCCTGCCCACGGCCCCAGCACCACGGCCACCTTGGGGGTCGCAATTTCCGCCGTCCGCTCGCCCGAGTTCACACTCCGATCGCTCTCCACGTCAAAACGATACCCGTCCACACGCACGCCCGCCTCCGTTCTCAGCCAGGGAGACCAGCGGGTCTCGTTCTTCAGGAACACGCCTGCGCTGGCCTCGCTCACCTCGTCTTCGCGCACCGTCGCCAACCGCCGCCGCGCCGCGGTCCGATAAAGTCCCACCTCGTCGATGAAATCCGCGCGCACCTGCGCGCCCACGGTCGTCGTTCCCCGCGTCCCCGTCCACCCATGCGACGACGACGCGCCCAATACCCATCGGCGATCCCGCTGGTTGAACTGATCACCTTCGTCCGGATCATCCAGGAAGTAGGTAAAGTTTGAATACAGATCGAGCCGGTAGCGCAGAGCATAGACGTTCAGCTGCGTCGTGCCGCCCGCCCCCGCGATCTTCGCATCAAACGACATGCCGGCGCGCTCTGATGTCCCCCCCGCCGTCGGATCAACGGTGCCGAACCGATCCATCGCTCCGGCCTCGACCGCCCGCAGCGGGATCTGGTCCGTCGCCGTCCACGTCCCGCGATACGCCATGCCCGTTACTCGAAACTCTCCCGCTCCCGCGCGCCAGTGATGCCGCAAGAACCCGTTGAACCGATTGAAATTCTCGTCGATCTCCCACGGTCCGTCGTCGTGCGTCGCCTCCACCGCATACGTGGTCGTTGCTCCGCCCGCTTGCACGGTCGAGTCCGCCACCACCAGGCGCGCGAATCCATTCTCACCGATCGTCGCGCTCGCGATCCCGCGCGGCAGCACGTCGAACAACCGAAACTCCGCCGCACCCGCAGCGGAGAAATCCCCCACCGCCGCATCGAACGGCCCTTTCCCATACTCCACCTGACGCACCAGCTCCGGGATCACGAAGTTCAAGTCCGAATACCCCTGCCCGTGCGCATGCGTCCGCATGTTCACCGGCAGTCCATCCACCGTTACCGCGAAATCAGTCCCATGATCCAGGTTGAACCCGCGCAGAAAATACTGGTTCGCCTTCCCACCGCCTGAGTGCTGCGTGATCACCACGCCCGGAATCACCTCGAGCAGCTCGCCGCGCCGCAACCACGGCCTCGCCTCCAGTTCCCTCGCGCCTACGAGTCCCTGCGACGCCGCCGTCGCCGCGCCTACGAGATCCGCCTCGCGTCCTTCCACCACGAACCGCTCCAGCAGCGTCGCTCCGGCCGGCGAAGGATCCGGCGAGACCGTTTTGGCCCGCACCGCTTCGGCACCACAGGCAATGAATGTCACCAACACCCCTCGCCTCCAGGCGTGGGAAACAGAAGTAAAAATTGAGAAATGCATCGAACAAGCTGACAGGTTTTGGTTTGCGCCCGCGCCGCCGCGGCAAGCCACGTCCCACGCGAGCAGTCACACACACGCCGCCGGTGGAGCGGGTCTCAGACCACCCCTCTTCCGGCTCGCGCTCACATCCGTTTCACCGTCAGCCCAGCCGCGGCGGCCCGTGCGGCGGCGGCGCCCGCAGCGCGCCCGCGTCCGCCACTTCACCGCTTCGTGCCTTCGCCTCCCGCAATCGCGGCGGGAGAAATTCACCTGTCTGCTCGACCTGCAGCGGCATCACTTTCCACGTCACGTTAGCCGGCAGCGCCTCGCGCTCCGGCTGCTCCGGCAGTTCCGCCGCCTTCGCCAGCACTCCCTTCACCGCCACTCCGGTCAACAACTCCGCCACGGTCGCCGTCAGCCGCTCTTGATGCGAAAACGTCCGCGCTTCACCCGCCCAGATCACGGCCAGCGTCACCGCGCCTTGCGGGGTATTCGCGCACAGCCAGGCGACGAGCAGCGCCCAGAAAGGCCATTGCCTCACCCGATATCGTTGCCGCGTCCGGCTCATGTTCACCGCTTTCATTCAGCAATCGCCATGCTCAACGCCGCAACATCGTCGCGCCAACCGCCTGTCGGACCCAAAATGCGCATCACGCCCCCACCGCACGCTCCAGCAGCCAATAACCGCCGAGTCCCACGGTCGCGAGGGAGGTCCATTTCCTTGCCGCGCGAGCCCGCTGCTCATCCCTCGCCAGCTGCCAGTAGATCGGCAGCACCACCGCCGCGATCGCCAGCTGGCCGAGTTCGACGCCCAGGTTGAAACTGAACAGCGGCAGCGCGATCCCTCCTCCATCGCGCCCCACGCCGAAATCGCGCAGCACATTCGCAAACCCGAATCCGTGCACCAATCCAAAGATCAGCGTGACCGCAGCCCGCCCGCGCAGCGCTTCGCCTCCCCGCCACAAATTTTCCACCCCCACCAACACGATCGATGCCGCGATCGCCACCTCGATCACCTTCGGCGGCAGCCTCACCCAGTCCATCGTCGCCAGCCCCAGCGTGACCGAATGCGCCACCGTGAAACACGACACGATGACCAACACCGACCGCAAATCCCGGCACACCACCAGCAGCGCGAGCAGAAACAGCAGGTGATCGTAACCCGTCCAGATGTGCTCCACCCCGAGTTGAAGGAACGCCCCGAATCCCGCTCTCCTCGCCATACTCCGGTCACCGTTTTCCCCACCCGATTCAGGTTCACTCCTCGTCGCCCCGGCATCGCTCTGCGCAGAAACCACCTCGCTCGCCGTCGCCTCCACCCGCGCGAGCGCGCCTGCAGCGACAAGCATGGAAACCGTGGCGACAATACGAATGAGCCACATGGCTGCGTTCCGAAAAACTATCTCGCTGGGCACGCTGCCTCACTGCCCACCCGCCCCCTTGCGCGCAATCGCAAACACTGCGCCTTCGCGAAGTCCCGGCTCGCTGGCGCTCCTCTCGCGCCGCCAACTCCCCGCCGGATGCCGCCGCCCCGTTGCTCACGTTCACGATCTCACCGAATCTTCCGCCAAGGCCCCATCACCACTCGCAATTTCACGGCGCGCAGGTCAGAAACGCAGCCGTCACCATTCTCGCAAATCCGGACGCATCGGCCCCTCGTGAGTCGATACCGGCATCCGCTCGATGTCTGCACTCGCCTTTCCATGCGCGACCCTTTCCTCAGCCCTTTCCTCCAGAAATCGAACGCCAGCGCTGGTTGACCGGCTTGATGCGGATCTTTCATCTCCATATTGCGAATAACTTCTGGCGCTCGTCACCCGCCGGTTTGCAGCGGCATTCCGAAATCTCCTGCTAATCGTCTCTCCTTTCGTGCAGCGGCCCTTATCACCTGCATCCCTATGATCGAATGGCGCCATTGGCACAACGAACCCTATCTCATCGGTGGCCTCGTGCTCCTCGGCTGGCTTTGGGCCATCCTCGCCGGACCACTGCGTGAACGCCTCGCACCGGGCGAACCGTTTCCCCGCCAACACGCGCGGCGCTTCTACGCCGCCCTCGTGGTGTTCTACCTCGCGGTCGGTTCGCCGCTGGACCAGATCGGCGAACGCTTCCTCTTCAGCGCGCACATGCTCCAACACCAGATCCTCACGTATCTGGTGCCGATCCTCTTCCTCTCCGGCGTGCCGTCCTGGATGATCGATCCCGTCCTCGGGAGCACCGCGCTCCGCCGCGTGCTCCGCGTCCTCCTGCATCCGATCCTCTGCGTCCTCACCTACGCGCTGGTGATCTCCACGTGGCACATGCCCACGCTCTACGAATGGGCCCTGCAGAACAAAATCGTGCACGTCATCGAGCACGTGATGTTCTTCGGCGTGGCACTCCTGTTCTGGTGGCCGATGCTCAGCCCGTCGCGCGTGCTTCCTCCCATCTCGCACGGCAGCCAGATGCTCTACTTCTTTCTCAGCGTGCTCACGATGACGCCGCTGTTTGCCTACATCGCGTTCTCGCACGACATCCTGTATCCAACCTATGAATTCGCGCCGCGCGTCGTCGCCGATTTTTCGGCCAAGGACGATCAACTCCTCGCTGGCGTGAGTATGCAGCTCATGAGCGTCGCCGTGGCGATTGCCGCCTTCGGCGTGGCGTTCTTCCGTTGGTCGCGCACAGATCAACTCGCAGCCGCGAAAACGCGATCGCAGGCCGCGCGCTGATCCCGAGTCGAGCCACAGTTCGGCCCGAGTCGGGACACGGTGCGCACCGAGTCGAGCCCAGGTGCGGACAAGGTCGCCCTCACGTCCGGCCTCGATCGTGACAAGGTGCGGACCGGGTCGCGCCCCACGGCGGCCCGAGTCGGACCAAGGTCCGTCCAAGCGTGAGCCCAAGTGCATCCCTGGTCATGCCGAAGTGCGCACCATCGCGCTCCCGCATCCGCACCATCCCGCCCCAGCGGGGGTCCGTCTCTCCTAGAGTAACTCGCCGCCTAGCCAAATCACAATGTCAACTATTGGTTGACATTGTGGCGGGTGGTTGGGCCGCGGCGGTGGAGGACAGGAGGAGCTTGGCGAGCTCGGGCGCTTGTTGGCGGATTTCCGGAATCGCAGTGCTTTCCCAGAGAACGCCTTTCATCGGTGCACCGAGCGTAAAGATGCGAGCGGTGGATTCGCCGCGGTAGCGCAGCACTTCGCCATTCGGCAACGCACTGATGCCGAGCGCGAGCGGATCGTGGTCGATCAGGCCGCGCGCGAGCAGGTGGATGAAAAGCGGATGCTGATATTTCGAATAATCGGTGCGCGGGCCGGTGCAGTTGATGACCTTGGCCACACGAAGCGCCTGATGGCGCAGCGAGCCGCGGTGACGCAGCAGCGCCTGCACGCCTTGAGAATCGGCTTCGAGCACCTGCAGGCGGCCGGCGTAGAAGACCACGCGGCCTTCCGACGCGAGTTGCTCGATGAGCTTCGCGGTGACCGGCGCGAGACGATGACGGTGCGCTTCCCAAAACGGACGCACGTGGCGCATGAAACGCGCGCGTTCGTCCCACGAGAGGCTCTGCCAGACTTTCTGCGCGTGCGGGCGCACGGCGTCGACCACCGCGCGCCAGTCCACGCCTTGCGACGAAGCGCGTGCAATTTCCTCGCGAATAAAACGAACCCAGGCACGCGTGGTCGGCGGAATCGGCGGATTCGCCGGGATGGACCACGTGCCGACATCGGCGCGGTGCGCGTGCGGACGAATGCCGTGCCGCGAGAGCGCGTGGATCGTGCCGCGATGTCCGCGCTCGGCGAGTTGCACAATGAAGTCAGCCGCGGTCAGGCCCTGCCCGACGAGGAGCACTTCGTCGTCGGGCCCGATGCCATCGAGGGCGGCGGCATTCCACGGCGTGTGGACGTATCGAGGATCTCGATACACCGGGAGCGGCTTCGGAATGGGATACGAGCCCGGCAGATTGCCAACCGCGAGCACGACGCGGTCGCCATGGAAAAGTCGTCCGTCGGAGCTGTGCACGATGAGTTCGTCAGGCGTTTCCTCGAGATCGATCGCATCGGCGCGGATTTCAGCGAGGCCGACGTGCGGCGCGGCTTTGGCGCGGGCATCCGCGAGCGTGTCGCGAATGTAGTGCCCGTAGAGAAACCGCGGGACAAAGGCCGACGGCTCGATCTTTTCCGGCACGCCGGGCCGGCCGTGATTCAGGTGCAGCCAGCGAAGAAAGTGATCGGGCTCGTCCGGGAAAACGCTCATGCGCCCCGCCGGCACGTTCAGAAAATGCTGCAAACAGCGCGTGCCGTAGGCTACGCCGCGACCGACCTCGCTCTGCCGTTCGATCAGGATGATCTGGAGAGGCCGTCGCGCCTGGCGCAACAGATGAGTCGCAACGAGGCTGCCGCTGGCGCCTCCGCCAATGATGATGATGCGAAAGGGGGACTTGGAGTTGGACATAACGAAACAACGACGCGGCAGTCGCGACGACTTGGAGGTGAGCGAAACGGAAGAGTTCCGGTGAGCGGCAGGAGCAAAGTCACCGGAGGAGCGGAGGTCGACGCCTCGGAAAAAACACCCGGTCGGCGCGAACGCCTGAATTCATTCAAGCACGACTGCTCCAGTGGTCTGGTGGTCGTCGCAAGGGGGCCGTTTCGCCCGCAGACGAAACGGCCGGTGAAAACAGAAAGTCCTCCGCGTAGTCGCGGTAGGACGAGAGAAAACAACTCAGGCCGTCGCGGCGCCGAGGAGGTCGTCCACGGAGTCGGTTTCGGTGTTGATGTCGGCGAAGAGCCAGGTCGAGAGGTAGCGCTCGCTGCTCGAGGGGATGATGGCAACGATCTGCTTGCCCTTGTTTTCCGGACGCTTGGCGAGCTGGAGCGCAGCCCACACGGCGGCGCCAGAGGAGATGCCAACCGGGATACCGTCGAGTTGATTGACCTGCTTCGACACCGGCGCGGAGTCGGTCTCCTTCACGCGAATGACCTCGTCGTAGATCTTGGTGTTGAGCACCGGCGGGATGAAGCCGGCGCCGAGGCCCTGCAGCTTGTGCGGACCGGGTTGGCCGCCGGAGAGGACGGGCGACGCATCAGGCTCGACCGCGACGATTTTGACGTTGGGATTCTTGGCCTTGAGCACTTCGCCGACGCCGGTGATGGTGCCGCCGGTGCCGATGCCGGAAACGACGAAGTCGACCTTGCCGTCGGTGTCGTTCCAGATCTCTTCCGCGGTCGTCTTGCGGTGGATCGCGGGGTTGGCGGGATTGGCGAATTGCTGGAGGATGACGGCATTCGGGATCTTGGCCTGGAGCTCCTCAGCCTTGGCGATCGCGCCCTTCATGCCCTTCGCACCTTCGGTGAGGACGAGGCGGGCGCCGAGAATCTTGAGCAGCTTGCGGCGCTCGACGCTCATCGTCTCAGGCATCGTGAGGATGAGTTTGAGGCCCTTGGCCGCGGCGACGAAAGCGAGCGCGATACCGGTGTTGCCCGAAGTCGGCTCGATGAGGACGGAGTCCTTGTTGATTTTGCCGGACTTGAGCGCGTCCTCGATCATGGCGTTGCCAATGCGGTCCTTCACGCTCGAGAGCGGATTGAAAAATTCGAGTTTGAGGAGGATCTCAGCCTGAGCGCCGTGGGCGGCCGCGGTGCGATTGAGGCGAACGAGGGGCGTATTGCCGATGGTCTCGGTGATGTCGTTATGGATCTTGGCCATGATTTTTTGTGGGTTGGGTTAAGAGGACGCTAGATGGTGTAATCGTCTTCGAAGGTGTGGCCCTGCCGCAAACGCAGGCGCACCAGATCGTTAACTTTTAATCCCAGTTTCGCCAGTTCAATGCGGGAGATTTCCACGTCAATGTTGTCGCGTGTCTGCACCAGCTCGACGGAGAGACGCGCCTGCGCACCGGCGGCATGCACGAAGCGCAACACGGCGGGCACGCCGGACGCGCCCGGCTCATCGGGCACCACATCGATATCGTGCGGACGCACGAACACCTGACCATTGGACTCGACGAACGGTCCACCCGAATAGGAGCTCTCATCGAGCACCTGACGGCGGAGAATATTCACGTTGCCGAGGAATTGATAAACGAAGGGCGAGCGCGGACGGTCATAGACCTCCTGCGGCGTGCCGACCTGCTCCACGCGCGCGTTGTTCATGATTACGACCTCGTCGGCGATCTCGAGCGCCTCTTCCTGGTCGTGCGTCACGAAGACAGTAGTGAGATGAATCTCGTCGTGGAAACGACGCAGCCAGCGGCGGAGTTCTTTGCGGACCTTGGCGTCGAGCGCGCCAAACGGTTCATCGAGCAGCAGCACCTTCGGCTCGACGGCGAGCGCGCGAGCGAGCGCGACGCGCTGACGCTGACCGCCCGAGAGTTGACTCGGGAAACGGCGATCGAGTCCCTCGAGTTGCACGAGCTTGATGAGCTTGTGCACACGATCCGCGATCTCGGACTTGGACGGGCGAAGCTTGGCTTTGCGCACGTTGAGGCCAAACGCGATGTTCTCGAACACCGTCATGTGGCGGAAGAGCGCGTAGTGCTGGAAAACGAAGCCGACCTTGCGCTTGCCCGCGGGGACGTTGGTCACGTCCTCACCGTGAAATTGAATGCGGCCGCTGCCGGGATCGGCCTGCTCGAGGCCGGCGATGATGCGCAGCAACGTGGTCTTGCCCGAGCCGGACGGCCCCAGCAGCGCGACGAGTTTGCCGCGCGGCACGTTGAGGTCCACGCCTTCGAGCGCGGTGAAGGCGCCGAAGGTCTTGCGGATGTTGGTCGCGAGAATGCTCATGGGTTAATGCGGGACCGAGGTGGAGCGGGAGATTCAGCGTTTATTCCACGTGGGCTTGCGCGTGGCGCCACTCGACAAGGCTCTTCAATACCAGGGTGACGATCGCGAGCAGCGCCAGCAGCGAGGCGACGGCGAAGGCCGCGACAAAGTTGTATTCGTTATAGAGAATTTCGACGTGCAAAGGCATCGTGTTGGTCTCGCCGCGAATGTGACCTGAGACAACCGACACGGCGCCGAATTCGCCCATCGCGCGGGCATTGCAGAGGATGACGCCGTAGAGAAGGCCCCACTTGATGTTCGGAAGCGTCACGCGCCAGAACGTCTGCCAGCCATTCGCGCCGAGCGTGATCGCGGCGTATTCTTCGTCGGCGCCTTGCGCCTGCATCAACGGGATCAGCTCACGAGCCACAAACGGGAACGTCACGAACATCGTCGCGAGCACGATGCCCGGGACGGCGAAGATGATCTTGAGATCGTGCTCCATCAGCCACGGGCCGAGCCAGCCCTGCAGGCCGAAAACGAGCACGTAGATCAGACCGGAGATCACCGGCGAAACCGCGAACGGCAGATCGATCAGCGTGATCAGGATGCTCTTTCCCGGAAAATGAAACTTGGCGATCACCCATGCTGCCGCCACGCCGAACAGCGTGTTCGCAGGCACAGCGATTGCCGCAGTGATAAGCGTGAGCTTGATCGACGCGAGCGCGTCGGGATCGCCGAACGCGGCAAAGTAAGCCCCGACTCCGCGACGCAGCGCCTCGGTGAACACCGCGGCTAGCGGAAGCAACAGGAAGAACGCGAGGAAGAGCAGAGCCACGGTCGTGAGCAACCAGCGCACCCAGCGTGGATCGTGCGTGGCCCGCGGCGCCGACTGCGCGGAACCGGAGTGAGAGGAAAGTGTGCTGGCAATCGCGGAAGCCATGTCGGGGAAAGTCAGACCTCAGAGCCGGTGGTGACGGCGGCTCCACTTTTGAAGGAGATTGATGAGGAGAAGCATCACAAACGAGACGACCAGCATCACGACCGCGATCGCAGTCGCGCCGGCATAGTCGTATTGCTCGAGCTTCGTGATGATGAGCAGAGGCGTGATTTCGGTGCGCATCGGCATGTTGCCCGAGATGAACACCACGGAACCGTATTCGCCGAGCGCACGCGCGAACGCCATCGCGAAGCCCGTGAGCAGCGCGGGGAAAAGCTCCGGCAGGATCACACGCGAAATCGTCTGCCAGCGATTCGCTCCGAGCGTGGCCGACGCCTCCTCGAGCTCCGGCTCCAGTTCTTCGAGCACAGGTTGCAGCGTGCGCACCACAAACGGGAGGCCGATAAACGTGAGCGCCACGAACACACCGATCTCGGTAAACGCGACTTTCAGGCCGAGCGGTTCGAGCCACTGCCCTACCCAACCGTTTTTCGCATAAATCGCGGTGAGCGCGATGCCAGCGACCGCCGTCGGCAGCGCGAAGGGCAGATCGACGAGCGCATCAAGAATGCGGCGGCCCGGAAAACGATAACGCACCAGCACCCACGCTACGATGAGACCGAAGACGCAGTTGACCGCCGCCGCGGCAAACGACGCGCCAAAGCTCAGCTTGTAGGAAGCGACCACGCGCGGCGACGCGACCGCGGCCACGAAGTCCGCCCAGCTCATCCCCGCCGTGCGAATGAAAGCTGCGGCGAGCGGCAACAGCACAATGATGCCCAGATACGCCAGGGTGAAACCAAGCGAGATCCCGAAGCCGGGAATAACAGAGCGTGAGACGCGAGCGGTGGACATCAGAGATCTTGGGCGTAAGAGATGAAGCCAGGGTAACGGGCGACGATCGCCTTCAGCGCAGCGAGGGCGGCTGACACTTGCAAGTCGAACGACGCGTATGCCGGAGTTTCGAAAATCACATCGAACGGCTGCGGCCGCTGTTCACGCGGTGCAGACAGCACGCCCTGGAAACACTGGCAGATCAGTCCACCTTGCGCGGGAAAGCCATCGATCACCGCACGGCTGTCCACCGGCAGAAATGCGCTCGCCGCGTCGAGCGCGGGTTTGAGCAAAGCCTCGTTCAACACGCGCCCATGCGTGTAGCCGTAAACGCCTTCGCAGGTGTCGTCGGCGTGCAACGTGATGATGCCGGCAAACGCGTGCGCCCGCAGCTCGCGTTCGATCGCCTGCACTTCCACCTCGTCGGAGTCGCGCCAGAATTCGCGATTCAGATCCTTGTCGTTGGCGTTGTGCCGCGTGTTCTGCTCGTAGCCCGTGGGATTGAGCACGGGATAGAGGAAAAACTCGAAGCCATCCGCGAGCGAAGGCTCTTCGGCAATCGCGTTGGCGAATTCGATCAGCGCCGAACAACCCGCGGGTTCATCGCCGTGCAGCCCGGCGAAGATACCGATGCGAATCGGGTCGTGTCCCGCGGCCGCGCCCGCGAGACGCAACCGCGGCACGATATGCCGCGCGCCCGCATGCTCGAACTCCACGATCGTCTCGGGCTGCAACGTTGGATGCAGGTCCTCAAGCAATCCCTCCACCGTGCGTGTAGCGGCGGTGACAGTTGTGGAAGCGGACGGCATGCTGGCGCTGGACGGCATGGTTCACTTGCGAGTGTAGATCTGGTCGAACACGCCGCCGTCGGCGAAGTGCGTCTTTTGCGCGTTGGTCCAACTGCCCGCGACTTCCTCGACGCTGAACAATTCCAGCTGGCGGAAACGGTCCGGATAACGCGCGAGGACTTTCGGGTCGACGGGACGGAAGTAGTGTTTGGCCGCGAGTTCCTGGCCCTCCTCCGAATAAAGATACTCGAGATAGGCCTTCGCGACCTTCTCGGTGCCTTTCTTTTTAACGACCTGATCCACCCACACGATCGGATTGTCCGCGCGGATGCTGCTGGGCGGCACAATCGCCTCGAGCGAGTCGGCGCCGAGTTCGCGGATGGTAAGCGCGACTTCATTTTCGAAGGTGAGGAGCACGTCGCCGATCCCGCGTTGCGCAAACGTCGTCGTCGCGCCGCGACCGCCGGTGTCGAGCACAGGCACGTTGGCGAAAAACTTCGTGATGAAGTCACGCGCATAGGCCTCGTCGCCACCGGACTGACGCAGCGCGTAACCCCACGCCGCGAGATAGCTGTAGCGACCGTTGCCGGAGGTCTTCGGATTCGGGAGAATCACGGAGACGCCGGGCTTCACGAGATCGCTCCAGTCGCGGATGTTCTTCGGATTCCCCTTACGCACGATGAAGAGGATCGTGGACGAGTTGGGCGCGCTGTTGTGCGGCAGACGCGTGGCCCAGTCGGCGGGAATCAGATTCGCCTGCGTGTGCAGGATGTCGATGTCGAGCGCTTGATTCATCGTGACCACATCGGCAGCGAGGCCGTCGATCACGGACCGGGCCTGCTTCGACGAGCCACCGTGCGATTGGTTGATCGTGACGGTTTCGCCGGTGGACTTTTTCCAGTGCGCGGCGAAGAGCGGGTTGAACTCTTTGTAGAACTCGCGGGTGACGTCGTAAGAAACGTTGAGGATCGTGGTATTCGCTGAGGCCGCGACGGCGGCAGTGAGAGACGCCGCGATGAGCGCCGGGCGGACAATACGCTTAAAGATGCTGGGCATAGGAAATGAAGCCGCGGTAGCGGAGGACAAAACGTTTGAGGATGGTGGCGGCCGCACGGGAGTAGAGTTCGTGGGGCCAGGCAGAGGGAATGCGGACGGTGAGCTCGAACGGAGGCACCGGCAGATCGTCGCTGATCGAGAGCGGACCGTCGGAGAAATGCCGCGCCGGATCGCTTTCCCAGCGAACGGCAAACGGCTCCACGTCTTCCGACGAAATCAACTCGGTGGACGGCGCGAAATTCTCGATCGGAGCAGCAGCGCGAAGCCGCACGCTCACCACGTCGTCGCCTTCCGAGGATTCGAGACGCACGAAGCCGTGGTAACCACGGACGCGCGCGTCCTTCTCCAACAGGGACAACTCCGGGTAACGGCTGTGAACCCAGTTTTCCCGAGCAAGCGCGCGCGGCGCGGAGAGAGCCGTGGCACCGAGCACATCGACGAGCGGGAAGAAAGAGAGATTCAGACCGTGCCCCAGATCGGGTTCGAACGCGAGGCCCTCGACGATCGACGCAAGCGCCAAGGTCGGACGGATATCGCGGTGATCCCAACCGGCCAGAAACGCGACCCGGAGCGAAGCGTCCGAGGCGTTGGGACCGAAGTAGACGAAGCGGTGAAGATGAAAATGCCGGCCGCCGACGAAGAACGGACCTACGGGCGAACCGAACACATAGTTCGAGCGTTGGATAAACTCGTAAACGCGCGACAGCCGCTCGGCCAGAGAAGCCGGAGTCGAATCCAACGCGGGCGGCGCCAACACGCGGGCGACCGTGGTGTAACGGGAAGAAGATGAGGGATGCATGAGGATGCCTTTCATCAGGGAGGAATTTGCCGCGCGACGGACGCGCCTGTCGCCCGGTAGCGAGCGTCGCGCGGCAAAAGGTGTGAGCCGTTCGCTTACTTGGCGTAGATCTGGTCGAACGACGCGCCGTCGGCGAAGTGCGCTTTCTTGGCCTGGGTCCAACCACCGAACGCCTCATCGATCGTGAAGAGTTCGACCTTGGCGAAGTTGTCCGGATATTTCGCAGCGATCTCGGCGTTGCGCGGACGGTAGAAGTTACGGGCCGCGATCTCCTGGCCTTCGTCCGAGTAGAGATACTCGAGATAGGCTTTCGCGACCTCGGCCGTGCCCTTCTTCGCGACGACCTTGTCGACCACCGTCACCGTCGGCTCAGCGAGAATGCTGATCGAGGGCACGACGATCTGGAACTGGTCGGCACCGAATTCCTTGAGGGCGAGATACGCTTCGTTCTCCCACGAGATGAAGACGTCGCCGATGCCGCGCTGCACGAACGTCGTCGTGGCGCCGCGAGCACCGGAGTCGAGCACGGCCACGTTCTTGTAGAGCTTGGCCACGAACTCCTTCGCCTTCTCGTCGCTGCCGTATTTGCGGCGCGCGTATTCCCAAGCAGCGAGATAGTTCCACTGCGCACCGCCAGAGGTCTTCGGATTCGGCGTGATCACGGAAACGCCCGGACGAGCGAGATCATCCCAGTCCTTGATCTTCTGCGGGTTCCCCTTGCGCACGAGGAACACGATCGTGCTCGTGTAAGGAGCAGAGTTGTGCGGGAGACGCTTCTGCCAGTCGGAGGCCAGGAGTTTGCCGTTGGTGACGAGCGCATCGACGTCGCCGGCCAGCGCGAGCGTGACCACGTCGGCGCGGAGGCCGTCGATCACAGAGCGAGCTTGTTTGCCGGAGCCGCCGTGCGACTGCTTGATGGTGACGTCATCGCCGGTCTTCGCCTTCCAGTGGGCGGCGAAGGCCTTGTTGTATTCGACGTAGAGTTCACGCGTCGGATCGTAGGAGACGTTGAGCAGTTCGACGGACTTGGCGAAGGCGCCCGAGGCCAGCGCGAGTGCGCCGAGGGCGAGGAGGGAGAGTCTTGGACTTCATAGAAGTGCGAGGTGACTGAGGTTAGAACGAAAGTTGGAGACGGCTGATGAAGCTGGTCTCGCTGTCGCTGATGAGGGCGTTGGCGGCCGGAGTGGCTCCCGGCGCGAGTTTGAACTCGTTGTGGAAGAAATCGAAGTTGGCGCGAACGCTGCGCGAGAGATACCAGTTCAGGCCGAGGCCGTAGGTGGTGATCTCGGTGGCGCTCTTGTTGGGATCGGCGAAACGGGTGAGCGGGTTGTTGCCGAAGACAGTGTCATCGATGTCGACGCCCGCGATACGACCGACGATCTCGAAGGCGCCCCACGTGCCGGCGGACGGATTGAACACAGTGCTGGGGGTGACGCCGCGATAGCTCGAGTTTTCACCGGTCAGCACATAGCCGACTGAGAGGTTGTAGCCGTGGTTCTTCACGTCAGCGACGCGACCGAGACCACCGCGCTGCACTTCGATCGAGGAGATGACATACTCCGCGAGAAGACCGAACGGACCGCGGTAAAAATAAGCCTGCGGCGACACGGTCAAGCCCTGCCCCACCGCGGCGACGTCGGCCTCATAGGAGAAGAACGTCTGCTGGCCGTCCGTGCGATAGCCCGACGCGCGACCGGAGGCGGTTTCGAAATCGCTGATGGCAGCCGCCACGCCGAAGCCGAGACCGTTGAGCGGAGACTCCTTGTCGTTGGCGAACGGCGTCGCGAACAGACGCGCGGCGAAGAGCTTGTTGTTATCGAAATCGGTGGCGCCCGTGACGTTGTTGCCGCCATCCGGCACGCCGTTGAAGACGGCCAGCGTGTAGTTCAGGCGCTTGTCGAGCAGGTCGCCGTAAACCTGCAGACCGACGTCGCGATTCGGCGTGAGGCCGGTGGCGACGGAGCGCTCGTTGAAGAACGCGACCGGATCGGACTGGAGCTGCTCGAGGCCGACGGGCGTCTTGAACTTGCCGACGCGAACCTGGATGGCATCGGAGAACCCGGCGTTCACGTAGGCGTCGAGGATCTGGATCGTGCCACCGAACTCCGGCTGCACGACATACGAGTAGTTCTTGCCGAACTTGCCCTCGAAGATCAGACGCGCACGACGCAGGAGGAACGTGTCGTTGGGATTGTTGGCAGCATTGTAGGCGCGGAAATCGCCTTGCACCAAGCCACGCAGACGCAGCGACGTGCCACCGTCGGCCGACGCGATTTCAACGCGACCATCGCTGGTCGTGATCTTCGGGCCGGACTTCGCCGCGGCCGCAGCCTGCTCGTCCTTCAGCTCCTGTTTGCGCTCGAGGACGCGGAGTTTCTGGTCGAGTTGGCGGATTTGCTCACGCAGCGCCTCGATCTCGCTTTCGGGCGCTTGCGCGGAAACGGAAATCACACCGGCAAGGACAGCGCCGGCGGTAAGAGCCTTGCGGAAGGCAGGGCTGAAAAACTTAACGTTCATTGATAGAGGATTTTCTGGTTCGGCCCGGCGCAGTCGTCTGGTGAGGCCGTGAAACGGTGCGGTGTCGGTGTGGTGAGGCCGCCGTCCGGTTGACGGTAGGCCGGAAGATCAAGATTGAATTCGCTCCGAACCGCCCGGCAGGCGGGTCTTTTCGGTGCGTTCGATTTGGGTCACGCGGCCGTCGTGAACGACCAGCTGCACAACGCCATAGCGCAGGCCTTCGACTTTCTCGCGCACGAGCGCGATCCACTCCGGCTGGGCCGGCAGGCGATCGGTAGAGGTGGCGGTGGTTTCCATGGCTAGAATCAAATGGTGTAGTCTCCGAGAATTTGGTGGATGACGCCGTCGGCTTCCGTGAACCGGGGCGGATTTGCCCGGCGACCTTGGAAGCGTGACGCCCGGGCGTTGGGGCCGGAAATGGGTTGGGAAAACGGCAGCGGCAGGCCGTCTCGTCGCAGTTTGCGCAGCGTGATCTCGACGACGTCCGAGAGCGTGTAGCGATCCAGGATGTTCGCGATCGCGTTGCGCACATCGAGCATCAGCATGCGCAGGCCGCAGTGGGCCTCGTCAGGACAGGTGCACGGCTCGTAAGCCGTCTGGCTCACGCAACCGATCGGAGCCAGCGGACCGTCGATCAAGCGGACCACCTGACCGATGGGAATTTCGCGCGCGGGTTTCGCCAAACGGTAGCCGCCGAATTTGCCGCGGACGCTCAACACCAACCCGCCGTCCTTCAGCTCCTGCATGATCTGCTCGAGGAACTTCACCGGCAGCTGCTCGCTATCGGCCAACTCGGACACCTGCACGAGAGAGCGCCCGACCTCCTTGGCGATGCCGAGGTTGATCAGGGTGCGGATGGCGTATTCTCCTTTTCGCGAGAGTTTCATTGGTGAGTTCGCAAATCTAGATTAATTCAGTAGGAATTGAGCAAGCCCTATTTTTAGTTTTTTGCTTACATGACAGAGAGAGCTCTTCCCTGAAGCTTCCCGTGAACTCGGCGTCCATTGAGGCGTTATGCCGCAGGGTTTTACAAAACAATGCTGACAGTTGATTCGCGTCGTCAGCCTGTCCTTTAATGCGACCGCTCTCCTCAATTCCTACTACTTAGCGGGAATATCGAGCTCACCCGTCGGATCATGCCTGCCTCGGCGCACGGCGGTAGCCAACCGCCTCCCGATCTTCGCGGTTCCCGCTTACGCTGAACGACCCAGCGACTCATTTCGCCTCTTCAGGCAAGCACCAGCTTCAGCCCATCATACGCGGGCTCGACGCCTGACGGGAGTGACGCCGCCAGGGCGGCGTGCTCGGACAAATGCGTGAGGTGCGTCAGGAAGGTGCGCTTCGCGCCCACTTCGGCCGCGGCGGCCACGGCTTCGTCGATGCTCATGTGCGACGGATGCGGATTGGGCCGCAATCCGTCCAACACCAGCACATCGGCTCCACGCGCCAGCGCGACCGCTTCGCGTGGCAGTCGCTTGCAGTCGGTGTAGTAAACGAATTTTCGCCCGCTGCTCTTCTCCGTGAACGCAAGCCCGAGCGTGTTCACGCCGCCATGCGGAAGTAGCGTGGACTCGATCGTGCCCTGCGGCATCTCGAGTTTCTCTGGCATCATCTGGATGCTGAACGCCGGATAACCGCGCGTCACCGGCCGCTCCGCGACCGCATACGGAAACATCGCCAAAATACGTCCGGCGCCTTCGTCCGTCGTGTAAACCGGCATCGCCGTGCCACCGAGCAGATCGCAGAACCGCCGCAGATCGTCCATGCCCGCGATGTGGTCCGCGTGCCCGTGCGTGAGGATAAACATATCCGTCCAGCGGATACCGTTGGCCAGGCACTGCAGACGCAACTCCGGCGCGGCGTCCACCTGCACGTGCAGGCCATCCATCACGACGTGGATCGAAGCGCGCGTGCGCTTGTTTCTCGGATCGGTCGAGGTGCACACGCCGCAATCGCACGCGATCATCGGCACACCCTGCGAAGTTCCAGTTCCGAGAAAGACGACCTCCATTCCATCAGCGAAACGCGAACGTCCGCCGAGTTCCAGCTCACATCCGCGTCTACGTCGCTCCGCTCACTCGCCGGCGAGCAATCGCAGCAATTCCTTTTCGTCGATCACCAGCACTTTCAGTCGCCGCGCGACCTCGAGCTTCGATCCCGGTTTGTCGCCCAGCACGAGATAGTCCGTGCGCGCCGTCACCGTTTCCGCAACCGTGCCGCCCGCGCGTTCGATGCGCTGCTTCGCCTCCGCGCGCGTCATCGAGGGTAGCGCGCCCGTCAGCACCACGACCTTTCCCGCGAGCGGCCCCGTAAGCGGCGTCACCTCGCCCGGAGCAACGGGGCGCACCCCCGCCGCGACCAATTCAGCGATCACGCGGCGATTGCGTTCGTCGGCCATGAACGCCAGCACCGACTCCCCGCCGACAGACTCACCCCTTCGAGCACGGGCTTTCCGTCGGCCACAAAATGCTCGGGCGCCGCAGCCATCAACGCGCTCAAAGTGCGAAACCGCTGCGCGAGCACTTTCGACGTCACCACGCCTATCTCCGGAATCCCTAGTCCGTGGATGAACCGCCACAACTCTGCGCGTTTGCTGCGCTCGATGCCTTCCATCAAACGCTCGCCGTCCTTTCCGCGCCAGCGCGACGGCAGTTCGTGCTGAGAAAGTCGATACAGGTCGGCCACGTTCTTCACGAGCCCGGCGGAAACGAGTGCATCGACGCCCGCCGGACCGAGACCGCGGATATCCACCGCCGCGCGCGACGCGAAATGCACCAACCGCCTCCGCAACTGCGCCGGGCACTCCGGATTCGGACAACGCAGCGCCACCGCGCTTTCGTCGCGCTGCACGGGCGTCTGACATTCGGGGCACCGCTCCGGCGCGGCAACCGGCACCGCGTTTTCCGGACGTCGCGCGAGATTCACGCCGCGCACCGCAGGGACGATTTCGCCCGCTTTCTCGATCGTCACCCAATCGCCGACACGCACGTCGCGCCGGCGCACTTCTTCGGCGTTGTGCAGCGTCACGCGTGCGATCGTCGTCCCGCCCAATTCCACCGGATCCAGATCCGCCACTGGCGTCAGCACACCCGTGCGTCCCACCTGCCACACGATCCCGCGCACGCGTGTCTCCACTCGCTCAGGCGGAAACTTGAACGCCACCGCCCACCGCGGCGCGCTGTCGCTCTCTCCCACTTCGCGCTGCGCCGCGACCTCGTCGAGTTTCACCACCGCGCCGTCCGTGGGAAACGGAAAACCCGCCCGCTCGCCGCCGATACGCTGCACCGTTTCCGACACGTCGTCTGCACCCGTGGCGGCCAACGCATTCTCGATCGCCGGCAATCCCCAGGCGCGCAGCTGCGCGAGCAACGCGTGCTGCGAAGCCGGCCGCGCCGACTCCGGCTCGCACGCACCGATGCCGTAAAAAACGACGTCGAGCTGGCGATTCAGCGTGGTCGCATCGATGCGCTTGAGCGTGCCGACCGCGAGATTGCGCGGATGCGAGTAGAGCGGTTCGCCCGCGCTCTCCTGCTCTTCGTTGATACGGCGAAATTCGTCCCACGTCATGTAGATCTCACCGCGCAACTCGACGAGCCGCGGCAGTTCGCTCCGCTCTCCGCGCAGCCCCTCCTGCAGTCCGCGCACGATCGCGATGTTTTTGGAAACGTCTTCGCCTTCGCGTCCGTTGCCGCGCGTGACGGCGCGCACAAAACGTCCGTCGCGATACGTCACGCTGATCGCCAAGCCGTCGAACTTCGGCTCGACGACGAACGCTGGCTGCGGGCGCCCGCTCGCGCGCACGACACGCGCGACGAACGCGCGCAGCTCTTCCTCCGTGTAGACCTTGTCGAGCCCGAGCATCGGCGCGACGTGCTCCGCCGTCGGAAACGTGCCGCTCCGATCATCGCCAAAGGTCACGCCTTCGCGCGGGATCGCCCACGCGGGATGCGCCGTTTCGAGCGCGGCGAGTTCGCGTTTCAACTCGTCGTAAGCGGCATCGGTAATCTCAGGCGTAGCGCGGCGGAAATACAGTTCGTCGTGCCGCGCGATTTCACGCTGGAGAAATTCGATACGGGCCCGTGTCTCCGCTTCACCGGGAGACGCCTGCGCGCCACCGAAGAGCAGACACAACAACAGCACGCGGCAGAAAAGCAGTCGCGAAGCCATAGGGAAACGAGTGCCCATCCAGCCCCGCCCGCAAACGGAACCGCGCCAAGCCGCGTTTCCGCGTGAATTTACGTAGGCCTGAGTCGTGCCAAGGTGCATCCCACGTCGGGACAAAGTGCGGACCATGTCGAGCCACGGTGCGGACAGGGTCGAGACCACGTGCGGCCCCACTTGCGACAAGGTGCGCACACGGTCGGGACATGGTGCGGCCCGAGTCGCGCCCCGATGCGGACCGTGTCGACCGAATCTGCGGTGGCGCTATCGCGCGTTTGAAGGGTGGCACCCGCCGTCCTCGCCGGGTCGGTCGGCAAGGCAGCTGAAAGCCCGGCGGGGACGCCGGGCTCCACCTGCGAAAACGGCTCCGTGGGTTCGGCGAGTTCGGCAAAGAAAAAGGCGCTCCGCGGAGCGGAGCGCCTTGAGAGTTGGCGAGGAGTTCCTGGGGGCTGGACTTAGTAGTCCATGCCACCCATGCCGCCGGCGGGAGCCGCGGGGGCTTTCTTTTCCTCGGGGAGCTCGGTGATCATGCACTCGGTGGTGAGCAGGAGGCCGGCGATGGACGCGGCGTTCTGCAGCGCGGTGCGGGTCACCTTGGTCGGATCGACGACGCCGGCCTTCACGAGGTCTTCGTATTTGTCGGTGGCGACGTTGTAACCGAAGTTGCCCTTACCGGAGAGGACTTCCTTCACCACGACACCGCCGTCGATACCGGCGTTGGCGCAGAGTTGCTTGAGCGGGTGCTCGATCGCGCGACGCACGATCTGGGCGCCGATCTTCTCGTCACCTTCGAGGGCGAGGTTGTCGATCGCCTTCGCGGTGCGGAGCAGCGCAACACCACCGCCGGAAACGATGCCCTCTTCGACGGCCGCGCGCGTGGCGTGCAGCGCGTCTTCGACGCGGGCTTTCTTTTCCTTCATCTCGGCTTCCGTGGCGGCGCCGACGTTGATGACGGCCACGCCACCGGCGAGCTTCGCGAGGCGCTCCTGGAGCTTCTCACGGTCGTAGTCGGAGGTGGTTTCCTCGATCTGACGGCGGATCTGCTTCACGCGGCCCTGGATGTCGGAGCTCTTGCCGGAGCCTTCGACGATCGTGGTGTTTTCCTTGTCCACGACGATGCGCTTGGCGCGGCCGAGGTCGCTGATGGTGACGTTCTCGAGCTTGATGCCGAGGTCTTCGGTGAGGCAGCGGCCGCCGGTGAGGATCGCGATGTCCTCGAGCATGGCCTTGCGGCGATCGCCGAAGCCAGGGGCCTTGACGGCGCACACGTTGAGGGTGCCGCGGATCTTGTTCACGACGAGGGCGGCGAGGGCTTCGCCTTCCACTTCCTCAGCGATGATGAGGAGGGGCTTGCCGCTCTTGGCCACGGTCTGGAGCAGCGGGAGGAGGTCCTGCAGGCTCGAGATCTTCTTCTCGTGGATGAGGACGTAGGCGTCTTCGAGGACGGCTTCCTGAGCCTCGGCGTTGGTCGTGAAGTAGGGCGAGAGGTAGCCCTTGTCGAACTGCATACCCTCGACGACGTCGAGGGTGGTCTCGATGGACTTGGCCTCTTCGACGGTAATGGTGCCGTCCTTGCCGACCTTATCCATCGCGTCGGCGATGATCTCGCCGATGGTGTTGTCCCAGTTGGCGGAAACGGTCGCGACCTGGCGGATCTCCTCGCGGTCATTGACCTTCTTGGAGATGCGGGCGAGCTCGGCGACAGCGGCCTCGACGGCCTTGTCGATACCGCGCTTCAGGTAAACCGGGTTGGAGCCGGCGGTGACGTTCTTGAGACCTTCGCGGTAGATGCCCTCGGCGAGCACGGTGGCGGTGGTGGTGCCGTCGCCAGCGAGGTCGGAGGTCTTCGAAGCGACTTCCTTCACCATCTGAGCGCCCATGTTCTCGTAGGGATCGGGCAGCTCGATTTCCTTGGCAACGCTCACGCCGTCCTTCGTGACGGTCGGGGAGCCAAATTTCTTGTCGATGACGACATTGCGACCCTTCGGGCCGAGGGTGACCTTGACGGCCTTGGAGAGGAGCTCGACGCCGCGGAGCACTTTTTGACGCGCGGCTTCATCGAAGAGGAGTTGTTTGGCGGGCATGTTGTTTAGTGATTTTTAGATTTTGAAACTTAAGATCTGAAGAGCGCGGCGCAGAGCGCACGCGCGCGGACTTAGGCGATGATGCCGAGGATGTCGTCCTCGCGAACAAGGGTGTATTTCTTGTCGTCGACCTTCACTTCGGTGCCGCCGTATTTGCTGATGAGGACGCGGTCGCCGACCTTGACCTCGAACGCGCTGACCTTGCCGTCGTCACCCTTCTTGCCGGTGCCGAGGGCGATGACCTTGGCCTCCTGCGGCTTTTCCTTCGCGCTGTCCGGGATGATGATGCCTCCGCGGACTTGCTCTTTTTCTTCGATGTGCTCGACGAGCACGCGATCGCCGATGGGCTTGATTTTGACGTTAGCCATATTTGTTGGGTTTGGATTAGAGGTTTGTTGTGTTCAGCAAAGCGCGCCACGGGCGAAATGGCCGGGTGGCGCGCAAAAGTGAAAAAACTTACTTCTTCTTGTCGTCGTCCACGACCTCGAAGTCGGCATCGACCACGTCGGCCTTCTTCTCGGTCTTCTTGCCTTCGGACTTCGGCGCAGCGCCGGCGTCGCCGCCAGCAGAAGCACCCGCAGCCTGAGCAGCGGCCTGAGCTTCGGCGTAGAGTTCGGCGCCGAGAGCAGTGAGTTTCTCCTGCGCGGACTTCATGCGCTCGGAGTCGTTGCTCTCGAGATCCTTCTTCGCGTCGGCGATGGCAGACTCGATCTTCGACTTCTTGTCAGCGGGCAGTTTGTCGCCAGCGTCCTTCAGCGTTTTCTCGAGCTGATAGATGGTCGAATCGAGCTGGTTCTTGGCCTCGACCGCTTCCTTGCGTTTGCGGTCTTCTTCGGCGTGAAGCTCGGCTTCCTTGGTCATCTTCTCGACCTCTTCCTTGGAGAGGCCGGAGGAGCCTTGGATGGTGATCTTCTGATCCTTGCCGGTGCCGAGATCCTTGGCGGAAACGTGGAGGATGCCGTTGGCATCGATGTCGAAGGTGACTTCGATCTGCGGCGTGCCACGCGGCGCGGGCGGGATGCCGTCGAGCTTGAAGGTGCCGAGGACCTTATTGTCGCGCGACATCGGACGCTCGCCCTGGAGGACGACGATTTCCACGCCCGGCTGGTTGTCAGCGTAGGTCGAGAAGACCTGAGTCTTCTTCGAGGGAATCGTGGTGTTGCGCGGAATCATCGGCGTGGCGACCTGGCCCGCGGTCTCGATGCCGAGCGTGAGCGGAGTCACGTCGAGCAGGAGCACATCGCGAACGTCGCCCTTCAGCACGCCGCCCTGAATCGCAGCGCCCACCGCGACGACTTCGTCGGGGTTCACGCCTTGGTGCGGGGCCTTGCCACCGAGGTTCTTGGCGGTCTCAACGACTTTCGGCATGCGGGTCATGCCGCCGACGAGCACGAGCTCATCGACCTGCGAGGAGCTGAGATCAGCGTCCTTCAAGCAGTTTTTGAACGGAGCCACGCAGCGCTCGAAGAGGCGGTCGCAAATTTGCTCCATCTTGGCGCGCGAGAGCTGCACGTTGAGGTGCTTCGGGCCGGAGGCGTCAGCGGTGATAAACGGCAGGTTGATGTCCACCGTCTGCGCCGAGGAGAGGGCGATCTTGGCCTTCTCGGCTTCTTCCTTCAGGCGCTGGAGCGCCATCGGGTCTTTGCGGAGATCGATGCCGTGCTCCTTTTTAAAATCGTCAACGAGCCACGTGATGAGGGCTTCGTCCCAGTTGTCGCCGCCGAGGTGAGTGTCACCATTGGTGGCCTTCACCTCGAACACGCCGTCACCGATCTCGAGCACGGACACGTCGAACGTGCCGCCGCCCAAGTCGAAAACCGCGATCTTCTCGTCCTTTTTCTTGTCGAGGCCGTAAGCGAGAGACGCGGCGGTCGGCTCGTTGATGATGCGCGACACCTCGAGACCGGCGATCTTGCCGGCGTCCTTCGTGGCTTGGCGCTGGGAGTCGTTGAAGTAAGCCGGCACAGTGATGACGGCCTGCGTGATCTTCTCGCCGAGGTAGGCCTCGGCGTCGGCCTTCAGCTTCGCGAGAACGAACGCGGAAATCTGCTGGGGAGCGAATTGCTCGGTCTTATCGCCGACTTGGACCTCGATGTAAGCGTCTCCGTTTTTGCCTTCGACGACCTTGAACGGCATGTTCTTGGCCTCTTCCTGGACCTCGGAAAACTTACGACCGATGAGACGCTTGGCGGAAAAGATGGTGTTGCGCGGATTGGTCACGGCCTGGCGCTTGGCGGCTTGGCCGACGAGGCGCTCTCCGTTTTTGGTGAAAGCGACGACCGAGGGGGTCGTGCGGGCACCTTCCGCGTTGGGGATCACGACGGGCTCGCCACCTTCCATGACGGCCATGCAGGAGTTCGTCGTGCCCAAATCGATGCCTAGAATTTTGCTCATGGTAATCATTCCTAAGCAACGGATGTGCCTCCGCGGCTCATTGTTTCTTTAGTTATTTATCATCAACAAAATGTCGATCTATAGCGCATGGTTTGCAGCTGCGTCCTAGCACTCTCTTCGCGCCATCGTGTCACAGTTTTCTCAATGTGTGCACACCTGTGGCGCACGTTGTGACAAGAACGCATGGCGCGATTGAATTCCGCGGTGCGCATCCTACGGTGCAGGACGATGGAGATGGAAATCACGATTCCCGAGGTGCTCCCGGTCATGACGCTTCCGGAGGTGACATTTTTCCCGCAAGCGCTGCTGCCGCTGCGCATCTTCGAACCCCGCTATCGCCAGATGCTGCGAGACGTCCTCGCGGCTGATCGGTTGTTTGCCGTGGCCGGGCTGAAGTCGTCCGAAGAGGGCGCGACGCAGCAGTTCGAGCCGCCGCACCGGATCGCGAGCGTCGGCATCGTGCGCGCCTGCCAGAAAAACGCCGACGGCACCTCGAATCTTCTCCTCCAAGGGCTCTGCCGCGCGGAGCTGATCGATATCGTGAACGACGAACCCTACCGCCGGGTGCGCGTGCGACCACTCTCAAGCGAGTTCGGTGCGTCGCCTGACGCCATCCAAGCACTGCACGCGGAGGTCATGCGTTTGATCGATCTGAAGGAGAAATTCGGCGCTCCCCTTCCGTCCGACATCACGTCTTTCCTGCGCGGCGTTGCCGATCCGGAAACATTCGTCGACCTGGCCGCCTTCAATCTCTGCGAAGACGTCCGCCTCCGGCAACGACTGCTGGAGACACTCGATCTCAACCGCCGACTCACGCTCTTCGCCCGCCAACTCCGTCTCGAACTCGAAGCGCTGAAACTCCGCCAGAAACTCCAAGGCTCGCTCGGCGACGACGAGATTCCGCTGAACTGAGTGCGTCCGACAGGAAGAGGCTCACGCAGACGAACTGCGAAAAATCAAAACGCCTCACCCGCAAAGGTGAGGCGTTTGAAAAATGGAGCCGAGCATCGGATTTGAACCGACGACCCACGCTTTACGAAAGCGTTGCTCTACCAGCTGAGCTAGCTCGGCGCTTGTGAGAAGAGCGGAAGAAACTCGCCACGCTCACCGGCGCAAGCCTCAAATGGCCGGCTCTTTTTTCCCGTGCCGCTTTCCACCGATCTTTTCGACTACAACCTGCCGCCGCATCTGATCGCCCAGACGCCGGCGGGCGTCGCGATCGCTCGCGGCTGCTCGTGGTGGATCGCAGGGCGCATACGGTGGCGCATCATACGTTCGCGGATTTGCCGCAGTTCCTGCGCGCGGGCGACACGCTGTTTCGCAACAACGCCGCGGTGCTGCCGGCGCGCCTGTTCGGCAAACGCCCGACCGGCGGACACGTCGAGTGCTTCCTGCTGCGCCCGGTCGACGGCGAGCGCGTGTGGCGCTGTCTCGTGAAACCGGGACGAAAACTCCCCATCGGCGCCATATTCGCGGCGGAGGGCGGCGAGTTTTCTGCCGAAATCGTCGGCAAGGAACCCGACGGCTCCGCGATCGTGCGCTTCAGGTGTGCGAACGACGAAGCCATTACCGCCGTCGCCAATCGCATCGGCGAAGTGCCGCTGCCGCCCTACATCGAGCGCAAGCACGACGACGGTGCACACGATCCGCGCCGCGAAAACGATCTCGAACGCTACCAAACCGTTTACGCCAATCGCGCACGTCAGGTCGCGGTCGCGGCGCCGACCGCCGGACTGCATTTCACGCCCGAACTTCTCGCGCAGCTCGCGCAACAGGGGGTGCGCGCAGCCGACGTCACGCTCCACGTGGGGCTCGGCACATTCAAGCCGATCTCCACCGACACGATCGAGGAGCACGCGATTCATCGCGAGCTCTACGAACTCCCCCGGAAACGCAGCGTGCACTCTTCCCGCCGCGCGAGGGCCGGCGTATCGCCGTGGGCACTACAACCGTGCGCTCGCTCGAGGATTTTCTCACCACACATGACGAGCCACTCGCGGAGAATCGCCCGCACATCGCGGAGGCCGGCATCTATGTCTACCCGCCGCGCGCGTTTCGCGGCGTGGATGCGCTGATCACCAATTTTCACCAGCCGCGCTCCACCCTGCTCTGTCTCGTCGCGGCGTTTCTCGCGCCCGGCTCGACCGACGGCATCGCCTGGTTGCACGAGATCTACGCCGAGGCGATCGCCCGCGAATATCGCTTCTTTTCCTACGGCGACGCGATGCTGATTCTGTGATCGCTTGAGCACGCGCCACTTGCCCGACCGAGAAAGTTCGTTTCCCTTCGGGTCCTTTATGGCCGGTCCGTCTCCCTCCCGAGTGTTTTCGTTTCGCCGCGCGCTGCGCTGGCTCGCGCTCGTCGTGCTGGTGGCGGCGGTCGGCTTCTGGGGCGCGCGCGGGGCGCACCGCGGTTGGAGCCAGAATCGTGTGCCGGTGCAGGAAGTGGATGAGATCACCGGTATCGACTACGTGCGCTACGAGGATCGCTTCGTGCCCGGCGTGGATTTTCTTGGCGGCGGCGTCGCCGCATCGCTGATTCTTTTTGGTCTTTCGTTCGTCTTTCGACCGGTTTCATCCACACGCAAAACATGAAAAAATCCGTCCTCCTCAGTCTGTTCGCCTTTGCCTCCAGCGCGCTCGTCGCCGCGCCCACGTCCTTTGACTTCAAAGATCCGAAGGGCGTGAACACGATCCAGTTCAAGCTCGACGCTCCGCTCGAACAGATCGCCGGCACGACCAACGGCATCACCGGTAAAATCGCCTTCGATCCCGCTGCGCCCGAATCGACCAGCGGCACGCTGACGGTGGACGTCGCTTCCCTCACGGTGCCGAACAAAATGATGTCGGAGCACATTCAGGGCGAACGCTGGCTCGACGCCGCGAAGCACGGCCAGATCACGTTCGAACTCGCCGGCCTCTCCGACGTGCAGAAGAGCGGCAACAACTACACCGCCAAGGCGCGCGGCAAGCTCACGATCAAGGGCACCGCGAAAGACGTGACCGTTCCCGTGAAGCTCAGCTACCTGCCCGGTGCTTTCGGTCAGCGCATCAACAAGCCCGAGCTGAAGGGCGACCTGCTCGTCGTGCGCGGCGACTTCACCGTGCTGCGCTCCGACTACGGCATCAACTCCGGTCAGATGGAGGACAAGGTTTCCAACGAGATCGCGCTCTCGCTCGCGATCGTCGGCGGCGCGCCGCAGTCCTGATCGGCTGAAATCCGTTTTCGCTCATTGCCAGGACGGCCCCGCAAGGCCGTCCTTTCTTTTTTGTTTCGCCCGCTTCACTGTTGCCCCGCCATGACCGCCGACGAACTCCAGACGCTCATCGAAGACGCCACCGCCGATTACGCGCTCGGCGACAGCGACGCCGCGTTGGCGAAACTCGCGCAAGCGACGTCCGCCGCGCCCGATTCGTTCGAAGCCTGGCACGCCGCCGCGGAAGTTAATTTCTCGCTGCGCCGTCTCGACGACGCGCTCGCCGCCGCGGAGAAGGCGCATGCGCTTCGCCCCGCCGATGTTTTCATCAACACCACCCTCTCGCGGATCTGGATGGAGCGCGGCGACAAGGCCAAGGCCGAGCACTTTGGCGCGCAGGCCAAAGTCGCAGGCTGGCGCGAACAGTTGAAAAATCCTGGCAACGACACGCCAGGCCTCGCCTGACACGTCCCTTGACGCGTCTTGCGCGGGATTGATACCTTCACCGGCTCTTCCATGGAAACGCCCTCCTACCTGCTCGAGTTCGAAAAACCTTTGCGTGAACTCGCCAAGGAACTCGATTCGCTCCACCAGCGTTCGCTCGAGCAAAACCTCGATCTGTCGATGGAAGTCGCCGCGATGGAGGCCCGCATTCAGCAGGCGCAGCGCGACATCTACACCAATCTCACGCCGTGGCAGCGCGTCCAGATCGCGCGCCACCCGAAGCGTCCCTACGCGCTCGATTACGTCGGGCGCATTTTCGAAGGTTTTCAAGAACTGCACGGCGACCGTCAGTTTCGCGACGATCGCGCGCTGATCGGCGGCACCGCGTTCTATCGCGGACAGGCCGTCATGATCATCGCCCAGCAAAAGGGTCGCGACACGAAGGAAAACATCACGCGCAACTTCGGCATGCCGCAGCCCGAGGGCTACCGTAAAGCGCTCCGCCTGATGCGCACCGCCGAGAAGTTCGGCCTGCCCGTGATCACGTTTATCGACACACCCGGCGCCTATCCCGGCATCGAGTCCGAGGCGCGGCACGTGTCCGAGGCGATCGCCGTCAATCTCCGCGAAATGGCGCTGCTCCGCGTGCCGTCGATCGCGATTGTCGTCGGCGAAGGCGGCTCGGGCGGCGCGCTCGGCATCGGCGTCACCGATCGCGTGCTCATTTTCGAAAACAGCTACTACTCGGTCATCTCGCCGGAAGGCTGTGCTGCGATTCTTTGGAAAGATCGCGCCGCCGCCGGCAAGGCCGCCGAGGCGCTGAAGCTTTCCGCCGCCACGCTCGAAAATCTCGGCGTGGTGGACGAAGTCATTTCCGAGCCGCTCGGCGGTGCGCACAACGATCCTGAGCAAGCCGCCGCGGGTCTCGACGCCGCGCTGCAAAAGCACCTCGGCCAGCTGCGCGAACTCAAGCCCACTGCCCTGCTCGACGCCCGTTACGAGCGCTACCGTCACCTCGGCGTCTTCGAGGAAGACGGCGTCGTCCACCAATAAGCGACCTGCGCGGTGCGCTGCGTAATCAGCGGCCCACCGTGAGGAGTTCGATCTTTTGCGCGTTCGCCGTCGACGCGCCGATTTCGATGAGCACGGCCGAAAGACGATTGTCTTCCGTCGCGACTTCGAACTTTCGCGGCAAGCCGTCGACGAAGCGACCGACCACCGCCGCGACGTCGCGACCGAGCACGCTTTCATACGGGCCGGTCATGCCCACGTCGCAGATAAACGCCGTCCCCTTCGGCAACACGCGCGCGTCCGCCGTCGGCACATGGGTGTGCGTGCCGAGCACCGCGGTCACGCGTCCATCGAGATACCAACCGAGCGCCTGTTTCTCCGACGTAGCTTCGCCGTGCACTTCGACGAGGATCGCGTCGCATTGCGCGCGTAGTTGATCGATCATCCGGTCGGCGGTGAGGAACGGACAATCCGCCTTGAGATTCATGTAGGTGCGTCCAAGCACCGTGAACAAACCGAGACGAAACCCGCGAGCTTCGATGATCAGGTGATCCCAGCCGGGGTTCGAACGCGGCAGATTGGCGGGGCGGCACACCCGCTCGATCTGCGTGATCTCGCTTTCCCAACCCCGCTGATCCCAAACGTGATCGCCCAGCGTGATCGCATCGACGCCGGCGTTGAGCAACGACCGCGCGATCGCGCCCGTGATGCCGTTTCCCGCGGCGGCATTTTTCTCCATTGGCGACCACAAAGTCGACGTTGTGCTCGGCGCGGATTTTCGGGAGCAGGTCGATCACAAGCTCGCGACCGGGACGCCCCACGATGTCGCCGATAAAAAGCAGCTTCAGCATGTTATCACGGTGAAAGGCTTCGCCGGAGTCGCGAGTTCAATTTTCCCTCGGTTCAATGCCTCGCTCGCTGCGCGCGACAGTGACGTCTGCTGCCGCTCCGAAGGCTTGCCACTCCGCGGCAGGAGTCTTTTGTTGGGTCCCTTTTCGTCCAAACAGCCACACCCATGAAAACCACGACCTCCCCCGCCGCGTTTCCAAAGGCCGAAATCGGCCGAGAAATGAAAGGCTCCGACGCCGTCGTCGAGTGCCTCGTCCGTGAGGGTGTTGACGTCGTTTTCGCCTATCCCGGTGGCGCCTCGCAGGAGCTGCATCAATCGCTCGCCCGCACCGACAAGATCCGCGTGATCCTGCCGCGCCACGAGCAGGGCGGTTCCTTCGCGGCCGAAGGCTATGCTCGCGCGACGGGCAAGGTCGGCGTGTGCATGGCCACCTCCGGCCCCGGCGCGACCAATCTCATGTCGGCGATCGCCGACGCCTACATGGACTCGATCCCCATGGTGGCGATCACCGGCCAGGTGTATTCAAAATACATCGGCAAGATGGCGTTTCAGGAGACCGACTTTTTCGGCATGACCCTGCCGGTCGTGAAGCACTCGTTCCTGGTGATGAACGTTCACGACATCCCGCGCGTGTTCAAGGAGGCCTTCCACCTCGCGCGCAGCGGTCGTCCCGGTCCCGTCATCATCGATCTGCCGAAAGACGTGCAACAGGCGAAATTCCAGCCGGTGTTTCCGCCAACCGTCGAGTTCCGCAATCCTTACGCCACGGCCAACGAGCGCGCGACCGATGAGCAGCTCCGCCAGGTGCTCGGCCTCATCGCCGAAGCGAAGAAGCCGATCCTCTACGTCGGCGGCGGTCTCATCTCCGCCAACGCACACGCCGAGCTGAAGACCTTTGCCGAGAAGACCAACATCGCCGTCGCCACGACGTTGATGGGCGTGGGCGCCTTCCCGGAGACGCACCCGCTCTCGCTCCAGTGGTTCGGCATGCACGGTGCCGCTTACGGCAACTGGGCCGTCGACGAGTGCGATCTGCTCCTCTGCTTCGGCGCGCGTTTCGATGACCGCATCACCGGCGACACGAAACACTTCGCCGCGCACGCGAAGATCGTCCACCTCGACATCGACGCCTCCGAGCACAACAAGAACAAGCGCGCCACGCTCCCGATTATCGGCGACGTGAAGCACGCGCTGACGCGCCTCAACGAGCTCATCGCGGCCAACAAGTTCACGCCGCCCGACACCTCCGCCTGGCACGCCCAGCTCAACACGTGGAAGAAGGAACACCCCTTCCGCTTCGAGCAGAGCAAGCACATCCTCGCGCAGGAAGCCGTCGCCACCCTTTACGAACTCACCAAGGGCGATGCCATCATCACCACCGGCGTCGGCCAGCACCAGATGTGGGCCGCGCAATTCTACCGCTTCGATGAACCGCGCCGCTACATCAGCTCGCTCGGTCTCGGCGCGATGGGCTTCGGTTATCCCGCCGCGATGGGCGCCAAGGTCGCCTGCCCCGACAAGCAGGTCATCGATATCGATGGCGACGGCTCGTTCATCATGAACGTGCAGGAACTCGCCACCTGCAAAATCGAGAAGATCGGCGCGAAGGCGATGATCCTGAACAACCAGCACCTCGGCATGGTCGTGCAGTGGGAAGACCGCTTCTACGGCAGCGTCCGCGGCAACACGATCCTCGGCGACGAGACCAACGTCGGCAGCCCCGACAACCTCGGCGGCCTGTATCCCGACTTCGTGAAGATCGCCGAGGGCTTCGGCGTCAAAGGCCGCCGCGTGCACAAGAAGAGCGAGCTCAAGGAAGCCATCCAGGAGATGCTCGATCACGACGGCCCGTATGTCCTCGATGTCATCGTGCCCTACACCGAGCACGTGCTGCCGATGATTCCCGCCGGCAAGACCGTGAAGGACATGCTGCTGAAATAAACCTCAGCTACCTTCCACCCACTCTCAAAGACGCGGCCTCCACGCCGCGTCTTTTTTTTTTGCGCACTCCGCTGAAGCCACTCCCCACTCATGTCATTCTGAGCGAAGCGAAGAATCCAGGGTGCGCTTCGCGCCGGTGTGCGGCTGCAACTCCAAGTGGACTCTTCGCTTCGCTCAAAATGACAAACCTCGCGCACCGAGCCGTGCCATTGTCCGCATCGAGTCGCACCCACGTGCGCACCATGTCGTGCCTGAATGCGGCTCGAGTCGTGCCACGGTGCGGACCACGTTGAGCCACAGTGCGCACACGGTCGCGACACAGTGCGTCCAATGTCGAGCCACAGTGCGGCCTATGTCGGGATACAATGCGGACCAAGTCGCGACACGGTGCGGCGCGGATCGCGCCTCACTTCTCTTTCATCACATACACGCCGTCCCAATCCGCGGGCAGCGTTTCGTAGCGCACTTCTTCGACAATGCGCTGATACACCAACGAAGGATTGCTCGTTACCCCGACGGTGACGCCCGGCTGATTCGGCTCGAGCGCGGCACTGCGATGGAAGAGCGCGAGCGCCGCATCCCAATCGCGCGCGTAGTAGCGCTCGAGCCCCTGCTCGAAGAGCGCGATGCACTCACGCGTGCGATCGTCGATGTCTTCCTTGAGTGCGACAATTTCGTGGATCGGCACAGCCTGCGCGCGACCTTTCACGACGATGCGGCCGAGCGCGCGAAACACGACACGCTCGGGATCGTGCGCGAGGCAGCCGGCCTTCGTCGCTTCCGTGCACAACGTGTAAACGCCCCAGCTCTTCGCACCGCTTTCCATGCGGGCGGCAAGGTTCACGTTGTCGCCCATCATGGTGTAGTTGAAACGCGTCTGGCTGCCCATGTTGCCGACGACCGCGGGGCCGGTGTTGAGTCCGATGCGAGTCTGCAGCTCGTGCACGATCTGCGGCCACTGATCGCCTTCGTGGCGCCATTTTTCACGCAGCTCGGCTACGCGACGATGCACGCGCAGCGCCGCCACGCACGCACGGAGCGGATGATCGGGCAGCGCGAGCGGCGCACCGTAGATCGCAACCACGGCATCGCCGATATACTTGTCGAGCGTGCCGCCTTCCGACTGCACGATGTCGGTGCAGGCGGTGAGATATTCGTTCATCAGCGAAACCAATCGCGACGGAGAAAGTTTTTCCGAAAACGTGGAAAACGACTGAATGTCGCTGAAGTAGGCCGTGATGTTTTCCTCGACGCCGCCGAGCTGCGGATCCTCGCCCGATTCGACCATGCGCTCGACGAGCGCCGGCGAGACGTAGGTGCCAAACATGCCCTTGATGCGGCCTTTCTGCCGCTGCTCGTCCACGAGCTGCCAGATCACGCCGACGAAGCTGGTGGTGAACGCACTGAGCACCGGCAGCGTGATGGGCAGGATGTAGTGCGCGTGCGCAAAAATCCAAAACGCGGTGTAAACGTAGCCCACGAGCAGCAACACCGCCGCGAGCTTCGGCAGCGCCCCGCGCGTGCCACCGATCGTGGCGAGCCAGCAGACGCCGAGCGACAGCGCCACCGTGATCAGATGCTCCAACCACGCGACATCGCGAAACGCCGCCGGCCGTTGTAAGAACTTTCCGGATACGATGGTTTTCACCATGTTTCCGTGCACGCCGACTTTCGGCACCGGGACCATCGAATCGAACGACGTCGTCGCGAGATCCTGCAGCAACGGATCGACCGGGCCGATCAGCACGATCGCATCCTTGAACTCCGCCTGCGCGAAAAACTCCTCCGCGGCAGCGCGCTCCTCCGCGTCCTCGGAGTGCAGCATCTCGGCGTAGGCGTAGACGGTGGAAAAACTCACCCGCGGGTTCTCGAACGAATCCCAAGCCGAGAACCAGTTCACCTCGATGAATTGGCCGTCGAGGAGCGGAATGCGCCGCGCGCGAGCGAGCCATCCTCGCGGACGAGATCGATGTGATCTTCGGATATCTTCACCCCGTCGGGCGGCACGTCGAAATAGAGACGCGCGAGCTCGATCGACATGTGCAGGAACGGACGGACGATCGTCGGCGCGTAGGCGGGCACGACGCGCGTGTCGCCGTGCATCGTGTCGATGAGGCCGATCAAACCGGGCGACCAAAGCCGCGAGCCCTCGTGCTCGCTGATGCGGAACGAGGGCATCTCGGGGAGCGCGGCGTCTTCGTAAGTCTTGCCCGGCTCGATGAGCGGAAGCTGGCGAAACGCGAGCTGTCCGTTGATGTCGCGGTATTGCGCAGCCGCGTAGGACGCGGCGAGAACGACGGGCGGAGTTTTCGAAAGATAACGCGCGAACTCGCGGTTGCCGTTGACGCGCTTCTGCCAGTCGATCGCCTCCGCGACGCCGTTCTCGGAAAACACGACGTCGATGCCGATCGCCTTTACACCGCCGTGCTCCACGAGCGCCGCGCACGTGCGGGCGAAATACGAGCGGGACCAGGGAAACCCGCCGATCTCGCTCAGCGCCTGCGAGTCGATGTCGACGTAGATCAGCTTGGCGGGCGACGCGATTTCGCCGCGATAGGCGAAGCGCCAGTCGATGACCTTCTCGCGCAAAAATTCGACGAGGCCGAAATGTCCGGCGACGCACCAAAGGAGAGCGATCGACGCAAGCAGCAGCCAGCGGAACGACGGGAGCGCCGCCCAAACCTTTCGAAGCAGGACCACGGCGCGGACCGTAAACGGAGGCGTGGCGAAAGAAAGCAGATTTCTGGCGACTGCCTAGGAGACAAAAAAGCCGCGGTGCGAGGTGCACCGCGGCGACAGAAAGTCAGCGAATCGATCGCGCGTCAGCGGATCGGGCTGTTCGGACGCTCGTTGATGTCGTCGTTCTGATTCTGATTCTGATTGGTGTTCGGATTGTTCGGATCCACCGCGCTCTGCACCGTCTCGGTGTCGGGACTCAGGGTGAGCGTCAGGTTTTCCAGCGCAGTCTCCACGGCCGAGATGGAGTTGACGATCGCGCTCTTAGCATCGCCGCTAAGGTCTTTCGCTGCACTCCCCGACAACCGGACCATGCCGATCGAAATATTACCGTTCTCATCAACGGTGCCATGAAAGTCCACTGTGACCTCCTTGCCCGCCTCGACCGGGATGTTGGTGCCATCCAAACCGGACAGCAGCACCTCGCCCTCGCTGGTCGCGAGGGAGAAAGTCACCTGACCGTTGGCGTCAGCACGAACCACAATACGGAAGACGGTGCCACGCACACCGGCGGCGCCAATCGGCGTCAACACTTCAAACTTCGAGCCCTTGTCGCGGTTGAGCTTCTTCACATTCGCCACGAGTTCGCCGCGCACCACGTTGAGCTTCGTGGTCGATGTCGACGGCTCGGCCTTCGATTCGGCGACAACGTTTTCGCCCGAGAACGGCTCTTGAAGAAACTCGTCGATCGAAAGGACCGTGTCTTCGGCCACCAGCAAGGACGCGCCGTTGGAGAACACGAGCACGGCGCTTGAGTTCGCTCCCGTCGTCACGACGTAGTTTTGTTTGATCTCAACGCCTGCGGCCAACGCCGTGGACGTGTTGTCGGCGCGATTGAGCGCCGTGACCGTGCCACTCACTTGAGCGGCAACGATGCGACCTTGGATGCGGTTAGCCTGCGCGTGCGCGGCGACCGAAGAACCGATCAGACCGAGCACCAGCGCTGCGCGCAGAAAGAGCTGCTTGAGTGAAGTGGACATCGATAAAGTTGAGGCGCAAAATACGCGCGGAAACAAGCCATGGGAGCGCAAAGATATTGCACCACACAAACCTCTCGTCGGCCGTGATCATCACCACCGTTTCGCGCGGATCGTCCGCTACTTTATCGGACATAAAAAAAGCCGCGGTGCGAGGTGCACCGCGGCGACAGAAAGTCAGCGAATCGATCGCGCGTCAGCGGATCGGGCTGTTCGGACGCTCGTTGATGTCGTCGTTCCGATTCTGGTTCCTGTTCGGATTGCTCGGATCCACCGCGCTCTGCACCGTCTCGGTGTCGGGGCTCAGGGTGAGCGTCAGGTTTTCCAGCGCAGTCTCCACGGCCGAGATGGAGTTGACGATCGCGCTCTTAGCATCGCCGCTGATGTCTTTCGCTGCACCGGCCGGCACCCGGAAGAAGGTGGTCGAAATATTGCCGTTCTCATCAACGATGGCATTAAATTCCACTGTAACCTCCTTGCCCGCCTGGACCGGGATGTTGCTGCCATCCAATCCAGCCAACAGCACCTCTCCCTCGCTGGTCGCGAGGGAGAAAGTCACCTGACCGTTGGCGTCAGCACGAACCACAATACGGAAGACGGTGCCACGCACACCGGCGGCGCCAATCGGCGTCAACACTTCAAACTTCGAGCCCTTGTCGCGGTTGAGCTTCTTCACATTCGCCACGAGTTCGCCGCGCAGCACATTGAGCTTCGTCGTCGACGTCGACGGCTCGGCCTTCGCTTGCGCCACAACGTTTTCGCCCGAGAACGGCTCCTGGAGAAACTCGTCGATGGCGAGCATCGTGTCCTCAGCAATCGCCACCGAGGTGCCGTTCGAGAACACGAGCACAGCGCTGGAGCCGGCGCCCGCCTGAATGACGTAGTTTTGTTTGATCTCAACGCCTGCGGCCAACGCCGTGGACGTGTTGTCGGCGCGATTGAGCGCCGTGACCGTGCCACTCACTTGAGCGGCGACGATGCGACCTTGGATGCGGTTAGCCTGCGCGTGCGCGGCGACCGAGGAACCGATCAGACCGAGCACCAGCGCTGCGCGCAGAAAGAATTTGTTGAGGGAAATGGACATCGCGTGCTGTTGAAGGAGAAAAACGCTCGAAAAAACAAGCCACGAGAGCGCAAAGAGCTTGCGACAGATTACTCTGCTGGATGCGGCAGCAGAGTCGCAGGTCCTGAGCGATTCTCACGGGCAAAAAAAGACCGCGGCGCACGAAGCACCGCGGTCAAGAGAGGATCAGCTGGGATGCGCTTTAGCGAATCGGACTGTTCGGACGCTCGTTGATGTCGTCGTTCTGATTCTGATTCTGATTGGTGTTCGGATTGTTCGGATCCACCGCGCTCTGCACCGTCTCGGTGTCGGGACTCAGGGTGAGCGTCAGGTTTTCCAGCGCAGTCTCCACGGCCGAGATGGAGTTGACGATCGCGCTCTTAGCATCGCCGCTGATGTCTTTCGCTGCACCGGCCGGCACCCGGACCATGCCGATCGAAATATTACCGTTCTCATCAACGGTGCCATGAAAGTCCACTGTGACCTCCTTGCCCGCCTCGACCGGGATGTTGGTGCCATCCAAACCGGACAGCAGCACCTCGCCCTCGCTGGTCGCGAGGGAGAAGGTTACGTTACCGTTGGCGTCAGCACGGACCACAATACGGAAGACGGTGCCACGCACACCGGCGGCGCCAATCGGCGTCAACACTTCAAACTTCGAGCCCTTGTCGCGGTTGAGCTTCTTCACATTCGCCACGAGTTCGCCGCGCAGCACGTTGAGCTTCGTCGTCGACGTCGACGGCTCGACCTTCGCTTCCGCCACAACGTTTTCGCCCGAGAACGGCTCCTGGAGAAACTCGTCGATGGCGAGCATCGTGTCCTCAGCAATCGCCACCGAGGTGCCGTTCGAGAACACGAGCACAGCGCTGGAGCCGGCGCCCGCCTGAATGACGTAGTTTTGCTTGATCTCGTCGCCCACTGCGAGCGCCTTCGAGGTATTGTCGGCGCGATTGAGAGCCGTGACCGTGCCGCTTACCTTGGCGGCAACGACGCGACCCTGAACGCGATTAACCTGCGCCTGGGCGGCGACAGAGGAAATAACCAGGCCGCACAGCAGTGCAGCGCGCAGAAAGATGTGTTTGATTGAAGTGGACATGGGTTCGAATGAGGCAGGAAACGGACGAAAGAACGTAAACGCGCGAAACGCCGGACGAAATACCCGCGGATGCTAGATGCGGTCAAGTTGCGATTTGGACCGCAATCGGACAACAACAAACCCTTTTCTCAAATGGTCCCCTCTGACGCACGAGGCGCCAAAAACAAAAAGCGCCATCCGAGGTGATCGGATGGCGCCGTGAAGTTGAATCGAGAAGCGATTAGGCGGTGGGCACCGTCAGGATCGTCTTCAGGATGCGACCGGCGACCAGATACGGATCCGCCGCCGAATTCGGACGACGGTCTTCGAGGTAGCCCTTGTAGCCGTTGCTGATGAAGCTGTGCGGCACGCGGATCGAAGCGCCACGATCGGCGACACCATAGGTGAACTTGTCGATCGACTGCGTCTCGTGGAGACCGGTGAGGCGGAGGTGATTCTCCGGGCCGTAGACGGCGATATGCTCGTCCATGTGCTTGTTGAAAGCAGCCATGAGCTTCTCGAAGTAGTCCTTGCCGCCGACTTCGCGCATGTGCTTGGTCGAGAAATTCGAGTGCATGCCGGAGCCGTTCCAATCGAGCGGAGCGTTGAACGCACCGACGATCGGTTTGCAGCGCCACTCGATGTCGATCTCATACTTTTCGCAAAGGCGGGTCAGGATGTAGCGAGCGACCCACATCTGGTCCGCGGCGCTCTTGGAGCCCTTGCCGAAGATCTGGAATTCCCACTGGCCCTTGGCCACTTCGGCGTTGATGCCTTCGATGTTGATGCCGGCGTCAAGGCACAGGTCGATGTGCTCTTCGACGATCTGGCGCGCGAGCGAGCCGACGTTCTTGTAGCCGACGCCCGTGTAATACGGGCCTTGCGGGCCGGGATAGCCGCCCTTCGGGAAGCCGAGAGGCGCGCCGTCCTTGAAGAAGAAATACTCCTGCTCGAAACCGAACCAGGTGTCCGGATCATCCGGGATCGTCGCACGCGAGTTGGACGGGTGCGGCTGGCCGGTGTGCAAAAACGTTTCGCACATGACGAGAACGCCGTTCTTGCGCGTCGAGTCAGGGAAGACGGCAATGGGCTTCAGGACGACGTCCGAGCTCTTGCCTTCGGCCTGCTGCGTCGAGCTGCCGTCGAAGCCCCAGTTCGGGAGCTCCTCGAGCTTCGGGAAGCTGGCGAATTCCTTGATCTGCGTCTTGCTGCGCAGTCCGGCGAGCGGCGTGTAGCCATCGAGCCAGATGTATTCCAGTTTGTATTTGGCCATAGTAGGGTGAAGTTGAGACAGGGTGGTTTTTCTTAAGCCGCGGTCTCTCCGGAGCGAGGACGAATCCGCCGTCCAGGAGAACAAAAGCTCAGGCGGAAATCAGCACCCGCCATGCCAGTAGCAATCAGAAGTTGGATTCATGACACCTTTTGTTTCCAGCAACGGCATCGCTACCCGTTTCTGAGCCTCTTCAACGGGCGCTTGCCTCCCTGCCCGCCTCGCGCCGAACTCCTCAGCCATGCAGCAAATGAAAGACACCGCGCGCGCTTCCGTTCGTATCGGCTACGACGGTCGCGTGCACAAGATCTTCCGCGGCTCGATGGCGAAGGAGCGCTTCGAACACGAGGTCAAGGTGTTACGTCATCTGGAAGAGCGCGGCTGCGACTTCGTCCCCCGTCTGCTCGAAGCGGATCCGGACCAACTCAAAATCGTCACGACCAACTGCGGCACGCGCGTGGAACAGCTCAACCCCGAGCGCCAAAAGGAGCTTTTCGCCGAAGTCGAAAAATTCGGCGTCCGCCACGAAGACCGCGAACTGCGCAACGTCACCTACCGCCACTCCGACGGCCGGTTCTGCCTCATCGACTTCGAGTTTGCCACCATCCTCGATGGCCCCGATGGCCCCATTTCTCTGAAACCCTCGCCCACATCGTGAGCACCTCCTCCGCAGCCGGGATCACTCTCGGCTCTACCCCGCCCCGCCTCCGCTGGTCCGGTCTGACCCACGTCGGCCGCTTCCGGCCCAATAACGAAGACTCGTTTCTCGCCCTCAACTTCGACGGCTACGAGATCCGCTACCTCGGCAAAATCGGCGAAGCCACGCTCGAAGGCGCCGACTTTCTCTTTGCCGTGAGCGACGGCATGGGCGGCGAAAAATCCGGCGAATTCGCCAGCCGCATCACCGTCGACCGCATCACGCGCCTCATGCCGCGCACGTTCCGCCTCGGCGCTGCCGGCATCAAACCCGACTTCCAAAACATTCTTCCGGAACTCTTCACTGCGATCCACGCCGACCTCTCGAAACTCGGCTTCTCCTACGAAGAATGCTCCGGCATGGGCGCCACGCTCAGCCTCACGTGGTTCACGCCCGAGTGGATGTATTTCGCCCACATCGGCGACAGCCGCATCTATTATCTGCCCGCCGACGGTGGCCTGCAGCAGATCTCTCACGACCACAGTTTCGTCGGCAAACTCCGCCGCCGCGGCGAAATCAACGAGCGCGAAGCCCGCTCCCATCCGCGCCGCAACGCGCTCCAGCAAGCGCTCGGCGCCGGCAACCAATTCATCGACCCGCAAGTCGGCGCGGTCGGCTACCGCCGCGGCGATCGCTTTCTCATCTGCTCCGACGGTCTCAACGACGGTCTCTGGGATCGCCAACTCGACGAAATCATCCGCGGCACGCCCCCGACCGAATCCGCGGCGCAACGCCTCGTCGAAGAAGCCGTCCAAAGCTCCGGACGCGACAACACCACCGCCGTCGTCGTCGAAGTTCTCTAGTCGCCGCATGACCTCGGCCGGGCCGCAGCTCATCTTCGTCTACGGCACGCTCAAACGCGGCTGCAGCAATCACGCTCAACTCGCCGACCAGACCTATCTCGGCGAGGCGCGCACCGCGCCGGGCTACCGGATGTATCAGCTTTCTGGATATCCCGGCCTCGTGCCCGACCCCACGGCCACCGAATCCGTGCACGGAGAAATCTGGTCCGTCACCGACGCTGCGCTGCAACAACTCGACGCCTTCGAAGGCGTGCCCGAAGGACTCTACCGCCGCGAACCCGTGCGACTCCTGCCGCCCTTCGACGCGCAGCCGGTCCACACTTACATTTACGCCGGCAGCATTCTCGGCCGCACGCCGCTCGGCCCGGTCTGGACCGAGTAACGGCGCCATCCGCACCGCGTCCCACGTCGCGCCGCTCTCAGTCCCGACTCCATCCGCACCGTGGCGCGACCCTGTCCGCACCTTGGCTCGACCCTGTCCGCACCTTGTCCCGACCTGGGACGCACTGTGCCCCAACCCGGCCCGCACTTGGGCGCGACTCGGTCCGGATGCGAGAGCAACGTCCCCTTCTCCTTCTCATTCTGAGCGCAGCGAAGAATCCAGTGCGCGCTTCGCCGCGGTCTGTGGCCGCGATAGTCCAAGTGGATTCTTCGCTGCGCTCAGAATGACAGGCCCGACGCACACGGTTTGCCCGCGCACGCCGGCCTTGCCAGCGGCGGCGCGGTGTTGTGCGCTGTCGCTTTCCCGCGTCCATGATTCGTTTTCTTCTTCGCCGTTTGCTTGAGACCATCCCGGTCCTGCTGGTCATCGTCACGGCGACGTTTTTCATGCTGCGCTTCGTGCCGGGAGGGCCGTTTACGTCGGAGAAAGCGGTCACGCCCGAAGTCCGGCGCAATCTCGAAGCGCACTACGGTTTGGATAAGCCGCTGTTTCAGCAATACACCGACTACCTCGGCAGCCTGCTGCGCGGCGATTTTGGTCCGTCGTTCAAATACTCCAACCGCACGGTCAACGAGATCATCGCCGACAAGCTCCCGACCTCGCTCGAGCTCGGCGCGTGGTCACTGCTCGTCGCGCTCGGCCTAGGCCTGCCGCTCGGCGTGCTCGCGGCGGTGAAGCGCAACACCTGGCTCGACTACCTCGCGTCGTCCACCGCGATGATCGGGATCTGCGTGCCGACGTTCGTGCTCGGCCCGCTGCTCGTGCTTGTATTCGGAATTCACCTACGCTGGTTCAACGCGTCGGGCTGGTATGAGCCGATCGACCGCGTGCTGCCGTCGCTGGTCTTGGGATTTTATTACGCGGCCTATGTCGCGCGACTCACGCGCGGCGGCATGCTCGATGTGCTGCATCAGGATTTCATCCGCACCGCGCGCGCGAAGGGAGCGAGCGAAGCGCGGGTGGTTTTCAAACACGCACTGCGCGGCGGACTGCTGCCGGTCGTGTCGTTTCTCGGGCCGGCGATCGCAGGCATTCTCACGGGCTCGTTCGTGATCGAGACGATTTTCCAAATTCCCGGACTCGGCCGTGAGTTCGTGAACAGCGCGTTCAACCGCGACTACACTCTCGTGCTCGGCACGGTGATCCTCTACGCGAGCCTGATTGTCGTGCTCAACCTGATCGTCGACATCGTGCAGGTGTGGCTCAACCCGAAGCTGAAGTTCGAATGAGAACATCGCTTTCACCCGAATCCCTTCCCTCGGCGGAGATCACGCCCGAGCAACTCGAGCAAGGCACCTCGCTGTGGAGCGACGCGTGGCATCGCTTGCGGAAGAACCGGCTGGCGATCGCGGGCGGCGTGATCCTGGTCGCGCTCGCGCTGTTGTGCGCGTTCGGACCGTTGTTCTCGCAATCCTACTCCGACCAAAACCTCGATCTCGGCGCGACACCGCCGAGCGCGGCTCACTGGCTCGGCACCGACACGCTCGGCCGCGATCTGTTTGCGCGTCTGCTCTACGGCGGGCGGATTTCGCTGATGGTCGGTCTCGTCGCGACTTTTGTCGCCCTCGTGATCGGCGTCACGTATGGCGCGGTGGCGGGTTTCTTCGGCGGCAAGACCGACGCGGTGATGATGCGGCTCGTGGATATCCTCTACGCGCTGCCGTTCACGGTGTTCGTGATTCTGTTGATGGTGTTTTTCGGACGAAACATCTACCTGCTGTTTCTCGCGATCGGCGCAGTGGAGTGGCTGACGATGGCGCGCATCGTGCGCGGACAAATCCTCTCGATCAAAAAAATGGAATACATCGAGGCCGCGCGTTCGCTGGGGCTCGGCAAGCGCCGGATCATTTTCCGCCACATGATCCCCAACGCGCTCGGGCCGGTGATCGTTTATACGACGCTCACGATTCCGGCGGTGATGTTGCTCGAGGCGTTTCTGAGTTTTCTCGGTCTCGGCGTGCAGCCGCCGATGAGTTCGTGGGGCGTGCTGATCAAGGACGGCGCGGAAAAGATGGAGGAGTTTCCCTGGCTGCTGATTTTCCCCGGCGGCCTGTTTTCGCTGACGCTCTTCTCGCTGAACTTTCTCGGCGACGGCCTGCGCGACGCGCTCGACGTGCGCTCGGCCAAAGATTGAGGCTCGCCGCGCGAAGCGACGCCCGCTTTTGATCTGAACGACCCATGCGGCGTTTCCGGCCCTACCTCAAATACCTGAAAGCTGTTCGCGGCTCGCTCATCGCGGCCATCGTGTATGGCTTGATCTATGGCGCCACGAGCGGCCTCGGTCTGCCGACGCTGATCAAATACGTTTTCCCGCCGATCTTCAGCAACGACGGCCCGCCTCTCGCAACGTCGACCGTGCTGCTGATCGCCGCGTGCGTGCCGATCCTTTTCCTGCTCCGCGCGCTGTCGGGTTATCTCAACAGTTACTACGTGCAGCTGACCGGCGTGCAGATCCTCGAGTCGATCCGCATCGATTATTTTTCGAAACTCCAGGTGCTGCCACTGTCGTTTCTGCAACGTCGCGCCGCGGGCGATCTGCTCTCGCGCGGTCTCGCCGACACCGCGCAGCTGCAGTTCACTCTTACGCAGGCGGCCAACGACGGCGTGAAACAACCGATGGCGCTGCTCGGCGCGCTCGGGTTTCTCGTCTGGCAGGCGTTCACGACCGACGGCGTCGTGCTCGTGCTCGTGTGCCTGCTGATCGTGCCGCTCACCGTGTTTCCCGTGCGCTATGTCGGACGCAAGATCGTGCGCCGCGCCGAGCAGATGCAGGCGCGCCTCGGCGGCGTGACGTCGCACTTCTCGGAAAATCTCGCCGCCGCGCGCGAGGTCCGCGCCTTCAGCCTCGAGCAACGCGAGACCACGCGCTTTCGCGCAGGCCGCGCGCAGTCTCGTCGACGCGCAGATACGCATCGTGAAATACGCGCAAGCGCTCACGCCGGCGATCGAGGTGATTTCCGCGGCCGGCATCGCGGCGACGCTGGTTTTCGCGCACCGACTCGGCGTGCAGTGGGAGACGTTCATCGCGATCATCACCGCGCTCTATCTCTGCTACGAACCGATCAAGAAACTCGCTTCGCTCAACAGTGAGTTCAAACGCGGTGAAGCCTCGCTCGACCGACTCGAGCTCGTGCTCAAGGAACCGCTCACGATCACCGATCCGGCCTCGCCTGTATCCGTGGACCGGTTACGCGGCGAAGTGAAGTTCGACGCGGTGACCTTCGCCTATGCCGACGGCGAACCGGCGCTGAAAAACGTCTCGCTGCAAATCCCCGCCGGCACCACCTGCGCGCTCGTCGGCCCCAGCGGCGCCGGCAAGAGCACGTTCGCCAACCTCGTGCCGCGTTTCTACGAAGTGAACGCCGGCGCCGTGAGCATCGACGGCCACGATGTGCGCTCGCTGCGCCTCTCCGATCTGCGTCGCAACATCGCGGTGGTTTCGCAGGACCCGGTGCTCTTCAACGACACCATTTACAACAATCTCCTCCTCGGCCGCGAAAACGCCACGCGCGACGAAGTGATCGCCGCCGCGGTCGACGCGCATGCCGACGAGTTCATTCGCTCGCTTCCGCAGGGCTACGACACGATTGTGGGCGAACGCGGCGCGCTCTTGTCGGGCGGACAGAAACAGCGCATCGCCATCGCCCGCGCATTTCTCCGCAACGCTCCGATCCTTATCCTCGACGAAGCGACCTCCGCGCTCGATTCGCAAAGCGAGCAGATGATCCAGGAAGCGCTGCGAAAGCTCGTCGTCGGCAAGACCGTGCTGATCATCGCACATCGTTTCAGCACGATCCGCGACGCGTCCATGATCGTGGTCTTCGATCGCGGCGAAATCGTCGCGACTGGCAGCCATCCCGAGCTCTACGGCGCCAGCCCGCTCTACAAGGAGCTCTACGATCGTCAGCTCGTTACGGCCTGAGCTGCGCGCACAAACGATTCCAGTATGGTGGAGCCCGGCGTCCCCGCCGGGCTTTTTGTTTGTTAAGCGCCCCACGCTCAGCCCGACGAGGACGTCGGGCTCCACCTTCTGGCACCACGCCGCCCGATCGGGAGATTTTCCCCGTTGCAGGTTCGGGCGGTCGGGGCGAAGAGTGTCGCCATGCCCGATCAGCCGCATGCGTTCAGCAAAATCGCCGAGGAACTCGTCGGCGATCTGCGCGGCGTGGCTTTCGAGGAACCGCGCAAGCAGGTGAAGCGCGTCACCCAGCCGCTGGCGGCCGTGGTCGAGCAGTTGTTGCAACAACACCAGATCGGTCGGGAATCGCCGGAGCAAACGATTCGCGACCACTGGGTCGAACTCGTCGGCCCGGCCAACGCCAACTACTCGCACCCTGCCCGGATCGAACGTAACCGCGTCACCGTGCTCGCCGCTCACGCGGTCGTGCGCAACGAGCTCTTCCATCACCGGGAGCAGATCACGGAGAAAATCCGTGCCCTGCCGGGGTGCGGTCACGTCAAAGGTCTCACATTGCGGGCAGGTTAACTGCCTGTCCTTGTGACGAAACTGCGGGCCCGGACAGAGCGGCGATCGCAGTCAGTTCGGTGCCGAACTTTGCGCTTGCGCGCCTCCCCCGGCTTAGGGAACCTCGCGGCTTGCGTTAGTGGAAAGCCGTCGGTTGCGGCTTCCCACCATGACTGGTCCGGCATCCCGTCGGATTGGAACGGTGCTTCCGGCTCAACCGCGGTTTCGGCCGCGAGGGGGCGGGTGGCACGGGGTCTGCGAAGATCCCCTACAGTTCGTGAAGTAAACCAACAAACCATGTCCACCTCCGTCGTTAAACCCGAAATCATCGCCCAGTATAAGACTCACGATAAAGACACCGGCTCGTCCGAAGTCCAAATCGCGCTTCTTACCGCTCGTATCAATCACTTGACCGAGCACCTCCGCATCCACCGCAAGGATTTTCACTCCCGCCGTGGACTGCTGCAGATGGCCAGCCGCCGTCGTAAGCTCCTCGATTATCTCAAGAAGCACGACCTGCCGAAGTATACCGAAATCCTGCAGAAGCTGAATCTGCGCAAGTAACCACCTTTATCACACGGGCGACCCGATCCGCGGGTCGCCCGTTGTCTTTCCGACACTCGATTTCAGACCGGGACATTTCCGACTGCCGCCCCTCACCCGACTGGGCGCCACTCGGAAATCTCTCGCGAAGAGCGAGGAGATAAGAGTGGGTTGTTCGTCCGAAAACCCTTAACCCCGCAGCGACTTCGCGTCGCCGCCGCCTCCCACCCGGAGGCTCCGACTGCGTCCCAGGCTTCGTGTCACTGGCCGCCGTCGTCTATCCGCGACACGTATCCGTATCCGTAATCCGTATCCGCTAATGAATCAGAAACATATCGTCGAAGTCGCCGGTCTCGGCATCAAGTTCTCGACCGGCACCTTCGCCCAGCTCGCCAACGGCGCTGTCAACGTCAACATCGGCGAGACCAACGTCTTCGTCACCGCTTGCGTCGCCCAGACGATGCGCCCCGGTCAGGACTTTTTCCCGCTCACCGTCGATTATCGCGACAAATACGCGGCCGCCGGCCGTTTCCCGGGCGGCTATTTCAAGCGCGAGGGCCGTCCGTCCGAGCGCGAGATCCTCATCTCCCGTCTTTGCGATCGCCCCTGCCGCCCGCTCTTCCCCGAGGGTTTCCTCAATGAAGTGCAGATCATCGGCCAGCTCCTGTCGGCCGACCAGGTCAACGACTCCGACATCGCGATGGTCAACGGCGCCAGCGCCGCCCTCGCCATCTCCGACATTCCGTGGGCCGGCCCGATCGGCGCCGTGCGCGTCGGTTTGATCGACGGCCAGTTCGTCGCCAACCCCACCATCGAGCAGATGTATGGCTCGTCGCTCGACCTCATCTACGTCGGCACCGAGAAGGACATGCTGATGATCGAGGGCTCGGCCGACCAGCTGCCCGAAGAAGAATTCATCAAGGCCCTCGAGTTCGGCCACCAGGCCATCCAGCCGATCATCGCCGCCATCAAGGAGCTCGCTTCCCTCGCCGGCAAACCAAAGGCCACGTTCGCCCTCGTCGGCGCCACGCCTGAGGCCCGCGCCATCATCGAGCGCGTCGTCCCCGCCGAGCGCATTTCCGAAGCCATCTTCGGCAAGGAAAAGGCCGCCCGCGGCAACGCCGTGAAGCTTCTCAAGGAAGAAGCCAAGGCCGCTCTCCTCGCCGAACTCGGCGAAGGCAAGTTCACCGACGTCGATCTCAACGTCGTCTTCGAAGACCTCCAATACAAAGCCTACCGCCAGACGGTCCTCACCAAGGGCGTTCGCGCCGACGGCCGCGGCCAGCGCGACGTTCGTCCGCTGCAGGCGCAGGTCGGTGTTCTCCCCCGCGTGCACGGTTCCGCGATGTTCCAGCGCGGCGACACGCAGAACATCGCCATCACGACCCTCGGGCCCACCAAGGAAGCCCAAGAGATGGACGGCCTCACCGGCGGTGCGACTTCGAAGTCCTTCATCCTCCACTATAACTTCCCGCCCTTCTCCGTCGGCGAAACCGGCCGCTTCACCGGCCCGGGCCGTCGCGAGATCGGTCACGGCGCCCTCGCCGAGCGTTCGCTCGTCCCGGTGCTTCCGCCGGAGGATGCGTTCCCCTATTCGATCCGCGTCGTTTCCGAGATCATGTCGTCCAACGGCTCGACCTCGATGGCCTCGATCTGCGGCGGCTGCTTGTCTCTCATGGATGCCGGCGTGCCGATCATCGCTCCCGTCGCCGGTATCTCCTGCGGTCTCATGACCCAGAACGGTCCGGACGGCTCCATCGAGAAGTGGGTCACCATCACCGACATCCTCGGTGAGGAAGACCACTTCGGCGACATGGACTTCAAGCTCGCCGGCACCACCAAGGGCATCACCGGCTTCCAGCTCGACCTCAAGATCAACGGCCTGCCCTTCGAGATCGCCAAGACCGCGATCTTCCAGGCCCGCGACGCCCGCATCGAGATCCTCAAGGTCATGCTGGCTTCCCTGCCCGCGCCCCGCGCCGATCTCTCCAAATACGCTCCGCGCATCCAGACGATCCAGATCGATCCCGAAAAGATCGGCCTGCTCATCGGCCCCGGTGGCAAGACCATCCGCCGCATCGTCGAGACGACCGGCGCGCAGATCGACATCGCCGACGACGATTCGGGCAAGGTCTTCATCTACTCGAACAACGCTGACGCCATGAACCGCGCCATCTCCGAGATCGACTCACTCTGCGGCGGCTCCGGTGGCAAGGGCGGCGGCGTGCCGATCGAAGTGGGCAAGATCTACACCGGTCGCGTCACCGGCGTGAAGGACTTCGGCTGCTTCGTCGAGTGCCTCCCCGGCAAGGAAGGTCTCTGCCACATCAGCGAACTCGCCGACTTCCGCGTGCGCCGCACCGAAGACGTCGTCAAGATGGGCGACTCGATCACGGTCAAGTGCATCGGCATCGACGAGAAGTCCGGCAAGGTCCGCCTCTCCCGCAAAGCCGCGATGAAGGAACTCGAAGCGCAGAAGCAGCAAGGCGAACAACCCGCCGCTGAAGCTCCCGCCGCTGCCGACGCTCCCGCGCAGCAGAGCTAAGCTCGATTAAATTCAGTTCTCCCAGCCGGAGGCCTTCGCGCCTCCGGCTTTTTTGTGCCCGCACGGCCCGAGTCGTGCCAAAGTCCGTCCCGTGTCGAGCCAAGGTGCGGACCGGGTCGTGCCACTGTGCGGACCGGGGCGAGCCACGGTTCATCCCGAGTCGCGCCAAGGTGCGGCGTGACTCGCGCGTTGGTCGGGGTTTCCACCTCAGGTAGCCGGCCCACACCGCGTCACTGACACGGCCCCATGGCACGGAAAAAACGCCGTGCTACCTTGCGGCCTGAGCGGCTCCTTTCCCGCGCCGCCTCGTCTCGGAACCCCCAATCAGAGGAGGACTTTTATGAAAACGACGCTCTTGAGGAAAACCGTAGCCTTCACGCTTATTGGCACTGCCTTCTCAGTCGCCCCCGCGCTTCACGCCGGGAGCAACCACGAAAACAAAAAGCCGAAGGGGCTCGTCTCCGCCGACCAAAAGCGCGGAGCCCAACGCGCTGCCGACATCATCGGCAACGAGGTAAAAAACACCTCGGGCGAACGACTCGGAAAAATTTCCGATCTCGTCATCAGCTCGAAGAAAGGTCGCATCGTCTACGCGCTCGTAAGTTCGGGCGGTGTAGCGGGTCTCGGCGACACCGTGCGCGCGGTGCCGTTCAGCGTGCTTTCCAGCGATTACGATGCCAAGGGCGCTCTCACCCTCGACATCACGCTGGACCGCTGGAACTCCGCGCCGCCGATCGAGAAGAACAACCTCGACGCACTTGCCACGCCCGAACGCAGCCAGCAGTTGCACGCGCTTTTCGGACGCGAAAAAGACGCCCGCGAGTTTCGCCGGCTCTTCGAACGCGAAGTCAAAGAACCCACGGGGCAGCTGCTCGTTCGGGCGACCGAGTTGGACGATCGCGAGATCATCAACCAAGGCCGCGACGTCGGCGAAGTGGAAGACGTGCTGGTCGATGTGGAGCGCGGCCAGGCTTCGCTGCTAATCGAAGCCGAGGATGACTACGTCGGCAGCGACCTGAAGTTTGTTGTGAGCTTCGAACAAGTGAGCGCGGGCTACGACGACGACGAGGCCGTGTTTCTCACGGGCCTCTCGCCTGAGGATTTTCGCCGTGCCACGCCGGCCGACAGCCGCGACTCGCGCGACGATTTGAAACGTTACCCGTATGTGTGGGGCGGATACGGCTTCGGCACCGCGCCCGCTTATCCCGTCGGCGCGACGGATCACGCGCTATCGGAGGATCGCATCACAGGCACAGGCCAGCGCGTGTCCGTGGAAGCGGTGCGCGAGGCGCTGCGGGCTGACAAGAGCCTTTCTGAGAGGGCCCGGCGGGCCACGATCGAGCAACGCGAGGACAAGCTCGTCGTGACCGGCACGGTCCCTTCCAAGGAGATAAAGGAGAGGGTCGAGGACCGACTCGAGCAAATCGCCACGGGTTGGAAGATCGAAAATCGCCTGGTCGTTGCATCCAACGACTAACTCCACACCAAGCGAACGCACGCACGCTGGAAGCGCGGCCCTGACCAGGCCGCGCTTTTTTGTGCGTCAGCCCTCCGCGCCCGGGAACCCGCGAGAATGGCGGCGCACTGTTAACGCTAAATCAGGAGTTCCCCTCTCCTGAAGAAACCCCGACGGCCTGGCGTGCGCCGGTCGTTCACAAACCCTACCCCACATGATCCTCGCTCTGCTACCGCCGTGTCGCGGTGCCCTCGTCGGGCGCCGCTTTTCTCTGGCTGCTGCTTTGTTGCTCGCGTTCGTCTGGCTCTCCCCCGCTTCCGCCCGCGCCCAAACTGATCTCCCGGTTTACGACGATGGACTCGCCGCCGGCTGGGAGAACTGGAGCTGGGCGTCCGTCGATCTCGCCAGCACCGCTTACGCGCACGATGGGGCGACTTCGATCGCCGTCGATGCGGGTGCGTGGTCGGCGTTGAGCCTGCGTCATGCTCCGATGGATACAACAGGCTACGGCAAACTCACGTTCTGGATCAACGGCGGCCCGGTCGGCGGCCAGCGCCTCATGGTCTCCGCCACGCTCAACGACGCCGGCCAACCGTCGGTGGCGATCGGCCCCCTCGCAGCCGATACATGGCAGTTCGTCGAAATCCCGCTCGCTTCGCTGAGCGCGGACGACGTGGACAATTTCACCGGCTTCTGGATTCAGGAAGGCACGGGCAACACGGCGCCCACGTTTTACGTGGATGACATCGTGATCACCGGCAGCGTGCCCACGATCCCGGCACCGCCGCTCGACGGTGGGATGCCGCTCTACGACGACGCGTTCACGAGCGGTTGGCAGAATTGAGCTGGGCGAGCGTGAACGCCGCTGCCACGAATCCCGTCAACTCGGGCACGTCGGCCATCGCAGTGAACTCCGAGGCCTACACGGCGGTGTATTTTCACCACACCGCGTTCGCGACCGACGACTATTCAGCCCTCACGTTTTGGATCCACGGCGGCGCAAGCGGCGGACAATTGCTGCAAGTGCGCGCACTGCTCAGCGACAACGCGCAGGACGGCGTCATCGTCGGCCCGCTCGTCGCCGACACGTGGACCAAGGTCACGATCCCGCTCGCCGATCTCGGCGTCGCCGCGCAGCCCGATCTGACCGGCATCTGGTTCCAGGAAGCCGCGGGCATCACACAGCCGACCTATTATCTCGACGATGTCCGCCTCGATCGCGCGCCTCCGCCCGCGGTGGTGAACGTGACGATCAAAACCAAGAACACTGTCCGCACGGTCGACGAGCGTCTCTTCGGCCTCAACACCGCGATCTGGGATGCGGCGTTCGACACCGCGACCACGGCCGAACTTCTGGTCGAAGCCGACAACCGCGCGCTGCGTTTCCCCGGCGGATCGATTTCCGACGTTTATCACTGGGAGACCAATCGCAGCGAAGGAGAGACGTGGGAATGGGCCACGAGCTTCGATGATTTTGCCCACATCGCGAAACTCACCGACGCTCAGGTTTTCATCACCGTGAACTACGGCACCGGCACACCCGAAGAAGCCGCACGCTGGGTTCGCTACGCCAACAAAACGAAAAAGCTCGGCATCAAATATTGGGAAGTCGGCAACGAGAACTACGGCACGTGGGAAGCCGACAACAACGACCGTCCGCACGACCCCGTGACCTACGCCACGCGCTTCAAGGAATACATGCGCCAGATGAAGGCCGTGGATCCCAAGATCAAAGTCGGCGCGGTCGTCGAAGCGTCCGAAGACAGCAGCGCCAACTACACCGACCAAACCGTCATTAACCCACGCACCGGCCAGCCGCACGATGGGTGGACCGCCGTGCTGCTCGCTACGTTCAAGAAGCTCAACGTGGTCCCCGACTTCGTCGTTTATCACCGCTACGAGCAGGCTCCCGGGGGCGAGGACGACGCGTTTCTCCTGAACTCCTCGCGCGGCTGGAAAAACGACGCGGTCGCAATCCGTCAGATGCTCGAGGACTACCTCGGCAAGGACGCGAAGAAGGTCGAAATCAACTGCACCGAGAACAACTCCGTTTACTCGAATCCCGGCAAACAGACCACAAGCCTCGTCAACGGACTCTTCCTCGCCGACAGCATCGGCAACATCATGCAGACGGAGTTCAATTCGATGTTCTGGTGGGATCTCCGCAACGGTCAGGAAGCCGGCAACAACAACAGCTCCTCGCTGTATGGCTGGCGCCGCTACGGCGACTACGGCATCGTCACCGCCGCGGATCCCGCCGGCCCCGCCGATCGCTACCCGACGTTCTACGTCTACAAGCTTCTCCAGCACTTCGCCCGCGGCGGCGAGAATGTGATCGAAGCCACGAGCGACTACAACGGACTCGGCGTGTATGCCGTGCGCGATCACAACAAGGAGCTGCGCCTTCTCCTCATCAACAAGCACCCGACCGCGACACTCAAAGTGAAGGTCAAGGTGCAGGACTTCGATGTCAGCCCCGCCGCCCAGGTTTACACCTACGGCATTCCACAAGACGAAGCCGCGCGCACCGGCGAAGGCTCCGCCGACATCGCGCAGAGCAGCACGCATCTCTCAGGGAAGACCTTTATCTTCTCGCCCGCGCCCTACTCCGCGACCGTGCTCCAAATCAAGAAGGGCAACGCGGTTCCGAAAAAACCCGAAAAGCATCACCACAAACCGCACAAGCCGAAGCCCGACAAGAAGCCAAAGGATCCCAAGGGCAAAAAGTAATCGCGCCCTTCGGCCCCCGTTCGCGGCAAATCACCGCTAGGGACGGCTCCGATTCGTCCGACGGCACTCGCGCACAGTTTGCGAAGTGTCGTCGGGCGCTCGGCGCGCCGTCCTTTTCATGTCCGCAAGCGGCAGCGCGACAGACGCGGACAAAAAAAGTGGCCAGGCACTCCACGGCACTGGGAGAACGTCGTTGCCGTTGCTACCTTCCGGTCCTGGCGGAGTTCACGCGCCTGCCCATGCATGGCACCTGGCCGACGCGGACCATGCGACGTCCGCTGACCCGCGCAAACTTTATTTCCGATCTTCGCGCTCCCGCGGCGGCGGCGGAAGTGGCGGCGGCGGCTCGAGCTCCGGCGGTGGCCCGAAACCGGGATGACCTTCGCCAAACCCTCTGCCCTCGCGATGTTCGCGAAATTCGCGGCGCATTCTCTCCGCCCGTTGGCGGAAACGTTCGCGCATCTCCTCCAGCTTCGTCCGCTGATCGGGTGTGAGCACGGCGGCGACTTCCGCGTGCACACGATCCATGATCTGCGCGACTTCCTGCAGCTGGCCGCGACGCAGCGTCTGCAACTCCTCGTCGGAGCGTTGGACGATCGGCCCGAGCCGCGCCTTCTGTTCGTCGGTAAGGTCCAGTTCCTCACTCATCCGCTCCATCATGCGGTTGCCGAAGCCCGGCCCCGCCCAGCGCGGACGCTCCTCCGGCCCCGGGCGTCCGAAACGCCACGACCAAGCCGCGCCCGTGACCGCACCGGCCGCAAACACACCGGCAAACACCAACACGACTTTCCACGTTTTCGTCGTCATCAGGAATTCTCCAAAAGTTGCGCCACGACCGCGTCGGTCTGCAGCAATTCTTCCTCGCCCGGCGTCGTGCCGGCCGTCGCCGTCGTGCTGACGTTGAGGCTCACGCACACCAAGGCCACCGCGCACGCCGTGCCGAGCGCGCGCCACGAGAAACGCTCAAACAGCGACTCGCTCTCGCGCTGCGCACTCCACGCGAGCGCGACCACGCGCGTCGCGAAACCCGAAGGCGCCACGCCGCCCTCTTCACGCCCGCCGCGCACCTGCGCCGCATTTACGAGGCGCTCCCATGCCTTGTTCGACGAGTTCATACCCGCTCCTTTCGCTCCAGTGTTTTAAACAGTTTCTGTAGTTTTCGGCGCGCGCGGAAAGCACGCACTTTCACCAACGCCTGACTCCAACCAGTCTCCGCGCTGATCTCCGCGATCGAGCGCTGCTCCAGATCGAGCATCTGCAGCACCAACCGGTCATCAGGTTTCAATTGATCCATCAACTTGCCCAAAAGCTCGCGCGCCGACAGCGCATCGTCCGGCGTCACATCGCGTTCGTTGGTCAGCACCGCGTCGAGCACGTCGGCTTCGCCCTGCGAAAGATCCGCCCAGCGAAACTCCGGTCGCCGCTGTTGCGCACGCAGGTGATCGATGCACGTCGTCACCGCGATGCGCGATACCCAGTGCGTGAAAGGCACCGAGCCTTGATACTGTTCCAAACGCGAAAACATCTTTAGGAAAATCTCCTGGGCGAGGTCTTCTTCGGCGACGCGCCGTGGCAATCGTCCGCGAACGATGCGCGACACGAGGGGGTAAAGGTGCTCCACCAGCTCACGCGCCGCGATCTGGTCGCGCTCGCGGACCCGTTGCAAGCAACCGGCGAGGTCAAACGTCTCGTCGTCGGGCATAAGAATTCGATGTCATGATCAACCACACCTCGCAAGACGCCCCGCCCCGCGTCCGGTTACGTCCCGCGTCGAGCCCGTGTGCGCACCACGTCGCGCCAAGGTGCGGACAGGGTCGGAACACGGTGCGGATTACGTCGGGACCATATCCGCGCTCGTGCTCTTGCTCATAATCGTGATCCGCCTCTCCCGCCCGATCTGCAGGAGCACGAGCACGAGTGCTATGTCCGACCTGCGCCTTGACTTCGCGCGCGTCGTGCCGATATCACCACCGACTCGGATGCGAATTGTCGCCCAGGCTCTCCTTCGACTTACGTCCGCGCACGATCTCTAAATCGCCGCGTAGCGGCCGATCGTGCGTCTTTTGCCTGAGGTCAGTCCGCCGCCCCGTTTGCGGCGTGTGAGTTTCCCTTTTTCCAAAAATTCGTCTTCAAACTCTTTCGCACCATGCAGTCCGCTCCCGTAACGAAATACCGACCGTTCCCGCCCGTCGATCTGCCCAACCGGCAATGGCCCAACCGCACGCTCTCCAGTGCCCCGATCTGGTGCAGCGTGGATCTCCGCGATGGCAATCAAGCGCTCGCCCAGCCGATGAGCGTCGAGGAGAAGCTCGAGTATTTCGACCTGCTCGTGAAGATCGGCTTCAAGGAAATCGAGGTCGGCTTCCCGTCCGCGTCGCAGATCGAATTCGATTTCTGCCGCCGCCTGATCGAGGAAAACCGCATTCCCGACGACGTCGCCATCCAGATCCTCTGCCAGTGCCGCGAGGATTTGATCACGCGTTCGCTCGAAGCACTGCGCGGCGCGAAGAACGTCATTTTTCACCTCTACAACTCCACCCTCGCCCGCGCAGCGACGCTACGTCTTCAACGCGGAAAAAGCCGACATCGTGCGTATCGCCACGCACGCGGTTGGTTTCCTGAAAGAAAAAGATGCAGCCGCTCGTCGCGGAGGGCACAAATCTGCGCCTGGAGTATTCGCCGGAGAGCTTCACGAGCACCGAACTGGAGTTCGCCTTGGAAATCTGCGAAGCGGTCTCCGATGTCTGGGCTCCGACACCGGAGAAAAAAATCATCCTCAACCTGCCCGCCACGGTCGAATACGCGACGCCCAACGTCCACGCCGACCAGATCGAGTGGATGTGCACACACCTGACGCGTCGCGATGCGACGATCGTCTCGCTGCACACGCACAACGACCGCGGCACCGGCGTGGCCGCGACCGAGTTGGCGCTGCTCGCTGGCGCGGACCGCGTCGAGGGCACGCTCTTCGGCAACGGCGAGCGCACCGGCAATCTCGATATCGTGAATGTCGCGTTGAACCTCTACACGCACGGCATCCATCCGAATCTGGATTTTTCCGACATCAACCACGTGCGCGAAGTCTACGAGCGCTGCACGAAGCTCGAGGTGTATCCGCGCCAGCCCTACGTGGGCGAGCTGGTGTTCACCGCGTTCAGCGGCTCGCACCAGGACGCGATCAAGAAGTCGTGGGCGGTGCAGAAGCCCGAGCAACCCTGGGACGTCCTCTACATCCCGATCGATCCGGCCGACATCGGCCGCAGCTACAAGGCGATCATCCGCATCAACAGCCAATCGGGCAAAGGCGGCGTCGCCTACATCCTCGAGCACGAGTTCGGATTCTCGCTGCCCAAGCTCATGCACAAGGAGATCGGCAAGATCGTGAACGATGTGGCCGATGCGAAAGGCACCGAGCTCACCGCTGCGGACATCCACGACGTGTTTCGCCGCGAGTATCTTGAGCGCAAGACGCCGCTCTCGCTGGAGCAGTTCAAGAGCTCGGAGCGCAACAGCACCGTGAAGTGCGAGGCCAAGCTCACGATCGACGGCGTCGCGCAAAAACTCGTCGCCGAGGGCAACGGCCCCATCGACGCGTTTGTCCGCGCGCTCGCCACGACGTCACTGCCGAAGTTCGAAGTCCTCTCCTACGCCGAGCACTCGCTCGGCCAGGGCGCGGAAGCCCGCGCGGTCTCGTATATCCAGATCAAGACCGAGCGCGGCCTCACGCTCTTCGGTGCGGGCGTCGACACGAACATCGAGCTCGCGTCGATCAAGGCGATCGTCAGCGCGCTGAACCGCACCCTCGCGCGGTAATCCCCTGCGCACCACAGTTCGTTTTCGCGCAAAACGTAGCACGGCCGTTCTTCGGCCGTGCTACTTGTTTATTGCTCGGCTTACCAGCCCGCGCCCTTCGTGAGCGTCTTCACGCGGACGAGCGCTTTGTTGGCGGTAATGTAGAGCACGCTGCCGTCGTCGCCCCACGCGCAGTTCGCGGTGGGCACGCCGGTGTTGATGCGACCGATCAACTTACCCGCGGGATTGATCACCAGAATTCCCCCCGGACCGCTCGACCAAAGATTGCCGTCACGGTCGACTTTCAGGCCATCGCACGAGCCCGGCGTTTTTTCGCTCGCGAGCGGCTGCGCATCGAAGAAGACGCGCTCGTTGACCAGTGAGCCGTCGGGCTGGACGTCGTAGGCGACGATGCGCGCGGCGTTCCATTCGCTGACGCCGATGTAGAGCGTTTTTTCGTCCGGCGAAAACGCGATGCCGTTGGGAAATGCCAGCGACTTAGAAAGGAGCGTCACCGTGCCGTCCAAGGAAAGGCGATACACGCCCGCGAAGGGCAGTTCGCGCAACGGCGAGTTCTCGATGCCTTCGAGGGCATACGGCGGATCGGTGAAGTAAATCGAACCGTCGCTGTGCACCACGAGATCGTTGGGGCTGTTGAAGCGCTTGCCGTCGTAGCGGTCGGCGAGCACGACGAATTCCCCGTTCTCGTAACGTGCCACGCGACGCTCGCCGTGCTGGCAAACCAGGAGGCGGCCCTCGCGATCGACGGTCCAACCATTGCTGCCCGGTTCGCGGATGCCGGGCGTCGGTTTCAACAGTCCGCTCGGCTTCAGAAAGACTTCGGCTTTCGCCATGCCCTCCGTCCACCGATAGGCGACGTTCTCCGGCACATCCGAGAAAATCACTCCACCCTGATACCACAGTGGCCCCTCGGACCACGTGTAGCCTTCGGTGAGTTTTTCGATCTTCGCATCGGCCGCCACGAGCCGCGCAAACGACGGATCGAAACTTTCGACGTGCCCCGCCGCAGAGACGCTGGCGGGAAGGACAACGGCGCACGCGAGCGCCGCCACAGTGTTCAGGAGCAAGGGTTTCATGGGGTGTGTAGAGGCGCTGACGGACTCGCACGGAGGACGTTGCGGATATGACAGCGACGCCGCGAAGATTGGCTGCTCTTGCACCGTATTGCGAGCCGCACCATCGTCGGCCGTTTCATGAAATACACGCCGGCCAAACCGCCCCTGACGGGGGAAACGCTCGACTCGCTCACGGAAAAGCTCCGCGCGCGCGGCGAACCGACGTTTCGCGCGAAGCAGATCCTCGAGTGGCTCTACAAGAAACGCGCGCGCTCGTGGGACGAGATGACCAATCTCCCCAAAACGCTTCGCGCGTGGCTCGCGGACACGTTCGAGCTGCTCCCCGCCACATTGGTCCACGGCAAACAGTCGCTCGACGTCACGGACAAACTTCTGCTCGAACTCGGCGATCGCTCGCTCATCGAGACGGTGATCATCCGCGCACCGCAGGAAGGCGTGGGCCTCGAACATTCGCGCAAGACGATCTGCATCTCGACGCAGGTCGGCTGCGCGATGGGCTGCAAGTTCTGCGCGTCCGGCCTGCTGGGCCTCAAGCGCGATCTCAACGCCGGCGAGATCGTCGCCCAGCTTCTCCAGGTTTGCTACCGCGAGGACGCACGCACGCAGCGCGCTCGCGAGGAGCTCGCGTCGTTCGACAACATCGTCGTCATGGGCATGGGCGAACCGCTCGCCAACTACGACGCGATCATCCGCGCGCTCACGATCGTCAACGCCGAGTGGGGCCTGGGCTTCGGCGCGCGCCGCATTACCCTTTCGACTTCGGGCCTCGTCCCCAAAATCCTTCAGCTCGCCGAGGAGCCGCTCGGGATTCGCCTCGCGATTTCCCTGCACGGGGCGACCGACGAAGTGCGCGAGCAGATCATGCCCGTGAACAAAGCCTACCCGCTCGCGAAACTGCTGCCGGCGGTGAAAACGTTTTCGGAAAAGCACGGCCGCATGGTCACGCTCGAGTTCATTCTGATCGAAGGCATCAACGACTCTCTCGAGCAGGCCGAGAAACTCCGCGACATCGCGCTCGATCTCCACGCGCACGTAAACCTCATCCCTTACAACACCGTCGAAGGTCTGCCGTGGAAGCGCCCCTCGATCACGCGTCAGGAACGCTTCGCCGATGTGCTCCGCGCCGCGCGTGTATCCGTTACGCTGAGACGCGAAAAAGGTCACGACATCGAAGCCGCGTGCGGCCAGTTGCGCCTGAAAACCGAAAAGGAACGCGAACTCACCGTGGCGTGAGTCGCGCCTGTGTGCGGACCGAATCGGGACGAGGTGCGTCCCACGTCGCGCCAAGGTCCGTCCAAGGTCGCCACACGGTGCGGACCGGCTCGTGCCAACGTGCGGATCACGTCGGGACTAAAACCGTGTCGGTGCCTGATTATGGCAGAGCGGTGCACGCACTCCGCGCTTTACAGGGCGGGCGATTTCTCGCGGCTTTGTGGGTCCATGTCGCCCGATCGTCCGGTCTCAGCCTTGTTCGCGCAGAAGCGTCCGCTGCGTTCCCTGGAATTTTTTCCGCCGAAGGACGATGCGGGCGTGGAATCGCTGCGCGCGACGGCGACGGCGCTGAAGCGCATGGAGCCGGATTTCGTCTCGGTGACCTACGGCGCCGGCGGCGCACGCGCGAGCGCACGGCGCAGGTGAGCGATATTTTGCGGCGCGAGTTTGGTTTCACCGTGATGCCGCACCTCACGTGCGTGGGGCACTCGCGTTCGGAGCTGGAAGCCGTCGCCGATCGCATCCACGAGGGCGGCTTCCGCAATATCATGACGCTGCGCGGCGATCCGCCGAAGGGTGAAACGACCTTTACGCCCTACAAAGACGGGCTGCGTTACGCCTCGGATTTGGTGACGCTGCTCAAGGCGCGGCATGCGGACTTCTGTCTCGGCGTGGCGGGGTATCCCGAAAAACATCCCGAGGCGGCGTCGCTGGAGAGCGATTTGGAAAACCTGCGGCGCAAGGTCGATGCGGGCGCGAGCTTCGTGACGACGCAGCTCTTCTTCGACAACGCGATCTACTATCGCTTCGTGGAGCGCTGCCGCGCGGCCGGCATCAACGTGCCGATCGTGCCGGGCATCATGCCGGTGCTGTCGCTGAAGCAGATCCAGCGTTTCACCTCGATGTGCGGCGCGTCGCTCCCGGCGAAGTTAATCACGCGGCTCGAAGTCGCGGCCGAGAACACCGAGGTCGTGGAAATGATCGGCATCGACTGGGCGCTCACACAGATCCGCGATCTGCTCGCGAACGGCGCGCCGGGCTACCACCTGTATATTCTCAATCGAGCCAAGGGCGCGCTCGCGCTCGCGGCCGGTCTGGCGGCGTAGGGCGACGCGCCGCAGCGGGCTGCGTTTTCAGTGCTCGAGTTCGTCCCACTCTTCGCGCCGGGCGCGACGACCCGCGCGGAAGATTCCCGTGAGCGTGCCGCCCGTGAACCCGGCGGCGCTGCATAGCACCGGGCCGAGCAGCAGCCACGCGGTGATCCAGGTCTTGAACGCGGGCGAATCGAACTCGTGCATCGCCCAACCGGCGCTCGTCGCGTAGCAGAGGTTGGCGACGATGAAACCGAGCGAGGACCAGAAGAGAATCGAGCGGAGATAGAGCCGCCAGAGTTGCTGCTCCGGTCGCGACATGAACCACAGCACCGCGAGCACGGCCTCGACGAAAAGCCAGATCGGCAAAACGAGCAGATAGGCGGCGGCGGGCTCCATGCTGAATCAACCTCCGGCAAAAACAGGCCGAAAACCAGCCTCGGTAAGAATGCGGGCGACGGTCTCGCGTTGGTCGCCTTGGATTTCGATCTGGCCGTCTTTCACCGTTCCGCCACAGCCGCACGCGGCGCGCATTTTCTTCGCGAGGTCTTCCTTTTCGGGGAGACCGATGCCCGTGAAACCGGAAACGACGGTGACGGTTTTGCCACCGCGGCCGCCGGTCTCGCGCTTGATATCGACCCGACCGCGGTTGCGCGACGCGGGAGCAGCGGGAGCCGGTTTTGGGGCGACCGATTGCGAGCTAGATGCTGAACCAACGCCAGTTGGTAGCGAAAGTCCCTGAAGCGCCCCGAACGGATTTTGCGCGAGGCCGTGGCCGCCGTCGGTGGAGATTTTCTGATTCTTCGCCATGATTTAGCCGCGAGAGATGTGAGTGGCCCCACCCCCGCAACGGCCAGCCGGGACGGAGTCGCCGCCCAGCCAGGCGAGCGCCTTGGCGTAGCTTCTATTCTGAAGGAAATGAGCAAGTTGCGGATGCAGCCGCACGCCGGGATCGGCGACGATTTCGTCGAGACGAGCCATGCCCCGCGAAACAGCGGAAGCATCAGTGGCTTTTATACCATCCAACAAAGTGATGAGTGCGGCTTTTACCTCGGATTCCATCGGGAGGGACGGTGTAGCTAATGAGGGTGTTACTGACGTTAAGCGCGATTGCAACCCCGCGACTCCGCACAGGCGGACTTGAGTCCGCGTCGAAGCCATGCTGGATTATTCGACCTCATTTTCTGTTTGAGGCGGCTCGGGATTCCGTGGCGTCCAGCTCCGGGACTCTCGCTCCGCCAGCGCTCCCTCACCCTCCATGAATTCATTGAATCTTTCCGCCAATGCGAACGCCGCCTACATTGAAGCGGCTTACGAGGCTTGGCGGCAGAACCCTGAATCGGTCGACGCCACGTGGCGCGCCTTCTTCCAAGGTTTCACCTTGGGCAACAGCGGGGCGCCGTTCAGCGGCGCCCAGGCGCAGGCGTCGGGAGTGCGCATCGTCGACAGCTACAAGCAGGCGCAGGTCGGCCGACTGATCAACGCCTACCGCTCACACGGCCATTTGCAGGCCCACATCGATCCGCTCGGCGAACCGCCGCCGGCTCATCCGCGACTCGCGCTCGCCCACTTCGGTTTGGACGAGGCGGATCTCGACGAATCGTTCACGCTCACGAATTTCAAAGGCGGCGGCCAGATGAAGCTGCGCGACATCCTCGATGCGCTGCAGAAAATCTACAGCGGCCACATCGGCGTGGAATACATGCACGTGCAGGATCACGACGCGCGCGAGTGGCTCCAGGCCCGGATGGAAGCGACCGACAACCAGCCGAGCTTCACGGCCAAACAAAGAGTGCGCATCCTGCGCCGCCTCCAGAAAGCCGAGCTCTTCGAAAAGTTTCTCCACACGAAATACGTCGGCCAGAAGCGCTTCTCGGGTGAAGGCGCCGAGACGTTCATCGCGGCGCTCGATTCGGTCATCGAAAAGTGCCCGGAGCTCGGCGTGGAAGAGATCGTGATGGGCATGGCCCACCGCGGCCGTCTGAACGTCCTCACCTCGATTCTGCGCAAGCCGTTCGAGTTGTTGTTCGAGCAGTTCTCGGAAAACTACATCCCCGAGTCCGTCGGCGGCGACGGCGACGTGAAATACCACCTCGGCTACGAAGCCGTGCTCGACACGACCTCGGGCAAAAAGGTCGAAGTGCGTCTCGCAGCCAACCCGTCGCACCTCGAGATCGTCAACCCCGTCGTCGAGGGCAAGGCCCGCGCACGCCAGCGCATCCGCGGCGACAACGACGAACGCCGCCGCGTGCTCCCGCTGCTCATCCACGGCGACGCGGCGTTCGCCGGTCAGGGCATCGTGGCCGAGACGCTCAATTTCTCCCAGCTCCCCGGCTATCGCACGGGCGGCACGCTGCACCTGGTGATCAACAACCAGATCGGTTTCACCACGCAGCCGGCGGATGCGCGTTCGACGCGCTACTGCACCGACGTCGCGAAGATGATCGAGGCGCCGGTTTTCCACGTGAACGGCGACGACGCCGAAGCCGTGTGCATGATCGCGCAACTCGCGCTGGAGTTTCGCGTGAAGTTCAAGCGCGACGTCGTCATCGACATGGTCTGCTACCGCAAGCATGGCCACAACGAGAGCGACGAACCGGCGTTCACGCAGCCCACGCTCTATCGCAAAATCGCGAAGCACCCGCAGGTCTCCACGATCCTCACGGAGAAACTCGTCCGCGAAGGCACGATCGCTCCCGAGGAAGCCGAGGCCATCAAGATGGAGTATTCCGCGGCGCTGGAAGCGAATTTCGAGCGCGCGAAGAGCAATGAAGTGGTGAAGTCGAAAGCCCGCTCCGCCGCGATCGAAGCCGGCAAATTCGAGGGCTCCACCGCGATCTTCCAGCCGAGTTACAAACACCATCCGGTGCCGACCGGCGTGAGCCAGGAAGTGATCGACCAGGTCGTCGCCGGTCTCACCCGCGTTCCGGCCAACTTCAAGATCAACCCGAAGATCAAACGCTTCCTCGAGAACCGCGTGCAGGCACACAAGGAAGGCGGCCCGATCGACTGGGGCTTCGGTGAAGCGCTCGCGTTCGGCACGCTGCTCCTCGAAGGCACGCCCGTGCGCCTGAGCGGACAGGACTGCGAGCGTGGCACGTTCAGCCATCGCCACGCGGTCCTCTACGATTCTGAAACGCGCGAGAAATACGTGCCGTTGATCAACCTCGCCGAGAAACAAGCGAAGTTCTGCGTCTACAATTCACTGCTCTCCGAAGCCGCCGTGCTCGGCTTCGACTACGGCTACTCGCTCGACTACCCCAACATGCTCTGCATCTGGGAAGCGCAGTTCGGCGACTTCGCCAACGGCGCGCAGGTCGTGATCGACCAGTTCATCGCCAGCGGCGAATCGAAGTGGCAACGCACGAGCGGCATCGTGCTCCTCCTGCCCCATGGTTACGAAGGTCAGGGACCGGAGCACTCATCCGCGCGTCTCGAGCGTTTCCTGCAACTCTGCGCCGAGGACAACATCCAGGTCGTCAACGCGACCACGCCGGCGCAGTTCTTCCACCTGCTGCGGCGCCAGATGAAGCGCGATTTCCAGAAGCCGCTCGTCGTCATGTCGCCCAAGTCGCTGCTGCGTCACCCCGCCGCCACGTCGCGCATCGAGGAGTTCACCTCTGGCTCGTTCCAAGAGGTGCTCGACGATCCGGAAGCGCCGGAGAAAGCCGAGCGCCTGATTCTCTGCTCGGGCAAGGTTTACTACGACCTCATCGACCACCGCGCGCGTAGGAAGATTTCGAATACAGCGATCGTGCGCGTCGAGCAGCTCTATCCGCTCCACACCGATCGCCTGTTCCAGATCGCCGACGACTACAAGGGCGCCCGCATCGTCTGGTGCCAGGAAGAGCCGCAGAACATGGGCGCGTGGTCCTTCATCGCCCCGCACCTCCAGAAGATCTTCGGCTTCGTTCCGCTTTACGCGGGACGCGACGCCGCCGCTTCGCCGGCTGTCGGCGCGCTGGCGTTGCACAAGTTCGAACTCGCGGCTTTCCTGCAGGACGCGTTCAACATCTGAGGCTGTTTTTCTCCACCAACGATTTCCATCCCTGCGCCATCGGCGCCTTTTCCTCATGCCCCTCCTCGACGTCAAAATTCCGCCCATGGGCGAGTCCATCAGCTCCGGCGTGCTCGCCAAGTGGCACGTCCAAAACGGCGACGTGGTCAAAAAGGACCAGCCGCTCTTTGAGCTCGAGACGGACAAGATCACGTCGGAAGGCACGGCCGAGAGCGCCGGTAAAATCACGCTGAAGGTCGAGGAAGGCGCCGAAGTGAAAATCGGCGACGTGGTCGCGACGATCGACACCGATGCCGCCGCGCTCCCGACGGTTTCCACCGGCGAAAACGCCACGGCGACCTCCGCGCTTCCCAATCCCTACGCTCCGCCCGCCAGCGCGCAGGCCGCTGCTGCCACCGCGCAGTCGCCCGCCGTGCGCCGTCTCGCGGAGGAAACCGGCGTCGATCCGAAAACCGTCACCGGCAGCGGCAAGGGCGGCCGCGTCACCAAAGGCGACATGCTCGCCGCGGCCGAAGCCAAACCGACCAAGGAAGTGCCGCCGCTGCTCACGCCGTCCACGCCTCCGGTGATCTCGCCGAAGTCCGCTCCGGCCGCCGCCGTTTCCGCTGGCGAACGCCAGACGCGCAAGAAGATGACGCCGCTGCGCCAGAAAATCGCACAGCGTCTCGTCGCCGCGCAGCAAAACGCCGCGATGCTGACCACGTTCAACGAGGTCGACATGTCCGCGGTCATGGAGCTGCGGAAAAAGTATCAGGACGACTTTGTGAAGAAGAACGGGCTCAAGCTCGGCTTCATGTCGTTCTTCACGAAAGCCGTCGTGCACGCGCTCAAGGAAGTGCCCGGCGTCAACGCGCAGATCGACGGCGACTCCATCGTCCAGAATCACTACTACGACATCGGCATCGCCGTCTCGACCGAGAAGGGCCTGATGGTGCCGGTCGTGCGCAATTGCGACACGCTCGGCATGGCCGAAATCGAGAAGGCGATCGCCGACTCCGCCAAGCGCGCCCGTGACGGCAAGATCACGCTCAACGATCTCGAAGGCGGCGTCTTCACGATCACGAACGGCGGCATCTTCGGCTCGATGCTTTCCACGCCAATCATCAATCCGCCGCAGAGCGCCATCCTCGGTCTACACGCAATCAACGAGCGTCCGGTCGCGGTCAACGGCCAGGTCGTCATCCGCCCGATGATGTATCTCGCGTTGAGCTACGATCACCGCCTGATCGACGGCAAGGAAGCCGTGACCTTCCTCGTGAAGGTGAAACAGGCGATCGAAGATCCGACGCGCCTGTTGCTCGCGGTCTGACACGCGGCGCGCCGCGCGAGTTGAAGCTGAAAGCTGAGAGTTGAGAGACTCCAAGCGGCCCGACGCTCTCAACTCTCAGCCCTCAACTCTCCACTCATGCCTGTCACTTCCTTCGACCTCATCGTCATCGGCGCCGGCCCTGGCGGTTACGTGTGCGCGTTTCGCGCGGCTCAGCTCGGCCTCAAGGTCGCTCTCGTGGACAAGCGCTCCACCCTCGGCGGCACGTGCCTCAATGTCGGCTGCATCCCGAGCAAGGCTCTCCTCGCCTCGTCCGAGCACTTTGCGTTCAACAAGCACCACGCTGCGGAGCACGGCATCAAGATCGACGGCTTGTCGATCGACGTCGCCGCCATGCTCAAGAAGAAGGAAGACATCGTCGGCAAGATGACCGGCGGCCTCGCCGCTCTCGCCAAAGCCCGCAAGGTCACCGTCGTCACCGGTGAAGCGTCCCTCATCTCGGCCAACGAGATCGAAGTCCGCCCCGTCGAAAATCCCGAATCGAAAATCGAAAATTCCACGCGCCTTCAGGCGCGTAACATCGTCATCGCCACCGGCTCCGCGCCGGTCGAGCTGCCGTTCCTGAAGTTCGACGGTAAAACCATCGTTTCTTCCGATCACGCCATCGCGTTTACCGAAGTGCCGAAGAAACTCGTCGTCGTGGGCGGCGGTGCCATCGGTCTCGAACTCGGCTCCGTCTGGGCCCGCCTCGGTGCCGACGTAACCATCGTCGAATTTCTCCCGCAGATCGCCGGCGCCGCCGACGCTGACGTCGTGCGCAACTTCACGCGCCTTCTGCAAAAGCAGGGCCTCAAGATTGAGGTCAACGCGAAGGTCACCGGCTTTAAGAACGGCAAGCTCACCGCCGAGCGCGACGGCAAGGTGCTCGAATTTGCAGCCGACAAAGTGCTCGTCTCCGTCGGCCGCCGTCCGTTTACCGACGGTCTCGGCCTCGAAAAAGCCGGCGTCGAACTCACCGAGAAGAAACGCATCAAGGTCGACGCCAAGCTCAAGACGACCGCGCCCACTATCTACGCTATCGGCGACGTGATCGACGGTCCCATGCTCGCCCACAAGGCCGAGGAAGACGGCGCCGCCGTCGCCGAGTGGATCGCCGGCAAGGCCGGTCACATCAACTGGGACCTCATGCCCGCGATCATCTACACCGATCCCGAAATCGCGACGGTCGGCCTCGGCGAAGACGCCGCCAAGGCGAAGGGCATCAAGGTCAACGTCGGCAAATTCAACTTCGCCGCCAACGCGCGCGCCCATGCCAACGATGGCGCGGACGGTTTCGTAAAGATCATCGCCGATGCCGCGACCGATAAAATTCTCGGCGCGCAGATCCTCGGCAAAAACGCCGGCGAACTCATCAGCGAAATCGTCACGCACATGGAATACGGCGGCAGCGCTGAAGACCTCGCCCGCACGATCCACGCACACCCGACGATGAGCGAAGCGGTCAAGGAAGCCGCTCGCCGTGAGCAAGAGCGCGATTCACGCGCTTTAAATTTCACCGAAAGCGCCCGAGCATCGGCGCTTTCGCAACAAGTGGTTGCCTATCGCAAGCCACTTGCTGCCAAAGGCCTTGCCGGCGGCGGCGTTGTAAACTTTTTTGCATGGCCACATTTCCATGCATCGCCCTCCCCTTCGCGCCTTCGCTGTTCTCGTTTCAACGTTTGCCTTGCTCGGGAGCAGCCCCGCGCTTCGCGCCCAAGGCGCTGACATGACACCAACGCTGGACCGGAACGAATTCGACCTCGCGACCAACGAGCTCGTCGTGACCTTCGGTTACATCAACGAATACCAAGACCAAGTTGTCCCGCTTGGCGGCGCAAATTTCTTCATCCCGGGTCCGATCAATAAGGGACAGCCGACCTATTATCTGTTCGGCACGCACCACAATGTTTTCACCGTCCGTCAATCGACCGCGCAGTTTGACACCTTGTCGTGGACTCTCGGCGTGGGAAACGTAGTCGCCAGAAAATCCGAAGCCACCGCCTACGTCGATACTGACGCCAGCTTCACGCAGACGAGTGACGCCCACACATTTCCGATCTACCACGGCAAAGCGAACTCCAGCTACACGCTGACCGGCGGCAGCTTCGCCGCGGCGAACACCGCGTCGCTGGATGCAGGGGCGCTCCTCCACGTCAACGGCGGTTCATTCTCCACGGCCACGCTCACGACCAATGCCACTTCCACCGTCCGCGTGACCGACAGCACGTTGTCCGTCACAGACGAATTCACCAATGCCGGCACGATCGAACTGCGCGGCGGCACGTTCGCTGTGGCCAGTCTCACCAATCAATCTGGCGCAACCCTCGACGTGCAGTCGGGCTCACACAGCTCGATCGACAGCCTGACCAACCTCGGCACCTTGAAAGGCAGCGGCGGGGATCTTTCCTACGGCGATCTTACCAACGGAGGAACCGTGAACTGGCAGGCGGGAACACTCTCGCTGACCTCGTTGGATAACGATGGCACTTTCACGCTCGCCGACGGCGTAGTTTCGATCACCAGCGATCTCACCAACAACGGCAGTCTGCGCATCACCGGCGGCACGCTGAACGTGACCAACATCACGCCCGGAGGATTCCTCGATTGGACCGGCGGCACGATCCAACTCACCGACAGCGGGCTCACCACCGACGGTTCGTCCTTCCTTGGCGCCAACCCCACGCTCGGTCCCGGTCAGACACTCGAGTTGTCGGGCGCGACCACGATCACAGCGGGCAAGTTCGTCACCATCACTTCGACCGCCACGCTCGACACGAACGGCGGCTCGAACTCCGGCACGTTTTTCGTGACCGGTGGCACGCTGAAGAGCGAGCGGGGCACGTTCACGAATAACAGCGGCGCCACCCTCTACGCCACCGCGGCCACGCTGACGTTTGCGGGCGACGGCCTGAAGAACGGCGACGGCCTGCAAAACTACGGCACGCTCACGCTCGTCGACACCATCGTGAACGGCGATTTGCACTCCGCGGCCGGCTCGAGCGTCGCGATCGCCGGGTCTGTGACCTTCAACGGACTTGTCAGCGGCGGAGGTAATTTCACCGGCAGCGGCTTGGCGGTCTTCTACGGCGGCTATTCTCCTGGCGACAGCCCCGCGCTCGTCACGGTCGCCGGAGATCTCACCTTCGGCTCCACCAATGATCTCTTCATGGAAATCGGGGGCCTCGGGCGCGGCACGGACTACGATGCGTTGGTTGTTTCAGGCCTGCTCACCTTCGGCGGTGAACTCATCATCGAGTTTCTCGACGACTTCACCGCGAGCTTGGGCGATTCCTTCGATCTATTCGATTGGGGCACGTCCACTGACACTTTCAGCAGCCTCGACCTGCCCGAACTCGACGAAGGTCTGACCTGGGATATCTCGCAACTCTACACCACCGGCACATTGAGCGTCACTGCGATTCCAGAGCCCTCAACCTACGCGGCGTTCGCGGGCGTCGCGGTCCTCGGATGGGTCATTGTCCGTCGCCGCAAACCCGCGGCCTGATCGCGAGCCAAACCTTCATTCCCACCATCGACGTGCTCAGCTAGTCCACGTCGATCGCGCGGCCGGCTTCTCGTTTTTCGAGGCTGCGGAAGGCAAACATCGTTTCGCTTTCGACGATGCCTTCGGTGCGGAGCAGCTCGTCGGTGATCACGTATTCGATCTTGTCGATCGAATCGCACTTGATGATCGCCATCAGATCCCAGCGTCCCGACACCGAATACACATCGGTGATATCGCGGATCTCCAGGAGCTTCTCCGCCGTTCCCGTCACCTTCCGGTGATCGATCTTCAAGAGCACGATTGCAGTAGCCATAAATTTGCCGCGCATCCGCCGCTTCATCGCAGCACAGCCGCGCGTGCTTCGAAGCTACACAACCGCGCGCCGATTGCACGTCCCGACCGGCCCTCGCGCCACTCGAAATCGAAAATCGAGTCGCGAGCAAAGCGACAGTCGGTCATCCAAAATCGAAAATCCCTCTACTTCTTCCGCCCGCGCAAAAACTCCACCAGCGTCCGTGCCGCGCGACTGAGCGGCCGCGCCTCGCGATGCACGATGCCAATCGAGCGCTTCATGCCGCCGAGCGCGCGGTAGCGCACGCCCTGCACGTCCGGTTTACGCGCCATTTCGGGAACGATCGACACGCCCCAGCCTTCCGCGACAAACGCCAGCACGGTCTCGATCTGCGCGCTGCGAAAACTCACCCGCGGCGCGAAGCCATTGAGTCGGCAGAACTGCAGTGCCTGTCCGGCGAGGCAGTGCCCTTCCTGCATCAGGATGAACGGTTCCTCCGCGAGGTCGTCCAGCGTCAATGCGCGGCGCGACGCCAGCCGATGACCCGCCGGCATGGCGACGAGCAGCGGCTCCTCGAAAAACTCCTCCGTGGCCAGTCCCGCGCGTTCGACCGGCAGACTGAGGAGCGCGAGATCGATTTCCTTGCCCATCGTCGCACGCACGAGCGCATCGGTGGTGTCCTCGTGCACGACGACCTCGGTCCCGGGAAACGCTTCCGAAAAGGCCCGCAGTCGAGCCGGTAGATAATAAGGCGCGACCGTTGGCAGCGCGCCGAGCACGACGCGACCTCGCTGCATGCCGCTCACTTCACGCACGCTCTCGCCCGCCAGCTCCACCTCGTCGAGCACGCGCTCCGCGTGCGCACGAAAGATTTCGCCCGCCGGCGTGAGCGCCACCGTCCGCTTCGTGCGCTCGAACAATCTCTCCCCGAGCTCCTCTTCGAGCTTGATGATCTGCTGGCTCAGCGAGGGCTGAGCCACACGGCAGCGCTCCGCCGCGCGGCTGAAATTCCGCGTGCGCGCTACGGCAACGAAGTAGCGAAGTTGATGCAGCTCCATAGGTTTCTCCTATTACTGATAGCGGAACTTAGTCTTTCTCATTTTTCCCGCCAGTTGATAATCTACCGGTCGCCCCGCGGGAGGTTCCGCGTCCAGGGCCAACCACTCGTTACTTCATGTCCACTGCACCTCAGCTCACTACCGCCTCCGGCATCCCCGTCGGCGATAACCAGAACTCGCTCACCGCCGGTCCGCGCGGCCCTGTCCTTCTCCAGGATTTTCACCTGCTTGAGAAGCTCGCGCACTTCAACCGCGAGCGCATTCCGGAGCGCGTCGTGCACGCGAAGGGCTCCGCCGCCTACGGCAAGTTCACCGTCACGCACGACATCACCAAATACACGTCCGCGAAGCTGTTCTCCAAGGTCGGCAACACCTGCGAAACGTTCCTCCGCTTCTCGACCGTCGCCGGCGAGCGCGGCGCAGCCGACACCGAGCGCGACGTCCGCGGTTTCGCCGTTCGCTTCTACACCGAACAGGGCAACTGGGACATCGTCGGCAACAACACGCCGGTCTTCTTCCTCCGCGATCCCCTGAAGTTCCCGGACTTCATCCACACCCAGAAGCGCGACCCGCAGACGAATCTCCGCAACAACACCGCCGCTTGGGATTTCTGGTCGCTGTCGCCGGAGTCGCTGCACCAGGTCACGATCCTCATGAGCGATCGCGGTATTCCGAAGAACCTGCGCCAGATGCACGGCTTCGGCTCGCACACTTACTCGTTCATCAACGCGATCGGCGAGCGCCACTGGGTGAAGTTCCACTTCAAGTCCATGCAGGGCATCGCCAACTACACCGACGCCGAGGCCGCCGCGGTCGTCGGCACGGACCGCGAGTCCTCGCAGCGCGATCTCTTCCACGCGATCGCCGATGGCAATTTCCCGCGCTGGCGTTTCTGCATCCAGGTGATGACCGAGGAGCAGGCCCGCAACTGGCGCTTCAATCCCTTCGATCTCACCAAGGTCTGGCCGCACGGCGAGTTCCCGCTCATCGAGGTCGGCATTCTCGAGCTCAATCGCAACCCGCAGAACTACCACGCCGAAGTCGAACAGGCAGCGCTCGCTCCCTCGAACATCGTTCCCGGCATCAGCTTCTCGCCCGACAAGATGCTCCAGGCGCGCATCTTCTCCTACGCGGACGCCCAGCGCTACCGCATTGGCGGAAACTACCAGCAACTGCCCGTCAACGCGCCGCGTTGCCCGGTGTTCAACTATCAGCGCGACGGCGCCATGCGCTTCGACTTCTCGAAGGACGTTTCGCCGAACTACGAGCCCAACTCCTTCAACGGACCGAAAGAGTGCCCCGCCTTCAACGAGCCCGCGCTCAAGCTCGAAGGCGATGCCGCCCGCTACAATCACCGCGACGGCAACGATGACTACACGCAACCGGGCAATCTCTTCGTCTGCTCAAAGCCGACGAAAAGGGAGCGCCTCTGCGGCAACATCGCCCGCCACATGGCCGGCGTGCCGCAGGAGATTCAGCTCCGCGCCATCTGCCACTTCTTCCGCGCCGATCCGGCTTATGGCGCAGGTGTCGCGCAAGCGCTCGGGCTCGACATCCGCGAGTTCGTGGAGAAGGCGGCCGCCCACGGTGCCGCGAAATGAACACGCCCTCACCCCGCACCCGCGTCACGAGTGATGAGCTCGTGACCAGCGGGCCGCTCTGGATCCTGTTGGGAGTCTAAACCAGCCTACTTCACCGGCGCCGTCTTCGGACGGCGCCTTTTTTTTTGCGCTTGGTCCGCCTTCACTTCGGCTCAAGCGCGTCAGGCCAGCTGTCGCGCGAGCCACTCCGACGCCGATTGTCCGCCCGTATGGGCCAGCATCGCGTGCAGGCGCTGCGCATCGGCGGCCGTTCGCTCGCGCCGCTTCGGATCGTTCACACAAGACCGCAACTCCGCCGCGAGCACCTCGGGCGTTGCCGCGTGTTGGATGAACTCGGGATACATCGGCTCGTTGAGCAGCAGGTTTGCGATTCCGAGATACGGCACTTTCACGAGGAAACGACCGAGAAAATACGTGAGTCCATCCGTGCGATACGCGACCGCGCCCGGAATGCCCGCGAGCGCGCAGTGCATCGACATCGTGCCGCTGGACGTGAGCACGGCGGACGCGCCGATCGCCGTGGTCTCCGGACCGCCCTCGCCCACGTGTCGCAACTCCACGCCGCCACGCACATCCCCAAACTCATCGTTAGCGAGGACGCGCTCCAGCTCCGCGCGAATGCCGTCGCTCGGATAAAGCACGACCGCGCGACGACGGAGCTCCGCGTGAGTCTTCGCATAAGCCGCGAGAAACACCGGGAAAATCCGCCCCACCGCTTGACGTCGACTGCCGGGCAAAAGCATCACCGGTCCATTCGCGTCGAAGCTCACCGGCGGCGCGTAATCGGGCGCGACGAACGGATGTCCGACAAACGTCACCGGCAGAGACGTGTCCGCGTAGCGATCCGGCTCGAACGGGAAAATCGCCGCGAGCGCATCGAGGTGCGCGGCCATCTTGAATCGACGCCCTGCACGCGATGCCCAGATCTGCGGACTGATGTAGTAAAGCGTCTTTGTCGGCCCTCCGGCTTTCGCCGAAAAACCGCGTTCGAACAGACCTTTCGCGATGCGCAGATTCAGACCCGACGAATCGACAAAGCACACCGCGCGCGGTCGGTGTTCGCCCACCCAGCGCACGACCTCCGCGATCAGCGCCCGATAAAACGAGATCTTTTTCAGCACTTCGAAACCGATCGAAGACTGCGCCGTCAGGTCGTAGAGCAACTGCGCACCCGCCGCCGCGAGCTTCGGCCCGCCGAGCGCGCACACGCTCAGATTCGGTTGTCCGTGCAGCAAGCCGCGCAACATCCGCGACGCGTGCTCATCGCCCGAGTGTTCGCCCGCAACGATCAGCAAATCGACGCGACCGCGCGATGGCGGCGAAAGCTGGATACCGGAAGAAGCGCTCATTTTGAAACCACAGAGGCACAGACAGCACAGAGCCGATCAAGCCGTTGCTTCTGTATTCTTCTCTGTGCCCTCTGCGTCTCTGTGGTTCATCAAAAAGGCGAAGAGTTGCTCAGCGCTTCGCGTTGCGAATCTGATCGGTGATCGCGATCGCCACCTCGAGCGCGGATTTGCCGAGCGCCGCGCCGACTTTCGGTTGCTGGAGCTTCGCCACGCTGTCGATGAAGTGCGCGAGTTCGATCGCGAGCGGTTCGCCTTTCTCAATCGGGATGTCGTTCACCGGGATGGAGCTCGCGTCACCGGCCTTCGCGAGGCCGATCTTCAACTTCAGGCCGTAGGCGATCAGATCGCTCTTTTTCACCAGATGGCCCTTCTGGTTCATGAAATCGAGCGAGAGATAGGCGTTGTCCTGAAACACGCGGATCTCGCGATTCTTTTTCAGGCTCAGACGGCTCGCGCTCAGATTGGCCACGCAGCCGCTCTCGAACTCGATGCGGACATTCGCGATGTCCTCGGTCTTCGAGAGGACGTGCATGCCGACGCTATCGATCTTCTTGATCGGCGATTTCACGAGCGCGAGCACGATGCCGATGTCGTGAATCATCAGGTCGAGCACCACGCCGACTTCCGTGCCGCGCGTCTGATACGGCGCGAGTCGTTCGGTCGTGATGTAGCCGGGTCGGTCGATGTGTTTCTCCAGAAAACTCATCACCGGATTGAAGTGTTCGATGTGCCCCACCTGCACGAGGCGGTTGGCCTTTTGCGCCGCGGCCAGCACGCGCTCCGCTTCCTCGAGCGAGGCGCACAGCGGTTTCTCGATCAGCAAATGGCAGCCCTGCTCGAGCAGCGGGATCGCGACGTCCGCGTGCTTGTCGGTCGGCACCACCACGGACACCGCCTGACACGCCGCGCCCAACTCTTCGAGCGTCGTGAAGCGTCGGCAGTTGAACTTGCCGCAAATCTCCGCGGCGCGCGCGTCACTCGTCTCGTAGATGCCCGCGAGTTCGGCTCCGGGAAGCGACGCGTAAATCCGCGCGTGATGCTGACCCAGCGAGCCCACACCGACGACGCCGCACTTGATCTTGGAAGCTGCCATAGAAGAAGCCGAACGTTACCGACACCGCGCCGCACCGCGACAGGAAAAACACCGCGTCTTCGCGTCCTATTGCATCTTCTCGCACCCCGTCATTCTGAGCAGCGCGAAGAATGACAGAAACGTTTGCCACCTACTCCAATCCCGACGGCAAACGCGGCGACGAAATCAGCTCCGCAAAGACCCGCCACCGTTCACCGTCATCGCCGTGCGTGCGACGCTCCATGTAAGCGCGCACGAGATCGAGGCCGTGGTTGTAGTTGATCACGTAGCTCCGGTATTTGCGGATAAATCGCACCTGCCGTGCCGCGAGTTCAGGCGACTTCAGCGAGAAGTTCTCCAGCCACACCGCCGCCCGAGCGTCGTCGATTTCGCCATCCACGAGCCGCCGGGCGGCCTCGTTGCTCGCGTATTTCAAACGCTCCAGCAGACCGAACACGCGCGCATACTCCTCGGCGCTCGTCGGATCGAATCCCGCGAGCGGAAACAACACGTCGCGCTCGAACGCCAGCTTCTCGTCGCCGGGAAATGCCACTTCGATCCCGTAGTTCGCCGTGCCCTCCGCGATCAGCGACTGCGGGCTGAACAACGGATACACCGAGAACTCCACCCAGCCGCGCTCGCGCAGGAGTTTTTCCTCGAGCAGCGCGTTATAAACGTGGTGCCCCGGATAGCCCTCGTGGCACGCCAGATCGATCGCGCGATCGATCGTGATCGGTTGCGACACATTGACCTGGATCACGCTGTGATAACCGCCCTGATACCAGTTGTAGGCGGCCCACGGTTTGTCGGTCACATACTCGACCGTGAAACTTTCACCCGCCGGCAGCGCGATGTGCTGTTGCGTGCGCTTACGTGCTTCCGCGATCGCGGCGTCGAACACCGCCGCCACGCGCTCCGCTGGAATCTGAAAACGTTTCCGAAAAAGCTCCACGCGCTCGCTGAGCGTTCCTTCGCCGGAAATCGCCGCGTCGAGTTCGCGCAGGATCGCCGCGAAATGCTCATCGTCGAACTGCGGCGCCACCCGCGTCGTAGGTGCGACGCGACTCCTCGTCGAAACGCATCGCCACGCCGCGCAACAAATCCACCCGCGTGACGATCGCGCCGAGTTGATGATCGAGATAGCTCTGACGCAGCCGCACGATCTCCTCCGCGTCCGCGAGATCGAGCGCACGCACGCGTTCGCGCAGCGCCTCCGAGCGTGCACGAATCTCCTCGAGCGGAAGCTTCTGCTGTTCCGCCTCCGTGCGCCATTGCGCCGGACCGTAGTAGGCATCGACCGCGTCGGCATCGTGCACCCCGAGCGCGAGCACGAGTTTCACGTAATCTTGGGCGAGCGGATCGAGCATTTCCGAAGAATTCTGCGTCGCGGAAAAACTCAACTGCGCCTGCAACGCGAAAACCATCGCGGCGAACCAACGGACAAAAACGTTCATGCCCCACCCTCGCGCGGAAGATCCGAGGTCACAAGGTGGAACCCGGCCTCCCCAAAATCGTTCTCGTTCTTCATTCTCGTTCTCGAACCCCTCACGCGAGAACGATCGGGACACGGTCGATCAAAGGTGCGAACACGGTCGCGACAATGTCCGGACATGGTCGACCGAACGTCCGCACATGGTTGAGCAAAGGTTCGAACACGGTCGAGCGCAGGTGCGGACCGGGTCGAGCCACGGTGCGCACCATGATGCATCGCAGTTCAGGCGAAACGGCCTTCGTGGAGGAAGAGCTGACGCGCGGTGCGCTTTGCGTGCGCAGCGTTGTGCGTCACGAGCACGAGCGCGGTTTTCGTTTCCGCGCAGAGATTCAACAAGAGCTCGATCACGGAATCGCCGGTGTGTTCGTCGAGATTGCCGGTCGGCTCATCGGCGAGCAGCAGGCGCGGTGAATTCATGAGCGCACGGGCGACGGCCACGCGCTGACGTTCGCCGCCGGAAAGTTGCGCGGGCAGATGCGTCGCGCGCGCGCCGAGGCCTACGCGATCGAGCAGTTGTCGCGCGCGTTCGCGCTCGGGTTTTCCAACTTTGCCGAGAATGCGGCGTGCCATGAGCACGTTCTGCAACGCGTCGACTTCCGGGATCAGGTAGAACGACTGAAACACGATGCCCAAAAACGTGGCACGGCGCTCCGTCGTGATTTCGCGCGAGCCTTCCCACTCGAGTGTGCCGCTGTCGGGCGCGTCGAGTCCCGCGAGCAGATTGAGCAGCGTGGATTTGCCCGAGCCGGACTCGCCGCGCACAGAGACACTTTCGCCCGCGACGACATCGAGATCGACGCCGCGCAAGACTTCGATGCGGCCATCGCCGCTCAGAAACGTTTTGGTGAGCGCGCGTGCGCTCAGGACGTTGTTCGGTGCGTCACTCACTGCGCAGGGCCTCCACAGGTTTGAGTCGCGCGGCGCGCCACGCAGGCAGCAGGCCGGCGAGCGTCGAGATCACGATCGAGCAGACCACGATCATCACGACATCACTCGTCGCGGTGTAGGCGGGCAGACGGCTGAACTGGTAAAAGCGCGCGAGCACTTCCTGGCTGCCGGTGAGTTTCGTGAAGAACGCAACCATGTCGTTGCGCAACCAGAGCGCGCTGAAACCGAGCACGAGTCCGAGCGCGGTGCCGGCCACGCCGATGAAGAGACCTTGAAAACAGAAACATGCCGCGACGTGACGCGGTTTGCCGCCAAGCGCTCCGAGCAGACCGATCTCGCGGGTTTTGCGCACGACCGAGATGAGCAGCGAGCTGGTGACGGAAAATGCGGCGACGACGATGATGAACGTGAGCAGGAAGAAGATCATGTTCTTCTCCAGCGAGAGGACGAAGAGGAAGTCCTCGTTGGCCTCGATCCACGAGCGAGCGCGGGCGCCGGAATCGGGCGGCAGCGCGGCGTTGATGCGCGCGGCGGCGACGTCGGCATCGAGGCCGTTTTGGATCTTCACGTTGATGCCGTGCACGGAGCGTCCGAGCCCGTAGAGATCCTGCATCGTGCGCAGCGTCACGATCACCGTGGAGCTGTCGAGTTGCTGGTGGCCGACTTCGAAAATGCCCGCGACGGTGAGCGAGCGCGGGAGCATCACTTCGTCGTTCTTCAGTTTCTCGAGCAGCAGCGGGGAATAGATTTCAACCGTGGAGCCCATTCGCGCGCCGAGCGAATATGCGAGCTGCGCGCTCAAGATAATCGAGTCGTCGTCGAGCTGGTTCAGCGAACCGATGCGCACGTAATAATCGAGCGGCACGACGCGCGAGACGCGGTTGACGTCCACGCCCTGGATCGCGGGAAACGCAGGCTTGTCCTGATGCTGGAGCATCACGACGCCCTCGGCGAACGGCGTGGTGGCGATGACGCCGGGGACTTTGAGAATGCGCGCCTGCAGTCCCGCGGGATCCTGCATCAAGCCGTTCGCACGCACCTGCACGTCGCCCTGCACTTCGACGATCATGCGCCGGATCTCGTGGCCGAAGCCGCCCATCACGCTCGTCGAGATGATGAGCAGCGCGACACCCAGCGCCACGCCGAGCATCGAGATCGCGGTGAAAAACGGAAAACGTTTCCCGGTCGGGAAAAGTTGTTTCAGCGCGAGGTAGAGATACCAGGGCACGGGGTGAATGCGGAGTGTGTGAGTGCGGAATGCGGAGTGACGGGCCGGTCTACTCCGTGCGGTTCATCTGCTTTTCAGTGTGCATTTCGCCACAGAGATCGCGGAGCGCCGACACAGAGGACACGGAGAATGAAACCGAAATTCGGCTCAGTGAACTCTGTGTCCGAGCGCTGTGTTCTCTGTGACTCATGATCGGATCGCTTCGAATTCGAGGATGTTAGAGCAATCCGCCGTTCGAAATCCGCAATCCGCAATTTCCTCACGCGCCCGGACGCAGCGACGGGAACAGGATCACGTCGCGAATGCTTTCGGCGCCGGTCAGGAGGATGCAGAGGCGATCGATGCCGACGCCCATGCCACCGGCCGGCGGCATGCCGTGCTCGAGCGCGAGAAGGAAATCGGTGTCCATCTTCTGCGTCTCCTCGCCGACCTGCTTCTCGAACATTTCGCGCTGCACGAACGGATCGTTCTGCTCCGAGTAGGCGGGCGCGACTTCCATGCCGCCGATGATGCACTCGAAGACATCGATGAGACCGGGGTCCGCGGCGTTGAGCTTCGCGAGCGGGCAAAGCTCCTTCGGGAGATGCGTGACGAACGTCGGCTGAATCAGCGTAGGCTCGATGCGCTTGCCGAAGATCTCGTTGACGATCTCGTGCGTTTCCCAGCCGGGGTGAACTTCGAGGCCGAGCTTCGTGCAGGCTTCGATCGCCTTCTCGCGATAGTCGGGCTGATTGCGGTGGGCGCTGAGCGCGAAGCCCGCGGCTTCGTCGATCAGTTCAAAATAGCGAACGCTGCGCCACTCGCCGGCGAAGTTGATCATCTGCCCGCTCGCGGCGTGCTTGATCTCGGTCGTGCCGATCACGTCGCGGCAGAGGTCGTCGAAGATCGCCTGCAGCAACTCCATCATGCCGCGGAAATCCGAATACGCCTGATACACCTCGAGCATCGTGAACTCGGGGTTGTGCTTGCGCGAAACGCCTTCGTTGCGGAACACGCGGCCGATCTCGAACACGCGATCGTAACCGCCAACGAGCAGACGCTTCAGGCGCAGCTCGAGCGCGATGCGCAGGAAGAAATCGGCGCCGAGCGCATTGTGGTGAGTCGTGAACGGACGCGCCGCCGCGCCGCCCGCGACGCCTTCGAGCACCGGCGTCTCGACCTCGAAAAAGCTGCGCTTTGCGAGCGTGGAGCGAATGCTCGAGACGATCTTGCTGCGCAGCATGAGACGCTGACGCGACTCGGCGTTCACGATCAGATCGAGATAACGTTGCCGGTAAACCTGCTCAGGATCGGTAAGGCCGTGCCACTTTTCGGGCAGCGGGCGCAGCGCCTTCGAGACGAGCGTGAAGGAGTCCACGCGCACGGTGATTTCGCCGGTCTTCGTTTTGAAGAGCGTGCCCGTGACGCCGATGATGTCGCCGAGATCGAGCGACTTCTTGAAGAACGTGTAGCGTTCCTCGCCGAGCACGTCCTTGCGGAAGTAGAGTTGGATCTGCCCCTGCTGATCCTGGATCTTCACGAACGAGCTGCCGCCCTGCACGCGAAACGTCACGAGACGTCCGGCGACCGACACGGTCACAGCGTAGTCCTGGCCATCGACGTAGAGCGCTTTTGCGTCCTGCGAAAAATGCGTCTGCGCGGCGTTGGCTTGGAACGGATCGAATCCGCCCGCGCGCATGTCCTGCAGCTTTTGACGCCGCACGGCGACCTGGTCGTGGGAGATATCGGCGGGAATATCGCTCATGGAACCGTGCACGCTGTGGCCCGCCCGCTCTCGGGGCAAACGGATTTTGTGCGCCCGCTCCGCCCTCTCGAATCCCACCCCTCCCGGCCCTCGCACCATGTCAACTATTGGTTGACTTTAAAGTCTGCGCCCTCGCGGCCGGCGCGTGGCGGAGAAACAGTTGCGAGCCTTCGCCGCGTTCACATCGTGACGGGCGTGCCGCCCCTGCTCATCTCGCTTCTGGTCAGCGCCTGCCTCGGCGCGCTCATCGGTCTCGTTCGTCAATGGCGCGAACAAGCGCTCACGGAGACGGACGTCGATCTGGGCGGCGTGCGCACCTACACGATGTGGGCCTTGCTCGGCTGCCTTTCGGCCTACGCGAGCCGGCAGTTTTTCCTGCCTGTTTTCGCTGTCGTGCTCGTGCTGGTCGGCGTGCAGCAGATCGCGAGCGTCATGCGCGCAGCCGCGCAGCGCACCGGGTCGACGAGTTTCGCGTCGGCGCTGATCACGGTGTTCGTGGGCGCGCTCGTCTTCTGGCAACAGCGCGAAGTCGCGATCGTGCTCGCCGCCGCCACGATGGTGCTGATCGGCGTGAAACAGCCACTGCACTCATGGACGCGGGCCTTCACCGCCGCGGACATCCGGGCGACGCTGCAATTCGTCGCGATCACCGGCGTGATCCTGCCGCTCGTGCCCAACCGCGACATGGGGCCGTATGCGGCATTCAATCCCTACGGCACCTGGCTCATGGTCGTGTTGATCTCGGGTGTGGGATTCGCCGGCTACATCGCCGTGCGGCTCCTCGGCGCGGGTGCGGGGTTGCTGCTCACAAGCGTGCTGGGCGGCGTGGCATCGTCGACCGCGACGACGCTCACCTTCTCACGCCGCAGCAAAGAGGACCCGTCGCAATCGCTCGACTACTCGATGGCAGTCGTCACCGCCTCGACGGTGATGCTCCCGCGCACGCTCGTAATTGTCGCGGTGATTTCGCCCGCCCTCGCAAAAGCACTTCTTCTGCCCGTCGCGATCACTGCGGTGCCGGGCCTTGCCTTCATCGTTTGGTGGTGGTTCGCGCGCCGCCATCGCACTCAGGCCGACAATGGCACGCCCGTCGTAAGCAACCCGCTCCAACTCTCCACCGCGATCAAGTTCGCCCTGCTCTACTCCGCGATCGCCTTCGGCGTGAAAGCCCTGACCGAGTCCGGCAACGCCGGCGGCACGCTCCCGTTGAGCTTCGTCTCCGGTCTCACCGACATGGCGGCGATCGCCCTCTCGATGGCGAGCAACGCGGCCGATCAATCCATCCCGCTGCGTCTCGCCACGCACGCGATCGTGCTCGCCGCCATTTCCAACTCGCTGCTCAAAGCCGGTCTCGCGATCGGGCTCGGCTCGCCCGCTTTGCGCAAACTCACCGCCCTCGTGCTCGGACTCACCGCCGTCGGCGGTGGCATCGCGATGCTCTTTGCTCCGGCTTAACCGCCCGCGAAGGGACGCGAATAAAACGCGACTCCTGAAGTGACCTCGCGAGACGCTGAGAGCACGCAGTCGCCGATCATAATTTTTAATTCGCGTTCATTAGCGTCTGTCGCGGGTCCTTTCCTTCAGCCTTAATCGCTCGCGGCGGAGTTGCAGCGCAGCGCACACACGCCATCGTTACCGGCGATGTCTTCCAGCACCACCGCACCTGCGCCGCTTCGCACCGAGGATTGGGGCCGCACGCGCTATGCCGATGCCTTTGCGCGTCAGGAAGAAGCCGTCGCCCGCCGCATCGCGGGCGAAACCGACGACGTGCTCGTGTTCACCGAACATGAAGCCGTTTTCACCGTCGGCATGCGCAGCGGCGCCGAGTCGCACCTCGTGTGGAACGCCGAGCAACTCTCTCGCGAAGGCGTCGAGGTCCTGAAAACGAATCGCGGCGGCGACATCACTTACCACGGCCCCGGCCAGATCGTCGGCTACCCGATCGTCTCGCTCGCTCCGCGCAAGGATCTCCACGCTTACCTGCGCTTTCTCGAACAAGTGCTGATTAACTCCGTCGGCGCGCTCGGCCTCGCCGCCGCCCGCCGTCCGGGTCTCACCGGCATCTGGCTCGGACCGCGCAAAGTCGCCGCGATTGGCGTCGCCGTGAAACGCTGGGTCGCCTACCACGGCTTCGCGCTCAACGTGAACGCCAACCTCGCCCACTTCGGCGGCATCGTGCCCTGCGGCATCAGCGCCACCGAGGGCACCGTCACTTCGCTTCAGGCCGAACTCGGTCGTCCGCTCGACCTTGCCGAGGTCAAAGCCGTGATCGCCCGCGAATTCGCCACGCTCTGGCCCGCGTTTCTCGCCGGCCGCGACGCATAACTTTCCGCACCCACTCGCCGCACAGCTCACTTTTTTCGGCCAAAATCCGCGCCTGTTTTTCTTTTGCGCTTTTTTCGCCTATTTGCGGCCATACCTGACTTCATGGATACGACGACGCGCAAACCTTCCTGGCTCCGTGCCAAGCTGCCCAGCGGTCCCGGCTACGCGGCCACCCGCCGCCTCGTGGACGACAACAAGCTCCACACCGTCTGCCAGAGCGCGCAGTGCCCCAATCTCGGCGAGTGCTGGTCCCGCGGCACCGCGACCGTAATGATCCTCGGCAACATCTGCACGCGCTCCTGCAACTTCTGCGCGATCGCCACCGGCCGCCCCACCGAACTCGATCTCGGCGAACCCGCCCGCGTGGCTGACGCCGTGGCCAAGATGAATCTCAAACACTGCGTCGTCACCAGCGTCGCCCGCGACGAACTCAACGACGGCGGCGCCAGCGTCTGGGCCGCGACGATCCGAGCCATCCGCTACCGCAATCCGAACACCGCGATCGAAGTGCTCGTGCCCGACTTCAAGGGCAACACCGCGCACATCGACATCGTGCTCGATGCCAAGCCCGACATTTTCAACCACAACGTCGAGACGGTCGAACGCCTGCAAAAACCCGTTCGCGTGCAAGCCCGCTACGACCGTTCGCGCGGCGTGCTCCGTCACGCCAAGAGCCGCGGTTTCGTGACCAAGACCGGCATCATGCTCGGCCTCGGCGAAACCAAGGAAGAGATCGAGCAGACGATCCGCGACATCGCGTCCGACAAGACCGACATCCTCACGATCGGCCAGTATCTCCAACCGACGCCGCAACACCTCCCCGTCGCCCGCTGGGCCACGCCTGAGGAGTTTCTGCACTGGAAACAATTCGGTCTGTCCGTCGGCCTCGGCGTCGTCGAGAGCGGCGCGCTCGTGCGCTCCAGCTACCACGCCGACGAGCAGTCGCAGAAATACACCGGCGTCGAGCATCTCAACAACGAGAACGCCCTCGCCAGCGCCTGAGTTGGTTCGCGGGGCGCGACATCGCCGACCGAATCGCGAAAGTCCCTATCATTCTGTCATTCTGAGCGCGGCGAAGAATCCAGTGGGCGCTTCGCCGCCGGTTCAGCACGCGATGGTCCAAGTGGATTCTTCGCTCCGCTCAGAATGACAAACCAGGCTGAGCCGCGCCCCATTGCGGTCACGACCGCGCCACGTTGCGTCCCGAGTCGAGCCAAGGTCCGTCCCGAGTCGGGACTAGGTGCGGACCGGGTCGAGCCACAGTCCGGCTCGACTCGCGCCTTACTCCGGCACGGCCCAAGCCAGATTGAAGTCCGCGCCGGGACCTTGCGCGAGCAGCCGCGCGAGACTTTCCAGTGTGGGCTTCACCGCTTCGTCGAAGCGCCACGGCGGATTGATGACCGCGAGGCCGCAGCCGCGCATTTTCAGCGGGGAGTTTTCTCCGGCGATGGCGATTTCCACCGCGAGTGTCGGCGGCGGTTTGAGCGCGATGAGTTCGTCGTAAAACGCATCGATTTTCGCGCGACTCGTCAGCGGATACCAGATCGCGAACACACCGCTCGGGAAACGCTGCAGCCCACCGCGCAGCCCCTCGACGATTTGTGCAAATTCATCCTGAGCCTCGAACGGCGGATCGATCAGCACGAGCGCGCGCCGCTCGGGCGGGGGCAGCATCGCGCGGAGCGCCACATAGCCGTCCATCTCGTGCACGGAGCAGCGATCGGTGAACTGAAACTCCGCGCGCAGCGCCGCGCTCTCCGCGGGATGTTTCTCACAAAGCGCGAGCCGGTCCTGCGGACGCACGAGCGAACGCGCGATGTGCGGCGAGCCTGGATAGAAGCGCAGCTCGTCCGCGACGTTGCCCTGATTGCGATCAAACGTGCGGATGCGCTCCACGTAATCCGCGAGCAGCGGCGTGAGCGGTTCGTCCGTCGCGACGAGACGGCCGATGCCGTCGGGCCACTCGGGTTTGCGCTCGAGCGAATCGCCGCGCGCAGCTGTCTCCAGATCGTAGCGTCCGCGGCCAGCGTGGGTGTCAAGATAGAGAAACGGTTTCTCCTTCTTCTGCAGGCCGCGAAGTAGCTCGAGCAAAAGGACGTGCTTGAACACGTCGGCGAAGTTGCCCGCGTGAAAATGGTGCCGGTAGTTCATCCGCGACTTAGCCCCACAAATAGGCGGCCATTGAAAGACCTGGGCCCGAACTCTGTGCACTCTGGGTCAGCGCTCTGTGTTCTCTGTGGCTCATATTTGGACGATTCCCCAACTCAGCCCGCGACGGGAACCTTGATGACGGTTTTGCGGACCATCGCGGAGCCGTCCGGCACCCGGAGCGCCGGCATATGCACATCCACCGGAAAAAAGATCGCCGCCTCACCCGCCCGGACGCGCAGCACCGACGCACCGGCGAGGTCCGCGTATTTGATGAAGTCGCGCTCTTCGACGTAAGGCTCGCTCACGGTCGCGCGCGACAGCTCCACGACTTCCATCAGCTCTTCGCCTTCGACGATCACCTGCACGTCGATGTAGCGGCGGTGCGATTCGAAAAACCCATCGGTCCGGCGACGCGCTTCATAGACTTGTTCGAGCGCAAACGATCCGCCCGGCAACTCCACGCGCTCGGTCACGCCCGCGGCCATCGCTGCGAGTCGGCGGCGAATCGCCGAGTCCGCGCGATCGAGATCCGCAAGATACGCGAACGCCGCCGCGAACTGATCGCGGTCAGGAACTTGCGCGCGCAAGGTGGCGATGCTGCCGAGGAGAGCCATCGGCCCACTTTTCGCCGGGCCGCGGGGCTGGCAAGCGCCGAAACCTGCCGCCGCGCACTGCGACGCGTCGCGCGCAGCTCGGCAGTTCCCCGATATGCCGAATGCTTGCGTCGCAAATCGCTGACACCAAACCTGCTTTCCCCATGAAAACCCCACTCCGTTCCCTGTTCCTCCTCGTCACCGCGCTGGTGTTGCCCGCGGTCGTCCATGCCGCTGCGTTTGAAGGCAAAGTCCGGATGAAGATCACCGCCGCCGGCAGCAAGTCGGCGCAGGAGATGACCTACAGCAGCAAGGCCGGTCTGCTCCGCACTGAGATCGACGGCAAAGGCGGCGAGAGTTTCGCGATGATCATGAACCACGCGAAGCGGGAAATGATCATCCTGATGCCCGAGCAGAAGATGTATATGGTCCGCCCGATGCCCGCGATGAACGAACTCGCCGGTGCTGACGATGGCGCCGACGACGTGAAGCTCGAAAAGACGTCCGAGACCGAAAAAATCCTCGGCTACACCGCCACGAAATACATCGCGACCTCGAAGGAAGGCGTCACCGACATGTGGCTCACCGAGGAACTCGGCTCGTTCATGGGCTTGGACGCCAGCGCCAACGCCAATCCGATGGGCGGCCGCCCGAAAGCTCCCGCCGCCTGGGAAAAGGCGCTCATGGGCAAAGAGTTTTTCCCGCTCCGCATCGTCAGCCGCGGCAAGCGCAACAAGGAGGAGTTCCGCCTCGACGTCGTCTCGATCAACAAGCAATCCCTCCCCGACTCTGAATTCGCGCCCCCCGCCAGCTTCAAGAAATTCGACATGGGCGCGATGATGCAGGGCTTCGGCGGCTGAGCCCGCATCCTGCTTCCGTTTTCAAACACACTGTGGCTTCCACGTTCACCCGCATCTTTTCCGACCTGCACTACGGCGATCGCTCGAGCACGCTTCGCGAGCTCGCGAGTCTTCGCCCGCTGCTCGACGGACCGGACCGGGTGATCTTCAACGGTGACACACTCGACACGCGCCCGAGCCGCCACCCCGAGCGCGTCGCCGAACTGCGCGGCAGCGTGCTCGACTTCGTGCAACACCACGCGCCGCCCGCGACGTTGATCACGGGCAATCACGATCCCGACATCTCCGACGTCCACGCACTCGAACTCGCCGAAGGCGAAGTGCTCGTTTCGCACGGCGACGTGATCTTCGACGACCTCGTGCCGTGGAGCCGCGAGGCCACACAGATGGGCCGGCTCATGCGCGAGGCGCTCGCCACCTTTTCCGAAAGCGAACGCGCCACCCTCGCCGCGCGGCTCCGCGCGATGCGGCACGCGGCCGCCCAGATTCCGCAGCGCCACCACACCGAATCCGACGCGCTCAAACACGCGATCGGTTTGTTCACCGACATGTGCTGGCCGCCCACGCGCGTGCTCCGCGTCGTGCAGGCGTGGCGCGACACACCTCGTCTCGCCGCCGCACTCCTCGCGCAACACCGCCCCGACGCCCGCGTGTTTGTAATGGGTCACACCCACCGCGCCGGCGTGCGTCAGATCGGCGGCGGCAAATGGCTGATCAACACCGGCGCCTTCTGCCCGCCCACCCGCGCGTGCGTGGTCGACGTGAGCGCGGAAAAACTCGTTGTCCGTGAAGTCGAGCGCCGCCGCGGCGTCTATCGGATCGGATCCACGCGCGCGGAATTTTCGCTGGCGGCGGAACCGGTGACCGTGACACTCGCCGCATGAGCATCACTTTCGGTTGGTGGACCCGCGACCCTGAGCTGGGCAAGTATCAGGTCTCCGTCTCGGTCCACGGCGGAAACATCGAGTGGACCCGCAAACACGGTCACCATCAACGGTGGGAACCGCACACGCCCACCGAGGACGATCGTGAACGCCTCGTCGACGAAGCGAGCCGCCGCATCCCGCGCCGCCTGATCACGCAAAAAGCAGTTTGAGGAAATCAAACGCCTCGCCACCCGCGAAGGCCCCGGCGCCCTCTCCGGCATCCGCAACCGTCCCCCCGGCCCCGAGTGAGCTGGGGCGGCAAGCTGCCGATCACGTCACCATTCCAAAACCAAAAGAAAAACCCGGGATATTTTCCCGGGCTTTCTTCTAGAAGCGCTGTTTACCACGGTGTAACTGCTTGGCAGTTAGTTTTAACGGGCTGCGCTCACTGACTTTGACTTGATTCCGCAGCCATCAACCCCGTCCAGCGCCATGGTTGCAAGCACGAACTCATCTCCTCTCGAACTCGCCTTCGACGTCGGTCACAGCTCGATCGGTTGGGCTGTTTTGTCAGCTGCTCAAAACTCCGCTCCCTCCGTCCTCGGATGCGGCTCTGTCATCTTTGAAAAGGACAGTGCCTTGGCGAAGTCCCGGCGCGTGCATCGACAACAGCGGAGGCATGTGCGCGCCACTCGCCAACGCATCGCGCGACTCGAAAAGTTGCTTGTGCACTTGGGAGCGTTCTCCTCCGAAGAGCTCGCCCGTAAACACCGCGCCAACGGAGGCAGCGCCACGCCGTGGTTGCTCGCAGCACGCGTGCTCGCAAGCAACGGGGAGCACGCGCTGACGTGGAGTGAACTGTGGGATGTTCTCCGTTGGTATGCTCATAACCGCGGTTACGAAGCGATCGGAGCAGATGAAGATGAGGCGGAGAACAAGGAGAAACGCGCTCACGCTCGTGAAGCCATGGAGCGGTTTGGGAAAAACACCATGGCCGAGACGATTTGTGCATGGTTGGGGCAGGATCCTCTCGCTCCACGCAGCGGGACCACGGAAAGCTACAAAGCGAAAGACGCCGCTTTCGATCGCGCAGTGGTGGTGGATGAAGTCCGGCAAGTTCTCGCACATCACACAGGCAAACTACCAGGCGTGGACGACGCGTTCGTTCGCGCGCTGCTGGAGGACGCTCACGCGATTGTCTGTCCCGACATTCGCCTCCCTCGACGTTATAGAGGCGGTCTACTTTTCGGGCGCCTAGCGACTCGCTACCACAACCGCATCATCGGTCGGTGCCCCATTTCCGGTGAGAAACTCCCGCTCAAGGACTGCCCCGAGTTTCTTCGTTTCCGTTGGGCAATGCTGCTGGCTAATATCAATGTGGCCTCGGCAAGCGACCAACCGCTGCGTCCGTTAAGCAAAGAGGAACGGAGCGCATTGACGCAGCAGGCGACCACAGAGGGCTACTTCACGCCTGGCGAGTTTAGGAAAACCGTGCGCGCGTTAACTGGGTCTGTCCGCGACAATCTCGACCAGATGTTCATGGACGCGACAGCGGCGGAAAACCTCGTGCTCGATCCTGCGCTCAGACTGGTTTCGACCAATCGATGGATCGCCGCTGTGTGGCCCCATCTCCCCGAGATCGTTCAACGCCACGCCCTCAACCGCTGGCGTCGAGGTCGATCCCAGACGCTCGGCAAATTGCGCGACGAAGCCATTCGAACAGGTGCCGACATCAACGCGTTCAATACCGCGGTCGCTCAACTCTGTTCTGTGCCGGAGAAACCCTCCCGGAAAAAAACTCCGACACCCCCTCCTACCGTCGCACAAATCCTGACGACTTCCTTTACTGTCCCACCTCTCGGCGGTCGCGCTCCCTATGCGCGCCCACTGCTAGTCTCCGCTTATCAACAAGTGATGAGCGGCACAGTGCATCCCCGCAGCGAAGGTGGGTGTTTGTTTGAAACGCCCGAGCTCCGCCGGGCTCGGGATAACCGTCCACTTGATCAGCAAACCAATAACCACCTCGTCCGACATCGTCTTCAAATCCTCGGACGCCTCTTTCAGCATTTGATTGCAGATTATGCAGGTGGGGATGCCTCGTGCGTGCAACGCATCACCCTCGAAGTGAATCGCGATCTCAGAGCGATGGCTGGACTGACCGCTCAAGAGATCGCCAAGGAGATGAATGAGCGCCTCCGGAATCATGCGCAGGTTTCGAAACGCTTGCTGGCTGAATTACCGCAGGGAACCAAGATCAACGCCTCGTTGATCCGCAAAGCCCGCATCGCCGACGACCTTGGTTGGCGCTGCCCCTATACTGGCCACGACTTTGAGCCGATCGACCTTATCACTCGTAGAGTAGATTTGGATCACATCATTCCCCGCTCGCAGCGCCCGTCGGACTCACTCGATTCGCTGGTGGTCACGTTTTCGGAGATTAACAAATGGAAGGGCAAACGCACCGCATGGGAGTTCGTTCGCGCCGAGGAGACGAAGACCGTTCCCGGATTGCCCAATCTGCAAATCAAGCAGCTCAGCCGCTATAAACAGGACGTTGAAGCGCTCGATAAACGAGGGCACTTGGATGATCAGCGACGGAAGAAGCGCCGCGTCGAAAAGCTGCTGCTCGAACGCTACGAAGAAAAAAGCCGGCGGCTTCACTCCCGGCCAGCTAACCCAGACCTCCCAACTCACGCGCCTCGGGCAACAAGTGCTGCGAGCTCCGTTTGCCCACCTGCCTTCGCCCCCTACCTTCGTCGCTCTGCCTGGACCTGTCACTGCTCGCGTTCGCGCGGCTTGGGACGTTCTTGGCTGCCTCGCCGAAGCAGCTCCCGCCGTGCTGGAGAAGTCCGTCGATACCGAGGGCAAGGAAAGGATCGTCGTAAAAAACAAAACCGAGATCCGACAAATCACTCATCTTCACCATGCCCTCGATGCGTGCGTGCTGGGGCTGGCCGCCGCGTTGATCCCCAACCAAGGCGACGTTTGGCGTCTGCTGTTGGAACGACGCTTGAACAGTGAACAACGCGGCGCGTTGGAAAAACTCAACTTGGGAGACTTCGACGCAAATGGCGGTTTTCGCCTCCGCGACCTTCCGGGCGACTTGAAACAACAGATCCGAGACCGGCTGGCCGAACGGCGCGTTGTTCAACATGTGCCGGCCGACATGAGCGGCATCCGAGTTGAAGAAAACACCCGTGGTGTGATCAGCCGCGAGAACGGACGAGTCACCCTGCGGCAGCGAAAGAAAAACGCCGACGGTAAAATCGTCACCAACTGCACGACCGAACTCGAAACCAAAGTCATCGGCCTGAACACGGACGGCAAACTGAGCAAAGTTCGGGGCGTTCGAGTGATCGCTGACAACTTCGGCGTAGCTATTCTCGATAACCCCGAAATCCCTCCAGCCGAGCGCTTGGTCATCATCCCCTTCGCGCGAGTTTGGGCGCAATTGGGAGCGCTCAAACAGCGCAATGGAGGGAAGCCTCCGCTGATTTGGCGAAATGGGCAGGTGCTTAAGATCCCAGCCGGGCCACGTGCCGGACTGTGGCGGATCTTCTCGATCAAGAACAATGCAAGCGGCATGGCCTTGGACCTAGGCACAGTCGAGACGGTGAGACCAAGTTGGATCAACGTCCTCCTGAAGAGTCTACTTCGAGACGGAGCGCTCCGTCTGGACACCGACTTAACCGGTCGCGCGTTCCCGCAAGACTGAGAACTCTCCGATGTCCTACCACATCGTCAGTATCGATGCTCCTCGAGCCGATCTGACATGTCGGGACGGGCAACTGGTCTGTAGCACGGACCAAGGCTCGAAGCGCGTGCCGCTGGAAGACGTTGCCTCAATCATCGTCACCAGCTTCTCCGCGCGCATTCACAGCCACTTGTTTCTCGAAGCCGCCAAACACGGCGTAGCTCTCGTTATCTGCGAGCGGTTTCAACCCGTCTCGTTGCTGCTTCCTGCATGTCGCTCCGCCGACACGCTCCTCACTCGCAGACATCTCACGCTTCCGGAACACGTGCGCTCACGCCTCTGGGAGAAGACCATTGACGCAAAGTGTGCGAACCAGCTTCAAGTCGCCCGGCGGATTCTACCAGACGCTCAAACCACTCACAGGCTCGCCGATGCCGCTCGGGCGCGTAGCGCCCGCAAGGAAGGTGGGTGCGCCAAACTGTTTTGGGAAGTCATCACCGAAGGACTACGCATCGAAGGCTTCTCGCGCGGACGAAAACTCCGCGGTCTAAACGATCTCCTTAACTACGGCTACGCGGTCCTTCTCTCGACCGTCCTGCAAAAGCTCTATGCGGTGGGACTCGATCCGATGGTCGGCATCTCGCACGCCATCCGCGAACGTAGTGCGCCGTTGGCCTACGATTTGATGGAGCCATTTCGCCCCTGCGTCGATTGGCGTGTTTATCAATGGGTGAAGGACCGTCCTCAGGCCGAGGCTTTCGCTGTCACCGGAGAGTTCCGAAAATGGGTGACGGGCTTTTCGCTGGAGCGCGTCGACTACCTGGGCCTCGAACTCGATATTCGCGGCTGTATTGAAGGTGTGGTCCGCGGCTTCCGCCAGGCGGTGATCGCCAGCACCTCTCGACACTATCGGCCATGGATGTCGAAAAGCTGAAAATGGGCTGGCTTGTCGTCGCATTCGATCTGCCGGTCGTCACCCGGGCTCAACGGAAAGCTGCCACAGCCTTTCGAGAGTTTCTCATCGATGATGGATTTCAGATGATCCAGTTCAGCGTCTATGCGCGGCCATGCGTGAGTTTCGCGCGACAGGAAACGCACCTCGACCGTGTTCGGAAAGGCATCCCACCGGAAGGCAAAGTCCGCGCCTTTTTCGTGACTCGAGCCCAATGGGAACGCGCTTTTGTGATCTACGGCTCTCCGGCCAAAGAGGTTTCGCCCGAGAAAATGCCAGAGCAAATCCAGCTCTGGTAAGAGCTAAGTTATTCAAGGAAAGGTCATTTCGCGGGCGGAGCTTCCGCTCCGCGAAATTGGAATCAAGGCAAAGCTGTGGCTCTTCGCCGTGATACCAGCGCGCAGAGCTTCCGCTCCGCGAAATTGGAATCAAGGCAAAGCTAACCGCTGCATCACCTCCCGGCGTCGAAGGAGCTTCCGCTCCGCGAAATTGGAATCAAGGCAAAGCAGAGCGCCACCGCTCCGAGCTGCAGCCCAAGGAGCTTCCGCTCCGCGAAATTGGAATCAAGGCAAAGCTGCGACACCGACGGCGAGTGGCCCTCGATGGGAGCTTCCGCTCCGCGAAATTGGAATCAAGGCAAAGCTACCAAGACGGGAAATTGATCGCAACGCGCGAGCTTCCGCTCCGCGAAATTGGAATCAAGGCAAAGCTGACCTCCTCCTCCTGCACGCCGTCGAGCAGAGCTTCCGCTCCGCGAAATTGGAATCAAGGCAAAGCAACGTCGCTTTCCTCGGTGGCTTCGGCACCGAGCTTCCGCTCCGCGAAATTGGAATCAAGGCAAAGCGAGGCGATCTCGACACTCCAGTGGCAGGGCGAGCTTCCGCTCCGCGAAATTGGAATCAAGGCAAAGCCGGGGCCGGCGTCGTGTTTGACGCGCCCGGAGCTTCCGCTCCGCGAAATTGGAATCAAGGCAAAGCCCGGACTTCATGACGTTCGACCCGGCGCGGGAGCTTCCGCTCCGCGAAATTGGAATCAAGGCAAAGCACAGAACTGGTGCACCGTCTGGATCGCGTTGAGCTTCCGCTCCGCGAAATTGGAATCAAGGCAAAGCATTGACGCCGGAGGTGACGCCGTCCGAACCGAGCTTCCGCTCCGCGAAATTGGAATCAAGGCAAAGCCGTCATGCCGTTGGCGCGCGCGAGTTCGAGAGCTTCCGCTCCGCGAAATTGGAATCAAGGCAAAGCACATCGCGGCGGTGCCAGCACAGCCGGGCGGAGCTTCCGCTCCGCGAAATTGGAATCAAGGCAAAGCTGGCAACACGGCCGTAGCACCTTGGCTCGACATGGTCCGCACTCGGTCCCGAGTCGGTGCGCACACAGGCACGACTCGGGTGTTGGTTGCCTATTACAAACTTTCGCCGGCGACGCGGCGTTGCTGGACGAGGCGCCAGATGAGTTTGAACGCCGGACAATACTCCTCCGGGCGCTCGGCCACGAGGCGGTCGATCTCCGCGGGCGCGAGCCATTCGCCACGGTCGATTTCCTCGGGCTGCAGCACGAACGGACCGTCTCCATTTAGCTGATACACCCAGACGAATTCCTGACCGGTTTCCTCGCAGGCTTCGATGCGGAACCAGCGCGAGGGAGCGGCTGCGACGTGCAAGCCGAGTTCTTCGCCGAGTTCGCGCACGACGGCTTGGTCGTAATCTTCGCCGGCGTCGACGTGTCCGGAGCACGAAGAATCCCAGAGGCCGGGCGACTTGTCCTTCAGCATCGAGCGCTTCTGCAAAAAGACTTCGCCCTTCTGATTTCGAATCAGCACGTGCACCGCGCGATGCAGCCAGCCGTGGGCATGCACTTCGCCGCGCGGAGCTTGGCGAATCACGCGGTCCTGCTCGTCGACCACATCGAAAAGTTCATCGGCGACGCGCGGCTTTACTTTGGGAATCATTCGTGTCCTCTCGTTAGTTTCACCGAGAACACCATGCCGAAAATCGACGTCAACAAAGTCGCCGAGATCCTGAAGAACAACGAGCTCGATCCCGTCGTCCTGCGCCGCGTCATCGAGGAGCTCAATCTCGCCGCGCAGCCCGATCCCGGCGAGGGCGAGAAAGTGCCGCCCTTGAAGAAGCAATGGGTGATCCTCATCTCCGATCCCGAGGACAAGTTGCCGAAGACAGACTTCGCCGGCTGGGTGATGCAGATCCCGGAAAACGAGAGCGTGGTGACGACGCAGGAGCGGATTTTCAAGGCTACCTACGACTACAACCGCTCGCGCAAGGGAAAGCTCTACCCCGCGAAAACCGTGGGCGAGGCGCTCGAGAACGTGCCGGCCAAGCACTTCAAGGAAGCGGAGCTGTGGGTGAAAACAAAGACGCCGGTGCTGATGCTGCGCACCGACAACGAAATCCCGAAGGATTGATTCGCCGCGCGGCGAAGATCGGAGTTTTGCCGTGACCACGCCGCTCGTCGCCGTCACCGCCCGCTCGTCGCGCGGGATGCTCCGAGTTCGCAGGATCGCACTCGCCCGCGCGTGCGCCGTGTTGGTTTTCGCGGGAGCATTTTCGCTCGCGCGAGCCGAAGAATCGGCGGCGTCTGCACCAACTTCACGCACCGAACCGGCGCCGGTCGCGATCTACGACTACGAGATCGTGCACACGTGGCCGCACGACCGCACGGCGTTCACGCAGGGACTTGTTTTCCACAAAGGCATCCTGATTGAGGGCACCGGGCTTCACGGCCGCTCGACGGTGCGCAAGGTTGACCTCGAAACCGGCCGCGTGCGTCAGTCGGTTTCGCTCGCGACGGAGTTTTTCGGCGAAGGCCTCGCGGTGCTCGGCGATAAAATCTACCAGCTCACCTGGCAGAACGAAAAAGGCTTCGTCTACGATCTGCGCACGCTGGCGAAGGAGCGGGAGTTTTCCTACGCGGGTGAAGGCTGGGGCCTCACGACCGACGGTTCCTCGCTCATCTTGAGCGATGGTTCGCACGAGCTGCGGTTTCTCGATCCGGAGACGTTCGCCGTGCAGCGCACGATCAGCGTGCGCGACCTCGCCGGCAAACCGCTCAAGCATCTCAACGAGCTCGAGTTCGTTCGCGGCGAAATCTACGCCAACGTCTGGCAGACGCCCTACGTCGTGCGCATCGATCCGGCGGACGGCCGCCTGCTCGGCGTGATCGATTTTCGCAGTCTGCTCTCCCCGCCGATCGCCGGCCCGACACCGACGTGATGAACGGCATCGCCTACGACGCCGCGGGCGACCGGCTTTTTGTCACTGGCAAGAACTGGCCAAAACTTTTTGAGGTGCGCCTCAAACCGCGTGCCACGCCGGCCAAACCCTGACATCGTTTCACCGTGTCCAAGAAACCGCTCCCTCCCCTGCTCTACGCCGATACGCACACGAGCGCCGATCAGCTCTATTTCAGTCGCGTCGATGTGCACGATCCGTTCATCGCGTTCGCCACGCCGTCAGGCAAACGTGTGACCGCGCAGAGCGCACTCGAGTTCGGGCGGATCAAGAAGGCGCGGACGTTCGACGTCGTCACACCGCTCGAGGAATGGCGTTATCGCGCTGCACGTCGCTACCGCGGCGCCACGATCAATGCAGCCGAGGTGATTGCCGAGCTCGCGCGCCATTATCGTGTGAAGGCGTTTCGCGTGGCGGACGATTTTCCCGCGGGGCTCTTCGTGCGCCTGCAGGAACTCGGGCTGCGGCTCGAGCTCGCGTCAGGTCCGCTCTTTCCCGAACGCGAAATCAAAACCGCGCGTGAAGCCGCGGCCATTCGCGAAGGCAACCGCCTGTGCTCGGTCGGATTTTCCGTCGCCGAAAAGATCCTGCGCGAATCCACGATCCGCGGTCGCGAACTGCGTCACAACGGTCGCATGCTCACCTCCGAATCGCTGCGGTTCGCGATCGAGTCGGCGATCATGGCCGAAGGCGGACAGGCCAATGGCACGACAATTGTCGCGGGCGGCGATCAGGCCTGCGATCCGCACGAGCGCGGCTCGGGCCCGCTGCGTCCTCACGAGCTCATCATCATCGATATTTTCCCCGCGCGTCGCGAAGACCGGCTATTTTGGCGACATGACGCGCACCTATCTGCGCGGCAAAGCCAACGACGATCAGCACGCGCTTGTCGCCACCGTGCGCGAAGCGCAGCTCGCCGCATTCGAGAAGATCCGTGCGGGTGTGGATGGGCGCAGCGTGCATCGCCGCGTGGTCGAGGTGTTCGAAGCCGTCGGTTTCGGAACGTGGCACACGAAAAAAGGCGCCGTCGGTTTCTTCCACGGCACGGGGCACGGACTCGGTCTCGCGGTGCACGAGGCGCCGCGGATGGGCGGCGCCTCGTCGATGGCGCTCAAAAAGGGCACCGTCGTGACCGTCGAACCCGGGCTCTACTATCCCGGACTCGGCGGCTGTCGTATCGAGGACGTCGTGCAGGTCACCGATCGCGCGCCCAAGATGCTTTCGAGTCACAGTTACGAGTGGTATCTCGGCTGAATGCCTTGCTTTCGCCGTGCCTGAGCTCGCTGAAGTCGAATTCTTCCGCCGCCGTTGGGCCGATGCCGCCCACGGTCAGCGGGTCGTATCCGTCGCGCTTCACGCCAAGGCGAAGATCTTCCGCGGCAGCGATCCTGACGTGATCGCGCACGCCCTACCGGGCAAACGCCTTCTCAACTCCGAAGCCGCCGCGAAACAGATGCTGTTTCGTTTCAGTGGAGATCTGTGGCTCGGTATCCACTTGGGCATGACAGGTGAGCTGACGGTGCAACCTCCAACACACGCCCCGGCGAAGCACGACCACCTCGTGGTCGTCACCACGAAACACGCGCTCGTGTTCAGCGATCACCGCATGTTCGGCCGCGTGCAGTTTCACGAGGGCAAGGACGCGCCCGCCTGGTGGTCTGAAATCGCTCCGCCCGTTCTCGGTCCCGAGTTCACCGGGAAAGCCGTCGCCGCGTTTCTCGCGCGCCGCCGTCGCGCGCCGATGAAGGCCGTGCTCCTGATGCAGGAGCGTTTTCCCGGCATCGGCAACTGGATGGCCGATGAAATCCTCTGGCGCGCCGGGATTCATCCGCGACGCGAAGCCGGTTCGCTCACGCCCGCCGAAACAAAAACGCTCTGGCGCGAGTGCCGTCACGTCGCGCGCGCCGCACTTGAGAAGATCGCCGGCGTCGGCGGCAAGCTTCCGCCGGACCTGAATATCCACATTCCGGATACGTGGCTTTTCCATCACCGCTGGGAGGACGGCGGACGCTGCCCAAAGACCGGCGTCCCGCTCATTCGCGAGGAAATCGGCGGCCGCACGACCTGCTGGTCGCCCGGCCGGCAGAAAGACCCGGGCAGGAAAGCTCACGCGAAATGAAAAAAATCCGTCTCGACGAACTTCTCGTTCTCCGCGGTCTCGCCGAATCGCGCGCGCAGGCCAAGGCGCTGATCATGAGCGGGCGCGTCCTGCGCGGCACCGAGCGGCTCGACAAACCTGGCAAGGACTTTCCGGAGGACATCGAGCTCACCGTCGAGCAGCCGCCGCGTTTCGTCTCACGTGGCGGAGAAAAGCTCGCGGCCGCCCTCGAAGCCTTCGCGCTCGATCTCCGCGGCGCGCACGTGCTCGACGTCGGGGCCTCCACCGGTGGTTTCACCGACTGCTCGCTGCAGGCGGGCGCTGCGGACGTCGTGTGCGTGGATGTCGGTCGCGCGCAGCTTCACGCCAAACTCCGTGCCGATCAACGCGTCACCAATCTCGAGAAGATCAATGCCCGCCACCTCAAAGCCGCCGATCTTCCACGCAGCGAGTTCGACGCGATCGTGATGGATCTCTCGTTTATCTCGCTAAAATCTGTGCTGCCCGCGGTCTGGCCGCTCCTGCGCACCGGCGGCGTGCTCGTGGCGCTCGTGAAACCGCAGTTCGAAGCGGGCAAGGCCGAGGTCGACAAAGGCCGGGGCGTGATCCGTGACGCCGCGGTGCAGGAAGCCACGCTCGCCAGCGTGCGCGATTTCGCGCTCGCCGAGCTTCCCGGAGCCATGCTCATCGGCACGATCGATTCCCCGATCACCGGCGCCGATGGCAACCGCGAGTTCTTGTTGGTGCTGCGCCGCAGCTAAGCGCAGAGCTCCAGCAACGATAACCATCCCCTCGTTGTCATTCTGAGCGCAGCGAAGAATCCAATGAGGGCTTCGTCGCTGCTGGCGGCTGCGCATCTCAAACTGGATTCTTCGCTGCGTTCAGAATGACAACGCAGTTCAAAGGATGAAAATGGCCACACCGTTATTTGAACCGCTCTAGCGATCGAAGGCGCAGAACGCGTCGACATGCTCCGCGGGCGTTTGCCAGGGCATCACGCAGCCCGCGCTCACCATCAGGCGTTCGGAGCCCGCACGTTCCACGACGGCACGTGCCGCTTGTTTCACCGCCGCGGAATCGCTCCACCCATTCCCGGGCCAATCCACACCACCACTTACGATTCCACCGAATTGCTGACGCACCTGCGCGAGCGATGCGCCCGCCTCGGCCTCGTCCCAATGCAGCACGCTCACCGGATAGCGCGCGTAGCACTCGAATCCGACGACTTCGCCGTGGAGGTGCAGCACGTTCAGCCAGTAGTTGCCGGCGGTGAGGATCGCCCGGTCGAGATCGCCACACATCGCGAGATATCCCGGCTCCACGTCTCGCAATCCGCACTCTTGAATCGCGAAGAAAATCCCATCGAGCGGCACATCGCGCAGCGAGAGGAGAAACGCCACCGTCGATTCGGTCAATGTTTCCAATCCCGCACGCAACTCGGCCGGATGGGTGCGCCAGTGTTCGGCGAATCTCGCCGCCCCGGCGAGGTTCTTCGCCTGCGTCGCTGGACTGAAGATCGTGAGGACGCGCGGTCGGTCGGCGGACGTGCGGGCGCAAATTCCCCGCACGCAGCCCGCCGTGTGCGCGAGCCAGCCCTGCGCGGGATCCAGTGGACGGAGTTTTCGCCAGTCGTCGGGCGCTTGCACCACCTGGTTCAGATAGCGTGGCCGCCCGAGATAATCGCCTTCGAACTCGTCCTTCGCACCGTAGTCGCGAAGGCAAAACGACGAGCGCGGTCCGATCTTCACCAGATCGAGATCGTGCCGGGTGTAGAACGCCACCGTCGCTCGGACGAACTCCTGCGCGTTGTAGTCGGCAGAGGGAAAATGTCGCCAGAGCGCGCGCAGCACGCGAGGCGTCGTGCGGCCCGCGAGCGCGTGTTCAAAGAGTTCTCTTTTTCGTCATGGGGTATCGCTGGACGCGGATCATCCGCGGGCGGAAATTTCCTCGATCCAAGCCACGATCCGACGTGTTCCTTCGAGTTTCCAAAGGTCCTCGTGGCATCCGGGAATGACGTGCGGCACGCCGTGGTCTCGCGGAAGATTCGGCCAGCCGAGGCGCGGAAAGATAAAACGCAGCCAGCTCGTTCCTCGCGAAAGACCGATCCGCAACGGCAGCCCCTCGGCCGATACCTCGCCCAACAGCACCGCCGAGACGCGCGTGCGGGGGCACGCCGCACCACCCTCCGCAGGCGCGGTGCCGATGTTACGCCTCAATCGCGCCTGCAGCAGCGACCACACGCGGGCCGCGAACACTTTCACGCCTCTTTGTGAGTGGATCTGCACGCGAGTCATTTGATAGAAAAACTGATATGCGAGGCGGGAGCCGAAGGCATCGAACACAAAGACGTGGCCGACTCGCGCGCCGCGCCGCTGCAACTCGCGCGCGACGATCATCGCCAGCCATCCGCTGTTGCAGCAGCCGCCAAGATCAACCTCGGCGGGCAAATGCTGCGCGAGTTTTTCGGCCAGCACGCGATAGGATGCGGCGATTTCCTTCGCCTCGTCCCGGTCCATCGCCACGAGCGCCGGAATGAGGTAAACCCGACGGCGGGCCGCGAGTGCGAGCCCGATCTCGAGAGCGCGTTCGCGTTGCCCCACCCAGAGAATCGGTCGGCCGCCACCGTCCGGTCCGGTTCGCACCACGGGCAGACCCGGTGCGACGAACTCGCCTTCGTCCGCAAGACGCCACAGCGCAAACGCCCCCGCGATCACCGCCAGCGCAGGATCGGCCGGCGCGGCGCTTTGCGTTTCGATCAGCTCAGCGAGACGTCGCGGCGTGACGTCGCGCGGAGCGAGCGCCGCGGGCCAGTCGATCCCAACCCGCTCTTTCAACAAACCCGCGAGCCGCACGGCGTGCAGCGAGTCGCCTCCGGCTCGCTCGAGCGTCACGTCCCACGCGATGTGCCCGGTCGCTTCGGGGAAAAGTTCACGCCAAAGCACGGCGACCGTTTCGCCGTTTTTGCCCGCCACACCTTCACCGGTCACCGTCGCTCCATCTCTCGGCAAGGGCAGCACCGCTTCGTCCAGTTTTCCGTTCGCGTTGAGCGGAAACGCATCCAGCCGAAAAATCTCCGTCGGCCGCGCCGCCGGCGAAAGGCGCCCCGCGAGACGCTCGCGCAAACGCGCTTTCTCGAAGCCATCCTCGCTGGCCTCCACGTAGGCGATCAACCGCGGGCGCGCGCCCTCGCGTTCGATTACGCGCACACGCGCTGCGCGCACAGCCTCGTCCTCACGTAGCACCGCCTCGATTTCACCAAGTTCGATTCGCTCGCCGTTGATCTTCAGCTGCCGGTCTCCGCGACCGAGATGAATCAGCCGCCCCTGCGCATCGATGAAACCGTGGTCGCCGGTTAGATAAACTCGTTCGTCTGGAAACTCCGCGCTCGCGCGGAAGACTTTTTCTGCCAGCTCCAGCCGCCGCCAGTATCCAGTGGCCAGATACCGACTCCTCACCGCGATCTCGCCGCGCGTGCCTGCTGTTTGCTCGCGTCCGTCGCGATCGAGGATGAGCACGGACTTGTCTGGCAGCGGCCAACCTGTCGGCAGCGGCCCTGCGCCGCCGGCTTCCGCCCGATTGACGAAACGGTGCGTGTAGATCGAGTTCGCCTCGGACGCGCCGATACCGGTGTAGAACATCGCATCACCCGAGAAATGTCGGGCAAACAGCGCCACGTCGCCGCGCTCCACTTTGTCACCGGCCAAAAACACCGTGCGCACCGAATCAAGAACCTCGTCAGGTCTCAGTGTGCGCATGAGTTCGCGAAACAGGACGGGAACGGAGTGAAATTGCGTCACGCGTTGCCTGCTCAGCCAGTCGGCAAGCGCCCGGAAACCAAGCACTTTGAAGGGAAACGCGCACACCGCTCCTCCTGTCAGCAGCATCCCATAAATATCGCGCACCGATCCGACCACACCCGGCGAATACATCAGCGACGAGCGGTCCTCCGGGCCGAGTTGCAACGCCCAGCGATGCACCGCGACCTCGTGCAGAAGATTCGCGTGCGGCTGCATCACACCTTTCGGACGCCCCGTGCTGCCAGACGTATAGCTGATGTAAGCGAGATCCTCCGCGCGCACCGCCACCGGCGACAGCGAGTCCGCAGCATCGTAATCAGGCGTCCGCGCGATCGAGACGACCGGCGCTGCGCTCAGCGTGCGCGCCATCGCTTCGCCCGCAGCGTCCGTCAACACCACCGAAATCGCGCCGTCTTGCGCGATGTCGCTCAGGCGTCCGGGCGGAAACGTGGGATCGAGGATCACATAGAATTGTCCCGCCCGCAGCACGCCGAGCATCGCGGCGATCGCATCGCGTGGATCCGCAAAGAGCAGCCCCACTCCGCCCTCGCGCGGCAGTTTCTCCATCAGCACCGCGTGCACCTGAGCGGCGCGCCGGGCGAGTTCGGCATAGGTGACTTCCCCGACGGGGGTGACGATCGCAGGTCGCGACGGATGCGCATCAACGACCTCGGCAAACACCTCGAAGACACTCCGGTGAGTCTGCCGACGTATGGCCGCCAGCGACTCCGTATCAGGCATCAATCGACTGTGTGTGCTCTCTTCGATACATCTTATTAGCGATAGGCGGAATGCTTCCGGCAAGCTCGCGCGGCTGCGGATATTCGAGTCGATTCCCGGCCAATCGTCGTTTCAATCCACCCCACATGCAGCCCCTTCGCAAAATCGCCTTCGTCGTCAACGAGGACAAAGCCGGCGCGCCCGAACTCGCCGCCGAACTGATGACAGTCGCGAAAAACGCCGGCGTGGGTCTCAAACGCAGCGCTCGTTTCCCGCTGCCGAAAAACTTTCTCAAAGGCTTCGATGCATGCTGCGTGATCGGCGGCGACGGCACCCTGCTCGGCGTCGCTCGCGAAGCGGCGGAGCATCAGGTGCCGATCATCGGTGTGAATCGCGGCAGCCTCGGTTTTCTCACCACGTTCTCCGCCGACGAAGCACGCGCGCATTTCCACGAGCTCATCGAAGGTCGCTTCCACATCGCGCACCGCTCGCTGCTCGAGTGCTCCACCGGCCCGCGCTCGTGCGATCTCGCGCTGAACGACATCCTCATCAAAAACGAGGCCAACTCGCGACTCATCCACCTCGAGGTGCACGCCGACGACGAGCTCGTGACCGATTACAGCTGCGACGGCCTCATCTTCTCCACGCCCACCGGCTCGACCGCCTACAATCTCTCCGCTGGCGGACCGCTTATCCACCCGAAGGCTGCGGTGATCGCGATGACGCCGATCTGCCCGCACACGCTGAGCAACCGCTCGATCATTTTCCGCTCCGACGTGTGCCTCCGCGTTTCCAATTGCTCTGACGAAAGTCGGCTACTCGTCGCGATCGACGGACAACGCAATCTCAAGGTCGGCGTCGGCTCTCCGATCGAGATCACCATCTCCGATCTCACGCTGCCGCTCGCGCAGCGCCTCGACTACTCGCACTTCTCCGTCGTCCGCACGAAACTGAAGTGGAGCGGCGGTCTCACGCAGCCTTCGTTCTGAGCGCGCGCCTCGGAGCGGAAACGAAAAAGCCCCGGTGAATTCACCGGGGCTGAGAGTTTGATCGGAGCGTTCGCGAAAACTCAGTTCGCTTTCTCCGCCGCGCCGTTGGCCGACGGAGCGTCCTCATCCTCGTCGTCGTCGTCTTGCTCGCCGGCCTTCTGCTCCGCGGCTTTCTTGGCTTTGCGTTCCTCGCGCTTCCGCGCCTTGTCCGCTTCCCACTCGGCGCGCTCTTCGTCGTTCAACTGACCGTCGCCGTCCTTATCGAATTTTTTCAGGATACGCGGACCGACTTTCTTTTCCTTCTTCGGCTTCTCGGCTTTTTCCGCGGCGATCGTGGAGGGAACTGCAAACGCGCAAGCGAGCGCGAGCAGGCAGACAGTGAGGATGATGCGTGAAGTCTTCATGGACGCGCCGAGCATGGCCCGCAGGTCGTCGTTGACGAGCCAGAAGCCAGGCATTGTCGGGCATTTACCGTCCGCGGACGGTAGCCATCGAACGGTTTCGAGCGTTCACTTACACTGGACATTTGCGATGTAAGCACGGCCGTCTTCCCTCGTGCTGTGTCCGGTCAAAACTGACACGTTTCCCAACGCAAACGTGCCCAAATGCGAACCGCGTCGAGCCAATGTATGACACGCTTCGCGCCTCCGTCCGCACCGAGTCGGGACAAGGTGCGGACCGGGTCGAGCCAAAGTCCGGACACGGTCGCGACAAGGTGCGGCTCGACTCGCGCTCAGGTGCGCACCGCATCGAGGATGCGCACGAGCTCGGGTGCGATTTGGTCGAGGCGTTTGTAGCGCAGCATGGCTTCGGGCATCGAGCGGAGCGCACGCGCGAGCCCGCGCGCCGCGGCGCCATCGCGAGCGACTTCGTCAAGACGGTGATTCACGATACGGAGGCCAAACACCACGCCGCGCGTTTCCGGCAGCGCGAGCAACACCTGATACTCCACCCGCAACCAGAGACGATCGAGTGCGACCGGCAGCGCGGGCGCCGGCACCTGGCGCGCCGGGTGGTGGTTGCGTTCTTCGTTGGCGGCGAGTCCCCAGTTGTCGCGGAAAAACGCGACGCCCGGTTTCAGTTTCGAGAGAAACTGATGGATGGGCGATGCGAGCGCGGCGTTGAGTCCGGGCACGACGCCGTGAATGAAATCCATCGTGTGCCCGAGTTTTTCCTCGAGCGCCCAGCCGGTCGGAAAACACAGCACGCCTGCGCACAGCCGAAACTGGCCGTTGGCATCCGCGGAGAGAAACACGATGTCCGGCTCGAGCGCGCGGCCGATGTGATCGAGTTGTTCGCGTGGCGAAGTCGCATCGCCGAGGGTCGTCCATGAGCGCACGAGCGCGGCGAACTCCGCGACGACCGGCTCGCCCTCGGGCAGCAGGGCAGCGTAGCGCGCAGGGTTTTCCGCGAGCCAGTGCACACGCTCCCGGAGAAGATCTTCGCCATCGGGCGAGCGACGGAGGAAGAACTCACGTGCGTCGCCGCGTTGGAGCGTGAGATGAAAACGATAATCCTCGTCGGGGAAGAGACTCGCGAGCGAGGAGGTCGTCATGTTTACGGGCGAACCACGAGTTGCGTGCGCTGCTCTTTTCTAAAATAGCGCTGCGCGAACGCGGCAAGGTCCGCGATCGTCACCGCGTCGATCCGCGCGTCGTAGTTTTTCCAGTCGTTGAGCGGCTGGCCCTGCAGCACGTTGAGCGCGGCCTGCATGGCGCGGGCCGAGTTGGTTTGCAGGCTCTGGCGTCGTGCGGCCTTGAGTCGCGCCGCGCAACGCGCGATTTCGACCGGCTCGACTTCGCCGCGCTGCACGCGCTCGATCTCGGCATCGATCTCCGCGAGCACTTCGTTTTCTCGGCCCGGTTGCGTGCCGGCGAAGAAGTAGAACATGCCCGTCTGAAGTCCGATGATGCGGCCGGAGCGCACGAAGTAGGCCAGGCCCTTTTCCTCGCGCACGCGCTCGAAGAGCCGCGAGGCCATGCCGCTGAAAAGTTCGTCGGCCATTTCGCCGACGTAGAAATCCTCGGCGGCAACGGCCGTGCCGGGAAACGCCTGCGCCACGACCGCCTGCTCGCGCGGCTGCTTCTCGATGAAGTCCCCCACTTCGGCCGGCAACGTCGCCTGCTCCGCGGTGGCGGAAGGCGACGGCGCGGCGCGCTTCGGAAGTTTTTGCAGAATCGCCTTCAGCTTCGGTGCGAGCTTCTTCGGGTCGAAATCGCCGGCGACCGCCAGCACGACATTGGACCCGACCATGAGCGTGCGGTGCAGCGCGGCGAGATCCTTGACGGCCAGCGCGGCGACGCCGGCCTCATCGCCATTGGCGTCCAAGGCGAGTGGATACGCGCCAAAGAATTTCTTTCGAAGCAGTTTTCGCGCGTAGGTGACGACATCGTCGTCGTCCTGCTTGAGTCCGGCAAGCTGCGCGTCGCGTTCGAGCGCGAACGTGGCGGGCTTGAACGCCGGCGCGTGCAGCGCTTCGGAGATCACGGAGAGGGCGCGATCGAGATTGGGCGGCAGCACCTCGACGGCGAAGCCGAGGCTGTTGTTGCCCGAGAACGGTTGGAACGCTCCGCCGACGCTCTCGATGTATTCCGCCACGGCTGCAGCGCTGCGGCGACGCGTGTCCTTCGTGAGCATCGTGGCGAGCAGCGTGGTGGCGCCGCGTTTGCCCGCGGGCTCGAAGAGCGGACCGGCCTGCAGGACCACGCGGAGGTGGACATTCGGCAAGCGCGGTTCGCGCTGGAGCAGAAGGCGCGCGCCGTTGGAGAGCGTGATTTGCTCGAAGTCTTTCGCGGACGAGGTGCGGATCGCAGACGACGACGCTTTCGGCGCCGCGGACGAGGGGTTGAGCGAGACCGACGTGAGCCGCGAGGGCACGAGATACTGTTTTGCGACGCGGCGGAGTTCCGCCAGCGTGACGCGGCTCAGACGCTCGAAATACGCACGGCTGTGATCGAGATCGCCGACGACGACTTCGGCGGCTCCGAGGCGCGAGGCCTGGCCGCTCATGGTCTTGCGGGAGTTGATCTCGCTAACGACGAGTTGGCGGATCGCCTTCTTGAGTTGCGCGGGCGTGAAGCCGCGCGTCGCGGCGCGCTCGATCGTGCGCTGGATGAGCGCAGTGGCGGCGTCGCGTTTGTCGGCATCGGAGTTGAAGCCGATGAAGAACAAACCACTCGAGCCGGGATTCCAGCTCGAGGCGTCGATCGTGTGCACGAGTCCGGCCTTCTCACGAATCTCCTGCCAGAGGACGGAGCTATCGCCGCTGCCGAGAATCGTCGCGAGCAAGTCGAGCACCGGCGCGTCGTCGTGCGTGAGTCCGGGGATCGGCCACGTGAGCGCGGCGCGGGTGATCTCGACGTCCTCGTAGCGGTGCTCGTGGCGCGGTGCCAGTTGCAGCGGTTCCTCCGGCACGAGCACGGGAGCGAGTCGCACGCGCGGGGCACGGCCGAAGTGCTCGTTGATCGCAGCGAGCGTTTGCTCCGGATCGATGTCGCCGACAATGACGACCACGAGATTGTTGGGCACATAACGCGCGCGGTAGTAGTTCACCAGATCGTCACGCGTGATCGCGGAAAACACATCGCGGTGTCCGATGATCGGCTGGCGATACGGATGCTCGCGAAACGCGGTGGCAAAGAGTGTATCCCAAAGCCGGTTGTCAGGATCATCCTGCGTCATCGCGATCTCGCGCAGGATGACGTCCTTTTCCTTCGCGCATTCGTCGGCCGGCAGCGTGGAGTGCAGCACCGCGTCGGCGAGCAGATCGATCGCGACGGCGGTGTGTTCGCTCGGCAGATCGATGTAGTAAACCGTGCGGTCGAACGTCGTGTAGGCGTTGATGTAACCGCCGTGCGCCTGGACCGTCGCGGAGATGTCGCGACCGGCACGGCGCTCGGTGCCCTTGAACAACATGTGTTCGAGGTAATGCGAAAGACCGGCGCCGAGGTGCGAGCCCTCGTGCACGCTGCCGGTTTTCACCCACACCTGCACGGACGCGAGCGCGGCGGAGCGGTCGGGCTTGAGAATGACCGTGAGGCCGTTGGGCAGAACGGTGCGTTGGACGGGCTCGCGCCAGAAGGCTTCGAGCAAACGGAGGTCCGCCGAGGCGGAAGCGGCTTTGGACATGAAGCGGAGACGGCGTCGGCGCGCTCAGGCGGAGCCGACGATTTCGGTGCTGGACGGACCGCGGCGCGGATGCGCCGGGAGAAACGGTTTCACGAACGCATCCTCGAACGAGTAGATGTCCGCGAAGTCTTCGCGGCGGTCGTTCTCGGTTTTGCTGAAGACATTATACTCGATCAGATTGAAAACGATGTCGCCGAAATCCGAGCAGCGGCGCACGCCCCAGGCGTTGAGCACCGTCTTCGCGAGCGGGCCGAACTGATCGAGCGCGTAGATGCGCAGGCCTTCGAGCAACTCGGGGCCGGAGACATGGCGCGAACGTCCGGCGCGCGTGCCATCCTTCTTCTTCAGCTCTTTCACCGTGTGGTCGAGACCGAGCCGGATGAAGTCGTAGGCTTTGCGATCGAAGCGAGAGTCCTCTTTGCAAATGAGCTCTACGATGCCGTCGAAATCCGGGTCCTGCATAGTTGGTTCCGGCGAGTAAACACACGAGCCGGACACGCGCAACTAGCAAGCCGAGCGCAGGCATCAACTTCAGACCTTTCAGGGTATTACCTGATGCAAATTACTGCTTATTGCCTCGTGCAATCCGGAGGCGCTGAACACCATCAATTCATGGTCGCTTCCAATCATACAGCTCACCCGGTGAGCGATGAGGCTGCTCAAAGCACCGCATCAGATTCACCGCTCAACCTCGCCTGCGCGCGCCTTAAGTCCGCGGGTCTGCGTATCACGCAGCCGCGCATCGCCATCCTTGGCGCCCTGATCGCGCGCGGCCAGCCCACGAGCATCGAGAACTTGCACGCCGACCTCAAAGACGGTGCCTGCGATCTCGTGACTGTTTACCGCTGCCTCGCGGCGTTCGAACAGATCGGGCTGGTGAAGCGCTCGTTCTACCACAACGGCACGGCGCTTTACGCGATCAACCTCGGTGCTTCCAACGCCTACCACGTCATCTGCAAGGAGACCAACCAGGTCACCGCGATCGACGCCGACACGACCGCGCAACTGCGCGCCGCCGTGGAGTCCGTCGAACAGGTGCTGAAAGAGCGCGGCTACACCGAGGTCACGCACGTCGTCGAGTTCTTCGCCGTCGCGCCCAAGACCCGCTAAGCAAAGCGTAGTCTTTTTCTGAATACGAAAAACGCGGACCGATGACGGTCCGCGTTTTTTGTTGGTCAGGAGCGGCAGGAGTCCGGGCGACGCCAAGAAACGCCTCGCCCCCACCCTGCGCTTTCCTCAAGCCCGCGCGGTGCCGAGGGCCGCGCGGTAATTGGCCGAGACTTCGTCCCAGTTCACGATCTCCCAGAAAGCCGAGATGTAGTCGGCGCGGCGATTCTGGTATTTCAGATAGTAGGCGTGTTCCCACACATCGAGACCGACGAGCGGGGTCGCGCCGTCGATCAGCGGCGAATCCTGATTAGCGGTCGAGTGCACGGTGAGCACGCCGCCCTTCAGGCTCAGCCAGGCCCAGCCGCTGCCAAATTGCTTCGCGCCCGCCTCGGCGAACTTCGTCTTGAACGCATCGAACGAGCCAAACGCCTGCGTGATCGCATCACCGAGTTCGCCGCGCGGCGTGCCGCCGCCGTTGGGCCCGATCACGCGCCAGAAGAGCGAGTGATTCACATGACCACCGACGTTGTTGCGCACGGTCGTGCGGATCGACTCGGGCACGCTCGAGAGGTTGGCGAGCAGCGCTTCGGCGGTCTTCGCCTTCAGCGCGTCGTGCGACTCCAGCGCCTTGTTCGCGTTATTGATGTAAGCCTGATGGTGCTTCGTGTGGTGAATTTCCATCGTGCGCGCGTCGATATGCGGCTCGAGCGCATCGTAGGCATAGGCGAGCTTCGGCAACGTGAGCGGCTGCGGCGTCGCGCTCAGACCAGCGCCGACCGAGCGAGGCGCGCTCTCGGCGAAGAGCTTCGCCGCCGGCAGCTGCGCCAGACTGACGAGCGCCGCGCCGGCGCCGAGGGTTTTCAACATATCGCGACGGGAAAGTGCCTGTGGGGAATTCATGCCCGAAGCTAACACCCTGAACCTCACGCGCAAGTAACGGAGCGCGGTCCATGACACGCTTGCCAAGACCGCGCCGCATCACGAATTTGCGCCCATGCCCCACTCCATCTCCCGCCGCGATGCCGTGCGCACGCTGGCCGGCGCCGCCGCTGCCGCCACGCTTGCTCGTTTCTCCGCCACCTCCGCTTCGGCCGCCACGCCCGCCGCGCCAGCGCAGACTTCGACCGGATCGTTTCGCCACTCGGTCTGCAAATGGTGCTACTCGAAGTGGGATCTCGAAGACTTCGCGAAACAGGGTCGCAGCCTCGGGCTCGACTCCATCGAGCTGCTCGATCCGCAGGAATGGCCGGTCGTTCAAAAATACGGACTGACCTGCGGCATGGCCAACGGCGTCACGACGATCCCGCACGGTTTCAACCGACTCGAGCTCCACGCGAAATACGTGCCGGGCATGATCGAGCGCATCAAGCAGTGCGCCAACGCCGGCATCGAAAACGTGATCGTATTTTCCGGCAACCGCGACGGCATGCCTGACGAGCAGGGTCTCGAAAACTGCGTCGTTGGCATCAAGCAGATCGTCAGCGCCGCGGAAAAACACGGCGTCACCGTGTGCATGGAGTTGCTCAACTCCCGCGTGAACCACCCCGACTACATGTGCGATCACACCGCGTGGGGCGTCGAGCTCGTGAAGCGCGTCGGCTCCGAGCGTTTCAAGCTCCTCTACGACATCTACCACATGCAGATCATGGAGGGCGACGTGATCCGCACGATTCAACAGAACCACGCCTACATCGGCCACTACCACACCGCGGGCAATCCGGGTCGCAACGAGTTCGGTCCGTCCGACGTGCAGGAGCTCAACTACCCCGCGATCATGCGCGCGATCAAAGCCACCGGCTTCAAAGGTTTCGTCGGACAGGAATTCCTCCCCACACGCGATCCCGCCACCGCGCTGCGCGAGGCGATTCAGATCTGCTCGGTCTGATACTTAGCACCACAGAGACACAGAGTTCACCGAGCAGGATCACGGAAGCCACAACATAGCTTCCTCAATCCGTCCTCTGTGAACTCTGTGCCTCTGTGGTTCCATCCTATCGTTGGAAATTCAGCTGCTCGCGGCCCGCGTCCGTGAGCATGTCAGGCGTCCAGCGCGGCTCCCACACGAGTTCCACGCGCACGTCGTCCACGCCGGGCATCTCGTTCACCGCGGCGTGCACGCCGCCCACGAGCATCTCGCCCGCCGGACACGCCTGCGAGGTCAGCGTCATCGCGACCTTCACGATCGCGCCCTCGATCGCCACGTCGTAGATCAAGCCGAGATCCACGATGTTCACGCCGAATTCCGGATCGAGCACCGTCGTTAACACGCTCCACACGCGGTCCGTCGTTAGTTCGTTGTTCATGCTTTAACCTCAAAAACTCGCCGCGCGAGCGGCTGCCCCCTCCACCGGTCGCCAAAGGTGCGACGCGGACTTCAAAAGACTCGCGAGCAAAAGTCCCTGCCCCAGCGCAAACGCACCCGCGCCCGCGATCAGCAACGCCTCGTTTCCGATCGCCGCTCCCACTCCGAGCAACGCCACCGCGCTCGCGTGCACCCACACCCATCCTGCTTCCGCGCGCGCGTGGCCGAGCGTGGCGGCTTGCGGCGTCACTTGTCGGCCCATGCGCGGACCATACACGCGCATCCACACGAGGAAGGGCACGATCTTGCACAAGAAACCTTCGACCGACATGAGCACGCCGCCGAGCACCGCGATCACGCCGTAGGCCAGCGCGCTGCGCCAATCGCCCGCACCGAATGCCAACGCGCCGCCACCCACGAGCGCGATCACGAACCAGCCGAGCCCGACCAAAAATCCGCGGATGCCCGGTTCCGCGTGCTGCTTCTTTCGCGTGCGCCACACGCGCCGCAATTCGAGCGCCGTGAGTCCAAACGCGATCGCGAACAACAGCACCGCGATCAGGCGTCCCGCCGCCAGTTCGAGACCGAGCGAAACAGCCGCGACGATCAGCGCGCCTTGCGCAACCGCAATCGCCCAGCCGACGCGCCGCAGCGCGCCCGCCTGCCCCATCGTAAACATCGGCACGAGGCGAAACATCGCACCTTGGATCAGCGTCACGAAAAACCCGGCCACACCCATGTGCGCGTGCGCCCGCAGCACCGCGAGCACGTCCACGTTCCACCAGCCGAAGTGCAGATTCCCCGCGAGCAGCACGCCGATCATCACCGTCAAAAGCAGCCACGCCGTCGCGAGCCCAAACGCCGCCAGCACCGGATCCATCCGCGTCGCCTCGCGCAGCATTTTCACAACGTGGTGCGCCATCAGCACGACACCGACCGAAACCGCGAGACCGCCGATGCCGACCCATTTCATGTCACTCGCTTCGAACGCCGCCACCATCGCCGCCACGCCCGCGAGATGCACCGCGAAGTGCACCCACGCGAGCCGCTGGCCGCGAAACCCCGTGTTCGCGAGCACGGGCAGCAATTGATAGATCGCACCCGCGCAGACCGTCAGCAAACAGCCGAGCAACCACAGATGCGTCCACGCCACGACCTGCGGATGCACGTGCGGTAGCGCGAGCACGGCGGGCGAGCGCACGAGGCAAACGGTGCCGAGCACCGCGCCCGCCATCCCGGCGCCGATAAACGCGAGCGGCACCGACGCACCCGCCGCCAGCGGACTGGCCGGTGGCGGGCTGGTCGGAATCGATTTGGTCGCAACGGGCTGCACGGCGTTCACCCGCGACGCAGCGTATTGAGCCAGCTTCCGTCAGGCTGTTCGACCGAGGTGTGCTGGACGCCACGCTGATCGAGCTCCACGAGCAGATGCACCGGCTTGCGATCCGTCAGCGCACGCAGCTCGCGTCCGCGCGGCAGCACTTCGAGCGCCGCAAAAATATGCATCATCGGCTCCGGGGGTTGCAGTCCGCGCACGTCGAGGAGCGGACTCGAGGCCGCTTCCGCCTTTCCGTGATGGTGACCACAGCCGCCGGGAACCGGCGCCGCACCGACCGCGGGTGTCTCCGTTTCCCGGATACGCGTGATCTTCACCTGAAACTCCTCGGGACCGCGCTCGAGATATTCCCAGGTAAACGCGTCCGGAAACTGCGCGTCGAACTGGTAATACAGCGGCACCGGATCGTGATCGTTCACGAGCACGAAATAGCCGCCGACCGGCAGCTCGTTCCAACGCTGGAAAATGCGCGCGTGCTTTTCGCGGCAGGAAATTTCCCGCACGTCGAAGCGCGCGGAGTCATCGATTTGTTCAGTGGTGTTATTCATGGAGGAAAGTCGGCTCAGCTCTCATCGCCCAGCGTGAGCAGCATCGTGAAAGGCTCGGTCGTCGCCCGCACCGCGTGCGGATGATTCGGCGGCAGGTGCAGCAGCGCGCCGGCCTCGAGCACGTGCCACGCGTCGTTGAAGTGAAATTCACAGCGGCCCTCGATCACCTGCACGAGCGCGCGCCGACGATTCGTGTGCGGGCTCAGTTCCTGGCCGGTCGCGAAACGAAACAACGTCACGCGCAGCCCCGGCGTTTGCAGCAGCGTGCGGGACACGATGCTCGCCTCGGACGCGTCGCCACCGTCGAGCGAAGCGACCGCGGCGAGGTTGGAATCGAGAAGTGCGGTGGAGGACATGCCCGCAGCGTAGCAGCGCGCGCCGCGTCGCGCCTTGATGCGGATCAAGCCGAGCCAAGGTTCGTCCCGAGTCGGGACGAAGTGCGGACCGGGTCGGGACAAGGTGCGGACACGGTCGAGCCATGATGCGGATCGTCGCGGGACTTGATCCGCATCAAGGCGCGAGTCGGGACAAAGGACGATCATGAGCGCATGAACTCGAGTGCCGCCGCATGCGTTTTTCGTGAATCGCCTTCGCTCTGGCGCGATGTAATCCAACCCAAGGAACACGGCAGCTGGTCGCTCGCACTTGAGCCCGTCGCACTCGGTTTGCTCGTCGCGCCCTCTCCTGCCGGTCTCGCGCTCAGCGCCGCGGTGATCACGGGTTTTCTGCTGCGGCGACCGATGAAACTCGCATGGCGCGAAACCTCGCCCGCGCGGCGCACGCGGGCACGCAACGTCGTTTTCGTCGGAGGAATTTTCGCGCTCGCAGCGCTGCTCACTTCGGCCGCGCTGAGTCCCGCGCCGCTGTGGCCGTGGCTGCTTTTGCCCGCGCTGCTCGGCGGCGTTTTTCTCGTCTGCGATTTGTCGAACTCCGGACGCGAGGCAGCCGCCGAGGTCGCCGGCGCCAGCGCGTTTGCATGCGTGCCGGGTTTGTTCGTCGTCGTGGGCGGGGGTGCGCCGTTCTTAGCGATCGCGCTCGGACTCACGATGCTCGCGCGCGCGTTGCCGACCGTGTGGCTGGTGCGACTCGTCATCCGCAGCAAGAAGCTCGGACGCGCTGTGCCGCTCTCGGCGCTCCTGCCAAGTTTCGCCGGGGCGGCGTTCGCGGGCGTGGCGGCGTTGCGCGGGATGGCTCCCACACTCGCCGCAATCGCGATCGGCGCGCTGTTCGTGCGCGCGATTTTCTACTGCACGCCGGTCGCGCGAGGTTTCCGCGCGCGCACGATCGGCTTCTGCGAACTCGGAATCGGCCTCGTCTTCGTCGCGACCGTGTCGGCCGCGTGGCTGCTCGAATCGCCACAACCTTGATCCGGCTCAAGGCCCGTCTCCGCCAAAACGCTAAACTCCTCTCATCCGCTTTCACCATGAATAACTCCCACTCGCCTCGCTCCATCGTTCGCTTGCTGGCGGCGCTCGTCGCCGGCGCGATCGCCCCCAATCTCCTCGCCAACGAAGGCCCGACGGAAGCGCGCGGCCCTGTCGCGACGCCGGACCTGCCCGTCGAGCAGGCGGTGTTGACCGAGGCGCCGTTTGTCCCGCCGCCGATCACGCGTCAGCACAAAGCACGCGTCGTCGTGCGTCTCGAGGTGCGCGAGGTGATCAAGCGTCTCGCGGACGGCGTGGAGTATACGTTTTGGACGTTCGGCGGAAACGTGCCGGGCTCGTTCATCCGCGTGCGGCAGGGCGATGTGGTCGAGTTCCACCTCGACAATCACCCGAGCTCGAAGATGCCGCACAACATCGATCTGCACGCGGTCACGGGACCGGGCGGCGGCGCGTCGTCATCGTTCACCGCACCGGGCCACTCGTCGCAGTTCACGTTCACGGCGCTGAATCCCGGCCTCTATGTTTATCACTGCGCGGTCGCGCCGGTGCCGATGCACGTCGCGAACGGCATGTATGGTTTGATCCTCGTCGAGCCGAAGGACGGTCTGCCGAAGGTCGATCGCGAGTTCTACGTGATGCAGGGCGAGTTCTACACCGCCGGTCGCTACGGCGAGGAAGGGTTGCAGTCTTTCGATCCCGAAAAAGCGATCGATGAGCGCGCACCGTATGTGGTGTTCAACGGTCAGGTCGGCTCGCTCGTCGGCGATCGCGCGCTGCAGGCGAAAGTCGGTGAGACGGTGCGCATCTACTTCGGTGTGGGCGGTCCGAATCTCACGTCGTCGTTTCACGTGATCGGCGAGATCTTCGACCGCGTTTACGTCGAAGGCGGCACGAAGCTCGTGCAGGAAAATGTGCAGACCACGCTCGTGCCGGCAGGTGGCTCGGTCGCCGTGGACTTCAAGGTCGAGGTGCCCGGCACCTTCATCCTCGTCGACCACTCGCTGTCGCGCGCGTTCAACAAGGGTGCGCTCGGCATGTTGAAAGTCACCGGCGACGAAGATCGCGTGATCTACTCGGGCAAGGAAATCGACGAAGTGTATCTCGGCGAGCAGTCCGACGCTGGTTCGGCCGCCAGCAAACGCGAAGCCGAGCTCGTCGCTGCGAAGAAGGAAGCCATCGCGCAGAATCCGCAGATCGCAGGTATCACGAAGGAAATTCAGATCGAGCGCGGCAAGAAGACCTACCTCTCTTCGTGCTTCGCATGCCACCAGGCTGACGGCACCGGTTTGCCCAACATCTTCCCGCCGCTCGCCGGTTCCGACTATCTCAAGAACAAGGAGCAGGCGATCCGCGCCGTGATCAAGGGGCTCTCCGGTCCCGTCACCGTGAACGGCAAGAACTACAACAACCTCATGCCGCCGCAGGATCTCACCGACGCGCAGGCTGCCGACGTGCTCACGTATGTGATGAACAGCTGGGGCAACGATCTCGGCTCCGTGACCGAGGCCGAAGTGAAGGCCGTGCGCACGCAGAAGTAACCGAACATTCAACGCACTCTCCCGCCATGAACCTCATCGCCGCCCGAGCACTTCGTTTCGCCGCCCTCGCGGCCGTGCTCGCGGCGGCGCCGTTCGTGGCGCGCGTGGCGAGGTCGCGATGCGCACGATTCCCGCGGGCGAGTTCAAACCGCTCATTCGTGCGGTGGACGAGCCCGCGAGCGTCGCGGTGGCCGCGTTCGAAATCGACGAACGCCCCGTCACCAACGCGGAGTTTCTGGAGTTCGTCACTGCCAATCCCAAGTGGCAGCGCTCGCGCATCAGCCGCTTGTTTTCGGATATTGGTTATCTCGCCGACTGGGCGGGCGATCTCGAGCTCGGCCCGTCCTCGCCCGCCGACGCTCCCGTCGTGCGCGTGTCGTGGTTTGCCGCGCGCGCCTACGCTGCGTGGCGCGGCAAGCGGCTGCCCACGACTGCCGAATGGGAACTCGCCGCGACGCCCGGCTACACGACCACCGACGGCTCGACCGAACCTGCGTATCGCAACGCCGTGCTTGCGTGGTTCGCGCGCCCGACACCATGGCCGCTGCCCGCGGTCGGACAGACGCCCGCCAATCTCCACGGTCTGCGCGATCTCAACACCCTCGTTTGGGAATGGGTGAGCGATTTCAACACCGCGCTCGTCACCGGCGAATCGCGCGGCGACACCGGACTCGATCGCACGCTGTTCTGCGGCGGCGCAGCGGGCGGCGCACGTGATCTCACGAACTATCCGGCGTTCATGCGGGCCGGTTTCCGCAGCTCGCTCCAGGCGCGCTACGCCGTCCCCAACCTGGGTTTTCGCTGCGCGCGCGATCTGCCCGTTGAGCCGACCGCAATCGATCCTGCCTCGGAGGCTTCCGCCTCTGTCATTCTGAGCGCAGCGAAGAATCCACTCGGCGTTTCGCAGCCGGATATCGCGGCAAATCGCTCACTGGATTCTTCGCTGCGCTCAGAATGACGCTCCAAGAAACCCAGAACCCATCTTTTCCTTTCGCCATGAAACGCTCCCCGCCCTTCTCGCTCTCACGCTTTCCGCCGCGCTGCTATCGGCGCCGCTCGCTCGAGCGGCTGCGTGCTGCCACGCGCCGGCTCCGGAACACGAGGCCGCTGCGTTCTCCGAAAAATCGCTCTACCAGCTCGACGCCACGTGGACCGATGATCGCGGAAATGCGCTCACACTCGGTTCGCTGCAGGGCCGCCCGGTGGTGCTCGCGATGGTTTTTGCGAACTGCAGCTATGCGTGTCCGATTCTCGTGAACGACATGCAGCGACTCCGCGCGGCGTTGCCTGACGAGGTGCGCGAGCGCGCGCAGTTCGTGCTCGTGAGTTTCGATCACGAGCGCGACACGCCCGCCGCTCTGGCAGCGTATCGCGAGCGCGTGGGCCTCGATCCGGAATACTGGACGCTGCTGCACGGCGAACCGGAAAACATCCAGGAGCTCGCGATGTTGCTCGGCATCAAATTTCGCCGAACGCCCGCAGGCGATTACGCGCACTCCAACGTGATCACGATTCTCAATGAACAGGGCGAGATCGTGCATCAGCGCCCCGGTCTGCAGGGCGAGGTTGCGACCGCCGCCAAGGCGCTCACGCTGGTCTCACGATGAACAAGCGCGGCGCAGGTCCGAAGTTCAAGGTGCTCGACGTGCGCCCCAAGTTGGAGCGCGGCGAGCATCCGTTTCGCGAGATCATGGAAGCCGTCGCGCAACTCGCGCCCGGCGAGGGTCTCGCGCTTCTCACGCCATTTCTGCCGTCGCCGCTGATCGAGCGTTTGCAGGCCGACGGATTTCAATCGCGCCCCGAACGGCAAAGCGACGGGAGCTGGCGCACATTTTTTTGGCGCGACTAGGCGCTGCGGATGGAGTTGAACCACGCCGTGCCCACCGACGTCGCCTCGCTCCGCACCGCCGCCATCGGCGCGACCCTACGCTCGTGCCAGCTCTTTTCCGGCCTGCCGGCGGACGAACTCGAGGCAATCGCGAGCTTCTCGGTGCTGCGCAACGTCGCGAAAGGCGCGTATCTGTTTCGCGAAGGCGATCCGGCGGAAGGATTCTACGTCGCGCAGCGCGGCGCGATCAGCGTCCATCGCGTCAGCCCCACCGGCAAGGAACAGGTGATCTATGTTTTTCGCCCGGGTGAATCGTTCGCCGAGGCCGCGCTCGCGACGCCGCAGGGTTATCCCGCCAACGCGCGCGCGGTCGAGCCGTCGGCGGTGGTATTGATTCCCAAGTCCCCGTTTCTGGCGTTTCTCGGACGCCGCCCTGAACTCGCGCTGCGCATGCTCGGCTCGATGAGCCAGCATCTGCGCGTGCTCGTTGGGCTCGTCGAGGACATGACGCTCAAGGACGTGGAAACGCGTTTTCTCAACTGGCTGCTCAAACGCTGCGGCCGCACCCGAAAAGTGGATACAGCCACGGTGGAGCTCGGCTCGACGAAACGCGTGCTCGCCGCCGAACTCGGCACGAGCAGCGAGACGCTCTCGCGCACGTTCGCGCGGTTGCGCGGCGACGGTCTGCTCACGGTGAAGGGAAGCGTGCTCCAGGTCGAAAGCGTGTCTGCGCTCGAACAGCGTTTCCGGCGTCTGCTGGGCGAGAGTTGAGCCGCCGGCTTGGGGAATTTCACCACACCAAAGACGGGAGTTCGCGGAGCCCGATCGGCGCGCGCGGTCGGCACAAATTACAGCGGCCGTGGGTCTGTGCCGGCATGAGCAAGCCCAATATCCCCGAAGACGCTCCGAAGATCCTCATGCAAGGCATCCACGTGGACCTCACGCCCGCGATGCAGGACGTGATCCGTGAAAAGTTCGATGTGCTTCTCCAGCACAATCCATGGATCATCCGCATCAACGTGCGGCTCCACAGCGATCAGAAGATGGGCACCACGCGCCACTACACGGCGACCGGCCAGATCGAGATCGGCGGGCCGGACATTATCGCGTCTGCGGAAGGCACCGAGGCGTATACGGTGCTCGATGAGCTCGTCGATTCGCTCTCGCGCCAACTCAAGAAACGCCAGGGCCTGCGCAAAGATAAGCGCAACCATCCGCACGAAGTGGAACTCGACGCACCGATTCCGAAGGCGGAGTGAAAGTGAAGTTACACAGAGGACACGAGAGGTCGCACTGAGGTCACAGGGCAATTGCTTTCGTCTCAAGGACCAGTGCGATGCGTGTGGAGCGAAATAACGCCGGACGGTTCTCCCCTCCCTCCGGTTCGGGCTCTGTGAGCTCTGTGTAACGGCTCCGTGTGTCCACTTTCCGGATACGCCGCTTGTTTCTGCTCTCGCCCGCCAAGGTCAGCGGCGCGCGTGCCGGGTTGCTGCTGAATCCGCATGCCCCTTTCGCGCTCGCGCGGCAGTTTCATCGCGAAGGGCTCCCGCTGGCCGACGTGTTCAGTTTCGCGAGCGGACTCTATTTTCGCGGGAAGATCACCTACGCGCGACGTTTCGCGGACGAAAACGCAAGCGACGTGATCCGCGTGATCACGACCAACGCAGGATTGCTCGATCCTCTCACGCATGTGACGCCCGAATCGCTGCGCGCGTTCGGCGACTCCGAGATTCACGAGGGCAATCCGCTCTACGCCGGCCCACTGCGTCGTGATGCGCAAACATCCGCGCGGGAGCTGAGCGCCGACGGTTGCGCCATTCTCCTCGGCAGCATTGCGACGGCAAAATACCGTGACGTGCTGCTCGAGTGCTTTGGCGAGCGGTTGCTGTTTCCGCGCGATTTCATCGGACGCGGCGACATGAGCCGCGGCGGTTTGCTCCTGCGTGCCGCCCGCGAAGGAGTGGAACTCCCCTACTCGCCCGTGCTCGGGGCGATCCTCAAAGGCAAACGCGCTCCCCGCATCAGCGAGATGTAGCCGAGCCCGAGCGCTCGGGCCTCACTTACATCGAGGCGAGGAGTTTGCGGAGAGTTTCGTCGACGAGCTTGGGATTCGCTTTGCCCTTCGCGGCTTTCATCACGGGACCTTTGAACGCGTTGATCGCGCTGTCCTTGCCGGCCTTGAACTCCGCGAGCGCCTTGGCGTTGCCGGCGATCGCATCGCGACACCACTGCTCGAGTTCGTCGGTGTTCGTCGGCGCGGCCTTGAGGCCTTTGTGATCGGCGATGACTTCCGGCATCTCGCCGGTCGCAGCCATGTCGACGAAGATTTCCTTCGCGGCGTTGGTGAGCACGGTGCCGGCGTCGATGAGCTTCACGAGCGCAGCGACGTGCGCGGGCGTGACCTTCGACTCCGCGAGCGTTTGCTTCGCGTTGCCGAGTTCGCGCAGGAGATCGTTGACGATCCAATTGCCCACCGCCTGGGCTTTTTCGGTGCCGGCGAGCTGCACGGCCTGCTCAAACCAGTCGGCAAGTTCGCGATCCCAGACGAGCACGGACGTGAGCGTGTAAGGCAGTTGATACTGCTCGAAGAAGCGTCGCTGTTTGTCGAACGGTAGTTCGGGACACGTCGCGCGGATGCGGCTTTTCCACGCATCGTCGACTTGCACGGGCATGAGATCCGGATCCGGGAAATAGCGATAGTCGTGCGCCTCTTCCTTCGTGCGGAGCGACTGCGAGGTGCCGGTCATGCCGTCGTAATCGCGGGTCTCCTGAATGATCGTGCCGCCGCGCTCGAGCACGGCGATCTGCCGCTTGATCTCGTGAGCGATGCCGTCGCGCACGAACGAAATCGAGTTGAGATTCTTCAACTCCACCTTCGTGCCGAGTTTCGTCTCCCCAACGGGCCGAATGGAGATGTTGGCGTCGCAGCGAAGCTGCCCCTTCTCCATGTCGCAGTCGGAGATGCCGCCATAGATCATCGTGGCGCGGAGCGAAGTGAGATAAGCATAGGCTTCCTCGGCCGAGTGTAGTGCCGGCTCGGATACAATCTCCATCAGCGGCGTGCCGGCGCGGTTGTAGTCGACCAGCGAATCGATGGCACCGTGGTTCAGCTTTCCTACGTCTTCCTCGAGGTGGATGCGCGTGAGCGGGATTTTCTTGTGCTCGCCCATGACGTTGCGCGACGCACCAGGCAGCTCGATTTCGACAGAGCCGCCGAGGCAGATCGGCTGATCGTATTGGGAGATTTGGTAATTCTTCGGCGAGTCGGGATAGAAGTATTGTTTGCGGTCCCACTTGCAGACCGGAGCGATCTCGCAACCGAGAAGGAGGCCGGCCTTGATGATGGCATCGAGCGCCGCCTTGTTCATCACGGGCAGCGTGCCGGGCAGCGCGAGGACGACCTCGTTGGTGAGCGTGTTGGGCTCGTGGCCGTAGCCCGCGCCGACGCGCGTGAAAATCTTGGAGGCCGTTTTGACCTGCACGTGAACTTCCAAACCAATGACGGCTTCGTAGGGCATGGGAACAGAGATTACACAGAGGACACGAGAGGAGGCACGGAGGTCACCGAGCGAGGCGTCGGAGCCCTTTGATAAGCGTGGTGGAATTGAAGTTGAGGAGCAGACCGAGGCGGCATCCGGTGAACTTCAGATAGGTGAGCACCTGTGCCTCATGCACCTCGGTCAGGGTATCGACTGTTTTCAGCTCCACGACCACCAATCCGTTCACGAGGAAATCGAGCCGATAGGCATCTTCGATCAGGAGATCCTTGTATCGGACAGGACACAGTTTCTGCTCCTCGAAAGCGATGCTCCGCAGCGTGAGTTCATGAGCCAGTGCTTTCTGGTAGGCCGACTCGAGCAAACCCGGTCCCAGTTCGCGATGCACTTCGATGGCTGCGCCGATGACCTGCTCGGTAAGCTGGTTCATTTCGGGGTTCATCTCCGTGCTCTCTGTGAGACCTCTCGTGTCCTCTGTGTAACTCCTCAGAGCAACGGCGTGCGCTTGCTCCAGTCGTGCGCGCGCTCGTAGGCGGCGGCGATGGCGAGGAGGTCGGCTTCGCCGAAGGGCTCGCCGATGAGTTGCAGGCCGATCGGCAATCCCGCGGCGGTGAAACCGCACGGCACGCTGATGCCCGGCAGGCCGGCGAGGTTTACACCGATCGTGTAGATGTCGCAGAGATACAGCGCGAGCGGATCGCTCTTTTCGCCGAGCTTGAACGCCGGCACCGGTGAGGTCGGCGTGAGCAGCGCGTCCACTTCCTTGTAGGCATTGAGGAAATCCTGACGGATCAGCGTGCGGACTTTCTGGGCGCGCAGGTAGTAGGCGTCGTAGTAGCCGCTCGAGAGCACATAGGTGCCGAGAATGATGCGGCGCTTCACTTCCTGCCCAAAACCTTCGGCGCGCGATTGATAGTAGAGGTCGACGATGTCCTTCGCGTTGGCCGAGCGGTGGCCGTAACGAACGCCATCATAACGCGCGAGATTCGACGACGCCTCGGCGGTCGCGATCACGTAGTAGGTGTCCAAGCAATACTGCGTGTGCGGCAACGAGACTTCCTTGATCTCGCAACCGAGCGAGCGGTAGTGCGCGACCGCTTTCTCGACGGCGGCGCCGACTTCAGGATCGAGGCCTTCGCCGAAATATTCCTTCGGGATGCCGATTTTCCACGGCCCCCTTTTCGGCGTGAGCGCGGCGCGGTAGTCGGGGATCTCGGTTTTGAAGGAGGTCGAGTCACGCTCGTCGTGGCCGGCGATCGCGCCGAGCACGATCGCGGCATCCTCGACCGTGCGCGAGAACGGACCGATCTGATCGAGCGACGACGCAAACGCGATCAAGCCATAGCGCGAAACGAGACCGTAGGTCGGCTTAAGTCCAACCACGCCGCAGAGCGCCGCGGGCTGGCGGATCGAGCCGCCGGTGTCGGAGCCGAGGGTCGCGATCGCTTCGCCGGCCGCGAGTGCAGCCGCGCTGCCGCCAGACGAACCACCGGGAACTCGCGTGAGATCCCACGGATTGTGCGTCGGATGCGTCGCGGAGTTTTCCGTCGAGGAACCCATCGCGAACTCGTCGAGATTGAGACGTCCCCACAACACCGCGCCGGCGTGCTTGAGCTTTTGCGTGACCGTCGCGTCGTAGGGCGACACGAAGTTGGCGAGCATCTTGCTCGACGCAGTAAGCGGCTGGTCCTTCACCGCGATCACGTCTTTGAGCGCGATCGGGATGCCATCGAGCGGTCCCCTCGCCTCGCCGGCGGCGCGGCGGGCGTCGGAGGCAGCAGCCTGCGCGAGCGCATCGGCTTCATCGAAGGAGTTGAACGCCTGCACGCGCGGCTCCACGGCCTTGGTGCGTTCGATCACGGCGCGCGTGAGCTCGACGGACGAGAGCTGTTTCGCTTCGAGCGCGGCCGAGAGTTCGGCGATCGTTTGGTAGAAAATATCTTTGGCCATCCTGAGCGAGTTAGCGGGGCGTCACTCCACGACCTTGGGCACGACGATCATGTTGTCGCGTTGCGCGGGAGCGTTGCGCAGCGCGTCGGCGACAGGCAGTCCCGGGCGCGCGACGTCGTCAGCCCAGACGTTGACCACGGGAAACGCGTGGGCGGTCGGCTCCACGCCGCTCACGTCCACTTTCGAGAGTTGTTCGATGTGATGGAGCACATCGCCGAGTTGCGCGGAAAACCGCGTCTTCTCCTCGGGCGTCAGGGCAATGCGCGCCAGTTTGGCGACGTGATCGATGTTGAGGGCGGCCGGCTGCGACATGGGGGAAATGAGCGCGGAAATCGTGCGGTGCGAGTCTCCAAATGCAACGGACAAAACGGTGATGACGAACGCCACCACCTCTTCGCACCACAATCAGCTCGTCCTCGCCGCTCCGATTCGTAACGTCCGCGCGTCCACCTCATGAAGATCCTCGTCGCCGACGACGACACCATCGCCCGCAAGGTTCTGCAGACGTTTTTGCGCCAGTCGCAACACGACGTGATTGTCGTCGAAAACGGCAATCAGGCCCTCGAAGTGATGCTGGGGCCCGATGCGCCCCACGTCGCGATCTTTGACTGGATGATGCCGGGCCTGAGCGGTCCCGAGCTTTGCACCAAACTCCGCGAGCACACGTTTCCGGTGCAGCCGTATCTGATCATTCTCAGCGCCCGAAAAGAGAAACACGACATCGCCACCGCGCTCGATGCCGGCGCCGACGATTTTCTCATCAAGCCTTTCAACATCGTCGAGACTCAGGCCCGGCTCCGCGTAGCCGCGCGCGCCATCGAGCGTCAACTTGGCCTGCACCGCCAGATCACCCAGTCGCAGGCCGCCCTTCAGGAGCACATCGCACTCTTCGAACCCGAGTCGCTCGAAACCGAAGCGACCGCCGCGCTTCTCGACAATGTCGGCGCACTCCAATCCGAACTGATCGAGCCCGCTCTGCTCGAGGCGCTTTCGGCGGCCAGTGGCCAGGCGATGCGCATCGTGCCGCCGCCGGAAAACTTCGACCATGTCGTCCTTGGCTGGTCGGGTTTTCTTCTCACGCGCGAGGAACTCTGGATCGACGTTCTCCTCGAAGCGCCGATCGCCACCGCGGAACAGCTCTACGCCCAAGCCCACGGCGTCCGCGCCGAGCCGGAGAACCTGAAGACGTTTTGCGCGGGATTGCAGGTCGCGTTGACCGATGGATTGACGCAGCGACTCCGCAGCCGCCGCACGCCATTTTTCGCGCCGCTCGATCCGCAGGCTCCCCTTTGCGAACGCTCTCCGCTGCTCCGCTCGCTGGCTCGCCGCACCGGCAAGACCTGGTTCCTCGCCGCAGGCGAGACGCCGGTCTCCGTGTCACTGCTTCCGCTGCGCAGTCCGCTCGTGCGCAAAAACGCGACCGAGTTGCGCCGTCTCGACGTGCTCGTCCGTTCGTATCCGCCGCCGGAGCTTGAGGAAATCATGCTCATGCCCGAAGGCCTCGCGCTCACGCAGCGGTTGATCGATCGCATCGGCATCGACGCTCAAGGCCGCGAACATCCGCCGCTCATCGACGTGCACCGCGTGTCCGCTCTCGCGCGGCACTACAACCGCAACCACGTCAGCCACGTCGCGGCCGAACTTTAGCGCGGACCGACGGCGAGCGGCCCCGATCGCGGACTCTTCGTTGCGAGCGATTTTCGCTTCTCCGGAATAATGGGAAAACTTCGCTGAAGCGGCCCGATGCCGCTCAAGCGTTTCGTTTTCGTGCCGATAAAGAGGCACCCCACCCCATGACAATTCTGGTCGCTGACGATGACCCCGTCGCCAGAAAGGTCCTGTCCACGTTTCTGCGGCAATCGAACTACGATGTCGTTGTCGCGGAGGACGGGCTTAGCGCTTTGCGCGTGATGACCGAGCCCGGCGCACCGCAAATCGCGGTGCTCGACTGGATGATGCCCGGCCTCAGCGGTCCCGAACTCTGCACCAAACTCCGTCAGCACACGTTCGAGATCCAGCCCTACCTGCTGATCCTCACCTCGCGAAAAGAAAAGTCCGACCTCGCCGCCGCCCTGGACGCCGGAGCAGACGATTTCATTTCGAAACCGTTCAACATCCTCGAGCTTCAGGCGCGTCTCCGCCTGGCGATGCGTCACCTCCAGCAACAATCCGAGCTGCGCAATCGCATTGCCGAGCTCGAGCGCCAACTCGCCGCTGGCCGTGGACAACCTGCTCAACCTGCGGCCGAAGCCGCTCCCGCCGCGCCCGAGATTTCCGCACCCGCCCGCCCCACCGGCGTCGCCGCACTCGAGAAACACCAGATCGACACGGTCGTCGCCGGCGCGATGCGCCACTGCGGCGAACCCAACATGCCGTTCCGCATGGCGCAGGGAAATCCGCAGGCGCGCGTCGTCGCGTGGGCCAGCCTGCTGCTCACGAAAGAACAGCAATGGCTGGATATGTTTCTCGAGGTCGACGACGCCAGCCGCCGCCAACTGTGCTCAAATTTTGGATACGAGCAGCCCGACCGCGACGCCGCGCGCTCTATTTGCAGTCGCATGCAACTTTCGTTGCGCGAATCTCTGCGCTCCGTGCTGCAGGCGATGGGCGGCGAAGTCATGGCGCCGCTCCCCGTTCACGCGCTCGGCTACCCCGAACGGCTCAATCCGCTTCTCACCGAAGAACCGGCGCTCCGCCATCACTACAAACTGGGTTCGGCGATCGTCACCGTGACGTTCGTGACGCACGCCAGTCCCCGCCTCGAGAAAGCCGCCGGACAATTGCGGCCGTTCGATCTCCTCGCCGAAGCGTATCCGCCCGCGACGACGCATCAGTTGCCGTTGCTGCACGCGGGAGTCGTGTTGAAGGAAAATCTCATCGAGAAACTCCGCGAGTTTTCAGAGCTGACCGTCGGTGAGGTGCCCGCCGTTCCCGTGCACTCGCCCAGCCCGCTCTCACGGCATTTCATCCGCCTCAGCACCAGCGTCGGACTCGCGACCTGATTCGTGCCGCACCGTGGCACGACCTTGTCCGCACCTTATCGCGACGTGGGACGGACCTTGGCTCGACCCGGTGCGGACTTTGTCCCGACCCGGGACGCAAAAAAGGCCCGACTCGGTGCGCACATTGGCACGAGCCGGGCCGGAATCTGGCGCGACGCGGGACTTACTTGCGGACGACCCAGGCGGTCGTGCGCGCGAGTTCGTCCTGAATCTTTTGGAAGGCCGCGTTGACCTCCTCGTCCTTCAACGTGCGGTCGGCGGCGCGGAACGTGAGCGCGAACGCGAGGCTCTTTTTGCCCTCGGGGACGCCCGTGCCTTGATACACGTCGAAGACGGAAACGTTTTCGACCGCGAAGGCGTTGCCGACCGCGGCGCGCGCGAGCTTCGTGAGTGTTTTGCGCACTTCGTCGGACGTCGTGGCGACATCGACGACGAGCGCGAGGTCGCGCAGCGCGGCCGGGAAGAGGCTGAAGTCGGAGTAGCGGCGGCGCGCGGTGTCGGAGGAAAGTTTCTCCGGCAGAATCGCGAACATGCCGGCGTAAACTTTGCCCTCGATGCCGAGCGCTTTCGTCATCGCGAGATCGAGGAGGCCGAGACGAACCGTCCAGCCGCCCTGCGAAACTTCGCCGGCGCCGGCAGCGTGACCTTCCTGCCAGCCGAACGTCGGCGCGGAAACCGGCGCGAGCGGCTGGCGCGCGAAATCGATGCCGGCCGCAGTCGCGAGCGCAGCGATGTGATGCTTCGCGGCGAAGAAGTCGGCGCCTTCGCGCTGCTTCCAGCGGCGGTCGGCGTCTTCGGCGATGATGAAGCCGACGCCCGCGCACTCGAGATTCTGACCGTTGTGCTCGAGAAACACGCGACCGGTTTCGAAGAGGCGCGAAACCGCGACGCCGCGAGACTGATTGAGTTTCAGCGATTCGAGCAGGCCCGAGATCAACGTGGGCCGCAGGTGCGACTGGTCTTCGACGAACGGATTCGCCAGCGCGAGCTCGGCAGCCGCAGTCTGCGGCACCCAAGCGGCGAGTTCCTTCGCGGGACGCAGCGTGTAGTTGACGCACTCGTGGAAATCGTGGCCCACGAGGTAATCGGTCACGCGGCGATTGAAATGAACGATCGAGTCGTCATCGCGCACGAGACCGGGCGACGTGACGACCGTGGCAGGAATTTTCTCCGTGCCGTAAATGCGGAGCACTTCCTCGACGAGATCGATCGGACGATCGAGGTCGTCGCGCCAGCTCGGAACGGAAACCGTCCACGCCGGGCCACGTTTGTCGGTAGGTTCTTCGCGCGTGATCTTGAGTTCGAGCGCTTCGAATGCGGCGCGCATGTCCTCGGCGGGAATATCGAAGCCGAGTTTTTCGGTGATGTAGTCGTGCGTGACGACGATCTCACGCTGCCACGGCACTTCGCTGCCAATCTTGAACACCGGACCGACGACCTGGCCGCCGGCGGTTTCGAGGATGAGATCGATGGCGCGCCACGCGGCTTCGAGCGCACCATGCGGATCGACGCCGCGCTCGTAGCGGTAGGACGAATCGGAGGAGAGACCGAGTTTGCGCGACGTGGCGCGGACGGACTGGCGCTTGAAGATCGCGCACTCGAGGACGAGGTCGGTCGTGTCGTCGGACACGCCGGAGTTCTCGCCGCCCATGATGCCGGCAACGACGACCGGCTTTTCCGCGTCGGCGATCACGAGCATCTGGTTGGTGAGCGTGCGCTCCTTGCCGTCGAGCGTGGTGAGTTTCTCACCCTCGGTGGCGCGGCGGACGACGATTTCGTTGCCACCGAGTTTCTTCGCGTCGAACGCGTGCAGCGGCTGGCCGGTCTCGAGCATCACGTAGTTGCCGACGTCGACGACGTTGTTGATCGGACGAAGGCCCACGGCCGCGAGGCGGCGCTGCATCCAATCGGGCGACGGACCGATCTTGATGCCGGTGATGACGTGCGCGGTGTAGAGCGGGCAGTCTTCGGCAGAAAGAACGGAAACATTGCGCAGCAGATCGGGGCGCGCAGCCGAGCCCACGTCGCCGCGGAATTTTTCCTGCGGGTATTTGAGCGGGAGCTTGAACCACGCAGCGAGTTCGCGAGCGATGCCGAGGTGCGAAAGCGCGTCAGGGCGATTGGGCGTGATCTCGATGTCGAACACCGTGTCGCCGGGAGGCAGCACGTCGTTGATCGGCGTGCCGAGCGCGGGCGAGCCCGTGAGCAGCAATAGTCCCGCGTGATCGGAACCGATACCGAGTTCGTCGGCGGCGCACATCATGCCGTCGGAAGACTGGCCGCGGATCTTCGATTGCTTGATGACGAAATTACCCGGGAGCACGGCGCCGGGGAGCGCGACGGGCACGCGGTTGCCGGCGTCGCAATTGGGCGCGCCGCAGACGATGGTTTTCACGCCACCGGCCGGGCCGACGTCGACGGTGCAGACCGAGAGCTTGTCGGCGTTGGGGTGTTTGTCGCGCGTGAGGATCTCGCCGACGATGACGTTATCGAGTTTCGGCGCGCCGGTGGAGATGACCTGCTCGACCTCGAAGCCGAGGAAAGTGATCGCACGGCAGATTTCGTCGGCCGAAGCCGTGAGGTCGACGTAGTCGCGGAGCCAGTTGAGAGAAATTTTCACGGGAAGAAGTCGGAGATTACACAAAGGGCACCAGAGGCGGCACAGGGGTCACGGAGGATGAGGTTGGATTTTCTCTGTGCTCTTCGTGAGTCCTCTCGTGCCCTCTGTGTAACTTGGTTCGTCAGGCGAATTGTTTCAGGAAGCGGAGGTCGTTTTGGTAGAAGTAGCGGATGTCATCGATGCCGTAGAGCAGCATCGCGAGGCGCTCGAGACCCATGCCGAACGCATAACCGCTCCAGACTTCGGGATCGTAGCCGACGGCCTCGAACACGGTCGGATCGACCATGCCGCAACCGCCGATCTCGATCCACTCCTTCCTCACCTTGGGCAGGTGCTTGGCGGAGAGATCCACTTCGAAGCTCGGCTCGGTGTAGCCGAAGTAGTGCGGACGGAAGCGGGTCTTCGTTTCTTTGCCGAGGAGCGAGGCGAAGATGTAGTCGAGCAGCGCCTTCAGGTCGCGGACGGTGACGTTCTTGTCCACGTAGAGGCACTCGAGCTGGTGAAAATTCGCCGAGTGCGTGGCGTCGGTCGTGTCGCGGCGATACACGCGGCCGGGCGAAACGATGCGGATCGGTGGTTCGCCCTTGAGCATCGTGCGGATCTGCACCGACGAGGTGTGCGTGCGCAGCAGATATTTCTCGTCGGGATTCTTTTTCGAGACGTTGCCGAAGCGGGCGGACGTCGGGAGATAAAACGTGTCCTGCGCGTCGCGCGCGGGGTGATCGGCCGGCGTGTTGAGCGCGTCGAAGCAGTAATACTCCGTCTCGACTTCCGGGCCGTCGGCGACCGTGAAGCCGACCTTGCGGAGGATGCGGCACATCTCCTCCCGCACCAGCGTGAGCGGGTGGGACGTGCCGGGACCGAAATCAGGCGACGGGAGCGTCGGGTCGATCGCGGGCCCGAGCTGCGCTTGAAGTTCGGTAGACTCGATCGTGCGGAGCGCGGCCTCGAGGAGCGCGGCGATCTGCGTCTTGGCCTCGTTGATGAGTTTGCCGACGACCGGCTTTTGCTCCTTCGGCAGGGAACCCATCTGCTTCATGAGCGCGGTGAGTTCGCCGTTGGGGCCCACGTAGCGGGCCTTGGCGGCTTCGAACTCGGGGCGCGTTTTCAGCGAAGCAAATTCGGTCTGAGCCTTGGCGGTGAGAGCGGAGAGTTGTTCCTGCATGGGGAAGATCAATTGAACCACAGAGGCACGGAGTTCACAGAGAAATCCTTGGGAGTTGGCGACGTGCCGCGTGCGTGGTGGAAAACGAAAGAGGACGGCGCCCCGGTATCGAGGCCCGTCCTCCGTAAAGTGAGACAGGGAGGCGAGCCTTATCCCGGCTCGCGTATTGTCAGGCGATTAGGCTTTCGCAGCAGCGGCCTTGGCCTTCAACGCGTCCTGGGCTTGCTTGACCAGGGCGGCAAAGGCGACCTCATCGCGAATCGCGAGGTCGCTGAGGACCTTGCGGTCGAGGCCGATGTTGGCGGCCTTCAGACCTTCGATGAAGCGGCTGTAGCTGATGTTGTTAGCGCGGCAGGCCGCGTTAAGGCGCACGATCCAGAGGCTGCGGAAGTCGCCCTTCTTCTTGCGGCGAGCAGCGTAGGCGTATTGCCAGGCGTGCTGAACCGCTTCCTTGGCGTAGCGGAACAGCTTCGATTTGTTGCCGAAATAGCCCTTGGCGTATTTCAGCACTTTCTTGCGGCGCTTGCGCGACGCGGGGGAGTTAGTTGCACGAGCCATGTTGGTTTATTCCTTTATAGGTTAGTCGCGGCTAGGTCGGCTAAGTGATCACCTGGCTGCGAAGTTATAGATACGCGCGTCGGAGGTTTAGAGGCCGAACGGAAGGGCGCGCTTGAGCGCCTCCGCGTGACCGTCAGCCACGAGCTTGTCCCGCGAGGCACGACGCTTCTGCTTCGTGCTCTTGGAGGCCAGCAAGTGACGGAATCCCGGCGTGCGGCGCACGAGCTTGCCCTTGGCGGTCAGCTTGAAGCGCTTGGCAACGGACTTTTTGGTCTTTTGCATGGGAAGAGCGGTCGAAAACAGAGAACGGCCGGGAGGCTGTAAAGGGTAAAGTTGGGGCTTTTGCGGGGCTAGAAGTCCTGCAAACGGCTCTCCGGACCGTCGGCACGACCTTCGAGACGGGCAAGCACCTCGCCCGCAAGGTAGATCGACCCGGTCACCACGATGGTGTCACTCGGCGAGCCCAATGCACAGCGATTGCGGGATGGAAACAGCTCGGACACAGAAGATCGAGAAACGGGCGGACGAGGCGAATCCGAAAGCAGGCTCTCCAGATCCTCGAACGAACACGCGCGCGGCTGGTCCGGCACGACAAAGACGATCTGCGCAGCGCGGCGGGTCACCACTTCGAGTAGTGGCCTGGCTCGGTTTGCACCCAAGACGCCCACGACCACGATCGGTGGACGCCCGCGTTCGGCGCACAGTTCATCGAGCAGCAAAGAGAGCGAACGTGCGCCCTCTTCGTTGTGACTCGAGTCCACGACGACGAGGCGTCCGTCGATCTCGAAACGCTGCCAGCGTCCGGGCCAGTTCACGCCGGCGAGGCCGGCGGCGATCGTGGCATCATCAATGCGCCAGTGCGCCGACAAACTGCGCGCGAGAAGCGTGGCGGTGGCGGCGTTGATCCGCTGATGCACTCCCGCGAGCGCGGATCGGGGATACCGCGCAGGATCATCGCCAAATGTTTCGCGAACGGAAGAGACGGCGGCGTTTTTCTGCGCGGCGACTTCACGCACCACCGTTTCGGCTGCAGAAGGAAGGATGCCAATCGCGAGCGGCGTATTCGGTTTTATGATACCGGCCTTCTCGCGAGCGATGGCGTCGAGGGTGCCGCCCAACATCTCGCAATGATCGAATCCGATCGACGTGATACCGGTCGCGAGGGGAGCGACGACGTTCGTCGCGTCGAGCCGCCCGCCGAGGCCGGTTTCGATCACGGCAATGTCGCATTTCTCGCGCTGAAAATGCGCGAAAGCCATCCCTGTCATGAACTCGAAATAGCTCGGGCCGCCGGGGGAATCCGCCGCGGATGCAAGTCGATCGGCGATGGGCGCGAGCTCCCCCACCCATCCGGCGATCTGCTCGTTCGAGAGCGGTTCGCGGTTGATCTGGATTCGTTCGCCGAGCCGAACCAGATGCGGCGAGGTGTAGAGACCGACGCGCCAACCCGCTACGCGCAAAATTGCCTCGAGGATCGCAGCCACGGAACCTTTGCCGTTTGTCCCAGCCAAGTGGATACACGGAACGGCGAAATGCGGATTCCCCAGCGCAGCGACCCACGCTTGCATCCGCTCCAGTCCAAGCGCGACACCGCGGGATTTTAGTCGAAGCAGGTATTCGCACGCGTTCGCGTAGTTCATTTCCGAGAGCCTTCGCTTTTCATCGCGCAGCGGCGGTAGCCGCCAACGCCGCCGTCCACCGCTGCCGCAGCCAGACGATCTTTTCGTTTACCGCCGAATCGAAGGTGAGGATTTGGTTTTGATCAGCAGCATCCCAGATAGAGGCCACGGGCGTGATGCCGCGGACGGCGTTCACTGCAAACACAGCATCGGCGCCCGCGATATCCTCGACCCTCGCCCGCACATAACGCGACGCGAGCCCTTGGTCGAAGACCCAGGAAAGGCCGGTGCCGGCCACGCATCCGAGTTCGGTCGCCGGCGTGAAAATCTCGTCGCCGTAAAGCCAGGCGAGATTCTGTCGCGGTGTTTCCACGATAAATCCGTCCGCACTCAGGAAGAGTCCTTCGTCGGCCGCATCGGCACCGCGGGAAGTGAGTTCGCGCAGTCCGGCTTGGGCGTTGGCGTAGTTGACGCTTTTCGGACGCGGCAGCCATTCGCCCGTGTCGCGCCGCAGGTGCAGAAGGCGCAGCGCAACGCCGTGCGGAGGCGGCTCCGGAGGCAGTTCGCGCACCGACAGCAGTTCTCGCGGCTTACGATAGCGACCATCAGAAGAAGGCGCTCCACTCGTGATCGTGTAGCGAAACACGCCTTCGGCCCAACCGCGCGCGTCCAACAAACCACGGCAGGCCATCGCCAGCGCCGGCTCGAACCACGCGAGAAAAGTCACCGGCAACTCGATCCCCGCTCGCTCGCACGCCGTGAAGAGCCGGTCGCGATGACGGCTCCAGTCGTGAGGACGCCCGCCACTCGTGCGGAAAGTTTCGAAGAACCCGCAGCCGAACAACACGCCGTGATCGTCGACGCGAAAGCCCGCCTCGCTCGCGGGACGCAACGCGCCATCGAAGAAAACAAGTTCGGCAGGGTTCATGACGACGGGGCCGCGGAGGCACGCTCGAGCGCGACCCACAAGGCCTTGGCTTTTCGGAGTGATTCGTCGAGTTCGCGTTCGGGAACGGAGTCAGCGACGATGCCGGCGCCTGCTTGAACGTGCGCGACGCCGTCCTTCACCAGCATCGAGCGGATGATGATGTTGAGTTCCAGTTCGCCGTTCGCAGTGATCCAGCCCAGCGCTCCCGTGTAGAATCCGCGACCGACCGGCTCCAGTTCCTCGATAATTTCCATCGTGCGGACCTTGGGGCAGCCGGTGATCGTGCCTCCAGGGAACATCGAACGCACGATTTCGGCAGTGCCAACGTCCGGCGCGAGTCGTCCCTCGACCTGCGAGACGATGTGCATGACGTGAGAGTATTTTTCCAACGCCATGAACTCGCGCACGACCACACTCCCGTGGCTGGCCACGCGGCCGATGTCGTTGCGGATAAGATCGACCAACATGAGGTGCTCCGCGCGCTCCTTCGGACTCGCGAACAACTCGGCGGACAATGACGCGTCGTCCTCAGGCAGACTCCCGCGTGGACGCGTGCCGGCGATCGGGCGTGAACTCACCACGTTATCTTTTACGCGCACCAGCAACTCGGGCGAACCGCACACGAGACTGAACTGCGGTGTGCGCACGAAACCCATGTAAGGCGACGGATTGATCGCGCGCAGTGCTTCGTAGATCGCCTCGGGCGGACTGTGCGTCGCACGACTTTCGCGAAGGGAAAGATTCACCTGATAGGTATGACCATCGGCAATGTAGGCCTGCACCCGGCGCACCGCTTCGCAGAAACTTTCGCGCGAAAAGGAAAGCACGGGCGCTGGACTCGGTGCGTTCACAGGCGCGGCGCTGTCCGCAACGTGGCTCGACTCGGGATCGCTTGCGCGCAGCCACGCGTCGATGGCGGCATCGGCAGCGAGACGCGCGGCAACGAATTGCGCTCCCACGCTATCAGCAGCAACGTCGCGCCAGACCACCACACCGAGCCGCCGCTCATCGTGATCGTAAACGAAAAGCTCCGCAGGCTCCACCAAGACATACAGGGGAAGAGCGAGATCGCGTGCGGCGCGGCGGGAGATCTTTTCCCACGTCTGCACCAGATCGTAACCGAAGAGCGCCAGAACACCCGTCGTGATCGCAGGCCAACCCAGGATCGCAGGTGCACGGCGTTCCGATGCGAAGGCCGTGGCAATCTCGAGTGGCGAACCGGTTCGCTGTTCGGGCACTTCAATCGTCGCGGACGAAGTGATCGACGCGCTCGTCTCGTCACCCACGACAACGCGAGCCGGACGGCGGCAGAAGTAGGTAAATCCGTCACCGTGCCCACTCTCGAGGAGCACAGCGGTCGGCGAATCGAGCAGGTCCCGCCATTGCCGAGGCACCTTCGCTTCACTCAGCCAGCAGGCGAAAGGCAAGCACGTGTAGCCCTCCACCTGCCAGCGCACCCAATCATCGAGCGTCACACACGGCATGGCGGCAGCGCGCGATGCAGAGACTGGGACGGACGGATGAAACATGGAGCACGAACTTCGCAAACGAAGGGATTTCGTCACTCTCATTCAGCGCAAATTTCAGGTGGAAAACCACGAGCAGCTCCGTCCCGATGGTGCCATGCAGTCCTGGCAGAGCCCCCACGGCCGTCCCCTCCCCCACGTCGGAGATCGCACATTGATCATGGCGATCCTGAACGTGACGCCGGATTCGTTTTCCGACGGGGGGCATCTCGATTCGCTGCAAGCCATCGTAGACCGAGCCGGAGCGCTGATCGCTGCGGGCGCAGACGTGCTGGATGTGGGTGGCGAATCAACTCGCCCCGGCGCTGCTGCGGTCTCGGCGGACGAGGAGCTCAACCGCGTGCTCCCCGCGATCGAAGCTCTGCGGCGCGCCTTTCCGCAGGCAGCGCTTTCGGTAGATACCTATAAGGCCGAGGTCGCGCAGGCAGCGGTTCGCGCGGGAGCGGATATCATTAATGACGTTTGGGGCCTGAGCCACGGGCTCACTCCCGAGCAGCGGGAGGAATTAAGAAACGAAACGAAACCGGGCGGGAGCAAAGTTCAGCCCGGCACCCGACCGGTTTCGCCGATGGCGTCGGTCGCCGCTGCACTCGGTTGCCCCGTTATTCTGATGCACAACCGGCCGGACCGGAACTACGTCGACTTCTGGGCGGATTTCGAAACGGATCTGAAGTGCAGCCTGCATCTCGCCGAGAAAGCGGGAATAGCGCGGCACCAGATTTGGCTAGATCCGGGCTTTGGGTTTGCGAAGACGCCAGCGCAGAATCTCGCGGTCATCCGAGATCTTGGGCGAATTTGCGCGTGGGGTTATCCGGTGCTGATCGGCACCTCCCGCAAATCCACCTTGGGGTTGGTGCTCGGGACCGAGGTAAATCGTCGCGCCGAGGGCACCGCCGCCACCGCGGTGTGGGGCGTTCAGCAAGGCTGCAGCATGGTGCGGGTGCACGACGTCGATGAAGTCGTGCCTTTTCTGAAGGTAGCCGACGCGCTCAAGGCGGGCTTGCGATTCCAGTCTGCCTAAGGAGCATCCCAGCCCCACGATGGACAAACTGATCCTCCGAGACCTCCACTTTGTGGCGCGCCATGGCGTTTTGCCTGAGGAGGCAGAAACGGGGCAGCCATTTTCGGCGACGATCGAACTAGAGCTGCCACTCCACGAAGCGGGAAAAACCGATCGGCTCGATCTGACGATCGACTACTGCGCCGCGCAGGCGGTCGTGAGAGAAATCATCGAAGGCACCCACAAGTATCTGATCGAGACGCTCGCAGAATCGGTGGCGGGCGCTCTGCTCGCACGTTTTCCCGCCGTGCAAGCAGTGACCGTGGAGATCCTGAAACCGCGTCCGCCGGTGAATTTTCAGTTCAGCGGCGTAGCCGTTCGCATTCGGCGCGAACGGTCTCCGCATCAAGACTCGTGAAAGAGCAGTCGAGACGAGCTTTGCTAGGGATCGGTAGCAATCTCGGCGATCGAGCGGGGACGCTTCGCGCCGCAATCGCGATGCTACGCAGCAGCGCGGGCGTGAGCGAAGTCAGCTCATCGGATTTTTTCGAAACCGCTCCCGTTGGGCTCACGGATCAACCGACGTTCCTGAATGCGGTGCTCGCACTGCGCACCTCGCGCTCGCCCGAAGAACTCCTGCAGCTGACAATGTCCGTGGAAACTCATTTCGGGCGCGAGCGCACCGTGCGCTGGGGACCACGCACGCTGGACATTGATCTTCTCTGCTTCGAAGGCGAAACGCGGTCGTCCGCCGAGCTGCAGCTGCCTCATCCCCGCATGACCGAGCGCGCTTTCGTGATGGTGCCTCTGCGAGATCTCGTGCGGCGCGAAAGCTGGATCAGCGACGTGTGGCCGAACCTTGCCGCGATTGAGATTTCTGCGACGGCGCACGAAGATGTCCGGCGAGCAGAGACACCTTAGTGCTCATTTTCCGAAAGGGATTTAGGGTGCAGCGGTGTTCTTCGTCGTCTGACGTTACCTCCCCGAGTGAGTCCGGTCGAACGACCGATAACCCAATGAAAATTTGCCCCCTGCCCCATGAAATCGCGTTGACAAGCTCCGCCGCCTCGTGAGCTTTTTTCCCTCTTGTTTTTGGCTTCCTAGCTCAATGGTAGAGCAGCTGACTCTTAATCAGTAGGTTCGGGGTTCGAGTCCCCGGGGAGCCACCAACAATCCCCCCCGATACCCCATCGGGGATGACCAAAACTGACCGAAGCTGTTTTTTTCCAGTTAATTATGTTTGGCGAGCGCTGCGAGAAATGCGCCGGCGTAGCTCAACGGTAGAGCACCTGTTTTGTAAACAGGCGGTTGCGGGTTCGAATCCCATCGCCGGCTCCATTCCACCGTTAAAAGCGACTCCGACGATCTCGCGACTTCAGAAAATTTCCACTGCCTGGTGGTGTAATGGTAGCACAGCAGATTCTGACTCTGCTTGTCTAGGTTCGAGTCCTAGCCGGGCAGCCATTTTTTGACGTTCACTGCGCATAATATATTTTCGCGCCAAAGTAAGTTGACACCCCAGTTTTGATGAAGCCTAGTTCGCGCTTCTGTCATCCTCCTTCTGCGCCAATCACCCCTCGGCGAATGCTTAAAATATCTTGCAGGACATTGAACGTAAGATCCGGAAAACACGTCAAAAACGGTCCGGGATCTGCTATGCGGCGACCCTACTTGTGGGTGCCGGCGTCAATGTGAAACCAGCATCCTTCAAGACAGGAAAACCTGCAAGTAGATTACACAACCTTTTCGTTAGGAATTTGTCCAAAATCTAAACTGCCTTCCTTATGATCATGCAAAGCCTCCCCCTCGCGTTCCTCCTCGGAGATGCCACTGTTATGGAGTTGTTCAAACACGGCGGCCCCATCATGTGGCCGATCCTGTTGGTCTCCTTCCTCGGCATCACCGTGATCGTCGAGCGCATGTTGTTCATTCTCCGTGAAAACAGCCACCGCGAACCCGAGGTGGTCGAGAAGATGCTCGAGAACGTCGAAAAGGGCGACATCGATGGCGCCCTCGCCGTCGGCAAGCAGAGCAAGGACTTCGTTGCTCGCATCCTTGTCTACAGCTTGAACAACAAGGAATACTCGATGCACAACGCGTTCATCCGCGCCGCCAGCCAGGAGCTCGCCCGCTTCCAACAAGGTATGGCCACGCTGGATACCGTGATCACCGCCGCCCCTCTCCTCGGTCTTCTCGGCACCGTTACGGGTATGATGAAGACCTTCGGTAGCATGAGCGGTGACCTCAGCTCCGCCGCTGGTGCGATCACCGGTGGTGTGGCCGAAGCGCTCATCGCGACGGCTTGCGGTCTCGCGATCGCCATCATGGGCCTCCTCCCCTACAACTATCTCAACGCCCGCACTGAAGAGGCCAAGCACGAGGTCGCCGACGCGTCCAACGCTCTCGAGATCCTCATCAAGAAGTCCGAGTCCGTCTCCCGCTGATTTTCTGCAAAGAAAATCCGCGGTGCATCGTTAATCCTTTAGCTCTCTCCAACCATGGCAGGTTCCTCAGGCGGCAATAGCGGCGGGAAGAAGAAAGCGCGTATCGAGATCATTCCTCTGATCGACGTCGTCTTCTTCCTCCTCGCGACCTTTGTCTTGTTCACCCTCTCGCTGAACAAGTCCAACGGTCTTGCAGGCGTGACCCTGCCACAGTCGGACACTGGCGAAACGCGCGATCCGGCCGGAACGGTCACGATCACGGTTACTCAGGAAGGCACCATCGGCTGGGATAAGGATCCCGTGACGCTGGACGAATTCCTCAGCCGGCTTCGCGCGTATAAAACCGCCAACCCGGACGGGCGCGTGCTCATCAACGGCGACGACAACGCCTTCTTCAGCCAGGCCATCTACGTCTTCGACGAAGTGCGCAAGGCGGGCTTCCAGAAGGTTCTCATCGAAACGCGCGTGCGCGCCCCGGCAGCTCCTAAGGAGCATCCGGTTCTCCTCAACCCTCTCGTCAGTCACCTATCATGGCCGGTTCAAGCTTTCACGCCGAAGAAGGCAAAAAGAAGGCACGCATTGAGATCATCCCTCTCATTGACGTGGTCTTCTTCCTTCTCGCCACGTTCGTTCTCTTCACGCTCTCGCTGAATAAAATCAATTCGGTCCCGGTGAACCTCCCGGTCGCTTCGCCCTCAGCCTCGAAGGCGTCGGATCAGGATGACACGGTCCGCTTGCAGATCTCCGACCAGGGCACCTGCTACTGGAACAAAGAACTCATCAATCTCAGCGAAATCGCTCCGCGTCTGGCGCAATACAAGACGCAGGTTCCCAATCCGCGCGTCCTCATCGCCGGCGACGATAAGGCCAAGTTTGGCATTACCGTCATGGCATTGGACGAAGTTCGTAAGGCGGGCATCCAGCAAGTCTCCGTCGAAACGCGTGTCACGGGCACCGGCCGCTAAATTCCACACACCATGCGTCGCGATCTAATCATTGGCATTCTGGTCTCTCTCTCTCTTCACGGAGGTATCGCTTGGCTTGGCGAAGCTCTCAAAGAAGGCCCCAAACCCGTTACCGTCCAGAAGGAGGAGCAGGTCATCCAGTTGATGGAGATGCCGAAGATCGAGCCTGACGAACCGGAGCCGATGGATTCCTCCGACGAAGCGCCCTCGGCAGTCGTCGACTTCGCCCCTCCCATGCAGACCGACGTGCCGCAAATCGTGCAGGTCGACTCGTTCGTTCAGCAAGTCCAGCCCCCGCCCCCGGAAGGCCTCAAGCCTGTCACCGGCGTGATCTCCATCCCGCAGGGTCGCCCCTCTGGTCTCGGCAAAGGCATCGAAGTTTTCGACATTTCTCAGCTCGATCAGCAGCCGCAGCCCCGCTTCCGCGCGCAGCCTCAATATCCCTTCGATATGAAACGCCAGGGCATCACCGGCGAGGTGCTGGTTGAGTTCATCGTCGATACCAACGGCGACGTGCGCAACGCCTACGCGGTCCGCTCTACGCAACGCGAGTTTGAAGCTTCTGCGGTCCAAGCTGTTTCGAAGTGGAAGTTCCGTCCGGGAAAGAGAGGCGGACGCGTGGTCAACACGCGCGTTCAGCAGCCCATCTCCTTCACACTTAACGACAATTGATCATCGTGAATCCCGTTTCGTCTCAACCCTTCAGCACACGCCGTTCGAAGTGGCTTCGGGCTGTTCTTGTGCTTGCCCTCGCCACTCCGGTGGTGCTCCCTGCCCAATCGAACGCGCAGCCCGAGCTCTCAGAGTCCGTCTCTGAAGGGCTCGAAAAGCTCCGGCCCCTGTTGGACGCCAAGGACTGGGATGGCGCTCTCGCGCTCCTTTCCGGCCTCGCGGCGAAGGCGAAACCCGACACGTTCGATCTGGCCTTCCTCTCCGACACGATCGGCAAGATCTACTTGCAGAAGGCCGAATACGCCAAGGCGATCAAGCCGATGGAAACTGCTCTCGCGATCAGCGAGAAGCACCCGAATTTCTTCCGCGTAAACGTTGTCCAGGACATGATCTATTTCCTGGCGCAGATTTACTATCAGGAAGCAGCCTCCTCGAAAGTTCCTGCCGAACAGCGCGAAGGTTATCTGAAGGCCAACTCTTACTTGGAAAAGTGGCTCGCGCGCAGCACGAAGCCGGCGAGCGACGCGACGCAACAAGACGCGGTGCTTTTCCACGCTTCGCTCCTCTACAATTTGGCGGTATTTAATCCCGAAAAGATCGACCGCGCTTCCCTCTCCGCGGCTGAATCTGAAGTGGAGAAGGCGCTGCGCATGAGCGCCCACCCGAAGGAGAACCTTTACGCGCTCGCTCTGGCGATCTGCCAACAGAAGGACCCGCCCGATTACGTGCGCGCCGCGGAGATCCTCGAGCTGCTCGTCAAAAAGTATCCTCAAAAGAAGGATTACTGGGCGCAGCTCGCCGGCGTTTATCTGAATCTTGGCCAGGACAAGGACGAGCAGAAGGCCCGCGAGAACAACATCCGCGCGATCCTCGCCATCGAGCGTGCCCAGGCGCTCGGTTTCATGAACACACCCAAGGAGAACTACAACTTGGTCGGTGTTTACTTCAATGTCGGCCAGTTCGGTCAAGCCACCGAGCTCCTCCATGCCGGCCTGCGCAAAGGCACCATCGAGTCGGAGCAGAAGAACTGGGAACTCCTCGCCTACTCTTACCAGCAAGTCGACCGCCCATTCCAGGCCATCGACGCGCTTAAGGAAGCCGCCAAGCACTTCCCGAAGGCCGGCCAGCTGGACTTCCAGATCGGCCAGATCTTCTACGGCCTCAACAAGACGACCGAAGCTTACGATGCCCTCCAGTCCGCGGTGAAGAAGGGTAATCTCGACAAGCCGGCCGCCGTTTACGGTTTCCTCTCCTACGTTTGCTACGAACTGTCTCGCTTTGACGAAGCGCTCGCAGCCGCCAACAAGGCGCTCTCGCTGCCCGAGTCGAAGAGCGATAACCAGCTCCCCCGCCTCAAGACCGCTATCGAAGAGGCCATTCGCGAACGTGAAGCTCAGCGCGCGGCGGTAAACACCAGCGCCTAAGTTCCAGCCCCATCCTTACACTCATGAAGAAGACCTACGTTTACTTCCTTGTCCCCCTCATCGGTTTGATTGCGTTCGGCGCAGTCTACTGGAACTTCAATTCGGAATTCGAGGCCAAGGAAGAGGCCAAGAAGGCCGCCATTCGTAAGGCAAAGGAGGACAAGCTTCGCGAAGAAGCCAAGAATCGCGAAATCGCGATCAAGGATGCCCTCGCCGCTCAGGAGCGTCGCAAAAGGAAAAGGAGGCCAAGGAGGCCAAGGACAAGCAGGACCGCGAAGAGCGTCAGGCCGCCATTGATGCGCGCGACAAGGCCAACCGCGATCAAGCTCGCCTCGCCCAGCAGGTCGAACGTCTCGAAAAGGACGTGAAGGCTGAGAAGGAAATCATCGCGAAGCTGCAGGAAGACCGTCGCCGCTCCCAAGACGAATACAACTTCCTCAAGGACTTTGTGAAGCAGGCCGAGAGCAACACCAAGAAGCTCACGGAAGTCGTCGAGAAGATCGGCGCTGCCGACCAGGCTCGCGCCGCTGCTGATGCCGCTGCCGCCGCCTCCAAGAAGAACTCCTAACCCGGCTCACTTACTCCACCATGAAAAAATGGACCTACGTCATTTCTGTGGGCGGCATGCTCGCCGTCTTCATGTTCTTCTACTTCTCGCACACCAAGGAAGCCGAGATTCGCGAGAAAGCCCGACAGGAAGAAGTCGCGCGCCAGCAGAAGGAAGAAGCTGACCGCAAGGCGGCGATCGAAGAGAAGGCCCGCCAGGACGCTGAGCGCCGCGCCGCCGAGCGCGCCGCGGAAGAAAAGCGCAAGGAAGACGAGCGCATTGCCAAGTGGGAAGCTGCCGGTCGCGAAATCCAGCAGTCTACCGACGAATACAATGCGAAGGCCGACGCTTACAACAAGCGGGTCGGCGCTCTCGAAATCGAGCTGAACCAGCTTCGCACCGACAAGGAAAAGCTTAACCGCGAGGCGTTTGAATTCGCCAAGCAGGTCGAGCGCGCCCGGGTCGAGAAGCGAAACGCCGAGATCGAGCACCAGCGCCTCACCGACATCATCGCTCGTCGCGCCGCCGAGAGCGCTCTCGTGCGCCCGCCGACTCCTCCGACCAAGTCCTGAGGATCCAACGATCGCTGACATTTCAAGCTCGAGGGAAACCTCGAGCTTTTTTGTGCCCGTATACTTCCTCTCCTTCCGCCCGGAGGTGAACGTAAAAAAAGCGCCCGCAAATACGCGGGCGCCCGTTTTGAGGTCTATCCTGCTCGATCAGTGTGCAGCTGCAGGCACGAGCGGTTGCCCCATCGATTGAAGCAGCTCGGAAAACCAAGGTGCCTCCACGTCGAACGGTTTCGCTCCCTTGATCCGCGGGAACTCGATCACACGAAGCTCGTTTCCACGTTCCTCGTCTTCACCCGTCACGCCGCCGACGCCGCCTTTCAGCGCCGTATCAACCGCCAAGTCCACGCAGCGATCGATCAACGCCAGATCGGCGCTATTGGCCGCAGAAGCACGAGCGTAGTAACCACTCTTCTGCACCAGCACCTTCTCTGCTCCGAGCATCTTGGCGAAACGATCTCCAAACCACTTACCCACGTTCACCGCATCCAGCTTCACGTGGCCGAACGCGTCCCGCGGCACTTCCTCGCCCCGCGCAGTGAGCTCGGCGACGATGCTGTCCACGCCGGCTCCTTCGCTGATGAACAGGTTCACGTTATCCTGCTCATCCATGATCTTCTTCAGGCGCTGCGCTTCCGTTTCGATGTCGAGATGCAGTTCAGGGACAAACACGCCGTGAACCGACAAGCGTTCGCGGCTGAGGCCGAGACCGGGTGCAAACGTGCGTTTGGCCAGCCGTTCCTGATAAACGCGTGCGGTCTGAGCCGTCAGCCAGCCACAGTGGCGGCCCATGATTTCGTGGATGATTAACATCCGCGAGTTGGCACCATGTTCGGCGACCACGTGCTCGAAGAAAGCGGCGCCCTCTTCCGCCGCGGTCCACGCACCGAGACTCTGACGAATGGGAATGATGTCGTTGTCGATCGTCTTCGGCAGACCGATGACCGTGAGGTTGTAACCGTTGGTTTTGAGATACGCCGCAAGGTCCGCCGCCACCGTGTTGGTGTCGTCGCCACCGATCGTGTGCAAAACGTCCACGCCGTCGCGCACGAGCTGATCCGCAGCCACTTTGCGGGGATCTTGACCTTCCTTCACCAGACCGCGCTTTACGCAGTCCTTCACGTTCGTGAGCTTCACACGGCTGTTGCCGATTGCACTTCCGCCATGCTCGCGGAGCACGCTGGCCGACGCGCGCATCTCGGAAGTCACCTTGATGCTATCGCCCAGCAGGAGGCCCTTGTAGCCGCTCCGATAGCAGAGCAGTTCAACCTGCGGCGCGAGACGCGTGTAACGATCGATGAGTCCGGCCACCGCCGCGTTCAAGCAAGGTGCAAGGCCGCCGGCGGTGAGAAAGGCGATTTTTTTAGGCTGCATGGGAGTGATTAAGCCTCTCCAGCAGACGCGAAAGTCGCGCACACCTGCCACCAAATTTTTCGGCGGGTGATAAGCAGTAGGACGAGATTTTGTTTGCCGAAGCCAGACTGCTGGCTTTTCCTCCGCCTTCCGCTGGAGCGATCGAGCTCCGCAGAAGGAATCGGGGCGTAGCTTAGCCTGGTAGAGCGCTACGTTCGGGACGTAGAGGTCGTGAGTTCGAATCTCACCGCCCCGACCATTCTGCAATCGGTGCCAGTTGCGACTGGCCGCGTCTCGGCAGGACTAAACTGGCCTGCGCTCCGATGGAACTGGCCGTTGAGGCGCCCGTTGGATCGTCAATCGGTGAGCGACCGGTTGTGCTCCAGCACCAATGCAATCCATCGCTCAAGCGATCGCGCAGTGGCTACGTCAGCGGCGTCCACGTGGACATATCCTTTCATCGTGCGGCCCCTCATCACAACAGCACGACAGTGTCCCTGTTCCAGAAGACGCGCCGACGACGTGGGAGGCACCCGACACATGATACGCTCTGGTCGCGCGCCAATCGCCAGCTTGCCGCGGATCAGAAACCCGACGCTCCCAAACATCCGTTTCTCAGTTACTCCTGAGACGGTTCTCAGGCGTGCCCGCACTCGCTCAACGAGATGAAAGCCAGGTTTCATGCGCGCATGTTTCCAAACGATTATGACGAGCCACGGCGATTTCTCCTGGAACTGGTTCGCGCAAGATCGCGTTCAGCACTGCGGGTCGAAGTAAAAAACGCGAAGCTCCTGCGCGCAGCGGCAGGCTTTCGCAAGACGCGCGGCCCACGCGATCGCTTCGCGCGCGGGCAACTCCAGCACGGTGAATCCGCCATTCAGAGGCGGAGCCCAGGGATAACCGCCCTCGGTAACCGCACCATCTGCGGCGACGAGGACGGGTGAGACGCTCTCGTTGATGCCACCGCCAAAGACATACACGCCCGCTTTCTTGGCTTCCTCGATCACCGCGTGCGAGCCGCGCTCTGCCCCTCGAAATTCCTCGTCGGACAAGATCATCGCCGCACTGGGAAAAGAGATCAGATATTTGGCCATAAATGATGCTCGAGCGGGTTAGGGTCGCGCTCAGAGCACGCGAACGATGCTCGATTCAGTGCGTCACGAGTCACGAAAGGCGAGGCTTCGTTCGCGCATGGCGTTGCGCAGAACAGCCATCGCCTTGGGGCCGATTCCGTGGAGCATAGCGACGTCTGCTACCGTGTGTGCGCAGAGAACGGGCAGCGTTCTGAAGCCTTGCGCGTAGAGCGCGCGCAACGCGGGTTTTCGGAAGTCCCGACGGAAATGCGCCGGCGGTCGATGCTGCGTTCCGATTGGCGACCGCCTTCTTGCGTGGATTTCGTATGAGCTCGCATCGGCTGTTCAGATTCACGCCTTTCCGCGTGCTCATCGATCGACTCCTTCAAGCCGCGACGCACTTCTTCACGGTTTCCCAAGTGCGCGTGGTCACGTTCCTACCAAAGGTTTTCTCGATCAGCCCCATGAAAACCGGCGCGCGAGGATTCGGCGTGTAAGCGGAAAAGACTTCACAACCTTTCACCGCAAGGATGCGTGCGCCGTCCATTTCAATCGGCAGTTTCACGCGGGTTTTCGGCTCGTCGGAAAGAAACGTGACCACGCGTTTTGTCGTCGGCGGCACATCGTAGCGCGCGTAAGGATCGCTCTCGATCATTTCGCGCAACGCGTCGACCGACCGCACGAGCGTGAGAAACGTTCGCCCGAGTTTCTCGTCCATCGCCCGCTCGGCTTTTCGCGCGATCGCTTTCTCCGACGACGCTCGCGTATCGAAGACGACATTCCCGCTTCCAAGCACGGTTCTGACGTTCGTGAATCCCGCGGACTCGAAGCAGCGTTTGAGCTCGGGCATCTTCGCATTCAGCGGACTCACACCCCGGAGAAAAGCAACGTAGCGACTCATCGGGTTTGGTTTCCTTTTCGACCTTCCACGCGCTGCGTCGCGTCCTTCACTACACGACAAACGGATTATAGCGGCGTTCGTTCTCGACGGTGGTCATCGGACCGTGGCCGGGGCACACGATCGTTTGCGGCGGCAGATCGGCGAGCACTCGCCGGACATTCTGCAGAAGCTGTCGGTGGCAAAAATGCGCCCCGCCCACCGAGCCCGCGAAAAACAAATCGCCCGAGATCAAAATCGGCGTCGCGCGCGGCAGCCGACGCGATTCGACGAGATAGCAGTTATGCGCCGACGCATGGCCCGGCGTGCTGAACACCCGCACGGAACACATCGAGAAATCCATCCGTTCCCCTTCGCGCACGGGCTCGGTGCAGGGAGCCTTGGCGCCAGCCGGACAAAACGCTGCGCGCGCCGCAAACCGCTCGACCACATCGCACAGCCCTCCCGCGTGCTCGCCTTCCACGTGCGTGAGAAAAACGCCCTCGAGCGCCCGGACGTGAGCCGGCCACGTGGTCAGCAAGGCGTCCAGGCCCGGACCGGTATCGAACAAAATCCCTGAGCCCGACTGCGGCTCCGAAATCACATACGCATTCGCGACACCGATGCCGTGCTGCATCCGAAGTGCGTCGATGCGAAAGGGCGCACACGGCAGCTCCGGGAGCGGATAGGTGCCGCAGCCGAGCGCGCAAAGACCGACTTCATTCAGACTCAGGATGCCCGCGAGCTTTCGTAGCTCTCCGGAGGTCAAATCCGACCGATAATCCACCGCATCCGCGATCCGCGAAGGAGCGATCCCGGCACGCTCCGCCACTTCCTCTTCCGTGAGGCCGGCGTGGCGCATCGCTTTATCGAGGACGTCGCCGAGTTCATCCTCCATCGGTGCTACGGGAATCGGCATGGCGCGCCGAGCGTAGCGCCGTCCATGAGCCCTGCAAAATGTTTTTGTTTTTTGGGCCCGGCTCGCAGCGTCGTTGCCCATGGATCCCGTCCAGAAGGAAGTCCTCGATATTTTCACCCGCACGCGCGCGCTCCAGGAAGGCCACTTCGTCCTCCGCTCCGGATTGCACAGCGGCCACTATTTCCAGTGCGCGCAGGTGTGCCAGCACATGGACGCGGTGGAGCGGCTTGCCGAACTGCTGAGCGCCAAGCTCGGCCAACACTCGTTCACCACGGTCCTCGCTCCCGCGATGGGTGGCCTCGTGATCGGCCAGGAACTGGCGCGCCAGACCAAGAGCCGGTTCATCTTTGCCGAAAAGGAAAACAACGTCCTGGTGATGCGCCGCGGGTTCGTGCTCACGCCGGGTGAACGCGTGCTGATCGCGGAAGACGTCGTCACCCGCGGTGGGCGCGTGATCGAGTGCATCGACATCATCAAAAAGGCCGGCGGCGTGCCCGTCGCCGTCGCAATGCTGGTTGATCGCAGCGCGGGCGTGGCTCGGTTCGAAATTCCCGCAGTGTCTTTGTTGGAGCTCAGCTTCCCGACCTACCCCGCCGACGCGGTTCCGGAAGCGCTGGCCCGCATTCCGATCCAGAAGCCCGGCAGCTGAGTCGTCGCCGGTTTCTCGCCGGCGTATTCAGCGGACCAATACGCTCACCACCTGCGCCTGCCCGCGCTGGTAAACGAACAACATGTGACGGCCGGGCGTGAGCGCCGCTCGCGCGCTGGCCAGATCGGTGATGTTGCGGCGGTCGATCTGCATGATCACCGCTCCCAGTGCGATCCGGTCCGCGAATGGAGAATCCTCCGTCACATCGCTCACGAGCAGTCCGTCCACGCGATACGGGATCCGCAGATACTGTTTCAGTTCGGGCGTCAACGGCACCACATCGACTCCGGGCAGCAGTTCGTTTGGTTTCTCTTCGAGGCGCCCCAGCGTGACCGGCACCTCGAGCGTTTTTCCGTCGCGCAGGAGTTTCACCGTGACTGTCGCCCCGGGCGCACCTTCGGCGACGAGCACGCGGTAAATCTGCGGTGACGTCACGGGCCGTCCGTCGATCGCCACAATCACGTCACCGCGCTTAAGCCCCGCCTCTTCTGCGGCGCTGTCGGGCAAAACATCCGTCACGACCACACCGCGCACGTCCGAAGCGAGCCCCATCCTCCGTGCGTTTTCGGGCAACAGCTCTTCGACCTCCACGCCGAGATCGCCGCGTGCAACGACACCCGTGGCCACCAGACTGCGCAAAACGGAAACCGCCAGATTCACCGGCACGGCAAGACCGATGCCGATGTTGCCGCGCGACGGCGTCACGATCGCGCTGTTGATGCCGACGAGGCGTCCCATCGCATCGACGAGCGCGCCGCCGGAGTTTCCAAAGTTAATCGCCGCGTCCGTCTGAATGAAACTTTCGTAGCCCGACACATCGCTGAGCAAACCCACCGAGCGCCCCGTGGCGGACACGATGCCCATCGTGACCGTTTGTCCGATGCCCAGCGGATTACCAACCGCGAACACCACGTCGCCCACCCGCAGTCTCTCGCTGTCCGCGATCGTGACGCTCGGGAAATCCGTGCCCTCGATCTTGATCACCGCGATGTCCGTTTTCGGATCCGCTCCAACCACGCGCGCGATGAGTTCGCGACCATCGGGCAATGCGACCTTCAACTCGTCGGCTCCCTGCACCACGTGGTTATTCGTGAGGATGTAGCCGTCGGTCGTCACCAGCACGCCCGAGCCGAGCCCTTCCTCGCTGCGCTCGCGTTCCGCTTCCGGCACCACGCCGAAAAATTCGCGCCACAATGGATTCAGACGCAGCCGCTCACGGATGACCTTCTTCGAGTAAACGGAGACCACCGCCTTCTGCACCGGCTCGAGCACATCGGCGTAGCTGACGATCGGCACTTTCGTGCTCGGCTTCACCGGCGACGAATCGATCTGCAACGCCGGCTCCTTCGAAGAACGTTTCGCGCGCGGCGCGGCATCATGCTCAGCCGCAATCGCCGCCGAACTGCAGAGACCAAGAACAACGAGAATGCTCAACCATTTCACCGGGAGACGCATGCTCCTCCACTACTTAACGCGCGACCGAGTGCAAATCCGAGTCGAGCCAATGTCTGGCTCGAGTCGGGACTGAATGCGCGCCGAGTCGGGACACGTTGCGGACCACGTTGGGCGTGAGTGCGCACACGGTCGGGACAAGGTCCGCACCGGGTCGAGCCACGGTGCGGCTTGAGTCGCGCCCACGTGCGACGCGACTCGGGACCGCTAGAATCCTTTGATCCGGAAAAGTCCGGTCACGCTCTCGTTGCTGTTGATGCGAATGATCGCCTGGCCGAGCAGCTTCGCGATCGAGAGAACGGTGATCGGCAATCCGCGCGTATCGACAGGAGTCGAGTTGGTCGTGATGAGTTCGTCGATCACACCGGCGCGAAGTCGCTCGTAGGCGACTTCGTTGAGGATGCAGTGACTGACCGCGGCCGTGATGCGCGACGCCCCGTGTTCACGCAGGAGCTTGGCAGCGGCGGTGAGCGTGCCGGCGGTTTCGGTGATGTCGTCCACGAGAAGCACGTCGCATCCGGCGACGTCACCAACGACGTTCATCGCTTCGACGGTCGTGGCGTTCTTGCGCTTTTTCGCGACGAGGCCGAGGCCGGCACCGAGCACGTCGGCGTAAGCGGCCGCCATCTTCATGCCGCCGACATCGGGCGAGCAGACGACGAGATTGCGCTCGGGTTTGGCCTTCGCGAAGTGCTCGAAGAACACGGGCGACGCGTAGAGATGATCGACCGGAATATCGAAGAAGCCCTGGATCTGCTGGCTGTGCAGATCCATCGTGAGAATGCGCGTGGCGCCCGCGGCAACGAGGAGATTGGCGACGAGCTTCGCGGTGATGGGCACGCGCGGCTGGTCTTTGCGATCCTGCCGGGCGTATCCATAAAATGGTAACACCGCCGTGATCCGCGCGGCCGAGGCGCGACGAGCCGCATCGATCATGATGAGCAGCTCCATCAGGTGATGGTTGGACGGCGGGCAGGTGGACTGGATGATGAAAACATCGTGGCCGCGGATGTTCTCATTGATCTTCACGAACGATTCGCCGTCCGGGAAGCTCGTGACGGTGGCCTCGCCCAGCGGCACACCGATTGCCCGGCAAATTTCCTCAGCGAGTGCGCGATTGGAATTGCCGGAGAAGATTTTTAAGCGGGATTCGCCCATAACTGATGCTGCGCCCGAAAGTGCCTCAGGCGAAAGACTTTTTTAGCTGAGCTTCGAGAGCTTCGACTTTTTGGAAGAGTTCCGGAAGCCGGCGGGTAAGAACGGTGATGCGGCGCTCGAGCATGTAGGGCATGTGCGGAGTGCCGTTGATGAAGGAGCCCGCAGGGACGTCGGTGTTGATGCCGGTCTGGCCGCCGGCTTTGACGCCCTTGCCGATCGTGATGTGGCCGACGGTGCCGACCTGGCCGCCGAGGACGACGTAGTCTTCGAGCGTGGTGCTGCCCGAGATGCCGACCTGCGAGCAAATCATGCAGTGGCGGCCGATGACGACATTGTGGGCGATTTGCACCAGGTTATCGATCTTGGTGCCCTGCCCGATCACGGTCTGGCTGAAACGCGCCCGGTCGATGGTGGTGTTGGCGCCGATCTCGACGTCGTCGTGAATGGCGACTTGGCCGACTTGCGGGACTTTTTGATGACGGCCCTGGACGAACTCGTAACCGAAGCCATCGGAGCCGATCACCGCACCAGGCTGAATCTGCACGCGATTGCCGACCACGCACTCGGCGGCGACGATCGAGCCGGGCATGAGCCAGCAGGAATCGCCAACGCGCGCGGCGCGGCCGACGAAAACTTGCGCCTGCAAAAACGTGCCTTCGCCGATCACAGCATCCTGTTCGACGACGCAAAGCGGACCGACGGTCGCCGTGGCAGCGACAGTGGCGCCGGGCGCGATGTAGGCGGTGGGATGGATGCCCGGTTGCGGCTTGGGCCAGAGCGTCTGCTCGATGCGAGCGCACACGAGAGCGAGCGCCGCCGACGGATTTTCAACGAGCAGGAAAACTTGGTCGGGTTTCGGACTGCCGGTGTAATCGAGCGGCAGAAGGATCACCGACGCGTCCGACTCGGCGACCTCGGAGCGATACTTCACGTTGCCGAGAAAAGAGAGATCGCCGCTCTCCGCCGTCTCGAGGGACGCGATGCGTCGGATGACCGCGGCGGTGGAACCGCGCGTCTCGCGCGGCTGGACGATCGCCGCAAGGTCGGAGACAGAAAACGAAACCTTCATGGCGCGAGCGTGAGAGAACGGAAGAGGCGTGCAATTCCGCAAGCGTGCGGGACCTGAGAAAAGAAAAAACCCCGCTCCGTGCTGGAGCGGGGTTCGGGAAAAACGGCGATCAGTTCTTCGGCGTAGCGCCGGGGAAGCGGATCTGCGGAGTGTCGTCGCTGGCGGGAGCGGCGGCGGGCGTGGCGGGAGTCGTCGTCGCAGGAGCGGGCGTCGTGGCGGCGTTGGCCGGGCGGTCCTTGTTGATCTCCTTGGCGACATCGTCGGTGATCTCGAAAGCGGAGTCGCTATAGAGGATGTTGGACACGCCGATGAGCGTGGGGCCGGACTTGTCGAGGACGAGCGTGGCGCCCTTGCGCTTGGCGAGGTCGACCGCGACCTTGCTGATCTCTTCGATCATCAGGCTGCGGAAGGTCTGCAGGCGCTGCTGGAGAGAGTTGCGGGTGTTGACCTGGAAGCTCTGCACTTCCTGCTGCTTGCGCTGGATGTCCTCGAGGACCTTCTGCGCTTCGCCCTGAGCCTTCGTCTTGGCGTCGGCGGTGGCGGCAGGGTTGTTGGACTGATCAACGAGATCCTTATAACGCTCGACGAGCGCGTTGCCTTCCTTGTTGAGGCGATCGAGCTCTTCCTGGGCCTTCTGTTCGTCGGCACGCAGTTTGGCGTTTTGCGCCTCGGTCTTGTAGTGGCCGTCGTAAAGTTTGGCCATATCTACGATCGCGATCTTCGTAGCCGGCTGCGCCTGGGCAACGAGCGAGGCTCCGCAAAGGGAGGCCGCGATCAGCAGGGATTGAATGAGTTTTTTCATGGATGGGTTTTTTGAGAGCAAAGGGCGAAGCTAGGAGAAATCAGTAGCGCGTGCCAAAGGAAAAGTTAAATTGATTGCCTTCCTTGGCGCGTTTGTCGCGGCTGGTGAGCGGAATACCGAAGTCCAGGCTGAGCGGAGAGCCCGCCACGAAGAGGCGGATGCCGAAGCCGAAGTTGTCGGTGAAGTTGGTCGGCGAGAAGTCGTAGGCGTCGGCGTTCACGAAACCGGCGTCGTAGAAGATCGCGAAGCGGACGGGGCTGACGATATCCAGCGAGTATTCGGCGCTGAAGAAGGCGTAGCTCTTGCCACCGATGACTTCGCCGAATTCGTCGCGCGGACTGACGCGGCGATACTCGTAACCGCGGAGCGTCGTGGGACCACCGAGGTAGAACTTGTTGTAGTAAGGCACATCGGAGCTGTTGCCGTAGTTCTCGATCACACCGCCGCGGGCGATGAGGCTGAGCACCTGGGTCTGCGCCTCGAAGAGCGGGAAGAACTGGGCACCGCGAAGCTCGAATGAGTAGAAATCGTGATCGCCACCGAGGGGCCCGCCGGCGACGCCGGTGTTGAACTCGAGACGATTGCCGCGCGTGGTATTGATGATCTTGTCGCGGGTGTCGCGAAGGAGCTGGAAGCCGACACGAGAAACGCCATTGTCGCCCGCCAGCGAACGGAGGATGGGCGAGGCATTCGGCGACAGGTTATCGATCGAGATGATCGTGTAGCTGTAGGAGATGCGACCCTCGAACAAACCGAAGAGGCGCTTGCGCATGTAGACCTCACCGCCGGTGTCCACTTCGGTGTAATACGCACTGTTATACTCCGAGGTCGTGCGGAAGAGCTGGAAGCCGAGCGCCAACTGGCGCTCGAGGAACCAGGGCTCTTCGAAGTTGAGCGAGACTTCGCTCGAGAGAGAACCGAGGGAGAGCTTCAGGCGGAATTTCTGGCCATCGCCTTGGAAGAAGGACCGGCGATTGAAGAGATCGAAATTACCTTGGGAGAGCTCGGCGAAAACCGTGGCGCGTTCCAGCGAACTGAAACCGGCACCGAAGGAAAGGTTACCCGTGCGGGCTTCCCTGACCGCGATGCGCATGTTGCGACGCCCGGGGATGTTGGTTTCCTGCGGCGAAACATTCACGTCCTCGAAGAAGCGCGTGTTCTCGAGCTTGAGCTTGCTGATCTTCATCCGGACGGAGTCGAAAACGTCGCCGGGGCCAAGGGCCAACTCGCGGATGATGACGGTGCTCTTCGTCTTGGTGTTACCCTCGATGATGATGGACTCGACGTTGAAGCGCTCGCTCTCGGTGACCTCGTATTGGATGTCGATGTTGCCGGTCGCGACGTTGGGCTTGCGGATGAGCCGCACGCGGGTCTCGAGATAACCATCGCGGCCATAGAAGTCTTCGAGGCGCTCGATGTCCTTATCCAGCTTGGACGGCGCGAAAATAGTGCCCGGACGACGGCGAATGACGCGCTTCAGCAGCGCGGTCGGGTGCAGCTTGTTGCCGGTGAAAGTGACATCGCCCACGCGATAGCGGCGACCTTCCTTGATCGCGATCGTGAGGACCAGGCGGTTGGGCTTGGGATACTCGAAATTGACCTGATCGGGCGCGATTTCGACGTCGAGATAGCCGAGTTCGCGGTAGTAGTCGCGAAGCTTCTCGAGATCGTCTTCGAACTCGTCGTCCTTCAAACGGCCGCTGCCGGTGATCCACGACCACATCCACCAGCGGCGTGTCTCCATCTGCTTGCGCAGACGTTTCGCCTTCACGTTGTCGTTACCGGTGAAGCGAACCTGCGCGATGCGAACTTTCTCGCCCTCGCGGACCTTGAAAATGACGGTGCCGAAACTGGTCTCGCGGTTGCGGTCGATGGTGTAGCTGACCGAAGCCTGATGGTAACCGGCCTTCTGGTAATACTCGCGGATCTTCTGCGCGTCTTCCTTCACCTGCCGCTCATCGAGCGACATGTTCGGGCGGGTCTTGGTCTCCTTCTCGAGACGGCCGGTGCGGACCTTCTTGTTGCCATCGAACCGAACGGCGAGAACGCGGTATTTCGGCGTGAGTTCGACCACCAGGTTAACGGTCGTGCCGCGCGTCTCGCGCTTGATCTCGATGAACTCGAAAAGACCGGTGCGGTAAAGCGATCGGATGTCGCTGTCCAAGGTCGCATCATCGAGCTCCGCCCCCTCGCGAATCTGCATGTTGGCTCGCACCACCTGTTCATCGACGATGGCGGTGCCAACAAACTTCACGTTCACCGAACCAATCCGATAAACCGGCTCCGTCTGCGCCCATGCCCGGATTCCGAATCCGGTGAACAACAACGAGAAAACCAAAAGGAACGAGGCGACCCGGCGCAGCGGGTTACTGGGTAAAGTTTTCAAAGCGGGTAATGTCTCGTAGGAACGTGAGCTTCAATTCTCCTACCGGGCCGTTTCGTTGCTTGGCAACGATTAACTCGGCGGAATCCGCGGCGACTTGGAATTTCTCGTCGGCGTCTTTGGGGCGGGCCAGCATCAGGACAACGTCAGCGTCTTGCTCGATTGATCCGGACTCACGCAAGTCTGCCAGTTTCGGCGTGCGGTTTTCCTTCTCGGACGAGCGATTGAGCTGGGATAATACAAGCACCGGAACATTCAGTTCCTTCGCAAGCGACTTCAATCCGCGGGAGGCTTCGGCGACTTGCTGTTCGCGCGGAACCTTCGGATCGGTCGGGCTTAGCAGCTGCAAATAGTCCACCATGATAAACCCGAGCGGATTGCGGGCATGGATACGGCGGGCCTTCGCACGGAGCTGCATGATCGAAAGCGCGCTGGAATCGTCGATAAAGATCGGCGCCTTCGAAAACTCGTCGGCCGTCGCGAGGAGTCGCTGCTGCTCTTCGCCGTTTTTGGAGAGCAAGCCATCGCGCAGCAGCTTCATGTTCACCCGCGCACGCGAGCACAGCATACGCAGCGCGAGCTGTGAGGCACTCATTTCGAGTGAGAACAACAGGACGCCCACCGGATCGCCGCGCTTGGGCATGGCCGCGGCCTCGGCGAAATTGAGCGCGAGCGAGGTCTTACCCATCGAAGGACGCGCGGCGAGAATGATCATTTCCTGCCGCTGAAAGCCCCACAGCAGAGCATCGAGGTCCTTGAAGCCCGACGAGACGCCGGTCATCTCGCCCTTTTTCATCATCATCTTCGTGATGACGTTCATGGCTTCGCGCGTGGGCTCGCGCATCTGCTTGGCACTTTCGCTGACGCGGTTCTGCGTTACCGCGAAAATCTTCGTCTCGATCTGGTCAACGAACTCATCGATGCCGCCGGAGAAACCGAAGCACTCCTCCACCGCGCTCGTGCCGGCCTTGATGATGTCGCGCAGCAGGCTGAGCTCGCGGACTTTCTCGATGAAGTAACCGGCCTGCGCCGTGGTGGGGATACGGCTGCTGACCTGGGTCAGGAACGCGTAGCCGCCGATCTCATCGAGCTGTTTCGCCGTCTTCAGCTCCTCCGCGAGGATCGAGACATCGATCGGCGTCTGGCGGTTGTAGAGATCAACGAGACGCTCGTAGATGATGCCGTGCGCCGGGAGGTAAAACGACTCAGGCCGCAACCGCGCCTCCAGACAGCGCGAAATCACGTCGGCGCCGTCGAGCAGGCAGCACGAAAGGAGATACTCTTCCGCTTCGAGACTGTGCGGCATCGAGCGGGAAATGGGAGCCGCCGGCGTCTCGGAGCGACGGGAAAATTTCGGAGCTTCTTCGACCATGCTGAACGGGGAAGTCAGGGCGCTCACGCCCAGACGGGCAACACGTGTTTATTCACAATCGGTGCCCAAAACGACAAAGGCCGCGTCGATGGACGCGGCCTTTGAAAAAAGCCAAACGGAGAGATTATTTCGTCTCCTCGGTCACGACCGGCTCGATCGGGTTTTCCGAAACGACGTCGAAGTTGAGGTCGACGCTCACATCGGCGTGCAGCTTCACCTTCACGGAGTGCTGACCGAGGGTCTTCACCGGCGTGTGGAGGTGGATGCGCTTCTTCTCGATCTCGATGCCGCTGGCCACAAGCTTGTCGTGGATGTCGTTGGCCGTGATCGCGCCAAACATCTTGCCGCCTTCGCCGGTCTTCACCGCGAACGCGAGGCTGGTCTTTTCCAGTTTCTTGGCGATTTCCTGCGCACCGGAGAGCTCCTGGGCTTCGCGCTCGGCGCGACGCTTCTTCAGCGCCTCGACCTGCTTGCGGTTCGCGCGGGTGAGCGGAACAGCGATGCCACGCGGGAGCAGAAAGTTGCGGGCGTAACCAGCACGAACTTTAACCTGATCGCCTTCGCCGCCGAGGTTTTCGACGGGCTTCACAAGGAGGATTTCACTGAGGGCCATGGGACGGGTTGTTTTGAAAACGTTGGTGACCTGCGCGAGGCGGAAGGTCGGGAAGGTTACTCGTGGTAGGAAACGGGAAGGACGGTTCTAGAAATGAAAGGGGCTGAAATTCGCAGGACATTCGGAGCCATGTCAACAACGCAAAATCGCCCCCGTTTTCTCCATCGGCAGCCTTGGTCGGGAAAACGCCACGCACGTTCCGCTCGGTTCGCCGGAGCCTCTGCGTTTCGCGATGCTCGAATTCAAAGCGACGGATGCTTGATCAGGACGCGGGGTTCTCCGACGGGCACCTCATGGCGCGTGCTCTCGCCCGATGGCCACCGCACGATCACGTGGACCGGCCGGTTTTTCTCAACAAAACCAACGAAACACGTGCTGCCTTGCTGAGATTGCCAGCCACTCCCGGCCGAGATCTCGACGACGTTTGTCGATCCATCCGCGCGTGAGAGAGTAATCCGTGCCCCCACAGCGCCGAGATTGCCTGCCGGCCCCATCAACTGCAGCGCAACGCAGTTGCGGCCGGGTTGGCCTTTGTTTCTCCAGGCCAGACCGGGAGCGCCGTTACGCCCCACGAGAAGATCGGGCCAGCCATCGCGGTCGAAATCGGTAGTCACCACGGCTTTCGCGTCGCCGCCGACGACTACACCGCTGCGCGCCGGTTCCACGGCGGTGAACCGGCCAGCTCCGTCGCCGAGGAGCAGTTGCCCCACTCCCCCATCGAAGTGCCCGGTGGAGACGACGGGAGCAAAAGAGTTTTGCGCGAGGAAAACATCCAGCGCCCCATCGCCATCGAAATCCGCGATCGCGATGCCCTGCGTCGGAGCGATCTGCGCAATCCGTGGCAGCGGCTCGAAGCGATACCGGCCTCCGGGCTGACTCAGGAAAACACCCGAACGCAACTCCGACGCTTGCAGCACCGTCGCCGCCCGCAATGCCTCCTTGCCGACCACTTCTTCGAGCGAGGAGCGCGCGAACACATCGTTGCGAGGAAAACGTCTCAAGACGGACGGGATCGCCGCACCCAACTGCCGGCGCGCCACGCGCGGCACGATCTTGTCGCCCGAAAATTGTCCTTCGATCACCTGCGGCATGCCGCTGTCGTCGAACTCGCCGTAATAGAGCAGTGCCGGCCGTTCCGCGGTCGCCTTGTAGGGTGTATTCAAACCTTGGTTACCGGCCACGTAGTCCAGAAGGCCGTCGCCATTGAAGTCGCCCGTCGCGAGCGAGGTCCACCACCCTGCTCCCGCCGATTCGAAGCCAAGCTCACGGCTGCGCTCCTCGAAACGCGCGCCGCCGATGTTTTCCCAACAACGCACGTGGCCCCACTCGGTGGCGACGAGCAAATCCAGCCAGCCGTCGCCATTGACGTCCGACCACAACGCCGCCGTCACCAACCCCACTTGCGCGAGTCCCGGCGCGACCGCGTCCGTCACGTCGACGAAACGTCCGCCACGATTCTCGAGCAGGACACTGCGCGGCGTTTCCGGATACTGCCCGGGAATCGAGCGCGCGCCCAGAAACAGGTCGAGCTTTCCATTGCGGTTGAAATCTCCGGCCACCGCCGCACTGACACTGATCGAAAGCGAAGGCATGGCTTCTCTCCCCAGAGTCAGTCCTTTCTCCGGATGATTGAAGTAGATCAGAGGCGCATAACCTGAGCTGCCCGCCGGGGCGCGCGTGCCCGTTTTTGGTGACCAGCACGTCGTTTCGACCATCACCGTCGGCATCAAAGATTACGATCGGGCCGTCGTTGAGCGCGGCTACCGGCAACGCGCCCACCCACTCGAAGCTGTTCGTGCGCTTCAGAAAGAAACGCGCCCCCTGCGCGGTGGTGCCGCCCACGATCAGGTCGTCGGTGCCGTCTCCGTCTAGATCGCCCAAGGCAAGCGCCGGACCGCGCTGGTCCAGCCTCCACGGCAACAGCGGGTGCAAGGCCGTTTCGTCGACCGGCTGGAAAGGGATCGCCTCCAAAACAGTCGCGCCGCGGAGCACAGGCTCGAACATCGTCGACGCTGCGGTTCGCACCTCGGGCGTTTGCGGCGCATTTTCGAGCGGCTCGGTGATCTCGTAGCGCCGATTCACGTCGAGATCGGCGAAGCGCTGCAGCACACCGCTCGGCCAGCGAATTTCGAGACGCGTGATCTTCGTGTCGCCACCCAAACCAAAATGAACGAGCGGTTCACTCGTCGAAAGATAACCACGCGCGAGTGAGAGCTCCCTCACCTGCCTCCCCAGCGCCGACTCGATCGTGACCACCGCACCGATGCCCCAGCGGTTCGATTTGCGGCCGATGAGGCGCAGCATCACGCGATTTCCGTCCGCGTCATTGCGGTAAACACTCACCGCGGCCTGATAATTGAGTAAACGAGATCCAGATCGCCGTCTCCATCGAGATCGCCGAAAGCCGCGCCGAAACTCACGCCGCGATGATCCAGGCCCCACCTCGCCGAGACGTTTTCAAACTGAAGTTCGCCCGTGTTCCGAAACACGAAATTCGACTCGTTGAGCACGGGACTGCTCTTCGTCAGCCGCACGCGTTCGCTCGGACTTTCCGCGGCCATCGTGCGCGCGAGCAAATCCACATTGTGCTGCTCGCGATTCATGCCGTTGGTCACAAACAGGTCGACGCGCCCGTCGCAGTCGAGGTCCTCGAAGCGGACCGACCACGTCCAATCCGTCGCGGCGATTCCGGCCAGATGAGCCGCTTCGCGAAACGGCTGACCTCCGCCTGAATTCAGATAAAGCGCGTTGCGCGGATACTGGGGACGCATGCCGGGAGTAAGAAAATCCTCCTGCGCACGCGCGCGCGTGTCCGCCATGCCCCGGAGATCCTTCTGCGGGGTGGTCGCGGCCATGTCGGTGGCGAGGAAGTCGATGCGGCCATCGTTGTCCACGTCGCCCAGATCGGCGCCCATCGACGAATAGGGCATGTGCGGAATCACCGCCTGGATGACGTCGGTGAAGGTGCCGTCTCCATTATTTCGATACAGTCGATCCGGCGGCGCGAAATCGTTGGCCACATAGATATCGGGCCAGCCGTCCTCGTCGAAGTCCCACCAGGTCACCGAGTGCCCTTGCGAGTCGCCCGCGATGCCCGCGTGCGCGGTGACATCGGTGAAGGTGCCGTCTCCGTTGTTGCGAAAGAGATAGTCGGGGCGACCGTTGGGGCCTTTCGCGGCGTTCAGAAGGTTGGTCTGGATATAAACATCCAACCATCCGTCGCGGTCAAAATCGGCGAATGCAGCCATGCCGCACGCGTCCTTGATCGCCAGTCCGCGCGCCGCGGCCTCCTCGCGAAAAGTGCCGTCGCCCTGGTTGATATAAAGACGATTGGACGCATCAAAACGGCAGACGTAGAGATCGAGATCGCCATCATTATCCACGTCCGCGAAAGCCGCTCCCTGTTTCCACTCGAGCGCATCCTTCCCTTTCTCGAGCAGCCCGGCTTTCTCCGTCACGTCCTCGAACTTCCAGTCGCCGAGGTTGCGAAAGAGACGGGCGCTCTCGGTTTTATTGACGACGAACACATCCGGCCGCCCGTCGCCATCGTAATCGCCGATCGCGATCCCAGTGCCGATCGCCCCCACGCCGAACTCGTGATAACGCTCGGCCCACATGCGCGCGTCCTCGTAGCGATTCTCGCCCGTGATGCCCGTCTCCTGCGCGGATTGGCTGACGAACATCGGACTGTCGTGCGACGCGCCCGGCACACCGAGCGGGAACGACGCGATCTCCGTCGCGCACAGCTGTGCTCCACTCCACAAAACAGCCAAAATCGCTCCAGCTAGAGTTCTCGAACTCGGTAGGGGTTTATATATCGGCCGAGCCTTCGATATAGGAAGAAAGCAGACGCGCCAAGAGCACCGCTTCGCGCATCCCGAGTCAAGCGACCGGCAATCCGCTCTTGCCTGCCTGTTTGGATCGCGCCGACTCTTTCGGCTCCCCCATGACCCCTCGCCGCCGGATTCTCGATTTGTGCTGGCTGGCCGTCCTCCTTCTTGCGCTGACGTTTATCGGATGGACTGCGTCTATCCGAGTGGAGCGGGCACGCTATCTCACGAGTCTCCCCACTTGGTCCGTCGCCCGGCCGGAAGCGGATCGCGCCTCACCCACCGGCTACCGCGGCGGTGTGCGCGATCTCATTTTACTGGGCCACGCGGAAGAGGGGAAATCCGTGGGTGGCCCAAACGCAGCAAACACTCGCGGCCGGTTCGTTGCGTCTCCGACACACGGACGAAGACAACGCGCCCTTCGGTCGGCGCGTCGACGCTTCCGCACCCTATCGCGCCTGGCTCGCGTTCGTCGCCTGGATCGACAGCGCGCTGCACAGCCGCTCGCTCGGTGAATCCGTAGAAACGGCGGCACTTTGGAGTGAGCCGATTCTGCACGGGATCCTCGTGCTCGGCGCAGGTCTGTTTGCGTTCCGCCGTTTCGGTCCGATGGCTGGCATACTGATCATTGCCACGACGGCCGCCTCGTTACCTCTGGCTGCCTACTACGCAGCCGCCGCACCGAACTCCGCGGGGTTCACTTTGCTGTTCGTTTTCTGGAGTGCATTTCCGATCTTTGCGGCGCTGCGCGCACAAGATCCCGATCGAATTTCCGTCACTCGTCCGCGCGCGTGTTTTGTCTTCGCCGCGATCGCAGGCGGCATTGCGCTGTGGCAGGAGGCTGAGCTCGCGTGGCCGATCATCAGCAGCATCGCGATAGCCGGAGCGCTACACGAATGGCTCGATCGCAAGAATCCCCAACGCGCCGTGCTGCCGTGGCGTTTGTGGGGCCTTACGGGATGCCTCGTCAGTTTGATCGGATATCTCGCCGAATACTTTCCCGGCGAATTCGAGTTCAGCATTCGCGGCCACCATCCTGCCTTTGCTTTGGCGTGGGCCGGGATGGGAGAAGCAATCACACAGTTCTCCCGCATCAGTCGCGCCGGATGGGACCGGTCGCGGGCAGACATCGTCCGTCTTCTCGTTGCCTTAGCCTTTGCCGCGATCGGGCCTGTGTTCGCCGTGCTGACCAGTGGCCGTGGCTGGATATCCGAATCGCCGCTGGCGATGCATTTTCCAACGGCGCTTTTCGACGGCCAGACCTTCGGTGCGCTCTCGGGAAGTCTGCGAGCAAGCGCCTGGATCATGCTCCTCCCTCTCGTCGCGCTCGCCGCTTTCGCGCCGCTCGCGTTGCGAAAGACTGAGACCAACTCGCGCACGCATGTGGGCTTCGTGCTGGCCTGTTTTACGATGGTCGTGGTCGCTGCCGCGCTGTTTCAACTGAGGACATTTGCTGCGGTAAACATCGCCGCATTGATCGCATTGATCGTCTTGTGCACGGGTCCGCGTCTGGCGCAGCTCCCTCGCAGCTTCGCTGGCCGGAGCGATCGGTGTTTTTGGCGTTTTTCAGTTGTGGCCTGAGCGACCAGTGAACGGCCGGTTCACTCTCTCGTGACGGACGAAGTCCAGAAGCTGATTGCGCGGGATGTGGCGCTTTGGCTCGCGCAGCGCGAAGGAGGCTTCGGTCGTTCTTGCGCCGCCCGAACTAACCCGCGCGATCCATTTTCACGGAGGCATCCGAGGCGTTTGCACTCTGGCCGCTGAAAATCGGGAGGGAATTTCCGCCGCGATCAGAATCATGGGAGCAACCTCGCCGGACGAAACGCTGGAGCTCCTGAGCAAGCGAGAGATTACTCATGTCGTGCTGCCATCTTGGGACCCGCTCATGGAGAGCTTTGCCGAGATGGCGGGAGGTCAGAGGAAGGATACGTTCCTGGCGGCGTTGCGAGGATGGAGCCTGCCGACATGGGCCCAGCCGGTGCCTTACACGGTGCCCTCCATTGAAGGGATCGAGGCGCAATCGGTGACTGTTTTTCGCATCACCGAACCACAAGATGAAGCGACCGCGCTCGCTCGCACAGTGGAGTATCTCCTCGAAACAGGCGATCGCCCGCGAGCCATCCAGCTCGCACTAGGATTGAAGCGATTCCCGACCAGCCCCGCCGCGCTCGCTGCCCTCGCTCAAGCGTCTTGGGCGGCCGGGCACGCCGCCGACGCTGCGGCGGCCATGGAAGCGTTGACGCTGCTGAGCCGTTCGCCCGGCGCCCTCCGGATTCCCTGGGATCGTCGCGTGAGCGTCGCTTCCACCTTTGCTCAAGGTCGCTCCTTCGACCTCGCGCGGACCCAAATGGCCGCGTGCTGGCGTTCGGCCAACGAAGATCGGCTCCGCCGGCTCAGCGATGGCTCGTTGCGACGCATGCTGGCGATCTCCGACGCTCTCAAAGTGGAAAGCTCCGCGGAACTGCACGCCTTCGCACGGGCTTGGTTGCGTAAGTGACCAGAGCACGATGCCGCGGCCGTGAAGGGGACGAGTCCGCCGTGAATTTTACGGCAGCACTCCGAACGCCGCGGCAAACTGCCGCTCGAGTTGGCTCAAGTCGTCGCGCGAAGCCCGGGTTTGCTGACGGAGCTGCGCGATCAGCCGCCGTGCCTCACGCTCGTCGCCCGAGTTGATCGCGTGGCTCGCCAGAATCGTCAGCGCCACTGGCTGGCCGGGCAACACGGTCAAGGCGGCGCGAAGCTCGTTCGTTCCAGCTTCCACTCGGCCAAGAGCAAAATAGGCCTGCGCCAAATCGATGTAGGCGACCGCCTCGTTGGGCCGCAGACGCTTCGACTCCTGCAGTGCGGCGATCGCTTCGGGATACCGCCGTTTCTGCAAAAGTCGACGGCCCCACATCTGATGGAGCGCCGCAGAACCGGGACACGCTTTCAGAGCGGTCGCAAGAGTCTGCTCGCTCGCTGCCGACTGGCCCATCGCGGCATAGACCTCCACCAAAACCACCCACGAGTCGCTGTCTCCCGGATCCACGCGGGTGGCGTTCTGCAGTTGCTCGACTGCCGCCGGATAGTTGCGCATCGCGTGATAAATTCGCCCAAGGTGTCGGCGATACGCGGCGACGTCGGGAGCGAGCTGGATGGCGCGTTGGAGCAGCCGGATCGCGCGGGGCACATCGCCGGCGTGCCGCGCAATCGCGGAGGCCACGCTCAGTCTGTATCCATCGTAGCAATACTCCTCGGCGAGTTCATCGATCCATGGATCGGCATAATCGACGAACTCGCGGTTGCCGACTTTGGCCCGAAGGCGCGTGGCCTCTTCCGTTTCACCGAAATGCTCATGCACCGTGATCATCAGCGAAAGGCCACCAATGAATTCCGCGTCGCTCGCGATCGCACGCTGCAGGAACGCACGGGCCTCCCGCCAATTGCCCTCAGTGATCGCGCAGCGGGCGAGTCCGAGCAGCGCGTAGGGATGGGACGTCTCCCGCTGCAGAACCTCACCATAGGTCGTGGCGGCCTCGCGCACCCGGTTCGCTTTGAGTCGCACGTCAGCAAGACGCAACCCCGCGGGGAGATAGTCTGGCGCGAGATTCGATGCCTCCGCGTAAAGCGGCTCCGCCTCTTCCAGTCGTCCGAACGTGGAATGAATCGACGCGAGCGCGTGGTGCCAACGCGCGTCTCGCGGCTCCAGTCGGATCAGCAACTCATAGCAAGCCACCGCCTCGGCGAAAAAACCGTTGGCGTGATAGAGCGCGCCGAGTTCCTCCATCGCCGTGACAGCGTCGCTCCAGCCTTGCGCGCGGGTTTCCGCTTCGGCGAGCCGCGCCGAGAAAGCGGGATGCCACCCCGCCTGGTCAGGCCGGGCCGGTATGGCCGCATGAACGATCCTGCTCCTGCTCCACTGCCGCACGCCCCACCCCACCGCGCTCGCTCCGAGCAGCACGATGGCAACCGCCAGCACCACGACCGCCGGACGGCGTGCGCGCAAGCGAGTCATTTTTCTGCCTCCGTCCACACCATGATGCGGCTCATGCGGTCGAAGGGCGGATAGGAATAGAAACCACCCGTCACGAAACTCACTCGGCCCGAGCCATCCAAATCGCCGGCGGCAATGCTGATCAACTGCGTCGGCTCGTAAGCCAGCACGTGAGCGGTGAAGTTTTCCCGTCCGTCGTTAAGATAAGCCATGATCGAGACCGCGTGCGGCTTGGTCCAGTCGTTGAAACCACTGGTGCAGAGGATATCCATCGCGCCATCGCCATTCAGATCCACCCCGATCGGACTGTAGGCTCCAGGGAGATTGGCGATCCGATGAAATCGGAAGTAACCGTTTCCTCGATTCTCGAGCCACTGGAGTCCGTGCCATGGGCGCTGGCCCGGATCCGCGTAGGCGAAGCCGTCGCCGTTGGCATAAAGAATATCCGGGCGCCCGTCGCTATTGACGTCGCACAGGCTGATGCCGCTGCTGCCGTAGTCTTCGTTGGTGGAGCCGAACAAAATCTTGTTTCGGAAATTCCCCCGCCCGTCGTTCTCGAAGAGATGGATCTCCTCCCATTGCTGGGAGACCAACGCCACGATATCGAGCGTGCCATCTCCATTCATGTCGGCCACGCAGACGTTGATCGTGCCGGAGAGATTGAGGAGATTGTGGCTCCTGAATTCCCACGGGCCGATGTTCTCCATCCACTGAATCTCGCCCTGGTCGTAGCCGAACTGACCGACCGCGAGATCAAGCCGGCCGTCGCCGTTGAAATCTCCCGCTCGGAGGTCGGTCACACGCGCGACGTTCGCCGCGATGACGTGCCGTGTAAAACGCTGGGCACCGTCGTTCTCCAGAATGATCACGGAGCCGATCTTGTCGTTGTTGGGAAACAGCTCCCCCATGCAGGCGACCAGCAAGTCGAGGTCGCCATCGCCGTCCATGTCGACCGCCTCCACGTGCACGAGACCGGAGAGCTCGGAAGCGAGTGTGCTCTCCGTGAAGCGGCCGGGCGAAACCTGCCGCAGCCAGACCAGACCGTTGAGTTTGTCGTCGCACGCGAGGATGTCGGCGCGGCCATCGCGATCGAGATCAACGATCGACACATGCGAGATCCAAGGCTTGCCCTCGACGGGAGCTCCCACGTGTTCGCCACGGAACCAACCGGTGCTCACCACCGCGGGCGGAGTGCGAGGCCGGGCCGATGCGATCGGTTCCGGGCGTCCGCAGCCGGCGACCAGCAACGCGATCATCGAAGCGGCTGCAAGAAGTCGCCGCATGAAGTAAGCCGGAACAGCACGCCGTCGGGTTTCGCTCGCGGCGACCGAACATTCAAGTGAGCTGGCGGTTCTCATCCGATCGGCGGAAGGAAGCTGTCTCTCTTTGTTTTCTCTGTCGACGAAAAGCCCGGCAGCAAACGCTGCCGGGCTGAGGTTCGCGAACCGTGAGGGTTCGCAGTTCGATTAGAATTCGAACGAGTTCGTCAGCGTGATGACTCGCGGTTCCGGAATCCGATACGCACCGGGCGATCCATCCGGCTGCACGGTCACCGGGATCAGGTCCTTCGAAGCGAACATATTTCGGATGTTCAGCTGAATGCGCCAGTTGATCCGGGTGTTGATCCGACGCGCGTAGCCGAGCCAGAGGTCGAAGGCATCTTCGCTCGGGCCATACCAACGCTGGTTCACATCGTAGCCATCCTGGTTGGCGTTCAGCTTGAAGCCGACCACCTGGCGATCCTGCCAGCGATAGCTGCCGCCGACGTTCGCGCCCTTGAGGAGGCCCTCGCGGAACGTGTAGTTCGCGACGAGATTATAGCGCCACGGACGCAGCTCGGGCACCGAGCTGTTATTGAGCGCCAGCGCGAGCTGGTAGTTGCCGTAGACTTCGACATTGAACTTGTCGCGAACGGTGCCACCGGAGCCTTCCTGAAGCGCCCAGTTGCCGCCGCCCCACATGCGCATGTCGCCCATCGGACCCTGATAATCGACGTAGCGCTGTTCGATCCAGTCGGCGTAAGCCTTCGCGAGATTCAGGCGCTTGGCGTCCGTCTTGGAAGCGTTGAACGAGATATCGAGGCCGGGGATCGGCGTGGCGATAAGTTCGAACTCCGTTCCCTTCGACAGCGTGTCACCCGTCACAGCGACGGAGTTCATGCTCCACGAACCGCTGCCGGTATCGTAGCCGGTCATGCCCCACGCCTGCTGCATCTTCTCCGGAATCTGGTGATTGAACCAGTCTTCCACGGAAGCAGCTTGGATAGCATATTGGGCGTCGATGGAGGCTTGGCTCCACGTGTCGACATAGCCGTCCGCTCCAGGAGCGAGGCCATTGGAATCGGCGATGCGCTCTTCCGCCGGCGGCTGCCAGTTCAAGCGCTGACCGTTCGAGGTGGTGCCGTAATTCTCAGCGTGGGTTCCGTCGCGGAGCTGCACGGCCTGAGCCTGGCCCCACGCTTCACCTGCGCCGATGAGGTAGGAGTTACCGAGTTCTCCGGCCAACGTGGCATTCTTCACTTCGGTCTCGTAGCGGTTGACCTTGAAGTTGAGCTTACCGTCCCAGGCGCTGATCGTGAAGCCGTAGTCCTTGGTGTTACCCACCGGAGCGGAGATCGGATCGCCGAGGATGTCCTTGCGGGAGGCATCGGGCTGGAAGTTCTCCGACTTGTTGTAGAACACGCTGAAACCGAGCTGACCGGGCAGCTTGCTCATGATCGAGCGGGGCACGTGAGCCACGATGCTGAACGTGCGCGTCTGGCCTTCCACGCGATTCCAGGAGCGGCCGTTCAGGGCGTCGTCTTCACCCGTGGGGACTCGCCATTCCGGACCGAAATCGACCAAGCCATCGATCTTGTTCGGAGAACCCGCGTCAAACGAGGTCGCGGTGTCTTTGCGCCATCCGACCATGGGAACGATGTTGCCACCGAAGAGATAGCCCTGCCAGACCGCCACTTGCGACTCGATGGTCTGACGCACCAAGGACGCTTGGGTAAACGGTCCGTTGTCATTCGTGAGGCTGACCGGCACGTCATAGGTGCGGAAGCCCGGGATCGTCGTGTCCCACTGCTGGACGGTGCCACTTTCCGGAGCGATCCGGGCAGTGATACGGGACAAGTTGAGACCGGACGCACTGTTCAGACCGGCGACGCTGTCACCCAGATAGATGAGCGGCGTGAGGTCGCGCGTCGCCTGGCCCACCGCTTGCGCGGCGCTCGGGCCGTAACCCGAACCAACCACCCAGTTCGGGCGGCCACGGGAGTTCGTGAGTTCATCGTAGTCCGAGTAGGCCAGCGTGAAGTTGTGCGAGCCGAGGATCTGCGTGAGCTTGGAATCGCGGGCCATGAAATCGGCAAAATCCAGTTTGCCGAAGCCGGTGATGCGCAGCGTCTCACGGGAGCGATCGGTCCAGCCGGAGCCAGCGGAACCACCGCCCATGATGACCATCGGGCGACCCACGTTGGGGTTCGGCGAACCGTCCGCGAGCGTCTCCATGATGTCGATGGAGATGGCGGCCGCGTCACCGGCGATCGCATTGGTATAGCCCCAGCGGGAATCCTGATCGTCATAGGCGACTTCAATACCCAACCGGTCGTTCAGAAAGGTCTGCGACAGATTGATGTTGAACGCGCTGAAGTCCGTCCAACTGAACTTATTATTTCCTTCGATCAGGTGATTATAGAAATCGAAGACCGTCGGGTCGGTGAGCGACTTGGCCTTGAACGGCTGGATCAGGTATCCCGGCAACTGTGCGTTCTGGGCATAGTTGGAGTAGGACAAAATACCCTTGTAGCTTCCGTTGACCGTGTTGTTGCGCGCCTCCGCTTCGCCATCGGGCGGAGTCGGATAATTGGCCGGCTGCGCCACGAACATAAAGCCAGGCGTGGGGCTGTCGTGTTCGAACGTGCCCACCAAACCGTCCCAAACGCGGCTGCCCGCCGCGCCATACCAGGGATTGTAGGCGGCATTTCCGCGCGTGGTCCGATCGTTCGAGTTCTGGTAAGGGATGGTCTCCTTGCCGAGCGTGCTGAACCACGGTGTGATCGAATCCATCGGCGGCGTGAGACGCGGATAGTTCGCATCGACATGCCCCTTTTCGTAGTTGGCGCGCAGCGAGGTTCGCGCGCTGTCGGTGCGCAGGAACTTCGGATCCCAACGAACCGCTCCGTAGAGACGTTCGTCATCCCGATAGGCGGGCTTCTGGCGGTAGTTCGTCTCGTCGCGCAGGGCGGCGAAGCGGACGGCCAGTTCGTCAGCCATGATGACCTTGTTCAGGTCGATCGTGGCGCGAGCGGAACCAAACGAACCGACCTGAACCTCGACCTTGTTGGCGTCCTTGAACGACGCTTGGTTGACGCTGCTGTTGATGATACCGGCGGGTGAACCGATACCGAAAAGAACCGAGTTGGCGCCGCGCTGGAGATCGACGCGGCCCACGTTGTAGGAATCCCACGGGATGTCCGTGAGGAAGAAATCGCGGAGATTATCCGCTTCCGCGAGACCACGGACGCGGGTGTTCGCAACCGGTCGCGTGTAGGCGGTGGTGTCGATGACGGAGCCGTCACCGCCGCCGGTGAAGTTTCCGCCTTGGCCGGCGACTTCCGTGCCCGTGGTGTAGACGAGCAGGTCGGCCGAATTCCGGGAGTTGGTGTCCTCCAGGAATTTTTGGGTGACGACGGAGATCGCAGAACCGACATCGCGCAGTTCCGTGCGGATACGAGATCCGGCCAACGTGGCCTTCGCTGCGTAGCCGGCGTCCTCCGAGGCTTCGACCACGAACGGCGAGAGCACGATGCTCTCCTCGTTCAGGTCGGAAGGGGTAGCCGCGGCTTGAGCAAACAAGCTCGGCGATACCATCAAGCTAAGCGCGGACGTGGCAACGAGCACACGCTGCCGCGCCAAGGGGCGTTTCATAGGCATTTTGTGGTGTTAGGGGTGTGGGGCAGGCATCGCTAGCGATGCCCCTGCTCGATCAGCACGATGTCCGCGAGCAGCACGCGCACTATAAGTTTAAGGCGCCGTGTTGGAAATGAGTCTACTTACCCGCTGATTGTGTTATTTTATCTGTTTTGCGAAATTTATCGGTAAATGGACTCAAGCGGGGTTTAAGCATTTTACTACATCCCCTGAGGTCCCACATTCGTCTTCCCACGATGGCACCCGTCGCAGTTTCCCCCTCGTCGTCGTCCATCGCACGATCTCGTGAAATCTCAGGTTCTTCTTATCTTTCTCACTCGCTTCGAAGAGTCGGCAGCCATGCTCAAAGGCATCGCGCATTACGAGCGAACTCATCGCTCCTGGGCCGCGTTTCTCGACGACGAAGCGCGCGCCGAAACCGACCCTTCATGGCTTAAGGAGAAACGCTGGGACGGCGTGATCAGCCGTCACACCACTCCTGAACTGGCGCGCCGTTGCGCCGCGGCCGGCATTCCGCTCGTCGACCTCAACGACTTTCCCGCGATCGAGGGCGTGCCCAAGATCCGGCCCGACAACATTACGATCGGACACCTCGCAGCCGAGCACTTCCTTGAGCGTGGTTACCAACACTTCGGTTTTTGCGGCTTCCTCGGCGTCGAGTGGTCTCACGAGCGACGCGACGGCTTCGTGGAGGCTCTCTCGCTGGCCGGTTACGCGTGCGATGTGCTCGATGTGGAAAACCCGGACTGGGTCACGCCTTTCTGGGACGAGAAGCAATCCGCCACGATCGCCGAATGGCTGCTGCGGCTGCCGAAGCCCGTGGCGGTTTTTTCCTGCAACGACATGCGCGCCTTCCAAGTGATCAGCGCCGCACAAGCCGCCGGCCTGCTGGTGCCGGAAGAGGTCGCGGTCCTCGGGGCCAACAACGACACGATTCGCTGCGAGCTCTCCAATCCCCCGCTCTCCAGCATCGCCACGAACGCGTTCCAATCCGGCTACAAGGCCGCCGAGCAGCTCGAACGGCTCATGTCGGGTGATAAACCCGAAGCGCTGAGCCTGCGCATCGAGCCAGTCGGCGTCGTCACCCGGCAATCGACCGATGTGCTCGCGATGACGGACAAGAACGTCGCCGCCGCGCTCAGCTACATTCGCACCCACGCCTGCGACGGCATCACGGTTGAACAGGTGTTGAAGCAGGCGTTCGCCTCGCGTTCGCAGCTCGAGAAAAAAATTCCGCCGCTACATCGGTCGTTCTCCGCAGGCCGAGATTCGGCGCGTGCAGGTGGCGCGCATCCGCCAGTTGCTCTTCGAGACCAACTTCCCGCTCAAGCGCATCGCGGAGCTCGCGGGTTTCGAGCACGTCGAATACATGTGCGTCGTCTTCAAGCGCATCACCGGCGAGTCGCCCGGCGCTTACCGCAAGCGCACGCAGGCCAATCGCGAGCATGCCTAAAAAAAACACCCGCGTGGCACGCGGGTGTTTCGAAAAATAACGGATCTTCGACGAGGCGTCAGACTTTGCCGCGCTTCAGCTCGAGCTGCGCGCGGATGTCCATCATGCGTTCCTGCGTGAGCGGGAAGAAGTAGATCATGACGAGGCCGATCAGGAGACCCACGATCGGCACCGCTGCGAGCAGGAAGCGGATCATGAAGATCGTCTGCTCAGATTGATTTCCACCGAGCGCGACGTCGAATCCGGTGGCGCTCAGGATGATGCCGGAAGCACCCGCTCCGAGCGCCGTGCCGACTTTGGAGATCCACGAATCGCACGCGACAAACGCGCCTTCGCGACGCTTGCCCGTTTCCATTTCGTCGTAGTCGATGACGTCGGCACGGATCGAGCCGTCGAGCATCCAGAAGCCGGCGCCGGTGAACGCAATCAAGCCCGACGCGAAAATCTGCAGCCACACGATGCTCGGAGTGTAGAGCCACCACGTGCCGATGAAGACCATGATCGCCGCGCTCAGGATGATCATGACTGCGTGGCGCTTTCCAAACACGCGGGCGCAGAACGCAAACACAGGAATGCCCAGGAAACCGAAGACCATGCCGGAGACGCCCATCCAGAAATTCCACACGGCGCCTTCGCCGAGGCGGCCCTGGCACACGTAGTAGAGCGTGTTGTAATAGCCGAGCGCGCCGACCATGCTGGTGCCCATCGCGTAGGGCAGCTTCATCGCGAGCTGCATGCGGAACGGACGGCACTTCAGCGTCTGGCCGAGCGTCTCGATCAGCTTCACCTTTTCCTGCTTACGCGAAACGACGTTGCCGTAGTAGCGCTCGCGCAGGGTGAAGAACATGATGATGGCCGCGACCGCCATCAGGATGCCGAGGACGGTGCAGTAAACCTGCGCACCGAGGAGAATGTTGGGTTTGGTGTCCTCCGGCGCCGCCGCCCAAGCCGACGCGGTCGTGAGCAACAGATGGATGCGATCCCACACGTCTTCGCTCGTCGCGCCGACCCACACCGCCATCGTCATGAACTGCGCGGCAAAGAAGAGTCCGAGCTCCGCGACCTTCTGCACGGCGTTGCGGTAAGACCAGACGCTCGTGCGCTCATGGTAGTCCGGAGTCAGTTCGACGCCCATGCAATCGTAGGGCACCTTGAACGCACTCATGATCGGCAGGAAGATCGCCGACGAGCCGATCATATACCAGAAGTAGAAAGGAATCTCCTGACCGAAGATCGTCGTCGAACCCCAGCCCGGCGACACCGCGACGAGCAGCGGAAACGCCAGACCGCCGAGCACACCCGCAAACAGGATGTAGGGGCGGCGACGGCCCCAGCGCGTGCGCGTGTTGTCAGACAACCAGCCAAACAGCGGATCCGCGATCGCGTCGAAGATGCGGTTGGCGAAAAGCGCGATACCCACCAGCCACGGCGCCACGCCGAGGAAGATGTTGAACACCTGGAATCCAATATTTGGATACAGCCAGTGTCCCCACATGTCGTGAAACGTGCCTAGGCCGTAGGCGAGCTTCTGGTTCCGGGGGACTTTGTCTTCGCTGGCGATGACGTAGTCTTGATAGGCTTTGCTTTTCCAGGAGCTAAAGAACTTGGACATGCTTGGGAGGGGGACGGACAAGACCGCCCATTTAACGCAAAACTGGCAACGAGATTCTGGCGAGCACCATGATTGGAAGCCCGACCGTAGCCGGCCAAAAGACGATCTTCTTCGCCGCGCTCAATAGGTATCGACGAGCGATCGCCAGCGCAGTGCGCGCTTCAGTTGCGCAGCGTTCACCGCGCGCTCGAAGCTCACGCGCACCGTGCGCGGTTCGTCCGGATAGAGGTCGAAGTAGTTGTCGCTCGCGAGGTGCGCCAGACCGGGCAGCTCAAACGCAAACCGGTGCTGAAACACGGGCGAAACAAACGTCAGCTCCGCCTCGCGCGGCGACACGCGTTTGATCTGCACCTTCGTTTTCGCCGGCGGCAGCTCCATGAATCGCTGCGCGGTGAAGAACACCGTGTCGGAGCTCGCTTCGACTCCGTTCACGTCGAGCGCGAGACGCAGGTAGACATTTTCGCGGCCGTGTTTCTCGAGCAGCGGCCCGAGTTCGATCGTCTGCTGCTCCACGCTCGTGCGCGGCTCGAGCTGCACGGATTTTTTTCCGCGAAGCAGACGACGGCCGTTCATGTGAAACACGTCCCAGCGCAGCACGCCTTTCGCGCGCTCCGGCGCATCGTAGATCGTCGAAAGGTGCACTTCGTGGATCGTCGAGCGGCGATAGTTGCCGATGATCGTGAGTTCCTCGCCCGGCATGTGCGCGACCGCGATCGCCGGGGCGAAGAAGCGCTTCGCCACGTGATGCAGCGCGCGCCAGCGGCCCGTGAATTCGATCGAGCTCCACGACGCGACCGGCCAGCAATCGTTCAGCTGCCAGTAGAGCGCGCCCATGCAGCGCGGTGAATTGCGCCGCCAGTGCTGCACGCCCACCTGCATGCAATACGCCTGATTCAGCTGCGAGAGATAGATCAGCTCGTCCTGCCCCTTCGGGAAACGGTAGAGGCGCGAGACATAGTCGAGGATGATCTGATTGCCGGCGCGGTTCTTCTGGTGGTTCTCCATCTCGCGCCCGAACACGTTGTCCGAATGCGGCGGGCAGAAAGTCGCGTTGGTCTCCGGCGAGCTGAAGCTCTGCATCCCAAATTCGGATACAAAGCGGAACACATACTTCTCGTAATCCTTCACCGGCTGGCGCGCATGCCAGACATCCCAGAAATGGGTGTCGCCGCGCTGCTCGCCGGCCGCGTGATCGGCGGCGGTGTCGCCGCGCCAGGGCGAGCTCGGCCAATACGAGGTGACCTCGTCCACCGTGCGCAGCGCCTCGGGCAGCGCGCGGTGAAACAGCACCTCATACTCCTCGTATTTCTGCGCGTCGGCCAGCATCTCGTGCGCGTTGATGCCGAAGATCTCGTTGTTGCCGCACCACAGCGCGAGCGACGCGCGATGACGCAACCGGCGCGCCTGATACGCCGCCTCTTCCTTCGAGCTTTGGACAAACGCGCGATCCGCCGGATACCGCGTGCACGCGAACATGAAATCCTGCCACACGAGCAAACCGAGTTCGTCGCAGACGTCGTAGAAATGCTCGCTCTCGTAAATGCCGCCGCCCCACACACGAATCATGTTCATGTGGGCGATCGCCGCAGCGCGCAGATCGCGCTCGTAGTCGGCGCGCGTGAGTTTCGCCACGAACGTGTGCGCCGGAATCCAGTTCGCGCCTTTCGCGAAAATTGCCCGGCCGTTCACGACGAACTGAAAACTCTCGCCCCACTCGTCCGCGTGACGATCGAGCACGATCGTGCGCAGCCCGATGCGGCGCTCCCAGCTTCCGATCTCGGCGTCGCCCGCGCGCGCTTCGACGCGAAGCGTGTAGAGCGGTTGCGCGCCCTGCCCGTTCGGCCACCAGAGCTGCGGATTCGGCACGTCGATGCGATTGCCCTCGCCGGCCGCCACCTCTTCGCCATCGAGCGAGAGCGTCCAGCGCAGCGCCACGTTTTTCGTCGGTCGCGCCAGCTCTGCGGCGAGATTGAGAACGACCACACCATCGCGACTGTGATCCTGCGTCACGCGCACGCTCTCGAGACGATTGCCCGACCAGCTTTCAAGTCGGATGTCGCGCCAGATGCCGGCCGTCACAAAACGCGGACCCCAGTCCCAACCAAACTGACACTGCTGCTTGCGGATGACCACGCAGCGGCCGACGGGATCATTGAACTCGCGCGGCACGTGCTTCGTGCGTGTGTTGCGGATATACTCCATCGCGCTGTCGAAACGCACGACGAGCTCGTTCGCGCCAGCACGCAGGTGACGTTTCACGTCCCAGCGAAAACCGATGAACATGTTCTCGGTGCGCGCGATTTCCTTTCCGTTCAGCGTCACGGTCGCGAGCGTGTCGAGGCCGTCGCACACGAGTTCGATTGCGTCGTCATCGAGCAACGCTTTCGGCACGCGGAAGGTCGTGCGATATTCCCACACGCGTTCCTCGATCCACTGCAGTTGTTCTTCGTTGTGCGCCCAAAACGGATCGGGAATAGCCTTCAGCCGCAGCAGATCGGTGTGCACGCAGCCGGGCACGGTGGCCGGGCGCCACGCGGAACCGCGCGTCGCATCACGAAAGCGCCAGGAAGAGGAGGAAAGCGGAAGGGTGTGCATGTGGGAAATGATCGGGACCAAAAAAAATCGCCGCAGCAGAAATGTGGGATCGCTGCGATTGGCGACGGACGAAGCCGGGGTTGACGAACTAAAAAATCATCCGGTGCAAAAAACGGGCGGGCCACAGGGGCCCGCCCGCCAACGAACTAAGACAAATTTTCAGCTCAGCGCTTCAGCGGGTTGTCCTTGATGAACTGCACGATCTCGTTGGCGTCGCCGAACGCCAGCGCCGAGAACGTGTCCGCCGCACCGTAGTAGATTGCGAGCTTGCCCGTGGCCGAGTCGCACAGCAGGCCGACCGGGAAGCACACGCCGGGCACGAAGCCTTTGAGCTCGTATTCAGCTTCTGGACACAGCAGCGCCTGATTCGCCGAAGCGATGACCTTCCACGGCTGGTCGAGATCGAGCAGCATCGCGCTGATCGAATAGACGAGGCCGTTGCAGGTGCTCGTGACCGCGTGGTAGATCAACAGCCAGCCTTCGCTCGTTTCGACGGGCGACGGACCCGCGCCGATCTTCACGCCCTGGAACCACGGCCAGCCGCGGCCCATCACGTGACGGTGCTTGCCCCAGTAAACCATGTCGGGGCTCTCGCTCAGGAAAATGTCGCCAAAGGGCGTGTGGCCCGTGTCGGACGGACGGCTCAGCATCAGGAACTTTCCGTTCACCTTGCGCGGGAAGAGCACGCCGTTGCGGTTGTAGGGCAGAAACGCGTTTTCGAGCTGCTCGAAATTCACGAAGTCCGTCGTCTTCGCGATGCCGATCGTCGGGCCGTGATAGCCGTTGCACCACGTGATGTAGTGCACGCCGTCGATCTCCGTCACGCGCGGGTCATACGCATACTCGTGGCGACGCACTTCCTCGTCGTCGCATTTCAGGTCGATCGGCTTCGGCTCGAACGTGAACTTGTAACCATCGGAGCTGCGACCCACGTGCAAGTGCGGCACGCGATCCATGCCCTCCGTGCGAAACACACCGATGAAACCGTCCTTCCACGGCACCACCGCGCTGTTGTAGATGCCCGTCACTCGCGGGAGCGGTCGACGCCCGATCACCGGGTTGGCATCGTAGCGCCAAAGCACGTCGGAATTACCGGCCGGGCGGGGCTGCCACGGAATATTCGGAATCGCAGGACCTTTGATGGTGAGCTTCATGGGTAAGAGTATCGCTGGGGAGCAGTTGGCTGGGGAACGGCTCGATTGAGACCGTTTTCCGTTCAGGACGACAAGCCCGCCACAATCAACCGGCGGGCCAAACTATCGGGAAAGGGGCTCCACGATACCGTCTCCCCTTACCGGCGACAATGAGAAGCCTTGCAAGCCCGTTGAGAACGTTTTCGCCCAACGCCATCGCCGATGGCAGCGACTGCGATCACGATTCGAGCCGCACCTCGTCCCAACCTCGTCCGCTCTTGGTCGCGACTCAGGCCGCACGTTGGCGCGACTCGGCGCGCACCTTGTCGTGACCGTGTCCGAACCTTGGCTCGACTCAGTGCGCACCTAGTCCCGACTCGGTCCGCACCGTGGCTCGACGTTGCACGGAGTGGCTCGAACGTCGTTCCCCACTCCGTGCCGTCTGTGTCCGAGTTTGTGCCCTCTGTGCCCAAAGCCGGACTCGCGCCTCACGCAACGCTCACAGATTCGCGCCGTTGGTTTTGATCACGTCGCGATACCAGTAATACGAATCCTTCGGCGTGCGCTTCTGCGTCTGGTAATCGACGTGCACGAGGCCGAAGCGGTCCTTGTAGCCCTCGCACCACTCGAAGTTGTCGAGGATCGACCAGTAGAAATAACCGGCGACGGGCACGCCCTCCGCCACCGCGCGCTTCATGCCACGGAGATAACGCGCAAGGAAGTCAATGCGCTGCGGATCGTGGACCTTGCCATCGAGGTGGACGAAGTCGGTGTTGCAGTAGCCGTTTTCCGAGAAAACGAGCGGGAGCTTGTAACGCTCGGTCTGAAACTTCGCGGTCCAGTAGAGCGCTTCGTCGGCGATCTCGAGCCACGGCAGCGTGCCGCGCGGATTGCCCGTGCCCCACCCGTTGGCCACCTTCTCGGGCTGGCCGTTTTTCCCGGCCTTCACCTTCCAACCCGTGTAGCAGTTGTAGGCGATGAAGTCGGTCTTCTGGTTGATGAGCTTCATGTCGCCGGTGCCGATCGCCGGCAGGTCGGCGGCGAAGTTCTTCAGGCCCTCCTCGGGATATTGGCCGAAGACGATCGGGTCGGCCCACCACGCGAGATTCCACACACCGCGCTCGCGGCACGCGAAGAAATCGGAGCGCGCAGCCTCGATGTCGCGCTTCGTATTCGAAAACGGGATACGCTCGCGGCTGGTGTGCGCGAGCGCGATCTTGACCTTGCCCGAGCAGCCGGCGCGGAGCGCCTGCACCGCCTTGCCGTGCGCCATGAGCAGATGGTGCGCGGCGAGCAGCACGTCGGAAAACGGCAGTTTGAGGCCGGGTGCGAACACGCCGTCCTGCATGCCGAGACCGACGACCACCGGCGGCTCGTTGAAGGTCATCCAGTGCTTCACGCGATCGCCGAATTTATCGGCGACGAGCGCGGCGTAATCGCCGAACCACTCGACCATGTCGCGATTGAGAAAACCGCCGCGCTGCTGGAGGGCCTGCGGCAAATCCCAGTGATAAAGCGTCACCCACGGCGTCACGCCGGCTTTGAGCAGGCCGTCGATCAACCGATCGTAGAACGCGAGACCCTTGGCATTCACGCGGCCCGTGCCCTGCGGGATGATGCGCGGCCACGAGAAGGACAGCCGGTAAGCGTGTGCACCGAGGCCCTGGAGCAACGCGACGTCTTCGCGCCAGCGGTTATAGTGATCGCAGGCCACGTCGCCGTTGTGGTTGTCGAAGATGCGGCCGGGCTGGTGCGAGAACACGTCCCACACGGACGGCGCGCGGCCATCGGTATTCCAAGCGCCTTCGATCTGGTAGGCCGCAGCGGCTGCGCCCCACGTGAAGTCCTTCGAGAATGACATCGGTGCAGTGAATGAAGTTGAAGCGGAGCGTGAAGCTATTTCAGGGCCAACGCCTTCAGGACCCAGTCATTGATCGCTTCCCACTGCTCGGGGGTGTATTGGTGGCCGAGCTCGAGGGTGAGCGCGAGCGTCTTGGGCGCGCGGATGACGTTGTAGGCCGCGTAGGTCGAGGTCGGCGGCGTGACGTCATCGTTGTAGCCCCAATTGTAGAAGCCCGGCGCCGTGATGCGCTTCGCGAAATTGACCGCATCGTAGTAGCGCGCGGTCTCGATTTTCGCGGGCGTGGCGTGGATCGACTTCGTGCCATCGGGATTCATGAACGGATGCGGCCAGCCACCCGCGCGACCGTGCAGCTCGGCGGCGACGTCGCAAAACGCCGGATGCGTCGCGGCGAGGCCGGTCACGCGTTCGTCGAGGCCGGCGGTGACGAGCGAAAGTTGTCCGCCCTGGCTCGCGCCCATCACGAGGAGGTTTTTGCCGTCCCAGTTTTCGCGCGAGGTGAGAAAATCGTTCGCGCGCACGCAGCTCAGATAAACGCGGCGGTAGTAGAAGTTTTCTTTGTCATCGAAATTGAAGTTCCAGTAACCGAGCAGCGCCGCGGACTGCAGCGCGTCGTAAACGCTCTCGGGCATATTGACCGGAATACCGTGGATGCCGATCTCGAGCGTGATCACGCCGCGCGCGGCGAGACCTTTGTCGCCGGGATAAGGACGCACGCCCGCGCCGGGGACCTTGAGCACGGCGGGATATTTTCCCGGAGCCTTCGGCTCGCAGAGAATACCAAAAACGCGCGCGGGCACCTTGGTCCAGTTGGGTCCGATCGTGCGAAGGCCGACGTGGTAAACATTGACCGTGTCCGTGCACTGGTCGGGCAACAGCGTGAGGATCGGCTCGACGGGAATCTTCGCGAGCTCCTCGCGTCCCTTTTTCCAGAACGCATCGAAATCTTCCGGCTCGGTCTGATACGGCTGAATCTTCTCCGGCTCGAACGCCGCGGTCGCGATGCCTTTGTAGGTTTTGCCCGCGACTTCGGTCGTCACGACGCAGCGCAGGAAGCCGGGCTCCTTCATCGTGCCGCCGTCGATCACGAAACCGTCGAGCGGAACGGTCGCGGTTTTCTCCGCACCGGGCATCATGTCGGGCGCGACCTTGTAAGTGATCGAGGCGCCTTCGATCGCGACGTTGTCCGCCACGACCGCGACTTTGAACTTCACCGGCTCACCGACGCGATACGTCCAATCGCCATGATCCGGCACGACGCGCACCTGCACGGTGGCGACGCGGAAATTGGCCTGCGGCGGCACCGGCGTGATCGGCGTCGCGGCAATCATCGCCGGCGGCATGACCGCCAGCAAAACGGCAAGAACTCGGGACCAAGGGGTGAAGCGCATAAGAAAAGAAGCGATTGGGTTGGGGACTGACGAACGGGGAACAAAAAAAGAAGCGGCGCGACTTTGTGAGTCGCGCCGCGTGAGGCAAAAATTACTTGGCGGCCGAGAGGCGGAAGAGCGCCACGTCGTGCGACTCCACGCGCACGGTGAGCGGCTTCGAGGTGTCGCCCGCGCTCTTCTTGGCCCACACATCGCGGACCTGGCGCACGCCGCTGATCGTCCAGAGGCGATCCCACTCGATCGTGAGATCCTGCGCGGTCGGCGCGGTGTTGAGCGCGGCAACGGCCCACTCGCCATCGCTCAGCTCCTTCGCCCAAAGCTCGATGTTCTTCGAGGGTTCCTTCAGCGCGCGGAAGCCCTGCTTGCCCGCTTTGTCCTGATTGATCGCGATCGCTTCCTTGTCGGTGAGGATCGCGCGAATCTCCGGCGACATGTGACGCACGTCGTTGCCGGCCATGAGCGGCGCGGCGACCATGCACCACATCGAGAAATGGCCGCGGGATTCGGCGACCGTGAGGCCGGGATTGCCCACTTCAAGCATGTCGGGATCGTTCCAGTGACCCGGGCCGGCGAACTGGTTGATGCCGTCAACACCGACGTTGGTGACGGAATCGGTCTGCGTATCGAGCAGCACTTTCCAACCGGCTTCCCAGCCTTTGCGACCGTCGAACGAGTCGTAGATGTCGCCGGTCGTGCGCCACAGGTGGCCGATCGGCTCGGCCCATTCCCACGGCTTGTTCTGGCCCCATTCGCAGAGGCTGAACACCACCGGGCGGCCCGCGGTGCGGATCGCTTCGCTCATGCGCTTGTAGGCGTCGCGCGCGTCAGCCGTGCCGTGATCGCACCAGTCGTATTTGAGATAATCGACGCCCCACGAAGCGAAGGTGCGCGCGTCCTGAAATTCATGGCCCCAGCTGCCAGGATAACCGCCGCAGGTCGTGCGGCCCGCACAGCCGTAGATACCGAACTTGAAACCCTTGCTGTGCAGAAAATCGCCCAGCGCCTTCATGCCGCTCGGGAATTTTTCCGGATCGGGCACGAGATTGCCGTCCTTGTCGCGCTCCTTCAGCGACCACGTGTCGTCGATGACGATGTAGATGTAGCCGGCATCGCGCATGCCATTGGCGATCATCGCCTCGGCCGTCTCGCGCACGACCTTCTCGTTGATATGACTGTGGAACGTGTTCCAGCTGTTCCACCCCATGGGCGGAGTGAGGGCGAGGCCCTCGAACTTTTGCGCCAGCGCCGTGCCGGCGAAGAGCAGACCAAGTGCGATACGAAGGAGGGATTTCATGGATGGTTCGAGCTGACGGATAACGAACGAAAACGTCGCGACGGACGTGAGGGTAAGTGCTGATTGTGGACCGCGCGCGCCCTCGCTGTCTATGTGAGGTTTGCTCGTGTGATTGAGATCCTTGTCCATGCTCCGAGTCGGGACAAGATCCGCACCGCTTCGGGACCATGTCCGGACCACGTCGCGCCAAGGTGTGGCATGGGTCGAGCCAAGGTGCGCACACGGTCGCGACAAGATGCGCACCGCTTCACACCGCCACGCATCCAAACTCTGGATACCGCTTTTCAGCCAAAAGAAAAAGGCGACCCAGATGGGTCGCCTTTGAAAGGGAACGCTGATTGCAGGCCGATCAGAACGGAACGTCTTCGTCGAGGTTCTCGGCCACGGGGGGACGGGAACTCGCCTGGCGCGGCGGAGGCGAGAAACGCTCCGGCGTGCTTTGGTCGAAGTTTTCGCCGCCGCCACCGGGGGCGCCGCCTTCACGGCCGCCGAGGAACTGGAAGCCTTCGAGCACGACCTTGAGTTTGCTGCGCTTCTGGCCGCTTTGCTTGTCCTCCCACTGGTCGAGCTTGAGACGGCCTTCGACGAAGAGCGGACGACCCTTGGTGCAATACTTCGAGATGGTCTCGCCCTGACGGCCCCAGGCTTCGATGTCGACGAACGTCGTCTCGTCGCGCGTGGCGCCGCTCTCGTCCTTGAACTGACGATTCACCGCGAGTCCGAACTGGCAGATGGCCGTGCCCTTGGGCGTGACTCTCAGCTCGGGATCGCGCGTGAGGTTGCCGATGAGGTAGACTTTATTGAAGTTGGCCATGGTTCGGAAAGCCGTTCCGGGAAGCCTTAGAGGACTTCGACGAACGTGCGGTAAACGCTGTTGTTGAGACGGAGGCGCTCCTTGAGCTGACCCGGGGTCGCGGCGGGAGCGGAGAAGGTGATCTGCACGTAGTTCGCGCCGGTGAGCTTCTTGTCGGTCACGCGGGTGAAGTCACGCTTGCCGAGGTTTTCGACGGCGGTGACCTGACCGTTGACGGCGGCGATTTCGTTCTTCACGCCATCGATGAGTTGCTCGATGGAGTCTTCCTTGCCGCGGTTATCGAGGATAAACGTGGCGCGGTAGTTGCGGGAGGTGGCGTTCATGGGATGTCTCTGCGATTAAGTTGGTTCATGGCCGCGTCCACGCCGCGGAAGAGCAGCAGGTCGAGGCCGGAGAGATAGTGGTCGAGTTGTCGATTGACGAGTGCGTTCTGGTCCTCGGTGAATTTTCCAAGGACGAAGTCTTTGAGGTCCATGTGCGGGGGCTGCTTGGGGCCGATACCGAGGCGGTAACGGACGAAGCCGGGGCCGACGTGTTCGAGCAGGCTGGCGACACCGTTGTGCCCGCCGGCGCTGCCGGTGATCGACACTTTCACGAGCGGAAGATCGATCGTGAGATCGTCGTAGATCGCGAGGATGTTCGACGGCTCGAGCTTGTAGAATCGCATCAGAGGCCCCACCGCGCGTCCGCTCTCGTTCATATACGTGAGCGGTTTCATGAGGTAACAGGGTCCGTGACCGGGGCGATCCCACCGGGCAATCTCGGCGTTGAACTGGGATTGCGTCTTCCACGAGAGGCCGCGTTTGGCGGCCCAGGCGTCGAGGACGATCCAGCCGAGGTTGTGTCGGGTAGCCGCATACTCGCGACCGGGATTTCCCAATCCGGCAACCAGCGAGATGGACATGACTCAAAGAACAAACATCAGGGCCGCCGGAGTAGAACGGCGGCCCGATGGAAACATTACTTCTTCGCGGCGGGCTTGGCGGCGGCCGGAGCGGCAGCAGCGGCCGGAGCAGCGGCGGCGGGTGCGGCGGCAGCAGGAGCGGCGGCGCCAGCAGCCGGAGTGGCCGCGGCGGCGTCGGACGCGATTTCGCCCACGGGCTCGACGCACGAGACAACCGGCTGACCCTTCACGTCGAGGAACTCGACGCCCTCGATCGGCTTGAGATTGCCGACCTTGATCGTCCTCACCGACCTTGAGCTCGGTGACGTCGATCGCGATGGCCTCGGGAAGATCTTTCGGCAGCGTGCGGATGCGCAGCGTCTGCGAAGCGATTTCCAACACGCCGCTCTGGTTCTTCACACCGAACGACTCGCCCTGGATCGAGATCGGCACGCGGATCTCGAACTTCTCATCGGACTTCACCTCGTGAAGGTCGACGTGGACATACTTGTCCGTGATCGGGTCACGCTGGACTTCCTGGAGGAACGAAAGAGCCTTGTCGCCCTTGTCGGTGCGATTGAGCTCGATCAGCACCGCACGGCCGCCGACGGACTTGAGGAGACGGGTGAACTCCGGGCCTTCAACCGAGAGGCTCTCCGGATTGGTGTGCTTTCCGTAAAGGATCGCGGGCACGCGATTGGCCTTGCGGAGGCGGCGAGAAGCGCTGCGGCCGGTTTGGGCGCGAGCGGTGACGTTTAGTTGGAATTTTTGGCTCATAATTTCGTTCCCCCTGTCGCCCCGGAATTGAGGGCAGGCGTAATGGAAAAGGGTTTGAGGAGATAGGATCGCCCCGGGGCAACGCAACCAAAACTTTGGGCCCGCCGGGAATTCAGGAATTCCTCCTCGGAAGCGAAAAAGAGGCGTTGACAAGCGGGCGTGCGACCCTGTTTTTCGTCGCCTCTTTCGCGCGGCCTCGGCCGGCGAAGCCACGTTGCCCGGTAGCTCAGTGGCAGAGCAGGTGACTGTTAATCACTTGGTCGCTGGTTCGATCCCAGCCCGGGCAGCCATTGGCTGGGAAATCCCCTTCCCTGCTGCTCTGCCCTCCCGTCGCCCAGCGTTGCACGGCGTTCATGTGGCCGAAGCATCAGGAACCATCCGCCGGGCCTTTTTCTTCAGCAACCCACCCCATTCGGCAGAGATCGAAGATCCAAATCTTCATCAGGCCAGACGGGAGTATCCAAGGCGCTCTGGGCGCCGCGATGACTGAAATGAGGCAACAACGGGCTCGATCAGCCTGACAGCCCGAATTCGGGAATCTCAATCGCTGCACACACGGAGCGTGGTGCAGACAGCGAGTATCAAAGTCAGGGATTTTGTCAGTCCGGCGATCGCTAAGGGTCCGATGGGATCAGCCCTCCTCTTCAAAAACTCTTCCTCCAATCCTTTCCCTCACGACGCAAAAAATCCCGTCCAAGCTTCCAGATCATCATCTTCTCAGCGTCGCGCTCACCATCAATATAACCGGCGGCGGGAACAAGCTTCAGGGGCTTCTTCCCCAACATGACCCCACCTGGGATGGAGCGGGCCTCTTTGACCTCACGGTCACTAAAGACACGGAACTCCAAGGGCCTCGGCGAACGGAAATACCAATACTCGTCGTTTTCCGCTTCGAGCACATAGGTGCCCGGCGGGAAGCGAAGGCCGCGCGTAGCACGCCGAGCATCATACCACCCCATGCCCTGAGGAACGGTGACGGTCTTCTCGTCCGTGGCGGGGCGCACGCTGCGGATCTCAGATGCGACCGGGTTTAACGCAAACGCGGCCAGCGGTAAACAAAGGAAGGAAACGAGTAGGAGAAAGAAGCGCATGGATGTTTCGCCGAGCGCTTGAGGTCAGACACGATGTGGCGCAGCCCCGCCGTTGTCTGTGTCGACTGGATCGGCCTTCTTGATTGGTTCTTTCTCAGAACGCCACGTCCAGTAGTAAGCGAGCACTCTACCCTTTGTGGAATACCAGACCTCGAAATCATTTACAATCGAGGCATCTGGAGTCACCTCGCCGATCGCCATCGGCAATGTGATAATCTCACCCAAGCCCAACGTCATCAATGTTACGGCAGCCGCATCCCCTGCATACCCGTGCGGCACGATCTTGCCGGTGCTTCGATATGTGCAGTGGACGGCCACGACCTGCCGCTCTTCAGGTGGAGGATTATAGCCGGGCGAATAATAAACACGATGGCTCGTGAAGCGGCTATCCGGGCCGCTGCGATACTCTGGAAACTTGAAATCTTCCAGTGGAACGGGCGGTGTGATTCTTTCCTCGCGCAATGCCGCTCCGAGATGCTTCTCAACATTCTGCCGCATGGAATCGCTGTTCAGGATGCGATACTCGTTCCGAGCGGAAGATAGAATGAGGGACGACGGCGTGCACGCGGTCGTGGAAAGGAGCGCTAGAAGCGAAAGTGCGACTTTCATTTTGCCGAACGTTATAGATGAGCCACGGCGCTGCTTGGCGCGACTCGTGCGCCAGCACAAGGCACGACAAGCAGTGGCGTTGGCTCGGGCGCCTGGTTGGACATCTTGGATTCAGGAAGTAAGTGCGACATGCCGAGGGGATGGGATACCGGCAACTGAGCACTGAGGAAAGATATACTATCGGAGCGATGCGACAGCAGGGCTGTGGCGTCGGCGAGATTGCTGAAGCGCTGGGGCGTCACCGTAGCACGATCTGGCGCGAGGTGCGGCGCAATCGGTCGCGCTACGACGGGGCGTATCGAGCGCGGTGGGCAGTGGAAAAGACCAATGGCCGGCGTCGCCGCTCGCGCCGGAACAAGCGCTACGGCGCGGCGCAGTTTGCGCCGGTCGAAACGCTGCTGCGCCAGGACTTCAGCCCGGAGCAGATCGTCGGTCGCGCTCGCCTGGAGGGTCGTCCGGTGATGTCGCACGAGACCATCTACCTTTGGATCTGGGCCGACAAGAAGCGCGGCGGATCGCTCTGGCTCCACCTCCGCGGCGCCCGCAAACAAAAGCGCAAACGGTATGGCCGGAAGGACAGTCGCGGTCGCCTCGCCGGCAAACGCCCGATCCAGGACCGCCCCGCGATCGTCCAGCACCGGCGCCGCTTCGGAGACTGGGAGATCGACACTGTCCACGGCCGGGGGAAGCCCTGCGTCCTCACGACGGTCGAGCGCAAGAGCGGCCTGCTCAGATTCGGTCCGCTGCCTCGCGCCACCGTCGAGCACACCAACGCCCGGCTGCTCGATCTGCTCAGCCACGAGCCCCATCGCGTCCACACTCTCACTTCGGACAACGGCACCGAGTTCCACGGCTACAAACACATCGAGCGCCAACTGGGCCTGCGCGTCTACTTCGCCGCTCCGCATCACGCGTGGGAGCGTGGCACCAACGAGAACACCAACGGGCTCCTGCGCCAGTATCTGCCCAAGGGCACACCGCTGGGCACTCTCACCCAGCGCGCCTGCAACGCCATCGCCGACAAACTCAACCACCGTCCCCGCCGCCGTCTCGGCTTCCGCACTCCTCACGAAGTCTATCACGGCATCGCGCCTCGCTCCCGCCGGCAGGGCGCGGCCTGCGGTAAGCTCTTCGGCTCCTGTCCTCGGCCGCGCCCTGCCGGCTGACACTCGATTATTAATAAACACTACGTAACCCGCTATATACTACTGTCGCGGTTCAAACCTGAAACTATCCCTTTTTCGCATTCTCACGTGCGCTTCGATATAGAGGTATAACCACGGACTGAGTGAACTCGCGCTTTTCCCATTCGGTGTAGAGCGGGAGTGCTGGGTAGTCGCTCTTGCGCTCCTCCCACCAAAAGAAGAGATCCCCCGCGAAAAACATCTTTGTGCCGCTCTTGTCTTCGGTCACCGGAAGCCGACCGAATACTTTTGTCACCGCTTTTCCCAATGCGGAGTCGATGCCAATGAAACCGCCAATCTGAACGACGGCATAGAAGACTGTCCGATTAACTGCGCCGCGCTCGCCCGAATCCAGAACGCGCGAAAGCTCCGCTTCGAATCGCTCCTTGTTCTCGCGAATATACGGCACCAGCTCATTCCGACCTTGGGCGAACTCGTCCCACCGCACGAGATACTCGTCGATAAAAGTAAACGTCTCGCTAGCTCCGTGCGCGAACATGCGACCGAAGATTCCAAACATAAGGTAAACGATTATCAGCTTCATATTGGCTAACAGTGTAATTAGCCTCAACTCAGTTGATGTTGGCCCGAACGACCGGAGGCGAGGTCGATCGAGTTTGAGCCTACGTAAGCGACCGTATAATAAAATTTTGCGATGTCGCGAGCGGCAGGAGAGGCGCTGTGCATCGTCCGACAAACCCGCAACTCGAGACGGCTCTGCGGTCCCCGGTCGACGCGGGATTGGTCGAGTTGAAGTTTGCCATCTAGGAGATTCATGCCGACTGCTCCAATCTGATACTCTGGATTCTTTTTATGTCCAAACGGTTATCTACGTAAAATTGCGTAGATTCAAGGCTGGCAGCAGGGCGTGTCCGCCCGCGAAAAGCGCAACCCATGGCAACGCACTCTCCAGCCAAGGTGACGCGCGATCATCGGCAGCCGGTAGATTTTCGGAATTGGGCGGACGTGCTCGGACGCAGTCCCCTGTCCAACGAGCAGCGGCGGCTCTATAAACAAGAGATCATCGCCTTTCTTAAATTTTGCCGCACTGGCCATACGCCGGCCTCGATCGCCGCGGTGAAACTCTATCTCGCCGAGCAGCCTCAGCGAATGATGGCGCGAGAGGCGTTGCGCTGGTGGTTTCGCTCCGCGCCCAAACCGCCGAGCGTCGATCGTCCCACTCCGGTGACGAGTTCCCGGCTCGCTCCGCCTCCGCGGGCGCAGGACGACTTGGGCGGCGCCGATTGGGAGCAAGCGTTGGTTCGAGCGATCAGAACCCAAGGGCTGCTTTGGCGCACGGAGCAAACCTACCGCGCGTGGGCCGCGCGCTTCGCCGCCAGTCTGATCGACAAGTCTCCCTATGCGGCCACCGGCGAGGATGTGGCGGCGTTTCTCTCGAAGCTCGCCACCGAACAACGGGCGAGCCGGTCGACTCAGCGACAGGCGTTGAACGCGATCGTGTTTCTGATCCAGGAGGCGTTGCAGCGCTCGCTGGACGATCTGGACTATGTGAAGGCGCGCCCGCGGACTCGGGTGCCCATGGTGCTTAGTCGCAGAGAATGTCAGCGGCTCTTCGACGCGATGGAGGGCACGGCGCGATTGATGGCCGAGCTGATGTATGGCGGCGGGTTGCGGCTGATGGAATTGCTGCGTCTGCGTATCCATCATTTGGATATGGAGCGCGGCCAGCTGAAGGTTTTCTCCGGCAAGGGAGACAAGGATCGCATCACTGTGTTGCCGGCCTCGCTTCGCGAGCGACTCGAGGCGCATCTGTTGCGCTTGAAAGATCTGCACCAGAAGGACCGGGCCGCAGGACTGCCGGGGGTCTGGTTGCCTGAAGGTCTGGCGCGCAAATACCCGCGCGCCGGCGAACAGTGGGAATGGCAGTGGCTGTTTCCCTCGCGGGAAGTATCGGTGGATCCCGCGAGTGGATTGAAGCGTCGCCATCATGTGCTCGACGGTGCGTTTCAGACCGCCATTCGGCGCGCTGCGGCCAAGGCCAGTATCGACAAGCGTGTCACCCCGCACGTGCTGCGTCACTCGTTTGCCACGCATCTGCTGGAGAGTGGTGTAGATATCCGCACGGTGCAGGATCTCCTCGGGCACGAGAGCGTGGAGACCACGCAAATCTACACGCATGTGATGCAGAAACCCGGTCTCGGCGTGCGCAGTCCGCTGGATGCCCTGCCCGGCCGCGCGTGATGCGAAACGCGCGATCCGCGAAGGCTTCGCCCCATCACTTCCGGCGAAGTGTTTCGGTCGAAGCGGAGGGGTAACCAAGCGCGCCGATGCTGCTGTGCGATCGCGGTTTCGCCAAGCCTGTGCATCCGGGAAAATGTCCCGAGTAGCGCACCGAACCCACACGGTGCGGGCACCGATCGGCCCCTCTTGAGCCATCACTGACCGCGGAGCGACGTGCGGTTCCCAGAGCAGGAAGGCCAGAACAGCGATGCCGACGAATCCGATGGCTATCTGGAGAATCAACGCGTGGCTCTTTTCATGGGTCAAATCTCCGCGATTTCAGAATCACTGATTCAGGCTGAGGCGCCTCGCCGTGCTCACGAACTCTGTCGCGAATGAGCTTCTTCGCCAGCGCCAGCGCTCACCGTCGCCAGATACTAATTCGCTTCACCGCGGGCGTCGCGTTCCCGGAACACTTCTTGCGCGGAAAACGCGGCGCTCACTGCCGCGGGAAATCCCGCATAAACCGCCATCTGCATGATCACCTCTATCACTTCTCTCCGTGTGCACCCAACATTCAGCGCCCCGTGGATATGCACCTTCAGCTGGGCTTGCGCGTAACCCAGCGTGGTCAGCGCCGCCACGGTCGCGATCTCACGCTCTTTGAGCGAAAGACCGCCACGCGAATACACGTCGCCAAACGGAAACTCGATCACGTAGCGCGCCAGATCGGGTGCCACTTCCTTCAACGCGTCGATGACGCGCTGGCCGGCTTCTCCGTCGATCTCCTTGAGTTTCTCCCAACCGCGAGCGAAGCGGTCGTTTTCTGCATTAGTTTCAGCCATGGCTGTTCGATATTTCCTGAGCTTAAACATCAACCGCACGCATGCGGGCCGTCGCGCTTAGTTATGAGGAGTCGCTCAGTGCCGCAAGTCGGTGCGTCCTGGTCTGCTCGTTCGTTGCGAAAAAGGGCTGTAAGAGCGCGGGGCGTTTCGTTCCAATGCGGTCATGTCCGGGTCCGCCGTCAACCTGCCCCACCCCTGCGCGTCGCTGCGCGGGCAGCATGTGCTCATCACGGGCGGCTCGAGCGGGATCGGGCTGGCGCTGGCGCGGCACGCGGCGCTCGCCGGTGCGCGGGTGAGTTTGCTGGCGCGCGATCCCGCAAAGCTGGCCCGAGCCAAGGATCATCTGCGAGAGATCGTTCAATCGGCGCACGTGGGTGCGTTTCCGGCCGATGTCGCCTCGGCGGCCGAACTTTCTTCCGCGATTGCAGCGGCAGAGGCCGAACTCGGACCGGTGGACGTGCTCATCACGTCGGCGGGCGTCGCGTGTGCAGACTATTTCGCAGCGATTCCCGCTGACGCGTTCGAGCGCACGATGGCGGTCAATTATCTGGGCACGGTTCACGCCGTTCGCGCCGTCGCCGCCGGCATGCGCCAGCGTGGTCGCGGCGCGATCGTGCTGATTTCGTCGGGTGCCGCGTTTCACGGTTTCTTCGGCTACACGGCCTATGCGCCGACGAAGTTCGCCCTGCGCGGCTTCGCCGAAGCGCTTCGGGCCGAGCTCTGCGATTCGGGCGTGCACACGATGATCGTGTATCCGCCAGACACGGACACACCGCAGCTCACCGAGGAAAACCGCACCAAACCCGCCGAGACGCGCGCCGTCACGGCGGGCGGCGGTTTGTGGAGCGCCGATGCCGTCGCGCGCGTCACGCTCGCCGGACTGCGCCGTCGTCGCTTCGCGATCACGCCGGGGATCGGTGTGACCGCGCTCGCCTGGCTCCACAGCATCGCCGCGCCGCTGCTCCGCTGGCACTTTGATCGTGTCGCGCGCAACGCGCGTCACTGACGCGTCGTCGGTTCGGGCAACACCACGCCGCCTTCGATCTTGAGCGCGTGGGCGTAGCGGCTCGGCGCTTCTTCCGGTCCAAAGTCCGGCAGCGAAATCGTGAGCGTGCTGCCCTCGCGCTTCACCGCGAGTTGGCCGGGATGTCCGAGCAAAGTCACGACGGGATCGTCCGGCGTCTGCACATCGCGCAGCACCAGCGTCCGTCCGGGCCAGCCGGCGGTGATCGCGTAGAGCGCGTCTGGTTTGCGCGTGAAAAACACCTGCTTCACCGCGCGACCATCGACCGGCTTCTGGCCCACCTGCTCGAGCAGCGGATAGTTCACCTTGTATTCGCCAAACGCCTGCTCGGGTCGCGTGCCCTCCGTCCACTGGCAGGAACGTCCCGCGAAACGCGTGCCGTAGATCGCTTCCCCGTTCACGCGCAGCCAGCCACCGATCTCCAGCAAGCGCTCTTCCATCAGCGGTGGGATCGTGCCGTCGGCCGCGGGTCCGATATCCAAAAGAAAATTTCCGCCGCGACTCACGAGATCGATCAGCACGAGAATGAGTTCGCGTGCGGATTTGTAGTCTTCGGCGCGCTCCGCGCGATTGAGCCCATACGAGTGCGCCATGCCGCGGCTTTCCTCCCACGGGTGCGAGTCGTCCTGCAGACCGGCCGCGTATTCAGTTGTCCAATACCCGCCGTGGTGGTGTCGCGTCTCACGGCCCCAGCGATCGTTGATGACGACCTCGTCGCGACTCGGCGATTCGTTGAACAACCAAGCGAGCAGCGCTTCGCTCCCCCACTCGCGCGACGGCATATCCCACTCGCCATCGCTGAAGATGATCGCGGGACGGTAGCGCGTGACGACATCCTTGAACTGTGGCGTCATGTGTTCGCGCACGTAGCGCGCGCGGTCCTCGAGCCAGAGCGGGTTGAACCATTCGTAGAGCGAATAATAGAAGCCGAATTTCAGCCCGCGCGCCCGCGTGGCTTCGGCGAGTTCACCCATGAGGTCCCGATGCGGTCCGATCTCGGCCGCATTCCAGGGGCGGCCCCACGTGCGACTCGCCTCCGCGCTTGGCCAGAGGGCGAAGCCGTCGTGATGCTTCGACGTCGGCACCACATATTTCACGCCGGCACGCGCAAAGAGATCGGCCCATTTGCTGGCATCGAACAGATGCGCGTCGAACTGCGGCGCGAAGTCGCGATAGTCGAAATCCTTGCCGTAGTGCTTTTCGTGATACGCCGCAAAGGCCTTGCCGTCCGCTTCGCTCGTGCGGATGCGCTGCCAATACCACTCGGCATACTGCCCGACCTCGGCCCACGCGGGCACGGAGTAAACGCCCCAGTGGATGAACACGCCGAATTTCGCATCGAGAAACCACTCCGGCATCGGGCGCCGATCGAGCGAAGCCCAATCAGCTTCGTAACGCACCGGCGTGGCCAACGCCGCGGTAGAAATCGAACTCAGCGCGAGAACAACAAACAAAGCGAAACGCATGGGGGAACGGGGTTGCGGATCAGCGTTGCTGCCCCGTGCGTGGGCGCAAGTCCCGCCAAACCCGTTTCGCCGATCCCACGCCCGCCTTATCTCGACGTTTCGAACGGCGGCGCCAGCGAGCCCGCCGCCGCGAACGCCACGAGCACCGGATACAAGCGAGCGGAGACTATATCCGGCGTGCCGTGGCGCACGAGTTCCTGCACCTGTTCCACCGTGAAGAGCCGCACCTCGATGTTTTCATCCTCCATCTGATGATCGCGCGACGCTGCGCCCTCGGCTTCGCCGTAAACCATCACGACCGTTTCGTCGGTGAGCCCGGCCGACGACGCGAGCGGCGGCGAGACATGCACCACGCGCGTGAGCGTCATTCCAGTCTCTTCGCGAAACTCGCGACGTGCCGCTTCCTCCGCGCTTTCGCCTTCGTCGAGCAATCCCGCGGGCACGGCGAGTTCATGCGCGCCGAGCGGCACACGATACTCGCGGGTGAGCACCAGATGCGGCACGCCACCCAGACTCGCTCGCGCGATGATCAGCACGCCGTCGGGTCGCACGTCCGGCCCGGGATTCGCCCGTCGCGAGGCAAACACCCAGCGCGACGTTTTGTCGCCGCGCTGAACCGAGGTCGCGAAGAGATTCACGAAACGTTCGTCCGTGAGCCGAACCGGCGCCGAGCAGTGAGGAGTCGAGGACATGCCGCAGCTAAAGCGCCGCGACTGACCTGCGCAAACGCTGCGCCAACCGTCCGCTCTCTTGTCGCGCAGCGTGTGGCGTCTCGGTTACGACGATACGGCGACGGTGAAACCACCGTATTGCATGCGCGACGGATCGAATGGCATCGACTTCTCGTCACATATTTCGCCCATGCGCGAATCCTTCATGACCTTCGCGTTCACGCGGTCGCGATGCGCCTTCGATTTATAGACGATGTAGGCAAACACCACGGTCTCGCCCGCCTTCAACTTCATCTGCTTGGGGAACGGCAGTCCGAACTTCACGGCGAGGTCATCCCCCACGCATTCGCGATATTCCAGCGCGCCGTGTTTCTTCCAGACCTTTGAGCCCTCCTTCGCCATCTTGAGATAGGCAGCGAGCTTCTTCTTCGGCACGGGCAACACGAAACCATCGATATACTGGGGCATGATTTTCCTGTGGTTGAGGGTTTCAGAGAGACCGAGCGAGATGGCCTCCTTAATCGGTCAACGAACGAGCTTCGTTTTCCCGGACAAGTGCGCGAGTTGGTTCGCGCTCGCCGTCACACGCGCCCTCCGCTCCACGCCTGCTGCCGGATCTTTCGCGGCGATCCGCCGGTGATGCGCTTCACGCAGCGCGAAAAATGAAACGCGTTGCTGAAGCCGCAGCGCTCCGCGATCTCGTAGACGGGCAAGCCCGTCTCGCGCAGCATCGCGATCCCCATTTCCGTCCGCACGCGCCAGAGATAGCGCGCGGGCGTCTGCCCGGTCTGGCGTTTGAATCGCCGGATCAGCGCCGAGCGCGAGCAACCTGCGACTCGCTCCATCTTGCGGAGGCAATCCGCCTCCGACGGATTCTCCTGCAGATGGCGGAGCGCGCGTCGCAGCCCTTCGTCGGCCGGCGCCGCCGCACGGGCGACGCGACTCGCGCGCAGATACTCGGCGAAGAGCGCGAGTCCGAGTTGCTCCACCACGCGGGCGTCCGCTTCGCCCTGCACGCGATCGAACTCGACACACGCCGCGAGCAAACGTTGCGCGAGCGGGGTCATGCCGAGCGAGGTCGGCGCGAGAGACAACTCCCGCCGCCATGCCGCCGGCAAAAAGCTCGGCGCCACCGAGCACCACGAATGTTCGCTCGGCTGCGTGTCCGAAAAACCGAAACGTTCGCGCCCGCCCGGGACGAACAGGTGAAGCTCTCCCACCGCGAGCTCGCGTTCGGTGCCGTTGACTTCGACGCGGCAGCTCCCGGCGTGCAGCACCACGAGTTGATAATCCCGCTGGCGGCGCGGACCGCAATATCCACCCGGCTGATACCGGATCTGCCCGAAAGTCACCTGGGCCGTGCGCCGTTCGCGGTGATCCCAACCGATGCGTGCACCATCGTAGTTCGCCATGCGATTACGTCAGCCGGCTAGGCCAGCCGCCGCAAGCCCGCTGAAACTTCTGGATATGTTTTTGGCACTTCCAGCCATTTGCTTCGAGGTAAGCCGATGGTATTCTCGGATATGTTTACCCAACCCCTGCGTCACGCAGCGTCGTTTCGTGCAGCCTTGGTTCTCGTCGCAAGTTTGACCGGCGTCCTCGGTGTCGTGGCCGCGCCCGCAAATGTCCGCGCTGGTATCGGCGTCGAGCCCCAGGCCGACGCGACGGTGCGCTTCGCCGCGCGTGAGCTGCAGCGCTATCTCTATCTGGCGAGCGGCGAGTTTCTGCCGATTGCCGAAGTCTCCTCCGCCGATGCCGCGACGCGGCATCTCCTGAGCCGTCAGTCGTCGGCGGGCGGCGAACTCGGCGCAGAGTCCTACGAAATTCGCTACGAAGCCTCCGCGCCGGGCGGTCCGCGCGTGACGATCCTGGGCGGCGACAGCATCGGTGTGCTCTACGGCGTCTATCGTTTCGCCGAAAAGCTGGGGGTGCGCTTTTACCTGCACGGCGAGGTCGTGCCCGATCGCCCGGGTGCGCTGCCCCGCGAGAGTTTCGAGGAACGCCGTCGGCCGCTCTTCGACGTGCGCGGACTGCAACCATTTCACGATTTCGCCGAAGGTCCCGACTGGTGGAATGCCGACGACTACCGCGCGCACCTCGGACAAATGGCCAAGATGCGCATGAATTTTCTCGGCCTGCACACCTACCCGGAGAGCCAGGTCGGCCCCGAGCCCACCGTGTGGATCGGCCTCGAAGATCAGATGGACGAGCGCGGCCGCGTGACCGCCGCGTATCCGGCTTCCTATCACACCACCGGCCGCAGCGGTCGCACCTGGTGGGCCTACGCGCCGGTCCGCACGAGCGAATTCTCAGGCGGCGCGGCGGACTTGTTCGAACGCGACGAATTCGGTCCTGACGTGATGAACGGCCACAGTTTCGCCGAGCAAACCGTCACGACCGCCGCCGAGGTATTCAACCGCACCGGCGATCTGCTCGCCGAAGCCTTCGCCGAGGCGCGCCGGCTCAACATCCTCACCTGTATCGGCACCGAGACGCCGCTCACGATCCCCGAAGCCGTGCGCGCCGAACTCGTGCGCCGCGGACAAAATCCCGACGATCCCGCCACCGCGCGCGCTCTCTACCGCGCCATGTTCGAACGCATCCGCCGCGCGTATCCGGTGGACTACTACTGGTTGTGGACCCCCGAGACTTGGACGTGGGAAGGCAACCAGCCCGAGCACTTCGCGAAAACCGCCGACGACATCCAGGCCGCTCTCGACGCGCTCAACGATCTGGGCAACCCGTTCACGCTCGCCACCTGCGGCTGGGTGCTCGGACCGCAGCACGACCGCGCCGCGTTGGACAAACTGCTCCCGCTCTCGTCGCCGATGAGTGCGATCAATTCCTCGGTCGGCCACGTCGCCATCGAACGTCAGTTCACCAACCTCAGCCGTCGTCCGCGCTGGGTGATTCCGTGGCTCGAAAACGACGGCAACCTCACCAGCCCGCAACTCTGGGTCGGACGCATGCGCTACGACGCCGCCGACGCGCTGCGCCTCGGCGCCACGGGCTTGATCGGTATCCATTGGCGCACACGCGTGCTCGCGCCGCAAATCGCCGCACTCGCCGCCGCCGCGTGGGAGCAGGAGTGGACGCCCGCGTCCTTCGACCGCGCGCCGATTCCTCCGCTCACCGCTTCGGGCGCGACCGGTGGGCGCAGCGTCGTCGCAAAATCGTCCGATGCCGCCCGCTCGCCCGCCAAGAGCAATCGTGTGGGCATGGATGCCTACGACATGCTCGTGCCGAGCGGCGACTACACGCTGCGCCTCGGTTTTTCCGAACTCGAAAACACCGCACCCGGCGCCCGCGTGTTCAGCGTGAAGCTGAACGGTCAGACTTACATCGAACACCTCGACATTGCGGCTGCCGGCGGATCGGTCGTGCGCGAGTTCAAGAACTTCAACATTCCCGAAGCGCGCCTGCTCATCGAGTTCGTCGCCGAACGCGGCGAGCCGTCCATCGCGTTCATCGAACTCCAGGCCACCACCAGCGTCGGCAACGCGAGCTTCTCGCGTCGCATCAACTGCGGCGGTCCCGCCTTCGACGATTTCGAAGCCGACCAGCTGCCCGGCCAGCCGCGTCCGCCGCTCGATCGCGCGATGCCCGTCGAGGACTTCTATCGTGACTTCGCTGCCGTGCACTTCGGCCCCGACGCGGCCAACGACATCGCCGCGATCTTCAGCCGGATCGACGGCCTCCCGCTGCCGATGCCGACAGGCTGGATCGACGGTCCTGGCGACATCACGCGCAACCGCGAACCGTGGTCCAAAGTCTCCGCCAACTACGCGTTCGTCGCCGAACTCGAAGCCCTCCGTCCGCGCGTGCGCGGTTCGGCCAATCTCGACCGCTTCGACTACTGGCTGAACCAGTTCCGCGCGCTCCGGCTCATCGCGCAGATCGGCTGCACCGCCGGCGCGCTCGACGTCGTGATGGAAAAACTCTCCGCCGCCGAGGCGTCGGCCCGCCAGCAGATTGCGCTCACCGAAGCACTGCCACTCCGCGTCGAACTCGCCCAGCTCTGGACCACGCTCCTGCGCACCGAGATCGCCGCGGCGTCCAATCCCGGAGAACTCGGCACGCTCGCCAATCTCGAGCAGCGCAGCCGCGTGCACCAACACGTCCTCGACCGCCACGACGTTGCGCTGGTCCAGGCCCTCGGCTGCGACTTGCCGCTCTCGGCGTATCCAGAAAATACCTACGACGGCCCCACCCGGTTCATCGTGCCCACCGTGCGCACCGCCGCCGCGCCGGGCGAAGCGATCAAGCTGCGCGTGCTCGTGGCGTCGCCGGATGCGCCGGCCGACGCGGTTCTCGCGTGGCGTCCAATCGGCGACACGGAGTATCGCCGCGTGCCGCTCAATCACGTCGCCCGCCGCGTTTACAATGTCGCACTTCCGGCGCTGACCGAGCAGCAACCCGCGATCGAGTATCACCTCGAGGCCACCGTCGGCACCGAGCAGATCCGCTGGCCGGTCTCCGACCACGGACGCGACCAGACGGTCATTCTCGCCGATCAGCGCTGAGCGTCGTCTTTCCTTGTCAGCCGAACGGTCAACGAGCCGTTCGGCTGGCGAACGAAGAGCGAGCGCCCCGTCAGGAACTCCCGTCCGCCCGGCAGCGACTCGTTGACAAGGACGCGGTCGATCGGGCCGGTCGTGCGCGCCGCACTCAGCGCGGCGCCCCACTTTCGCTTGTAGTTCAGCAGCCCGCTTTCCGCGAACGGCGGACATCCGCCGAAATCCAGCTCCGTGCAACCGACTTCGAAGGCGCGCTGCACCATGAACCAATAGCACGCCGCCACACAGCGTTTCTGCACCCAGGCGACGTCGCCGTCGCGCCATCCGATCGCGCGGAAATACATGCAGTGGTCCTTTCGAACCGCCAAAGACGCTGCCACGCAGGTCTCTCCGGCCATGACCTGCACAAACTCTCCTCCGCTCTCGAGCCACCGGCGCAACTGCGCAGGCGAATACACGATCGTGCGCTCGCCGTGCCGCTGCCTCATCGAGGGCACATGGTAGCGCGCATGATAGGTTTCCACCCACGCCGGATCTCGCGTCACCCGCGGTTGGAAACCTTCCGAGCGGACGCGTTGGAGATCGTTTTGCGCCGACGAACCGAGCGTAGCCAGATACACGTCGGGCCGAGGCGGCAGGCTCAGGGTCATGTTCACGAACCGAGGCACCGCCAAGCCGGCGTCGGCCAAGTCCGGCGGCAACGGAATACCGTTGACCACCACAAGTGCGCTCCGCGCATGCGCACGCCGGATGGCGCGATGTGCGCCCGCCGCATGCACCACGAGTCGACGCGTCAGCACCGCATCGGGCGCGAAAAACATGCCATGATACATCGCGCGCGCATGCGGCGATCCAAACGCTTCCATCCGCCGTCCCGTCGCCCGATCTTCGATCGACCAATGCCACAGTTTTCCGCGCAGCGCCTGAAGCTGCGGGATGAGACTCGACACGACCGTGCGAAAACTGGACATCGGCGGAAACCAGCGAAGAGCGCCTCCCGTGGCAAGGAACCTGTGGCCGACCTTCACCAAAGTTCGCACTTGAAGGGGATAATGTTCGCAACAGGTCGGGACAAAGTGCGGACCGGGTCGGGACAAGGTGCGTCCCACGTCGAGCCAAGGTGCGGCATGTGTCGCGCCATGGTCCGGACATGGTCGCGACTTGGTGCGGACTGAGTCGAGGCACGGTGCGGACTGAGTCACGCCACGCTGCCATTCTGACGGAAGTGAAGTTCAGCCGAAAGCTAGCCAGACGGTGGATTCTTCGCTTCGCTCAGAATGACCGGAGAAGGAAAACCATCTCTCGTGATCGCGACTAGGAGCGCCCTTTGGTCTCGGCGAGGACGAGCGCGTAGAGGAGCCACGCCGCGTGCGGGATCCATTGCTCGCCCCAGCGCCAGCGTTGCGCGGGATCTTCGGAAGCCGGATATGGCGCGAAGGCGATGTCGTTTTCGTCGGTGAAGCCGGAGGTGATGCCGTTGCACACGCCGCCGGGGCTCGGGTGATAGTGCTCTTCGTAAACGGGATTATTCCGTCCGCGACCGTGCATCATGCAAAGATCGAAAGGATTCGCGCCGAGGATCCATCCCACCCAATGCCAGCCGGCGGTTTCGAGCGCGGAGGCTGTTGCACCGCCCGTTTGCGCGGCCGACCACGCGGCGGCGGCGAGCGACGCGAGGCGCGCATTTTCGCCCTGCCACCAGTAGCCGGACGGATTGTCGTGCGGATAAAACCACTGAAAACGCCCCGGCTCGCCCGGCGTTTTCACCCAGTGCGGCGGATAACCGAAGGGATTGTTGCGCGAGGCGCCGAGCGCGAGCTGCGACTCCATCCACTCACGCGCGAGTGAGCGCGCCGCCGCGGCAGCGTCCTGTTTTTCTGGATACAACTCCGCGAAACGCAGAAGCGCGACTGCGGGCAGGCCCGCATCGCTCGCGTGAAACCAAGAGCGTTCGCCCGCGAAATCCATCGCGAGCCACACATGTTCGTCGGTTTCGCGACGGCGCGCGAGGAGCGAGGCGACGCGGCGTTCGAGTTCGCGCGCGGTGCGATCCTCGGGCTCGACGGATTGAAGTTCGATCGCGGCGAGCAACGCACAGGTGTCGTCGATCAGGTTTTCCTGTCCGTCGTCCAGGTAGCGCGTGCCGGCGTCGAGCAGGTGATGAAATCCTTTGCGCGCGGTATCGCGATACTGCGCGGCGGAAAAATCCACGCCGTCGCCGAGCGTGGAAGCGAGTGCGAGCGCGGCCGCGGCCATGCCGCCGCCTTGTCGCCAGCCCGCCTGGTAGTCGTCGAACTTGTGTCCCTGTTGCGTGCGGTAGGAGCAGAGTTCGCGTTGCGCGGGATCCTTGGTCCAGCGATCGAAAACCGTCACGTGCCAGAAGCCCGCGGGATCCTGCATGCGCACGAGCCAGTCGGCGCCGTGCAGCGCTTCGTCGCGGATGCGCTCGAGAAAATACGGAGCGACACCCTGCGCCTGGTAGAGATGCCACGCGCGCGCGAGCGTCCACACGACGAGCGGGATCTGCTGCGGGTTCATCACATTGGCGTAGGAGAGGTGGCTCAGGTATTTGCTGTTGTCGCCCGAGGCATCGGCCCAGCCGCCGTGCACGTCGAACACCGCGCCATCGCCGACGCGGCGAATCGCGCGATCGGCTTTGTCCCAGATGCCCGACGAGCGCTGGCTCTTGAAGTAGAACAAAATGTCCGAGACGACGCGGTGCCCGAGGATGTTGTCGGCGATCTCGAAACCTTCGCTCTGGCCGCTGCGTTCAGTCGTCGCCCAGCGCAGCGCGTAGCGGCCGGGCGCACGAACTTCGCTCACATCGACGCTCCACCACGGACCGACGGACCAGCCCTCGACGCCGCCGACGAATTTGGCTTCCCCGCGCCATACGACGTCATGGGCGGGCAGCGAGACGAGCGCGAGTTCGCGCCACGTGGTCGAAGCGGGTGCTTCGAGGAGCAGACGTTTCTCCGCACCCGGCGCGTAGCCGATGTGATTGAAGAGAATTCTCACGATTTTTCCTCCAGCAGCAGCGCGAGCGTGAAGAGCAGGATCGCGTCGGCCTGACCGGTGATCGTCGCCTCCTGGCACATGAAGTCCGTCGAGTTATCGTAGAAGACGGCGACCGGCGTGTTGAAGCGGCGAAACGGATCGTCGGCGGGAATCGAGAAATACTGCGTGAGGCTCTCGTGGGTGGAGCGGTTGCCCGGCCCCTCCGAAAACGCGCCGGTGGGAAACGCCTTCAGCAGCTCGTAGGCGGGACTGTAGAGATGGCGCAGGGTGTTGGGCAGCGACTCGGTGAAGAGGAACGACACACCCCAGTTGTTGCGGCCGAAGGCGTAGTCGAGCACATCGCGCAACACCGCGCGACGACCATCGTCGATGTCGAGCTTCAGCGCGGTCCAACCGGCGGCGTTGGCGATGCCGGTCCAGCGATGCAGGCTGCCCCAAACGTAGCGGCCGGGAATGCCCCACGGTCCGCCCGACTGCGCGGCTTTCACGTAGACGCCGGTTTCATCGAGCAGGCTCTGGCGCGCGGGAGCATGGTGCGACGCGAGGGCGGCGTTCGCGACCCAGTTCCAATCGCCCCAGCTCACCTCGGGCGCGGGCGGTGGCGTGTGACGCTTCGCGAACCCGAGGTAATCGGCCTCACCCGTGAGCGCATGAAGTTCGGCCGCCGCGAGCGCGAGCTGATCGTCCTCGGAATCGTCGTGATAAAAGTCGTTCACCTGATCGCGCTCGAAGGCGCTGCGGATCGTATCCGGTTTTTGGGCACGCGCGAAAATGGCGCGCGCCTGCGCTTCGTAGCGCGCAGCGTCGTCGGCGCGGCCGATCTCGCGAAACGTGCGCGCGCCGAGCGCGAGCGCCGCGGAGGCCGAAGCCATGTGGACGCGCGAGAGCGCGCAGAGCGCGGGCCGCTTGCCGTCGAGCGCATCGTGCTCCGGGAGACGCGCGGGCTGGTTGTGGTCGGTGGCGTCAGCGACCTGGATCACGAAAGTGTTCTCGTCGGGGAAAACGCGCATCAGAAACTCGAGACCGTGACGCGCCTCGTCGAGGATGTCCGGCAGTTCGCTGCGGCTCAGCGAGCGACCGAAGACGTCCGGCTTCAGCCGATACGCGAGCAGCAGGTGATAGGTCGTGTAGGAATTGTTGAGCGTGAATTTGATCTGATCGCCGGCATCATACCAGCCGCCCGTGACGTCGACCGTGCGCGCGGGCGTGGCGGGTTTCCATTTGCCGTCGGCCGGATCGCCATCGACCACGTGCACGATCGCGCGGGCGTCTCCAGGATGTGAATACGCGCGCAGCCGCGCCTCGTGCGAACCGGAGCGGACGAAGCGCAGATGGTGGAGCGGGAGCTCGCGCAACTCGCGATACGGATCGCGGGCAATGCGAATCGCCGCCGGCGCAGTGCCCGGCACCCGCAATTCGTAGCGGCCCGGCTCACGCAGCGCGCTGAGATCGATCGCGTGATTGAACGCCAGCGGCGTATGCGGGCCCGCGGGCGCAACGCTGGCGGCGATCTCCCCGCGCAGCACTATCTCGTCCCCCGACGAGACCGTCCACGACTGCCCCGCGAGGTCGTGTTCGCTCATCGCGAGCACCACTTTGGGGCGCTCGGGCGCATAGCCGGCTTGGTTCCAGCGGAGGAAAGTTTCAGCCCGCGCAATAACCGCGGTGCACGCCAGCAGCACGAGAGGGGGAATTCGCATCAGCGTCATGCGCCGAGTGTTGTTCTCCGCGCAGTCACGAGCAACCGCGAACCTCCTCCACCCACTGCGCACACCTCCAAAAAATCGCGCAGGTCCCAAAACACAATGTCAACCAATAGTTGACATTGTAGGGAACGCGAAGGGTGTTGGTTGCGCGGGCGGTCGAGGGGCAGAGAGCGGATTGGAGCGCTGAAGTCGTCTGTGAGGGAGCGCTGTCGTGGAGAGCGCGGCGAGCGCAAGTCGCCTGCGGATTTCGATTTTCCAGAAACCGACGTCCGACGAGTTGCAGCGTCGGCCGATCTCGGACGCGGACTCGCACGGTGGAACACCTGATGCGCAAATAGTTCGCGCCCTGTGCAGGCGGGTGGATTGACCCGTTGCACACGATGGCTCGGGCTTGAACAATGTCCGTGCCGCACCCAGTTCACCGCCGCGCGCTGGCGTTGATGTTCGCGTCCGTGCTGGCGTTTACCGCCAACGTGCTGCTCGTGCGCGCGCTCGGCGCGATGCAAGTGGACAACGTCTGGCTGATCGTTTGCGCGCGGTTTGTGGTCGGGCTCGCGCTGATCGTCGCGGTCTATCGGGTGGAGTTTCAGCCGACGCATCTCTGGAAAAATCCCAAGCTGATCGAGCGCGGGCTCGTCGGCGGGCTGGCTACGTATTTGACGTATCTGACCGTCATCAAACTCGGCGCGGGACGGGCGGTGTTTATCGGCAACACGTATGTGATCTGGGGTGCGCTGCTCGCCGCGTGGATTCTGCGGGAGCCGCTGCAGCGCTCCGTCATCAGCGGCAGCGTCACCGCATTGGTTGGGCTCGCGCTGCTCACGAACATCGTGGCGACGACGGCGGCCCCGGGCGTTTACGACTTCGTCGCCGTGGGCACGGCGTGGATGTCGGCTTATGTGGTGGTCACCATCCGGCAACTCCACTCGACCGAGCACACGTCCACGATCTTCGCGGCGCAATGTGTCTATGGCTTGCTTTTGTGCAGCGGTCCGGCGGTCGCGACCTGGCAACCGATCCCCGCCGTGGCGTGGCCCGTGTTGGTGCTCGCGAGTGCGCTGGCGGGCGTGGGGCAGCTCACGCTCACGCGCGCGTTCCGCGATCTGCCGGTGGGCGAAGGTTCACTCCTGCAAATGCTCGTGCCGGTCGGCATCGCGGCGGGCGGGATGGTGTTCTTCGGCGAGCGCTTTCATGCGCACGAGTTCCTCGGCGCGGGGCTGATCCTGGCGGGCACGGCGTTCACGGCTTGGCGAAAGTGAACCGACGGGAACGGCGGTGGTCGGGAGCGCTGGCAAGACTCCTGCTAAACTGCGTGCGTTCGTTCCCTCCCTACCCGTGTCCATCCTCAGCTCTACCTACGAAGCCGGCGACTTTTTCGACGAAATGGTCGGCGACGACGGTCAGGTTCGTCCGCACTATCGCCGCCTCACCGAGCGGCTCGCGACCCTGCCGGAGGCGGAGTTTGCCCAACGGCGCGCGGCCGTGGACCTGGCGTTTCTGAGCCGGGGCGTGACGTTTACCGTTTACGGCGACAACGAGGGCACGGAGCGCATTTTCCCCTTCGACCTGATCCCGCGCATCATTCCCAACACGGAGTGGAAAGGGATCGAGGCCGGCCTCGCGCAGCGCATCACGGCGCTGAATCTGTTCCTGCACGACATCTACCACGAGCAGAAGATTCTCGCGGACAAGGTCGTGCCCGCGTCGCTCGTGCTCGGCGCCAAGAACTTCCGGCGCGAGTTCATGAATTTCAATGTGCCCAAGGGGATCTACGTGCACATCTGCGGCACCGATCTGATCCGCGACCGCGACGGGCGCTACCTCGTGCTCGAGGACAATCTCCGCTGTCCTTCGGGCGCGTCCTACATGATCGAGAATCGCGCGGCGATGCGCCGGGCGTTTCCGAATCTTTTCCAAAGCTACCGCGTGCGGCAGGTCGAGGGTTACGCCGACGCGCTGCTGAAATCCCTGCTCTATCTCGCGCCTTCCCGCCGCGACAGTCATCCCAACGTCGTGCTGCTCACGCCGGGCGTCTATAACAGCGCCTATTTCGAGCACTGCTTCCTCGCGCGTCAGATGGGCATCCCGATCGTCGAGGGCCGCGACCTCTTCGTGCGCGACAATCGCGTTTACATGCGCACGACGGCGGGCCCGGTGCAGGTCGATGTGATCTACCGGCGCATCGACGACGACTTCCTCGATCCGTCCGTTTTCCGTCCCGACTCGATGCTCGGTGTGCCGGGTCTCGTGAACGCGTATCGCGAGGGCCGCGTCGCGCTTGCCAACGCGATCGGCACCGGCGTCGCCGACGACAAGGTCATCTACGCCTACGTCCCGAAGATCATCAAATACTACCTCGATCAGGAGCCGCTGCTCCCGAACGTGAACACCTACCTCGCGTCGGAGGCCAGCGATCGAAAGTTCATTTTGGAAAACATCTCCAAACTCGTCGTGAAGTCCGCCAACGAAGCCGGCGGCTACGGCATGTTGATCGGCCCCTCCGCCACGAAGGACGAGTGCGACAAATTCCGCGCCATGGTTGCGGCCAATCCGCGCAACTTCATCGCGCAGGATCCGATCAGCCTCTCCCGCTCGCCCACGTGGTGCGAGGGCCAGCTCGAAGGCCGCCACATCGACCTGCGACCCTACATCCTCTACGGCGAAAAGATCGTCGTCACGCCCGGCGGACTCACTCGCGTCGCGCTGCGCAAGGGTTCTCTCGTGGTCAACTCGTCGCAGGGCGGCGGCTCGAAGGACACCTGGGTTCTCCAAGGCAACGAATAGCGACCTCTCTCCGCGACCGCACCGCCCCACTCCGTTTTCCATGCCTTCCGTTGCTCCGATGTTTCGTCCGCAGTCCACCGTGATGCTCTCCCGCGTCGCGCACTCGCTGTATTGGATGAGTCGATACATCGAGCGGGCCGAAAACATCGCGCGGCTGCTCGAGGTGAATCTCCAGTTCCTGCTCGATTTCCAGGGGATCGATGACGACTCGGTCAAAGACCACTGGGGCTCGATCATCGCCAGCTCGGGCGGCGGCGAGCTTTTCGCCCAGCACTACGATGTCGCCGACAGCCGCAGCGCGACGAGTTTCCTCGCCTTCGATCTGCGCAACCCGAGCTCGATTCTGTCGTGCGTTTACGCCGCGCGCGAAAACGCCCGCATGGTCCGCGACCAGATCTCGCTCGAGATGTGGGAGACGATCAACGAGCTCTACCTCTTCCTGAAAGCGCGCAACGCCGCCGTGGTCTGGGCCGCCGGCGCCAACGAGTTTTTCGAGCGCATCAAGCAGCACTCGCATCTCTTCCAGGGTCTCACCGACTCCACGTTTTCGCGGAGCGAGGGCTGGGAGTTCATCCAGTTCGGCAAGTTCCTCGAACGCGCCGACAAGACCACGCGCATCCTCGATGTGAAATACCACATCCTCCTGCCCAATGCCGACGACGTCGGCGGCGCGCTCGACACCGCGCAATGGCAGGCCGTGCTGCGCTCCGCCAGCGCGCTCGAGGCTTACCGCCGCTTCTACGTCCGCGAGATCCTCTCGTGGAAAGCCGCCGAGTTTCTGATTTTCTCCGACACCTTCCCGCGCTCGCTCCACTACTGCGTCGCGCAAGTAAATGATCTTCTTCGACGTATCCTCGGCGAGACCGGCGCCCGCCCGCGCTCGGAAGCCGCCCGCATCTCACGCCGTCTTTTTGCAGACCTCGAATCCCGCTCAATTCCTGATGTGCTAAAGCAAGGTCTTCACGAGTTTCTGATGGAGGTCCAAAATGCCCTTGACCGGATCGGCGACGAGGTGGTTCAGACCACCATGTTCTATCCAGTGGACACTGCCTCAGACGACCATCAGCAGCTCCAGCAACAGCAGCAGCAGCAACAGTGACCGCCCCGTTGCAGCCGCCTCCGGACGTTTCCGCGCGACTCCTCCCTGCCATGCTGCTTCGCGTCGTCCATCGCACCACCTTCGTTTATTCGGGACCGGTGCGTGACAGTTTCAACGAAGTGCGCCTCCGCCCCGTCGACGACGACCGGCAGCGCTGCAACCGCTTCGATCTCCGCGTCACCCCGCTCCGCGCCGAACCGCGCGATTACGAAGATTATTACGGCAACCGCGTTTACTATTTCGACGTCCCCGAGTCCCACGAGGAACTCGTGATCGAGACCGACTCGGAAGTGCAGACGCTCGCCAATCTCGATCGCCCGTCCATCCCTCTCATTCCCACCGGGCCCAACGCCAAACCGCCCGCGCTGGAGCTCCACGCCGAATACCTCGCCGAATCGCACTACGTGCCGCTCGCGTTCGAACTCTGGCGCGAAGTGCAGGACGTGTTCGCCGCCACGCCGCGCTCCGATCTGTGGTCCGACGCCGTCGCGCTCGGCAACCACGTCTACAAAACCTTCGCCTACCGCCCCAACACCACCGGCGTGAACACGATCGCGACCGACGCGCTCAAGCAGCGCATGGGCGTCTGTCAGGATTTCGCGCACGTCATGCTCGGGCTCTGTCGTCAGGCCGGCATCGCCGCCCGCTACGTGAGCGGCTACTTCTTCAACGACCTGCGACGTCCCGACGAAATCGAGGCCTCCCACGCTTGGGTCGAAGTGCTCATCCCCGAATTCGGCTGGGTCGGCTACGATCCCACCCACGCGCGCATCGCCGACGAGCGCTACGTAAAAATCGCCGCCGGTCGCGACTACTCCGACATCCGCCCGATCAGCGGCACCTACCGCGGCGCGCCGACGAGAGACCTGCGCGTGGAAGTCAGCGTCCGCGAAATCACGCCCGCCACGAGCTGAGCGCGCGCGGCACCGGCGCCCGCCTCGCGCGCTTTGTCATTCTGAGCGCAGCGAAGAATCCAGTGAGCGCTTCGCCACGGTGCACAGCAGCGCGACTCCACGTGGATGCCAGGTCAGCCTTCGGCTGAACTTCGCTTCGCTCGGAATGAGGCAAAAAAAGCGGCAGCGGCGTCGGTCGAACGCTCGCTCCGCCTTTCGCTGTTCAGCGCGCGTGCTTCAGCCTCAGCTGGTCTTATCCTGCTCGATCGAGACGACTTTGCCGTCCTTGAACGTCACGCGCACTTTCTCGCGCTCACGCCGCGAACCGTAATCGAGGTAGTAGGGAAACATCGGATGACGCCAGCCGCGGTGATACCAACCGCGATAAAGGATCATGCCATCGGTGCCCTCATAGGTGACGTAATCCCATACTTCGCTGCGCCCGTTGGCGTCGATGCGTTCGCGCACGCGATCCGGATCGCCGAGTGCGAGCTTCACCATTTCGCCATCGAAGCCGATATCGATGCGCCCGGCCTTGATGGCCTCCTGCTGAGCGGGCGTGAGACGATTGAACGCCTCCGGATTTTTCTGAATGCGCGATTGGGGCGACGAGCAACCTGCCATCACGGCCAGCGCGCCAGCCAATCCGAGATAGAAGAGGATTTTTTTCATAAAAGGTGAGAAACCGGGCTCGGTGAGAAAGCTCCTCTCTATTTAAGGTTCCGCAAGGAAGGATTATTGCATCCCGTTCGCGCCTGCGAGCGGACCGAATCATGCCCAAGTCCGGACCGAGTCGGGACTAAGCGCGGACCACGTCGAGCCTAGGAGCGGACCAAGTCGGAACAAGGTGCGCACCGCGTCGGGACAAGGTGCGGCATGAGTCGAGCCAAGGTCCGGCACGGGTCGAGCCACGGTGCGGCACGACTTTGGACTGAAACCGCGGCGGCGCAGAGAACGCGCGGGAATTCCGTGTTTCCGCCCTTCCGTGATTCGGACGCCGTGCGCTCAGCGTTTGCTGGTGTTGCGCTCGACGGAGGTGACTTTGCCTTCTTCGAACACCACGCGGAGTTTTTCGTCGTCGCGGAAACGGTCGCCGCCGACCACCACGCCGCCGCCGACGCCCGTGCTGCCACGCGAGCTACCGATGCCCAACCCCAGCGAGATCGCAGGCTTATCATCGTCGTAGGACCAGACTTCGGCCGCGCCCTGGGCGGTGGTTCGCGTGTAGGTGCGCGCGGGATCGCCGAGTGACATTTTCACCATCTCGGGCGTGAAGCCGACGCGGATGTCGCCGGTGCGGATCTGTTGTTGCACGTCGGCCGGGAACGAATCGAAGAGCGCCTGGTTTTTCTTGATGCGTGAGTCGGTGGAGGCGCAACCGGCAGCCAGCACGAGCATCAGGGAAAGTGCGGAAAGGAGGAGGGATTTCATGACGGGGATTTTTGTTTGCTGGGGCTGTTTAGGGTGCGGATAACGACACCCGCAGCCTCGTGCGGTTGCGCTCCAATTTCTTTCCCCATGTCCAAGAAGTTCACCATCGCCATCGGCTCCGACCACGCCGGCTTCAATTACAAGGAAGCCATCAAGACCATGTTGCTGCAGGAGGGGCACACGGTGCGCGACCTCGGCACCCACTCGAACGCGCCCTGCGATTATCCGGACTACATCCGCCCGGTGGCCGAGGCCGTCGCGCGTGGTGAAGTCGAGCGCGGCATCGTGCTCGGTGGTTCGGGCAACGGCGAAGCGATCGTGGCGAATCGCGTGAAAGGCGTGCGCTGCGGACTTTGCTGGAACGAGCAGGTGGCAATCTGGAATCGCTCGCACAACGACGGCAACTGCCTGTCGCTCGGCGAACGCACGATCACGGTCGAGGAAGCGTTCAAGATCGTGCGCGTGTGGCTCGCCACGGAATTCGAGGGCGGCCGCCACCTCGCGCGTATCAACAAGATCGACGCCTGAGGCGTCGCGATCGCCGCAACGTCCCGGCTGTTTGCGCCAGCCGGGAAACGCATAACACTCGGAGGCGCATGAACGATCTGGGATTCCGCCACGTCTTTGAGCCCGGCTCTCGCGCGGGCGCGCCACCATTGTTGTTGCTGCACGGCACGGGTGGCACGGAACACGATCTGTTGCCGCTCGGACGCGCGTTGTCGCCGGGTTCGGCGTTGCTGAGTCCGCTCGGCAAAGTGAGCGAACACGGCGCGGCGCGTTTCTTCGCGCGACTCGCGGAAGGCGTGTTCGATCCGATGGAGGTGGCGGACCGCACGCATGAGCTGGCCGATTTCGTCGCCGCGGCCTCCGCGCGCTACGGACTGGATGCGACGAAACTGGTCGCCATCGGTTTTTCCAACGGCGCCAACATCGCAGGGGTGTTGCTCCAAATCCGGCCGATCGTGCTCGGACACGCGGTGCTGTTTCGACCGATGGTGATCGTCGATCGCGCGCCGGCGCCCGAATCGCTGCGCGGCAAGCGCGTGTTCATGGCCAACGGCTCGGGCGACCCGATCGTGCCGGCCGATCATCCGCGGCGGCTCGCGGCGCATCTGCGCGCGGGCGGCGCGGAGGTGTCCACGCACGTCACCACGGGCGGTCACAACATCTCGCGCGACGACATCGTGGCCGCTCAGCGCTGGTTTGCCGCGGCGAGTTGAGTCACCCCGCCCCATGCGACTCACGTATTTCGGACACTCGACCTTCCGGCTCGAGATCGCGGGCCAGCGGTTGGTTTTCGATCCGTTTCTCACGGAAAATCCGCATGGCGAAACGGATCCGCGCGATGTGCCGTGCGACTACGTGCTGTGTTCGCACGCGCACGACGACCACATCCACAACGCGATGGATCTCGTGCGGCTGCACGGCGCGACGATCGTGGCACCGTTTGAACTCGCGGAGCACTTCGCCGCGCAAGGCGCGAAAGCCATCGATCTCATGCCCGGCGGCGGCGTGAATCTGCCGTGGGGCCGCATCGAAATGACTCCCGCCATCCACAGTTCGGCCATCGAACTACCCAAGGGCGAAAACAAAGCCATGGGCATCGCGTCGGGCCTGGTCGTTCGCGCGGAAGGTCGCGTCATCTATCACGCGGGCGACACGGCATTGTTTTCCGACATGAAACTGATCGGACGCCACGGTCTGGACCTCGCGATGATTCCGATCGGCGACTACTACACCATGGGACCGGCCGACGCGCTCGAAGCACTCGACCTCCTGCAACCGCGACTCGCGATCCCCATGCATTTCAACACGAACTCACGCATTCAGGTGGACGCACAGGCGTTTGCGGATGCGGCAACCCGCGCGGGGCACCCCACCCGCGTGTTGGCCTCCGGCGAAACCATAGATCTTTAGCCCCTGGAGCAGGCACCCATAATGTCTACTATTAGTTGACATTGTGCAGAGTGGAGGCGGCCCGGGGTGAGGTTGGGACGGGAGAAAATCTCTCGCTTGCCCGCGCTCCGCTGCGTCTTCACCGTCTCGTTTTGTTCATGGCTTTTCCTCCTCTGCCCGCCGTCCTGTCGTCGCGCGATCTGCGCGCCAGCGACCTCGAGAATCCATCCCCCGAAATCCTGCTACGCATTTATGCGTGGATGCAGCTCGCGCGGACCGGTGACAACCGGAACCTGGATCTTTTCCGCCAGGGACTGATGAAAGGCACGTTGACCGGCGGTCAGGGCAACGAAGGCCTGATCGTGCCGCTCGCGCTGCTCGCGGACAAAGCGGTGGACGTGACGAGCTTCACGCATCGCGGCTTCGGCGGTCACCTGATCTGGAGCAACCACCTCTGCGTTCATCTCAACCAGTATTTCGCCAACGCCGGCAGCCCCACATTCGCCCGCGAAGGCAATGTCCACCGCGGCGATCCGAAGAACCGCTCGCTGCCGATGATCAGTCATCTCGGCGCCATGCTCGGTCCTGTGCTCGGCGTGACAGATTCGCAACGCCGCCTCGGTCGTCCGGCGATCGGCATCACGTTTTTCGGCGACGGCTCCTCGAGCACGGGCGACATCCACGAGTCGATGAACCTCGCGTCACTGCTCTCGCTGCCGGTGTTGTTCGTCATCGAGAACAACCGCTACGCCTACACGACGCCGATGTCGGAGCAGTTCGCGCCCGGCACAGAGCTGTGGAAACGCGCGGCCAGCTACCAGATGGAAGGCATCGCAATCGACTGCACGCAGGACGTGATCACCACGGCCCGCACGCTCGCGGCCGCGATGGACAAGGTCCGCACCACGTCGCGTCCGATGCTGGTCGAGGCGCACACGCTGCGCCTCCGCGGACACGCGGCTTACGACACCTGCGATTATCTTCAGCCCGGCGAGGCCGACCAGTTCTTCAAACTGGATCCGCTGCCGAAATTCCGCGCCCAGCTCGTGGACTCCGGCCATGGCGCGACGGTCGAGCAGATCGATCGCGAGATCGCGGAGTTCGTCGAGGAATCGATCAAAGTCTCGCTCGCCATGCCGCGTCCGGACGGCGATCGCGAGACGATGGAGCGCGACGTTTTCGCGCCGCCCTCCGAGCCGATGCCGTGGAAGCCGAAGGCGCCCGCGGACTACGCGCTCAACTTCGCGCAGGCGATCAACGCCGCGTTGCGCAAGGTGCTCGCGGAACGGCCCGAGTCGCTGATCCTCGGCCAGGACATCGGCGTTTACGGCGGCGCGTTCAAGGTCACCGAGGGTTTGCTGAAGGACTTCGGTCGTCCCCGTGTTTTCAATACACCGCTCGCCGAGAGTGCGTGCACCGGCTACGCGATCGGCATGGCCCTCAACGGGCACCGTCCGATCGAGGAATTTCAGTTCGCGGATTTCTCGACCGAGGCGATGACGCAGATCACGCAGAACGCCGCGACGTTTCACTTCCGCTCCGGCGCGGCGTGCCCGCTCGTGCTGCGTTTCCCTTGCGGCGGCGGACTCACGCTCGGCTCGTTTCACTCGCAGGAGTTGGAATCCATTTTCCTCGCGATCCCCGGCATCAAGGCGCTCTACCCGAGCACACCGCAGGACGCGTTCGACGCGGTGCTCGCGGCCTACGAGGACAACAACCCGGTCATTCTTTTCGAACACAAGGGCCTCTATCGAAAGGTGAAGGGCAACGTGACGTGGAACCCGAACTACCGCGACGTCTGGCAACCGAAGCGTGTGCGCGAGGGCGACTACGCGACGTTCGTCACCTACGGCGAAATGGTGCACGTGGCGACGGAGGCGTGCGACTACCTCGCGTCGGAATACGAACAGACCTTCGACCTCTTCGACCTGCGCGCGCTCTCGCCGCTGAAGCTCGAAGCGATCGAAGCATCGCTCGCGCGCACCGGCCGGCTGATCGTGTTGCACGAAGGCCGCCGCACGCACGGCTTCGGCGCCGAGCTCGTGTCGCGCCTCACGGAAAAGTTTTTCCCGCTCAAGGCCGCGCCGCTGCGCATCGCCTCGCTCGACGTGCCGGTGCCGTTTGCGCCGGAGCTGGAGCAGACATACCGCCCCAATCGCGACAAGGTGATCGAGCAGATCACCGCGTGGATGGGCTGAACCCGCACGCACAAATCATGAGCGCTTCGTCCTCACTTCCCTGGTCCGCCATCCGACTTTTCGCGATGGATGTGGACGGCGTGCTGACCGACGGCACGGTGCAGATCTCGTCGGACGGCACGGAGACGAAAGGCTTCTCGATCCTCGACGGCATGGGCCTGAAGCGGCTCGAAAAAGCCGGCGTGATCGTGGCGTGGATCAGCGGACGTCCCTCGGGCGCGACGACGTTGCGAGCCGAGGAACTGAAAATCCCGCACCTCGTGCAGGGCCGCACGGACAAGATTCTCGCTCTGCAAGAACTCGCCTCGCAGCTCCGGCTCGATGCCGAACATTGCGCCTACATGGGCGACGACGAGATCGACGCGGCCGCGATCAAATGGGCCGCGATCGGCATCAGCGTGCCCGACGCGATGCCCGAGGCGCTCGAAGCGGCCGACTACGTCACCCAACGACCCGCTGGTCGCGGCGCCGTGCGCGAAGTGTGCGAACTCATTCTGCGCGCCCGTCAGTGATTCACCCCGTGAAACGCGTCGCCGCCATCTCGCTCGCCCTCCTTCTCCCCGGCACGGCCGCGGCCGTGGAGATCACCGCGCCGGCGCGCAACTGGGTGTTGCCCGTTTTCACGAAGGAAGGAAATCGGTCGATGCTCGCGCGCGGCAGCGAGGCCCGCGTGGTGACGCAGCGGGAATTTCGCGTGACCGACCTCAATCTCACGCTCTTCAGCGGCGAAGCGGACGCAAAGGTGGAGACGGTTTTGCTCAGCCCGGAGGCCACCTTCCTGCCCGACGACAAAGTTGCGCACGGCGAAAGATCCGTGCGGCTCATCCGCGACGACGTCGAAGCGAGTGGCACTCGCTGGCGCTACGAACACACCAACAACCGCGTGACGCTCGACGGCGAGGTGCGCGTCGTCTTCCAAGCCGAAATGAAGGATCTTTTGCGATGAAACTGCTCCGTTTTCTCCTCTGCTGCGCCGCCGCGTTCGTGGCTGCCCAGCTCCTGGCCGAAGTGCCGCCCGTGCCCACCACGCTCACCTGCGACCACATGGACATGTGGAGCGAAGGCGAAGAAACCCGCGCGATCTGCACGGGCAACGTGACGCTCGTCGGCACCAACATGAGCATGACGTGCGACCGTCTCGAGCTCATCGCCACGCGCATCGACGAGGACTCCGGCGCCGTGCCCACGCTGGAAAAGTTCAAATACCTGCTCGCCACCGGCAAAGTGAAGATCACGCAGGGCACGCGCGGCGCGACGTGCGGCCGGGCCGAGGTTTTCCCGCGCGAAGAAAAGGTCGTGCTCACCGAAGATCCCGTGGTCGTGGATCGCGCGACGGAGTTCGTCAGCGCCGGCGAACGCATCACGCTGCTGCGCGGCGAAGAGCGTGTGCTGGTCGAGAAACCGCGCCTGACCGGCCCGCCAATCCGCGACCTCGGTTTCGATCGCACCAAGGGCGACAATCTCCCGAAAGCGAACGCCAAATGAGCGAAGCCACTCCGGCCGTTTCCGAGATCACCACCGAGGGGCTCGTGAAGACCTTTGGCACGCGCACCGTCGTGGACGGCGTGTCGCTCTCGATCCGCGCCGGCGAGGTGGTCGGCCTGCTCGGCCCCAACGGCGCGGGCAAAACCACAACCTTCTACATGATCGTCGGCCTCGTGCCCACGACCGACGGACGCGTGAAGCTCGACGGTCAGGACATCACGCGGCTCAAGATGCACCAGCGCGCGCGCCACGGCATCGGCTACCTGCCGCAGGAGGCGTCGGTTTTCCGCAAGCTCACGGTCGAGGAAAACATCCTCGCGATCGTCGAAGTGATCGACATCCCGCGACGCGAGCGTGCCGCACGCGTTCGCGCCCACCTCGAGGAACTGCACCTCACGCACGTCGCGAAGCAAAAGGCCTACACGCTCTCCGGCGGCGAGCGCCGGCGGCTCGAGATTGCGCGCGCGCTCGTGACGCGGCCGAAGTTCCTGCTGATGGACGAGCCTTTCGCCGCGATCGATCCGATCTCGGTCGCCGAGGTGCAGAAGATCATCCTCGATCTCAAGGCCCGCGGCATCGGCGTGATCGTCACCGACCACAACGTGCGTGAGACCCTGCGCATCGTGGATCGCGCCTACCTCATCCACAAAGGCAAGGTGCTCACCGAAGGTTCCGGCAGCTTCCTCATCCAGGACGAGCAGGCGCGAAAGTTCTACCTCGGCGAAGACTTCAATATGTGACGGGCCGGAACAGTTGAGAGTTGAGGGTGGAGAGCCGAGAGACAGCCTCGACCCCGACCGGACACTCTCACCACTCCGATCGCTCGCTCCCCCTAGTTTCTCCACTCTCAACTCCCGAGCCCATGCAGAAAGCGATTCACGGCATCACGGTCGCGCACTTTTACGAGAGCTATCGCGACAAGTTGAAACTCGAGCTGATCACCGGCGAGGGCGGCGTGCACCGGCTCATCCGCGAAGGCAGCATCAACCGGCCGTCGCTCGCGCTCACCGGCTTCTTCAAGTATTTCGCGAACAAACGCATTCAGGTGCTCGGCGCCGCGGAGATGACGTTTCTCAAGACGATCCCCGAAGCGCAGCAGGTGGAGATTTTTCGTGGCATGGCCAAGCGCCAGATCCCCTGCCTGATCCTGACCCGTAATTTCAACCCCACGCCCGCCATGCGGGCCATCGCGCGCGAGGTGAATCTGCCGCTCCTGCGGACGCCGATGATCACGATGAACTTCATTAATCTCGCCACGCTGTGCATCGACAACGAGTTCGCACCGAACTCGACCGAGCACGCCACGACGCTCGATATCCGCGGCGTCGGCGTGATGCTGCGCGGCAGCAGCGGTGTGGGCAAAAGCGAGTGCGCCCTCGCACTGATCGAGCGCGGTCACTCGCTCGTCTCCGACGACCTCACCGTCATCAAGCTCCTCGATGAGCGCGAACTGATGGCTTCGAGCCGTCCGCTCAATCGCGGCTACATGGAGTGTCGCGGCATCGGCATCATCAACATCGCCGAGATGTTCGGCGTAAAATCGATCCGGCTCGAGAAACGCATCGACCTCGTCGTGTCGTTGCAGGAATGGACGCCTGACGCCGTCGAGGAACGCACCGGCCTCGAGGAAAACTACTACGAGATTCTCGGCATGCGTCTGCCGCATGTGGAACTCTACGTGCGTCCCGGCCGCGACATGGCGCGCCTCGTCGAAGTCGCCGCGCTCACGCAAGCATTGAAGAAGATGGGCCACGATCCCGCGAAGGATTTCAACGATCGCCTCATCGCGTTCATGACGCGTGACCCGGCGTTCCAGACGACGACGATCACGCCCATCGACGTGAGCGATCGTTCGGAACTTTGACGCGATTGTCGCCGCATCACTTTCGGGATGGCGGTCCGTTCGCCGCCTCCTAGCGTCCTCGCCATGTCTTCTGTTTCCGCCCGTCTGGATGGCCGCAAGGCCGACGAACTCCGGCCTGTCAGCTTCGAAGCCAACGTCGCTCCGCATGCGACCGGTTCGGTGCTGGTCTCCTTTGGCTCCACCCGCGTGATCTGCGCCGCCACGATCGAGGCCAATGTGCCGACGTGGATGAAGCAGCAGAAAGTCCCGGGCGGCTGGCTCACCGCCGAGTATTCGATGCTGCCCTACTCGACGCTCGACCGTAAGCCGCGCGAGATCGCCAAGGGCAAACCCGATGGCCGCAACATCGAGATCCAGCGCCTCATCGGCCGCTCGCTGCGCGCCGTGATCGATCTCCAGAAGCTCGGCCAGAACACGCTTTGGATCGATTGCGACGTGCTTCAAGCCGACGGCGGCACCCGCACCGCTTCGATCACCGGCGCCTGGCTCGCGGCGCGTCTCGCCGTGCAGAAGCTTCTCGATGCGAAGAAACTCGCCGAAAACCCGATCATCGACTCCGTTGCCGCCGTGAGCGCGGGCGTGTTTCAGGGCCAGACCTTGCTCGATCTGAACTACCTCGAAGACAAGGACGCCGAGGTCGACGCGAACGTCGTCATGACCGGCCGCGGCCAGTTCGTGGAGCTGCAGAGTTCCGGCGAAGAAGCCACTTTTTCGGGCGAACAACTGCAGGGACTCATCGGCCTCGCCCAAAAGGGTCTCAAGGAACTCGCCAGCCTGCAGGCCGCCTTCCTGATGAAGCAACTCCTTGGCCGGAGTTGAATGGCGCGCAATTTGCTCCCAATTTGCTTCGACAACACACTGCCATGCGAACCCTCCTCCGTTCCGCCGCCACCCTCTCCGCGCTGATCGCCTGCCCGACGGTCGCGCTCGCCCACCCCGGTCATGACGGTCACGACTTCGGTTGGGATTTTTCCGCCGGCGCGCTCCACCCGATCACGGGTGCGGATCACCTTCTCGCCGCCGTCGCGATCGGTTTCTGGGCCGCGCAACTCGGCGGACGCGCCCGCTGGCTGGTGCCGCTGACGTTTGTGGCCGTAATGGCGATCGGGGTTTCGTTCGTGCAAACCGGCGTTGCCGTTCCCGGCGTCGAGCAGGGCATCGCCGCGTCGATTCTCGCCCTCGGCCTTCTGGTCGCGCATGCCGCCCGTCTGCCGCTCGCTGCGAGCGCGCTGATCGCGGGACTGTTCGCCTTTTTCCACGGTGTCGCCCACGGCAGCGAAATGACTGCGGGTGTAAGCGGCACGTCCTACGCCGTCGGTCTGCTGTTGGTGACCGCCCTCCTGCACGTCGCGGGAATCGGTCTCGGCAAGCTCTCCGCCACGCGTTCGCGCGTGTCGACCGTCGCCGGCTGGAGCCTCGCTGCGGTCGGGTTTTACCTCGCCGTCAACTGAGTCACCGCGCGGCGGCCTTGATCTGCTTCAAGCGCGCCGCGTCGGGATGCTGACGATAAAAGTCGTCGAGCGGGAAGCAGCCGGAAACCAGTCCGTTGCGCGGACCGGTCGTGCAATCGCTGAACGTGCGGCAAATCCGCCGCGTTTGCAGTGATCGCCCGGCCAGCACATCGGCAATCATTTCCGGATAGGATAACACCGAGCGTCCGATGCCGACGACATCGAGCAGGCCGTGGCGCACGGCGTATTGAGCGACATTCGGCAGCCATTCCTGCAGGTAGCTCATCCCTGAACCCACGATCGTCAGCTCCGGCACCGCGCGTTTTGCGTGCGCCGCATGCGCGACGTGGCGAGCCACGCCCACCAATGGATCCTCGGGCGGTTGATAACCGTCGCTCGGCGGCATCGCCGCCGGACGCACGAGATGCGGGTTATAATAAGGACTCCCGCCCGTGAGGCACACAAGCCTCACGCCGAGCTCGGGCAGTCGTCGCAGAAACGCCAGCGGCTCCGTCCAGTCCGTCTCCGCCGGGTTTTCCGGATTGCAACCGAACCCGTGGCGATACGTTCCATTCCACGACGCAGGTTCGCCCGTGCCGTCTCCACTTTTCTGATACGGCAGCCGGTCGAAGATACTCACGCGCACACCGATGTGCAGACCGGGCGCTTCGCGCCGAATTCCGGCCACGACCTCCCGCAGGAAGCGCGTCCGATTCTCCAGCGGACCGCCGTAGCGTCCGGGCCGGTCCACCGCCGAGAGCAGTTCGTGCGCGAAATAGCCGTGGCAGTGTTTGATATCGACGAAATCGAACCCCGCCTTCTGCGCGCGCACGGCTGCCGCCACGAAATCTGCGACCAAGTCGTCGATCTGTTCATCGCTCACCGGAGCCAGCTCCGCCGGCACGTTGAACCGTGTATCCAGAATCGGATGACGATACGCAAGAAACGGCTCCAGCCGCGCCTTGTCGTTGGGTCGCGCAAAACGTCCCGAGTGCGTCAACTGCACGCCCACGAACAGATCGTCCGTGCGGCCATGCTGTTCGCGATGGGCGCGCACGAGCGTCTCGCGCAGGTCGGCGAGCGCGGAGACGTTGGCCTCGCTCATCACGAGTTGGTTGGGATTCGCGCGGCCGTCGTGACGCACCGCGACCGCTTCCCCACCCCAAATCAGTTTCGCCCCACTCTGGCCAAAACGTTGCCAGCGACGACGCACGAGCTCGCTCGGACGGCCGTCGGTTTCTCCGTCCCAGCCTTCCATCGGCAGGATCGCGAACCGATTTCCCAGCGTGCGGCCGTAAATCTCGAGCGGGGCGGCGAGTGGTGCATCGGCGCCGGCGTGCAGCACGGGATCGAATTTCAAATCGAGCGTCAGCTCCGCCAACCGAGCCGCCAGCGCTTCCGGCGTTTTCAGGGTGGCGAGTTTTGCGATCGATACCGCCATGTCGTCAGTTCGCCAGGGCCGCGCGCGCCGCAGCGGTGAGTTGATCGAGTTTTTCCACGATCTGCTGGAGAATGGCTTCGTCCGAGTCCGGACGACGCGCCGCCCGCGGATGCGGTTCGCTCGAAGCAATGATTCCGCACAGCCGAAGCGTTTGCGCGCAGGTGTGCTTGTAGGCCGGCACCGGCGCACGAAACGCGAGCATGCCGAGATACTGCAACCAGTCGTTGAGCTCGTAGAACTCCGGCCGTCCCGCGGCCCAGCACGCATCGCGGACCGCAAATGCTTCCGGATAGAATGCCGACAACCCCAACAGGTAGTCGCTGCCCCACTGCACCATGTCGATCGCGAGATCGTTGCCCGTATAGAGCTTGAAGTCGGGCCGCACCTCGTCACGCAAGGCCAAGCGCTGCCACTCGAGTTCGCGGCTGAGTGAGGAGTGTTTCATCCCCTTCAGTTCGGGAATCTCCATCAGCGCGCGCACGGTCTCGAGGTCGTAGATCGCACCGAAGGGTGCAAACATCTCGCCGAGCTCGAACGCCAGCAGTTCGCCCGCTTCGGCCGCCACGCGACGATAAAGCGCGACCATCTTCTCGCGTCCGAGCGCCTTCAGCGCCGGACTTTGAAACAAGATCGGCGTGCCGCCCGCGGCTCGGATCGCCGCGATTTCCGCCAGATACAGGTCGGTCGCATCGCCGTTGCGATCCACGATAAATGCACCCGCGATAAAACGTCGTCCGCGCGCAAGCTTTCCCGCTCGCGCGAGCAGATCTGCGCGCTCCGCCGGCGTGAGCAGGTTCGCGTAGCCGGTGTCCATGTTGACCGCGGGCGCGAGGCCGGCCTGCCACGTGCGCTCGCACAGCGTCTCCCAGCCTGCGAAATCGATTTCGCCGCGGGCGGTAAACGGCAGCAGCACGGCCGAGATGCCTTCGATCGGACGACGCAGGCGGAGAGGTGGCAGCGGGGTGGTCACGACAGTCGCGGCGGGGAGAAAGTTACGAATATACGATATAGGTTTTGCAGCTCGGTCAACCGTAGCAGTAAACTGCGCTCCGATGACCGCCCGTCGTATCGCCTCCAGTTCGTCCGCTCGCGCGTATGTGACCAAGACCGAACTCGCGCTCCACGAACTTCGCGATCGCATCCTGCGACTCACCCTCGCTCCCGGACAAACCATCATCATCGACGAGACGGCTCGTCAGCTCGGCATCAGCCCTATCCCCGTGCGTGAGGCGCTGCAGTTGCTCGCGGCCGAAGGTCTCGTGGAAATCCGTCCTCACGTCGGCGTCGTGGTCAAAGGCATCACGCGCTGCTGCGTCATCGAGCTGTTCACCTTGCTCGAAGGACTCGAGAGCGCGGTGTGCCGTCACGCCATCGCGCGCGCCCGATCGGAAGACTTCGCAACCTTGGAGCAAATTCTCAATCAGCTCGACGCCGTGCGCGTCACCCGCGAACCCGATCGCTGGGCGGAGTTGAACGCACAGTTTCACCTCACGCTGGCTTCTTTCGCTGGCCTGAAGCGCGTCAACGCCGAGCTCACACAAACGCTCGATCACTGGGACCGCATCCGTCGCTTCTCCCTCGACGTGCTTTCCTTCCGCGCCGCCGATGCCCAAGCCGAACACTGGGAAATTCTGGAGGCCGCGAAAGCCCACAAGGCCGACCGCGTGGAGCAGCTGCTGCGTCAGCACAATCGCATCGCACTCGAGCAATATCTCTCGTCGGTTCCGGAGTCGGCGGGCGGCTAACGCGCGCCGCACGGCGGTCGCTCACACGCGACGCAAATCCACCGCCAGTTTCGGGCAGTTTTCGACCAGACGTGTCCGGAATTTGGATACGACGTCGCGCAACTCCTGCCCATCGCGCGCGGCGATCCTCACCGACCACGCCGCGTCGCCAGCCAGCGTGCTGCCGCCCACCCAGCACTGCGGCGTGTGCAGTTCCTGCGTGATTCTCTGACAAATCGCGTTCTCGCCCACGCTCGCGAGCACGAGGGTCGCGAGCCAGGGTTCGCTCGCACCCGCCCAGCCTGCGAGTTTCGCGGCCTGCTCGCCCGAAAGCGCGAGACGCTCGCGCAAAATGGGACGTCCCGCCTGCGTCACGTTGAGTTTCATCTCCAGCGACTGCCAGCTCCACGCCTCCCCGCGCGCGACGCGGCCGGGCGCAACGGCATCGCAGAAAAACAACGCCGCTCCGTTCTCCAAATCCACGGTCGTTTCCTGCACGTAACGCGATCCCGCATGCGGCACGAGCGGCTCGGGCCACCAATCGAGCCATCCGCCCGAGGCGACGCGCAGCGTTTGCCGGCATGTGACGCCGCCGTTGCCTTTCGCGCGAAACACGCGCGCGTGCGACGGCGTCGTCACCAAAAGCGCTGCGCCCTTTTCGACCGCAATGTCCACGCGCAGCCGATCGCCTTCGAGCATCCCCGCGGTGGGATTCACGATCTGCACCTGCAACACCTCATCGTGCGCATACGGCTTCGAAAGGTGAAACGGTGCGCGAAACGACTGATGCGACAGCACCGTGCGGCCATCGGCCGACGCCGTGGCGCGCAGTTCGAGATGTCCGTCGAGTTCAGCCATGCCGTGCCGCGACTCCGCGCCTCACTTGTTCACGGTCGCCGCGAAAAGCACCTGGCGTTCGATCCACGCAATCACCGCGTCGAGGTTGTGTTCGCGTTTCAGATCGCAGAGCAGAAACGGACGCTCGCCGCGCTGCATCTTCGCGTCGCGCTCCATTACGCCGAGGTCGGCGCCGACGAGCGGAGCGAGGTCAATTTTATTGATGATGAGCAGATCGCTGTGCCGGATCGCGGGTCCGCCTTTGCGCGGGATTTTGTCTCCCTCGGCGACGTCGATCACGTAGATGAACGCATCGACCAGCTCCGGCGAAAACGTCGCCGTGAGATTGTCGCCGCCGCTCTCCACGAGCAGCAACTGCAGGTCGGGGAACTTCGCCTCGAGCGCGCGACACGCCTGATCGTTCATTGTGGTGTCGTCGCGAATCGCCGTGTGCGGACAACCGCCCGTCTCCACGCCAACGATACGCTCGGGCGCCAACGCGGTCTGACGAATCAGAAACTGCGCGTCCTCGGAACAGTAGATGTCATTGGTAACGACCGCCATCGAGTAACGCTCGCGCAGCTTCTGGCAGAGCCGCAGGCAGAGCATGGTTTTGCCGGAGCCCACCGGGCCACCGATGCCGATTCTGGGAGGACGAGTCATGGGAGTGGAATTAAACGCAAAGGCGCAAAGCCGTGCGAAGAGAACGCGAAGTTCGCTGCCGCCGCTTTCGTGAATCTTTGCGCACCTTCTCCGCTTTGCGTTTCATGTTTCATCACGAAATAAACAGCCGCGCGTCGGCGGACTCGTGACGCGAGGCGGCGATATCGAGCCACGGGTTAAACCAGCCGATGTCTTCGATCGCGATCGTCTCGGCCACCGCGAGATGTTCGGGCGCCGTCGCGAGTGCTTCGACGAGCAACGTCTGCGCGGCGTTCTGCCCCACCCGCAGAATCTTCATCGCCGCGGCGACGATCGACGCGAGGTTCGCATAAAAAACTCCGCTCAACACACCCGCGAGCGGCGCGCCAAACACGCGCCCCTCCAGCGCCGCGGAAAGCGCCGACGAGTGCGGCCAGCCCTCGTCCGTCGCACGGCGCACATACTCGATCGCGAGCGGTGCGCTGCGCAGGTTCGCCAAAAGTTCGGCGCGCTGACGTCCGATGTTTTCCGACGCCGTGCGCAGTTCGCGCGGCGCTTTGATCGCCGACGACAAGCGCGCAAGCTCCGCGATCCGTGCCCAATCCGGAGTTCCCAACGCACGCCATCCGTGCGCCGCCAGCGCGAGATCGCCGTGCACGAGGCCCGGTATCACGGAAACGAATACAAACTCCCGCAGCGTTTCGCGGTCGCGCACGACGCCTTCCTGCACGAGGCCTTCGAGTCCATACGAGTGCGCGTAGCTGCCGGTCGGATAATACGAATCGCCCGCCTGCAAAAGTCCGCAGATCCACGCGGCCGACGCGCTCTCAGTGTTTGTGGCTGGGACCGAGTTCATGCGTGGGCAGATTTCCGCGAGCGAAACGCCCGGGACGAAACACCGCTTCCGTGCGCCGATACGGCACCTGCAAGCGTTCCAGCAACGCGCGCACCGCCGGCTCGTCAGGCGCGAGCAATCGCGTGGGCTCCGACTGCAATTCGAGGTGCAGATTGCCGACCGCCCAACCGATGCCGGCCGCAGCCGACGGCGCCATCTCGAGCGAAATCTCGACGACCGATTCGGGCACCTGACGCAGCACGTAGCGGTGCGTCTCTGTTTCGAAAAACGTGTCGCCGTGCTTGAGCGGACTCGCGAGTTCGAAGCCGAACTCGCGTCCGTCCACCGCCGTCGCGCGCCAGAGTCGCTTCGCCACCTGCAAACGCTCCGCGCGCAACTCCACCTCGGCGAGGGCGAGATTGGGCGAAGCGACGGGAGCGTGGATCAGTTGCAGCATGGCGGGCGGTTCGCGTCAGCAAGCCACGTGCCCGCGACTCAGGCTGCCGCGCCGCAGCACTTCTTGTATTTCTTGCCGCTGCCGCACGGGCACGGGTCGTTACGGCCGACCTTCGGCGCTTCGCGGCGAACCGTTTGTCCGCGCGGAGAGACCTGGCCGGCGTAAACCCAGCGTCCCTGTTCACGCGAAAAGATCGCGGTCTCCAAGTGCTCCTGTTCTTCGCCGTTCGTTTTGAAACGCGCGGAGAATTCGACGAGGCCCACTTCATCCGTCGGACCGCCCTGCTCCGTGCGCAGGATCGTGAGGCCGAGCCATTCGGAACTCTCCGACCAACGACGCGCCTCCTCGGGCGAGTAGTCCTTGCGCTGCGCTTCGGACAGCGAGGAGCCCAGATGATCGAACGCGTGCTTCACGTAAGCCGAGTAGCGCGAGCGCATCAGCGCTTCCGCGGTTTCGGCCGGCGCGCCGGCGATGATCGGTTCGCAACAAGTAGCGTAGGAACGGCCGGAGCCGCAGGGACAGTCGCTCATGTCGCAGGATCATTCGAGTGCGTCCGCCGCGTGCAATCACGGAAGCGAGGTGCGTGCCGTGAAGGCGAAAGAGGACGCGAAAGGCGGTTCGCGAAGGCCGCGGCGTGGGCGCCGCGGCTCCATTCGCACGACGTGTTCGGAGCAAAGTAACCTAATAGGTGACTTTGTCGCGAGGTGGAGCCCGGCGTCTTCGCCGGGCTGTTGGGCGGACGCACACATAAGAAACCCGCCGGGGACGGCGGGTTCCACCTTGGGCAACACGGCGACGCGGTGCGGACTCGCGTGCAGTCGGGTGCGGACTCGCTTGCAAAACGGTGCGCACATTGGGGCGACCGAGTGCGGACATGTGTGCAACAAGGTGCGCACCTTCGCTCGACCGTGTGCGCACCTTGTCGCGACGTGGTGCGGACCTCTGGTCGACCGTGTGCGCACATCGTCGCGACCGTGGACGGACCTTGGCTCGACCGGGTGCGGACGTGGTCGCGACTTGGGACACAAAAAAGAACCCGCCGGAAAGGCGGGTTCTTTTGTTTGGGAAATCAGCCGAGCGCTTTGAGCAGGCGTTCGAGTTCGGCGCGTTTCGCCTGTTGGTCGGCGAGTTGTTTGCGCGCTCCTTCGAGCACCGCGGGCGGTGCTTTGCTCACGAACGCTTGGTTCGCCAAACGCGCCTCGGTGCCGGCGAGGTGTTTCGCCAGCGTTTCGAGTTCCTTCGTCAGGCGGGCCTTTTCGGCACCGACATCGACGGAGCTCGCGAGGTCGAGATAGAGCGTGCCGAGCGGCGTGACGACGGCGGGCGCGCCTTCGACGGAGTCGCGACGCGTGATCTCGGACGCACCAGCCATGCGGAGCATTTTCGCGAGGTTGGCCTCGACGGTTTGCCACGCGGTGTCGGTCGCGGTGAGGAGGAATTTCACGTCGCGGCGGCTGGCGAGATTGCGGTCGGCTTTCAGCGCGCGAGCCTGCGACACGAAGGTCTTCACGCCTTCGACGGCGGCGATCTGCGCGCGATCGAGAGTGACGTTGAACTCCTGCAGCTTCGCCTCCAGTTGCGCGGTGTTTTCGACCTGCGCATTTTCGATAAACGTGCCGGACGCGCCGTAGCCGAGCAGGCTCCAGAGTTCTTCGGTGATGAAGGGGATGAACGGATGCAGGAGGAGCAACGTCTGGCGCAGCACGAGATCCTGCAGCGCGAGGCAGCTGGCTTTTGTATCCAGATTCTGGAGCTTGGCCTTGGAGACTTCGACATACCAGTCGCAGAAGTCATTCCAGAAAAAGCCATACAAGGCCTGCACGGCGGCGCTGAATTCGAACTCAGCGAAGCAGCGATCAATCTCGCGCGTGGTGGCGACGAGCCGGTCAAGGATCGCGTGGTCGTCGGCGTCGAACTTCGCGGGCTCGAGGCGGCGCAGGATCGCGTCGATCGAGGAATTGTCGCCCGCCTCGCCACTCATCTGACGGAAGCGGCACGCGTTCCAAAGCTTGTTGCAGAAGTTCTTGCCGCTCTCGATGCGGTCTTCCTGGAAACGAATATCCTGCCCCTGAGGCGCGATGGAGATGATGCCGAAGCGGAGGCCGTCGGCGCCGTATTTCTCGATGAGGTCGAGCGGATCGGGCGAGTTGCCGAGCGACTTCGACATCTTGCGACCCTGCTGGTCGCGGATGATGCCAGTGAAGTAAACATTCCGGAACGGAATTCGCCGGGCGATTTCCGGTCCGGAAAGCTGAGAGTTGAGAGCTGAGAGTTGAGAGCCCGAACCGGTTTTCTCGGTGCGGTCGCCCATGAACTCGAGGCCGGCCATGATCATGCGCGCGACCCAGAAGAAAATAATGTCGGGGCCGGTCACGAGCGTGCTCGTGGGATAGAAGTAGTCGAAGCCGTCGCGCTTCATCGCGTCCGCATCGGGCCAGCCGAGCGTGGCAAACGGCCAGAGCCACGACGACGCCCACGTATCGAGCACGTCTTCCTCCTGTTCCCAGTTTTCCGGATCGGACGGACCGTCGACAGAGACGTGCCAGTTCTGCGGATCGGAGCGGTCAGCGTCTTTGCGATACCAAACGGGAATGCGGTGGCCCCACCAGAGCTGACGGCTGATGCACCAGTCCTGGATGTTCTCGAGCCAGTGCAGGTAAACTTTGGACCAGCGCTCGGGGTAGAACTTGATGTGGCCGTCGCGCACGGCGGCCTTGGCTTCCTCGATCTTCGGATACTTGAGCCACCACTGTTCGGTGAGGCGCGGCTCGATCGGCACGTCGGCGCGCTCGGAGAAACCGACGTTGTTGGAATACGACTCCTCGTTGATGAGTGCGCCGCAGGCCTTGAGGAGTTCGGCGGCTTTCTTGCGACCGGCGAAGCGATCCATGCCCGCGAGTTCGGGGCCGGCGAGTTCGTTGAGCACGCCGTTGGGCTGAAGCACGTCGACGATCGGAAGCTTGTGGCGCAGACCGACCTCGTAATCGACCTTGTCGTGCGCGGGCGTGATCTTGAGCGCGCCGGAGCCGAATTCCTTGTCCACGGCCGTGTCGGCGATGATCGGAATCTCGGCGGCGGGCCCGATCGGGCGGCGCACTTTTTGGCCAATGAGATCGGTGTAGCGCGGGTCGTCGGGATGGACCGCGATGGCGACGTCGCCGGGGATCGTTTCCGGGCGTGTGGTTTTGACCTCGATGAAACGGCCGGGTTGATCGACGAGCTCGTAACGCACGTGGTAGATCGTGCCGTTGGTCGGCTTCATGATCACTTCCTCGTCGGAAAGCGCGGTGAGCGAGACCGGGCACCAGTTCACCATGCGCTTGCCGCGGTAGATGTAGCCGCGCTTGAAGAGCTCGACGAAGACGTGGAGCACGCGCTTCGAATACTCCGGATCCATCGTAAACGCGGTGCGATCCCAGTCGCACGACGCGCCGAGGCGACGAAGCTGCTCGAGAATGATGCCGCCTTTTTCGTGGCGCCACTCCCAGACCTTTTCGACGAACTTTTCGCGGCCGAAATCGTGACGCGTTTTCTTCTGCTTGCGCAGCTCGCGCTCGACGACCGTCTGCGTGGCGATGCCGGCGTGGTCGGTGCCGGGGAGCCACATGGCGTTTTTCCCCTCGAGACGCGCGCGGCGAATCAGGATGTCCTGCAACGTGTTGTTGAGCACGTGGCCCATCGTGAGCACGCCGGTGACATTGGGAGGCGGGATTACGATGCTGTAGGCCGGCCGCGATTCGTCGACGTGGCCAGCGAAGGCCTTGGCGTCCATCCAGGCGCCATACCATTTCTTTTCCACGTCGCGCGGTTCGTAGCTCTTGGTGATCTCGGCCATCGGTCGGATTGGGTTGAAAACCCGACAGAGAACCGCCCGGCCGGGAGCGAGGCAAGTGGTTAAAATCTCCCTCACCCCGCGTGCGAACAGCGAAACCGCCGGAAGAACTTTTCGCGGTGAAATGTCACACAATCGTCACTTGCCACGCACACGGGCAGGTCGGGCGTGTCTGCGGGGGAACTTTGCTCGCATGAAAAAGTTCTCACTCCCCTCTCGCCCGCCGAGATGCGCGCGCTGCAGCTCGAGTTGCTCGATGCGTTGGTGGAGCACTGCCGCGCCGCCGGTCTGCGTCACTACCTGTATTTCGGCACGCTGCTCGGAGCCATGCGGCACGGCGGCTACATCCCGTGGGACGACGACATCGACCTCGCGATGCCGCGGGAGGATTATGAACGATTTCGCCGCGAGTTTCCCGGCTCGGCGCTCGCCCGGAAATACGAGCTGCTCCACCTCGACACCGATCCGAACTTCGAGCTGGCGATCATGAAACTCGCCGATCCGCGCGCGCTGGTCTTGGGCGACCAACCCGCTCCGATCGGCGTGAACATCGACATCTTTCCCCTCGACCGCTGGCCGGTCAGTCGCCTCGGCCGCGCGCTGGCGCAGAACGGGCATCGACTGGCGTTTTTCGTCCGCAGCTTTTGCCTGCCGGGATCGAAACCGCCCGGCAAATGGCCGCTGCACAAACGCGCGACCTTGGGCGTGCTCATGTGGCTCGTGCGCGGACGCGTGAAGCTGCGCACCGCTCTGCGCTGGCTCGATCGCTATCTCGCCGCGGTGCCCGGACCGTGCGCGCACGTGGGCACGCACTTCGTCGGACCGGACAAGAAACCCCGTTTCGAAGCGTTTGGCCAACCGGTGGATCTGATGTTCGAAAACCGCTCGGTGCCCGGACCCTCCGATCCGGTGACGGTGCTTGATCATCTCTACGGCAACTGGCGCGAACCGCCGCCAATGGATCAGCGCGGCGGACACGAATGCGCCGCCGTCGTCTGGTCCGACGCCGTGCTGCGCGCCGCGATCCAGCGACTCGATGTGCGCCAGCGCGGCTTGTTGCGAGATGTAGACAGTTTGCGTGCGCTGCTCGCGGCGAACGACCGTGTGCCCCAGGTGACGGCAACGCCCCACTCTCCCGCAGGAGCGCGCCCATCGAGCGAAGCGGCGGCGACTTGAACCAAGCAGCGGGCGCCGCCAGATCCGCCTCGCCGCGCGGGAGGAAAGTCCTTTCTGTGTCCGGCGTCCCATGCCCGACACGCTTCCGCCTTTCGCCAGCGGACCGCTGAAGCTTGAACCCGGCCTTTCCGCCGCGGATCGGCTGGCGGCGTGCAAGAGCTATCTGCAGGCGGCGACGACGGTGCTCCACACGAAGCACGCGCTCGGCGTCTCGGTCTCAACGTCGCCCGCGAGCGCGCAGGCGTGATCGATGCGATGCTGGAAGCATTGTTCAACTCCGCGGCAGAGCGCTTCCAACAAGCCCACGGGCCGCTGCCCCCATCGTCAGCGCCGTGGCCGTATCCGAATTTCCCTCCGTCTCCACTGAACCTGTGACGGTGTTGACCCTAGGCGCGTTTGAACTCTTCCACGTGGGCCACGTGCGTTTGCTGCAACGCGCCGCGGCGTTGGGCGACCGGCTGATCGTGGGCATCTCCGCCGACGCCTATTTGCGTCAGACCAAGGGGCGTGAGCCACTGCAAAGCGAAGCGGAGCGATTGGAAATCGTGCGTTCCTGCCGCTACGTCGACGACGCGTTCGTCAATGGATTGGGGCCGATCACCGAGACCGAGATCGCTGCCCGCGGGGCGGATGTGCTGGCGCTGGGAGACGACTGGCAGGGACGCTACGACCATCTGTCGAGCGTGTGCCGCGTGGTCTACCTGCAACGCACTCCGGAGGTGTCGACCACCTGGCTCCGGGAAAAACTACGGCTCGAATGAAGGAAACTCTCTCGGCTGTTTCGCTCTCCGAGATGCGGGCGCTCCAACTGGAGTCGCTCGATGCCTTCGGCGAACACTGCCGCGCGAACGGCCTGCGTTACTACATCTGGGCCGGCACGCTGCTCGGGGCGATGCGGCACGGAGGTTATATCCCTTGGGATGACGATATCGACGTGGCGATGCCACGGCCCGACTACGAGCGATTGCGGCGTGAATTTTCCGGCTCCGCTCTGGCGGCGAGATATGGGTTGTATCATCTCGACACCGATCCCACCTGCGATCTGCCGATCGCCAAACTCACTGATCCGCGCGCGCTGGTGCTGGGCGACACGCGCGCTCCGGTGGGCGTCGGTATCGATATCTTTCCGCTCGATCGCTGGCCCGCGGGACGACTCACCTCCACCGCCGCTCTCTTCGGACAGCGAATGTTCTTCCTCGGCTGCTGGATCGGATTCACCGACTCCATCGCGCGGCCGGCTCATTGGTCCCGAGCCAAATGGATGACGGCCGTTTTACTCCTGAAAATTTTCCACGGGCGCCTCAGCCCGCGCGGCGCACGGCGTGCACTCGATTGGTTTCTATCCACGCTCCGCGGACCGTGTGCCAATGTCGGCACGCACTGGATCGGACCCGTAACGAAACTCCGCTGGGAAACCTATGGCGAACCCACGTCCGTGACGTTCGAAAACCGGCTTCTGCCCGGCCCCGCCGATCCGATCGCGGTGCTCGATCACTTGTATGGAAATTGGCGCGAGCCACCGCCGTCCGAAGCCCGCCGCGGGCACAACCGCACGTCCGTGGTCTGGAGCGACGCTCACCTGAACGCCGCCCTCGCGCGACTCGACGCACGGCAGCGCATGTTGCTGGCCGACGTGGAAAGTCTGCGCGCGATCGTCGCAAACGCCGACAGTGCCTCCGACAGAGTTTCGGTGCCGGAGATCGTTCGCACATGATACGCGTCTCTCTAGCTTTCGAGGGTGTGCTCACCGAGCCGTGGACCGCGCAGGAACTCGCGGGCCTGGATCAGCCGACGCTCCAAGCCTCCTCTTTTTCCGTGCTCGGCGAACGCACACGTTTCGGTGCGCGTTCACTGGTGTCGTTTTTGGGAGCATTCGCCGAGGTTGAGATTCTGACCGTGCGAAGCGCCCCGACCGTGTCCGCGATCCGCCAATGGCTCGGCACTCATTTGCCGGAGCTGAAAAACGCTCCCGTGCACCCAACCCCGCCGGCGGAACGCACGCGTTTTGTCGCGGAGCGCGGCATCGTGCTGCACATCGAGCATGGTGCTCTTTCACCCGTTTCGCCTTCAGAAAAACCGCCCCCCTGCGTGTGCTGGCGTGACGAACCGGTGGAACACTTGCTCAACGCCATCGCCGGAAAGTTGGATCAGCACGCCGATTTGACGCTCGGCACGCGGCCCGTGCACAGCCTGCGCGAGCTGTATTCGTTCAGTTCGACTCCGGTTTACCTGGTCGAAACAGCGGACGGTCCATTCAAGGTCCGGGTGATCGAGCATGCCGACCAATCCGCTTTGCTCGCCACCCTCCACCGGCTCGCGAGCGAACACCCGGCGCTCGCGGAATTGCTCCCGGAGGAGTTACCCGGATTGCCCGCGGGTGTGCACGTCACGCCGTTCTTTCCCGCGCCCAAAGTCGAGGAGCAGAACCCGCGCGATGGACTCGACCTCGTCACGCGCGTGGCGCGATGGCAGGCGGCGTTGCACGATCTCACGCGTCGCAATGACAGCACCTCGTTGGTCTCGTGTGCCTGCGACCCCTTCAATCTGTGCGTCGCCGACGACGGCACCGCGCGGATCATCGACGCAGCCGATTGCTGTTTCGCACCGCGCTGGCTGGATCTCGTTTGGACCGAGCGGCTGCTGTGCCCGTGGACGGGCGGCACGGCTCGTTATTTCGAAACGTATTTCCAATCGACTCCGGAGCGGCCGAGCTCGGCCGAGATCAACGAAGCGCTCACGAGCTACTACTTCCGCCATCAAACGATCATCCGCGACTCGCTGCGCCGCCGATCGGCGGATGAGGCGGTGTGCGCCATGCTCGGGCAGGTAAAATCATGGCGGGCCGCGATTCCGACCGAGACTTTGTTGCAAAATTACGCGGTCTGATCCGGACGTCCACGCTCGCCAAATCCGCCTCGCCGCGCGGGAGGAAAGTCCTTTCAGTGTCCGGCTTCCCATGCCCGACACGTTTCCGCCTTTCGCCAGCGAACCGCTGAAGCTTGAGCCCGGCCTTTCCGCCGCGGATCGGCTGGCAGCGTGCAAGAGCTATCTGCAGGCGGCGACGACGGTGCTTCGCGAGAAGCACGCCCTCGGTGCGTCCGGACTCGACATCGCGCACGAACGCGCGGCGGCGATCGACGCGATGTTGGTCGCGTTGTTCGACTCCGCAGTGGAGCGTTATCAGCAGGCCCACGGTCCGCTGCCCGCGCCGGTTTCGCTCGTCGCACTCGGCGGTTACGGCCGCGGCGAACTCAGTCCGCTCAGCGATGTGGATCTGATGTTTCTCTTTCCGGCAAAGACCAAGCCGGCCGCGGTCAAACCGTTCCTCGAGCAACTCACCAACGAAATCCTCTACCCGCTGTGGGATTGCGGGCTGAAGGTCGGCCACTCCACGCGCAACCTCGACGACGTCTTTGCCGAAGCGCGCAAGGACATCCAGACGCTCACCTCGCTGCTCGAGGCGCGACTCATCGCGGGCTCCGAAGCGCTCTTCGAAACGCTCGAGCAAAACTATCGGGCATTCGCCACGACCGAGAATCCCAAGGGCTACATCGCCGCGCGTCTCACCGATCAGGTGCAGCGCCGCGCGAAATACGGCGACACGGTTTTTCTCCAGGAACCCGACCTCAAGAACGGCGTCGGCGGTCTGCGCGATTATCAAAACGCCGTGTGGATGGCGCGCGTGAAGCTCGGCATTCGCCACATCGACGAACTCGTCACGCAAAACTACCTGCGCGCGGAAGAATTGTCGGAGTTCACCCGCGCTTACGGTGTGCTCCTGCGCGTGCGCAACGAACTGCACTTCCTGAGCGTGCGTCCGACCGACGTGCTCAACCTGGACATGCAGCCGCGCGCTCGCCCAGAACCTCGGTTACACCGAGGAAAATCCGCTGCTGCGCGTCGAGCGCTTCATGCAGGATTACTACCGCGCGGCGCAGACGATCTTCCGCATCTCGAAACTCATCGAGAGCCGGCTCGCGCTCACGATCGGTCGCGATGCGCAGGGCGGCAAAGTCTCGCTCCGCGAATCGCTGCTCGCCTCGCGCTTTCGTCGCAGCAAGCGCATCGACGGTTTCCTGCTTCGCGGCCGCACGCTCAGCGCGGAGAAGCCCGACGTGTTTCAGGAAGATCCAGTGCGCCTGATTCGTGTCTTCCGCCACTGCCAGCAGCTCGAAGGCGAACTCGATTTTCACCTCCAGTCGCTCATCCGTGCCTCGCTCGTCCTGATCGACGACAACGTGCGCGCCAGCGATGCCGCCAACGTCAGCTTCCGCTCGATTCTCTCCGAAGCCGGCGCGGTGTTTCCCACCCTCAACATGATGCACGAGCTCGGCGTGCTCGCCCACTTCATCCCCGAGTTCGACGGACTCACGTGCCTCGTGCAGCACGAGTTCTATCATCGCTACACGGCCGACGTGCACACGCTGGAGGCGATCCGTCAGCTTGACCTAATTTTTACCGAAGCCGAACCCATCACTTTGAAGTATCGCGAAGTGCTCCACGAGAGCTCCGAACCGACGCTTCTCTACCTCACGCTTCTGCTCCACGACATTGGAAAAGCCGAAGGTATTCAGGGACATGCGGAGTCCGGTGTGCGCATCGCCCAACCCATCCTCGAACGCCTCGATGTGAGCGCGGAAGGCCGCGAACTGGTGTCCTTCGTGATCAAAAATCATCTGGCGATGGCACGATTCTGGCAGAAACGAGACGTCGATGACCCCCAGACTGCCGCTGCTTTTGCCGAACTCGTTGGAGACGCCGAGCGTCTACGGCATCTTTACGTGCACACGTTCTGCGACGCGCGCGGCACCGCAGCCAGTTTGTGGAACAGCTACAAGGACACGCTTCACACGAGCCTCTTTCGCGCCACGCTCCAACGCCTGAACCTTGGTGACGCCGTTCACGCCACTTTCGAAAAGAAGAAGCAAATGACCCAACAGGAACTCATCTCCCGCAAGACGCCCGGAATTAGCTCCGACGAGATCGTCGCGCACTTCGGACTCCTGCCCGAGCGCTACTTCATCCAGACGGATGCCGACGAGATCGCGCTCCACATCCAGATGGTGAACCGCCTGTTGAAGTCTATCGCCAGTGCCGACTCGGTGGGTTCGCTCAAACCCGTCATCGAGTGGCAGGACGACCTCAATCGCTCCCTCACCGTCGTCAACGTCGTCACGTGGGATCGCGCCGGTCTTTTCTATAAACTCGCGGGCGCGCTCAGCGTCGCGGGCCTGAGCATTCTCGGCGCAAAAGTTATCTCGCGCTCCGACCACATCGCGATCGACACGTTCTACGTCGTGGAGCCCGGCCGCGGCGTCGTCCAGAGCGCCAGCGCGCAGGAACTCTTTGCCAAGACCATCGAGTCCGCGCTCGTCTCCAACAAGGACCTCTATCCCGAGATCGTCGCGCAGTCGAAGAAACACACCGGCAGCCGCTACACCGCCACCACCACTGGCGAGGTGCTGCACTCCTCCTTCCCTCCGACGGTCGAGGTTTACCACGAGCTCGCCATGCAGCGGACCATCGTGGAAATCCAGGCGCGCGACCAGATCGGCCTGCTCTATCGCCTCGCCAAGGCCATCTCGGATCACGGCTTCGACATCACCTTTGCCCGCATCGGCACCGAGCGCGGCGTCGCGATCGATACGTTCTACATCGAGAGTTCCGAAGCCGCCCAACCGATCGACACCGCACGGCTTGAGACGCTGCGCGATACGTTGACGGAAATCATCAAGCCGACGTCCGTCCCCGCGGCGTCCTGACGCGGCTGCGTCGCCGCACCGGCGCATCGTTTCTGCTCGCGCGGCACGGTTTCTCCGTCGCGACGTCCGCGGACGCGCACTGGAAGAGAAAATCCTGTTCGCGCTCCGCTGCACGCGCCAGTCTTGCGGCTCTCGTCCATGCCGCCTCACGCCGACCCGCGCGCCTATCCCGCTCTCTATCGGATCACCGCCCTTACCGGGCGCACGCCCGACCCGCGTGCCGCACTCGAGCAGATGCTCGACGAACTCATCTCGACGTTCGGCGCCGACGCCGGCTCGATCGCGCTCCTCAACCCCGCCGCCGGTCGCCTCGAAACCGAAGTGCAGCGCGGCATGCCCGCCACCGAAGTTCAGCTCGGCCTCAAACTCGGCCACGGCGTCACCGGTTGGTGTGTGCTCAACAACCGCTCGCTCCTCGTCACCGACGTGGCCACCGAGCCTCGCTACATCGCCGTGCGTCCGACCGCCCGCTGCGAAATGGCTGCGCCGATGCGCGACGGCGATCTCGTCATCGGCGTCATCGATCTCGAGAGCGATCGCGTCGCCGGTTTTTCCACCGAGGATCTCGCCCTGCTCGACGAACTCGCCGTCGCCGCCGCTCACGTCGTGCTGCAACTCTGGCGCGCTCGCCATCTCGAGGCTCGCTCCCGTCAACTCGAAGCGCTTCTCACCACCGGCCAATCACTTGTCTCCAAGCTCGAGACACAGGAGCTGTTTTCCGCCCTTACGCGCGATGCACGCCGCATGATGCAGGCGCGCGTTTGCGCACTGTATCTGCACGACACGGAGGAAAACCTCCTGCAATGCGTCGCCTTCGATGCGCCAGAGGATGCCCCCTCGCCCGTGCCCATGGGTGATCTCCCCGTGCATTCCTGCCTCGCGGGTTCCGCGGTGCAGACGAAGCGCCAGATCGATTTTCCCGACATCCAGACGCCCGGCTTCGACGGATTGTCCGATCTTCCGCCCGATCGCTCGCTGCGCTCCGCGTTGTTCACGCCACTGCTCTATGGCGGCGAGGTGCTGGGCGTGCTCGCGATCTTTACCGAGCGCGTGCATCGCTTCGATGACGGCGAGAAACGCGCCTGCGCCTCCCTCGCCGGCCTCGGCACCGTCGCGCTCCAAAACGCCCGGCTCTATGCCCGTGCGTTTCAAAGCGAGGAGATGCTCCGCAAGAACGAGCAGCTCACCACGCTCGGTCTGCTCGCCGCCGAGATCGCGCACGAGATCCGCAATCCGCTCACGGTGCTCAAGCTCCTCATCGGCGGACTCGGCCTGGACTTTCCCGCCAACGATCCGCGCAACACCGACCTGCGCGTGATCAACGAGAAACTCGATCAGCTCGAGAGCATCGTGCTCCGCGTGCTCAATTTCGCCAAGGCTCCCGCCGCGCTCCACTCGCGCTGGTCGCTCGCCGACATCGTCAGCGACACGCTCGTGCTCATGCGCCCCAAGCTCGCGCAATCGCACATCCAGCTCCGCTACGAACCTCCCGCGCAAACGCTCGTGGTCGATGCGCACAAGGGCCAGATTCAGCAGGTGCTGCTCAACCTCATCTTCAATTCCACCGAGGCGATGTCGAAGGGCGGCAAGCTCGCCATCGTCGTCGGGCAGGAGATGCGCGGCAATGCGCCTTACGCGATGATCGACGTCATCGACAGCGGCACCGGCATTCCGCCGCAACTCGGCGAGCGCGTCTTCGATTCGTTCCTCTCCGGTCGCCCCGGCGGCACCGGCCTCGGTCTCTCCATCGCCAAGCGCATTCTCGTGAGCCACCACGGCGACATCTCGCTCGTGTCCACCGGTCCCACCGGCACCACCATGCGCATCAGCCTCCCGCTCGCCAAATCCTGATCATGTCCGAAGAAATTTCCGCGTCCGAACACGAACGCCGTCGTCAGAAAAAACTGCTCACGCTTGCGATCGTGCTGCTCGTCCTCTGCGCGGTCGCACTGCTCGCATTGCCACTCGAACGCGTGCCGTTCTTCGCGCGGGTTTATATGGCGCTTTTCGATCTGATCATCGCGGCCGTGCTTTTTGTCGTGGGCCGGCAGAAATTCTCGGGGAAATAGAGGGCACTCGCGGCGTGATTCGGTGGAGCCCGACGTCCTCGTCGGGATGAACGTGCTGCGAAGCCACAAAAAACCCGCCGAGGACGGCGGGTTCCACCTTCAGAGATTGCGCGCGGCGCGAGATCCGCCGCTTCGCTCACTGCGCCGGCACGAGCCGCAGGTCGACCATCAGGTCAGCCGCGAGCTTTTCCAAATCCGTGCGCACGGCCGTCAGATTCACCGCCGGCGGCACAAGCACGGTCGCCCGCGCCTGAAACAACGTGCCGCCGCCCATCGGCGCGCTCACGCGCTCCGACGAAAGCTCCTCGACGTTGACGCCATGCGTGGCGAGCACGCCGGACACGCTGCGCAAAATTCCGGGGCGATCATTGCCCACGAGCTCGAGCGTCGCGATCGCGCCCTTGCCCGCCGCGATTTCCGTTGGCTCCGTGTGCAGCACGACGCGAAGGCCGCTCTTCTCAAGCTCCGCCAGCGCGCCCCGCAGCTCCTCCACCCGGTCACGCGGCACTTCGACATGCAGGATGCCCGCGAACTGACCACCGAGCCGGCACATGCGGCTCTCGAGCCAGTTGCCGCCGTGATCGGCCACGGAGGCCGCGACGAGTTGCACGAGTCCGGGGCGATCCTCCCCGATCACAGTCATCACAAGATTGGCGAGCATGAGTGGATTTCGATTTTGGATTCTCGATTTTCGATTCTCACGTTCCGCCCGTCTCAACGCGAGCTGTCTTCAATCGGAAATCGAAAATCGAGAATCCAAAATCAAAAATCCGATCACTCTTCCAACTCCACGTTCCAATACGCGAGGTCGAGGAAGTCTTTCCACATCTCGCGGTGCTGCGCGCCGAGCACGAGCGAGATGACCGGACGCCACTTCGGGCGCACCGGTTTGCGGATGAGCCGCATGTGCGCCTCGTGTGGGAGTCGGTTGGCCTTTTTCGTGTTACACTTGATGCACGAGCACACGATGTTCTCCCACGTGGTCTTCCCGCCGTAATCGCGCGGGATCACGTGATCGAGGTTGAGCTGCTCGCGCGGCATCACCCGCGCGCAATACTGGCAGGTGTTCTTGTCGCGCTCGAAAACGTTGTTGCGCGTGAGCTTCAGCTCCTTGCACGGCAGCTTGTCGAAAAACGTGAGGAGAATAACCCGCGGCAGCCGGATCGTGCGGCTCGGCGTGTGCACCGCCTCGAGATCCACGATCGGCGGATTGTGTCGCGAGAAGTCGATCCAATCGAGCAACGCGAACGTCCGAAAATCGTCGTCGTGGTGATGAACCACTTGCGCGTGTCCGCGCGAGAGGAGAGCGAAAGCCCGCCGTGCGCCGATGACATTTACTGCCTGCCACAGGCGATTTAGAACCAGCACCGGTTGATCGAGCGCGGCCTCCATACGGGGACACCGCAATAATGATGCGACAGCGGCACTGTCAAGGATACGGGTCCCAAGTCGCGACCAAGTGCGCACACGGTCGACCCCAAGAGCGGACCACGTCGGGCGCGGGTGCAGCCTCTGTCGAGACGAGGTTCGGCGTGAGTCGGGATGCGATGTGCCCCCGTTTGTCATTCTGAGCGCAGCGAAGAATCCCGTGTGCGCTTCGTCGCACGTGTGAGCGGTGAAAATCCAACTGGATTCTTCGCTACGCTCAGAATGACAAGACACACGCCGGTGGAGCCCGCCGTCCCCGGCGGGCTGCGCATGTCGCGCACGCCAAACCAGCCCGACGAGGACGTCGGGCTCCACCCCAATCAGACGCGCTTAACTCGCGGTCTTTTGATCTTCGCTGGCGAGTGCGGGCGCGAGGGCGATGCCCTTCATTTTGATGCCCGTGAGTTTCTTCACGATCAGCGGAGCTTCGGCTTCCGCCACGTCGACCAGCGTGTGGCGCTGATGAATATCGATCGCTCCGACCACGTTCGCATTGAGCCGCGTGACGCCGGAGATTTTTCCCACGATATCGCCGGGCGTGATGAGCTGTTTGCGACCGACGTTCAGGAAAAGCGTGCTCATGCCCGGTTCGCGCCCCGTGCGCGCGGGACGTTCGTATTTGGATTTCTTGGACGCCGGAGTGGACTCTTCGGCGCCTCCATCGTCCGGAGAATCCGCAGCGGGAGTCGGCTGCGCTCTCGGAGCCGATTTCGCACGCGTCCATTCCGGAGCCGGCTTTCCACTGAAAGCCGGGGTCGGGGCTGGAGCCGCTTTCTTCTCCGTCGCGCTGTCTCCGCCTTGCAGCAGGTGAATCAGCGCGGAGCAAATGTCGGTGCTCGTGTAGCCTTGATCGAGCAGGCGGTCGATCATGCGGTCGCGCGGCTTGAACTCCTTTGCGTCGAGGGTCGCACGAATTTTTTCGAAGAACACGTTGGTGCGTGCTTCCTCGACTTCGTCGAGCGACGGAATCTTGCCACGGCGAATGTTGAGCTTCGCCCACCGCATCATGCTCTGGAGTTTGTAGATCTCCTGGCCGGAGACGAAGGTGAAGGCCTTGCCCGAGCGTCCCGCGCGACCCGTGCGTCCGATGCGGTGCGTGTAGTCCTCGGCGTCGTTGGGCAGGTCGAAATTGATCACGACTTCGAGGTCATCCACGTCGAGTCCGCGAGCCGCGACGTCGGTCGCGACGAGAAACTCAAAACCGCGACGGCGGAACTTATCCATCACGCGATCACGCTGCGCCTGCGAGATGTCGCCGTGCAGGCGATCGACGGCGTAGCCGCGCGCGCTGCAGGTGTTCGTCGAGATCGTCCACCATGATCTTCGTGCTGCAGAAAATGATGCCGTAGCGGAAATCGTGGACGTCGATCAACCGGGTAAGCGCCTCGATCTTCGAGCGGCGGTCCACCTCGAAATACGTCTGCTCGACCTGCGGCGCGTTTTGCGCGACCGCCTCGATCTTCACCCACGCGGGATCTTTCGAGTAGCGTTTGATGAGGTCCTGAATCGCGCGCGGCATCGTGGCCGAGAAGAAGAGCAACTGCCGTTGCTCGGGCACCGCGGAGAGAATTTTTTCGATGTCCTCGCGGAAACCCATGTCGAGCATGCGGTCGGCTTCGTCGAGGATCACGAGCTTGAGCGTGTCGAGTTTCAGCGTGCCGCGATCCATGTGATCCATCACACGGCCGGGCGTGCCGATGACCACCTGCACGCCGGCGGCGAGCGCGCGGAACTGGCGCTCATAGCTTTGGCCACCGTAAATCGGCACGCCTGACACGCCGCGTTTGAAAAACGCCAGCTTGCCCGCCTCCTCCGCGACCTGCACCGCGAGTTCGCGGGTCGGACACAGAATCAGCACCTGCACGGCGCGTTGCTTCGGGTCGACTTTCTCGATCGCGGGGATCGCGAAAGCCGCGGTTTTACCCGAACCGGTCGAGGAGAGACCGACCACGTCGCCGCCCGCCATGATCGCAGGAATCACCGCAGTCTGGATGGGCGACGCCTCCTCGAATCCCATCTTGTCGACGGCCTTGAGCAGCTCCGGCGACAGACCCAGCTCGGCGAATTTTCTTTTTTCCATGCGCCAACGTGAGCGCAGTGCGGCAAAAAGAAAAGGCGCTAAAATGTTAGCCTGCCGGAAGCGCTCAGCCGTTCACGAGCTGGCGCGCGAGGCGATTGTGCTGCTCCACGACCACGGGCAGATCGACGGTCGTAAGTTTCCCGTCGCGGACGACGGTGCGGCCGTTGATCAAACTCAGCGCCACATGCGCGGACTGACAGAACACGAGCGCGGCAACCGGATCGTGCAGCGCACCGGCGAACGCGAGCTGCCGCAGATCGAACGCCACCAGATCCGCCGCCATGCCGGGCGCGAGCGCGCCGATATCGTCGCGGTTGAGCACACGGGCACCACCGAGCGTGGTGAGCTCGAGCGCATCGCGTGCGGTCATCGCCGACGGACCGAAACCCACGCGCTGCAACAACATCGCCTGGCGCACTTCGTTGAGCATGTGTGCGCCATCGTTCGACGCGGAGCCATCCACGCCCAGCCCCACCGGCACGCCGCGGCGGTGCATCGTGCAGACGGGCGCGATGCCAGATGCGAGTCGCATGTTCGAGCACGGACAATGCGCCACGCCGGTGCCAGTCGTAGCAAATTTCTGAATACCGGCGTCGTCGAGTTTCACGCAGTGCGCGTGCCACACATCGCGACCAAGCCAGCCGAGCTCCTCGGCGTATTCGGCGGGCGTGCAATTGAACTTTTCGCGCGAATACGCGACGTCGTTGTCGTTTTCCGCGAGATGCGTGTGCAGCGAAACACCGAGGCTGCGCGCGAGCGTCGCCGCCTCTCGCATGAGGTCGCGACTCACCGAAAACGGCGAACACGGCGCGACCACGACTCGCTGCATCGCGAAGCGTTTGGGGTCGTGATACGCCTCGATCACGCGCTGCGTGTCGCGGAGAATCGCTGCTTCGTCCTCGACGACGCTGTCGGGCGGCAAGCCGCCCTTGCTGCGGCCGACGCTCATCGCGCCGCGGCTCGCGTGGAAACGCATCCCGATCTGCGCCGCGGCCTCGATCGAATCATCGAGCCGACTGCCATTGGGGAAAAAGATACAGGTGATCGCTCGAAGTCGTGCAGCCGGAGAGCATCAGCTCGGCCATCGCCGTGAGCGTGGAGACGCGGATCATCTCGGGCGTAAGCCGCGCCCAGATCGGATAGAGCTGCTGCAACCAACCAAAAAGCTCCGCGTCCTGCGCCGTCGGCACCGCACGCGTGAGACTCTGATACATGTGGTGATGTGTGTTGATCAGGCCGGGAATCACGATGTGCCCGGAGAGATCGATCACGTCGTCGGCCTGCGCATCGCGCAGCTCCGCAGTCGGACCGACCGCGACGATGCGGTTGTCTTCGATCAACACGGCGCCGTTGCGAGTCTCGCGACGGTTCGCGTCCATCGTCACAACGACGTCCGCATTCTTCAGCAGCTTGGTCCGAGCCATCGGAGCGTCAGTCCAACTCCGCCGCGATGGCGTCGAGCATTGCGAAGTGGCGCTGCTTCTCGCTCGCCGGCAGATCGGCCACTTCGAACCCGTTGCGCGCGATCTTCACCAGCGTGGCGCGATCGAGTCCGCCCTCGGTGCCGAGCGCCACGTAGTCATCCGTGAGCCGGTTACCGAAGAGCATCGGGTCGTCGGTGCTGATCGTGCAGCGCACGCCGGCATCGAGGAAGCGCTTGATCGGGTGCTCGCACATCGACGAGACGGCGAGGAGTTTCACGTTGCTGATCGGCGTCATGTCGAGCGTCACGTCGCGTTCGCGCAAAAGCTGGATCGTGTCGGGGTCGTTGATCGCGCCGAGACCGTGCTGCACGCGCGTCACACCGAGAAACTCCACCGCGCGACGCACATCGCTCGCGGGTGAGAACTCGCCCGCGTGCGCTTTGGTGACCTTGCCGAGCGAGCGCACGCGCGCCCACACATCGCGACTCCACGGCTGGAACTCCGGGCGCTCAAAACCGTGCAGATCGACACCCGACACTTCGTCCCACGTGATCGCCTCGTCGAGGATCGACACAAACTCGCCCGCGTAGTGGTCGCGGAACATGCCGAGGAACAATCGAAATTCGAGCCCCGGCGGCACCGCCGCGCAAATGGCTTTCGCGATCTCGCGAAACGGCACATCGATCACGGTCGCGGTGCCGAGATGGAAGCTCGCCTCCACGTAGGGCACGTTTTGCGCGACCAGATCGGCGAACACGCGCTTGCAGCTCTCGTGGTAGTTCTCGGGCGTCTTGAACCAGTGGAAGAAATAGCGATCGAACTGGTCCTGAAACTGCGCGAAGTCCGTGAAGCGATAGTCCGGACTCCAATACGCGGGCGGTTTCTCGAAGAACACCGGATCGAGCCGGCGCGCGAGCTCCAGCGGCAGGGCACCCTCGAGATGGAGATGCGTTTCGGTTTTGGGAAGACGTTGAACAAAGCTGGCGAGATCGGCGGCGCTCATGAAGGTGGAGGGTGTAAGCCCACGCGTTCGAAGCAATCCACATGCCGCTGGGGGCACACGTTGTGCTGAGTTTGCGCTTCCATGCACGCTCCGCCGCTTCGACACACGCCGCCTGTCATCGTCCCTGGTATTCCGATCGCCAAAAACCGCCCGCCCCGCCCCGGTCGCCGCAATCTCACGCTCGTGATCGGCGCGATCCCGCAGGAAACCGATCTCGTCGAGTGGACGTTGACGCAAAAGAAACGCGGCAAGCTCGCCGGCTTCCCCTACGTCGAGGGTCGCATCGAGGGCCGCCGCGTGATTGTGACCGTCACCGGCATCGGAAAGACCAACGCCACGATGATCACGACCTTGTTCGTCGAAAAATTCCGTCCCGCCGAAGTGCTCATGTGCGGCACGGCCTCGCGCATCGATTCGGCGATCCGCAACGGCGACGTGATCGTCGGCGAGGTCACCTGCAATCACGACATGGGCTCGCTCGGCGAAAACTACGCGATGGAATATTTCGCCTCCGAAGGTCCGCTCGGCGATCACTCGCCCATCGTTTATCCGGGCGACAAACGACTGCTTTCGCTTGCCCGCCGCGCGATCAAAACGCACATGCCCGAAACCGCGACGCACTACGTGCCGATCGTGCGACTCGGGCGCATCACTTCGGGCGATCAGTTCGGCATCCCGCAAGCACGCATCGACGACATTCTCGAGCGACTCCAACCGAACCTCATGGAGATGGAGAGCGGCTCCGTCGCCGAGGTCTGCTACTACCTGCGCACGCCGTTTCTCTGCATCCGCAGCGGCAGCAATCGCACGCAGAACTCGCCCGACAACGACTACCGCAAACTCTCGCCGTTCGCGTCGCGCCAGGCCGCGCTCTTCACCGTCTCCGTCGTGCGGGAAATCGCAGCCGCAGCCAAGGCCCGACCGGCCAAATGAAACTCTTCACGCGCGGCGACGTCGACGGTTTCTTCGCGATCGCGCTGGATAACATTGTCCAGCTGCTGATCGTGCCGGCGCTTTGCCTGCAGGTGGTGGGTTTCTCGCCCGAGCTCGTTTACGGACGGATTCTCCCCGGCATCGCGGTTTCCTATCTTTTCGGAAATCTCTTCTACGCGTGGCAGGCGCACCGCCTCGCCCGTCGTGAAAATCGCACTGACGTGTGCGCGCTACCCTTCGGCCTGAACACGCCGACGTTCATCGCCTACACGTTTCTCGTAATGCTACCGGCGAAGCAGATCGCGATCGCGCAGGGCGCACCGAATCCCGACGAGATCGCGTGGCAGGCCGGACTCGTCGCCTGCGTGGGCTCGGGACTGATCGAGTTCTTCGGCGCGTTCATCAGCGAACGCATTCGGCGCATGACGCCACGCGCCGCGCTGCTCGCGGCGCTTTCGGGCGCTGGCATGGCGTTTCTCACGCTGAACTTTCTCTTCAACCTCTTCGCGCACCCGATCGTCGGGCTTTCCACGCTCGGACTCGTGCTCGTGTTTTTCTTCGGCGGCTTGAAACCGAAAGGCGGCATCCCCGCCGCGCTCGTGGTGCTTGCCGTTGGCACCGCGCTTTCGTGGGCCACCGGGCTCGCCCCTCAAGGCGCGATGCCTGCAGAATCGCTCGGATTTTATCTCCCCGTGCCCGCACTCGGTCAGCTGTGGGACGGTTTCACCGGCGGACATCTGCTGCCGTATTTGTCGATCATCCTGCCGATGGGCCTGCTCAATCTGCTGGCCTCGCTCCAGTGCATCGAATCCGCCGCCGCGGCCGGAGATTCGTATTCGACGCGCTCGTCGCTCGTGGTCAACGGACTCGGCACGCTCGCCGCAGCCTGCTTCGGTTCGCCGTTTCCGACCTCGATCTATATCGGACATCCCGCGTGGAAACGCATGGGTGCACGCGCGGGCTATTCGACGCTCAACGGCCTTTTCATCACCGCGCTCGGACTGACCGGCTCGATGGCGATGATCGCTTGGGCCGTGCCCGCGGATGCTGGCGTCGCGATCATCGTGTGGATCGGGCTCATCATCACCGTGCAGTCCTTCGAAGTGACACCCAAGGCGCACTGGCCCGCGGTCGTGCTCGGCATGACGCCGGTGATCATCGCGTGGACGACCTTTAACATCAAAAACGCCCTCCGCCTCGGTGGCTTCGGCAGCGTGCCCGGACTGGAGTGGACGCCCGAACTCGTCGGCGTGTTTCAAAACGCCGGCACCGCGATCTCGGGCGGATTCGCGCTCGAGCAAGGCACGTTTTACTGCGCACTCGTGCTCGCGACCGTCACCGTGCTCATCATCGAAAAACGCCTGCTCGCGGCGTCCGTCTGGTCACTCGCCGCCGCCGCATTGAGCTTGCTTGGCCTTCTCCACTCGTGGCGTCTTGCTCCCACGGATACGCTGAGCTCCCTGCCTTTGCTCGATCGCATCACCGGCGCGGCTGCGACCAGCGACTCGCTCTTCCCCGCCGCGAACTACGCTATCGGCTACGCCGCGCTCGCGTTGATCTGCTTCGTCGCCCGTTTCGTTGCCGAACCCGACCCGAACGGCGCCGCATAGCGCACCACGTCGGGACACGTTGCGGACACGATCGCGACAAGGTGCGCACACGGTCGAGCCTAGGTGCGGACCGACTCGCGACGGAGCACCTTGCGTGCAACGCGCGCGGCGATCGTTCGCACCTGAAGCAACACACGTCCCGGGATTTTCCACGGAGACTCGAGGTCCCAGAAGATCGTGAGGTAGCTCACGTAGGCCGAGAGAATGAAGCGCCCGCGCCACGGCGAATACGTGTGGTATTGGCGCTCGAAATTGCAGACGTAGCAGATCGCACGTGAGCGCCACGCGCCGAAACCGGAACGCGCGGCCATCTCCCACTGTTGCCAACGTTCGTGCGAGAGCGGTTCGAGCCGGCGCAGCACGTCAGCCGGTATCGGCAGCTCAGCGCGCTCCGCGAGGAACCGCATCGTGCGATAAAGCACGGTGCCGTAGCTCCGCTGCTCGGCGTGCTGGACGAAACGATCCCAATCCACGCGCCCGCGCCGCAAGATCATCGCGGCATCGGCCACCCAGCGGAACGGCGGCACGAGGTTGGCAACCGCGCCGTGCAGACAGGTGTGAAACAGCTGATCCGTGTCGTTGAGCACGCGGGTTTCCATGCCGCGCAAGGTGAACGGCTCCGATCCGTCCCAAAACGCCTGCTCCGCAGCCGTGTCGAACGCCGCGCGATCGACTCGCCAGTGCAAATCGAGGTCGCAGCCGCCAGGTTTGCGAAACGTCCAACTGTGCTCGAACTGCACCGGCCGGATTTTCACGACGCTTTCGTTTTCCGGCGACCAGCCATTCGCCCGGAGAGCGGCGACCGCTTGCGGGAGTTGTTCGAACGGCACCACCACGTCGATGTCAGCCATGGCACGCAACGACGGCGACGGATAATGGAGATGTGCGAGCGGCAGGCCTTTGAGCAAAAAGAGTGCGAATGCCGGCGGAATGCAGGAGCTGCAACGCCTCGGTCGCGCGTGCGAAAATGAGCTGGTTCTCATACCAGGTCCTCCGCGCGATGCCCTGATAGCGACCGACACACGGATCGGCCGCTGCGCGGGCGCCGAGGTTGTGCAACAGCAACGGAAGCATGCGCATCGAGGATGCGTCGACGTCGTCGAGATCGATCGCGCGCTGCCACGCCCGCCACGCCTCCTCCGCGGCATCGCCAGACGCGAGGCTCGCTTTCAGAAGGAGCAACTGCACCGGCGTAGGCCAGTTGATCGAAGAGAAATCGACAGTCGGCATCGGTGGAAAAGTTTACGGCGAGTTCGTCGGTAAGGCTCCGTCCGATGCCGGCGAGGATCCGGCGGCACGCTTGCGATCAAGCACCGACTTGAGGATGCGCGCGAAATCGGGACGCGCCTGCGGTTGCGTGCGACTGAGATTGGTGCGGTGCAGCCGACGATGGAGCAACACATCGGGCAGCATCTCCGCCCGAATGCCGAGCGCCTGCGCACGCGAATACCAATCGACGAAATAACCTACCTGCCACTGGATGCCGATCTCGCCGACGCGCAGCACATCAGCGCGGCGAGCGAGCATCGTGCCGAGGGTCGCGGCCGGGATCGGATCGGGCGGGCAATGAATCCGCGCTTTCTCGTCGTCCGTCAGATCAGGGCTGTGGAAATTTTTCGCGTGGCCGAAAACGAAGAGCGGAGACGACGACGCGGTGAGCACCGCGAGCTGCCGCTCGAGTTTGCCCGGAGTCCAGAGATCGTCGGCATCGATAAACGCGAGCACCTCGCCTCGCGCCTCGGCGAACGCGCGGTTCAGAGTCGCAGCGGGACCGGAGTGCGGTTTGCGCACGAGCCGGACTTTTTGGACGCTCTCCACGATCGCGGGACCGTCGTCCGTGGAGCCATCGTCCACGACCACGATTTCGCTCACCGGCACGGATTGCGTGAGAACGCTGTCGAGCGTCTCCCGCACATACCGGGCGCCGTTGTAGAGCGGGATGAGCACGCTGATGGTCGGGGTGGCTGGATTCATGCGGGAGAAATCGGTGCGCTCTGCACGCGCCGGTAGAGATCGAGGTGAAACTGAAAGTAACGCTCAAAACCGAACCGCTCGGCGGCTCGCTGACGGGCGGCGGTGCCGAACGACTGCAGTCGCGCCGGATCGCCGAGCGCGAGACGCAGGGCCGCGGCCAACGCGGGCGCGCTGTCGTTTTCAACGAGCCAACCCGTTTCTCCGTCCCATACGAGTTCCGGCACGCCACCGTTGCGCGTCGCGATCACAGGGCGCGCCATCTGCGCCGCATCCAGCGCGACGAGGCCGAAGGGTTCCGCATAGCGCGAGGGCATGATGACGAGCGTGCCTTCGTTGACGAATGCGGGCACGCGCGCGGGCTCGATCCAACCGCGAAACTCGACTGCGTCTCCGAGTTCGAGTTGCCCCGCGCGTTCCAGCAGCCGGGCGCGCTCCGGACCGTCGCCACCCAAAATCAGGCGCACCTCGGAAAATTCGCGATGCACGATCGCGAATGCGTCGAGCAAGAGATCGAAGCCTTTCTCCGGCACCAAGCGTCCGTAGCTCACCACCACCGGTGGATTCATCGGCAACGGCGAAGGCTCGGCGTTGGGAAACGGGATGCCGTGATATTCGGTTTGCACCCGCGCAGCGACGTCGGGAATCAATTCTCGCACGTGCCGCGCGAGGAATTCGGAGAGCGACACAATCCGACTGGCTTGCCGCATCGTGGTCAGGAATGCGCCCCCCGAAGCCACCAACCCGGGCAGCGAGTCGTGGGTGCAATGCAGGCTGACAGCAAACGGCCGCGGCTGGCCGCGACGCACCATCTGAAACGCCACCAACAGCGAACCGAGCGTGTGGATATGCTCCACATCAGGCTGAAACTCGGCGCGCACGCGCGACATCTGCCGGCAGTCGGCCGCAAACGCGGGCAGATCTTTGCGCGCCAGCGCGCGTTCCACCCCGAAGCGGAAAACACGCACGCCATTGATAAGTTCTTCGGCCGCGAGAGTCGCTGGTTCCCGATTGCAGATCACCGCAGCGTCGTGCCCTGCCCACACCAACGCCTCGGCGATCAGACGAACGATCGTCTCGATGCCGCCAATTTTCGGTGCGTAGAGCTCGCTCCAAAAGAGAATCTTCATGACTGCGCGTAGTTGAGGGGCGTGTGCATCGAGGCAATCGCATCCGCGTAAACGCGCTCATATTCCGCGGCGCAGCGTTCCATCGAATACGCTTCGCGCACATGAGCTCGCGCGGCCTGACCCAGCGCTTCCGCTTCGCGCGGATTGCACAGCAGGCGTTCGATCGCACCAGCGAGCGCGGCCTCGTCGCCGCCCGGCACGAGCAGACCGGTCACGCCGTCGCGCACGATGCCCTTCAGCCCGCCGACGGCACTCGCGATCACCGGTCTCGCCATCAGCGAGGCTTCCACGGCAACCAAGCCGAACGGTTCTTCCCACGTGGATGGCACGAGCACCGCGGTGGCGCGATTGATCGCCTCGGGAATCTTGTTCGGTTCGATCCATCCGCAGAGTCGCACGACATCCTGCAGACCGAGCTCGTCGCGGAGCTTTTCCAACCGTTGGCGATCCGCGCCGTCGCCGGCGATGGTAAGCGAGAGTTCAGGCCAGTCAGCTCGCAGCCGCGCCATCGCGCGAATCGCGACGTGGAAACCCTTGGTGGGATCAAGGCGCCCGAAGGAAAGAAGCGTCGGCGGAGCAGACGGCAGCGGCGCCGGCATTTCCGTCGGCGCTGGCACGCCATTGCTGATCACGCAGGTGCGCTCCGTCCAAGCGCCACCGAGCGTCACGCAATTTTGGCGGGTGGCTTCTGACACCGCGGTGACACGCACGCCGCGCTCGAGGATGCGGCGGAGAATTTCACGTGGAAACCCGAGGTGCTCCAGCGGCGTGTGCAGCGTCATCACCGTCGGCGCCTTCGAGGCAGCCTGGGTGAGAAAATCCACCCACGGCGTCGCACTGAAAACATGCACATGTATCAAGTCGGGCTGCTGTTCGCGCTTCAGACGCGTCACCTCGTCCACGGCCCGGCGCAACTGCTCCGGCGAACCGCTGCGCAGCGCGTTGGTAAACGGTATCCGATGAATCGATACACCTTCGTGCACTTCGTGCAGCGGCAGCGAATCAAACGGATGTTCGGTCCAGACGCTGACCTCGTGACCGGCTGCGCGCTGGCAGGCAATCAAGCGGTAGAGCAGGGTTTCGACGCCACCGATGCGCGGCCAGTAGCCAGAGCTCAGGTGAACGATTCGCATGGGTCTCAGCGTGCCGCGGCGCCAATCAACTCACGCAGTCCCGGCGCCACGGTTTCAAAGCGCGATCCGAGATTCAATCGGTAGGACGGAACAGCGCGCACCAGATCGGCGAGCGATTGCAACGCGGTGGATTGACGCTCGCCCAGTTGCAGTAGCGTGCTCGGCGCAAGCGCACGGAGCGCTTCTGCGGGAGACGTGCGTTCGAAGCTCGTCGTTTCCAACCCACTGATTCGCGGAACGACGATTGCGCGCAGAGGAAGCTGTGTTGCCACCCGATGTCCCGTCGCCTCGCCGAGGAAGATCATCGGCTTTTCGAACTCGTCTGCGTTGGGATCGATCGCGAGCGACGCGAGGCGGGGGAATCGTTGCAGGTGACCACGGTGGAGTTTGCCACTGCGATAAAGCGAATACACCACCGGCGACGGGGCGCTCGCCGCCACGCAATAATCGTCCGCGAGGTAGTTCAACCCCGCCTCGGCCGCGAGCAGACAGGTCGTGGATTTGCCTGAGCCTCCCTTGCCCACCAACAAGACCGCGCCATCCTCGTCACCTACGCAACCGCCGTGGACGAGGTTGAGGTCGCGCTCCCGCGTCCACCACGAGAACACCTGCAGCAGCGGCGAGGCGTGATGATAGGTCGGCAGCTCGGCAGCGTTGCGCGTCCACACAAAGGCGCGACTCGTTGCCGCATGATACATGAGGATGAGGTGCGACCACGGCGCGACGAACACGCGCAACGAATCGTCGCCACACGGACGGAAGATGCCATGAGGCGGCAGATTTTCCGGCCACGCCCAAGGCGGAGGTGGAAGCGCAGCCTGCGTCTCCGCTCCGTCCCAACCCATGATCGTCAGACTCGGCGCGTCGGAGCCAACCGGCAGATGAGCGATCGCCGACAAGATCGCCGGCTCCAGTTTCACGCCGGCGAAAGCGAAACGCAGCGAGTGGCCGCCGAGCGCGAGACAACGAGAAGGTCCGCCCAGTTGCGCGTGCAGTTGTTCAAAACTCCGGGCCACGTCGTCGACGTAGCGCGCGGCAACCTCGGGCGACAGTTCACCCGCGTGCACGGCGGAGCCTCGTGCGGAATCTACGCTCATCAGCCTATTCCCGTTCGTCTCCGGCGTGCGGAGAGCGTCAGGATTGAGTCGGCGGTTTGACCGGCCAGCCCGTCACATCGACCTCGTGAATCGGATCGATCATCAGGAGCTGCTGCATGTCCGTATAGAGATCGAAAACGGGTTTCGCGTAAGCGGACGGCAACGCCACCTCAGCAGGCTGAGGTGCTTCGGACGCAGGACGCTCGACGAGCAACGATTGCTTGGTCAGGTCCGTGACCAGCGACTGCACATCGGCCAGCACTTGCTCCGGAGAAGCGGACGTCGCCTGCGCAATTTTCGCCGCGACCTCTGTCACTTCCAAGCCTTGCGCGAGCAGATGCCACATCGGCACCGCAGACTCGCGCAAGCTGTAGTAGCTGCCGTTACGCAGGTTGATGACGAGCACCTCGGTATCGAACGACTCATGCGTGACATCGGGCGCGTTTACGCGGTGACGGGAGGACATGAAGTGGAGCCCCCGAGCAATCAGCGCGCCGCGAATGAGGCGACTAGAAAGTTGCGCAAACGCGCAAAAAATGGGCGTTTTACGCGGTATTTTTCAACGCACCTGCAGCGTGCTGCCGTCGTAGTCGAGGCCGAGCGAAGGGATGACGACGGCCTTGCGGTTGCCGTCTTTGTGCACGCGACCGGCGAGCCAGGCGTCGTAGCCGCTGGCTTGCGCCGCGGCGAGGACCTGCTCGGTCAGCTCCGGCGACACATACGCCGCGAAGCCGATGCCTTGGTTGAAGGTCGCATACATCTCGCGCGTCGAAATCGGGCCCGCCTGCTCGAGGAACTTGAACAGCGGCAGCGGCTCGCGCGGAGTCGTGATCTCGTAAACGAAAGGCTCGTCGAGGCGCATGAGTTTGCGCCAGCCGTGACCGGTGACGTGCGCGACGTAGTTGAGCTTGAGGCCGCGGCGCTGGCACTCGCGGACGAACGCCACGTAGATCACGGACGGCGCGAGCAGCGCTTCACCGTAAGTGCGGGAGTCGCCGAACCCGATCGGTGTCTGATAACCCTGCGGCAGTCGCTCGGCGATCAGGCGGCAGAGCGAAAGTCCGTTGGTCTGCACACCGGAGCTTGCGAGGAAGATGATGCTGTCGCCGTCTTTCACGTCGCCCGTGATGCGGAGCGATTTCGGTGCGATTTTTCCGATGGCCGAACCGGCGAGCACGATCGTATCCGGATTTACGATACCTTTGAGCGTCGGCGTTTCTCCTCCGCCCCAGACCGCGCCGGATTGGCGGCAGCCCTCGGCCCAGCCTTCGACCAACGCGTTCATGCGCGCGGCGTCGCTGAACCAGCCGGAGTCGCCGACCGCGGCGTGCATCGCCACCGAAATCGGCAGCGCGCCGCAAGTGGCGAGGTCGTTGACGATCGTCGCGACCGTATCGATCGCGATCTCGCGATAGAAGCACTTGCCGGTGGCGGCCTGCACGGCGTCGGCCACGAGATTCTTCGTGCCGAGACCTTCCTCGACGTGCGCGAGGTAGTGGTCAGCGGCCTCGATCAGATAGGCGCTTTCGCCGCGCGTGGTCGCAGGTTCGGAATAGCCGTGATCGGCGAGGAGCGTCGCGGTCGTTTTGGCGGCCTTCTGACAGGCGCGCTTGAACGCATCGAGTTGGTCGTAGCGAACGCCGGAGGATTCGTAGGAGAGACTCATGCCTTAATACGCGCGCCCTTCGCTTTTGTCGTAGTATTTCATGAACGCCTGGTTCACGACGCGGTAGCCGCCCGGGGTCGGATACTTGCCGGTGAAATACCAGTCGCCGTGGTGATTCGGCACGGCGGCGTGGAGGTTTTCGATGGTCTGGAAGATGATCTCGATCTCGCCCTTCCAATCGAGCGGCTTGGGGCGGACCAGTTGTTCGATCTTCTTGGAAATTTCCTCGGGCGTGAACGGCTCGTAGATGCGACGCACGTGATTCACCGCTCCACCGCGCGCGACTTCCTCGCGGCAGAGGTTGTAGGTTTCCTCGATCACGTGGGCCTGACCGCGCTCCTTCAACAGCGCGATGGCGGCTTCGAAGGCGATGAATTTTCCGATCTCCGACATGTCGATGCCGTAGCAGTCGGGGTAACGAATCTGCGGCGCGGTGGAAACGATGACGATCTTGCGCGGATTGAGTCGCGCGAGAATGCGCAGGATCGAGCGGCGCAGCGTGGTGCCGCGGACGATCGAGTCGTCGACGCACACCAGATTATCGCCCGGCTTCACGGAGCCGTAGGTAATGTCGTAAACGTGGCTCGCGAGCTGGTTGCGCATGCTCTCCTGACCGATGAACGTGCGCAGCTTGATGTCCTTGCTGACGACCTTCTCGGTGCGCGGCCAGTTGTTGATGATAAGATCGTCGAGCATCGCCTCGGTGAGCTGGCCCTTCTGGCTCGCCTCGAGGATCGCGGATTTCACCTCCTGCCGGCGGCGTTCGCGCAGCGCCGACATGAGTCCATAGTAAGCAGTCTCCGCGGTGTTCGGGATGAAGCTGAACACGCTGTTGGTCCAGTCGTGGTCGATGGCCTTGATGACCTGATCGGAGAGGTTGGCGCCGAGCGCCTTTCGCTCCTGGTAGATATCGAGGTCGTTGCCGCGTGAGAAATAGATGCGCTCGAACGTGCAGTGCATCCGCGGCAGCGGCGCGGTGAAGGGCGAGACGGAAACCGCACCGCGCTTCTTGATCACCACCACGTTGCCCGGCGGGATTTCCTGCACCTGCGCGGCATCGTTGACATCGAACACCGTCATCAACGGCGCGCGCTCGGAAGCGAACGCGATCACTTCATCATCCTGGTAATAAAACGCCGGACGGATGCCGGCCGGGTCGCGCGCGACAAACGCGTCGCCGTTGCCGACGAGGCCCGCGATCGCGTAACCGCCGTCCCACTTCTGCGAGGCCCGCGTGATCACACGCGCGACGTCGAGATCCTCGCTGATGCGGCGCGAGAGTTCGGCCCCGGTGAGATTGCGCGTGCGGAGATAGCGATAGATGTCCTCGTGCTCCTCATCGAGGAAGAAGCCGATTTTTTCGAGGACGGCCTGCGTGTCGGAGGCGAAAATCGGGTGCTGACCGATCGCGATCAAACTGTCGTTCAGATCGCGCGTGTTGGTCATGTTGAAGTTGCCGCAGAGCGCCAGATTGCGCGTCGGCCACGAACTTCTGCGGAAATAAGGATGGCACGCGCTCACACCGTAACCGCCCGAGGTGCCGTAGCGCAGGTGACCGAGGTAAAGCTCTGCGCCGAAATCGAAGTTCTTCTTCACCGTATCGGCGAATTCGGGATGCACCGCGCCCTGCGCCACCAATTCGCGATAGCGCTCGAGCAGCACGCCGAAGACGCGGTCGAGCGGGTTGGGCTGCGTGTTGCGCTCGCGGAACATGTAGGGCTCGCCCGGGGGCATATCGAGCTTCACGCACGCGATGCCGGCGCCGTCCTGGCCGCGGTTGTGTTGCTTCTCCATCAGGAGAAACAGCTTCTCAAAACCCCACAGCGGCGTGCCGTATTTTTCCTGGTAGTAAGAGAGCGGTTTCAGCAACCGCACGAGAGCAATGCCGCATTCGTGGCCGATATGTTCACTCATGGATGGATCGAGATTCGGGGCGTGCCGGACGCAGGGGCGGGACGTTGCAGACCTTGGCTCGACTCAGGCGCGCACACCGCCGCGGAGCTGAGGGATCGTCCAAACGCTGGGTGATCGTGGTTCGTCACGGGCGATAAAAAACATTCATTCCGCCGAGAGGCTAGCATTGGTCAACGGCTTTCTCCAACCAACGGATCTTAAGACCTATTTAACAAACACTTCCGCTAGGATCGCGCCCAATTTTCACACAAAAACGTGAATGACCGCGCGGCCCCTTGACCACCCCGGCGATGTTTGGAAACGTGCTCGTTTCTCCACCATGCTGATTCTTCGCGGTTCGCCTGCCCTTTCTCCGTTCCGGCTCAAGAAACTGCTGCAGGACCTCGTTGCGGCTGGCATCCCTGCCCAAGCGATCGCTTCCGAGTTTGTCCACGTAGCCGAGATCGACGGCGCGCTGACCGCCGACGAACAGCACGTCCTCGAAAAACTCCTCACCTACGGTCCGAGCCGCGCCGCGGAGTCCGTGGCCGGCATCACGCAGGTCGTCGCGCCACGTCCGGGCACGATTTCGCCGTGGTCGTCCAAAGCCACCGACATCGCGCACATCTGCGGCCTTGCGAAGGTGAAGCGCATCGAGCGCGTCGTGCGTTACACGATCCAGCTCGACAACGCCAAACTCCAGCCGCCCGCGATGGTGCTCTCGAGCGCGCAGGTCGCCGCGCTCGCGGCGAAGTTGCATGACCGCATGACGCAGGTGGTCTTCAACACCATCGAGCAGTGCGAAGCGCTCTTCCGCCACGAACAGCCGCGGCCGATGACGACCGTGCCGGTGCTCGCCCGCGGTCGCGACGCGCTGGTCGAAGCCAACGTGTCGCTGGGCCTCGCGCTCGCGGACGATGAGATCGATTACCTCGTCAAAGCCTTCACCGCACTCGGTCGCGATCCGAACGACATCGAGTTGATGATGTTCGCGCAGGCCAACTCCGAGCACTGCCGCCACAAGATCTTCAACGCCACCTGGGAAATCGACGGTTCCGCGAAGGACCGCTCGCTCTTCCAGATGATCAAGAACACCTACCAGCTCCACAGCGACGGCATCCTGTCCGCCTACAAGGACAACGCCGCGGTGCTGGTCGGTTCGCGCGGCGGACGCTTTTACGTCGATCCGAAGACCAACATCTACGGCGCGAACGAGGAAGACATCCACCTCCTCTGCAAGGTCGAGACGCACAATCACCCGACCGCGATCTCGCCCTTCCCCGGCGCGGCCACCGGCTCCGGCGGCGAAATCCGCGACGAAGGCGCCACTGGCCGCGGCTCGAAGCCCAAGGCCGGCCTCGTCGGCTTCACCGTATCGAATCTCCGGATACCGGGCGCAATCCAGCCGTGGGAAAAAGATTTCGGCAAACCCGGCCGCATCGTCTCCGCGCTCGACATCATGATCGAGGGCCCGCTCGGCGGCGCCGCGTTCAACAACGAGTTCGGCCGTCCCGCGATCAATGGTTACTTCCGCACGTTCGAGGCCGAAGTGCCCAACGCCCGCGGCACCGAGCTGCGCGGGTATCACAAGCCGATCATGCTCGCCGGCGGCGTCGGCAACATCAAAGGCATCCACGTCCAGAAGGGGCAGATCAACCCGGGCGACAAACTCGTCGTGCTCGGCGGACCCGCGATGTTGATCGGCCTCGGCGGCGGCGCCGCCAGTTCGATGGCGAGCGGCTCCGGCCAGGAGGATTTGGATTTCGCCAGCGTCCAGCGCGACAACGCCGAGATGGAGCGCCGCTGTCAGGAGGTCATCGACCGCTGCTGGGCGCTCGGCGACGAAAACCCCATTTCGTTCATTCACGACGTCGGCGCCGGCGGCGTTTCCAACGCGTTGCCCGAACTCGTCAACGACGGTGGTCGCGGCGGAAAATTCAACCTGCGCGCGATCCCCAACGACGAGCCGGGCATGAGCCCGCTCGAGATCTGGTGCAACGAATCGCAGGAGCGCTACGTGCTCGCGATCCCGGCCGACCGCATCGAGACGTTCCGCGCGTTCTGCGAACGCGAGCGCTGCCCGTTCGCGATCGTCGGTGAAGCGACCGAGGAGAAGCGCCTCGTCCTCGAAGACCCGCATTTCAAGAACACGCCGATCGATCTCCCGCTCGAAGTGCTGCTCGGCAAGCCGCCGCGCATGCACCGGCAGGAAAAATCCGTGCCGCGTCCGCAGCTTCCGCTCGAGTTCGGCAGCCTCACGTTGCGCGAAGCGACGAAGCGCGTGCTCTCCCACCCGACCGTCGCGGACAAGACGTTCCTCATCTCCATCGGCGACCGCACGCTCGGCGGCTTGATCGCGCGCGACCAGATGGTCGGTCCGTGGCAGGTGCCCGTCGCCGACTGTGGTGTCACCGCCGCGACGTATGATGTTTACACCGGCGAAGCGATGGCGATGGGCGAACGCACGCCGGTCGCGGTCAACAACGCCGCCGCTTCCGCGCGTCTCGCCGTCGGCGAAGCGCTCACCAATCTCGCCGCCGCGCAGATCGGCGACATCGGTCGCGTGAATCTCTCCGCCAACTGGATGGCCGCGCCCGCGATTCCCGGCGAAGGCGCCGATCTCTACGCCGCCGTGCAAGCGGTCGGCATGGAGCTTTGCCCCGCGCTTGGCATCACGATTCCCGTCGGCAAGGACTCGATGAGCATGAGCACCGTCTGGAAAGACGGCGACCAACAGAAGCGCATGACCGCGCCGGTCTCGCTGATCGTTTCCGCCTTCGCGCCCGTGGCCGATATCCGGCTCACGCTCACGCCTCAGCTGCAAACCAGCTCTCAACCCTCAACTCTCAACTCTCAACTGCAGGAGGACACCGTCCTCCTGCTCATTGACCTCGGCCGCAGCAGGAACCGACTCGGCGGTTCGATCCTCGCTCAAGTCACTTCGCAGATGGGCGAAGACACGCCCGACGTCGACAACCCGGCCGATCTGAAAAACTTCTGGAAAGCCATCCAGCAGCTCGGTCGCGACGGCAAACTCCTCGCCTACCACGATCGTAGCGACGGTGGCCTCCTCGTCACCGCGCTCGAGATGGCGTTCGCCGGCCACACCGGCGTCGATCTCGAAATTCCCGCGGGGCACGATGCGTTTGCCGCCTTGTTCAGCGAAGAACTCGGCGCGGTCATCCAGATCCGTTCGGCCGATCTCGACGATGTTTCGCTCATCCTCCGCGAACACGGCCTGAAGGGCTGCGTCTCGCGTATCGGCACATTGAATACAGAACACCGCTTCCGCGTCACGCGCGCGGGCAAAGCGCTGCTCGACGAAAACCTTTTCGATCTCCGCGCCATCTGGTCCGATACCACGCGCCGCATCTCGCTGCTGCGCGACAATCCGAAGTGCGCGGAGCAGGACTACGCGTTGAAGCTCGACCCGAAGAATCCCGGCATCTCGCCCAAGGTGACCTTCGATCTCGAGGAAACCGCCGCGCGCGCCCGCGAGCTTTCCAAGAAAAACCGCCCCGCCGTCGCGATCCTCCGCGAGCAGGGCGTAAACGGCGAAGTCGAGATGGCTGCGGCGTTCACGCGCGCCGGTTTCACGGCGGTCGACGTGCACATGACCGACATTCTGAGCGGTCGCGTGTCGCTGAAGGATTTCCGCGGCCTCGCGGCCTGCGGCGGCTTCAGCTACGGCGACGTGCTCGGCGCCGGCGAAGGCTGGGCCAAGAGCGTGCTCTTCAACGAGCGCGCCCGCGCCGAGTTCGCCGCGTTCTTCGCGCGCGAAGACACGTTTGCCCTCGGCGTCTGCAACGGCTGCCAGATGATGAGCAATCTCCACTCGATCATCCCGGGCTCCGACCACTGGCCGCGTTTCGTGCAAAACCAAAGCGAGCGCTACGAAGGCCGCTTCGTTTCCCTGAAGGTGGAAAAGAGCCCGAGCGTGCTGTTCGCCGGCATGGAAGGCTCCGTCATCCCGATCGCCGTCGCCCACGGCGAAGGCTACGCGGAGTTCAAGGATGCCGCTGCGATGCAGCGCTGCAGCGACTCCGGCCTCGTGGCTGCGCGCTACTGCGACAATCACCACCAGCCCACGGAACACTATCCGCTCAATCCCAACGGCTCTCCGCTCGGCATGACCGCGCTGACCACGACCGACGGTCGCGTGACGATCATGATGCCGCACCCCGAGCGCGTGTTCCGCTCCTCATGCATGAGCTGGTCGCCCAAGACCTGGGGCGAAGACAGCCCGTGGATGAAACTCTTCTACAACGCCCGCCTCTGGGTTGGTTGAGTGGACGCGCGGGCGCGTAAAATCGCCCGCTAAATTCGCGTTGTCGCCGGGGCGCCGGCGTGCGGAGATCGCGCATCCTGCTTCAGCCATGCCTGCCGCTTGGTGCGGCCGGTTCGGGCGTGAAGTGAAGGACGCTTTCCCCCGCTTCATCCCCATGACCGCTCTGGCTTCCGCCCGGCGATTTCAGGATCTGCTTGCGCCTGACGTCGCTCCCTCGCCCTACGACTTCCAAACGCTCTTCGCTGGCGAAGGCTGGCTGGCGCGACGCCGTTCCAAGCGTCGCTTTCAACTGCTCAAGAAACTCGATCCGCGTATCCGCCCCATCCTCCGACCGGAAGAGCGCGTGTTTTTCGTCACCGCGGGCACAACCGTAAGTCTGGCGGAACACTTCTTCGTGGGCTGGGCCGCCTATTACCTCAACCGCCGCGCACTCGTGTTCACGACGCAACGCATTCTGCTGGTGCAGATCGATTCACGCAAACGTCCGCGGCATCTCGTCTCACAGCTTCGCTACGAACAGATCGCCTCGGTGTCCTCGACGTGGAACGGCATCTGCCAGGTAAAACTCCATCGCGGCCTCAAGCTGAAGTTTCAGGGCGTGGCGCGGGCAGAGCGAAAATTCCTCCATCAGTTCCTCGCGGACATCGTCCAACCGCGGACCGGCGCAGAAACCTCGGAGACCAATCATCTCGAACACCTTTGCCCGAAGTGTTTCGCGGTCGTGCCCGGACATCCGCCCAGCTGCTCCGCGTGCGGTGCGCCATTCAAGTCGGCCGGACGGGCTGCGCTGCTTTCGGCAATATTTCCGGGGCTCGGTGACCTCTATCTCGGTCACCGCGGTTTCGCGTTATTGGAGCTGTTTGGATCGGCGTTCCTCTGGTTCGTGCTGGTCATCGCACCGCTCGTTGCCGGCGGCGTGATCGACGAGCAAACCGGAGAGCTGCTCCCCATCGACTCCAGTTACTGGATCACAGTCGGCATCGTCGTGGCGCTGGCCCACACGATCGATGCGACGATGACGCATCACTTCGCCCGCAAAGGGCACCACCCTGCATGATGCCGCGGCAGGGTGCGCACCGACTCGGGCCAATGTGCGCACCGACTCGCGCCTCAGTGCGGCGCGAGTCGGTGCGTGAAGATCACTTCAGATTCCAGCCGGCCACGACCGGATGGAGCACGTTTTTCCAGATCGCGTAGCCGGTTTCGTTCAGGTGCAGACGATCCGGCACGTAGGCGTCGGGCTTCGAGGAGCCGTCTTCCAGCGCGAGCGGCGTGAACGTATCCACGACGGTGACGCGAGAATCCTTGGCGGCGATTTCGCGAATGAGCGTATTCAGTTGCCCGATACGCTCGGCAAAACCGTCGCGCGGCTCACGGGGCATCACGAGGCACCACGCCATCGGGATCGTGGGATACGCGGCACGGATGCGCTCGTGCACGCGGCGGAGATTGTCGGCGATGTCGGCGGGCGACGTGTGTTCGCCCAGATCATTGGTGCCGATGGTGAGCACGAGCGCACGGGGGTGCAGGTCGAGCACGTCTTCCTGCAGACGATAAAGGAGGTTCGGCGTGGTGTCTCCGCCGATGCCGCGGTTGGCGACCTTTACGCCGATGTCCGCGAAATCGCGCTCGAGCGTGTGCCAGCCTTCGGTGATCGAATCGCCCACGAAGACGATCGCGCCCTGATCCTGCGCCTTGCGCGAGGCAAACAACGTGCGGCGTTCGGCGTTCTTCTTGCGAAAACCATCCCACGACGACGTGCGGCCCTTGGCGTCGAATTTTCCGTCGGCGGGCCAGAACGGATCCGCCGGGGACACCGTCGCGGCAGACAGAGCGGTGGGATTTTGCGCCGGGGCATGGGACGCGGCGAGCAGCACAGCGAGAGAGACGAAGGGCAGGAGTTTTTTCATGGGATGGGGAGAGTAAGTTCGAGGGGTGGCGCGAGTTTGCACCGAAACACGCACAACACTCAACGCTCGACCGGTGTCTCGACAATGAGACGCAGCGAATCGAGTCGCAGTCGCGCGTCCTCGATGGCGCCGCAGACTTGTTCGAGTTGCATCTTCGCGAGCGCGATCTCCTCGGCCCGCACGAGGTCGTTGAGTTTTCGCAGTGCGGCGAGTCGCTCGATCTCTCCGGTGAGCGCCTGCCGCGCCTGCTGCGCCGCAGCTTTCCGCCGTGACTCGCTTTGCGCGCGCGCTGCGCTCTCGGCGGATTCGATCATTCGCCGCAGCACCTCCGGACTGAACCCCGGACGCGCGAGAAAACTCGCCAGATCACCATCGTCCACCTCGCCCGCGAGCGCCGTGACGGGGCGCTCCGCGGTAAAATCCTGTCCCCGGAGATCCACGACCACGCGCACCGGCGCCGGCGCGAGAAACTGATCCACGTGCCAGCGCGAGTCGGCGACCGTCTCCAGAACAAACACCGCTTCGAGCAGCAGATTCGGCTCATCCGCCGGCAAGGTGCCAAACGCCGCGCAGCCTTGCGGACTGTCGATCAACAAATCGATCGTGTCGCGCACGAGGCCGTGATCCGCGGAGAGAAAACGAATGTCCTCGCGCGCCAACGCGCGACGTCGGTCGAAGGTCGCGAGCATGCCGTCGCGCTCGATCGAGGGGAAACTTTCAACGTAAGCATGCGAGGGATCGAGGAACAGCTCGCCTTGTTCGTATTCCTTCACGCGCACGCCGAAGTGCTCGAGCAGCTCGTAGAGAAAACGGCGCAGCGTCGGATCAGCCTCCGCCTCGCGCAGACGCTCCACGATCTCCTGCGCCTTCGTCGCCGAAAACGAGTTGAGTTCCAGCAACCGGTCACGCCCCTCGCGCATCTTCGCCGCGAGTTCGTCGCGAAACGCCTGCGTCTCCGCGATCAGTTGCTCGAATTTCTCTCGGATGGCATCCCCACCCGCGCCGGCCGCTTCGGCGGCGAGTTCGAGCAAGCGCGGGCGGAACTTTGCCTGAAACTCCGCGCCGCCATGCATCGGCGCTTCGAAGGCGCTCAAGCCGCGGTGATACCAATCGAGCACGAACTCGTCGGCGCTGCCGCGCACGTAGGGCACGTGAATGCGGATCGTATCCGTCTGCCCGATACGATCGAGACGGCCGATGCGCTGCTCCACGAGTCCGGGGTTGAGCGGCAGATCGAAGAGCACGAGGTGATGCGCGAACTGGAAATTGCGCCCCTCGCTGCCGATCTCGGAGCACAGGAGCAGTTGCGCGCCGTCCGGCTCGGCGAACCATGCCGCGTTGCGATCGCGCTGCACGAGCGGCAGTCCCTCGTGAAACAGCGCCACCTTGGCCGAAGTGAGATCCTGCAACGCCGAGGCGAGCGCGAGCACCTTGCGCTGTGATTTGCAGATGAGGAGGATCTTCGCCGGCGCGAGTTCGCGCATGAGACCGACGAGCCAGGTGAGCCGCGGATCGCCCTTGAACGAATAACGCAACGCGTCCGCCTCGCCGTTTTCCTCCGCCTGCAGTTCGCGACCGATGCGCGCGAGCAGCGTCACGTTTTCATCAGCGTCGACCGGCGCGGGACAGAACTTGCGCTTCGGGAAACCGGTCATCGCCGCGCGCGTGTTGCGAAACACCACGCGTCCCGTGCCGTGCTGATCGAGCAAGGTGCGGAGAAGCGCCTCGCGCGCGCCCGGGCGGCCCTGCTTCACCGCGTCAAGATGCCGCGCGAGTCCTTCGGGATCCTTCGTGAAAATCTTTGCGAGACTCGCGGCATCCTTTTCGCCGAGCGGTTTGCCCTCGACCAGGCGGTTAGCAACCGCCGCCACGCGCGCGCGTAGCTCTCGGCCTCCGCGCGAAACTGCTCGAGATCGCGAAAACGCGCGGAATCGAGCAAACGTAGCCGCGCGAAGTGTCCTTCGAGGCCGAGCTGCGTCGGCGTCGCGGTGAGGAGCAGCAGACCGGGCGTCTGGGCCGCGAGTTGCTCGACCAGGCGATATTCCGGACTCGCCGCTTCCGGCGTCCAGCCGAGGTGATGCGCCTCATCGACGATCACGAGATCCCAGCCCACCTCCACGACCTGCGCGGCGCGACGTTCGTTTTGCGCCACGAAGTTCACGCTGCAGAGCGCGAGTTGCGCAGTGCCAAACGGATTCTGCATCGGGTCGCGCGACTCCACGTCGAGACAGCGCTCCTCGTCGACGATCGTGAACCACAGATTGAAGCGCCGGAGCAACTCGACGAACCACTGGTGCACGAGCGATTCAGGCACGAGGATGAGCGCGCGCTTCACGCGGCCCAACTCGAGCAGGCGATGAAGGATCAGGCACGCTTCGATGGTCTTGCCGAGACCCACCTCGTCGGCGAGCAGCACGCGTGGCACCTGACGCGTCGAAACTTCCTGCAGGATGTAAAACTGGTGCGGCAGCAGATCGATACGTCCGCCAAGAAAACCGCGCACGGGCCACGAGCGCAGTCGCTCGCGCATCACGAGCGTTTGATAACGCAGATCGAACACGTCGCTCGAATCGGTCTGCCCCGCCAGCAGGCGCTCCGCGGGGAGTTCACGCTGGTGACGTCGGAGATCTCGTCTTCGCGCAAACGCTTCCCCTCGCCCAGGTAAACCACGAGTCCCTGATCGTCTTCCTCGACCGCTTCGACGAGCACGCGCGAGCCGTCGCGTGCTGTCACCGTGTCACCCACGCGAAACACGACGCGTTTCAACACCGGCGTGCCGGCGGCGTAGATCCGGCGTTCGTTGGTCGCGGGAAACGATACTTCGACGCGCCCGCCCTCCACACCGGTGATCACGCCGAGTCCGAGCTCGGGTTCACGTTCGCTAACGTAGCGTTGGCCTTTGATCGAGAGACTCACCCCGTCGATGAAGCGCGCCGACCGGGGATTTTCCAGCGCCTTCTCGCGTCGCGTGCGCAGCGCTCAACATTGCAGCACGTTGTCCAAAAACCACCGCCTCATGCCGGTCGGCTGACGTGTCCGCCGATACCAAGCTACGAGTCTCGTCTGTGCCCACGTCAGCGAAAGGCTGAGCGAGGTCGTCACGAGCCACTTCGTCACCCACGGCACTGGAACGTCGAGCCGCTGTGCGAGTTCGCGACCGACTTGGAGACTCGGGATGTGCCACAGGTAAATCCAGAGCGATTGTGCGGAAACGAACTCCACCACGCGCGCGGCTCTTCCTCGTCCGAGATCGGCGCCCAGAAACATCGCGTAAACCGCGTGCCCCGCCGCCAAGCCATACCACACGTAAATCGCGCGCGGCGGATACTTGTAGTCCCAGGTGCGCACCGAAGCGTGGAGCGAATCGAGCGCCGCGAGCATCGCGAGCCACACCGCAAACGCCGCCACCGCCCACCGCGCCGCCTCGGTCTGTGACATTCGCGGCCAGCGCAGTCCGAGCCCGAAGATCGCGCCATACGGCACCGCGTAGAAGAGCGTGAACTCCACCCACTCGCTTGCGCGCGCGACCGGCAGTCGCTCGAACATCGCATACACCGCTTCGTCCGCCACATAGGCGCAGAACAGCAGCGCGAAATAGGTGCGCGGGCTCACCCGGTCGCGCAACCGCAGCAACCACGGCGCGAGCAACGCCACGATCAGGAAAATCCGCAGGATCCACACGTAGCCGATTCCGTCCGCCAGCAGAAACGTGCGCAGCATGATCTCGGCATCGAAGCGCGCGGGCGCGACGATTTCCATCAGCACAAAATATCCCGCGAGGAACACGTAGGTGGGCGCGAGCAGCCGCAGCGCGCGTTTCTTCATGTAGGCCACGGGCTCAATCGGGCGGCGCTCATTGGCCAACGCGCACACCGCGCCGCCGATCAGCACCACGAGCACGACGTCAAAGTTTCTCAACTGCGCCACGAATGCCGGCGGCCCCGAGTGCGCGAGGAGGATGCTGCAGATCGCCGCCGCGCGCAGCAGATCGAAAACGAAACTCCGCGCCGGCGCGACCGGCTCGTGCGGTTCCACTCGTATGGGTGTGATCGCCATGGTCTCTGCGGAATGGGAAAAGGAATTCGCGCAACACGAAGCCGCGCACGACAGATCGAACGTGTCCGTCTCGGGGCGCCGCGAGCGGAGCACTGCCAACAGCCTCGTCGGTTTTTCTACGAGCCGGCATCAGCCGCCGAACTCGAGCGTCTCACACCAACTCCTGCCAACGGTTCACAATAAAACCGCGGATTGGTTTCGTCCGTTTTCCGAATGTTCCCGCGCGCGTAAGTCATCCGCACGGAGTCGCAAGTTGCGACTCACCGCGGAGCCGGCGCAGGCGAACGCAGCTTGGAATAGACCTTCTGAAAATACGGGTGCGGCGTGTAGTGGGCCGCCTTCGGCTCGTCGCCCCAATACGGCTGCACCATGTTCATGCGCTCGCCGTCGCCGTTCCATGCCCAGGCGATCAGCGGCCAGCCTTTTTTTTCGCGCGCGTAGTCGACGATGCCGCTCCAGTCAGACTCGCCTTCGCGCTCGCCACCAAACTCACCGATGATCGCGGGACGCCCGGTCTCATCGAGCGCATCGAGATCGTCCGCCGTCATCCAGCGATCCGGGCCCTGCTTCACCCAGCCGCTCGCGTAAATGTGCGCGGAGAACACGAGGTTGTCGTCGGGCAACAGCTTCGACGCATCGCGCGCCACGTAGGTCTCCTGCCCCCAGCCCGGCACGTCGATGATGAGCGGACCGGCATACACTTCGCGCACGATCGCGATCGCGGGATTGTAGGCTGCCGCAAACGTCTCCGCCGTCTGCTCGTGGCTGCCCCACTCGTTCATCAGGTTGACGATCAATCCCGGCGCCGCGGCCTCGAGCGCGGCGTAGTTCTTCCGCCACCACCGCGCGGCATTGAGCAGCTCCTCGGCGCTGTCGGAGCCGTTGTAGGGATAATGATGATACGTCGCGATCACGCGCAGGCCCTCGGCGTGCGCCTCGCGCAGCCAGCGCGTCGCGGTTTCCATCGGCACGCTCGGCTCGATCTCGATGCGCACGGTGCGGATCGCCGGATACTCCTTCATCAGCGACCAGCCGAAGGTCACGTGACCCTCCGCGAAATACGAGGGCTGCAAATTCACGCCATCGCCCCACGGCAACGTGCTCGCCTGCAAAGCGAGCGCACCCATTCCCGCGACGAGCGCGCAACGACGGAGAAGACGCGAAGCAAAGACCATCGGACGAGCCAGCGAACCGGCCCGCTCCCTGTCAACGCTGCCGGGAGTTTTCTCACCGGCGATGTCGCAATCCAGATCTCCCGTCGCTTACGCGCGCGTCCGGCGACCGCGCTTCACGAGCACCAGACCGAGAGCAGCGACACCCGCGATTGCCGCCCACGTGCCCGGTTCCGGGATCGCCGTAAACGAGATTATCGTCGCCGAGATATACCCAACGTCGCCGAAACGTAGGCCTTGGAACAGACCCATTTGGTAAAACTCTCCATCTTCGAGCAACAACGAGCCGAAATCATAGGAGGTGTCCTCCACATCGAGCATGGAGGAAGCAACCAGTCCGCTTCCTGAATAGAGCGCGATTCCGAACACAATTTCGTCGGCGCCCTCCCCCCCCCCTCAAACGCCGAGAAATTCACCAAGCCGTCAAATTGTCCACTGAGGGCCGCATTGAACGTCTCCGCTGAAAACAGGCTCGGCGCGGGCATATTACCCCCGACAAACTCGACGCTTGAGACATCCCCATCGAAAACTCCCCCGGTGAAGGACGCTGTGATCGTGAGCGACGAAGGAATGTTAGAGCCCGTCTGACTGAAACCAACCACTCCCTCCTCATTGTCAGCATAGGAGAAAACTTCGTAGCCGTCCCCGCTATCCTCGTGATGACTATTTAGCACGACCGGGACGGTTGCATCCTGTCCAGCGCCTCGCGAAAACGACACCGAGGAGGGATGTTGACCGGCATCGGTCACGTCGTCCCACGACCATTCGGCTGATACCGCGTAGCTAATCTCGTAGGTGGTCCCCGAGGTTTGAATGACAGTCCGCGTCATCTCACCTTTGCGGGTTAGCGTCTGAGCAGAGAGCGGCGCGCCCATTGCGCAGAAAACGAGAACCAACGTCGGAATCAGTTTACGCGAGATCATGTTGATAGCTGGGGATGTGTGTTGTGCCGGAAGGCGCCAATGAACTGCGCTCTCTCTTTGCATTAGTAGTGCCGTATCAACGGGAAAAACCGCGGCGTGTCATAAAACTCCCGCACTCCCTGGCTCGCACATTTCTCCGCCACTTCGGCGGACACTTCGCGTCAGGCCCACAGGTCCCCCTTCCCTCCCTACCCGATGCACCTCCTCCGCCTGTCCGCGTTCGTTCTCCTCGCCGCTTTCTCTTCCGTCGTCCACGCCGCGACTCGTTCTGCTGAACCGGTCACGCCGGGCGCGATGCCCGAAACCCGCGCGCTGCTCCAGCTGCTCTACGATCTTTCGGGCCGACACATGCTCACGGGTCAGCACAACTACCCGGCCATCCGCGACCGCAACACGCAGTTCGCCGCCGACTACACCGGGCACATGCCGGCCGTCTTCAGCACCGATTTCGGCCACGCGAAGGAGGGCGACTCCGATTCCTATCTCGCCCGCCCCGAGATCGTGCAGGAGTGCATCCGCCAGCATCAGCTCGGCGCGCTTGTCACGATCTGCTGGCACGCCGTGCCGCCCACGGCCGACGAACCCGTCACGTTTCGACAGCTCCCCGACAGCGACCCCAAAGCCCTCAAGAGCGTCCAGGGCAAACTGCTCGACGAACAATTCCGCGACGTCCTCACGCCCGGCACCGCACTGCACACGAAATGGATGCAGCAGGTCGATGCGATCGCTGTATTCTTAAAACAACTACAGGCCGCGCGCGTGCCCGTCCTCTGGCGTCCGTATCACGAGATGAACGGCGACTGGTTCTGGTGGGGCGGCCGCACCGGCGAATACAGCACCGAGCGACTCTACCGCCAGATCTTCGACCGCCTCGTAAACCACCATCAGCTCAAGAATCTCGTCTGGGTCTGGAGCATGGACCGCGTCAGCCGGCCCGGCATGGAGCACGAGAAGTATTTCCCCGGCATCGAGTATGTCGACGTGCTCGGCCTCGACGTCTACGGCAACGACTTCGCGCAGTCCTACTACGAGAGCCTCGAAAAACTCTCGCAGGGCAAACCGCTCGCGCTCGCCGAAGTCGGCAATCCTCCCGCGCTCGAGATCCTCGACCGTCAGCCGAAATGGACGTTCTACGTCACGTGGGCCGGCATGGTGCGCAACGTCACGCGCAGCACCTACGCCCAGCTCCTGGCCGATCCGCGGCTCGTGAATCTCGACGATCCCCGCTATGCGGAAATCACCGCCGACTATCGCCGATCGCTCCAGCTTCCGCCGGTGAAGTTCACCCGCCCGGCCGCTGACTTCTCCGGCGTCTGGGTTCTCAACGAGGACCTTTCCGAGTTCGGCCGCAACGGTCCCGGTTCCTCGCCCGCGCGCTTCGACGTGGATCACCAAGGCGACCGCCTCGCGGTGAAATCCACGCGCATCCTCGAGTTCGCGGACGATCGCGTGTCCGAAGAAACCTACACGCTCGACGGCACCGAGACGCGCTCCGAAGTGATGAACATGCCGCGCGTCACCAAAGCCCAGCGCGCCGGCGACGATCGGAAAATCGTTTTCGACTCCGTCGTGGATTTCATCTGGGGACCGCCCGGCAGCAAAATGAACATCCACGAAACGTGGGAACTGCTCTCCGTCGGCCGCCAGCTCCGCGTGACGACCAAAGTCGAAACCCCGCGCGGCACGCAGGAAACCAGCGTCATCTACGACCGCCGCTGAAGGCAGACCGCGCATCGTCCCGGATCGGCGCGCACTTCATCCCGACTCGGTCCGCACCTTGTCGCGACGTTGCACGCACCTTGTCGCGACCGTGTCCGCATCGTGTCCCGACCCGGTGCGCACTTGGTCCCGACCCGAGCCGCACACTGGCTCGGCCAATTCCCCAGTGGCGGTTCGGACCGTCTCCCAACGACAGCGCGCCGCAGCGCGGATATCGTTGGCGATGAAGTCCTCCATTCTCCCTTTTTCCTCCGTTGACCGATCGCTGCGCGATCAGGTCGTCGTCATCACTGGAGCTTCCAGCGGCATCGGACGCGCCGCGGCCATCGCGTTTGCCCGCGAAGGCGCGCGGCTCGTTCTCGCGGCACGCAACACCGAGGCGCTGCAGGAAGTTGCCGGCGAATGCGCCACGCTCGGCTGCCACGCGCGTTCGGTGCCGACCGATGTCGCCGATGCCGACGCGGTGCAGAATCTCGCGCAACAGACGCTCGATGCGTTTGGCCGCATCGATGTGTGGATCAACAACGCTGGCGTCGGACTTTTCGGCCCGTTTCAACGCGCGACGATCGAAGAACACCGCCGCGTCGTGGAGATCGATCTGTTCGGCGCGATGAACGCTGCGTCCGCCGTGATCCCGATTTTTCTCCGCCAAAAGCGCGGCACGATGATCACCAACATTTCCGTCGGCGGTTTCGTGCCCGTGCCGTTCGCCTCGGCCTACACGGCTGCAAAGTTCGGCCTGCGCGGCTTCATGGCGGGCCTGCGACAGGAACTCGCGCCGCATCGCGACATTCACATCTCGTGCCTCTTTCCCGGCATTATCGACACGCCCGGTTATCAACACGGCGCAAACGTCTCCGGCGCGATGCTCAAGCCGACGCCGATCATGGTCGATCCGCCGGAGCGAGTCGCCGATGCCCTCGTGGCCGTGGCGCGTCGTCCGCGCGCGGAAGTGCCGGTGGGACTCGCCACGCGCGCCGCACGACTCGGCTACGGTGTCGCCCCGGGAATCACCGAAGCAATCACCGGCGCGTTTTTCCGCACGTATCTGCGCCGCGGCGATCCCGCGCCCTTCGAGCAGGGAAATCTCTTCGAACCGTCGCAGGGGCGCATGACGCCGGCGGGCGGTTGGCGGCAACCGGCGTCGTCTTCCACGCACACACGAGCGCTTGTCAGCGCCGCGGGCGCGGCGGCGGTGGTGGTCGCGGCCGGCTGGTGGTGGCGCTCACGCCAGCGCGCCACGTCGCGCCCGATCTTCCATCCGCATCGCGAAAAACTCCGCGAGCGCACGCGCGAGTTTGCTGAAAGCGCCGAGCCGATTGAGGCCGTGCCGATTCACTGAAGGGCGCACCTGTAGCACGCGTCATTTCACGCGTGCTCCAGGCGGCGCGTCCGCTTAGCGGAGATGAAACACGAGCGTCGGATCGACGGGATAACGGCCGAAACGCTCACCGTAGAGCGCAAGTCCGCCGGGTAGCGCGTCGTCCACTTCGAACCGGAGCACGATCTCACCAGCGGTCGCAGCTTTTTCGAGCGCGGCCGGCGGGAGCGTGACTTCGACGAGATATCCATACGAACCCGCCTCGCGCAGTTTGCGGTCGCGCGGCTGCGCGTGCCACGAGAGCACACCGCGATGATCCGCGGGGTCGTCAGGCAACGAAACGACATCGGCCGCAAGTCCGTTCACGCGCACACGCACGGCGGTCGGAAACTTCGTCGTATCCGTCATCGGATACGCGTTGGGATTCGCGCTCGGATCGTGCGCGCCGAGTCCGCGCATGTAGTCACCGCCGGGAAGCGCGTCGGCGCCGTCGCGATCTTTGCCGAAGAGCTGTTTCGCCGATGCTTCGAAGACGAGCGTGGCGCCCGTGACTTTCTTCGCGTCGAGATGCTCCGGCCACGGCAGGCGATACTCAAAGAAACCGCTGCCCGCGCCGTTCACTTTCAGACCGTCGAGCACGTTCCACTGCTTCTGCGACCACTGCGCCGCGCTGAAGGTCGATGGCGCGAAACGCACGAGTCGTTGGTGACGTCCCGAGACGTTGCGCATTTCCCAGCGCGGAGACGCCCCGTCGGCGACGAGGAACGTCGTGAAGTTGCGGTGCAGCACGGCGCCGGCCTCGCTCTCGAGCGTGAGCGCGAGCACGGCGAGCGCGGGCTTCTTCGGCATCATCACGCGCAGCGGCTTCAGTTCGCGTGACATCCACGGCTCGAACGGAATCGTCTCAGTCGAAACGGAATACTCCTCGCGCTGACCGAGGTTGTTCCAGCCGTAGAGCTGCGCGCGCAGCACGAGTCGCGAGCCGGGCGCGCGATCGGTGAGAAACGACGCGAACAGCGGCACGTCGACGACCTGACTCGGTGTCACATCGCGGCAGAGTTCGTCGCCCGTCGAGATGTAGAACGGAGCGTGCAGATCGTTGAGCGACATCTGAGGCACGAACGCATCGAGGCCGGTGAACTTCTCCGAACGATCGTAGCGGAAGTAGCCGTTCCACTCGTTGATGACGTCGTGATGCTCGGTGTAGAGCCAGCCGGATAGCTTCGGGTGACGCCGAAATACATTCAGCATGATGTGATAGTCCCACGTCCAATCGACGTCGCCCGCACTGCCCTCGTAACCCCAGACATTGCCGCACTCGCTGTTGAACATCGGCTGATCGCCCTGGGTGCGACCCCCGATGAAATTCCATGTCGATCCGGGAAACGTGCTGCGCGAGATGTGCTCCATGCCCTCGCGCCACGCGTAGCCGGGACGATAGTCGTGCCACGTGTTGAGGTCGGTCTCCGTGTGGTCGTAGTTGCAGGGCGAGTTATCCTCCACGAGTCGCGTGGGATCGAGTTGCTTCGCGAGTCGATACATCGAGATCACCCACTCCTGCGTCTCCGGCAGATATTTTTTGTTTTCTCCTTCGCCGGTGAAGAGACCCCACGTCTCGTTGAAAACCACCCAGCTGAAAATCGACGGATGATTAAAGTCGCGCTCGATCATCCCGCGCAGCGCGAACTCGCTTTCCGCGCGCGCCTCGGGCGTGGGCTCGCCCCAGAAGTTGGGCACGTCGGCCATGATCAACAGACCGAGCCGGTCGGCCCAGTAGAGCTTGCGCGGCACCTCGACCTTGATGTGAACGCGGTTGCCGTTCAGTCCGATCTGTTTCGAGCGCACGATCTCGTCGCGCATGAACTCGTCGGTCGGAAACGTGTAGTATCCATCCGGGTGATACGATTGATCGAGCGCCATCTGCAGATAGACGGGCCGACCATTGAGCGCCACGTAGGGGATGTTCGTGCCCGGCAGCCTTTCGACGCTGATCTTGCGCATGCCGAAATACGACGCCACGCGATCGCTCGCGCCGTCCGCGGCGTCCACCGCCACCTCGACTTCATAGAGAAACGGATCTTCGAGCGACCACGGGCGGACGTCGGCGATCGCCACGTCGAACGACACTTCGTTCGCTCCTTCGGGAATCTCGTGACTCACATCGGGCACGTCGCCGGTCTGGAATTGCAGCGCGAGTTTCGCGCCCGCGGGCGCGGCGTCACTCAAGCGCGCAAGCACGGAGACCTTGCCTGCGTCGAGGTCCGGCGTGAAACGCAGCGAGCGCACGTGCACCGCCGGACGCGCCTCGAGATAGATCGTCTGCCAGATGCCTTTTGCCTGACCGTAGCCTTGCTTGCCCTCGAGTTTGAAGGGATGCGGTGTGTCGTCCACGCGCAGCACGACCGATTGCGCCTCGCCCCATTTCACGTGCGAGGTGAGTTCAAATTCGAACGGCGTATAACCGCCGCGGTGCTCGCCCACTGCCTGACCATCGAGCCAGCCCTGGGTGATCCAATCGCTCGCGCCCACGACGAGAAACACGCGTTTCCCGCGCCACGACGCCGGCACCGTGATCTCGCGGCGATACCACGCGATGTCGGCTTTGTTTTCGACACCGGAGAGTTTCGAGCCCCACGGAAACGGCACGACGATCCGCTCGGGAAATTCCGCGTCACGCTGCGCGGCCCAGCCGCTCCGCGTGCCCGCGTCGTCGTTGTCGAAACGAAACTCCCACGTGCCATTGAGATTGATCCACTCCGCGCGCTCGAAATCCGGACGTGGATGCTCGGGCAGCGGAATGGCGGTCGCGCCGCGAACAACCGCGACGGCGAGAACAAACAGAACGAGGCGCGCGAGCGCGCGGGGACGAGCGATCATGGGATGACGGGGTTGAAAGCAAAACGCCCCAGACCGTTTTGCGGCGTGGGGCGTGAAGAACCGGGTGCGGTTGGGGCGACGTTTACTCGGCGGTGAAACCGTTGCCCGTCGCCGCCCAATAAATGCCGCCGTAGATGTGATGCATGAAGTTCGCATCGCCGAACGTGGCCGGGATGTGACCGAGCGCGGTGTAGAACGCGCGTCCGCCGTCGTAGTTGTGATACCACGCGATCGGGTGGAAGTCGCCCATGCCCTTGCCCTTCACGCGGCCCCAGTCGGCGGCCGGCTTGTAGGTTTTCTCGTCGACCGAGAGGAGGAACTTCAGGCCCTCGGACTTCGGCGCGCCAAACTCATACCACTCTTCGGTGAACAGGAAGCGCTTCGCGAAGCGATCCATGCCGGGGAAGTTGGGATCCTCGACCTTGAGCGTCGCGGTCTGCACGGCCGGATGCACGTGGAACATGTAACCGACCATCTTCGTATACCATTCCCAGTCGTATTCCGTGTCGGACGCGCTGTGGATGCCCACGAAGCCGCCGCCATTCTTGATGAAACGTTCGAACGCGGCCTGCTGCTCGTCGTTGAGCACATCGCCCGTCGTGCAGAGGAAGATCACGACCTTGTATTTCGAGAGCTCGCGATCGTTGAACACGCGGTTCGCATCCTCAGTCCAGAACACGTTGAAATCGTGCAACTGGCCGAGCTGGCGGATCGCAGTCACGCCGGCGTTGATGGAGTCGTGGTGCCAGCCGGCGGTCTTCGAGAAGAGCAGCGCGTCAAATTGCGCGGCCCGCAGCGAACCCGCGACGAGCAAGACCGAGAAGAGGGTAAACAAACGGAGGAATTTCATAAGGGGTGTGAACACCATGACCCTGACGTGCGGCCGCAGGCAAGAGTTGCGCCGCATTTTGTTGCGACGCGTTGCGCACAAAGTCGCGACCCGGTGCGCACCTTGGCGCGACCCGGTCCGCACCTTGTCCCGACATGGGACGCACTCGGGCACGACCCGGGACGAACTCTGGCGCGACTGGCGCCGCTCAAACCGGCGGCGGATTGCGCTCGGCGAAGCCGCGCTGGTGCCAATACGGATAGGCCTTCGGGCGTGCGCTGGCCGCGTCGAGTTTGGCGACCTGCTCCTTCGTGAGATTCCAGCTGACGGCGGCGAGATTCTGGCGCAGTTGCTCCTCGTTGCGCGCGCCGATGATGATGCTGGACACGGTCGGACGCTGCAGCAGCCAGTTGAGCGCGACCTGCGGGACGGTCTTGCCGGTCTCCTTCGCGACTTCATCGAGCGCATCGACGACCTTGAAGAGATACTCTTCGTCCACCTGCGGGCCCATATCGACGACGACTTGCGAGTTGAGTCGGCTCGTTTCCGGGCGCGGCTGGCCGCGGCGAATTTTTCCGGTGAGACGTCCCCAACCGAGCGGGCTCCACACGATCGCGCCCACGCCTTGATCGAGGCCGAGCGGCATCAGCTCCCATTCGTAATCACGACCGATGAGCGAGTAGTAGGCCTGGTGCGCGACGTAGCGGCTCCAACGGTAGCGGTCGGACACCGCGAGCGACTTCATCAGGTGCCATCCTGAAAAATTGGATACACCGATGTAGCGGATTTTTCCGGCGCGCACGAGGTCGTCGAGCGTCTGGAGCGTTTCCTCCACGGGCGTCGTCGCGTCGAAGCCGTGCAGTTGATAAATGTCGATGTAGTCCGTCCCCAGCCGGCGGAGACTGCCCTCGACCGCTTGAATGAGATGAAAGCGCGAGGAGCCGACGTCGTTGGCGCCCTCGCCCGAGCGAAAGGTGCCTTTTGTGGAAATGAGCACGCGGTCGCGGCGGCCTTTGATCGCGGCGCCGAGAATCTCCTCCGCCGCGCCGCCAGAATAAACATCGGCCGAGTCGAACATGTTGAGTCCGGCGTCGAGGCAGATGTCCACGAGACGCGTCGCTTCCGCGACATCGGTGGTGCCCCACGCGCTGAACATCCCTCCTTTCCCGCCAAACGTGCCCGTGCCCAAGCTGAGCACCGGGACCTTGAGACCTGAGCGACCGAGTTGTCTGAATTCCATAAGCGCGAGCGGTTTCGTCCTGCCAGCAGGACGCGCGCAAAAGAATCAGGATGCAACCGTGCGCAAGTCGCCCGTCGGTCCCGCGCGCTTTATTACCGTCTTACCTTCCAGCCACCGACGCGGTCCGCAGCGCCAGGAGAAAGGCCAGCGGCTCTCGCACGTGCACGCGGCAACGTTTTCGGCGAAGCCTGAATTCCACCGTGCAGGCGCCGGTCCACGCGGGCGCGACTTCGTGCGGCAGTTCTTCCACGCGATCCCGCAGAACGGAGTGCGCGATCAGTTTTCCCGGCTGCAGGCTGTAGGCGGACGTGCTGCAGAGCAGCCACGCGAGAGCGATGAGCGGAAAAACATACGCAAGCGCCGTCAGCGCGAGGAGCGCACGCGAACTCATCGGTTGTCCGCCCGTGTTCGCGGCGAACGCGACCAGCAGCGCAAAATAAATGAGCGGCGGCACCACCACCGCCATCCAGAAGGAGCGTCCGCGAATCTGCGTCTCAAACGTGCGCACGCGCTACGGAGCGACTCCGCCGCGTCGCAGTTCCCTCGGCTCGTCCCGGAAACACCCGGGTCGCGCCTACGTAAAACGCTGATCAGGAATGCGCGGGCGGCGGCTTGCTGCCGTAGAAAGGCAGCAGCTGCTTGAGGTGACCCTGGATGATCGCGCCGACGGTCTCCGCGGGCAGCGAGCCTTTGTGCAGTTCAAAAATCGCGACGAGCAGCGCGAGCTCGATATCCACTTTCTTCGGCGACACGGCCTTCATGTCCGCGAGAAGTTCGAGCGCTTTTTTCTCGGCGCGTTTGTAGTCGGCGAAGTTCTGTTCGCTGGGCGTGGCCATGCCCCAAAGAGGTCCGGAAAACTCCGACCCGCGCAAGCGGAGAGTTTCCACGCGCGAAAGACACCAGCGGCCCCATTTCGCATCGGCCCGGGCCGACGCATCGTTACGCGATGAGCGAAAACAAACCGAAACAAGTCCCCGGCCAAACCCAGTCGACCCAGCCCGGCCGTGAGTCCGAGATGACGCCGCGTCCGCAGTCCGAAAAACCCGAGCATCACGGCAGCGGCAAACTCGCGAACAAGGTCGCCCTCATCACAGGCGGCGACAGCGGCATCGGCCGCGCGATCGCAATCGCGTTTGCCAAGGAAGGCGCGGACGTCGCCATCACTTATCTCAACGAGCACAAGGACGCCGACGAAACGAAAGCCGAGGTCGAGAAACACGGTCGCCGCTGCACGCTGCTCGCGGGCGACGTGGGTGATCCGCAGGTTTGCGAACGCTGGGTGCAGGAGACGTTGCGCGAGTTCGGCCACCTCGACGTGCTCGTGAACAACGCCGCCGAGCAGCATCCGCAGAAATCGCTCACGGACATTTCCGTTGAGCAACTGGAGCGCACGTTTCGCACGAACATCTTCGGACAATTTTTCCTCACGAAAGCCGCGCTGCCCCACCTCAAGGAAGGCTCGACGATCGTGAACACCACATCCGTCACCGCGTATCGCGGCAGCGAGCAGCTCATCGACTACAGCTCCACCAAGGGCGCCATCGTGAGCTTCACGCGCTCGCTTTCGAAGAACCTCGCTTCGAAGAAAATTCGCGTGAACGCAGTTGCGCCCGGCCCGATCTGGACGCCGCTGATTCCGTCCACGTTTCCCAAGGAAAAGGTCGAATCGTTCGGCAAAGACGTGCCGCTCGAGCGTCCCGGCCAGCCCGAGGAAGTCGCGCCGTGCTTCGTGTTTCTCGCTTCCGAGGACTCCTCCTACATGACCGGCCAGGTGCTCCACCCCAACGGCGGCGAACTCATCAACGGCTAACCCTCAACACCACTCCCCATGAGCGAACACTACATCGTCACCGCTGACAAAGGCCACGTCCGCATTTTCCGCCGCCGCCAGGAGCCCGGCCAGTCGCAGCCCGCTTTCGAGGAAGTGCGCGCGATGGATTTTCCCGCCGGCGTCCGCAGCTACACCGCGCATGACTCCGACATGGCGGGACGCTTCCAAGGCTCGAAACATCAGACCACCGCGCCCGGCAGTCCCGCCGCGCGCACCGGCATGTCGATCGACGAGCGCCTGCCGATGAAAAACGAGGAAGACCGCCGCAGCGTCGAACGCGTCGCGAGCGTGATCGAGAGTTTTATGGGTGTGCAACAGGACGCCACCTGGGACTTCGCCGCCGCGCAGGCCGTGCACAATCTCGTGCTCGAAAAACTCTCCGCGCCAGTGAAGCAGCGACTCCAGCAATCGGTCGCGAAAGACCTCGTGAACCAACCGCCGCAGGAGCTCGCGTCGCATTTCGCTGCACGAACTTAAAGCGCGAAGCCGCGCCAGTCATAAGGCCGAGGGTCGCTCGACTTGCCGTGCATGGCGCGCAGTGTTCTCGCACTGCCCCATGCCCCGTTACGTCGCGTTTTTGAGAGGGATCAATCTCGGCAAACGTCGCCCGAAGATGGACGATCTGCGGCGTCACTTCGAAGCGCTCGGCTACAAGGACGTCTCGACCTACATCGCGAGCGGCAACGTGCTCTTCACCTCCGGCGTGCGCGATACCGCCAAGCTCGAAGCGCAAATCGAGAAGCATCTCGCCAGCGTTCTCGGCTACGAAGTCGACACGTTCATTCGCAGCGCCGACGAACTCGCGAAGATCATCCCCGCGAAACCGTTTCCGCCCGCCGAGATGGTCTCGGAGACCAACACGATCAACGTGGCGTTTCACAAGACGCCACCGCCACGCGAAGCGGTCCGCGTGCTCGAAGCGGTGGACAACGGCTACGACCGATTTCGCGTGATCGGCCGCGAGCTCTACTGGCTTTGTCGCGGCAAAATCTCGGAGTCGGAAGTATGGACGCAGCCCGAGATTCGCGCTCTCAAGCTGACCACGTCCACGATGCGCAAACTCGACACGGTGCGCACCGTGCTCGCGTTGCTTGGAGGCGGAGAGCGCGCCGTTTGACCTATCACGCGCTTGCGGCATTTTCGCCCCATGCCCCGGAGTCTTCTCCTCGTCTTTCTCGCGGGTTGCGTGGCGGGTTGCCAGCAGCCGACGCAGCGCACGACGACGATCGCCCCGCGCGACACGCAGGGCCTCGCCTACGACCAGTTCGTCGAACAGCGCACCGACGAACTCATGAAGATGGGCGGTCCGTTCAAAGATCGTGCTTACGCGGCCGAAAAGGCGCGCGCACAAGCAGACGCGCGCTTCGGCACGCCCGAGCCCGAACATGCGACCACGTGGACATGGGGCGGCACCGATCGCGATGCGCAGGACGAACTGGAAACGAAACTCACGAAGATGGAACGTGAGTCGAAACGCTGACGCTCACGCGAGGCTCAGCCGCATCTCGTCCTGTCGCGTCGTTTCGACGAGTCCGGCCCCGCGCAGCGCGTTGTGATAAACGCTCTCCGCCGGCTCGTTGATCGCGAGCAGGCGCGTGACACTGGCGGTGATGTTTCGCAACAGACCGACGAGCGCGTCGTCCGCCGGACCGCGCAGACTCATCACGCGCGCCGTGCCGTCGGGCATCCGCGAAATCAACACGCCACTCCGGCCGTCCTCGCCTTCGTAGGCTTCGATTCCGGTGCGCACGTGCAGACTCGCCACGCTGCGCTGCCAGCAGGCCGGAGGCTGCTGCTCCGCGTTCAACGCCGCGAAGTGCCGCGCTGTATCCACACGCCGGATGCGCGCGAGGACCGACGCGTCGGGCGTGGCTTCGTGCGACGAATAAACCACAAGATCGCGCACCGTCTGAAAACCTGCGCGCTCATAGGCGTGACGCGCCACGGTGTTGGGTTTCAGCACTTCGAGTTGCAGTGTTACCGCGCCGCTCGCGCGACTGCGGGTGATCATTTCCTTCGCAAGTGGCGCCGAAAGGCCGCGACCGCGCTGCGGTTGAAAAATCCCGAAGCCTCCACACCACGCGACATCGTCGCGCCGCCCCACGAGAAAAATGCCCACCGGCACACCTTCGAGTTCCATCACCGCCGACGTCGCGAGATCGAGCGACTCTTCGCGCACACGCCGCGCGAGCAGTTCGGGCGTCGTCGCCACCGGATGGGCGTAGCCTTCGTAGGCGGTGTTGAAGAAGACCGCGAGTTGGCGGAGCGAATAACGGGCGGCAGACTCAAACTCAATGCGCGCAGACATGCGAAAACTTCTGCGCGACCGCTTCGCCGTCGTCGAGCCGACTTGCGCCGCGAGTTGCAGCCCGCGTTTTCATCGGTCCAGTGCCGGCGGATGTCGGATCGCTCCGTCAAAGAACTATCCCCCGACGAACTGATCGAAGCCGAACGCGCGGCTCGTCATCGCACGCGCCGGTTTCCGCGCCAGACACTGTTTTTCGCGGGCGTCGTGTTGGCCGTGTTGTTCCTCGCGAGCGCATTGGTCGCCGGCACGTGGATTTATTTTCTCGGTCGGAGCGGCGCGCCCTGGCTCGCCCTGCTCTTTGTCCTCGCGCTCGCCTTTGTGCCACTCTCGCTCGCCACCTATCGGCGCGATTCGGCGTGGCTTCATCTCGCCTATCGTCCCGCCGCCATCGGCATCGGCGTGCTCAACTACACGGCCATCGCAGCGCTCGCTTGCTGGTCGATCGCGTTGGTTGGGTTCCTCACTCGCACCGACTGGCCGATGCGCTCGATCGCAACCGCGCTTTTCGCCGCGGCGGTGATCGTGTCGCTCGCCGGACTCGTGCATGCCGCATGGTTGCGAATCACGCACGTGACGGTCGCGCTGAAAAAACTCCCGCGCGAGTGGCACGGCCGAAAGGTCGCGATCGTGAGCGATCTCCATCTCGGCAACCTGCGCCGCGCGCGTTTTGTGCAACGGCTCGTCCGAAAACTCAACACACTGGGCGTCGATGCGGTGCTGATCGCGGGCGACATGTTCGATGGCACCGCGATCGATCCCGATGACGCTGTCGCTCCGTGGCGCGAACTGCGCGTGCGGCACGGGGCGTTTTTCGTCACAGGCAATCACGACGAGTTTTCCGATAGCGCGCGTTTTCTGCACGCGATCGCGAACACCGGCGTGCGCGTGCTGAACAATGAGCGGGTGGTCGTCGAGCGCCTGCAAATCGCAGGCGTGCACGACGGCGAGACGCATCGCTCGTCGATCTATCGCGAGATGCTCGCGCAGCTGAAAATCGACTCCGAGCGTCCGTGCATCCTGCTCGCGCACCAACCCACGCGGCTCACGCTGCCCGAGCACGCGGGTGTGTCGCTGGTGGTTTCCGGACACACGCACGGCGGACAATTCTGGCCATGGACGCACATCGCCCGGCGCGTGCACGGCTCCTTCGTCTACGGCTTGAATGAGTTTGGCCGCATGCAAGTGCTCACGAGCAGCGGCGCCGGCTCGTGGGGACCGCCGTTTCGCGTCGGCACGCGCGCGGAAATCGTCGTGGCAAAACTCGTCCGCGCGGCCTGAGCCGGGACTGATGGCGCACCGGGTCGCGCCAAGGTGCGTCCCACGTCGAGCCAAGGTCCGTCCCGCGTCAGGACAACGTGCGCACCGGATCGAGCCACCATCCGTCCCTCTTCATCCCCCGGTGCGGCACGATTCCCCCACACTTCCGCAGGCCCCAAGCCGCCCGAAGAAACCGCACCGATCCCCGCACTTACCCCACTTCCCCGCATCCATTTTATGGATACAATGTCAACTATTGGTTGACATTGTGTTTCTGGCCTCTGGTCGCTTATGAGGATCGATTGCGGGGGTGGAATTTCGCGTGGTGGTCGAGCAGGCGCTGCGACTCAACGGCGGTGTAGATCTGCGTGGTGGAGATGCTGGCGTGGCCGAGCATTTCCTGAATCGCACGCAGGTCGGCGCCGTTGCTCAGCAGATGCGTGGCAAAGGAGTGACGCAGCGCGTGCGGTTTCACGGACTTGGTGATGCCGGCGCGCTGGGCGTGTTTTTTCACGATCATCCAGAGCGCGACGCGCGAGAGCGCACCACCGCGATTGTTGAGGAAAAGCTGGCTGCCCGTGCGTGCTTTCACGAGGTGTGGACGACCGGACGCGACGTAGGTGGTGACGGCGTCGATCGCCTTGCCGCCGATGGGCACGACGCGCTCCTTGGAACCCTTGCCGAAGACGCGGAGAAAACCGTGCTCGAGGTCGATCTGTTGGAGCGTGAGCGCGGCGAGTTCGGACACGCGCAGGCCGCTCGAGTAGAAGAGTTCGAGGAGAGCGCGGTCGCGCAGCGAGCGCGGATCGCCGCCGTTCGGCGCGGCGAGGAGCCGGTCGACTTCGTCGTCGGAAAGCGTGTGAGGGATTTTGCGGCGCAGTTTCGGTCCGTCGAGAAGCGCGGTGAAATCGGTCGGGCGCAGTTTCTCGCGCACGAGGAAGCGCGCGAGTCCGCGCAGCGCGGTGAGTTTGCGCGCAAGGCTGCTCTCGCGGTAGGCATCGGTGCTGAGCGCGTGCACCCACGCACTCGCGTCGTCGGGCGAGACGGAGCGCCAGTCGGCAACGCCGCGCTTGGCGAGAAACAACGCACACTGGTCCAGATCGCGACGATAGCCGTCGATGGTGTTGCGCGAGAGACCGCGTTCGAGGCCGATGAAACCGAGAAACGCCTCGATGTCGGCCGCGAACGCGCCGGGAGCCTGGCTGTGATCGAGGCGCGGTTTCATCGCCGCGAAAAGTGACGCGCCTGCGTGGGCGGCGTCGAACGCAAACCGGAGCGGCCGCTCAGTAGCGGCGGCGGAAGTGCGACGGAGGCGGCGCGGACTGCTCCTTCATGCGGAAGGTGATGCGCGCCTTTTCCAGATCGTAGGGACTCATTTCCATCCGGACAGTGTCACCCGCAGCGATCTTGATGAAGTTCTTGCGAAGCTTGCCCGAGATGTGAGCGAGAACGACGTGCCCGTTGGCGAGCTGGACCTTGAACATCGTGCCGGGCAACACGGCGACAACCTTGCCTTCTACTTCGATCGAGTTGCCGTCAGCCATGGTTGATGTGGGTTCTGTCCAGAGGGAAAAACGTCATAGGTTTGCTTCGTAAAAGCACCTTGTAAGGCGGAATCGCGGCACCTAAGCAAGCCTTCCCTCGTAAACCTTCCTCCGCGCGCCACGCCTTTCCATGGATCACGAAACCGCTCCCCCCGCCCTGCCCGTTTGAAAAGCGGTTTCCCTCGCAGTTGTTACGCGACGACGTGTTCTTCATGAGCCTGGCCTACAATCAGGCCATCGACGCCTGGCGGCAGGATGAAGTTCCCATCGGCGCGGTGATCGAGCGCGACGGCGAGATCATCGCGGCGGCGCACAACACCGTCGAAGGCGCGCACGATCCGACCGCCCATGCGGAGATGCTGGCGATCACGCAGGCCGCAAATCGGCTCGGCGACTGGCGGCTCGAAGGCGCCACGCTCTACGTGACCAAGGAGCCGTGCCCGATGTGCTCCGGCGCTACGCTCATGTCGCGACTCAAGCGCGTGTGCTACGCGGTGCCCGATCCGAAGATGGGCTGTCTCGGCGGCGCCACGAACCTCAACGACTTGCCGCGCGTGAACCACCACCTCGAGCTCACGGTCGGCGGCGTGTTGGAGAACGAGTGCCGGGAGCTTTTGCAGGCGTTTTTCAAACTGAAGCGCCAGGATCCGCCTCCTTCCGAGGGCGCGGATGCCCGGGGCCTCTGATCGGCCGAAAAATTCCCGCGCAACGCGGCATAAATCGGCCCGTGTAGTTGACGGCGCGAAGCTGTCGGCGCACTTTGGAGGCCTTTTCCCCTCCAACAGTAAACAAAGCACTCACCATGGCTTACGAACTTCCGCAGCTGCCCTACGCCTACAACGCGCTCGAGCCCCACATCGACGCGCGCACGATGGAAATCCACCACACGAAGCACCATCAGGCCTACATCACCAACGCGAACAACGCGCTCAAGGATCAGCCCGAACTCGCCGCGAAGGACGTGGATTCGCTGATCTCCGACCTGAGCAAGGTGCCGGAAGCAATCCGCGGCGCCATCCGCAACAACGGCGGCGGCCACTCCAATCACTCCTTCTTCTGGAAAATCCTCGGCCCGGGCAAAGGCGGCTCCCCGAAGGGTGCACTTGCCCAAGCGATCGAATCCGAACTCGGTGGTTTCGCGAAATTTAAGGAAGATTTTGCCAAGGCCGCGGCCACCCGCTTCGGCTCCGGCTGGGCGTGGCTCGTTGTCGGCAACGACGGCAAACTCGCCGTGGGCTCGACCGCCAACCAGGACAGCCCCCTCATGGGCAAGGCTGTGGCTGGCATCGAGGGCAAGCCGGTGATCGGCTTGGATGTTTGGGAACATGCTTACTACTTGAATTACCAAAATCGCCGCCCGGACTACATCACGGCGTTCTGGAACGTCGTCGATTGGGACGCGGCTGAGGCTAACTACCAGGCAGCCAAGAAATAACTCTCTCCCCTTGCGGCGGGTCTTTAGGAAACCAGCCGCTCTTAAGCCATAGTAGAAAGCCGCACCGGATCCGGTGCGGCTTTTTATTTTGGCGGAAATAGCCGCTCATGCCTTCCCCCGCCCGAGGAGAGGAGCCCAATGTCCCCGCCGGGCTTCTCTTGAGAAAGCTCGAATCCGTTCAGCCCGAGGAACACCGGGCTCCACCTTTCCAGCCCAAAGCACCTCCCACATGACGGTAAGCTAACGCGGTCATTGTCCCCGCGGCGGTAGCGCGAGATTTAACGTTATGCCCCTTCTCCGCCGCTTTCTGCCCCTTCTTCCCCTCACCGTTTTGCCGGTCGTCGCCGCTGCCCCCGCGGGCCCGTCCGATTTCCTCAGTTGGGCGGCCACCCCGCCGATGGGTTGGAATAGCTGGGACTGTTTCGGCACGACGGTGACCGAGGATCAGACAAAGGCGCAGGCCGACTTCATGGCCGCGAAGCTGAAGGCTCATGGCTGGTCCTACATCGTCGTCGACATCCAGTGGTATGAACCCAACGCCGGTGGCCACGCCTACCGCGAAGGCGCGCCGCTCGAGATGGACGAGTTTGGCCGCCTGCAACCCGCGCCCAATCGTTTCCCGTCCTCCGCCGATGGCTCCGGTTTTAAGAAACTCGCGGCCTACGTGCACGCGAAAGGCCTGAAATTCGGCGTGCACCTGATGCGCGGCATCCCGCGCCAGGCGGTGGAGCAGAACACGCCGATCTTCGGCACGCACTACCGCGCGCAGGACATCGCCGACCGCGCCAACATCTGCCCTTGGAATCCCGACATGTATGGCGTCGATACCACGAAGCCGGGCGCGCAGGAGTATTACGATTCCGTCTTCGCTCTCTTCGCCGAGTGGGGCGTCGACTACGTGAAAGTCGACGACATCAGCCGCCCCTACCTGAAACATCAGGACGAAATCGAAGCCATCCGCCGCGCGATCGATAAAACCGGCCGCCCGATCGTGCTCAGTCTCTCGCCCGGCGAAACGATTCTCGAAGCCGCGCCGCACGTCACCCGCCACGCCAACGCCTGGCGCATCAGCGACGATTTCTGGGATCGCTGGCTCGCGCTGCGCGAACAGTTCACGCGTCTCGCCAACTGGAATCCGCATCGCGTCCCCGGCGCGTGGCCCGACGCCGACATGCTTCCGCTCGGCACGCTCGTCATGGGCGAACGCACCACGCGTTTCACGCCCGACGAGCAACGCACGCTCATGACGCTGTGGTCGATCGCGCGCTCCCCGCTCATGCACGGCGGCGACATGACCAAGACCGACGACTTCACGCTCTCGCTCCTCACCAACGACGAAGTGCTCGCGGTCAACCAACACAGCACGAATAACCGCCCGCTCTTCGAGCGCGACGAACTCATCGCGTGGACGGCCGACGTTCCCAACTCGTCCGACAAATATCTCGCCGTCTTCAACGCGCGCGACCGCGTCCGCCTCCTGCCCGAGAACGCCCGTTTCGTGAGTGGTCCCGTGACCGGCGACGCCGCCAGCGCCGCCTCCGTCGACGCCGATCTTCGCGGCGCGACCAAGCTCATCCTCTACGTCCACCCACTCGACGCCTCCGGCCAGTCGAATCGCATTCTCTGGCGTGAACCGACTCTCGTGTTTGCTGATGGCACCGAACGCGCGCTAACCGACTTTCCGTGGGCTCACGCCGATGCCACTTGGGACAGCACCGCTGTGAAGAAAGATGCTTCCGGCCGCGTCATCGGCGTCGCCGCCGAGAATCCCTGCGTGATCGAGTATTCGCTGCCCGCCGGGGCCGTGCGACTGCGCGCCACCGGCGTCGTCGAAAGTAATGGCGCAGGCCGAACCCCCGGCCCGGTGCAGTTCATGGTTGTGGTTGCGACGCCTGAAACCGACTCCGGTCCGACCGGTTTGCCGGTGGAAGTTTCGCTTTCTGATCTGGGCTTCGCTTCCGGCTCACGGGTCGAGATTCGCGATCTCTGGGCCGGACGGGATCTCGGCACTTCGACGGACACCTTTGCTCCCGAAATCCCGTTTCACGGAGCAGGACTCTATCGCCTCCGCGCGGTTGCGCGATGAGCGCCGCGGCCTCAGGCGCCGCCTAGTTCCGCGCGCAACTTGCTCAACTCCTCGCGCAGCGCCGCCACCTCTGTCTCCAAATTCTTGATACGCTGCTCGGCCTCCGCGGGCAGCGCGATCGTCACGGTCATCGTTTGCGGTGCGCCTCCCTCAGTCGCGTCCCGCCCTCCAGCCGGCGCTTCCGTCGGCTCGCCCGTGAGCAACTGCGCCCAACGCGCTTCTTTCTGTCCGGGCTGACGCGCGAGTTTGCGCACGAGCGCACCGGCCGGACGCGATGCGAGTTCGTTCAAGATCGCTTCGACTTCCGCGGCCTCGGGCATCGCGCACATCCGTTCCGCATTCGCCCGCAAGGCCGCGCTCGTCTGCGCGCCACGCAGCAACAGCTCTCCGAGCATCGCCCGCGCGGACGTTTCCATCGGAAAAACCGCATCCACCCGCTGCTTGAACTTTGCCACGCGTGCCTCGGCGCCGGCGAAGTGCGTGGCGAGTTGTTTGTGACGCAATCCCTCCAGCGCGAGCTCCACCTCGGCCGGACCGACACTCATGACGGGCGCACGGTTGTTGCGCTGATTGCAGGCGTTCACGAGGGCATTGAGCGTCAGCGGATACACATCCGGCGTCGAAAGCTCCTTCTCGATCAAGCACCCCAACACGCGCGCCTCGATCGCGGAGAGCGGCGGATCGATCGGCAACGGACTGGTCGGAGAGGCGGACTCGGAATTCACGCCCGAAGTTTTCGCCGTCCCGCTCCCTCACGCAAGACGCGGCCTCACGCGTCCACTCGCGCCAGCAACGCCTGCAACCGCTCGTAAGCCGCGACCTGTTTGCCGGCCTTCAACTCCTCCACCGCCGCCCGCACTTCGGCCACGAGCTTCGAGTCGGTGCGCTCCGAGTCCCGAGTCGAAGCGGACTTTGGCGCGACTCGATCCGCACTCGGTCGCGACCCGGCGCGCTCCTTGGCCCGACGCGGTGCGGACTTTGGCGCGACCCGGTCCGCACCTTGACTCGACCGTGTCCGCTCTTCGTCCCAACTCGGTGCGCGCTCCGGCTCGTCTTCGACCACGCGGAGGCTCGGCGCAGGGCGCTCCGGCTCGATCGGTTTCGCGCGCGTTTTCGAGAGATCGACCCTGCCGCCGCGCGCACTCTTCTCCTCGGCGAGCAACGCGTAGTTGATCGCGATGACTTTTTGTCCGGCAAACGCGCGGAGCGATTTCGGGAAGATCAGGATCTGCGGCGTGTCCGCTTGCTTCAGATCGAGTCCGATGGTCGCGAAATCCTTCTTCGCACCGCGCGCGTGCTGATGAAGCGTCATCACGCGCTGCTGTTTCTCCGCGGCCTGGAGTTCCCGGTCTTTGGCCGGCGGCACCCAGGAAACGTGCAGCACCGGCGCGCCGCAGCGTTCCACGACCGTCGCCAACCGCACGGTTTTCATCGCAGGAGCGAGCTTCATCGCGGCCACGCTACAGCGAACGCCGACCTCGCGCCATCGAGTGGAAAACGTGCCGGCAAACGCGGGATTACCCGACGGAGGGGGGAGAAACGAAGAACCGACGAGTCGCTACGCCGCACCGCACGCTTTCCGCCAGATCGCGCGAAAGGCCTGCGCCAAGGCCCGCGCCATCGCCGGGCCACGCTCCGCCGCGTGGGCGCGCACGTCGGTTTGGAGCTTCTCCCGCTGCATCGCGCGCGCCTCGGCCGATTGCGCCGCAAAAGCCACGGCGCTCGAGACGAGCTGCTCGGGATCTCCCGCACCCCACTCCATGCGGCGTGGTGCAGACTTCGGTATGCCTCGAGACACGCGCGATCTGGCACTCATGACAATGTCAACTATTCGTTGACATTGTGGTGAGTGCTGCGGGCGTGGGATACCAGAAGTCGAAGGTGCCGAAGACGAGTTTGCCGCGGACGCGGCGCACGGTGCCCACCTGGGGATCGATCGTGAACGCGAGATCGATCGCGCCGCTGCCGGCGCACTCGGGCGTGGGCTGGAAGGAGTAGTGCCATTCTGGATACGTGCCGTCTTCGGTCACGCGATTGGGCGCACCGATGGTCTTTCGCAATGCCTCGACGGGCAGAAAGGGTGTGACGCCGACCTGGTCTTCCGCCTGCACCTCGGTGGTCGCGGCGCGTTTCTCGCGATCGACTTTCGCGCGGCCCATCGCGCGAAGTCCGGCGACGAGGACATTTTTGGGGAAAAACACGAAGAAGCGTTCGGGCATGAGCACGGTCGTCATCTTGCCGCGCACGAAAACGAAGTCGACCGACTGCTCGTAAATCGCATCGCGGGGATCGCCGTTCGCAGGCGTTTTCCGCCAGCGCAAAGTCCAACGTTCCGCGACGCCGCTTTTCTCACGCAGTGTGGTCTTCATGCCGAGAAACGACATGTCGTCGTCGAGCAGCACCGGAGATTTGAAGCCGAGCTTCAGCCCGGCGGAATCATCGAGCGAGAAGTGCCGGTCGAAATCCGCGAGCTGGTTCTTGAGCTGCAGCAAACGCAGGTAAACGCACCCGCCGAAGAGCGGAACCAACAGCACGAGTGCAAGCGCGGCGATTCGGCGGAGGTGTGCGGAGCGAAAGCGAAACGCGATCACGGCCACACGCTAGGAAGCAGCACGAACGCGGCGACAGAAAATCCGGCGGAGAATGGATCAATCACGGAAGCACGGAGAGGAAGGCAGGCAGCATTTTTATCGCGGAAACGCGGAAGGGCGGAAACCGCGGAATCAAGGGACAGGCACTCTGTCTCTTTTCCGTGCTTCGGTGTTTCCGTGATTCAATTCTCCTGCTCCCCTTTTCCGCATCTCCGCACTTCCGCGTTTCCGCGGTAAATGGATCAATCACGGAAGCACGGAAACACGGAGAGGAAAGCTGTCAGGATTTCTATCGCGGAAACGCGGAAGGGCGGAAACCGCGGAATCGAGGCGCAGGCACTCTGTTTCTTTTCCGTGTTTCCGTGATTTAGTTCTCCTCCCTTTTTCCGCCTCTCCGCTCTTCCGCGTTTCCGCGATTGCTCCGGATCGACTCACGCGCGCTCCCAGTAATCGCGCCATTTGACGATGCCTTCGGGCGCGAGCCACCAGCGGCGGCAGACGAGATTTTCGCGGCGCGGTTGATCGAGGATGACGCCGTGCTCGTCGGTGCGACGGATGACGTATTTGTAGACGATCGGTTTGCCGGCGCTTTCGTCGAAGGAGATTTCACCGAACCAGGTGTTCGCGTTGATGTATTCGAGCGCGGGCGCTTTCTGAATGTCCCAGTTGCCGAGTTCGGGACAGTTGCCGGAGACGCACACGGTTTCGCCGAGCTGCGTTTGCATGCCGTTCAACTGCACGCGGACGACGGTTTGTCCGCGCACGGCGGGACCGATGTGGCTGAGCACGAGCGCTTGTTTCGGATCGATGCGGAGACGCGCAATGCGGCCTTCCTTCACCTCGAAGCGACGCTTGGTGAGAAAACACACGTAGCGGCGATCGGGCAGATCGACGAAAAGGTTTTCGAGCGTGATCGGTTGATCGCTCTTGTTGAGTGCGACCGTGCAGCGCGACTGACGATAACTGCGCGTGAAGACATACACGTCGGGCGTGACGTGCATCGAGCGGTGGCGGCCGAGCGAAATCGCGGGATTGAGGCGGCGGAGCTGCGTGAGGATCGCGAGCACGCGGTAGATCGGCGTGTCGGTGTCCCACTTCTCCATCATGGGCCGGTTGTAAGGGTCGTTGTTTTCGTAGGGCTGGCCGTCGCCGACATTGGTGTCGTTGTGCAGCTCCTGCTCGGTGCCGTAGTAGATGCACGGGATGCCGCGACTGGTCATCAACAGCACGACCGCGAGGCGCAGCGCGAGGGGGTCGGAATTGAGCGACTGGAAGCGCAGCATGTCGTGATTGTCGATGAACGTCACGAGCTCGTTGGCGCCGTCGTAGTGGTGATCGAGCTCGAAGAGTTCGTTCACCAGATGGAAACCGCCCTCTTCGTTTTTTCCGATCGCGCGGCGCGCGGCCATCGCGAAGCCGAAGTCGAGCAGGCTCATGCCCGAGCTGTTGGCGAAGGCGGCGGATTTTCCGTCGGACGGATGATTGTAGATCCATTCGCCGAAAACGAAAACGTCAGGTCGGTGCGTGAGCAGGTCGGCGATGAACTCCTGCCAGAACCACGCCGGCATGTGCTTCACGGTATCGACGCGGAGCGCGTCCACGCCGCGGTCGAGCCAGAGCTTGATCGCGCCCTTGATGTAGTTGCGGTAGGACGCGTTGTTCTCGTTGAAGGTCGCGAGGCCGGAGAGCTCGCAGTTCTGCACCTGCCACTCGTCGTCCCAGTTGGAGACTTCGCCGTAGTGGTGATACCAGTGGTTTTTGTCGTCGTTGAAATCGGCGATGAGTTTGCCGTCGTCGAAGAGCTGACCTTTCACGCCGCCGGCTTCGGGGCTGCTGTGGTTGCAGACGATATCGAGGATGATCTTCATGCCGCGGCGGTGCGCCTCGGCGATCAGGCGGTCGAACGTCGTTTCCTGCGCCTGAAAGAGCGACGTGGTTTCTCCGGCAGCGACGTAGCGGGGATTGATGCGTTTGAAATCGCGCGTCCAGTAGCCGTGGATCGCGGCGTATTTTTGATACGCGAGTCGCTCGACCTGTTCGAAGAGCGGCGTGAGCCAGAGCGCGGTGACGCCCATGCCCTGGAGGTAGTCGAGCTTGTCGATCACGCCCTGCAGATCGCCGCCCCAGTATTTCGTCCAATCCTGACGCGTGGCGTCGTAGAGCTCGGGGTTGGGTCCGGGATTGTTCGCCGGATCGCCGTCGTGAAAGCGATCGACGACGACGAAATAGATCGTCTCCTGGCGAAACTCGATGTCGCGCTTGAAGAGAAACTCGTAGGAGGTGGGAGACGGCTTGGGAACGGAGGTGGAAACCATGGGGCCTGCGAGCGCTCGCGCGCAGTGCAGCACAGACCCGCACACATCGGCGCAGTTCGGACCTGAAAAACGCCCGACTTTTTTCGCTCAGGCCGACGCCGCCTGCGCCCTCAAGCGCCGCGCGGTCCCGCGCTCGCCTTGCGGATGAGCTCGAGCAACTCGTCGAGCGGAAACGGCTTCGCGATCGTGTAGTGCGCGCCGAGCGCCTGCGCCATTTTGAGAAACAGCGCGGGGCCGCCCGACATCGCGCGTCCCGCCATACCGCCGGACATCATGATGATGCCGCACGTCGGGCGACGACGACGCAGCTCGGTCAGCAGCTCGATGCCATCGCAATTGGGCATGCACACATCGCTGACGATGAGGCCGACCGGATGACCGGAGAGGAAACGCAGCGCCTGCTCGCCATCGCCCGCCTCATGCACCCGATATCCGCGTGTGCGCAGGAAGTGCGCGATCAATTCGCGAAAAGGAACTTCATCGTCGATCAGCAGGACCTCGGGAAGCTCCGTGGAAACGTTGGACGCCGACGCAGCGGGCAGATCTGGGGCCGGAAGGCTCATGATTACGCTCCCGCGCAGACACTCCTGCGCCGTCCACGTGCCAGCGCGGACGGAGAAAAATCATCACCCGACACAGGCGGGAAAAACTGGGGCGAAGAATGCACGATGGTGGACAAGCGCGAACAGCATTTATCGTCGCTCCGGCGGGTCGGCTTGAAAGAAAATTTTTCACGCCTCCGCGCGGCGGCGGACACTTTTTGCGGTCCGTCATCGCGGCGAAAACGTCATCCGCGTTTCTTGCCACACAGCAGTGCACAATTTGCGCAGCCTATTAGATTGCCGATCGGGCGGCGTGAACTTTCCTTGGCTGTGTTCGCGTTAAATCACCATGACCAAGTCGACCTCTCCTAACTCCACTGCGGAAACCACAGACCGGCGGCTCTTCGCCTATCTGAATCTGAAGCTGCAGGAGTTGTCGCAGCCGGGCGTGAAACTGCCGGCCGAGGACGATGACCTGAGCAGCCTGGTCAGCAATTTCCTCGCGTTGAGCCGTGAGAAGGACCGCGCACTCGTGCGTCATCTCTGCCCGGTCGATCAGCGCATCCAGAATTTCCTGTTCGATTACCTCGAGGAGGCGGGCGGCGCGCCCCGCCTGCCCGGCTCGACGCTCGTGCTCGACCTTCCTGGCATGGCGCGCGTGCTCTCGCTGCCCGTCAAGGGCGACGAACACCAGAGCCCGATCCTCACCTCGCGCCGCGTGCGCCAGGGCGTGCTGCACAATCCCAAATCCGACCGCCGCACCACACAGGGTATTTTCCACGTGGCGGAGGGCGGTCTGCCGATTCCCGATGACAAGAAAGCGGTGCCCGCCGCGGTCTTTGGTCGTTTGCTGAAGCACGCGCTGCAGCCGCCGTCGGAGTTTCTCAAGCTGCCGTTCACCGCTGGTGCGGAGAAAGACGCCGAGTGCTTCGTCTCGCTTTACCTGCGTCCCGTCGTCGTGCCTGAAGTCGCAGGCCACACGCCGGCGCGCTCGATGGAAACGCGGTTCTTCGTCCCGGGCAGCCTCGTCGCGAATCTCGATTTCGTGGAGAGCATCTTCAGCAACGCGGGCGATCCGCACCTCCCTGAAAACGACGCCGCGCTCGATCCCGAGCATTGGACCGGCCACACGGGCTGCATCATTCTCGCGCCGCACATCAACGGTCTGAAGAAGGCCGAACTCGGCCTGCCCAAATGGGAGGACGCCACACCGCGCCAGCGCCGTGACGGCATGTGCTGGAAGTCCGAGGACGAACTCTACAACGACGGCGGCGCCTTCAAGATCACGGCGCGCGACGCGTCTGGCGTGGTCGTCACGATCATCTCCGACAACTATTTCGGTTACTGCAAAAAGGAGGTGAAGACCCAGATCAGCCTCTCCGCGAACCTGCTCGGCCAGGCCGAGGAGGAGCACGCCGGTGGCGCGATCGTTTTCCCGAGCTATGATCTCGGCGAGGACTTCGCTCTCAGCGCCTTCCAGCCCTCCATCGAACGCAAGTTCGCCGACGCGCTGAAACTCCTCGGCGACCGCGTGGAACTCCAGCCCGACGGCTGGGCCCGCGACAAACAGTATCCAGATGTTTACTACGTGCCGGAGACGGCGCGTTTCGATCTGCGCGCCCAAGCGGTCACCTGGCCCGGCAGCAACGGCGCGGAGAAAAAGCTGAAACTGCTCCCGCACCACAGCTACGTGCTCCCCACCGGCTACAAGGTCGAGATGGTGAAGACCGAAGGCAGCCGCACCTGGCGCCTGCGCGGCACGACCGCCGAAGGCGTGCTTTGCCACAAACCCTGCACGGTGTCCGGCGGCGGCAAATCCGAGATCTCGAAATCGATCGCCGATGCGACGTTTGCCGGTCCGGTCTTCGTGAGCGAACTCAAGGCGGACCTCGATCTCGTCGACCAGATCCTCTCGAAGGAATACGGTCAGCGCTTCCGCGATCCGAAGCGCAACCGCGAACATGGTCGCCCGATCCTCAGCCGCGAACGTTCGCTCGGCTCCGTCGTGAAGCTGCTCAGCCGCAGCCCCGACTACACCGACGAATACAACCAGTGGCTCGACACGATCCCGCGCCACATCCGTGACCTCGTGCTGCTGATCAAGCGACTCCATCGTCCCTCGTGGGGCAACGACTGGCGCAAACATTTCAGCGTCGACACGATCAACGGCCGCCACGGCAACGAGCTCAAATACCACAAGGAGAAGCTCTCCACGCACTACCTACGCGTGGGCTACACGGCGGACGGCGGCTGGCGCACGTTCACGCTGCGCAAGGACTTCCTCCCGGCCGAAAAAATCCAGACCGAGGACGACATCACCGCGTCCACGGTGGCTCCGCGTCGCCGCGTGATCGGTGCCCCGACGACGTCCAGCGACGCTTCGCTAAAGTTCGTCCACAACTGCGAACTCCGTCTCTTCCAGCGCCCTGACGACGCAATCATCCGCGGCTACGACCGCCGCACGGAGCGCGATTTCGGCCAGACCGGAAACTTCTTCTCGAATTACGAGGCGCTCGATCGCGGCGTCGCGCAGTCGATCGTCGAAGACACGCTCGGCTTCGAGGCCTTCACCGAGCCCGTGCAGAAAATCTTCCATGATTATCTGAGCACGCCCGGTCCGAAGTTCCTCGTTTCGCCCGCGCATCCGCGCATCGTCGACGGCAAGCCGTCGAAGAATCCGCGCTACCTGCAGTTCCGCCCCGACCTCGAAGATCCGCGCGCGACCTACCTCGCGCAGATGGGCGCGCGACTCTCCCGCGGCCTTGACGCGAACTCGCCGGCGCCCTTCCCCGTCGGCGCGGTGCTCGTCGGCCGCCGCTTGAATCCGCCGGAGCCGGGCGTCCGCGCGCTCTGCGTTTACGGTCCGATCCACTATCAGGATCTGCCGGAAGCGTTCATGGACTTCATCTCGAGCCTCACCGGCAAATCTCCGTCCACCACGGGCGCGGGTTCCGAAGGCGCGCTGACGAAGGGCCCGTTCAACGCGCTCCCGCCGATCTACGATCTCAACGTCGCGCTGACGTCGTATATCCTCACGCAGCTTCCCGTGTTCTGCTCCGCCGCTGGTTGGGTGGGCACGAAACTGCGCGTCGATCATGACATCAGTCTGCTCGTGCCCGAGATCTGGGCGCGCATGACCGAGCAGGAGCGCACGCCGGAGTATCTCATCGAAAACGGTTACCTCGAGCGCTGCCAGGACTTCGTGCACAACGGCAAACCCGTGCTCGCGAGCCGTCTCGGCTGGCGCGTGACGGAGCGCTTCATCCAGGCCTTCTGCGGCCGCGTGCTCAGCAACCCGAGCACCGTGTTCGAAGGCGATCTCCTCCGCCCCGAGCAGCAGAGCATGGACGTCTTCGCCGACGCGATGGACAACATCGTCGAAGCGATGAAGGCCGCCGCCGAACGCTACTTCGCCGACGGATCGATCGAGGAAGCGGTCCCGCCGCTCAAGGCGCTCCTCCACATCATGCGCGATGGCACGTGGGAAGGCCGCACCGCCGAGGATCCGGAGTTCCGCGCGCTCTTCACGCGTGAGAACATGATGAAGAGCGACTGGTATCGCGCCCGCCTCGAGGCCCAGGCCACGATCGATGCCTACCAGTGGGAACGTCACGCGCGCTACCTCGAGAAGTTCCTGCAACGTCGCAACTACGCGGACGTTGCCGAGCAGCTCGACATCCGCGGCAAGCTCGACCGCGTCGCCGCGCTCGCTCGTGAAGCCCGCAAGCCGGACTACGTCGAGACGCTCGTCGGCGGCCTCGGCTCCGAACCGGCAATCGCCGCGCAGTTGAAGAACTTCCCGTTCGCCTAAGCTCACCGAGCTTCGGCGTCCGCACTCAGACCCGCTCCGGCAAACGGAGCGGGTTTTTCGTGTCCGTTCGCTCGCCGCTCTTCCTGCGCTCCGACCGCTCAGGGGTTTTGGTTTGGCGCGGGATTATGACACCATAGCGTCCCGCGCATGTTCACTCCCTTTGCTGGGTCGCGGCTGCGGAGCGTGTGGGTTCCCGTCGCGGCATGTCTCGTGATCTTGTCGGGTGCGATCAACGCAGCCGACGTAAAACCGATTCAGGAACGCGCCGATCGCTTCCTCGCATTCGTCAACTCCGCGTATCAGGCGGTGTATTACGTCGAAGCCGAGGCGCAGTGGAAGTCGGTCACGGATGTGTCGCCGGTGAACGACGCTGGCGCCGAGGTCGCCGGCAAAGCTCGCGCCGCGCTCATGGGCAATCCCGCGCTGATCAACGAAGTCAAAGCGCTCCTCCTCCAGCGCAAGGACCTCAACGAGCTCACCGTCCGCCAGCTCGAGTCCTTGCTGCTCATCGCGGCCGAATCACCGATGACGAACCCACAGCTCACGCAGGCGCGTATCGAGGCGGAGACCGCGCAAGCGTCGACGCTCAACGGCTTCGAATTCAAACTGCACGGAAAACCGGTTTCGGTGAACGAAATCGACAATCTACTCTACTCCTCGACCGATCTCGACGAACGCCTCGCCGTTTGGGAAGCGTCGAAGGAATCCGGCAAGGCGCTCCGTCCTGGTCTCATCAAGCTCCGCGATCTGCGCAACGGCGTCGCGCGCGAAGCTCGGCTACGACGACTACTTCGCGCTCCAGGTCGCCGGCTACGGCATGACGACCGAAGAGATGATCAAGCTGAACCAGGAGTTCATGGAGGTCCTGCGTCCGCTTTACCTGCAGCTCCACACGTGGGCGAAATACAAACTCGCCGAGAAATACGGCCAGCCCGTGCCGAAGCGCATCCCCGCGCACTGGATCAACAATCGCTGGGCGCAGGAGTGGGACGGCCTCGTCGAAGCCGCCGACCTCGATCCGTATTTCAAGAAATTCTCGCCCGAGTGGATCGCGCAGTCCTCAGAGCGTTTCTACACGGGCATCGGTTTCCCGGCGCTGCCGAAATCGTTCTGGGAAAAATCCGATCTGTATCCGGTGCCTGCGGACGGTCCGCGCAAGAAGAACACCCACGCCTCCGCGTGGCATCTCGACCTCGCCAACGACCTGCGCTCGCTGCAAAGCATCGAATCGACCGCGTGGTGGTTTAACACCAATCACCACGAGTTCGGCCACATTTACTATTTCATGGCTTACTCGCGGCCCGAGGTTCCGCCGCTCCTGCGCGACGGCGCCAATCCGGCCTTCCACGAAGGCTTCGGCGAACTCACCGCACTCGCCTCGTCGCAACTGCCCTACCTGAAATCGCTCGGCGTCCTGCCCGCAGATTTCCAAGTCGACGAAACGGAATACCTGCTCGCGCAGGCGCTCGGCACCGGCGTGCCCTTCATCTACTGGGCCTCCGGCGTCATGGCGCACTGGGAAGCCGACATCTACGCCAACAATCTGCCGCCTTCCGAGTGGAACAAGCGCTGGTGGCACTACGTGCGCGAATTCCAAGGCATCGAGCCGCCAAGCGAGCGCGGCGAGGAATACTGCGATGCCGCCACGAAGACGCACATCAATGACACGCCGGCCTACTACTACACCTACGCGATCGCGCAGATCTTCAAATACCAGCTCAACGACTACATCGCCAAAAACATCCTCCACCAGCCGCCGCAGTCCTGCAATTACGCGGACAACAAGGAAGTCGGCGCTTTCCTCCGCAGCATCATGGAGAAAGGCGCGACCGAGGACTGGCGCAAAGTCCTGCGCGACGCCACCGGCGAGGATCTCTCCACGCGCGCGATGATCGAGTATTACGAGCCGCTTCTGAAGTGGCTCGTAAAAGAAAACGCCGGCCGTCAGGTCGGTTGGTAAACTCGTGTAAAGTTCGGCTCTCCCAAACGCCCGTCCCGCCAAGGACGGGCGTCTTTTTCCCTCGGTGGCCGCGGTCAGCGCCACCAGCTGCGGTCCAAATGCTGATTGATCGCATATCCTCAACCTCCGAGGAAGCGGGTCGATAAGGGCCGTCCAATGCTCAACCTGCAAAACTGGACGATCGGCCGGCGCATCTCTGCCGGCTTTATTTGCATCGTGGCGATCATCGCCATCGTTGGTGTCCTTTCCTATTCCCGGGTGCGCGTGCTCCACGAAGCCAGCGATGCCGTGGTGAACCGCTCCCTGCCGGCGATCGTGCTGCTCGGCCAGATCCAGTCGCTCGTGAAGGAGAACTTCATCAACACGACGCAACACGTCCTCACTGACGACATCGCACAGAAGGAGAAGATCGCGGCCGAGATGGACGCAAAGTCCGCCGCGCTGACCAAGCTTTACGACCGTCTCGAGCCGCTTCTCACCAAGAAGGACCACGAGCTCTACGAGGTCGTTAAAGTCAACCGCCCGCCATATCGCGATGTCCGCATCGAGGTTCTAAAAGCCAGTCACGAAGGTCGCGCCGCCGAGTCTCGCGAGTTGATCGAAGAGAAACTCTATCCCGTCTTCCGCACCTACATTTCCTCCCTCGAAGCGATGGTTGAGGCCGGAAGTCGTTCCGCCGAAGAAAGCGGCGAGGTCGCCGACCAATCGGTCATGGCCACGCAACTCACGCTCGTGGTCGGCGTCGCCGGAGCACTTCTCGCCGCTGCGGGACTCGCCATCGTCATCACACGCTCCACCAATCGCCAGCTCGTAGCCGTCGCGAGCGAACTCGCCGAAGGCTCGCAACAACTCGCGAGCTCCGCGGGCGCGATCACCAACTCGAGCCAGGGTCTCGCCCAAAGCGCGAGCGAACACGCCGCGTCGATCGAGGAGACGAACGCCGCGCTCCACGAAATCTCCAGCCTCACCCGCTCCAACGCCGAACGCGCCAACTCCAGCAGCCAGCTCACGCAGCGCACGCGCGCCCAGGCCGAAGCCGGCGCCGCCGACATGCAGCGCATGAACGAGGCGATGGATGCGATCCGCCAGTCGAGCGACAACATCGCCAAGATCCTCAAGACGATCGACGAGATCGCGTTTCAAACCAACATCCTCGCGCTCAACGCCGCGGTCGAAGCCGCCCGCGCGGGCGAAGCCGGACTTGGTTTCGCCGTCGTCGCCGAGGAAGTCCGCGCCCTCGCCCAACGCAGCGCCGTCGCCGCACGCGAAACCGCCGAGCGCATCCAGGACTCGATCGAGAAAAGCTCCAACGGCGTCGAACTCACCCGCAAGGTCACCGCGAGCCTCGACGAAATCGTCGCCGGTATCCGCCAGGTTGATACGATCGTCGGCGAGATCGCCGTGGCTTCACGCGAGCAGGACACCGGCCTCACCCAGACGCTCACCGCGGTCACGCAGATGGACCAGCTCACGCAGACCATGGCCGCCAACTCCGAGGAAAGCGCCAGTGCATCCGAAGAGCTCAACGCGCAGGCCCACTCCGTCGACGCCATCGTGCGCCAGCTCCGCCGACTTGTCTCCGGCACCGAAGCCGTCGCGCAATCGGCGCTGCAAGCCACCACGCAGACCGTTTCCGCTTCCCCTGCTCCGCGCCGCACGCTCGCGACCGTGAAGCCCGTGATCGAATCGATCCGACGTTAACTCCTCTTCCTACACCCGCACACACAAACAAGGCGGCCGGCGTAAATGCCGGCCGCCTTTTTGTTCAAAACGACGCCGCGCGCCTCAGGCCGCGGTCTTGGTATTTCCGTCGACCGAGAAGCGGCCCGGGCCGGCAACCAGCAACGTCACAAACCCGGCGAGGAAAATGAACGCCAGTTCGCCGCTGCCGGGACCCGAAAGCTTCGCGCCGTGCGCCGCGAAAAACGCAAACGCCATGACGATCGTCAGCACCAGCGCCGCGAAGCGCGTGCCGAGTCCGATCACCACCAAGAGACCGCACACGAACTCGCCGAAGATCGCCGCGATCAGATTTCCCTTCGGGCCGATGCCCAGAAAATCCGGGAACTGTCCTGACATCTGGTTGAAGTTGACGATCTTCACCCAGCCGTGGAGGACGACCATCGACACTCCGAGCCAGACGCGCAGCACGAGCAGACCGGCGTCTTGGCTGGCGGGAAGAAACTTTAGTTGGAGGAAGCTGTGCAGTGTTTTCATGGGAGAAGGGATTGCGCGCAGATTAGGCCGCGCCGCAGAAAAATCCAGCCACCAAGCGGCGCCCGCCCGCGGCTGTTTTTAGCGCCGAACGACCACGAGGAAATCAGCAAGCACGTGAGCAGCTCGAGGTGGAACCCGCCGTCCCCGGCGGGTTATTCGGCACGCGCCGTCCAGCCGTCGTGCGAGGTTTGTCTCGGGTTACGTGAGCACAATCACTCGCAAGACGATCCGGCAGAGCGCCCGCGCCACAGCCCGGCGAGGACGCCGGGCTCCACCTGGCTAACCACTGGAAACGCGACGCCCTCGTCGCGTTCGATGGCTACAAACCGCGACGGGGACGCCGCGGCTCCATGTTTCAGAGGCTCCGCAGGGAACGACCTGAGAGGAAGTATTGTTTTCCTCCCTCTCCTTTCCGTGCTTCCGCGATCGGCTCCGTTTCTTCCGTGTTTCCGTGATCGATCTCGCCCGAGCCTCAGCTCGCGGCGGGACGAGACTCGAGCGCGTCGGGCGCGGGGATCGTGTGCGAGAGTTGAATCATCACCCCGTTGGGATCGCGAAGACGGCAGTCGCGTTCGTGCCACGGACGATCTTGCGGCGGCTCCGATATCTCCACGCCGGCAGCAACGAGACGCTGGTAAACGGCGTCCACATCATCCACCGGCAATTCGAGCCAGAAACCACGTCCGTCGGGCGCGTGCGTGAGTGCCGATGGCAGGCCGTCGATTTCCTCGCGGAGCAAAGTCATGCGCGCGCCGTTGGGATGAACGAGGTGCACGTGGCAGTTGCTCTCCGACTCGGTGCGAAAACCGAAATGCGTGGTATAAAAATCCCACGTCTCGTGAAAGCGCGCGGTGACAACTCCGGGCACAAACGTCCGGCCGTGATCATCGTCGGAGGCGAGCCGGCCGCCGCCAAAGCGCTGGCCGAGTCCGCGCAGACCGGCGACGAGCCGGCGCTGTTCGTAGTCGACGCAATCTTCCGGAAGTCCGGGCAACGGGATGAGCGCGGCGCTGACGATGCAGCCGTGCGGCTGCGACAAGACCCGCAGCGGGAGCACGTGCATTTCGTCCGGCTTGTCGCCGTGGAAGAAATCGATGAGTCCGGTGCTGTCGTCCGCCACAAGCGCGATGGAGCGCGCGCCGAGCGGCGTGACGCTGATCCAGCCGCCTTCGTCCAAGGTCGGAAGAGCATAAAAGCCGCCGGACCACTCAGGGAGATTTTCCGGATTGGAGAGAAATTCGAAAACGGCGTCACGCGAGGCCGGCAAACTGACGAGGAGCGAGCGTGGGTCCATGGGAGGTGTGCGTGTTTTTTGGATACAGCGCTGGACGAAGAGGAGACGGTATCAGGAGTTGCGTTTGTGGATGGCGATGCTGTTGCCGTCGGGATCGGCGATGATCGCCATGCGGCAGACCGGGCTGGGCATGGGTTCGAGATAGAAGGTCACTCCGGCGGACCGGAGCGCGGCGATGGCGGCATCGAAGTCGGCGACTTCAAGTGCGATCGCGGGCCCCTGTCGATTGCCGGTCCAATCCGACGACATGTTGGAAATGGCGAGCGTTCCGGGACCAATGTCATATTCGATCCAGTGCTTCTCTTCATGCTCGAAGACCGTGGAGGTTTTCAGCCCGAGAACGTTTTCGTAAAAAGCGCGGGCGCGCGCGATGTCGGTGACGGGGTATCCCGTGAAGGCGATTTCAATGACATTGACCATGGCGAGTGGGGGTTCTGAACAAACGATGGTGCACAAATAGCACGGGAAGGTGACAGCCGTATGTCAGTAGACACCGCCTCCGGACAAAAACCTTCATACGCGATCAGTAGATAGATCCCTCGCGGTGCGGCAGGAATATTTGGATCAGCGGTTTTGCTTCGCGATAAACCGGTCTGGGTGCGGCACGGGCGTCCGCGCTCCTCTATACTGTCAGGGTTTACCCGATACGGCGGCCCACCCGGGGAAACACCATCAGGCCGGCAGCGGAGCGGGCGTATAGCGTTCGCTCAGAGCGGCGACTTCGGTGGCTACACGCTCGCGTAGTTCCGGCGGCGAGATCGCCTCCGCCTCGGCGCCAAACGAGAGCAGCCAGCGCGCGAGCCATTGGTAGCAGAAGGTCGTCATCTCCACCTCGACACCGCCGTCGGTGCGCGTTTCGGAAACGAACTCCGACGAGACTTCCCGGCGGGCGCGATCGAGCGCCTGGGTGGCGAACCACACGCGGGCGGGCAGCCGTTCGTCGGACTCGAGTTCGCGGCGCAAGTGTTCGGTCAACGAGAAATCGGGACGCGGTTCAAAACGCTCGGGCAGCACTTCGAGATCGAGCAGGCGCTCGAGTTTGAAATGGCGCAGCGCCTGACGCAGACGGCACCACGCGACGAGATACCACGCGCCGCCGGAGAACGCGATGCCGAGCGGCTCGACGTCGCGCACGGTCGCGGCCTCGCGACCTTTCGCGCGGTAGCGCAGGCGCAGGACGCGGCGCGACACGATCGCTTGTTGCACGGGCAGGATCGTGCGCTGGTCCATGCCGGTGGAGAGTTTGGTGCGGCTGTGAATCGCGGTGGCGCGCGCGAGCCGGTCGAGTTCGTCCTGCCGCTCGCGTGGCAGCACGGAACGAATTTTCAGCAGCGCGGTGTCCATCGGCGCGGCGAGCGACGCGTCGGAGAATTTCTTCACCATCTCGCCACCCACGAAGAGCGCCATCGCCTCCTCCGCGGTGAACATGACCGGCGGGAGGTGGTAGCCTTTGACGAGGCTGTAGCCGACCCCGGCTTCGCCCGCAACCGGCACGCCGGCTTCGCTGAGCGCGGCGACGTCGCGATAAATAGTGCGGACGGTGACTTCGAAATGTCGCGCGAGCTCCTCGGCGCGCACAACGCGGCGGCCTTGCAGGAACATCACCATGGCGACGAGTCGGTCGGTCCGATTCATGACGGGGCCGTTATGGGCTTCGTGACGCCAACGGACAACACCAAGCTCGCCCGAGGGACAAAGAAAAGGCGGCCGCCCCGAAGAGCGGCCGCCTGAAATCAGGCGTAAGCTTTACGACCTGGGCGCGATCAGAACGAGACCGACACGCCGAGGTTGTAAGTGGCCGGCAGACCGAGGAACACCTCGGCGCGCTGCGCGGAGTGCGAAGGAGCACCAGCAATGCCCTCGAAGGAGCTGTTGTCCGTGGCATCCGACACATAGACCTTGTCGAACACGTTGAACACGTGGGCGAACACGCTGACGTCGAACGCGCGGTTGTTCAGCGGCAGACGATAGCTGACGTGGAGGTCGAAGATCTCGTAGTCCGGGATGCTCCAAGCCTGGCCGCGATCCGTGGCGTCGGTGCGCGACTCGGGCAGGAAGTCCGCCCAGTAGCGATCATACCAGCGGCCCTCGAAGCGGATGGACAGGCCATCCGTCGGGAACACCGTCGCGCCGACGGCGACCTGGGTCTGGGGAGCGTCGCCGACCTTGAGGCCCGCGATGTAGATGTCGCTGCCGGTGCCGATCTGGCTACCGGAGCTGATCTGGAACACTTCGCCCTTCACATCGCCGGTGTAATACCAGTTGCCGAACGAAGCGGCGGCATCGACGCGGAACCAGCGGTTGGGCTGGAAGGCGCTCTCGATTTCGAGGCCGGCGTAGTTGGAGTTCACGCCGCGGAGGTAGGTGATCGTGTCGGCCACTTCGTTGACCGTGGAGACGGAGCGATCGCGCCAGAGCGTGTAGTAGTAGCTCGCGCTGACGTTGAAGCGCTTGTCGTCGGAGTCGAAGCGCAGGCCGCTCTCGAACGAGGTGAACTTCTCGTTGCCGGTGTTCACCAGCACGCCGGACGTGTCATTGATCACGCCGTCGAAGTTCGGGACCTTGGAGACCCAGCCGGCGTTGACGAACGCGGCGAGGTTTTGCGTGAACTTATACTGCACGCCGCCCTTGATCTGGTGGCCTTCGTCGGCACCCGGATCGAGTTTGTATTTCTGGGACGAGCCGGGGGCGGCGCGGCGGAAGTTATCCTCGTAGGAGTAGTCGACGAGCGAGTAGCCATAGACCGCGAACGCGGAGATCGGGCCTTCCTGGTATTGCGCCTGCGCGAACAGGCCGAGCCAGTCGACCGTGTTGGTGTTGTCGTAGTCCACGCGGTCGCCGAGACCGAGGCGCGTGTTGGCGCCGTTGGCCCAGAACTCACTGGCCTGCGCCACGGTCGGGAGGTAGTAGTCGCCGCCGAGCAGATCGCGCACTTCGCGGAAGTGGTCGATCTTGGCCGTGCGCCAGTCGATACCGGTGGTGAACGACAGGCTGTCGGTCATCTCGTAGCTGAGCTTGGAGACGACGCCGAACTGGTCCTGCTGGTTGACGCTGTTGCGCAGGACGCCGAGCGACTGGCCGGCCGCCTTCGCGTTGCCGCGGATGTCAGTCGTGCCTGCGTTGCTGGCGATCGTGGCGTCCCAATCGATGTTGCTGCCGTAGTAATAATCGCTGTTGGAGATACGGCCGAACGCCGCGCTGCTGGAGCCGTTGTTCAACGTGCCCGTGCCGCCGCCATCACCGCCGGAGTAGTAGGCGACGGTGGTCAGCTTGAGCTGCTCGTTGAGCGTCAGATACCAGTTCAGGTTGATCTGCGGCTTGTGGAAGTAGTTTTCACGCTCGTTGATGAAGCCGGCCTGTTTGCGGCTGTGCGTGCTGCCCCAGAAATACTGCTGGCCGGTGTAGCTCGGGCTGACCGGAGAGTAGTTGGGGTTGAACTCGTCGCCCGCGGAGATCGGGCCGACCGCGCGGGCCGCGTCGACCTCGGACTGGCTGTAGCCGAGCTTGCGCGCGAAACCGGCGTCGTAGGCCGCGATGTTCGAGGCGAACGTGCGCTGACCGTGACGTTGCGGGGCGCCGATGGCGAAGAGCTCGAGGCGGTTCTTGTCGTTCACGATCCACGACGAACCGATGTAGTAGCCGTAGCCTTCGACCCACGTGCCGCGGGCGAAGCCATCACCCTCCTTGGCCATGAGGCCGACGGTGAGCGCGAACTTGTCCTTGAGCAGGCCGGTGTTGAGGACGGCGGTGGCCTTCATGAAGTTGCCGCTGCCGGTCTCGACCTTGAACGAACCACCGCGCTTGGCCGCGGCCGGATCCGTGATGATGTTGATCGTGCCGCCGATCGAGGGCGTGGGCAGCGTGACGTTGCTGAGACCGCGCTGAATCTGGATCGTGCTGGTGACATCACCCAACGCGTCCCAGTTCGACCAGTAGAGCCAACCGTTCTCGAGGTCGTTGGTCGGCACGCCGTTGATGAGGATGGAGACGTTGCGCTGGCTGAAGCCGCGGACGTTGATGCGCGCGTCGCCCGCGCCACCGCCATCGGCCGTCGCGTAGATGGAAGGCGTGTTGTTCAACACGAGCGGAAGATCGCGCGAACCGAGCTGCGCGCTGATCCGCTCCTTGCCCACTTCGCTGAAGGCGACCGGCGTCTCGCCGGGAATAGCCTGGTCCGAGAAGCTGCGCATCTCCGAGACGTTGAGCGTCTCGAACGTGACGACGTCGCTACTCGAGGAAGCCTGACCCAGCGCGGAAGCGCTGCCCCAGGCGACGGCCGCAAAGGCAGCCAAGTATCGTTTGTTCATAGTTGTTTTCAGTGTCGTGTGTCGTAACTCGCGGTGCTGAAAGTCGTGCGCACCACGAGCGGGTTCAGCATAGGGAGTCCTCCGCGTCATAACCGGGTCAAGCACCGCGAGCTGCTCTTCACCGCGACGTAACGCCACCCTGATGCAGAAGGCGGCCGCGCTTCTTTAAACTTTGGTTTAAGCGTCCAATTTTTAGCCGGTTATGAAGCCAGTATTGGAACTTATTGCATGGATGGGCGGTGCTCATGGTTTCCCTGATGGGAATTCCCAGCGCGTGCCCCACATCTTCGCGTGCGGTTGAGAGAGCTTAGCGTGTGGTTGACTCAACCGCTTGCCGCCAAACAGTGGCGCACCATGCCCCCCGAAGCGGCGACCCGCCTCCGCGATCTAAAACCCCATCAATGGAAGTCCGGAATCGCCGCTTGGCTCGGCTGGTTGTTCGACGGGCTCGAGCTTCACCTCTACACGCTGGTGGCGGCACCGCTGGTCGTGACGTTGCTCGGCGTCGACAGCGCGGCCGATCCGGCAGTGAAGGAAAAGAGCGCCTACATCCAAGCCGCGTTTCTCGTCGGCTGGGCGCTCGGCGGCACGTTTTTCGGCCGACTCGGCGATCGACTTGGACGCAGCCGCACGCTCGCGCTCACGGTGCTCACGTATGCGGTGTGCACCGGCTTGTGCGCGATCGCCCAGACGTGGTGGCAACTGATGATCTTTCGCTTCATCGCCGCACTCGGCATCGGCGGCGAGTGGGCGGTCGGCGCTTCTCTCATCGCGGAAACATGGCCCAAGGCCTGGCGTCCGTGGCTCGCGGCGATTCTCCAAACCGCCGTTAACGTCGGCATCCTGCTCGCGTCCGCCATCGTCGCGCTGCTGTCGTTCCTGCCGAATCCGCCGCCGGAGCGTTACGTGTTTCTCATCGGCGTGCTGCCCGCGCTCGTCGTGTATTGGATCCGCAAGCACGTGCCCGAGCCCGAAACGTGGCATCGCGCGGAGGCGACCGATGCGCCGAAGCCGGGCATCGTCGATCTCTTCCGCGGCCGGGTTGCGAGCACCACGTGGCGCACGCTCACGGTTTGCGCACTCAGCCTTTCCGCGTGGTGGTTGTTCCTGTTCTGGCACGCGCAACATCTCCGTCGCTTGCTCGCGGAGGAAGGCACGCCCCCGGGCGAAATCACGCGGCTCATCTCCGCCGCGTTTTTCCTCATGATCTTCGTCTCGATCGGCGGCAATTATCTCGCCGGCTGGTTCGCGCGGCTGTGGGGCAACCGCCGCGCGATCCTCGTCCTCATGTTCGCGCTCTTCGCCAGCATGGCGGGCGCGTTCATCGTGCCGCGCGGCTTCGGCGAACTCGCGTGGTTCTGGGTGCCGCTCGTCGGACTTTTCTCCGGCGTGTTCGGGCTCTTCACAATGTATCTGCCGCCACTCTTCCCCACCCTGCTTCGCACCACGGGTGCGGGTTTCTGTTTCAACATCGGACGTCTCGCCGCCGCGATCGCGTCGGTGATCTTCGGCTGGCTCGCACCCGTCGGCGATTTCCGCACCGCGCTGCTCATCTCGAGTGGCGTCGCGTTCGCGGCGGCCATCGCTTCGTGGTGGCTGCCGGAACACGGCGAACCCGACGCCTGACGCGCGCGCGAAAAAGCCGCCCCTTCTTGAAACCGCGCCGCGCACTCATCGATTGAGCGACGCGGCTCTTGCACGCTGAAACTCCCGCGCGATGATGCGCGGTTTTGCGGATAATCGACATGCACAAGCACCACCTCTTCCTCGGCACCTATACCCGCAGCGGCGGCAAAGGCATTTATCGCGTCGACCTCGACGCCGCGACCGGCGCGCTCTCCACCCCGGTTGTCGCAGCCGAAACGTCGAATCCGTCCTTCGTCGCGCTCTCGCCCGACAAGCGCTTTCTCTTCGCCGTCAGCGAAACCGACGCGCTCGCCAGCGCCTACGCGATCAATCCGCTCACGCTTTCGCTCACGCCACTCCAGGCGCCGCAACCCGCCGGCGGCAAGGCGCCCTGCCATCTCGTCGTCGATCAGACTGGCCGCACGCTCGTCGTCGCGCACTATCACACCGGCGTCGTCGCTTCGCTGCCCATCGGCCCAGACGGAAAACTCGGCCGCCCGGGCACGCTGCTTCAACACCGCGGCTCCAGCGTGAACCGCGAGCGACAGGACACCGCGCACGCGCACTCCGTCACGATCTCGCCGGACAACCGCCACGTGATCGTCTGCGATCTCGGGCTCGATAAAATCTTCACCTACCGGCTCGATCCCGAAGCCGCGACACTCACGCCCGCCGAACCGCCGTTCATCACCACCGAGCCCGGCGTCGGCCCGCGCCACGCGGCCTTCTCGCGCGACGGCCGCCATCTTTTCGTGATCAACGAAATGGGCGGCACGCTCGTCTGCTACGCCTACGACGCCACCAACGGCTCGCTCACGCCGACCGACACGCAATCGACGCTGCCCGCCGGTTTCACCGGCGAAAACACGACGGCCGAAGTGCGCGTGCATCCAAACGGTGAATACGTCTACGGCTCCAATCGCGGCCACGACAGCCTCGTCGTCTTCCGCTTCGACGCCGCGCAGGGCAAACTCTCGCACGTGGAAACCGTGCCGGTGGGCGGCAAGCACCCGCGCAACTTCGCGCTCTCGCCCGACGGCAAGTGGCTCGTCGCTGCCAATCAAACCTCGAACGACCTCACCGTCTTTCGCGTGGATGCGAGCACCGGCCGGCTCACGAAGATCGACTCGACCGCCATCGTCTCGATGCCCGTCTGCGTCGCGTTCTTCGACTGAGCGCCATCGCCCCCGGTCGTTCTCGTAATCGTTCTCGTTCTCGAATTCGCGACGCGAACGATCGAGAAAGAGAAAGATTACGGAGTGCTCCGCACGCTAGCGCGGCACGACTTTTGCCCGCACAGCCGACAACCAGCGAGGACGCCGGGCTCCACCGAACTCACAAATGGAGACGCGACGCCCTCGTCGCGTTCGAGAGCCACCCAGCCGCGATGAGAGCGCCGCAGCCCCCATTTTTTGCGGTCTCTTTGTCATTCTGAGCGAAGCGAAGAATCCAGTTGGAGATGCGTAGCCGTGGTCCGCAGCGAAGCGCTCACTGGATTCTTCGCTGCGCTCAGAATGACAGGAACGGGAAACTCCTCTCTGTCTTTCTTCCTCCGCGTTTCCGCGATTCCAGCTGTTTCCGTGCTTCCGTATTTCCGTGATCAATCTCCCCTCGCGCCGCACTTCGTCGCGACATCGTCCGCACCCTGTCTCGACCATGCCCGCACCTTGGCTCGACGTGGTGCGCACCTTGTCCCGACTCGAGACGGACTGTGGCTCGACCCGGTGCGGACTCTTACCCGACTCGGGTCGGGAGGAGCGCGGCGTCCTGCATGCCGTGGATGATCTTCTTGTCAGGCGGGCAGAACGTCGCGAGTGCGCCGGAGAGCTGCGCCTTGCCGCCGATCACGAAGTAATACGGGCACAGCCGCAGGCGGCCGGCGCGCGTCACCGAGGCGAATCCGCTGTCTCCACTTTCCGGAGACGCGGGCACGTAGAGCGGATGCTCGGCGCGCTTCGGTTTCCGATAGGTTTGGAGAATGTGCAGGTTTTCCGGCGCGAGTTCGATCGCGCGCTCGATGCCTTGCTGCCACTCGTCGCGTGAACAATCGCTGCCGAGCACCACGCTGCGCGCGCCCCACGCGGTTTCGTGGTAGCCGCTGACTTTGATGATGAGATCGCGCTCCTTCTGCGACGCGTTCGCGAGGTCGCGCCAGTTGTTGAGGGCGCGTCCACCGATGCGCGGTCCGTCGAGCACGGCGCCGGGCGGCAGCGGCGCAGGATCCATGACCCAGGATTGCGGAATGAGCGCACGCAGGAGTTTGAGCGCGCGACTGCTGAGCGCTTCCTGCCAGTAGTCCTGCAGCAGGTGGTGATGGAAAAGCGCGAGCGCGAGTTTCTCCTCCTGGAAATGGCGCAGCGGCGGCGCAATCGCGACTTCGCCGGCGGCCCAGCTTTCGAAGATGAACTTCGCGGTGCGAACGTTCGCGAGGTCGAAGAGTTCGAAGAAGCGATAGATGATATCGATCTTCTCGGGGTTGCCTTCGACATCGAAACAAAGCTGCGAACCGAGCGGGAAAATATCTTCAGGCTTGAGGCAGAAGACGCGCTTGCCGAGGAGCTGGAGCTGATGCGCGAGCCACTCCATCTCGGGCCGGTAGGTCGCGGCTTCGTCGCTCACGGCGATGACGATGAGCGGATTCGGCAACTCGGGACGCAGCGCAGCGAGCGAGGCGTGAAAGTTTTTCACCATCGCGTCGTCGGCGCCGATCACGCCCGACTGCCCACCGTCGCGATAGAGACGATTGAGAAACGCGGTGAGGCCGATGCCGCCGGGCACGGAATCGAGTTCGGTCAGCGCGAATCCGTCGTCGGTGAGCAGAAGATCCGGCCGCAGCACCGTGGGAAACGCGCCACGGTTTTTCGGATCGCGCGCATGCTCGATCAGCGCGGCGGGTTTGCCGCGATCGAGATAATCCACGACCCACGGCGCGGTGAGCGGTTTATTGCGCAGGAGATTTTTTCCCGCCGCGGCGCGGAGATACAGCGACTCCAGCGCTTGGTGAAACTCGAGACAGGCGGCACCGATGGCCTCGAGCTGCGCGTGTTGCTCAGGCGTGAGCACCCACGCGGACGGCGAGAGCTGCCACGTCTTGTCTTCGAACAACGGCTGGGCGGCGAGCGCGGAGCGGATTTGTTCGTGAGAGAGGTTCATGCAGCGTGGAGAACTGTGCACTGAAAGAGTGAAGGCCGGAAGCGCGAGGGAAAGACGGGAATAAACGTGTCAGTTCCTCGCAAATCCGGCCATCACGCGCCCGCTCACTCGTCCATCTGGATGTCTTTGTTGCGGTGGCGCGGGCAGCCGGCGCGAAGCCAGGCGTTGATGAACCGGTCGATGTCGCCGTCGAGGACGGCCTGCGTGTCGCTCGTGCTCACGCCCGTGCGGAGGTCCTTCACCATCTGGTAAGGTTGCAACACGTAGCTGCGAATCTGCGCGCCCCAACCGATTTCGCCTTTTTCGCCGTAGAACTTGTCCATCTCGGCGCGCTGCTCGTCCTGCTTCTTTTCATACAGGCGGGCTTTCAAGACGTTCATCGCGGCGGCCTTGTTCTTGAGCTGCGAACGCTCGTTTTGGCAGACGACCACGATGCCGCTCGGGATGTGCGTGATGCGCACGGCGGAGTCGGTGGTGTTGACGCCCTGACCGCCCTTGCCGGAGGAGCGATAGACATCGATGCGGAGATCGTTCTCGTTGATCTCGACGTCGATGTCCTCGGTGATTTCGGCGACGACGTCCACGGCGCAGAACGACGTGTGACGGCGCTTGTTGGCGTCGAACGGACTGATGCGCACGAGACGGTGCACACCGCGCTCGGCCTTGGCGTAGCCGTAGGCGTTTTCGCCTTTGATGAGAATGGTGGCCTTGCTGATGCCCGCCTGATCGCCGGGCTGCACGTCCTGGAGTTCGTAGGTGAACCCGCGACGCTCGGCCCAGCGCGTATACATGCGGAAGAGCATGTCGGCCCAGTCGTTGGACTCGGTGCCGCCGGCGCCGGCCTGGATCGAGAAGATGGCGTTGTTCTTGTCGAACTGGCCCGTGAGGAACGACGCGATCTCGAGTTCGTCGAGTTCCGTGGTCATGGCGACCACCTGCTCGTCGAGCTCCTTTGCATACATCTCCTGCTCGGCGCCTGTGGCGGCTTCGACGAGCTCGACCATGACGGGCAGATCGTCGACGCGCTTTTGAAACGCGACGACCGGCAGGATGGTTTTCTTGAGGCCGTTGAGCTTGGCGATGTGCTTCTGGGCGCGATCGTTGTTATCCCAGAACGTGGGCGCGCCCATCTCGCCCTCCATGGCCTCTATCTCGCGCTGCTTTTGTTCGCAGTTAAAGAAACCTCCATAGATGGCCGGCTCGCTTCTTGATGTTCTCGATGTGGTCGAAGGTCTCGGGTGCGATCATGATGAACGCTCATGACCCCAAAGACCTCAGGGCGGCGCAAGGGAAATTTCCTCGCCGATCGGCAGCGGGGGCTCGAGGAAAAGCACGCGGCGACGCCCAAGTTGATACCAGGTTTCGTGTTCCAACGGCTCCTCGGTGAGAATGACCTCGCGGCTCACGAGCACGCGATCGCGAGTGTTGAAGATCATCACGCCAAATCCGCGCGTGGTCGGCACACGGACCGCGAGGAGCACGTGCACGGCGCTGCGGGCGTAGGGTTGGAGCGTGAGCGTGGCGCTCACCAAGGCGAAGGCTGCTTGATCGGCCGACGCCGGCGCGTGGGCTTTCACCGGCAGCGGCGCGACCTCGCCGGGCGCGTGCAGTTTCCATGACTTGAGCGGACCACGCAGGCCGCGGCCGAAGCCATCGTCGACGACTTCGTAAAGTCCCGACGCCACCAACTGCTCAGGCGTAAACTCCGCCGGGGCCGGCGGCATATCCGGCAGAGTGCGGGAGTTCGCCGCGATGTCTTCGAGCCATTGTTCGTCATCGCCGCGGGTCGTGAACCAAACCGCCGTGCTGCAGAGGATCGCAGCGGCCGCGATGATTGCACCCAGTTGCCACCAAGGTGGATCGGCCAGCTCCGACGGGAGCGTGTTGGTCTCGCTGAGCCGCCGAAACTCGGCCCGCGCGGCTTCGAGCCGCCCAACGAGCTCCGCGGTGGACACGTTTTCGAATTCACGAAAACGCACCAACTCGGTCGCGCAGCGACCGGCCGTATCCCGCCAGTTCCACGGGCGAGCCTCAGGATCGAGACGCGCGAGCGTGCGCCGGAGCCACCACAAGGCGCCGAACGCCAGACCCGCCAAAACCACCAGACTGGCGCCACCCGCGAGGAGCGAGCCGGAGAATCCACCGATCAGCAATCCGCCCGCCGCCACGGCCACGGCGAACGCGATATACGGGCGGCCGCCCGGCGCGATGATGCGCAGCACGCCCCGGAGTTTTCGCCAGAAGAGCACGCGGGACAGCTGGCGAGCGATGCCCGCAAGTTCCTCGAGGCGCTCACGCGTCCACTCTGCATGCGTGACAAATTGATGCCGGTGCGCCGACTCGCCGGTGTAGGCGAGCACCACCTGCTCCCATGGTTCCAGCTTTTCGCTGGCGAGCATCCGCGCCAGCACCGGATGCCGACAAGTCGCGTAGCTGGAACGCAGGCGCGCTGCGATTTCCGCGAGTTGCTTCGCGGGATGGAGCGTCAGCATCAGCAGGCGCGCATGCCGATCGCCATCCTGCGGATCGAGCCAGCCGTGTTCGATGCACACATGCACCGCGTGGCGTCCCGTTTCGGACAAGGTCGTGAGCACGCGACCGGCCGCGGCATCGAGCGGCTCGATGAACTTCACGAACGGCGCCGCGAGCAACCCGTTCACGATCGCCGCCGCATCCATCGCGGTGGGATCGCCGAGCCATTCCATGATGCCCACGACGTCGACGACGCGGCCGCGCACGCGCAGTTGCGTGGCTGCGCCCGACATGCCTGCGAGCGCGAGCCAGCCGGCGGCGGCGATCGCCGGGCGCTGCGCCGCGGGCTGCACGTTTTCCCACACCGGCAGCTCCGCGAGATCGAGCGCGGCTTTCAGCCGTTCCCACTCGTCGCGATGCCGCGGCGTTTCCTGCAGAAAGTGCGCGAGCGTCGTCGGATCTTCCGCGGTGAAGAGGTTGTATTCGCCTTCCTCCCAGTGCTCCTCCGTCGTGAAAAACTCGACCGCTTCCTGCAGCGTGAACGCGCGGCCTTTCCACGACCACAGGCGAGCGGTGCGGGGAAGATCGTAGTGCTCGCGCACGCTCTCGTGATTGAGCCAGCGCTGCGCCGCGTCCCAGCCCCACCGCGCCTCGGCCGAACTTGAAAGCAATCCGCGCAACAGCGTCATCGTCGCCGGCGGCACGTCCGGCATCTCTTCGACCGCACCGGCTTTGTAACCCTGCGGCATGCGCTCGAGGAGCAGCTGCTCGGCCTTCTCGCGGAGTTCGGGCGTGCGACGCGTGACGTCGCGCACGAGCAGCACACCGAGGATGTGCTGACCGAGCACGTATTCCTGAATAATGCGGCCGAGGGACCACCAATCCCACGCGCAAAGCCGCGAGCCGGGTTGATGATGCGTGAGGCCCGCGGCCTCCGGCGGCGCGTAGAATGGATCGACTTCCGCGGGCGCGAGCCGCGGCTGCGTGTAGAGCGTCGCCGCTTCGAAGCCACCGAGCAGAAACTCAAGTCCGCGCTCGGATTCGCGCACGTAGATCGTGTCGGGCCGGAGATTGAGATGCACGACGCCTTCGCGATGCATGGCGGCGAGGATCGGCGCGAGCTGCCGCACGACTTCCTCCACGTCGTCGCCCCCGCCGAGGTGGCTCGACATCCACCCGCGCAACGTCATCGCGTCGGGCATCGCGGAGCTTTCGTAACGCCAGCCGTTTTCCTCGACCGCATCGAGGCATTGCACGATGGGCTTGTCGGTCATCGCGACGAGCCGCTCCCAGGCGCCGCGACGCCATTCGGTGGCATCGGTGATCGGACTCGCCCGCAGAATCACTTCGTCCATCGACGACGCGTTTTCCGCCCGGAAAACCATGCCCGATGCGTCGAGCGCATCGCCGACCAGGAAATCGCGCCAGCGCTGCCCGGGCACGAGTTGGTGTTTCGACGGCGCGCGCGAGCCGGCGGCACCCACCAAGGGCGACGCACTCCTGGATGACTGCGCGGGATCACCCGCGCCTGTGACTAGGTCGGACATCGTCGGTGAACCCCACCTTCAAACGGCACGGTGGGAGCAAACTTGAGCCATCGGCGGACACGCCCGCCGGATCGCAGCTACAGTCGGCTGGTTACGTATCGCGGCCGCAGGCTGCCGCGTCAGCTCGCACCCTCTTCGCGCCGCTTTTTGCGGTCCCAATACCACGCGATGATGATGCTGATTTCGTAGAGGATATAGAGCGGCACCGCCATGGCGATCTGCGTGATCACCTCGGGCGTCGTGAGCAACGCACCCGCAATGAGGCAGAATACGATCACGTGACGGCGGTAGCGCATCAAATCCCGATAGGTCAGGAAACCCATCTTCACGAGGAGCAGCACCACGATCGGGAACTGAAAACCGATGCCCATGCCGAGCATGAACTTGGTGACGAAGTTGATGTATTCGTTCGCGCGCCAGTCGTGCGCCTCGAAACCGAGCAAGTTGGAATACTCCACCGAAGCTCGCAGCGCGATCGGCAACAGACCGAAATAGGTCATCGCCACGCCCATGAAAAACAGGACCGTGCCCCACCCCATCCAGGTGAACAGCGCACGCCGCTCCGTCATGTGCAGCGCAGGCAGGAAAAATTGTCCGAGGAAATACAACCACGCCGGCGACGAGAGGATGATCGCGCCGTAGATCGCCACGCGAAACACCACGAAGAACGCTTCGACCGGACTCAAGTTGAGCAGCCGGATCCGCAGACTCGTGGCATTGGGATCCGGCGGCAGCAGCTTCAACGTCGGCACCTGCTCTTCGCCGACCTGACCGATCCCCATTTCGAACACATACTGCGGCCCGCCATCGGGCGGCAGCGTGGCAAGTTGCTCCGGCGTGAGGTTGAAGGGTCCCAGCTCCGCCGTGCCGATGCGAAAAGCCACGGTCGGTTTCGGCGTCTGAAACAGGTCGATCTTGCGGACGGGATACTCGAGCACCGCGATCAACCGGTCGCCGAGCAGAAGGCAGGCGATCAGCATGATACCGACCACGACCGACGAACGCAGCAGCGCCGTGCGCAGGTCGCCCAAGTGTTCCCAGAAGGTCTTCTTGGGTCCGGACTCTTCTTCGATGTTCGTGTCGTCGCTCATGCGCTCAGCGCCGAGCATCGGAACCGCCGCCCCGTCGCGCCACAAAAATCATCCGCGCAACGTGCCCGCGGCCGTTTCGTGGAGGAACGACTCGTAAGCCAGCTTCACGCCCTCGCGCAGGCCGATCTTTGCCTTCCAGCCGAGCGCGGTGAGCTTCGAAACATCCATCAATTTGCGCGGCGTGCCATCGGGCTTGCTCGCGTCCCACACGACCTTGCCCTGGAAACCGACGACCTCGGCCACCGTTTCCGTGAGCTCCTTGATCGAAACATCCTCGCCCACGCCGATGTTGATCCAGTCCGGCGGTGACTCGAGCTTCAGGAGAAACGCGCACGCATCCGCGAGATCGTCGACGTGCAAAAATTCGCGCCGCGGCGAACCCGTGCCCCACGCGACGACCTCCGGTTTCCCCGCGAGCTTCGCTTCGTGAAACTTCCGGATCAGCGCCGGCATCACGTGCGAGTTCTGCAGGTGGTAGTTGTCGCCCGGACCGTAGAGATTGGTCGGCATCGCCGAGTGAAACAGCACGCCGTGCTGCTTGCGGTAATACTGGCAGAGCTTGAGGCCCGCGATCTTGGCGATGGCGTAGGCCTCGTTGGTCGGCTCGAGCGGCCCCGTCAGCAAGCAATCCTCCGGCATCGGCTGCGGCGCGTGCTTCGGGTAAATGCACGAGCTGCCGAGAAACAACAGCCGCTTCACGCCGTGGCGATGCGCGCTCTGGATCGAGTTCGCCGCGATCGCGAGGTTATCGATCAGGAAGTCCGCCGGATATGTATTGTTGGCTTGGATACCGCCCACCTTGGCCGCGGCGATGATCGCGACATCGGGTCTCTCGAGCTCAAAAAACGCATCCACCGCGCCCTGGTTCGTCAGGTCGAGCTCGCGACGCGAGCGCACCATGAGCGTGACGCCCGGCTCTTGCTGAAAACGCCGCACGAGCGCGCCACCGACCATGCCGTTGGAACCTGCGATGAAGAGCTTCATAAAAGAGACGGAAGCACGGAAATCACGCAGGGCGAGTCATCGCGACACGAAGCCCGCCTGCATCGATCATCCGGCGGAGCGATCAGCTCGCGACCGGCAGTGCCGCGATCTGCGCCTCGCGCTTGGCGAGTTCGAGATCGGCGTCGACCATGATCTTCACGAGCTCCTTGAAGCGCACCTTCGGCTCCCAACCGAGCTGGCGCTTGGCCTTCGCGGGATTGCCGATCAGCAGATCGACCTCGGCCGGACGCTCATAGCGCGCGTCGTATTTCACGTATTTCTCCCAGTCGAGATTCAGCTGACCAAACGCTTCCTGGATAAACTCCTTCACCGTGTGCGTCTCGTTGGTCGCGACGACGTAGTCGTCGGGCTTCTCCTGCTGGAGCATCACCCACATCATTTCCACGTATTCCTTCGCGTAGCCCCAGTCGCGCTGGGCGTCGAGGTTGCCCATGTAGAGCGCGTCCTGCAGACCGAGTTTGATGCGAGTCGCCGCGCGCGTGATCTTGCGCGTGACGAAGGTTTCGCCGCGACGCGGACTCTCGTGGTTGAACAAAATACCGGAAGACGCGTGCAGGTTGTAGCTCTCGCGATAGTTCACCGTGAGCCAGTGCGCATACATCTTGGCGCAGCCATACGGAGAGCGCGGCCAGAACGGCGTCGTCTCCACCTGCGGCACTTCCTGCACCTTGCCGAACATCTCCGACGAAGACGCCTGATAATAACGGCACTTCTTCACGAGACCCGCTTCGCGGATCGCCTCGAGAATGCGCACGGAACCGAGTCCCACGACGTCGCCCGTGTATTCCGGGATGTCGAACGACACGCGCACGTGCGACTGCGCGCCGAGGTTATAAATTTCGTCGGGCTGCAGATCGTAAAGCAGCTTCACCATCTGCACCGAGTCCGCGAGGTCGCCGTAGTGGAGGAATAGCTTCACTCCATTGACGTGCGGGTCGCGATAGAGGTGGTCGATCCGGCTCGTGTTAAAAGTCGACGCGCGACGGATGATGCCGTGCACCTCGTAACCTTTGCTAAGCAACAGCTCGGCAAGATAGGAACCGTCCTGACCGGTGATGCCGGTGATCAGCGCTTTCTTCATGTAATTTAAGACTCTCAGTTATCCGCCTACAGTTTACGCAGGCAAGCCCGCAGACAGACACAGAATCGGCCAAAGCGTTCGCCACGAGTCGCGTCTGAGTGCGGTTCGGGTCGAGACCAAGTGCGGACAAGGTCGGGCCAGGGTGCGGACACGGTCGGGATGATGTGCGCGCCGAACGGAGCCACGGTGAGGCATGAGTCGAGACTCATCACGGAAACACGGAAGCACGGAAGGGACCGAGCTAAGCGCGGAAACACGGAGGGGCGGAAACGCGGAAGAAAAGACAGACAAGGGCTTCTCTTTCCTGTCATTCTGAGCGGAGCGAAGAATCCAGCGAGAGGTGCGTAGCCGTGCTCCGCAGCGAAGCGCATACTGGATTCTTCGCTTCGCTCAGAATGACAAAGGACACCGGAAACTGAATACGGGATCCTCGCCGGGCTCTGTTGGGGTGGGATTCGCCAGAAAAAGAAAAGCCCGACGGGGACGTCGCGCTCCACCTAAGCGGCGCTAATTCGTGAGGCGCGTGCGGCTCGGCGGGGACGCCTCGCCCTACCTTCACCACCGAGCCTCAAAACAGAAAATACCGCTGCGCCATCGGGAGAACCTTGGCGGGCTCGCAGGTGAGCAACTCGCCGTCTGCCTTCACGGTGTAGGTCTCGGGATCGACTTCGATCTTCGGCAGCGCGTCGTTGAGCACCATGTCGCGCTTCGTGACCTTGCGGCAGTTTTTCACGGCTTCGAGTCGGCGCTGCAGGCCAAGATTTTTCAACGTGCCCTGCTCGAGCGCGGCCTGGCTCACGAAAGTGACATTCGTCGAATTGAGCGCACGGCCGGCGGCTCCGAACTGCGGACGATAGAACGTGGGCTGCGGCGTGGGAATCGATGCGTTGGGATCGCCCATGTTGGCCCATGCGATGAAGCCGCCCTTCAAGACGAGCTCCGGTTTCACACCGAAAAGTGCGGGCTTGAAGATCACGATGTCGGCGAGTTTGCCGACTTCGAGCGAACCGACGATGTGCGAGATGCCATGCGCGATCGCGGGATTGATCGTGTATTTGGCGAGATAACGCAGCGCGCGGAAATTATCGGCGGCGCCGTGCTTCGCGCCAAAGAGCGCGCCGAACTGCACCTTCATTTTGTGCGCGGTCTGCCACGTGCGGATGATGACTTCGCCGACGCGGCCCATCGCCTGCGAGTCGGACGAGGTCATCGAGATCGCGCCGAGATCGTGCAGGCGATCTTCGGCGGCGATGGTTTCCGGGCGAATGCGCGACTCAGCGAACGCGACATCCTCGGGAATCTTCGAATCGAGGTGGTGGCAGACCATGAGCATGTCGAGGTGCTCATCGATCGTATTCACCGTGTAAGGACGCGTGGGATTCGTGGACGACGGCAGCACGTTGGCCTCGCCGCACACGCGAATGATGTCGGGCGCGTGACCGCCGCCCGCGCCTTCGGAGTGGAAAGTGTGAATCGTGCGGCCCTTGAAAGCCTTGATCGTTTCTTCGACGAAGCCGGCTTCGTTGAGCGTGTCGGTGTGGATCGCGACCTGCACATCGAGTTCGTCGGCGACGCCGAGACACACATCGATGGCAGCGGGCGTGGTGCCCCAGTCTTCGTGCAGTTTCAGGCCGATGGCGCCGGCAAGGATTTGTTCACGGAGCGGTTCGGGCGTGCCGCAGTTTCCTTTGCCGAGGAAACCGAGATTCATCGGATAGGCCTCGGCGGCCTCGAGCATGCGGTGGATGTTCCACGCGCCGGGCGTGCACGTCGTCGCATACGTGCCGGTCGCGGGACCGGTGCCGCCACCGAGCATGGTGGTGACGCCCGACGAAATCGCTTCGTCGATCTGCTGCGGGCAGATGAAATGGATGTGGGTGTCGATGCCGCCCGCGGTGACGATGCAGCCTTCGCCCGCGATGACTTCGGTCGCGGCGCCGACGATCATCGGGTTTTTCTTTTTCGTGCGCGGATCGACGAACACGGAGCCGAGTCCGCTCTGGATGCCGGGATTGCCCGCGTGACCGATGCCGACGATCAGGCCGTGTTTGATACCGATGTCGGCTTTGATGACGCCGAGCACGGGATCGAGAATGAGTGCGTTGGTGATGACGAGATCGAGCGACTCGGCATCGAGCGCGGTGGGCGACTGGCCCATGCCGTCGCGAATGACTTTGCCGCCGCCGAATTTGATCTCGTTGCCGTAGCCGCCGCCTTCGGCGATGAGGTCGCGCTCGACCTGGACAAACAACTCGGTGTCGGCGAGCCGGACGCGATCACCGACCGTTGGGCCGAACATCTCGGCATATTGGCGACGGGTGAGTTTCAGAGGCATGAGAGGGGGAGGTAATTTTCCAATGCAGTTACACAGAGGACACGAGAGGTGACACAGAGATCACTGAGATGAGTTCATCGAAAAGCTCGGTGGCCTCTGTGCAGCCTCTCGTGCCCTCTGTGTAACTTCAGAGTTTTCCATTCACTTTCGCGTTGAGGCCGTAGACTTCGCGGGTGCCGGCGAGAGCGACGAGTTCCACGGTCTTGGTGTCGCCGGCTTCGAAGCGCACGGCGGTGCCGGCGGGGATGTTGAGACGAAAACCGCGCGCGGCGGCGCGATCGAAGCGGAGCGCTTCGTTGGTTTCGAAGAAATGAAAATGCGAACCGACCTGAATCGGACGATCGCCGGTGTTGGCGACGCTGAGCGTCTTCGTCTCGAGATTCAGGTTGGCGTCGAGCGGAGCCGCGTCGGAGGCAGGAATGATTTCGCCGGGAACCATGGAGGGATTTTCGATTTTGGATTCTCGATTTTCGATTGGGGCGACGGCGATGTGGCCGAGCGGATCTGGGATTTTCGATTTTAGTTTGGGACGTGCGTGGCGGATCTTCGGGAATCGAAAATCGAGAATCCAAAATCGAAAATCACCGAATCGGATGGTGCACGGTGACGAGCTTGGTGCCGTCGGGGAACGTCGCCTCGACTTGCACTTCGTGGATCATTTCGGCGACGCCTTCCATGACGTCGTCTTTCTTCAAAATCGTGGTGCCGAAGCTCATCAGCTCGGCCACGGTCTTTCCGTCGCGCGCGCCCTCGATGATCTCGTAGGTGATGATCGCGACGGACTCGGGATAGTTGAGTTTGAGTCCGCGCGCCTGACGACGGCGGGCGAGATCCGCGGCCGTGACGATGAGGAGTTTTTCGCGTTCGCGAGGGGTCAGGTGCATCGAATTGCGGAATGTGGAGTGCGGATTGCGGAACGAAACGAGAGACGAATGACCGCGGCTGAACTATTCCGCAGTCCGCGTTCCGAAATCCGCAATTTCAAACTTGGAGATGTTGCTTCACGACTTCGTCGGTGAGGTTGGCAATGGGGCCGGAGACGACGACCGCGCCACGATCCATCGCGTAAAAACGGTCGGCGACGTCGCGGCAAAAATCGACGTATTGCTCGACGAGCAGGATGGCGAGACGACCGTCCTTCTTCAGCTCTTTCACGGCGTGTTGAATCTCTGCGGACTCCTGGCGGGCCTGCGCAGTGCGCTCCTCCTCGGAGAGGTTGCTCGTCTTCAGTTTCTTCAACGTGTCGCCGATGTGCTCGATGATCGACGGCTGGATGCCTTCGGTCGGCTCGTCGAGGATCAGCAGCTTCGGATCGGTGAGCAGCGCGCGACCGATCGCCAGTTGTTGCTGCTGGCCACCGGAAAGCACGCCGCCTTTGCGGCGCAGCATTTCCTTCAACACCGGGAAAAGTTCATAGACGCGATCGAGCATCGCTTTCGCCTCCGCGCCTTTTTCGTCCGTGCACCACCAAGCCGACCTGGAGGTTCTCCTCGACAGTGAGGTGCGGAAAAATGTCACGGCCTTGGGGCACGTTGCCGATGCCCTTGCGCGCACGGACATCGATCGGCAATCCGTCGATCCGTTCTCCGGCAAACGTGATCGTGCCGGAGCGCACGGGAAGAACGCCGGTGATCGAACGTAGGGTCGTGGTCTTGCCCACCCCATTGCGCCCCATGAGCGCGACCACCTCGCCGGGACTTATCTCGAGATCGACGCCGCGGAGGATGCGCGAACCGCCGATGTAGGTTTCGATCGAGGAAAGTTGGAGAAGAGCGGACATGGACGAGAGATTAGCCACAGAGGGCACGGAGCTCGGACACAGATATCACGGAGTGAATACCGGATTGCCTCTGTGAACTCGGTGTCGGACCTCCGTGCTCTCTGTGGCCTGGATTCATACTAACGAGTGCCGTGCTTGCCGCGGCCGAGGTAGACTTCGCGGACCTTGGGATTGGATTGGACGTCGTCGAATTTTCCTTCGCAGAGCACGGTGCCCTGGTGGAGCACGGTCACTTCGCCATCGCGCGCGATCTGGCGCACGAAGGTCATGTCGTGCTCGACGACGATGAGACTGTGTTTGCCCGCGAGCGAGAGGAGCAGTTCGCCCGTGCGATGTGTTTCCTCGTCGGTCATGCCGGCGGCCGGTTCGTCGACGAGCAGCAGGCGCGGTTCGGTGGCGAGCAGCATGCCGATCTCGAGCCACTGTTTCTCGCCGTGCGCGAGCTGGCCGGCTTTCCACGAACGCTTTTCGGAGAGGCGGATGAGTTTCAGCAACTCGTCGAGCCGGTCGCGATCGGTGGACGACAGACGGTGAAACAACGACGCGAACACACCGCGCGGTCCTTTGAGCGAGAGCACGAGATTATCCCAAACCGTGTGCTCGGCATACACGCTCGGCGTCTGAAATTTTCGGCCGATGCCGAGACGGTTGATCTCGTATTCGTTGAGCGCGGTCAGGTCGGTGTCCTGTCCGAACACGATCGTGCCCGTGTCCGGACGCGCGCGACCGGAGATGAGGTCGAAGAAGGTCGATTTGCCGGCGCCGTTGGGGCCGATGACCGTGCGCAGTTCGCCTTCGAAAAGGTAGAAGTTGAGCTTCGAGATCGCCTTGAAGCCGTCGTAGGTTTTGGAGACGTCCTCGACGTTGAGAATCGGGTGAGGCATCGGGAATTTTCGATTTTGGATTCTCGATTTTCGATTACTGCTTCGCGGCTTTGCCGGCCGATTCCGCGGCAGGCGCAGATGGGCGACGGAACTTTTGCCACAGCGGAGCGAGGCGTTTCGGCAGGCTCACGAGACCGCCGGGCAGGAACAGCACGACCAAGATGAACAAGCCGCCGAGCAGCACGAGCCACAGGTCGGGAATCGCACGCGTGGCCCAGCTCTTGAGCGCGTTGACGGAGATCGCGCCGATGATCGGTCCGATGAGTGTGGCGCGTCCGCCGACCGCGACCCACACGACTGCCTCGAGCGATTTGTCGGGCGTCATTTCGGAGGGATTGATGATGCCGACCTGCGGCACGTAGAGCGCACCGCCCACCGCGGCGATGATCGCAGCGAGCACGAAGACGAAGAGCTTGTAGTGCGCGGACGCGTAGCCGCTGAAGAGCACGCGATTCTCGCCGTCACGGACCGCGCGTTGCACAAGGCCAAACTTCGTCGTGTGCAGCCAACGGCAGCCGAGAAACACGAGCAGCAGCGTCACGGCCGTCGCGATGAACAGCCACCGCGGCGTGGCCGGATCACGGAAATCGAAACCGAGGATGAATTTGAAGTCCGTGAAGCCGTTGTTGCCACCCATGAGGGTGTTGTTGCGGAAGAAAATCAGCGCGCCGGCATACGTGAGCGCCTGCGTGAGGATCGAGAAATACACGCCCTTGATGCGCGAACGAAACGCGAGGAAGCCAAAGATCAGCGCCACGATTCCCGGCAGCACAAACACCATCGCCAGCGCGAAGCCAAAACTATCGAACGGCTCCCAAAACGCGGGAAGTTTCGTCCAACCGAGAAACACGAGAAAGTCCGGGATCGGCTGCTTGTGCTGACCAAGGTCGCCGATCATGCGCATGAGATACATGCCGTGCATGTAGCCACCGAGCGCGAAGAACAGCGCCTGGCCGAGCGAGAGCAGACCCGTGTGGCCCCAGAGCAAATCCACCGAAATCGCGAGCAGCGCGTAGCAGAGATATTTGCCCCAGAGATTGAGGTGGAAATTGCTGATCACGCCCTGCGCGTTGAGCACGGGGATGACGACGATCAGCAGCGTCGCAATCACCGCGATGGCGATGATTTCGAGACGCGCGCGTGAACTGGAAGAGGAGTCGTTCATGGCGCGATCAGTCGAGGCTGCGGGTGCGCGTCACGAAGAGGCCCGCGGGTCGCCATTGGAGGAAGAGGATGATGCCGCACAAAACGAGAATCTTGCCGAATACCGCGGAATCCTGCGCGAGGTTCTGCAGGAAGCCGCCGACAAACGGCACGGTCGCAAACGCGGACGCGAGCGCCGGCGAATACTGCTGGATGAATTGATCGAGCGAACCGATGCCCAGTCCGCTGATCACCGTGCCGACGAGGTTCCCTACTCCGCCGACCACGACGACCATGAAGCTGTCGACGATGTAGCTCTGGCCGAGCGAAGGACCAACGTTGCCGATCTGACTGAGAAACGCGCCCGCGAGTCCGGCGAGTCCGCTGCCGAGGCCGAACGTCAGCATGTTCACCCGCGTCGTGCGCACGCCCATGCAGGCGGCCATGCCGCGATTCTGCATCACCGCGCGAATGAGCAGGCCGAGCGATGTGCGCGTGAGCACGAGGTAAACACCGAACACGATCAGCCCGGCGAAACAGATCACGAACACGCGATTCCAACCGAAGAGGATGTCGTTCACCGTCCAGTTGCCGCTGAGATAGATCGGGCTGCTGACCTGAACGTTGTTCGCGCCAAACGTGAGCCGCAGGATCTGTTGCAGAATCAGCGACACGCCCCACGTCGCGAGCAGGCTCTCGAGCGGACGGCGGTAGAGAAACTGAATGACGCTGCGCTCGAGCAGAATTCCCACGAACGCGGCGCAGAGGAAACTCAGCGGCAGTGCCACGATGAAGTAGCTTTGATAAACCCAGCCGCTCGAGTTGATGCCGGGGAGCGACAGCGAGATACCGAAGGGCGAGAGCGCGAGGCCGCTGCCAAAAATGTTTTGCACAACGTAGGTCGTGTAGGCGCCGATCGCGATCATCTCGCCGTGCGCCATGTTGATCACGCCCATGAGGCCAAACGTGATCGCGAGGCCGAGGGCGACGATGAGAAGAATGCTGCCGAGACTGAGGCTGCGAAAAAGCGTGCCGAAGAAATCGACCTTCGCGCGGTGCAGATCGACGGCGTTGAGCGCCGCGCGCGCGGCGTTGGTGAGCTGCGTGTGATTGCGTCGCTGAGCATCAGACAGCGCGCCCTTGATAAAATCGGTGCTGGAAAGCGTGTGCACTTCCTTCAACTCGCGCAGCGCTTCGAGACGGTCCTCGTCCTTCGCACTCTTGAGCATGATCAGCGCGCGCGCTTCGCGCAGGGCCACGATCGCATTTTTGTCGGTCTCGATTTCGAGCCGCGCCTGGATCGCGGGGAGTTTTTCCGCGTCCTGGCTTTGGCCGATCGTCTTGATGGCTTGGATACGTTTCGCCGGAAGCGCGGCGCCGAGATCGATGAGATCCAGCACGGCCTTCATCGCGCGGCGCAAATTCGCGTTGTGATCGACCGACTCGAGATCGCCTTTGTCGAGTCGCAGCGGCGCACCGGCCGCATCCGTCAGCGGTTCGCCATCGATCACGCGCACGGCGGCATGGGTGCCCGCGGCATCCGCCGGGCCGATCAGGCGGACGGGAATGCGCGTGTTGTCCGGCGTCGTGTAAATGAACAGGGCATCCTGCCGCCACGCGACGAGCAGCTCGCCGACCTCTTCGTCGGCCCGGCCGACGAGCGAGCCGAGGATCGTGCGTTTGGTGGCGGCGTTCTCGGCGAGGATCGCACGCGCGAGCGTTTGCCGCGGTGTTTCATCCTCAGCGGCGAAGGCGTGGCTGAGGGTAAGCGAACAAGCGAGAGCGCAGAACAAACGGAGCAGGAATTTCATCGCGCGCGGCGGGGATTGCTAGAGTTGTGCCAAACTCGGGGTATGACCCGCGTCTCATCGACGGACGGTAGAGAAGCGGAAAAACAAAGCGGGGCAGGTTTTTGAGACCCGCCCCGCTGGAGAACTAACCCGTGAAGCGGCGTTGGCTTACTTGAACTTACCCTTCAGCCAGGGCTCGCCGTAAACGTTGTCGAAGGACTGCAGGATCTTGAATTGTCCGTCGGACTTCGTCTCACCGATGTAAACATTCTTGGTGAGGTGCATGTTGGGCTGCGTGGTGACCTTGCCCGCAGGACCGTCGAACGAGATGCCGCTCTTCCACGCCTCGCGAACCGCGTCGACGTCGAACGTGCCGGCCTTTTCAACAGCCGCTTTCCAGAGGTAAACGCCGTTGTAGCTGAGCACCATGGGCGAGCAGGTGACGCGGCCTTCTTTCACGATGCCGGGCACGGTGCTCTTTGCGAGCCAGGCCTTGAAGTCGGAAACGAACTTCTTGTTCGCGGGCGTGTTGATCGACTGGAAGTAGGTCCAGCAACCGAGCTGACCGACGAGCTGGTCGGCGGGCAGACCGCGGAATTCGTCCTCGGAAATCGAGAAGGAAACGACCGGGCAGGTGTCGGCGGTGAGGCCGGAGGCCGCGTATTCCTTGAAGAACGGAACGTTGGTGTCGCCGTTCAGGGTGCTGATGACGGCCGCGCCGCCACCCGCCGCGAACTGCTTAATCTCGGCGACGATCTGCTGATAGTCCGTGTGGCCGAAGGGCGTGTATTTGCCGGCGGAGATGATCTTGCCGGACTCGTCCTTGCGGAAGCCGCCGCCGATATTCTCGATCGGCACGCCCTTGCTGAGGAGATACTCGAGAAGGACGAGGTTGGTCGTCTGCGGGTAAACGTAGTCGGAGCCGAGCAGGTAGAACTTCGTGTAGCCTTGCTCGAGCAAGTAGTCGACCGCGGGCGTGGCTTGCTGGTTAACGGCCTCAGCGGTGTAGGCGACGTTTTGCGACTCTTCCTCACCCTCGTATTGCACGGGGTAGAAGAGCAGACCGTTGTTCTTTTCGAACACGGGGAGCACGGACTTGCGGCTCACGGACGTCCAGCAGCCGAACGTGACGGCGACCTTGTCCTGCTCGAGGAGCTGCTTCGCTTTTTCGGCGAACAGCGGCCAGTTCGAGGCGCCGTCGACGACGACGGGCTCGATCTTGTAGCTCTTGCCGCCGACTTTGATGCCACCCGCGGCGTTGATTTCGTCGAAGGTGAACAACAGCACGTCGCGCAGCGAAGTTTCGCTGATCGCCATGGTGCCGGAGAGGGAGTGAAGGACACCGACCTTGACCGTGTCCGCCGCTCGGGCCGTGCCGAGCAAAGCGCCGAGCGCGAGAGCGCCAACGCCGAGGAGTTTGCCGAATTTCGTGATCATGGGTTTTGGAGGAAAGATTCGGCGGGGCACGCAGTGGCGATGGAGCACAACCCACCCCGCCAAAAGTTGAAGTGCATGGGGCATCCGTGAACCCGGGATGCGAGCGGGAGAATCTGGAGTGAGACCGGCGGCGGCGCAGCGCCGCCGGCTCAAAAAAGAGCCGCGTCACAAGACGCGGCTCGGGAGATCAGAATTTGAAGACGGCCTGCACACCGGTGAAGGTGTAGTCGCCGCTGTCGCCATCACCGAAGGACAGCTCAGCGCGGAGCGCCAGGTTGTCGTTGATGGTGTAGGTCGGAGCGATCGTGTATTTCAGATCGTCGCCGCCGCCCTTGTAGTCAGCGCCGCTGAGACGGCCGATGACCGACCACTTGCTGTCGAAGGCATAGCTCGCGAAGAGGAGCCAGGAGTTGGTCTTACCACCCGCCTCGTCCTTGTAGTAGGCGTATTCACCGGCGAGCGTGACCTTCTCCGTCAGCGCATAAGACGCCCAGAAGTCGAAGGTGAACATATCGTCCGCGCCATCGACGTCTTCAGCGGCGATGCCGGCGAAGAGCGTGAGTTTGTCGATGCCCGTGTAGGAGATCATCGCCTCGATGCCGACGTCGTCATCGAAATCCATGTCGCCTTCGATGAAGCCGGAACCGGAGGGCATGATGGAATCAACCACCGCGACGCCGAACGAAACCGGGCCGCTGGAGTAGTCGACCTTCACGCCCGTGTGATAAGCCGGGATACCGGAAGTCAGACCGTAGGAGAGCTGGGTCATGTTCACCGCGTCGAACGCCTCGAAGCCGAGATAGCTGAGGAATTTGCCACCGGTGATGGACAGGCCCACGCCAGAATCGTAAGTCGCATAGGCCTCAAGCAGGCCGGCCTCATCATCCGCGCCGGGGAGATAAAGCACGCTGCCGTAAGCACTGACCGACTGGTAGGTGAACAGCGCGCCGAGCTTCACGGCGTCCAGGCTGTTCGCGCCGGAGTCGAGCCACGTCTCTTGATGGCCGCCCCCATCGACATCCGTGTAGGTCCAAGAGCCAACAGCGTAGCCGTTGACGCTGATGTTCTCGTTGACTTTGACGTCTGCCGAAGCGGTCGCGGCCAGGGCGAGCAACGAAGCGGCCAAACCGGCCAACTTGGTGGTGTGCTTGGTCATAATGGTGTTTTTCATGGGTGTTTGTAGCGAGATTACGCCTCGCCACCCACTCGGGCGGGAGAAGCGCATCCAGTCGGCTTAAGCAGGTCGCTTGCCAGCTCGGCCAAACCGCGAGGAACGAGTGTCATAACCCCTCGCGCGCACATTGCGTGGATCGCTTCGGAACTGTGTGCGCACCGAATCGGGACAAGGCGTGGCTCACGTCGCGACAAGGCCCGGCACGAGTCAAGCCAAGGTCCGCGCCAGATTGCGGCAAAGTGCAGACCATGCGCCACCTATGTGCGGCACTAGCTCAAGGCATGTGCAAACACAGGCCCTAAGTTGCCCCATGGACATGGGAGCCCAGAGAAGGAGGGAGCGCACGCGCACATCCTCCGGCATTGTTCTCTTCTCGTTTTCGACCGTTCGACGCGCGCTTTTCGAAGAGGCGGACGCCGGTGCTCGCAAAGTTTTTTCGCTTACGCGTCGGCGGGCTTCGGGCCAAACGTCCCCTGCTCCGCCGCGCGCACGAAACTCTCAGTGACACTCTTCAACTCTTCCCAGCGGCGACGGATGTTCTTCGCCTCTTCGGGTGTGATGACGTTGTCCGCCGACGATTTCGCGATTGCCGCGAGCATATCGGCAAACTCCTGCACAATGTCGTTGGTGACCGGGATCAACTCGACCGAAGGACGCAGCTCGGCGGGATTGCGGATAAAGAAACCGCCCGCCTTCTCACACACCCATTGGGCGATGCGCGCGTCGTGGGTAATCTCGATAAGCTGGCCCACGCGCTCGAGCGGGCTGCTCGCGCCGCCGCTTTCGGGCGTGGGCGCTTCGGCCCACTTGTAGATCAAGGATAGCGACAAGCCCATGTCGGCGGCGATCGCCTTCGCGCTCGTCGTCTTCAAGACCTCTCTCATCACCTCGTGCGATTCCATGTTGCGCGGGATGCTGCGGTCGCGCTCCGCCAAATGCAAGCAACCGCCCAGCCCGCTTCGTGTTGCCGAGGTGTGACGCTCGTTTGGGTTCATTAGCTCGACTTGCACCGCGTGCGACTTCTCGGAACTTCACAGGACCCGCCGCTTTTTTTCGTGCCACCCCCCACCCTCCTCTGACTTAATTGCTCCCTTACTTTCAAATGAATATCCACGAGTTTCAGGCCAAGGCCCTCTTCGAAAAATATGGAGTTCCGGTTCCCGCGGGTGTCGCGGTGACCGCCGCAGCGGACTTCGATACGGCGCTCGCCAAACTCCCCGACGGCCCCGTGGTGGTGAAGTCGCAGATCCACGCCGGCGGGCGCGGCAAGGGCACGTTCGTCGATGGCTACAAGGGCGGCGTGAAATACTGCAAGACCAAGGACGACGCGCGCACCGCCGCGACGCACATGCTGGGCAACACGCTCGTGACCGCGCAGACCGGCGCCGCCGGCCGCAAGGTGCAGACGATCTATTTCACCCAGGCGAGCGACATCAAAAAGGAATACTACCTCGCCATCCTCCTCGATCGCGCCACGTCGCGTCCGGTGATCGTCGCCTCGACCGAAGGCGGCGTCGAAATCGAGAAGGTCGCGCACGAGACACCCGAAAAGATTTTCAAAGTCTTCGTCGATCCGGCCTACGGCCTCGCCGATTTCCAAGTGCGCCAGCTCATCTTCGGTCTCGGTTTCACCGGCGCCGAAGCGAAGAACGCCACGAAGCTCGTCCGCGCTCTTTATAAGTGCTACTGGGAAACCGACGCCTCCATGGTCGAGGTCAACCCGCTCATCACCACGCCGACCGGCGACGTGCTCGCCCTCGACGCGAAGGTCTCCTTCGACGACAACGCGCTCTTCCGCCACCCCGACATCGTCGCGCTGCGCGACCTCAACGAGGAAGACCCGAAGGAAATCGAGGCTTCGAAATACTCTCTCAGCTACATCGCGCTCGATGGAAACATCGCCTGCCTCGTCAACGGCGCGGGCCTCGCGATGAGCACGATGGACATCATCAAACACTATGGCGGCAACCCCGCCAACTTCCTCGATGTCGGCGGCGGCGCCTCGAAGGATCAGGTCGTTGCGGCGTTCAAGATCATCCTCGGCGACCCCAACGTGAAGGGCATTTTCGTGAACATCTTCGGCGGCATCATGGACTGCAACGTGATCGCCAGCGGCATCGTCGAGGCCGTGAAGGAAGTCGGGTTGAAACTCCCTCTCGTCGTCCGGCTCGAAGGCAACAACGTCGTCGCGGGCAAGAAGACGCTCGCGGACTCCGGCCTCACGATCGTCAGCGGCGACACGATGGCCGATGCCGCCCAGAAGATCGTTAAACTCGTCGCGTAACTCTCAACTTTCCGACAATGTCCATTCTCGTCACTCCTGAAACGAAGATTCTGGTCCAAGGCATCACCGGCGATTTCGGCGGCCGCCACGCGAAGCTCTCGCTCGATTACGGCACGGCGGTCGTCGCGGGCGTCACGCCGGGCAAGGGCGGACAGTTCTTCGAGCACGGCTCCCACAGGATTCCGATTTTCAACTCCGTCGCCGAGGCCAAGGCCGCGACGGCCGCCACCGTCTCCGCCATCTTCGTGCCGCCTCCGTTTGCCGGCGACGCGATCGTCGAGTGCGTCGACGCCGATCTCGATCTCGCGGTCGCGATCACCGAAGGCATTCCGATCAAGGACATGGTTCGCGTGAAGCGCGCCATGCAGGGCAAGCGCACGCGCCTCGTCGGCCCCAACTGCCCTGGCATCGTCACGCCCGGGACCGGCGAAGGTTCCAACGGCGGCTGCCGCATCGGCATCGCGCCCGGCTACATTCACAAGAAGGGCCATGTCGGCGTCGTCTCGCGCTCCGGCACGCTCACCTACGAAGCCGTTTTCCAACTCACGCAAAAGGGCATCGGCCAGAGCACGTCCGTCGGCATCGGCGGCGATCCCGTCAACGGCACGTCGCACCTCGATGTGATCAAGCTCTTCAACGAAGATCCCGACACGCACGGCATCATTCTCATCGGCGAAATCGGCGGCAGCGCCGAAGTCGAAGCCGCGCGCTGGATCAAGGATAACTGCAAGAAGCCGGTCGCCGGTTTCATCGCAGGTGCCACCGCTCCCGCCGGTCGCCGCATGGGCCACGCCGGCGCAGTCATCGGCGGCGCTGAAGACACCGCCGCCGCGAAGATCGCGATCTTCAAGGAGTGCGGCATCGAGGTCGCCGTCACACCGAGCGACATGGCCGATGCGCTCATTCGCGCCGCCAAAGCCAAAGGCGTGACGCTCAGCTAAAAGTTCTCTCCTCTCCCTTCAGAGCCCGGCAGTCGCCGGGCTCTTTTTTTATCGGGGCGATGCGCTCCCACGCCACGGCGCTCGCACCTTCATCCGCTTTTCGTGTCCCCAGCTTACTCTCCCCCATGCGTCTGCTTGCTCTCCTAAAATCCGAAACCGCAGACGCTCACGCTGCGCTCGAGCACAACCTGAACCTCTTCGAAGAAGCGCGGACGAAGGACGACTACCGCCGCGTGCTCTCCCGCTTCTTCACGCTTCACGAACCGCTCGAGCAACATCTCGCCAACGCCGTCGACTGGGCGGCGCTCGGTTTCGATTTCGCGTCGCGTCGCAAAGCCTCGCTCGCTCGCGGCGATCTGCGCGCGCTCGGCTCAACCGATGACGAGATCGATGCGCTGCCGCGCGCGACCGCGTTGCCCGCGATCGCAAGCGCGGCTTCAGCCGTGGGCTGCCTTTACGTGCTCGAAGGTTCCACGCTCGGCGGCCAGTTCATCTCGCGACATTTCGCATCCACCCTCGGCATCACGCCTGAGACGGGCGGACGGTTTTTCCACGGCTACGGCCCCCACACCGCGACGCGCTGGCGCGAGTTCGGCCAGTGGGCTGAACAACAGAGCGCCCACGCCGCGCCCCGATTTCGACACGCACGCCGTTTACTCCGCCCGCAACACGTTCGACTCCTTCGCTCAATGGCTCAACCGGTGACACCCCAAACCGTCGATCTCACCAACTGCGATCGCGAACCTATCCACATTCCCGGTTCGATCCAGCCGCACGCCGCGATGCTCGTGCTGCGCGAGCCCGACCTCACGATTGTTCAAGCGAGCATCAACACCGCGGAGAAACTCGGCGTCGCGACCGCTGAACTTCTCGGCGCTCCGCTAGCTCGTTTCCTTTCCGCCGAGGATCTCGATTATCTGCAAACGCGCGTCCTGCCGTTGTCGCTCGACGCTGCCCCGCAGTATCTGCCGCCGCTTCACTTCGCGCGTGCGCCGCACACGACGGAAGCGATCATCCATCGCTACAAGGGCGCACTCATCCTCGAGCTCGAGGACTGGCCCGACCGCCGCACGCTGCATCACCAGGAAGTTTTCTCCGCGCTCAAGAGCACGCTCTCCGCGCTCCACGGCGATCTCTCCGTCGTGGATTTCTGCCAGCTCGCCGCTGAGCACGTGCGCAACTTCATCGGGTTCGATCGCGTGATGGTTTATCGCTTCGCGGACGATCTCTCCGGCCACGTCATCGCCGAGGCGAAATGTGACGATCTGGAGGCGTTCCTCGGACTCCACTATCCCGCCTCCGACATTCCGAAACAGGCCCGCGAACTCTTCAAACGGTCGAAGCTGCGTCTCATTCCGGATCTGCGTTACGCGCCCGTCGCGGTTCAACCCACGCTGCGGCCCGACACGCGCGAGCCGCTCGACATGAGCTACAGCGTCACGCGCTCGGTGTCGCCGATTCACGTCGAGTATCTCCAAAACATGGGCGTGTTCGCCTCGCTCTCACTCTCGATCGTGATCGACGATCGCTTGTGGGGACTCTTCGCGTGCCATCACTACTCGGCGCGCTACGTGCCGCACACGCTGCGCATGGCGTGCGAGTTTCTCGCGCACACGCTGTCGTTTCTTGTCGCCGGCCGCGAAGCCGCGGAAGACCACGACTACGCCCTGCACCTCCACGAGCAGCACCGCGCGCTCGAGGAAGCGATCGCCCGCCAGGCCGATTTCGGCCTCGCGCTCGCCGCGCTCGACGGCACGACGATCGGCGGTCTGCGCGCGGTCGGTGCTGCAGTCGTCAACGGCTCGCAGCTTCATCGTGTCGGCGAAACCCCGGATGAAGCGCAGCTCCGCGCGCTCGCCTTGGCCGTCGCGGAAACCATCCCGGAAAACATCTGGGCCAGCGATCGCCTCGCCGAAACCGCGCCCGCTCTCGCGGCTCACGCGCCGGGCGTGGCCGGCCTGCTCGTCGCCGTGCTCTCGCGGGATCCGTTCTCCTGTGTTTTTTGGTTCCGCGACGAAGTGCTCAAAACCGTCAACTGGGCGGGCGATCCCACCAAACCGGTCGTGGCCGGTCCGCTCGGCGACCGCCTGACGCCGCGAAAATCCTTCGCCCTGTGGCAACAGGAAGTGCGCGGACACTCCGCCGCGTGGACCGACACGGAGATCGATGCGGCCCGCCGCATTCGTCACACGTATCACGAAGTCTTTTCGCGACGCGCCCAGGAACTCGCCCGGCTCAACGACCAGCTCGCCGAACGCAACCGGCAGCTCGACGCGTTTGCCTACATCGCCTCGCACGATCTCAAGGAGCCGCTGCGCGGAATTCACAACTTCTCGCAGTTCGTGCTCGAGGACTGCGCGAAGGAGCTCAACGCCGAGGGCATCTCCCATCTGCAGACGATCACGCGCCTCACCAAGCGCATGGAATCGCTGCTCGACGCGTTGCTCAAATTCTCGCGGCTCAGCCGATCCGAGATGACGTCGCGTCCCGTAAATCTGAATACCGCCCTCGACGACGCGCTCGATCTCCTCGCCTCGCTGCGGCAATCCAACGGCGTCGACATCCGCATTCCGCGTCTGCTGCCCACCGTGCAGGGCGATGCGGATCTCATCGCCGAAATTTTTGCCAACCTCGTCGCCAACGCCATTCGCTACAACGACAAGCCGTCGAAGTGGGTTGAGATCGGCTACCTTGATCCTTCCCGCCCGGGCGAACCGCCCACGCTCTACGTCGCCGACAACGGCATCGGCATTCCGAGCGAACATTTCGACGTTATCTTCCGCATCTTCAAACGACTGCACGGACGCGACGATTTCGGCGGCGGCACGGGCGCCGGTCTCACCATCGTCCAAAAGCTGATCGAACGTCACGGCGGCCGAATTTGGGTCGAATCGAAACCTCAGGAGGGAACTCGCTTTCTGTTTACCCTGGCACCACCGTCCGCCCCGTGAGCCCGCTCGCATCGCCCAAGCCGTCCATTCTGATCGTCGAAGACAGCGACGAAGACTTCGCTGCGATCGAGCGTATCCTCCTGCGCAGCGAAGCTCCGGTCGGCCTGCATCGCTGCATCCGCGCCGAACAGACGTATCAGTTGCTCGACGAATGGCAGCAGCAGCACAGCCGCGCTCTGCCCGCGCTGATCGTGCTTGATCTGAATCTCCCCGGCCCTGACGGCCGCTCGATTTTGCGGGAGCTGCGTCGACGCGATGCCACCAAACGCATCCCGGTCGTGATCTTTTCCACCTCGAGCAGCCAGACCGACATCACGTGGTGCTACGAAAACGGCGCGAATTCCTACCACGTGAAGGGCATGGACTATCCCGTCTTCAAACGCTCCGTCGAACAACTCAGCTCGTATTGGCTGCAGTCGGCTCAGCTTCCCGGCACAGAACAATCGCACGCCGCCTAAGCTCCGCCCTTTTTCCCGATGCCCCATACGGAACAAGCCGCGGCGCAGCCGCCCCGCGTGTTGCTGATCGACGACTCCGCGGAAGACCGGCTGACGTTTCGTCGCTATCTGACCAAGGACTCGCCGGACGCGTTTATCATCACTGAGGCGCACAACCTTGCCGAGGGCCGTCGCCGCGCCGCGTCCGACAACCCGGACTGCATCCTTCTCGATTATAATCTGCCCGACGGCGACGGCGTCTCGCTGCTCCAGCAACTGCTCGGCACGCATGGTCGCCACGCGTTTGGCGTGGTGATGCTCACCGCGAGTGGCGAAACCCAGATCGCCGTCGATGCGTTGAAAAGTGGCGCGCACGACTACATCGACAAAAACGGTCTCTCGCCGCTGCGCCTTCGCCAGACGGTGGCCAACGCCATCGCGCAAGCGCGACTCCATCGGCAGATCCATCGGCAAAATCTCCTGCTCGCCGAGCGCAACGAAGCACTCGCGCGCGAACTCGCCACCTCGCGTCACGAGGTTTCCGAGCGCAATCGTGCGCAGAAAGCCCTCGCGGAGAGCGAGTCGTTTCTCCGCAGCATCATCACCGCGCACACCGACTGCGTGAAGGTCCTCGATCTCGCGGGCCGCCTGCTCTGGATCAACGAACCGGGCAAACGCATGCTCGAGATCGATGACCGCTCGCCCTTGCCGGATTCGCCGTGGCCCTCCTTCTGGCGCGACTCCGCGCACGAGGCCGAAGCCCACCACGCGGTCGCCGAAGCACGCGCGGGACGCGCTGCGCAATTTTCCGGTCTTTGCCGCTCCAAGTCCGGCATTCCGAAATGGTGGGATGTCACAGTCGCTCCCATCCTCGACTCCAACCAGCAGCCCGCGAAATTGCTGTGCGTGTCGCGCGACGTCACCGCCTCGCGCGAAGCGACTCGCAAGGTCGAGGAGAAGGAAGCGCAACTGCGCCTCGTCAGCGACCACGTGGCGGTCAACATCGCACACTTCGACCGCGACCTGCGTATTCGTTTCGCCAATCGCTTCCTCACCGATCGCTTCGGAAAATCTCCGGAAGAACTTCAGGGTGTCCCCGTCTACGATCTGATCGATCCGGATTATTTCGCGCGCGCGCGACCGATGATGGAAAAAGCGCTCGCCGGCGAACGCGTCGCTTTCGAAATCCAGATGCCCGAGCACCAGGGCGGTCGCTGGCTGCACGCCACCTACGTGCCGGAGTTCGATCGAAAGGGCCACGTGGTCGGTTTCGTCGCTGTGAGCGCCGACATCACCGAACGTCGGCTGGCCCAGCTCGAGCTCGAGCGGGCGCGTGACGAAGCCGTCAAAGCTGCCCGCGCCCGCGACGACTTTCTCGCGGCGCTTTCCCACGAGCTGCGCACGCCGCTCAACCCCGTGCTCCTGCTCGCCAGCGAATCCGCCGAGGATGCGAGCCTGCCGCCGGAGATCCGCGAGCAGTTCGCGACGATCCGGAACAACGTGGAGCTCGAGGCTCGTCTCATCGACGACCTCCTCGATCTGTCGCGCGTGGCTTACGGCAAACTCCTCCTCGAACTTCACGACGTCGTGTTGCAGGACGTCGTGCGCGACGCGATCGCCACGGTCGAAGCCGACGTAACCGGAAAACAACTACAGCTCTCCGTCTCGCTTCCCGCCGCACCTATCCACGTCCGCGCCGATCCGGTCCGCCTCCAGCAGGTTTTTTGGAACGTGCTGAAAAACGCGGTGAAATTCACCCCGGAGAGCGGCCGCATCTGGGTCACCGCCTCAACCTCCGGTCAGCGCGTCTCGATCGCCGTGCGCGACAGCGGGCTCGGCATCACGGCGGAAGATCTCCCGAACATCTTCGACGCATTTGCACAGGGCGAACACGCGAAGACCGGCAGCACGTTGCGCTTCGGCGGACTCGGGCTCGGACTCGCGATCACGCAGCGATTGGTCGAGATGCACCACGGTCGCATCCACGCCGCGAGCGAAGGTCACCAGCGCGGCGCCACGTTCACCGTCGAGCTGCCGATCCGCACGCCGTCGGGTTCGACCGGGCGCAACGACAGCAGCCCGACCGCTTCGGCGAGGTCCGCACGCGTCACCGGGACGCGCGGCCGGCGCATTCTGATCGTCGAAGATCACGCCGCGACCCGCCAGAGTCTGGGCGTCCTTCTCAAACGCCGCGGACACGACGTCGCCCTCGCCGGTTCGGCCGCAGACGCCCGCGAAGCTGTGAATGGCGGCGAGTTCTCGCTCGTAATTTCCGATATCGGGTTGCCCGATAGCGACGGCTACTCGCTCCTCCGCGAGCTTCGCCTCCAGCAACCACATCTTCGTGGCATTGCCCTGAGCGGGTATGGCGCGGAAGACGATCGCGTGCGCTCGTCCGCGGCGGGCTTCGACAGCCACATCGTCAAACCCGTGACGATGAGCGCGCTCGATGCCGCGGTGGCCAAGGTGCTTCAGCTCGACGTCGAGACGACGGCTCCCTGACGCCCGCGGCTCCGTCCGCCGGCCAGCCTCAGTTCCGTAAGCTTGGGGGACAGGCATGTCTTGTGCTTTTGGCGGCCACCCTGCACCCATGCCGCTTCAACTTCGTCTGCTCCCAGTCATCCGCGAGGTGCTGGAATCCATCCGCCAAAAAAACGCGGATTTGAGGAAATCGCGGGAGATATTTTGGAAAAAGCCTGTGGACTGGCCAATGCCGTCCACGGCTCGCTCGTGCGCCTCGATCCTGAATCAAAGCGGCTCACGATCACGCATGTCTTCGGCTCGGATTGGACGCTCGAGAAGCGCCTTTGCCAGCTTTCGGTTGGCCAAGGGCTGACCGGACGCGCGGCCGCCTCGGGCCAACCGCTGCTCTGTCGAGACACCGCAGCGGACCCGGATTATTTTCCGCTCTTCGACTACGTGCGCAGCGAACTCATCGTGCCCGTCGTCGTGCACGACAAACTCTGGGGCCTGATCAACATCGACGGCGACAAGCCCGATGCTTTCGACGACGACACGCTGCTCCTCCTCACCGTTTTCGCCGGCTCGTCTCCTACGCGATCACGCTGCGCGTCGAAATCTCCGAGCAGGACAAGCTCCTGCGCAAACTCCTCCAATCGGAAAAACTCGCCGCGCTTGGCGAAGCGCTCGCCGGCATCGCGCACGAGATCAACAATCCTCTCACCGCGATCCTGTGCTGCGCCTCGCTCCTGGAGAACGACCGGCAGACGCCCGCGGAAAAATCCGCGCTCAACGCGATCAAATCCGAGGCGCAGCGCGCCGCCGATCTCATCCGCAGCTTGCTGGAGTTTTCCCGCAAGGAAACCGGCCGCCGCGAAGTCGTGCCCGTAGCGCAAGTCATCGAGGAGGTCATCCAGCTCAAGCGTCTCCAGCGTCGCGGACGCGAAGTGCCGATCGATTTCGTCGCCGGCCCCGGCGATCTCGCCGTCCATGTCTGCCGCCAGCAGCTGAAGCAGGTTCTGCTCACGCTCTTCAACAACTCCGAGCAGGCGATCCCCACCTCGCGCGCCGACGGACTCATTCGCATCGCGGTCGCCTCGTTTCGCGATCGCGTGCAAATCTTCGTTTCCGACAACGGCTCCGGCATTCCGCCCGAGTTGCAGAAGCAGGTCTTCGATCCGTTCTTCACCACGAAGGCTCCCGGCGAAGGCACCGGCCTCGGCCTCTCGGTCGCTCACGCGATCATCGAAGCGCACGGCGGCAGTCTGTGGCTCGCCGACAGCACGTCCCGCGGCACCACGTTCGCGATCGAGTTGCCGGTGGCCGACGCTTCGTTGGAGTCCGCGCCGCCTCCGGCGCTCGAGCTCATTCCGCCCAGCGCACTTTCGGGCCGCATCCTGCTCGTCGACGACGAACCGAACATCCTCGAGGCGCTCACCGCGTTTCTCCAACTCTCCCAACTCGAAGTGCGCACCGCCGGCAACGGCCACGCCGCCCTCGAACTTCTCGCCCGCGAAAACTTCGACCTCGTGATCACCGACATCCGCATGCCCGGCATGGACGGACTCGATCTTTACGAGAACGCCACCCGCCTCAATCGCTCCTACGAGCGACGTTTCATCTTCATGAGCGGCTTCCTCCTCGGCACGAGTGTGAAAACCCGCCTTGCCGCCACCGGCCTGCCCTACATGGAGAAGCCGTTCTCTCTCGACGAGTTCCGTCGCATGCTCGATCGCGCTCTCCCCGAAAAAACCGCCGTCGCGTGATTCGCGCCGTTGGTTCGCAAATTTTTTAAGAAAACGCTGGACGGACGCGGCGTGAGCTTCAGGCTGCTTGTTGCATCAGGAACGAATCGACCTTAACAAGTCGATTCCGCCAACCGGGCCGGGAGCGGCCACGGTGGATCGGGGGAAACCCCGGATGTGCGCTTCCCGCGAGGGGGGCGAACCAGAAACGCTCCCGAAGACGAGAAGCCGACCTGATGCCAATGGTCGGCTTTTTTGTTTTCAACCTGCTGCGCGATAACTCCCACACAGCTCATCACGCAACATGTCTAACCTAGCCAAACTCCCCGGCATCCGCGTAGACGCGGCCAACCCGAACCACCACCTCTGGGATAACCACGGCACGTGGTTCCTCCATTACACCATTCACCCCACCCCGTTCACGAAGGAGCGCATCCGCCGCTCCCTCGGCACGAAGGACGTGAATGTCGCCCGCCAGCGTCGCGATGCCTTCTTCGCCGCGCTTGGCGCCGAAGCCGAAGCGAAAGCCGCCGCCACGAACGCGAACAAAAACGTCGCCGCCTGACCGCAGTCTTTTGCCTCGTGAAAACGACCCGCGCTGATTCTCGGCGCGGGTCGTTCCGTTTAGCGGCTCGCGTCGGGCCACGGTCCGTCCCGAGTCGGGACGAAGTGCGGACCAGGTCGAGCCACGGTCCGTCCCATGTCGCGCCAGGGTGCGCACCACGTCGGGACAAGGCGCGGCTTGCGTCGGACCAAGGTCCGCTCCGGGTCGAGCCACCGTGCGGCTCGCGTCGCGCCTGAGTGCGGCGCGACTCAGGCGGAGCGCCGCCGAGTGTCGTTTCGACCACCGAGTAGAGCTGTTCGATCGTAAACGGTTTTTCCAGGAGCGCGTGCGCGCCGAGACCTTTCGCGATCTTGAGATATTGGTCCTGCGTGATGTGCCCGCCACCCGACATCGCGATGAGGCGGATCTCGGGATGGGTTTTCCGCAGCTCCGTGATCACTTGGATGCCATCCATGTCCGGCATTAACAAATCGGTCATCACCAGGTCGAACCGCTGATGCCCCACCAGCCGCGTGGCTTCATGACCGTTGCCGGCGGTCGTCACTTCGTAGCCCTTCTTGCGGAGGGCGCGCCCCACGAGCTGCGTGATGCTCGCTTCATCATCTACGATCAAAATCGACCTTGGCTCCATGGCGCGGACCCTAGTGCTCACGCCCCACCTCGCAAGCGGCATCCCCCGCGCCCCGCGATTTGACGCCCCGCGCGAACACCGCTTGTGTGCGCGCCTCCACTAAATGGCTGTTTTTCCGACCGACAAACCGAGCAAACTCGAGCGCGCCTTTCTCATCGGCGTCCAAACGCAGGACATGGCGCCCGGCGAAGGAAGCGAACTGCTCGGCGAACTGAAGGAGCTCGTCGAGAATCTCCGCCTGACCGTCGTCGATCAGGCGCTCGTCAACTTGCGCACGCCCACCCCGCCCTGCTGCTCGGCAGCGGCAAGGCGCAGGAACTCGCCGAGCGCGCGAAAGCGATGGGCGCCGACGTGATCGTGTTCGACGAACAACTTTCTCCCGGTCAGCAGCGCAATTGGGAAGAACTCTCCCAGATGGCCGTGATCGATCGCGAGGAAGTGATCCTCGAGGTTTTCGCCGATCGCGCGCACACGCGTGAAGCCGTGCTCCAGGTCGCGCTCGCGCGCATGGAGTATTCGCTGCCGCGTCTCACGCGCGCGTGGACTCACTTGTCGCGTCAGCGCGGTAAAGGTGCCCTCGGCGGCGAAGGTGAAACGCAGCTCGAGCAGGACCGCCGCATCGTGCGCGACCGCATCGCGCACTTGAAGGCCGAGCTCGCCGAAGTCGTGCAGCAACGCGGCGTGCAGCGCCGCCGCCGTCTTCGCGTGCCGGTGCCGACCGCGTCGATCGTCGGCTACACCAACGCGGGAAAATCATCGCTGCTCAACACGCTCACCGGCGCGCGCGTGCTCGCCGAAGACAAGCTCTTCGCCACGCTCGATCCGACGACGCGCCAGCTTCACCTGCGCGGCAATCACAAGCTGCTCGTCACCGACACCGTGGGTTTCATCCGGCGTCTGCCGCACGGCTTGGTCGAAGCTTTCAAGGCCACGCTCGAGGAAGTCCTTGTAGCCGATTTTCTGATCCACGTGCTCGACGTGAGTAATCCCAACGTCGAAAAGCACCACGCGACCACGCTCTCCGTGCTCGCGGAGCTCGGCGCCGACGACAAACGCATCGTCACCGTTTTCAACAAGGTCGATCTCGCGACGGAGGCACAGCTCAGCGCGGCCCGCCATCTCGAGCGCGACGCGCTCTTCGTGAGCGCGGTCACCAAGGTAGGACTCGAAGAACTCGAATCGCGCTGCGTCGAGTTGATCGCCGATTCCTTCGGCCCCACCGAGCTGCTCGTGCCGCACGAACGCTTCGACGTGATCGCGCGCCTGCACGAGCTCGGCGAGGTGCAGGAAGAAGAGCACATCGACGGCGCCGTGCGCATCAAGGGCCGCTTCCCGCCCTCCCAGACCGGTTACTTCGCGCCGTTCGTGGTCGCGAACAAGTAAACGCTCACGGCACCCGCGTTCGCGCGGACCAACGCCGTCGCTCCGCCCGCGCCCAAACCTGCGCAGGCCTCTTTTCGCCGCCATCCGGGCGGCCCCCGACACATCTACGCCAACTCCTGCAAAATCCAACATGTCTACTATTAGTTGACATGTTGGATTGTGCCCGCCCGGGAGGCTTTTGGGTGGGGATGTGGGAGACGCCTTATTCGGCGTCGTAGATTTGGACGCGCGTCCAGTAGTCTTTGCAGTCGGCCACGAACTTCAGGTGGATGGGATCCACTTGATACGCATCGTGGGCCGCGACGTCCTTCAACAGGACCGTGAGCGCACACGAATAGGTGTCGTCGATCACCGGGCGCTTCTCCGTCTTCGCGGGTTTGCCGATGTAAACTTTCTCCACCGACGAGATGGTCGCGAGGGTCGCAACGCCGCGCTCGAAGTCAGCGCGCTGTTCCGGAGTGAGGTCGGGCTTCAGCCAGAAGAAAACAGAGTGAACGAGCATAGGGGCGCGATTCCGCGACAGCGATCGCTGCGAGGCAAGGTCGGACTCACGCGTGCGGATCAGACCTCAGCCGCGACCGCGCTCCCACTTGCTCCGCTATATGCGGCACGCGCGAAGCCGCGCTTTCCGGCCGCGAAGAACGCGAGAAAATGCCGCGCCTCCGCCGTCTGGAACTGGCCGGAGGAAGTCGCTTCGTTCGCCAAATCGCGGATGTTGCCGTGGGGGAGAAACACGGAGCGAAAAGTGAGCTTCAGCTCGCGGATGGCATCTGCGGAAACTCCCCGGCGCCTCAATCCCACCAAGTTGAGTCCCGACACTTCGTCCCGTTCCGCGTTGAGCGTGTAGGGCGCAAGATCCCGCGTGATGCGAGCGAGCCCGGCGACCATCGCACTCTGCCCAATCCGGCAGTGTTGATGGATGCCCGCGCCGCCGCCGACAAAGGTGAAATCGCCGATGGTCACATGGCCTGCGATCATCGCATTGTTGGCCAGCACCACGTCGTTGCCGATCGTGCAATCATGCGCGACGTGGCTGCCCGCCATCAGGAAACAGCGTTCGCCAATCACCGTGGCCGCGCCTGCGATCGTTCCGCGATTGAGTGTCACGTGCTCGCGGATCACTGACTTCGCTCCCACGTGCACGAACGTCTCGATGGAGGTGTCAAAAGTCAGGTGCTGTGGATCTCCGCCCACCACCGCGCCCGGATGCACGACCACATCGTCCGCGAGAACCGCGTGCCGCGTGATCACCGCGTGCGCCATAATTTTGCAACGTGCGCCGACTTGCGCGCCTTCTTCGATTACGGCCGTGGGGTGGATAAGCACTCGTCGAGTAAGGGACCGCCACCGAGCACCGCAAGGACGATTCCCAACGGTCCCCGCGATGCTGCGCCGGTGTCGTTGACCGTCGTGCGTCAGAGCTGATCGAGAAACTCGTAGCGCGGGCGATGCGCGTCGGGCTCGGCTTTCGCACCGGCGCGCAGATACATCACGGGGAATTTCTCTTCCGGCGTGTAGCGCGGCCACGCGGGCAGACCGGGGCCGTTGGGATCGCCGTTTTTCGCGAAGTTGGTCCAGTAATCCGACATCAGTTGCGACATCGCACGATGTTCGTCGCGCCAAGGCAGGTCGCGCGTCCACAGCGCACGAAACACGAACTCGATGTCCGCCGCGTGCGGCGCGACTTCCTCAGCATCCGCCGGCGCGTCTTTTGCGAGCGGCAGTGTTTGATCGAAACGGTAACGATACACGGGCACGCCGCCGGCAGTTTGGCGATGCACCTCGAGCCATTTCCAGGTGCCGAAGCCGATGAACTCGTCGCCCGAGAGATCCTGCGCCGCGCGCTTCGCCTCGGCGTCGGAGTCTGCGCGGTAAACTTTCAGGAATTGCTCCGCTCGCGCACCGAATCGCTCTGACGCGCGCAGGCGGAAGTTTGCCACGGTCGGCTCCAGCTCGCGGAAGACACCGCGGTAATGGCCCTCGTCGCGATTCCAGCCCGCGAGGAGCGGCACGTGCGCCTGTTTGCCTGCAGCATAAATTGAAGCCGGAGCTTCAGGCAGCACATGACCATCGATGATCGGCGAAAACCACGGATTACCCGGCTGCGCCGCCGCCGCGAGCACGTCTTCGGCGGATTTCTGACGCAACTCCGCGACCGAATCGGTGCCCAGCATGCGGCGCACGAACTCCGCGCCCTGCTGCTCCGCCTCGCGCAGCGGACGCGCGGGCAAGGTTTGTCCGAGAAACGCACCACTCTGCCCGATCGCCTTGTGAAACAATCCGCGGGCGAGCGGCGAAGCCATGAGCGCACTCACCGAAAACGATCCCGCGGATTCGCCGAAGATCGTCACGTTGTCCGGATCGCCGCCAAACGTGGCGATGTTGCGCTGCACCCATTGGAGCGCCGCGATCTGGTCCATGAGCCCGTAATTGCCGGAAGCGTTGTATCCAGATTCCTTGGACAACTCCGGCAGCGCGAGAAAGCCGAACACGCCCAGGCGGTAGCCGACGGTCACGACCAGCACGTCCTTTTTGCAGAGCATGCCGCCGTCCTGCCGCGGCTCGGACGTGGCCCCGGCCACGAATCCGCCGCCGTAGATCCACACCATCACCGGCAGTTTCTTGGCCTTCGGGCGCTCGGGCATCCAGAGATTGAGATAGAGGCAGTCCTCCGACGGGCCCGGATCCTTGAACACCATGTCGTCGAACACGCGCGTCTGCATCGGTCGCGCCGCGAAATCGATCGCCGGCCGCACGCCTTCCCACGACTTCACCGGTTGCGGCGGTTTCCAGCGCAGTTCACCGACCGGCGGCGCGGCAAAGGGGATGCCCTTGAACGTGCGCACCTCGCCGTCGGGACTGATGATGCCCTCGATGACACCGTTTTCGATGCGCGCCTGCACGCGCTTGAGTTCTTGCGCCAGCATGGTGATCGGCTGCACAGCCAACACGGCCGCGAGCGCCCAGGGGAGATATTTCATGGGGTTGGGGAGGATGAGAGGGTAACGAGAACCTCACGCTTGTCGCACGAGAACCCGCACGGTTTCGCCAAAGATGACGCGGGAGTCATCCGTGGCGAACCCGTTAAACCCTACTCACCTCCCTAGCCCAGCCCAGCGCTCAGTGCGCTTCCGTGTATCTCTTATAACTGTCGAGGATGGCCTGCCACCCCTGTTTCTGAAACTCCACGGAGTTTTCTTCCTCAGGATCGAAAGTGGTCGTGATCATGGTGCCACCTTCCACCGGCTCGAAGTTGGTCTCCACCGTGCGACCGTCAGTCATCGCATACGTAAAGCCGACCTGGTCACGTATCTCCTGATAAACCGCCTCGAAGTCGAAGCCGAAGCTCCCGTCTTTCGCTTCCATGCGGGCAACGAATTTCCCGCCGACGCGCATGTCGTTCTGCGCACTCGGGCAATGCCAGTCTTCGGAGGCGAAGTTCCACTTGGTGACGTGCTCGGGCGACGTGTAATAGTCCCAGGCCTTCGGCAAATCGGCGCGAACGGTGGTTTGTATAGTGATTTTTGCTGTGCTCATATGAAGTTGCGTATCACGGCAATCGTATCGGGCGGATGCCGCTCTGCTAATACGACGGACCACCCTCGTCTGGCCGGACAACGTTTTAGGCTATTCCGCATCTCTCTGGTTGGGCGCAGAAGCTTGCGCGGCCGGATTGCTCCATGCCCTCACTTCGACGCTAGCTCCGAAGCGATTGGCCGGGTGCACTCGCGCGATCTCTGATGCCTGTTCGAGATCGCGGGCCTGAAGGAAGACCAGCGCGGTCAGTGGCCAACCTTCCGCTCCCTGCTCCAAACCTGCCCGGCGGATCTCCGATGCCATAGCGCGGGGTTCGAGCTTGTGGCCCGCTGCATTGTGGACTCGCGCCCACTCCACGATCTCCCGCTGACGGCGAGCGATGTCCTCGGGAGAAAGCGGGCGCGGTCCCTGACGGAAAATAATGACGAAGTTGTTCATGGTGGTGGCGGGAACGGAGGGTGAGCTGACCGCACGCACCGCTGCACCACCGACGACGAGCATCAACAACACGGCGAAGGTGCGCCGCAGTCGGGCGCGGTTTAGGTAGAGGATCATGCCGCGATCCTACCGCGGGAAAGAGAGGCCGACTTGTAGAAATTCGGCGTTTAGCCGGCCGAGGAAAAGTAGGCGGAAGGCGTCACTCCGGAAAACCGACGAAACTCGTGGATGAAATGCGACTGATCGAAATAACCCGCCGACGCCGCGAGACGGGTGAGCCTCATTCCCGGCTGGTGCAGACGGAGCACGCGTTGAAGTCGCACGAGAGAAGCGAACTTGCGCGGCGTTACGCCCACCGCTCGGCGGAAACGTCGCTCGAGCGCGCTTTGGCTGAGGCCGATGTGTTTTGTCAGCGCAGCGATCCGGGCCTCGAACGGCGCGCCTTCGATCCATTCCACGGCCGCCGCAACCAGAGGATCGGGTTCACTACGCGCCGCGCGCGCCAGTAAAAACGCTTCGAGCAGCGCAACCCGCCGGGCATGGTTCGGAGCCTCGTTAAGCTGATCCTCCAATCGCTGAAGGTCTCCCGATTTCCGGCCGAGTGATCCGAGGCTGGCCGTGCCGTTGGCAAACTCCTCCAGCGGCTCAGTCACCAAGCACGCCGCGCCGACCGGAGTGAAATGAACAAGGACAACGGTGTTGCCATCGCGGTGCTCGTGGCGACGCGGCCCGTCCCAAAGCCCTGTGAATCCGGCCGAGGGAGCTCTGCTCTTTCCGTCCAGAATGCACTCACCACGCACGTTGAAGGCCGCGACCGCTCCGGTGCCCGGCAGGTGCAAGTCATCGCACTGCGACGAATGCTCGACGACCATGAGACGGCGAACGAAGGGACGCAGCGCAGCACAGGGCGCCTGAGCGAATATTTTGGGAAAAGCTAACATCCTCTATGGAGCACGGCTCACGAAGGAGGGAACGGCAGCAGATCTCGCACCCAGAAGTCGTTTGCGCCCCGCAATCCCGATGGCAGCGACACTCTGCACAAGTTTCCGCATTTGGCGGATTATCTCATCCTCATCTCGGAGGATCGCAACGGCGCGGGTCGATCACCTGAAAGTCACACTCGCCCCGCGCATTAAATGGCTGCCCGACATGGATTCGAACCATGACTAGGCGAGTCAAAGTCGCCTGTGCTACCATTACACCATCAGGCAGTGAAATGCAGAGCGGTCTACGGTGCGCCGCCGGCCGGTCTGGTCAAGGCCGGAAACAGTGCGCCTCTCGCGAGTCGGTGTCGTTTACCGATCCTTCAGCTTCGCCGCGATTTGCGCCACGTGCCGGCCTTGGAAGCGTGCGATCGCCTTCTCGTTCTCGCTCGGCTGACGGCTGCCGTCTCCGCCCGTGATCGTCGACGCGCCATACGGCGAACCACCCGTGATCTCCTTGAGAGTCATCTGCCGCTGCTCCGAATACGGCACGCCCACCACGATCATGCCTTGGTGAAACAAAAAGGTCTGCATGCTGATCAGCGTCGTCTCCTGCCCGCCGTGTTGCGTGCCGCTCGAGGTAAACACGCCGCCCACCTTTCCGACCAATGCGCCCTGGCTCCACAACGAGCCCGTCGCGTCGAAGAAAGCCTGCATCTGCGAGGTCGCGCTGCCGTAGCGCGTGCCGCTGCCAAAGAGGATGGCATCCGCTTCCGCCAACTTCTTCGGGTCCGCGATCGGCACGTGCGCAAACGCCTTCTTCGCCTCCGTCGCTCCCATTTTTTTCGAGGATCTCCGCGGAGAGTAACTCCTGCACCTGTAACAACTCCACCTCCGCGCCCGACACTTCCCGCGCGCCCGCCGCCACCGCTTCCGCCATTTGGTAGATGTGCCCGTAGAGGCTGTGAAACACGACTTTGACTTTGACGCTCATGATCGACTCCTGGGGTTGAGAAACGAGTTCACCGCGCCGGACCCAACGACTGAACCCGCTCGCGCTCCGCAGTTCCCTCGCCTCGCGCAGTCATCACACTCAACTCGGCCGCCACGCGTTTCACCACGTCAGCCCAATCGCCGTCCCGCCGCTGCCGCCACAACCGCATCGTCGGATACCATGGCGAATCCTCGCGGTCTCGCATCCAGCGCCAGTCCGGGTCGCGCGGCAGCAAGGTCCACGTTTGCACGCCGAGCGCGCCCGCGAGATGTGCCGCCAGACTGTCCACCGTGATCACGAGATCCATCGCGCGCATCGCTTCCGCGAGTTTCGTCACCGGCACCACCGGACCGTCTTCCGCCCAAGGCAACTCGGGGTCGGATATTTCCTGCAACGAAAACCACCGCACCCCGCGCACGCACGAGAGTGGCTCCAGTTGTTCCAGTTTGAGTGAGCGGCGCAGATCCCAATCGCCCGCGCGCCACACCAACCCGACCGCGAGTTCATCCGGTCCCAGTCGTGTTCGCACCCATTCCGCCGAATCGGCCGAGAGATACGGCACGCGCGCGGACAGCATGTCCGGCGTCACGCGAAAAACATGCGCGAGTTCCATGATCTCCACGTCCACGTCGCAGGCGACTTCCGGCACGCCGTCGTGCAACGGCAGCACGAGGTCCACTCCCGCCACGTTTTCCAGCAACGGTATCAACGTCGGCTGCGCCCACACGATCACCTCACGTGCGATCTGCCGAAGCGGAGCGAGAAACCGTGCGAACTGGATCGTGTCGCCCAGCCCGTGATAACACCGCACGAGCACGCGTTTCCCCGCGAGCGGCGTGCCATCCCAGAGATACTGAAAATGTCGCGGCCAGTGCCAGCACGGCACGCCCTTTCGCTCGCGCAGCGCCGCGTCGCTGATGGCCCACGCGCGCGCGAACTCGCCGCGCAGCATGCACTCGGTCCACGGATCCTTTTCCGCCGGGGGCGTATTCTTCACATCTGGTCCTCCGCGGCCACTTGTGTATTCACGCATTCAATACGCAAATTCCAGCCGTCGAGCCGCAGCACGCTCACGGAAGCCAGACCGACTTCCAGGCGATCGAACAACGCCAGCGGAATCCCGCTGAAGAACGCGAGCGCTGCCTTCAACGGATCGGCGTGGCTCACCACCACCACACCGTGGTTCGGGTGCGCCTCATTCAAGCGATACAGCGCGCTCACCATGCGCATCTGCACTTCCACCAGCGTTTCGCCGTCCGGCGCCCGCGCCGGGCCGCGCAGGAGGTTGAAACGTTTCCACGCCGCGTCCGCTTCAAGTTCGCCAAAGGTCTTTCCCGTCCATTCGCCAAAATTCACCTCGTGCAGATCGTCGTCCGTCTGCACCGACACACCCGCCGCCGTCGCAATCGCCGCCGCCGTCTCGACCGCGCGCGTCACCGGACTCGTGTAGACATGGTCGATCTTCTTCACCGCGAGCCAGTCCGCCACACGCTGCGCCTGCGCACGACCACGCTCGCTCAACGAAAAAACCCGGCGCGCGCCCCACGAGCGCATCCTGCGCGCCGATCCGCTCCGCGTGGCGAATCAGGTAGAACGTCGTCATGGCTCGGTCCTCACTCCGTTCCGAGTCGGGCCGCACCTTGCCGCGACCGTGTCCGCACCGTGGCTCGACCCGGTGCGCACCCTGGCTCGACCCCGGCCGCACTCTGTCCCGACCTGGTGCGGCATCGGGCTCAAATCGCGCCGGGCTTCGCGACGGCCACGGGCACGGGCACGTGTTGGTTTTCGCGGATGAACGCTTCCGTGCGCTCGCGCGCTTCGTGATCGGGGAATTGTTGCGGCGGCGTTTTCATAAAATAACTCGCCGGTCCCGCGAGCGGTCCGCCGATGCCGCGGTCGAGTGCGAGCTTCACGCAGCGCACGGCGTCGATCACGACGCCGGCGGAGTTGGGCGAGTCCCACACTTCGAGCTTCACTTCGCACTTCAGCGGCACGTTGCCGAAGGTCGTTCCGTGCATGTGAATGTAGCACCATTTCTGGTCCTCGAGCCACGGCACGAAATCGCTCGGGCCCACGTGCACCTGATCGGCCGGCAGCGGCGCACCGAGCTGGCTCGTGACCGCGTTGGTCTTGGAGATCTTCTTCGAATCGAGGCGCTCGCGCTCGAGCATGTTCAGGAAATCCGTGTTGCCGCCGAAGTTGAGTTGATACGTGCGATCGAGACGCACGCCACGTTCGCGGAAGAGGTTCACGAGCGCACGATGTGTGATCGTGGCGCCGACCTGCGATTTGATGTCGTCGCCGATGATCGGCAGTCCGCGCTCGGCGAAGCGCTGCTGCCAATACGGCTGGGAGGCGATGAACACGGGAATGCAGTTCACGAAGCCGCAGCCGGCTTCGAGCACTTGTTCGACATACCACTTCGTGGCCATCTCCGAGCCGACGGGCAGATAGGAAACGACCACGTCGGTGCCGGTGTTTTTCAGGATGCTCACGATGTCGTCCGTCGCACCGGAGGCTTTCGTGATTTTCTGCGAGAGGTATTTTCCGAGTCCGTCGTGCGTCATGCCGCGATGCACGGGCACGCCGAGCCGCGGCACATCGGCGAAGCGGTAGGTGTTGTTCGGCGCGGCGTAGATCGCCTCGCCGAGATCGCGCCCGACTTTGTTCGCGTCGATGTCGAAGGCTGCGGTGAACTCGATGTCACTGATGTGATAGCCCCCGAGATTCACGTGCATGAGTCCGGGCACGGATTCCCCCACCGGCGCATCGCGATAAAAGTGCACGCCCTGCACGAGCGAGGACGCGCAATTGCCGACGCCAATGACCGCCACGCGGACTTTGCGGGAAGAAGGAGTGCGCGGCAGGCGGCCGCGTTGCGGAGTGGCGATCATGCGGGAAGGAGTTGGGAGTTTAGAACGTGGAACGAGCGAACGAAGGCGCGGCCGAGGCCGGCGCGTAGCGGCGAATCATGCGCGCGCAGAAGTCGGCAAACTCCCCGGCGACCTGGGGCGGACTTGTATGATGAGGTTGGATACCGCGGTGCTCGGGCGTGAAACAGAAGGTCACCGTGACGTCGAATTCCTCGAGCGCGCGCATCTGGCGATCGAACCACGCGTCGGCACCGGGACGAAAACTGTCGGCCCAGCTCAGGCCGGTGCGCAGGTGACGCACGCCGAGCCGGCGCAGCCATTTCACCGCATCGTCGAGCCGATGATCCTCGAAGTGAAACCACTGACAAATGCCGAGACCGGGCGTGAGTTTTTCAAACTCAGCCAGCGCTGGTTTCGGCGAACCGTCCTCGCGCAGCAGCCCCATATAGAAGTGGCGGTAGTAGGACGAACCTTCGGCCTCCTTGTGACGCGTCGTCGCCGGCCAGGCTTTCGGCAAGTCGTAGAGGCTATACCAGTGAATGCGCGGCACGCGGCCGACGAGCAGCTCCGCGGTGCGCTTCACGCCGAAGGACTGCACCTCCTCCGCGCCGAAGGTGGAGACGCCGACCTCGGACACCCAGATCGGCTTGTCGGTTGCCGCTTCGATCTCGGCGATTTTCTGCGGCCACTCGTTGATCTGCCAGTGATTCCAATCGAGCGGGAAACCGTGCACCGCGACGACGTTCATCCGATCGACCACGCCGAAGCGGTTCATGCGCTCGATGAACGAGGCGTCGATCGGCGAGATCCCGCCGAGCACTCGAGTGAGCGCGGGGTTTTCCGCGGCCACAGCATCGGCGGCGAGGTTCACCATCGCGGCAAACGCGCGCCATTCGGGGTCAATTTCGAACGCCCAGTGCGATTTGTTGTTGGGCTCATTCCAGAACATCACGGAGTCGATCATGGGAAAAGAAACGCGTTCAGCGGACCGCGTGGAGATTCGTGGCGGCGACTTCGGCGATCGCGGCATCGGCGATCGCCCCGCTACGCGGATTCGCAAGCACGCGCAGCGCTTCGCGGTAGCCGTTGAGCGTGCCGACATCCACGTAGGCCTGCCCCGCGCGCACACCGGCCGCGCGGCCCCCGCGGGCGAGATAGGCATTGACGAGTGTGCCGATGTATTCGTCCTGCCGACCCGGCTCGAGCCACAGCGCGTGCAGCTCGCGGAGAATGGCGCCGGGCATTTTGATCGCACCCCACACCCACGAGGAGCGCGCGTCGTGCTGCTTCACCTGGATCTCGACGACATGGCCCGTTTCATCGGTGACCACGGCATCGAAGAACTCCGGCCGCTCGACGGGAAAGAGCAGAAACGAGAGTTCGCCGTCCGGCAGAGCGACAAAACCGTCTTTCGGAAACCACACGGTGTCGGGCAATCCGATCAGCACCGACTCGTCCGGAGCGATCAACGGCAGCGCGCGAAAGATCGCATCGCAGAGGCCCGCCGGACGCGGTTGCACGACATACGCGAGATCCGCGCCGGCGACCGCTCCGCCGTAGTAGGAAAGAATGTCGGCCTTCTCGCGCGAGATCACGAAGCAGATCTTCGTCGCTCCGGCCACGACCATGCGCTCGATCAAATGTTCGCTGACCGCGCGTGGACGCTCCGTGCCTTCGTCGAAACGGCTGCCGACGGGCAGCAGCTCCTTGGAAAAAGCCAGCGGCTGAATACGTGTGCCGGCGCCGGCCGCCGGGATGATGCCCCACATGGTCTAGATCTCCGCGTGTTGAATCGCGACGGCCGTGCTCGCTTCGGTCGGAAGCGTGCAGAGCGTTTCGCCCAGGAGTTTCTCGAGTTCGATCACGCGATGCCGGGCGGTGTGTTCGTCGTGCACGCGCTCCAGTGCACGTCGCGCGATGCGCTGAAGCTCAGCGTCTGAAAATTCCATCGCCGCCGTCGCTTCGTCGCTCGTCTGCGCCACGATGATCTCTTCGCCGGGAGTGAAGAACCGATCCAGCCCCTCCCAACCATCGCTGAGAATCGGCGTGCCGCACGCGGCCGCTTCGAAGAGGCGCCCCGACGGGCAATAGCCCATCGCCTTCATCGCGCGGCGCGTGACATTGAGCGTGAGGCGCGACGACGAATAGAACGCCGGGTGATACGCCGGGTCGACGTGTTGCACGAAGAAGATATTTTCCGCCCACGGAAATTCCTGCGGATACTGCGCCCCACCGATGAGAAAGCGCCGTTGCGGCAGGCGGCGCGCAGGTTCCATGAACAGCGTCTCGAGCGTCGATTGCCGATCGGGCGCGTAGGTGCCCAGATACGAAAGGTCCGCACGGAAGCGCTGCTCCAGGCCGACGCGGCGATGCACCGAAGGATCCACGCTCCCATAGAGCGTAGCCACGCGTCGTGCTCCGAGACGGCTGCGCAACTCGTCGAGCGCGCGTCCGCCGGTGTAGCTCAGCACCAAATCGAAATCGCGCAGGCCGCGCTCGCCGATGTAGTCGACCGGCCTGCCCTCCTCCACCGCAGAGAGCGTGACAGGCGTGTCGAGATCGTAGAAAACCTTGAGCTTGCCCACGCAGTCGTTGAGCAGCTCCGTCGCCGCGATCGCGTCGGAACAGTATGAGGTCACGATCCCCACATCGGCGTCCGCCAGCTCCTGCCAGGCGCGGGCGCGCACTTCCGACCACGCGCGATAGATCACGAGCTGGCCACACTCGAGCTCCGTCAGGTCACGATGCGTCGCGTAGTATTCGCGATCGGCCTCGAAAAACACGATGCGGTGTCCTCGCTCGGCCAGCGCGCGGCACAGCCCGCGCCAAAGCGTGGCATGACCGTTGCCCCATGAGGAACTCAAAGTGAGGCCGAAGATGACGAGTTTCATGGGCGGGATTGCGCACGCGGGTGGTCGCGGGTCGAAGTAACAGGAGAACACATGCGCACCGCGGCTCCGACACGGCCCGGAGTTTCCGGTTTGTCTCTCGCTGCAATTTCCCGGCTTCCAAGGTCCCGAATACCAAACCGGGTGCATTGCTGAACACGTGACAGGGGATCGCCCCGCGCGCCATTCAGTTCATCACGTCAGGCGACGGGGGATTCTCCCAAGCAACTTCTTTTCTCCCTCTGAAGCCGAAGATTCGACCATCGGTGTCGCAGGAAGTCGGTCGATTCAGGTGAGCGCAGCGCGGCGATGCGCGATGCGCGCGTCAGCCCGCCGGGACAGGAACGTTTGTAGCTTTCATTTTACTATCGCCGCACACCAGACCGCAGCGCGACCCCGCGTTGAACGTCTCAACGAACGGCCCGCGCTCTTGGTGCTCATGCCCAATGCCAAAGCGTATTCTGATCACCGGCGGCGCAGGTTTCATCGGCTCTCATCTCGCGGACAATCTTCTCCGCCATGGCCACGAGGTTCGCGCGCTCGACTGTCTTTCTCCCCAAGTGCACGGCGTCGATCGCCGGCGCCCGTCCTATCTCGATCCTGAGGTCGAGTTGATCGAGGGCGACGTATGCGATTCAGCCGCGGTGCGGCGGGCGCTCCGCGGCGTCGATGCCGTGTATCACTTCGCGGCGAAGGTCGGCGTCGGCCAGAGCATGTATCAGATCGCGGACTACACGCAGGTGAACAACGTCGCCACCGCCGTGCTCCTCGAGGCGCTCGTCGAAAATCCCGTCGAGCGGCTGATCGTCGCCTCGAGCATGAGCATCTACGGCGAGGGACTTTATCGCACCGAGGACGGAGAACTCGTGCCCGGTCACGAACGGCCGCTCGCCCAGTTGCAGAAGCGCGATTGGGAGCTGCGCGACCGGAAAGGCCGCCTGCTCACGCCCGTGCCCACGCCGGAAACAAAGACGCCCACGCTGGCCTCGGTGTATGCACTTTCCAAATACGATCAGGAGCGCATGTGCCTGATCGTGGGACGCGCCTACCGCATCCCGACCGTGGCGTTGCGATTCTTCAACGTCTACGGGCCGCGTCAGGCGCTCTCGAACCCCTACACGGGCGTGATGGCGATCTTCGCCTCGCAACTGCTGAACAATCTGCCGCCGCTGATTTTCGAGGATGGACTCCAGCAACGGGACTTCATCCACGTGCGCGATCTCGCGGAAGGCTGTCGCCTCGCCCTCGAAACGCCCGACGTGGCCGGTGAGGTTTTCAATCTCGGCAGTGGTCATCGCTACACGGTGCGCGAAGTCGGCGAGCGCGTCGCGGCCGCGCTCGGTCGCGAAAACGTCGAGCCGAAGATCATCGAGCGCTATCGCGTGGGCGACATTCGCCACTGCTTCGCCGACACTTCCCTGGCTCGTCGTCGGCTGGGTTTCGAGCCGCGCATCACGTTCGAGGAAGGCGTGGCGGACCTGGTCAACTGGCTCGAGCGCCAGGAGGTGGACGGACGCGCACCGGATGCGCGCACCGAACTCGAAGAACGCGGCCTCACCGTTTGACCATGGCGGCCGAGGGAAGAACGGCCGTGTTCGCCGGCCCCAGGTCGATTCAGATCGAGTCCCGAGTCGTGCCCGATCCGGGACCGACTCAGGTCCGACTGCGGCTGCAAGGCTGCGGCGTGTGCGGCTCCAATCTGCCCGTGTGGCAGGGCCGCCTGTGGTTCGAATATCCGCGCGAGCCCGGATCGCCCGGCCACGAAGGTTGGGGCATCGTGGACGCCGTCGGTGCGGACGTGCGTGATCTAGCCCCCGGGCAACGCGTCGCCGCGCTCTCCTATCACGCCTTTGCCGACTACGATCTCGCGGACGCCGGGCAAGTCGTGCCGCTACCGACGATCGTGGACGACCAACCCTTTCCCGGCGAAGCGCTCGGGTGCGCGATGAATGTTTTCGCGCGAAGCGATATTCGTGCGGGCCAGACGGTGGCCGTCGTCGGCGTCGGTTTTCTCGGCGCGTTGCTCACGCAGCTCGCGAGTCGCGCCGGTGCCCGGGTGATCGCGATCTCGCGACGCGACTACGCGCTCACGATCGCGCGACAAATGGGCGCGAACTACACGCTCTCCTCGGCGGATCGCAGCGCATTGCTGGAGATTGTCAAAGATCTCACCCGCGGGCGCGGCTGCGAACGCGTGATCGAAGCAACGGGGTTTCAAGAAGCGCTCGATCTCGCCACGGAGATCACCGCCGAGCGCGGACGGCTCATCATCGCGGGCTACCATCAGGACGGGCTGCGCCAGGTGAATATGCAGCTCTGGAACTGGCGCGGGCTCGACGTCATCAACGCGCACGAGCGCGAAACACGCGTGTATCTCGACGGCATGCGCGCCGCCGCGCGCGCGATCTCGGAAGGCCAGCTCGATCCGAGTCCGCTCTACACGCACACCTTTCCGCTGGAGAAGATCGACGACGCGTTTCAAGGGCTCGAGGAACGCGACGGCGAGTTTCTCAAGGCACTTCTCGTTTACGATCGGTCATGACGCTGCCCTCGACTGCTCCCGCCGCCGAGCGCGGCACCACGACGAGCCGGCCGCGGCTAGGCTTCGCAGGCGTGGGCTGGATCGGTCGTCACCGTCTCGGCGCGATCGCTGAAACCGGTCTCGCAGAGATCGCGGCCATCTATGATCCGAGCGCCGACTGCGCGCGCGAGGCGCTCGCGCACGGGCCATGCGCCGCGGTCGCCACGAGCTTTGAAGAACTGCTGACAACCGAGCTCGACGGCATCGTGATCGCCACACCCAGCGCGCTCCATGCGGAGCAGTCGATCGCGGCACTGGAACGCGGGCTCGCGGTGTTTTGCCAGAAACCGCTCGGGCGATCGCGCGCCGAAACCGAGCGTGTCATCGACATCGCACGACGCCAGGATCGATTGCTGCAGGTCGATCTTTCCTACCGCTTCGCCGCCGGCGTGCGCGCGATTCGCGAACTGATTTCCAGCGACGAGCTCGGCGAGGTTTATGCGATCGAAGCGGTTTTTCACAACGCCTACGGCCCCGACAAAGCCTGGTTCTACGATCCGCGACTTTCGGGCGGCGGCTGTCTGCTCGACCTCGGCATCCACCTTGTCGATCTCGCGCTCTGGTCGCTCGATTTTCCCATCGTCCAAAACGTAAGCGGCCAGCTCTTGCATCGAGGCCGGCCGTTGCGCGATCCGACCACGCAAGCCGAAGACTACGCGGCAGCGCAGTTCGTGACTTCGGCCGGCACGAGCGTGCAACTCGCCTGTTCGTGGAAAGCGCCGGCCGGCACCGACGCGCTCATCCGTATCCACTGGTTGGGGACAAAGGGCGGCGCGCTGTTTCAGAACGTTGGCGGCTCTTTTTACGATTTCACCGCCGAGCATCTGCTCCCCGATCGCTCGCGCCGCGTGCTCACGCAGCCACCTGACGCGTGGGGAGGCCGGGCCGCCGTCGCGTGGGCGCAACAACTCGCCCGCTCCGCGGCGTTCGATCACTCGGTCGCTCACCTCGAAACGGTCGCGCGCATTCTCGACCAGATCTACGGGCGCACCTCATGAGTTCCGGAACCGCCGTTCGTCGCATCCTCATGACGACCGACGCCGTCGGTGGCGTGTGGACGTATGCGATCGATCTCTGCCGTGCTTTGCGGGCGCATGGTGTGGAAGTCGTGCTCGCAACCATGGGTCCGCTGCCCCGCTCCGATCAGCGGCAGGAAGTCGCGGCGTTGGAAAACGTCGCGCTGGTCGAGAGTTCTCACCGGCTGGAGTGGATGGACAATCCGTGGGACGACGTCGCGCGCGCGGGTGAATGGTTGCTCGATCTCGAACGCTCGTTTCGGCCCGACGCCATCCACCTCAACGGCTACGCTCACGGCGCGCTCCCTTGGCGCGCGCCCGTGCTCATCGCCGCCCACTCCTGCGTGCTCTCGTGGTGGCGTGCCGTGCGAGGTGGTTCGCCTCCGACGGAATGGAACCGCTACCGCGATGCCGTGCGCGACGGCTTGCACGGTGCGCACCTCGTTGTCGCACCCACCCGCGCGATGCTGAATGCGCTGCAAGCTCACTACGGTTTGCTCGCGCGCACGGTTGTCATTCCCAACGGAAGGAACGTCCCCGCCCTCCCCCGTGTCGCGAAAGAGCCCTTCGTGCTGAGCGTCGGGCGTTTGTGGGATGAGGCGAAAAACGCCGCGACCCTCGCGCGCGCCGCCCGCGGGCTGCCCTGGCCCGTGCGACTCGCCGGCAGCACCCACGCTCCGGGGAACGACGAGCAGCACTTCGAGGGCGTCGAGTTGCTGGGCACTCTGCCCGCCGCCGAGCTCTGGCAGCATTTCGCGCGCGCCTCGATCTACGCGCTTCCCGCGCGTTATGAACCATTTGGCCTTTCCGTGCTCGAAGCGGCGTCCGCGGGCTGCGCGCTGGTGTTGGGCGATATTCCGAGCCTGCGCGAAGTGTGGGGCGAGGCCGCCCTCTACGTCCCGCCAGACGACGTCGGGCAGCTTCAACACACGCTGCGCGAATTGATTACCGACACCGATCGCCGCCACGTCCTCGCGCAGCGCGCCCTGCAGTCCGCGGCGCGCTACACGATCAGCCGCATGGCCGAGCGCTATGTGGCGGCCTACGCGCAACTCTCGCGCAGCTCACCGGTCCACGGAACTGTCGCTGGCATCCTGGCATGAAGATCCGACTTTTTTATCACTCGCTGCTCTCGGATTGGAACCACGGCAACGCGCATTTCCTCCGCGGCATCGTCGCCGAGCTGCTGGCGCGCGGACACGACGTGCTCGTCTACGAACCGAAGGACAGCTGGAGCCTGGCGAACCTTCTCGCCGAACACGGACGCGGACCGTTGCGGAAATTTCGCGAAACCTATCCCGGTCTGAAAAGCGTGCGCTACGATCCGTCGCGCTTTTCGGCCGCGCGTGCGGTGGCGGGAGCGGATCTGGTAATTGTGCACGAGTGGAGTCCGCCGCACGTGGTGCAACAACTCGGCGAACTCCGCCGCCACCGCGAATTCGTGCTCTTGTTTCACGACACGCACCACCGGCTCGTTACCGATCGCGACGCGATGCGCGCGTTCGATCTCAGCCACTACGACGGTGTGCTCGCCTACGGCGAAGTGCTGCGGCGCCTCTATCTCAGCGAAGGCATGGCGCGGCAGGCGTGGACCTGGCACGAGGCGGCCGATCCGCGCGTGTTTCATCCCATCTCCGGCGCGAAACCCGCGGGCGACCTCGTGTGGGTCGGCAACTGGGGTGACGACGAGCGCACCGAGGAGTTGATGGAATTTCTCATCCGTCCGGTGAAAATGCTCGGCCTCAAGGCCCGCGTTTACGGCGTGCGCTATCCCGAGCATGCGCGCGCCGCACTCGCCGATGCCGGCATCGAATACGGCGGCTGGCTGCCGAATCTCGAAGCCCCAAAGATCTTCGCGCAGTTCAAGGTCACCGTGCACGTGCCGCGGCGCCCCTATGTGAAGGCGCTGCCGGGCATCCCCACGATTCGCCCCTTCGAAGCGCTCGCGTGCGGCATCCCGCTCGTGTGCTCGCCGTGGCGCGACGCCGAACATCTGTTCACGCCCGGAGAGGATTTTTCTCGTCGCGCGCAACGGCGCACAGATGACGCGCCACTTGCGGACGCTGCTCGAAAATCCGTCGCTCCGCCAACGTCTCACCCGCCACGGACTCGCCACCATCCGCGAGCGTCACACCTGCGCGCATCGCGTGGACGAGCTGCTCGAGATCCATGCCAGCCTCGTGGCGGAGCGTCGCCACATCGTCGTGCCGGCAACGCGTCTCTTCCGCCGTCGTCCTGCCGCCGCCGAACAAGTCGCGGTCGGCTGAGTTCCTTTCCCCATGTCCCGTCCTCTCAACATCGCGTTCTTCGGCTCGAGTCTCGTGTCGGCGTTCTGGAACGGCGCCGCCACCTATTACCGCGGCATCGTGCGCGCTCTGGCGGAGCGCGGACACCACGTGACGTTCTACGAACCTGACGCCTATCATCGCCAGCAGCACCGCGACATCCCCGATCCGGACTGGGCTCGCGTGGTCGTGTATCCAGCGACGCAAGACGCCGCGCTCGCGGCCGTCGAACGGGCGCGCGGTGCCGATCTCGTGATCAAGGCCTCCGGCGTCGGCGTGTTCGACGAACTCCTCGAAGCCGCGGTGCTGGAGCTGCAACGTCCGCGCACGCTCGTGGCGTTCTGGGATGTCGACGCGCCGGCCACGCTCGAACGCGTGCTCCGCGATTCGCAGGATGCGTTTCGTCCGCTGATCCCGTGCTACGATCTCATCCTCACCTACGGCGGCGGCGATCCGGTCGTGGAAACCTATGAGAGCTTCGGCGCGCGTCGCTGCGTGCCTATCTACAACGCCCTCGATCCGCACACGCATTTTCCCGTGCCGCCGGATCCGCGTTTCTCCGCCGACCTGGCCTTTCTCGGCAACCGCCTGCCCGATCGCGAACGCCGCGTGGAGCAGTTTTTCCTCGAAGTCGCCGAAGCGCGGCCGACGCAGCGCTTCCTGCTCGGCGGCAGCGGATGGGAAACCAAAGCGCTGCCCGAAAACGTCCGTCACGCGGGCCACGTTTTCACGCGCGATCACAATGCGTTCAACTGCACGCCGTCCGCGGTGCTCAACATCAACCGCGACAGCATGGCCCGCTTCGGTTTCTCGCCGCCCACGCGTGTCTTCGAAGCTGCCGGCGCCGGCGCCTGCCTGATCACCGACGCGTGGGAGGGCATCGAGCTGTTTCTCGAACCAGGTGAAGAGGTCCTCATCGCGCGCGACGGTCGCGATGTCGCCGAACACCTCGACCGGCTCACACCGGAACTCGCGCAGCGAATCGGCCGCGCCGCGCTCCGTCGTGTGCTCGACTCTCACACTTACGCGCATCGCTGCGCGCTCCTCGAAGCGGTGCTTGAGGGGCGCAGCCTCGACACGCCCGTCACCACGCGCGCATGAACTTCGTTTTCCTCGGGCTCTCCATCACCTCCTCGTGGGGCAACGGCCACGCGACCACCTACCGCGGGCTGATCCGCGAGCTCACGCAGCGCGGGCACGACATCCTGTTTCTCGAACGCGATGTGCCGTGGTATGCAGACAATCGCGACGCGCCGCGTTTCCCGTTTGCCGAGGTGGGACTTTACCGGTCATTCGCGGAACTGAAAAAGACTCTACAGCGCGCGTATCCGGGAAGCGGATGCAGTGATCGTCGGCTCCTACGTGCCCGAGGGCGCGCTGATCGGAGAGTGGGTGCTGCGGCAGGCGCAGGGTGTGACGGCGTTCTACGACATCGATACGCCGGTGACGCTCGCAAAGCTCAAGACCGGCGGCATCGACTACCTCACGCCGGAGCTGATCCCGCGTTACGATTTCTATTTCTCGTTCACCGGCGGCCCCACGCTGCGCCGGCTCGAGGAGGAGTTTGGTTCGCCGTGCGCGCGTCCGCTCTACTGCTCCGTCGATCCCACGCAGTATTTTCCCGAGCGCGTGGAAACCCGATGGAAACTCGGCTACCTCGGCACCTACAGCGCCGATCGCCAGCCGACGCTCGAGCGTCTACTCGTGCGTGCAGCAGAGACATTGCCGCAGGAACGTTTTGTCGTCGCCGGTCCCCAATATCCGGATACGCTCACCTGGCCCACCAACGTCGAGCGTATCGCCCACCTCGCGCCGGCGAAGCATCGCCGGTTTTACTGTCAGCAGCTCTTCACCCTCAACGTCACCCGCGCCGACATGATCGCGGCCGGTTATTCGCCCAGCGTGCGCTTGTTCGAAGCCGCCGCTTGCGGCGTGCCGATCGTCAGCGACCACTGGGCCGGACTCGAGGATTTCTTCACTCCGGGCACGGAGATCCTGCTCGCCCACTCCACGGCAGAAGTCGTTTCGATGCTGCGCGAGACACCGCCGGAAAAGGCCGCGGCGATCGGCGCCGCCGCACGCCGCCGGGTGTTACACGAGCACACCGCCGCGCATCGCGCCGTGGAACTCGAATGTCATCTCCGCGCCGCGGTGCGCAACCGCCGGTCCCTGCGCGAACCGTCTTCGCACCCCACCGCCGAGCCGCTCGTGCTCCGGCCCCGTGGGGGAAGTTTCGCATGAATCCCAACGTGCTCATGACCCACCCCCCGCGGACCGGCCGCCGGTCTCGCTGCGCGCGCCGCCGACTTCGGTCCCTGGTTTCACAACCTGCATTTCCCGGACGGCAGCCAGACCGCACCCAATCACCCGCTCGGCGACTTTCCCGCGTTCAAGTGGCGCGACATCGCGCCGAGTCTGCCGGCCGATCTCACCGGTTGGAGCGCGCTCGATCTCGGGTGCAACGCCGGCTTTTACTCGCTCGAACTCGCCCGCCGCGGCGCCAGCGTCGTCGCGCTCGATCTCGATCCGCATTTTCTCCGTCAGGCGCGGTGGGCCAAGGAGCAGTTCCCCTTCGGCGATCGCATCGAGCTTCGCCAGGGCCACATCTACGATCTCGCGCGGTGGGACGAACGCTTCGACCTCGTGCTCTTCATGGGCGTTTTCTACCACCTGCGCTATCCACTGCTCGCACTCGATCTCGTCGCGGAAAAAGTGAAGCGCCTCCTCGTGTTTCAGACGCTCACGATGCCCGGTATGGACGTGGCGGATACACCGGAAGATCAGGATTTCAACGATCGCACGTCGCTCGTGGCCTCCGGCTGGCCCAAGATGGCTTTCATCGAAAAGAAGCTCGCCGGCGATCCCACCAACTGGTGGACGCCCAACCACGCCTGCATCGAAGCGATGCTCCGCTCGACGGGTCTGCGTGTGATCTCGCAGCCCGGCCACGAGATGTATCTCTGCGAACCCGCTCACCCCGGCGGCGTGAAACGAGGACGCGCGTGGAACGACGAAGAAATTCTCGCCGCGACCGGCCGCGGCTCCGCCAACAACGCCTCCGCTTTCCGCACTTCGCCTCCATGATCGCTCCGCGCGCTCGGCCGAGCCGCTTGCGGCGAGCGTTGCACTTTGCGTGGCCCTTTCGCCGCTCGGTTCTCCTCATTCTCGTCTTCACGCTTCTGGTCGCCGCTTTCAACGCGGTGGAGCCGCTCGTGTTGAAGATGATCTTCGATGATTTGGGCGAGGGCCGTGGCGCGCAGCGGCTGATGTATGGCGTCGGCGTTTTGCTCGGCCTCACACTCCTGCGCGAAGCGGCCAGCGGCGTTTCCAACTGGCTCACGTGGCGCACGCGACTCGGCATCCACTTTTCGCTGCTCGAGCAAACCGTCGGCAAACTCCACCGCATGCCGCTGCGCATGCAGCGCAGCGAAGGCGTCGGCGCGATCATGACGCGCCTCGATCGCGGTATCCAGGGTTTCCTTACGGCCGTCACCCAGCTCCTTTTCAACACGTTTCCCTCGGTGCTCTACCTGGTGATCTCGCTGGTCATCATGTTCCGGCTCGACTGGCGGCTCGCACTGCTGGTGCTCGTTTTTGCGCCGCTGCCCGCGATCGCCGCCGCGATGGCCTCGCCCGAGCAAATCCGCCGCGAGCGCAACCTGATCGACCAGTGGGCCAAGATCTACTCGCGGTTCAACGAAGTGCTTTCCGGCATCGTCACCGTCCGGAGCTTCGCGATGGAGGACATGGAGAAACAGCGCTTCCTCCGCGACGTCTCGGCGGCCAACGCCGTCGTGGTCACGGGTGTGCGCACCGACGCGAGCATTGGCGCCGCGAGCAATCTCGCGATCGCGCTCGCCCGCGTCGTCGCCATCTGCGCCGGCGGCATTTTCGTCGCACGCGGACAGATCACGCTCGGCACGCTGGTCGCGTTGCTCGGTTACGTCGGCGGGCTCTTCGGTCCCGTGCAGGGTCTCAGCGGCGTGTATCAAACGGTCCAGCGCGCCACCACGTCGCTCGACGAGATTTTCGCGATTCTCGACGTGCAGGAACATCTCGGCGACTCGCCGCATGCGCGCGAAGTCACGTCGGTTCGCGGCGACATCGAGTTCCGCGATGTCACATTTCGCTACGAACAGGAGGGCCGGCCGTTGCTCGATGGCGTCACCCTCTCCGTGCGCGCGGGCGAGACGATCGCGATCGTCGGCCCGAGCGGCTCCGGCAAGACCACGCTCATGGCGCTGCTCATGCGGTTCTACGATCCGATCAGCGGCAGCATTCTTCTCGACGGCTCCGATCTGCGCGACCTGAAGCAAAGCTCCCTCCGCAAACACATCGGCGTCGTGCTGCAGGATCCGCTCCTCTTCAATGACTCGGTGCGCAACAACATCGTTTACGGCCGCCCCGACGCGACCGTGGCCGAGATGGAAGCCGCCGCTCGCGCGGCCAACGCCCACGATTTCATCCAACGCCTGCCGGAAAAATATCAGACCTCGGTCGGCGAGCGCGGGAGTCGTTTTTCGGTCGGCGAACGTCAGCGCATCACGATCGCGCGCGCGTTGGTGAAAAACCCGCGCATCATCATCCTCGACGAAGCCACCGCCTCGCTCGACGCCGAATCCGAAGGACTCGTGCAGGACGCCGTCGAAAAACTCATGCGCGGACGCACGACGTTCGTGATCGCCCATCGCCTTGCCACGGTCGTCAACGCCGACCGCATTGTTGTTCTCCGCGAAGGTCGCATCGCCGAGATCGGCCCGCACGACGAGTTGATGCGCCTCAACGGCTACTACGCCTCGCTCGTCCATCGCCAAACCCGCGGACTGATCGAAAACAAAGACGAACCGCTCGAAGCGTAACACGCCCAAATCGAGCCGCACTCGATCCTGACGCGGTGCGGCCCGTGGCTCGACCGTGTCCGCACCTTGGCTCGACCCGGTCCGCACCTTGTCCCGACCTGGGCCGCACCTTGGCTCGACCCGGTCCGCACTCAGTCCCGACTCAAGCCGCTTTGCGCTTCGACTCGGTCGGAGGGCGTTTGCGGGTTTTGCGTTCCTGACGCAGTCGCGCCTCGAGAAACGCGAGCACGGCGCCTTCTTCGGCGTTGAGACCGCTGAGATCGTTTTTCAGGGCCTGCGCAGCGCGTTTCTCAAGTTGCGCAATCGTTTCACCTTCGAGGTAGCTGTTCATCACCACGGGGTGGATGTAGCACTTTTTGCAGACGGCGGGCGTATTGCCGAGGCGTTCGGAGACGCGCTCGATCGCCTGCACGAGGTTCTTCTTCGCCTGCGCCTTCGTGTCGAATTTCTCGAACTCGCGCAGCGCGAGCGCGGCGAGCACGGTGCCGGCCCAGGTGCGAAAATCCTTCGCGGAAAATTCCGCGCCGGCGATCTCGTGCAAATACTCGTTCACGTCGCTCGAGCCGATCTTCTGCGGCTGGCCGTCGTCGTCCTCATATTGAAAGAGATCCTGGCCGGGCAGGTCCTGCGCCTGCCGCACGATCTTCGCGAGCCGCGGATCGTGCAGGTCGATTTCGTGCTGTTTCCCGCTCTTGCCGCGAAACTCGAAATGCATGGAGCCACCGCGAATCTTGACGTGCCGATCACGCATCGTGCTGAGACCGAAGGAGCGGTTCTGCTTCGCATACTCTTCGTTGCCGATGCGGATGAGCGTGGTCTCGAGCAGCCGCACGATGGCGGCGAGCACGCGGCGCCGATCGAGTCGTTTGCGCGCCAGATCGCGCGCGATGCGACGGCGAATCCGCGGCAGGGCGCGGCCGAACGCGAGCGTGCGCTCGAACTTGTTTTCGTCGCGCACGGATTTCCAGTCGTCGTGATAACGATACTGCTTGCGGCCGCGCGCGTCGCGGCCAGTGGCCTGGATGTGGCCGTTTTCGAGCGGGCAGATCCACACCTCGGTCCACGCCGGCGGAATCACAAGCCGGCCGATGCGGCGGAGTGTATCCTTGCTGGTGATACGTTTTCCGTCGGGATCGCGATAAATGGGCGCTTTCCCGCGCAGCTCGCGCGTGATGCCCGGCGATTCGTCGGACACGTAGCGCAAACCGGCGGCGCGCGCCGTGGCCATGTTTTCGACCACGGCGGGTGGCGGACTTTCCGGCGAGGGAGAATCGGGGCGGGGCATGCGTTGATAGTGGACTCAGCCCGCCAGCGGTTCCGCGGGGTGCGTCACATCACCGGACGCGTGGGCGCGCCCTGCGAGACGGTCGGCGTGGTCTGCGTCAGGAGCGAAGCGCCGATCTCGAGCACGCCGACAATCACGTGCGGCACCCACACCAACTCGGAGAAACCGAAGAGCCACGGCGAAAGAGCGAGCACCACGCCGCTGAGAAAATCGATCACGAGGTGGGCCTTGAAGGGAATCAGTTTCACCGCGCCGAGTTCGTAGCGGGTGAGCAGGCTGTAGATCAGCGCCGCAAGACCGAGCACCACGGGCACACGCGAAGCGGCGCCGGGCGGAAGCTGAAACAGTTGGGGCGCGAAGATGAGCAGTAGTCCGACGATGTAGTCCAAGGCTCCGTGAGCCCGCGTTGAGATAAATCGCATGACGAAGTCTCCTTGAGTGGGGTTGTGGTTGCGTTGCGGCCGGCACGCACGCGCACCGGCCCTTCAAGATAGATGCGCGGCGGCGTCACCACCACCCGGCGAACTTCCGTCCCGCTAAAGAAGTCGCTTGCCGCGCGCGGCATGGGAGTTTGCCTCAGGGTCTGGGTTCGGGATCGGCCGAACCCATCCGAGAATCCCCGGTCTGCCCGCAAAGCGGAGCGCGACCTCTGCCCCTCCCGAACGTGTCTCGTTTTCTTCTTCCGATACTTCTATTTTTCGCCTTCGGCGCCGTTGGTTGCAGCGAGCGGTCGCGCGAGGGTGTGCACGTGATCCGTGTCTGGTGTCACCAAGGCCAGGAAGCGGAAAACCGTGCGATGCGCGAAATGGCCGAGGCCTTCAACGCGGCACACGCGGATCGCGGTGTGCGTGTGGCGATCACGTTTTTCCCGGATTTCCAATACGGAGAAAAAATCGCCATCGCCGCGGCCGCGCGCGATCTGCCCGACGTGCTCGACCTCGACGGCCCAACCGTGGCGCGCTTCGCCACGGCAGGTGTGCTGCAGCCGATCGATCGCTGGTTCGCGCGCGAGGACCTGGAGGATTTTCTACCGACGATCATCGAACAGGGCACGATCGATGGACGCCTGTATGCGCTGGGGGCGTTCGATTCTGCCGCGGTGCTCTACTACGATCGCGCGATGCTCGCGCGCGCGGGCGTGGAGCCGCCGCCGTTTCCGCGCGGGTGGACGTGGGATGAGTTTCTCGACGCGTGCGCGGCGCTGCGCGCGGCCAACATCGAACCCGTGGCGCTGCACATGAACGAGAGCGCCGACGAGTGGTTCACGTATGCGTTTCTGCCGGTCGTGTGGTCAGCCGGCGGGCGCATCATCGACGCCGAGGCAAATCGCGTGACCGGCGCACTCACGAGTGCGGAAACGGTGCGCGGCGCGGAGCGCTGGCAAACGCTATTTCGGCGCGGCTTCGCGGCGGCGAATCCGGTTGATCCCGATCCATTCGGCAACGGCGCGACGGCGATGGATTGGAGCGGCCACTGGATGGCGCGTTCGCACGCGAAGAACAAAGGCGAGAACCTCGGCGTGATGCCGCTGCCGACGCTCGGCGACAAACCCGTCGCGCCCTGCGGCAGCTGGTGCTGGGGCATGACAAGCTCGGCGCGCAGGCCGGAGCTCGCGGCGCTCTGGCTCCGCTGGGCGACCGATCCGGTGCAAGGCGTGGAGCGGATCGTGCGCGCCAACGGCGCGGTGCCGGCGCGGCGCTCGGCCTTTGCGGCATTCCCGGAATACGGAGAGCCGCCGTATCAGCTTTTTCGATACCAACTGGAGAACTTCGCCCGGGCGCGTCCGCGCACACCGTTCTATGCCACGCTCACGATGCAGTTCGCGGGCGCGCTGCGCGACATCGCGCAAGGCACCGATGCCGCCGCGCGGCTCGCGATCGCGGAGCGTGAAGTGCAGGCAGTGATCGAGCGCCGCATCACGAAGGAGGCCACGCCGTGACTCCGTGGCGCCGCAACCAGGCGCGGCTCGCGCCACTGTTTCTCGCGCCTGCACTGGGGTTGCTGGCAGTCTTCGTCGCATGGCCGATGCTTCGCGCCGCATGGTGGAGCGTGAGCAACGCCGATCTGCTCGCGCCTGAGGAAAGCAGCTTCATCGGACTCGGGCACTACTCCGATCTGCTCACCGATCCGCGCTTCCGCCGTGCGTTTGGCAACACCGCGCTTTTCGCGCTGATGGTCGTGCCGGTGCAAACCGCCGTCGCGTTTCTGCTCGCGCTGTGGGTCAACCGACCCGAGCCCGCGTGGCGCTGGTTGCGCACGATTTTCTTCGTGCCGGTGGTCGTCTCGATGCCCGTGCTGGCGGTGCTGTGGACGATGCTCTACCAGCCGGCGGAAGGCGGCGAAATGGGTCTCGTGAACGCCGCGCTCGGACTCGTCGGCCTCCCGCCGCAGGCGTGGTTGCGCGATCCCGCGCTCGCGTTGCCGGCGATCGCCGCGATGTCGGTGTGGCAGGGCGTGGGGCTGCAGATGATGGTGTTCGTGGCCGGTCTGCAGAACGTCCCGCGCTCGCTCCTCGATGCGGCGCAGATCGACGGCGCGTCGGCGTGGCAACGCGTGTGGCACGTGGTGATCCCGAATCTGCGCAACACGATCGTGTTCGTGGTGACGGTGACGACGATCCTCTCGTTCCGGCTCTTCGTGCAGCCGTATCTGATGACGCGCGGCGGACCCGGCTCGAGCACGATCTCGCTCGTGCAGGCGATCTACGAGATGACGTTTCTCGACCAGGATCTCGGGCGCGCGTGCGCAGCGGCGTTTTTGTTTTTGCTGGTCGTGGGAGTGCTGGCGCTCGTGCAGCGCCGTTGGACGCGGGAGGAGCGCGGGTGAACCGCCCGTGGAAAATCGTCGCGAGCGTCGCGGTGGCGTTCGTGTTTCTCGCTCCCCTGCTCTGGATGCTGCTCGGCTCGCTGCGCGAGGAGTCGCAGATCTTTCGGCTCGCGGAATGGCTGAGCGCGAGCGGATGGACGCTCGAAAACTACGGCGACGCGTGGCGGCGCGGGACGCTCGGTCGCGGTTTGCTCAACTCGCTCCTGCAGGTCGCGCTGATCAGTGGCGTCGGTCTTTTCGTCAACGCGCTCGCCGCCTACGCCTTCGCGCGGCTGCAGTTTCGCGGACGCGAATGGTTGTTTGGCCTCACGGTCGTGCTGATCATTTTGCCGGTGGAGGTGCTCGCCGTGCCGATGTTTCTCACCGCGCGCGATGTCGGACTGACGGGTGGTTATTTCGCGGCGATGGCAGGCCTGACCGCGCCGTTTTTCGCGAAAGCGTTTAACATCTATTTCCTGCGGCAGCACTTTCTCGCGCTGCCGGCCGAACTGGAAGAGGCGGCCGCAATGGATGGCGCCAGCGTTTGGCAACAATTCTGGCGCATCGGCCTGCCCGCGGTGAAGCCGGCGCTCGCGACCGTCGTCGTGCTCGATCTGCTCACGCATTGGGGCGATTTTCTGTGGCCGCTGATGATCGCGACGCGCGACGAGACGCGGACCGTGCAGCTGAGCCTCGCGGCGCTGTTTACCCAGCCGCCGCTGCAGTGGGGCGACATCCTCGCCTGCTCGGTGCTGGCGACGCTGCCGGTCGTGGCGATCTTCCGGTGGCTGCAGCGCTTCATCGTGGCCACCGAAGCGCGGGCCGGCATCAAGTGATTCCCCGTCAGCGGTTCACCGATAATGCGGAGAGTTGACGTCATTTTTGCCCTGCCGTTTCCTCGCGCACCATGCACGCACGCACGCCGGTGGATCCTCAGGTCAAATATAAGCGCATCGTCCTCAAGTTGAGTGGCGAGGTGCTGCGCGGGGGCAAAAGTGGAGACGCGATCGACGCGGCCACCCTCGAAAAAATCTGCACGCAGGTGAAGGAGATCCACGATCTCGGCGTGCAAGTGTGCGTCGTGATCGGCGGCGGCAATATCTTCCGCGGTCTCGCGGGCGCCAAGCGCGGTGTCGACCGCACGACCGGCGACTACATGGGCATGCTCGCGACCGTGATCAACGGCCTCGCGCTCATGGATTGCCTCGAAAAGATGGGCGTGAAGACCCGCGTGCAAAGCGCGATCCCGATGAACCAGCTCGCGGAGCCGTTCATCCTCCGCCGCGCCATGCGCCACCTCGAGAAGGGCCGCGTGGTGATCTTTGTCGCCGGCACGGGCAACCCGTATTTCTCCACCGACACGACCGCCGCCCTCCGCGCTTCGGAAATGCACGCCGACATCATCATGAAGGCCACCAAGGTCGACGGCATCTACGACAAGGACCCGAAGAAGTATCCCGACGCGGTCCGCTACGACCAGATTTCCTACATCGATGCGCTGAAGCAGCGGCTCAACGTCATGGACTCGACCGCGTTCTCGCTCTGCCTCGACAACAACGTGCCGATCCTCGTCTTCGACCTGGGCGACGAGCACGCCATCCGCAACGCCGTCGTGGGCGAAAAGATCGGCACGCTCGTGCACGGCTAAGTGCTGCGCGCCAGTTGAGAGTTGAGGGTTGAGAGTTGAGAGTCGGAGCACCGGCTCCGCTCTCGCTTCCTCTTGGTTTTTCTCTCAACTCTTTTCTCTCAACTCCCAATTCCTCTCCCCCATGTCCAATCCCATCCTTCTCGATGCCCAGGCCAAGATGAAGAAAGCCGTGGACCACACGCTGCATGAATTCAGCGCGATCCACACCGGCAAGGCCACGCCCGCCATGGTGGAAAACGTCATGATCGAAGCCTACGGCTCCATGACGCCCCTCAAGCAAAACGCCGCCATCTCCACGCCCGACGCCCGCCTCATTCAGATCCAGCCCTGGGATGTCGGCCTGATCAAAGCGATCGTGAAAGGCATCCAGGAGGCGAACCTCGGTTTCAACCCCGTTCCGGACGGGAAGATCGTGCGCATCCCGCTCCCCGAGATGAGCCGCGAGCGCCGCCAGCAATTCGTCAAGAACGCGCAACAACTCGCCGAGCAAGGTCGCGTGCACGTGCGCAACGTCCGCCGCGACTCCCTTGAAGCCCTCAAGAAGGCCAAGCTCCCCGAGGACGAAACCAAGCGCCTCGAAAAAGACATCCAGGCCGCGACCGACAAGGCCATCGCCGAGATCAACACGCATCTCGCGAGCAAAGAAAAAGACCTCCTCACGGTCTGATCTCCTCTTTGGCCGCGGCCGCCTCGCGCGTCCGCGGCCTTTCCGTATCTGTGTCTCCCCTGCCCAAGACTTCGTCCACGCCGCCGCGCCGCATCATCGTGAAGCTCGGCACCGGCGTTCTCACGTCCGGCATCGGCCAGCTCGATGAAGCGCGCATCGCCGCCATCGCCACGCAGATCGCTGCGATCCGTGCGGCCGGCACCGAGGTGATCGTCGTTTCCTCCGGCGCGGTCGGTCTCGGCATGGGCGCGCTCGGCCTCGCGAAAAAGCCGAAGGACATTTCCAAGAAACAAGCCTGCGCCGCGATCGGCCAGTCGCGCCTCATGCAGGTCTGGCAGGCCGCGTTTGCGCCGCACGGCGCGACCGTCGCGCAAGTGCTCCTCACGCACGAAGACCTGCGCGTTCGCGCGCGTTACCTCGGGGTGAAGGAAGCGCTCCACCAGCTCATCGCCTACGGCACCGTGCCGATCATCAACGAAAACGACACGGTGAGCGCGGCCGAGATCAAGTTCGGCGACAACGACACGCTCTCCGCGATGGTCGCCAGTCTCGTCGAGGCGCAGTATCTGTTCATTCTCTCCACCGCGCCCGGGCTCATCGACATGAAGGGTTCGAAGAAAATCCTTCCCGTGGTCGAGCGCATCACGCCCGAGATCGAGGCGATGGCCGGCGGCACCACCAGCGAGACCGCGACCGGCGGCATGATCTCAAAAATCTCCGCCGCGAAACTCGCCACGCGCTCCGGCTGCGGCGTCTTCATCGCCAGCGGCGCCGAACGCGACATCATCGCGCGCCTCCTCGCGGGCGACGGCCCGGGCACGTTCTTCGTGCCGAGCGGACTCCCGCTCGAAGCGAAGAAACGCTGGCTCGCGTATTTTCAGCGCCCCGCCGGCACGCTCTTCGTCAACTCCTGCGCCGTCCCCGTGCTGCGCGAACAAGGCCGCAGCCTGCTCGCCGTCGGCGTCACGCACGCGCGCGGCGAATTCACGGCCGGTGAGATCGTGAACATCGCCGGACCCGACGAAAAAGTTTTCGCGCGCGGCAAAGCCGCGTTCGGCAGCGACGAGATCCCCGCGATCGCCGGCAAAAAAGGCGAAGTCGTCTCCGCGCTCTACCCGAGTCGCAAACGCCTCGAAGTCGTGCACCGCAACGACCTCGTGCTGTTGTAATCGGAAGCAAACGCCCGAGTCGGTGCGCACACCGGCTCGACTCCATCCGCACCCGGCCACGACGCGGTGCGCACCGGGTCGCGACCCGGGACGCACCTTGGCTCGACCCTGTTCGCACGTCGGTTCGACCGCGTCCGGACCTTCGTCCGACCGTGTGCGCACGTTGTCCCAATCACGTTTATCCGAACCAGCGTCCGGCCGGTGCGAACACACCTTTTAGCAACGCGTTTTCACGCGGTGCGACGTCGTGCAATCGCTTGGTCTGCCGAGAACCTCCGCGGCGAGCTTCGGTCTAGGGGGCCATGGTTTCCCTCGCGCCAAGCTTCCCCCGCGCGCCGCGCTTCATCGAAATCGCTTTCTGTTGTGACGACGCTTACGTGCAACCCCTCACGGCGGCGATCGCGTCCGTGATCGCGACCGCCCAAGAGCCACATCGGCTGCGTTTTTGGCTGCTGAGCAAAACGCTTCGTGAGCCCGCGATCAGAAACCTGCGCGCGCACGTCGAGGCGAGCGGCGCGTGCTTGATGCTGCAGGATGTCAGTCGCGTGAACCGCTCGTTCACGGGCGTCCCGCTTCATGGTTATCTTTCCGAAGCGGGCTACTACCGGCTGCTCCTGCCCGAGATGTTGCCCGCGGATTGCGAGCGCGTGCTCTATCTCGACTGCGATCTGATCGTGTGCCGGCCGATCGAGGAGTTGTGGTCGGTCGATCTTCAGGGTTGCTCGACCGCCGCCGTGCAGAAACCGCGCGCGGAAAACTTCCGCGCTGTGGGGCTTCGCAGCGAGGAGGAATACTTCAACTCCGGCGTGATGCTGCTGGATCTCGTGCGCTGGCGGCGCGACCGGCTGCACGAGCAGGCACTCACCTACGCCCTCCGCCACCCGCGGCTGCAGTTTCACGACCAGGACGCGCTCAACGCCGTGATCCGGGGCCACTGGCATCGCCTCGATCCGCGGTGGAACCAGCAGTTTCGCATCTTCAAGTTCAACTCGGGCTACCTGCATCTGCCGTCGCACGAGCTGCAGCGGCTGCGCCGCGATCCATTCATCGTGCACTACACGACGGCCTCGAAGCCCTGGCACTTCGACAACGACCACCCGCTGCGCGATCGCTATTTTGAGGCGCTCGATCGCACGCACTATCGCGGCTGGCGTCCGCCGGTGCCCGGCCTGCGCAAGTGGCTGCGTCGCGCCACGCGGCAGATTCTCCCGCATCACCTGCGCCCCAAGGTCATGCGGCAGATGTATCGCCCGCACTTTCACGCGCTCCTCGCGCTCCTGCACCTGTAAGGCTGCGGGGAAAACGGATGCGTTTATCAGGTAAACACTGAGTCTGAAACAAGGCGGTGGGACTCTGTGACATTTCGGTAACGGGTCGGTCATTTGAAGCCGACGACCATGCGTATCGGGATCTACTATCGTCACCGCTTCCACCAGGGGATTTTTCAAACGACTCTCGCGGCTCTCGCGCCGCGACATCACTGCCTCGCCACCGACGACATCGGCGAGCTCGTGCGCTTCACGCCGCACGTAGTGCTGGCGGCGGAGGACCTCACTTATCTGCACCTGCGCGCGCATCTGCCGTTTACGCGCTTCGTGCACGTCCGGCACGGGCTCGCGAACAAGGGCGTGCCGGACCGTTCGTTCCGCGCGGCCGACTACGTGTGCCTGACGAGCGAGTTCGTGCGTGACGATTTTATCTCCCGGGGGATCCAGCCGCGCCGCGAGTATTGGCTTACTGGATACGTGCAGATGGACAATCTTCTGCGCTCGCCCCGCCCCGAGCAGATCCCCGACAGACGCAAGGTCATCCTCTACGCGCCCACGTGGCATCACGGGCTTTCCTCGCTGCCGCTGATCCTGCCGCGCGCGCTGGAGCTCCTGCACGCCGGCCGCGAGGACACGTTTCTCGTCATCAAGCCCCACCCGCTCGTGCAGCAGGGCAATGATCCCAAGCTCGCGCCGTGGATCAAGGCGCTCCGCGAAATGTGCCGCGGCCGTCGCGACACCTATCTCGTCGACGAGCGCGGCGCCGACATCATGCCGTGGCTCAACGCCGCCGACGTGCTCGTGACCGATGCATCGAGCACGCAGCTCGAGTTTCTCGCGCTCAACCGACCGATGGTGCTCATCAACCATCCCGAGCGGCTCCAGTCTCCCTACTACGATCCGACCGGCTACGAATGGCGCTGGCGCGAGATGGGCCACATCGTCGATGACATCGAGCAGCTGCCCGCCGCGATTCACACGAGCATCGATTCGCCCGCGGTCGGCGAGAAAGAGCGTCTGCACTACCGCCACCTGCTCTTCGGCGATTCGGTGGACGGCCGCAGCGGCGAACGTGTCGCCGAGCGCGTCCACGAACTCGAGTCCCAAGTTTCGTCCGACTCCCGCCTCCGCGCGGCCCGACCGATCGGCTGGGCCGTTTACCACAGCCTTCCACAACTGCGAAATGTCTCCCGATTCTTCAAACGACTGCTGCGACCGGCGTGATGTCACCGCCGTGATCCTTGCCGCGGGTAGCGGCACACGCCTTGGCGGGATTGCCAAGGCGACTCTCGAGTTCCGCGGCCGCACGCTCCTGCACCACGCGATCGAGATGGTCGCGCCGTTTGCGAGCGAGATCATCGTGGGCGTTCGCCCCGAGGATGTCGCGTGGGCTTTCGAACAGACCGCCGGGCTCGACGTCTCCGCGCGCATCCGCTGCATGGCCGGCGGCGCCACGCGGCAGGAAACGCTGCACCGGCTCATCAGTCAGTGCGAAACCCGCTACGTGTTGCTGCACGAAGTCGCGCGTCCGTGGGTGCAACCGGAGGAGTTCCGACACCTGCTCCTCGCGTTGCGTCGTCACAGTGCCGTTGCGCTCTACACGCCTCTTCCCGTGCGCGATGGCATTGCCCTCGCTAAAAACGGCCGGCTCAAAGCCACGCTACCGCGCTCCCAAGTCGTTTCGGTGCAGGCGCCGCACGCCTATCGGCTCAGCACGCTCGTGCAGGCTTACGCGCTGGCGGAGAAACACGGTTGGAATGAGGAAAGCACCACGTCGCTGATGTGTCGCGCCCGCCGCCGCGTGCACCTGATCGAAGGCTCGCCGCACAACGTGAAGGTCACCTATCCCGAGGACCTCGCTCCGCTGCGCGCCGCCGCCGTCGCGACCACCAACACCGCGATCGTCGCCGCCCGCTCGTAACGGCCGCGCTTTCCTCGCGTCCGCTCGCAGAACTTAAAGCGCAAGCCGCTCGCCTGTCCGCGCTCCGCGCCGATTTTCCGCGCGGGACGCGGCGAGATTGCACTTTCGCTTTGCGCCGCCGCTCGAAACGGCGAGCCTCGGGCGCTTCATGGATTTCGAGCTCGATCAACGCCCGTCCGCCGGCATTCCGCCGATCGATTTTCGCGCCTGCCTCAACGACGAGCAGTTCAACGCGGTCACCGCTCCGCCCGGCCCTCTCCTGGTCCTCGCCGGCGCCGGCTCGGGCAAGACGCGCACGCTCACCTACCGCGTCGCGTATCTCCTCTCGCAGGGCGTGAAGCCCGGCGAAATTCTCCTGCTCACGTTCACCAACAAGGCCGCGAAGGAGATGCTCCATCGCGTGCAGGACCTCACCGGCATCGAGCCGCAGCGTTTCTGGGGCGGCACGTTTCACAGCATCGGCCACCGCGCGCTCCGCATCTACGGCGAAGCGATCGGATTGCCGCGCAACTTCACCATTCTCGACGCCGAGGAGTCCGAGTCGCTGCTGAAGCAAACGGTCGAAGCCGAGGACAAGTTGTTCTTCAAGGACAAGACCAACCCGCGCCCCGGTCCGCTCTTCGACGTGCTCTCGCTCGCGCGCAACACGCAGCTCTCCGTCGTGGACACGGTGAAGAAAAACTTCCCGCAATACGAAGAGATCTCACACCGTTTCCCCGCCTTCGCCACCGCCTATGCCGCGAAGAAGAAGGAGCAAAACGTCGTCGACTACGACGACCTGCTCGAGCTCTGGCTCCGGCTGCTCTCCGAAGCGCCCGACGTCGCCACGTATTTCGCGCATCGTTTCCGCCACATCCTCGTCGACGAGTATCAGGACACGAACACGCTGCAGGCTCAAATCGTGGATAAACTCGCCGGGCACCACTGCGTGATGGCGGTCGGCGACGACGCCCAGTGCATCTACTCGTGGCGCGGCGCGGACTTTGAAAACATCATGACGTTTCCCGAGCGGCATCCGGGCACCGTCATTCACCGCATCGAAACCAACTACCGCTCGACGCCGCAGATCCTCAATCTCGCCAACGGCGTCCTCCTCGCGCAGCCCAAGGGCCGTCACTTCGACAAGGAGCTGCGCGCCGCCCGCGGCAACTCGCAGAAGCCGTTTGTCGTGCAGGCGATGGACGATCGCGAGCAGGCCGAGTTCGTGCTCAAGCGCATCCGCTCGCTCGTGGAGGACGACGGCGTCTCGCTCAACGAGATCGCGATCCTCTATCGTTCGCACTTCCTCGCGCTCGAGGTGCAGCTCGCGCTTTCCCGCGCCGGCGTGCCGTATCACATCACGAGCGGCGTGAAGTTTTTCGAACGGCAGCACATCCGCGATTTGGTCGCGTTGCTGCGTTTCGTTTACAACCCGTCCGACGAACAGGCGTGGCAGCGCATCGCGGTGTTGCTCCCGAAGATCGGCGAAAAGGGCGCGCAAAAAATCTACGCCGCCGCCCGCGATCACGCGCGGCTCATGCAGCGTAACTTTATCGACGTGCTCACGACCGACGACGTGAAGAGCAAGGTCGCGAAGGATGCGAAGCCCGAGTGGGATTCGTTCTGCGCGTCGCTTTCGCAAGTCGCCGAATCGATGCAGAACAGCCGCCCGAGCGACTGCGTCGAGACTGCGATCGACGGCTGGTATGGCGACTATCTGAAAGGCGCGTTTGCCGACTACACCGACCGACTTGACGAATTGAAGGCGCTCGTCGGCTTCGCGCAGCGTTTCGAGGAGACACAGGATTTTCTCGCGCAGATCGTGTTGCTCAACAGCGAGACAAGCGATCGCCACGTCGAAGCCGACGCCGAGGCGATCAAGCTCACCACCATTCACCAGGCCAAGGGCCTCGAATACGACGTCGTGTTTCTCATCGGCCTCGCCGACGGACAATTCCCCGGCCGCCGCGCGATCGAGAGCGGTGACGTCGAGGAAGAGCGCCGACTGTTCTACGTCGCGGTCACCCGCGCGCGGAACGAGCTGTATCTCTGCTACCCGAAAGTCGCCACGCGCGCCGGTCCCGGAGGTATGTTGCTCACACCCAGCCGTTTCATTCTCGAACTGCCCACCGACCTCTACGAACCGCTTCGCATCAAGCGCAGTTTCGGTTGGTGACCAGACGCAGCGCGCTGCTGTCAATGGATGACGCATTCCTCGCGATATTCATGGGGCAGCGGCTTGAATCCATGCTACGAAACTGACTCTTTCGCCCCATGCCCAATTCCAGCGGCTTCAGCGGCAGACGGATTCTCATCGGTCAATCCATCGGCTTTTTGCTGCTCATCGTGATCATGTGGATCGTGGAGATCTTCCATCTCCAGGCCATTGTCTTTGGCGGACCACAAGAGTTCATCTGGACGCGCGCCATCGCGCGCACCGTCACCGTCGTCCTCATCTGGCTGCCCGTGCATTTCACCACGCGACGGCTGCTTCAACGCCTGCACGAGCTCGAGGGCTTCCTCATCATGTGCAGTTGGTGCCGCCGTGTCGGTCACGAGAATAAATGGCTCTCGGTCGAAGACTACTTCGATTCGAAGTTCGACACCGAGACTTCGCACGGCATCTGCCCGGACTGCGCGAAGAAGAACTTCATCCCCTCGGCCTGACTCGAGCCGCACCTTGGCGCGACTCGGTGCGCACTTAGTCCCGACTCAAGCCGGACCCGACCGCGACACGGGTCGGACCCTGGCACGTCATGGGACGCACGAGGTCCCGACGTGGTGCGCACTTTGGCACGACTCAGCCGCGCGGCTGCGGGTGTTCGCCGGGAGCGTGGCGATTCCACGCGTCGAGCAGGCGGTCGCGGCTGTAGGCGAGATAATGGCGGTCCCGTGAAAACACTTCCAAGGTGATCGTGCCGTCGTAGCCGGCGCGGCGGAGTTCGCCGACGTAGCGATCGACGTCGAGTTCGCCCATGCCCAGCGCGAGGTGCAGATCGGCGTGGCCGCCGCGGTTGTCGTGCAGATGGACGTGCGCGAGTCGGCCGGCGAAAAACGAAATCAGTTCGGGCGCGGTGTTGCTCGCGACGGCGAGATTGCTGTGGCCGATGTCGAGATGGAGACCCAGATCGGGCACGGCGTCGAAGATCGGTCGCAGCTGCGCGAGCGAGTTGAAGCGGCCGGGCACGTTCTCGAGCATGATGCCGACGCCCGCGTCCTTGCCGAAGGCGACGAGCTCCTGCAGCGACTCGATGTTGCGCTGATAGATCGTGGGGTCGTCGATGAACGGTGCGTGACCATCCGGGTGCACGTTCATCCAGCGCGCACCGAGTCGCGCGAAAAATTCGGCGGCGCGTTTGAGTTCGCCGAGCGCAGCGTCGCGCACGCTCTGAAACGACGACGCGATCGGCAGATAAAACGCGGTGTGACCGACGACGCCGAGGCCGTGGTCCTTGAGCATCGCGCTGACTTCCGCGGGCTGCAGTTTCCACGTCGCCGCCGCGGGCGGCTCGAGCGTGAGGTCGATGTAGTCGAGCCGCATCTCCGCCATCCATGCCATCTCGCGAGCCAGCGGCTCGCCCGGGTGATTCATCGCTCCAATTAGCATAAAGGCGCAGTGCGGACTCAGCGTTCGAGGGGCTGGTCCGCAGGTTGGTGCAGCGCGAACCACGGGCGGCTGTCGAAGAGCCGCACGCGTCGCTCTTCCATCGCGGCTGGATCCTCGGCCTCGATGAGCGGAAGCGCGAACTGCGCGCGCAACCACACGGGCAGCGCGCCGGCCCGGCCGGGACACAGCCAGTTGAAGATCGCAAGCGCACCCTGGAGCAGCGGCAGATCGCGGCCCATGCGCTGCACAAAAAACTGCCAGTCGATGCGCTCGACGGCGGCAGCGAGGACGTTGATGACGTCGACCCAGTCGCAGCGTTCGCGCTGCATGACGTAAAGTTTCACCCGGCAGATTTCTTCGACCGGAGAAACGCGGTAGTCGCGGTCACGCAGTCGCAGCGGCTGCGCGCGTTCGAACCACAGGGCGTCAATTTGCACGCGGTGATTCGGCAGACCCCAGATGACGTCGAACAACACGCCGTCGCGATGCGCGCGGAAGATCCAGCTGCGATCGTAGGCGAGTTCGTCGTAGTAATCGGCGAAACCAGCTTCGAGCATCGCTTCTTTCGCACGCTCGCGATCGCGTTCGTGGATGATGACGTCGATGTCCTTGGTGTTGCGCCAGTGGCCGGTGTAGGTCGCGAGGGCGGCGGCGCCGGCGATGAGAAACGGAATACCGGCGCGCGACAGTGCCTCGGAGCCGTCCACGAGGACGGCCCATTGCACGTCGGGAATGAGCGCGCCCCACTCGGCCGCGAGCGGCGAATCGAGCGGCGGCGGAGCAGACGTCGGGGGAATGGCGGCGGCGGTGAGGGAAGTCATGGGTCGGGGTAACGCGACCGCAGACCCAATGATCGCAGGCGCGTTCCGACCCGGAGCGGCGCTCGGGATTTTACCCGCAGCGCGGCGCGTTACTTTTTCCCGTCGGGGTTCTTGAAGAATTTCCGAAACGCGGGCGCTTGCTTCGGCGGCTGCAGACCCGTGCCGCGGAGCAACTCGTCCACCATCGACGGCTTTTTCGCGTGCGATGGTTTGCGCGTGGCCGCGGCGAGGCGCTGGCCCGGAGGTTGTCCGCCGCAGGGCGTGATGTGCGGCGCGGGCGTGACGTCGGTGGTCTTCTGTTTCCCGTCGAGCAGGCGCGCGGCCATATCCGAAAGTCCGATACGCGAAAGCGAGGCGCGCAGGGCCTTTTTCATCTCGGGTTTATACCAGAAGAAGAAACTGCGCTGTTCCTGCTTCTCCTCGGGAGAGCGGGCGACGCAAACCGGCTGATGATCGTAGGGATGCACGCCGGTGGCGTAGATCTCGGTGGCGACGGTCATCGGCGTCGGCGTGAAGTCCTGCACCTGTTCGAGGCGGAAGCCGAGGTCCTTGGTCTTGAGCGCGAGCTCGGCCATGTCCTCGGGACGCGAGCCCGGATGCGAGCTGATGAAATAGGGCGTGACCGGCATGTTGGGTTTGCCGGCTTTCTTCGCGGCCGCGTCGAACTTCTCCTTGAACTTGTAGAAGAGGTTGAACGTGGGCTTGCGCATCACGCGCAGCACGTGGTCGCTCGTGTGCTCGGGCGCGACCTTGATGCGGCCCGGCACGTGATGCGCGGCGAGTTCCTCGACATAGCGCTCGTGGCTGGCCTTCGCCTCGGGCGAGGCGCCTTTTTCGTGAAGGAAAAGATCGTAGCGAATGCCGCTCGCGACGTAGGCGTGCTTGATGCCCTCGGTGTTGCGCACCGATTCGTAGATGTCGAGGAGCGCGGTGTGGTCGGTGTCGAGATTGCGGCAGACGTCGGGCCAGATGCAGCTCGGGCGGACGCACTCGTCGCAGATCCACTGCTGCTTGCCCTTCATCTTATACATGTTGGCCGACGGGCCGCCGAGATCGCTGATCGTGCCGCGGAAGTCCGGCATCTGCTTGATCGCCTCGACTTCGCGCAAAATCGATTGCTTCGAACGCGACGCCACGAACTTACCCTGGTGCGCCGAGATCGTGCAGAAGCTGCACCCGCCAAAGCACCCGCGGTGCATGTTGATGGAGTGCTTGATCATCTCGTAGGCGGGGATCGGGCCGCGCTTGCGATACTTCGGATGCGGGAGGCGCGTGTAAGGCAGATCGAAGGACGCATCGATCTGATCCTCGCTCATCGTCGGATACGGCGGATTCACAACGAGCGTGCGCTCGCCGACCTGCTGGAGGAGCCGGCGCGCTTTCACGCGGTTCGACTCGGTTTCGATGTTTTTGAAATTCTGCGCGTAAAGCTCGCGGTCGCGCAGACAGTCGTCGTGCGAGTGGAGCGTGAAGTCGTCCCAATTCTTGTTCTTCGGCGCGCTCTCCCCTTCGGGCAACAGCACGGCGGTCTGGCCGATGGTTTTCAGCGAGCGAAACGGCACGCCTTGTTTCAACAGGCGCACGGTTTCACGCAGCGGCAGTTCGCCCATGCCGTAAACGAGCAGGTCGGCGCCGCTCTCTTCGAGGATCGAGGGCTTGAGCGTGTCGGACCAGTAATCGTAGTGCGTCACGCGGCGCAGGCTCGCCTCGATGCCGCCGATCATCACCGGCACATCCGGATAGAGCTGCTTGAGGATGCGCGAATAAACGACGGTCGCGTAGTCCGGACGAAAACCGTGCGCACCGCCCGGCGTGTAGGCGTCTTCGCTGCGCAGTTTTTTCGCCGCGGTGTAGCGGTTGACCATCGAGTCCATGCACCCGGCGGTGACGCCGAAGAACAGTCGCGGCGCGCCGAGCTTCTTGAAGTCGCGCAGATCGTCGCGCCAGTTGGGTTGCGAAAGGATTGCAACGCGCAGGCTCTCGCGCTCGAGCATGCGACCGATCACCGCAGTGCCGAACGCCGGATGATCCACGTAGGCGTCGCCCGACACGATGATCACATCGAGATAGTCCCAGCCGCGCGCTTCGACCTCGTCACGCGTGGTCGGCAACCAGCGCGCGGGGTCCCAAAGGGGCTCGCGAGAGTAGACTTGTTTGGACGAGGCGGATTCCACGGGAAGTGACGCCAGACATTCGAGAGGTCCCGCGCGGGGTGCAAGCGCCAGCAACGCCGCGACGCCCTCCCCGCCCCTTTTAACAAGAGCCTACCAAAGTCCGTATTACGGACTTTGGGATCTGTGCACACCGGCAAGTTGCTTCGCCGCACCGCGGTCGAGCGCAGCACCAACGAAACCCTGACCAAAGTCCGTAATACGGACTTTCGCTGGAAAAAATGAGGGATGTTCGACGGATGGCGGGATGCGAAGGAGCGTCGAGGGCGCGTGGCGCGTCTTCGCGTGGATCGCTCAAATGTTTCCGGTCAAACTGCTAACACTTTCCCCTTCCCAACTGTGCTATGTTGCGGCTGAACTAAACGCGCATGTCTACCACCGTCGAAAACGTCGTCATCGTTGGCACCGGTTGCTCAGGTCTCACCGCCGCAATCTATGCGGGACGCGCGAATTTGAATCCGCTCGTGCTCGAAGGCCCCCTGCCCGGCGGGCAGCTCACCACGACGAGCGAGGTGGAAAACTTCCCCGGCTTCCCGCAGGGCGTCGACGGTTTCCAGCTGATGCAGAACCTGCGCGAGCAGGCCACGAAGTTCGGCACGCGTTTCGAGCAGGCGCTCGTCACCTCGGTGGATTTTACGTCGTTCCCGCGCAAGCTCATCGCCGGCGACCGCACGATCCTCGCGAAGTCCGTGATCATCTCGACCGGCGCCTCGCCGCGCATGACGGGCGTGCCCGGTGAAAAGGAACTTTACGGCGGCAAGGGCGTGACCACCTGCGCGACCTGCGACGGCGCATTTTATCGCAAGATGGACGTCGCGGTGATCGGTGGCGGCGACAGCGCGGCCGAGGAAGCGCTCTTCCTCACGCGTTTCGCGAGCAAAGTTTACCTCGTGCATCGTCGCGACACGTTGCGTGCGTCCAAGATCATGGCCGACCGCGCCACCTCGCACGAAAAGATCGTGCCGGTGTGGGACAGCGTCCCGACCGCGGTGGTCGGCGTCGAACAGGGCGCGGTCAGCGGCCTCGCGATCAAGAACGTCAAAACGGGCGCCGAGTCCGTGCTGCCGGTGAAGGGCGTGTTCGTGGCGATCGGCCACCTGCCCAACACGGCGCCGTTTGCGAGCGCGCTCGATGTGGACGAAAACGGTTACTTCGTGCCGACCGCTGGTTCGCAGGTGAAAACGAAAGTGCCGGGCGTGTATGTGGCCGGCGATTGCGCCGACCACGTTTACCGCCAGGCGATCACCGCTGCGGGCATGGGCTGCCAGGCCGCCATCGAGGCGGAACGCTGGCTTGCCGAACACGGCGCGTGAGGCGTTTGTCGAAGCGCCGCGCGAGCGAATCGTTCAGCTCGTCGCGGCGTGTTCGTCGCCCCGCAGGCGACGCACTCGGACTTGGTCCAACCGAGCACGCGCGCACGCGCACGATCGAGCCAGAGATAAATCACCGGCACGGTGTAGAGCGTGAGCAGCTGACTCACGAACAGACCGCCGACGATCGCGAGACCCAGTGGACGACGCATCTCCACGCCTTCGCCGCTCGCAAGCACGAGCGGCAGCGCGCCGAGCAACGCCGCGATGTTGGTCATCAGGATCGGACGCAAACGCAGCTGCGCGGCCTCGAAAATCGCTTCGCGTGGCGAGCGCTGCCCCGCCCTCTCCGTCGCGAGCGCGAAGTCGATCATGAGGATCGCGTTCTTCATCACGATGCCGATGAGGAGGAACAAGCCGAGGAGCGCGATGAGCGTGAACTCCGTGCCGGTGAGCCGCAGCGCGAGCAGCGCGCCGAGGCCAGCGGACGGCAGCGTCGAGAGAATCGTGAGCGGATGCACCAGGCTCTCGTAGAGAATGCCGAGCACGAGATACACCGCCACGAGCACGCCGAGCAGCAGCAGCGGCTGACGTTGCAGGCTTTTCTGAAAGCTCTGCGCGGTGCCAGCCATCGTGCCCTGAATCTCCGTGGGCAACATGATCTCCGCCATCGCGCGATCGATCGCCTTCAATGCCTGTTCGAGCGAAACGCCCGGCGCGAGCGAGAACGAGATGTTCTCCGCGGCAAACTGGCTGCGGTGATTCACGCGGTCGTTGATCAATGAATACTCGTAGCGCGTGAACGCCGAGAGCGGCACGCGCGAGCCGTCGGCTGCGATGACCTGCACCTGTTCGAGCACCTCGGGATCCTCCGTGTAGAGCGGAAGGAGCTCCATCACGACGCGGTATTGGTTCAAGTTTTCGTAGATCGTGGAAATCTGCCGCTGACTGAACGAGCTGTTCAGCACCTCGGTGATCATGCGCATGTCCACGCCGAGCCGGCGCGCGGCCTCGCGATCGATGATGAGCATCACTTGTTTCGCGCCTTCGTCGGTGGGACCGTTCACATCGGTCAGCTCGGGCAGGTCCTCCATCGCCGCCGACACTTTTGGCGCCCAGCGGCGGAGCAGCGCGACGTCGTCCGCGAGCAACGTGAACTCGTGCGAGCCGGAATCGCCGGAGCGCGGCATCTGGATATCCTGCGACACGCTCAACCACAACATCGCGCCGGGCACGGGCGGCAGGCTGCGACGCAGTCGATCGACCACCGCGCTCGCCGGTTCCTTGCGCTCGGCGAGCGGCTTCAGGCGGATCATCATCCAGCCGTTGCTGATGCCGTTGCCACCGCCGGTCATGCCGCTCACGTCGGCGATCGCCGGATCGGAAAGCAGGAGCTGCCGATACGCCTCGATCTTCGGCTGCATGATTTGAAACGAGAATCCGTCGTCGCCGCGCACCCAGCCGTTGAGCTGACCGGTATCCTGCTCGGGCAGGAAGCCTTTCGGGATGGTCACATACAGCGTCACGTTGAGCGCGATGGAACCGAAGAAAATCAACAGCATGAGCATCGGGTGCTGCAGCACCCAGCGCAGCGAGCGCGAGTAACCGCTCCGCACGGCATCAAACGTGCGATCGCTCAGATAGCGCAGTCCGCCGCGCCGCGGTTGCACCGGCTTTGCCTTCAGCCACCGCGAGCAAAGGCTCGGTGTGAGGGTGAGCGACACGATGAGCGACACGACCATCGCCGCCGCGAGCGTGATCGAGAACTCGCGAAAGAGCCGTTCGACCAGGCCGCCCATGAACAGGATCGAAATGAAGACCGTGACGAGGGAGAGGTTCATCGCGAGCAGCGTGAAGCCCACCTCGCCCGCGCCCCGCAGCGCGGCTTTGAACGGCGAGAGACCGTGGTCCATGTGCCGCGCGATGTTTTCCAGCACCACGATCGCGTCGTCGACGACAAGACCCGCCGCAACGATGAGCGCCATCAGCGAGAGATTATTCAGCGAGAATCCGTAGAGATAGATGATCGCAAACGTGCCGATCAACGACACCGGAATCGCGAGACTCGGAATCAACGCGGCGCGCGCGCTGCCGAGAAAACCAAGCACCACGAGCATCACGAGCCCCGCCGAAAGCATCAGCGTGAAGCGCGCTTCGTGCAGCGTCGCGCGAATGCCCGGCGAGCGATCCATCACCACCGACAAATCGGCATCGGCCGGCACCAGCGCGCGCAAGCCCGGCAGCTGGGCGTTGATCGCATCGATCGTGGCCACGATGTTGGCGCCGGGCTGGCGACGCACCATCAGCAGCACCGCCGGCTGATGATTATGGAAACCACCGGCGTAGCGGTTCTCCACCGAGTCCGTCACTTCGGCGACATCGCCGAGCCGCACCGTCGCGCCATCGCGATAGCGGACGATCAGCGAGCGATACTCGTCGGCGCGGCGCAACTGACCGCTCACGTGCACCTGCCATTGCCGCTCGTCGTGCTCGATCATGCCGCGCGGTCGCACGGAGTTGGCGTTGGCGATCGCCTGACGGACTTCGTCGAGCGCGACGCCGTAATGCGCGAGCGCGTTGGGATTGAGCTGCACGCGCACGGCCGGGAGCGAACTGCCCCAAACCTGCACTTCGCCCACCCCGCTCACTTGAGACAACTTCTGCGCCAGCACCGTCGACGCGAGGTCGTAGAGATCACCCGGCGCGATGTTGGGCGAACTCAACGCGAGTCCGATGATCGGCGCCTGCGAGGGATTTACCTTCCGATAACTTGATTGCGCGGCATGCCCGAGGGCAGTTGGCCGCGCGCGGCATTGAGCGCCGCCTGCACGTCACGCGCGGCGTCGTCGATGTCGCGATCGAAATCGAACTCGATCGTGATGTTGCTCGATCCTTGCGTGCTGCTCGAACGGATGCCCGTGACGCCAGCGATGCTGCCCAGCGCGCGCTCGAGCGGCGTGGCGACGCTCGCCGCCATCGTTTCCGGACTCGCGCCCGGCAACGACGCATAGACCTGGATCGTCGGGAAATCGACCTGCGGCAGCGGCGCGACCGGCAAAAGCCGATACGCCGTCAAACCAAGCAGCACGATACCGATCGCGATGAGCGCGCTCGCGACAGGCCGGCGAATGAACGGCCGCGACGGATTCATCGCGCCACTCCCCCGGCCGGCAGCGCGTCGGGGCTTCCGGCTTCGGCCCGGCGCGCGGAACGCGCGCGACGCGCCAGTCGGTCAAAAAACAGATACACCACCGGCGTCGTGAAGAGCGTGAGCACCTGGCTCACCAACAAACCGCCGACCATCACGAGACCGAGCGGCTGCCGAAGCTCCGCGCCCGAACCGGAGGACAACATCAGCGGCAGCGCGCCAAAGAGCGCTGCGAGCGTGGTCATCAAAATCGGGCGGAAGCGCAGCAACGCCGCCTGCCGAATCGCCGCCGTGGGCGAGAGCTTCTGATGGCGCTCCGCCTCGAGCGCGAAGTCGATCATCATGATGCCGTTTTTCTTCACCAAACCGATCAGCAGAATGATACCGATGACGGCGATCATATCGAGCGGCTGACCGGTGATCCACAAAGCGAGCAGCGCGCCCACCGTCGCCGACGGCAGCGTCGAGAGAATCGTGATCGGGTGGATGCTGCTCTCGTAGAGAACTCCGAGCACGATATACATCGTGACGACCGCAGCCAGGATCAGGAACAACGTGCTCGAGAGCGAGGAGCGGAACGCGTGCGCGGCGCCTTGGAAACGCAGCTCGATCGCGGGCGGCAGTCCGAGTTCCGCTGCGGCCTGCTCGATCGCGGCCACGGCTTCGCCGAGCGACGCGCCGCTGCCGAGGTTGAACGAAATCGTCGCGGACGGGAACTGGCCGACGTGATTGATCAAGAGCGGCGTGCGCCGCTCGCGAATCGTGCCGACGCTCGAAAGGGGCACGGGCGCACCGTTGGCCGGCGTCACATAAATTCGCTCAAGCGCATCCGGACCGCTGACCAGTCGCGGATCCATTTCCAGGATTACGCGATATTGGCTCGCCTGCGTGAAGAGCGTGGAAATCTGTCGCTGCCCAAACGCGCTGTAGAGCGCGTCGTCGATCGCCGAGACCGAAATCCCGAGACGCGCAGCCGCGTCGCGGTTGATTTCAAAATACGCCTGGAGTCCGTCGTTCTGCAGATCCGCCGCGACGTCGCTGAGTGCCGAGTGGGAATTCAGTCGCTCCACGACGCGTGGCACCCACGCGTGCAGCAGTTCCTCATCCGGACTGGTGAGCATGAACTGGAACTGCGTGCGGCTCACGCGATCTTCGATGGTGAGCTCCTGCACCGGCTGCATGTAGATATCGATACCCGGCACTTCCTTGGCGCGCTCACGGAGACGCGCGATGATCTCGCCCGCGGATTCGCTGCGTTCGGCGTGCGGCTTCAGATTGATGAGCATGCGCCCGCTGTTGAGCGTGCTGTTGGTGCCATCGACGCCGATGAACGACGAAAGGCCGCGCACCGCGGGATCCTCGAGCATCTTCGCGCCGAGCGCCTGTTGCCGCTCGGCCATTGCGAAAAACGAAATCGATTGCGGCGCCTCGGTGACCACCTGGATCGCAGCGTTGTCCTGCACCGGGAAAAAGCCCTTCGGCACGACCAGATAAAGCAGCGCCGTCACGGCCAGCGTGCCGACCGTGGCGAGGAGCGCGGTGCGTTGATGTGCAAGCACCCAGTCGAGCCACACGGCGTAACGATCGATCACGCGATCGAGAAAACCGCGGCGTTCGGTCTCGTGTGCATGATGCGGCGACAACATGCGCGCGCACATCATCGGCGTGAGCGTGAGCGACACGACGAGCGAGATCAGGATCGAAACCGCGAGCGTGATCGCGAACTCGTGGAAGAGCCGTCCCACCACATCGCCCATGAAGAGCAGCGGGATCAGCACCGCGATCAGCGAGATGGTAAGCGAAACAAGCGTGAAACCGATCTGCGACGCGCCTTTGAGCGCGGCGTCCATCGCCGTGTATCCTTGTTCCCGATACCGCGCGATATTCTCCATCATCACGATTGCGTCGTCGACCACGAAGCCGGTCGCGATCGTCAGCGCCATCAGCGTCAGAATGTTCAGCGAAAATCCCGCCAGATACATCACGCCAAACGTGCCGATGAGCGACAGCGGCACCGCGATACTTGGAATGATTGTCGCGGAGAAATTCCGGAGGAAGAGAAACGTCACGAGCACGACGAGGCCGATCGCGAAGATCAGCTCGTGCTCCACCGAGCGCACCGACGCGCGAATGCTCTGCGTGCGATCGCTCAACACCGTGAGCTCCACCGCGGCGGGCAGACTCGCCGAGAGTTGCGGCAACATCGCCTGCACGCGGTCGACGACTTCGATCACGTTCGCGCCGGGCTGGCGTTGCACATTGATCAGCACCGCCGGCAGATTGTCCGCCCAAGCGGCGAGCCGGCGATCCTCCGAGGCGCTCTCGATCCGCGCCACGTCACCCAGACGCAGCGGCGCGCCGTCCTGCCAGGCGATGATGAGATTGCGGTATTCCTCGGGGGAGCGGAGCTGGTCGTTGGCATCCATCAGGATGCTGCGCACCGGACCGTCGAAGCTGCCTTTCGGCTGATTCACGCTCGCCGCCGCGATGGCGTTGCGGACCGAGGCAAACGTGAGCCCGCGCGCCGCGAGTTCGGCGGGATTCACCTGCACGCGCACGGCGGGACGCTGACCGCCCGCGAGACTGACCATGCCGACGCCCGGGATCTGCGCGAGTTTCTGCGCGATGCGCGTGTCGACCAAATCGTGCACGCGCGGCAGCGGCAGCGTGGCCGACGTGACCGCGAGTGTGAGGATCGGCGTGTCCGCCGGATTCACTTTTCGATACACCGGCGGAGTCGGCAGATCGTTGGGCAACAGATTCGACGCCGCGGCAATCGCCGCCTGCACCTCCTGCTCCGCCACACTCATCGAGATATCGAGTGAGAACTGCAGGGTGATCACCGACGCTCCGCCGGAGCTCGTCGACGACATCTGCGACAAACCGGGGATCTGTCCGAATCTCCGTTCCAGCGGCGCGGTGATCGCGCTCGCCGTCACCGACGGACTTGCGCCGGGGTAAAACGTGAAGACCTGGATCGTGGGGAAATCGACCTGCGGCAGCGCGGAGACCGGCAACAGCCGATAGGCCATGATGCCGGACATCAGCAACGCCACCATGAGCAGCGCCGTGGCGACGGGCCGCAGAATAAACGGACGCGATAAACTCATGGCGCGGCCGCGACGTTCGCGGGTTCAGTGCCCGCCGTGGATTCGTTGGCGATGACGACGTTGCTGCCCTCGCGGAGACGATCGAGACCTTCCAGCACGACGGCTTCACCGGGCACGATGCCTTTCACAATCGCCTGTTCGGCGCCTTCGGTGGGACCGAGCACGACATCGCGCACGACGGCCTTTTTCTCGGCGTTGATCACGTAAACGTAAGTGCCGCGCGAACCGAACTGCACCGCCGCGGCGGGAATCACGATCGCCTGTTCGAGCGTGCGCACGCGCATGCGCACGTTCACGAACTGGCTCGGGAAAAAGGCGCTCGTCGGCATTGGTGAATTCCGCTTTCAAGCGCAGCGTGCCCGTCGCCGTGTCGATCTGGTTGTCGAGCACCTTGAGCGTGCCCGTGGCGAGCACCGCGCGTTCGTTGCGATCCCAGGCCTCGACCGTGAGCGAATGTCCCGCGCGGAACGGCTCGATCACGGAGCCGATTTCCACTTCCGGCACGGTGAAGCTCACATAGATCGGCGCGGTCTGCGTGATCACGACGAGGCCGTCTTCATCGTTGCTGCGAATCAGATTGCCCGGATCGACACGACGGAACCCCGCACGACCGGAGATCGGCGCTTCGACGCGCGTGTAGGCGAGTTGGAGACGTGCATCGTCCACCATCGCCTGCGCGGCCTCCATCGCGCCTTCGCGCTCCGCGACGAGCGCCTGTTGCAACTCCAGTTGCTGCTGGGTCACGAGGCCCTTTGTGCTCAGTTCCTGGATACGCACGAGATCGCTTTTCGCCGTGCGCACCTGCGCCGCTCGCTGCTGCAGCTCCGCCTCGGCTTGCGCGAGCTTGATCCGGTAAGGCACCGGATCGATTTCCGCGAGCAGCTGACCTTCCTGGACTTGTTGCCCCTCCTCGAAGTGCACGCGCAGCAATGGTCCGTCCACGCGGCTCTTCACGGTCACGCTGTTGAGCGGCGTCACCGTGCCGATCGCCTTGAGGTGCACGGGCAAATCGCGCAGCTCCGCCGTCACCGTGCGCACCGGCACGCGTAGCGGATACTCGGTGCCCGCCCACTCCGGAAACGGGTAGAGGGGACGCTGGGGCTTGTGGCGGAAACCGAAATACCAGACTCCCGCGCCCAGGCCGAGGACGACCACGGCATACAGAAACCAACGACGGCGGGAAAGAGACGGGGTGTGTTCAGACATCGGCGGGAAAGACGCGCGCGCATCGGAAAGGCTGCGCGACAAAACGCGACAAAACGAAACTCTGTCGCACTTCTTTCATTCGCTGTTCACGCTGCACACGTGAGCCCCGATTACCTCGAGCGAATTGCTGCGATTCATCGCGAGTTGGGCCTCGCGTCGGCGGCAATTGCTCTGCCTTTGCAAAAGGAAGCGGACGAACGCTCTCTGGTCCGGATCGAGCCGCACCTAGGCGCGACGCGGGACGGACTTTGGCTCGACCCGGGCGCGGCACTGGCGTGGAGCGGGATGCACCGTGCCGCGACTCGGGACGGTATCGCGCTCGAGTTGATCTCAGGTTTTCGCAGCGTGGAGCGTCAGCGCCAAATCATTGCAGGACATCTCGCGCGCGGACGTCCGCTCGACGACATTCTGCGCTGGATCGCACCGCCGGGGCACAGCGAACACCACACAGGCGAAGCCGTGGACATCGGCACGCCCGGCTCGCCGGAGCTCGAAGAGTCTTTTGAAAACACGAACGCGTTCGCGTGGCTCAGCGGACACGCAGCGGAGTTTGGTTTCATGCTGAGCTATCCGCGCGAGAACACTTTCGGCGTCGGCTACGAGCCTTGGCACTGGCGTTTTCGGCGCTGAGAAAGAGCGGTTTGCAGAGAGCGTTTGAGAGGTGTCGTGATGGGGCTAAAACCCTTTTTAGAATAGTTCTAATTATCACTTGCTCTTTGGAACCATTCTAATTTGTTCGCCCCTTCACACATATGGCTGCCGTCACCTCCACCACTCCCACTGATGCGCTCGCGCAGCGTCTGGCCGACAGCGGTCTGCGTGCGACGCCGCAGCGGGAGGTCGTTTACAACGTGCTTCTGAAGAAGCGCGACCACCCCACCGCCGACGAAGTGTTTGCCCGCGTGAAAACCGAGATGCCCACGATCTCGCTCGCGACGGTTTACAACTGCTTGGAGACGCTGGCGCAGTGCAACCTGATCCGCGCCGTGAACTTCGAGCGCGGTCCGACGCGCTACTGCCCGAACCTGCATCCGCACGCGCATTTCCACGACGAGGAAACCGGCACCACGCACGACATCGATCTGCCGGCGGGTCTGCTGGATAAAGTGAAGCGCGTGCTCCCGCCCGGCTACGATGCCTCGTCGGTTGAAATCATTTTCCGCGGCAAGGCGCAGCCGCACTCCTCCTGATCCGGCGCCCTCCTCTCTCAACCCAACTTCCACCTTTTTTCATTCATCATGAGTCAGCTCGAAATCAAAGACCTGCACATCAGCATCGGCGACAAGCCCATCGTCAAAGGCCTGTCCCTTACGATCCGCCAAGGCGAAGTCCACGCGATCATGGGGCCGAACGGCACCGGCAAATCCACGCTGGCCAAGGCGATCGCCGGCCACCCGGATTACACGATCACGGGCGGCGACGTGCTGATCGAGGGCAAGTCGATCCTCGAGATGGAGCCCGATGAGCGCGCCCGCGCTGGCATCTTCCTCGCGTTCCAATACCCGAGCGAGATCCCCGGCGTCACGATCGCCAACTTCATCCGCGCCGCGTTGCAGGCTCGCATGGCCGAGGGCGAGGAGCTCGACGCCACCGGTTACTACAAGCGCCTCTACTCCAAGATGGATCTTCTCAAGATCGACCGGAAGTTCACCTCCCGCGCGGTCAACGAAGGTTTCTCCGGCGGCGAGAAGAAGCGCTGCGAGATCCTCCAGATGGCGATGCTCGAACCGGCCTTCGCCCTCATGGACGAAACCGACTCCGGCCTCGACATCGATGCGCTCCGCATCGTCGCCGAAGGCGTCAACACGCTCCGCGGCGAGAAGCTCGGCGTGCTCATGATCACTCACTACCAGCGCCTCTTGAACTACATCGTGCCGGACTTCGTCCACGTGATGTATGACGGCCGCATCGTGAAGAGCGGCGACAAGTCCCTCGCTCTCGAGCTCGAGGCCAAGGGCTACGACTGGGTCAAAAAGGAACTCGTCGCTTAACGTAGAGCGAGGCCTCCGGCCGAGCCGCTCGCCTCACTCAACTCTCATCTCTCTCCATCTTCCCGTCCGTCATGAAACCTCCCACTGAACTCGACACCGCCGCGGCCGAAAACGAGGCCGCCGTCGAGAACCCCGTTGCTGGCATCGACCAGTCGCGCGGCGATTTCAAATACGACGTCAACTACGAGTTCGACGCCGGCACCGGCCTGACCGAGCAAACCGTCCGCTACATCTCCTCCGTCAAAAAGGAGGCCGACTGGCTGCTCGAGTTTCGCCTCAACGCGTTAAAGAAGTTCCAATCCATGCCGCTGCCCACGCACTGGGCGACGAAGGATCTCGAGAACATCAACTTCGACAAAATCCGTTACTATCTCGCGCAGGGCCAGAAGCCGAAGCGCACGTGGGACGAAGTGCCGGACGACATCAAGAAGACCTTCGAGCGTCTCGGCATTCCCGAGCAGGAGCGCAAGTTCCTCGCCGGCGTCGAAGCGCAGTTCGACTCCGAGGCCGCCTACTCGAACATCAAGGAAGCCGTCGCGAAGCAGGGCGTGATCTTCGTCAACTCGACCGAAGGTCTCCGCGAACATCCCGAACTCTTCCGTAAGTTCTTCGGCAAGGTCATCCCGACCGGCGACAACAAGTTCGCCGCGCTCAACAGCGCCGTGTTCTCCGGCGGTTCGTTCATCTACGTGCCGCCCGGCGTGAAGGTCTCGCACCCGCTGCAAGCCTACTTCCGCATCAACGCCGAAAACTTCGGCCAGTTCGAGCGCACGCTCATCATCGCCGACGAAGGCTCCGAGGTCGTTTACATGGAAGGCTGCACCGCGCCGAAGTTCTCCACCTCGACGCTCCACAGCGCCGTCGTCGAACTCGTCGCGCTCAAGGGCGCCAAGATCCAATACATCACCGTCCAGAACTGGGCGGCCAACGTCTACAATCTCGTCACCAAGCGCGGCATCGCGCACGAGGAAGCCGAGATCAAGTGGATCGACTGCAACATCGGCAGCCGTCTCACGATGAAGTATCCGGGCGTCGTCCTCAAAGGCCGCAAGCGCCCGCGGCGAGGTCATCTCGATCGCGCTCGCCAACGACGGACAGCATCAGGACACCGGCGCGAAGATGATCCACGCCGCCGACGAAACGACGTCCAACGTCGTCTCGAAGTCCATCTCGGTTGGCCAGGGTCGTGCCACGTATCGCGGACAGGTTCACATCCCGAAGCACCTCAAGGGTTGCAAAAACAACACCGAGTGCGACGCGCTGCTGATCAACACGAACAGCCGCACCGACACCTATCCCGCCATCACCGTCCGCGGTGACAAGAACGCCACGCAGCACGAAGCCTCCGTCTCGAAGGTTTCGGAAGACATGATCTTCTACATGCAGCAGCGCGGTCTCACCGAAGGCCAGGCGATGAGCCTCGCCGTCAACGGCTTCATCAACGACCTCGCGCGCGAGTTCCCGATGGAATACTCCGTCGAGCTCAAGCGCCTCATCGACCTCGAAATGGAAGGCAGCGTGGGCTGACGCCCAGCGATTCTCGATTTGGGATTCTCGATTTTCGATTACGTCGGAATCGGGAGTCCGGATCGAAAATCGAAAATCCAAAATCGAAAATATCCGATGTCCGCTCCCACTCTTTCAGCTCCGTCCACTATCGGCTCCTTCACCGAGGAAGCCTTCAATGCGCACCTCGCCACGCAATCGAACGCGCCCGTGTGGTGGCTCGATCGCAAGCGCGACGCCTACGCGCGGTTTACCGCGCTGCCGATGCCCAAGCGCACCGATGAAACGTGGCGCTTCAGCAACATTTCCACGCTCACGCTCGACGGCTTTCAGCCGACGTCCGGCGTTCCCGCCGAACTCGCGAAAGGTCTTCCTGCCGGCGTTGGTGTGGATGGCATTGCCGCGCTGACGTTCATCAACAACACGCTCGCCTCCTCGACTCCGCTGCCCGCGGAGCTTGCGGCCAAGGGCGTGATCGTCACCACGCTCACTGAAGCCGCGGCGAAACACGCCGACGTGCTCAAGGAGCACTTCATGGCGCAGCCGCAGAAACTCGGTTCCGACAAGTTCGCGGCGCTGCACAGCGCGTTCGTGGGCGATGGCGCGTTCATCTACGTCCCGCGCGGCGTCGAGATCGAGCTGCCGCTCGTCGTGACGCACGCCGCCTATGGCGCCGGCACCGCGGTCTTCCCGCACACGCTCGTCGTGGCCGAGGAAAACGCGAAGGTGACGGTCGTGGACCTGTTCCTCTCCGCCGACAACCACGCCCACTTCGCCTGCGGATCGAACGATCTCTACGCCGGCCACGGCGCGAAGCTCACCTACGTGGGCGCGCAAAACTGGTCGCGCGAGACGCTCTCGTTCCACTTCAACGACACCGTCGTGCGTCGTGACGCGCGCGTGCAATCGCTCAACGTCCATCTCGGTGCCCGCCAGGCCCGCCACGAATCGCTCTCGCAGCTCCAGGCGCCCGGCGCGTTTTCCGAGATGCTCGCGCTCACCGTGGCCGAGGCGACGCAAGAGTTCGACCAGCGCACGCTGCAGATTCACCAGGCGCCCGACACCAAGTCGGACCTGCTCTACAAGAACGCGCTGCAGGACAAGTCGCGCACGATCTTCTCCGGCCTGATCATCGTCGATCCCGACGCGCAGAAGACCGATGCGTATCAGTCGAACCGCAACCTGATGCTCTCCGACGATGCCGAAGCGAACTCGCTTCCGGGTCTCGAGATTCAGGCCAACGACGTCCGATGCACGCACGGCGCCACCAGCGCCCGCATCCCCGAAGAGCAGGAGTTTTATCTCCAGTCCCGCGGCATCCGCAAGGCGCAGGCCGACGAGCTGCTGGTTTTCGGCTTCTTCGAGGAAGTGCTCAACCGCCTCGAAAACGAAGCGCTGCACGAAACGCTGCGCACGTTGATCCAGACCAAGTTCAAGAAGTAAGGAAAACGCGACGACGACCCCAAGAGCCGCCAAGTCTCGTAAAGTCACACTAATCCTCTTTGCGTTTCTGCGCGCTCTTCGCGTCTTTGCGTTTCCTCCTCCATCATGACTAACCGCGATCGCACTCTCTCCCGCGACGTCGTCGCCACCCAGATTCCGTCGGGCGACAAGACTCCGCTGCCCTCGGGCACGCGCGTGATGATTCATCAGACGCTCGGCGGCAGCTACACCGTGCAGACGGACTTCGGCCTCTTCCGCATCGACGGCAAGGACGGCGACGCGCTCGGTGAAGAGGTCATCGACAACTCCGTGAAAGCCGAGACGCTCGCGGACGGCGCGCCCGATCCCGAAGCGATCTGGGGCCAGCTCCGTCAGGTGTTCGATCCGGAAATTCCGGTGAACATCGTCGACCTCGGCCTCGTTTACTCCATGGACGTCGAGCGCAAGGACGCTCCTTCGCCCGGCGACGCGCCCGCCTACAAGGTCAACGTCGCCATGACTCTCACCGCGCCCGGTTGCGGCATGGGTCCGGCGATCGCCGAGGACGCGAAGAGCAAAATCCTGCTCGTGCCCGGCGTGAGCGACGCCGACGTGCGCATCACCTGGGATCCACCTTGGAATCAGTCGATGATCTCCGAGGAAGGTAAGATGAAACTCGGCCTGATCTGAGATCCTTCACCAAAAAGCCCGGCCCATCCGCCGGGCTTTTTTGTATCCATTGCACGGAGACTCAGCGCGAGTCGGCAAGGTGTGCCCCTTCGGTCGAGAGATCCGGATCGAGAATGTCGAGGAAGCGAGGATCGCCCAGCGCGTCCGCGAAGGAATTGCTCAGGTAAGTCTCCAAGCTCGCGTCGCCGTCGTTGAAAATCAGATACACCTGCTTTTCGCGACCGCCGAGCCAGACGCTCGCGCGCAGTCGTTTCACGCCGCTGATCATCAACGGACGCGGCAGCGATTTGCCGATCACCAGCACGGCTTCGTAGGCGTTGTGACTCAGCCCAAATGCGGCCTGATCCGCACTGGTGGCTTTGTTTTTAACCGTTACCTCGCTCCCGCACGACGCCGACATCGCGTGAGCAAGGCTGGCGGCAAAGGCTGCATGGAGCGCATCGCGCGCGATCGAGGCGCGCGACGAATCGACGATCGCGAGCTGGAAGCTGCGATCTGAGACTACCTTAACATCCGCGGCCGCTACGGCCGAGCCGCAGAACGCAAAGAGGATGAATCCGAAGCGCAGGGCTGTTTTCATGGGGTGGCATGGGGTTCGATTGCGGGGTTAAACCGCCCCATCGTCGCAAATGGTTTGAAATTTAGGTAAAACCCGGTCGCCTCCCGCACGAATCGACCCGTGCGAACCGGCACCGATTGTGCATTCCTTTCCGTGATGTCCACGCGACCAGCCGAACAGTCTGGATTCTATGCGCAGGTGAGCCGCCTCGAAGCGGAGCGTGCGCCGTTCGTCCTGGTGACACTGGTCGAAACGCTCGGCAGCACGCCCCAGGACGCGGGCGCCAAAATGCTGGTCGGCCCCGCCGGCCTGCTCGGCGGGACCGTCGGCGGCGGACGCATCGAGGCCAAGGCGATCGCGTTCGCGCAAGATCTGCTGGAGCACCGCGCGCCTCCAACCTTGGTCAACTGGACGCTCAAAGGCGACGCCGGCATGACCTGCGGCGGCTCCGTGAAACTCTATTTCGAACCGCACGTAGCCGGCGGTGCCACTTGGTCGATCGCGATCTTCGGCGCGGGTCATGTGACGCAAGCGCTCGTGCCGGTGTTGTTGCCGTTGCCGTGTCAGATCGCCGTTTACGATACGCGCTCCGAATGGATCGCGCGTCTTCCGGCCGCGTGGAACCTCACCGCCCGCACGTGCGAAGATCTCGCCGCCGAAGTGGACGCGCTTCCCCTCCGGCACGTTTTTGCTCTCGATGACACAGGGGCATAAAACCGATCGACCAATTCTGCTGCGCGCACTCACGAGCACCGGAAAATTTCCCTACCTCGGCTGCATCGGCAGCGATGCAAAGGCGACCGTGCTACGCCAGGAACTCGCCGCCGACCGGGTGCCACCGACTGCGCTCGACAAACTCTTCTGCCCCATCGGGCTCGATTTCGGCACAAATCATCCGCACGAAATTGCGCTCAGCATCGCCGCGCAACTTGTCTCCGAACGGGATCGGCTCGCCGCGCAAAGCGTTTAAGCTTCTACGCGCGAACACTCGCGCATGGGACTTAAGGCAACACCGCCAGCTGACGCTCGGGATCCGCGCCAAACGGCGGACGCACTTCGCGGAACTGCGCGAGGCTCATCGCCCGGCGCACTTCGGGCGCCTGCATGAACACATGCCACACGAGCTGTGTGCGGAGGTTCTCCGCCATGAGCAAGCTGATGCCCACATCGATTCCGATCACGTCCTCCGCAATCCAGCCCGTGTGCGGGTTGAACGCATCCACAAAACCATAGCGCTGCCACACCCGCTCGCCGCCGATCTCACGCATTTTGCGCAAGGTCGCGAGGCACTCGGCCGGCGCAAACGGCAGCGAACCCGCCGGCGCGCACGGCACCACGGTGCCATCCGCTCGCGCATGCGACGCTTCCTGCGGTCCGCCCCACGCCACGTAGCCTCGAGCGCTATCCGACGCCGTCAGACCCCAAAATTCATGCGACCACTTTGGAAAACGGACCGCCTGATCCGCCGACCAGTCGCGCTGGGCGAGCGTCGCCAGCACCGAGTTTTCCCAATAGTCCGCGTGCTGATCGCGGCGATTACGGAAATCGAACCATGCGTGAGAGAACTGATGCGTGAAGAGCGGTCCCGCATCCATGAACTTGCGTGAACCATAGTTCACCACCGGTCCGCGCTTCCACGCATCCCACGTTTCGGCCGGCAGCGGCGTCTCTGGTGCGCCGAGTCCGAGCAGATACAGGCTCATCAACTCCGAGTAGTTGTCCCAGCGCCACGGAATGAAACCCGTTTCAGGGAACCAGCCGTGCGACAGCGTCTTGCCGCCGTTGAGCGCCCACTGCCAGTCGATGCGACGATAGATGCGATCCACCAGATCGATCATCTCCTCGTCCTGGAAATATTCCCGCGCGGTGATGGCGCCGGTGAGAAACAATGCCGTGTCGATCGTGGACACTTCGCACTTCCACGCGCGGCGCCCCGTGTCCGCATCCACGAAGTGATAGAGCCAGCCGCGCTCGTGCTCCACGCCATCCAGGACGAAGCGCAAAGCCGTAAGCACCCGCTCCTTCGCCTCCGCCGTCGACATCAACCCGCGCGCATCGGCGATGCACCAGCTCGTTAGCGCGAACCCTGTCGCCGCCACGCTCGCCGGCACGTTATGCTGCCCGCCATTTGCCGGCGCGCGGTCCCGCGTGAGCCCCGTGACCTCGCTCGTCTGCTCCACAAAGTAGAGCACCGCGCGCTCGGTCATCTCATCGAGAAACACATCGTTCTGCATCGCCTCCGTTGCGACCGACATCGGTTGGGCCCGTGCCCAGAAAACCGATGCCGACAGCAAGACAACCGCAATCGACCACCGCATGACTGCACTCCAACGCTCCATCACCGGCCCCTCAGTTCGCTCGAAATTCGATGGAACTTTTTCCATTCGCCACACTCATCGGCACAACGAGTCCGATTCCAAGCGCGAACTCGCGAAAGTGCCGTTAAAACTGATTAAAAACCGGCGCGGTCGGTGTATTCGTTTTAGCACTACACGCCCGACGAGAAGATCGAAACTTCACTTGTAATTTCGCAAGTCACGACGGCGCTGCACGTCGCGTGATTTCAATCAGCTGCTGAATCGGTTGCGACGCTCCGGGCGTTGCAAAATGCGACTCTCGCTCCGCACCACGGTCACACGCTATTTTTTGATCGGCACCGCATACAGCGAGCTGCGCGCAGCGATGAAGAGCGTGCTGCCGTCGTCGCCGCCAACCACCACGGCGCTCGGACGCTCCGGCACTTCGATGACGTCGATCTGACGTCCGCTGGAGTCGTAAACAAACACGTGTCCCGCGCAGACATAGACATTGCCGTGCGCATCGACCGTCACACCGGCCTCGCCTTCCTCCGCGAAGCGAAGCGGTTCCGCGAGCGTGCCGTCGGGCTGCACGCGAAAACGCCAGGTCGTCTGCCCGAACTCATCCGCGACGTAGAACCACTCACCCACTCGCGCCGGCGCCAGCGCATACGTGCGAGCGATGTCGATCGTGCCCGCGCCCCAACCTCCGCGCGGTTGGGTGAGCTTCGGGAAACTGGCAGGACTCGGGATGAACAGTGTCCCGTCTCGAGCCACATAGTGGACGGGCTCGCGCCGCACATTGGCTTGAAGCCAGTCGTGACTGTCGCGCCAGCGATTTGTCGGCAACCACGCCACGGCCGCGCCTCGCTCCGCTGCATCCTGTGGCACAAGGACTTCGATCTTCGCCTCCGATTCGCCGGGTTTGTAGCTGTAAACATTTCCGTGCCGCGACACCACCGCGAGCGCGCCATCGTCGCCACGCGCGAGCGCGACCGGCTGCGAAATCGCGTCGGTCACAACGGAGAGTCCGCGCGCTTTCGACCACGCATAGATCGTGTGCCGGTCTTGATCCACGAAATAGACCCCCTCCGCACCATCGGAGATCAGCCCGTCGATGTTCGTGAAGCCATGCGCCAGTTTCGTCACGCGTGATGGTTTCGGCAGCGGCGGTTTTTCTCCCGATACCTTGAGCCACGCGATCTCGCGCGAGCGGACTTCCACGCCGTGCGTCACGTCGAGCAGCGTGTTGTCGAAGCTGAGTTTGCCCGGACTGTAAACGTGGACGCCGCGGAAGTGGAGATTGCGCGAGTTCGCCACGCGGATGCCCGTCTCATACGGCGTCGGCATGTCCACGCGGTAGATGAAGAAATTGGCAATCAGCAGGTCGCGGCAGTTTTCGATTTCCAGCGGCAGCGCGCGTCCACTCTCGCCGCGCTCTTCCTCGGTTTGCAGCGCGTAAAGGCTCCAATTGGCGACGTTGCGCAGGATCACTTCGCTGCGCACGTGGTGTTCGCTCGACATCGCGTAAACGCGGCCGGGTGTTGTTGTATCCGAAACATACATACCGGCCGACGCGAACGGGCTCGGCGTCCAGATGCCCTTGAACGTCCCACCGCCTCCCTCCGTCACCCAAAGACTCCAGTGCTGTGAGTCCCAGCGTCGAGTCGGATCGGGATCGCCCGTGCGGTTGTTGTTGTAGATCTCCGGATACGTGCCGTCGGCCGCGTAAGTGCCGTGGCCGCCGAGAAAGCGGACGTCGTTCACCAGCGAGTTTTCGCCCGCACGCCAGAGCAGCGCGACAGCGCGGTTGTTTACGCCGCCGGTGTCGAGGCCGAGTCCGTTGATGATGTTGTTTCCTCCGGGCGGTGTTTCGACGAGCGGCACCGGCGCCCCGCGTCCAGCGAACGGTGGGATGCGTCGCCACGAGCGAGGAATACCGGGCGTCGCAGGCGCCTCCGGCCGCGCCGTCGGACCGTTTACGCCCTGAAACGCAGCGGTGAAATCCTCGATGACGATTTGTGCGGTGATCGGATTGAGTCCGATCAGCACAGTGTCGGGCCGCAGCGTGAGCGTATCGGTCACGCGATACCGGCCGGTCGGAAAATACAAGACGCGGTGCTGCGCGATCGCTTCGCGGAGCGCCGCGGTGTCATCGGTCGAGCCGTCGCCTTTTGCACCGAGCGTGCGCACGTTGCTCCATTCGCTCATCGGTGGCAGCGGCGCGATGTCACTGTCGGGCAACGCGGGAAACTCCGCCAGCGGCTCGAGTTCGCACGTGGTCTTGATCTCGGGCGTCGCGCCGAGGTCGTTAATGTGCAGCCCGTGCGAAAACTGCGCCACGCGATAAAGCGCACCCGCACCGGCGATCTCGCGGCCGCTCTCGCGCAAGCGTGCGAGGACGGGCACGTCGCGACACGCGACGTTCTGCAGGTTGATCTGCATGCGCGCGCTCTTCTCCTCGCCGAACACGATCGCGGGACCGCTCACGCGATCGAAGCGGCAGTCCTGCATGAACAATTCCTCCGCGCGGTTCTCGCGCACGAGAATGACGGTCGGCACGTTTTTCACGTCGAGGCGAAGCAGCGTAAGACCGCCCTCCTCGGTTTCGATCGCGGCACGACGCTGACCAACGAACTCGGAGTCGAGCAGCACAAACGGCCAGCTCGGTGAGGGCTTGGTGGTGGTGATGCCGAACTCGCCGCCGAAGAAACGGAGATGCGAGGATTCGTTGCCCACCTCCTCAACACCGGCGCGGCCTTCGCCGAGGTGAAAATCCATGTGCGAGAGAAAGCCGTGCTGCGCGTAGTGCGAACGCACGCCGACCGCGGCGGGATTGCCCGGCTGAATCTCGATATCGATGTTGCTCATCGCCGAATAGAACGTGCCCGGGTTTGCGTCGCGCACCGGCTGGTCGGGCGAAGCGGGACGATCGCTCACGAAGTGCACGAGGTATTTGCCGCGTCCTTCCTGGTAACCGGGCGTGTTCGCTCCGAGCACGAGCACCGGACGGCGCGCACCGTAACCGATCAGTCGAATCCCGCTCCACACGAGCAGCGGTTTTGTGACGCGGTAACGTCCCTGCGGTAGAAACACGATGCCGCGTCGCGTCGTCTCCTGCACGCGGTCGATCGCACGCTGCAGCCCCGCGGTGTCATCCGCCACGCCGTCGCCGCGCACGCCGAATTCGTCCGGGGTTACATACACCGCCGCCGGATCATCCGGTCGCTCGGTGTAGATCGAATTCGCCAGCGCGGACGCCGCGGCGAGACCAAGAAGAAACGACATGGGAAGGATTCTCATGGGGAGACGGGGTTTGGGGTTGCCGGGAGCGCACGCGTGAGGGCACGGCCCGGCTGAAGCCGAGCCGGAGTGGCGCTCATCCTGCGAAATGTAGCTTACGCGCGCGGTTTCGCGGCGCGCGGAGCGAGGTCAGTTCTTCGCCGGGTCGGTGCGCTGGTAGACACGGACATAGTCCACTTCCATGCGCTGCGGGAAGATGGAGGGATCGACGCCCTGCTGTCCGCCCCAGTCGCCGCCGACCGCGATGTTCAGAAGGAGGTGAAAATCGCGGAAGAACGGCCACGACTTCCAATCGCCGCCGTCCTTGCGCGAGGTGAAGTAGTGTTCGTCGTCGAGGTAAACGCGGATCTCCGCCTCGTCCCACTCGAGCGTGTAAACGTGAAACTCACGCGTGACATCGGGCGCGCTGATCGTGGCGGTGCGCTGCGTGTTGATCCGCCATTGGTGCGCATGCGTGTGCGTCGACGCGTGGACGACACCCTCGTCGTAGCCGACATGCTCCATGATATCGATCTCGCCGTTGTCGGGCCAGCTCCCGTCGCCGAGATCCCAGACCGTCGGAAGCATCCAGACCGCCGGCCAGGTGCCGAGTCCGTGCGGGAGCCTGGCGCGAATCTCGAAGCGGCCGTAGGTCCAGTCGCCCCGGCCCTTGGTGACGAGCCGCGCGGAGGTGTATTCGCGTTCCTGATACTTCTCGCGCCGCGCCTCGATGATGAGGAGGCCGTTCTCGACGCGGGAATTTTCGCGGCGGTCGGTGTAGAACTGGAGCTCGTTGTTGCCCCACCCGCCCCCGCCGATGTCGTAGGTCCAGCGTTTGGGATCCGGTTCACCTTGGTAGTCGAATTCATCGGACCAGACGAGTTTCCAGCCGGACGGAGGCGCGGGGGTGTCGGTGGCGTGCAGCGTGACGACGCCAAGCGCGGCCGCAAACGCGACGGCGGCGGACGCGAAATGACGGGAGAAATGCATGGGAACGGGGATTGAGGGTTCAGCTACCGGTGGGCGCGGACTCGCCCTTGCGAGCCAGCAGGTCGCGCTCGATTTGTTTCACGGTCGGCTCGTCGAGCTTGTAGAAGAAGATCGCGAGACCGCTCAGCAGACCGAAGGTGCCGGGGAGGAGGCTGAAGAGGATCGTGATACCGTGCAGCGCGCGGGGAGACTGCGCGGCGTTGGCGATGAAGCCGAAATAGCTAAGCAGCCAACCGATCATCGCGCTGCCGATCGCAAGGCCGACCTTCTGCGCGAACACCGTCGCGGAGAAGACCAACCCGGTCGCGCGCCGGTTGAACTTCCACTCGCCGTAATCGGCGGTGTCGGCGTAGAGCGACCACACGATCGCGGGCGTCGGTCCCGCGGCGAGCTGTCCGATGATGTTCAGCGTGTGAAGCAGCGCGGTGTTCTGCGGATCGACGAAGTAGAACGCCATCATCGTGAGCGCATTCAGGCAGGTGAGTGCGATCATCAGTTCGCGGCGCGCCACGAACTTCAGGAGAAACTTCGTCGAGAGCGCGCCGCCAATGAAGCAGAGGAAGCCCACCAGATTGAACGTGCCGAGCGCCGCTTCGTTACCGACGACGTATTTGAAATAATAGATACCCGAGCCGCTGCGCATGCCGACGTTCGTCAGGTTGAGGAACGCGACGAAGAACAGAATCAGCCACGGCACGTTGGCCGCCAGGTCCTTCACATCGCGGCCGAACGACGTCTTCTGCGCCGGCGGCGGTTTCACGCGCTCGCGGGTGTTCGCAAAGGTGTAGAGGAACATCGCCACCGACACCACGGCGAACACGCCCATGGTGTTGCGGAAGCCCACGGCTTGGTTGCCGGTCTCGCCCGACAACGCGTCCTTCAACCACGGCACCAGCCAGCCGATGAGCAACGCGCCGAGAAACGCGCAGGCAAACCGATACGTCGAAAGCGACGTGCGGTCCTCCGAGGAGGAAGACATGACGCCCATCAGCGCGCCGTAGGGCGTGTTGATGAATGCATAGGCGATCAGCACGGCCGTGTAGGTGACGTAGGCGTAGATGAGCTTGCCCTGCGGACCGAAGTCCGGATTGGCGAACATCAGGTATCCAAGAATTCCATACGGAATCGCGCCCCACAGAATGTAGGGCCGGAACTTGCCCCACCGCGTGTCGGTGCGGTCCGAGAGCGCGCCAATCACAGGATTGAGCACGGCGATCAGGATCGGCGTGACGAACATCAGCGTGCCCACCGCGGTCGACTCGAGGCCGAAGATATCGGTGTAGTAGTAAACCAGGAAGAGGTTGAACGCCTGGAAATAGAAATTGGAGGCGGTGTCGCCCAAGCCATAGGCGAACTTCTCTTTAAATCCCAGCCGCTGGCCGGACGGGGTGGAGGTCGAGGTCATGAGTTTTGAGGCGAGTCGGGAGCTGAATCGTAGTGGAACCAGTCGAAATCTGCGGGACGGCCGCGGTCGCTTGCGTCCTGCGCGCACAGCAGAGCGAACGCGCCCGTGAAGGCCCAACCGACGCCGCCCTCCACCGGATAGTCATCCGAAAGCGTGGTCGCATCGAGCGCGGGTCCGAGCAACTGCTCGCCGGTCCCGTCATCGAGGAAAAACTGCAGCACTTCGCCATCGATGCGTGCACCGAGAATCACCGCTCCCTGCGCGGCGATCACACGCGGTTCAGGCAGCACGAAACGGTAGCGGCGATTATCGCACGCGAGGATCTGCACGACGCGTTCGCCGGCGTCGCTGGCCGACACATACGCGTGATAGAAATTCGCGGTGTTGTAGTAGAGCGCGAGTCCGGCCTGGTGCTGAAACGTCTCGGGATCGAATTCGAACCGAGTCGCGACCCGGCACCGGTGATGCAGCAAACGGAAACCAAGCGCGGACTGATCGAAGGTGGACTGCAGCGAGTAGCGCCCGCGCAGGCGCAGCCAGCCAGGGCGCTCGGACAGCGACATCCACGGCGACTCGAGCGGCTCGCGCAGAGAGTTCCAGTGCGGCGAAAGTTCACGGGAGGAGAAATCGTCGTGAAACGACTCGAGATACGGCCGCTGCTCCGGAGCGCCGGGCAGCTCGAACTCCGCGAGCGGCACATGGCCGTCATCGGCGAGTCGCGGCCACTCGCCCGCTGGCCAAACGAGCGGTTGCAGCGCAGTTTCGCGTCCAAGGATGCACCGGCGGTGCGCACCGACCGGCCGGCTGCAAAGATGCACCAGGAACCAGCGTCCGTCGGGCGCCTCGACGAAGGATGCGTGCCCCGCCTTCTGCAGGACGGCGTCGGGACGATCGAGCGAGGTCAAAATCGGATTCTGCGGGTGCAGCTCATACGGTCCCTCGATATTGCGCGAACGGCACACTGTGACGGCGTGCTCCCACCCCGTGCCGCCTTCCGCGGTGACGAGGTAGTAGTATCCGTCTTTTCGATACAGATGCGGGCCTTCGGTGATGCCCAGCGGCGACCCCGTGAAAATCACCCGCGGCTCACCGACGAGTTTCCGCTGCGTGACGGAATACTCCTGCAGCGTGATGCCGGCAAACGCGTCTCGGCCGGTCGAGTTGCGCCAGTATTGGCACACGAGCCATTTGCGGCCGTCGGCGTCACGAAAGAGGGAAGGATCGAAACCGCTGGAGTTAAGCACCACCGGATCGGACCACGGGCCCTCGATGCGCTCGGCGGTGACGAGATAGTTGCGCACATCCTTGAAGGGGCCCTGCAGACTTTTCGCGTCGGAATACACGAGCCAGAAGCGGCCGTCCGCGTGCGTGAGACATGGCGCCCACACGCCGCCCGAGTCGGGATTGCCGCGCATGTTGAGCTGGGAGCGGCGCGTCAGCGCGCCGCCGAGCGGCTCCCAATTCACCAGATCGCGCGAGCGATGGAGCCGCACACCCGGCCACCACTCGAACGTCGAGGTCGCGAGATAGTAGGTGTCCCCCACCCGGCAGATGCTCGGGTCGGGATGAAACCCGGGAAGGATCGGATTACGAACGCGCGACATGGGGCGAAAGCGAAACGGAGGTGTATCCGTTCTTTGGTGACGCGACGTTCTTCAAAGCACCGGCGTCGGTTTCGAACCGCACCGGACGCAGCCGCGTGCGCATTCGTTTCGAGCAAAAGGCGGAGGGCTTATCGTTGGGGTTTGTCACGACGACCACGAGCGTGCCGCCCGGGTTTGACGAAGGCAACCGAGGGGAAGTTGCGACACGTAACGGAGTGAGGCGGAGGAAAATCGAAGCCGGCGTCCCCTCGCGAGGGCGCCGGCTCAATGAACACCCAAAGAGGTGATGCGTGTCGCACGATGTCGACACGCACGGGAACTCAGAAGCGATATCCGAGCTCCAGTCGCGCGGCGCGACCGGGAGCGTAGATGAGGCCGTAGAGATCCTTGTCGTTCGCGAGATTGAACACGTTCAGCTGCACATAGAGATCGTGCTCCCGGAACTTGAAGGGATAGCGCACCATCAGATCGAGGTTCAGGCGGGCCTTGTGCTTGAGGATGGTGAGCTCGCCCTTGCCGTTGGTCTGCTTCTGGCCGGCGACCGTGATGCCGGAGAAATATTCGCGCTCCGACTCCCACTGACCGCCGAGACCGAGTTCGAGGCCTTTGAGCGGAGTGGCATCGGTGAACGAATAGTGCGCCCAGAAGCTGACGGAGTGTTTCGGCGTGTCGTCGCGGCTCTGACCCGCGCCCCAGCCGATGCCGGTCCACGTGGAGGTATCGCTCGGATCGGTGTAAACCTCGTCGAGGTCGTAGCCGGTCAGGCCCCAGTTGCTGTCCGGGAAATACCAGATGGCCCAGCGATTCTCCGGATGCGGATAGCGAATGAACTTACCCGGGTTGGTGATGGTGCGCTTCGTGTGAGCGTAGGTGAAGACGAACTGCAGATTGTCCATCGGCGTGAACATGATCTGCGCATCCCAACCGTCGGACTCGTCCTCCTGCTGCACGTAGGCTTGGTAACCGTTGCCGTCGCCGCGGTCTTCCCAGCCGTTGTTCGTGTTTTCGTCGGCCGTGTAGAGCCAACCCGGCCAGCCCGGCATCGTGGTCTTCGTCAAATCGAACACGCGATCGAGATAAGCCGCGCCCGCCGCTTCCGAAGCGTTCACATACCAGTTGGGCGTGCCGTTGACGTCGCGCTGATAGATCGCGCCCGCCGTGACACCCGCGTCCCACTCGGGGAGCGCCGCATCGGCCGCGCCGTTGCCGCCGTTGCTGCCGCCGGGGACAGAGCTCGGGCTGAAGTTGCCGACGTTATAAACGATCGGGCTGTTGGCATCAAAGGTGCCCTTGAGTGTGGGCATCCACCACTGGCCGAAGGGCACGCCGTTACGCTTGATTTTGAATTTGCTCACGGTGCCGGAGATGCGGCCGTCCCACAGATCGATCTTCACGCCGAATTCCTTGCTCTTCGCGATGGTCGATCCGATCGGATCGCCCGCGGCGTCGCGCTTGCCGTCGAAGTTCGGCTGCACGCCCTCGGCGCGGAGCGCGTAGAGGCTGACCTGCGGCAGCACTTTCACCATCACGCCGATCTGCGTGGTGTCTTCGCTCTCCGCCGGACGCGTGGCGAAGTCGTTCGCGGGCGTCGGATGATAAGTGATCGAGCGCACGGTGTTGTCGTTTTTGTCGCGACGCACACCGCCGACGATCGTCAGACGTTCATCGAGGAACTTGCCCTGATACACCGCGTAGTCGCCGGTGTTTTCGGCTTCGGTCGCGATGTGATTGATGCGGACCATCGCGGCGTCGGGCGTGCCGTCGCCCTGCGTGCCGAAACGGATGTAGGACGTGTCGGTCGGCCGCTTGTAGTTGAACGTGTTGTTGGCCGTGCGGGTGAGATCGGTGACGATCTCGGCGTTCTCGATGGAGCGACCGAAGAGGAAGTTGTTTTCCATCCGCAGCCACTTCCGCTCTTCGAGGAGCTTGAGAGAGTAGTTCAATTCGAAGCGGAACTGATCGCGGATGTGCTCTTCCTTCGCGTCGCTCCAGTTGTATTCGAAGATCGTGTTCGGCGTCTCCGCGCGGGCGAACTCGCTGGAGCCGTTGGCCACGTCGATCGGGATCACGGTGATCGTGTCGCGCAGCGCTTCCGGACCGACATTCTGGCGCATCGAGCCGTTCACGTCGCGGGCGTCCCATTTGACCTTCGCACGGTTGTATCCGGCGAGGACGTTGAGCCCCTCGAGGATCTCCTGCGTCACCTGAGCGCGGAGATTGTTTTGCTTGGAATCGCGGAACGTGTCCGGACCCGACCAGCGGAAGGTGCGGTTGTCCTTACCCTCGAACTCAACGAAGCCCGAGCTCTGCAGGCGGTCCGCCTGGCCGATGCCGTCGATGTCGGAACGCGCGCGCACGCTCTGGAAGCCGAGTCCCTTCTCGTGCTGTTCGCCGATTTCGAAGTCCACGAGCACGTCGGTCTTGGCGAACGGTTTCCAGTTCACGCTCGGCGAGACGAACCAGTGATCCTCGTTGTAGAGTTCGGTGTGGTTGCCCGTGTCCTGCCACGCGCCGGTGAGGCGGAAGCCCAGCTTGCCGGGTTCGCCGAGCGGACCCGTCGTGTCGAGGAAGGCGCGCTTGAAATCATGGCTGCCGTAAGCGACGCCCACGTTGGTGCTCTGGTTTTTCAGGTCAGGCGTCTTCGGCAGGTAGTTCACCACGCCGCCGAAGTTGCCGATGCCGTAGAGCAGCGCAGCGGGACCACGCACGACTTCGACGCGACCGATGTTGATCGAATCGGTCGCGCTCTGCCGACGATAGCCATCGCGCAGCACGATGTCGGAGATGTAGCCGCGAATCTTGTAGCTCGATTGAGTCTTGTTCGCGGTCACGCCCTCGGGGTTGTGCACGCCGCCCGCGCCGTAGAACGCGTTCGCGCCCTGGTCGTTTTGCGACTGCAGGATGATGCCCGAGCTGTAGCGGAGCGCCTGGCGAAGATCGACCGCGCCCGTGTCGCGCACGAACGACTCGGTGATGACCTCGATCGGCATCGGCAGATCCTTGATCGCCGTGTCGAGACGCGTGCCGGAAATCGTGTTGGTCGCCTTGTATCCTTTATCCTTGGACACATCGACCGTGAAGGGGAAAGCACGACGGCCTCTTCTTCCGAGGGTCGCGGATTGGCGGGGGCGTCCTGCGCCGTGGCCGTTTGGGCGACGAGGCCCAGCGCCAGCAAGGCTGCCCAAACGCGCAGCCTGAGTTTCGGATCTAAACGAGGATTCATGGGGTTGGTCCTGACTTGGTGAGGCTGTGAGGTGTGTCGCCCGCGACCCTCTCGCCACCTGATCCCCAAAACATGGACGGCAACTCACCCTAACCTGAGTGGCCGAACAAAAATGGGGTTAAGAAAGCGCGGGGTAACGCGAGACGGGGGGATGAACCTAACGACCACATCAGGTGCGAACAAATCGCACGATGTCAACAAATATGTTCGCAACTTTGTGCGCAGATATTTGCCACCACAAAATACCCTCCTATAATTCTGTTACCTGCTACTTTTAAGTTAGTTATGTTTACATCCAGCATCGCACCAATGCTACATCAGGCACAAATTTCGTGACTTTTATTATGTTTTGTGCACAACTTTCTTCAGCCTTGTCAAAGGCGCCCAGGCCTCTCTAAAACTCCGCCCCGTCCCCGCCAGCGCCCCGAATGAATCGGATCAACCAAGACCGCATCGCGAAGCAGCTCCATATTTCGCGAACGACCGTTTCCCGCAGTCTCGCCAACCACCCCTCCATCAGCGCCGAGACGCGCGAACGCGTGCTCAAATTGGCCGAGAGTCTCGGCTATAGCTCGAGCCCGTCGCGCATGCTGCGCCGTCGTCGCACGGGCAAACCGCTCACGGTCGGCGTGCTGATCGGCGTGCCCGCCGCCAACGTCGAAATGGCGACGTTTCCCTTCATCCTAAAAGGCCTGCGCGAGCGCGCGGATGCGGACCGCATCGCGATCGACGTGTGCTATCAGGACCCGGCGACCTTCGACGCGACCGCGAAACGTCAGACGATCTTTCGCAACATCCGCGCAGGAAACTGGCGCGGCGTGATCCTCATCTACCCGTTCCCCACCCCGGCGGTGGATTTGATTTCGAAAAAGATCTCCGCCGTCGCCGTCCTCGAAGACTACGCCGAGCTCGGTCTCGACAGCATCGACGTCGCGGAGTCGGACGGCTTCGCCACGCTCGTGCAAGAGCTCGCGCAGCGCGGGCACCGCAAGATCGGTTTCGTCGCGTGGCACTATCCCGTCGGCGGCCACTGGACGCTGCGCCGTTTCGGCGGCTACGTGGAAGGCATTTTCCGCCAGGGTCTCGAGTTTCACCCCGAGTGGGTGTTCAACATTCACCGCAACAGCCGCCCCAAAGTCGTGGGCGAGCCGCGACTCGTCGCCCCCGAACTCGCGCGCCAGGTCGCCGAGCGCACGCGCCGCGATGGCGTCACAGCCTGGGTCTGCGCGGCGGACCACCAGGCGTATCAACTTATCCATGACCTGCGCGCGCTCGGAGTGAGCGTGCCGGGTGATTGCTCGGTCACCGGTTTCGACGGTATCGAGCCGCCCGCCGGATTGCCGCGGGTCATGTCGATGCGCGTCGCGCACGAGGACATCGGTTCCTCCGCGCTCGCGCGTCTCACCAGTCGCATTGCGCACCCTAACGCGCCACGCCGGAAAATCCTCGTCGAGGCCAGCCTCGTTACCGGCGAATCGGTCAGCCCACCGCGATCGGCCTAGACGGTCGACGCACGCCGGCCCGCCCTGCGCGAGCCGGCGCTTCCCCACGCCTCGATGCAATCTCATCCCCTTCGTTTCCCTCCCCGCTTTGTCTGGGGAGCGGCTACGGCTGCTCTTCAAATCGAGGGAGCCACCACCGCGGACGGCCGCGGCACGTCGATCTGGGAAACCTTTTCCCAAATCCGCGGCAAAACCGCCCACGGCGATACGCCCGAAAACGCCTGCGACCACTACCGGCGCTTCAAACAAGACATCGCCCTGCTCCGCGATCTCGGCCTGCGACACTACCGCTTCTCCGTCGCCTGGCCGCGCATCCAACCCGACGGTATCGGAAAACCGAATACAAAGGGCCTCGATTTCTATTCTCGCCTCGTCGACGCGCTCCACGATGCCGGCATCACGCCGTGGATCACGCTCTACCACTGGGATCTGCCCCAAGTGCTCGAAGATCGCGGCGGCTGGCGCGTGCGCGCGACGCCCGAGGCTTTCGGCAAACTGTCGGAAATCGTGGTCCGCCACCTCGGCGACCGCGTAAAAAACTGGATCACGGTCAACGAGGTCCACTGTTTCACCCGCCTCGCTTACGGCGGCGGCGACAAGGCGCCCGGCGCCAACGAGCCCGCGCAGATCGTCAACCAGACATATCACCACGCACTGCTCGCCCACGGCTACGCCATGAGCGCGATCCGCGAATACGGCGGACGCGGCGCGCGCGCGGGCATCACCGACAACTGCCATGTCGCGATTCCCGTCACCGAAACGCCCGCCGACATCGCGGCCGCGACGCGCTGGTTTCGCGACGCCAACGCGCAGGTGCTCGCGCCAATCTTCACCGGCCGCTATCCCGAAAATTTTCTGCGCCGCTGCGGCGCGGATCGCCCGCAGGTCGCGCGCGGCGATCTCGCGCTCATCTCGCAGCCCACGGATTTCCTTGGGCTCAACATTTACTCCGGCGCCTTCATTCGCGCCGGTCGTCGTGGCGCGCCCGAAGCGCTGCCCTATTCGCCGAGCTATCCGCGCACGGATGCCGAGTGGCTCACGCTCGCTCCGCAATCGCTCTACTGGGGCCCGCGCCTCGCCGCGGAAGTCTTCGGCGCGAAGGCGCTCTACATCACCGAAAACGGCGCCGGTTACGACGACGATACGCCCAACGAACGCGGCGAAGTCATCGATCTTCACCGCCGCGATTATCTCCGCACTTATCTCGCCGAACTCCAGCGCGCCACGCGCGACGGCGTGCCGGTGAAGGGTTATTTTGTGTGGTCGCTCCTCGACAACTTCGAGTGGCAGGACGGCTACCAGCGCCGCTTCGGCATCGTGCACAACGATTTTGCGACACAGCGCCGCACGCCCAAACTCAGCGCGCACTGGTATTCCCAAGTCGCCCGCGCCAACCGGCTGCTCTGACGCCACGCGCCACCCTCTCTTTTGTCATTCTGAGCAAAGCGAAGAATCCAATACGCGCTTCACGGCGGCTGCGTGCTGCGAATCTCCAACTGGATTCTTCGCTTCGCTCAGAATGACAAAAAGGAAGAGACTGTTGTCTCCCCCGCGATCACGTCCGCCCCCTGTCGCACGAAAGTGCGGACATCGTCGAACCATGGTGCGCACACGGTCCCCCAACCTCCGCACTCGGTGGAGCCACGATCCGAACACGGTCGAGCCATGGTGCGTCCCACGTCGAGCCAAGGTCCGAACAAGGTCGAGACACCGTGCGGACCGAGTCGGGACACGTTGCGCCCACGGTCGCGACCGAGTGCGGACCGACTCAGCGCCGCGGACGGTGGCGTTCGCGATACGCGAAGGGGGTTTCACCGACTTCGCGGCGAAACGCGACGCTGAGGTAGCTCGCGTTGTCGAAGCCCGCGCGCTCGGCGATCACGCTGATCGCGAGGTCGCTCTCGGCGAGCAGGTGTTTCGCGCGCTCGATTTTCTCGTGAATGATCTGGCGATGCGGCGAGTGGCCGACGGCGAGTTTGAACTTTCGCTCGAGCAGCGTGCGCGAGATCGACACGACCTTGAGCACGTCGTCCACGTTGATGCGTTCGGTCGCGTGCTGACGAATAAACCGGAGCGCGGTGGCGACGCGCGAATCGTCGACGGAAACGATGTCGGTGGATTGCCGCTCCACCACGCGCACAGGCTGCATGTAGTGCGTGTCGGGTTCCGGTCGCTCGCCGCGCATCATGCGCGAGAGCAGCGCGGCCGCCTCGTAGCCAGTGCGGCGCGCGTTGGGCTGCACGCTGCTGAGCGGCGGATTGCAGAGGTCGCAGAGGACCTCGTCGTTATCGACGCCGAGCACGGCGACTTCGTCGGGCACGGGAATCTCGGCGAGCTGACACGCCTCGAGCACTTGCTGCGCGCGGCCATCGAAACACGCGAAAAGCCCGATCGGTTTCGGCAGCTTGCGCAGCCACGCGGCCAGCGCGCGGATGTCGGCATCGGAGCCGGGCTGCGCACGTGGGCTGGGAAACGTGCGCACGGAACGACCTTCCTCGGCGAGCACGGCTTTGAAGGATTGCTCGCGTTCGCGCGACCAGAGAAAGCGGCGGTCGCCGCAATACGCGAAATGTGCGAAGCCTTTTTGCGCGAGATGCTCGGCCGCGCTGCGCGCGACGGTCGCGTTGTCGATGCTCACGCGCGGAAACTCGGACGCGAAAACGCTCCGCGCTGACATCGATCACCGGCAGGCGTGTGCGGCGAAGCGCCGCGGCGATGGCGGGCGAATCGACGCGTGCGATGATGCCGTCGCCCTCCCAGTCGTGCAGCCACGCCGGCAGCGGCGCGCGGCGCGCCTGTTCGGTGAGGCGGATCGCCCAGCGCTCGCCTTCGCGCATCCAGTCGCGCACGCCGTAGAGCAGATCGCGACCGTAGCGATTGGAGGTCTCGATGAGCAGAGCGACCTTGCGCGGCGTTTTCGCGTTCATGAAGAGGTTTTCGGCGGCGGCGAGAGCGATGCCCTGGCGGGCCCCCGGGAAGCCAGCACGGCGGTGTGTTAAAAATCAAAAGAAATTTGTGCTTCTTTCTTTTGGCCATTTTCGCGGCGACGCCTCAGGGTCCGTGGCTTCCCCCACCCCGCGTTGAGTTCCCCCTCAATCCTTTCTCCTATGAAGACCTCCAAGAAGTCTCACTTCGCGGTGCCGACGATTCAGTTCGAAGGCGCTGGCTCCGACAATCCGCTGGCTTTCCGCCACTACAACCCCGATGAGGTGATCGATGGCCGGACGTTGTCCGAGCACATGCGCTTCTCGATCGCCTACTGGCACGCGTTCCGCGGCACGGGTTCCGACCCGTTCGGCCCCGGCACGATCGTGCGTCCGTGGGAAAGCGGCAAGGATCCCGTCTCCGTCGCGAAGATCCGCATGGATGCCGCGTTCGAGTTCTTCCAAAAAATCCGCGCTCCGTTCTGGTGCTTCCACGATCGCGACATCGCGCCCGAGGGCCGCACGCTCGCCGAGTCGAACAAGTTCCTCGACCAGATCGTCGCCCACGCCAAGCAGCTGCAGAAGGCGACCGGCATCAAGCTCCTCTGGGGCACGGCCAATCTCTTCTCCAATCCGCGCTACATGGCCGGTGCGGCGACGAATCCCGACGCCCACGTGTTCGCCTACGCCGCGGCGCAGGTGAAGAAGGCGCTCGAAGTCACCAAGGAGCTCGGCGGTGAGAACTACGTCTTCTGGGGCGGTCGCGAAGGTTACGAGACGCTCCTCAACACCGACCTGAAGCGCGAACAGGCGCACCTGGCGGCGTTCATGCACATGGCGAACGACTACGCCAAGGAGATCGGCTTCACCGGCCAGTTCCTCATCGAGCCGAAGCCGAAGGAGCCGACCAAGCACCAATACGACTTCGACGTCGCCAGCGGCATCGCCTTCCTCCGCACGCACGGTCTGGCGAAGGTCTTCAAGTTCAACATCGAGACCAACCACGCCACGCTCGCGGGCCACACGTTCCAGCACGAGATCGAGGTCGCCGCGGCGGCCGGCATGCTCGGCTCGATCGACGCCAACGCCGGCGATCTGCTGCTCGGTTGGGACACCGACCAGTTCAACACCGACATCAAGGAGCTCACGCTGGCGATGGTTTCCATCCTGCGCGCGGGCGGCCTCGGCAGCGGTGGTTTCAACTTCGACGCCAAGCTCCGCCGTCAGTCGATCGACGTGGACGACCTGTTCCACGCGCACATCGGCGGCATGGATGCCTACGCCGCGGCCTTCAAGATCGCGCGCCGCATCCTCGCCGAAGGCAAGTTCGCGAAGTTCGTCAAGGAGCGCTACTCGTCGTTCGACACCGGCTACGGCAAGGACATCGAGAAGGGCAAGATCGGCCTCAAGCAGCTCGAGAAGCTTGTGCTCACGAAGCTCGGCGAGCCCAAGGCGAAGTCCGGCAAGCAGGAATACCTGGAGAACCTCCTCAACACGTATCTCCACGGCTAAGCCCGCCCGCAGACGCGCATGAACGCCGGAGAAAGCTATCATACGCAGCACTCGCCGTTCGGCGCGTTTGCGAGTTTCACCCTCGGACTGGTCGATTCCCCCGGCGGTTTCGGCCAGTCTCTTCGCGGTCCCGCGAAGCAAAATCTCTACGTCGGTTTTTCGCGGAGCTGCGCACGCAGAGTGGCAGCTCCTTCCCTTTTTTGACTCCGCCGAAGTCGCAGGAAGGCGCGTTCACGGGCGACACCACGGTCGTCCAGGCGCCGCGCGGCTTCAAAGCGCTCCGCCCTTCCGATTACGAGCGCACGCTCGGCTGGGCCAGCGACACATGGCGCGCGGACGAGGCGCGCTTCGGTTTTTCTCTCCTCACGCCGTTCGGCCAGGTGCCGGACCCGGCGAAACTCTCCAAGGCCGCGGCGCGCTTCCACCTCGCGCCCGCCATCACCGGCTGGATCGAATACGACAACCGCAAGGGCAAGAAGCCCGTCGAGTTGATGTTCGGCGTTGGCGCCGGCGACGACACCTTGCGACCGCTCACCGACACGAGTGACGCGCTGCTCGGTTTTGCGCACGGCACGCACTTCGGCTACGCCACGGTGCCCGCGCGCGGTGTGACGATGCGACAGGGTTTCGATCTGATCGATCCGAAGTTCCGCGACTACCGCGGCCTGCACGTCATCGCCGGCGAAACCGGACTCGTGTTCACCGTGCCCGCGGGTCAGCGGAAACGTTTCCCGCTCGCACTCGGTTTTTACGCCGCTGGCACGATCACGAGCGGCATCACTGCGAGCTACGCCTACACGCGCGTGTTCACCGATCTCGAGGACGTGCTCACGCACGCGCTCGCCGAGCGCGAACGCTACGCCAAGGTCGCCGCGCTGCGTGATCGCGAGCTCGCGCACAGCAAGCTCAACGCCGACCAGCAATTCCTCATCGCGCAGGCCACGCACAGTTACTACGGCAGCTCGCAGCTCCTCTGGCACAAGGGCCAGCCCCTCTGGGTGGTCAACGAGGGCGAATACCGCATGATGAACACCTTCGACCTGACGGTGGATCATGTCTTCTTCGAGCTCGCGTGGCACCCGTGGGCCGTGCGCAACGCCCTCGATCTTTTCGTCCGCCGTTACAGCTACACCGACCAGTGCGGGATTTCCTTCACGCACGACATGGGCGTGAACGATTTCTTCACTCCGGTCGGTCGCTCCTCCTATGAATGCGACGGCCTCGAGGGTTGCTTCTCGCACATGACGATGGAGCAGCTGCTCAACTGGGTGCTCACGGCCACGACCTACGCGGCGCACACCGGCGACATCGCGTGGCTCCGCGGAAAGAAACAAATCCTCCTCGCCTGTGCCGAGAGCATGCACCGCCGCGATCACGCCGATCCGCGGAAGCGCGACGGTATCATGAAGGTGGATACGTCTCGCGCCGCCGGCGGTTCCGAGATCACGACCTACGACAGCCTCGACGTGAGCCTCGGTCAGGCGCGCAACAACCTCTACCTCGCGGTCAAGACACTCGGCGCCTGGGTTCTCCTCGAGAAAACCTTCGCCCGCCTCGGCCTCAAAGCCGCCGCGCAGGATGCGCGCGACACTGCCGATCTCCTCGCGCGCACGATCACGACGAAGTTCGAGAGCGACACCGGTTTCTTCCCCGCCGTTTTCGAGAAGGGCAACCGCTCGCGCATTCTGCCCGCGGTCGAAGGTTTCGTTTACCCGCTCTTCCTCGGCTACACCGATGCGACCGACCTCAACGGCCGCTTCGCCCCGCTCTTCGCCCAGCTCCGCCAGCACATCTCGCAGGCGCTGCAACCCGGCATCTGTCTCGATGAAAAGAGCGGCGGCTGGAAGATGAGCAGCACCAGCACCAACACCTGGTTCAGCAAGATCGCGATCGCGCAGCACGTGATCCGCCAGCTCTTCCCGGAGGCGATGACCGAAGCCGCCGAGGCTGGCGACAAGGTCCACGCTGACTGGCAGCGCACGCCCGGCTGCGGCGAACACGCGATGTGCGACCAGATCCGCAGCGACACCGGTGTCGTGTGCGGCAGCCGTTATTATCCTCGCGGCGTCAGCGCTTATCTCTGGCTCAGCGAGTAATCCCTTTCCCTCCCGTCGTGAACCGCGACGGAAGCGTTTCCCACTTCGGTTCACCTCAACGCCCCCAGCTCACCCCTCATGAGTGCTCCCCAACAAAAACTATCGTTCATCGAGAAAGCAGGTTTCAGCTGCGGCGATGCCGCCGCGAACTTCGTTTTCATGTCGATGGTGCTGTTCCAGCTGAACTTCTACACCGACGTATTCGGTCTCAGCGCCAACGCCGCCGCCGCCATCCTGCTCTGGCCCCGCCTGTGGGACGCCGTGTTTGACCCGATCATGGGTGTGATCGCGGACCGCACGAAGACCCGCTGGGGCAAATTCCGCCCGTGGGTCCTCTGGACCTCCGTGCCGTGGGCCGTCGTCATGATCCTCGCCTACACCACGCCGCAAGGCTGGAGCATGGGCATGATGATCGCGTGGGCCGGTATTACCAACACCGTGCTCATGACGCTCTACTCGATGAACAACATGCCCTACTCCGCTCTCGGCGGCGTGATGACGGGCGACCTCGACGAGCGCACGAAACTCAACGCCTACCGCTTCGTCTCCGCGAACATCGCGCAGTTCATCGTCGGCGGTTTCACGCTGCCGCTCGTTGCCAAGTTCGCGCAAGGCCACGACCGCGCGCACGGCTGGCAGATCACCATGGGCATCTGGGCGGTCGTCTGCCTCATCCTTTTCCTCGTCACCTTCTTCACCACGAAGGAGCGCATCCAGCCCGTCGTCGAAACGAAGAGCAGCCCGAAGCAGGACTTCATGGACCTGTTGAAAAACAGCCCCTGGCTCGCGCTCGTCGGCTACACGCTCTTCCACTTCGCGATGCTCACCTACCGCGGCGGAGCGCACTACAACTACTATCACCACTACGCCGACAAGGCCTCGATGTTCGACTTCCTCGAGACGCTCGGACTCACGACCGCCAATCCCGAAAAAGGCAGCGGCATTCTCGATTTCCTCGGTTACATCGTCCACGGCACGCGCGACAGCCTCGCGAGCTCCAACGTCGCCGACGTTTACAACAGTATCGTCAACATGGTCGGCACCGGCACCACGATCATCGGCATCATGCTCTCGACCGGCCTGCCGAAACGCTTCGGCAAAAAGAACGTCGCGCTCGTCTGCTTCTCCCTCGCCGCGCTCAACGCCTTCGCGATGTATCTGCTGCCGCCGACCGCCACGTGGGCCATGGCCACGCTCGCGATCACCGGCTCCATCGTTTACGCGCCGACGTGCGCCGTCATGTGGGCCATGTATGCGGATGCCGCCGACTACTCCGAGTGGCAGACCGGCCGCCGCTTCACCGGCATGGTGTTCGCCACGATCGGTTTCGCGCTGAAGTCCGGCCTCGCGCTCGGCTCCGCCGCGTTCCTCTGGATCATGGTCTGGCTCTGGGACTACGACACCAAGTTCCCGAAAGCGGAAAACGCGATCGCGGGTTACCGCGCTTCGAGTTCGATCATGGTCGGCCTGCTGTTCCTCGGCTGCGTCCTCTGCGTCGCCTTCTGTGGTCTGAACAAACGCAAGACCCTGCAGATCGCATCGGACCTCGCCGACCGCCGCCGCGCCGCCGGCATGGCCACGTAACGCGCTCAGCGACGAATCGAAATTACAAAGCCGGGGTCATCACGCCCCCGGCTTTTTTGTCGGGTGATTTCTAGAGGCAGCAACGCTGCCCGCGCTCACGCCCCTCTCTTTCTGTCGTTCTGAGCGCAGCGAAGCTCAGCCGCAGGCCAGCCTGACATCCAGTGAGCGCTTCGTCGCGGCTACTGGCTGCGAAAGTCCAAATGGATTTTTCGCTTCGCTCAGAATGACAAGGACGCGAACGCGGCTCGCCCTACCTTGCGACCAAGTCGGCGTGAGTCGGGACAAAGTGCGGACACGGTCGCGACTAAGTCCGCACCGGGTCATGCCCATGTCCGCACCGGGTCGCGCCAAGGTGCGGATCGTGTCGGGACCGTGTTCGGATCGGGTCGCGCCTGGGCGTGGACCGGATCGGGAGCGACTCCGCACCGCGTTGCGGCGCCGAGCGCGGCGGACGTGAGTCACACCCGGCGCGTTTCAGGACTACGGCAGAAGCGAAACGTCGATCAATGCGGTGCCTTTGCCCGACTTGGCTTTGGCGGTGACCACATAAGTGCCGGGCAGCAACTCGAGGAGGAGAGCGGCGTCTTTGCTGCTCTTCGTGAGCTGCGGTTTCACCTTGAGGGATTTCTGGGCCTTCTTGAGCGCGGAGAGATTGCCGTTGGTCGTCCAGTTGTCGTTGTAAGCAATCAGCGTGCTCCCGCGATAAACGCTGATCTGCGGGTTGGCCAAGACGCCGGAGACGCCCTCGGTCGCAAGCGCCGGACCGAGACCGCGGATCAGGACTTTGCGGGGCGCTTTGCCTTCAATCACGAAGCCGAGTTGAAGCGTGGCGCTACCGGTGCCGCATTGCCCGCGCGCAGAGGTGCGAGTGAGGACCGTGGTGCCCTTGGCCTTGGACTTCGGTGTGGTGACTTTCAGGCTTTTGCTGGCAGCGGTCACACCACCGGGCGTGATGGCGAGGACGCGGTAATAGTAGGTTTTACCGCCTTTGACCGAGGTGTCCGTGTAGGAGGTGACCTTGCCTATATCCACGCGCTTGAGCGACGAGGTGAATTTGGAATTCGTGGACCGCTCGAGGATGTAGGTCGTGGCACCGGACGTAGCGGCCCAGGAGAGCTGCACCGCTTTAGGTGCGGCGACGACGCCGGAGAGCTTGGTGGGAGCGGAGCCGGGTTTCGCGAATGCTTTCAGGATCGCATTGTAGGCCGGCTTGGGCAGCGAATCGCGATCAAACACCAGCGGGTGATTGTAGCGTTCATTTGGCCAGGTGTTGAGCCACGAGCGTCCGTCGTGCAGGCCCCAGAAGGTCACGCGGGAGATCTTCTTGCGGTGCTTGCGGAAGAGGTCGAACAACTGCCCGTAGAGTTCCGCCTGCTTCTTCGCGTCGGCGGCGGACAGCGGCTTGGCCTCAGTGCTGCTCGGCCCATTACCCTGCTGGTCCAGATCGGCGCCGCCGAAATCGCGCGGCAGCATGTCGATATCGAGCTCGGTGATCGCGACTTTCAGGCCGAGTTCGGAGTATGCGATGATGGAGTCTTCGATGTCTTTCAGCGGCAGGTAGTCGCGCGTCCAGTGACCTTGGATGCCGACGGAATGGATGGGCACCTTGGCCTGGATGAGTTTCTTGAGGAGCTTGATGGTCTTCTCCCGTTTCGCCGGGCTCTCGATGCCGTAGTCGTTATACTGCAGCTCGGCCTTGGGATCAGCTTTGGCCGCGGCTTTGAAAGCTTCGGCGATGTAATCTTCGCCTACGATCTCGAGCCATTTCGTGGGGCGAAGATATTCACTGGGATTGTCCGAGATGGCTTCGTTGACGACGTCCCAACCTGCGACCTTGCCCTTGTAGCGGCCCGCGACTTTGGCGATGTGAGCCTTGAGGCGATTGAGGGCGACCTTCTTCGAGGCCTGTTTGTTGCCGTCCCTGAAAAACCAATCGGGAGTTTGTTGGTGCCAGACGAGCGTGTGGCCGTAGACGGGGACGCCGCGCTTCTTCGCGTAGTCAACCAACGCGTCGGCCATCTCGAAGGTCCACTTGCCTTCCTGCGGCTGCACGGATTCCGGCTTCATGCAGTTTTCCGGCGTGAGTTGGTTGAACTCACGCTCGAGGAGTTTGCGCTCGGCCGTGGAGTAATCCTTCGGCACGGTGCCGCCGAGCGCGACACCGACGAGGAAATCTCCGCGATGCGCTTCGGCGAGCGACGAAGCACCCGCCGAAGCGACGAGAGCGAGAAATGAAACTGAAAGGATGACGGGTTTCATCATCCGGTGTTTACCTCTGCGCAGCTTTGAGGATCGCTTCGTAGGCGGCGCGCTTGGGCTTGGCGTCGCGGTCGAAGATCAGCGGATGGTTGTAGCGCACGGTCGGCCACCCGTTCAGCCAGGAGCGGCCGTCGTGCGGTCCCCAGAAGGTCACGCGCGTGACGACGTCGCGGTGCTTGTGCAGAATTTCGAAGAGCTTGCCGTAGAGTTCGGCCTGACGCTGTTCGGCTTCGGGCGACATCGGTTTCGCTTCAGTCATCGCGGCGAGTTTCTCCTGCTGATCGAGATCGGCGCCGGTGCCGGTGCGCGGCATGACGTCGATGTCGAGTTCGGTGATGGAAACCTTCAACCCGAGCGCGGCGAATTCGCGGATCGCGATGTCGATTTCTTCGAGCGGCATGTAATCGAGGCTCCAGTGACCCTGGATGCCTACGGAGTGCACGGGCACGCCGTCCGCGAGGAGTTGCTTGAGGAGCTTGAGCGTCTTCTCGCGCTTCGCGGGACCTTCGATGCTGTAGTCGTTATACTGCAGTTCGGCGTCAGGATCGGCCTCGTGCGCAAAACGGAAGGCGTGCGCGATGTAGTCCTCACCGATCGTGGAGAGCCAGCCCGTCGGACGCAGATACTCGCCCTCTTTGTCGGAGATGGCTTCGTTGACGACATCCCAGCCGACGACTTTGCCGCGGTAGCGACCGGCGACGGTGTGGATGTGCGTGCGCAGGCGCTCGAGCGAGAGTTCTCGCGAAGCGGGTTTGTCGCCGTCCAGGTGAAACCACTTGGGGCTTTGCTGGTGCCAGACGAGCGTGTGGCCATAAACCGGCACGCGATTTTTCTTCGCAAAGGCGATGAGCGCGTCGGCCTGCTCGAACTGCCACTTGCCCTCCTGCGGCTGCACGTTGGCCGGCTTCATGGAGTTTTCCGGCGTGTAGGTGTTGAACTCGCGTTTGATCATCGCGAGCTCCGCCTTGTTGTAGTCCGTGGGCAGCGTGCCGCCGAGCGCAGCACCAATCAGAAAATCTTTGCGATAAACCTTGGCCAACGTCGGCGCGGCTTGGGCGACGACCGTGGTCGCAAGGAGGGACGCGATCAGGAGGGTAGCTTTCATCATGGGGAAAAAGAAATCGGAAATAAACGCGGCAGGGGTGCCAAACCGGCGAGACGCACGCGCTCAAGAATCGTTGCCAACAATAGACGTGTATCGCTGTCTTCCCGTCATCCCCATGAAGCTGTTTTCGATGTTGTTGGTCGGGCTGACGCTGCTGTGGTCGGGCTGCTCCACCGCGAGCACGATGAAAAATCCGCGCGCTGATTTTTCTAAGGTGAAACGTGTCTACGTGGAGCACCGGCTGGCGGACGACCACCGGCTCGATCGCATCATGGTCGCCGAGTTGCAGCGACTCGGCCGCGAAGCGTCATCGGGACCGATGACGATGATGCCCGACGGCGTGGACGCGGTGATCACCTACAGCGACGAATGGGCGTGGGATTTTAAGTCGTATCTGACGTTCGTCTCGATCCAGGTGCGCGATTATCGCCGCGACGTGACGATCGGCCAGGGCATGAGCCGGCACGCGTCACCGTTCAAGAAGACGCCGGAGCAGATGATCCGTCAGATCATCGAGCCGCTCTTCAAGTGAGCGCGCTGGCGTGCGAGCCGTCTCAGCGCGCCACCATGAAGCCGAGTCGAAGCTGGTCGGAGAAGCGCTCGTCGTAGCTGCGCAGGCTTTCGCCGTATCCAGTAAACCACTTCACGAAAATGTAGCCACCGAGCGCGGGCGAGAAACCGGGCGTGCGATTGAGCGGCCAGCTCAGATCAAGCTCGAGACTGCCTGCGCCAAACTGCGAACCGCTGCCGGGGCGCCACAGCGCGGAGAGTTGCGCGCCGCGATCCTGACCGAAACGGAAGAGCACTTCGCCATAGCCACGATACCGCGTGAGGTCGCTGTTTTCCGATTTTTCGAGATAACCCACGACGCGCGGCGCGAGCAGCACCTTCCAATCGCGACCGAAATTCCAGCCGACGAGCGGCGTGAAATAAACCGTATTGAGGCTGCGCGACATGGGCTCGGACTGGCCGTTGGATTCATGTTGCACGCCCATCTGAAGTCCGAGGCGGCTGAGCCATTCGGGTTGCCAGCCGAAGTCGTCGCGCAGGTAGAAAACGGTGGGTTTGTAGCTCGTGTCGTAGAACGGCTTCGACAGCGAATCGAGGTCCCACAGCGACGTTTGCGTGTAAGCAAAGTAGAGATCGCGCCACCACTCGTGCACGTTGCCCGTGGCCGCAAAGGGGCGGAACTTGAAGCTGAACTGGAACTTCGCGTTCTTCCCGTCGCGCGTGCCGGCGGCGAAGTAGATCGGTTCGTAAACGGAGATGTAGCGGCGAAGCTCCTCGCGCTCGTTCGCGAGATCGAGCGTGCCGCCCGCGGCGGGAGTCGTGGGCGGAGGCACGTCGGCGGGTTGATCCGGCGCAGGCGTTTCGGCGCCGCCGGTCGTCGCGACATCCGGGGCCGACGGATTGACAGAGAACATCACGATGTTGGAGCGCGGATCATCGAGCCGCAGCGAAACGACACCCCGTGCGCTGGCCGGCACCCTGAGATCAATCTCCACCACGGCGAAATTCATCGGACTGACCTGCAAGCCGCGCCGTTCGCCGCCGACCACGCGAGCGGACACGACCGTGACGTCTTTTCCGCTCGCGAGCGTCGCGCGCAACTCGCCCGGCAGATCGTAGGTGGCGGCCGCAGCGACGGGATTGTTGAGGTAAAGTTTCAGGCGCACCTGAGACCCCGCCGCGATCGGCTCGGCGGGCGGCGTCAGCAACGCGTCGGACTGCGCACGAAGCGCGAGCGGCAGCAAGATCAGCCCGAGCAGCAGGAGAAGAGCGCGTGGTTTCATGGCGGCAGAAAGCGGGAAGGCGGTGGGCATTGGCAACTCCACTGTGAACGCGAAACGCGGCGTGAGTTCAGATTGAGCGTTGCCGGAAACGTCACACGAGGCACGATCCCCACCCGCATGAGCTCGCCGTCCGCCCTCAACTCCGGAGCCGCGCCGCTCCCGATACCGTCGCACGCGACGTTTCTTGACACCCTCGGCCGTTGTTTACGCTGTTCTTCGCGGAAATGTGGGAACGATTTTCGTTCTATGGCATGCGCGCGTTGCTCGTGTTGTTCATGACGCTGCCGATCGCGCAAGCCGGACTCGGCATCTCGGCCGAACGCGCGGCGATCATCTACGGGACCTACACGATGTCGGTTTACATGATGTCGATTCCCGGGGGCGCGATCGCGGACAATCTGCTCGGCTCGCGACTTTCGGTGCTCGTGGGCGGACTCATCATCGCGGCGGGTCACTTCAGCATGGCGTTCCCCACCGAAGAAATGTTCTTCCTCGGACTTTTCCTCGTCGTGATCGGCACCGGCCTGCTCAAGCCGAATATCAGCGCGATGGTCGGCCAGCTCTACGCCGAAGGCGACACGCGCCGCGACGCGGGCTTCTCGATCTTCTACATGGGCATCAACATCGGCGCGTTTCTGGCGCCGTTCGTGACCGGCACACTGGCGCAGCACTCGGCCTTCAAGCGGCTGCTCGCCGAGTGGGGCTTCAATCCCGATCACAGCTGGCATTGGGGATTCGCGGCGGCCGGTGTGGGCATGCTGCTCGGCGTCATCGTCTTTGTTGTATTCGGAAAAGGACTACGCGAGGTTGGCCCCCCACCCGTGCGCGTGCCTGGCGCGTGGCGCAACACGGCGCTAACGATCGGCGGCACCGCCGCGCTGTGGGCGTTTGTCGCGCTGTCGGATCGGCCCGGCTTCACCTGGCTGCGCTCGGTTTACCTGCTCGGACCGGTCGCACTGATGCTCGCGTATGGCTATCGCAAGGATATCGAACTGCGCCGGCTCGGTGCGGTGTTTTACTTCTTCATCGGTGCGCTGGTGTTCTGGGCGATCTACGAACAGGCGGGCAGCTCGCTCACGTTGTTCGCGGATCGTTTCACGCAGGAGACTTTCCTCGGGATCGAGTTTCCGTCGTCATGGTATCAATCGGCCTCGCCGGCGTTTGTGATCCTGCTCGCGATCCTGTTCAGCGTGCTCTGGACGAAGCTGGGCAACCGGCAGCCCTCGAGCCCGATGAAATTCACGCTCGGACTCTTCGCACTCGGCGCCTCGTTCGTCGTCATGATTCCCGCCGCGCGGCTCACCGCGGAAGGCCGCGTGAGCCCTGGCTGGCTGCTCGCGATGTATTTTCTCCAAGTGGTCGGCGAGATGTGCCTGAGCCCCGTCGGCCTGAGCACGTTCACCAAACTTTCGCCGCCGCGCTTCGTGGGCCTGATGCTCGGCGTGTGGTTCCTCGCTGCGGCATTCGGCAACAAACTCGCGGGCGTGCTCGCGAGCGCGTTCGGCGAAGGCGATGCGAGCAACCTCGACGCGTTCTTCAGTCAGCAGGCGATCGGCGTGTTCGTGATCGCGGGCATCTTCCTGGTGCTCGTGCCGTGGGTGAAACGCCGCATGGGCGGCGTGCTCTGAGCGCTGCCCGCTTGCTCAGGCAAACGGAGCGCGCGAGCCGGTGTCGCTCGCCCGCGCGTTGCGGAAGCTTCGCGTCCCCAGCAGCAGGCGGGCCGCACCCACGCGCATATCCTTGAGCGCGCGCCAGACGGCGAGCGCGTCACGCAGATCGCGTCCAAGTTTCCGGCGCGCCGGCCAAAGCACCCATGCGAGCGGACTGATCGCGACACAGAACAAACGCGCAAGACGGAAGAGCCGCGCCTGCTCCGCGGGCAGCGGCCCCGTTTCCATATACGCGCGGATCGCGGCCTTCATCGTGCCCGCGAAGCGCGTCTCGAGTCCACCGAGTGACTGGAGATACAAAATGAAATCGCGCGTGCGGCACTGCGCCGGCGACATCTCCTCGCCCGGGTCTTCCTCGAAATCGATAAAGCCGAGCGCGCCCGGCTGACCGACGATGTTTCGCGCCAGCGGAAAACCGTGCCACCCGCCCGCCGCGTGCAGCTTGCGCAGCGCCGACGCACCCGCCTGGGCGAGCGCAATCACCTCGCTGCGCGTGCGCGCCGCGAGCAGACGCTGCTCGAGCGACAAACCGAGGTCGCTCAACAACAGCCAGTCCGGGCCGCGCAAAACCACCTCGGGGACCGTCGCCCCTTTCCTGCGCAACCGTTCGATGATTCGCGCTTCGCGATGGAGAGCGCCACGCGCATCGACGACCGCGGTGAAGCTCAGGAGCTTCGGCCACGGCAGGATCGCGGCGAGCGATCGCTGCAGTCGATGTCCCCACCCCAGGCGCGCGGACGCGGCTCGCTTCAGCCAATAGATACGACCGTCCAACCGGAGTGGAGTCACCCGTTGGTGGGTCGTTCTAAGCGTGTTTTCGATAAGTTGATCTAGGTAGCTGCTCGGTGTGCTGGTGCTCATCGGTGGTCACGGCTGCAGGCCACAGGTCAGGATGGCGGCAGCCACAATGGGCACCTCATTTGCACACATTGGGCATTTTCACACAAGTTCGCTGTCACGTCATAAGTTCTGATAACCCGCCCATGCGAAGGCCACGCTCACCCGGCCAGAGGGCATTCTCGACTCCGCCGTGCGCTCTCGTCACGTTGCACGCATGCCTACACGCGCGTGGTTTCCCACCTACATTTACTGCGAACCGCTGCAGAAGAGCGGCCTCGCCCGACTCAATAGCGACCTCGCGGCTGAGTGCCGCCAGCTGCGCGAGTTCGATACGGCAGGCCGGAAGTGGTCAGCGAAAAACTATCCCGGCGGCTACACGAGCTACGCCTCCATGAACGAACTCCACCGCTTCTCAAGTGCGTTTGCCGATCTCGAGAAAAAGCTCACGCGCCACGTGCGCGCGTTTGCGAAGGCGCTCTCGATGGATCTGCGTGGACGACAGATTTTCATGACCGATTGCTGGGTGAACATCATGCCGCCGACCGCCGCGCACTCGCTGCACCTGCATCCTTTGTCGTTCATCAGCGGCACCTATTACGTCGCCACGCCGAAAGGTTGCCCGGGCCTGAAGTTCGAAGATCCGCGCCTCGATCGTTTCATGGCCGCGCCACCGAAACTACCCGACACGCCCGAGCAGGATCGCGCGCACATCGTCTATCCCGCCGAGGCGGGCAACGTGATCCTCTTCGAAAGCTGGCTCCGCCATGAGGTGCCGGCCAATCGTGTCGAGGAGGAGCGGATCAGCATCAGCTTCAACTTCAACTGGAGTTGAGGAATCCGCCGGGGCGAGTTGGCTGAGACATGCCGAGCCGACGCCTTTTCATCGCGCTGCCGCTGCCGCAGCCCATCCGGGCTGAAATCGAGACGCTGCTCTCGCCGCGTCTGCCCGACGTGGGCTGGACACGGCCGGAGCAACTGCATCTCACGCTGCGTTTTCTCGGCGATGTCGATTCGACGCGTATCGAAGAACTGGAGACAGCACTCGCGCGCGTGCGCGTGGAGCCGTTCGTGCTGCCGGTCGAGGGCGTGGCCGCGTTTCCGCCGGATCGTCCGCCGCGCGTGCTGTGGGTCGGCGTCGGCCGCGGCCATCCGCGTCTGCATCAACTCCGCCAGCGCATCGACGACACGATTCTGCAGGCGGGATTTCCGCTGGACGTGAAAACGTTCTCGCCGCACGTCACGCTCGGCCGCTGTGAACCGCCGGGCGGTCACGAGGTGCGCCGCTGGCTCGAACAGCATCGCGAGTTTGCGGCGGCGCCGTTTCGGGTGAGTGCGTTCGAACTCTTCGCGAGCGAACTGCGGCCTGCCGGCGCGGTGCACACATCGCTGCGGCGCTTTTCGCTGACCGACGAAGCAAATCCCGCTTCTCCGTGATCGTCATCCGCCGACTCGTCGATCGCCGCCGCGCTTACACCGGGATTTTTCTGCCCGGTGAGCCGCCGCGCATCTTTCCCACGACCGATCACGAGCACGCCCGCATTCTCGAGATCTACAAACAGGATCGCGCGCATCCCGGCATCGTAAACGATTTCACCGACTACGCGCTTGGGCGCGATGCGCTGCTTCCGGCAAAAGAAAACCCGCCGCAGGCGAGGCCACGGCGGGGCGAGAGTTCCTGACGGGGGAAAACGATTCTTAATGGCACCCGCGATGCCCGTGGTGGTGATGGTGGTGCCGTCCGTGTCCGCACGATCCCGCCACTACGACGACCTTCGGCGCAGGTGCACACGCCACGACGCGCCTCACGGGGCGATGCGGGTGTTTCACCACCACCACCGGAGCGGGGCGGGTCACGACAACAGTGCGATGCGAGCGCGGTTGATCGATCGTCGCACCGACCACGGCTCCAACCGCCCCGCCGATCACGGCACCTTCGGCCCAACGATCACCCTGGTGCCCACCAATGATGGCACCGGCGGCCGCGCCGATCACTGCGTCACGCACGATGCGGGAGTTATCCGTCTTGGCGAAAGCCGGCGAAACACCCGCGAGAAGAACCAGAAGCGTCAGTGTGGGGATTTTCATGACGCCCGGTGAGACGCCGGAGCCCACGACAGGTTTACACGAAATCACTTTCGAGAACTCAGCGTCGCATTGGCCGCTGATGTAGCGCGCTTTGCGACATGTTTTTGTGCAACGCGATCAGCGCATCCGCACAAAAAACCACAGCGCGAGCAGGATCATGCCACCGTTTGGCAGCCAGGCCGCCGTCTGCGGAGAGAGCAGATGCTTCGTGGCGAGCGCCGACGCGGTGATCATGAACAAATAGTAGAGCACGAACAGGCCAAGCGACTTCGACACACCCACGACCGGATTCACGCGCACGCCCGCCATCGCGAACGGAATCGCGATCGCGATCACGATGAGCGGCCCCGCCGTGTCCGAGATCAACCGATGGTAACGCACCGCGTAGGGCGTGCCCTTGTCGTTGTTGCCGAGCGCAAAATAGTCCACGAGCCGCTGCAGTTGCGGCAGCGAGAGCGCGCTCGGTTTGCGGTCGATCAGCAGCATGAGCTTCGGATCCTCGCGAAACGTCGGCTCCACGCGTTGCTCGAACGGCACACTCGTCAACTGCTCGCCCGTCGCGGGATCAAACGTCAGCTCGCGGCCTCGCTCGAAGACCCAGCCCTGCCTCACATCGAAGTAAGCTTCGCTCGACAGAATGCGGACCGTCTCCCGCCGCTGGTCGTCGAGCAGCGAAACCGACACGCCATACGCGCGATTCGTGAACTGACTGTAGCGATTGAAAAACCACGTGCGCTTCGCCGCCGGATTGTCGAAGCCGACACTGAACACCGCACCCACGCGGTCGCGGCTGGCGGATTTCGCCTGCTGGCGAAACGACAACGCGTCGCGCCATTGCTGCGATTCCTCCACCGAGCGGGGCACGACGTCGGTATTGAGCCAATAGGAAAGCCCGCACATCGCGAGGCCCATGACCCAGATCGGAGCGGTGATCCGTGCCAACCCCACCCCGGCCGCCCGCAGCGCCGTGAACTCGTTTGCGCGATGCAGTTTTCCGAGGACGAAGAGCAGCGAGACCAGAATCGAGAGCGGCAGCACGAGGGTGAGAAAACTCGGCACCGTGATCGCGACGTAGCGCACCACGTCGTTCAATCCGGCGCCCCACTCCCGCAGCATGCGAAAGTCGTCATACAGCACCTGGATAAACGACAGCCCGACCATCGCGCACAGCACGAGCAGCAGCATGCCCAGCCACTCTTTCAGCAAATGTCGGTCGAAGGTGTTCAACGCGGCCGAGCAAACGCCCGCAGGCGGAGAAGGCAAAACCCAAACCGCGCGACACGATTGCGGCCTCGGAGATGGCACACAGTTTGGTTGAAAACATGCTATAGCTGCCCTTGGCTCCGCGCCCAGTTTCCCGGGCCATTTCCTTTCGCAACTTCTGAAACCGATGACTCTTGCCTCTCGCCTGACCCGCCTTGCGTTTCCGCTGGTCGCCCTCGTCAGCGCCGCACTCGCGCAGGACACCATCAAGATCGGCGAATACGCGTCCCTCACCGGCAAGGAAGCGAGCCTCGGCCAATCCTCTCACCAAGGCACGATTCTCGCCGTCGAACGCATCAACGCCGCCGGCGGCGTGCTCGGCCGCAAGCTCGAGCTCATCACCGAGGACACGCAATCGAAACCCGGAGAAAGCGGCACCGCCGTGCGCAAACTGATCTCGCGCGACAAGGTCGTCGCCATCCTCGGCGAAGTCGCTTCGAGCCGCTCACTCGAGGGCGCGCCGATCGCCCAGCGTTCGAAGGTGCCGATGATTTCCCCCGCCTCCACCAACCCGAAGGTGACCGAGATCGGTGACTACATTTTCCGCGTCTGCTTCATCGATCCGTTCCAAGGTCCGGTGATGGCCAAGTTCGCGCTCAACACGCTCAAGGTGAAACGCGTCGGCCTCATGGTCAGCTCTTCGTCCGCCTACTCGGTCGGCCTCGCGAAGTATTTCAAGGAAGCGTTCACCGCCGCCGGCGGCACGATCGTGATCGAACAGAAATATCAGGAGGGCGACCGCGACTTCAAAGCCCAGCTCACCGCGATTCGCGCCGCGGGTGTCGAAGCGATTTTCAATCCCGGCTACTACAACGAAGGCGCTCTCATGGTGAAACAGGCCCGCGATCTCGGCATCACGGTGCCGATGTTCGGCGCCGATAGTTGGGAAGCCGAAGCGCTGATCCAGCTCGGCGGCAAGGCGATCGAGGGCGTCTTTCTCTGCTCGCACTACTCGCCGCAGGATCCGTCGCCGCGCGTGCAGGAGTTCGTCGACGCCTACCGCCAGCGCTGGGGCGAGGGTTTCGCGCCCGACTCCAACGCTTCGCTCGGTTACGACTCGGTGCTCGTGCTGGCCGACGCCATCCGGCGCGCCGGCTCGACCGATCGCGCGGCAATTCGCGATGCGCTGGCCGCCACCAAGGATTTCGAAGCCGTCACCGGCACCATCACCATCGATCCCAAACGTGACGCTTCGAAGAGCGCGGTCATCATCACCGTGAAAGACGGCCGCTTCCAATACGTCGAAACGATCAATCCCTGAACCCATGAAATTCCTTCGCCCGCTCGCCGCCCTCCTGTTTTCCGCTCTCGTTGGCCTGACCGCGCAGGCGGCCACTCCGATCAAGATCGGCGAATACGGCTCGCTCACCGGCAAGGAAGCCAGCTTCGGCCAGTCGTCGCACAAGGGCATCGTGCTCGCGTTCGAAGAACTCAACGCTGCGGGTGGCGCGCTCGGTTCGCCGCTGCAATTGGTCACTGAGGACAACCAGACGAAACCGGGCGAGTCCGCGACGGTCGCGAAGAAACTCATCACGCGCGACAAGGTCGTCGCGCTCCTCGGCGAAGTCGCTTCCGGCCGCTCGCTCGAAGCCGCTCCCGTCGCCCAAAAGGCTCGCGTGCCGATGGTCGCTCCCGCCGCGACCAACCCGAAAGTCACGCAAACGGGCAACTACGTTTTCCGCGTGTGCTTCATCGATCCGTTCCAAGGCACCGTCATGGCGAAGTTCGCCAAAGAGGACCTCAAGGTCACCAAGGTCGCCGTGCTCTCCAGCGTCTCCAACGCCTACAGCGTCGGCCTCGCGAAGTTCTTCCGGGAAACCTTCACCGCCGGTGGCGGCGAGATCGTCGCGGAGAAAAACTTCTCCGAAGGCGACAAGGACTTCCGCGCCCAGCTCACCGCCGTGAAAGCGTCCGGCGCCGAGGCGGTGTTCGTTCCCAGTTACTACACCGAAGCCGCGCTCATCGTGCGTCAGGCGCGCGAACTCGGCATCAATGTGCCCTTCTTCGGCGGCGACGGCTGGGAAGCTCCGCAGCTCCTCCAGATCGGCGGCGATGCGCTCGAAGGTTGCTACTACTCCACGCACTTCTCGCCGGAAAATCAGGATCCGACCGTCCAGCAGTTCGTCGCGAAATTCAAGGAGCGCTGGAATGGCGAGACGCCCGACGCTTTCGCCGCGCTGGGCTACGATGCCGCCTACGTGCTCGTCGACGCGATCAAGCGCGCCGGCTCCACCGAAGGCCCGAAACTCCGTGCCGCGCTCGCCGAGACCAAGGATTTCGCGGGCGTCACCGGTGTCACCACCATCGACAAGAACCGCGACGCCTCCAAGCCCGCCGCCATCCTCGCGATCAAAGGCGGCAAGCTCACCTTCCTGAAGACCGTCGCGCCCTGAGCGCGCTCGCGCGCTGAAGTTGAGAGTTGAGGGCTGAGAGTTGAGAGCCAAACCTGCGCCGCATGTTTAACTTCGAACGGCTCGACGTGTGGCAAAAGTCCGTCACTTACGCCCATCTCGTCTACAGCTTGTCTCGAAATTTTCCGGCAGATGAACGCTTCGGTCTGACCAACCAGATTCGACGGGCCGCGACATCAATTTCGTCAAACATCGCAGAGGGCTCAGCTCGACCACCCGCGGACTACATCCGCTTCTTGGGATTCGCGGCTGGATCTTTGTATGAGACGGTGACCCAGGCTACTATTGCTCGGAACGAGGGCTTCCTCCCCAACCAGGATTTCGATCAGCTCCATTCGTCCGCCGAGGAAATTTCTCGAATGCTGAGTGGACTCAGCCGTTCCATCGGCGGCTGAATAGCTCTCAACTCTCAGCCCTCAACTCTCAACTTCGCGTCTCCCGCGTGACCGAATTTCTCCAGCAACTTCTGAACGGACTTTCCCTCGGGGCGGTCTATGCACTCATCGCGCTGGGTTACACGATGGTTTACGGCGTGCTGCGCTTCATCAACTTCGCGCACTCCGATGTGTTCATGGTCGGCGCCTTCATCGGTTACTACGCGGGCCGTCTCGTCCCCGAAGGCACGATCTGGGGCGGAATCGCCGTGCTGCTCACCGCGATGGTCGGCTGTTCGCTACTCGGCATGCGCATCGAGAAAACCGCCTATCGCCCGCTGCGCGAACCGATCGAGTTCAACCTCGTCACGATTCTTGCCGCGCTGATCGGCGGCGGCGCGGCGTTCTATCTCACGCGCGACGTCTTCCCCTCCGACTACGCGATCGCGCTGCGCATCATCTCGTGCTGGGCCGCGGCCGAGGCTGCCTCCTGGCTCGCTCGCCGCACGGGCCTCAAGATCGTCCTCCAGCGCACGCGCGGCGGCGCCCCCACGCTCAACGTCCTCATCACCGCGATCGGCGTGTCCTTGCTTCTTGAATACAGCGGCCAGCTCATCTTCGGCGCCGCTCCGCGCACGTTTCCCGCGATTTTCCCTTCGCTCAATTTCCACGTCGGCGGTCTCACGATCTCCACGAATCAGCTCTGCGTGATCGGTGTCGCGGCGTTTCTGCTCGTGGTGCTGCAGTTCATCGTTTTCCGCACGCGCATCGGAACGGCCATGCGCGCGGTCTCGATGAATCCCAAGGCCGCCGCGCTCATGGGCGTGAACAACGACGTCGTGATCGCCTTCACCTTCGCGCTCGGTTCGGCGCTCGCTGGCGCCGGCGGCATCCTTTACGCGGTCAACTACCCGTCGATCGATCCGCTCATGGGCGTCATGCCGGGTCTCAAGGCGTTCGTCGCCGCGATCCTCGGCGGCATCGGCAACATCCCGGGCGCTGCGCTCGGCGGACTGTTGCTCGGCACGGTTGAAACCTTCGTCGCGGGCAGCGAATGGTCCACTTACAAGGATGCGATCGCGTTCGCGATTCTCATCGTGATCCTGCTCTTCCGTCCGGCCGGCCTGCTCGGCCGCTTCACCATCGAGAAAGTGTGACGCGATGAAGCTCCCGACTCCTCACCTCTTTCTCCTCGCCGGTCTCGCCGTCGCTTTCGGCGTGTCGCATTTCTCCGAGCACATCGATCCGTATCACCTCGATGTGCTCACCGGCGTCGGCATCAACGTCATCCTGGCCGTCTCGCTGAATTTGGTGAACGGCTACACGGGGCAGTTCTCTCTCGGCCACGCGGGCTTCATGTCGGTCGGCGCTTATCTCGCCGCAGCCACGACGGTGATCTGGGGGCCCATGCTGCTCGGAGAAGACGGCGGCACGACGTTTCAGCAAGGTCTGCTCTTTCTCGGCGCGTTGCTCGGGGGCGGTTGCGCGGCCGCGCTCGCGGGACTCTTCGTCGGCGTCCCGTCGCTGCGCCTCAAGGGCGACTATCTCGCGCTCGTCACGCTGGGCTTCGGCGAAATCATCCGCGTCATTTTCCAAAACGTGGAATCGCTCGGCGGCGCGCTCGGACTCAACGGCATCCCGCCCCACACCACGATTCTCTGGGTGCTCGTCTTCGTCGCGCTCACGATCTTCGTCGTCACGAGTCTCGTGAATTCGACCTACGGCCGCGGCTTTCTCGCCACGCGCGACGACGAGATCGCGGCCGAAGCCGTCGGCCTCAACACCACGCGCTACAAAATCGTCGCGTTTGTCGTCGGCGCGTTTTTCGCCGGCATCGCGGGCGGCCTCTACGGCCACTTCAAGATGACGATCACGCCCACCGGCTTCGATTTCACCAAGAGCATCGAGCTCGTCGTCATGGTAATCCTCGGTGGCATGGGCAACACGCTCGGCGTCGTGCTCGCCGCAGTCATTCTCACGTTGTTGCCCGAGCTCCTGCGCCCGATCGCCGAGTATCGCATGGTGATCTACTCGGTGCTCCTGATCGTGCTCATGCTCGCCCGTCCGCAGGGCCTGCTCAACCTCCGCCTGCCGGGTTCCAAGAACTCCGCCAACTGACGCGATGTCGCCGCCGCTTCTCCAACTCGACAAAGCCACGATCCGCTTCGGGGGCCTCACTGCCGTCAACACGGTGGATTTCGTCGTCAACGAAGACGAACTCGTCGGCCTCATCGGCCCCAACGGCGCGGGCAAGACGACCGTCTTCAATCTCATCACCGGCGTCTATCGTCCCACCGAGGGCCGCGTGGCCTTCCGCGGTCGCGATCTTGCCGGACTTCGCGTCAACGAGATCGTCGGTCTCGGCATCGCGCGCACGTTTCAAAACATCCGCCTCTTCGGCTCGCTCACCGTCTTCGACAACGTCCGCGCCGCCTGCAATCTGCACCGCGACACGCACGCGCTGCACTCGCTGCTCCGCCTCGGCGCCTTCGCGAGCGACGAAGCCGCGATCACCCGCCGCGCCGAGGAGCTGCTCGAGATTTTCAATCTCCGCCGCTTCCGCGACTCGCTCGCGCGCAATCTCCCCTTACGGCGAACAGCGCCGCCTCGAGATCGTCCGCTGCCTCGCGACGCAACCGAAGCTGCTCCTGCTCGACGAACCCGCCGCCGGCATGAACCCGACGGAGAAGACCGAGCTCGTCCGCCTGATTCAGCAAATCCAGAAGCAGTTCAAGCTCTCCATCCTCCTCGTCGAACACTCGATGAAGGTCGTGATGAGCTGCTGCCAGCGCATCGCCGTCCTCGATTACGGCGTGAAGATCGCCGAGGGCGATCCCGCCGCCATCCAGAGCGATCCCAAAGTCATCGAAGCCTACCTCGGCGAAGACCACCACAAGTCGCTTTCACATCACTGACGTGATTTTCGATTTTCGATTCTCGATTTTGGATTGGCCGTCACCCCACCGAAGAAAATCGAGAATCGGGAATCCAGAATCGAAAAATTCAAATGCTAACGGTTTCCGAACTTTCCGTTTCCTATGGCGCGATCGCCGCGCTCTCGGGTGTCTCGTTTGAGATTCCCGCCGGCGCGATCGTCACGCTCGTCGGTGGCAACGGTGCCGGCAAAACCACCACGCTGCGCGCGATCTCCGGTCTCATTCCTTCGCGCGGCGGCAAGGTCACCTTTCAGGGCGAAGACATCACCACGCTCCCCGCCCATAAAATCGTCGCGCGCGGACTCTGCCATGTGCCCGAGGGACGCATGATCTTCGCCAATCTCACCGTCGACGAAAACCTCTCGATGGGCGCCTACCTGCAGCGCGACCAAGCTCTCATTGAGAAAAACCGCGACTACGTTTTCTCCATTTTCCCGCGCCTGAAGGAGCGCATCAAACAAACCGCCGGCACGCTCTCCGGCGGCGAACAACAGATGCTCGCGATCGGCCGCGCGCTCATGGGCGATCCGAAATTCCTGATGCTCGACGAACCCTCGCTCGGCATCGCGCCGCGGCTCATCAGCACGATCTTTGAGAAGATCGTGGAGATTAACCGCAACCACGGCATCACGATCCTGCTGGTCGAACAAAACGCGAACCTCGCGCTCGAGGTCTCGTCCTACGCCTACGTGCTCGAGACCGGTCGCATCGTGATGCAGGGCGAGAGCAAACAGCTCCGCGCCGATCCGCGCCTCAAAGCCACCTACCTCGGCGGCTGACCCGCGCCAAAGTCCGTCCCGAGTCGGGACAAAGTGCGCACCGGGTCGCGCCCAGGTGCGGACACGGTCGAGCCATTGTCCGCAGCGTATCGAGCCGAAGTCCGAACACCGCCGCCGGCTCGTTCTCTTTCTCGTTCTCGAAACCGCGCACCCAATCGGGCGAGAACGATTGCTCAACCGCTCACGCCGAGCACCGCCATCACTCCGTCCGAAAACTCTCCGTTGCCACCACCGCGAACGGCACGACGCGAAACAGCTCCGCGACCAGCCACTCGTCCGCCGGCGGCACCTCGCGTTGCGCAAAGATGTTTTTCCACGGTCCAGGAATATTCGGCGGAAGCACGATCCGCGTGTCGTCCCACACGAGCCCGAGCGGCGGCGAACCAAGCCGGCTTGAGAGTCGCGGCACAACGACGACCACCACTTTGCTCGCCCACGCACGCGCAAACGCTGCGATCTGATCCCCGAAGCGGCCGCGCACTTCGAGCGGCAGGTAGTTTCCGTTCTGAAAAAGCTCCGCGTTCGCGCGGCGATATTGCAGCAGCGCGCGCGTGAGATGCAGCTTGATCGCGCCGTTGCGCCAGGTGCGCAGGAGCTCGGTCCAATCGACCTGCGTTCGCGCCGCTAGCTTCTGGCGCTTCGTGTAGTTCACTTCGCGACGGTTGTCGGGATCGACGAGGCTGAGGTCCCACAACTCGCTGCCCTGATAAAAATCCGGCACGCCGGGCGACATCGTCTTCAGCACCACCTGGGAAAGCGAGTTCACCATCCCGAGCTGCGCCACGCGCTGCGCCTGCACGCGAAAACTCGCGAGGAACTCGCGTCCGCTTTCTGCGCCGAGAATGCCGTCGATGAAATGATCGCCGGCCGCGAGCCACGCCTCGTTGGGCTCCGTCCAGGTTGTGTTGCGCTTCGCCTCGTTGACGGCCTTTCGCAGGTGCTCGCGTATCCGTTTTTTGAATGCGTCGTTCGGATCCGAGTCGTCCGCCGGCCACGCGCCGATGAGCACCTGATAGAGCCGATACTCCTCGTTGGCGTCCGGCGCCTCGCGAGCGTCGACCGTCGTCTTGTGACGGCGGTTCAGTTCACGCCACTCGCGCACCCAGTCCTCCCATTCGTGCGGGATCTCCGAGAGCGCATACAGCCGCGCGCGCACGTCTTCGCCGAGTTTCGTGTCGTGCGTCGAAGTCGCGATCATTCCGTGCGGCGTCACCCGCAGCCGCTCGATGTTGGATTCGTGGAACTGCGCCACGCTCGCGCCGAAGCGCATGGGATTTCCGCCGACTTCGTTGAGCGCGATGAAGCGGCTGTGTGCGTAAAACGCCGTGTCCTCGACCGACTTCGCCATGATCGCTCCGGTGTATTGCTGAAACTCGAGCACCCAGTTCGCGAGCGTCTCGCGCACTTCCGCGGGCGCTTTCGCCGGCGGGTAGACACCGGTGATCACATCACGCACCAGTTCGAACGGTTCGGCGCCGAGACGATGGTGACGCGAGATCGCGAGCGCTGCGGCGCGCTCGACCACGCCACGGTCGCGATCGTTCATCGCCGGGAGCCCGCGACGATACGTGCGATAAACGCTGTGCGCCGCCATCATCTCGCGGACGGCGACGGTGACTTCGTTGCGCGTGAGATCGCGCCAGTTCGGATCGCCCTGCAGCACGTCGGCCAGTAGTCCGCCGAGGCGCAGCACGGCGTTGGCGAACATTTCGTCGAGGATGATTTTCTTCTGTTCGAAAACGAGCTCGTCGAACGACGCACGCTCGTCACAGAAGTCGCGATAGAGCTGATCGAACCAGCGCTCCGAACGCGAATCGACAAAGAGTCCCGCGAGGTGCTCGACGAATTCGTAACCCGTCGTGCCGTGACACGCCCATTCGGTCGGCAGCGGTTCGCCCGAACCGAGGATTTTTTCGACGACGACGAAGAACGGCTCGGCACGCTTCAATTCGTCAGCGGCGAGGCGCTGCAGGCGATCGAGGTATTCCTTTGGCAATCGCAGCCCGTCCACGTGATCGATGCGCAAGCCCGTGACCGCGCCCTCACGGATCAACCGTCGCAGCAGCGCATGCGTTTCTTCGAAAACTTCGGGCAGCTCCATCCGCAAGCCGATGAGCGTGTCGATCGCGAAGAAGCGACGGTAGTTCGTCTCGTGCACGCCGGCCTTCCAAAACGCGAGGCGGTAGTGCTGGTCTTCGAGAATGTCGTTGAGCGCGTCGTAGCTCGGATTGCGGCGCCCGGTGCCGTTGATGTCGTCGAGCAGCGCGTCGAGTTGCGCGCGAAGATCGGGTCGCGATTCCAACAGCGCCGCGATACGCCTCCGGATGTCGCGCAGCCGCGCCGTGCGCGAGCGCGCGGTGGCGGCGTCTTCGAGCGCATCGGGACGCGGGAGCTGTTCGAGCGCGCGCAGGATGTCCGCCAACCGGTCCGCGGTCTCGCCGCGCACTTCGAGTTTTCCGAGCAGCGCCGCGTAGCTCCGCGGCCGCAGCGGGAAACGCATGTCGTAATACGCGGCCTGAAAATGTTCGTCCTGATAAACCAGCGAAAGCTTTCCCGCCGATACGACGCGGCCGTAGTGATCCTCAAGCGTCGGCACGAGCACGCGCGGCGTATCACTGGAACCGATACCTCGCCAATCGATGTCGAAGAAGCGCGCGTAGGGCGAGTGGTAGCCGTTCTCCAGCACTTCACGCCACCACTCGTTGAAGAGCCCCGGTCCGTTGATGCCCATGTGATTCGGCACGAAATCCAGCAGCAGCCCCATGTCGCGGCCGCGCAGTTGCTCATGCAACTCGCCGAGCGCCTCGCGTCCGCCGAGCTCGGGATCGATCCGGCGGTAGTCGTTGACGTCGTAACCGTGCGTGCTGCCCGGCGTGGAGAGGAAGATGGGCGAGCAATAGAGATCGGAAATCCCCAGCGTCGCGAGATACGGCAGCAGATCGCGGACGGTGCCGAACGGAAACTCGCGCCGGAGTTGAAACCGATACGTGGCGACGGGAATACGCGTGGCGTTGGTGAGTCCCATGTCAGGAAGCGGTTTCGCAACTCACCGCACGCAGCAGCACCGTCGCGGCCGTCGGCAGCTCCAGGGTCTCGACCCATCCCTGCGCGGCGCCGGTCTCGCGACTGTCGAGCACGACCTGCCACACCATTCCGGATGGCGGACGCAGCGCTTCTTTCTCAGAAAAATCCACGCGGGCCTCGCCCCACAAGGAGCACACGAGCAGCACCGGCGCTTTCTCGTCCGCACTGAAGCGCAACGCCACCGCGCGCTCGAGCGCGGCAACGCTCCAGCGATCACGATGCCCGCCGCCATCGCCGAGCAGTTCCGCGCGCAGCGCAAAAGCAACACCGATAAAACGCGAGCACGGACGCGTGCTCCGGTTTCTCGAGTTCCGACCAGTCGAGCTTCGAGCGCGTGAATGTTTCGAGCGCCTGCGGATCCGGCACGTCCTCCGGCCGCAGCGAGGCGTTCATGCCCACTTCGGCGAACTCGCGCTTGCGTCCCTCCGACACCGCACGCCCGAGATCGCCGCCGTGCTCGGTGAAATACTGGAACGGCGAACCGGCCGCCCACTCCTGCCCCATGAAGAGCATCGGCGGATACGGGCTGAGACACAGCAACGCCGACGCCGCGAGAAACACGTCGCGGGAGACCAGATGCTCGAGGCGCTCGCCCTGCGCGCGGTTGCCGACCTGATCGTGATTCTCGATGCAGAAAACAAACGAGCGCGTCGGCAGGTGCCCGCACGGACTGCCTCGCGCGCGCCCTTTCCACGAGGCAAACGGCTGGCCCGTGTAAAACCATCCGGAGGTGAGCGTCCGGGCCAACTCCTCGGGCGTGCCGCGGTAACCCGCAAAATAGCCCTCACGAATCCCGGTGAGCGCGACGCGAACCTCGTGGTGAAAATCGTCGGCCCACGCCGCATCGAGTCCGGCGCCGGCGCCTTTCGCATCGCAAAGAATCTCGGTGGTATTGCGCTCGTCCTCGGCAATCAGGAACGCTCCGCGCGCATGCGCCACGTCGGCGATCGCGCTCAGTAGGTGTTTTTCGGATACGTCGAGAATCGCGTGCGTCGCATCGAGGCGAAGCCCGTCGAAGCGAAACTCGTCGAGCCAGTAGGCGGCGTTGGAGAGGAAAACTCGCGCACCGGCCGGCTGTCGCGACCCGCGAGATGAAACGCCTGGCCCCACGGCGTGTGGCGGTCGGCGTCGAAATACTCCTTCGCGTAAGCGCCCAGATAATTTCCATCCGGCCCGAGGTGGTTGTAAACCACATCGAGAATCACCGCGAGCCCGCGCACGTGCGCCGCATCGACGAGCGCGCGCAAATCATCGGGCCGACCGTAGCAGCGCGCCGGCGCGAAGAGCGTCACGCCATCGTAGCCCCAGTTTCGTCCGCCCGGAAAATCCGCCACCGGCATCAGCTCGATCGCGCCGACGCCGAGCGAGGCAATGTGGTCGAGTCGCTCGATCGCGGCGCGAAACGTGCCTTCCGGCGTAAACGTGCCCACGTGCAGTTCGTAGATCGCCTGCCCGCTCCACGCGGGGCGTTTCCATGTGGTGCTTTGCCACACATAAGCGCGGTGATCGATCACCTCCGAAGGACCGTGCACGCCCTCCGGCTGAAAACGCGACGCCGGATCGGGAAACTCGGCGCCGTCCGGCCGCACGAATTTATACCGGTCACCCGCACGCCCGTCCGGATCATGGAGCGCGAAGTAGCCGCGCTCCTCGCCTCCATCGGCAGCACGATGTCTTTGCCGCTCTCGCGCCGCCACACGCGAACGCTGAGGTGCCCGTGGTCGGGAGCCCAGACCACGTAGGTTACCCCGCCATCGTCCGCGACAGGACCGGGCAACAAGGAACCGAGCGCGAAGGATTTTTCAGAAACAGCGGGCGACATGGAGGAAAAGTGCGACGAGGGCGGAGCATAGTTGAATTCCGCCTTGGCTGGTTCCGGTCGTAGCCGCCGCGCCGGGTGCCGCCTGAGTCAGGCGCGCGGAACTTCACCGCAGTGGCGCTACGCGAGGCGCCGGATGGTGCTCGTGTTCGCCACGCAAAAACGCCCTGCCGCCCCTCTTGATTTTTCCCGCAACCTGCTAAACTAGCGGGCTCTTTTTACATCATTATGTCCACCGAAACTCCGCAGAAATTCGAGTTCCAAGCCGAGATCAAGCAGCTGCTCGATATCGTCATCCACTCGCTCTACACGGAGAAGGAAATCTTCGTGCGTGAGCTCGTCTCCAATGCGTCCGACGCCTTGGAAAAGCTGCGCCACACGCAGCTCACCGAGAAGGAGATCTTCGACGACAAGCTCGACCTCGAGATCAACGTCACGACCGACGACAAGGCGAAGACGATCACGATCCAGGACTTCGGCATCGGCATGTCGCGCGAGGAGCTCGTGAAATACCTCGGCACGATCGCGCACTCCGGCTCCAAGCAGTTCCTGAAAGCGCTCGGCGAAGGCGGCCAGAAAAACGCCAACCTCATCGGCCAGTTCGGCGTGGGTTTCTACTCCGCTTTCATGGTCGCGAAAGCCGTGAAGGTTTACTCGCGCTCGTGGCGCAAGGACGAGCCCGGCCACGTGTGGATCAGCGATGGTTCCGGCAGCTACCAGATCGAGCCGAGCGAAGGCGAACGCCGCGGCACCAAGATCGTCATCGAACTGAAGGACGACGCCAGCGACTTCGCGCAGGACGGCACGGTGAAGGAGATCCTCGAGCGCTACAGCGCGTTCGTTTCGTTCCCGATCAATCTCAACGGCAAGCGCGTCAACACCGTCCAGGCCCTCTGGCTGCGCAACAAGAACGAGATCAAGGACGAGGAATACACCGAGTTCTACAAGTTCCAGGCCCACGCCTACGACGAGCCCCGCCTGCGCCTGCATTTCTCCGCCGACGCGCCGCTCGCGATCAACGCGCTGCTCTTCGTCCCGAAGGAAAACACCGAGAAGTTCGGCTTCGCGCGCCTCGAGCAGAGCGTCGCGCTCTACTGCCGCAAGGTCCTCATCGACGCCAAGCCGAAGAACCTCCTGCCCGAGTGGCTGCGCTTCCTCAAAGGCGTCGTCGATAGCGAAGACCTGCCGCTCAACATCTCGCGCGAGACGATGCAGGACAAGGCGCTCATCGAGAAGCTGAACAAGGTTATCACGAAGCGCTTCCTGAAATTCCTCGAGGAAGAGGCCAAGAACCGCGTCGACGCCTACAACGAATTCTACAGCGAGTTCGGCATCTTCCTGAAGGAAGGCGCCGCGATGGACTTCGCCCACAAGGACCAGCTCGTGAAGCTGCTCCGCTTCGAGTCGTCCATCACCGAAAAGGGCAAGACCACCTCGCTCGCCGACTACGTGTCGCGCATGGGCTCCGAGCAAAAGGAAATCTATTACCTCGTCGGCCCGAGCCGCGCCGCGATCGAGAGCGGCCCGTATCTCGAAGGCTTCAAGGCCCGCAACCTCGAGGTGCTCTTCTGCTACGAAGCCGTCGACGAATACGTGATGAACAACGTCCGTGAGTTCGACGGCAAGAAGCTCACCGCCGCCGATCACGCCGACGTGAAACTTTCCGACCTTCCGAAACCCGAAGGCGCGCTCAGCGAGGACGACACGAAGAAACTCACCGCGTGGCTCAAGGACACGCTCGGCGAACGCGTCGCCGAAGTGAAAGCCAGTGACCGCCTCGTCGATTCGCCCGCGCTTGCGCTCAACGCCGACAAGTTCATGTCGCCCCACATGCGCCGCATGATGAAGGCCATGAACAAGGACGGCGCCGACACGCCGCTCCGCGTCAACCTGGAGATCAATCCGCGCTCGCCGGTGATGAAGCGGCTCTTCGAAACGCACACCAGCACGCCCGACAAGGCGAAGCTCGTCGCCGAACAGATCCTCGACAACGCACTCATCAGCGCCGGCCTCCTCGACGACGCCACGCCGATGGTCGCCCGACTCTACAAGCTGCTCGAGAGCGTCTGATCCGCCTTCGGGACATCCGTTTTGTTCCTACTTCAAGGCGCATCGTTTTCGCGATGCGCCTTTTTATTTTGGGCGGCGCCGACCGATGCACGACCGCGGCATGCGCCCCATGGCCCGGCGTCGCAGGCGGGTTATCTTTCCGCATGCACCTCCTTCTCGCAGCCCTCGCTGTGCTGTTTGTGATTCTCGGCTTTGTCGGCTTCGGCCTCGGCGGACTTCCCACGATTCTGTTCTGGGGACTCGCCGCGCTGTGCGTGATCGCCGCGTGGAAATCGCGTCCGATCTCCCAGCGTGTGCGCGAAGATCGAAAAATGTCCGAGAGCTCCGTGCCGCCGCGCAGCGATCACAGTTGAGCACCGCCCCGCACCGTGCCCCGACTCGCGCCGCACTCAGGCTCGACTCGGTGCGCACTCTGTCCCGACGTGGTGCGGACCCTGGCTCGACCATGTCCGCACCTTGGCTCGAGTCGGTCCGCATTGGGTTCCGACTCGATGCGCGATGCTCACCAGAAAAAATAGCGCTCGGTGTTGGCGAGAAACGCGTTTGACGGCGGACGCGTCACCACGCGCCACACAGTCGCGTAGCGCGACCACGGACCGGGAATCTCGCAGTCGTGCAAAATCTGCGCGCGATAGCGGTGAGAGATCGGCGGCTTCGGGCGATTCAACCGCTCCTGAAAGAGCGCATGCCCGGTCGGGCTGGAGAAAAACAGGCAGCGGCGCTCGAAGAGTTCTTTCGGCGCGACGCTATCGCCTAGCTGATGGGCGAGACGGTGGAGCGTGAGCACGTATTCGTTGCGCGCGAGTTCCACGACCGCGCGTTCGCAGGCGCCGAAGAAATCCGCTGACGCGGCGTGTCCATAGGCGAAACATCCGGGGCACACTTCGCGCCACGCGATCACCGTCACGCCGACGCCGAGCGGACTCGGCAAAACGAGCGCGCTCACCTCGGGCCATTCGGTCGCACGTCGTTCGCCGTCGATCAAACCTTCCCACCACGCGAGCAGACTTGCGCGCTCGACGGCTTCCATGAGCGCGTGTTTGCGCGCCTGTCCCACGAGCAGACCGGGAAACGCGGCCATGCCGTTGGACGAGGCGTCGACATCGAAGCCGTAGAGTTCGCCATCGGCCGCGTGGACTTTCGAGTGATACGCCCAGCGCTCCAGCGCCTCGGAAATCGCGCGGTGCCGCGCGAGCATCGGAGATTCCGCCGAGCCCGTGCCGTCGGCATCGCTGTAGAGTTCCGATTTGCGCGCCCCCGCCCACGGCCGGTCGGCAAGCCAGACATTGGCCTGATACATGTTCCGGCCGTAGACGGGAAACGCATGCAGAGAGACGCGCGAGATCGGGCCGCCATCGCTCTCGAGCACGTTTCTGAACCGAAACGGTGCGAGGCTGATCATGCGTCAGTCCTCAGGTCAGCCGGCCTTCAGACGCGCTGTCGGAGTAGTGGCAGGCCGCCGTGCAGGCCATCGCGGCGAGAAGTTCCGAGCGATCGATTTCACCCGAGAAATGACACGCAGCAGTGCAGGCGGTGGCCGCGACGCGACTATTGTAGTCGTCGGGATCGGACGGCAGCGCGGCCGAGCTGTCGAGGCGTTCGGCGGTGCGGACAAAACCGAGCGAGAGCAAAAGGCTGGCGAGCAACCCGGAGGCGAGGCGAAGAAGTTTCGTTTTCATCGCCTTCCTAATCAGAAGCAAAAGTCGCAACCGCCTAGAGGCGAATTCACATGCCTTCGCTCAGGTCGCTACGTATTTTTACGTCGTCAGGCGGTTCGATCTGCGCGGAAATGGCCGTGATCGTTCGAGCAGCTTGAGCCTTTCTCTTCGACTCTCCGTGTTCCTCCTGCGCCTCGTGCTCGCGTTCGCGTGGCCCGTGGCGTTGTGCCACGCAGCGGGCCTGCCGGTCGCGCGGGAATTCACCGCGCGCGAGGTCAGCGCGCCGGGCACTTACTGGAGTGCGCATCAAGACGAGCGCGGTGTGCTTTATTTCGGATGCGATCTCGTGCTCATGTTCGATGGCGAACACTGGAGCAGCCATCCGGTGCCGGGCGGTTATTGCGTTCGCGCGCTGGATACCGATCGCAATGGTCGGCTCTGGGTCGGAGCCACCAACCAGGTCGGTTATTTCGATCGCTCCGCCGAGGGGCTTTCCTCGTATCGTTCACTGGTCGCCGAGCTGCCCGAAGAACATCGCGAACTCGTCGACGTTTGGGCAGTGGTGTCGACGGAGACGGGCGCGGTCTTCGTGACGACCGACGCCGTGCTGATCTGGAACGGACGCGAGTTCACCGTGCATCGCATGCCGAGCGAGCGCCGGCTGGGCGCGTTCCGCGCCGGCAACCACGTGCTCGTGAGTTCGAGCGACGGCGTCTATGACGTCTCGGGCTCCCGTCTCGTGCGCATCATCGATGCACAGCGCCTGGAGCTGCCTCCAGTCATCGGCGCAGCTCCGTCGCGCGAGGGACTCTTGCTCATCACGAAAACCGGCCTGCTGCGCGTGCATGGCGAGACGGTCGAGGAAATCGCTTCGCCCGAACTCAAAGCCGCGCTCACGGAAAACGTGATTCCGGACATGACGATCGGACCGCAGGGACGGATCGTGATCGGCACACTCAACAGCGGTATCCTCATTGCGGATACAGCCGGCCGGCTCCTGCGCCGCCTGGGCCCGGCGGAAGGACTGGGCTCACCGTATGCGACCGGCGTCGTCGCTGCGCGGGACGGATCGATCTGGGTCTCCTCGCCCAAAGCCATCACGCGCATCGCGGCCTGGGATTCTGCGCAACGCTTCGACGAGCGCAGCGGACTCTCGACGGGCGTCGTCGAGGCGATCGCGGGTGATCGCGAGCGAATGTTCGTCGGCACGGATCGCGGCGTTTTTTCTGCCGCGTTCACGAGAGACGGTGTCGGCTCCTTCACGCCGGTGCCGGAGCTCACGATGCCGGCTTACGATCTGCACATCGAGCCGGACGGCACCGTGTATGCGCCGATGCACGACAGCGTGATGCGCTGGCGTGACGGCACCGCGATGCGCGCGGTGCGCGCACGACTCGGCATGTTTTCCTTCCGTCCGCTGCGCAATGCGCCCGGCAGCTACGTCGCGACCACCGGCACGTCCGAAATCGTGAAGCTGCGTTTCACCGGCGAACAGTGGATCACCGAGGCCAGCGCTCCCCTGCCCGATGCGTCCTTCGTGACCGCGCAGGCTAGCGACGGCACGGTGTGGACCGGCACGCCCGCCGGCGGCGTGTTCGCGGTGCGTTTCAAGGAAAACACGGCCGAGGTGCTGAAGATATTTTCCGAGTCCGGCCAGCCCTACTCGGGCGCGACCATGGTGGCGCCGTTCGCGAGCGCGATGGTGGTGTTTTCGGACGAAGGAGCCTTCGCCCATCGTTCGCCGACCGCGACGCCGGAACGGATCGCGAATTTTCCGCGCGTCGCGGCCACGGCGGTCGCCAATCCCGATCGTGAAAATCGCGTCTGGATCGCGCTGAAGAGTCCGTTTCGCGATGGTCCGAACGCCGCGACGCTCGTGCGCATGAGCGCCCGCGCTGACGGCGGATTCGCCTGGGAAGGTTTCGTCGTCGAGGGACTCGCCGACATCGGTGTGGTGCGCCGCCTTTTCGTCGATGCCGAAGGCTGGGTGTGGGTGGGAGGTTCGGAAGGTCTCCTGCGTTTCGATCCTCGCGGCCTGACGCCGCCGCCTCCGCCCCGCGCGCCGCTCGTGCGCTCGGCCGCGGTTTCGGGCAGCCGTATCTCGGCCCGCAACAACACGGTGAGTTTCGACTACGCCTCGACGGAGTGGAATCGCCGTCCTGCACTGCGCTTTCAGACGCGGCTCGACCACCAAAGCTGGTCCGAACCGACCCACTCCACTCACCTGACGCTCGCGGGTCTGGCACCCGGCGACTACCGGCTCGAAGTGCGCGCGATCGACAGCTTGGGCCAGATCAGTCCCGTCACGCCATGGGACGTGACCGTGCTTCCCCCGTGGTATCGCACGCCGCTCGCGTGGGCCGCGTGGATCCTGCTGGGACTCGCCGCGATCTACGCGGGCTTCCGTTGGCGCGTGCACTATCTGCGGCAGCACAATCTTCGCCTGCAGGCACTCGTGGAGAAGAAGACCGAGCAACTCGCGCAGGCGAACGCGGCGAAATCCGAGTTCATCGCCAATATGAGCCACGAGATTCGCAATCCGATCTCCGGCATCCTGGGTCTCTCGTTCGCGCTCGAAGAAACGTCGCTCGATGCCAAACAACGCGAACTCGCCCATTCCGTGCGCTCGTGCGCCACGCTGCTCGCGACGCTCGTGGACGACGTGCTCGATTTTGCAAAGATCGAAGCGGGCGCGGTGGAGCTTCGCCCCGCGGATTTCTCGTTGCTCGGCGCGGCCAAGCAGGCCGTCGCCATGGTCTCGGAACAGGCACGCACGTCCGGCACGGAGATCACGATCGCGTGCACGCCCGATGTGCCGCCGCTCGTGCGTGGCGATCACGCGCGCGTGCAGCAGATCATTCTGAATTTTCTCTCGAACGCCCTGAAGTTCGGCGGCGGCAAACCGGTCATCCTGCAAATCGCCCCGGTTTCGCCCGGCCGCATTCGGCTCGCGGTCATCGATCGCGGTCCCGGCATCGCCCCGGAAGACGCCGCCAAGCTCTTCACCAAGTTCTCGCGTCTCGAGTCGTCTCACGGCGGCAATGTCCGCGGCACCGGTCTCGGTCTCGCGCTCTGCCGCGTGCTCGCGGAAAAAATGGGCGGCGAAGTGGGACTCGATTCACGCCCGGGCGAAGGTTCGACGTTCTGGGTCACGTTGCCGCTGCCCGCTGCCGACGAAAACGCTGCCGCACCGACCGCGCCGCTGCAGGCCCGGCTCCGCGCACTCGTGGTCGAGGACATCGACTACAACGCGACCGCGATGCAGGCGGTGTTGCGCCGGCTCGGCATCGAGTCCGACGTGGCCCACGACGGTCCCACCGCGCTCGCGCGCCTCCGCGAGAAACGCTACGACATCGCGTTCATGGATTGGAATCTTCCGGGCGCCATCGGCACCGAAATCGCCGCCGCCTATCGCGCAGTGGAGCCGCCGGGACAGCACACGATCATCATCGCGACGACCGCGTATTCCGCGAAGTTCAACCGCGACATGTGCCGCGAGGCCGGCATGGACGGTTTCATTTCGAAACCGATCACGCCGGAAAAAATCACCGCCGCGATTCGCGAGCTCCAGGGTGCATTGCCCTCCGTGCCGCTCGTGACCACATCGACCGCACCTGCGATCAACGACCAACACGAATCCGGCCTCGACCTCGAGATGCTGCGTTTCCTCGGCGAAGGCACTGCGGCGGGCTTCCGCGAACAGACGACGCGTTTCACCGACGCGATGTTCGAAGATCTCCGCGCGTTGGAGGAAGCCGTGGCGGCCGGCGAACCGTCCGAGATTCATCGCACCGCGCACCGGCTCGATTCCCACGCGAGCATGATCAAAGCCGATGCGCTCAATCGCGTGACGCGCGATCTCCAGAAACTCGCGGGCTCCGATGATTCCGACAAAATTCGCGGACTGCTCGCCGCCGCCCAGCGCGAATGCGCTGCGGTCAGGGAAAAACTGGAGTCGATCCGCGCTTCGCTGGGATCTGCGTAAACCCGTGCTCGATGCCGAACGCGATCAGCTTCGGCGTGCCTTTCAGGTTCAGCTTGCGGAGCATGTTGCTCCGGTGCGTCTGCACCGTGCGCGGCGAGATCGAGAGACACTCGCCGATCTCGTCGTCCGACATGCCGCGCGCGATCAGGCTCAGCACGGCGCGCTCCCACTCCGTCAGCACCTTCACGAAAGAGGAAGGATTGGTGCGCCGCGCCTGTCGCGCCTCCTGGAACGCCGCCGAGAAATAGTTCCGGCCCTCGCTCACCGCCACGAGCGCCTCCTTCAGGGTGGAGACCGTGTTGCTGTTCTTGTCCACGAAACCGTGCACGCCCGTCTGATCGACGCGGAACAGCGTGTAGTCGTCGCAATGAGCCGAGAGCACGAGAATACGCAGGTGAGGCATCGCCTTCAGCACCCGATCCACGACCGTGAATCCATCCATGTCCGGCAGCGAAAGATCGAGCACCACGACCTCGGGTCGCTCGCGCAGGATCAAGTCCACCGCCTCCACACCTGAACCGGTCTCACCGACCACATCGTGACCGAACTGCGACTTGCACACCTTTCGGATGGCTTCGCGGAACATCACATGGTCTTCAACGATAACGATACGCACGCGCTCATCCAAGCGCACTGGCTCCGGTTCTCAAGCGCTCGTCACGTCAATACACCGAGTGTCCGCTCCGAGCGCACAAGGAACCACCCTATCACTGCGCGCGACGTCTTCTTTTAGCCACTCGCGATCAGCGCCATGCGTGACCGGCGCTTCACGGCGGGCTCGGTATCGAAAACGATTCGCCACAACCAAGCGCGCCGCGCGGGCCACCCGCTCGCGAAACGAAACCGCACTCGCGCGACCTTTCGCCGCGCGAGCGCGTGCTCCACGCAACTCGCGGAGTCACGCGCAGCGCTGATCGTCTACACCGTCTCAGAGTGCACGGGCGCGGAGCCGATGTTTTTCTCTTCGGTCCAGCGCACGCAGAACTGCACGAGCTGCATCGCGTTTCGAAGATTCAGCTTCCGCTTGATGTGCGCGCGATGCGTCTCGACCGTTTTCACGCTGATATGGAGGCGGCCCGCGATTTCGCGCGTCGGCAGACCGTTGCCGATCAGCGTGACGATCTCGAGTTCGCGATCGCTCAAACCGCTCACGGGCGACTCCGACGCTTCGGCTTTGCCCGTGACGATCTGATTGAGCATCTGGCTCGCGACATTGTCGCTCACGTAGAGTTGTCCCGCCCGGATGCGGCGGATCGCATCGAGCACTTTCTCGATGAGATCGTTTTTCATGATGTAGGCGCGCGCTCCGGCCTTCAGCACACGCAGCGCATACACCGATTCGTCGTGCATCGAGAGCACGAGCACCTGGATGCTCGGATCAAAAGCCTTGATGTTCTTGATGAGCTCGATGCCCGAGTTGCCCTTCAGCGAGATGTCGGCGATCACCAGATTGGGACGCAGCTTCATGATGTCGCTGGTCGCTTTGCTGGCATCCTCGGCCTGGCCGACGACTTCCATATCGGATTCGCCTTCGATCAAGGTCACCAGACCCCGGCGAACGAGGGGGTGATCGTCTACAATGTAAATGCGAGTTTTCACTTAGGCGGCTTGGGCGTTCTTCCGCGAAATGCGGGGAATGGGATAGAAAAGACGGAGCGTGGGACGATCCCCGCTGCCGTCGACGGTGAGGTCACCTCCGAGGAATTCCGCCCGGTAACGGGCGATCCTCAGCTCGGAGCGGACACAGGCTGAATACAGTTCGTGACCATTGTCCTCCACCCGGAGCTCGAGGCCGCCGGGCGCGGGACTGAGGTGCACGGCCACTTCCGTGGCTTTGCGAGCGCGGATCGCGTCGGCCAGCGCGTCGTGCAGGATACGCACGACTTGCGCGACCTGCTCGGGGGAATGAGCAGGCAAACGCGCCGGAAAAATGCAGCCCGATCGGCACGCCGAATCGAGCCTCCGCGCGCAACGCGACTTCGCCGAGAGCACTGCGGAGGCAGGCCTCATGCTCGTCCTTGTGAAAAAGCGCATGCGACATCGCGCGGGTGCGATTCATCGCCTCCGCGAGACATTGCGTGAGATCCTCGAGCTCGCGACCGAGCGCCGGCGCGACTTTGCGCGCGCGCCCCGTCACGACCTTCATCATGTAGTTCACGCCCGCCAGCACCTGGCAGACGTCGTCGTGCAGTTCCTGGCCGATGCGCGAACGCTCCTCCTCGGCCAGGTCGAGGCAGACCGTGTGAATCTGCTGCTGCGGCGCGATCGCCTGCAGCACGCCGCGCAGCTCCACGGCGCTGCCGCGCTCCACGCGGCCGAAAAGCCAGTGCCGCACCCACAAGGGCGTGCCGCCGGCCACGGAAATCCTGTATTCGAGAACTGGAGACACCTCCGCAACGTCCGCCGAAAGAAAATTACTCACGCGCGCCACATCCCAGGGCCACACATGCTCGAGCCACGAAGAAGCCGCACCGGGCCGCAGCGCCGCAAGGGGTGACTGCTCGCTTGGTCCTTCGAGGCGCAACAGCCGCAGCGATTGACCGCACGCGACCCACGTCGCCGTGTGCAACGCCTCATGCAGATCCGCCAGCGCGGGCTCGCGCAGAACGCGTCGTCCGCCGCGAACGAGACGTCGGACACCCAGTGTATCCTTTATCCTGGGACCCTTCGTTTTTCCCATGCGTGTATCGTGGGCGGAAACCATCCGCGCGACCGACAGCCATCCCGGGAAAAGGTTTGGGCAAAACGCGATTTTAACTTCAAAAACCCGATAATAAACAGATTGGCATTCATGTTCTCACCACCGCGAAGTGATACACCGGGATTCCCCCGGGGTATTCGATCCGTTTATAGCTCCCCTTGAACTTGCCGCGCCCTCCGTGGTCAAATCGTGCTCATGCGCCGCGAAATACTCGTCGTCGAGGATGAAGAAGATGTTCGCCTGGTCATCTCCGCTGCGCTGACTTCAGCCGGCTACGAAGTCTCCACCGCCTCCGACGGACGCGAGATGAACGCATTTCTCTCCGAGCATCCCACGCCCGCCGAGCTGATGATTCTCATGGATATCGCGCTCGGCGCGGAGAACGGCCTCGCTCTCGCGCGCGACGCCGTCGCCCGCTTCGGCCCCCTGCGCATTCTCTTCATGTCAGGCTTTGCCGATGAGGTCCTCGTGATGGATCACCGCAACGCGCACAAGGACGCGCAATTCATCCGCAAGCCCTTCGTGCGCTCCGAGCTGCTTGCCGCCGTGGCGACGCTCGCGGCCTGAAATTTCCCGTATCCCAGGAACGGATACGGCGCTCATCGTTCTCGTTCCCGAAAACGAAGAACGAGAAAGATGTAAACGGCACCCCGTCGCGATGCGGTGCGCACTTTGGTCCGAGGCGGTCCGCACCTTGTCGCGACCGTGTCCGCAACGTGTCGCGACTCGGTCCGCACCGTGGCTCGACGCGGTGCGCACACGGGCTCGCCCCGGTCCGCTCATCAGCGCGACTCGAGCCGCAAGCAGTCACGGCCCGGTCCGCACGCAGGCGCGAACCGGGCCGATGTTTGGTCAGTAAGCTGTCTTCGGCGGAAACACGATCTGACGCGCGGTCTGCACGAGAATCCGGATGTCGAGCGCGAAGCTCCAGCGGCGCACATAGAACATGTCGTAACCGATGCGCTTGTGCAGGAGACGCGGCTCCGAGATTTCTCCGCGATACCCCTGGCTCTGCGCGAGACCGGTGATGCCGGGCTTCACGAAGTGACGCGTATAATAGGTGTTCACCACTTTCGCGAATTGCTCGTCGTGCTCGAGGAGGTGCGGACGCGGTCCGCTCACGCTCATCTCGCCGCGGAGCACGTTCAGGAACTGAGGAAACTCATCGAGGCTCGTGCGGCGGAGAAAGCGGCCAAACGGATAGATGCGCGAATCCTGTTTCTGCGCCTGCTGGGTGAGCGCGTTCTTCTCCGTCGAGACGTGCATCGTGCGATATTTGTAGATGAGAAACTTCCGGCGATTGAGGCCCGAGCGATACTGGCGGTGAATGACCGGACCCGGCGACTGGAAGCGCTGCATGAGCCACACCACAAACGTGAGCGGCGGGAGAACAAAAAGGACGACCGGCAGCGAGATCGCGATGTCGAGGCTGCGCTTGACCAGACGATTGGCCGGGTTGTCGAGCGGTTCGGACAGGAGGCTCGCGAAAGCGAACTCACCGTCGTGCTCGATGCTGACCTGCCGGTGCGGGAAGTAGAGTTGCACGTTGGCGAAGAAGCGCACGCGGCAGCCGGCCTCTTCGGCGCACTGCGCGATCGCGCGACCTTCCTCCGGCGGAAATGCCTGTTGCGAGATCACGACTTGGGAAACGTCGTGTTCGGCGAGGATGTGTTTGAGTTCGTGGAGCGCACCGAGCTTCGGCAGCGCGCAATCGATGGCGGTGCCTTCACCGACCCAGCCGATGACTTCCACGCCGAGATGCGCGCGATCGGCCATCATCGCGTGGAGCCGCGGGATCTCGTTGCTCTTGGCGACGATCACCACGCGCATCCGCACGCCGTGCAGGAGGAGGCGAATGATGACCTTCGGCCAATAGACATTGGACATCGTGAAGACCGGAATCATCAGCGCCACGTAACCGAGCAGGAAGGCGCGCGACATGTCGCTGTCCTTGGTCACGAACGCCAGCGTCACGAGCACGGCGACGAAGCGCAGGATCTGATATTTCGCGGTGCGCAGCGCTTCGATGATGTCCATGTCGCCCAGGCGATGCGAAACCACCGAGAGGTTGTGATGCACCCAGACCGAGGCGACGATGACGCCGAGGAGATAGAGCGAAAGGTCGACGCCTTTCGTGAGTTGAATCCAACCGGCGAGCTGTGCGAGCGCGCACCATAAAACATAGACGGCGACCGCAGTCACTGTGAGGGCGCAGCCATGCAGGTGGGTGAGCCCCTGTCTCCGATGATTAACCATTTTGTGTGTTCTCCGCGGGGTAGGATTGCGTGAACATCGTAGCCTTCTGCGCGCGGGAATGTAATCGGCGGGCGCCTTGCCGAATGGTCAGTCCGCTTGCCCGGCCGATGGTAAGGGAATCCCCGATTACCGCGCGGGACGCGGGAACGTTTGGCACCGACAAGTGACAGTGGGCCGGACATCGCAACCAAGTCCCGGCACGCATGAACCTTGCACGAACCTCACACGACCAGCCGCGTTGGTTCTGCCTGCGCACTCAACCGAGGCGCGAGGAGGTCGCGGCCGCGAATTTGCGCGAGCGCGTGGAGGTCGATGTTTTCGCTCCGCGGTTCAGCGGGACGAAGGTGCTGCGCAACGGCAGCGTGACGCGCACGAGCGAGGCGCTTTTTCCCGGCTATGTCTTCGCGCGTTTCTCGCATCCGGCGCAGACGCGCCACGTGGTGAGCACGCGCGGCGTGGTGGGACTCGTGACGTTCGCGGAGCAAGCGCCCGCGATCGAGGACCACGTGATCGATTTTCTGCGCCAGCAAGTGGAGTCTCGCCCGGCCGCGCAGCCGGTCTTCGAAGAAGGCTCCTGGGTGCGTGTCGTCACCGGATGTTTCCGCAGCGTCGAGGGTCGCGTGCTCGCGCGCTGCGACGGCTCGGATCGCATCCGCATTCTCCTTTCCCTGCTTGGTCGCGAAGTGCAGGTGAGCGTGCCCGCCACCCATCTCGCAGCCACCCACCAGCCCGTCGGCGTGCCTGAAGGCCTGCTGGTTTCGCCCGCACGCGGCGCGGCCGTCTAGTCCACGTGCGTCCCGCCCGCTCTGGCGGAGTCATGCTCTTGCTCCGCGCGATTGCGGCGCAAGGGCGGCAGCCTGCCGGGATTCCTCCGTTCACCGTCCACCGCTTCCTCCAACCACCGTATGAAAATAAAGTCCGCCTCTACCCTCCTGGTCCTCGGATCAGCATTCCTCGTCAGCGCCAGCTCGCCCCTTCATGCGTTTTATGAATTCGGTCGCGGTGAACTGCTCCTCTCCACCACGGCCTCGGCCACCTACGACTCCCGCGTTAACGGAGGCCTGAACAGCGAGGACGATCTGATCTTCAGCATCTATCCGGAATTCCGCTATCTGCGCGACGCAGCGCAGATCAAACTCGAGGGCTCGGCGGGCGTGCGCGTGAATCGCTACCTCGACTACGGCGAATACGATTCGGAGGACATTCACACGAATCTCGTGGTGCGTTTTCCACCCGACATCGGCCCGCGCGTCAGCGGCGTCGCCCGTCTCGCCTACAACGAGAGCGTGGACATCAACTACGACGTCAACGAACGCATCAGCACCGACACCTTTCTGGCGCACGGTGAAGCGACGATCGTCACCGGTCTGAAGACCAGCGTGGATCTCAGCGCGATCTTCACGGACACGGACCGCGACATCTACGGCACGATGGAGCACCTCAACCTGAACGCGGGCTTCAACTACCGGAACTTCCTCGGAGGCAGCGTCGCGAGCCTTCGCTACCGCCGGCTCGAAGCGAGCACGCAGCGCACGTTCTCGGCGACGGAGATCGACCAGAATTCCGACACGTTTACCGTCGCATTCTCACGCCCGGTCTTCGGCGATGTGCGCGGGTCGATCTCTTACGGTTATCGCATTCTGCGACGCGACGCCGCGGAAACGACCGTCCGCGAAACCGAGGACAACGGGTCGATCTTCACCGTCGGCCTCGAGGGCCCGTTTCTTCCCCGTTCGAAGTTTCCGAAGCTCACGAGCGGCCTCTATTTCTCTTATCAGCGAGCCGAAACTCCCGGCGTCAACGACGTCGGCGGCAACCGCATCGCGGGTCGTTTGAACATTCGCTGGCAGGCCCGCGAGACCACGCAGATCGGCATCAATGCAGAACGCAACCAGGTGCTCTCGGTGAACAATCTCACCACCGAAAGCACGCGGATCTACCTCAACCTGGATCAGGACATCGGTCACTTCGTAAAAGGGTTCGCGAGGCTGGGGTATGAGGAACGCGACTACCGCGGACTCACGCGGAACGACGACGTTTATATCGCGTCCATCGGGGCGAGCTACCGAGCCACCCGCGCATGGACCATGTCTGGCAACTACCGCTTCCGCGACAGCCACTCGACGCTGTCGCTCGCCGACTACGCACGTCACCTCGTGACCATTTCCGCGAACTACACGTTCTGATCTTCCGCCGTCCATGAACTCCGTATCCAGATTCCGGACACTCGCCGGGCTTGCCGCGCTCGCCGCGGGCTTGGCCTTTCCGTGTCTCGCGGAGGAGCCCGCCACGCCGCCCTCCTCCGCCAGCCTGCCCAATGCCATCACCGATCCCGACTATGAAATCGCCCCGGGCGATTCCGTGGGAGTGAGTGTCTACGCCGAACCGGATCTGGGCGCCACCCAGCGGCTGGATTCCAAAGGCAACATCCGCCTGCCGCTTCTGGGCGACGTGCCGCTCGCCGGAAAAACCGTGCGCGATGCGGAGAACACGCTCGAACGGCTCTATCGCGAGCGAGAATTCCTGCGCGAACCGCTGGTCTCCATCGTCGTCTCCGGCTTCGCCGTGCGCGAAGTCTCCGTGCTCGGCGCCGTGCGCGCACCGGGCAATTTCCGTTTCCCGAGCGAGACGACGAGCATCGACATCGTAGACCTGATCACGCGCCTCGGCGGATTCCAGCCGACCGCTAAATCCGACATGGTCAAAGTCACGCGACGCAGCGCCGACGGCAAAGAAACGATCATGACCGTCGATGTGGAGAGTATGATCTCCGGGCGAAACAACAGTCGCCAACGCCAGTTTGCCATTCTCCCGGGCGACCGCGTCTGGGTTCCCGAACGCCTCTTTTAAGTCCGTGAGCTGAAAACCTATGTCCAAGAAAAAGACTTCCACACCGGAGAGGTCCCCTGCTTTTCGGCTTTCGCCCCAAGATATCCTCCAGATGTTTCGCGAGCGCTGGCTGCTCGGCCTGATCGTAGGCTTGGTGGCCGCCGCAGCGTTCATTCTTCTCCAACCGAAGGAGTTTGCCTCGTTCCGCACGGAAGCCTCGCTGCTCTTCGAGACGCGAAAGGATCGCGTGCTGAACATCCCCGACGTCGTCGACACCAACGTGCAGTCGGTCAGCGAGCTCAACACGCACATGGAGCAGCTGCGCAGCCAGACGTTCTTCGACTACGCGCTGGCGTCGTTCACGCCGACCGAAGCGAAGCGCATCCAGGAAGCCTACCGGAATCCTGATCAGCCCGACGCGCCGCTGCCTTCGCTCGCCGAAATCATCCGACCCAACTTCTCCCTCTTTGCCCGCCGCGGAACCATGATCATCACGATCGTGGTGACGAACCGCGACCCCGAGAACGCCGCGCTGATCGCCAATCGCCTCGCGCGCCGCTACATCGATTTCAATCTCGACCGCGCCAACACCGGCACCAACTCCGCCATCGTCTTTCTGCGCAGTCAGGCGGAAGACATGCGCAATCAGGTCGAGGCTGCGGAAAACTCCCTCCAAGCCTACCGCGCGAAACACAACATCGCCGCGCTCGGTCAGAATCAGAGCGTGGTGCTGCAGAAGGTGAGTTCCGTGGGCAACGAACTCGTTCGCGCGCAGATGGAGCAGGTCGAAGTGCGCTCCACGCTCGAGAAGATCGCCGAGTATCAGGCGTCCGGAAAGGACCTGCTCCAGATCGCACCCATTCTCGGCTACGGTCAGGTCGCCGGTCTCGCCGCGCGACTCGCCGATCTCCGGGCTGCGCGCGCCTTGCTCGAACAGAAATATCTCCGCGCTCACCCGCGCATGCGGGAAAACTCGCTGCAGATCCAGGAGACCACGCAGCTTCTCGCCGACAACATCGCAATGGCCGTCGCACATCTGCAGACACGCCTGAATGTCGCGAGCCAGTATGAAGAGCGCCTCCGCGCGGAACTCGCCGAAGCACAGAAGAACGTGCACGAGCTCGATAAGGTTTCGATCGACTACAATTTGCTCGAGCAGGAAGCGGCAACGAAGCGCGCCACCTACGCTCGCATCGTCGATCGTCTCAACGAGGCCAGCGTCGCGAGCCAGCTCGAGAACGTGAACATCAAGCTCTTCGATCCGGCCTACGTGCCCGGTCTGCCGATCGGTTCACCCTTCGTGATGGCCTGCGTCAAAGGCGGCGCGCTCGGACTGTTCCTGTTCCTCGCCGTGCCGCTCGGCTTCGGTCTGCTCGACACGCGCGTGAAGACCGTCGCGCACGTCGAACAAGGGCTCGGCCAGACCCTGCTCGGTGCCGTGAAACAGATCAAGGGACTCGGCGAAACCGAACGTGCCCATGCCTTCCGGCTGCACAAGGATGGCGCACTCGAGGAAAGTTACCGCGGCATCTACAGTGAGATCGACATTCGCTCCACCGCTCCACTGCCGAAGGTCATCGCCATCACCAGCACGATGCCGGGCGACGGCAAGAGCCTCACCTCGAGCAACCTCGCCGCGGCGTTCGCCGCGCACGGTCGCCGCACGGTGCTCGTCGATTGCGATCTGCGCCGTCCGAGCCTGCACCGCATCTACGGCGCCAGCGGCGCCCGCGGTTGGTCGCAGTGGGCGCAGTCGCCGCTTCCGCCCGAGGAGAAAGGCCGCCCGGCCACGATCGCTGTCGCGGAAAATCTCGATCTGCTGCCCGCCGGCGGCATGGCGAAAAATCCGACCGAGATCCTCGATCGCCTCTCCTCGTCCGGCCTGTTGAAGCAACTCACCTCGACTTACGACGTGGTGATGCTCGACACGCCTCCCGTCGCCGTTTTCCCGGACGCGCTTCTGCTCTGCCGCCACTGCAACGAACTCATCTACGTGTGCAAAGTCGGCGCGGTGCGTCTGAGCCTCGTGCGCCGCACGCTGGACCGCATCCGCGAAACGGGAGTTTCCGTGCTTGGATTGGTGCTCAACCAAATGCCCGAAGCCCGGCTCCATGCCTACGGCTATCAAGGCTACGGTTCGCAGCGCACCGACTACTACGAAGCCTACGCGAAGAGCAGCGTCGCCAGCTGACGCCTCGTTTCTGTCGCTCTCATGGTCGAAACACTCCGCAACTCCAGCGGATGGCTGCTGCTGTGCGCGCTCGCCCTCGCCCCGCTCGCGTGGGCGGGCACGCGTCCCGCCGCGCTGACCGGCCTCACCGCCCTGGTGGCGGCGGGCGGCGCCGTTTGGGCTGTATCAGCTCTCTCGATACGTCCGGCTCTTCCGCTCCTGCCGCTGATCGGCGCCGGACTGGTGGCGGCGGTGGCACTGTGCTGGTGCTTTCTTCCCTCGCCGACTTTGCCGGAGTTCACCGCGAAACATTTTGCGCGGGTTTCCCATCGCTGGCCGACGAGCATGATTCCGCGCGAGCCCGCGACGTTGATCATGTGGGCCTCGGCTTGCGTGCTGGCGTTTCTCGCGTGGCTGGACCTGCTGCGCGAGTCGCTCTGGCGCTTTCGCACTGCGCTCACGGTGGCGGCGACGGGAATCGCGGTGGCCGTCCTCGGGCTCGCGCAGAACGCCACGCATGCGCGCGGCATCTTCTGGGAACACGGTCCACGCGTGCCCACCACTTTCTTCGGCACGTTTTATCACCACACGTCGGCCGGTGCTTATCTCAACTGCATCTGGCCGGTCGCACTGGGAGCAGCGTTGCTACTACTTCAATCGCCGACGCCTCGTGCCCGGGTTGCCGCCGGCGCCTTGCTGGCGGGCAGCATGGTCGTTCTGGCCGCGCACGCGGGCCACATCTCGCGGTTCCCGCAGGTCGTGGCCGCGGTATTTCTCGGTGTGTCAACATTCTGGATACGTCCGTGGCGATTTATGGCCGGCGTGGAGTGGCGGCGTCCGTGGGTTTTGATCGCCGTCGCACTACTCGCGGTGACCGCTGTCTCCATCGTGATGCAAACCGGACGGACTCAGATCATTCGCGATCGGTGGGCGTCGCTCGAATGGCGGAAGCTTGTGGGCGGCGGCACCGCGATCGCGCCGGCTGCGCCGGAGACGTGGCCGCGCCTGATGCGCGGCGATCTGTTTGTCGTGTCCGATCACAGTGAATATCCGCTCGGCGACCGCGGCGCTGCTTACGCGACCGCAGGCCGCGCGATCGGCGAACGTCCGTGGCTCGGCTGGGGTCCGGGCGGATGGATCGCGGCAGCAGCCGCGTGCAGTGTGGATCCGTTTATCCGCACGTTTTTCCAGATGCTGCAGTTCACGCATCAGGATTATCTCCAGACCGCGGTCGAATGGGGCCTGTGGGGGGCGCTCGGTTGGGCGCTGCTCGTGCCCGCCGGTGTGATGCGCGCAGTGCGCACGCTTCGCGCGCGACCGGAGCGCGACTGGATCGCTGTCGGCGCGGTGCTCGCGCTCGGTGCCGTGCTCACGCAGTCGCTCATCGATTTCCCGCTTCAGATTCCCGCCCTTCAACTCACGGCGCTGGCGCTCGCTGCGCTCGCCTGGACCAGTGCCGCCGCGCCAGCGCCGTCTCTTTCCCACTCTACATGAGCACGCTCACACGTTCCTACCACGTCGTCATCAAGCCACATCAGAAGTGGCTGTATTTTGACTGGCGCGGACTCGTTCAATACCGCGACCTGCTGTTTCTCCTGGTTCGCCGCGATTTCATCTCGCGCTATAAACAGACGGTGCTCGGTCCGGCCTGGTTCATCGTGAGCCCGGTGATCACGACGCTGGTTTACACCGTGATCTTCAGTCGTGCGCTTGGCATCTCGACTGCCGGCGTGCCGCCGGTGCTCTTCTACCTCTCGGGTCTGATGGGCTGGACGTATTTCTCCACCGTCATCAGCACCACGGCCACGACGTTTACCGCGAGCGCCAATCTGTTTGGCAAAGTTTACTTCCCCCGCGTGGTCGTGCCCTTCGCGCTCGGCATGAGCCACTGCATCACTTTCGCGATCCAGCTGACCACGTTCCTCGTGGTGCTGACGATGCACGAGTTTTCCGGACGAGTGGATATATCCCTCGAAAACGTGATCGCGGGACTCGCGCTCACGCCGTTCCTGCTGCTTCACCTCGCGCTGCTCGGTCTCGGCGTCGGACTCACGTTGTCCTCCGTGACCGCAAAATACCGCGATATCCAACATTTGGTGCCCACGCTGATCAACCTGTGGATGTTTGCCTCGCCGGTCATCTATCCGACACGGCGCGTCCCCGAAAATCTCGCGTGGATCACCGAACTGAATCCCGTGGCCCCCGTGATCGAGGCGTTTCGCCACCTCTATCTGGGAACCCCGACCATGTCCCTCAGCGCCTACGCAGGCTCGGCTCTCTTCGCCGTGCTCCTGTTCACGTTTGGTGTGCTGAGTTTCCAGCGCACCGCCCGCACCGTCGCCGACATCGTCTAATCACACCATGGCTCAGCCGATCATTTCCATTCACAACGTCTCGAAGCAGTATCGCCTCGGTAAAATTGGCATGTCCAGTTTGCGGGACGAACTCCAGCGCTGGTGGGAACGCCGCCGTGAGGCCGCGATGCCCCCGGGCATGAAGCCGGAGCGTCCGCAAAACTTCTGGGCGCTGCGCGACGTCTCCTTCGAAGTCGAACCCGGACAGGTCGTCGGCCTCATCGGTCGCAACGGCGCCGGCAAGAGCACGCTGCTCAAGATCCTCAGCCGCATCACCGAACCCAGCAAGGGCGAGATCCACCTGCGCGGTCGGCTCGCGAGCTTGCTCGAGGTCGGCACCGGTTTTCACCCCGAGCTCAGCGGGCGGGAAAACATTTTCCTCAACGGCGCCGTGCTCGGCATGACCAAGGCCGAGATCCGGCGGAAGTTCGACGAGATCGTCGAGTTTTCCGAAGTCGCCAAGTTTCTGGATACACCGGTGAAGCGCTACTCGAGCGGCATGTATGTGCGTCTCGCGTTCGCGATCGCCGCGCACCTCGAGCCTGAAATTCTCATCGTCGACGAAGTGCTCGCGGTGGGCGACGCCGAGTTCCAGCGCAAGTGCATCGCGAAGATGGAATCGCTGCGCAAGACGGAGGGCCGCACGATCCTGTTCGTCAGCCACAACGCCGAGGTCGTCAGCCGCCTCTGCACACACTGCGTGTTCATGGAGCGCGGCCAGGTGAAGTCGTTCGGCCCCACCGCCGAAATCATCGCGCAATACCACGGGCACAAACACGGCCTGCGCCGGCCCGGTGAGTGGATCGAGTTGAACACGCTACCGCGCACCGGCACGGGTCGCGCCACGTTTCACCGTGTGCGTTTCCGCAACTCCAGCGCGGCCAATGGCAGCAGCGATGCGCAGAAGATCTACTCGCACTCGCGGCTCAACGTGGACCTCGAGGTCATGGCCAACGAAGCGTTCACGGCCCACAGCCTCGCAGTGACGATTTTCAGCCCGTCCGGCATCAAGCTGATGAACTACGACACCGTCAGCACGGGCGATCTCGTGCGTCTGCGGCCGGGCTTGAATCGCTTCCAGCTCCACACCGACGAACTCCCGCTCAACGCCGGCAACTACACGGTCGGCTTCTGGCTCGAATCGCACCGCGGCGCGCCGCCGGTCGACTGGATCGAGTCCGCGTTTCAGATCGAAGTCTCCTCTCCGCCCGACACCGACGTGTGGAAGAAACCGCTCAGCGACGGCCACGTCGTCAGCAGTTTCCAACTCCGCCCCGTCGACGAATCGCTCGGGCAGCTCGCGAGCTAAATCCATCTGTCTGCTTCACCTCCAGCGGCTCCTCAGCGGGGGCTGCTTCTCCACCGCGCCGGCGAATCCTCCCGCTGACCGCGGCGATCGTTGTCCATGCTCCTGACCGTCATCCTCCTCAGCCAGAATCCGCGGCGCGCTTTCCTCGAACGCGCCCTCTCCAGTCTTCAACGCCAGACGCTGCCTGCGCGCGATTGGGAGCTGCTGGTCGTTTCGCGGCCGGCGACCGAATCCACGGTGCAACGCTGCGATCTTTCATGGCACCCTGCCGCCCGGCGCATTCGCGCGGAGCAATCGGAGGCAGCGATCGCGCGTGTGCATGCATTTCAAGCCGCGTCGGCCGGCGTGGTGCTCTTTGTCGATGACGACGATTCGCTCGACGAAAACTATCTCGCAGCGGGCATCGAGTTCGCGGCGCAGCGCAACGATCTCGGAATGTGGGGCGGCCAATCGCTGCCCGATTTCGAAGCCGCACCGCCGGAGTGGACCCGCCGCTGGTGGAGTTATCTTTCGATTCGTCCGCTCTCGCGCGATGTGCAGGCGCGCCACGGCCGGGATTTCGATGCCGTGCCGTCGATGTCCGGCGCGTTCGTGCGTCGCGCGGTTTGGCAATCCTACCTGGAAGAGGTGCGTCGCGACGCACGGCACGTGGAGTTGCTCGCACGTCGCACGCAGCGCGGCCTCGGACAGGAAACCGATCTAGCGCTGTGCGCTTTCAACGGCGGCCTCGGTGTCGCACGTTTCTCATCGCTGCGGCTGACGCACCACGTGCCGCCGTCGCGCTTCGAAGAGCCGTCACTGGTGTCTCTCGTCGAGAACGTCTCGTTCTGCCAGATGGTGATCGAAGGACTCTGCCGCGGTCTGCCCGCACAGCGTCGCTCAACACCGTGGACACTCTGGAGCGCGTGGTTGCACTCGTGGCGACTGCCGAAGCAAGCACGGCGTTTCTTCCTGGCCGAGGTGCGAGGTCGCGAGGAGGCGCTGCGCGTGCTGTCCCGCAACCAGGCAAAATCTGAAAACCGATTTACCCGTCATGCACTCGCACGGTGATTCGGTGCTCCCGCTCGTGCTGATCGGTTGCGGCGCTGTAAGTCAGCGCTCGTATCTGCCTGCGCTTCGCGCGCTGCAATCGGCCGGTCGTCTGCGTGTGACCGCACTCGTCGATGACGACGAGCGAGCCTGCCACGCGATGGCGCAGTTTTTTCCTTCCGCGCAGCAGACAGGAACCCTGGACGATGTCGTCGCGCCCGCGGGCAGCCTCGCGATCGTCGCCTCGGGATTGGATACGCGCTCGGACCACCTCGCCATTGCGCTCGCTCGCCGCTGGCATGTGCTCGCCGAAGCACCGATCTCGATCTCCACCGCGCGAGCTCACGCGCTGCTCGAAACAGCAAAGACTCAGGACGTGCTTTTCGCGGTGGCGCATCCACGGAGATTTTTCCCCGCCGTGCGTTACCTGCGCGAACTTTGCCAGGACCAGCCGCTCGGAGCATTGCTGCACATCGACATGGCGGAGGGCGGTCCACTCCCGCGATCGGCAGCACGGCCGCAGGCGGGCGTCATGCTCGAGAGCGGCATTCACGCCCTCGATCTTCTCATCTGGTGGTTGGGCGAACCGCAGCAGATGAGCTACTCCGACGACGCTTTCGGCGGATTTGAGATCAACGCCCGCGCCGAACTGATTTTCGGCACGGACACGACCGCGTCGTTGCACGTTACCCGCGATTGGACCTCACCGCAGCGTTATCGCTTCGAGTTCGAGCGCGGACTCGCCGAGTGGGCCGTGGACGAAGCCCGGCAACTTACACTGCAACTCAGCGGCACGCGCGCCGCTCTCCGCGGCGAACTGCTCGCGCCGCTCGGCAACAGTTCCGTGCGTTCCTCCGCGCTCGCCTCGCGCGCTCAGTGTCTGCACACGCAACTCGCGCACGTGATCACTGCCATTCGTGGCGGTGAAGCACTCGAAATCTCCGGCGAGCAAACGCTCGCCGCGCTGCAATGGGTCGAGCGCTGCTACGCTCGTCGTCGTCCGCTCCTTCAGCCTTGGCTGACGGCGGAAGAACAGGCGCGTCTGCAAACGCCGCTGACGGAAACCTTCTCCACCCTCCCATGAAAATCGCCGTTCTGGGTGCCGGCGGTTTGATCGCCAATCGCGTCGTAGAAACGGTTCATCTCGGTGGACGAGGTGATGTCGTCGCGATCGTAGCTCGTGAAAACGAGCTGCCTCGTCCTTCGCGTTTCGGCTTGGAAACGCGCATCGCCGACATGGCCGACGCCAGCGCTTTGACGAGCGCGCTCACCGGATGCGACGTCGCATTGTTCGCAGCCACCGACAGCGCTGCAGTCGTGGAGCACACACCATCGCTTGTCTGTCAGGCGGCAGCGGCGGCGCGAGTTCCGCGCGTGATCTACGTCGGAAGCGCGTTCGTGCATGGTCGGAACCCGGCGCCGAACACGGATGAGACGTCGTTGCTGCAGGCGTCTTCCCTGCTGTCGGCCGATGCGGCGCACGCGTCGGCCGAACGTCGCTTTTTTGCCGAGTGTCAGCGTCTGAACCTCGCGGGCTACGCTTTGCGGCCGGGCATCGTTTACGGACCTCGTTCTCCGTTCATCGCGACGGTCGCCGAAGATCTCGCGGCAGGCGAAGCGTGGCTCTACCGGCGCGGTCTGGGAATTTTCAACGGCGTGTATGTCGACAACCTCGTGCACGCGATTTTGCTCTGCGCAGAAGCGTCGAACGGTGCAGGACAGGCGTATCTCATCAGCGACGCGGAAACCGTCACGTGGGCCGAGCTCTACCTCACCGCGTCGCTCGAACTCGATATCTCGCCGCGATCGCTGCACGACGTGCAGGAGTTGCCCGAGTTCTCGCCTTCATGGCTCGATCGAGCCGAACGCGCTGTCGCCAGCCCCGTTGTGCAACGCGCGCTGCCGCTCGTGCCAGCGGCGTTGAAACAGCGGACAAAGTCTCTGCTGAAAGCGTGGAACGCTCCACTCAGCACGGAGACGTGGAGCATGCCCCAGCCGGCGCAGCCGCGGATCACGCCCGAGCTCGGCGAGCTGCAGCGCGCCGCGTGGAAGTTTCCCTTCGGACGCGCGCACCGCGTGCTCGGTTATCTGCCGCCGGTGAAGTTCGCCGAAGGCATGCGCCGGAGCTTCGCGTGGTGGCGCTTCACCCGCGGCGAGACTCCGCCCGCCTACTGACTTTTCTCCGGCGTCCTCTCGCCGGAAATCCAACATGAATGCCATCGTCGGAACTTTGTTCGAAGGCGGTTACCACACCGGCGCCGCCGCGCTCTTGAACTCCCTGCACGCCGCAGGTTTTCGCGGGACCTTCGTCTGCGGACATCGCGGACCGGTGCCGCAATGGGCGGAAGCCAGCCGCGCCGTGATGGACGTTCGCTTCGTCCAGGTCGATACGACGGTGCACCTCACGTATCACAAGCCGGACTTTCTGCAGACGCTGCTGTCCTTGGATAATGGATACGCCGACCAGGCCTTCTACTTCGATCCCGACATTGTGACGATCGCTCCGTGGGAGGTTCTCTCGCGCTGGGCGGCCGATGGCGTCGCGCTCTGCGAGGACGTGAACAACTACATCCCCGCGAGGCATCCGTATCGCCTGCGCTGGGGCGATTTTCTCCGCTCCAACTCGATCGAGGTCACGCGGCAGCTCGACCGCTATTACAACGCCGGCTTCATCGGTTTGCCCCGTGCGGAAGCGCCGCTGCTGGAGCACTGGCGCCGGGTGAACTCGCTCTGCATCGCGGTGTCTGGCACCGCGTCGAAATTGAAACTCTCCGGGCCCAACGAACTCTTCCACTCGACCGATCAGGACGCGCTCAATCTCGCCCTGATGAGCAGTTCCGCGCCCATCAATGGAGCCGGTCCCGAGTCGATGGGCTTCGCGCCCGGCGGGCATCTGCTCGCGCACGCCGTCGGCCGTCACAAACCATGGAGCGGCGGCTTCCTGCGCGCGGCCCTGCGCGGCACGCCGCCGAGCTCCGCGCAAAAAGCCTTCTTCCGCTACGCCAGCGGACCGGTGCCGGTTTTTCGCCGGTCACAATTGCAACGTCTTCGTTGCTCGCTCCTCGCGGCCGCCCTGCTCGGCCGACTCTATCGCCGCGCCTGATCCGTTTTCATGAAGATCGCGTTCATCTGCACTTCCCTGGCCAGCGGCCGCGACGGCGTGGGCGACTACGTGAGGCAACTCGCGGAGTCGTGCACGCGCGAGGGACATCAGTGCCTCTTGATCGCCGTCAACGAACGGCCTTCGACGCCCGATCGCGACTGCGTGCACCTGCTTTCGACCACGCCGTGGGCGGAACGCGCTGCCAGGCTGAGCAAGGCGCTCGCGGATTTCGATCCCGACTGGGTGAGCTGGCAAATCGTCAGCTATGGGCTGCATCCGAAAGGCATCATCCCGCGCGACGCTTTTGCGCTCGCGGATGTGACGCGCCGTTGGCCCACGCAGGTCATGGTGCACGAACTCTGGATCGGACTCGCCGCCGGCGAACCGTGGAAAGCGCGCCTCATCGGCCGCTGGCAGAAACCGCGGCTGCTCGACTTTCTACGCCGGCTGGAGCCGCGCGTGCTGCATACGTCCAATCCCACTTACCAGGCGGTCCTTCGCGCGGCCGGATTTCGCGCGCAGCAACTGCCGCTTTTCGGCAACATCCCGATCGCGCCTTGCGCGCCGGGCGACGCGGAGGACGTGCTCGATGACGTCGCCGGACTTCGCCTGCCCCTCGCACCGCGCTGGGTCGCGGTGACGTTTGGCACTGTGCACCCGCAATGGGATGCCGCTGCGACGCTGCGCTGGTTGCGCGCCGCCGCCGTTTCCGCCGGCCGTAGTGCCGTGTTGCTCGCGGTGGGTCGCATCGGCGGCGCAGCCACGACCGCGCTCACGCGCGTCGGCCGACAGCACCCGGATATTCCGATCGTGATCACCGGCGAATTATCGCCGGAAAAAGTCTCCGCGCTCCTGCAGGCAAGCGACTTCGGCATCGCGACGCATCCCTGGGCGCTCATCGAGAAAAAGCGGAAGCGCCGCCGCGATGTGCGAACACGGTCTGCCCGTGCTCGTGCCGCGCGACGACTGGCGGCTCGCGTCCGACCTCGCCACGGCGGATCCCAGCGAACCGTTGCTGGCGCGAATCGAACACGTGCCGCCCTCCGCCGCCGCGAGCTGGCTGGACTCGCGCCGCGCGCCCGCCGCCCGGCTGCCAGCCATCACGAACCGCTTCCTTTCCGCGCTGTCCGCGCAGCCCGCCGAAAGCCCGCTCTCCGCATGAACTTTCTCTTCTACGCTCCCCAGATGGCGCCGTATGGCGGTATGGAGCGCCACATATGTGGCCTCGCCAACGCGCTCGCCGCGCGCGGGCACCATGTCGAGCTGCTCACCACGAGCAATTCACTCGGGCGCGAATTGCGCGACGGCCTGCTCACGCACGGCGTGCTTTTACACGAACTTCCGATCGATCGCGGACACGCGCGGCATCGCTCGGCCGCGTTCAGGAAAGCGTGGTGGCTGCTGCAAAAGAGCCTTTCGCTGCGCCGCACGACGTGGGACGTCATCTACACCAACGGCCAAAGCGCGCTCTCCCGCCTCGTCTGGATCGCCGGCCGCGCACGCACACGCATCGTGCATCATCACCACACGGCCGCCGATGAAGACGAACAGGGCTCGTGGTCGCCGATTTTCCGCCACGTGATCGGTCGCGCCCGCGAGATCGTGGCATGCAGCCGCGCGACGCAGGCCGCGTTGGAAACTGCCCTTCATCGCCATGACGTCAGCTTCCTTCCCTACCTCACGTCCGCCGCGATGCCGGCCGCTCGCGTTGAGGAGATTTCCTACGACGACGAACGGCCGCTCCACTTTGCATTCATGGGCCGGCTCGTGCCGGAAAAAGGCATCGACGCGATCCTCGCGCTGAGCCGCCGCGCCTCGCTCGCGGATATTCGCTGGCACATCCATGGCGCCGGCGCGGGCTACGATGAGGAGCTTTTCCGCAATTATCCGAACGTCGTTTACCACGGTCCTTTCGCGGGCATGGGCGCGATGGGACCGGCGCTGCGCACGACCGACGCGCTCGTGCTTTTCTCTCTGCACAACGAGGGCATGCCGCTGAGCCTCATCGAGGGCATGTCCGCCGGCCTGCCTTGATCGCCACCGATCGCGGCGGCACCCGCGAGATCGCGCTGAGTTCGGCCAACTGCCTGCTCGTGTCCAACGGACACGATCTCGATTCGCTCGCGCGCGCCGCCCGTGAAATGGCGCGTCGCCTGCGCGCCGGCGAAACGTCGCGCCGCGAACAGCGCCGCCTCTACGATCAGGTTTTCTCTCCGCAAGCGGTCACCGCCGCGTGGGCTGCGTTCCTCGAACGCACCGAATCGCCCCGTCCGCTCGCAACTCCGCTCACCGCGAATGAGATCGGCTGACACTGCACCGCTGTTTCCGGTGCCCGGCGATGGGAAGCCGGCGGCGTTTTCGCCGTTTCCCTCACTCGCCACCGTCCGGACCAGCGTCCTGGTCAACACCTACAACCACGGGCGCTTCATCGACGCATGCATCGTGTCGCTGCTCGATCAGACGCGTCGGCCCGATGAAATCATCGTTTACGACGATGGCAGCACGGACGACACGCTGGCCCGCCTGCGGCGTTTTGAGAAACACATCACGGTGATTGCCGGTGTCCGGCAACCGCGACCCGCGCACGTCGCGCAAGCGCACGCGATCTACTCCGCCTTTCAACGCAGCACTGGGGACCTCGTGTTTCTCCTCGATGGGGACGACTGCTTTCTGCCGGACAAAATCGAGAGCTACCTGCGAGCCTATGTGAGCGCGCCGGACGTCGCGCTGATCCACGGGCCGATGCTGAAAATCGACGAATCCGGCGTGCCCCTCGGCTCGAGCAACGAACCGCGGAAACACGTGCGTAATCACCTGCACGAAATCTACCGGCAACAGGACGTGGACTTCTATTACCCCACGAGTTCGCTCGCGTTCTCGCGCGGTTACCTCACGCGCATCCTGCCGCTCGATCTTTCCGACGGGCTTCGACTTTGGACCGACACGCGGCTGAGCATGGCCGCACCGCTGTTCGGCTCGGTGATCACGCTGCCGACCTGTCACGCGTTTTGGCGGCGACACTCCCGTTCGCACTCTCTGAAAACGCGTTCCCACACGCTGCAACTTCAGCAGACGCTGATGCGCACGAAGATCTTCAACACCTTCGCCCGCCGTCGCGGCTACGCGCCGATTCGTCTGTGGAGAAATCGACGCTTTTATCTCCAGCTCCTGCGCTGGGTTCTGCCCGGCTCGGCCTTCTCGTTCTACTACGATCGCGTGCGCCCGATTTTCTCGCGCCGCCCTCTCGCTCCCGCGCTATGAGCCTCCGCACCTTCGCGAAGACCGCCGCCTATCATGCGCGGCGCGGCCGCGTCCGCGCGCTCGCGATGCCCCGCTCCGTGGCCCCCCTGCGCCGTGCGTTGCATCTTCCATCGAATCGCGTCGTCTCGCCGCTCGAGGCGACTTCGCACGACGGCCTGCGTGTGACCGTGCTCGACCGTGCTGAAACTTTTCGACGCGCACTGCCTCAACTCGTCGGCGATCCCGCAGCCCTGGCTTTTTTTTCAAAAGCGCACGACCGAACCCGCCTACACGAGCTATGTCGCCGAATTGGAGGAAGGTCGCTTCTGGAGTTCGCCCTTCGGCGCCGTCCTCACGCGCAATGACGATTTCGTGCCCGACTTCAGTCGCGATCCGTGGGGACCGCATCTTCACGCGATCTGGAATCGCGCGCGACTGCCCGCGCCGCGCCGGGTCGCGGGCCGCGCGCTCTACCTCGTCACGCCGGAAGCCGACGCGAACTACCACCATTGGATGATCGATCTGCTGCCGCGCGTGATGTTGGCGCGGCGCGCAGGCTTCACGCCGCAGAGCTTCTCGCACGTGTTCGTCAACGCGTGCGAGCGCAGCTTCCAGCGCGAAACGCTGGAGCGCTGCGGTTTCACCGCCACACAGATTCTCCCCTTGGAGCGCGACGATCATGTCTGCGTCGATTCGCTCGTCGTGCCGTGGTTGAAACCGACCAACCAGGCGATGCCGCTGGAAGACGTCGCAGCGTTGCGCGAACTGCTGCTGCCGCGCACGGCGGCGCGGGGACGCAGGATTTTTCTTTCCCGCCGCGACGCGGGTTTTCGCCGCCTGCTCAACGAAGACGAGCTGCATCCGCTGCTGAAGCGGCACGGCTTCGAAATCGTTTCCACTGGCACGATGGACGTCGCGAGCCAGGCCCGTCTTTTCGCCGAAGCGGAGTGGATCGCAGGCGCGTCAGGCGCTGCGTTTGCCAATCTCGTTTTCGCGCCACCCGGCGCACGGGTGCTCGAGATCGCGCCGCCGCAGTGGCTCGCGGTTTACCACTGGATGATCTCTGCACGCTGCGGGTTGAATCACACGGTGCTTCTCGCTGACGGCGATCACCGGACCACCCAGCCCGACATCACCGGGCGCCGCCGCGATTTCACCCTTTCTCCCGACCGTCTCGCCTCCTGGCTCGAGGGAGAAACCTCCACTCAGTGTTCGGCCAACTCGGCCGCTTGAGCTCCTTTTCCATGGTCCTCTTTTCGCATCCCACCGGCAACGCCAACGTTCGACAGGCTGCGCTCGGCCTCGCCCGCGCCGGTCTGCTCGGTGAGTTCTGGACGAGCCTCAGCTACCGCGAACCGCGCGTGCTCGGCCGTCTGCTTCCCGGCGCGGTGAATCGCCAATTGCGACGCCGCTCTTATCCCGCCGAGCTTCGCGCCGCATTTGCGCACGGTGCCGTTTCGCGAACTCGGCCGCTTGCTCGCGCCGCGCGCTGGCTTGCGCTCACTCGTGCGCCACGAGCGCGGGCCGTTCAGCGTCGACGCGGTTTATCGGTCGCTCGATCGCGCGGTGGCGCGTCGCGTGGCCGAAGGAAAATTCGACACGGTCTACGCCTACGAAGACGGCGCGGAGTTCACGTTTCGCGCGGCGGGAGAACACGGGATGCTCCGCGTTTACGATCTGCCGATCGGCTACTGGCGCGCCGCGCGCGAAATCCTGCAGGAGGAGGCGCAGCGCCTGCCCGAATGGGCCGCCACGCTCGCCGGCAATCGCGACAGCGTGCAGAAAACCGATCGCAAGGACGCCGAGCTCGCGCAGGCCGATCTCGTGCTCGCGGCGAGTTCGTTCACGCTGAAAACGCTTTCCCACGCGCCGCAGTTTTCCGCGCCAGTGGTCGTGCTGCCCTACGGCGCACCGACGCCCGCCACGGCTTTTACTCCGACTCAGCCGCGTGAAACCAAAGGCCACCTGCGCGTGCTCTTCGTGGGCGGCCTGAGTCAGCGCAAGGGGCTCAGCTATCTCTTCGATGCGCTGCGCTCGTTGCGCGGCGCGGCCACGCTCACCGTCATCGGCAATCGCGGCCAGGCCTCCTGCGACGCTCTCGATCGCGAATTGCGCGATATCCGGTGGATTCCGTCATGCCCCCATTCGCAGGTGCTCGAGGAAATGGCGCGGCACGATGTGTTTGTTTTTCCGTCGTTGTTCGAGGGCTTCGGGCTCGTGCTGCTCGAGGCGATGGCGATGGGTTTGCCGATCATCACGACCGCGCACACCGCCGGTCCCGATCTCATCACCGATGGCGTCGAAGGCTGGATCGTGCCGATCCGCTCTTCGGACGCGATTGCGGAAAAACTCCTTCTGCTGCGCAACGAGCCCGCGCGCCTTCGCGCGATGAGCGAAGCCGCCGCCGCGCGCGCCCGCACGTTCACGTGGGAGCACTACGGCGATTCCGTCGCGGCCTGCGTGAGCTCCGCCGTGAACTGCCGCTGAGTCATGGAGAAAAACATCAAGCGCCTCATTTGGGTCTACGCCATCCTCCTCATTTTCGAGGGATCGCTGCGCAAATGGGTGCTGCCGTCGCTCGCCGATCCGCTGCTGGTGATCCGCGATCCGGTGGTCACGATCATTTACCTGATGGCGTTTTCGAGCGGTCGGTTTCCGTTCAACGGTTTCGTGATCTTCTCCGGCCTGCTCGCCTTCGGCGCAGGCGTGGCGAGCTTGATCGCAGGACAAACCAACCTGCTCGTGATCCTCTACGGGATCCGCATCGATTTTTTCCACCTGCCGCTGATCTGGATCATCGCGGAGGTGATGAACCGCCGCGAGATCGAGAAGCTCTGCACTTTCCTGCTGTTCATCGCGATCCCGATGACGCTGCTGATGGTCTGGCAATTCCAGTCGCCGATGAACGCGCCCATCAACCGCGGTGTCGGCAGCGAAGAGGGCGGCCAGATTTTCGGTGCCAACGGAAAAATCCGTCCGCCCGGTTTCTTTTCTTTTATCACGGGTCCGCAGCTTTTCTTCCCGCTCGTCGCGGCGATTTTCCTGCATCAGGTGAGTCAGCGCCGCCGGCTTTGGTGGCCGTGCTCGTGGGTTGCGGTCTCGCGATTCTGGTCGCGTTGCCGGTCTCGATCAGCCGCACGGTCGCGCTCGGCACGGGTATCACGGTCGCGACGTTTGTCGCCACGCTGCCGCTGACCGGACTCGCCAGTTTCGGCGCGATCTTCCGGGCCGCCATCGGGTTGGGTGTGGTGACCGTGGCGGTTTCGTTCCTGCCGATTTTCCACCAAGGCATCGAAGTCTTCATGAGCCGCTGGGAAACCGCCGCAGCCGGCAGCGGCGGCGATGCATGGGGCAGCATCATCGGGCGTATCAGCGGTGTGGTGACAGTGCCGTTTCAGAACGCGATGATGTCACCGTTCTTCGGCTTCGGCATCGGCGTCGGCTCGAATGTCGGCGCACGACTGCTGCAAGGCCGTCTCGGCTTCTTCCTCGCGGAGGACGAATGGAGCAAGATCTTCATGGAGTTGGGCCCGGTGCTCGGCGGCGCCTTCATCTTTCTGCGTCTCGCCATCACCGTTTACCTCGGCTGGAAAGCGTTTCGCACGCTCCTCGTTCACAGCGACAATCTGGCGATCCTGCTCTTTTCAGCGACGTTTGTCGCTGTCGCTCAATACCAGTGGGCCCCACCCACGATCCTCGGTTTCGCGGTGCTCGGCGCCGGACTCACGCTCGGAGCAGCGCAGCATCCGCTGGGCGAGGAGGACGACGACGACGATGAAGAAGACGAGGACGCCGAAGACAGCGAAGAAGAACCGGATGAGGAAGAGGAACGCGAACCGCATCCCGCCCACCGTCATCAGCACCCTCACTCTCGCCGCCCGCCGGAACACGTGACCTGAACGCGGATCATTCACCTGCGCGAATGAAGATTATCCTCATCGGGAATTTCCGGCCGGATCGGCAGGAGAGCATGTTGCGTTTCGAGCAACTCCTCGCCGACGGCATGCGGGCCCGCGGCCACGAGGTGGAAACGTGGGCGCCGGAACCGGTCGTCGCGCGGTTGTTGCGGCGGTATCGCTACGACGGTCCCGCGAAATATTTCGGCTACTTCGACAAATTTGTCGCGTTCCCTTCCCGCGTGCGCCTGCGGCTCAAGCGTCTCACGCAAGCGCCTGACGTCGTTCACATCATCGACCACGCCAACGCGGTTTACGCCCCGCTTTTCCAAGGGCTCCCGTTGCTCGGCACGTGTCACGATCTCCTGCAAATTCGCGCCGCACGGGGCGAATTTCCCCAGCAGCGACTCTCCTCGCGCGGCAAACGTTACCAGGAGTGGATCCTTCGCCACATCGCGACGCTGCCTCACATCGTGTGCTGCTCGACGCAGACGGCAAAAGACGTCTCCCGACTCGCGCGCGTGCCCGAGAGTCGCTGCGAAGTGATTCCGATCGGGCTCAACTACCCGTATAGCCCAATGCCGTTGCCGGAAGCACGTCAGCGCATCGCGCGCGCGCTGCAGACGCGCGGCTACCCGGCCGATCTGCTCGAGCGTCACGACCGGGGTTTCATCCTCAATGTCGGCGGAGGCCAATGGTATAAAAACCGTCGCGGCCTCATCGAAACTTACGCGCACCTCCGCTCGAAGCTCCGTCCGTTTCCCCGGCTCGTCATGGTCGGCAAACCGTTGTCCGCCGAGCTCGCTGCGCATGCACACTCGCTCGGCATCGGTGAGAATCTCCTCTCGCTGCAGAATCTCTCCAACCTCGAGCTCAACGCCTTCTATTCGCTCGCGCAGTGTCTGTTCTTTCCTTCGTGGCACGAGGGCTTCGGCTGGCCGGTCGCCGAGGCCCAGGCGTGCGGTTGCCCGGTCATCACCTCGAATCGTGCGCCGATGACGGAAGTCGGCGGTGACGCCGCCACCTACATCGATCCCGCGGATGCGGAAGGCGCCGCCGCGCACATCGCGGCGTTTTGGCCGCGTCGCCGTGAACTCGTCCCGCTCGGTCTCGCCCGCGCCGCTGAGTGGAATCCCGATCTCATGCTCCAACGCTACGCGGATCGCTACGCCGCGATGGCCTTCGCCGGACTCACCGCCGCATGAAACTGCTCCGTGTCATCGCCACGCTCGATCCGCGCCATGGCGGACCGTCCGCCGGACTCAAGGCCATCACGCCGGTGCTCGCCGCCGCCGGTCATGAAACCGAATTCGTTTCCTTCGACGATCCCGCCGAGGCGCACGCGTTCGACTCACCTGCTCCCCTGCACGCGCTCGGACCGACGCCCCCGGCTACGGCTACAATCGCAAACTCGACTCCTGGCTCGCGGCCAACATCGAGCGATTCGACGCCGTCTTCGTGCATGGCCTTTGGCAATACCATGGTCGCGCGGTGCGACGTCACGCGCGCGGCGTGCGTCCGTATTTCGTCTTTCCGCATGGCATGCTCGATCCGTGGTTCCGCCGCGCGTATCCGCTGAAGCACGTCAAGAAGTGGCTCTATTGGCAGCTCTGCGAGCGCCACGTGCTGCGCGACGCCGCCGCGGTGTTGTTCACGAGCAGCGAGGAGCGCCGGCTCGCGCGTCTGAGTTTCCAACCGTATCAAGTGCGCGAGCGCATTGTCTCCTACGGCACAGCCGCGCCGAGCGGCGACCCCGCACGCCAACGCGCCGCCTTTCACGCCGCGCTCCCTGCGCTCGGCCGCCGGCCGTTCTGGCTTTTCTCTCGGACGCGTTCATCCGAAGAAAGGCGTCGATCTTCTCATCGAAGCGTATGCGCGACTCGCCGCCGAGGCTGCGATGTCCGAGCAATCTCTGCCCGCGCTCGTGATCGCCGGTCCGTGCAGCGATCCCGCCTGGGAGCGCAAACTCCGCGCTGCCGCCGCACGCGTGCCGCGCCGCGGCGAGGTGTTGTGGACGGGTATGCTCACGGGTGACGCCAAGATCGGCGCGCTGCGTGAAGCCGAGGCCTTCGTGCTCCCGTCCCATCAGGAAAATTTCGGCATTGCTGTCGCCGAGGCACTCGCGGTCGGCACGCCGGTGCTCATTTCCGACAAGGTCAACATCTCCGCCGAAATCGCGCACGACACCGCCGGCTTCGTCGCCGAAGACACCCTCGACGGCACGACGCGGCTGCTGCGCCGCTGGCATCTGCTGCCGCCCGCAGTCCGTCTCCGCATGAGCGACGCTGCGCGCCGGTGCTTCGAAGAACGCTATGAAATCCGTCAAACCGCCCGAAGTCTCGCGGACACGATCGCACCTTTCCTCATCTCCGTCCCCCCAACGTCCCATGCGCTTGGCCACCCCGCAGCCTCCCATTGATCTCTGGATCGAGGAGCCGACTCATCTCGACGGCGATCTCCTCGGTTTCGGTGCGCGTCTCGAATCCAGCGCCCGTCGCTCGATTCCGCTCTGGTTTCGTTTTCCCGCGCGACAAGGCCCGAAACTCACGCGCCTCGCGGATCCGTTCGTCGCGGCAACGATTCTCTACGCGATGCGCGAGCGACGCCGCTTGCGCGTGCGCGGCTCGGTCTCGACCGAACTGCTGGCCAACCTCGCGGATTTCCAGTCGGCGTTCTGCGCGTTTCATCCGCGCGAGTTCACGCCCATCGACGTCGAGGCCGATCGCGTGTTTTCGCCGTCCGGTTTTCAGCGCTCGCCGTCGGGCATCACCGCATTTTCCGGCGGCGTGGACGGTTCCTTCAGCATCTACCGCCACACGCATCTTTCTCCGATTCCCGCGAAACGTCCGCTGCAGGCCGCGCTGCTCGTGCACGGTTTCGACGTGCCACTCAACGACCCGCGCACGTTCAACGAAATCGTGAATCGCTGCCGCGCATTTACCTCCGACGCCGGCCTCTCGCTCTACACGGCCGCGACCAATCTTCGCGCTCTCCCGCTCAAGTGGGAGGTCTTCTTCGGCAGCGCGGTCGCGTCGGCGCTCTTGTTTTTCCAGAGCGCCTACACGTTCGCGCTGCTGCCGTCGGCACACAGTTTTCACCATCTCCGGTTGGAAACCGGCTCCAACCAGCTCACCGACCCGCTGCTCTCGAGTGGACTCATGCAGATCGTGCACGACGGCTCCGCCTACGGTCGCATCGACAAACTCCAGCACCTCTCCAACTGGCCCATGGCGATGCGCCACCTGCGGGTTTGTTGGGAAGGCCGCACGTCGGAGAATTGCTGCCGTTGCGAAAAATGCCTCCGGACCATGCTGATGCTCTCGGTCACGGGTGCGGACGACGTTCCCGCATTTCCGCACAAGCTCACTCCTTCGGTGATCGAGAACATGTCGATCCCTACTCTGGGCGGGCTGCACGAACTGGAATACCTGCTCTCGGTGTCCGCGAACGAGACGCCGCGTCCTTGGTGGCACGACGCGCTCACGCGCGCGGTGGCGCGGAATCGGCGCTACCGGCGCTTGCAGGACTTCGGTCGCAAATCCGCGCACGCGCTCCCGAGTTCTTTGCGCCAGGGGCTCGTAAAGGTGGCCCGTCGTATTCTGCCACGCATCCCCGCCGCGCATCGCCCGCCACCGTTTCCCACCGAAGCTCCGCCGCTCGTTTCCACCCGTGTATGATCGCTCCTCGACCACCGCTTCGCATCACCATCGTGCAGGGCGCGTTTTTGCCCGTGCCGCCGCGCCTCGGCGGAGCGGTTGAAAAAGCGTGGTATGCGCTCGGCCGCGAGTTCGCGCGCCGCGGTCACACGGTCACGCACGTGGGCCGCGATTTCCCGGGGCTGCCGGAAAACGAACTCGATGCCGGCGTTCACTACGTGCGGGTGCGCGGCTATTCGACGCCCGCGTCGCTGTGGCGCCTGAAACTCCTCGACCTCGCCTACTCGCGTCGCGTGCGTCGCGTGCTGCCGCCGGCGGATGTGCTGGTGACCAACACCTTTTGGCTGCCGCTGATCGAACGCCGCGCCGATCGCGGACGGATCTACGTGCACGTCGCGCGTTTCCCGAAGGGTCAACTCAAGTTCTACCCGCGCCGCTCGATCCTGCAGACCGTTTCCTCGCCGATCGAAAACGCGATCCGCGACACCGTGCCCGATTCCGAGGATCGCATCTCGGTCGTGCCCTATCCGCTTTCTTCCACGTATCTCGTGTCGCCGGAAACGTCGCCCGAGCGCGAGATCCTCTACGCCGGCCGCGTGCATCCGGAAAAAGGCGTGCACCTTTTGGTGAAGGCGTTTCTCAAACTCCGCGCCGCGGGGTTCACCGAGTGGAAACTGCGCATCGTCGGCCCGTGGGCCACGCGCGAAGGTGGTGGCGGCGAAGCGTATCATCGCGAGCTGCAGCAACTCGCCGCGCCCGCGGGCGACAGCGTGATTTTCACGGGCCCGGTTTTCGACGAGCAGCAACTCGTCAGTTACTACCGCCGCGCCGCCGTCTTCGCGTATCCGTCGCTCGCCGAACGCGGAGAGACCTTTGGTCTCGCGGTGCTTGAAGCGATGGCGGCGGGCTGCGCGCCCGTGATTTCTTCACTTCCTTGTTTCATGGATTTCGTGCGGCCGGCGGAAAACGGCATCGTTTTCGATCATCGCGATTCGGAACCCGCGGACCGGCTGGCGGATGCGCTCGCCGCACTGCTCCGCGACGACTGCACCCGCGACCAGTTGCGACAGGCCGCATGGGAGACGGCACGGCTCTACGCGCTCGAGGATGTGGCCGACCGTTTTCTCGCAGACTTCTTTGCGCTAAGAGGTTCCGGAGTTCTCCCCGCGAATCACCTCGTCGGCGCAACATGAGCGACGGCGTGTTGTCGGAACCGCAACACCTCGCACGCATGTTTCGACCTCTCAGCCATACTCGCCTCAATCCCTCGAGTTGGAACGGCAACCTCCTCGAGACGCTCGAGAGCGTGCGTCATCGCTCGCTCACCGTTCTCTACAATCGCGGCAATCGCGGCGACGGCCTCATCCACATGGGCGGCCGGAGCTTGTTCGCTTCGCTCGGACTGAAGCCGCGCGAGGTTCACGAGGAGAACGCACCGCTCGATTTCATCCGGGGCGACGTGCTTCTCGTTTACGGGTGCGGAGCATTTTGCCGCGGCAGTCACACGCTCGCGGAGGCCACGCAGCGGATCGCGCGCAACTTCAAGCGCATCATCATTCTCCCCGCTTCGTTCGACCTCGAATGCGGACCGGTGCGGCGCTTCGTGCGTTCGTGGGACGCGCGTTACACCGTTTTTTGCCGCGAACTCGTGAGCTACGATCGGCTGAAGCGGATCGAAACCGGTGCGCGCGCCATCCTGCTCGGGCACGATCTCGCGCTGCACGCCGACCTCTCGGAGTGGGCCGCGCGTCCGCATTCCGGTCGTGCGGGAATTTTTCGTCGCGACAACGAGGCCGCTTATGGCCGCCTGCCCCAGGGTATTCCCAACGAGGACGCCTCGCACGGCACGCACCGCGAACCGGAGAAGCTGCTCGATTACGTCGCGCGCTTTGCGGAGATCCACACCGACCGCTGCCACGGCGCGATCAGCGCCGCCCTGATGGGCCGCCGCGTCGTGTTCTATCGCAACAACTACTTCAAGAACCAGGCCATCTACGAACACAGCCTCACGCAGTTTCCCAACGTCGTGTTCGTGCGCGACCAGTCGTTTTCCTTCCGGCAGTTTTTTCGCGCCAATTACTGGGGCCGCGTCCGCCCGATCGAAATGAAGATTCGCGCGGGACTCGGTCAGCGCCCCGCGCACTTTCCGCAACCGTCAGTGCAGTAACGGTTCGTCGGGAAACCAGCGGCTCTCGCGGCCGTCGCGATTCACCGTCGTCACGAAATAGCGGTCGCCTGCGCGCGCCTGTTCGTCGACGAACTCGGTCTCGGCCCCGCCGCTCTTCGCGCCTTCCCGATAGGGCGAGTTGAGCCATTCCCAGCCACCGCCGCCAGCGCGGGCGCGATAGATCCGGTAACCGACCGCACCGGGGACCGGCTCCCACCGCACCGTGGCTCGACCCGGTCCGCTCTCTGTCCCGACCCGGTCCGGCATCGGGAGCAACGCATGCCGCTCCCTGGCGTGAAACCGTTCGTCTGCGAGCAGGGACGCGATCGCGTAATACGTGAGGTCGGGCCAATTTTTCCAACGCTGCGCCAGCATCCGGCAATGTGCGATCGCTTCCGTCGCACCGGTGAAATCGCCCGGCCTCTCCGCGAGCCGCATGAACGGCGCCACCGACCAGCCCAGCCAGCGATGCGTGTGCGGTTGCGCGCGGAAAAAGTTCGCCCGCGGCGCCGGCGCCGAGCCGTCCCGATCTGCAGGATCGGCGGCGTGGTAACGATCCGCCATCACGTCGACGCAATCCGTGTAGCGCGCAAACGCCAGCGGATGGAGTTCGAGTGTCTCGCCCGACGTGAGCTCGGCGACGCGTATCCAGTAGTCGCATACGGCTTGATAGAGGTAATCGGAGTATTCGGCCGATGTGGTCACCTTCGCCGAATACGGCCGTTGCGCGCGACCATGCACCGCGCGGATTGACGGCGCTCCGGCGAGATCGCGATAGAACGCCGCGATCTCCGCATCTTCCCCCGACGGTTCGACAAGACCGAACACCAGGGCACCCATCTGCATGTTCAGCGCGCGCGAGAAGCAATCGAGGTAGGGAAAACCCGTCTCGTCCACGCGACCGAGAAACTGCCGCGCGGCGCGCGCATACGCCCGATCGACCAGCCGCGTTTTTTCCGGCGCCAGGCCCATGGCGTCGAGCACCGCCGCGGCCGTATGCGTGTAGGTGATGTGATACGGATCGAGCGGCCCCGATGCGCGGGCTTTTTCATCCTCACGCAACCGCCGCGCACCGTTTTCCGAGAGTTTGCGCCACGCGTTGCGCGCCGAGCGTTCCAGCGCGGCGGCATCGGCATCGGAGGGAGCGGGCTTTGTATCCAGAATTTGGTGACCTCGTTTTGTATTGCCGAGCGCGACAGCGCGCGCGGCCTCCTGTCGCCAGCCGACGGGCTTCATCTCGCGAATCAGCGCACCGAGGGCCGCGCGATATTCGTCCCGTCCCACCCCGGGCTCGTCCACAATCGCGACGAGCGGCTGCACGTGGGCGCGATACGTTTCCCACGCCTGCTCCCGGTCCGCGGTTGCGAGAGGAATCCACTGCAGCTCGGTCCAGAACGCGCGAAGCGTGCCCTCTTTCACGTCGGCGTTTTTCTGGGAGAGGTTGGCCGGCGCGAGAATCTCGAGTGAGCGGTCGTCGATCGTCGCGCGACCGGAAGCTCCACCCGCAGTGACCGGCAGGATCAGACCGGCGCCTTGTTCGCCGGGCGCGATCCAAAGCGCGGTGGTGTAGCCGTGCAGATCGCGCAGCTCGCGGCGCAACCCGATCGGCACCGCCGCGATGCTTGCTCCGGGCTCGGTCAGCTTTCCGCCGAGCACTTCGCGTTCTTTCAGTGTCACCGGCTCCTTGCCGTGCGGTATCAAGGTTTGTGATACAACGATGCGCCCATCCCGGGCGATCCGGTAGTCCTGCTCGAGCAGCGCCTGCGCGGTGCTCCATCGCACCCGCAGTTTCCAGAAATGCGGCCCCGCGCCCCACTGCACGTCCGGAGCAGTCTCGCCGGGCAGACGCGCGACCACCTCTCCGCCTCGCGTCAGCATGACTGAAGGCTGCAATCCTTCGCTCGCGAGCGCACCCGCTCGAAGCAGGGCTCCGGCGTGTTGTCCTTGTTTTTTGAATACAACTTCACCCGCGTTCGTGAGCGCCACGAGTTGGTCCCCGCGCTCCGTCCACTGCAGCGACTCCGGCGGAGGCGCCGCGCGCCGCTCGAGCGTGAAAGTCTGCCGCTCCCACGGCGCGAGATCCGTGGCGAACCACAGATGCGCGCGACTCACGCCGCCATCGGGGCCGCGTCGCACGTCGTCCGCCTGCACCGCGCGCGTTTTTCCCCCGGCGTCGACGATCGCCAACTCGTTCACTTCACGGCACTCACCTTCCGCGAAGAACACCGGGACGCGCACGAGGGCGCCGCGACGCTCCACCCCCACGCGCTCCTCCACCGCGACGATGCGCATGCCCCGGTCGCCGCCGTCGCGAGAACCGATCCGCTCCACGTAGGAAGCGTCTTCGGCGCCAAACAGGTCTTCGGTTGCGGCGTGGGAAATCGAGCCAAACCACGCGACACAGAGGATGCGTAACACGAGCGACATACCCCTCACCGACTCAGCGCCCCCACCGGAGTTCCTCCGCGGGCTCTGTTGCTTTCCCTGATGAACCAATCGGGGGCGCAAAACGCACTAACACCTTGAGGCATTGATAGCTCTGAAAAAGGTTTTTAGCGAGATCCCCGCGGTTGGGGGTCGTAACACATATAGCAATCACAATGCACTCAAGACTCGCTAGGGTTCTTTCGGTGGCGGCCGCCGGGCTCGCTCTGACGTGCTCGGTCGCCCAGGCTCAGCTTCAGCTGAGCGGCCGCACAACGGGCTGGTTCACGGACTTCGGTCAACCTAACACCACCGTCGTCAACGCTGCCGATGGCAGCTCGGCTTGGTTCGCCACGGGCATCCCGTATCTGGATTCGACGCAGAGTTCGATTCTGTTCGAAGGCCAGTCGTTCACCAATGTCGGTTCCGGTGATCCGATTCATGTTGGTCTCTTCACCATCACCAACGGCATCACTCTGCTCGGCTCGGCCGCTGCGGAAGCTGAGTTCCAGCTCGGTCTCGAACTCACCTCCCCGGTTTCCGACAGCCTCTTCCTGAGCACGCTTACGTTCTCGATCGATAACACCCCCAACGGTGGTGTCGTCGGCGAAGGCGGCGGCGTTCCCGATTCCTTCGGTGTGACGTTCGTGCAACCGGCTCCGCTCAAGATCGGCGATTCCTGGGTCCAGTTCTCGATCGTTTACGATCCCCTGGAGACCGCGGTTCCCGAGGGTGAATCGATCGTGCGCGGCGACATCTACGTCACGTTCACTCCGATTCCGGAACCGTCCACCTACGCTCTCGGCGGCGCTCTGCTGCTCGTCGGCGTCGTGGCCTACCGTCGCTTCCGCAAGCCCGGCACTGCCGCCGCGGCCTGATCGGTTGCTCGCTACAACTTGGTTCTTTCGAGGCCCCCGTTTCCATGGGGGCCTTTTTTGTCCGCACCGCGTGCCCTCCGTGGTGTCCGTGCGCGGCAGCCGATGTCCAATTTTCTGTATATCGTTGATCCTGACCACGGTCGACGCGCCGCATTCGTCGCCCGGGCGCGGATCGAACTGGCTTTTCTGCCCCACTTCGAAGTCTCCGTCGCCTCGACCGCTGGAGCGGATTTTCTCGCCGCCCTCGCGCCCGGCGCTCCGCTCAGTCACCACTTTTCGGATACAGGAGCGCTGCACCTCCTCGGCGACGCACTCACCGCCGATAATCGGGTCGCACTCGACGCCTCCGCTCTCGCCCACGGACCCGATTTCGACGCGCCCGGCAACTGCAACGGTTACTACGTCGCGGTCCGCTCCGACACGCTGCTGGGCCATCGCCTCGAGGCCGACGTCTTGGGCTTGTTTCCGGTTTACTATTGGTGGAGCGGCACGGTCCTGCTCGCGGGCAGCAGCCCCGCGTGTTTCCGCCACCATCCGCTCTTCAACTGGACCGTCGATCTCCACGCCGTCGCCGCCCTGCTGCTCACCAGCAGCATGGTGGAGGGGCGCGCGCTCATGTCCGGCGTGCGCCGGCTCGCCCGCGACCACGTGTTGCTGTTCCGCCCGGGCGAGGGCACGCGCGAACTGCCGCCGCCTGAGTTGCCGCCAGCCCAGCCAAACCGCGAGCTTCGTGAGATCGTCGCCGAGGTGCACGCGCGGCATTCGCATTTCATCGCCGCCTCTCTCGCCCGGAGCCATCGACCAGGGCTGCTTCTGTCCGGGGGACTCGATTCGCGTCTTCTCGCGGGCATCACCACCGAGCTCGAGATCCGGCCGCATTGCTTCACCTACGGTCGCTCGAGCGACATGGATGCGATCTGCGCCACCGGAGTCGCGCGCGAGCTCGAGCTTCCGCTCACCCGGCTCGACGTCGATTTCTCGCTCTATCCCCAGCACGCCGAAAACAGCATGCACTGGGAGCAGCTCAGCGGCGGGCTCTACGCCATCCCCATCGGTTGGAATATGGCCACCGCGCCCCGCACCCTTGCGGTCGATCGCATCGTGTGCGGACTCACCCTCGACGCGGTCACCGGCGGTGCGAAAGCCGTGGCTTCCACGGCGAACGGCGCGCACTTCGACCAACTCCGCATCGGCACGCTCGGTTTCGACGAAGCCGAACTCGAATTGCTCATTCGCGATCCCGCGCTCAAATCCGCCTGCGCCGACGTCCGCGCCCGCGTGGTCGACAACTATCTCCGCGCCGGCGACAACGACTACCAGCGCACGTGGTGGACCAATCTCCTCCATCGCCAGCGCTTCCCGGTGGGCAACTGCGCCTGGCGTTACGCCGCTTACGCCTGGCCGGTCCTGCCCTCGCTCGATCGGGGCCTCGTCGCGCTCATGGCCTCGCTGCCGCGCGAACTCACGGTGAAACGTCGCGTGCAAACCGGCCTCCTCACCACGCGCTTCCCCTCGCTCGCCGCCCTCGAGCTTGATCGCAACTACTTCGACACGCGTCCGCTCATCGGCGATCGCAGCCTGTTTCAGAAAATCCGGCGCCGCGCCACCACGTTCAGCCGCATGCTCCAGATGCGCCTCGGCCGCGAAACGCGTTTTTACGTCCGCACGATGGACTTCAACTCGCCGGGCTGGCGCGCGATCCGGGCCTCCGCCGAACCCGACCGCGCACGTGCTTCCGATCTCTTCCGCGCCGACGGCCTCGCCCAGCTCCTCCCGCCCCCGAACCGCCGGACCCAGCGGCGGTCTGATCCCATCGTCCATTCCACGCCTTTGAAAAACACCGTCGGTCTCCTCCGCTGGTTTGGCCGCTATCTCTAGACGCCTGATGTCCTCGCAAAAACTTCCGCTCGCCGTCGTCATTCCGATCCTCAACGAGGCCTCCAACCTCCCGCGCTGCCTGGCGTCCGTCGCGTGGGCCGACCAGATTTTCGTAGTCGATTCCGGCAGCACCGACGGCTCGATCGCGATCTCCGAACGTCACGGCGCCGAGGTCGTGCAGTTCAAGTTCAACGGCATCTGGCCCAAGAAAAAGAATTGGGCACTCGAGAACCTGCCCTTCCGACACGACTGGGTGCTGATCCTCGATGCCGACGAAGTCATGCCGCCGTCCACGCGCGACGAACTCGACGAACTGCTCCGCCACGACGGCCACGGCTGCACCGGTTTCTGGATCAACCGCCGCTTCATGTTCATGGGGAAATGGCTCCGCCACTCCTACTACCCCAACTGGAATCTCCGCCTCTTCAAACACCGCCTCGGCCGCTACGAGCGGCTCGTCCAAGGCGCCACCGGCAGCGGCGACAACGAAGTGCACGAGCACATCATCGTCCAGGGCCAGACCGGCCGCCTCCGCGCCGAGATGGATCACTACGCCTTTCCGTCGATCGCGACCTTCGTCGAGAAACACAACCGCTACTCCAACTGGGAGGCGCAGCTCGCCGTCGAAGACGGACTCGGTCGCACTGAAACCTCCACCGCGCTCCAATCGCGCGCCGTGCGTTTCCGCCGCTGGGTGAAAAGCGTCGCGCGCCGCCTGCCGTTCCGTCCCACGCTGCGGTTCGTCTACGTCTATTTCTTCCAACTCGGCTTCCTCGACGGACGCGAGGGCTTCATCTTCGCCCGCCTCCACGCCTTCTACGAATTTCTCGCCGTCTCCAAGACGATCGAGCTCCGCCAGCAACAGGAAGCCGCCACCTCCTCCGCCCCCGCCCGCCGCGCCCCCGCCTCCTCCAGCTAACGCCCCACCTCCTCCAGCTAGCGCTCCCGCCCCCCGCCTGACGCTCCCGCTCCTCCGCTAACGCTCCCGCCTCCCCGGCCCACGCCCCAAGCAACATGTCAACTATTAGTAGACGTGTTGGCATGGCCTTTCCGCGCATCCGGTTTTTGGATACGCCCTAATTCGAGGTTGGCGCGGCTCTTCGCTGCTGCGGCCGCGACTTTGCTGTTTGGGCGCTTCGGGTTCTGAATCCGCGAGTGTGGCTGCAGCCGGGACGACGGTGTCGCTTCTGGCGGCGTCCTGCGGACGGCTCGGGGAGCCGTCCCACCGCATCAAATCCCAGCTCGCTGTGCCTGGACGCGACCTTGTGCGCACCGCCGTTCCACGCGATCCTGTTTCGCACTCGATACTGACTCGGGCCGCACCTCGTGCCCCTTCCGTCCCCAAACCAACATGTCAACTATTAGTAGACATATTGTCTTGGCATTTTTCCGGGCTACCGTGGTCCGCGCGTTGATCCGACCTGGTCCGCAACTTGGCGCGACGTGGTCCGCAACTTGGCCCGACGTGGTTCGCACGTTGGTCCGACGTGGTCCGCACGTTGGCTCGAGGTGGTCCGCGCCTCGTCCCGACTTGGTGCGCACAGGGGCTCGACTCGGGACGGACATGGGCCCGACCCAAGCCGCGGTGTGACACGACTCACAGCGCGGAAAGTGAGGAATTTTCGCGCTCCGCGAGTTTGCGGCGGAGCGTCGCGGCGAGGTTTTCCTCCTCAGGCAGCGCGTCCTGCGCCTGATAATTTTTGAGCCGCTGCGAAGCGTCGGCGGCACGTTGCAGGTCGGCCAAAATCATCGCTTCGAGCAACGGACGCGGCGCCACGCCCTCGCCGGTGGGTTGCGCGTTGGCGAGCAGTTCCCACGCGGCGTCAAACTGGCGCTGCTTCCAGAGCGCAAACGCGTAAATCGCGCGGTTGCCCGGTTGATCGGGGGCGGCTTGATACGCCTTCTGCGCCGCGACGTAAGCGCGGCTCAGGTTGAGGTTGCAGAGCATGCTGTAGTAGGCGAAGCGGCTCCATTGATCGGGTGTGCCGGGCTGCGACTGCAGATGCGTCGAGAGCACGCGCGCCATGTCGGCAGTGCGGCCGGCGGCGCGATAATACTGGAGCAATTCACCGAGCGCCTTTGTGTCGGCGGCGTTGCGCGCGAAGCGGCGATCGACGGCTTCGAAATACTCGTCGCGCCACTCCCAAGCCTGAGCGAGTGTGGTGAGCGCGGTGAGTTTCGTCGTATCACTGCCCGCGGTCGCGAGCGCGGCGCGCCAGGAGTTCTTGCTCGCCGTAAGCTCGCCGTCCTGACGACCCACAAACGCGAGCAGCGCAAGTCGGAGGTGCTCCTGAGAGCCACCCCACGCGCCGGAGCGAAGCGACTGGCCGAGCCCGGCGAAATCTCCCGCGGCGAAAAGCGTGTCGGCCGCGAGCACCTTCGGGTTTTCGAGATCGACGGCGTCAGCGGGAAGCAGCGCGGTCCAGCCGTGACGGCCGTGCGCTTCATTGTCGGCGCGGCGCTCGCTGAGCAGACGTCCCGCGCCCGCGGCCTTGTCGGCGCGCGCAATCTCAGTCATCGCTCCGCGGGCCAGCGCGCGTTCCTCGGGCAGCAGGCGGCGCTGCGGAATGCCGGCAACGAGATCGGCCACGTTTTCCGACGGCTCGGCACTCGCGCGCAAACGCGCACGCAGCACAGCGCGCTCGGGTTGAGCGAGGGCGACGGGACCGATCGACTCGATCACTTCGAGACCTTCGGCGTATTTGCCCTGACGCAGCAGCGCGAGGGCTTGCGTGGTCGCGAAGAACGGATTCTTCGGATCCTCTTTGTAGAGTTCGCGGGCGATCGCGTAGGCGCGCGTGAGATTCGAGCCGAGCAGGAGACTCGTGTAGGCGAGATTGTTTTTCGCCTGCAAATTATCGGGATCCGCTTCGAGCAGTTTCGCGAAGAGGCGGTTGAGATTGCTCGTGTTGCCCTGCAGACGCTCCCACGCGATGAGCTGGTCGCGCACGGACTCGTTTTGCGGGAGGAGATTGAAAACTTTCCAGAGCAGTTCGGCAGCTTGGTCGTTCCAGCCCCACTGCGAAGCCCGCGCGACGAGGTCGGCGAGTTGGGGAAGTTTGTTACCGGCTTTGAGCGCGGCGAATTTCCACGCGTCCTGCGCCTCGACCGGGCGACCGGTGGCGCGCGCAACGTAGGAGAGATAAGCCTGGCGACGATAATCCTCGTCGGCCCAATCGGAGCGTTCGAGCAGCTGGCGCAGCGCCGGCCAATCGGCGACGGTGAGAAGAACGTCGGCCATCGCGTGCGCGACGGCAGGTTTCTTCTGCGTCTCTTCGGGAAGCGCACGATACCACGTGCGCGCTTCCGCGAGATGACCGAGAGCGAGCTCGCGGTGAAGCCACGCGGCCGCGCCGGATTCGTCCGTGGCGAAACGCTTCGCGAGCACGTCGCTGTAGGAGGCGAGCCGGGACGAATCGGCGAGTTCGTAGGCATCGAGCACACGAAGCGCCTGCGCGGGCTCGAGCGTCTCGCGCTCGAGTTGTTCGGCAAAGCGCGCGGCGGCTTGGGCGTCCTTGCGCGTGACGGCGTCATCCACGAGCAGCGTCAACGCGCGCACCCGCAGCTCCGGATCGTTGGCGATGTCGGCGATGCGACGGCGCAGATCGAGATTGGGACGCGCGATGTCGTCGCGGAACTCGGCTTCGGCGAGCGCGAGCTGCGCCGCGTGATCGTCCGGACGGAGCTGCACAAGCGAGTAGAGATGGACTTTGGCCGCGACGGCGCGGTTGGCGCGCTGCAACGCCTCGGCAGCGATTTGATGAAACTCGGCACTGTCGCGCGCCTCTTCGCCGGCGCCTTCGACGGCTTCGATGGCATGGCGCATGTAGCCGTGGCGCATCGCGAGTTTGATGAAGGCAATGCGGTCGGGGAGCTTCTTGCCCGCCTTCACGACGTGATCGAGGTAGTAAACGGCTTCGGGCGAATCCTTCGCCTCGGCGATGCGATAGGCGAGGCGCCAGGTCTCGAGGTTGCGCTGGTTCTTCTTGAGATTCTTGCGAGCGGTCAGCAGCGCGTCGGTGTAGTTGCCTTGAGCAAGAAACTCCTCGGCCATGCGGTTGAGGCGCGCTTCACGCCAGCTTTTCACCGCCGGCCAGGCGAGATATCGCGCGGAAAAATAGCCGCCGACAGCTACCGCCACGAGGACAGTCCAGATGACAATGATGCGCATGCGCCGGTCAGCAGGGAGTAGTTTGGTCATGGGGAAACTTGGAAGGCAAAGTCAGGTGTATCCGCGTGGATCATACGCCCGAGCATCCGCTCGAGATCGGCCTCGGCCTGTTCAGGACTGTGCGGACCGGCAATCGCGACGCCGATGACGCGCTGGCCGAGATTGCGTTCGCCGCGCGCGACGGATTGGAGGCGCTCGCTGGACTTCGCCTGACGATACGCGATCAGGCTCTCCGGCGACGGCACATCCTCGAGGATCGCGTGATACACATACACATCGGTGCCACCGCGATCGAAGAGATAGGTGCGGAACGGAATCGTGAGTCCGCCGACCTGGCAGAGCAGCGTGCCCGTTTCCGCGACGAGTTTCAGACCTGTCGCCGGCAGGCACACGGTCGGATAGTGACTGCCCGAAAGGAATTTCGAGACGCGCCCCGGATACCAACGCAGGTAGTAGGCCTGCCACTGGTTGCCTTCCGAACCAAGCCACGCCGCGGACGTGGCCTCGTTGTATTTGAGCAGCGCGCGAGCGCGCTCGGAAAACTCAGTGCGGCGGAAGTTCTCGGCGTCCTCGGGCCACGCCATATCCCACGCGATGGGCGCCGGCATCTGGCGTTCGTGATAACGATACCACGATTCGGTCGCCGCTTCGCTCACGCCGAGCCAGGCGACGCCGGCGAGTGCGAGCCAGAGCGGGAACGGCGCACGCGCCGGCCGCATGTGCAAAACGGGCGCTGTCGACGGCGCCGGTTTGCGACGACGTTTTTGAAACAGTTCTGCGAGCGCCCACAGCGCGGCGAGACAGGCGAACATCACGCCTAGACCGACGGTGTCGTGCCACTTTTCCGCGAGAGCATCGCCGCCGACCGCGGTGAGGTGAGCGAGAAGATAAGTGCGGCCGAGATTGAGCACAAACGCGACGCCGAACGACGACAGCAACAGCCCCGCGCGGCCGATCCAGCCGAGCCGGTAAAATTCACCGAAGAAGAGCGACATCATGAACGCGGTCTGCAGCGAGCGGATGCCGCTGCACGCTTCCTGCACGTCCACCCACGCGTCGCCGATCTGCACGAGATTACCGTGCGCCATCGCGGGCTGGCCGAAGAGCGTGAGGAGCTCCGCGCACGCGCTCGCATTTACCTTCATCAGACTCTGCGTGAAAAACTCCTCCATCCACACCGGCCACGGCAGCGCGGTGTAGCAGAAGAAAACGGGGAACGCGAAGTAGAGCACGTAGCGCAAGCCGCCGATCGCTCCCGCCGCGCTCAGCGTGAGCCCGAGCGCGACCGCAGTCATATACCAGTTGATCTTCACCCAGTCGGGATTCGCTTCCTGGATCACGCGAATCGGCAGATACGCGATCAACAGCGCGACCGGGATCGTCCACCAAAACCACGTCGTGCTCGGCGCCGCCTCGGGGCGCGTGCGCCAGCGCTCCCACAACAGATAACCGGCGAGCACCGGCACCGCCCAACCGTAGGAATACGTGGGATTCACCGTCCACTCGAGCCGCTGCTGATTGAACACGAGCAGCCAGCAGCCGACGATGAGCACGGCGCTCGCCCACCACTGCCAACGATCGTCCCGGGAGGACGACGGCGGCGCGTGAAGATGAACAGAGACGGTGGAGCGCGGAGATTCAGTCAACATGGTGGGGCAAAGCGGGATGGACCCTTTACGAGCGCACCGGTGCGCGCTCGGTCTCGAAATCCATTTCCGAACCACGATCGCCGCGCGCGATTTCCGCGAGACGGCGACGGAATTGCGGCAACACGTGCCGGGGATGAAACTGATCCACCCACGTGGTGCGGGCCTTGAGCTCGGTCAGGACGGCGGGATCGCCGCTCGCCCGCTCGAGATTGGTCGCGAGATCCTCCGCGTGTCCCGGCAGCGAGTTGAGACCGAAGCCACCTTCCGCGACGGCCTTGGCGAGTTCGCTGTCGTCGTCCGCGACCGTCACCACCGGCAAACGACTGCGCAGCACCGTGAGCAGTTTGCTCGGAAAAAAACACCCGCCCGTGCCTGCGGCCTGCGTGATGAGACCGACATCGGCTTCGCTCAACATCGCGGCGTAGTCCGCGTCGTCGAGGAGCGGGAGCATCTTCAAATTTGGCAGCCTTCGCGCCGCGATCTGCTGCCCGAGCGACTCGCGAGCGGCACCGGCACCGACGATCAAGATGCGCACCCGTGACGCCGCCGGATCCGAACCGGAGCGGCGATGCAACAGCTCCGCAGCATCGAGCAAGATCTCGATGCCCTGCTTGTGTCCCAGATTCCCCGAATACACCGCGAGAAAATCGTCTGCGGCCACGCCGTGCCGCGCGCGAAACGTCGATGCTCCGCGTTCGCCGGCAGTCGGCGCCGCGCCGCGCAGCCAGTTGGGAAAAAGCACACAGCGCTCGGCGGGCACGCCTTTTCGACGAAACGCGTCGATCATGCCGCTCGAGATTCCGGAGACCGCCGCGGCGTGCGAATATGCGAAGCGCTCGAGCCAGAAGAGCGCGCGCACGAAGGCGCCTTTGCGCAACATGCCGAGACCCACGGCGGCATCGGGTTGCAGATCCTGCACGTGAAAAATGTAGCGACTGCCCTTCAACCGCGTGGCCAGCCACGCCATGAAGCCGAGCCCGAGGGGCGGACTCGCGACGAAGTAAACATCGGCGCGGGGCAGACTCAGCACGCGCAGGAAGGACGTCACCCCGAAGCTTAGTTCATGGAAGATGCGACGGAGGGTCGTCACCTTGCCGGGCAGATATTGGAAGCAGCGATGCACCGCGATGCCGTTGCGGCGATCCGTGCGATACAGACGGAAGCGATCTTCAGGCGCTTTCTTCCACTGCGGATAATACGCGAACGCGGTGACCACCTCGACCGGATGTCCGGCCGCGGCGAGATCCTCCGCGAGTTCTGTATTGAAAGGAGCGATACCTGTCGTTTCCGGCGCGTAGTTGATGCCCCAAATCACGACGCGAGCAGCCGGCGAGGCCGCGGTTTTATCGTGGGCCACCTCGGCGGTGGAACCGGCAGTCTGAGGTGGCGAAAAAGTCGAAGATCCGGAGGCAGGCATGGAGAACGAGATTAGGCTCCACCAGACAACGGCGGAATCGGCTTGGGCCGCCGTAACCGCCCCGGAACACGCCTGAGCTGCGTGTAAGGGTTTCCCGGATACGCGTCAGGGAGCGCCCGGCAGGGCCGTGGCCAGCGACATGCCGGGGTCGAGCGGCAGCACGCGGTTGTCGTCGGCCGCTTTGGGCAGATCGCGCCCGAGGCGAAACACCTGGCGCGCGTCGGTCTCGATGCGGTTGTCGCGGATCACGAGCAGACGCGGGCCGGAGCGCTTGAACGACTGGATGTCCATGTGCGCATCGAACACGCACTCGACGTTGCGGGCGCGAATCACGTTGTGGTGGATGCGGAGATCGCCGCACGACTTGCCGACGATCACGACATTGCTGAGAGCGCGGGATCCGATCACCTCGAACTCGCTGTTCCCCACCTCGCAGTCGAAGTTGAACTCGGTGAACGACACGTTCGTGTTTTCGAAGCGACATTCGTTGAACACCACGCCCGCGAACGAACGCGCGAACTGCATGCCCATCGCCGGCGCAGCACGCACCACGCAGCGTTCAAACCGCGCGAAACGTCCGCCATCGCCATCGATCGTGAGGCCGCCCTTAACCGGCGCCCCCTGCGGCGCACGTTCGAACACGCAATCGGTGAAGCGGGAGTTCCAGGTATTGGAGAGATTGAGCGCCTTGCGACGGCCGCGAATCGTGAGCCCCTCGGCCGCGAAGTTGCGGGTGGACTTCTGCAGCTTGATCAAAGCGCGCTCTTTCGAAACCAACGATCCCTGGGGCAACACCGTGCCGGGAGCGGGATTGGTGCGGCCAGGATTCTTGAGCACGACGCCGTTATTCGGCAGCAGATCGACGACGCGCAGCACTGCGGAGCCGATCGACACGGTCGTGCCTTTGCCCGGCAGCGCGACGCCCTCGCCTTTCGCGAATGTGGCCACGCCCTCGCGATAGGGCTTCGGAAGCGTGAAGTCGGCGGCAAGCTTGCCGGACCAGTTGATCGCGTCGGCCCGGTAGTCTCGAGAAAATGGATACGCGACCGTGATGCGCTGACCCTCGACGGAGGTGACTTCGTTGAACTCGCCGTAGTCCTGGTCGTAGCGGTTGGAGCCGTTGCGCACAAACACGAGGTCGCCCGGCGCGAAGAACTCCGCCCCGCCGGGTTCGCGCACCGTAAGCGTCCGTTCACCCGGCGCACCTTCCTCGGCATCGAACGCATAACCGCGCGACCAGCCGACATGGCGATAGCCGGCCAGCGCGAGCGCATCGTTGATGTTGGCCGACGTGGAAAGCGTCGTGCGCTCCGGCCCGTCGCCGCGCAAGGTGACGTTATCCCGCATGATGCGCCAACCGAGTCCTGTCGCGACGTAGTGGCCGGCCGGAAAATAGATCACGCCGCCCTCGGGTGGCAGCGCCCGCTTCGCGAGCTCGAACGCGATTTCATCCGCGCTCCAGTTGGACTTCAGCGCCGGCAGCGCGGCATGAGCACGGGAGAGATTCTTGAAACGTTTGGCCGTTTCGCGGTCACCGATCTGGTGTTCGAGTCCGTCTCCGATCGCCCCGAAATCGCGCACGTTGAGCACGACCTCGGCGGAAGCGACGGCCGCGCACCCACACAACAGCGCGAGAACCAGGAAGCTACGACCTGAGGGTTTCACCGCGCGACAGACGCGGGTTTCCCCGACCAGTTCCCAGCGATCGGTCAGCGTTCCGCCAAAAAATCGTCAAGTTCGAAGCCCACCAGCGTGCCGTTGGACGCGCCGACCTTCGTCGCGGAACGGTGCGTGGTGTCGCGGCCGGAGAAGACCTGCACGCCGTCGATCGCGAGATTGATCTGCTCGCCGCGGAAGTCGGCCCGCAGCGTGTAAGCGGTGCCGACGGCGAAGCGTCTTGCACCACTCGCCACGGTCGTGGCCTTGCCGCCCTGCACTTTGGCAAACACCCACGCATCGGGCTTGAGGCGGAAGAACAGGAAGTTTGCGCGGTCCACGACGCGAAACGTGAGACCGGCGTAGGCGTTGTTGCCGAGCAGTTTGATGCGGCCTTGCACGAGCCCGTCGGAAACACCGGTGTCGATCTCAGCGCGCACGTAGTCGGTGGTCGGCGCCTTCGCGACGCCGTTGACGAGATTCATGGTGCCCTGCGTGAGGGACCAGCGGGCGTTGTTGACGGTTTGCTCGGGCGTGCGGCCACCGAGCGCACCGGAGCCGGCAAAACTGTCGCGAACCAAAACCGGCGTAGCGCTCGGCGATGCGGGTTTCGAGGCGAGTTCGTCACCGTCGGCGCTGCGCTCGAACAAAAAGTCGCTGACCGCGAACTTCACCTTGGTGCCCGACGAAACACCGACGCGCGTGGCGAGCTTGTTGGACGATTCGGTGGCGGTGCGCACGAGAGTCCCGTTGATGAAAAACTTGAACTCGCTGCCCTTCATCTCGACGCGCAGACGATGCGGCGTGTTGAGCGCAAATTTTCCGCTGTCACTCGCGAGCGTGACCGACGTGTTGGCGGACACGCGGGCAAACACCCAGCCGGTGGTCTTGATGCGGAAAATGAGGAAGCTCGAAGTATCGGTGGCGCGCATCACGAGGCCCGCGTAGGCGTCGCTGCCGAGAAGCGTAAACGCGCCCTCGACGGCGCCATCGGCGCGACCCGCGTCAATGATCGCGCGGAGGTAGTCCGCAGAGCTGGTGCCGACGCCTTTGGCGATCGTCATCGCCCCCTGCCCCACCTGCCAGGTCGCACCCGTTTCGAGACGACGCCCCGCCAGCGACCCGGAGCCGGTGAAATCGTCGTGGAGCACTTCCAGCGGCTCCTTCAGCTCAGGCGCCGCTTCGGGCTCGGGCTCGACCTCGGGCGGGATCACAACGGGCGGCAAGTCCGCCGCCAACGCCTGCATCGTGGAGCGGCCGAAGGCGTGCTCGCTCGCGAGCGTGTGATACGTGCTGCGTTCGAACACCACGACCATCGAGGCACCGCGCGCAGTCCACCAACCGCGCAAAGTCGTGGTGTCGGTCGTCGCCGCGATATCGGCCGTCGGTTCGATCTTGTTGAGTTTCGCCACGTAGGCCGACGCGGCGGAGTTCTGGACGTGCAAAGCGTAGTCGAGCGTCGCCGGGCGATCGCCGAAGTTCTGGTGAAAATCGAAAACCGCATAGGGCTGCCCGAGACCTTCGGCCGCCACGTCCTTCACCATCGCGTTTTTGTGGATGATCACGGTGTCGATGCCGCGATCGGCGGTCGGATTCGTGAGCGTGGTGTTCCAGTTGCGATTCGTGTCTTTCCGCGGGTTGTAGGCGGTGCCGCGCCACAGCCCCGCGTAGTCGCCGGTAGGATTCACAAAGGGATAAACGATGACGGCATACTCGCGACGGAACGCCGCTGCAGACGGATCGTCACGGTCGAGAATCCACTCGACCGCGCCGCGCAGCGCGGCCTTGGTCTGGCCTTCGTAGGGGTGCTGTCCGCTGACGAGCAAAACGAGCTTCTTCGGCGATGTCCCCGGTTCCTGGATACGGAAGGCGTAGAGCGGCATGTCGGGCACATCGCGCGTAAACGCCGCACCTCCGCCGGCCTGCGCGGGCGCGCCGGACTGATAACCGATCATGAACGTGCCCGGGCTCGCCTCGCTCGCAGTGGGCGAAACCCAGCCGTTGGTGAAGACATCGCTCTCCAGCCAGTCGTAGAACTCCTGCACCGGCGCGTGCTCGTTGATCGAGACATAAACCACATCCTCGGTGAACGGCTCCGTGTTGCGAAACTCCCAGCCGTAATCTTCGCGGCGGGACGCGGAGGTGGAGACGGTCGCGGTCGACTTCACCGCGGCGGAATCCCACGGAAAACGCACCGCACTGCTGCCCGCGCCGGTCGGGCCGTAGCGCGTGACCTTGGTAAAGGGCTGCCAGCGTCGCTGGCTCGCATCGGCGCTCCACACCGGATGCACGTTGTGCAGCGTCACGGTATCCATGTTGTGCACCATGACGTTGCTGCCCGGGAGCATCATCGGCAGGCGAAAGGTCACGATGCGGCCCTTCACGCCGCGGATCGCAAACATCATATTGCGCCAGCGCACACCACCCGCACCACCGCCGAGCGCCTCGCTCTCATGCCAGCGCGGACTGAGCACCGCCACGGTGCCGTCGAAGGTGGACGCGTTCACATCCAGATTTCCGCCATCAATCGGCTCGGCAAAACTACCGAAAAAATTTTCCGCCGCGGAGAGGACACTGAGGTGGAGAGCGAAGATCAGGATGCAGATTTTCTTCATCGAGCATCCCATTCGGAACACCTCGTGCACGAGTGCAGCACTTCAGGTGTCAACGCGGGGTAAATCGAAGATCTCGGAAGCCCGGCATGGGGGATTTTCAGATGTCGTGTCAGGGTGATGCCCCCGATTGGTTCCGGCGGTTTGCGGGATCGTTCCTCGTCGGAGCGGCGGATTTTCGCCCGGGGAAACTCCGCCACCCTTACGCAATCCGCTGGGAATGATGGTGCGTATCCAGAAACCGGTGACAGGGACCGTCCAACGTCCCGGGCCGCGGGCTTTCGGGAGCCGCTGAACCAAATTCCGAAGGCGGAAACTATTAGCAGCAACGGCCTCCGCGGTCGCGCGATCCACCGAATCCGGAACAACCGGCGCTGCCCACCCCCACGGCGCCCGGTCGTGATCGTGTCGACTCGCGGGCCCTCTTCCTCCCTGACCATGAGTTCACCGATTTTCCCCTCCACTTCCGCTTCCTTTATTGCGGCCGGCACAGCGAGCGTCGCCAGCAAGTCGCTCTTCGCGGAGCGTCTCGCCCCGCGGCTAACGCCCGCGCGCACAGCCACGCCCGTCCAAGCGCCCATCATCTGTTTCTGTCACCTGGGCTGGGATTGGGTGTGGCAGCGTCCGCAGCAGTTTCTCTCCCGCTTCGCTCGCGAGCACGACGTGCTGTTCGTCGAGACGTATTGCACGGAGACTGACAAATCCTACGTCACCGCGCGCTGCCCCACGAGCCAGCCGCGAGTGACCGTCCTGGCGATGCATTTGCCGGCAAAGCGTTGGGCCGAAGGCTCCTTCATCGATCGCGAACGACGTCGGTTGCTACTTGAGTTTCTCCGCGACGATACGGACGGTCGCTTCGAGCATCCCATCCTGTGGTTCTACGATCCGATGGCGGTGACGGCATTTGGCGCCGGTCATCTCGCCGAGCGGGCAATCGTTTACGACTGCATGGACGAACTCTCGCAGTTCAAGGCCGCTCCGCCCGAACTGATCGAGCGCGAACGCCAGCTCCTGCGCCTCGCTGACGTCGTTTTCTGCGGCGGACGCAAGATGCGCGACAAGCGCCTGCCGCTGAATCCCAACTGCCATTTCTACGGCACGGGCGTGGACGTCGCGCACTTCGGCAAGGCCCGCTCTCCTCAACTCGAGGTGGATTCGTTTATCGCGAGCCTCAAGGGCCCGGTGCTCGGCTACTTCGGCGTCGTTGACGAGCGCATCGACTACGAACTGCTCGCGAAACTCGCGGACGCGCGGCCGGACTGGCACGTGGTCATGGTCGGCCCGTTTGCCAAGGTCGACCCCAACGAGTTTCCGAAGCGCCCGAATCTACACTTCATCGGTGGCCGGCCTTACGCGGAGCTGCCCGCGATCACGAAAGGCTTCTCGGCGTGCCTGATGCCGTTCGCGCTCAATGCCGCCACCGAATACATCAATCCGACCAAGGCCCTCGAATACATGGCGGCGGGCAAGCCCGTCGTCTCCACCGCGATTTCCGAGGTGAAGACCAACTTCGCGAGAATCGCGCACATCGCCGAATCCCACGACGAGTTCATCCAGTTCTGCGCGCGCGAAGCGCTGGCGCCGTCCGCGGATCATCTGCGCCGCGGGCTGCGGCTTGCCGCCGCGAATACGTGGGAGGCGATCGCGGCACGGATGAAGGGCCACATCCTCGAAGTGCTCACGCGTCCGGACACCCCGGTGCGCGAATCCGCTCCCTCCCCGTTCCTCGCCACTCCTCTGACCTATGTTTGATTACATGATCGTGGGTGCCGGGTTCGCCGGCAGCGTCCTCGCCGAACGCCTCGCGGCCGGCATGAACAAGAAGGTGCTGATCGTGGATCGGCGTCCGCACATCGGCGGCAACGCCTACGATTGCTACGACGAGCACGGCATCCTGATTCACAAATACGGGCCGCACATCTTCCACACGAACTCGGCGGAGATTTTCGATTACCTGAGTCGCTTCACCGCGTGGCGACAATACCAGCATCGCGGCGCGCGTGCGTGGATGGCCGGCTGGTGCCGATCCCGATCAACATCGACACGATCAACGAACTCTACGGGCTCTCCCTGGACGCTGAAGGCATGAAGCGCTTTCTCGCGTCCGTCGCCGAGAAGCGCGACAAAATCGTCACGTCCGAGGACGTCGTGGTGAACGGCATGGGGCGCGAGCTCTATGAAAAGTTTTTCCGCGGCTACACGCGCAAGCAGTGGGGACTCGATCCTTCGGAGCTCGACGCGCAGGTGACCGCGCGCGTGCCGGTGCGCGCGTCGCGCGACGATCGTTATTTCACCGACAAGTTTCAGGCGATGCCGGCGCGCGGCTTCACGCGCATGTTCGAGAACATGTTGGATCACCCCAACATCAAGATCATGCTCAACACCGACTATCAGGAGGTGCAGCACGAGATCTCGCACGAGTCGCTCATCTTCACCGGACCGGTCGACCAGTATTTTGGCTATCGCTACGGCGAGCTGCCTTACCGCTGTCTCGAGTTCAAACACGAGACGCACCACAAGCCTGTCTTCCAGTCCGCGCCCGTGGTGAACTATCCCAACGAATACGCCTACACGCGCATCACGGAGTTCAAATATCTCACCGGCCAGGAGCATCCGCTCACGAGCATCGTTTACGAGTATCCGCGCGCTGACGGCGATCCGTATTACCCGATCCCGCGCCCCGACAACGCGGCCCTCTACAAAAAATACCACGCGCTCGCCGACGAGACGCCGAACGTCCACTTCGTCGGCCGTCTCGCGACCTACCGCTACTACAACATGGATCAGGTCGTCGGTCAGGCGTTGGCGCTGTATTCGCGACTGAGCGGCCTCACTCGCACCGAGGCTCTCGCGGTCGCCTGATTTTTCCCGAATTCCCGCGCAGGGGCGAACAGCATCGGACCGCCGATGTCTTCGCCCGCTTTCGCGCGTTCAGACCGTTTCGTTTTCGCATGTTCACTGGCTCGCCCATCCCCCGTCCCGAGTATCCACGGCCCGATCGTCAGCGCGGCACCATCGAGGGTGTGGACTGGCTCAATCTGAACGGCCCGTGGCAATTTCGCTTCGATCCCAAGCGTCGCGGGGTCGATGAGCAGTGGTTCTCCCCGGCCGGCCCCACCTGGCGCCAGCAGATCGTCGTGCCGTATTGCTGGGAGTCGCTCGCCGCGTGGGGCGAGGCCCACGCCGCTGGCAACGACAACTACTACTCGACCCAGGTGTTCCTCAATCCCGTCGAAGTGACGCGCGAGAACCACCGCTACGCGCCGCGTTACGAAGTCGGCTGGTATCGCCGCACGATCGAAATCCCCACGACGCGCGCGTGGCGCGACAAGCGCGTGATCCTCACGATCGGCGCGGCGGACTTTTTCACCGACATCTGGTGCAACGGCGTGCACCTGCTGCATCACGAAGGTGGATACGTGCCGATCGAGTGCGATCTCACCGACGCGTTGGAAAACTCTCCCAGCGGGCAACGCGGCGTGCTGGTGATTCGCGTCGAGGACCCGATGGACAATCACGAACAGCCCGTCGGCAAACAGTGGGGCTGGTATACGACGACGAGCGGCATCTGGCAGACCGTCTTTCTCGAGCCGCGCTCCCCCGCCTACATCGATCACTTCCGCATCCTGCCCGACATCGACACCGGACGCGCGCGCTTCGAGGTGTTTTGCGAGGGCACATCGCCCGACGCGACGTTGACCGTCGCCATCATCCCGCCCGAAGCGCCGCCGCAGATCCTCACGCTCTCGGGCGATGGTCGCACCATGACGTGTGCCGCGGAGCTCTATCCCGTTTCGCTTTGGGATACGATGGATCCAAAACTTTACCGCGTTGTGTTTCGGCTCGAGGACGACTCGAAGCCGACCGACGAGGTGCGCGGTTATTTCGGGATGAGAAAGATCAGCACCACGACTCCGCCTCCCGACGCGAAGGAGCCGGCGATGCTGTCCCTCAACAACAAGCCCATCTACCTGCGCGGCGCGCTCTACCAATCCTACCATCCCGACGGCGTCTACACCGCGACCAACGCCGCCACGCTCCGCAACGACATCGCCTACGCGAAGAAGGTCGGCTTCGATTTCCTTCGCATCCACATCAAACTCGATGACCCGCTGGTGCTCTACTACGCGGACCTTGAGGGCATGCTGCTGATGCAGGATTTCCCGAATTTCGGCGAAGGCGGTGACACGCCACTCGGACGGCGGAGATTCGAGGAGATGATGCACGCGGGGTTCCGCCGCGATTTCAACCACCCCTCGATCATCGCGTGGTGCATTTTCAACGAGACGTGGGGCTTCGGCGGACAGACGGAGCTGATGAAGTTCATCGCGCCGAACCTCAGCAAAAAGGAAGCAGCCAAAGTCGCGGAGAAGATGCTCAACACCTCGTCGTTCCAGTGGGTGCACGAGATGTGGAAACTCGCGAAGTCAATCGATCCCACGCGCCTCATCGAGGACATGAGCGTGGTCGTGTGGGAGCATCTCGCCGCTTACGGCCACGTCGATACCGACATCAACTCGTGGCACTTCTACATCGACGATTACGAGAAGGCCAGGAAGCACATCGCCGAGGTCGTCGCGAAAACCTATCGCGGCTCCAACTTCAACTACGTCGAGGGTTACCAGCAATCGGTGGCTCCGCTGATCAACAGCGAATACGGCGGCGTCGGCGCGCTCGATGGCGATCGTGACGTGAGCTGGACGTTCAAGTTTCTCACCAACGAACTCCGGCGCCACGGCTCGTTGTCGGCCTACATCTACACCGAACTCACCGACGTCGAGTGGGAATACAACGGCTTCCTCAACTACGACCGCACGCCGAAGGAGTTCGGCTACGATCCGACGATTGTGAACAAGGGTGACGTGCTGCCCATCGATGCCGCGCCCATCTCACGCGTCGCGCCGGGCGGCGAGATTTCAGTGGACGTGTTTTCGTCTCATTTCTCCCGGCGGCACAGCCACGACGTGACGCTGCTCTGGTATTACTACGGCATGGACACGACGGGCACCGAGCATCCGAACCTCGCCCGCGGCCGCGCAAAGATCGCGTTTCCTCATCACCGCGTGGAGCTCGCGCGCACGATCAAACTCGCGCTGCCGAATGAACCGATGCTCTGCACGCTCGGTGTCGCGGCCGTCACGCGCGAGGGCGAAACCATCGCGCGCAATTTCATCCAACATTTTGTCTGCGGCGATGCTCCACCCGCGCGCGAGGATCGCGGTCGCACGCTGATCCTGCGCCGTCGCGTCTGGGAGTGGACGATCTCCGAGTGGAGTGACGCCAGCACGTCGCGCGAAGAAGCCGAAAGCGCCGGCAGCGCGTATGGCGAAGGTTCAGGGTTTCTCGAATGGGAGTTTCAGGACGAAGCGCTCGCCCGTTTGCGCGACGCCCGCCGTTTGCGCGTGCTTTGCGAGGTTTCCGCGCACCGCCCGGATGTGTCGCAGACCGACAGCCATCGCTTCCCCACCGATTTCGAACTCACGCTCAACGGTCTCGCGATTCACCGCGCCTCCCTGCCCGATCATCCGCACGACACCCGCGGTGCGTTGAGTTATCTGCGTCAGGCACGCGGCGCCTACGGTTACCTTTTGCGCGTGTCGGTCGAAGACGAGTTGCTGCAACAGGTCGTCGAGAGCGTCGAGCGCTTCGGCACCTTGCGTCTTCGCTGCGCCGTCCCTGCCGACGCCGCGGCGATCGGCGGGCTCACCGTTTACGATTTCGACTGCGGACGCTACCCCGTGGGCCCCACCCTCGTGATCGGCTGGGATCAGGCGTAACATTTTTCGCTGCCGGCGCAGCGCGCGGCTTGTTTCTCATGCTCGATCTTCGCCTGACCGCCTTTGCCTCCTTCGCCGCGCGCGGGGATTTTTTCTGGTGCACGGGGATTGAGGACACGTTCATCACCGCTCCTCACGCAAAGACCGGTCGCACGCTGGACGAATACGAACTCACCGGGCACTACGCGCGCTGGCGCGAAGACATCGACCTGATCGCGAACCTCGGCGTGCAAGCCGCGCGCTACGGCATTCCGTGGCACCGCATCAATCCGGCCCCGGGCGTGTGGAACTGGGAATCCGCGGACGGCCCGCTCGAGCGCATGCTCGATCGAGGCGTCGCGCCGATCGTCGATCTCGTGCACTACGGCTTGCCGGCGTGGATCGAGGGCGCGTTTCTCCATCCCGATTATCCGAAGTTTGTCGCCGAGTATGCCGCGCGCGTGGCGGAGCGTTTCAAGGGTCACATCCACGCCTACACGCCGCTGAACGAGCCGCGCATCACGGCGTGGTATTGCGGCCGCCTCGGCTGGTGGCCGCCGTTTGAGCGAAGCTGGCGTGGTTTCATCCGCGTGATGCTCGGTGTGTGTCGCGGCATCGTGGAAACGACGCGCGCGTTGCAATCGGTGGATCCGGAAATCCTGCCCGTGCACGTCGACGCCACCGATCTCTACACCGCGGCCGAGCCGGCGTTGGAAGCCGAGGCGCAACATCGGCAGGAGCTGGTTTTCTTCGCACTCGATCTGATCTCCGGCCGCATTGCCGAGGGGCACTCGCTGCTCGACTGGCTCCGTCGGCATGGCGTCACCGATCGGGAGCTGGCGTGGTTCCGCGAACATCGCGTGTCCCTGCCCTTCATCGGTCTGAATCTCTACCCGATGTTCACCGACAAACGCGTGCAGAGAACCCGGCAAGGCCGCACGCGAATCGTGATGACCTACGGCGAAGGCGACATCGTATCCAAACTTTCACGACGCTACTGGGAGCGTTATCGCGCGCCTTTGTTTGTGTCGGAAACGGCGGCCACCGGCTCCGTGGCCAGACGCCAGGCGTGGCTCGATGCTTCTGTCGCCGCCACGCGGCGGACGCGTGCGGACGGCATCCCGCTGCTGGGCTACACGTGGTGGCCGCTCTTCACGCTTGTCACGTGGGCTTATCGGCAGGGCCAGCACCCGGCCGAGTATTACTACAAGCACATGGGCTTGTGGGACCTCGACCACTCGAGTGCACGGCAGCCGACCGCGCTGGTGGAGCTTTACCGCAATCTTGCCGTCGGCGGGAGCAACACCGCCGGACCGCTGTCGGTTTGAGCGTAAAGCGCTGTCCCGCACGTTGCGAGGCGGGGCCACGAGTCGGATCGATCACGCCTATGTTCAGGAGCTTTTTTTCGCCGGTTTTGAAGGCGCCACCGGCTACAACCGGCACGGCGAGTGGATCGATCAGATCGCGGCCACGCATCACGACACACACGCCGACGAGGATTATCGTCGTTTGGCCGAGGTCGGGATCTTCGCCGCGCGCGAGGCGATCCGCTGGCCGCTGGTCGATCGACGCGGTCGCTACGATTTCAGCACCGTGCGCCCCTTCGTCGAAGCGAGCCGACGCTACCGCATCGATGTGATCTGGGATCTTTTTCACTACGGATATCCGGGCGATGTGGATCTCTTTTCGGAGACGTTCCCGGAACGTTTCGCGGACTATTGCCACGCTGCTGCGCGCTACATCTGCACCACGCTGGGCGGCCCGTGTTACTTCACGCCGATCAACGAACCGTCGTATTTTGCGTGGGCCGCGGGCGAAGCAGGGGCGGTTCGCGCCACACGAACGCGGACGCGGCCCCGAGTTGAAATACGCCCTCGCGCGCGCCGCCATCGCGGGGATCAACGCCATCCGGGACGCGGTGCCGTCCGCACGCATCGTCAACGTCGATCCGATCTGTCACGTCGTGCCGCCGATCACTCGCCCCGACTTGGCCGAGGCGTGTCGCGGGTTCAACGAACGTGCCGTGTTCGAGTCGTGGGACGTGCTCGCCGGCAACCTGCACCCCGAGTTGGGCGGCAGTCGCGATCACCTCGATATTGTCGGCATCAACTACTACTGGACCAACCAGTGGGAACTCGGCGCGGAGAACGCTCCTCTCGCCCACGAAGATCCGCGACGTGCACCGCTCACCGAACTGATCGAGCGCGTGTGGCAACGCTACGGCGGCGAACTGCTCATCACTGAAACCGCGCATGTGCACGATATGCGGCCGCGGTGGCTCAACTACGTGGCCGCGTCGGCCGAAACCTTGCTCGACCTCGGCGTGCCGCTACGCGGTGTCTGCCTTTATCCGATTCTCGGCATGCCCGAGTGGCACTCGCGCAGCGAATGGGTGCGCATGGGATTATGGGACATCATGCACGATCACCCTGCCCTCGGTCGCGAACTCTGCGCACCCATGTGGGAAGCGTTGCGCAAAGCCCAGCGCCTCGAAAATCGCCACCTCGCGCATCTCGCCGCAATGCCTCGGCCAGCCGCGTGAGGTTGCTCCGCACGCACGTGCGGTTCACTGACTCGGCGACGTCTCCGTCAGGTGAAAGAGTCCCCAGCCATGCCCGTCGAGATCGACGAAGCTGTGGGTATACATGAAGCCGAAATCTTCGGGCTTGTCGTAGGTGGAGCCGCCCGCCGCGAGGGCCTTCGCGACCAGCGTGTCCACTGTTTCGCGACTCTCGCAGCTCAGGCAAAAAGAGCGCTTCGACCGCTTGCGAGGTATCGCATACCGCCTTGGGGGTGAACTCGCGAAATTTGGCATGAGTCGAAAGCATGACGGAGATCGTGTCGTTCAAGACGACCATCGCGGCCGTGTCGGCAGTGAACTCCTGATTTTCGGAGAAGCCGAGCGCCTGAAAGAAAGCCCGTGATCTGGCCAAATCGGCGACCGGGACGTGGAGACATAGCTGTTTGATCATGGTGGTGATGTTCTGATTACCACCTCAACGAACGCCGGAGCCGCTTTCCGACATCGATCGCGCAAATGGCCGCGAGATAGACCCTCTGCGGTGACGGTCTGCTACCTGCCCGTGTAGCCCGGCAGCCCGTCGATGCTCTCACGATTTTTCTGCGCGCGATACGCCACGAGACCTTCGGCGCCCTTGCTTTCGGTCCAACGATCGAGGACGTCCCGCGGAGCAGAGTAGTTAAAGAGAGGAACCGCGTAGCCGCACGAGTCCGAGATGCGGTTCAACGTCACCCGAACGATCGCTCGCGCGCCCTCGTGGGGACCAAATTGTGCACGCAGGGCCGCGTAGGATTCGTGATGCGGATAGATCACCTCCCCGATGCCGTGCAATCGCACGATCTTCGGCGGCCCTTCAAACGCGCAAAACATGATCACGATGCGCCCGTTCTCCTGGAGATGAGCGACCGTCTCGATGCCGCTGCCCGTGAGATCGAGGTATGCGACCTCACGCTCGCTGAGGATCCGGAATGTATCGCCGCCTTTCGGCGAGCAGTTGACGTGTCCTTCGCGATCCAACGGCGCACTCGCCACAAAGAAAATCTTTTGGCGCTCCAACCAGGATCGGAGTTCCGGAGTAAGGAGGTGGTAACTTTTGCCCATCGTGCTCGGCTTACGTTCAGCGTTGCACCAGCGCGACGCTGCGCTGCCGAGAGACTCATTCACCGAAATTCCGAAAACAACAACAAGCGCGAGCGCCCAGACAGTCAGTCGCATCGCAAAAACGCGCCGCATTGTTCTGCGTGGCGTTCATCCCGCTCACATCGCAGATTCCGCCACCGGATTTCCCGGACCGTGCATGCACGCCGGCCGGTCGTTGAAGACAGTCCCTACCGGCGTTCGCTCACGCCATTTGCTGTTGGAGAAACTGAAGCGCGCCGCGAGAGAAGCGCCAATCGAGCAGGAAATCGACGGCGAGGTATTCGTGGATTCCCACGACACACCAAAAGATGAACAGGAAGGAGAGCTTCGATGTTTTGTGGCGGAAAACGCGCTGCGCCAGAAACGCTCCGGGCCAGCCACCCAACAGTGCCATCGCGTGCAACGTCGCTTCCGGCACGCGCCACTCTCCCGCTTCCGCACGACGTTTATCGCTGCGATAGGCGAAGAACGCAAAAACCGAGAGGCTCAGGAACATTCCCAGCAGAAGTCGAATATCCGAGCCAGACGTCAGCCGCCCGAGCGCACAGGCCGGGATGAGCAGCAGGATCGCCAAGACTCCCACCTGCGACCACGCGAAACGGGGGCGGAACTTTTGCGGTCGCGACGCCGAACGCGGGGCATTGCTGGGCTTCATCAACCGAGGACTAGCGAGTCCCCGCGTCATCGACGAGCCGGTTGTGCAGAGATTCTCGTCAGGCCTGTCCGCCGAAGGAGCAGTGGTCGTCGAGATCGAGGAAGTCGAAGCGAGTCTTGATGTCCTCGCGAGTCGGGTGGAGACGCCGCATCGCCTTGGCGAAGTCTTCAAGGGTTTCGGCGTCGCTGTCCACGGCTCGCCGAGACTGGTAGTCACTCCACGCGGCGATTTCCCAAGGCTGGCGTTTGAATTTCCCATGGGCCTCCACCCAGGCGAGGATGTCAGCGTCACCACCGCCTTGGGCGATGACCTGCTTCAACTCGGAATATTCTATGCCGACGAAGCGGAGGAAGTGACCGTTCATGCCCTCGGGACCGTCGTAGTAGTCGCCGAGCTTTCCCGCGAGCGCGGCGCGGGCCTTGTCGATCAAGCGGGGGAGAATCACATAGCCGCCGAGTCGAACATGGCAGCTGCGAGGCGGACGTTGGGTGAGATCGTAGTAGGTGGGAAACGTGCTCATGGACGGAGAGGAACCTCCTCGATTTCTGTGATATCGCCAGTGCGAGGGTTCGCCGCGGCCGCTCGAAGGAGTTCAACCCGGCCAGGCGTTCGCAGTGGCCAACGACGGGGCGGCGCAACATTACCCCGCAGCTCACGTCCGCGTGCGTGAATCTCTCAACAAGAAAGCCCTCCCGAGCAGTGGGAGGGCTTTTGAAATTGGGTGCAGGGGCTGGATTTGAACCAGCGACCTTCAGGTTATGAGCCTGACGAGCTACCAGGCTGCTCCACCCTGCAACAAATGGGAGGCGGAACGTGTTCAGCGCGGTTTTCTCTGTCAACGCCCTTTTTTGATTTTGCCGACTTCACGCTTGCCAGCACCTCGGCCGCCCTGTGTTTTGGACCGCTCTGCCACCCGGTTTCCACCGGTCGGTAGAATCAACCAACAACAACATCATCCTCAGGATCGCAAGGCGGCCCACTGGCCGACCTGTGTTTTGAGAAACATAGATCACATGAACGTCACTCCTAAAGACCTGCTCGATGCCGGCGTGCATTTTGGGCACCAAACGAAGCGCTGGAATCCCCGTTCGAAGTCGTTCGTCTTCGACCACCGCCAGGGCATCAGCATCATCGACCTCGGCAAGACGCATGCGGCGCTCGAGAAGGCCACCGCGTTCCTCGAAGAGACGGTCGCCAACGGCGGCAACGTCCTCCTGGTCGGCACCAAGCGCCAGGCGCAGGAAATCATCCGCGAGGCGGCTTCCGCCACGGGCATGCCCTACTGCGTGGACCGCTGGCTCGGCGGCACCTTGACCAACTACGAGACGGTCAAGCGCTCCATCGCCAAATTTAAGAAGTATCAGCAGCAGGAGCAGAGCGGCGAAATGGCCAAGCTCGCTTCCAAGGAAGTCGCCGCGATCAAGCGCGAGATGGTCCGCATGCAGAAGAACTTCGCCGGCATCGTCGACATGCCCGGTCTCCCGACCGCGATGTTCGTGGTCGACGTGAATCACGAGAAGATCGCCGTCGCCGAAGCCGCCCGCTGCGGTATCCCCTGCGTCGGTATCTGCGATACCAACTCCGACCCGACCACCCTCTCCCACCCGATCCCGGGCAACGACGACGCGGTGAAGTCGATCCGCATCATCGTCGAGACGGTCGTCGCCGCGATCCAGAACGGCCTGAGCCAGCGTGACAGCCGTCGCGCTCAGCGTGGTGCCGCCGATCTGCGCAGCGTCACCGCTGGTGTCGAAACCGCCGCTCCCGCGGGCGAAACCGACGCCGCTCAGACCGACGCTCCCGCTGAAGGCTCTCCCGAAGCCGCTCAAGGCGAAGCCGAGGCTACCCCGGTGAAGAAGAAGACCACGCGCGCCAAGAAGGCCCCGGTCAAAGCCGAGTAACACCCACTGCACTCTACGTTAATGAGCACCACCATCACCGCTCAAATGGTCAACGACCTGCGCGTCGCCACCGGCGCCGGTCTGCTTGACTGCAAGAAAGCCCTCACGGAAGCCAACGGCAACGTCGAGGAGGCCACCACGATCCTTCGCAAGAAGGGCGCGGCCTCTGCGGCGAAGAAGGCCGATCGCGCCACCAAGGAAGGTCTCATCGAGGCCTACATCCACGTCGGCGGCAAAGTCGGCGTGCTCCTCGAGGTCAATTGCGAGACCGACTTCGTCGCCCGCAACGAAGACTTCAAGCAGCTCTGCAAGGACATCTGCCTGCAGATCGCCGCCGCGAATCCGCTCTACGTTTCCCGCGATCAAGTGCCGGAAGCCGATGTCGCCCAAGAGCGCGACATCGCCACCGCTCAGGTCCAGGGAAAGCCGCCCGCGGCCGTGCAGAAGATCGTCGAGGGCAAGCTCGACAAATACTACTCCACAATCTGCCTGCTCGACCAGCCGTTCGTGAAGCTGCCCGAGAAGACGGTGAAGGAAGTCATCACCGAGAAGATCACGAAGATCGGCGAGAACATCCAGGTCCGCCGTTTCACGCGCTATCAGCTCGGCGCCTGAGTTCGCTCAGCTTCGCTTAAAACTACTCTCGAGGCGCTTCACTCCGGTGAAGCGCCTTTTTTTTTTTTGCCTCCGCGCCCGTTCGGGCGAAGAATGACGATTCACACGTCCCATCCCACCGACATGAAAGTCACTCGATCCAAGATCATCGCCCGAGGCCTGACCAACCGCTGTCCCAATTGCGGCGGCCGCACGCTGTTTCGCGAAGGCACCCTTTTCGAGGTGAACAAGAACTGCCCGCGCTGCGGATTGTTTTTCAACCGCGGCAATGATGAAGGCTTTTTTCTCGGCTCGCTCTCGCTCAACTACGGCGTGACGACCGTTTGCTTCCTGGTCCCGCTCGCGCTGCTGGCATTCTACGAAGTGATCAGCGCGCGCGTCGCGATCGTGCTCGCCCTGATCGGCGCATTCGGCGTGCCCGCCCTGCTTTACCGGTCTTCGCGCAGCTGGTGGTTGATGAACTACTACTTCTTTTTGCCGCATCACCTGCCTGCGAATGGCGGTGTGGAGCGGGCCGGCGAAGACACCAATCGTTAACCGCAGCGCACGATCATCGCGTCGTGCGCAAACGCGAAGTTTCGACTTCCGTTTTCGCGGGCGAGTCCTACGGTCTCGCCTTCTGTCTCGGCGCGATGGCGCTGAGAGCAATCACGGAGAGGTGGCAGAGTGGTCTAACGCGCCTGACTCGAAATCAGGTGTAGGGTAACACCTACCGTGGGTTCGAATCCCACCCTCTCCGCCATTTTCGGCATTTGGCCACGTATGGTCATCGGTAGCCAAAACGAGGCCATCTTCCTCATGAGAGGGCGTTTCCGATACGCTCGCGATAGCTGGCACTTGGCCAGCCTTGGACACTCCCGGACACGTTTTGCCGGAATTTAGTGAAGCTCCTAGTGAAGGCACTTTCACTTTCCGGATCTCATGCCCCAGCGGGAGTAGCGAAGCATCCGTGTAGATTTTCGAGGTAAGCCGGCCATCGCTGTGTCGCATGACTTGCTGTGCCACCCTTGGGGCTACCCCGTAGCGTTGAAGCGTTGTGCACCATGTATGGCGCAGCGCGTGGAAGTCGACCTGTGCTCCAATTCCGTTAGTGGCAGTGATGCCGGCGGCGGATAAATCCCTTCGGAGGGTCTTCGCGCTCGGGACACCACCAGCGAAAACTTTCCCCGTCATCTCGCCAGAAGCCGGCCGAAGCGGCCGTAGTGCGTTCACCAACTCAGGATGCAGCGGCAGCGGTTCGTCCTTGTGGTTCTTAGAAGTCGACGCGCGCGTCATCAGGTATGGCTCGGTGGCATCGAGGTAAACATCACTCCAACGCAGCGCCTTCATCTCGCCCCGACGTAAACCAGTGTAGGCGGCTATCAGGGTAGACCAAGGCGCGCTTTCCGGAGAAACGGATCAGCCGCGCAATTTCGTCATCCGATAATGCACGGCGCACGCGACGTTCCTTCCCTCGCGTTTCCGCCTTTCTGACGTTTGCGAGAGGATTCACAGCGAGTCGCCCGTGCCGCTGCATCCAGTTGAAAAACGCGTTCGCTAGTCCCAGGTATTCGTTGGTTGTTTTCGGAGCAAGCGCCTGTTCTGCGCGCCACGCGCTGAACGAATCGGGCGTCACTTGATGAACAAACGACCATCCGCACGCGTTCGCTAAGCGCCCCACACGATTGCGCGTTAATGCGACGTGCTTTCGCGACCGGCCTTGCCCAGCAAGGTCGGCGACATAGTCGTCTAAATGCGAGGCAAAGGACATCTGCGCGGCTTCCCGCAGAGCACGGGGCGGCAGTTGGCCGAGTAGCTCCGCTTCCCGCTCTTGCCTAATCTTGTGCAGCTTCGCCTCTGCTACGTGTCGTTTATCTACACCTAGCGAAACATCGTAGATTCGACGCCCATTGCTGAGACGATAACGACCGCGAAAAACGCGGCTCCCCTTTCGGTCTGAAAACGTAGCAAAGCATCCTAGTTTGAGGTTTGCAGCTTCGGCACCAGTCCGATGACCGCGCTTTCTCGAACCAACAACACTCCGCCCACCTTAGTCGCGGGGAGCTCACCGCGATCTATCATCCGCCGAACCGACTTCACTGACAGTGTGAGCATCGCGGCAACGTCCGGCAACCGAAGCACCCGGTCTCCGTCGGGCAATCTTGCGCTTGGTTTCACTTGTGACCTTTTCGTTTTGCGCTGGCGCGTCCAGCGCGAATCCCACTCGAGAAAGTCTCCATGCCAATCCGGCTTATCGCCTTCCAATTCCTTCTTGGTCACAGCGCCTTGCTGGATAGCTCGCGCAGCTATCTCCTCACCCCACGCCTTGCATTCGCTGACAGGGATGAACGTGATCGCCAACTCACGCTTGCTGCGGTCCACCCCAAATAGGTTCCGCTTCCGCTTTGTGATGTGAAAGAAAAACCCCGTGAGTTTTCCTTCCTTCAATCGCTTGTGGACCGCCGCCCGGGAGACAGGAGCATACATGGAAACACCACCGGGCGAAACGCAGTATCCCGCTACTTTAAAAACAGCATCGGCCCAATACGACGCCTCTTCTTGCGCACCCTCGTAGTGATAAAGCCGCGTTCCAGTCAGCGGCTCACCAAACACACAGCCAAGCTCAGGCGGCACTTCCACGAATGGAAAGTCAGTTGACATGCCGTTAACCCATTTGTCGGTTTACTTCATGTCAACCTGTTTCAGCTTCTCTTCGACGCTCGCTTTAAGACTTTTCTCCCACGCGCGCCTCTGCCCGAGGGCAGCGGCTTTTGCTGCTTTCTCCGAACCATAGGACTTAAAAGTAAAATACTTGGTCTTCGGCTTTCCGCCAGAGACCGGTGTTCCGGTTACGACATAGCCAGGATAGACCCACTCACTCGTTCCCCGCCTGACCACCTTGGTCCCAAGGCGAACGCCCACGGTCCCCGACCGATTCGACTTCTTCAGCCTAATCGCCTGCTCGAAGGAGTTGAGCGCCGGGCGTTTCTTTATCTCTTCATCGCGGCACCTAATAGCCGCCGCAAGGGCGCCATTTTTTCCTCCATGCTTGGAGTCCGAGAAGCTCTTGTGAAATGACTCCCCATGCTTGCGGACAATTTTGACTTCCCAGCAATGCTGGGAGTGGGGCTTCTCGACGTCTATGCGCGTAATGTTAGCAGGGTTTTTATTCATGCACCGGTGCTCTATATGACTATTCCTCCGAGTCAATTATTGTTGGCTTTACTGATATGTTATACGTTTCGCATGGCGCCTACAACGCTCACAAACATCAGCCACGAATCTCGGTCTGAACAGATCAGGGCCTCTCGCAGAGAATATGCCCACTTCGGGCCGAACCGTTGTCGAAGCCCCTCGAAATCGGTGACTCCCGCCGCCGATGCCAACTCTCCGACTCTCCTTCTCCATACGGCCGACCCAGGAGAACGCCATGCGAAGACTCGGGTGCAAACCAACCAACATGCCTTGGACCGTCGGTCGAATTCTACTCTACGACATCCCTTCCACGAGTGCTTCCGGAGAGCCAATCCCGCCTCGAGGTATTTGCCGACATATTCGGAGATTGCTTCGTGGCCCTTCCTCAGTGGCAGCAACTCAGCTCTGCCTAGGCCATATCTCGGTAGAACTTTGCGAAGGAATTTCCACATCTGCACGAGTTCAGGGGCAGCCGATCTTTTGTAACGCTCCCGCAGTTCACGAAACAGTGCCGAAGGTCCATTCACACGACGCTCCTCCTGGCATTTCTCAAAAGCTTCCCAATCGAATTCCTCCGGGAGCGTGTTCCATTTCACAGCCACTAGGAGGTGATAGTGAGGCCGGCCCTGCTTCTGCGGTTCCAGAACGCGGATATAGCTCCGAATCCATGCACCGCTTCGTCGGAGGAAGCTATTCCAGCGACGGGCGAACAAAGTCGGATGGACATTCTCTTCGTCAGTCACGGTGAAGAAGAGCGCATGGTCTCTACCCCAGTGCTCTACGAACGACGCGGTATTCAATCGGAGATGGAAAGCCGCTTTCGCCTCTGCAGCTGTCGGGAGACCAAATCGCTCGATTGTGTCTCCATCGATTACACTCCAAACCGCGCGCTCATTGTCCCGCGTCGTGTAAAGATCATCAGAGCCAGGGACCCGAGTGAGCCTGTATCTTTTCCGTTTCTCGTCGGAATTGTTACTATTCTGACAAGGAAGGGCGTCGCGGGATGCCGGGCCGCGCTCCGCGCGGCTCCGGCATCCCGTCTCCGCCCGATCCACGGCCATTTCTCGCCGCTCGTTGACGCCGACGCGTAAAGTTGCTCCGTAGGCATCGCCCTCTCCCAAAGATGGCGTCTGTATGGCCTCCGGTAGCGTTGCAGCGCTCTGGAGGCCGTTTTCGTTCGGAGTCACGCGCGGTCATCCTCCTTTCCGCAGCGCTCCTCCTGCTTAGAAGGGGCGGGCTCGCTACCCTCGGGCGCGCCTTGGCCCTCACTCGGCCCCGCTTCGCACCGGATTCCGGTGCTGGCCTCGTCTCGGGGCGACCGCTCCCGCTGGTCGCTCGCTGCGTGTTCAGCCGCTCTCGCAGTTGCCAGCAACGCGGCACGAAGTGGCACCGATAGCCGCGGCCAAATCGCGACAAGTTCGGCCAACTCAGGGCGCGCGTCGCCTAGATTTAGTGAAGCTCCTTGTGAAGGTTTAGGCTTCTCGGGCGCGCAAACAGCGGTAGCATCGAAGCTTGGCGGAGCGGGTGGGTGGGTTCGAATCCCACCCGCTCCGCCAGTTAAACTAGCTGGAAATCAGCGAGTTAATTTTTCGAGGAAGCTAGGTTGACCAAACGACGTGGGCAACCTGCCCATGAAAAGCTCAGAGTTCCTCGTTTCTCGCTTCGAAAACCGCAACGGCACCGCGTCGTGGCGCGTCGACGGCCGGCTCAACGGCGTCCGCATTCGGCGCAATTTCAAGACCAAGGAGGAAGCGTGCGCCGAGAAGGCCACGCTCGAAATCAGAGCCGCGCAGATCGAGTCCGGTCGGCCGAACGAAATCGCGACCTCGCTCACCATCGAACAAGTGCGCGACGCCGAAACGGCGTTTCGCCGGCTCGAAGGCGCCGGTCACTCGCTCATGTTCTGCGCCGACTTCACGCTCACGAACTATCGCAAGCCGGAGCGGCAGCGGCTCCTCACCGAGGCCGTGGCCGACTATCTCGGGGCAAAAGAACGCGAGCGCGACCAACGCGCGATCACGGCGTGTCAGGTGATCTATATCGGCCGCGAACTGCGCAGCCTGTTGAAGGCTTTTCCCGGCTGCGTGATCTCGGACCTGACCGCGCAGCGGCTCCGGCCCTACTGCGAGCGCAACACGCCGTCGCTGAAAACAGTGAACAACCGCCGCGGCATCCTGAGCACGTTTTTCAAATTCGCGTTCCAGCACGATTGGGTCGCGTCGAACCCGATCGAAAAAGTCCCATCGTTCCGGCTCGCGCGGCGCCGCAGCTCGGCGGCGACGCTAAATATGGCTGCGATCGGCGTTCGCTTCGCGAACTCTTTGTCTCCCGTGGACTGCCGGTCCGCGTGGTTTGCCGCACCGCCAAGCGCGATCCCGCCACCGGCAAAATCCTACCCCACGTTCCCTTCACCGACGAGCAGCTCGAGGAGCTGATTGCGCGGACGCCGTGCCTGCACGTGCCGGCGGAGCTAAAGCTGGAGTGGCGCACCTGGTCGCTCGAGCGCCGCGGCTGGTTCATCACCAAGCTACGCGCGAAGCTCGCGCGTCTTGGCGATCGGCGTGATCTGCCATTCTCGAGCAACGTCGAGTTGTTCGACTACGCATCGCCGAGGGCGCACGAGATCGCACAGCGCGTCAATGCCGGCACAGACTCGCGGTCTGCTCGAGTGAAGATCGACATCTGCAGCCAGGGCGTGATCTGGCGCGATCGCCTCTGGTTTTGGTCTCACAAAGTCGGCTACCAGTCGGGCCCGTGGACGCCTGAGAACGGCCGGCCGGTCCTGCACAAAGCGATCTGGGAAGAAACGCACGGCCGCAAGGTGCCGCGGCACCACGTCATCCGCTTCATCGACGGCAACCCCAACAATCTCGCGCCCGAAAACCTCCATCTCGCTACCCGAAACGACATCGCTCGCGAGAACCAAGCGGCCGCCCTGCTGCGGAAATCCCGCGAGCGCACCGCCATTCTGCTCAACCGCCACCAAACAGGAAATCGCCATGACCTCAGTGACAGCCTCCTCGCTTCGTCCCGCTAAGTTCGATCCCGACGAGATCCGGAACATCACTCGGCGCGCCAAAGCGGCCGGATTGCTTCGCGGTGCCGGCGAAGCCGCACCGGTGGAGAAAAAGGGCCAGCCCGTCGCAGCGGAGTCCGGTTTGCGCTCCCTCTGGATGGACGTGACGCCGGAGAAAGCGAAGGAATGGCTCGCGAATAATTTCCGCAACCGGCCGATCTCCGAAGACGTAGTCGCCGCCTAGGCGCGAGCGCATATCACATCAAGCCAATGGGCCGGGCGCAGACCGAGCAACGCATGCGGTCTATCGTCGAATACTGGGCCGGATCGGAAGTTCCTCCGGTGGATCGCACTGGCCGGGTTCTCACTACGAACAGCACGGGGAGACTTGGCTCCCGTTATCCCAAGCCGGCCGATGGCGGCGCCATGATGGAACGGCCTTAATCCACGACCTCGTGTTGATAGCCTAGCTCCGTCCACGACGTTGCGCGCGCGAGTGCAGTCAGGAGTGTCTCGGCTACGCGGTCACCGGCCGCGCTTGTCTGCGGGCACGATGCGCGCCATCGCCTCCCCGATCATCTCCTCCGCGGAAAAGCCATACATTGCTTCGGCGGCCGGATTCCACGTGAGCACAATACCGTCCGGCGACTGTGCGATGATGGCGTCCTGCGACCCTTCGACGACCGCGGCGACCAAAGCCTTGGGATCTAGACGGGCCACCGGGAGGTCTCGCCGCGGCGTCATTTTGATGCGGCCGACGAGCAGCCAACTTCTTGCGCCGTTCTCATGCTGCATCCTGAGACCCACGTTTCGCCTCTACGCCCCCGACCTTTTCCAGTGCATCCGCAACAATGCGGCCGAACGTCTCCGGACCTGGAAATTTTATGAGGTATTCGCTCGCCCCAAGCCTTTTCGCCCGCTCGACATCTTCCTCCCGGCTCGAGCTGGACACGACCACGGTCTTCAGTCCGCGTCCCAGCTTTGCGTGAGCAAGGGTGGCCAAGACATCGAATCCCGTCATCCGGGGCATGTTCAGATCGAGGAAAAGTAAGCAGGGCGGCGCTCCGTGGGACTGTTCCGGGGCGGTCCCGGCCGTTAAAAACTGAAGCAGGTCGTCGCCGTCGTTGAACGTCACGATAGGATTCTCGACCTTCGCTTTTTGCAGTGCTCGCCGGAGCAGGAATTGATCGTCCGCGTCGTCGTCCGCGATCAAGATCGGTGGCAACCGGGCGGCGGTCATGACCCATTTCGATACGCGCGGCGCAGGGTCCAGCAAGTTTGGGGACGTAATGTTTTTTCCGGACGCGACGGGAACGGCTCAACGCGCGACCTCCGAAAGCTCAGCACGGCGGGCCGGAGCCGGCAGATCAAACCAGCCTTTTTCCCGCGCAAACTGCACAATCTCTGCACGGCTTTTTACGCCAAGTTTTTCCGCCGCCCGGAGCTTATAGGTAAGCACCCCATGCCAACCGACGAGCTATCGTCGGGCAAAGGGTCATTATTGGTGTCCTGAGTCTCACGTGGCTACGCCTCGGACAGGAGCCCCTCGGACTAAACGGTCCCATCCTTGGCATTCTGCGACTCCGTCAACGCGACGTGCTCACGTTCCCGTTCGAACTGGCGCTCCGCCGCCCGCCAATCCTCTTCAGCCGTGCCTAGTCGCCGGCCGTTCTCGCACCAGATATCAAAAGCTCGGCGGGTGATGTCTTCGTGAGTGATGGGTGCGTGGGTCGTCGTCATAGGAAAAGAAGTTGTTCATCACAACGACATGAACGAACACCGTGCGTCGCATCGACAGGCTCTATTCTGGAACATTAGTCGCGGAGTGTTCTCTCGCTGGTCGATGCGCGAAAGAAACTGGCGCGTCCGGCGTCGCACGAGCGTTGAGGGAGATGACCCAATGGCGAAGTCGCGCATTTCGGGCGATATTGGTTCGTGAAAAAACTTCGCTCTTCCCCCAAGCCCGCCGCAAAGGACGCCGACATTAAGAAGGCTCTTGGAGGGCAGCCCGAGAACGATCAGGACGCCCGCGACGCGGGACTAAAGTCTGCCACGTCCACCGAACGTGGCAAAGCGCCTCAGCGGGGAGCGCACCGGCGCCCAGCAACTCGACGGAAAGCGGATTACTGAAGTCAGACCGATCCCCCGGGTCGCCTGCCTCACGCACCCCGATCCGGATGCCGGTCAGCCGGTCGGGACGAGGGGCTGTCACCATTCATCAGGTGGAGCAGCACCAAGACGAGGGCCGCGGCAAAGCAGAGGGGCGGCACCATGCTCGTCGGGGACAGAACTCCTGCATAGCTGAGGATAGCGCAGCAGGCTGCGGCAACAAATGCCAGTGCGATGAGCGCTTTCATGCGGACGTAAACGCCTTCAGCCGGCCGGGGGATGATCCAGACGGACCGGCCCGCCTTCGTTGTCCAAATTTTCCTGTGCTCGAATCGACTCGCCACTGCGTTCTCCGGTTAGGCCCATGGCGATACGACTCGTCGACTCGTCGTCCTTCAGGAGCGCGGTTAGCATCCACGCCATCTCTTCGTGGCTCCGGCTCACCTCGGTGAGGATGAGTTCGCCGCGCTGGCCATCTGGCGCGCAGGCGATCAGTGCGTCGATATCGGCGAGCAGCCGAGTGTGCTGAGCGACGAGCTCAGGCAGCAGTTCCGTTTCGAGTAGTTGCGTCCGCCGCGGTTCGGTCGGCGGCCGCGCGCGATCGTGCCAATGCACGAACCGCTCAGGTTTCGGCAGCGCCTCATACCGTTGCTCCAGGAGCGCTATGTTTGCGCCCAAGCGTGAATGTTGGTGGTGGAGGATACGGTCGAGATCGGCCGAGTGACGCCCGCCCGCTTGGCCAAACGAGCTTTCCGTGGCCGATTGAAGATCACGTTCCTTCTCGATCACTGAGCCGAAGCCGCTCGTGAGGGACGGCTGCGCGGTGTCGTTCTGAGCGCCGCTCGGCGCCCGGGTGGTCATGCCACCGGATTGAGGCGGCGAACGTGAATCGGTGTGGGTGAAATTATTCATAGAGGCGCGAGAACTGTTTTCGCGCGTGGAATCTACTGCCGCTCCCAGTCAAACGCGAGGCGGGTGGCCCCTAATAGTCTAAAATAAGTCCAACCGGGTGGTCCCGCATGGCCTTGTGGAAGCATTGCCCACCGCGACGGCGATAGTGGTCGTATCGGGGTCAGTTCATTTCTAGAGTGACCCCACTCGCCGAGAACATACGGCAAAAAACAACCCCATGAGAGATGACTATTTACAAAGCGCCTTAAAGGTCGTCGATGATCCCACGATCCTAATTAATGTCGTTTCCCGGCGCGTGAAACAACTCAAGCGGGGCAATCGCCCGCTCGTCGTCTCGTTGGAGAAACTTTCCGCTGAAGACACGGCGCTCCGTGAAATCGCGGAGGGCAAGATCACCTACGAGTTGGCCACGCCCGCCGAACTGGCGCGGAGCAGCGGCGGGCCCGCGCCGCAGTCGGTGCATAACGCCGTATTCAGCGCAGCCTAATTTTCCATCTCGGAAACATCTTTCATGGCCAAACTAAAAATCAAACCTGTCGGCGATCGCATCCTGGTTCAACACGTCGAAGGCAAGGAACAGGTGCGCGGCGGCGTCATCATCCCCGACACCGCAAAAGAGAAATCGCAGGAAGCGAAGATCGTTGCCCTCGGCACGGGCACGAAAGCGAAAGACGGGACCACGACCGCTTTCGAGGTCCAGGTGGGCGACTCCGTGTTGCTCGGGAAATTCGCCGGCTCCGACGTGACCCTCCATAGCCAAAAATATACGCTCGTTCGCGAGGACGACATCCTCGCCATCATCGCCTAATCCGCTTCTCCAAATCATTTTCCCATGCCCGCCAAACAACTCATATTCGACGAGACCGCTCGCCACAAAATCCTCCGCGGCATCGAGCTTCTCGCGCGCGCGGTGAAAGTCACGCTCGGCCCCAGGGGCCGCAATGTCGTTATCGATAAAAAATTCGGGGCGCCTACGGTCACGAAGGACGGTGTGACCGTCGCGAAGGAAATCGATCTGCCCGATCCCTACGAAAACATGGGCGCACAAATGGTGCGCGAGGTCGCGTCCAAAACGTCCGACGCCGCGGGCGACGGCACGACGACCGCAACGGTGCTGGCCGAAGCCATCTACAAGGAAGGCCTGAAAAACGTCACCGCCGGATCGAATCCGATCTTCCTCAAGCGCGGCATCGACAAGGCGGTCGAGGCGGCCATCGCCGAGCTCGCGCGCGTTTCCAAGAAGGTGAACGACCGCGAGGAAATCCGTCAGGTGGCCAGCATCTCGGCGAACTCAGACGACACCATCGGCAGCATAATCGCCGCTGCCATGGACAAGGTCGGCAAGGACGGGACCATCACCGTCGAAGAGGCGAAGTCCATCGAGACGTATCTCGACGTCGTCGAGGGCATGCAGTTCGACAAGGGTTATCTGTCGCCCTATTTCGCGACCGACGCCGACAAGATGGAAGCGGTGCTCGAAGATGCTTACGTGCTCATTCACGAAAAGCAGATTTCCCATCTGCAGGATCTGCTGCCCCTGCTGCAGACCATCGCGAAGAGTGGCAAGCCGCTGCTCGTGATCGCGGAGTCCGTCGAAGGCGAGGCGCTGGCCGCGCTCGTCATTAATAAAATGCGCGGCACGCTGAACGTCTGCGGCGTCAAGGCTCCCGGCTTCGGTGACCGGCGCAAAGCCATGCTGGAGGACATTGCGATCCTTACCGGCGGCAAATGCATCACCGAAGACCTCGGGCTCAAACTGGAGAACATCTCCATCGCTGATCTCGGCCGCGCCAAGCGCATCACGGTCGGTCGCGAAACGACGACGATCATTTCCGGCGGCGGAAAATCCAGCGACATCCAGAGCCGTGTGAAGCAAATCCGCCGCGAGATCGAGGAAACCACGTCCGACTACGACCGCGAAAAGCTACAGGAGCGCCTGGCCAAGTTGGCGGGCGGTATCGCCGTCGTTCACGTCGGCGCCTCGACGGAAGTGGAGATGAAGGAAAAGAAGGCCCGCGTCGAAGATGCGTTGCACGCCACGCGCGCGGCGGTCGAGGAAGGTATTGTCCCGGGCGGTGGCGTGGCGCTGCTGCGCTGCGCAAAGGCCGTGAACGCGCTCAAGCTCGAAGGCGATGAAGCCATCGGCGCGCAGATCGTCCGCCGAGCCATCGAGTCGCCGATCCGAATGCTCTGCGCCAACGCGGGGGCCGAGGGTGCCGTGGTCGCGGCCCAAGTGGCCGCCGGCAAGGGCAACTACGGCTACAACGTGGCAACCGGTGAATACGAGGACCTCGTGAAGGCCGGCGTGGTCGATCCCACGAAGGTCACGCGCATGGCACTGCAAAACGCCGCTTCGATTGCGGGCCTGCTGCTCACCATCGAGTGTATGATCACCGAAATCCCCGACGCGAGCCGCGATTTCGCTTCGCAGCCACACGGCGGTGGAACGGACTACTAACAATCTCAGACGCTTCCGCCTTGTTGTGCGATCGCGCAACGGCGTCCCGAGAGGGGAGCGGTGCGATGCCGGCCGAATGACGGTCTGCGGCGTCGCCCGCCGAGGTGGTGGACTGCGGAGCACCTCAAACGCGCAATTCGGCGCGGCTCCGCTCCCACCTCGCGCCCGACGGCGGTCTCCTTTCACCGTGATCTATCGTTTTACCAAAGGAACGGAGCGTCGGAGAATTCACCCTCTGAAATTTGATCAACTCAACCGCTGGAAACTCTCGCTTGCGGTCGAGGAGGTGTGGAAGGGGCTCAGGCTGTTCGCTTCCGCCGAGGAGGCGATGAGCGCAGTCGCGCACGGAAACACTGGCGTTGAATCATGGGATGCCTGTTGCCACGCGGCCGATGACTTCGCTCCGGATAAGTGGTCAGCCGAACCGTGCTAGTCGCATTCCTCGCGTTCCGCGCAATTCTCACACCAACGACTTCGCCGCGTTCTATTTGTGGCGTTCGAGGGATACCGAGGTAGCTTGGAAGATGGAACTATCATCGCCAGTTTGGACCGAGGCGGAACTGGATGAGTCCATCCTTACGCTGTGCGACGAATTTCCGGAGGCACGGATGGCGGCGTGCGCGCGAGCGGTGGAGCATTGCCGGCGGAGCACGCCTCGCGGCACGCCGGAAATGTTGCGGACCGCGATGCGCGGCGCACTGCAGCACGAACGGGCACTTGCGCCGCTGCGCTACGGCAGAGCTACATAGCGCGCTTCTACCCTCCACCCACGAACCCTCATGTTCCCCGCGACCATTGCCGCAGCAGCGGGCGTCCAAGTCGGCTCTGTCTCGCCGATAATGTGGATGCTTCTCCAGGTTTTCGCCGTATTCTGCCTCACCGTTGTGGGCCTGGCGTGGCTCGCTAAGCCGAAAAACTGACCGTCTTTACTATGTATCATCGCGAATTTCCCATCACGCCGTCCCAACAAGCGATCACCGGCGCACTCTGCATTTACGTCGAGGGAGGAAGAAAGGACGATGTCCGCCAGATGCTGTTCGGGCTGTCGGTGCTACGCCATGCGACGGAAGAACAGCTGGCCATTGCGATGCCTCTGGTCGAGGTTAGCCAGCACATGAGCCGAGCCGGCATTCAGGAGATGCTGGCCCGATAGCAACGAGGCAGATGAGCACTTCATCGCCGGTGCCGGAAAGTTTCGAGGAGACGTTTTGCGCGCAGTATGGCGTGCCGCCGGAGCTCTACGGGACGACGGTGCTTCGGCTCACACTCTATCCGCACGCGCGTTGGCTGGCCGACATGAGTCCGCGGAGCTTTCTCGCGCCCGACCGTGACTTCATCACCTGCATTGGCCGGCTGACCCGATGGCGCGGATTTGCGAGCGAGGCACACCAATTTCAACACCTGCCCGAGAATCGCCGATTCTGGCGGCGCAGCCTGCGACTGCGCGTTTCCGTCGGTCGGATGCGCGTGCTGTTCTCGGAAGTGATGGGTGGCACCGCCCCCGCTCGTCCGTTGGAATCGAGCTCGCGGGAAGAAATTCAAAGCGGGGATGACTCACTCGCGGCCGACTGAATACGGCGTCTCCGTCTGCACCTCGTGCCGGGTATCGAGGTTATGCAAAAGATCGAGCGGATCGCCCACGGCAGCCGCGCCGCGCGTGGAACCTGGCGTGGTTTCGGCACGGTCTCGCTAGCGGCGGCGCGCTATCGGCTCCCACCACGCAGACACACTCGGATCCCGCCATTTCAGGGCCTGGCCCCGCATCACGGTGCGGCAGGCGCGCCGCTCCGCCTCGCTTGATTGAGACCTAAAGGAGCAATCGCGGAGAAGGATCGCCGACTGCAAAGCGGTTGCCCGCAAATCCTCGGAACTGGGACCTGCCGGATGTTCCGTGAGGGGTCGAAAGATCATGCAGCCGTCCTCGCGCCAACTAGCGCGCTCGAGCGCACTGGCTCGAACCAATCGCCCTCCCACGTTTCCGGAGAGAATTCCGGGCAAACCTCGATCATCAGGTCGCGCAGCTTTCCCCTCGCGCGAGCGATTCGGCTCTTGACGGTTCCTTCGTTGATGCCGAGTTCGCGCGCGATCTCGTCGTAGGAGTGGTGAAGCTGGTTCCGCAGGACGAGAATCTCGCGATGGCCGGTCTCGAGCTGGTTCATGCATCCCGCAACGAGCGCGATGAATTCCTCCGCCGCCGCTTGGCGCATAGGACCGGCTTCTTCGCTGGCGACGAGATCGGCAAAGGTGCCGCCGTTCTTCTCGACGCCCAAGGGGCAATCGAGCGACAGCGTCATGTGTTTTCTGCGCCGGAAGAAATACCAGTAGCGATTGCGGGCGAGATTTACCGCGATCCGATGTAGCCACGTCGCGAGCGAAGCCTCTCCGCGGAACCGCCCGAGTCCGCGGTGGGCTCGAATGAAAGTGTCCTGGGCGATTTCCTCGGCATCCGCGTGATTGCGCAGAAAACGTCCCGCGAGCCCCTCGATGCGCTCACGATAGCGGCCGACGATTTCAACGAAAGCGGACTCGTCGCCGTCGTTGAAACGCCGAATGAGCAGTCGATCCGTGTCCGCTTCGGTTCGTGCCGCCTGCACCCGATCCGCGTTACGTGCCGATGAACTCGGAGGTGAAGGTAGCGGTGGCGTCGTCGCACCGCGCGCCGCCAACCGGGACGTGGCACCTGCGACCTGCCTTATGAGAGTAACCATGGCAGATAATAGCGCCGCCGGCGCCGATCGCAAATGGGGTCCGGCAGTCGATTTGGACGCCCACGTCGGCTTTGCCCGCGAAGGACGTTACCTCGCAAAAGGAAGACACTGGATCAGCGCGGCGGCATGACCGGGCGCCACGAGCTTGTCGCGCGTGGCCCGACGTTTCGCCTTGGTGCTCTTCGCGCCCAGCAGATGACGAAACCCAGGCGTGCGCCGGATCATTTTTCCAGTCGCAGTCACCTTGAAGCGCTTCACGACCGATTTTTTCGTTTTTTGCATAGTGTATTCAGGGAAGCGCGTGAGAACCGTTTTCCGCGCGAGGGAGGCGCCAACTGATCGCTTGCGCCCGCATGAGCGTGCGGCATGCGCGTCGTGTCGCGCGCGATATCTCTGCCCGAAGCGAGCAGTCGCGCAATCGAACCGCCGCCGCGAGCGCATTGGCGCGGAGTCCCTCCGGTGAAGAATCGCTCGGATCACAATATTTCATGCGGCGCTCTGAACCTCCCAGAGCAAAGCTCGGAGCATAAATGCGTCCTTCTCGTGCTCTGCGATGAGGGCTGTCAGAAGCTCGGTCGTGGAGCGATAAAATCGAACCTGGGCCGTCACGGCCTTACCGTCGCGCAGGCGAACGAGCAGAGCTTCGTGCAGGCCGAGCAGCTCACGGATCATGTGCCCCTCAAGCGCGTCCCCTTCGGGTCCGCGGGGCGATGACACCGCTGCGCCATGTCCTGTCGAAACCTGCTGATTGAGATCGCGACTGCGCGTAGCGACGGCCACGAGCCGGCGTCCAATCTCCGTGAATTGCTCGTCGAGGAGCGCATGCAGCCGAACAAACTTCCGTCCCGCGCTATCATAACGCCAATCGCGGGTGATCGCATAAAGCGCCGACTCGTCTACCACGAGACGCGCGAACAGTTCGCCGACTTCTGCCGGCGGCATCACGTCGCGACGCATCGGAATAGTGGCGCCAGCGTGCTGCGAAGCTAAGGCGAGCGCGGCCCGCGCGGGGCGTAACAACAGCGAGTCGGATTGGTGGTTCATGATTACACCCCGCGCTTGGGGAGTTGAGGAGTTTAAGCCGCGTTTGCCTCAAACACGACGGAATACGCCCTCAGAAAACGGCGCGGGTGTAAGTGCCGACCGGGGCACCCGGTTCTGGCGTAGATCGTCGGAGTGTGAGCAGGCGACGAGCGGGCCCAGTCGAACCCGTGCCATCGGGCCGGGTCCCTCAGGGATGCGCAAAGAAATCGTGACGCAGGTGTCGGAAGCCGGAGATGCAGCAGAAAGTGCGTGGATGGATCTAGCAGCGCATGGTCGCGTGCGCCTGACCTCGGAAGATTCCAGCCACCCTATCGAAGGCGCATTGCTCGACTCGTCGGGACCAGGGTGGCGCGCTGCGGCGGCTGGGCCGCAAACGCTCTGGATCGATTTCGACGTGCCGCAGATGATTCGGGAAATCCACCTCCGCTTCGAGATCGCCGAGCAGCGCACGCAGGAATTCGTGCTGCTCGCGTCGAGTGACGGCGGTCGATCCTATCGCGAGATCGTTCGGCAGCAGTTCAACTTTTCGCGCGAAACGACAACGCAGGATGAGCACTATTTTCCGCATCTCAGCGGCGTCACGGATTTGAAGCTCGTGATCGTGCCCAACATTTCCGGCGGCGACGCACGGGCGAGCCTGCGCACGCTGCGGGTGCGCTAGGCACAAAAAAGCGAAGCGCCGAAGCGCTTCGCTCGAAGGTGTCGGGTTTGCGGACCCGGCTCAGTAGCGGCCGTTGCCGCGGGCCTGGAAGGCGCCGGCGCGGCGGTCAGGGCTGCTGTAGCTGCGCCCGCCGCCACCCATCTCTTCCTTCGGCTTGGCCTCGTTCACGGTGAGCTGCCGGCCATCGAGGTCGGCGCCGTTCATCTTTTTCCGCGGCGAGTTTCGATTCGGTGTCGGTGCTGAACGTCACGAACGCGAAGCCGCGCGGCCGGCCGGTCTCGCGATCATTGGCGATGTAGACATCGGTCACGGAACCGAATTGACCGAAGGCGTCCCGCAGATCGGCCTCGGTGGTTTTGAACGACATGTTTCCAACGTAGAGTTTGGAATTCATTAGTGATGATATTCGTAGCTTTCGTCTGCTGTCAGCGTGTTCCCGGAAATTCGGGTTTCGAATCATCACTGAACCTGAAGCTCACCTGAGGACCCACCTGCCACTGTCATCTAACGGTAATTACGAGCCGCCACCCTCGCGCCTCTCTGGCTTGGAACGCAACGAGCATCGTCGATTTTGTTGACGATTGTGGCGGCGATGCTCCGCGCCTGGCATCGGACCACTGCTGAATAGTATCATGCACCGCGTCGCGCGCGTTTGTCGCGCTTCGCTTCGCGTTTCTGCTGCGGAGTTTTGAGCGCGGTTTTCTTCGTTTGCTTTTTCGAGTCTCTGGTCTTCGACATGGGATTCCCTTCGTTGTAGTCGGACCGAAAACGCGGAATACCGCCCGGGCCGCACGGTTTATCCAATCGTATCGCGCGTGAAGAATTCGCCGCGAAGCTGCGAGTGGGACGCGAGCGTGCCGGCGCACGTAGTGAAGCGCGAACCAATTCGCCATGTGAACGCTCCCTCGTTTTCATTCCAACCCGACGGCCGGGAAGATACTTCGCGGGTGCACGAACGATTTGGGGCGATGACCGTCGACTTTCGAGCCCGCGACGAAAACAATGCCGTGTTCGATGACAATCCATTGGAGCCTGTTCGTGCCGGGAGTCGTGCTGCTGCTTTACCCGGCGGATCGGCTGCTTTCGTCCCTCGTCGAGCTGCGCAGCTTCGACTGCTTCCAGAACCTGGAGAACAGCCCGCGCTATCGCCCCTGGTGGTGGGTGCCGGTGCTCTGGCTCGATCCGCTCCGAGCCTTTCTCGGCACGGTGCTCCTTCAGCACGCCGTCGGAGTTGGCGACGCGACATGGGCCGTCACGCCGAAACCGGAGTATGCGCTCCTCGTCGGAATCATCGGCCTAGGCGTCGTCTGTCAGACGATCACGCGACGCGGCGATACGGGTGTCCTGCTGGCGCCGATCGGATTTGTGGCCGGCATCGTCATGGCGCTAACGCCGTTGCCCGTCGCACTGCTCGGGATTGTCACTGCCACGCTCGGGCTTTTCGCGGTTCGTCAGTTCCACGCGTTTTTCGCCTTCGGCCTCGTCGCGGTGTGTCTTCTCGGAGTGGTCCTTGGCACCGAAATGATGTGGATCGGCCCGGCCGTGGGCGTGCTTTCACTGCCGATCGTGGCCGGCCTTGTCACGGGGAGCACGCTGGAGGTGCCCACTCGCAATGGTTCCGGTCGTCCCCAATTGCCGCGCTTAAAAACATGAACCCACATCACGAACACCTCGTCCACGCGCGCGCTCTTCGCGCCGACATTCTCGCGGCCCCTGGCGTGTGGCTGCCCCGGCGGGAAATTCTCCTCGATTGGCTGAATAAGTTTCTTCAGCGCGTGGCGGTCGCGAACTACGAGCTGGGCGAAACCGAAGCGGCCGACTTGGTCGCTCTGGACAAATTCCTCCGCAAACGGTCCGTTCCCGCCGCCTAGCCCGCGGACGCGTCAGGAAGTCACCACCGCGTCGGCCGGATAAAGGACAAGGGCGCTTGTCTGCCAACGCTCCCACCAGACCCGCGATGCCCGCGGTAGCGTGTCCGAAAGCCCGCTCGGATACGGACACCACGCGGTGAAGTGGTCCTCGTCCATCTCCACCAGGAGCATGACGAAGCCCCGATGAGTGGACACGGGCTCGACCTGCTCGGGCGCGTGCGTGGTCGCCAGGAGCACGCCATGGCCGGCGCGATGCTCCGCCAAGACGCGATCATATTCAGCGACGGTCTCGCCCCGGGACGCGACGTGGAGCTCTCGGGCGATTTCAACGATCTTGAGGGTGTCGGTGGCACCGGGTCGCTCCCGCCATTCTGGGTAGCGCCCGATGAACCGCGCGATGAAGGCCGCGTCGGAGATGCCGGGCTCCCCTTGATTCTCCCGGAGCCGGAGGAGACAGCGGCAAGCTGCACCGTGTGCGTCGAGGTTCATCCGCGAGGAGAGTGGCGCACGCGCAGCCGGAGGGTCTGGGACAGAAATGGTCGTGGTCGCGCAAGCGGTGCAGACGCGACTAGGGCCGATTCCTTGCGCCGAGGTGCTCGAATCGACGCGACAAGGAACGATCGATTCACGGCTTTGGCTTTCATACCAGAAGTGTCGCCTCGCTTCGGCGCGGACGCGACCATCGACGGCCTCTTTCCCTAGCTCACGGGTAACCCGCGCCCTGAGCATCGGGTTCCGAGCTTTATCGTTCACGCTGCGCGGGGCAGGGAGGAAAAGCAGCACGGCGAGATAGTGGCAGGTGCTGCCGCCCAGCACGAAACCATGCCACACGGCATGATGATAGCGCAGTCGACGCCAGTGATAGAACAAGACGCCAAACGTGTAGCAAAGCCCGCCCGCCAGGAGCAGCCACAGTCCCCGTGCGGCACGTGCGTGATCATCGGTTGCAGCGCCACGACGATGAGCCACCCGACGAAAAGATAAGCGAGCGTCGAGGCCAGCCGGTAGCGTGCTCCGAAGAAGAGCTGAAAAACGGCTCCTGCTCCGCAAAGACCCCAGATCACGCCGAAGAGTGTCCAGCCCCAGGGGCCGCGCAGGTTCGTGAGGAGGAATGGCGTGTAGGTGCCCGCGATGAGCAGAAAAATCGCCGCGTGGTCCAGTTTCCGAAACAGCAATTTCGCCCGCTGGTCGCGCCGCGCGTGGTAGATCGTGGAAACGGTGTAGAGCACCAGCAGCGTCAACCCGAACACGGTGAAACTCACCACATGCCATGCGTTCCCGCGCAGGCTCGAGTAAACGATCAACAGCGTCAGCCCGACGATACTCGCGGCCAGCCCGATCCCGTGCGTGACCCAGTTCGCGATTTCCTCACCGCGGGAATAGGTGCGGGCATGGGGCGTCGCGGGCAGCGGGACCGCGGTCTCGATGGCGGGTTGCCTGGTCGCGGCGGCGAGCGCCCGACGCCGGCTGACGACGCGATCCGCCCAATGGTCGAGCGCCCGGATGATCCAGCGCGGGCGCGGGCTCCGAAATTTGTCCGGCGTCCATTCCTCGCCTTCGGCGTAGACGGTCTGCGGAATAACACACGTCCCGAACACCCAGTCGGCCACCGGCAGCCCAAAGAAACCCGAAATCGATTCGTTGCAGTCGATGACGGCGTGATGGCGCAGATGAAACGCATAGGCCGGACGCCAGAACCAGCCCCAGCGCGGGTGCTGGATGAGCGGCTCCCATTTCTCGAAGGGCCAGTGGTTGATCGCGTGCAGCACTTCGTAGAGCGTGAGCGACACCGCCAGCGCGGCGAAACCCGCGAGAAACCACGGGAACGAAGGCAACAGCCACTGGAGCAGCGCGAGCAGCGGCGAAAGCACCAGCGCGAACACAGCCAGCGAATACCAGGGGAAGAACGAAGCCTCGCCCTGCTCCGGTTCGGTGATCGGAAATTTGTTTTCGATGAAAAGAATCCCGCGTCCGTCACGCCCCGGTTTTCGCGCGATCCGCGTGAGCGCGTGATGCAGCGTGTGCTGCTTGTAAAGCCGCCGCAGGAAGGGGACAGCGGGCGTGTGCAGCACGTAGCGGTGAAAGAAATACTCGACGAAGGCGTTCACCAAACTGATGGCGAGGAACGCCACGGCGCCTTTCCACGCGGGCGCGAGGAATTGGGCGGCCCAGACATCGGGCACAAAGAGCCGCAGGGCCGCGAGCAACCCCACCAGGGTCGCCAAAACGGTGAGAACAAAGAGTGGCAGGGAGAATTCCTCCGTTTCCACTTCCGGTGATTCGAGCGAAGGCGTCATGGTGCTTTGGGTTCAAGAGGGCACGCGTCTCGCCGCCGTCGTTGCCATAAGCTGATCGAGATTCGGCATCGTTCAACCACGCCGGCGGTTTTTCCCGGCGATTCGCGATGCAACCGACAGGCCTGGGCGCGTTTCACAGCCACCGTCTGTATTCCTTCGCACCGCCCGCCGCTCCGAGCTAGTGTCGCTCATGGCCAAACCTTTTCGCCAGCGCGCTATTTCCACGGTTGGACGCGCCTACAGCCGTGATCCGTTTGAACGCGTCGCCTCGATCGGAGGAACAAACGCCGACCGCACGCGTTGGAGCCTTTCGCAAACCGCCGCGATCGTGTTGATCGAAAGAGGCACCGACGAATTCTTCTTTCAGGTCGGCGAGCAGCGCGTGCGCGTCCTCGTGGTGACGCATGGCGGAGAAAAATATCTCCAGAGCGAGCGGGAGAAGACTCACCCGGACGAGTTGCTGAATTTGGTGACCACCGTGCCGAGCGCACCTCCATCGGTCGCCCGCACGGCCAGCGCACGGCGGCGGCGGTAGGAGGCGCGAGCGGTGCAGTTCCCAGCCTATAGTGATGCCCAAAGGTTGACCAAAAAATATGTTTCTCGATGTTTTCCACTTCACCCCGCCGCATCCTTGTGTATATTGGTTCTCGTTCTGAAACAATAACCTCAACATAAGTCCGCGTCGCCAACGCGACTTAGCTTCCGGCGGAGATTCCGGTTCGAATCCCACCCTCTCCGCCATCTTTGCCCGCAAGGATGGCGGCTTTTGCGAAGTAAAAGGCGGGCGCGGAGCGACCGCTGAGGTGGGATGAGAACGAAGTTCGACGGAGCGAGGCTCAGCCGAGCGGAGATGGGGCAACGCGCAGCGTTGAGTCCGCGGGACCGCCGAAGGCGCCAATCCCACCCTCTCCGCCACTTTCGAGCGCGAGACCGTTCACAAAAAAGCCTCGTCGTGAATCACGAGAGCTGGAGCGGTTTGAAATCGCGAGCGGACACAAATCAGGCGAAACCCGCGATCGGATTTCGCCTGTTGTTGATCGACCAGCCGTCAGGCCGGAGTGGTCGTCGAAAAAACCGCCGGTGAGGTCGGATCGGACACGGGTTGCGTCACACGCCGCACCTTCAGCTGACGGATGCCGCCCGGCGTTGACCACTGCACGATATCGCCCACGCGGCAGCCGATGAGCGCCGTGCCAATCGGCGCGAGGATCGAGATGCGACGCTCCTCGATGTTGGCCTTTTCCGGGAACGTGATCGTGTATTCTTCAACCTCGCTGGCACCGAGATCCTCGAACTCCACGGTCGAGTTCATCGTCACCACGTCCGCCGGAAAATCGGCGGGATCGATGACGGCGGCGCGGTCGAGCTCGTCGCGGAGTTTCGAGAGTGCCGCACTGGCATTGGAGTAGAGAGCGGTCGCGATCAGCAGCCGCAGCTTCGAGTAGTCGTCGCGCGAGATATAGATGGGCGTGTGGTTCATATTGGGTGATTTCGTTTTGGGTTTGTTGATGTGCAGCGTCCCACTGCGCTCGAAGCGCACGCGGGATTCGCCGCGGGGAGAGGGGCACGGTCAGCCTACCGCAGTCGCGGTGACTCCATCCGTGTCGTGGGTCGCGGGACCGGAAATCTCGGCTTGGTGAGATGCCTCCGGTGCACCGACGTAGCGCCGGCACGTGAGGTCGTCGGTTTCCACGACGATGTGATTCGGAATCTCCGCGTGCGGAGAGCATCCGGGATTCAAGAGCAACGTCGCACCGTGGCGCTGGCGCCAGTGCAGCGGATCGTGCACATGACCCGACAAGAGCAGCCTCGGCGCGTGACGCGCGAGAAACGCATTCACATCCGGATCGCCTTCGTCGTCGCCGTTCGCGTGCGTCGCCACGAACGACTGCCTCGGTCCCGCGTGCGCGACCCAGATGTCAGCATCGCCGCCTTTGGGCCACACCGCGCGGCCGATGTTGAAGATCGAAGCGCCGTTCAACTCCACGCGCTGACCATCGACCCACATGTGCGGATTTCCGATGTAGCGGAGCCAGTAAGCCGGCAGCCAGCGCTCGAGCTTGTCGTTCCACTCAAGATCGTGATCGCCACTCACGACGCAAATCGGCCGCGGATACTCGCTCAGCCACGCCGACACCCACGCGATCTGCTCGCGCTGCGGCGTTTCGCTCGCGCGATCGAGCAAGTCGCCCGACAGGACGGTCAGGTCGTGTTCCGGCGCACGATGAAGCAGCCAGTCAAACCAGCGCTTGTTGAAACGAAAATCGGTGACGTGAAGAATGATCATGGGAGGGGGCCCAAGCGGCGTGCCTCCGCGATCGCGCGCGTTCAGCGGGCGGAGCGGCAGGCGGGATTTTAGAAATGCAGCCGCGCGATTTCGCGGCTGGGGCGGGATGTTCGCGCGCGCGCTCGACGGAGACGCGCCGCGGCGGGTGAAGTGAGTTGTTCGAGTGAGCCCGGGACCGCGCCTAAGGCCTAACCGCGCAAAGCGCGTGACCTTCAGCTCGCGGCACCGGGCCGCGCCGGACAGATAAACAACGCGTCGCCCGTCGCCGTTTGCTGGCGGGCGCAGAAAAAGAATTTCTGATGCGTGCTCTGTTTCACAAGGGCACCAGTGGACCGGGAAAATTTTCTGTCAAGCCCCACGGGCCGAACGCCACTGGCTCCCCCGCATTGGCGATGATGCGCCCACTGCGATCTGCAGCGGCCACATGATCGCAAATTGCGACCATCGGTTCTGCACCTGGCTGAGTTTCGCGGCCTTCTCTCTCCTCGTAAAAACAGCGCCGCTTGCAGCGAGTCCTCGCCCCACTTTTTACCACTTATCGCAAGGATTCGGCGAACCGTCCCCGGCAGACGCGTTCTGTGCCCTGTCCTCGCTTTCTCCCCTTGCCCCGTTTGGCACGTGTTCGCCGCGCCTAGGCCTTGGTGCGGCCGTCCGGGCGGTTTGCGCGACGATCCCGGCCTGATCGTTCATTTTGCAATGCTCTGGCCCTAGATTTTTGACCCTAAGGGGAAATGTAAAACTTTATCTAGTTTCGGGTTAATCACTTACAATGATCCGAAAACCGCTGGCACGGACCAAGGTAAAGGAATGGCGCAACCATCAACCTTCAACCGTTCTCACACATGCCAGCAAATTCCTTCCACACCTCGTCCACCCGCGCGCTCCACACCGAGAACAAGTCGGTCGAGCCGAAAGCCGAATCCAAGGAGGCCCGAGCCGCCACGGAAGCCGCGATCGACGAGGGCCTCGTGGCCCGCTTCAACAAAGGTGACGAAACTGCGTTCGTTGAGATCATGGAGCGCTATCGCGCGAAGATTTTCACGGTCGCCCTGAGCCTCCTCCGCAATCATGCGGATGCCGAGGAGATCACCCAAGACACTTTCATCCGCGCGCACCGCGGTCTCGCCAACTTCCGCGGCGACTCCTCGCTCGCCACCTGGCTCTACCGCATCGCGGTCAACCTCGCGCGCAACCGCTACTGGTATTTCTTCCGCCGTCGTCGTCAGGACTCGCTCTCGCTCGACTACGCGCTCGCCGACGATTCCGACGCCACGTTCGCCGATCTCGTCGCCGACCGCGCGCAGGATCCGGCGCAGGAGACGGTCGTCACCGAGTTTTCCACGCTCATCGACTACTGCATGGAAAAACTCGATGCGCGCCACCGCGAGATCCTCACGCTGCGCAACGTCCTCAACCGTTCCTACGAGGAGATCGCCGTCGCTCTCGGCATCAATGTCGGCACGGTGAAGAGCCGCATCGCCCGCGCTCGCGAAAACCTCCGCGCGCTCCTCGCCGAGACGTGCCCCGAGTTCACGCCGGACGCCGCTCCCGCCGAGTGGTTCCTCCCGACGCGCAACAACTACGGCCGTCCGACGCTCGCCTACGCGTAAGCCCACCCGCTTTCATCCAGCCCCAGGGCCTCAGCCAGGTCCCAAGGCGCGCCGCTCACCCCAAGCGGCGCGTTTTTTTGTTCACACACGCCGCGCGTGCGCTGGACTGGCGCCACTCGTGCCTCCTGCGCTCCACGTTTCGCCCCTCGCCGCGCGCCGTTTCGCCCGCGCCCGTCTCTTGCTCGATCAACCTGCGCCCGACGTCGCCACCGCGCTCGCGCACCACGGTTTCGTGCAGATCGATCCGATCAACGTCTGCGGACGCATGCACGATCTCATCCTGCGCAACCGCGTCGCCGGTTACCGCGAGGGCGATCTCATGCGCCATCTCCACGGCAGCGCCGATGCGCCTCTCCCGCCCCCGCAACGCACCGCATTCGAGCACCATCTCCCCGGATATAACACGCTCGTCGCCTTCCCGCTCGAAGCGTGGCCGCATCTCCTCGCCGCGATGAAACAACGCACACGCGTTACCAGCGCGTGGTCCGGCCGACTCACGCCGCGCGAAAAACAACTCGCCGAACACATCCTCGAAGAAATCGCGCACCGCGGACCGCTCTCCTCCGATGACATCGCCGACGATCGCCGCGGCCGCCGCGTATGGGGCGCCTCCACACTCGCGAAAACCACGCTGCAAAAACTCTTCTTTCACGGACGCGTCCTCATCTCGCACCGCGTCAACCAGCGCCGCGTTTACAACCTCCCGGAGCGTATTCTCCCCGCCGAGATTCTCGCGCAACCCACGCCGCCCCCGTCCGATACCGCGCGCTGGCTCGCGACACTCAAACTCCGCCAGCGCCGCCTCGCGCTCCTCAAACGCAACGAACTCAGCCAGGTCACTGACCTCGTCCAACCCGTCGTCATCGATGGCTGCCCCACGCTCCACTGCCTCCGTGAAGACGCCCCGCTCCTCGCCGCCTGCGAGGCTTCCGGAGAAATCGAAAACCGAAAATCGAAAATCGAGAATCGAGATTCGAAAATCGCCCGCCCCCTCCTTCTCGCTCCGCTCGATCCGTTGATCTACGACCGCCGCGTCACGCAGGCGCTCTGGGATTTCGATTACACGTGGGAAGTTTACACGCCGCCCGCGAAACGCGTTCGCGGCTACTACGCGCTGCCGATTCTTGCCGGCACGGAACTCGTCGGCCACGTCGATCCCAAAGCCGACCGCGCCGCCGGCAAACTCCAGATCGTCAGCCGCCGCGTCCGCCGCGGCATCGCCACCAAACCCGCCGAAACCGAACTCGCCCGTTTCCTCGGCCTGAAAAGCAAACGATAGCACGGACCACCGCGCGCCTTTCGAATCCGCCGCCTCGCGCTTCTCCCCACCGCGCACGTCCCACCCCACCGCCCCGAACCTCCAAGACAACATGTCAACTATTAGTAGACATGTTGTCTTGGCGCAATGCCGCGAGTGAGGGCCCAGGTCGCGACACGGTGCGCACCACGTCGAGCCAAGGTGCGTCCCGAGTCGGGACAAGGTGTGCACTGCGTCGGAAGGTGGTGCGGACATGGTCGAGTGAAGGTCCATCCCGCGTCGTGACCACGTGCGGACATGGTCGAACCCAGGTGCGGACTACCTCGCACTGAAGTGCGAACCGAGTCGGGACCGTATGCGCACCACGTCGAGCCAAGGTGCAGTTCGCGTCGGGCCTAAGTGCGCGTCGGTTCGGGACTCACTGCGGCTCGAGTTGGGACGTGGTCCGCGCCGAGTCGGGACATGCGTGTTTTTGATGAGTTTTTCTTCGTGAGTTTCGCGACGCAGGACGCCTTAGTCACCGGCTCCTCGATGCCGGCTTCCGCGACAGTTTCTCTCGATGCTCTGCTGAAACGCACGTTTGGCTACGACGCGTTTCGCCCGCTCCAGCGCGAGATCGTCACGGCCTCGCTCGCGGGGAAAGACGTGTTCGCACTCCTGCCGACCGGCGGCGGCAAATCACTTTGTTTTCAGTTGCCCGCCCTCGCGCGTCCGGGCCTCACCGTCGTCGTCTCGCCGCTGATCGCGTTGATGAAAGATCAGGTCGATCAGCTCGAGGCGGCGGGCGTCGCGGCCACGTTTCTCAACTCCACGCTCGGCGCCGAGGAAGCGCGTGCGCGGCTGCGCGGATTGCATCGCGGACAATTCAAACTGCTCTACGTCGCGCCCGAGCGGCTGATGCTCGAAGGCTGGCAGGAAAATCTGAAGTCGTGGAACGTCACCTGTCTCGCGATCGACGAAGCGCACTGCGTCTCCGAGTGGGGCCACGATTTTCGTCCTGAATATCGCCAGCTCGCAAAGCTCCGCGCCGCGCTGCCCGAGGTGCCGATGATGGCGCTGACCGCAACGGCCACCGAGCGCGTCCGCTCCGACATCATCAAGCACCTGAAGCTGCGCGATCCGCAGGTGTTTGTCGCCAGTTTCAACCGACCGAACCTCACGTATCGCGTGGTGCCGAAGGATCAGCCGACGAAGCAGATCATCGATTTCATCCGCAAGCGGGAGCACGAGAGCGGCATCATCTACTGCGCGAGTCGCGCCGCCGCCGAGCGCGTGGCCGATGCGCTCGCGGGTCGCGGATTCTCCGCGCGCGCGTATCACGCGGGCCTCGACGCCGAGGAACGTGCGCGCAACCAGGAGCAGTTTCTCCGCGACGACACGCGCATCATCTGCGCGACGATCGCGTTCGGCATGGGCATCAACAAGCCCAACGTCCGCTGGGTCATCCACCACGACCTGCCGAAAAACATCGAGGGCTACTATCAGGAAACCGGCCGCGCGGGCCGCGACGGTTTGCCGGGCGATTGCCTGCTGCTCTTTAGCGCAGGAGATATCGCGAAACAGACGCACTTCATCGACGAGATCACCGACGACCGTGAGCAGCAGGTCGCGCGCAACCAGCTCCGCCAGATCGTGCATTACGCCGAGAGCGCGGGCTGCCGGCGCGCGGAGTTGCTCGAGTATTTCGGCGAGAAATTTCCGCTCGATAACTGCGGCGCGTGCGACAACTGCGTCGAGCCGCGCGAGACCTACGACGGCACGATCGCGGCGCAGAAGTTTCTCTCCTGCATCTATCGCATCGCGCAGAACAGCCGCTTCAGCGTCGGTTTGAATCACATCGTCGAAGTGCTCACCGGCGCCGACACCGACAAGATACGCCGCTGGGGCCACGAGCGATTGACCACCTACGGCATCGGCGCGGAGATGTCGCGGCCGCAATGGGCGGCAGTCGGTCGCGAGTTGATGCGGCTCGGTTACGTCGCGGTCGCCGAGGGTGAATTTGCCACGCTCGAACTCACCGAGGCGGGCATGAACGTCCTGCGCACGCGCGAGAAGATCACGCTCACCAAGCCGATGGATTTGCCGAAGGCGAAGCGCGTCGCGCGCCGCACCGGTGAAATCGCGTGCGACGAAATCCTCTTCGAGCGCCTGCGCGTGCTGCGCAAGAAACTCGCCGACGAGCGCAAGGTCCCCGCATATATCGTGTTTGGCGACACCACGCTCCGCGCGATGGCGCGCGAGTATCCGGAGAACGTCGACCAGATGGAAAACATCCCCGGCATGGGCGAAAAGAAGATGGCCGAGTTCGGCCAGATCTTCGCCGACGAAATCAGCGACTATCTCACGACCAACTCACGCCAGTCGTTCAACGACTGAACGGCTCACCGCACGTCGTAAAATCGCCAGCGCGGCGTGAAATCGCGCGGGACGCGTTCGCCTTTCAGGCGCGCGCGGACGAGTTCGATCGGCATCGGGCCGCCGCGGAGGATTTCGTCATGGAATTTTTTGAGCGGCATGCCGCCCTTCACGACGAGTTCGTCGTGCAGCGCGCGGAGCTGCAGCGCGCCCATCATGTAGCCGACCTGATAGAGCGGTGAATAGTCGCCCTTGAACGAGCGGCGCACCTCGCCCTCGGCGCTCGCGCGTTCGTGGCCGACGCGCTCGACGAGGAAGTCCACGCATTGCTGCGGCGTCCATATTCCGAGGTGGAAGTTGAGCGAGAAGATGATCCGCGCGCAGCGATGCGTGCGCCAGAAGAGCATGCCGATCCGGTCCTCCGCCGAGCGCGGGAACCCGAGATCCCACAGCTGAAACTCCCACCACAACGACCAGCCCTCGACCCAGAACGGCGTCGAAAACAGCTCGCGGTGTGGATTGTAGCGCGCTTCGTAGAAATACTGCAGACGATGTCCGGGAACGAGTTCGTGAAACACGGTCGCACGCGCGAAGTGCACGTTGTTCGCCCGCAGGCTCATGAGCTTCTGCTCGTGCTCCATCGCGTCGGTGGGAAACGCCACGAGGATGTCTTCTCCGCCAAGGAAGAACGGCGCCACTTTTTGATACTCGGGCGAAAGCATCTGGATGCGCCACAGGTCGCCCGCCATCGGCGGCACGGTCACGAGATCGCGCTGCTGCACGAACTCGATCGCCTCGAGTGCGAGTTCGCGCACGAGCTGCGGCTGCTCGCCGGGCGCGAGCGACTTTTGCTTCACGCTCTCGAGCGCCGCCCGCCAGTCGTCGCCGAAACCAAGTTCGCGCGCGGCGCGCTTCCACTCGACGTCGCACCACGCGAGTTCGCGTTCGGCGATTTTGATCAACTCTTCGGGCGAATACGCGATCAGCTCGCGCTCGAGATCGGCGCGCAGTCCTTCCTCGCCGAGCGGATCGCCGATGATCGGCTCTTCGCGCCCCGGCTCGATGCCGGCCAGCGACTCACGGAGAAACGCCGCATACTCGTCGAGCGCGTCACCAAACTTCTGATACGGCACGCGCACCCACCAGCCAAAAAGCGGATCGTAGCCGTCGTAAAACGCGAACCAGTCCGCGAGCGTTTCCTTCAGCTCTGCGATTCGACGCGCCGCGCGATAAGCGACGATCGGCGACACGGCCGGTCGATTCTCGCCGGCGAACTCCGCGCGGGCCGCCGTCAGCGCGGTCTTCATGCGATCGATCTCGCCCGCGGCCTCGCGCGGCGCGACGCGCTCCATGAACCGCCGCGACTCCTGCAGGCGCGCGATTGGTTCCGCAAACGGCAGCAGCTTCGCCATCTCCGCTTCGCGCGCTGATTCGCGTTCAGTGAGCGCGAGTTCGTGACGCAAATGAGCAGTGAGCAGCGCGAGATCGAGGTGCCCCTCGACGCCCAGCTTTGCGCCGTCAATCGCTCGCACGCGTTCCTGCCACGCCGTGAGAAACCCCTTCAGCTTCGCGAGCTGCCGAGCGGAGTTGCGCACGTCGTAAAAGCGCACGAGTTCCGCACGGTCCTTCGAGAAACGCTCCACCAGTTCGCGCAGCTCGCTCGACTGCGACACCGCCAACTCGGAAGGCGAAGGCACGTAGTCGGCCACATCGCGCTTGGCAACGGGCGCCGAGTCAGCGGCGAACAACGGGGAAACTCCCAGCAAACCAAAAAGCCAGAGACGCGAGCGCATGCCACATCCAACCCTGCGACCCCGACCCGCGTCAAACTCCGGCACGCGTCGAGCCCTTGTGCGGATCGAGTCGAGACGCGTTGCGCACCGAGTCGGGACCAGGTGCGGACACGGTCGCGCTCATGCGCGGATCGAATCGAGGCAACCCGCTCATACCACCGGGCGGCGGCGGTAGAACATGAGGCCGGGCATCGCGAGGCCGACGGCGAGCGCGGCGACGATGAAGAAGGCGCGCAGTCCGGAATCGATCGCCTGCGTGAGCAGCTCTTGGGTGGCGCCCTTTACATAGAGTTGCTGGATCGTGATCAGCGCGGTGAAGAGCGCCACGCCGGGGATCATCGGAATCACCGCTGCCACCGTGAAGACCTTGGGATGCGCGCGCAGCACCTGCGCCTGCCAGACGCCGATGAAGCTGATGACCGTGGCGGCGATCCACGTGCCGACTTCGATCGGCACACCCGCGCGCAGGAGGAGAAAACGCAATCCGTGGCCCAACGCTCCCAGCACTGCGCAATAGCCGAGCACGCGCGCAGGCACATTGAACAACATACCAAAGCCAACCGCGGGCACCGCGGCGAGGGCCATGTCTTGCAGCAATTCGAGCAGCATCATGACAGCCACCCCCAAACTTTCCACGCACTCATGGCGGCGACGATGCCGGCACAGGTTGCGCCCGACAGCAGCAACGCATACGCCCCGCGCGAGATGCCGGTATTGATGTAACCTTTGACCATGTCCGAGACCGCGTTGATGAGCGGATAGCCGGGCACGAGCAGCAGCACGCTCGCGGCCATCGCGACCTTCGGTGTAGCGCTGAGCTCATAAATGAATCCGAACGCGGTGACGGACGTCGCGACAAACGCCGTCGCGGCAAACACGATCAGCGGGCTAAAATGCAAATGTGCGAGACGCTGGCGCACGATCATCGCGACCGCACTCGCGATCGTGACGAGCGCGCACGCGGACCAGTCGGCGTGATTGAGTCGCGCGAAACACGCGCAGGAAAATCCGACCACGATCGCGACGAGCCAGCGCGGATAATGTCGCGGTTTCAGCGCGAGCAACTGATCGCGATACTGGATATGGTTCAGCCGTCCCGCCTCGGCTTCGAGCACGAGACGCTGCACTTCCATGACGACGCCCATGTTGATGCCACGGTCTTCGTTGCGGCGCACGGTGGCTTTGCTGCGACCTCCGATGCGCACGGCGACCGTCACCGCGTTGGCCATGAGCGCGATCTCCACGTATTCCGCACCGAGCGCGAGACCGACTCGTCGCGAGAGCGTTTCGATCAACGCGCTCTCCGCGCCGTGTTGCAGAAGCTTGAGCGCCGTGTCCGCGCAGAGCGGCGCGATGTCGATTGGCTGCGGCTTCGATCCTGAGATGCGGGCGGCTCCATGGTGAGATCAGTTAATCACGATTGCGCGCGATTGAACGCGAATAATTCCGTCAAAACTCGATCCCCAGCTGCGCTTTCACTCCGGCGTTAAAGGGATGCTTGATCTCGCGCATCTCGGTCACCAGGTCGGCAAACTCAATCAGCTCCGGAGGCGCGCCGCGACCGGTGAGCACGACGTGCTGCATCGGCGAACGCGAGCGGAGGCCGGCGATGATCTCGTCCTTCGGCAGATAATCCATCGAGAGGACGACGTTGAGTTCATCGAGCAGCACGAAATCGATCTGCGGATCCGCGAAGCAGCGCAGGGCGATCTCCCAGCCGCGACGGCAACGCGCGATGTCGCCGGACTTGTCCTGCGTGTCCCATGTAAAGCCACCACCCACCGCGTGCCACTCGAGCGCAGGACCGCGCAGCGCACGCTCCACGGCGTCGGCGCCTTCCTTGATGAATTGCACAACGACGCAGCGACGCTTGTGAGCGACCATGCGCGCGAGCATGCCGAAGGCGGCGGTGCTTTTGCCTTTGCCATTGCCGGTGTGGACAATGACGAGGCCCTTTTTTCTCCTGCGCCGCCGCGAGCTTTTCGCGCATTTCGGCCTGGAGTTTCTCCATGCGTGCGCGGTGCTCGGCTTCAGTTTCGGTGCGGAAATCGTCGCTCATGAGAAGATCATTTCGATTTGGCGGCGCGCGTGCAATCACCGCGCGGCACAAGCAAACCGTTCACGGCAGCTCGAGCGTGAGCCCCGGCAGCGTGCTCGCCTTCACGCCGAAGACATCTCGCAGCAGCTCGGGCGTCATGACGTCCTCCGGGCGACCGCACGCGCGCAGTTTGCCGCGATCCATCACCACGACGAGATCGAGGCAGTGCGCGATCCGCAGATCGTGCAAAGAAAGCAAAACCGTCTTGCCCGCCTCGCGCAGGCGACGGGCGCGCACGAGCAACTCGAGCGCATGACGCGGATCGAGCGCCGCGAGCGGTTCGTCCCAAAGTTGCAGCGGCGCCTCGGTCGCGCACGCGCGCGCCAGCAACACACGCTGACGCTCGCCGCCGGAAAGTCGGTTCACCGGACGTTGCGCGAGCGCTGTGAGATCGAATTGCGCAAGCGCTTCGTCGACGCCGCGCTCGTCGTCGCCGTGCGCGAACCGTGCCTGTGCGACTACCGAGCGCACGGTAAAACCAAACTCGAAATGCGCTTCCTGCGGCACCCACGCCGCGCGCCGCCCTCGCTCGAGAATCGTCAGTCCGTCGAGTGGATTCCCCGCCCAGCGCACGCTGCCGGTCGCAGGCAACAATCCGGCCGCCACCTGGAGCAACGTAGATTTGCCGGAACCGTTGGGACCGATCAGTCCGACCATCGCGCCTGCGCCGATCTGCACCGTCACTTCGGAGATGCGGGACTCGACCGAGACGTTGAGGAGTTCGAGCGCGGGTTTCATGTCTGACGACGCAGAAGCCAGAGGAAAAACGGACCGCCCACCAGCGCGGTGACGATGCCGAGCCGCAAGCCGCCCGCGGCGCGTCCGATCAAATCGCACGCGAGCACGAATGCCGCGCCGCCCACCAGCGCGAGCGGCACGAGTCGGCGATGTTCCGGCCCGACGATCAACCGCAGCATATGCGGCACGATCAAACCGACGAACCCCACCGTGCCGGCGACCGCCGTCGCGAGCGCAGTCATGACGGTGGCGAGCAAAAGCATCCGACGACGCAGCGCGCGCACATTGACGCCCAGACTCTGCGCTTCCTGCGCGCCGAGGCTCAGCAAATCCATCGGGCGGCCGAGCGGCCACAGTAGCGCCGCCGCCGCGAGCACCGGCGTGATCATCGCCACGTGCTCCCAGGTGCGATCCTCGATGCCGCCCAGCAGCCAGAAGAGCACCTGCGCATTACGTTCGTAGGTAAGCGTGAAATTCGAAAGCACGTAGCTCGTGACGGCGCCGAGCAGCGCGTTGAGCGCGACGCCCGCGAGCAGCAGCCGCTCCGTGCTCGCGCCGCGATGCGCGAGCACCACGACCGCCATCGTTGCGGCAAACGCGCCGCAGATCGCCGCGACGGGCAGAATAAAAAGCGACGTCGTCGCCCACCCCGCGCCGATCGCGATCACCGCGCCCGCCGCTCCACCGCTCGAAACACCCAACAGTCCCGGACTCGCGAGGCTGTTGCGGAAATACGCCTGCATCACGAGGCCGCTCGCGGAGAGCGCGGCGCCGACGAGCATCGCCACGCACAAACGCGGCAGGCGCACCTGCCAGAGCACGGTCGCGGCAAGTTCGTCCTGATGCATGAGCCCCGCCCAGATTCGCGCGGGACTCAGCCACAGATCGCCGACGCCGAGCGAGACGACGATCAACACCACCAGCGCCACCCACACGAACGGCAGCGCGATACGCGGCACCCATGCCGGCGTCATGGAAACACCTCCGGGTGCAACGCGCGCGCGAGCTGCTCGTAAGCGTCGACGCGATAATGCGAGATGCAGCTCAACTGCCACGGCTCGAGCCGTGCAATGCGATTGTTTCTCACCGCCTCCATCATCCGATAGGGCGGCAACTGCTTGAACGGCGCGAGCGCCGACTCGTCATCGAAACCCGCCACCACCACGCGCTCGATCGGCCACGCGAGCATGTGCTCGTTCGGCGGCGTCGCGTGGCCGTGGAGTCCGCCGAGCGTGAACGCGAGATTCTCCGCAGCGGCGTGATCGCAGAGATCCTGAAACGTGGAGTTGTCACCCGGAATCACGCCATAGGTCGAGGGCGCAATCACGCGCACGCGCGGACGGCCCTGTAGCTTTTCGCGCAGTGTATCCACGCGGGCACGACACGAGGTGATGATCTGTTCCGCGCGCGCCTCGGCCGCGGGACCGAGTTCGCGCGCGAGCAGGCGCAGACTCGCGAAGTTGTCCTCGAGTGTGCGGTAGCGGTCGATCACGAGCACCTTCACGCCGGCGCGGCGCACCTGCGCGACGAGTTCGCCGCGACTGTAGTCGGTGACAAGCACCAGCGTGGGGCGAAAACGCAGCACGCTCTCGACGTCACCATTGAGCTTCAGCTGCGGGAACGCCTCAGCTTCCTTCGCGATCGCGGAAAACGCCGGATCTCGCGAGAGATGGCTGAGTGCCGCGATCTGCGACGGCTCAGCCAGGGCAAACAGCAGCTCATCCGTCCCCACCGTTTGCGACACGACGCGCACCGTCTCCTCCGCGCCGAGCCGCGCGGTGCCGGCGAGCATCGCGAGCGCGAAGACGAGGGAGACGAATCGGCGAATCATTGGAAACGGGAAAGGCTGCGGTGTGTTGCGCTCAGAAGCGCCACTCGACGCTACCGTAGGCGGCTCGCGGCAGCGCCGGGAATCCGTGCGCCGGCTCGTAGCGCTCGTCGAGCGCATTCTCGAGTCGCGCCTTGAGCGAGAGTCGGTCGTTGACCCGCCACGCGGCGTAGAGGCGAGCGACGGTGTAGTCCTCGGCGTCGATCGTCAGGTAGGTGACGCTGCTCACATCCTGGCGCTCCGATGCCAGCGCGACACCCGCGCCCACGCTGACGGACCGCGTGAGTTTATACCACACGTCGGCCACGAGCGAGTGTCGTGGACGACGCAGCAGACGCGTGTTGGCCGCGGAGTCCTCGGCTTCGAGCCACGTGTAGGCGAGTTGGAGACTCGCAGCCCCGGAGAGATTAATCCGCGACGCGATTTCGACGCCGTAGGTGCGCGCGTCGGAGATGTTGCGCACGGTCGAGGGATAAACGCTGAAATCGTAGGCAATGAGATCGTCGTAGCGGATGTCGAACCACGTCACGGACACCGAGCCGAGATTGCGCGGCAGCGTGACGTCGAAGCCCGCGTCCCAGCCGCGCGCGCGCTCGGATTCGAGGTCGGGATTGCCGACATAGTAGGCGTCCTTGCCGTAGAGATCGAGGAAGCTGGGCGAGCGAAACGCCGTGCCGTAGCTGCTGCGAAGCTTCAAGCGCCCGGGCAACGCGAGCCACGCGATCGTCGCACGGCCCGTGGTGGCGTGACCGAATGTATCGTGATCGTCGTTGCGCAGGCCGAGCGTGAGAAACAGCTCCTTGCACAAGGTAATTTCATCCTGCGCAAACACCGCGAAAAGCGTCTGGTTTTCGTCGATGTCGCCAAAGCCGTCGCTGCGCGTGTCGGACCACTCCGTTGTAGTGCCGAACGTGATACGGTGATTCGCAAGTCCGCTCCACGTCGCCTGCGCATCAATGACTCCGCGGCGATTCGTGGTCGTGTCGTGACTCGCGGGATCGTTCCACGGCGGATTCGGCGCGGGATTGTCCGACACCTGCTGGCGATGCTCCACACCAAGCGTGGCACGCAGCACCCAATCCGGCGTGGGCGTGAACTCCGCAAACACCGTGGCGAGGCCGATGCGATCGCGCTCGGAATTGTTGGGATCGTTGGTCACCAGATCGCCGGGCGAATCGTAGTCGCCGACATAACCGCGCGCGGTCGCGCCAATCTTGAGCTGCTCGCTCACCGTGCGGTCGAGCCGCAACGCGAAGCCACCGCGATTGAAGGAATTATCGGGACGATCGTTGTCCGTGTGACCACCGAACGCGGAGAAGTTGTAACCTGTCGCGCCGTTTGAGCCAGCGACGGAAACACGCGAGGAGATCGAGCCGAAACTCCCCGCCTCCACTGCAAACGATCCGCTCGCCGGACCGCTGCCGGGAATCTGTTCGATCGAAATCACGCCGCCGACCGCTTCGCCGCCGTGCAGCGTGCTCTGCGGACCGCGCACGATCTCGATGCGCTCGTGCGGCCCGATCTGCGAACCGCTGAGGAAGTTGAAGTAGTCGGTGTTCGCGTCGTTGAAGCGGATACCATCGACGAGGAACAGCGTGTGATTCGACTCCGAGCCGCGCAGGAAGAGCGACGTCGCCGCGCCGTAGGCGCCCGTGGCCGTGGTCGGCGTGCTCGGCACGAGCGACAGCGCCATGGCCAGCGAGGGCACCTGGCGATCGAGGAGGTCGTTGCCCGAGATCACGTCGGCCGCCATGCCGAGCTGCGCGATCGGCACGGGCGTGCGCGTCGCCGCGACGACGAGCGTGTCGAATTCGGCCACGGCTTCTTGCGCCGCAGCGAAAGAGCCCGCGGCCAACGCCGTCAGGCTGACGAGGAATAAACGGCCCGCGAAACGAGCCGGAAGAGGACAGGTCATGAGCTTCTGCTTCAGTTTTCAGGCAAGAGCAGGAGCTTCCGGCCGGCGCCGGCTGGTCGCTACGCTCTCACGCTTCATTTTTTGCGATGAAGTTTTCGCGAGCGACGTGCGCAAAGTTTCACGTCGAACGCGTGAGCAACCGAGGACGGATGTTCGGACTTCGCATATCCCGCCGGTTTCCCGGCCGCCTCCCCACCGCCTTCACCGGGCGCGACCCCGATTGGCTTTCCCGCGCAGACAAGCGCGAGTTGATGGTTTGGACTGATGCGTAACCGCAGCGCAACTGTGGCCGATTCTCACGGCCTTCCCCGCTGCCTCGGAAGAGTGGGAAAGAACAACCAGCAGCCTGATTCGACGCCCCAGCGCATCGCCCGACAACACGTTTTCTTGTGCAAATCTTGCCAAAAATCGCGTGGGTCGGCCGCGCGCGGCCGCGAGAATCAGACGCACGGATTACTACGCATCAACGAATACGTATGTAAAGATATCTCTCCTTGCACTGGGCGTTTTCCTTCGTTTTATCGCTCGCATGCCCACGCTCGCGCCCTCGTTTTCCGCCCTGCAAAGTCTCTTCGAAAAACGCATCGCCGTCCTCGACGGCGCGATGGGCTCGATGGTGCAGACCTACAAGCTCGATGAGGCGGCTTTCCGTGGCGAACGCTTCCGCGACCACCCGCACGATCTCAAGGGCAACAACGACCTCCTTTGCCTCACCAAGCCCGAGGTCATCGAGGAAATCCACGGCGCCTACTTCGCCGCCGGCGCGGACATCGTCGAAACGAACACCTTCAACTCCACCGCGATTTCGCAGGCGGACTACAAACTCGAGCCGATCGTGCGCGATCTGAACCTCGCCGCCGTCGCCATCGCGCGCCGCGCCGCACAAAAAGCCGAAGCGGCCACGCCCGGTCGCCATTGTTTCGTTGCCGGTGCGATCGGTCCGCTCAACCGCACGCTCTCGATGTCACCCGACGTCAACCGTCCCGACTATCGCGCGGTCACATGGGACCAGGTCGTCGCCGCCTACACGGAGCAGATCAACGCGCTGCTCGATGGCGGCGTGGACGCGCTGCTCGTTGAGACGATCTTCGACACGCTCAACGCCAAGGCCGCGCTCTTCGCGATCGAGACGATTTTCGAGCAACGCGGCGATGCCGCGCGCGTGCCCGTGATGATTTCCGTCACGATCACCGACGCATCCGGCCGCACGCTCTCGGGCCAGACAGTCGCCGCGTTCTACGCGAGTATCCGTCACGTGAAGCCGTTTTCCGTCGGCATCAATTGCGCGCTCGGCGGTCGCCAGATGCGCCCGTTCATCGAAGAACTCGCGCAAGTCGCCGAGTGCTACGTCACGAGTTATCCGAACGCCGGCCTGCCCAATGCCTTCGGCGGCTACGACGAAACGCCCGCCGACATGGCCGCCGTGCTCGCCGATTTCGCGAAGAGCGGATTCGTCAACATGGTCGGCGGTTGCTGTGGCTCCACGCCTGCGCACATCGCGGCGATCGCACAAGCGGTGAAAGATCTCCCGCCGCGCAAACTTCCCGCCGGCTCCGAGCCCGTCCTTCAACTCAGCGGACTCGAACCGCTGCTCGTGCGCTGACTCATGACTCGTTGCGCACAACGCCGCGCCTCATGGCGGACCGAGTCGAGCCCGTGTGCGTCCCGAGTCGGGACAAGGTGCGGCTCGAGTCGAGCCACAGTGCGCACCCCGCCGAGCCCATGAGCGGATCGTCTCGCGACCACGCCCGCTGATTTTCTTCACTTTTCCTTTTCCGTCCGTGTCCACGCCCTCCACCACTCCCTCGCCCGCCGCTGCTTCGTTTCTCGTCATCGGCGAACGCACCAACATCACCGGTTCGCCGAAATTCGCCAAGGCCCTGAAGGCTGGCGATTGGGACGCGTGTCTCGCGATCGCCAAGCAGCAGGTCGAGAGCGGCGCCAACGTGATCGACATCAACGTCGACGAAGCGCTCATCGACGGCGAAGCGACGATGGTGAAGTTTCTCAACCTCATCGCCGCCGAGCCCGACATCTCGCGCGTGCCGGTGATGCTCGATTCGTCGAAGTGGACCGTGCTCGAGGCCGGCCTGAAGTGCATTCAGGGCAAAGGCATCGTGAATTCGATCTCGCTGAAGGACGGCGAGGAGGAGTTCCTGCGTCGCGCGAAATTGCTCCTGCGCTACGGCGCGGCCGCGGTCGTGATGGCGTTCGACGAACAAGGTCAGGCCGCCACGCGCGACGACAAAGTCCGCATCTGCACGCGCGCCTACAAACTCCTCACCGAGAAGGTCGGCTTCCCCGCGACCGACATCATTTTCGATCCCAACATCCTCACGGTCGCGACGGGCATCGAGGAGCACAACAACTACGCCGTCGATTTCTTCGAGGCCACGCGGATCATCAAGCAGACGCTGCCCGGCGCGAAGGTCAGCGGCGGCGTGTCCAACGTCTCGTTCTCCTTCCGCGGCAACAATCCGGTCCGCGAAGCGATTCACACGGTCTTCCTCTACCACGCGATCCGCGCCGGCCTCGACATGGCGATCGTCAACGCGGGCATGCTCGGCGTTTACGAGGAAATCCCGCGCGATCTGCGCGAGCTCGTCGAAGACGTGCTGCTCAATCGTCGTCCCGATGCGACGGAGCGCTTGGTGAAATTCGCCGACGAGTTGAAAGCGCAGCAAGGCGGCGCATCGAAGACGGAACAGAAAGAGGATCTCGCCTGGCGCAACGCCTCCGTCGAAGCGCGTTTGTCGCACGCGCTCGTGAAGGGCATCGATCAATTCATCGAGCAGGACACCGAGGAAGCACGGCAGAAGTATCCACGTCCCTTGGACATCATTGAGGGACCGCTGATGGACGGCATGCGCGTCGTGGGCGATCTCTTCGGCGCGGGGAAAATGTTTTTGCCGCAGGTGGTAAAGTCCGCGCGCGTGATGAAGAAGTCGGTCGCCTACCTCACGCCGTTCATGGAGGAGGAGAAAAAGCGTGCGATCGCCGCCGGCGGTGCTGCACGCCCGAACGGAAAATTCCTCATCGCGACGGTCAAGGGCGACGTCCACGACATCGGCAAGAACATCGTCGGCGTCGTGCTCGCGTGTAACAACTACGAGGTCACCGATCTCGGCGTCATGGTGCCGTGCGACAAGATTCTCGCGAAAGCGCGCGAGATCGGCGCCGACGTGATCGGTCTCTCCGGCCTCATCACGCCGTCACTCGACGAGATGGTGCACGTCGCGAAAGAGATGAAGCGCGAAGGCTTCACCGTGCCGCTCCTGATTGGCGGCGCAACCACGAGCGCCGCGCACACCGCCGTGAAAATCGCGCCCGAATACGAGCACGGCGTCGTGCACGTGCTCGACGCGTCGCGCGTCGTCAACGTCGTGAGCGCCCTGCTCTCGCCTGAGCAGAAGCCCGCCTACCTTGCGGAAAACGCCGCAAAACAAGAGCGCCAGCGCGAGGAATTTCACGCGCGCCGTTCGCGCAAGCCTCTGCTCTCGCTCGAGCAGGCACGCGCACGCAAGCAGACCTTCGACTGGGCCACGATCGACATCCCGCGTCCCGAGTTCCTCGGCACACGCATCTTCTCCACGGATCAGTCTCTCAACCCTCAACTCTCACCTCTCAACTTAGGCGACATCGTCGCCTACATTGACTGGGGCCCGTTCTTCTCCGCGTGGGAGTTGCACGGTCGTTTCCCGCAGATTCTCGAAGACGAAGTCGTCGGCACCGAAGCGAAGAAGCTCTTCGCGGACGCGCAGAAACTGCTCGAGCGCATCGTGAGCGAAAAACTCTACACCGCGCGTGCGGTGATTGGTTTCTGGCCGGCGAACTCCGTCGGCGACGACATCGAAGTTTATGCCGACGAATCGCGCAGTCGCGTGCTGACTACGTTTCACCAGCTGCGTCAGCAGCTCGAGAAAGCCCGCGGATCAGTTCAACCACTGTCTCGCCGATTTCATCGCGCCGAAGGACAGCGGCCGCCTCGACTACATCGGCGGTTTCGCGGTCACGGCCGGACATGGCGTCGAGAAACTCGCCGCCGAGTTCAAAGCGAAACACGACGACTACAACGCGATCATGGCGCAGGCGCTCGGCGACCGTCTGGCCGAAGCGATGGCCGAGTATTTCCACAAGCAGGCGCGCATCGCGTGCGGTTACGGCAAGGACGAGAACCTTTCTAACGAGGATCTCATCCGCGAACGTTACCGCGGTGTTCGTCCCGCGCCCGGCTACCCCGCATGCCCGGATCACACGGAGAAACCGATCCTCTTCCAACTGCTCGATGCGACCAACGCCACCGGCATCTCGCTTACCGAGAGCTGTGCGATGGCGCCCGCGAGCAGCGTGAGCGGCTGGTATTTCAACCATCCCGAATCGAAATATTTCGGCGTCGGAAAAATCGGCCGCGACCAGGTCGAGGATTACGCCAAGCGCAAAGGCCAGACGCTCGCCGAAGCCGAGAAGTGGCTCGCGCCGTATCTCGACTACGATCCGCGCTGAGCGAACGCGTGCCCCACGTCTGGCTAACCGCTGCGGCCCGCTAAGCGCCGTGGCGGCGCTGGATTCTGCGCCCCTCCTCGGCGTCGAACAGATCGAAGAACGTTTTGATTTCGCGGCGGTGGCCCAGCCCGGCTGCGGCTTTGTCTTCCTCGAGCCCCGACGTCACCTCATCGTTCCATCCGCGCTTCGAGAGAAACGCGTTCCAGATTTCGATCGCTTCCTTTGTCGGTTTGCGTCCGTGCGTGAAACACCAGCGCAGGATCTGCAAATCCGTGCCGCCTTGGCGGACGCGTCGCACAAGCGCAGTGTAGCGCACGCCGAGAAAGCGCACGCAGCGCGCGTCGAAGAAATACCAGTCCTCTTCGCCGAGATTGTAGCCCTTCGGCAACAGCCCCCGCTCATGCAACCGGATCTTGTCGAGCATCCGGCCGAAATAAACCAACCCGCCCACCTTTTCGTGCGCACTGCGTAAACCCGGGACCTTCATCCATTCACTCTGTGCTCAGACGCCATGAACGTCGAATGCCGGACATTTTTATATTTGCTTAATTAAGTTTTTTCTTAATCGTTTCGACATGCAAAGCCTCGCCGCCCTCGCCGATCCCACTCGTCGGCGTATAGTGGAACTGCTCGCCGTGCGCGACCGCACCGCGGGCGAACTCGTGGAAGAGTTCGACCTGAGCGCTCCCGCGATTTCGCAGCACCTTAACGTGCTCCGCGAAGCCGGCCTCATCGTCACACGCGCAGAAGGTCAGTCGCGTATCCAGTCGCTCAATCCGGGCGGCTTCGACGAAGTCAGCGCCTGGCTCGAAAAAACCCGGGGCGTCTGGTCGCGTCGCCTCGACGCCCTCGAGCGCGAGCTGCGGGCTGACGACGAGCGTGCGCGTCGCGCCAGGAAGAAGACGCGCTGACCGCTCCCGCACGTTCGCTCGCTCCTTTCTCCGGCTCCGCCCTCCTCCTCCACCACACAAATGCCACAGCCATGAAATCCAACGACCAGCCCGCCCGCTTTGTTTCCCGCGATGAACTCCGCATCGTGCGCCTCCTGCCCGGCCCCATCGAACGCATTTGGGAATTTCTCACCGATCCCGAAAAACGCGCCCGTTGGTTCGCCGGTGGCGTCACCGAGCCGAAGCCGGGCGGCAAAATTGTCTTCGCCATGGTCCACAAGAACCTCGCCCCCGACGAAACGCCGCCCGCGAAATACGCCCACGTGCAGGATCCCGGCGTCACGTTTGAGGGACGCGTGCTGCGCTACGAGCCGCCGCACGTGCTCGCCTACACCTTTGGCAGCGACGACTCCGAAGTGACCATTGAGCTCACCCCGCAGGGTAACCAGGTGCAGCTCGTGCTCACGCATCGCACACGTGGCGACGAGGAACGCGGCGAACTCGGCAACTACGCCTCGGGTTGGCACATCCATCTCGCACATCTCGTCGCGCTGCTCGAGGGCAGCCCGCGCCCGCCCTTCTGGTCAGATCACGCGAAACTGCTGGCGTTTTATGAGAAGGAGCTTGGCGCCTCAAACGCTTAGCTCCCACTCATCCTCCGTCGCCGCGCGGGCAGCGAACCCCGCGCGGCGAGGCCACTTCAATCCAACCGCTCGCGCCCGTGCGGAGTGGAGAAATCCAACGTCGGCCCCAGCGGCACGATGCGGGTCGGGTTGATGTCATCGTGCGTGTGGTAGTAATGCCACTTGATGTGCGTGAGATTCACCGTCTCCGCCACGCCGGGTTGTTGATACAGGTCGCGCAAATAACCCCACAGCGCTGGATAATCCACGATGCGGCGGAGGTTGCATTTGAAGTGCCCGTGGTAAACCGCGTCGAAGCGCACGAGCGTGCAAAACAGCCGCCAGTCCGCCTCCACTGGTCGCGCGCCGAGTAAAAACCGCCGCTCCGCGAGACGTGCCTCATAGCGATCGAGCGCGGCAAACACATCGCGGCAGCCGCGCTCATACGCGTGCTGCGTCGTGGCGAAGCCCGCGCGATACACACCGTTGTTGATGTGCTCGTAAATATCCGCCGCTAGCACGCGCGTGTTCATCGGCGATCTCCGGCGGAAACAGCGTCGGAGTGCCGTTGCCGAGCGACGCGAACACGCCATCGAACATCCGGCACAAATCATCTTCCGAGTTGTTCACGATCTGTCGCGTCTGCTTGTCCCACAGCACCGGCACGGTGTAGCGGCCGCGATAGCCAGGCTTCGACGCCTCATAGGCTTCGCTCAAAAACGAAAAACCGTTCACCGGATCGCGCGAAAATCCGTCGCCGTCGCGAAACGCCCAGCCGCGTTCGTCGCGCACCGGATCGACCACGGTCAAACCGATCGCCGACTCGAGCCCTTTGAGTTTCCGCACGATCACCGTGCGATGCGCCCACGGACACGCGAGCGACACATACAGATGATACCGGCCCGCTTCGACGGCGTAAGGCGTGGAGCCGTCGTTCGTCACCCACGCGCGAAACGCATCCTCCTGCCGCTGAAATTCGCCGTCGTCGCTCATCTCATCGGGAAACTGGCCGGTCACGCTCATGTCAGCACCGTGCCGCACTCTGACCCGATCGCAACCGCAGCGTGACGCGACCCGGTGCACCTTGTCCCGACCAAGTCCGCACTTGATTGCGACGCGTTACATCAACGCACCCGCGACAAACACGCCAATCATCGCCACCGCACACGCGAGCCGCGCGACCGTGGACAACACGAAACCTGTCGCCGCGCCGACGCCCGCCATCAGCGATTCGCGGCCGGTTTTCTTTGCCATCACTTTCTCCGCGGCCACCGCGCCGAAGATCGTGCCGAGAATCAGCGCGGGCAGCGAAAAGAACATCCCGATCAGCGCACCGCCGCCCGCTCCCGCCATGCCCCATTTGCTCCCGCCAAATTTCTTCGCGCCGATCATCACACCCGCGAAATCCGCAATGACGGAAACAATCCAAAGCACCGCGAGCACGCCGAGCGTCCAGCCGCCGACGTCTTCCGGACGCAAAAACCAGTGGACGATCGCTGCGATGAGAATCAACGCCGTGCCCGGCAGCATCGGCACGATCACACCGATGACGCCCACGAGCATCAGCAGCGAAGTCAGCAGCCAGATCGCGACGGTCATCATGCCGTCATGAACACCCGCGCACGTCAGAAGTTGCAATGAAACTTGTCCCGCTGTGCGGCCCTATGCCGCGAACACGGATTGAGCACCTGCACTCTACGCCACACGTTCGCACCATGCTCGAACTCCGCCCCACCTGCGAAAACTGCAACAAGCCCCTGCCGCCCTCCGCCACCGACGCGCGCATCTGCAGCTACGAATGCACGTTCTGCGCGGACTGCGTCGAAACCGTGCTCTTCAACGTGTGCCCCAACTGCGGTGGCGGTTTCGCTCCCCGACCGATCCGCCCCGCGCGCAATTGGAAGAACAACAACTATCTCGGCGCCGATCCAGCGAGCACGACCGTGAAACACCGGCCGGTCGACGCCGCGGCGCACGCCCGTTTCGCCGCAGAGATTCGCGACGTGCCGCCCGCCGAGCGCTGAGCGGCCCGCCTGCTTCGTCTGTGCGGTTTAGCGTCACGCACGCGCTCCGCTTGTGGCGCAGAGCTGAAATAAACTCAGACAGCGAAAGCTGCACGCATCTCTCCGCGCGCGTCCTCGGTCGTCACGCCAAGTTTCCGAGCACAACCGAGGAACCGCCGCTCCCGGCGTCGTTCTCGTTGGCATGGCTCGCGCTCCTCTCGACACCGCCGCGCGTTACCTGCCGCCCGATCCGGGGAAGCTCTCGCTCGCGACGCTTCGCCGCCGCGCCGCAGGTTGCGAGGCGTGTCCGCTGTTTCGCACGGGCACTCAAACCGTTTTCGGCGACGGTCCGCCGACGGCGCAGATCGTTTTTGTGGGCGAACAACCGGGCGATCGCGAGGATCGCGCCGGTCAACCCTTCGTCGGTCCCGCGGGCCAGCTCTTCGATCGCGCGCTTGCCGAGGCGGGCATCGAACGCGACCGCGCTTACGTAACCAACGCCGTGAAGCACTTCAAGTGGGTGCCCCAGGGCAAGCGCCGCCTGCATCAAAAACCCAATGCGCGCGAAATCGCCGCGTGCCGCCCGTGGCTCGAGGCCGAACTTGCCGTGATTCGCCCAAAACTTGTCGTGGCGCTCGGCGCCACCGCGGCGCAGACGCTCATGGGCTCGGCGTTTCGCGTCACGCGCGAGCGCGGCAGGATTCTCTCCGCGCCGTTCGCGCCGGCGTTTCTCGCGACGATTCACCCCTCGGCGATTTTGCGCGGACCGCCCGCCGATCGCGACGAGGCGTTTGCCGCACTCGTCGCCGATCTCAAAGTGGCCGCGAAACATCTCGCGCACTAAGCCGCGTCCGCGCAGCGCGCGTTCACGCCTCCATCACATCGTAAACGACGACCTTGGACCAGAGGTGCGAGCAGTTCTTCACGAACTCGAGGTGGAGCGGATGTTTCTGATAAATGTTCTGCCCCTCCACGTCGTCGAAGCACAGCAACTCCGAGACGTGGTAACTGTTCTCCACCACGTCGCGTTTCTCCGTGCTCGCGGGCACGCCGACGTGAATCGCGCGCACGGTTTCGATCTGGCCGAGGGTGCGAATGCCCGCGATCAACGCGTCGCGGTCCGCCTGCGAGTCCGGATTCTTCAGCCAGAAGAACACATGATGCACGAGCTTCGGGATCGCCGGCTCGGAAGCCGACGGCACCGCAGCCGCGGCGACCGCCGCCGTGCCCAAGGTGACGGCCGAAGTGAGAAAAGCGCGACGAGTTTGTTCGGTCATGGATGGAAGTGGTTCGCGCCCAAACGAACCGCGCTCCATTCGAGAGTCGAGCCCCGACGCTCGCGTCGACGCCAAAAACGCACACGCTCCGGCAAAACCCCACGTTTCGGTCATGTTCTCCCCTCGCCTTCTTCTTCGTCTCGTTTGCGTCGTTCTTCTCGCCGCGCCTCTTGCCGGCATGAGCGGCGAACTCGCGCTCCGCGTGATGACCTTCAACCTGCGCTTCGCGAGCCAGCAGACGCCCAACGCGTGGCCCGATCGCCGTCCCGTCATGCACGAACTCCTCCAGCGCGAAGCGCCCGACATCATCGGCACACAGGAAGGCGTGTATCCACAACTTCGTGACATCGCCGCCGATCTCCCCGACTACGAATGGATCGGCCTCGGCCGCGCCGGCGGCAGCCACGACGAATTTTGTGCGATCTTCTTCCGCCGCGACCGTTTCGAGCCGGTCGCCTTCGATCACTTCTGGCTCTCCGACACGCCCGAAGTCGTCGGCTCGATGACCTGGGGCAACCGCTACCGCCGCATGGTCACCTGGGTGCGACTCCGTGAACGCGCCACCGGCCGCGAGTTCGAGGTGTGGAACACTCATTTCGATCATGAAGTGGATCTCGCCCGCGAAAACTCCGCCCTGCTCCTCCGCGAACGTCTCGCCAAAATCGAACCTGCCGTGCCGCTCATCGTGCTCGGGGATTTCAACGCACCCGCCGGCGCCGGTCGCGTTTATGAGATTCTCACTGCCGACGCCAAACTCGCCGACACGTGGACGCTCGCGCGCGAACGCGAAAACGAAGACTACAATACCTTCCACGACTACCAACCGCCGCAGCGCCTCGGCGAACGCATCGATTGGATTCTCGCCCGTCCTCCCGTGGACGTCGCGCGCGCCGCGATCGTCGTGCGTCCGAAGCACGGCCAGATGCCCAGCGACCATTTCCCTGTCACGGTCGACCTGCGCTTCCCCTGACGCGCACCGCGGTCCCGACACGATGCGGACTTTGTCGCGACTCCGTGCGCACCGCGGCGCGACCGTGTCCGGACCTTGGCTCGACGTGGGACGCACCTTGGCACGACCCGGTGCGCATTCAGTCCCGAGTCGAGCCGCACTCGGTCCCGACTCGGTGCGGACTCACTCGCCGATGATTTTGATCAGTGCGCGTTTTCGGCGCAGGCCGTCGAACTCGGCGTAGAAAATCTGCTCCCACGGACCGAAATCGAGTTTGCCGTCGGTGATCGCGACGACGACTTCGCGGCCCATGATCGTGCGTTTGAGATGCGCGTCGGCGTTGTCCTCGCCCGTGCGGTTGTGGTCGTAGGCGCTGTGCGGTTTTTCCGGCGCGAGTTTTTCGAGCCAGCGTTCATAGTCCGCGTGCAGGCCTCGCTCGTCGTCGTTGATGAAGACGCTCGCGGTGATGTGCATCGCGTTCACGAGGCACAGACCTTCGCGGACGCCGCTCTCGCGCAGCGCGGCTTCGACCTGCGGCGTGATGTTGAAAAACGCCCGGCGCTGGGGCGCCTCGAACCAGAGTTCCTTGCGGTAGGATTTCATGAGGCGTGGCGTTGAATCATCAGTTGAGTCGCCAGATCGCGGTGTTGAGCGCGATCGCGAAACTCACCCACAAAAGATACGGCGCCCATAGCGCGGCCGCCATGCGGTCGCGGTTCCAGAAGCGAATGAAGATCACCGCGAGCACGAGCCACAGCGCGAGGATGTCGACGAGCGCCGCGCCGGGCGACTGGCGTCCGAAAAAGAGAATCGACCAGAGCGCGTTGAGCGCGAGTTGCAACGCGTAGAGCGCGACCGTGACGCGCGCCGAGAGCGGATCGCCCACGCGCCACACGCGCCAGGTCGCGATCGCCATGAGGAGGTAGAGAATCGTCCACACCGGACCAAAGACCGCGCGCGGCGGATTCCACGCGGGCTTTTGGAGCGATTCATACCACGTGTCCACGCTGCTCGCGGTCGCGAGCGCACCGAGGCCGGCCGCCGCAAAGGCGAGCACGAGAAAGAGAATGAGCGGAAGCCAGCGCGATTTCATGCGAAAGCTCTGCCGCGCTGCGCGAGTCGTGTCAAAAATGCCGTCGCGATTCGTGCCCGTTCCCCGAGCGAAGGCAGCTCGATATATTCGTCGGCACTGTGGAGTTTGCCGCCGACCGGTCCCAATCCGTCGAGACACGGAAGTCCGGCCTCCGCGAGCAGATTGGCATCGGAACCGCCGCCGACGTCGAGCCAGCCGGGAAGCGCAACGCCGCACTCGCGTGCCGCGTCGTTCCACGCCGCAAACGCGGCTTCCATGCGCCCATCCGGTTCGAGCGGCGGACGATCGAAGCCGCCGGTGATCTCCAGCGAAAATCCTTCGCGGCGGTTCACCGCGCCGGCGAGCGCAGCGAGCGCATCCTGCACCGCGGCGACGGCGGACGTGCGCGCGACGCGGATGTTGATGCCGGCGACCGCGCGGTCGGGCACGATGTTGAGCGCGCCGCCACCGGCAATGTGACCGACATTGAGCAACACGCCGGGAAGCTCATTCTGTATGCGTTCTGCGGATACAAGAAACCCGGCGAGCGCAACGATGGCATTGCGGCCTTCGCGTCGCGGACTCGCGGCGTGCGCCGCGCGACCACGGCACGTGACGGTGAAAACGCCCGTGCCCATGCGCGACCGCACAAGCGAGCCATCCTCGCGCGCCGGTTCAAAGACGAGCCCGAGCTGGTGACGCTGCGCGGCCTCTCGAAGTGCGTCGCGGCTGGCGGTGGAGCCCGTTTCCTCGTCCGGCGTGAGCAGGACTTCCCAACCGAGTTTCTCGCGCTCGGGCGTTTGCTCGAAGCCCGCGAGCGCGGCGAGCATCACGACGATGCCGCCCTTCATGTCGGCCACGCCGGGACCGCGCAGGATCTTTTCGTCGATCTGCTCGCAGCGCTGAAACGGATGCTCGGCGCCGTAAACCGTGTCGTAGTGACCGCTGAGTAACACCTGCATCGGCGCGGTCGGCCGCATGCGCACGGAGAGCGCTTTCGCGTCCGTGCCCGGCAAATCGATGGCCGAGATGGCCGCACCCGGCAGCTTTTCGCGAAACGCATTCTCGAGCGCCGCGCGCATCCGGGCCAGTCCGGCAAGGTGCTCGCTCCCCGAGTTCAGGTGAGCCCAAGTGACGAGAAGATCGCGCAGCGCGGCAGACTCCATGTGCCGATTGTTCGCCGAGCAGCCGCCGACGGAAAGGCCGGATTTCTCAATTCGCCGGGAAGGCCATCATCGTGCCGTCGAGCGTGACACCGATGACGACTTGTCCATCGGTCGCGAGCGAGCCGGCGAAGCCCGACATGTCCGCGCCTTGCGGGACTGGCGCACGATAGCGCCACACCACGGAGCCCGTCGCGCGGTCGAGCGCGACGATGCCCCCCTCGTGCGTGATCACAGTGCCTTCGAGGTGCTGGCCCGCAGTCGCCGCGAAGACGCGTTCGCCGAGCACGAGCGGCGTGCCCCAGGTGAGGCCACGCACGTCCGTCGCCCATTTTTGCGCGCCGGTGCGCGGTTCGAGCGCACTCACGCGACGATAGTCGGAGGAACCAATGTAAAGCGTGCCGCCCTCGAGGCGCGGCGACGATTCCACCCACGAAAACCAGAACGAGTTTCGCCACGCGATGCGGCCGTCGTTGAGCGAGACCGCGTAGAGCAAGTAGTCGCGCGCACCAACGATCGCGAGCGAACCACTCACCGCGGGGGTGGAGACGATCGGGCCGCCGAGCTTCACGCGCAGGGTTTCGGCGCGCGTGCGTCGGTTGAAACCAACGAGCGTGCCGTCAAACGCGCCCGCGAGGAGCGTGTCGCCGTGCAGCGCAAGTGGAGCGTAGAGGGGCGCACCTACAGATTTGCTCCACGCGATCTTGCCCGTGCGTGCACGGATCGCGTGCACTTGGCCATCGGTCGAGCCCACATAAAGGAGATCGCGTCCATCCCAAATCGGCGCGGCCGAGCGATGCGTGAACGTGGGATTCGCGGGATTCTCCCCGGCGGAATCGCTGCGCAGCGACACGCGCCAGCGCAGTTTTCCGGTGGCGCGCTCGAGTCGCACGAGATCGTCACGTTCGTCCACGAGGTAGATCGCGTCGTTCGTCGCGAGTGCGGTGCCATACAGTGGCGCGGTGCCGACCCACGTCCACACCGGTTCTCCATCGGTTGCGCGGATCGCATGCACGCGGCCATCGACCGCGCCCACGTAAACGATTCCCTCGTGCACAATCGGCGAAGCCCACACCGCGGAATCGAGTGCGCGTTGCCAGCGCGGCGCGGGCGCGGGCGGTAGTTCTTCGATGTCGGGTGCATCGGGAAACGCCGAGCCGGGACGCAGCGTCACCGGCAACTCCGCAAGCGCGAAACTCCCGCGCAGCTCCGAGCCCACGCGGCGCAGCTTCAAATTCAGCGGCGCGAGCTCGAACGTGCCGTCGCGAATCTCCGCCGCACCGAAGTTCACGTTGTAGATAAACATCTCCGGCAACGAGAGACTCACGAGCAGGCCGCGCTCGGTGTCGATGAACGCCACGCCGAGGGACGTCGCGGTGTTGGGCGCGATGATCTCGCCCTGCCACACGCCCACGAAGTCCGCGCCGTCGTCCCCTGCGTGCAACGCGCCGAAGCACCTCAAACCCGCCACGAAGAGAACCAAGGAAATCAGTCTGCGCCGCATGCGAACGTTGTTCGCGAGCGTGCGCGCGGTGGCAAACGCATTGAGCTGAAATTCAGCGCGCGAGCGACGAAGCCCCGCCCGACGCGGTTGCTGCCATCCGGCGGCGAAGCTGTCCGCAAGCCGCATCGATATCCGGGCCACGCGAGCGGCGGAAATGCGCCACCACACCGCGCTCGCGCAGAATTCCCGCGAATGCCTCGGCAGCGTCGTCGGTCGTCGGTTCGTAGGCGACGCCCTTCAGGCTCAGGCCGGTGAAGTTGTAGCGCAACAGGTTGACGTGCATGCGCCGCAAACCCAGCACCGCCGCGAGCATGCGGGCGTGTTCCGGCGAATCGTTCACGCCGCGCAGGAGACAATACTGGATCGTCACCGGACGCCCCCGGCGCGCCTGGAATCGATCGGCGGCAGCGAGGATGTCCGCGATGGGAAACCGTTTTCCCATCGGCAGCAGTTGCGCGCGAGTCGCGTCGTCCGGCGCGTGCAGCGAGACCGCGAGATGAAAATTGAGCCCCGTCTCCGTGAGCGCATCGATCCCGGGCACGATGCCGACGGTGGAGATCGTGATCTGCCGCCAGCCGAGTCCACCGAGCGTGTTATCGGCCATGCGACGCACCGCTTCGAGCACGGCATCGAAATTGAGCAGCGGCTCGCCCATGCCCATGAACACGATCGTCTGAAGCTTGCGACCGGCCGCGCGTGCTTCGTTTCGCAACGCAACAAACTGCGCGAGAATCTCACCCGTGGTGAGATTGCGTTCGAAGCCCGTCTTCGTGGTCGCGCAGAAATCGCACCCCATCGCGCAGCCCACCTGCGACGAGATGCAACCGGCCGCACGTTCGCCGCGAAAATCCGGCATCAATACGGTCTCGACCGTGCGGCCATCGTGGAGACGCAGGAGGAGTTTTGCCGTGCCGTCTTCCGCGAGCTGACGCGTGACGAGCTCCGGCGACCTGCCGGGAAATGTTTGGTGCAACCAATCCGGGAGCTCCGCGGGCAGTCCGGTGACGTGCGATGCCCAATCGTCGCCCGCTGCGTAGACCGCCCGGAGCACGCGCAGAGCGTGACCGGGCTTGAATCCCGCCCGCGACAAAGCCTCCGCCAAAGCGGACGGTGCGAGGTCGAGAAGCGCGGTGGTCATCGCAGCATTTCCCTCCCGCCCGCACGCAAACGCAAGCGCAGGACCGCGCGTTCGCTCAAGGCACCGGCACCGGCGTGGCACGCTGCGCGCGCACCTGCCGCCATTTCCACAGCGGGAATCTCACGAGGCCTTGGAAAAGGCCGAGCGCCACCAGCATGCCCACGAAGGCGTAGATCAGTCCTTCCACGGTCGTCGGCACGGCTGGTTTGAAAAAGTGCCCGGTGGCGCGAGCGATATCTACATCCATCGTGCGAACAAAAACAAACGGGCGGCTCCACACGGTCGCATCGATCAACGCGGCCTGCGCCTGCGCGAGCGCGTCGACGCGCTCGATCGTGGCCTGAATCACGCCGCCGAGACGTGATACCGTGATCTCGCTACTCGCCTGCGTCTGCGTCGCCAGTTCTTCGAGCGTGATGCCCGATTGCACCGCAACGTTTTCGAATTGCTGCAGCTGCCGACGCGCCTCGTCCAAGTGTCCGCCGAGCCGCTGAAGGTATTGCTGAAAAAAACTCGGGCGCTTGCGCGAAAAACGCCGCGCCGAGCACGCACACCACGCGGTCGAGCAGGCGTTCACCGGAACGAAGGAGGGCCGAACCGAAGCGCATTCTTTTCCCAACGTGCCTCTGCGGCGGCAGGTTGCAAGCCGCCGCCGGCAGAGGGCGACGTTTAGGGATCGTCGCGCTCAAACTGCGCCATCGATTCGCCGGCAGAGGGGAATTCCTCCACGTCGAGCGCCACGCCCGCAGATTCGAGCAATGCGCGCAGAGGTTCGACAAAGCGTCCCTCCATGCTCTCGAGCGAAAACTCAATGGCGGTAAAATCGCCTTCCAGCGCGTAAGCCACCGCATCGGCGAGATCCATCACGTCCTCGTCATCGAAGTGTTCCTCGATGACGGCCTGCGAACCGGTGAGCGCCTGGAGCGACGCCCAGTAAATTTCCTCCGCTGTATCCGCTTGCCGGAGACGCACCTTGCCCTGCAAGCCGGCCAAGGCGACGCGATCAGCGAGGCGCTTCAGCGTGACGTAGGCGAAGGCGGTGTTGGCGAGATTGGCGTGACGATTGATGATCTGGCGGGTGGCGAGTAGTTGTGAGAGTTTCATGATGACCATCTCCTGCTCGGTGCCCGTGCACCAGGGTTGAGGTTGAGAGGTCCCACCCGGCCTCCAAACGATTCGGAAGCCGCGCGAGCCCCTGGAATCCAATCAACGAGAGCTGTCCCCCCAATCGCACCGGCGAACCGGCCGACGGGCACAATCGCTATCCACTAAACGGTCTTTTCGAACCCGACTTTAGGAACGTCCCTCAAAAACAAAATCCGGACGTGAGGACACGGAAGCGCGTTCCGCTTCCGGCGCAAGCAGCCAAAAGAAAAGGCGCGGGGTTTTTACCCGCGCCTCACATAAGTTTGTCCGTGGATTACTTCGACTACTCGCCGCCGGGGCGATCCAGGCCGCGTCGACGCAGCAAGGGCTCGATCGAAGGTTCGCCGCCACGGAAAGCACGGAAGAGATCCATCGCATCCGCGCTCCCGCCACGCGACAGCAGCGTCTTGCGGAAGTGATCGCCGTTGGCGCGCGTCAGGCCGCCGTTCTGCTTGAACCACTCCACGCTTTCCGCATCCAGCACCTCGGCCCAGATGTAGGAGTAGTAGCCCGCCGAGTAGCCGCCCGCGAAAACGTGCGAGAAATACGTGCTGCGATAACGCGGCGGCACCGGCGGAAAAATCCACGCCGGCGGCGCCCAGCGCCTCCGCCTCGAACTCCACCACATCCTCCGGCGCCGGCACCTCACCGATCGCGAGTTGATGCCACGCCTGATCGAGCAAAGCGGCCGCGAGGTATTCGGTGGTCGCGAAGCCCTGGTTGAACTTCTCGGAGGCCTGCACCTTCTCGAGCAGCTCCGCGGGAATCGGTTTACCGGTCTGATAGTGTTTCGCGTAGTTGCGCAGAACCTCGGGCCACGTGGCCCACATCTCGTTCACCTGCGACGGATATTCCACGAAATCACGCGGCACCGTCGTGCCCGTGAAGCGCGGATACTGCACGTCGGAAAACATGCCGTGCAGCGCGTGACCGAACTCGTGGAACAACGTGGTCACTTCGTCGAACGTGAGCAGCGTGGGTTCGCCCTCGGGCGGCTTCGGCACGTTGAGGTGATTCGCCACGACCGGCTTCGTGCCGAAGAGGCGCGACTGCGCCACATAGGAGTTCATCCAGGCACCACCCCGTTTCGACGGACGCGCATACAAATCCGCAATGAAGATCGCGAGCTGCGAGCCGTCGCGATCGAACACATCGAAGACGCGCACGCTCGGCTCGTAGACGGGAAGGTCGTGACGTTCCTTGAAAGTGATGCCGTAGAGTTTCTCCGCGGCGAAGAACACGCCGTCCACGAGCACGCGGTTCATTTCGAAATACGGTTTCAATTGCGACTCGTCGAAGGCGAACCGGGACACGCGCACTTTCTCGGCGTAGTAGGCCCAGTCACTCGCCGAAAGGAGGAAGCCTTCGCCCTCTTCATCGATCAGGGCCTGAATATCGGCCGCTTCCTGGCGCGCATTTTCGACCGCCGCAGGAGCGAGGCGACCGAGCATGGCGTTCACCGCCTCCGGCGTGCCGGCAGTCTGATCCTCCATGATGTAAGCGGCGTGATTTTTGTAGCCGAGGAGTTCGGCGCGTTCGGCGCGAAGCGCGGCCGTGCGCGAAACGATGTCACGGTTGTCAAACTCGCCTCCACGGCTGCCGCGCTCCATCGAAGCGGCGAGCAGGCGCGCGCGCGTCTCGCGATCGTGCAGTTGCGCCAGCGGCGGCTGTCCGGTCGTGTTCATGAGGCGCAGCAGGAATTTGCCTTCGTGGCCCGCTTCCTTCGCCGCAGCGGCCGCGGAAGCGATCGCGGCTTCGGTGAGACCGTCGAGTTCCTCCTTCGTGTCCACGAGCAGCGCCGAAGCGTTGGTCTCCTTGAGCAAATTCTGCGAGAACGTGGCCTGCAATGAAGCCAGCTCCGCGTTGATGGCTTTCAAGCGCGCCTTCTGCTCCGCGCCGAGATTCGCGCCTGCACGAACGAAGTCGCGGTAATAACGCCACAACAGTCGTTGCGATTCGGCATCGAGTCCGAGCGTGTCGCGCTTCTCGTAGAGAGCGCGCACGCGCGCGAAGAGCGCGCGTCGTTCAGAAACACCTCGTCCTTCTGCGCCGCGAGCTTCGGCGCCATCGCCTTCTCGACCGCTTGCATCGCCGGCGTCGAAACGGTGCCGTTCAGATTCGAGAAGGTGCGGGAGACGCGTTCGAGCAGTCGTCCGGAGCGCTCGAGCGCCACGATGGTGTTTTCAAACGTAGGCTCCTCGGCTTGCGCCGCGATGCGCTGACTTTGCTCGAGCACTTCGGCGATGGCCTGCTCATAGGCCGGCGCAAAGTGCTCTTCCTTGATCAGGTCGAAGTGCGGATAACCAAACGGCAGCGTGCTCTCCCGCAGCAGGGGATTCTCAGCCGCGCCAGCCGATCCGGCCGCAAGAAGCGCCGGCAGAGAAATGCACACGATGTGCCTGACGGAGCGACGAAGTCGCGAAACGAGAAAGAATGACATGCCGCCAGCGTGGCGGTCAGTTCCTTACGTGCAAGCCGGGCCGCCGTTAGGCGACGGCAGATTCAGCCGGAAACAGCGTGCTCAGCACACGGCGCAGATCAGACGGGAAGACCGGCTTGTAGATGATCTGGTTGACGCGGAGATTGCGATAGGCCTCGCCGACGATCGGATTCAGTTCGGAGCAGAACACGAGGATCTTTCCGGCAAACTCCGTCTCGCGCACTCGCGCCACCAATTGCACGCCGTTCATTCGCGGCATGTGGTGATCGGTGATCAGCAAATCAAACGCGTTCAGATCGGCCGTGAGTCGCTCCAACGCCTGGAAGCCATCCTCGACGCACTCGATCTGATGTCCGTCGCGCGACAGGGAAATCCGCGCCACGTCGCGCAGCTCGCGCACGTCATCCGCATACAGGATGCGGAGCGCGCGGCGCGGAGTGGACGAGGTGGTGACCTGAACGGAGGACATGGAAAATGTGCGAAGCTCGACTGTGCATGTTCTGCGCCGGAGCGCACGCCTTCGTGTGCGAAAAACTTGCGAAAAAGTGGTGCCATTCCCGGTGCTGTATCAGTTATTTACCTACACCGCTCATCAGGGAAAACACCGCTCCAACTTCGCTTCCGCCCGCGCGTCGCCCGCGTGCCCGGGCCTACGGGACGGGCAGGGCCAAATGGCCGAACCGCGACGCTCGTCCGCGAGACTAAGGAATGTAGCCATGAAAAACTCCCTTAAATCATTCCCCGTTCTCGCGCTCCTCGGAGCGATGATCATTTCTCTTCTCGGCGCGTGCGCCGGCGGACCCAATCGTCAGAGCACTGGCGAATACGTGGACGACGCTGCGATCACCGCCAAGGTGAAAACCGAACTCATCCGCGACGAAGTCGTGAAGGCCCGTGAGGTGAACGTCGAAACCTTCAAGGGCGTCGTGCAACTCAGCGGCTTCGTGGACACCGAGGAACAACGCACGCGTGCGGCGCAAATCGCTGCAGGCGTCAACGGCGTCACCGAGGTGAAAAACAACATCACCCTCAAATAGCCCCTTCCACTTCCCGGGCTCCCAGCGCGACCGCGATATCAGCGGTCGCGCTTTTTCTATCCGGTGACCAGCGGCAAGTCTCCCGCGGTCAGTGGACGACCGAGATGGCGCGACAGGTTGGCAAGCAACACGAGCAGCACTTCCGCGGTGGTGAACGTGTCGCCGGGCGCAGTATGGCGCTCGAGCGCCGCGATTTCGCAGTGCGTGCAGACCTCGTCGAGCGAAGGCGCGCGCTGCCCCGGGTATCCCGTTTTCCGAAAGGCCTCCAGCGCATGCATGGCGAGCTGCGCTGTATCCAAAGTAGCATTACGCAGCCGGATCCGGAAATGGCGATGAAGCGCCGCGTTGATCATGGCCACGTCGAAGGCGAGGTGATGCCCCACCAGCACCGTGCCCGTGGCCAACGGCAGCAACTCTTCGAGCACCGCCTGCTCGGGCTCTCCGGTTGCCGTTTCGGACGGAAGAATGCCGTGCACCTGCACCGCATCGGTGATCGAGGCCTTTTGCTGATAAACAAGCCACGAGCGCAGTTCGGATAGCTGCATCGTGCCGCTCTGCACCGGAATCGTGGCGAGCGACAGGATCCGATCTTTCGCCGGATCGAAACCGCTCGTCTCGGCGTCGAGCACGAGAAAGCGCAGCTCCTCGACCGGCGTCTTGCGAGGCACGCGCGGGTCCGTGCCGTCGCGATAGGCCTGCGCGACAGGAGCAAGTGGAGCGCGGCGAAACCAGGGAAACTTCATGACGTGCGAATCATCAGCTCGAATTCGCGACGCACGGCGTCCTGCACCATGCGCACCACGTCGAAGATGCTCGAGAGCTGCGCGCGCTCGAGTTTCGTGAGCTGCGCGGAATTGATGAAGCGACCCGAGTCGCCACGTTGCAGGCCGTTGAGGGTGCGGAGGCGCAGGAGGAAATCGTAAGCGTCGCGCGCAGAGATCGCGATTTCCTCGAGGCGCGGGATATTGCGGCGCACTTCCTCCCAGCGGCCGCCGGTCGAGTAGCGCTGGCTGAGCCGGTGTTTCAAACACAGCAAGCGTGCGGCGTCGCGCAGCGGAGCCATGCCGCGCGACTTCAGATCAAACTCCTCCTCGCCCACTCCGAGTTTCTCGAGCACGAAGCGGCCGATGAAGTTCAAGGGCGGCGCCGTATCCACGATTTGCTGCGCGAGTCGCCGCTGCAGGTGTTGGTTGGCGTTCGCGCTGTCGAGCGCCGCCTTGCGGAGCGTTTCGCAGAGCGGTTTGTCGCCGGCGACGAAACGGAGATCGTAGAGCACTGTCGCGCGGAGCAGCCGATCTCCCTCCATCCCGGCGTTGAAGGAGGAAAACTCCGCAAGCCATTCCTGCGTGGTGCGGCACCAGCGTGGATTCAGCGCCATCACACCGCCCTGGCACCGTGCAAAACCCGCGGCAGCCATGCGATCGATCACGCGCGTCGCGAGACGAATAAAAACCTGGCGCGACTGCTCGTCGGCTTCCGGAGAGCCCAGCGATTCGAAGACCATCGCGTTGTCCATGTCGGTGCGCAGGATCTGCTCACGGCGGCCGTCGCTGCCGACTGACATCCACGCCCACGCCGTCGGCGGAAGGAGCACGCCTTCGTCGGAAAGCTCCGCGATGGACAGTTCGATGAGGCGCTGGACGAGCTCATCGTAAAGCTCCGCGCACATCTGCCCGAGGTAGATCGCCGAAACACCCGCTTCGAGATAGCTGCGCGCGATCGACTCCACTTCGTCGCACAGTTCGCGGAAGCGCGGATTGGTTCGCGCGAGGCGGATTTCCCGCAGCAAGCCCGCGGGATGGTGTCCGCTCTGCGCCAGCAGATCCTTGTGCGTAACCACATCCAGGGCGGGCGTGTGCGGCGTGCCGTCGTCGGTCACACAGACCTGCCCGATACGCTCGCGCAACATCAGCAGGATCGCCGCCGTGGCGCTCGAACGCGGGGAAACAGTCACCACCGGCTTGGCCATGATCGTGGACACGGGCGTCGCCTTGTCGGTGCCTTCCACGATCACTTCCTTCACCAGCACGTTTGCGGTCACGATGCCGAGCGGCCGCCGCTCGTCATCCACGACCAGGATCGACGGCACGCGTTTCGACGACATCAATGCCGCCGCCTCGCTGATCGGTGCGTCCGGGGCACACGTGAGCAAGCGCTCGATCGGCCGCGGCTCCACGATCTGCGCACCATCGAGGTGAGCCTGAAGAATGTTTTTCGCCCGACCGGAAATCGCGCTGTCGGTCGGTTCGCTCAACGGCACCGCATGTCCGACACGGGTGACCCAAAACGAATGCCGGCGCACGTAGTGCCTCGCATCGTCGTGCGCATCCAGCAGCCGGCGGATGTGCGTCGCCGGCAAACCGTAGAGCAAGCAATCTTCCGCCGCCTGCGCCGAGACGCGGTGATGCGGCTCATTGTGCATGATGGCGGTGAAACCCAGCACGTCGCCCACGTCGCGGACATCCACGCGCTCGCGACGCTCCTCCACCTGCCAGATGTATTCCACGCGGCCTCGCGCCACGAACAACACTTCCGCGCCCGGGCGATCGCCCTGCCGCCACACAAAGGATCCTGCCGGCACCACGCGCACGAACGCTTCCGCCGCGAGTTCCGTCACCGCTTCGGCGGGTAACATCGAAAACGGCGGGAACCGCCGTAGCGCCGTCGCGATGCGATCTGGGATGACGTTTTTCTGCTGCATGGGAAAGTTCGAGCGGGACGTTCTGCCAATCGCTCGCCCCCCGAGTCAATCGGACCGCAGAACTCATACCATCGAACCCGCTTGCGCGATTTGTTTCCCACCCGATTCTTTTCCCATGAAGTTCCGCACGCTGTTACCCCTCGCCTGCGTTCTCACTGCTTTCGTCGCGTCGGCTTCCGCCGCGACGCCGACGCGCCTCTGGCCGGCAACCGCCCCGGGAGAAACGACGCCGCTTCCGGCTGAAGCTGATGTCACCAAACCGTCCGACAACATCGTCGCCGGCCGGCCCGTGATCCGTCTCGGCAACGTGAGCGACCCCACGCTCACGATCTATCAGGCGCCTGCCGATAAAAACACCGGCGCCACGATCGTCGTGTTTCCCGGTGGCGGCTATCACATCGTCGCGCTCGACCTCGAAGGCACGGAAGTGTGCGAATGGCTCAATGAGCGCGGCATCAACGCCGTGCTCGTGAAATATCGCGTGCCGCGGCGCGAGGGTCGCGCGAAACACGCCGCACCTTTGCAGGACGCGCAGCGCGCCATCGGGCTCGTCCGCCAGCAGGCGCCCGCGCTCGGCCTCGATCCCAACCGCATCGGCGTGCTCGGTTTCTCCGCCGGCGGCCATCTCGCCGCGACGGTGAGCAACAATTATGGCCGACGCACGTATCCAGAAATCGATGACGCGGACCGCGTCTCCTGCCGCCCGGATTTCACCGTCCTGATTTATCCCGCCTATCTCACCGACCCGGAGAAAAACGACACGATCGCGCCGGAGCTGCCGCTCTCCGCCGACACACCGCCAACATTCCTCGTCATGACCCAGGACGATCCGGTGCGCGCGGAAAATGCCGTGCACTATTATCTCGGCCTCAAACGCGTCGGCGTGCCGGCCGAACTCCACCTGTATCCAAAAGGTGGACACGGCTATGGCCTGCGCCGCACCGGCAACTCCGTCGCCGACTGGCCCGAGCTCGTCGTCCGCTGGATGGCCGCATCCGGTTGGATTCAGCCGTCTCGCTAAACCCGGGATAGAACCACCGGGTCACATAGCACCCCGAGAGGAATGTGGGGACGCCGTGTTCCTGCTTTTCCGTGACTCGGCGTGAGCCTGAATCCGCTCTCCCCGGATGTGGGTGGCTCAGCAGTTCGGCAGGAATTTGCATTAGCATTTTTCCGCCAAGCGAACCCGCGCTTGGCAGCGGGGTTCAGGCGCTCACACTGCGCGCTGAATGAAAACCCCATCATTGCTGCAGCGGGCCGCGTGGGCGGCCGCGCTCGTCTCGCTTGTTACCCCTATCGGCTTGTTCGCCGGGGATCGCGATTGGCCGGTCTACCTCGGCGACAAGGGCGCGACGCACTTTTCCTCGCTGGCGCAGATCACGACCGAAAACGTCCGCGAACTCGAGGTGGCGTGGACGTTTCGCGCGGGAGATGCGCGCGACAATCAAACGCAGATCCAGTGCAACCCGCTCGTGATCGATGGCGTGATCTACGCGACCACGCCGCAGCTCCGGCTCGTCGCGCTCGACGCCACGTCGGGCAAGGAGCTCTGGCGCTTCGAGCCGCCGGAGGCGAACGGTGTGAACCGCGGTGTGGCGTATTGGGCCGACGGCGACGACCGCCGCATCCTGTTCGGCGCGGGGCAATGGTTGCATGCCGTCGATGCCCGCACCGGAAAGAGCATCGCGACCTTTGGCGAGAACGGCCGCGTGAACCTCGCTGAAGGCCTCGGTCGTGACGTCACCGGCCTCGCGATCCAGGCCAACACGCCGGGCGTGATCTATCGCGATTTGATCATCATGGGCTCGCGCATGGGCGAAGGCCCCGCCCCCGCTGCGCCGGGCCACATCCGCGCGTTCAACGTGCGCACGGGCCAGCAGGCGTGGATCTTTCACACGATTCCCCACCCCGGTGAACCCGGTTACGAAACCTGGCCCGAAGGCGCGTGGAAACGCGTGGGCGGCGTCAACGTGTGGACGGGCATGACCGTCGACGAAGAGCGCGGCCTGGTGTTTTGCCCGGTCGGTTCGGCGGCGTTCGACTTCTGGGGCGGCGACCGCGTCGGTGACAATCTCTACTCCAACTGCGTCCTCGCGCTCGACGCCGCGACGGGCCGCCACGTCTGGCACTTTCAGCTTGTCCGCCACGACATCTGGGATCGCGATCCGCCCTCCCCGCCGACGCTCGTGACCGTGCGGCGTGACGGCCGCGAAATCCCCGCGGTCGCGCAAACCACCAAGTCGGGCCACGTTTTTGTGCTCCATCGCGAGACCGGCGAATCGCTTTTCCCGCTCGAAGAAAAAATCGTTCCCACGTCGGATCTCGCCGGCGAGGTCACTGCTCCCACGCAGCGGCTGCCGTTGAAACCCGCTCCGTTTGCCCGCCAGCTCTTCACCGCGGACGAGATCACCAACCGCACACCCCAAGCCCATCGCGCCGTGCTGGAGCGCTTCGCTCGCGTGCGTCCCCACGCGGTGTTCGCGCCGCCGAGCCGCGAAGGCACGATCATTTTCCCCGGCTTCGACGGCGGCGCGGAATGGGGTGGCGCGGCGGTCGATCCGCGAGGCGTGCTCTACGTCAACAGCAACGAAATGCCGTGGATTCTTTCCATGATCGAGACGGGAGGCGCGACGTCGCTGGGCGAGCAGGTCTACGTGCAAAACTGCACCGGCTGCCACGGCGCCGACCGGCGCGGAAACGCCGCCGCGAGCATCCCCGGCCTGTTCGACGTCGGCCAGCGGCTCACCCGCGAGCAAACGCTCGAAGTCATCACGCACGGCCGCGGCGTAATGCCACCGTGGGGCTTCCTCTCGCAGGAGCAGCGCGAAGCGGTCACCGACTACCTCGTCGGCAAGCCGGCGCCGCGCGAGTCCGGTTCGTCCGCCCCCCAAGGTCCGCAATGGCAGACCTACAAACCCGATGCCGGTGAGCCCGTGATCCCGCCGCCGTATACACACACTGGATACAACCGCTGGCTCGATCCCGACGGCTACCCGGCGGTGAAACCGCCGTGGGGCACGCTCAACGCGATCGACCTCAACACCGGCGAATATCTCTGGCGCGTGCCGCTCGGCGAATATCCCGAGCTCATCGAAAAAGGCCTGCCCGTCACCGGCACCGAGAACTACGGCGGTCCGCTCATCACGGCCGGCGACGTGCTCTTCATCGGCGCGACCAAGGACGAGTTGTTCCGCGCCTTCGATCGTCGAACCGGCCAAGAGCTCTGGCGCCACAAGCTTCCCGCTGGCGCCTATGCGACGCCTGCCACCTATGAAGTCGATGGCCGGCAGTATGTCGTGGTCGCCTGCGGCGGCGGCAAGATGGGCACGAAGAGCGGCGACACGTATATCGCCTTCGCCCTGCCGCAGCGTTGAGTTTTCACGCGCGGGCCGCCGACGCTGCGGCCCGCGCAACTTTGTCCGGCGAGCGGCGTCCATCTCGCAAAGCACTTCTCCGCCCCGATGAGTTCACCTGCGCTTCCTCCCGTCTCGCGTCGTCGTTTCGTGCAAACTCTCGCCGGCGGCGCCGCGCTGCTCGCGACCGCGGACTGGCGCGCCCTCGCAGCTGCCACCGGAGCGACCGGTTCCGCCCCATGGTTCAAACGCGCGCTGCGCTGGGGCCAACTCAACCTCGCGGAAATCGACGCCGTGCACCTCGACATCCCGTGGTGGCGCAAGCAGTGGAAACGCACCGCGCTCCAGGGCGTCGTCGTCAATGCCGGCGGCATTGTTGCCTACTACCCGACCGAGGTGCCGTTTCACCGTCGCGCGAAGTATCTCGGCGATCGCGATCTTTTCGGCGAACTGCGTGCCGCGGCCAAGGAGGACGGTCTCGCGGTTTTCGCGCGCATGGACTCGAACCGCGCGCACGAAGAGTTCTACCGGGCCCATCCCGACTGGTTTGCGCACGACGCCGAGGGCCAGCCTTACAAGTGGACCGATCTCTACATCGCCTGCGTCAACAGCCCGTATTACCACGAGTTCCTGCCGGCGGTGCTGCACGAGATCGCGACGAAATACCGGCCCGAGGGTTTCACCGACAACAACTGGAACGGCCCGATGCGCCACCAGCCGTGCTATTGCGAGCATTGTCAGCGCGCGTTCCGCGCCCGCTCCGGCCACGAAATCCCGCGCAAGGTCGACTGGGAGTCGTCCATCTACCGCGACTGGATCATGTGGAACTACGAGCGGCGTCTCCAGATTTGGGATACGTTCAACCGCATCACGCGCGACGCCGCCGGGCCCGATTGCATCTGGGTCGGCATGATGGCCGGCTCGCAAAACTGGCAGTCGCGCGTCTTCCGCGACGACTACGAAGTCTATCGCCGCACCGAGCTCATCATGCTCGATCACCAGCGGCGTTTCGACCACGAGGGATTTCAGCACAACAGCGCGACCGGCGTGCGGCTCCACGCCGTGGGAGGCTGGGACAAGATCATCCCCGAAAGCATCGGCTTCTATTACATCACCGAACAAACCTTCCGCCTGGCGGCGAAACCGGAGCCCGAAGTGCGGCTCTGGACCGCCGAGGCGTTCGCCGGCGGCATTCAGCCGTGGTGGCATCACGTCAGCGGCGAGCAGCACGACCAGCGTTCGCTCCACTACGCGGAGCCGCTCTGGCAATGGCATCGCGAAAACGAGCAGTATCTCGTGAACCGCATTCCCGCCGCCACGGTCGGCGTCGTCTGGTCGCAGCGGAACATGGATTTCCTCGGCCGCGACGAAGGCGGTGCGCACGTCGACGATCCGGCGGACGGATTTCTCCAGGCACTCGTCCGTGCGCGGATTCCCTATGTCTCGGTGCACGTCGACGACATCGAACGCGTATCCAAAGAACTGGGACTGCGCGCTCTCGTGCTGCCCAACCTCGGCGCGCTGAGCGATGCACAAGCCTCTGCGATCCGCGGCTTCGTCGAAGCGGGCGGCGGCCTGTTCGCCACCGGACTCAGCTCCGCGTGCAACGAGTGGGGCGACGCCCGCACCGACTTCGCCCTCGCCGATCTTTTCGGCGCACATCTGCCCGCGGAGCATCCTTTCCGCACCGATGCCGCACGCACACGCTGGGCGAAGGAGTGGGCGCAAACTTACCTGCGTCTCTCGCCTGAACTCCGCGCCGCCGGCGATGGCCCCAAAGTCGGCACCGAGCCGCCCGCGCGCGGCGAGCGTCACCCCGTGCTGCGCGATTTCGACGGCACCGACATCGTTGCGTTCGGCGGCCAGCTCGCGCCGCTCGCACTCGATCCGGACGTGCTCGTGCCGCTCACGTTCGTGCCGACCGTTCCGCAGGTGCCCGCCGAAGCGGTGTGGATGCACGAGCCGGTCACAAACATCCCCGCGCTGGTGCTGAACGAAAAACCGAACCGAGGACGCGTCGCGTATCTTCCCGCCGACCTCGATCGCCGTTTCTCACGACAATACATCCCCGATCACGGCAATCTCCTCGCGCAGCTCACGCGCTGGGTCGCGCGCGACGAAATCCCACTTCGCGTCGAAGGTCCGGGCCTGATCGATTGTCACCTCTACCGGCAGGCCGGCCGGCTCGTATTTCATGTCGTCAATCTCACCAACGCGAACACCTGGCGCACGCCCGTGCACGAGTTGATCACGCTCGGTCCCTGGGAAATCTCGATCCACCTTCCGTCCGGCGTGCGCGGGCGCAGCGCGACGTCACTCGTGCGCAAGACTTCGCTGCCGTGCTCCGTCGAAAACGACTGGGTGCGCTTCACGCTGCCGCCGCTCGCGGATCACGACGTGCTGGTGATCACCTGACGGACGCGCTCTCCGCGACGCGAACCTGCCACGTCGATCCGCGACCATCAGGCGCGACGAGTTCGAGCGTCTGCGGCTTGCGCAGATCGATGGTCACGCTCGCGGCATCGCCGGACGCGCTCTTCGTGCCCTGAGGAAACGCGCGCCAGCGGAGCGTCTGCTGCGCCGCCGCGCGGAGCGGAAACACTTCGATCGTGCGCGTCAGCTGATCGATGCGGGCGGGCCGCACTTCGTCGGCCAGCGCCGCCTCCACCACATAGGGCGGAGCCAGATCGAAATTTTGTCCGGGCAAAACATTTCCCATGTCCACCACGCGGAAGTGCTTTCGGATAAACTCCGGATTGAAGATCGTCTCGAGGTCGCGCGACGAGAGCACGCCTTCCCACGCCGCAACAGCCGCCGGCGAGTTTTCCGCGTAGATCACGTTCGCACCCGCGTAGTCGCCGCAAAATGCGCCGTAATCCTGCAGTGCTCGCGCGATGATTTTCCCGGCGCGTGAGAGGTTTGAGTTTTCCACGTCCCAGTTCGGATCGAGCTGGATGCGTCCGCCCATCGGGATGCCGCGATCCTGGCGCGTGCCCGGCACCGTCACCTGCGACGTGCTTGCCGGCGGCACAAACACGCCCGTGCGACAACCGTCGTAGGCGAAACACAGCGCGTGCTCGATGCGGCCGCGTTCGATCTCCTCCACGAGAATCAGCCCCGCAATCAGCGGAAAACCGCTTGCCCGCGCGCGATGCGAATCGAGTTCGCGCGGCGAATCATACCACGGCGGCGCGACGCCCGTGCCCTTGAGATCGGTGACCGCACCGAGACCGGTGAACCAGCGTCCGCTCGCGTCCTTGCGGGCGGCCCACATGCCCCACTCGAGTCCACGGTCGCGATCGATCACGGCGAGATGGTTGTCGCTTTCGTCGTGAAACGGCGGCGAAGCCACCGCATCCACCGGAATCGGAATCGCGCGCGGAAACTCGAAGCCCACCCCATAGATGCCCGGACGCGAATCGCCGACGTCGTGCTTCGGCGTCTTCTCCGCATCGACGAAATAGGCCGAAATCGACCAGTCGCGGAGGTTGACGTAGAGCGGCCCGCGCGACGCGAAGTCCGCGATCATTTCCTCGGAAGCCGGATCGCTCGGCGTATCAGCGGCGATCCGCTGATTCCACAGACTATCGTCAGAAAACGGGCGCCAGGCGGTCGGCTCAGCCCAGGCGCAGACCGCGCTCAAGCAGCACACAAACGAGATCAACGTCTTCATGGAGCGACAGGGGTTGCCTGAATGTCGCCGCCTTTTCCGCCTGTGCAACGTTTCACCGGCGCAAAACAAAACGCGGGCCCGGGTTGCCGAAGCAATCCGACGCCCGCGTTGATCGCGGAAGAAACTTCACGCGTTACCGCGCGCTCAGACCGACGAACTGCGGCGGAAAAGAATGACCACGCCGACCGCGGCGAGCACGCCGCCGCCGACCATGTAAACCACGTGTTTCGGAGTGCGGGCGCCACCATCGACCGCGTTGGCGATCTCGGTGCCGGCTTCCGACGCCGCGCCGGCGATGGAGTCCTTGCGATTCAGACCTTGGACAAACAGGAACGCGCCCAGCGCGATGAGGATGATGCCGATGATATTTTTCATGGGATGATTTGAGTGGGGTGCCTGACGACGGACCCGCGTCACGCCGGTGCGTTCCTCGCCGCGGGCCGTTCCGGATTTAGCCCCACCCCGATCCGCCATCAGGCGCGACCCGATGCGCACCCTGTCCCGACCCGGTGCGCAACGTGGCACGACTCCATCCGCACCTTGTCGCGACCATGGACGGACCCGGGCTCGACGTGGGACGGACGGTGGCTCGACCCGGTGCGCACTTTGGCGCGACTCGGGACGCACTCGATCGCGACTCAGTCCTTCTTCGGCGCGGCGGTTTGCAGGAGCATCGCACCAAGCGCGACAAGCACTGCGCTCGCGAGCACGAACCAGTCTCCATAAAGTGAATACACACTCTGGCGACCGATCCAACGCGCGTCGCGCGTAACCGTCACCGTCTTCGTGCCGCGGAAATAAATGCTGCCCGCTTCGTTGGTCAGGACTTCGCGAATGCTGCCGAATTCATCGATCCAGCCGGACCAGCCGCCATTGCCGCAGCGCAGCACAGGCCGGCGCGTTTCGACCGCGCGGAGCACGGAATGCGCGGCCTGCTGCGGCGCCGCGCCCGCTTCGCCATACCAGGCGTTGTTGGTGAGCACGGCCAGAAAATCGCTGCCGGCGAGCGCGCTGTGCCGCGCGAGCGACGGGAAAATATCTTCGTAACAAATCAGCGGACCGATCGTGAGCGGATTGCCCGCGACGTTGACGATGAGTGGTGACGAATCGGGACCCGGCGTGAAATCATCGCCCACCGGCACGAACTTGCTGATCCAGCCGAGCAGCGGACGGAGCGGCACGTATTCGCCGAAGGGCACGAGGTGGCGCTTGGCGTAGAAGTTATTCTGCAGGCCCGCGACCGGATCGACCGCGAGCGCGGCGTTGAACCATTGTTCGGCTTCTTCGCCGCGATGCTCGATCGCGATCGAGCCGAGGAGCAGCGGCGCTCCCGTGCGCTGGGCGAGCGATTCGGCAAACTGCTGCGCGCTATCGTCGCCACGCACGGCCCACGGCGTGCTCGCCTCGGGCCACAGAATCAGATCGGGGCGACTCGCGCCGGCGGCGAGCGTGGTTTTCTCGAGCACATCGAGAATCGCCGGACCTTCCGCGGGATCCCATTTCACCGCCTGCGGAATGTAGGGCTGCACGAACGCGACGCGCGCGAGCGGCCAGGTGTATTGCGCACGGTTAAATGTCTCCTGCACGTGGATGCTGAGGCACGCGAGCAGCAGGAACACCGCGAGGAAGAATTCCTGACTGCGTTTGCGCAGACCTGATTCGCCTTCGCGGAAAAGGCGGTGCGCGTAAGCGGCGAAGCCGAGATTCATCGCCACGAGCACGAAGGACACGCCCCACCCACCGGTGAACGCCGCGATCTGCAAAATACTCGTGCGCTCCCACTGGCTCACCGAAAGCGGCAGCCACGGAAACCCGCTGAACACCCACGTGCGCGTCCACTCGACGAGCACCCACGCGCCGGCGAGTCCAAGCATCGCCATCAGCCGCACCGGCGTCGGGCGGCCGATGATGCGCGGCATCGCCCAGCGCACGGCGACAAACCAAGTGCCAATCCAAATGCCGACAAACGGGCCGAGCAAAAGCAGCCCGCCCCACGTGACGTGGTGCAGCCAGCCGAGCAGAATCGTCCAAGCCAGCGCCTGCGCCGCGGCGAGCGTGCCGAGATACAGTTTCCAGTTCGGCGCGAGGTAGGCCCAGAACACGCCGGGCACGAGCATCGCGTAAGCAAACTCCGGTGTGCGGAGCGGCGGAAACGCGAGCACCGTGAGCACCACGGTGAAAACAAACACCGCGATGGCCGCGATCGGATCGCGATGGCGGGCAATGAATCCCGGCGGCGGTGCGAAGGGATCGTCAATCACCGGGGACGGAGTGGCAGGCGTATCGCTCACGGGAGAAAACAAACTTAATCACGGAAGCGCGGAAACACGGAAGAAATCACGGCAGCGTGAGCGAGGCTCCGCCGATTTTCGCGCTTCCGTGTTTCCGTGATTCACGTCCTCAGCTCAGGCGCCGTGGCAGTGTTTGAACTTCTTGCCGCTGCCGCACGGGCACGGATCGTTGCGGCCGACTTTCGGCAGCTCGCGACGCACGGTGACTTTCGGCAGCTCGACCTCACGCTGCGCGGGCGCCTCGGCCTCGGGAGCAACGCTGGCACCATTCGCCGTGACGGCCGTGCGCGTTTCCACGCGAGCAGCGGACGGCGCGGGCAGATCGGTCGGACCGACCGCGCGCGGTGGCGGCTGAGAAGCGCGAGCATGTTCTCGAACGATTCGAGATTCGACGCGCTGCGGAACAACCCCGTGCAGATCTGCAGGCGGATGTTGTTCATCAGCTCCTGGAAGAAGCGGTAGGCCTCGCCCTTGTATTCGACGAGCGGATCCTTCTGACCGTAGCTGCGCAGACCGATGCTCTTGCGCAGGTCCTCCATCTCGGTGAGGTGCTCCTGCCAGTGGTGGTCGATCGCGTTGATGACCACGTAGCGCTCGAGCGCGCCGAGCGCCTCGGGAATCTCGACGGACTCCTTGATCGCGTAGGCCTGCTGGATGCGCTCCATGATGGATTTCGCGAGCGGCTCGACGTCGCCCTTGATCTCCTCGGCCCGAAGGCTGATCGGGAAGTGCGAGTTGGCCCAGCCGACGAAACTCTCGACGGCGGTCTGGCTCGCCTCGGTCTTGTCGCCGAAGCCGGCGGCCTCGAGACGGTTCACGATCTCCTCTTCAATCTGCTCGAAGATGATGTCCTTCGGGCGGTCGGCGTGGATCGCGGCGTTGCGGATGCCGTAGATGACCTCGCGCTGCTGATTGAGGACGTCGTCGTATTGGAGCAGGCGCTTGCGGATCGAGTAGTTCTGCTGCTCGACCTTTTTCTGCGCGGACTCGATGGAGCGGTTGAGCCACGGATGCTCGAGCTCCTCGCCCTCCTGCATCGAGCCCTCCATGAGCTTCGAGGCGAGGTTGCCCTGCAGGAAGAGACGCATGAGGTCGTCTTCGAGCGAGAGGTAGAACTTCGTGAGACCCGGATCGCCCTGACGCGAGCAACGGCCGCGCAACTGGCGGTCGATGCGGCGCGACTCGTGGCGCTCGGTGCCGATCACGTAAAGGCCGCCGAGTTCGCGGACGCCCTCGCCGAGTTTGATGTCGGTGCCGCGGCCCGCCATGTTGGTGGCGATGGTGACGGCGCCGCGCTGACCGGCGCGGGAAACGATCTCGGCTTCCTGTTGGTGGAACTTGGCGTTGAGCACCGTGTGCACGATGCCGGCGCGACGCAGCATGCGCGAAAGCACTTCGGACGATTCAACGGAAACGGTGCCGACGAGCACGGGCTGACCGCGCTTGTTGGCCGCCTCGATCTCCTTCACGACCGCGCTGTATTTGTCGCGGCGCGTCTTGAAGATGGAGTCGTTGCGATCGACACGGATGCAGGGCTTGTTGGTCGGGATGACCTGCACCGCGAGTTTGTAGATGTCGTTGAACTCGGTCGCTTCCGTCTCCGCCGTGCCGGTCATACCGGCCAGCTTTTCATACATGCGGAAGTAGTTCTGGATCGTGATCGTCGCGTAGGTGCGCGTCTCGCGTTCGATCGTAACACCTTCCTTCGCCTCGACCGCTTGGTGGAGGCCGTCGGACCAACGGCGACCCGGCATCACACGGCCGGTGTTTTCGTCAACGATCATGACCTTGCCGTCCTGGACGACGTATTCGACGTCGCGCTCGTAGAGCGAGTAGGCGCGGAGGAGCTGCGAAATCGCGTGAATCTCCTCGGAGATCTCGGCGTAGCGTTTCTGCGACGCGAGCTTCTGGGCTTCGCGCTGCTCGGGCGTGAGCTCGGTGCTCTTGTCGAGTTCGCTGAACTCGGTCGCGAGGTCCGGCAGCATGAACGCGTCCGGATTGTCGGGGCGCAGCTTGTTGCGGCCGATCTCGGTGAGGTCGGCCTGGTGCTGACGCTCATCGATGACGAAGAACAACTCTTCCTTGAGGCGATAGAGTTCCTCCTTGTTGAGGTCGGAGTTGAGTTCGGTCTCGGTCTTGTCGAGGAGCTTGCGCCACTCCGGCGTCTCCATGACGCGGAGGAGCTGCTTGTTCTTCGGGTGACCCATCTTCACCTGCAGCAGCTTGCGCGCGGCGAGCTGCTTGTCCTCGGGCTTCACGTCGGGCTTCTCGAGGATCTCCTTGGCGTCGGCGACGATCTTGTTGCAGAGGCGGATCTGTTCGTTGACGAGGCGATCCACCGACGGAAGCAGGCGCGTGAACGGCTGCTCGCGCTCGATCGGAGCGGGACCGGAAATGATCAGCGGCGTGCGCGCTTCGTCGACGAGGATCGAATCGATTTCGTCCACGATGCAATACCAGTGGTCGCGCTGGACCTGGTCCTCCTTGCGCGTGGCCATGCCGTTGTCGCGGAGGTAGTCGAAACCGAACTCACTCGCGGTGCCGTAAGTGATGTCGCGGCCATACATCTCGCGACGCAGGTCGGGCGGCATCTGCTGCTGTATGCAGCCTACGGATACACCGAGGAAGTTGTAGAGATAACCCATCCACTCGGAGTCGCGGCGGGCGAGGTAGTCGTTGACCGTGACGAGCTGGGCGTTGCGGCCGACGAGCGAGTTGAGATACAGCGGGAGCGTCGAGACGAGGGTCTTGCCTTCGCCGGTCGCCATTTCGGCGATCTTGCCTTGGTGGATCGCGATGCCGCCGATGAGCTGCACGTCGAAGTGAACCATGTTCCACTCGAGCTCCTGGTCGCACACGACGATCTTGCGGCCGCAGAGACGGCGCGCGGCGTTTTTAACCGTTGCAAACGCCTCCGGCAAAATCTGGTCGAGCGTGGCACGCTTGTCGGAAGCGGCGGCGAGGCGGGCGCGGAATTCGTCGGTCTTGGCGCGGAGTTGTTCGTCGGTCAGCGACTGGTAGGATTGTTCCAGCTCGTTGATGCGCGCGACGATGGGACGGCAGGATTCGAGAAATTTTCGATAGTGCCGGCCGGAAAAGCGTTTGAAGAGAAACTTGAGCATGAAAAGGGGTCTGACGGTAGTCGGGCCAAAGGGGTTGGCAAATGACAAATACCGGCTCGACCGGTGCCCGTGAGCGCACCGAGTCGGGCGCCAGTCCGCACCGGGTCGGGACATGGTGCGGCCCAGGTCGGGCCAAAGTGCGGACGTGGTTGCGACAAGGTGCGCACCCGGTCGGGAAGAGTTCCGTCCTGAGTGGGGATCGGGTGCGGCTTAAGCCGGGAGGTAGGACGGCGCCTCTACCCTATAATCCGAAGATCATTCGGACGGCGGCGCTTTCTCGAAACGGGCCCAGTCCTTGAGAATCGCGTGCACGACCGCGCTGCCGGCCCGGTAGGCGGACTCGAGCGCGGGGATCTTGCCGGCGTATTCCTCGACCATGCTGTCGGCGGCGCTCTGGCCGGCGGGCGGCATGCTGAAATTGCTGCCGGTGCGGAGAAACAGCACGCGTTGAAAATCGACTTTGCCGAGCGCGGCGGCGCGCGTGAGAGCATCGGCGATGCCGTGGTCTTCCATGTTGGTCATCGCCATCACGGAGTCCTCGCCCGCGTAGAGTTTGGTCCAGTCCTCGGCCCATTTATTCATCCGGGCTCCGTGCCAGTAGCGGCAGGAGGCGAAGCTTTCGCCGAGGAGCACGCGGGGCGGTTTTTGCGCCTCGGGAAAACCGGTGTAGAGCGCGCGGTGCGCTTGAGCGTCGGCGGAATCGAGGAGCGGGATATCCTTGGAAAGTGAATACGCCCACTGCACGAGCGCGGGATTGAGTTTCCACGCCATGGGTTTGGGCGCCCAACCGGGGATGACGGGTTTCTCGAGCGGGTTTTTGTTGCCGAGCGCCATGATGCCATAAGGCCATTCCTCGGGTGCCTCGCGTGAATCGATCTCGTAGGCAATATCGCCATCGATGACGTAGCGGGCCCATGCGGCGCTGCCTTCGGAAGCGACGTGCGGATTCACGCCGGCGATGCCGTTAACGAGCCAGTAGGTCTGGGTGAGGTCGAAGCGCGGATCGAGGCAGAGCGCCAGAACCTGCAGGCCGCAGCGCACGGTCGTGCCGGAGACGACGCCGTAAACGCCAGCGTCGTTGTGCAACACGGGGTGTTCGAGGCCGGGCACGACGATGCCGCCGGTGAGGTTCTCGCGTTCGACCCAGTATTGAAACTCGCCGGGCTCGTCGCCGCGGTCGGCGCCGGTTTCGAACGTCGCCATCACAATCACCTTGGGCCGAATCTTCTCGGCGGCACTGAGCGAGCCAAGAACGCAGAAAAACAGAACGAGCAGGCGTGGAAGCATGATCCCCGCCCGGTGCAGCTTACGTGCCACGGCCGGCATCGACACGCGCTCGATTCGCGCGATTCCGAGCGAACGGATAACGCCGCGTCGTCACTTTTGTCATTCTGAGCGAAGCGAAGAATCCATCCGGCGCTGCGGAGCCTGTAGCCGCATCGACGCGCGAACTGGATTCTTCGCTTCGCTCAGAATGACAGGAGTATTTGTCGTCGAGACCCGGCTCCTTGCGGCAAAGAAAAGGCCGGCTCACGGAGAGCCGGCCTGCGATGAAAAACGAGCGCGCGGTCGATCCGCGGACGGGTCAGACGCGCGTCTTGAAATACTCGATCGTGTGCTTGAGGCCTTCCTCGAGCGGCACGCGCGGTTCCCAGCCGCCGAGATGTTTCTTGGCGAGCGTGATGTCGGGACGGCGTTGTTTCGGGTCGTCGGCCGGGAGCGGCTTGTGGACGATCTTCGACTTTCCACCGACGAGTTTCAGCGTGAGCTCGGCGAGTTCGAGCATGGTGAACTCGCCGGGGTTGCCGAGGTTCATGGGGCCGACCACTTCGGTCTGATTCATGAACCGCACGAAACCGTCGATGAGATCGTCGACATAGCAGAACGAGCGCGTCTGCGAGCCATCGCCGTAAACGGTGAGGTCTTCACCGCGGAGCGCCTGCACGATGAAATTGGAAACCACGCGACCGTCGGCCTCGTGCATGCGCGGGCCGTAGGTGTTGAAGATGCGGATGACACGGATATCGACTTTGTTCTCGCGGTGGTAGTCGAAGAAGAGCGTCTCGGCGCAGCGTTTGCCTTCATCGTAGCACGAGCGGCGGCCGATGGGATTGACGTTGCCCCAGTAACTTTCCGGCTGCGGGTGCACGGTCGGGTCGCCGTAAACTTCGCTGGTGCTCGCCTGAAACACGCGGGCCTTCACGCGCTTCGCGAGGCCGAGCGAGTTGATCGCGCCCATCACGGAGGTCTTGATGGTTTTGATCGGGTTATACTGGTAGTGCGGCGGCGAGGCCGGGCACGCCAAGTTGTAGATCTGGTCGACCTCGAACTTGAACGGGTCGATCACGTCGTGACGCACAAACTCGAAACGCGGGTGGTTTGCGAGGTGCGCGATGTTGAGTTTTCGCCCCGTGAAAAGGTTATCGATGGCGATGACTTCGTGGCCGTCCGCCAGCAGGCGGTCGCACAGGTGAGATCCGAGGAATCCGGCGCCGCCGGTGACGAGAATGCGCATAGGTCGGCCAGAAAGACTGGCGAAACGGGAATCGGTTCGCGAGGAAAAGTTGGGAACCGCCGCGTCGCATGTCACGACATGCACGGGATTAGCGGCGATTATCGCCTCACATGGCCGAAACGCGCGCCGCCGCACCGGCCTCGTAACGCGCGATCCAAGCCCGGTGCCACGGATCGAAATCTCCCGCTTCGAGGTGCGCCCGAGCCTGCGCCATGAGATCGAGGTAAAAGTGCAGATTGTGCAGCGTCACGAGCGTGCACGCGACGATCTCGCCCGCGAGCGTGACGTGGCGGAGATACGCGCGGGAGAAGTTGCGACAGGTGTAGTTGTCAAGGCCTTCGACGAGCGGACGCGGATCGTTGCGGTATTTCTCGTTGCGCAGGTTGAGCGGGCCGTCGGGCGTGAAAGCGAGGCCGTTGCGCGCGACGCGCGAAGGCAACACGCAGTCAAACATGTCCACGCCAAGCGCGATCATTTTCAGAATCTGCGGCGGCGTGCCGAGGCCCATCGTGTAGCGAGGCTTGTCCGCGGGCAGAAACGGCGTGGTCGCGCCGACCTGTTTCAACATCTCCGGCTCGGGTTCGCCGACGCTCACGCCGCCGACCGCGTAGCCGGGAAAATCCAGCGCAGCGAGCGATTCGGCCGCCTCGCGACGGAGGTCGTCGTAGGTCGAACCCTGCGCAATCGCGAAGACGTGGTGTCCCGCGGCGAGAAAGCCGCTCTCGGTCGCGATCTCGCGACATTGTTTCGCCCAGCGATAGCTGCGCGCGACGGCTTTGGCGCATTCGTCGCGCTCGCAGGGCCACGGCGGACATTCGTCGATCACCATCGCGATGTCGCTGCCGAGATTCTGCTGGATGCCCATGACCTCGCGCGGACCAAGGAAGAGCTTCGCGCCATCGAGATGCGATTGAAACGCTACACCGTCGTCACGGATGTCGCGGAGTTTCGCCAGCGAGAAGACCTGAAAACCACCGCTGTCCGTGAGGATCGGGCCGTCCCAGCCCATGAACTTGTGCAACCCGCCGAGTTCGCGGACGAGTTCGCTGCCGGGGCGGAGGTTCAGGTGGTAGGTGTTACCGAGAATGATCTGCGCGCCGATCTCCTTGAGATGCTGCGGGGTGAGCGACTTGACCGTGCCCTGCGTGCCGACCGGCATGAAGATCGGCGTCTCCACATTTCCATGACGCGTCCTGAGCCGGCCGCGCCGCGCCGCCGTAGCTGTATCGGTTTTCAGGAGCTGGAAATGTTCGGCCATGCGAGGGCCCCACCCTACCGGCACACTTGACCCCCCTGTCAAACCATGGGTAGCTGTCGCGAGTGCTTCTCGTCATCGACAACTACGATTCCTTCACCTTCAACCTGGTCCAATACTTCGGCCAGCTCGGAGTGAATCAGCGCGTTTTCCGCAACAACGAGATCACGCCAGACGAAGCCGTCGCGCTCAATCCCGACCGCGTGCTCCTCTCGCCGGGCCCCTGCTCGCCGAAGGAAGCGGGCGTCACGCTCGACATCATCAAGGCCTTCGCCGGCAAGAAACCCATCTTCGGCGTGTGCCTCGGCCACCAGTCGATCGGCCACTATTTCGGCGGCAACGTCGTTCGCGCCTCGCGGCTCATGCACGGCAAGACCTCGCCGATCCGCCACAAAGACACCGACGTGTTTCGCGGCATGCCGCAGGGCTTCGCCGCCACGCGCTACCATTCGCTGCTCGTCGAGCGCGCGACGTTTCCGCAGGAACTCGAAATCACCGCCGAGACGGACGAGGGCGAGGTCATGGGCCTCCGCCACAAATCGCTCCCGATCTGGGGCGTGCAATTTCACCCCGAGTCCGTTGCGACCGAGGGCGGGATGAAGATTCTCGAGAACTTTCTGTCTCTCAACTGAGTCCATTCTTCCATGCGCTGCCCTAAGTGCACCTCGATCGAGGACAAGGTCATCGATTCCCGCATCAGCAAGGAGGGATCGACGATCCGCCGCCGCCGCGAATGTCTCGAGTGCGGTCATCGCTACAGCACGACCGAAGAGGTCGTGCGCGACGGCATCTCGGTCATGAAACGCGACGGTCGTCGCGAAGAATTTTCCCGCGAGAAACTGCTGCACGCCGTCCGCGCCGCCTGTCACAAGCGCCCGGTCGACGCCGAGCAGATCGCGATGCTGATCGAGGACGTAATCGACGCGCTCGAAGCGCAATACGACAGCGAGATCCCGTCCGCCGCGATCGGCGACGCCGTGATGCAGCGCCTGCGCACTGTCGACCAAGTCGCCTACGTCCGCTTCGCCAGCGTGTATAAGGAATTCCGCGACGTCTCGGAGTTCATGCACGAAATCAGCGCGCTCGGTAAGCCGCAGAAATGACCGGCAATCGCGACGATCTCCGTCGCCTTCACTTCATCAACGCGCTGTTTGCCCACGTCACGGGCAACAACCTCTTCCTCGCGCGGCAGATCAAGGAGGCGATCGCCTTCAGCCTCGCCGAGTTCGAGCAACAAACCGCCGAGCATCCGGACTACGCGCAGAAATTCGACGCCGCCTTCAACGCCGCCGCGGCCGAACTGCTCGCGAAGTTCTGCACCGACCATCGCCCCGAGCACGGCTTCTACCACTGGGACGCTTCGCTCACGCCCGTCGGCGCCACGCCGCTCTTCACGCGCGCGGAAATTCTCGCCGGCCTGAAACACCTCGCTCGCTTCCGCGAATCGACGCTGCTCGTGACGAATCTCCGCCCCGCCCTGGTGCCGCCAAGCTTGCGCGCCACCGCCCGACGCAAACGCGATTACGACGAAGCGCTCGCGCTCATCCGCGACCTCGCCGCCGCCCGCACCGTCCGCGGCGCAAGTCTGCAACTGCTCTTCCTCTGAGCCGCGCCGCGGTTTCGCTTTCGATCCGAATCACGGAAACGCGGAAGGACGGAAACACAGAATGAGGCCGCGCGAACTCACCATATCTACTTCTGTCCGGATTGTTTCCGTGCTTCCGTTCTTCCGCGCTTCCGTGATTAAGGTTTGGTCCTGAACGCGTCGCGCTGATCCGCGATCTCGCCGCCGCCCGCACCGTCCGCGGCGCAAATCTGCAACTGCTCTTCCCCTGAGCCGCGCGGGCGGTTTTGAATTTGATCGCGGAAGCACCGAAGCACGGAATCAGAAGCAGAGACTCGTCAGACCCGATCTTTCTTCTGGTTCGGTTCCGTGCTTCCGTGTTTCCGTGATTAAACTCTGACCCCATGAGCAAAACGATCTTTCAGAAAATCATCGACCGGGAGATTCCGGCGAAAATCGAACATGAGGACGATCGTTGCATCGTGTTGCACGACATCCAACCGCAGGCGCCCGTGCACCTGCTTATCGTGCCGAAACAAGTAATCCCACGCGTCGGCGAAGCGACGGAGGCCGACGAAGCCGTGCTCGGTCACCTGCTCGTCGTTGCCGGCGTCGTTGCGAAAAAACTCAACCTCGCCGAAGGCTTTCGGCTCGTGATCAACAACGGCCCGCACGCGTGCGAGTCCGTGCCGCACCTCCACGTGCACCTGCTCGCGAAGCGCCAGATGACCTGGCCTCCGGGCTGATCACACGCGCGCTCAAGTTCGTCCCAAGTCGAGCCAAGGTCCGCACCGACTCGGGACTCAATGCGCACCGGGTCGCGACAAGGCGCGTTCCCTGCCGCACCCGAGTGCGCACCGCTCCGCCCCACGCTGTCCACCCTTCCTCTCTTCGTCTTCCCACCAGCCCAAGGCAACATGTCAACTATTAGTTGACATGTTGCCTTGGCTCGATCGGGTCGCGGAGGCGGTTGACCAGTATCGTTCTTCGTTTCTTCGCTCTCTTTCTCTTTCTCTTTCTCTTTCTCGTTCTCGAAACGTCGCACATCCTCGCGGAAGCCGAGAACGAGAACGACCACATGAGCGGTTCGTTCGCGCCGCTTTACGGTCACGCGGACCCGTGCTCCACAAGCGTCCGCCCCACCCTCCTAGTTGCCTGTCATGAAATCGCCGAAATGGATTCCCCTGCTGTTTCTCGCGTCCGGCTGCGCCGCGTTCGCCGCCCACGATCTTTCTCCCTCCACTGCGGTTGAAACGTTCCCGCTCGCGCAAGTGCGCCTGCTCGACGGTCCGTTCAAGCACGCGCAGGACCTCAACGGTCGTTATCTGCTCGAACACGACGTCGATCGCATGGTCGCGCCGTATCGCGCGGAAGCGGGCTTGCCGCTGAAGGCGCCGAAATATCCCAACTGGGAAAGCAGCGGTCTCGATGGTCACACCGCCGGCCACTACCTCACCGCGCTCGCGCAAACGTGGGCCGCGACGGGCGAAGCCGTCTACAAGGAACGGCTCGATTACATGGTCGCCGAACTCGCCGAGTGCCAGGCGGCGCAGGGTGACGGTTATCTCGGCGGCGTGCCGCGCGGCCGCGTGCTGTGGGACCAAATCGCGAAGGCGGAAATCGATTTTCAGAACTTCAGTCTCAATGGCGCGTGGGTGCCGTGGTATAACCTGCACAAGATTTTTGCGGGCTTGCGCGACGCGTGGAAGCTCACCGGGAACGCGCAGGCGAAGGACGTGTTGATCAAGCTCACCGACTGGACCGATCGCCTGCTCGCGAATCTCACCGACGAGCAGTTCCAGATGATGCTGCGCACCGAACACGGCGGCATGAACGAAGTGCTCGCCGACGTCGCCGTGATCGCAGGCGAGCCGCGCTACTTCACGCTCGCGCAGCGTTTCTCCACATCGCGCGATCCTCGATCCGCTGCTGCGTCACCGCGACGAACTCACCGGACTTCACGCCAACACGCAGATCCCGAAAATCATCGGCTTCGCGCGCATCGCGGAGCTCGGCGGGGATGCGTCGTGGCGCGACGCCGCGCGCTTCTTCTGGAACACCGTCGTCGAAAACCGCAGCCTCGCCTTCGGCGGCAACAGCGAGCGCGAGCACTTCAACCCGACGAACGATTTCTCGTCGCTGCTCGAATCCCGCGAAGGTCCGGAGTCGTGCAACACCTACAACATGCTCCGTCTCTCGGAAACGTTGTTCCGCAATGAGCCGGCCGCGCGCTATGCCGATTACTACGAGCGGGCGCTCTACAATCACATCCTCGCTTCACAGCATCCGGAGCACGGCGGCTACGTGTATTTCACGCCGATCCGTCCGCAGCACTACCGCGTGTATTCGCAGCCCAACATCTGCTTCTGGTGCTGCGTCGGCACAGGCATGGAGAACCACGGCAAATACGGCGAGTTCATCTACGCGCACTCCGCCGACGCACTCTGGGTCAACCTGTTCATCGCGTCCGAACTCGACTGGACGGACCGCGGCGTGAAGGTGCGGCAGGAAACCGCGTTTCCCGACGAATCGCGCACGCGCCTCGTGCTGAGCACGAAGAAGCCGCAGCAGTTCACGCTGCACGTGCGGCATCCCAGCTGGGTTGGCGCGAGCGAGCTTCGCGTGAAGATCAACGGCCAGCTGCATAAAGCACTTTCGAGTCCGGCGTCGTATCTCGCGGTCACGCGCGAGTGGCGCGATGGCGACACGATCGAACTCGAGCTGCCGATGCACACGAGCGTCGAGGCGCTGCCCGATGGCTCCGACTACGTCGCGCTCGTGCACGGACCGATCGTGCTCGCGGCACGCACGGGCACGGATGACCTCGATGGTTTGATCGCCGGTGACGGCCGCATGGCGCACGTCTCCACCGGCGCTTATCTGCCGCTCGATCAGGCACCGATGCTCGTCGGCGAGCGCGCGCGTCTCGCCGAAGCAGTCGAACCGGTCGCGGGCAAACCGCTCACGTTCACCGCGAAAAATCTCATCCGCCCCGAACGCTTCCAGTCGCTCACGTTGGAGCCGTTCTTCCGCATCCACGATGCGCGCTATGTGATGTATTGGCGCACCGTCGCACCGGAGAATTACGCCGACGTGATGGCGAGCATCGCCGCTTCGGAAAAAGGCGCGCCTCGCGCTCGATGCGCGCACGGTCGATCAAGTTTCTCCGGGCGAACAACAGCCCGAAGTCGAACACGGTTTCCAAGGCGCCGAATCGCGCACGGGCGTGATGCATGGTCGCAAGTGGCGCGACGCCGGCCAGTGGTTCAGCTATCGCCTCAACGCGAAATCGGCCGGTCCGCTCGAGCTGATCGTCACGTATTACGGCGACGAACGCCATCGCGCGTTCGACCTCGTGGTGAACGATCGCGTGCTTGCCACCGTGAAACTCACCGGCGGGCAGCGCGATCGCTTCAACGACGTCAGCTACGCGATCCCCGCCGATCTGCTGAAAGCGGCGAAGGACGGCACGCTCACCGTGAAGTTCGTCGCGGCCGACGGGTCGCGCACCGCGTCGATCTTCGGCGTCCGCCTCGTGCGCGCCGAAGCGGCGAAGAAGTAAACGCTCCGCTGTCATTCTGAGCGTAGCGAAGAATCCATTTAGCGCTGCTCTGCCAACAGCCGCGTCGGCGCGCCCACTGGATTCTTCGCTGCGTTCAGAATGACAATCAATGCGCGCCTCGCGCGCTCACTGATGCGCTCTACGCCGATCGCGCCTCGAACGCGCCGTCGGCGCGTTTCGCGACGAGGCGTTTCAGTTCGAGCATCATCAACGTCGCGGAAAGTTCGGCCGCGGGTTTGCCCGTCTGCGCAGCGAGTGCGTCGATGCCGAGGATCGCGCCTCCCGCGAAGCACGCCATCACGGCCGCTTCGGCTTCGGTGAGTCCGGTGGAGCTCACCGCCATTTCCGCGCCGGGTTTTTCGGCGATCGGCGCGGGGCGGAGTCCGCCGAGATAATTCAGTTCGGACAAAATGTCGTCCACGCTCGTGAGCAGCGTCGCGCCATCGCGGATCAACTGGTGACAACCGGCACTCGTGTTTTGGTCGATGCGGCCGGGCACGGCGAAGAGCAACCGTCCCTGCTCGCCCGCAAATCTCGCCGTGATCATCGCGCCGCCGCTCACGTCGCTCTCCACCACGATCACCGCTTCGCTCATGCCGGCGACAATGCGGTTGCGCATCGCGAACGACTGCTTGTCGGCGCGGCGACTGAACGGAAACTCCGAGAGAATCGCGCCCTCGGATTCCATCGTGCGATACAGCGCGAGATTTTCGGGCGGATAGATGATATCGATCCCGCAACCGAGCACGGCCGCGGTTTTGCCGCCGACCGACAGCGCGCCTTCGTGCGCCGCGGTGTCGATGCCGCGGGCGAGTCCGCTCACGATGCAGAACCCAAGCTGCGCGAGTTCCGCCGCGAGCTTCTTCGCCGTGGATTGTCCATAGAGCGTCGTGCGTCGCGAACCGACGATCGCGATGCAGCGATGCTCGAACTCGTATTTTCCTTTTCGATACAGCCCGATCGGCGGATCATGAATCTCGCGGAGCAGCGAAGGATAACCGGCATCCGCGGCGGTGATGAAATCCGCGCCGCTCTGCGCCATGCGCTGCTCCTCGCGCGCGAGATCGAAGTGCTCGCGCCAGTTCGCGATCGTGCGACTGATCGCAGGGCCAACGCCCTTCACCTTTTCCAGCGTCGCCGCGCTCGCCGCAAAGATCGCGCGCGGATCACCGCCGAGTTCAGCGAGCAAACGATTGAGCGTGATCGGACCGATGTTCGGCAGCGCGTTCAGAACCAACATCGCCTGCCGTTCGGTCAGCTCGCTGCTCATGCCTGCAATTGGCGCAAAGACGGAGCCAGGTAGTCAACCAGTTGAGTGATGCGGACGGCAGTTTGACCATGCGCGCGCGCGAGGGAATCCGCTGCTGTTCCGTGCCACCAGACACCACGCGCCGCAGCGAGCGCAGGCTCGGCCGGAGTTTGGGCGAGCAAGCCACCGATCAAACCGGCGAGCAGATCGCCACTGCCGCCGCGCGCGAGCACCGGTCCGCCCGCAAAACTGAAATACTCGGCTCCGTCGGCAAACACGCGCGTCGGAGAACCTTTCAACACGAGCGTGCTGCCGGTTTCGTTCGCGAACAGTGCGGCGTCACGTCCACCCGCGATGCGCGCAAATTCTCCCGCGTGCGGCGTGAGCACGCGCGGCGCCACGGCGGCCTCGATGATCTCCGGCTGCAACGCATCCGCATCGAGCACGAGCGGGACCTTCGAACGGCTCACGATGTCGCGCGCGAGCGCGAGCGTTTCGCGTTCGCGGCCAAGTCCGGGGCCGATCACGAGCGAACTCGCCCGCCCCACCCGCTCTTCGAACAAATGTTGTCTCTCGAGCGACAGCGAACCGTGCGGCGTTTCCGGCCAGCCGACCCACATGATTTCGGGCAGTCGCGCAGCATACGCCGCAGCGAGCGACTCCGGCACAAACGCAGTCACGAGCCCCGCTCCGCTGCGCAGCGCGGCGAGCGCGGCCATCTGGATTGCGCCGGGATAGCCACGCGAACCGCCGATCAGAAAAACGTTCCCATACGTGCGCTTGTCGCACTCAGCGGGACGCAGCTCCGCGAGCGGCGCGAGCAAGGCTGACGTCAACACGCGCACCGGCATCTCCGGGTGCGGGGTTTGCGCCTCGCGGAAAAATCCCAGATCCAAATAACGCACGCGCCCCACCCCGGGCGTCAGCGCAGGTTCTTTCACCGCGCCGGTCGCATACGTGAAATCCGCGCGAAACAGGCCGGCGCTCGGCAGATCCACCGCGGCGCGCAAACGCACAGGCACAGCGTTCACGTGCGCGAACATCTCGGCGATTTCCACGCTCGCAGGCGGTCGAAACTGAAAACCGAACACGCCGTCGAGGACCAATTCGTAGTGCGCCCGTTCTGTCGGCGTCACCGGTGGACGGGCGCGCACGCGCGTCGGATGACGTTGATGCAACTCGCGCCACGCTCGCGCCGCGAGCGGACGCAGCTGGCTCTCACCGAGAGCGAACACGACTTCCGCCGAGGCGGACGGATATCGCTCGAGCACGGTGTGCGCGGCGATGAGCGCATCGCCGGCGTTGTGGCCTTTGCCCGCAAGCACGAGCACGCGTCCGTCGGCGCGAAAAACCGCCGATCTCCAGAAAATCGCGCAAGACCGCCTCACCGATCGCGGTGCCGGCGCGCTGCATCGCGTGCCATTCGGCGGTTTCATTTCCTGCAAAGAGCGCGGCCTCAAAAGCGCGGGCCTGGTCACACGAGAAGATCGGATGGCTCGGCAACATCGCGTGAACTTTGCGTTACTTACCGGGGATTTTCCACAACTCCGAACGCGCTTCCTGCAGCCACTCACGGCGGCGCGCTTCGGGTTCGGTGAATTGCAACGGCGTGTCCGACGGAATGCCGCGCGTGAGCACCGGTCGGGTCAGATGCGGGATCGTGCGGAAATAATAGAGGTCGCCGTTGCGCAGCACTTCGTAGCAGATCGAGTAGGACTTTCGCTCCGTATCCCAGAGCGCGACTTCCGTGAGATCGTTTTCCCACACCGCGTGGTCCTGCCAGTAGGAAAACACGGCCTCGATCTCCGTTTGTTGCGGACGCTCGAGTTTCACCACCTGTGTCGGCGGCTCAGGCTCCGGCGTCTTCTGAGGCTCGGGCAAGGACCACACGAAGGCCGCTCCCAACAGGAAGCCGAGCGTGATCCACGAAGGGGTCTTGGAAAGTTTGCGAACAGAGGGCGTCGGCTCGGGAGCGTCTTCGTCCATGACCGCGTCAAACTGACCGAATCAATGCCGCCACCGCGAGCGCACAATTTTCCGTATGCGAAAGTGTGAGCATCACATGCGTCGCGCCGACGTGCTTCATCAACGCCTCGCCCTTCTCGTCCAAACGCACCAGCGGTTCATGCCGCGGCCCGTGATACACGGAAACCGACTTCCAACCCAGTTCCGAGCCGATGCCGGTAGTGAAACACTTCGACACGGCCTCTTTCGCGGCGAAGCGCGCGGCAATGTGCTTGTGCGGATGCGCCATCCCGCTGCAGTAGGCCTTCTCCTCGTCGGTGAGGATGCGATCCACGAAACGGTCGCCCTGACGCAGCATCACGCTCTTGATGCGATCGATCTCGATGATGTCGGCGCCGATGCCGAGCAGGATGCCGCCGGGTGGAAGTTGGATGTTCATCGCGCGCGTCAGTCGTTCATCCGCGTCTTCATTTCGCGCACGGCTTCCTCGATGCCGGTGAAAAGCGCGCGACTGATGATGCTGTGGCCGATGTTGAGTTCGTGCAGATGCGGAATCGTGCGCACCTCGGCGATGTTCACGTAGTTGATGCCGTGACCCGCGTTGACGGTGAGCCCGAGATCGTGCGCGCGCACGGCGCCGAGTCGCAGACGCTGAAACTCGCGCGTGCGATCCTCCGCGCGGAAATACGCGTTGGCATACGAGCCGGTGTGCAACTCGATCCACGGCGCGCGCAACTCCGCGGCCAGATCGATCTGCGCGTCTTCGGGATCGATGAAGAGACTCGTCTTGATGCCGGCAGCGTTCATCGCGTCGACCACGGCGCGCACGCGGTCGCGATTGGCGACGACATCGAGTCCGCCCTCGGTGGTGACTTCCTCGCGGTTCTCCGGCACGAGGCACACAGAGTCGGGTTTCAGTTTCAGCGCGAACTCCGTCATCTCGGGCGTGCACGCCATCTCGAGATTGAGGCGCGTGGCGATCGACTCGCGCAGACGCCAGACATCGCGCTCCTGGATGTGACGTCGATCTTCGCGCAGATGCACCGTGATGCCATCGGCGCCCGCGCGTTCGGAGAGTTGCGCGAGCAACACCGGATCGGGCTCGACCGCTCCGCCGCAGGTGGAATCGGACTGCCGATACCGCGCCTGTCGAAGAGTCGCACAATGGTCGATGTTGACGCCGAGGAGAATCATGAGGGGCCGAGGGAAACAAAAATATGGAAAGCAGGAAATGAGGAAAATCGATCCGCTCGGCGCGAGTCGGCACAGTGTGCGGATCGAGTCGGGACTACAGCCGCACCGGGTCGGGACCAAGTGCGTCCACGGTCGAGCCAAGATCCGTCCCACGTCGGGACACGGTGCGGCATGGGTCGAGCCACCGTGCGGACATGGTCGCGAGAGAGTGCGAACCGGAGCAGGACTGAGCACGGAAACGAGGAAGCACGGAGGAGGCGGAAGAGGAAGCAATCGCGGAATCGCAGAAGGGCGACAACGCGGAAGAAGAGAGCAGCAAACGGGAACCTCCCGGTTGTCCATTCTGAGCGGAAGTGTCGCGATTTTCCGCTTCCGGCAGCGAGGGGTTGTCCCTTTGCTCCCCGAATGTCATCGGCGCCCGCCAAGCAGGAGAATCTGTTCGTCAACCTCGCGTTCAACATCGCGATCCCGGCGTTGATCATGGGGCAGTTGAGCGAGGAGAAGTTTCTCGGACCGAAGTGGGGTCTGGTGATCGCGCTGCTGTTTCCGCTCGGCTACGGCATTTATGATTTCGTGCAGCGGCGGAAGACGAACTTCGTTTCCGTGCTCGGTTTCACGGGCGTGCTGTTGAGCGGCGTGTTTGGTTTGATGAAGCTCGACGGTCGCTGGTTCGCAGTGAAGGAGGCGGCGATCCCGGCGGTGATCGGTCTCGCGGTGATCGCGTCGATGCGTGCGCGCGCTCCACTCGTGAAAACACTTCTGATGAACGACGCGGTGATCGACACGGCGAAGCTCGAGGCGCGGCTGCGCGAGCGCGGCGCGGAAGCGGGCTTCGCGGCCGTGCTGCGACGTTGCACGCTGCTGGTGGCGTTTTCGTTTTTCGTGAGCGCAGTGCTCAACTACGCGCTCGCGCGGTGGCTGCTCACGAGTCCGGGTGGCACGCCGGAATTCAACGCGCAGCTCGCGAAGATGCAGTGGCTGAGCTGGCCGGTGATCGTGCTGCCGAGCATGGTGATGTTGATGATCGCGCTGTGGCAGCTCGTAAAAGGTATCACGGCGCTCACCGGTCTGACGACCGACGAGATTTTCCGCACGCCGGAAAAGAAGTAAGCGACGCCGCCGAGTGGGCTGCGTGTAGCAGACGCGTTTCGCGCCGACGGACGCGCGCAAAAAAACGCCCGGTCGCATGGACCGGGCGGAGAGAAAAAGCGCGAACGCGAAGATCAACCGCGCTTCTCGAGCGGCACGAAGTCGCGCTTCGTAGGCCCGACGTAAACCTGACGCGGACGGTAAATTTTGTTCTTCGGGTTGGAAGCGACTTCCTTCCAGTGCGCGATCCAGCCGGGCATGCGACCGATGGCGAACATGACGGTGAACATGTTCTGCGGGATGCCGATCGCGCGCATGATGAGGCCGCTGTAGAAATCGACGTTGGGATAGAGTTTGCGCGAGACGAAGTAGTCGTCTTTCAGCGCGGCTTCCTCGAGGCGGCGGGCGATCGCGAGGAGCGGGTCGTCCTTGATGCCGAGGCTGGCGAGCGCTTTGTCGAACGAGGCTTTGATGATCTTCGCACGCGGATCGTAGTTGCGATAGACGCGGTGACCGAAGCCCATGAGGCGGTTGCCGCCTTTGCCGGATTTGGCGTTTTCGATGAACTTCGAGCCGTCGTCGCCTTCGGCGTGGATGCTCGCGAGCATCTCGATCACGGCCATGTTGGCGCCGCCATGCAGCGGGCCCCAGAGCGCGCAGACGCCGGCCGCGGTGGAGGCGAAGAGATTGGCGCCGGACGAGGCGACCATGCGCACGGTCGAGGTGGAGCAGTTTTGCTCGTGGTCGGCGTGGAGGAGGAGGAAGAGGTTGAGCGCGGAGGCGACCTCCGGCGTCGGCACGTAGTCCTCGTAAGGCATCGAGAACATCATGTGCAGGAAGTTCTCGCAGTAAGGCAGCGAACGCTTCGGGAAAATGTAGGGCAGACCGCGGCTCTTGCGGTAGGACATCGCGGCGATCGTGCGGACCTTGGAAATAGCGATGGCGGCGGCTTCCTCGAAGTTGGCGAGATCTTCCTGCGGGCGATTCGTCGCGAGGTGCGGGTAGTAACAGCCGAGCGAGTTGAGCAGCGCGGAGAGAATCGCCATCGGATGCGAGCCGATCGGGAAACCCTCGAACAGATGCGCCATGTCGGAGTGCACCGGCGAATGCTCGCGCAACAGATCACCGAAGCGGCGGCGCTGCGTGGGATTCGGCAGGTGGCCGTTGATGATCAAATAGGCCACCTCGACAAACGACGACTGCTCGGCGAGCTGCTCGATCGGGTAACCCCGGTAACGCAGGATGCCGGCATCGCCGTCGATGAAAGTGATGTCGCTAAGGCAGGAGCCGGTGTTGGCGAAGCCGTCGTCGTAGGTGATGAAACCAGTCTGCGCGCGCAAATTCCTCACATCGATGGCCTTTTCACCCTCCGACCCAACGATGGTCGGCAGGCTGTAGTCTTTCCCTTCGAGTTTGAGGACGGCGTCGTTCGGCATAGCTGGTTGAAGTTACTCGTTGCGGACGAAATGCCAAGAGTAGTTGTGCCTAAGCACGACTTGGCCAACCGAAAATTCGGCCGAAACGAACAAACGCTCAGAACACGTCTGCTTCTGCGGCGACCCGAGCGAAATTCCGGTAGATTTGAAGCCCCTTGGCCTGGCTCTTTTCGGGGTGAAATTGCGTCGCGAAACAGCGGCCCCGGCCAATCGCCGCCGTGAACGTGCCGCCGTAGTCGCACTCGGCGAGCACCAGCGCGGAATCCTGCGGCTGGCAGTGAAAACTGTGCACGAAATAGAAACTCTCGCCCTCGCGCGCGAGGCCCGCGGCCAGCGGCGAATCGGGCTGGGCGAAACGCACGGAATTCCAGCCCATGTGCGGAATCTTGAACTCAGGCGGACGCTGAAACTTCACGACGCGGCCGGGGAAAATGCCGAGTCCTTCGGTGCCACCGACCTCTTCGGAAAATTCGAAGAGCGCCTGCATGCCGAGGCACACCCCGAGAAACGGCCGATCCTCCGCGATCCAGGCGCGGACGCTGTCGGCGAGGCCCGTCGCCCGCAGCGAAGCGACGCAATCGCGCAACGCGCCGACGCCGGGCAGCACGAGGCCACGCACGCGGGCCGCGGCGAGCTCCGCCGGCGTTTGCACGACGATCGGCGCAGCACCCACCGCCTCGAGCGCCTTGGTGACGCTGCGGAGGTTGCAGATGCCGTTATCGATCACGGCGACGCTCACGCGTCGCAGATCAGCGTTCGGAGTTTGAGATTCGGAGTTCAGAATAGGTTTAGTGCAGTCGAGGTCCTCACGTCGAATGATGTTGCGGTCCTGTTTGTCATCCTGAGCGCAGCGAAGGATCCAGCTGGCGATTCGAAACACATGTCGGCTGCGAGCATCCCACTGGATTCTTCGCTACGCTCAGAATGACAGAACGTGGAGAAAGCCACGTTCTGCCGCTTACAGCTTGCCTTTGGTGCTCGGCAGCAGATCCGCCGCGCGCAGTTCGATCTGCGTGGCGGCGTCGAGCGCGCGCGCGAGGCCCTTGAAGATCGCCTCGGCGACGTGGTGCGGCTCCTCGCCGTAAACGAGATGAACGTGCAGGTTGGCGCCGAGCGCGTTGCTGAATGCGCGGCAAAATTCCTTCACGAGCACGATGTTGAAATCGCGCACGAACATCGTCGGCGCCTCGGCTTCGTAAACGAGGTGCGGCCGGCCGCCGACATCGACGACCACGCGCGCGAGCGACTCGTCCATCGGGAGCAGGAAGAAGCCGTAGCGCTTGATGCCGACTTTGTCGCCGAGCGCTTCCTTGAAAGCCTGGCCGAGCACGAGGCCGACGTCTTCGACGGTGTGGTGATAGTCCACGTCGACGTCGCCCTTTGCCTTGATCGTGAGATCGAAGAGCCCGTGCTTCGCGAATAAGGTCAGCATGTGATCGAAGAACGGCACGCCGGTCTCGATCTGGGCGACACCGCGACCGTCGATCGCGAGCGTAAGCGCGATGTCGGTCTCGGCCGTCGTGCGGGAAACGGTTGCTACACGTTGGGAGCTGCCTTGTGCCATGCGTCGAGGGATTCGTGGAGGACGAGCATTTCGTCGTCCGTGCCGACGCTGATGCGCAGGAAGGAAGCGGTCAAGGCATGGCTCGGCGAAGTAGCGGACCAGCACTTTGCGCGAGACGAGGAAGTCATACGCCGATTTCGCGACCGCCGGACCGGACTCGCCGCGGGCGTTTTTCGGCTCGGTGAAAATGAAATTCGATTCCGAGGGATACGTAAACCAGCCGCGCTTCGCCGAGAACTCGTTCACGTAGAAATCGCGCGTCGCTTTGATCTTCCCGACGATCGCCGTGTAGTAATCCGGATCGTCGAACGCGGCGAGCGCGGCAGCTTGGGAGAGACGGTTCACGTTGTAGCTGTCGCGCACGCGGTCGAGCAGGTCGATCACCTGCGGATGCGCGAGCGCGTAGCCGACGCGAATGCCGGCGAGCCCGTAGGCCTTGGAGAGCGTGCGCACGACCACGAGTCGCGGATATTTCGCGAGCAGGCCGACGGCGTTTTCGCGCGCGAAGGGCGCGTAGGCTTCGTCGACCACGAGCAGTCCGCCGAAGCCTGCGAGCACTTGTTCGAGCTCGGCGTTGGAAAACGCCACGCCCGTCGGCGCGTTGGGCGAGGTGAGGAAAAACGCGCGAGCCTTCGAGGCCGTGATGCGCTCGATCGGCAGCCGCATCGACCGGTCGAACTCGATCATGCTGCTGCGGCCGTCCTGCACCTCGACCAGCACCGGATAAAGCGAGTAGCTCGGCAGCGTGAACGAGATGTCGGCCCCGCCCTGCCCCGCCCCGCCCGGGGAACAAAACGCGCGAACGAGAAGATTGAGGATGTCGTCGGAGCCGTTGCCCACGATCACGTTTTCCTCCGCGAGTCCGTGATGCCGCGCAATCGCGGCGCGCAACGGGCTGCTCTTCGGATTCGGATAAAGCCGCAGCGAGGCGCCTTCGTCGCCGATCTCGCGGAGCAGCGCTTCCTTTACGCGCGGGCTCGGCGGATACGGGCATTCGTTGGTGTTGAGTTTCACCCAGCCGGCTTCGCTCGGCTGCAAGCCGGGCGTGTAGGCATGAAGCTTCGCGACATGCGGGAGCGCGAGCGAGGTGAGTTGGGACGCGATTTCCTGGGACACGGAAATCACAGACAGCCCGATCCGCGCATGCAGGGCAACTTCTCTGTGAACACGGAGGTGTCAGCGAGCTCCTTTAATCACGGAAACACGGAGGCACAGAAGCAGGAGAAATCGCGGAAACGCGGAGGGACAGAAACGCGGAAACGGCGGCCCGAAGAAGGGCCAACCTGCGCGTGGTGCTGGCAGGTGGAGCCCGCCGTCCCCGGCGGGCTTTGCTGGCTTCAGGCGAACGAACGTCGGACTCGAACTCAGAGCACGCGCACGCGGGCGGAGCGGCCGTGAGCGTCGAGCTGCTCCATCGCGGCAAACGCGGCCACGATCGGCTCGCCCTTCTTCACGGCGGCGCGGTCGTATTGGATCAGACTCGTGCGGCGCATGAAGTCCGCGACGCGGAGCCCGCTGAAGAATCGGCCCGCGCGACCCGTTGGCAGCACGTGGCTCGGCCCCGCGGTGAAATCGCCGAGCGCGGTGGGCGTGTAGTTGCCCGTCATGATCGCACCGGCCGTCGTGATTGCCTTCGTGAGTTTCTTCGCGGCGGAGTCGCTCACGAGGAGCTCGAGGTGCTCGGGCGCCACGTAGTTCGCCACTTCCGCGGCCTGATCGAGCGACTTCACTTCGATCGCGAGGAAACCGTGTTCGAGCACGTTTCGCGTTTTTTCCGAACGCGAGATGAGCGCGAGCTGGCCTTTCACTTCCGTCTCGATGGCGGTGAGAATCTTCGCGCTGGTCGCGACGAGGTAGATCTTTTCGCGACCGGAACCGTGCTCCGCTTGAGCGAGCAAATCCGCCGCGGCGAAATCCACGCGCGCGGTGTCGTCGGCGATCACCATCACTTCGCTCGGACCCGGCAGCGAATCGACGCCGACCGTGCCGAACACCTGGCGCTTCGCCTCGCACACGTAGGCGTTGCCGGGACCGTAAACTTTATCGACCGCGCGAATCGTCGCCGTGCCGTAGGCCATCGCACCGATCGCCTGCACGCCGCCCACGCGGTAAACTTCGTCCACGCCAAGCAGGTGCAGCGCCGCGAGCATGCCGTCGGCGATCTTGCCCGACGCATTCGACGGCGTGAACACCGCGACCTCGGGGCAGCCCGCGATCTTCGCAAGCGTGACGGTCATGAGCACCGTCGAGACGAGCGGCACCTGTCCGCCCGGCACGTAGAGGCCGACGCGGCGGATCGGGTCAAACTTCTCGCCAACGATCGCGCCGTGCTTGTTCTTCGCGGTCCAGTTTTCCGCGAGCCCGCGCTTGTTGTAGGCGACGATGTTCTCGTGCGCCGCGACGAGCGCTTTTTTCTCCGCGGCCGGCAGGCGCTTGAACGCCGCTTCGAGGTCCGCGGGCTTCACGCGAAAATCGCGCGCGCGCAGTTTCGCGCCGTCGAACTTGGCCGCGTAGTAGGCGACGGCCTCGTCACCGCGAACTTTCACGTCCGCGAGGATCGCAGCGACAGCGTCGGAGATCTCGCGCGGCACTTCCGCACCACGGCAAAACTCTGCGAGATCTTGGGAAAAGGTCTTGGACCCGAATTGGAGCGTGCGCACGGGGAACGATCTGGAAATCACTGCGCCCGGGCGACGGGCATCTCAAACAGGTCGGGCGAGAGCGGCTCGTTCACCGTGATCTTGGTAAACGTGATCCGCTGGCGCAGCGCCTGTCCATCGGGGGCCTGAATCGTGATGAAAATCTGCTTCGGAAAACGAATGCCGCCGGCGACGATCTCGCCCTCTTCGCGGATGTTGTTGCGATCATTGCCGGTGTAAACGAGCCGGCCGGTCGCGATTTCGAAGTAGCGGTCGTAAACGATCTGATCGCTGTGCACGAACGAGAGCTTCTCACACTCCACACCCTCGATCGTCGCGGGCCCGTGCTCCTCGATCCTGCCGCCGACGCTTTCGATGCCGCGGAAGAAATAGAGATTCTGCCACACGTCGGCGCGCAGTTGCTTGATCTGGTCGGCGGCGAGCAGCGTCTGCTGCCAGCGGTTCGGATCCTTCACATTGCTGATGCGCGTCCACGCGTCGTAGCCATCGAGCACCTTCACTTCGAGCGCGTCCTGATTGCGGATCTGGATGCGCTGACGATCGGGTTTTTCCAAAAAGATTTCGAGGTCCGCGGTCTGCGACTTCGTGGGATCAGCCGGATCCGGCACCTCGAGCGTGCCGACATAATGCAGCGTGCGGACGGCGTCCAAGACCGCGTCCGGCGCGAGTCGCGCGCGCGCCTTGGCAATGATCGCCGGCTCGGCCCCCGCCGCACTCGCGACTGTCACCAACACCAAGCCAACAGCCAGAAAACGACGGAAGAAGGACGTGATCATGCGGCGCAGCGTGAAGAAGTTTGCCTCCAATGGGAAGCCCGCGCCGGGTCTTACTCCCACTCGATCGTCGCCGGCGGCTTCGAGCTGATGTCGAACACCACGCGGCTGACGCCCCGCACCTCGTTGGTGATGCGGCTGGAGACCTTCTGCAGCAACTCGTGAGGCAGGCGCGCCCAGTCGGCCGTCATCGCGTCCACGCTTTCGACCACGCGGATCGCGATCACGTAATCGTAAACGCGCTCGTCGCCGAAGACACCCACCGTCTTGACCGGCAGGAAAACACAGAACGACTGCCAGACCTTATAATACAGGCCCGACGCCATCATCTCCTCGTGCAACACCGCGTCGGCGTTGCGGAGGATCTCGAGCTTTTCGGCGTCGATCTCGCCCATGACGCGCACGCCCAGACCCGGCCCCGGGAACGGCTGGCGCCACACGACTTCCTTCGGCAGGCCGAGCGCCGCGCCGACCGCGCGGACCTCGTCCTTGAAGAGTTCGCGGAGCGGCTCGATGAGCTTCAGCTTCATGCGCTCGGGCAGACCGCCGACATTGTGGTGGGTCTTGATGAGCGAAGCCGGATTGTTGCCGATCGAGACGCTCTCGATCACGTCCGGATAAAGTGTGCCCTGACCAAGGAACTGCGCACCGCCCTTGATGGACTTGAGCGTCTTCTCGAAGACCTCGACGAACGTGCGGCCGATGATCTTGCGCTTCTGCTCGGGCTCGCTGACGCCCTTCAGGCGCTTGAGGAAAATCTTCGACGCATCGACCACGCGCAGGTCGATCTTGAAGTGCTTGCCGTAGAGCTTCTCGACGTAGTCGCGCTCGCCCTTGCGGAGGAGGCCGTTGTCCACGAACACGCAGGTCAGCTGCTTGCCGATCGCCTTGTGCAGCAACGCCGCCGCGACCGACGAATCCACGCCGCCCGACAGACCGAGCAACACGCGCGACTTGCCGACCTTGGCGCGAATCTCGGCGACCGAGTGCGCGATGAAATCCTTCGTCGTCCAGTCCTGCTTCGCGCCGCACACGCCGACGAGGAAGTTGCGGATGATGTCCACGCCGCGCTCGGTGTGGAAAACCTCCGGGTGAAACTGGATGCCGTAGAAGCCGCGCTTCGCGTCCTGGATTCCTGAATACGGCGAGTTCTCCGACTGCGCGATCGCCTCGAAACCGGGCGGCAGTTTCGTGAGCTTGTCGCCGTGCGAGTTCCAGATGCGCAGCTTGCGCGGCAGACCGGCGAAGAGCTTGCCCGGCTTCTTGATCGAGAGATGACCGTGACCGTATTCGCGCTCCTTGCTCGGGGCGACTTTGCCACCGAGGAAGTGACCCATCAGCTGCACGCCGTAGCAGATGCCGAGCACCGGCAGACCGAGCTGGAAAATCCCGCGATCCGGATGCGGCGCGGTCTTCGCAAACACGCTCTGCGGTCCGCCCGAGAGGATGATTCCGATCACGCCATCGGCGCGCAACTGCTCAGCCGGCGTCGAGTAGTGATAGATCTTCGAGTAAACCTGGCACTCGCGAATGCGGCGCGCGATGACCTGCGTGAGTTGGGATCCGAAGTCCAGGACGGCGATGGTCTGTGGCATGTGCGAGGAGGGAAACGGAAAGCAAAAGGCAAACCGCCAACCGTGCGCAAGCGCTGATTCCACGCTCCGCCTCGGTCCGCTCCCTGCCCCGACTCAAGCCGCATCCGGGCGCGACCTTGGACGCACCTTGTCCCGACCCGGTGCGCACCCGGGCTCGACCGTGGCCGCACTTTGTCTCGACCGCGTCCACATCGTGGCACGACTCGGGACGGACGGTGGCTCGACCCGGTGCGCCCTCAGGCGCGACTTGGCGCGGAGTTAACCCTCAAAACCTTCGCGCAGGGCTTCGACAAAGGCGTTGCGCAGGAGCGTGCCGATCGTCGTCCAGAGATCGACCTCGTTGTTTTCGAAGTTGCCCGAGAACGGCGCCTTGGTGGCGACCTTGTCCTCATCATCGCTCTTGAGGACGTTGGCGACGGCGGACACGACCGCTTCCTTCGCTTTCTCGGCGATGTTTTTGTCCGCATCGGAAGGATTCGTGAAATCGAGGTCCTTGAAGAAAGGTTTCACGTAACCCTCGTAACCGCCATCGCGCGCGGTCGCCTCGATGAAGATCTCGAACTGGCCGCGCGAAACATCGGCATCGGCGTAGGCTTTGAGCAGCGCGTTGCACGCGGGAAGCGAGAGCTGCTTCAGCTCAAACTGCGTTTCGAATCGCGGCAGCTCCGCGACGGGATCGGCCCGGATCTCGGCCCGCAGTTGTCCGCCGCCGGTGGTGACTCCGCTCAGCACGACATGCGCCGGCAACTCCTCGCCCGCGTGCCGGTTTTTCAAGCCGGTGGCGCGCACGGTCAGGTTCTCCAGAGCGACGTCGACGCGCGGGTCGTAGCTTGTATCCAGAAAACGGACACGCGACTCCGTCACGTCGAGGCTCGCGAGTTCGAGCGGAAACGCGTCGGCGAGCACGCTCTGCCAGGCGTCGAGTTTTTCGGCGACGTCCGAAGCCTTGTCCTCGACCTCGTCGGCCGCTTTCGAAAAGGTCCTCCACGCGTTCGTGTTTCACGATCGTCAGTTCGAGTCCGACGACATCGATGCGCCCGCCGAGCCGGCCGCGGAAAAGCGAATCGGGTGCCCAGTGAAACTGGGCGTGGCGCACGTGCAGCAGCGGCGGATCGTCCTCGCGTGCGTCGCGTTCGTGCAGCCGCAAATTCTCGATGCTGGCCGTGCCGCGCCACAACGAGAGCGTCACGGAATCGACCTCGCCGCGATAGTCGGGGAGTTCGGCGAGTTTGCGGTTGGCGATCGAAGTCGCGATGGGCGAACCGACCAGCCGCACGAGCAGGAGCAGCACGACGGCGACGAGCAGCACCCACAGTAAAATTCTTACGAAACGAGACCCGCCGCCCATGGCAGGAAAAGGACCGCGCCGCGAAGGCGCGCCGGACTGGGCGGAGGGTGTCGCCATGGTGCGCGGGTTCGCTTGGTTCGTGCCAAAGGCGCAAATTCCTAATCGCTCGCAGCTTTGATCCCGCCCGAAGGGAACCGAGGCGGAAACCTGCAATCGATGGCGCGCGCTCTGGCGCAAATCGCACTCTTTGGGTCGGCCTCAGCGAACTCCACTTCATGCAACCCTTTTTCAGTTTGTCGCTCGACAGGGCCCAGCCCGGTCGCGCTACTGGCGCGATGCTCCCTTTCTCGCCGAAGCTGAGTGCCACCACGAGCTTGCGTCGTCTGCGTAGGCCGGTGTGGTGCTTGCTCGCCACGGCGATCGCGGGTGCGTGCGGTTGGTCGGCGATGGCCCGGGCGGAAACGGGCGGCGGAGCGGGTTTGAAGCAGCTCACGTTGGAAGATTTGTTGTCGCTCCAAGTCACCACAATGTCGCGTAAATCGGAGCTGTGGTGGGCGGCGCCCGGCGCGGCGGAAGTGCTCACGTCGGAAGATATCCGGCGCACGGGCGCGGAGCGTTTGCCGGATATTCTGCGCTTCGCAACCGGGATGGACGTCGCTCAGGCCAACGCCGGCAACTGGGCGGTGAGCGCGCGGGGCTTCAACGTGCTCGCGGCCAACAAACTCTCGGTGACGATCGACGGACGAAGTCTTTTCACGCCGTTCTTCTCGGGCGTGTTGTGGGATGTGCAGGACACGTTGATCGAAGATCTCGATCGCGTGGAAATCGTCCGCGGCCCGGTGGGCGCACTGTGGGGCGCGTATGCGGTCAACGGTGTCGTGCAGTTCATCACGAAGCCCGCCGATGCCACGCAAGGCGGGCTCATCACCAGCAGCGTGGGCACTCACGGTCACGTGCGCGCTGCGATGCGCTACGGCGGGCGGATCAATCCGACGACGTTCTTCCGCGTTTACGTGAAATATTATCAGAGCGAGTGGTCGCGCGACGAAAGCGGCCGGCCGGTCGCGCCCGAGTTCGATTTTCTCCAGGGCGGTTTTCGCGCCGACTCCTCGCTCGCCAGCGGTGCCACGATCACCCTGCAGGGCGACGCCTACACGAACAAGGGACTGCCGAAAAGCCATCTGCAGACGAACTTCTCCGGCGCAAATCTGCTGGGACGCTGGCAACAGTTCGTCACCGCGGACACGAACTGGGAACTGAGCAGCTACTTCGATTTTACGAAGCGCCTCATGCCCGCGCTGTGGAGCGAGACGCGGCGCACCTTTGCGACGAGCGCGAAGTATTCGACCACGCATGAAGCCCATCAGTGGATGTTCGGCTTCGACGGTTCGATCTCGGCCGATGACATCGGGCAGCTGAGCGTCGCGCAGATGGATCCGGAAAGCCGGACGGTGCACAACGCAGGGTTCTTCCTGCAGGACAACGTCGAGCTCGTGCCCCGCCTGCTCTCGCTCACCGTCGGCGCGAAGATCGATCACAACAGTTTCACCGGTGTGGAAATCCACCCCACCCTGCGCGGCGCGTGGACGCCGAATCGCACGCACACCGTCTGGGCCGCAGTCTCCCGCGCCGTGCGCACGCCGGTGCGCGTGGACCACGACCTGGTTTTTCGCGCGGAGCCGGTGGACACGGTGCGCGCGACGGATGCGTTCGATTCGGAGTCGGTCATCGCGTTCGAACTCGGTTCGCGCCACCAGCTCAGCGACGACACCGCGATCGAAATCGCGACCTTCTATAACCGGTATACCAGCCTGCGCAGTTACGAGTGGCTCGGCGACGGGACGTATCCCCTCACGTTCGGCAACGGCCTGCGCGCCGACTCCACCGGAGTCGAGCTGACGATCCACCAGCAAGCGGGCGAGCGCGTGAAGTTCCGCGCCTCGTATCGGTATCTCGATCTCGACTTCTCGCGGCGCGCGGGTTTCGACGCGCTGCTCGGCACCAGCGGCGAAGCGAACGACCCCCGACACATCGGCCAGATCACCGCGCATGTCGACGTGACGAGCGCCCTGAATTTCGACGCCACGCTTCGCCACGTCAGCGAACGACCCGATCCCGCCTCCGCCGCATACACCGTCGTTGATCTCCGACTCGCATGGCAGCCAAACGGGGATTGGGAAATTTCGGTCGTCGGACGCGATCTCTTCGCGCCGGCGCATCACGAGATTATTCCGACCAACAGCGCGGCCGATCTGATCGGCCCCAGTGCCCATGCGAAGGTGGCTTGGAAGTTCTGACCACGATGCCTTGCCGCCCGTCACACCGCGATTCTTCCGCTCGCGACTGGCGAAGCCGCCTTGCCGCGGCGCTGCTGCACCTTACCCCAACGGCGTTGGCACTGCTCGCGTCCGCGCCGCTCCTCGCACCGCAGAACGTCGCAGCCGCAGCGCCGGTGGAAAACTCGAAGGTGAAAGCCGCGATGGTGTTTCATTTCACCGCCTTCATCTCCTGGCCCGAGGTGGCGTTCGCCGACTCCGGTTCCCCCATCGTGCTCGGCATCATCAACGATCCGGAACTCGAGTCGGCGCTGCGCGAAATCGTGCGCGGCGAAACCGTGGGTGGACGCCCGCTTTCGGTCGTGCGGTGTCGCACGCTCGACGATGCGCGGGCGGCGCATCTGGTCTATGTTTCCCGCGCGGAAGCAGGGCATCTGCAGGCGATCCTGACCGGACTCGGCGAGCGGCCGATCGTCACGGTCGGAGAGTTCGGGGGTTCGCCGAACGCGGCGGAATGATCGAACTCGGCACGCGCTCGGGCGGCCGGGTCGGCCTGCGCATCAATCCCGACGCCATCAAGGCACGCAATCTTTCCGCCAGTTCGAAGCTACTCCGACTCGCCGAAATCGTGTCTAGTCCGCAACCATGAACGCCGTGAAGCCGAGTTCGCTCCGCCGCAAGATCACGGCGATCATCCTGCTGATCAGCTTTAGCGTGCTGCTGGTCGCGGCGGCCGTGCTCGCTAGTTACGAGCTCGTCAGCTCTCGGCGCAATGTGCTGCGCAATCTCGCGATGACGGCGGAGATCACGGCGAGCAACACGACCGCCGCCCTGATGTATCAAGACCGACAGGTCGCCTACGAGGTGTTGGCGGCGTTGCGCGCGGATCCTTACGTCGAGCTGGCCGTGCTCTACGACGCCGCTCGCGAGCCCTTCGTGTCGTTCACTCCCAATGCCGCCGTCGCGAGCAACGCGCTGTTGCGAAGCGCCGACGGCGCCGAAGTCTCCGGCGGACGGGCCGTGATTCAATGTCCGGTCGCACAAGGCGGCACTCGCGTCGGCACTCTTCTGATCGTGAAGAGCCTCGGCGGTGTTTACCACCGCATGACGATCTTCGCGTGGGTGCTCGCGGGCGTGTTGATCATCGGAGCTGCGCTCGCGGTGGCGCTGTCGGCCTTGATGCAGCGCCGCATCTCGGACCCGATTCTCGTGCTCGCACGACTCGCGACACGCGTGTCACAGAACAAGGACTACAGCGCGCGCGCTGCGAACGGCGGCACCGACGAAATCGGCGAACTCACGCAGGCGTTCAATGCCATGCTCGACGAGATCGAGCGCAGCCACACGGCGTTGCTCGCTCGCGAAGCTCAACTCGCCCTCGTCACCGACAACAGCTCGGTCTCGCTCGCCCACCTCGACCGCGAACACCGTTTCAAATTCGTCAACCAAACCTACGCCCGGCGTTTCAAGCGCAAGCCGCGCGATCTCATCGGCGTCCACCTCTCGTCCATCATCGGCGAAAAACTCTACGCCGCCTCGATTCCGCACATCCGCGAAGTATTACAGGGGCGACGCGTCGAGTTTGAGTTGGCGGCGCCGTTTCAGGAAGGCGAAGGCTGGGCGCACATCGTCTACGTGCCGGAGATCGGACGCGGAGGCGAAGTGCTGGGCTTTGTTGCCGTCGTGACGGATCTGACCGCGCGCAAACGCATCGAGCAGGAAGTCGAGCGCGCCCGCGACGAGGCGCTCGCCGCCTCGCGCGCGAAGGACGATTTCCTCGCGGCGCTCTCGCACGAGCTGCGCACGCCGCTCAGTCCCGTGCTGCTGCTCGCCAGCGAAGGCGCGAACAACCCGTCGCTGCCCGACACCGTGCGCACGGAGTTCAACCTCATCCGCAAGAGCGTCGAACTCGAAGCCCGGTTGATCGACGATTTGCTTGATCTCACCCGCATCACGCGCGGCAAACTCATCCTCGACCGCAGCGAGTTCGACCTCGCGGACGCGTTGCTCGAAACCATCACGATCCTCAATGGCGAGATCAGCCAGAAAGGCGTCCAGGTCGTGACGGATTTCCGCATCACTCCCGCGATCGTGCACGGAGATCCGGTGCGACTCCGACAGGTGTTTTGGAACGTGATCAGCAACGCCGTGAAATTCAGTTCGCGCGGTGGCCGCATCGTGGTCGCGCTGCTGCCGCAGGCCGGTCCGTTCAATCTCCTCATCCGCATCACAGACGACGGCATCGGCATGACGCCGAAGGAACTCAGTGTGGTCTTCGACGCTTTTGCCCAGGGCGAACATGCGCAGTCCACCGGCTCGCATCGTTTCGGCGGACTCGGACTCGGGCTCGCGATCTCGCGCTCGCTCGTGGAACTCCACGGCGGAGTGATCTCGGCCTCCAGCGCGGGCCGCGGCAAGGGCACGACCATCACGATCGAACTGCTCGCGATGGCGGCCTCGACGGCTTCGTCTTCGTCCCGTCCTCCGTCGGTGGTCGCCGAAGCGCCTGCGCAGATGGAAACCTCCCCCAGCTCGTGCCGGCTCCTGCTGGTGGACGATCATGGCCCCACCCGCGCGACCCTGCAGCAGTTGCTCAGCCGCCGCGGTTACAACGTTCTACCCGCAGGCTCGGTGGCTGAGGCGCTCGCGCTTGCCGATCAGGGCACGATCGACCTCGTCGTTTCCGACATCGGGCTGCCGGATGGCGACGGCTGCATGTTGATGCAGGCAGTGAAAAAGAAATGGCCCCAGGTCCGCGGCATCGCGCTCAGCGGCTACGGCGCCGACGAAGACATCGCACGCTCCCGCGCCGCCGGGTTCTCCGCGCATCTCACCAAACCGGTGAACACCGCGTTGCTCGACCGCCGCATCGCGGAAGTGCGCGCGGAAACGCTCGCAGCCGCGCGCCACGAGAGCTGATCGAACTTCGCGTAAAGACGCGGCGACGACGCTGGAAAGTTTGAATGAAGCGCAGTCGAATTTAGAGCAATCGCACTTGCCGCGCGCACGCTGGAGCGTGTTCCGTGTCTCCGCCGTTCGCCCCATGTTGCCGTTCGCCCTCTCTCTCTTCACCGGCGCGTTCCTGCTTTTTGCGCTCCAGCCGCTCATCGGCAAATACATCGTGCCTTGGTTCGGCGGCCTGCCCGGCGTCTGGACGACCTGTCTGCTGTTTTTTCAAACGCTGCTGCTCGCGGGCTATGCTTACGCGCATTTCACGTCCACGCGACTTTCGCCGCGGCGCCAGGTGCTGGTGCATCTTTCGTTGCTCGTGCTGGCGATGCTGCTGCTTCCGATCACGCCCGACGCGTCGTGGAAACCGCAAGGCGACGAAGATCCTATCCTCCGCATTCTGGCTTTGCTGACGGTGAGTGTGGGTCTGCCCTACTTCGTGCTCTCCGCGACGGGCCCGTTGATGCAGCAGTGGTTCAGCCGCGCGAATCCCGGCGTGCCGCCTTATCGACTCTACGCGCTGTCCAACGCCGGTTCGCTGCTCGCGCTCCTCGCCTACCCGTTTTATTTCGAATACACGTTTGCGCGCGCAATGCAGGCCACGCTCTGGGGCGGAGGGCTGGTGATCTTTGCGATCTTCGCCGCGTGGTCGGGCGCGCGAGTCTGGAAGTTTACCGCGCTCTCCTCTCCCGAGAAGAGCGACGATCCACTCGAGTCGGCGCGGCCAGCACCACTCGACACGGTGCTCTGGTTCGTGCTCGCGGCCGTCGCGTCGATTCTGCTGCTGGCGACGACCAACAAGCTCACGCAGGACCTCGCCGTCGTGCCTTTCCTGTGGGTGCTGCCGCTCAGCCTGTATCTGCTGACGTTCATTCTCTGCTTCGATCATCCGCGCTGGTATTCGCGCAGCGTGTTTAGCGCGCTGTTCGCGCTCGGCGCGCTGGTGGATGTTTATCTGCTCGGCGCCGGACACTCGGCGCGGTTGTGGCAGCAGGTCGTCGGCTACACCGTCACGCTCTTTGCCGGCTGCATGATCTGCCACGGCGAACTTTACCGGCTGCGTCCCGCACCGCGTCATCTCACGCGATTTTATCTGTGGATCGCGGCCGGTGGAGCGACCGGCAGCCTCTTTGTCGCGCTCGGTGCTCCGTATTTGTTTGATGGATACTTCGAGCTTCACGTGGGGCTGTGGCTGACGAGTTACCTGATCGGCGCGCTGTGCTTCCGTCAGCGCACGCGCGCGCTCGCCGCCGGTCTCGCGCTGGGAACGCTCGCGGCGCTCTTCGTGGTTCCGGCGCTTTCGGCCAGCGCGCTCCTCACCAAGGACACGCCTCCGACCTACTGGAGCGAGCTGATGGAGATCCTGAAGCGCGACGGCTGGTTTGTTCTCGGTTTCGCACTGATCGGCGTGGTGACTTTCACGGAAGGTCGCCGCTGGCTCTCGACGTGGCAGCCGCGCGTGGGGGATTCGTGTTTCTCCTGTCGACCGCATTCGGCGTCGTGCTCCTGGTGCAGATCGCGCGGGAGCAACGTCAGACGGAGTTCAGCGTGCGCAACTTCTACGGCGTGCTGCATGTGTTCGAACACGATGCCCACGATCCGGCGCTGCACTATCTCTCGCTGGTCAACGGCGTGACGGCGCACGGCATGCAGTTCGTTTCGTGGCCGCAGTCGGCGTGGCCGACAACGTATTACGGGCGCCAGAGCGGAGTCGGTCTCGCGATCGACCGGCTCCCCCCAGGCGAACGTCACATCGGGCTGGTGGGATTGGGCGTCGGCACGCTGGCCGCATATGGCGAGCCGGGAGATCGACTGCGCATCTACGAGATCAATCCGGAGGTCATCAAGGTGGCCGAGGATCGGTTCTCCTATCTCTCGCAATCGCGCGCCGAACATCAGCTCGTGCTCGGCGACGCACGGCTCTCGATGGAGCAGGAACTCGCGCGTGGAGAGCCGCAGGAGTTCGACGTGCTCGCGCTCGACGCCTTCAGCAGCGACGCGATTCCCGTGCATCTGCTCACCAAGGAGGCGTTCGAGATCTATCTGAAGCATCTCAAACCCGACGGCGTCATCGCCGTGCACACCTCCAATCGTTATCTCAATCTCGAACCGATCGTGCACCAGCTCGCCCGGCATTTTGGCTGCGAGGCATTCACGATCACCGACTTCCCCGACCGGGATAAACGCTGGCTCTACGGCACCACGTGGATTCTGGTCACGCGTAATCCCTACGTGAAAGAAGACCCTGCGATTGCCGCGCTGCTCGACGATCCGCCAGCCCCCTTGAAGAGCGGACCGCTCTGGACCGACGATCAGGTGAGCCTCTTCAAAGTTCTGAAATAAGCCGGACCCCCGGCGCGCTCCGGCTCCCCGGCGGTTCGCCCGGATCACCGTGCGATGAGCGTTTTGCGGCCACCCACGCGGACGGCGCCGCTTCATACATGAAAAGCGGCACTAGGGTCATCGGGCGAAGCCTGATCGCGCCCTGACGGGAAAACTCCGTGTGGTTGCCGGGGTCTTGGCCGGCGCGCCCGGGGAGCAGTTTCCTCGGGGCCCACAACCCAAAACCCCCGTATATCATGATCAAGTTATCGTCGGCTCTCGCATGCTTGGGCGTAGGCCTGACCCTCGCCCTACCGGCCCAGGCACAAATCCACATTCCGGTCGCAGACATCAGTCTCGCGTTTCCGTCGAGTCCGACCGTCAACGTGCAACTCGGCTCCACCCCGCGCTCGATCATCCCGAGTCCGTTCGTCATCGGCGGCGCCTACGATGAAAGCGCGCTTTGGTTCTGCATGGACCCGCTTCAAACGATGTTCACGAAGACCAGCGGTCTCCCGTCGGGCGCCACGCTGAAGTTCGGCAGCGACAATCCCGCCAACTACGACAAGTGGACCGCGTCTGCGCCGGGATTGTCCGCGGCGCGCCTCCAAAATCTCGCCGACCTGTTCCACGCCTACGCGCCTTCACGCACGGACGCGCTCGTGGGCGCCGCGCTTCAACTCGTCGTGCCGGAGCTCACCAACGAACTCAACGGCTACTCGTTCAGTCTGCTCTCGGGTAAATTCAAAGCCTGGAGTTCGAAGACTGCGGGCAACGCCGTGATCACGCTCGCCCAGGAGATGATCGACCGACTCGACGATGCCGACGTCGCGGGCTTCGGCGACGTCTCCGCGCTGCGCTTCCTGATCGACGGCAAATATGAGACGCGGAAGGGCAAGACCTATGTCCAGGACCTCGTCGGCTATGTGCCCAACTTCACGCCGATCCCGGAGCCCTCGACTTACGCGCTGTTCGGTCTCGGTGTGCTGGTCCCCGTCATCGCCCTGCGCTTGCGCCGCCGGGCGAAGGAAAATTCCGGCGCGCTCGCCGCGTGATCGATCACCTCGCTTTGCGCACGACTTCCTGTGTCGCTGACGCGCTCGAGGCCTCCCACTTGCGTGGGAGGCCTCTTTTTTGAGAACAGCGTTGTAACGGAAATCTGGATACGAATGCGCAGCGTGCGCGATCGATCTCAGGGCGTCACCGTCACTTTGAACCGCACCCACGATACCAGCTTGCCGTCGTGGACGCGCAGCTGGAGATAGTTCTCGCCCGTCTTGCCGGGCGCCGGGGTGATCTTGAGCGTGCGTTTCTTACCGCTGCCACCGAGTTTCAGGTTCGATTTGGGCAGCATCTGTGGATCCTCGGTGTAAACGGTGACCTTTAGTTTCGAGGGAGAGGTGAAGTCGTCGTTGACGGTGAAGGCCACTTTCAGCGAGCCGTTCTTCGGAATCACCTGATCAGGAATCGCGCTGATGGTCGGCCGCGCATTCACGCGGATGGTCAAAGTCGCCGAAGTCGAGCCGCCCTTGTTTTTGGCGACCATCTTCACTTTATAGGTGCCCGATTTGGTCGGCGTGCCGTAGATGGTCCGCCACTCCTTGTGGTAGCGGAGACCCTTCGGCAGGTTCTTGACCGAGATAGTTGACGCTCCCCAGAAGGGAGAAAACATCGTCTCCTCGCCTTTCGTCACCACGACAGTTCCCGAATAGTTGATCTGCGGCGGCGCAAGCTTCCCGACGCGAACCGACGAGTTCAGTTGATCCGCAATGTAAAGGGTGCCTTTCGCGTTTACTGCGATCCCCGAAGGACCGCGGAAGCGAGCTGCGCGACTCACGCCGTCGATGGCACCGTATTCGCCATAAGAACCCGCGTAGATGCTGCCGGTGAGCATACTTCCGGACTTGGAAAGAATGTGAACCGTGCTCGAGCCTCGATCGGCCACGTGGAGCGTGCGATCCGGCGCAACGGCGACTCCGAGCGGTCCCTCAAACGGGGTCCACTCCTCATCATCCTCTGGGTTGGGATAATATCTCCAGTGCACCTTTTTCAGGGTGCCTTCCTGGTCGAGTTCAACGAGGTGTCCTTCCGCGGTGCCGACATAGGTCGTGCCGTCCAGCGCGACCGCCACCGAGAGGGGCGTCGGTTTTTTGGTTCCGAGCCAGTCCTCGAGCGGCAGCCCAATCGTGGTGACCGCGCCCGACACCGCGATCTTGCGCAGCACGCGATTGCCGCTGTCGGCGACAAAAATCTCGCCGCTCGGATGAACCGCGAGTCCGCGAGGGCTTGAGAAACGTGCGGCCGTTCCCGTGCCATCCGCCGAACCAGCGTGGCCTGGAGAACCCGCCACGACCGTGAGCACACCTTTCGACGAGAGACGGCGAATGGTGTGACCTCCAGCGTCGGCAATGTAGAGCGAGCCATCCGGTCCGAGCGCCACATCAGCAGGACGGAACAGCCCCTCGTGCTTGATCGCCACCGTGCTGGTGACGCCTTTCGCGGTGATTTTCCGGATCACCCGATTACCGTAGTCGGCCACGTAAACCACGCCTTTATCGGTGGCGGCAACGCCGGTCGGGAAACGGAAGCGCGCCTTTGCGCCCTTGTCGTTAACGAGGCCTTTGCGCGTCGGGCCGGCGAGGGTTTTCACTTTGCCGTTCGCGGCGAGGACACGGATGGCATCGTTGCCGGAATCCGCGATGTAAATTGAACCATTGGAGCCAACCGCGATCGCGCCAGGTTGGACGAAGAGCGCCTCGTCGAGCTTTCCGTCGGCGAAACCAGGCACCACGCGATTCAGCGTAGTCACCACGCCCGCCGGAGTGATTTTTCTCAGGGCATTATTATACCAATCGGCGACCAAGATGTTTCCGGCCGAGTCCACGCTCAGCCCGCCGAGATTCGAGAAACGCGCTTTGCTGCCCTTTGCGTCCACATAGCCTTCTTCGCTACGTTTGCCGGCCAGCGTCGTCACCACTCCCGCCGAAGTAATCTTACGCACCGCATAGTTGCCCTGATCGGAGACAAAAACGTTTCCGCTCGCATCGACCGCCACCGCCACCGGACGGCGAAACCGGGCCTTCGTGCCGGTGCCATTGGCCTTGCCCGCCTTGCCCTTGCGTCCGGCAAACACCGAGAGTTTGCCGCTGGAGCTTGCTTTATAAATTACGTGGTCACTCCAGCTCGCGGCATAGATCGTCCCATCGGTATGCACAGCCAGACCCTCGATGCCGCGCCACGTGGAGGCTTTGGCAACCGTGGACACGACACCTTTCGCGTTGATTTTGCGCAGTGCGCCATTCCCCACGTCGGCAACATACACATTGCCCTTGGCATCGACTGCGAGGCCGCCGATGGCGCCGAACCGCGCACTGGCTCCAGCAGCATCCACATAACCCAACTTCGTCCGCGAACCGGCGAGGATGCTCACATCGCCCTTCGGCGTGATCTTTCGCACCGCATACGAGTCATCCGCCACATAAACGTTGCCTGCCGCATCCACCGCGACCGCCTCAGGCAGACGCATCTGCCGATTGGCTGCAGCCTTGGTCAGTTTGCCACGTGGCCCCGCCAGGGTCTCGATTTTATACGGCGTCTCGTAACGAGACGTCTCTTCTGCGGAGGCGACGCTCGTCGCGAAAACCGCACTCGCGATAATCGGCCATCCGCGCACCGCCCAAACAGACGCGCGCCATCCGCGCAATCGAGACACCAAGGACCGACAAAGCTGGGGTATCATACTTCGATTTCACAAGCCGCCGCTCCCGCAATCAACCCGCAAAACCGGGAAAATATCCCGGCAATCAACGGACCAAACGCGGGATAAGCATTTTTCTTCCGGTGGGAAGAGCGCATGCGACGGGCGCTAAAGTCACGCCACGGCGAGGTCGACGCCAGCGGGTGACCTCCACGCTAAAGGACGATTTCAGCGCCTCATTTCACCCTTACATTGAAGCTCAACCGCGTCTCCGCCCAGCCATCGGACACAATCATCGATAGAGGTCTTCCCCGTCTTCTTTGGCACGGGCGTGATCGTAAGCGTGCGCTTCGAGCCCGTGCCACTGAGTTTGAGATTCCCGGTGGGCAACAATGCAGCCGAGCCATCCGCATAGATGTCGACCCGCAAGTCGCTCGCGGCGGTATAGTCATCCTGGAGCGTGAAAGTTACCTTCGCCGATCCGCTCTTGGGAATGACCTGATCCGCGATCTCGCTGACCTCGGGCGGCAGATTCACCCGGATCGTCAACACCGCAGAGGTCGTGCCGACCTTGTTCTTCGCGGACACGTTTACCTTGTATTCGCCCTCGGTGCCTAATGTGCCCTCGAGCGAACCACCGACGAAGCTGACACCCGTGGGCAGTTGTCCCGTCACGCGCGCGCTTTGTTCACCCCAAAACCCCAGGGAGCGTGTGAAGGCTTCTCCTTTGTTCACCACTGCAACGGGGTAAAGGTGGACCGGCGCAGCTGGCTTAACCACGCGCACCGCCGAACTCATCTGGTCGACCACGTAGGCTGTTCCCTTCGAATCCACCGCCACTCCCGTGGGTGTCCGGAAGCCCGCCTTCCAGGCAAGTCCCTCGACAGGCTCTGCGGCTCCACCGGCGACCACGCGCCCATACAAATATTTGCCGTCTTTTTTAACTCGCGAGAGTTCCCCAAAGACCGTCGTGACATACAGCGTGTTTTTCGGCCCCGTCGCGACGGCGAGCGTGCCATTCAAACCGATGATCGCATTTTCATCGTTCGCCGGCGCGTGGGAATGAACCGTCGTATAGTATCGGCGGAACTTTCCACTCGAAGAGAACTCCGCCAGGCCGCTTCTCTCGGTTGCGACAAACAGCGAACCATTTTTAACCACCGCCACGGAGAGCGGCACTGCGTCCTCCGCGGGCCAAACGTTCTTGTTCTTGGGCACAGGAATGGTCGTGACCTTCCCCGCAGGCGTAATCTTGCGCACGGCACGATTGCCCGCATCGGCCACGTAAACATTGCCATTGGCGTCAACCGCGATGCCGCGTGGATGAGAGAAACGCGCCGCGCTGCCCTTTCCGTCCGCCGAGCCTTTCTTGCCTGGCGAGCCCGCGAGCAGCACGAGTTTCCCCTTCGTCGTCCACTTCCGCACCGTGTGGCCACCGCCGTCCGAGATATAGAGCGTTCCGTCGTCGCCCACCGCTACGTCCGAGGGCTTCATTTTACCTTCGTGCGGGATCGAAAGCGTCTTCACCGCGCCGTTGGCGTCGATCGTCCGGACCCGGCTATTTCCAAAATCGGCGACATAGAGTAGCCCCGACTTACCCAACGCGATTCCCGATGGATAACGAAAACGCGCTGAGATCCCCTTCGCATCGACCAAGCCACGCCGCACCGGCGCAGCCAGCGTCGTCACCTTGTCGCTGGTTTTTAGGATGCGAACGGCATCGTTCCCGGTATCCGCAATGTAGAGACCCTTCGGTCCCCAGGCGATGCCCGACGGCCCTGCGAAATAGGCGTTTTTCCGCGCTCCATCGCGCAGGCCGTAAATGCGATTATTGAGAGTGCTGACGCGCCCGGCAGGCGTGATCTTGTGCAGGGCATTCCCCACAGAAGTGGCCAAATACACATTGCCGGCGGAGTCCACCGCGATGTCCGGCGCAAACATCTGTTTGAGCGCGGGAATCTCCCATGTCGTCACCGCACGATTGGGCGAGATTTTACGCACAACCTTTTCGTCGAGAACATAGAGATTGTCGGCGGAGTCGAACGCTAGCGCGCCGACGTTTTGGAACCGTGCTTTCGAACCCTTCCCGTCCTTGAGACCATCGCTCCCTCGTTTCCCCGCGAAGACCGACCGTTTCCCTTTCGGGGTGAACTTGTAGATAACGTAGTTCTCCGCGACATACACATTGCCGGCAGAGTCCACCGCCAGCTCACCGGGATAGAAGTCACGTATACCTTTGTCGTTTTTTTGCGCCGCCAGAACGTCGACACCTTGCCTTTCGGGGTGATCTTCCGAATTGCGGCATGCCTGCTCTCAGCCACGTAAACGTTTCCGGCTTTATCGACGGCCGACCCGGCAATTTTCCCGAAACGCGCCGCCTTCCCCACTCCATTGACGTAGCCCGACTCCGTGCGTGATCCCGCCAAGATGCTCACCGCACCACTCGGCGAGATCTTCCTCACGGCAAACGTATCGTCCGCGACGTAGGTGTTTCCTTTCTTGTCGACGGCAAGCAGGCGCGGCCGGTTGAGGTTCTTGTCCGTGGCCGCCTTCGACCGCTTCCCTTCCGGGCCCGCCAAAGTCTCCACGGCATGAGGTTCCGCGTATTCGTAGATTTGATGATCTTGGGCGGAAACGGCACCGAGCAACGTGACGAACAACCCGATATAAACACCACACCGACGCAGCATCGCGCCGACCTCAAATCGAAGCTGAGGGACCATACCGCATATCACCGCCGCCCACTTCCGCAATCAACCCGCAAACCCGGGAAAATGTCCCGAGGTTTTGCTTTGCTGTAGTATACGCCGCCATCATGAAACGCATGGCCCGGACGTCTACAGCGGCGCTGTCGCCCCACAAAAAAAAGGCGCACCGCATCGCGGTGCGCCCCGGCTTGTATCAAATCACACGCTTACCAGATCTCCACACGCTCGCTGGCGGGGCGGAGCATTGGGGACGGCTCGGGGATCTCGAACGCGCGATGGAACTCCTCGAGATTCGAAAGCGGTCCGTTCACGCGGAATTTCGCCGGCGAGTGCGGATCGGTGTTCACCTGCAAGCGGAGCTGCTGGTCGCGGATGTTCATGCGCCACACGGTCGCCCAGCTCAGGAAGAACCGTTGCTCGGGCGTGAAGCCGTCGATCTTTGTCTGCGGCTTGCCCGCGAGCGCCTTCTGCAGCGCCGCATACGCGATCTTCAAGCCGCCGAGATCCGCGATGTTTTCGCCCTGCGTCAGCTCGCCGTTCACGTGCAGGTCGTCGATCGCCACGTATCCATTGAACTGCTCCACGATCGCCTTCGCGCGTTCGGCAAAACGCTCCGCGCTCTCCGCGCTCCACCAGTCGGTGAGGCTGCCGTCCGCCGCATACTGGCGGCCCGTGTCGTCGAAGCCATGCGTCATTTCGTGACCGATCACGGCGCCGATGCCGCCGTAGTTCACGGCGTCGTCCGCATCCGCGTCGAAGAACGGCGGCTGCAAAATGCCCGCGGGAAACACGATCTCGTTCATCGTCGGGTGATAGTAGGCATTCACCGTCGGCGGCGTCATTTCCCACTTCGCACGGTCGACGGGGTGGCCGATTTCTCCGAGCTCACGGCGTGTGTTGAACTCCCGCGCGCGGAAAACATTTCCGACATACGACTCCCGATTCACCTGCAGCGCACTATAGTCGATCCACTTGTCGGGATAACCGATCTTCACGCGGAAGCCGTTCAGCTTCGCCAGCGCCTTCTCGCGCGTCGCGTCGTCCATCCACTCGAGCGTGGCCAGACGCTCGCGCAGCGCCGCCCGCAGGTTTTCCACGAGCTCGAGCATGCGCTGCTTCGAAGCCGGCGGGAAATGCTCCTTCACGTAGAGCTGGCCGAGCGCCTCGCCCACGGAATCATCGATCGTCTCAAGCACGCGCTTCCAGCGATCGAGCAGCGCCTCGGCGCCGGTCAGCGTCTTGCCATAGAAGGCGAAATGTTCGTTCACGAACTTCTCGCCGAGATACGGCGACGCGCTGCTGAGCAGATGCCAGCGCAAATACGACTGCCAGTCCGCGAGCGAGACACTGGCGATCTCCGCATCGAACGCTTTCAGAAAGTCAGGCTGCATCACATCGACGACGTCAGGCGCCGCGATGCCGAGCGCCGCGAAATAGCGCTCCCACGTGAAGTGCGGCGTCAGCGCCTGCACCTCCGCGAGCGGCAACTTGTTGTAGTTGGCCACCGGATCACGCAGTTCGACGTTGGTGCGCGAACCGCGCGCCAGCGCCGTTTCGAGTGCCATGATCGCAGCCGCGCGCTCCTGCGCCTTGGCCGGTTCGTCGCCCGCGAGTTCGAGCGTGCGCGCCACATGCGCCACATACGCCTGACGCAACTCTTCCGACTTTGCATCCTCTCGCAGATAGTAATCGCGGTCCGGCAACCCGAGTCCCGCCTGGCTCAGGGCCGCGATGACATTGTCCGTGTCCTTCGGATCCTGCTCCGCGTAGATCTCGAAACCCGCCGCGATTTTCAGGAGATGAAACCGCGCCAGCAATGCCGGCAGTTCCGCGCGGTCCTTCAGCGCCGCGATCTTCGCCAGCTCCGGCTGCAGCGGATTCAGCCCCGCACGCTCCGCCGCGGCTTCATCCATGCCGCTCGCATAAAAGTCGCCCACGAGCTTGCCGATCGCGCCCGGCTGTTTGCCCGCCGCCGCCTGCTCGAGAATCTCGTGCAGCGCCTTCTGATTGAAATCGTTCACCTCGTGAAACGCACCCCACCGGCTGTAGGCGGCCGGGATGGGATTGCTCTTCTTCCACCCCCCGTTGGCGAATTCGTCGAAGTCCTCATGCTGGCGCACGACCGGATCGAAGTTCTTCGGATCGATGCTGGCCTGAGCCACACCGGTGAAACAAAGCGCGGCTGCGAGCGCCGCTGTGAATTGTGAACGCATGCCCCACTTTTTGGGCTTCGCCGCGGACCGGCAAGTCGTCCGTGCACAACGGCGCTCTCGCAGGATGAACGGTGCCGCAAACCATCGTCGTCTATTACTCAAGCCGAGCCGCACCTTGGCTCGACCGTGTGCGGACCGTGGCTCGACCGTGTCCGCACTCTGGCACGACTCGGTCCGCACTCTGGCGCGACGCGTTTCGAGACTTGGCCCGACTCGCGTCGACGCGCAGGCTCCGCGCAGTCCTCGCCTGCATGAGTTCATTGCCGTCCGACCCGCCCCTCGATCGCGAAGCCGAATGGCTCGCCCGCACGTATCAACCGCATGCGCCCAATCTCACCGTGCGCGCGGTCCTGATCGGCATGCTCATCGGCATCGCGATGTGCCTCTCCAATCTCTACGTGTTTTTCAAAACCGGCTGGAGCATAGGCGTGACGTTGACCGCGTGCATTCTCGCCTTCGGTTCGTTTCAACTTTTGCAGGTGCTGCGGCTCGTGAAGAAACCGTTCGGCGCACTCGAGAACAACGCGCTCACGACCGTCGCTTCCGGCGCGGGCTACATGACCGGCGGCGGCAACATGGCCGCCCTCGGTGCGCTGCTGATGATCACCACGGTGCGGCCCGACACGTTTTCGCTCATCGTATGGTATGGACTCATCGCGGCGCTCGGCGTGTTCGCGGCGATTCCGATCAAACGACAGCTGATCAATAAAGAGGGCCTGTCGTTTCCCACCGGCACCGCGACCGCCGAAACGATCGCCTCGATTCACGAAGCAGCCGCCGGCGCGGGCAAAAGCAAGGCGCTGTGGCTCGCCGGCTCCGGCGCGTTTGCCGCGGTGATCACGTTGCTGCGCGACGCGTGGCACATCATTCCGACGACGATTGCGATTCCCTTCACGCTCGCGGATCGCGCACTCGCGGAGTGGACGCTCGCGCTCAAGGCCGAGGTCGTGCTGATCGGCGGCGGCGCGCTCATGAGTTTTCGCACGGGCTGGTCGCTGCTGCTCGGCGGCTTGCTCACGTATGGCGTGCTCGCTCCCGCGCTGCTCGCGCAGGGCGAAATCGCGAGCGCGAGTTACAAGACGATCGTCGCGTGGACGCTGTGGCCGGGGGCCGCGATCCTCGTCGCGTCGGGACTCACCTCGTTCGCGCTCGACTATCAGAGCATCGCGCGCTCGTTCGGCGGACTCACGCGGATCTTCTCGCGCAATTCGCGCACGACCGAAGGCGATAACGAACTCGCCCGCGTCGAGTGCCCCGAGTGGTGGTTCCCGCTCGGCTTCATCGTGCTGTCGCCACTCGTGGTGTGGTTGATGGTCGTGCTGTTTCAAATCCCCGCGTGGGCCGGCCTCGTCGCGATCCCGCTCGCGGTGGCGATGGGTTTTGTCGCCGCGCGCGTGACGGGCGAAACCGACGTCACACCGACGAAGGCGCTCGGCCCGGTCACGCAGGTGATCTACGGCGTGATCACGCCGGGAAATCTCAGCGGCAATATCATGTCGGCCAACGTCACGGGCGGTGTGGGTCTGCACGCCGCCGATCTGCTTACGACGCTCAAAACCGGCTGGCTGCTCGGCGCAAAGCCGCGTCACCAGTTTTACGCGCAGCTCTTCGGCGTCGCGATTGGCGCGGCAATCATCGTGCCGGCGTTTAATCTCATCATTCCCGATCCGAGTGTGCTCGGCACGGAAGCGTGGCCCGCGCCGTCGTGCGTCGTGTGGGCGGGCGTGTCGCAGGCTTTTTCGCAGGGACTCGACGCGCTGCCCGGCTCCGCGCGCAACGCGATTTTGGTTGGATTCGCGCTCGGCGTGGCGCTCGCGCTCGCGGAAAAATTCGCCCCGAAAAAACTGAAGCCGCTGCTGCCCTCGCCCGCGGGCCTCGGTATCGCGATGGTGATTCCCGGCTCGAACTGCATCGCGATGTTCATCGGCGCAGCCGCCGCGGAATGGATGCGCCGCAAGTATCCTTCGCTCGCCGAAAAAACCGTCGTGCCCGTCGCGTCGGGCTTGATCGCCGGCGAAAGCCTCATGGGCATCCTCATCGCCGCGCTGATCGTCACCGGTGTGATGGCAGCGTAAATGGGCTCACGTTTTCGAAGACGCAGAGTTGAACCGGGCGCCGCCGTTTAGGAAACCGCTGCTCACTGCTCCCCTTGGTTTGTCATTCTGAGCGAAGCGAAGAATCCAGTTCCCGTTTCGCCACGGTGCACGGCTGCGAAGCTCCAAGTGGATGTCAGGCTAGCCTTCGGCTGAACTTCGCTTCGCTCAGAATGACAGAAACGAAGCATTCCTCTCTCGCCGCACGCCGCTCACTCACCGTTTCGCGGTCGCGTCCTTGAGTTCCTGATACAGCCGCGCGAGTTCGGGCATCGCCGCGCCTTTCGCCTGCGCACGACGGAGCGGTTCGCCCCAGATCGATTCGATCTCGACTTCGCGACCGGCGCGGAAATCGACGAGGCTCGACGGCTGATACGCCCCCATCGGCGGTGTCACGTCGAATTGCTGCTTCAGAAACTCGTCGGAGATGTTCGTGCCGAACAGCGCGGCGGCGGACTGCACTTCGCGCATGAGCGCATGCACGCGCTGCGCGAGCGTCGGATCGGCACAGATGCGATCGGTGGTGATGTTGCCCGCAACGGCGAGGCCGTTGAACGGCACGTTCCACACGAGCTTGTGCCAGCGCGCGCTCAGAAGATCGTCGACGAGTTTCACTTTCACGCCCGCGGCTTTGAACTGTTCGGCGAGCGCCCGCGTGCGCTCGGTCGCCACACGACCGAATTCGCCGAGCGTGATGCCACCGACGTGAAACACCGAGACCTCGCCTGCGCCCGTGCGCGTGGAAGCAATAAATGCGAGCGACCCGAGCACGCGTTCCGCGCCGACGATCGACGCAATCTGCTCGTCGGCGCCGAGGCCGTTTTGCAGCGTGAGCACGGCGGTGTCGGGACCGAGCAGCGGCGGTAACAGTTTCGCGAGCGCATCGTTCGCGGTCGTCTTGAGCGTCACGAGCACGAGATCGACCGGGCCGATTTCTTCCCCAGACGCGAAAACGGAAACCGGCCGCAATTCCTCGCGCGTGTCGTTTTCCTTCACGTTGACGACGATCGAGCCGCGCGCGCGCACCGCATCGAGATCGCGGCGCATGAGAAAGCGCACGTCGGCCCCGCCGAGGCCGAGCCGCGAACCATAAAAGAGACCGAGCGCACCGGAGCCGACGACGGCGACTTTCTGAAAAGCGATACTCACCCCGTGAACCAAACATCCGCAGCAGCGCGGCGCCAGTTCGGTTTCGAGCACCATGTGGGATCGCGTTGTGCTCATTCGGATTTTCGCAACGAAGTGCCCGTGGCGCTAATACTTCCGCGCTTCGCACGCCGATCACAGGAACGAGGTTGCCGGAGTGCGCGGTGCGCTTTGTTTGGCTGACATGAAAGCCGTCGTGTTTGCCCAGCCCGGTGCTGCCGATGTTCTCACGCTCGCCGAGCGTGATCAGCCGACGATCACCCCGGACGAGGTGTTGATCCGCGTGAAAGCCGCCGGCGTGAATCGCGCCGACGTGATCCAGCGCAAAGGACTCTACCCCGCGCCTCCGGGCGTCGCGGCGGACATCCCCGGTCTCGAAGTCGCCGGCGTGGTGCAGGCGTGCGGCGCCGCCGTTACGCGTTTCCGCGTGGGCGATCGCGTGTGCGCGCTGCTCGCGGGCGGTGGTTACGCGGAGTTCGTCGCCGTCAACGCGGGCCACTGCCTGCCCGTGCCAGAAAACATTTCCTTCACCGATGCGGCCGCGCTACCCGAGGCGTTGTTCACGGTGTGGTCCAATGTGTTTCAGCGCGGACGCCTCCAGCCGGGCGAGACATTTCTGGTGCACGGCGGCACGAGCGGTATCGGCATGGCCGCGATCCAGCTCGCGAAGCAACTCGGCTCGCGTGTGTTCGCGACTGCGGGCTCCGAGGAAAAATGCCGCGCCGCCGAAGCGGCCGGCGCCGAGCGCTGCATCAACTACAAGACGACCGATTTCGAAACCGCGTTGAAGAGCGAAGGCGTTGATGTGATCCTCGACATGATCGGCGGCGATTACTTCGCGAAAAACATCAGCCTGCTGCGTCCCGAAGGACGTCTCGTTTTCATCAACTCCGCCAAGGGTGCAAAGGTGGAACTCAACCTCATGCACGTGATGTCGCGCCGCCTCACGATCACCGGCAGCACGCTTCGCAGCCGCGAGGTCGAGTTCAAGACCGCCCTCGCCGCTGAGATCGAGCAGCGCGTGTGGCCGCTCGTCGCCGACGGACGCTTCCGCGCGAATGTGTATAAGGTTTTCCCCTACGGCGAAGCCGCCGCTGCGCATCGCCTGATGGAAAGCAGCGAGCATATTGGAAAGATCGTGCTCGAAGTTCCCTGAGGAGCTGCGCTTAAACTTCACGCTCATCCCCATCATTTCCCCCCATGAGTAACCTCGGATTCGGAACCAAAGCCCTCCACGCCGGCCAGCAGCCGGACCCCACCACCGGCTCGCGCGCCGTGCCGCTCTATCAGACCACGAGCTACGTGTTTCGCGACACGGAGCACGCCGCGAATCTCTTCGCGCTGAAGGAGCTCGGCAACATCTACACGCGTATCATGAATCCCACTACAGCCGTGTTCGAGGAGCGCATCGCCGCTCTCGAAGGCGGCTCGGGAGCGCTCGGCCACTCGTCCGGCCAGTCCGCCATCACGGACGCGATTCTCAACATCCTCGGCGCCGGCGATCACTTCGTCTCCGTTTCCCAGCTCTACGGCGGCACCTACAATCTCTTTCACCACACGCTGCCGAAACTCGGCATCGAGGTGTCCTTCGTCGACGCCAACGATCCCGACAGCTTCCGCCGTGCGCTGCGTCCCAACACGAAGGCGTTTTACGGCGAAGGTCTCGGCAATCCCGCGCTCAACATCTTCCCGTTCGAGGAAGTCGCGAAGATCGCGCGCGAGGCCGAGGTCCCGCTGATCATCGACAACACCTGCCTCACGCCCTACCTCAACCGCCCGTTCGAGTGGGGCGCCAATGTCGTCGTCCACTCGACCACGAAATACATCGGCGGACACGGCACCTCGATCGGCGGCATCGTCGTTGACGGCGGCAACTTCGACTGGGGTCGCGGCCGCTTCCCCGGCTTCACGCAGCCCGACGCGAGCTACCACGGCCTCGTGCACTGGGATGCGTTCAAGAGCTTCCCGCCCGCCGGCGGAGCGAACATCGCCTACATCATGAAAATGCGGCTCCAGCTCCTCCGCGACGTGGGCGCGTGCATCTCGCCGTTCAACGCCTGGACCGGTATCCAAGGTTTGGAGACGCTTCACCTGCGCATGCAGCGCACGTGCGAAAACGCGCTCCAGGTCGCCGAGTATCTCTCGTCGCACTCGAAAGTCGCGTGGGTCAACTATCCCGGCCTCAAGTCCAGCCCCAACTACGCCACGGCGAAGAAGTATCTCAAGGGCGGCTTCGGCGGCCTGCTCGGCTTCGGCGTCAAGGGCGGCTACGAAGCCGGCCGCAAGTTGATCGAGTCGCTCAAGCTCTTCTCGCACCTCGCCAACATCGGCGACGCGAAGTCGCTCGCGATCCATCCGTCGAGCACCACGCACAGCCAGATGACCGAGGAGGAGCAAAAAGCCTCCGGCGTCACGCCAGATTACGTGCGTCTCTCGATCGGCATCGAGGACTTCGCGGATCTGCAGGCCGACCTCGAGCAAGCGCTCGCGAAGCTCTGATCACGCGACGCGTTTCCTCGCGTTATCTGCAGCCCGGCCTCATCCGCCGGGCTTTTTTGCGCCCGGACGTCGGCGGGCTTTCGCGCTTTTCCCGCAACCGTTTGTCAACTAAATCGGTCCAGTCCCACGGATGAACGGTCTGCACACGTCTCTCTACACGGCGGCACTCACGCTGTGTTTGTTTTCCGCCGGTCTGCTCGGCGCGCGCGAACGGCGGGCCGGACGTTCGCTCGACTACTTCACCATCTTCCTCGGCGTGGAGGCATTCGGCTTTGCGCTGGAGGTGTTGATGGCGCATCCGGCGACTCCGCTGAAATCGCTCTGGCTCGGATTGCGCTTAAGCACCGCGTTGCTGATGGCGCCGGTCTTGTGGTTGGCGGTGCGGGAAATCGTCGAAGGTGCACGCCCGGCGTTCGCGTCGCTCGGTCGCACACAGCTCACGTTGATGGCTGCAGGTTTCCTTTGCGTGACACCGCTGATCGCGCGCGCGCACTTCGGCTTGGACTATGTCGATCCGGCCAATCTCACGAGCGCGTGGCACTCGCGGCTGATCCACGGCGGGATGCTCGCCTGCATCGGCATCTTCGTGTGGCAGGTGCCTTTTTATCTCGGCCGCTGCCGTCGGCTGTTGGTGATCCAAGCAGATGCGGAATCATCCACGGGCGTTGACGGCTCGCCGTCCTCTCGCGCGTGGCTGCATCTGCCGCTGGTGATCGTCGCCACCACGTGGGTCTTTGGCGTGCTGCGGGTCGTGCAATGCATCACGCACGCCCACCCCAGCCTGATCGTGCTCGGTGCGTTTGTGGAGGTGAGCATCGTGGTCGGTTCGATTTACCTCATCGTGCGTCATGCCGCGCTCGGAAACACCGCGTCGCCCATTTTGGTGGAAAACGTGTCCGTGTCCGCGCCGCCACCGACTCACTCATCCTCCTCGGAGTCGAAATATGCCCGCGCGCGGCTCGATCCTGAAGTGCGCGCCCGAATTCGGCGGAAACTCGAAACCGCGATGACGAGTGGCGCGCTCTACGCCGACAGCCTGCTGAGTCTGCGCAAGCTCTGCGCCGAGTTGAAGGAAAACGCCCACGCCGTTTCCCAAGTGATCAACCAGGACCTGCAGTCGAACTTCTACGAACTGGTGAATCGCCACCGGATCGAGCGTGCGAAGCAGCTTCTCCGGGAATCGCCCGACAAGACCGTGCTCGAGGTCGCGCTGGAGGTCGGCTTCAACTCGAAGTCCACTTTCAACACCGCGTTCCGTCACAACACAGGCATGACGCCCACGGAGTTTCGCGCGGGCAACGGCTCCGCGCCGTAACGACGAAGGCCGAGCCGTCCGATTTGGACGCTCCACGCGTTCGAGCCGTTCGGCTCGGACGATCGCACCACGAGAATTGCGTAATCTGCGCCCGTCTCGAGCCGCACGGGCAACGACGCTCGCCGGTGTTCGAGGCAGTTTTCCGCCTCTCGCTCGATCTCATGACATCGTTGCTCCGCTCCGCCGGTCTCGTCGCCGTCGCCGTCACCCTCGTCTCGCTCTTTCTCAGTCCACGCACTCACGCCGCCGAAACCGGACCGCGCGGCACCCTGATCACCGAACACTTCCAATCCCACGTGCTCCGCAAAACGCGCACCGGGCTGGACCCCAACCGCAGCATCACGATCTACCTTCCGCCCGGTTACGCCGAGTCCGGCAAGGCGTATCCAGTTGTTTATTACTTCCACTCGATCAACTGGAGCCCGGAAAAGATGTTCGAGGACGGCAATCTCGTGCGGCTGATCGAGCGCGCCTTCGCCCGCGGCCTCGCGCCGGAGTTCATCTTCATCGCGGCAGATTACACATCGCCGACGATGGGCAGCTGGTTCGAAAACTCCCCGACTACGGGACGCTGGATCGACTTCACGCTCGACGAACTCGTGCCCTTCATCGACGGCCGATTCCGCACGCTCCGGCATCGCAACAGCCGCGCTGTCGTCGGCGATTTCATCGGCGGCTACGGCGCACTGAAATTCGCCATGTTGCGACCGGATCTTTTCAGCGTCGTCTACGCCCTGCACCCGGTCGCGACCGGCGGCGGGCTGATTCCGATGCAGGACATGGTCGACTGGCCGCGCGTGCACGCGGCGAAATCCTTCTCGGAACTCTGGGGCGACTACTACGCGCCCGGTTTCGTGGCGATTTCCCAAGCCTATCTGCCGAATCCCGACCGGCCGCCCTTCTTCTGCGACTTCATCGTGGAGATGGAAAACGGCGCACCGAAGTTCGACCCCGCCCGCGTCCGCCAACTCGAGCATAATTTCTATCTCAGCGAACTCCTGCGCGAGAAAGCCGACAGCCTCCGCCAGATGCGCGGACTCGCCTTCGACTGGGGCCGCTACGACGTCACGCAAAGTCACGTCTACTCCAACCAAGCGTTCACGCGGACGCTCGACCAACTCGGCATCGAACACACCGCCGAGGAATACAACGGCAACCACTGGAACCGAAACTGGACCGACGACGGCCGCTTCTACACCCGCGTGCTGCCCTTCCTCGGACGACACCTCGTCGCCGATGCCAAATGACCGTCCGCACCGCGTCGTCACACTCTCCGCTCACCCACCTTCGTTTCGTCCCGACCATGTTCACCACCACATTTTTCCAACCGATCCTTCGGCCGATGGCCGCGCTCGTCTTCGTTTTTCTTTCCGCCCTGGCCTCACGCGCCGCGGAATCGGCTCCTGTCTCCATCGCCAGCGAGACCTTCACCTCCACCGTGCTTCGCGGAACCCGCACCGGCCTCGATCCCGTGCGTCGCCTCAAAGTGCTTCTGCCGCCCGGCTACGCCGATTCGGGCAAGGCCTACCCGGTCGTCTATTTCTGCCACAGCATTTTCCAATCGCCCGAACACGTGCTGGCCGACGGCAATCTGCTCCGTCTCGTCGAACGCGGTTTCGCTTCGGGAAAACACCCGAGTTCATCCTCGTGATCGGCGACTACAGTTCGCCCACGACCGGCAGTCTTTACGAAAACTCTCCGGCGACCGGTCGCTGGCTCGACTACACGGTCGAGGAACTCGTGCCGTTCATCGATCGCACCTATCGCACGTTGCGGCGTCCCGAGAGTCGCGCGCTTGTCGGCGAGATGATGGGCGGCGGCGGCGCGTTGATGCTCGCGATGCGCCACCCTGACGTCTTCGGCATCGTGTATGCGCTCAACCCCGTGCGCACGGGCACGGGCCTTCTGCCAGTGCAGACTTATCCGAACTGGGAAAAAATCCACGCCGCGAAGTCCTTCGCCGATCTCCAGGGCGATCCGATTTCGCAGATTTTCGTGACGATGAGTCAGGCGTTTCTGCCCAATGCCGATCGCCCGCCTTTCTACTGCGATTTCCTCATGGAGAAACGCGATGGCCAGCTCGTCTACCATCCGGAAAACGCGCGCAAACACGTCGCCGGCTTCGCGCTGGTGGAGATCGCCGACGCCTACGCGGAGAATCTGCGCCGCTTGCGCGCGATCGCGTTCGACTGGTCACGCTACGATCCGATCCAGGATCACGTTTACGGCAGCGCGGCGCTCTCGCGAAAATTCGATCTCCTCGGCGTCGACCACGAAGCCGAGGAATACCGTGGCATCTACTGGACCGAAAACTGGCGCGAGCACGGCCGCTTCGACGCGCGCGTGCTTCCGTTTCTCGCGCGCCACCTCGTGTTCTAAACGCACGCAATCCGTCCCACATCCCGACCCGATCCGCACCCGGGCTCGACGCGGTGCGCATCTCCTCGCAACCCGAGCCGCACCTTGTTGCGACATGGTGCGCACCTTGTCGCGACCGTGTGCGGACCTTCGCTCGACCTTGTTCGCACCTTGGCTCGACCCGGTGCGGACATGGTCCCGACTCGAGACGCACTCAGGCGCGACTCACGCGAGCTGCGCGGCGATGAAGTTCAGCACTTCGCTGCGGCCGGCTTTCTTGGTGGACGACGTGAGCAGCACGTTCGGCACCGCGAAGCCTTGCTCGGTCAGCGTGCGCTTGAACGTGTCCACGTTCGTGCGCGTTTGCGACGCCGACTGCTTGTCGGTCTTGGTGAACACGAGTGCGAAGGGCACGCCCGCCTCGCGGATCCAGTGCAGGAATTCGAGATCGATCGCCTGCGGCGGGAGCCGCGAGTCGATCAACACGAACACGAGGCGCAGGTTGTCACGCTGAACAATGTAGTCAGCGACAGCTTGGTTGAACTCGAAGCGTTTCTGCCGGCTCACCTGCGCGTAGCCGTAACCGGGCAGATCGACGAGGGACCAGCGGTTGTCGATCGAGAAGAAATTGAGGAGCTGCGTCTTGCCGGGCACCTCCGAGACTTTCGCGAGATCGCGTCGGCCGGTGAGCAGATTGACGAGCGAGGATTTGCCGACGTTGGAGCGCCCGATCAGCGCAAACTCAGGCAGCGCCCACGCGGGCGCAGAGCGAAGATCGGGAGCACTGGTTTTGAATTCGGCGCGGTGAATCTGCATGGCGTCGCGCGACCGTAAGCGTGTCGCGCCAAAGTGCGAGCCGCGTCGAGCCGCGAATCAGCGTTTGATGTTGGCGGCGCCGGCGATCGGCACGGGCGGCGCATCGACGCCGGGGACCTTGCGCTTGCGATAGACGTCGTAGTCGGGGATCAGGCGATCGTAGGCGCGATCCATGAGCGGCGACGAAATCACGAAGTCGGCGGTCGCGCGGTCGCACGCGGTGGGCACGTTCCACACGACGGCCATGCGGAGGAGCGCCTTCACGTCGGGATCGTGCGGCTGTTGCTCGAGCGGATCCCAGAAGAAGATGAGGAAATCGATTTCGCCCTCGACGATCTTCGCGCCGATCTGCTGGTCACCGCCGAGCGGGCCGCTCTGGAGTTTGGTGATGGGGAAACCGAGCTCCTTCTCGAGGAGAAGGCCGGTCGTGCCGGTGGCGAAGACCGTGTGACGCGAAAGCGTGCCGCGGTTGAACTTCGCCCACTCGACGAGCGCAGCCTTCATGTTGTCGTGGGCGACGAGCGCGATCTTCTTCTTCGCGCCCATCGGGAGCTTTTTTATAAGTGCTCATAGGGTAAGGCCGCTGAACTCGGCCGGGAGCGATTCGAACGCGGTCCGCTCGGAGAAGCAATCCCGCGCGGGCGATGTCGTCGGCGGATGCAACGCGCCCCGGCACTCCGGGTAATTTTCTTGAGTGGGGATGGGCCCGCTGGTCTCTTGCAAACGCGCGGCGTCGCCGCTGTGGCGCGCCAGTTGGCGAAAACCCCACCCCACGTTCCCTCCCATGGAAGACACGACAATCGGCATCGGCATGTTCCTCGCGATGGCAGTCGGTTTCATCATCGGCCTCGGCATCGCTGTTCTCTACCTCCTGACCTTGCAGAAGTGTTTGAATCGCGTCTCGCCCCCGAATCGCGCGATGAACCCGGCGCTCGTGTGGCTCTACCTGATCCCGCTCTTCAATCTCGTGTGGGCGTTCTTCATCGTGCTGAACATCGCGAAGTCGCTCACCGCCGAAGCTCGCACGCGCGGCATCGATCTCGGCGACGGCGGCAAGACCATCGGTCTCGTTTACGCGATCGCGGGCGCCTGCTGCCTCGTGCCTTTGGTGAACATCGTGGCGGGCTGGGTTTCGGTGGTGTGCTGGATCATCTACTGGGTGAAGATCGCCGGTTACTCGAACCGACTCGCGGCTGCTCCCGCGCCGGCCGCTCCGCCGCTGCCGAGCGCCTGAGCGCTCGACTCGCACTCGTCTGTAGCAAACCGGCGCTTCACCGCGCCGGTTTTTTCATGAGCGCCTCAGCGCAGCCGGAAAGGTTTTCCTCGGGAATTCGCGGCCTCAGCGCGAAATTCCGCCGGAGGGCGAGTAACAGAAGCGCGTCACCACGCGCCGGTTTCTCTTCGCGAAAACCGGCGCACGGTTGCTTAAGACGACGAGCGTGCGAGTTCGCTTTGGTCGCGAGCGGCCACACGCGTCAACTCGCGTCGACCGTGTGGGCGGCCGGGCTTGCTGGTCGGAGTCGTCGTGGACGCGGCGCCTGCGGCGTCTTGCGAACCGAGCAGCGTCTGCAGCTCGTTTTGGAAGCTCGCCATCTGCGCGCTGAGTTCGCGGGCGGCGGCGGCGGTTTCCTCGGAGTGAGCGGCGTTGCCCTGCGTGAGCTGATCGATGCGGGCGGTGGAAGCGACGACTTGGTCGAGGCCCTTCGTCTGCTCTTTCGAAGCCTCCGCGATCTGGGCAATGAGACCGTCCGTGCGACGCGTGTCTTCGATCAGCGAGTTAAGCGATTGGCTCACGCGATCGGCGAGTTCCTGTCCGCGCGCGCCCTTGGAGACGGCGTCCTCGATCAACTCCGCGGTCTGACGCGCCGCCTGAGCGGAGCGTTGAGCGAGGCTGCGGACTTCGTCGGCCACGACGGCAAAACCGGCGCCGGCCTCGCCCGCGCGGGCGGCTTCGACGGCGGCGTTGAGCGCGAGGATGTTGGTTTGAAATGCGATTTCATCGATCGAGCTCACGATCTGGGCGATGCGGGAGCTCGCGGTGCCCATCGCCTGCATCGCGTCCTGCATGTTGCGGACTTCGATGACGCTGGCGTCGGCGGTGGCGCGACTGGACTGCGAGATTTCGTAGGCGGCCTGCGCATTGTCGGCGTTTTGCTTCACCGTGGCGTGCACCTCTGCGATCGCAGCGGAGGTTTCTTCGAGTGCCGCCGCCTGCTGGCTGGAGGCGTCGGCGACGCGCTGGCTCGACGAGGTGACTTGGTCGGCAGCGGCGGCCATTTCGATCGTGCCGTCCCACATCCGTCGGCTCACGTCGGCAATGTGACGGGACACGGCGTTGACGGTCATCAGACCAAACGCAGCTCCGAGCAGCACGCCGACAATCGTGCCAGCGATCATGAGCGCATTCAGGATACGGCCGCGCCGCGCGAGGTTCGTGGCCTCCGCTTCCAGAAACTCCTCGGCCTCTTTCACCGCGAGTTCAACGAACGCGTTGAGTTCGTCCGCCAGTTTGCGATCGATGCCGGAAACGGCTTCATCGACATGCGCGATCCAATCCGCGCTCCCGGCCGGGAAACGCTGGAGGGCATTGCGGTAGGTATGGCCGAGCGCGAGGTGCGACTGCTTCAGCTGCTCCACGACGGCGGGATCGATTTCAAAACGCGGAGCCAGCGCAGCGGCCTCGGCGAGCGCGTCCTGTGCAGCCTTTTCGCCTGTCTGGAAATTCGCGAGATGGCGCTGGTAAGCGGCAGAATCCACGCCGCGAAGCAGGATGTTTTTCCACTCCTGCACCTGAAGCTTGAAGCGGACCTCGGCTTCGCGCGCGGTGTCGACCAAGGCCCGCGAAGATTTGCCCGCATCGAGCATGACTTGCGCGCTCCTTGACGCTTCGCGATACGCGAAAATCCCGATCGCACCGCCGACGAGCGGGATGAGAACAACAATGCCGAAGGCCAGAAAGAGTTTTTGACGAAGGTTCATGGCAACGCTCCCGCGCACGGGACGTGAAAAGGTCTATGTGGAATCGGCACATAGAGCGGAGATTTGAGCGCGATTGGCCGCCTAAACGCCCTTCTGTCATCAGGTAAAAACCTGAACCCAGGCGCAGATTATTTTCCCTCGCGGCGTTTACGTGGGCGCGCTCAATTGCGCGCATGGCGAGCAACGATCCGCTTCACGGCGTCACCCTCGAAAAACTCCTCACCGAACTCGTCGCGCAGTTTGGGTGGGAGGAGCTGGCGCAGCGTGTGCCGGTGCGCTGCTTCCAGTTCGATCCCTCGATCAAATCGAGCCTCACCTTCCTGCGGAAAACGCCTTGGGCGCGCGCGAAGGTGGAAGACGTTTACGTGCGCTGGAAACTTACGGGCACGTAAGCAGGACGCAAAAAGGCCCGCTTGCTCACGCGAGCAGAAGCGGGCCGAGATGAGTGCCGGTGATTAGCGACGGCGGCGATAGATCAGAACCGCGCCCAAACCAGCGAGACCGGCGAGGACCGCCGTCGTAGAGGGCTCTGGAATGGCGACGATATCCGAGACAACGTCCTCGATCTCGGAGTCGCTCAAGACGTAGTTCCAGAGCTGCAGGTTCGCGAAACCGCCGTTCGACGCATACTCGGACCGGCCTCGATCATCGAGGCCGAAATAGAGAGCGTTTGAAATGAGGAAGTATCCGGCGGAATCGACGAGAAAGTCGTCGTCGCCAAACGACATCAGCTCGCCATTAAGGTAAACGCTGAGATTTCCGCTCGTTTCACCGGTCGATTCGCGGGTGATGAGCAAATGCGCATAGGTATTTGCCGTCAATGACCCGACGGTGTTGCGCCGTCTGTATAAACCGACAGGGCATTACTGTAAGCGTAGATTCCCGACTCGTGGGTGAGGTTTTTGAAGTCGACGATCTTGCGATACCCGGTGACGTCCGAAAGGGAAAACGACAGCGCCAACGTGTAGGTGGAGAGCGTAGCCGGAATGTTAAGCTTCAGGCCTTTTCCCGGATTCACCGTAGCATCGTTCCACTCCCACGCGCTGCCAGTGAAGCCCGATGTCCCGCCCGTGCCAACGGCTTCCACTCTGGAGAGAGTCCCATAGGTGCCGCCATTCTCAAAATCGGAATCGAGACGAAAGTCGGCGATCAGCGCACTGGGAGCGCCAAATAGCGAAGCGCCCGACACGAGCGCGAGAACGGAAAGGACGAAACGGCCAACAGAAAGAAGCGGGGGATGTGTGAAGCGGGAAGCTGTCGCCAAAAAGTGGATACTTGTCCGCGCTGACAACAAAACTCTTCCAAAATCGTCCATCTCACGCACTACAATCGCCACTGGCCGGCGATTGCAGTCAATCTATCGCAATCTATCGGCGCTATCGGCGTATTTTGTCACATTTTTGCGACACGTCATCCCTGCGCTCCGCCCGCCTGCCCTCAACGGTCGAGCGCCGACGCGCGATGCTTCGCAAGAATTTCGCTGACGACAGCATGCGCCGGTTTGGGACGAAGTTCGCGATCGAAGAGCAGCGGATAGTTCGTCCGGCGCCGCACCGGAAAATCGTTCAACCACGATCTTCCGTCGTGCGGTCCCCAGAACGTGATCATCGAAACGCCGGGCGGCCGCAGGATCGCTTCGAAGATCTCGCCGTAGCGCTGCGCGAGTTGCTGCTGCACCTCGTCGGGCAAGCCGTTCGGATAGGGATTGGGACCTTCGTCGACGGATTGCAGATCGGCGCCGCTCGTCGTGCGCGGCAACACGTCGACGTCGAGTTCGGTGATCAGCACTTCAAAACCTGCCTCGTGAAATTCGCGGATCGCATCGGAAATCACTTCCGGCGCAGGCCCGCCGATTAACCAGTGTCCCTGGATGCCGACCGCATCGACGCGCAATCCTTCCGCGCGCACTTCGCGCAAGAGACGCAGCGTCTTTGCCCGCTTATACGGCAGCTCGATATTATAATCGTTGTAATACAACGGCACGGTCGGATCAGCCGCATGTGCATACTCGAAGGCGCGCGCGATGAAGTCGTCGCCGATCGCACGCCGCGCGGGTGTGTCGCGGAGATAGGTGTCGCCATCGTCGCTGAGCGCTTCATTGACGACCGCCCAGGCCTTAACGCGACCGCGGAAGTGGTGCACGACCGTGGTGATGTAATCGCGCAGGTTCTTCAGCGCCTGCTCGCGCGGCAGCGGTTTTCCATCCTTGTCCTCAAACAACCACGCGCGCGTCTCGTGCTGCCACACGAGCATGTGACCGTAGAACGGCATGCCGTGATCGCGCGCGAAGTTCGCGAGACGGTCGGGTATCTCCCACGTGTAGCGGCCTTCGTCGTCGACCATGAATTTCGGCATGAATTCGTTGTCCGCGGTGAAGCAATCGAACTCGCGCACGATCATCGCCGCAGTCTCGGGATCAGCGATGTCGCTCGAGCCCGCCGAACAGCCGATGAGCACCGAACCACGAGCCGCCTCGCGCAGCGGCAGCGCACTCGCGCGGAGGCCGACACCACCGGCACAGAACATCACCAACATCAACGCAGCGAAAACACGGACGCGGGGGTAGCGGGGTCATGGAACCACGCTGCGGTTCGCCGATGCGCCTGCAAGTTGTGCCGTCAGGAATCTTTCGGTCCGTGTCCGGCCGGCTCCGTTTGAAACGTGGAAGAGTCGAAACACGATCACTTCGATCCAACTAGAACCCTCCATCATCCGAACCATGTCCACGTCCACTCCCTCCACCGGCACCGTAAAACTCCACCGCGTGCTTCGCGCGCCAGCCGAACGCGTTTACCGCGCGTTCACCGACGCCGACGCGCTGGTCAAATGGCTTCCGCCGCACGGCTTCACCGGCAAAATCCACCAGCTCGATGTGCGCGTGGGCGGCAGCTACAAGATGTCGTTTACCAACTTCACCACGAGCAAGAGCCACTCGTTCGGCGGCAACTACCGCGAGGTCGTGCCCAACGAGCGCCTCGTTTACACCGACAAGTTCGACGATCCGAACCTGCCCGGTGAAATGATCACCACCATCACGTTCAAACCCGTGCTCTGCGGCACCGAGATCACCGCCGTGCAGGAAGGCATTCCTGCCATGATCCCCGCGGAAATGTGCTATCTCGGCTGGCAGGAATCGCTTTATCTTCTCGCGCGTCTTGTCGAAGCGGAGATTCCCGACGAACCTACCGAGTAAACACACCGCCTCACGGCTTCCCCCTGGTCCAGCTTCCATGTTCCCTATCCCGCGCCCCACGTTCCTCGCTTGTGTCACGTTTCTCACCGCTGCTGCCGCGGCCTCGGCCGCACCGGTCGGCTCGACCGCTTTGCCGAGCGGCGCACCGTGGAATTGGACCGCCGAGGAACGCGAGCGCGTTGGTCGCCTCACCGCCGCCGATCACGCCGACATGATGCGGCAGCTCGGCATCGAGGAGCTGCGCCCCGGCAAAAACGGCAACCCCGCGCCCGGCCAGCCCAATTCCGCCAACTACGACGAAGCGTTCGCGAATCCGTTTCCCAACTGGCCCGAACTGCTCGTGTGCGCCGACGGCACGCGCGTCACCACCGCCGAGCAATGGGGGAAAAAACGCCGCCCCGAACTCGTCGAAATTTTTGAGCGCGAGGTCTACGGTCGTGTGCCGGACAACGTGCCCGCGATCACGTGGTCCGTCACGGAAACGATTCGCACCGAAGTCGCCGGCCGCCCGGTGATCGCGCGCCGCGTGCTCGGTCGCGCGGACAACTCCGCCGCGCCCAACATCGAGGTCGTTTTTCGTCTCGCCGTGGTGTTGCCCGCCGACACGCCCGCACCGGTGCCGGTGCTGATGATGTTCGGCTGGGGCAATCTTCCCGGCGATCCCGTGCCACGCTTCCCGGGCTTTCCGCCACCGCCCGGACCGAGCAATGAAGAACAACTCATCGCCGCCGGCTGGGGCTACGTGTCGATCGACACCGCGAGCATCCAGGCCGATGTCGGCGCCGGACTCACCTCGGGAATCATCGGCCTCACCAATCGCGGTGCACACCGCACGCCCGAGCAATGGGGCGCGCTGCGCGCGTGGGCGTGGGGTGCGTCGCGCGGTCTCGACTTTTTGGATACACTTCCGGAAGTGGACAAAAAACGCGTCGGCATCGAAGGCGTTTCGCGCTACGGCAAGGCCGCGCTCGTCGCGATGGCGTTCGAGCCACGTTTCGCCTTCGTGCTCGTCGGTTCGTCCGGCGAAGGCGGCGCGAAACCGCATCGACGCAATTTCGGCGAAGCCGTCGAGAACCTCACCGGCACCTACAGCTATCACTGGATGGCCGGCAATTTCATGAAATACGGCGCCGAGCGCAGCGCGTTCGGGCGCAAGGACGCCAGCGACATCCCGGTCGAGTCACACCAGCTCATCGCGCTTTGCGCGCCGCGACTCACGTTCATCAGCTACGGCATTCCGGAACAAGGCGACGCACTCTGGCTCGATCAGCCCGGCAGCTTCATGGCCACTGTCGCCGCGGGCCCCGCCTTCCGCCTGCTTGGCGCGCGCGATCTCGGCGTCACCGAGGATTATCGCTCCGCAAAAATCCCGCCCGTGAAAGTCGGCCTGCTCGATGGCGAACTCGCCTGGCGTCAGCACGACGGCGGACACGAAAGCCGCTCCAACATGAGCACGTTCATCGCCTGGGTGGACGCGAAGCTCAAACCGGCCGCCGAGTAACGAGCGCGCGCGTCGCGCCGCAATTTCACTCCGCGATCACCGCGCGCGGTAGATGAATTTTCCACCGCGCACTGTCGCGCGCACGCGGGCGAGTGCCGTCACGTCTTCACGCGGATCGTCGTCCAGCACCACGAGATCCGCGGCGCTTCCCGGCTCGATTCGTCCGGTGTGCACCGCGTCGCCGAACCGCCCGGCCGGCGCCGTCGTGAGCGACGTGAGCATCGCGCGAAAATCCAGTCCCGCACGCGCGAGCAGTTCAAACTCCTCCGCCGTGTCGAATTGATCGATGTAGCCCACATCGGTCCCGAAGAGCAGGTCGCCGCCACCCTCGTGAAACGCGCGCACCTGCGACAGCGCGTGTTCTATCCACCGCTGCAAAATCTCGGGCGGCAACTCGCCACGCTCACCTTCGACGCGAAACAACGTCAGCGTCGGGATCAACGCGACGCGTGCTTCGTTGAGTCGCGCGACAAACTCCGGCGTCCACGCCGGCGACTGCGGCGCCGTGTGCGCCAACACATCGACGCCGCCCTCCACCGCCGCCTCGAGCCCCTCCGTATTTTGCGGATGCGAAAACACCGGCAGCTTTCTCCGATGCGCTTCCGCCGTGGCCGCGCGCACGAGTTCGACATCCATATTCGCCACCGCACCGCGCCCCTGCACCGAACCGGTGAACAACTTGATTCCGTTTACGCCGCGCCCCGCGAGCGACGCGACCCGCGCGGTCGCTTCTTCCGGCGTCGTGACCGGCGGGATTTCGATGCCATGCGCGTGCAGATAATCCACGACATAGATCGGCGTCTTCACCCAAAACGGTTGTCCCACCGTCAGGATCCGCGGTCCGCTCACCTCGCCACGCTCGATCCGGTCGCGCAGCGCGAGCGTGTTGTCCACATCCGAGGCCACGTCGAACACGGTCGTGAAACCCCACCGCGTGAAGATCGCTTCGAGCGACGCATCGAGTTGCTCCACCGGCGTGTCGCGCGCATGCAGCAAATCCGGCGTGAAGATGTGCACGTGGGAATTCCAGAAGCCCGCGGTGATGAACTTGCCCGTGTAATCGATCACCTCGACTCCCTCGGGCAACGTCACCTGATCGCGTGCGCCAATCGCCGCGATGCGACCGTCCTTCACCCACACCACGGCATCGCGAACCGGCTCCGCCTCGGGATTCGGAAACAGGGTCGCACCGACCAACGCGAGATCGGCTGCCGCCGCCCGCGTCGCGAACAACATCACCAACAGGGCAAGAAAGCGCATGCCCCACCCCAGCGCAAAAACGTCCTCTTCGCGAGCGGCAACTGCGGTAACGATGGAGACGCGCCGCCCTCGTCGCGTCGTTGACCACCCCGCCGCGGCGCGGGCGCCGCCGCACCAGCGCGTGGCTCGCGCCGTCCGCTCTCCCGACTCGGTTCGCACCCGCCTGCAATTCAAGCCGCCCCTTGCCACCACCGTGCGCGGCACTGGTCACGACCATGTTCGGACTTTTTCGCAACCGTGTGCGCACCTTGTCGCGACCGTGTTCTACTCCGTCGTGCAGACAAAACTCTCGATTGGCACGTTCAAGAAGCGCTGAGCCGCACGGTCCGCTTCCCGACTTCCGAGCACTAAAAAACCCGCCGTGTTCACGGCGGGTTTTTTTAATTTTGTGCAAGAGAGAGCGCGCGCGGCCGAACACGCTCAGCGCGAGGACCAGACTTCCGGGCGCGACTCGAGCAACTCGATGAGCGTGTCCGCCATCTTGCGGTGGTCGTTGAGCGACGGGTGCCAATCGCACGCAGTCAGCTCCATCGTCGGATACAACACAAACGCGACGCGCTTCTCGCCGGAGGCGATCAGACGGTCAGCGACCTTCTTCACTTCGCGCGCGTTCTCGCCTTCGGACATATCGTTCGCCGCGAGGATGAAGAACGCGTGCGGATAACGCGCGCGCAGCTGCTGCACGAACGCGACGTAGGTCGCTTCGTAGTCCGCGTGCAATTCCTCGCGCGTCTTCCATTTCTCGCCCGGATTGAGCGGCGTGGAAAAATCGTTCGTCGCGAGTCCGATCACCACGACGTGCGGTTGCCAGCCCGTCTCCGCGACCGGCGTTTTTCCGTCGAACAAGGCAAATGGATACGCCTCCGGCAGCGTGGGGCCGCCGCCGCCGTTGTAGTTGCGCACGATGCCGCGACCGGAGATCGCGTTCGCCTGATAGTCCGCGCCGAAGTGGGCGGCGACGAGCGCGCCGAAGGCCTGCGAGTTGTCCGTCGTGCGCCAGACCAGATCGCCGCCGGATTCGCGCGTCGTCGACGTGTTGCCGTAACCGACCGTGTGCGAATCGCCGATGAATTCGATGCGTCGCGCGAGCGCCGGAGTCGCGCGGGCCGCAGCGTCGACGGGCACGAGGATGCCACCGAAGTTGGCGGCGCCGCCCTGGTTTTCGGAAACGACGGTCACGCGCACCGTGTGCTCTCCGGCGGAAAGTCCCTCGAGTGCGTAGACGCCCGGTGCCGGTTTCACGAGCGGGATTGCCGGCGCGTCGTCGACTCGCACGTGATAGATCGCGTTGCCTTCGCCGATGCGGATCGCGGCGCGAGCACCGGAAAACGCAGTTTCGAAATACATGCCGGGCCACTGGAAACGATAGCCGGCGCCGGCGGCGTCTTTCGTTTCGACGACGCGACCGCTGATCTTGAGCGGAGCCGGCGACAACGCGGAGGCGTCGGCCAGCGGTTTCAGGGAGAGCGACGCGGCGGCAAGCGCAGTCGTAAACATAAGCGAAGTAAGAAGCGTGAACGCGCGAACAAAGCGGGGGAACATGGCGCGATGCTGCCGCCGCGCGGAAAACGCGTCAATGAACGCGCACGATTGTTTTCGTGAACGTCAGCGCAGTTCGCGCTCGAAAAACGCGCACGCGAGATCGGCGACTTCCCGCAGTTCCGCTCGACGCTGCTCGGCCGGGATCGGCGCGAGATAATGACCACGCTCGCCGGGAAGCACCGTGAGCTGCGCGTTGGCGATGTGCTGCGCGAAGTGTTTCGCGTTGCCGTCCGCCGGTGCGACGAGATCGCCGTCTCCGACTGCAATATGAACCGGCACCGCCACCTCGCGCAGCCCCTCAGCCGTGAAACCGGCACCCATCGGCGGCGCGAGCGCGAACACCGCGCGGACGCGCGGATCGCGATGAGAGAGCGACGCGCGCGCGGCGGCTTCCCGCCCCAGCGGGTTTGTAGTGGAAAACGCGATACGCTGCTCGATCACCGCCGCCAGAAACGGCGGAGGCGGCGGCGAGTTGGCCCGCAAACTGTCCGGGTCGAGGCGGGCGCCCGCGAGCCAGAGCGCCGTGGTGGCGCCGAGTGAAAATCCCGCGGCACCGATCCGCTCGCGATCGATCCGTCCGGCCAGCGCCGGTTCGGCGAGCACCTGATCAAGCGCGATCGACAAATCGCGCGGCCGTTCCCACCCGAAGAAATCCGAAAGCGTGAGAGGCGCGGTGTGCAGTTCCTCCTCAGGCGTGCCGTTGTGATCCACCGCGAGCACGATGAACCCGCGCTGCGCGAGCGTGCGGCCGAGCCAGAACATCTGCGCGACGTTCCCGCCCGAGCCGTGCGAAACGAGAATCAGCGGAAGCGCCTTCGTGCTCGCGATCTCTCCGTCGCGCCGCAGTCGTGTCGTTTCTCCCTCGCTTTCGAAATCCTCCTCCTGCCCACCCCCGCTGCTCGGATACCAGAGCGTCGCGCGAATCGGCCGTGGCCCGGTGCCCGCCCAATCGCGACGCGCAGGATCGGCAAACTCGCGTGTCGTCACGCCGACATCGTGAGGCGCCGAGAGCGACGCAGCATCGGCGCGAGCGGACGCGGCACCGAAGATCGGCAGAAGGAAAATCAGAGGAAACGTGAGCAACGGAAGACGCATGGAGAACGAATCCCCCGCGGAGCAGGCGCACGATGTCGCCGCCTTCATCGGGAGATGCGGCAAGAACACACCTTACCGCAGAAAAGTTACACCTTTCCGCAAGAAACTCCCCGCGACTCACGCGCGGCCCATGCGCTGGACGAGATGACCGAGCACGCCGATGGCGCGCTCGATACGCTCGTTCCACGCGTAGCCGGCATTCAGGCGAATGTAGTTTCGAAACCCGCTCTCCGGCGAAAACAGCGGACCCGGCGCGATGCTGATGCCCGCGGCTCTCGCTTCGTGCGCCAGCGCGATCGAGTCGACGTTTCGCGGCAGCTCGCACCACAGCAAAAAACTCCCGCGCGGTCGCGACAGCCCGATCTCGGCGGGAAATGTTTCGGCGATCGCGAGCCGCATCCGCTCGACTTGTTGACGATACGCCTGACGCACCGAACGCAGGTAGCGCTCGTAGCCTCCGTTCCGCAGAAACTCCGCAATCGCGAGTGTCGGCAGCGTGGGGCAACCGAGCGTGGTCACGCGTTTCAGCGCTACGATCTGCGCGTGCCAGCGTCCGCCCGCGACGTAGCCGACGCGATAACCGGGAGCGAGCACCTTGGAAAACGATCCGCACAGGATCACGCGCTCGTCCTTGTCAAACGCCTTCAGACAGGGCGGTCGCACGCCCTCGTGCTGGAGATCGCCATACGCGTCGTCCTCGATCAGCGGGATGTCGCGCTCGGCGAGCAGCGCGACGAGCTCACGTTTCCGATCGTCGGGCATGAGAAAGCCGACCGGATTCTGAAAATTCGGATTCGACACACACGCCGCCACGCGCGTGCGCCGCAAGGCCGTGCGCAGGTAGTCGAGGTCCATGCCGGTCTCGCTGTGCACCGGGATGGGCAGCGCTTTCAGGCGCATTTCGCGCAACATCCGCGCGAGCCCAAAATATGTCGGCGATTCCACCGCGACCGTGTCGCCGGGCGAGCACGTCACACGCAACGCGAGCGACAATGCCTCGGTGCCGCCGATCGTCACGAGCACGTCGTCGGCCTTCAGCGCGCCGCCCCAGGTGAGCGACCGACGAGCGATCTCGCGCCGAAGATTCTCTGCCCCCGGCGGCATGTCGTAGGTGTTCCCGGCCGAGCGCGAGAGCCGCGCGATCGACGCCATCGTGCGCGCGAGTTTTCTCCCCGGCAGCAACTCCACGCCGGGCACGGCGCCGCCGAGAGGCACGAGATCGGATGCGCCGAAATCCGCCAGCAACGACGCAAACGGATCCGTGTTCGAAAAAGTCCGTGATCTTGAGCCGTCCCGTGGGTCCGCGTGGCGCGGGTAACTCCGCCCGACGCGCTCGCACGAAGAAGCCCGACTTCGGCCGCGCCTCGACCAGCCCGCGCGCCTCGAGCGTCACATACGCGTGCATCGCCGTCGGCACACTCACCCGCTGCTGCGCGCTCAATTGCCGCACCGACGGCAGGCGATCGCCCGGCCGCAGCGCCCGCGCCTCGATCATCCGTTCAAGCAGCGCGGCGAGTTGCAGGTAAAGCGGCTCTCCTCCCTCCTGCGTCGCAAATCGGGAAGGTTCACGTCGCACGAGTTGTTTCTGCTCCACCATGACGTCCACGCTAACGAAAAAGCGGCGACCTGCACAGTTACAGCTCGCCGAAATCCGATCTTATACAGTCAAGCTGCGCGCGATCTGTGCAAACGGCGAAACGCCCCACCTGTCGCTGCCGGAAACGCGGCTGTCGCGCTACCGTGGAAACGATGCGCGCCACGTTTTCCACTCTCCGCACGACGCGACGCGTTTCTCACCACGAAACGGAAACGCGCTCGATCCCGCTGTTCACCCGACTCGCGCGGCTCGTCGGTCGACTGCGCGGGTTCGGTCGAAAACTTGAGTGCTTCCTCGTCGATTTCTATCGCGCCTGCAGCCTCTCCACGGCTTCGCACCACGAACCATCCCACACCCGCAGACTGCACCTGCGTCGCGGCGAACTGCATACGGTCCTGGAGTTCGGACCGTTCTCGCGACTCGAAGTCGTCGTCGGAGAAATCTGGCTCACGCAGGATCCGACGAGCGGCGACCTGCTGCTGGGGCCAGGCTCCACCTTCGATCTGCGAAACGACGCACTCGTCGTGATCGAAGCGCTGCAAGACACGTCACTCGTGATCCGCGCGACGCGCTGAAACCATAGTCGCGCGACACGACCGCTTACGCCGTCATCCGCTCGCGCAGATCGACCGAGGGCGGGTGGCCATACAGCCGCGAATACTCGCGGCTGAACTGCGACGGACTCTGATAGCCGACACGAAACCCGATGTCCGCCGCGCCCGCGCCGTCCGTCACGAGCAGGCGTCGCGCTTCCTGCAGCCGCAGGAGCTTTTGATACTGGAGCGGACTGAGCGTCGTGATCCGCCGGAAATGTTCGTGAAACGTCGACTCGCTCATGCCCGCGAGTCGCGCGAGATCCGCGATCCGCAGCGGCTCGGTGTATCTATTTTTCAAATACGCAATCGCGCGGTTGATCCGCTGCGTGCGGCTTCCATCCATGCCGAGTTCCGCGACCATCGGGCCAAACGGCCCCGCGAGCAGCCGGTAAACGATCTCCCGCAAAATTCCCGGCACGAGCACGGCGCGATCGCTGCCCGAATCGAGGCAACGCACCAGTCGCGCCACCGCATCCGTGAGCGCGGGCTCGGCGCGGCCGACGTAGAGGCCGGACTGCGAGCCTGGCTGGAGCTGCATCGGGATCGTTTGCAGGACATCGTAGATCAGCGGCGGCTCGACCGACACGACGAGGCAGAGATACGGCCGCTCCTTGGTCGCCTCGATGATCTCGCCGGTCACCGGCAGATCGACCGACGACACGAGAAACTCGCCCGCGCGATAGCGATACGCGCGACCCGCGACCGAGGTTTCCTTCACGCCCTGCAACACATAGCAAAGGGACGACCGATATACCGCCGGCACCGGCTCGGAGGGCGCGCCGCGCAGAAACGTTTTCAGAGTTGGAGGTTGTCATCGTCGCCCACGTTGCGTCGTGCGCGCGCCACCACGACTTTCCTGCGACCAAACCTGAATTCGCTTCGGCGAAATGTGAGTTCTCGCGCCCGTGCGCGATCGTCAAACGTCGTCGTTTTCCTGCAACGCCTTCAGGCACGCGTAGCTCGCATCGAGTTGCGCGCCGCTCTTCATCACGACCACGGACGCGCCGCGCGACAGCGGACGAAATTCCGCGACGTGCGAGAGATTCACCAGTCGCGAGCGGTGGATGCGCACGAATCCCTCGGGCGTCAGCCGCCGCTCGATCTCGGTGAGTTTCATCCGTGTGAAATGCGTCGCCCCAGCGGTGTGGATTCGCACGTAGTCGCCATCCGCCTCGATCCATTCGATCTCGGCCGGCTGCAAAACGAGCACGCGGTCGTCGCGTTTCACGAACAGGCAACGCGCGCTGCCCGCCCGCGCCGAGGTGCCGAGAAATCCGGCCACGCGCTCCGCCTGCTCCTGTCGCGAAGCCTCGCCGCGCAGACAGGTTCGCGCGCGCTCGAGGGCTTGTTGCACGCGCGCTTCGCCAAACGGTTTGAGCACGTAGTCGAGCGCCTGTGCATCGAACGCCCGCAGCGCAAACGCATCGAACGCCGTCACGAAAATCACGACCGGCAGCCGCACATCCTGCAGCGCTTCCAGCACCGCGAAACCGTCCATGCCCGGCATCTGCACATCGAGAAACAGCACATCGGGCTGATGCTCGCGCACGGCCGCGACCGCGCTCGGGCCGTCGTGGCACGCAGCGACGATCTCCACGTCGTCGGCGCGTTCGAGCAGCCGCGACAGCCGGCGCAAGGCCACGGGTTCGTCATCGACCGTGATGGTCCGCAGTTTGGGCATGGGAGGGCGCGTCTGCCGATTCGCTCACTCGCTCCACGGCAGCGTGATCGACGCGACCACGCCGTGTTCGCCGGTCAACGAGAAACTCGCGCGCGCACCGTAGAGTCGTTCGAGCCGCGCGCGGGTGTGCCCGAGGCCGATGCCCTGCCCTTCCGTGGAAGCAGCGGTTTGCTTCAGGCCCGGGCCATCGTCGCGCACTTCGAGGCGGAGTTGATCGCCGGCGCGCGAGGCGGAAATTTCCAGCCGACCGCCGCGTGGCGAATTCGCGATACCGTGGCGGATGGCGTTTTCCACGATCGGCTGGAGCAGCAAACTCGGCACGCGGGCGTGCAACGCCGCCGGATCGATCCGCCACGCGAGATCCAGGCGATCGCCGAGGCGCGTCTGCTCGATCGCGAGATACGTGCGGATAAACTCGAGTTCCTCGCGCAACGTCACCTCCAGCGCCTGGGTCTCCAGCGCCTTGCGCAAAAGCTCGCCGAGTTGGATCACCATCTGTTCGGCCTGCCGCGGGTTTTCGTGAATCAGCTCGGCGATGGAGTGCAGCGTGTTGAACAGGAAATGTGGGTTCAACTGGCTCCGCAGCGCCTGCAATTGCGCCCGCTGGAGCATCGCGTTGAGCTCCGCGGACTCGACGCGGCTCTCCTTGGCCTCGCGATAGTTCGTCACCGCATGCCACGCGATGACCGTGAACGCGAAGATCGCCACCGAGGCCGTGATCAAATACGTGAACAGTCCGCGGTAGTCCGCCCAAAACGCCGGCGGCGCCTCGGCCATCCACGAAAGTTTCCACGCGATGGCCCACCCGCCGAGCCGGAGAATTTCGTAGATCAAGGGCAGCAGCACGAGCGTGAGCGCCACACCGACGCTCAACCCCACCACATACCGCGGCCAACTACGCGGCCCCTCGTGCAGCCAGCGACACAGACGGAAAATCGGCGGCATCAGCACGACCCACGAAGTCCAGTAAACGACTTCGCGACCGAGCACCTGACGCCAGCCGACGTCGTTGCTGTGCAGCAACGCCTCCACTCCCCCGACGATGGCAAACAGCGTCGGCAGGGCGACGAAAGTCAGGGCCGTCAACACGCGCGGCCGTCGCGGCAAAAAGTTCAAGCGCGTGAGTGTAACCGTGGTGTCAAGCGATCGCACCCGCTGCGGGCAGATCGGCGCGAACCACCTTCCGATTTCAACCCGCATGATTCATCTTCCGAGGCGCGCGACGCAGGCTTCATCGCATCGTCGTTGAAATCCTCGGTGCCCGGTCATCCGGTGGCCCGCATGAACCCTCGTTTTCTTTTCTGCGTCGGGATCGCGGGATCGCTGGGTGCGGCGATGATCGCGACCGAAAATCCTCCGTCCGCGCCCGAGGTGCCGTTTCCCGATGGCTACCGCATGTGGCAGCACGTTTCCAGCGCGGTGCTGAAGCCGACCAACGATCCCGCGGCGAGCACGCCAAAGGCCGATGATCTCGCCGCTCCTCACGGGTTGATGAGCAACATCTACGCGAACGAAAAAGCGATCGAAGGTTATCGCACGGGCGACTTTCCCGAGGGCGCGGTGTTGGTCGTCGACTGGTTCGTGCTGGAGGAGCGAGGTCCGATGCTGGCGCAAGGACCACGCAAATCCGTCAACGTCATGGTGCGCGACGCGCGCTACGCAGAGACGGGCGGCTGGGGTTTCGAAGACTTCAACCGCGACAGCCGCACCGAGCGCAACGTCGGCCCGAAAGCCGTGCAGATGTGTTTCGAGTGTCACACGAAGGCAAAGGACCGGGAGTGTGTGTTCAGCGTTTTGAAACCGTAGTGCGGACATGGTCGCGACGTTGTGCGCACTTTGTCCCGACCCGGTCCGCCTTCGGGCGCGACTGCCCCCAGGTCTTGCAGCGGGTTGTATTCGTAAGGCTGATACCAACAGCGTGAAAGACGTTGACTCGACGCCGGGCCGTCCTGCCGGACGAGCTCGATCCGCGCATCTTCCAACTGTTTCCCGTTTGGCCCCCGCGCGCGCGCTGCGCTCGAGGACGCGCTGGCCGAACTTTATTCCTGCCACAACGCAGCCGTCGCCGCACTGCAGGATGATCACGCGAGCGAGATCGTCGCGGTGCGGCATGAGCTCATCGACTCGGTGGAGCGCTGCTATCGCGAGTCACCTTCCCGTCGACCACGGCACTCGCGGCCGCTCTCGTGGCCGGCTCGGCGGTAGCGTATCAACGCCGGCGCAAGCAAAAGGCCGGCGCGGAAGTCGTCGCGGAATAAGCCCCGCGAGCGAGGCGAACGCTTTCGCCCCGCCGCAACGTATCAGTTGATTGGATACCTCACGCCCGGCCGCGGGCGTGGCGCCAGCAGGTGCGGGCGAAGCGCTTGAGCGGTTTCACCACTTCGCGGGACATTTCGCCGGCGAGCCGACGCGAGAGCGGGATGCGCCAGCCCAGCCCCTCCTCGATCGCATAGCGGCAGGGATTGCACAGGCCGCAGGGTTGTCCCTTCGGGGTCGGACGGTGGCAGAACCACGTCATCTGCATGATCTCCCACCAGCCGTTTCGCTCGGCCATCGCCTGCATCTCCGTCTTGGTGAGATCGAAGAGCGGGAGGGAAAAATACCGAAACACGGTGTGTTCGTCGGTGCCGCCGAACTCCGGCTTCAACTCATACTCGCCGGGAAAACGCGGATCGGCGCAGGCCACGAGATTCTCGATCGCCGCGTGCGCCTTGTCGTCGCGATGCACGCAGAGCTGAATCCGCCCGATCGCGCGGCTCTCGCAGAACCGCGCGAGCCATTCGTATTGGGTGCCGAGAAACCGACGCTGCAGAATCCCTTTGAACGCGGCGGTGATCTCCGGGTTTTGCGGCACATCGGCCACACTGAAGAACTGCATCGGCTGAAGCAGCTCGCGCGTCGCGGGCCAGAGTTCGGCCAGTCGGTTCTTGATGCGCTTGATCACGCGCAGTTCGACGCCGGTGGAGCCGCGGTCCTCGTCGATCAGATAATACGGCGTCACCTCTGCGCATTCGAGGAGCAGCAGGCGCAGAAGCTGAAAGGTGGAATCCCACCCGCCCGTCCAAAGCAGCGCCACCTTTCTGGCACCTTCGGATTCTGCGGTGGGGTTCGCGCGGGGAAAGGGGCTCCGATCATGGGGTCACCCGAAGAAAAAGCCCACTCCTGCAATGAAAAGGCGAAAGGGAAATTTAGGGGATTCACCGATGCTGCGGAGGAGCGCCCTGTGCAGCCCAATAGCAGCAATCTTGCACTCCAACAGGGTGAGCATCAGGAATGGTGGCTCACACTCCCCAGCCACTTCGACTCCGTTTCCGCTTCGCGCATGAAGACCCGCTGCTTTGTTGTATTTCTCTCGTTGCTCACGTGGGCGTCGGCACAGACGACGATCTACTTCGAAGACTTCTCCGGCTCGCGTGAGAACAGCCTCAACGGGGTCGCGCCGTCCATCCGGCCGGGAAGCGAGACGTGGCTGGCGGGCACCGGTGAGCAATCGTGGAAGGCCGATGGCTACACGGAGGGCGAGAACGATCAGAACGCGTTTCTTTCGTTCTCACCCGAAGCGGGGCACATTTACACTCTGTCGTTTGCGACGGGACCCACGGGAGGAACGGGCAACTGGCTGGGAATCGGCTTCACCCCGTCGGCCGACGTAAATGGATTTTTTCCGGGAGGACTCGGGGCCGTCGCTTGGATGCTGGTGCGCGACAATCGCGAAAGCGCCAACGATGGCATCGGCACTTTTCTCGGGCCGGACACCGAAGACGGCGAAGCGTTCTGGGCCGCGGACGGTCTCATTGAGGCTTCGATCGTGCTCGATACGAGCGATGACGAATGGAGGGTGCAGTGGTTCGTCGGATCGACGCTGCTGCGCGAGGCCGCTTTCGTCGGCGAGAATCCCGAGATCAACTATATCGCGATCGGCAAGTTTGGAAACATCTCGGGCAGGTTCGAATATGTGAGCCTCACGAAAACGACTCCAATTCCCGAGCCGGCAAGTGTGGCGGTTTTTCTCGGCGCGGCGGTCGGCGTGATTGCCGTCGCGCTGCGGAGGCGCAGGGCGCCCCGCGCTTGAGAGCGCACGAGGAGACAGACGGGGCGAATGGCGGCCAGCTCTTCGCGGGGCGTGCGTTTCCGCGTGGTTGACCGAGGTGGTGTGCGCCGCCAGCCTTCCGCAACCCACTCGCATTAACCTGCGCGGCTCGTTTTGTGCGCGTCGCGCGATTTAGGAGACTTCACCATGCTCAGCCTCTGGCTCCCGATTCTGTTGTCCGCAGTTTTCGTGTTCGTGATCAGTGCGGTGATTCACATGGCGCTGCCCTGGCACAAGAACGACTTCAGGAAAGTGCCCAACGAAGACGCCATGCGCGCCGCGCTCCGGCCGTTCGATCTCCCGCCCGGCGACTACATGATGCCGCTCTGCGACGGCGGAAACTACAACAGCCCGGAGTATCTGGCGAAACTCAACGAGGGGCCGAATCAGTTCATGACCGTGCTGCCAAAGGGCCGGGGCTCGATGGGCCCGATGTTTGTCCAGTGGCTCGTGTATCTGCTCCTCGTGGGCGTCTTCACCGCTTATGTCGCGTTTCACACGTTGCCGGCGGGCGCGCCGTATCTCTCGGTTTTTCGCATCGTGGGCGCCGTGGCGTTTGTGGCGCACGCCGCCGCGCTGTGGCCGCAATCAATCTGGATGCGTCGAAGCTGGACCACGACCGTGAAGTCGACGATCGATGGCCTCATCTACGCGCTGGTGACCGCCGGCACGTTTGCGTGGCTGTGGCCCGAAGCAGCTTAGTCGCGATCGCTCGCTGACAACAGCGCACCGCGTGTGCACCTCGCGCGGCAGAGCGCGCCCCGAGCAGACGCCAGCGAAGATGGCGTCGCGGGGGCGTTTTCACTCGCAACCGGTCGTTTTTCACTTCGTCAGGACATCGCACTTGCATGAATCCAAGCTCCCCCGCTCCGCTCGCGATCCGCTTGATGAAATCAGGTCTAGCTCTGCTGATCGTGTCCGCTCTGCCGAGCAGCCATGGCGAAACGCCGAACGCAAAACCGGCCTCCGTCACCGTGCACGTCGACCAAGTGACGGCCGAAATCTCGCCGCTCATCTACGGCCAGTTCATCGAACACCTCGGCCGCGCGATCTACGGCGGCATTTACGAGCCCGGTTCTCCGCTCAGCGACAAGCACGGTTTCCGCAAGGACGTGCTCGAGAAAGTGCAGGCGCTGCGCACGCCGCTGATGCGCTACCCCGGCGGCACCGTGACGAAGATTTATCACTGGAAAGACGGCATCGGCCCCAAGGAAAACCGCCCCGTCCGCCGCAACTTGATCTGGGGCGGCGAGGACACGAACCACGTCGGCACCGACGAGTTCATGACCTACAGCCAGCTCATCGGCGCGGCGCCCTTCATCACGGTCAACATGTCCACCGGCACCGCCGAGGAGGCGTCCGAGTGGGTCGAATACTGCAACGCCGACGGCAACAGCTACTTCGCCGCGCTGCGCCGCAAACATGGCCACCCCGAACCCTACCGCGTGAAATACTGGGGCCTCGGCAACGAAGAAGCCGCCAAGGAAGACGCTGGCGTGCTCCAGAATCCGGCCGACTACGTGCAGAAAGCCTGGTTCTTCGCGAAGCTCATGAAGCTCCAGGATCCGTCCATCGAGCTCATCATGGTCGGCGACGACGAGCACTGGAATAAAACCATCCTCGAAAGCCTGCACCCGATCGCCGACTACATCTCGCTGCACCTCTACGCCAGCACACCGAACGCCGCGCCGTCGTCGCTCTTCACCTCCGTCGCCAACATGGAGGAGCGGATCAAGAAAACCGCCGCGCAGATCAAAGCGCTCACGCCCGCCGATCCCGGCCCGCTCAGCCGCTGGTATCGTTTCCCCGGTCGCAAAGGGCCCGTGAAGATCGCGATCGACGAGTGGGGCTTCTGGGAGCCCAGCGGCACCGGCGCCTACGGACTCGAGCAAACCTACACGTGGAATCACGCGCTCGGAGTCGCCAGTTTCCTCAACGCATTTCAACGGCACGCCGACGTCGTCGGCATGGCCACGTGGGCGCAGACGGTCAACATGCTCGCGCCGATCATGACCGACGAGCAGCGCTCGATCTGCCAGGCGATCTATTATCCGCTCGCGCTCTACCGCGAACTCTCCGGCACGCGTCACGTCGCCGCCGACGTCACCTGCGGCACCCTGCCCGACACCGAGCAACTGCCCGTGCTCGATGTCGCTTCGTCGATCGATGACGCCGGCCGCACACTCACGCTCGCGCTCGTCAATCGCAGCGAAACGGAGCACCTCGACGTCGCGCTCACGGTCGCCGGCGCGAAAACGAGCGGCGCCTGGACCGCGCACACGCTCACCGCTCCGTCCGTGCGCGCCGCGAACACGCTTCAGGAGCCCGACAAAAACGTGGTCGAGTATCGCACCACGTCGATCGCGTCCGACACGCCGAGTTACCGCGTGCCCGCGCACACCATCGCGATCCTCCAAGTCGCGCTGGCGAAGTAAGCCGCAGCGCGAACTAGAAAAATAGAGATCAAGCGTGCCGCGCTGAAATGGCGGCACGCTTTTTTGTGCCCGCGCAAGTCGCGCCGCACACGCGCCCGACTCACGCCGCACTGTGGCTCGACTCGAGCCGCACCGCGTCCCGACCCGGTGCGGACATTGTCGCGACCGTGTCCGCACTTAGGCGCGACACGGGACGGACCCTGGCTCGACCGTGTGCGCACCGCGTTGCGACATAGGCCGCCACGAGGGCGTCGCATCTCCCCATGCTCGCGAGGTTAGCCAGGTGGAACACACCGCGCGCGGCGTGTTCAGTCCGTAAAAACCGGAGGGACGATCACCCGTTTCGCCCAACCATTTGCACGTGCATCCGCATTCGTATTGCAATTTTGGATACATCTTGAGTCCACGCGCGAAATTTATGCAGTGGCGAAACGTTGCCGCCGAATTGGCGCGCGCTGCGCCAATCGCCTGCGGCTTCGGGTCCACACACACACTACTCCATGAAAAAACTCATTCTCGCCCTGGTCGCGTTGATCGCGCCGCTTTCGGCTGCCCGCGCCGAACTCACGCTCAGCAACTGGAGCATCACCACCGATACGCTGTCGTTCGACATTTCGGGCACCGCCACCGCCACCCAACTCCCGGCCACCAATCTCGGCATGCTGTGGCTCGCGGCGCCGGGCAACAACACCTGGGTCAACAACCTGGACAACCCGTGGCCCGCTGTGGCGACTGGCACGATCGACGGACTCGATGTGTCCTCGTCCGGAGATGTATTCGTCTTTTCCCTCTCAACCCCAGGCGCTTCGGTCGGCCTTTTGATCGGGTTCGATGACATGGAGCCGTCCAACATGGTTGAGTTCAACTTCACCGACGGCCTGAACGACGAAATCAACCTCCACGTCGAGCTGACCTCGGTCGGCAAATACAATCCCGCGAACATTTCTCCGGCCGACCTCGTGCTCTACTGGGGCGGCAATCCTTACGCTGGAGATACGGCGTCCGGCGTCGCGCTGAACCTCAATCTCGCCGCGATCCCGGAGCCTTCCACGTATGCGGCCATCCTCGGCGGCATGGCCGGTGTGGCGGGTCTGATCGTCCGTCGCCGCAAGCAGGCCTGAGGCACTCTCACGAAGGCGTCGCGATCAACGCGGCGCCTTTTTTTGGAAACGAAACTTCACGCGCAGCGACGCTCACGGCGTCGCGCGCAGCGGCTGCGATCGCGTGCGTCTGCGCCACGCGATGGCGACCGCGAGCACCAACGCCCCACCCCACGCATACGTCGCCGGCTCCGGCACCGGCGTGATGACGCCGCCGCCCCACAGCGTGATGTTGTCCACCGCGAGCGTGCTTGCGATCGGCGGGATTCCGATCCCCGGCCCGGGGAACGTGGCATCCGGGTTATGAAAAATCCGCACGACATCGACACTCGCGAGCGCTCCCGCCGGCGTGCCGAGCACTCCGGCCACCAAGTCCGAAACCGCGAGCGAGAAGAAGATCGTCGTCCACCCTCCGCCCGCCGGAATCAGCGCGAGATCATTCGTAATCGCGAGATTCGCCGGCGGCCCCATGCCTTCGAAATCTTCCAACAGCAGCCGCAGCGAGATGTCCGAGTTGCCCAAATTTCGCACGTCCACGCTGATGCCGGTCACGCCCCACGCCGTGTAGTTGCCGGCCCATTGTGGTCCGCTGAGCACAGCGAGCCGACTCCCGGGACCGCTACCACCCAGAGAGTTCAAGAGGAGATAGCTGTCGTCCGCGCCCGCGGGTCCGCCGGTCGCGACATTTGCCGGAGGCTGCGGGTGCGTGGCGTCGCCGACAAACCAGCCCATCGTCGTGCCGTCTTCGAAATCGTCGACGAGCAGCTGGGCATGAACAACCGGCGACAACAGCGCCAGCGCGAGAAAAGCAGCGGAGAGCTTCATGGGGTGCGGGGTTCGACCGCATCCTATCAACCACGCCACCGAACGGGAAATCGGTGGGACTTACCCTTCACTCATCAGCTTTCCGCGCACGTCGTGCATCGCGGCCATCGTAACTCCATGGGACGAACCGGGCACTTGTCCCGCTTTCAGCGACGCGACTTCCACGCGTAGTTTGCGAATCTCTTCGGCGAGCGGAACGATCGCCTCGTCGTCGCTCGACGCACCGACAAAAAGCGAGGCTGTGATTCCACTGATCGTGCCGAACAAGCCCAGGCCCGAAAACATCAGCGTCGCCGCCAGGATGCGGCCTTCCACGGTCACCGGAAAGAGATCGCCATAACCCACGGTGGTGAGCGTCGCGACGCTCCACCAGATCGCGTCGCCTGCCGTCGTGATCGTGGCGTCGGGATCTTGCTCAAGAAGGAGAATCGAAATCGACGAGAACGACAGCATCAGAAAAACCGTCAGCCCCACCATCGACAGCCCGCCTTGAATGCGATGGCGGAAAATCGTCGTGAGCAAGCGGTGGACGAGACGAACGCCGCGCAGCATTCGCAAAACACGGAAAACGCGAACGAGCCGCCCGAGCCGGAGCATTTCCAGGTTGGGGATACTGGCGAGCAGATCGATCCATCCCCATCGCATGAAGTGCCATTTGTCGGGAGCTTTTCGCAGGCGCAGGAAAAAATCGGTCAGGAGCACCACGCAGAGAAAATTGTCGATGCATGCGAGAAGGACACTCACCTCGGTGGGCATCTCGACCACGGTCTCGAGAACCAAAATCGCCAGGACGACGAGCGACAGCACGAGCACGACGAACTGAAACGGCCCGATCTCTTCGGGCTGTTGAGCAGCAGGGTTGGGGTTCATGTGTATATAACGCCACGCCCGTAACTGGGCATTGGCGTCTGTCGCCTTTCTCAGACAAATACCCACTCATGCCAGGTCTTGGCATCTATTAGTCATCGACGGGATCCCCTCCACGCGCTTCCGCGGCGATGCTGCATGTGATCGCCGCTCCATGCCGCCCTCGTCAGCGGCCTGATCGGGACGTGATGTTATATAATTACAATAGATTGTTGGCGCTTGCTTATAACATGGGTCGTGTCGTGCTTGCGCGCGCATTTCACCATGAAACGAATCCTCTTCTGCTTCGCGCTTCTGGCGGCACCGCTGTGCGCCATCCCGACCACGACCTCGGTTTCCTTCTATAACAGCCCGATCGGGAATGTGGCCACGACCGTCTTTGCCGGCCAGATCGAGCTCGCCCGAACCCCGAGCCTCGACGCTGGCTACTATGCCATCGATAATCTCGCTCACTTCGAATTCGAGCAGGGCGGCACGTCCGACATCGGCTTCATGCGCTTCCGCTACGGTGATAATATCTGCGGCTACTTCTATCGTGCTTCGAATCGGGGCAGCGATGATCCGTTCTTCAGTGACTACAATTCGATCGAGACGTGGAAATCGGTTTACTGGGCAGCAGTCGTAGACGAGGTGCCCGGCTCGCTCGTCGACGGTGCACAGTGGGGCTCGGATAACTACATCCTCATGCGCGACGGGGACGGCACGATGGTGGCGGTCCTCCAATTCAACTTCGACCAGGATACCTACACGGCCTCGCTCGTTGCATCGGCCGTGAACTTGGGCGGCCTTACGTTCACGGAAGCCGTGGACGCGATCAACGCGGCCGCGATTCCCGAGCCCTCGACCTACGCGGCGATCTTTGGCGCGGTCGCGCTCGGCGCCGTCGTGATCGCCCGCCGCCGCCAGGCCAAGCAGCGCTGAGCGTTTTTCAGAGAAGAAACTTTCCCCGCCCGACACGCCCGCGTGTCGGGCTTTTTATTTGGAGACATTCGCGCGATCCGGTGCGCACATCGTCGCGACCTGGTCCGCACTGTGGCACGACTCGGGACACGATGCGCGCACACTCGCGACTGGAGCCGCGGCGTCCTCGCCGCGGCGTGCGCCGAGCGCGCGAGGGCGTCGCGCCCCCAAGCCTAGCAGGTGGAACCCGCCGTCCCCGGCGGGTTGTTCGTGTTTACGGAGCGTGTTCAGCCCGGCGAGGACGCCGGGCTCCACCTCCACGAACAGCGGCGCTCACGCGGCAACAGTCGTCGCGCCGTCGACAGTAAACGCGAAAATCCACTTGAGCTCGCTGAAAGCCGGCGGCATCCCCGATATCAAGCAACGCAAGTCCGCTGTTTGCCCCTCCCAACCGAGCTTTGTTTCCGCCGCTTCCTACCATGAGAAAACTCGCTGCTCTCGCCCTGTTCCTGGCGGCACTGTCGCCGCTGTCTGCCCAATTCACGCTCGATTTCGATACCCCCGGCCAATTCTCAAGCTACTTCAGCTCCGAGCAGGAAGGACCGATCACGCAGTCGGCCACCGGCGGCCTGAACAACAGCGGCGCGATGGATCTCTCCGGACTGACCGGCGGGATGACGGCTCAGCAGATCGTCACGTTCAACCACGGCTTCTCCAGCCAGCTCTCCTCCTGGAGCACGAGCGTCTACTATTACGGCAATATCCAAAATCTCTGGCAGTTTGGAGTGACCACGGCGGCGGCACCGGCATTGGTCGAGGCATGGGCTTTTGCCAACGGAAGCTACTTGCCGGCGATATGGCTCGAAGCGGGCAACAACGAGGGCGGAGCCTTTGCCGTCAGCAGCTACAACGGCACGGACGCACCGATCTACGACACGCAATTTGTCTCCGGTGGTCTTTCCACGGACGTGGCGTGGTATCATTTGACGCTCGATGTCAGCTATACCGGAGGCTCGCACTACGACATGCACGGCACTCTCACCGCAGCCAACGCCGACGGCAGCTTGGGAGAGCTGCTCTCCACGTCATTCCTCTCCATCGACAACGAGGGTATCGCTTCCGCGGATACGCTTTATCTCTACCTGAATCTCTTCGATGGCGTCGTGATCGACAATTTCACCACGACCACCTACAGCCCCACCGCGATTCCCGAGCCGTCCACCTACGCGGCGATCTTCGGTGCGGTCGCGCTCGGCGCCGTGGTGATCGCCCGCCGCCGCCAGGCCAAGCAGCGCTGAGCATTTTTCAGAGAAGAAACTCTCCCGGCCCGACACGCCCGCGTGTCGGGCTTTTTATTGGCGTCATCGCGAGCTCCGTTCCGCACCGTGGTTCGACCCGGTGCGAACATCGTCGCGACTGTGTCCGCACCTTGTCGCGACGTTGGATGCACCTTGGCTCGACCTTGCACGCAACGTGTCCCGACATGGGACGCACATCGTCCCGACTCATGCCGCAACGTGTCCCGACTCGGAACACGTTGCGCGCCATTCGTGCCGCGGCGATTCTTGCCGTCGCACGCCGGGAAAGTATCGGACGCGTTTCTGCGGACGTCTCGGAGAGACGTCCCTACCGGCGTGGGCGCGAACTGAGCAATGAACAGCTATCGGCCTCGCCCCTTGGGAGCGGCCCGGTTTATTTCCTGCGGCAGAGCACCACCAAGCCGAGCGCTAGCACGCCGACCAGCACAGCGTAGGTCGAGGGCTCCGGAATCGCGACGGTGCCGAGCGTAGCCGCGTTAATCTGCGGGCTGTAAGGGCCGAGGTGGATGATCTGAGTCGTTTCCTCGGCGGTGAACGTTCCGATCACATACTGCCCCAGCGTCGCGCCGTTGTTGCTGTAGCGCACGTCGACGCTGTTGTCGAAGGTGTCCGCGAAGGAGACTACCTCGTCGTTGTGGTAGCCGGCGGTTCGCGAATCATTGACCCAAAATTGAATTTGGTAAGTGGTGCCGACGACGAGGTTCTCCAACGTCATCGTCTGGGTGTGTATGGTCTGGCCCGACCAGTAGGTCGCGGAACGCAACAGGTCCTGATAATCGCTACTCAGGGAGGTGAAAAAGTCACCGGCGTTACCGAACACGGTCTTTTGGTGGTAGATGGACGAGCCCACCGTGGTAAGCGTGAAATCGGAGTTGCCGGTGTTGGACGCGTAGCCCGTGAAGGTAACGCCATTGACCACGGGGCTCTTGGATGCGTCGCCGAAATTATAGGCCCAGATGCGCGTGTCGACGACAGCAACGTCAGCATCGCCACTGATGAAAGTCGGCGTTCCCCATGTGATAACGGCTTGGGCGTGGGACAAACAATGCGCCGTTAAAAAGAGCCCAACACTGATACCGAAACGGAAGAGCTTGCGCGGGGTGCCACAATTCATGCGGCGGGAGAAAATTTTTCTAGTCGCGTGTAGCAAGTCTTATCAGAGCGAATTACACAGAATAAATATAAATGAAAATAATTATCTATTACCGAGCATTCTATTGAAAATAACTAGATATTACCGGGCGCCGAATTGAAAGTTACTGGATATTATAGGCCGATGCCGACAGGGCAGACTCGGCACCGCAGCCGGACTGAGTGCAAACATCGTCCCGATTCGAAACACACGTCGCAGAGAGGCGCGCACCTGGAGCCGCGGCGTTTTCGTCGCGGTTTTTGCACGACGCATGCTCAGCAAATGCAACCAGGGCGTCGCGCCCCAGCGGCTTGCAGGTGAAACCCGGCGCCCGCGCCGGGTTGTTCGTTTTTCCATTGCGCGTTCAGCCCGGCGAGGACGCCGGGCTCCACCTCGCGAACAGGTGCGCGCCGCGCGCAATCTCGCGGGAAATTATTCGGCCTGGAAGCGCTCGGCGTCGGCCTTGTTCCAGGTGATGACTGCGTCGCCCGAGATGAAGTTGCGGTTGAGATACGGACCGAAGGCGACGCGCTCTTCCCTGGCGGTGCCGGCTTTGATCTCGTCGATGAGCGTCCGCATATCGAGGAGGTAGCGCATGGTGAGCTTTTCCTTCTCGCGCTTCTGCCAGTAGTGCGCGCCGAAGATGAGCAGCTGGTGCTCGTCGATCTGGTGGTCCGGGTTGCGAATATAGGAGATGAGCAGGTCGACGCTGCGGCGATATTTCGTGAAACCTTCGGCGGAGAAAATCCACACGCCGTGGCCCGAGCCGATGCCGTCGCCGCTGAAGAGGAGATGTTTTCCGCGGAGGAAATAGGCGGTGGAGTGATCGGTGTGCCCCGGAATCTTGAGCGCATCGACGACGAAGCCGTTGCCGAGATCGAGCGAGGGCTGGCCGGCGATCGGCAGCGTGCGATCGGCCGGGAAAATTTCGCGGCCCTCGAACTCCGGCGTCTGAATCCAGAACGTGACGTCCGGATTGTCCTTGAAGGCCGGCAGCATGCCGGTGTGGTCCGCGTGATAGTGCGTGACGGCAATATAGAGTCGGCGATCGCCAATCTCCTCGGCGATGAGGGACTGCAGCGACTCGGTGGCGGTGGCGTCCCACTTGATCGGATTCGAGAGGTCGATCAGGAGAGCCCGTTCGCGGCCGACGATGAGATACATATCGGAGCAGTTGTTGAAACTCTTCGTCTTGCCCTGCTCGTCGAGGTGGAGGCCGGCGGGATTGGTGTGGTTCGCGTCCTCGATGCGGATGACGCCCGGGATGATCGGGTGCAGCGTGTAGGGCCCGACTTCGCGGGATTGAGCCGCGGCAACCACGGCGGAGAGGGACGCAAGGAGGGCAACCAAGAAGAGTCTCATGGGCGGGCAACGGGGTGGAATTTCTGGCAACGCACGCGGGCACGCGGGCACGACGTCCCACAATGCCTTATGTCCCGAACACTCCGGGCGGGGCCCGTTGCATCCGGGATGCATGCACCCAAGCTGACGCATCAGATTCCGCGAAGTTTCAAATCGCTCGCGCTGCGGCCGGTTCTGGTTTTGCTGGGTGCGCTTTCTTAAAAAATTACTCCATGAAACTGCTTCGTCTCCTGACCGCTTCTTTCGCCTTCTGCGTATTGACCGTCGCCGCGCTCGCCGCGGATCCGACCGGCACGTGGAAATGGACCGTCCAATCACCGGCCGGCGAAATCGCCACGACGCTCAAACTGGAAGCCAAAGACGGCCAGGTCGCGGGCACTTACTCGAACCAGTTCGGCTCGAATACGATCAAGAACGCCTCATTCAAGGACGACGTGCTCGCCTTCGACGTGGTGCGTGATTTCGGCGGCAACACTTTCGTGATTAAGTATCGCGGCAAAATCGATGGCGACGCCATCCAAGGCACGATCGACGCCGACGGCATGGGCAAGCTCGATTGGAACGCCAAGCGCGCGTCGAAAGAGTAGTCGCCAGTCCGGAGCCCTCGCTCCATCCCTCGGGCGCTGAGTCCGGAGCAAACGCAACGGACCAGAAAGCCCTGCTTCATCTCTTCCCGCGCAGGCCGATACTTGGATCGGGCGCGGGGTCAGGTCGATGAGCCTCTCACGATCATTCCCTCGATCCGGCTCAACCACTCCACACACACCAACCACCCCGCGTTCCCTCGCCTACTACCATGGCAAACCTCCGCCCCTCCCTTCCGCGTCCAGAATCCGCTCCACTGCCCGGGTGGAAATCACTCCTCCGAGGGGCCGCGCTGGCCTGTTTGATGACGGCGAGCCTGTCGGCGCAGTTGGTAAGCTACCGCGTCAATTTCAGCGTGGACGAAACCCGGTATGGCAGCACGGTGTTTGGCCTCGGCGCGTCTGACACTTTTTCGGTCACGTTTTCTTTCGATCTGTCGGCAACTCCACAGCCCATCTCCGTGCCGCAGGATTTCCTCACCGATGGCGCAACGGGGTCCTGGTATCTCTTCGCCGTGGAATCGATCACAGAGATCTCCGGCAGTTTTGGAACCCGCTCATTTACGCTGCAGGATTTGCAAACGATCACGTTGCCGGAGTTTCCAAACGAAGAAGCAGAGCTCTTTCCGACGGTATTCATCGCCGATACCGACCTCACGACGGCACCCTCAATCGTGAAGTTTAATTACGACTTCATCGACGGCAGTTTTTTCAACCTGGGATCATTCCCTTCCGATCCTGACAATGAAGGTTATTACCTCTACGACGCAGGCTGGACAGCGGCGGATCTCAGCTTGGATTCAGCAGCATCAGGTCATGTCACTTCGATCGAAACGATCACCGCGGTGCCGGAGCCCTCGACCTATGCGGCGATCGCGGGAGCCGGTGTGCTGGGATTTGCCGCGTGGCGCCGCCGGCGCGCGAACGCCTCGCGAGGCTAACGAGCGCTAAGGTTATCTACGCCGTGCTTCCCAGGATGCGGCGACCAAGACAAAGGCCGGAGACAATCTCCGGCCTTTTTGCTTCACCGGAAGCAACAGAGAGAACGGAAGGTGTGGTTCGAAGATCAAGATCGGGACATAGCCCACGGCCACAACCGGGCCGCCGGCTCTGCCGATCGCGCCTCAAATCGTTAGCTCTGCACCAGATCAATCGGGACATTTTCCCGGTTTTAGTGGTTGGCCTGTCGCACATTTGCTGCATTTTCAAGCCGTCCCAGCCCCCTCTTGAGCCCGTCCTGCTCAACCCCGCTGTCGCTTTCTGCCCGCGCCTCGGATTGGTCTGCTCGCTACGCCAGCGTGATCGGTTCGGCTGCTCTCGCGGTCGGTGAAGGCGTCCTCCGCTCAGCTCACTGTGTCACATGCCACCGATTCCGAAACGTGTCGAAGAACGGCTGATTGCGGGCTCCCGCAGCGCGGCGAACTATGATTCTATCAACACTCACCCCATGACCCTTGGGCTGTCTCCCACAGGGGTCATATCTAATCGGCTCGAGACATTGGCTTTCCCAGCTTCTCCCATGAAACCTAGCATCTACCACGTAAACTTCGCTTCCTCTCAGCAGTCATATGGGGAGGGGATCGCCGTTTTCAAAGACGGAACCGTGAATGGAGGTGATCACGGCTACGTATATGTTGGCACCTATGATCTTTCGTCAACGAGCGTTTCGGCGCGGTTAAAAATCAAAAAATGGAATGCTGCGGTGACGTCCGTTTTTGGAAATATACCCGACTTTGACCTAGACTTGAGAGGCTCACTTTCGCCGGATCAGTCCACATTCACGGTGACCGGTGGAATCAAGCAATTGCCTGGCCCAACGATTACCATCCGCGGCCGCCGGATCTCAGACGCGGCATAGGTATGGAAAGCTTGGCTGGATATTGGACTGGTTCGTTCGAAGGCACAAACATCGGCGGCGTCAGCTTTGGTATAGACCAACGCGGAGCCGTCCTGGGTGGGGTCGCGACCATGCATGAGCCAAGTCTGGGCGTCTACCAATACATCATCTCCGGCCAGATGGGAGCGCCAATAAAGCTACAGCTCCATCCGACGGAGCATACGTCCAATCTGCTCTTGGGAGTCATCGACGCTCAATGCGTGGTGCAAGACGGAACGCTCACCGGCCGGTGGCAATCCTCATTGGGAACCAACGGAGTTTTTCGCGCGAAGAGATATGAGGACCCGGCATCGAGTGAGAAAGGGGGCCGCAAGAGAAACCACGCTTTTATAAGCTATAGCCACGAGGATAGTGAATTCTTGGACGCCCTGCTAGTTCACCTCAAACCTTTACATAAAGCAGGATTAGTCGACGTATGGTCCGACCAGCGGATAAAGGCGGGATCGCTTTGGAAGGAAGAGATCGAACGAGCTCTAGCAAGCGCGACTGTCGCAGTGCTGTTGGTATCGCCTCATTTTTTAGCCTCGGACTTCATTGTAGACAACGAGCTGCCTCCGTTGCTCAAGCGAGCCAAAGAGGAAGGTGTCAAAATTCTCCCGGTTCTGCTGAAAGCCTGTCGCTTTACAAGAGACCCTCTGGTTGGCGCATTTCAAGCTATAAACGATCCTAGAAAACCAATAGCGGCCCTCCCGATGTGGGAGCGGGACGAACTATACGATCGCATTGCGCAGGAGATCGAGGGTTTGGTTGGTCACAAATAGAAGACTCTAGACAGATTGGTGGTAAGGACAATTTGTCATGAGGTTCAAACATCGGGTTCGATCGGTAGCCGACCTGCTCGTTACCGCAGATCGCGGAACTTATTTTACGCCAGCGATCACGCAGTTCGCTGGGTTCGAAGAGAAGATTCGCGATATGGGATTCAGTTGGCCGTTGGCGGCTGGAGAGTCGGTGTTGCCGCCCGGACATTGCGGAATTGCGTGCTCGCGGAATGCCTGCGGGTGGAGTGAGAAACACTACGATCGTGGTTTCGAAGACTTCACCTATCCGCAATGGTGGAATTGGAAGATGAAGCGAGGACTGCTCTTCGACTACGGCAAGCGGATGGTCACTCGAGAGAAAACGCGGCGCCCGCGGACCTTGCACCCCCGTTTAGCATGGAGATTCAAGTCCTCAAGCGGGACGATGGCGCGATAGTTCTGGCGATGCCAGGCGTGCAGCTGTCGAACGAAACAAAGACCACGTTAGTGAACGCGATCAATGTGTTGGTGGAGATATTCGGAAGTTGTTTCGTGTTGAGTGAGGCTCTTCGCCCCGTCGCGCCCATCCGTCGTGCTCATTGGAAGATAGTGACTGAAAAGGCCCGATCATGGGCGACGCTCGAACCTTTGCTACGGGATCCACGCACTGCCGTTCCCGGACAACAGAGGGAAGTCTTCAAATCCGTTCTTGAATCGATTATCGATACGAGGCCTGTGCTCTGTGCGGTCGGACAACAGGGATTCTTGGGTAACGTGATCTTCGGATTCACCGATCACAGGTTGCTGTTGCTGGAGAGCGCACGCCGCCGTGCGACGCTCGGCATTGAGGGCGAATGGAGTCAGATCTCGCAGCTTCCTATCGGCTCATTGTTGAACCCGACCTTGGCGTCGTTCGCTATTCCTCATTCGCCGACATGGCTACGTGAGCTGACAGCAAGACTGCAAGCCAGGGGGATTGGTGTTTAATCGACATGGCAATTTTTCCGGTGGATTCAGGAGATGCAGATCGCCAGCGTTTGGGCTCTGCCAGCTTTCCTGCTCAACCCCGCTTTCGCTCTCTGCCCGCGCATCGGATTGGTCTGTCGCCGCAGGCGACGTGATCGGTTCGGCTGCTCTCGCGGCCCGGCGAAGGCGTCCTCCGCTCAATTCACTGTGTCACATGCCACCGATTCCGAAACTTGGCAAAGATCATAGGTTGCCGTCGAAAACTTTCGGGGAACGCGGGCAGTCATAGTCAAGATGTGACGTGTTCAGTTGCCTCCGAGTTCCATGATTGAAGTTCGGCAGACGGATAAACAGCACCTTCTCCTCGTGGATGGTGTTGTAGTTTCGGATAACGAGCGGAGCCCTGCGTTTGGAGACAGCATCTATTTTCACCTCGCGAATGAGGCCGTAGCCAAACGGATTTTTGAGCATCCCTTCGAGGATTTGCCAAAAAATATCAAATGCCTTTGGATTTACTACTCCGACGATCGCGTTCCGCTCTTGAATCAAATAATCATCAAGCAGGACGACCGCGAGCCGCAGCACATCGAGTTCGAGCTACGTTTCGATTTCGAGAATTGGTCCGAACAGTGGTCGATCGCCGATTACGGAGCAGAGGTTATCCGCTCCGGCGCAGACATGTGGAATTCGGGCGTTACCGTGGAGCAAAAAGACGAGCTGGTGAGCAACGGAATTGCGGTGAAGTTTCCTCTTCCGGAGTCGGGCAGCATCAAGCGATATATTCAAAGCTGCCTTGAGCGGGTTCATGAGCTACATCGGGCCACGGAAGCCAGCCTCAACGAGGCAGCTGCCGCCGGAAGCGTAGTTATCCGGTTGAACATACCTGACGCGATACGTGTGCCCTGTGAACAGTATCTTCTTTATTTCGCGGAGTTCCTCAAAGACATAGGCATCCACGCGATAGCCAGCATCAACCACGATCATAATGCCACACTGCTCTCGATCATTCCCGCCAACAAAAACGAGGCGCTGGAGAAGATACGACAGGCTTTAGGCGCATACCTTGAAATTCCATCCATAGCGGACCACCAAATTCCTCCCGCCGGAGATTTGGTAGCTCAGAAATTGTGGTCCAACATTCAACATCTCCGCGGCCAGCTCGCTCTCAGCGCAGCGATCATCGAAGCGAAGGATGCAACGATACGAGCCGAGCGGGCGAAATCGACAACCATGAATCTCCAAGCGTTCCTGCCCGCAGCCAATAACGAGCGATCTGAAGGAGAGGACGAAGAGAAAGCGCTTGGGGGAATACTCATCTTCAAAAAAGCGGATACGAAAATTGGCGTCGCAATTAGTCTCGCAGAAATCGTCCGAAAATTTCGAAAAGTCATCTCGCTGTAAGTTGAATTATGCGGGCAGGAAAGCTGGCGAACACTGCGCCTTCCGTCCTGGCGCATACCGTGGCTTTCTCGATGTTTGAGGCTTCTCGGCGGCGGAGATAGGCGGTGGTTAAGGCCGACGTTTCAGGTGTGGGGGCATGACTGATTCTTGGTCGAGACAGAGGAGCGCCAGTTATGACGGAGAGATTGCAGCCCGCCGGCGCGACCACGCCATCCATGCGACGACGAAAGACAGAAAGCGCAAGGTTTTGGCTGGAGGTCGGAGACGTAGGTGTGCAGCGTTTGGGCTCCGCCAGCATTTTGTGAGCCCGTCCTGCTCAACCCCGCTTTCGCTCTCTGCCCGCGCCGAGGATTGGTCTGCCGGCCTCGCTGTCGTGATCGGTTCGGCTGCTCTCGCGGTCCGTGAAGGCGCCCTCCGCTCAACTCACTCATTCGTCCCATGAAGTTCCGTCTTGTTGGAATCGTCCTCCTTATTCTTGCGACTAGTCCGCTTCCCTTCGCGGAAAGTGCATCAAGTGAGAAGTCAAAGACGGAGCTTGAAACATTCGCAGCTCAAACTGGAGCAGTCATTATCAAAGGTTATAGCGAGATCGGAGAGGTGAAGGAAATGGGACCTGTGGACGTGGATTGCCGTGAGTTCACGAACGCTCAGACGGGGGAAAAGAGCTATGGGATGGTCATAAAGATCACGGAATCCGGCAGGCTTGAGCGCGACGATAGCTCTTTCATCGATCTCGATGAGATTCCATCTCTCATCACGGGCATTGACTACATCGCCAAGATTAAGCCCGACGTTACCAAACTGCACAATTTCGAGGCTACATACTCCACGCGCGGAGATTTCTCCGTCACGGTATTTAGTGACTCTCGAGGCAAGTTAGCTATTGCAGTCAGCTCGGGCCGAATCGGCCGTGCGACGGCATATTTGAGTCTAGAACAACTCGCTCAGCTTCGTGCCTTGGTGGTTGGCACCCAGGAGAAGATTGAGTCCATTAAATAGTAGAAATGTCACATGCCATCGATCCCGAAGCGTGTCGAAGACCGGCTGATCGCCGGACGCGTTGCGCCAACCTGAGGCTCTGTCAATAGTCAACCTATGCCCCTTCGGCTGCCTTGATCCCTTGGCTGCCTGGCTGATTGCTGGAACGGAATACCTGCTGCGCGTCCTCAGCACCACGTTTATCAACGCTGAATAATAATATTTTCGCATGAAACTACGTCGCATCGAAATAGAAAATTTCCGCGGATTCTCGCCGGGCATCGAAATCGAAGTGGATGATTTTACCGCACTGATTGGACGGAACGATATCGGCAAGTCATCCATTCTTGCCGCCCTCACGATCTTCCTCGAAGGCGACGGAATTAAGATGGAGCCTGACGACGGGTGCATTCGCGGGAACAGAGATGCGGTAAGGATCTCCTGCGAATTCGAGGAACTGCCGGGAAAGGTGATTCTGGACGACCAATTCGAGACAAGCCTCGCCGACGAATACCTCCTACGAGCGAATGGGCGGCTCCGCATCACAAAGCTCTACGATTGCACAAAGTCCAAAGTCGGTGCGCCATCCATCTATATCGACGCTACGAGTCACCCGGTTGACGCGGCGGGCAGATCGCTGCTCCCTTTGACACTGCCCGAGCTGAAGAAGCTGGCAGCGAGCAACGGCGTGGAGCTCGAACCGGGTGAAGCGCCAGTAAAAGCGAAGGTGCGGCGGGCGTTGGTCAGTCGAGGCGCCGGTTTTGAGTTCAAATCCGCCCAAGTGCCCATCGGAAAGAACGATTCGGAAACATTGTGGACTCAGCTCTTGAAACAACTCCCGCTCTGCGCTCTGTTTGTCTCCGATCGCTCCAGCAGCGATAAGGACCGGGAGGCGCAGACGCCTCTGGCGATCGCAGTCGAAGCGGCTCTGGACGAAATGCAGGCAGATCTCGACGCTCTTGCTGCGCATGTAGCTCAACGCGTCCAAAGTGTAGCCGACCGGACACTGGCGAAACTGCACGAAATGAACGCCGAGTTGGCATCCGCCTTGTCAGCGTCACTGCGTGACAAGCCAAAGTGGAGGGATCTGTTCAAATACACGTTGAGCAGCAATGACGGGGTGCCGCTCGATAAGCGTGGTTCAGGGGTAAGGCGGCTTGTGCTGCTAAACTTTTTCCGTGCGGAGGCGGAACGAAGGGCGGCAGCGGAAGGCACGCGGCCGGTGCTCTATGCTATCGAAGAGCCAGAAACGGCACAGCATCCGAACCACCAGAAGATGCTGATGCAGTCGCTGCTCGAGATTTCTGCGAAAGGTGGGCAAGTGCTCGTCACGACCCACGCCCCCGGCCTTGCAGGCGAAGTCCCGCTCGCCAACATACGTTTCATAGACAAGGCGGACGACGGACGTAGAGTCATTCGTTCACTAAGCGACGGCGGTGCGGACAACCTGTTTGAACTCATCGCAGATCGGCTCGGGATGCTGCCGGACAATCAGGTGCGCGTGCTCGTTTGCGTTGAAGGCGTAAACGACGTGCGCTTCCTGAAGCACGTAAGTCATAGGCTCCATCAAACAGACGCTGCGCTGCCGGACCTGAGCAAAGATCCTCGATATGTGTTCGTTCCGATGCGAGGCGCCAATCTGAGGGATGTTGTGAACCAGCATATATTCCGGAACTGCAGGAAGCCTGAGTTCCATCTATACGACCACGACGGAACGGGCACCTACGCGGACCAAATCGCGGAAGTTCGCGCTCGGGGCGATGCTTCGACGGCGCTTCAAACGCAGAAGCGATACATCGAAAGCTACATCCATCCAGCGTCACTTTTGCGGGTGAAAGGAGTATCAGTCGCGATCAACGATACCGATGACTACACCAGCTCGCTTGGAAACCAACTCGGCGAGAAGAAATCTCGGGTGAAGGCTATACTCTGCGATGAAGTCGCCCCAGCGATGACGGCGATCGAGATTGATGAACGAGACGGCACTGGTGAGATCCGGACTTGGCTGCATACCTTGGCCGCAATGGCCGAGTAGTTAGCGAGCGACGACCCCAACCTGAGGAGTGATGGTTCAGGTTAGTTCGAGGCAACCGTCTCTCGACTCGCGCTTAGCATAGCGGGCGATCGGAGCGGCAAACAGAACTCCGAAGGAATGCAGGAAGATGAGGCCGACTTGGGAGCCCGCTAGCCGCCGAAAAGACTAGAAATTCAGCGCTAACGTCTCGGGGGCGCCAGATTGAGGCGGCATCGAATACGCTTTGCCATATGTTTTACCGTTAAACCGGTTTTCGTCTTCGGGGGCTTCGTTCCCCCACACAGTCCAATTTCTGCGACGTTCACGTGCGAATAGCTCTAGAAAGGGACCGCGTGAACAGGACTCGATCAAAGGGTAGATTTCGTCCGGCTTACGGCTGTGTTCTCGTTTACGAGTCGCAAGCATGTTCACCTGTCGTCGACCAGGTGCCAAGGTGCGGTTCTTTTTACCTCGCACTCCGAAGAGCAAAAGTTCCGTGACGTTCCTGAAGTAGAAACCCACGCCACGACCGTCTGGCCCACCGTCTTTGCGGACCTTAAACCACACAATGTTACTTTTATATTCGAAGCCCCAGGCCTTCATCGTATCGAGACCATCTTGAAGCAGAGCGTTCGGCACCCATAGATAAAGGTGCGACTTGTCCGCTGCGAGCATCGGCACCGGGAGTTCCTTAATCTCCTGCAGCGTCATTGTTGGATAACGCCGTAACCGTTTATGCTCCGGAGCCATTTTGCCCGTGCGGTTTGCGAACTGCCACGGAGGATCAGCCAGAATCGTGCCGAATTTTCCGTGAACACTGGTGATGAGATTTTCCGCCGCGGTCATGTTTCGTCGTCCTCGTCGTAGTCGTCCTGATCGTCTTCCATCACTATATCAGGAACCGCTCCACCCCCGCCAAGCGCTTGTTTTCTTTTGGCCGCTTTTTCTTTTCTCAGCTCTCGTTTTTTTGCCTTGGCATCCATGATCAGCTTTTTCGCCTGTTCGTCTGAGACATCCTCTTCGTAAAGGGAGCTGGTAATCCCAAGCGCAAGGACGGGGCAACCGCCACCGGCGCCACCTTCGAGACGCGGGATGAGCTTTCCCCAGTGGGTGGTGGATTCACCAAAGGACGAGGCTGGTTTCAGGCCTTTTTTCGTAAGTTCGCGAAACAGCGTTTTCAGATCTTCGCCTCGCGTCAGGATTATGCCGACGGAGACGGTGCGAAGCTCAAACAGGAGCCGGAAGTTGTTCAGGTCGCGATCGAAGAAGGGATCCTTGTTGTTCCACTCGATCTCAAAACCTACGCCGCCGTTCTTGTTCGCTTTGAAACAGTCGACTTTGTGCGTAGGGCTTTCGATTCGGCGGTCGTCCACCTGAAAAGCGGTCTTGAATTGCCGCTCCTTCCACCCTTTTTTCGTGAGCTCAGCGTCAATCCAGCCCGCTATTTTGGTCTTACTTCCTCCGCCTATCACCACCTCGCTCTTTTTAAGACGAAATCGGGTCAGCACATCGCAAAGGTCATCCCACAGGTCAGGGAAATCTGTGAGCAGAATTGACGATGCATGCCGCCATTCCTCGTGAGTGTAGTTTTTTCGGATGAAAGCCGGAAGCTGGGCGAGAGCCATGTTCAGGTTGTGTTAGGCGTAAAAAAGCCCCGGAGCAATCCGGGGCTTAGTGGATGAGCGCGTTATTGGCAGGCTTCGCACTCCCCGCCGTTGCGCATCGCTTCGATCGAGCACGCGAGCTTTTGCTCGGCGGTGTAGGTTTTCTTCTCGGGTTGAGAGTTGAGAGCTGAGGGTTGGGAGCTGCCGTCACCACCGGCGACACCGCGGACTTCCTTCTTAATCGCGACGGTGGCCTTCTCGATATTGGAGGCGCCGAGCGAGCGGAGGTAATACGTGGTCTTGAGGCCGGCGTGCCAGGCGTGGCGATACATGTGGGAGAGCGTCTTGAGGTCAGGCGTCTTGATCCACAGGTTCACCGACTGGCTCTGATCGATCCACTTCTGGCGGCGCGCGGCGGCATCGATGATCCACTTGGGATCGATGTCGAAGGCGGTGAGATAACGCGCCTTCAGGTCCGACGGGATGCGCTCGATGTCCTTCAGCTCGCCGTCGAAATACTTCAGGTTGTCGATCATGTCCTGATCCCAGAGACCGCGGGACTTGAGGTCGCGGACGAGGAAGGGGTTCAGAACGATGAACTCGCCCGAGAGATTCGATTTAACGAAGAGGTTTTTATAGGTGGGCTCGATGCAGGGGCTCGTGGCCGTGATGTTGGAGATCGTGGCGGTGGGCGCGATCGCGAGGACGTTGCTGTTGCGCATGCCCTGCTTGGCGATCTTGGCGCGGAGAGGCGTCCAATCCATCTTGCCGCCGCGCGGAACTTCGACGGGCACGCCGCGCTCCTGCTCGAGGATGTCGATGGTGTCCTGCGGGAGGAGGCCGCGGTCCCACTTGGAGCCTTTGTAGGTCGAGTAGGTGCCGCGCTCGGCCGCGAGGTCGCTGCTGGCTTCGTAGGCGTAGTAAGCGATGGCTTCCATCGCCTCATCGTTGAACTCGACGGCTTCGTCGGACGCGAAGGCGAGGCCCTTCATGTAGAGGGCGTGCGCGAGGCCCATGACGCCCATGCCGATCGGCCGGTGGCGGCGATTGGAGGTCTCGGCGGCCTTCGTCGGGTAGAAGTTGATGTCGATGACGTTGTCGAGCGCGCGAACGGCCGTGCGGATCGTCTCGCGGAGCTTCTTGTGATCGATCGAGCCGTCGGGAAGCAGGTGCGACTCGAGGATGACGGAGCCGAGATTGCAGACGGCGGTTTCGTCGTTGGACGTGTTGAGCGTGATCTCGGTGCAGAGGTTGGACGAGTGGATGACGCCGACGTGGTCCTGCGGAGAGCGGAGATTGCAGGCGTCCTTGAACGTGATCCACGGGTGGCCGGTCTCGAAGAGCATCGAGAGCATCTTTTTCCAGAGCTCGAGGGCCTCGATCTTCTGGCCGTGGATTTTGCCCTCCTCAGCGAGCTGTTCGTAGCGGAGGTAGGCCTCCTCGAACTTCTTGCCGTAAAGCTCGTGGAGATCCGGCACCTGATTGGAGCGGAAGAGCGTCCAGTGCTGGCGGGCCTCCATGCGCTTCATGAACAGATCGGGAATCCAGTTCGCCGTGTTCATGTCGTGCGTGCGGCGGCGGTCGTCGCCGGTGTTTTTGCGCAGCTCGAGGAATTCGAAGATGTCGTTGTGCCACGACTCGAGGTAGGCGCAGCCGGAGCCCTTGCGCTTGCCGCCCTGGTTGACGGCGACGAGCTGGTCGTTGTGGAGCTTGAGGAACGGGATGACGCCCTGCGACTCGCCGTTGGTGCCGCCGATGTAGGCGCCGGTGCCGCGAACGGCGGTCCACGAACCGCCGAGGCCGCCCGCCCACTTCGAGAGGAAGGCGTTTTCGGCGATGCCGCGGAGCATGATGCCCTCGATGGAATCGTCGACGTAGTAGAGGTAGCAGGACGAGAGCTGCGAGTGGAGCGTCCCGGAGTTGAAGAGCGTGGGCGTGCTGCTGCAGAAGCGGCGCGATTTGTAGAGCTCGTAGAGCGAGGTGATCTTTTCCTCGCGCTCCTGTTTCTCATCGAGGAACAGGCCCATGGCGACGCGCATCCAGAAGAACTGCGGCGTCTCAATGCGGCGCGAGGGCTTCTTGGTTTTGTCGATGATCAGGTAGCGATCGTAGAGCGTCTGGATGCCGAGGAAGTCGAACTCGAGGTCGGAGGACGGATCGAGCGCGGCGGAAAGTTTGTTGAGATCGAAATCGAGAAGGCGCGGATTGAGGCGTTTGATGGCAACGCCGTGCTCGAGGTATTTCTTGAAGGCGCGCTGGTGAGCGGCCTTCAGGGCGCCGATGCCGTCGCGCATGATGTCCCAGCCGAGGACTTCTTCGTAGATATAGGTGAGCTGGATGCGGCCCGCGAACTTGGCGAAGTCGGCGTCCCGCTCGATGAGGGTTTTCGAGTTGAGGACGATCGTGGCGTCGAGGTCCTTCTGCGTGATCTGATCGTAAACGGAGCGGCGCAGCTCCTGTTCGATCTCGTCGTTGGAGAGGCAGAGGTCGAGGCCGATGCGGGCGAACTCGATGCGTTTGCGGAGATCGGCGCCGTCCCAGAAATCGTTGGTGCCGTCGGCGCGCTTGATGACGATCATCGACGACTGGCCGGGGGCGGCAGCGGTGGTCACCTGCTCCTCCTCGGCGGGAAGATCGGTGAGACCATTGGCGCGGGCGGCGGCGCGCTCGGCGCGGAAAAGGATGTAGGCTTCGGCGACCTTGAAGTGGCCGGCCTTCATGAGTTCCTCCTGCACGACATCCTGGACTTCCTCGATGTGCACGAAGGACTGCTTGGCGGCGTGGATGCGCTCGGTGACGGCGCGCGTGATGCCGACGGCGGGCGCGGAGTCGCGCTGGAGCGAGAGGAAGGTTTTGCGGACGGCGATCTCGATCTTCTGGTCGTTCCACGGCACGACCTGGTTGTTGCGGCGGATGACGCGGAGCGTGGATTGCGAGGAGTCGCGATCGAAGGTGATCTTGCGCGCGCGATTGAGGAGGAGGCTTTTCGCAACGAAGTAGGCGTTGTTGTCGACGAGCGTCTTCTCGATGAGCTCGTAGAGCGCGTTGAGCGTGAGGCGGAGCGGTGACTGCGTGGACGCGAGGTCGGTGAGATTGGCGGCGACTTCGCGGCAGATCTGCACAACCCACGCGCGGTTTTTGTCGTTGAAAATATCGGTGTCACCGCGGGCGAGGCCGACGTTGGTCAGGGCCTTGCCGAGCGTGTCGGCGACTTCGCTAAGATCGAAGCGCTCCTCGCCGTGCGGGCAGAGGAGAACGACGGGCGGAACAGGGATGGACTCGCCGGCGACGACATCGCGCCAGGCGTAATGGGGTTTTTGATCAACAGGGGCGTGGACGGTCCGTTTGAGGGCGAGGTCGTGCGCGAGGGAGGGCTTGCTCATGGGTGTGACGTGGCGGCGGAGGATGGACGAATGCGTGTGTGTTGAAGCGGAGAATGAAAACGCGCGCACGGAAAGCCGGGGCGTAGTGCGCGAGTGGATACAAGGCGCTGCCGAAGCAGATCGGAAAGAAGCGGGAGACGAAACGGGGTAACTGAATCAGCGCGGCGACACAGGGGCAGCGTCGCCGCGCGCGAGCGAAACGGGGGTTAGAGTTCGTCGTCGCTCACGACGTTGAGCGAGGACGACTTCTGGTATTCGGTGACGCGGCCCTCGAAGAAGTTTTGCTCCTTCTTGATGTCCATCATCTCGGCGAGCCACGGCAGCGGGTTTTTTACGCCGTTGGTGAGCGGAGCCAAACCGCAGCTCTCGAGGCGGCGGTCCGCGATGTAGTCGATGTAGGTGAGGAAATCGTCGGCAGCGAGGCCGAGGGAATTCACTGGGAGACAGTCGCGGATGAATTCTTTCTCGAGGTCGACCGCTTCGCGCATGAGGGCGCGGAGCTCTTCCTTAAACTCGGGCGTCCAGATCTCGCGGTTCTCGTCGACGAGATCCATGAAGAGATTCCGGAAGACTTCGATGTGATTCGACTCGTCGCGAAGCGTGTAGCGGAACATCTGCCCGATGCCGGGGAATTTGTTCTGCCGATAGAGCGAGAGGATCATGCCGAAGAGCCCGTAGAACTGCGTGCCCTCCATGCACTGGCCGAAGACGAAGATGTTTTTCGCGAGGAGTTTTTTGTTCTCCGGCTGCGTGAGATCGAGATCGCGGCGGAGCGCGTGCGAGACGCGCGTGACGAATTCGTTTTTGCGGACGATCGTCGGGATGTCGTCGAACATCGCTTCGCACTCGTGCGGGTTGATGCCGAGGGAGGCGATCATGTAGAGCAGCGAGTCTGCGTGGATGTTTTCCTCGTGCGCGTGACGGCCGAGGACGAGCTTGAGTTCGGGCGCGGTGACGAGTTCGCGGACGACGTGCTGGATGTTGTCACCGACGATGCCCTCGGCGGCGGAGAAATAGCCGATGCCCATGCGGATGATCCAGCGCTCGACGTCGGAAAGCGCGCGCTCGTCGCGCCACTGCTCGATGTCTTTGCCCATCGGGATGTCCTCGGGCTCCCAGTGATTCGCCTTCATCTTGCGATAGAGGTCGTAGGCCCACTGGTATTTGAGCGGGAGGAGATTGAAGGTCATGGTCTCGCGACCGTTGATGACCTTTTTGGCTGCGAAAGCGGCTTCGGCTTTGGCTTGGTCGAGGACGAACGTCTTGGCGCCGATCTGAAAGGATTTCTGCATGGGAAGGGAAAGAAAAGGGCGTCGAACGACGGGAGAAACCCGGGTTCTTTGAAGCGGAAAGGTGGAGAGCGAACTAAACTTATTGGAAGTTACCCACGAGTTGCTGACCACAACAGGATGTGGTCGCGACCCGCCATGACCCCAACCTATTGGTGCGGCGATTTTGCCCGTCAACGTGTTTGTGTCTGCACGGGCAGTTTTTTTCCACACGCGGGGGAAGCATCGGCCGCAGCGTGGAGCCGGCATGGTTTTCGGCGCGACGACAGGCCTCGGCAGAGTCGAGAAGCGCAGCTAAGACGGACGTCGAGACGGAGCCTATTGTTCGCACGGGCTGTCGCCCCGATCATCGCGAGGAATAGATGATATGGTTCAGACCGGCCATTTGGAAATCGATCGACCGTCGTGCGCCAGCGTTTCGCGCGAAGGAGACCACAATCTAAGTTCACTCGACCGAAATCTCGCAGGAAATGGCAATAGCGAGTTTAGGAGCTTCGAACCGATCTTCCGTGGGGCCCACGAGCATTGGGCCAAACATGATCCACAGTCATCGGCAAGCCGGCGCGACCCGAGGTGCTCCGACAACCGCAGAGAATTGCGGGATCTAGGCCAATGTGGATCAGCATCATCCACGCCCACAGGCTCGGGCTACTTGAAGGGATCGAATTTACTCTTTGTTACGCACCAATATTGCCCTCTCCCTCAAACCCATACTCCCGCGCGCGGCTCGGTAGGCAATTAAAAGCCGCAAAGACTTACTAGTTGGTAAGCGTCGCTCCGAGTGCCTCCTTGACGAGGTAACTACGGTAGTTGCGATGCGCGGACTGGATATGCCGTAACTACGGTATATCCGATCAGGATGGTGACGCCGCCGTGCGCCAGTGCGCGGGCAACAGTGGGCGCAGGTCGTCAGCGGTGGTCATCGCAGGTAACCTGGTGAGCACGTCGCGGAGGTAAGCGTGGGGATCGTGACCATGTCGCTGGCAACTGACGACCAGCGAGTAGATGACGGCCGCGCGATCGCCGGCGTCGGGGTGGCCGACGAAGAGCCAGTTTTTCGCTCCGAGTTTGCTCGGCCGGATGGCGTTCTCGACCGCATTGGTATCGAGTTTGGTCTGGCTGTGCCGCACATGCGTGGTGAGCGGCGTCCACTGCCCGAGCAGATAGGTGCAGGCTTGGCCGAGACCGGAGCGAGGCAGCACACGCTTCTGCAATGCGACGACCAATCGACGCAGCCGCGCCAGCGGTCGCGCAAAGTGTTCCTGCCGGAGGGCGGCGCGACGGTCGCCGACCTGTTGCTCGTCCCACTGCGCTTCGAGCGCGTAGAGTTCACCGATCAGGCGCAGCACGCGCTCGGCCGTGCGCGGCCGCTCGGCAGCCGCCTCGATAAACCGCCGACGAGCATGCGCCCAACATCCGGCCCACTCGACGTGGGGATGAGCACGCGCATACGCCGCGTATCCCTCGTAGCCGTCCGAGTGCAAAACGCCGCGATACTCGCCGAGCAGGCGCTCGGCCTCCTCGTGCCGGCGGGACAACCGCCACTCGAAGATGACGTCGCCTCCGGGACGTGACAGCGCCCACAACCAACCCGTGGTTGTTTTCCCATCGCGCAGGTCCGGGTCGTTGCACCGGATCGGAGTTTCATCGGCCTGCACATATCCGCTTTGCAGCAGCTCGCGCTTCATCTGCTTCACCAGCGGCTCCAAGAGTGCCGTCGCCGCTCCGACCCAGTCGCTTAAATTTTGCCGCGAGATCGGAGCACCCCACCGTGCCAGCATCTTTTCCTGCCGGAACAGCGGCAGGTGATCGCAAAACTTCGCGGTCAGGGCCCACGCGATCAATCCCGCCGAGGCGAAGCCGCCGTTGACCACGCGTTTCGGCGCGGGTGCGAGCAGCGGCGCACGATTCCGATCCAGGCGGTGGCGATACTTCGGGCGCACGATCTGGCGCTTGAACAATTGGGGCGGGATCACATCCACTTCGAAGGTGCATTCCTCGCCGATACGCTCGTAGAGCGAGGGCTCGGCCTTCACCGCCTCCGGCTCGATGATCACCGTCTCTTTCACCGGCAGGTGAGCGAAGGACTCCGCCGGCAGCGTGCGCTTCGGCGCCGGTCCGCTCGCACGCTCGTAGGTGATGATCTCGGTCGGGTGCGTCGCGGTCGCCAGTTTCTCCAGTTCGCCCAGTTGCAGGAGCAGTTGCGCCCGGTCCAGCGTCTCACTTTTCCCGGCCCGAAGAGCTGCTGCTTCAGCCACGCGATCTGCGCCCGCAAGACTGCCACCTCCTCGCGGAGTTGTCGCACTTCCTCGCCGGTCGTCGCAGTGGCGCACATCGCCGTATCCACTAGCATGATACATGCCCCAGGCCTTCAGCGCTCATACCATGGCTTCAGCGCGGCCCCTTTCAGTTCCACCCCGCCGACGATCAACGCCAGGGCCTCCGGCGTCAGCGAGAGTTTGCGTTTCGTCTCGCTCGGCTCCGGCCAGGAGAAGCGTCCCGACTCGAGCCGCTTCGCCACGATCACGACACCCGTGCCGTCCCAATATAAAAGCTTCAGCCGCGTCCGCTCCCGATTCGTAAAGCAGAACACCGCCCCGTCCTTCGGGTTCTCGCCCAACTGCGACTGCGCCGCGAGCCACAGCCCGTCGTATTGCTTGCGCATGTCCACCGGCTCCACCGCCACGAAGATCCGGACCGAACGCGGGAAGGCCAGCATCGCGCTTCAACTCCGCAACGCCCGCACGAGTGCCACCACTTCCTCGACACGCCCGCCGCGCACCGTGGTGCCATCAGCCAGTCGCACCTCCATTCCGCTGCTGCTGCCCGCACTCACCGGCAACGCCACCTCCGCGAAGCGCACCGACGCCACTGCGGGCATCTCGCCATTCGATCGCTTCGCCGCCCGCTGCGTCCAGTTGCAGAAGGTCGTATACCGGATGCCCTCACGCTGCGCGAACGCTCGCCGCGTCAGCCCGCTCTCCCGAAACGCTGCCAACAGCCCCTCGCGCCGCTCCCGCGGCACGTGCTGCCGTCCCGCTCGATCCCGCCGCTCTCCGTGATGCACCAACTCCGTCGTTACCGTAGTTCCCATCCAGCCAATCTACACGATTGGAGTTCCCGTAACAACGAGGCACTCGGAGCGACGCTTACACTAGTTGAACTCGCTGCGGCAGTGAACACCTGCACGCCGCACATGGTTGTCGGAGCGCGCTATACACAAAAAAGGCCCGGTTCCTTCTTTCGAAGAAACCGGGCCATAAACCTGGCAACAACCTACTCTCGCGGGACCTATCGTCCTACTACCATTGGCTGCTCGGGGCTTAACGGCCGTGTTCGGGATGGGAACGGGTGGAACCCCCGGCATATGGTCACCAGGAAGGGAAACCCGACATCGTCGGGTAAGTCAGAAAAAGTTTAGGAAAAGAAGTAAGGAGGTGAAATAAACGCCTAGAATGTTGAAGTAAGGTCTGCATAAACCGGAAAGGTCATTAGTACCAGTAAACTCAACAGGTTACCCTGATTACATTTCTGGCCTATCAACCGGGTGGTCTACCCGGACCTTTCACCCTTACGGGGATTGTGATCTTATCTTGGGATGGGCTTGGCGCTTAGATGCTTTCAGCGCTTATCCCTTCCGAACATAGCTACCCGGCGCTGCCGCTGACGCGACAACCGGAACACCAGAGGTTCGTCATTCTCGGTCCTCTCGTACTAGAGAATGAACCCCTCAAATCACAGACGCCCACAGCGGATAGAGGACCGAACTGTCTCACGACGTTCTGAACCCAGCTCGCGTACCACTTTAATCGGCGAACAGCCGAACCCTTGGGACCTTCTCCAGCCCCAGGATGTGATGAGCCGACATCGAGGTGCCAAACCGCGCCGTCGCTGTGAACGCTTGGGCGCGATCAGCCTGTTATCCCTAGCGTACCTTTTGTCCTATGAGCGATGGCGATTCCACATTCAACCACCGGATCACTTGAACCTGCTTTCGCAACTGCTCGACTTGTTGGTCTCACAGTAAAGCTCCCTTATACTCATGCGCTCTATAGCCCGATTACCGACCGGGCCGAGGGAACCTTCGTAATCCTCCGTTACTCTTTGGGAGGATTCCGCCCCAGAAAAACTGACCTGCTATCACTGTCCCACAACCAGATAATGGTATGAGGTTAGACGCCTAACCAACAAAAAGTGGTATTTCACATTGTGACTCCACCCGATCCTGGAACCGAGTTTCACAGTCTCCCACCTATTCTACGTATTGAAAGTCAAGCGACAATAACAGCTTACAGTAAAGGTGCATAGGGTCTTTCCGTCCTGCTGCGGGTAGGCGGCATCTTCACCGCCACTACAATTTCACCAGGCCTCTCTCCGAGACAGTCGTCAACTCGTTACACGATTCGTGCGGGTCGGAACTTACCCGACAAGGAATTTCGCTACCTTAGGACCGTTATAGTTACGGCCGACATTCACGGGGGCTTAGATCCTGAGCTTGCACCCAAGACTTTCACCTTTCCGCATTGGTCACGTGTCACACCCTATACGTCGTCTTACGACTTAGCAGAGTGCTGTGTTTTTGCTAAACAGTCGGTTGACGCAATTAACTGCGGCCCCTTGCGGGGCACCCCTTATACCGAAGATACGGGGTTAATTTGCCGAGTTCCTTAGAGAGATTTAACCTGCGCGCCTTAGAATACTCATCTATCCCACCTGTGTCGGTTTACGGTACGGGCACCCTGCATACTAACTACGAAGCTTTTCTCGGGAGCTGAGTATCAAACAATCCCCATCGGCCGTGGCCTCAAGGTCCCGTCGCTTTTCAGCCTTACTCGGTCTTTTATCCCCGAGCAGCCTACGAGCTTAGACGACGATTCAACACGTCGCTGTTTTAACTTTCTCCGTCACTCCTTAGGTCGAACGTATGCAAAGTGGTGCAGGAATATTAAACCTGCTTGGCATCGACTACTCCTTACGGCCTCGTCTTAGCACCCGACTAACCCTGGGAGGACGAACCTTCCCCAGGAATCCTTGGGATTTCGGCGAGCCGGATTTCAACCGGCTTTATCGTTACTTATGTCTGCATTCTCACTCCCAAGCGCTCCAGAGTCGGTTACCCCTTCTCCTTCGCTGCACTTGGGACGCTTTCCTACTGCTGTATTGCTACAACCCATAGCTTCGGTATACGGCTTAAGTCCCGATCATTTTCGGCGCAATTTCGCTCGATGGGTCAGCTGTTACGCACTGTTTAAATGATGGCTGCCTCTAAGCCAACATCCCCATTGTCTAAGCAAAATCACATCCTTTTTCACTGAGCCGTATTTTGGGACCTTAACTGATGGTTTGGATTATTCTCCTCTCGACTATGAAGGTTATCCCCCACAGTCTGACTGCCAGGCTTCACTCTGCGGTATTCGGAGTTTAATTAAGTTCAGTACCCCGGTAGGGGCCCTAGCTTATTTAGTGCTCTACCTCCGCAAATCAGCACCTGACGCTATACCCAAATATATTTCGGAAAGAACCAGCTATCACAGGGTTTGATTAGTCTTTCGCTCCTAACCACAGCTCATCCGACAACTTCTCAAGGTTGACCGGTTCGGACCTTCACCCGGTTTTACCCGGGCTTCATCCTGGCCATGGTTAGATCACCTCCGCTTCGGGTCTATTGCCAGCAACTGAACGCCCTATTTGGACTCGCTTTCGCTACGCTTTCGCCGGGAACCGGCTTAAGCTTGCTACGGGCAATAACTCGCAGACTCATTATACAAAAGGCAGGCGGTCACTTCACAAGGAAGCTCCCACTGACTTGTTAGCAATTGATTTCAGTTACTATTTCACTCCCCTAACAGGGGTGCTTTTCACCTTTCCCTCGCGGTACTAGTTCACTGTCGGTCTTCATCGAGTATTTAGCCTTATGCCGTGGTCGGCACAGATTCACACCGGATTTCACGTGTACGGTGCTACTCAGGATACCACTAGAGCCGATCGAATTTTAAACTACGGGACTGTCACCCGCTATGGTCACACTTTCCAGAGTGTTCGTCTAATTGTTTCGGTCTCACATTGTGGTCCTACAACCCCAGAAGGATAAATCCCACTGGTTTGGGCTCTTCCGCTTTCGCTCGCCACTACTTACGGAATCGATTCTCGTTCTTTTCCTGCGGTTACTGAGATGTTTCACTTCGCCGCGTATCGCGCAACAGGTGCTATGAATTCACACCTGAGCGACACCGTATGAACGGTGCCGGGTTTCCCCATTCGGAAATCTTCGGATCAAAGCGTGCGTGCCGCTCCCCGAAGCTTATCGCAGCTTGCTGCGTCCTTCGTCGCCTGATGAAGCCAAGGCATCCATCAATTGCTGTAACTGGTTTATGCAAACGCTCACATATTCTAGGCGTTTATTTTACCCACTTACATCTACTA
>JANPZY010000001.1:0-1610000 GCA_024707325.1 Opitutus sp. | reverse complement strand
AACACGTCGCCGCGTTGAGGAGAACATGCGCTGCATTGCCCCACCCCAACGAGTGCCAGGTCATCCAGCCGCTAGCCGTGCAATGATGGTCAAAGCATCAGGGAAACCCGCACAAGCGACATGCCCTCGTGCCCCGGGTCCGCACGCGTAGGTTGCCCAGCGAGTGGTTTGCTGACGCAGCCCGCCCCAAACCACCGCCCCCAAGAAAGCCGCCCTTAGCCGCGGGCCCAGAGCAAAGCATCCCGAGTTCACCCAGCCTACCCTCCTGATGCGCGCGGCCGCAAACCTCAGCGCAGCCTGCCTCTCATCGCTTGACGCACGGGCGGGATCTGAATCGATTTCGCTCGGCGCTTTCGCCCCGCCGAGCTGCGCCGGTGATGAACGAGCGGAGAGGATACCCCGCCCAACTCGACCCGGAGCATGGAGGCTCGTTCAGCGATCGAAAGCACCGGAAGGCACCGATTCCGAGCGTAGCAGTTCTCATTTTTGCTGCGGCAGATCTCCCTCCGTCGCCAAGGCCCTCTATGAGGGCAGATTCCACTCGTCCCGCTCCCCTACTGGAAGAAAGCCCAACTCAGCTCGGCCAGAATCATCCCGCTAAACGCCTTCGATGACCTCGCCCTCGGGAAACAGGGGTCCATCTGCGCGACGGCTCGGCTTAGCCACGGTTCAACCAATCCAGATACCAGATCCGACATTATCTCAGCATCGATCCGGCGAGAATCAAACAACCCGCCGAGTAGCGCGGATCACAAGCCGGGATTGGCGTGAGGCCAGTTTTCGAGTGCATTGGCGGCAAACCCCGCGGCGGTCGGACCGATCAGCATCGCCCCGCGAGCCGGCCTTCATACGGTCCCACGAACAAACTGTAGCGGAGGATTTCCACGCGTTAATGATGCCGGCCAGCAGCACATAGAGCACGCCGGCAAACCCCGTTTTTTTCGCGATTCAGCCCTAATTTCGCCTAATTTGCCGCGCCGAAAGCGCAAATCAGCGAAAATCTCGCCAAGAACTGCATGATTGCTTTGCCCTCGGTTTTTCTTTTTGAACGCCCTTTACGAAACTCCTACTAACCCACCGGACAGCTAACTCAACCAAGGCTCACCTTTGGAACTGAAGCAGATTAAGCAGATCATCGACCTCATGAAGCGCTCGGAATTGACCGAGTTCGCGATCGAAGAGGAGGGCTTTAAGCTGAAGATCAGGCGTGGACCCACCGGGTATCCGGTGGTGGCACAAACTTCGAATCCGCCGTTCGCCACCGCGCCGGCTCCTATCGCCGAGCCGGTCGGAGGCACCTCCACCGCCGCGACAACTGCCGCCTCAGCAGGCGAGCAGGAAGTGGGAGTCACCTACATTAAGTCGCCCATGGTGGGCACTTTTTATCGCGCACCCTCCCTGAGAGCAAGGCGTTCGCCGATGTGGGCACCAAGGTCGTCGAGAACACCCCGGTCTGCATCATCGAAGCGATGAAGATCATGAACGAGATCCAAGCCGAGACCAAGGGCACGGTCATCGAAGTCCTCGTGGAAAACGGCCAGCCCGTGGAATACGGGCAGAAGCTCTTCAAAGTTAAGCAGGCCTAACCTCTCTTTTTCGGCTAGGGTGATGGGACAACCTGTTTGTCGCCAGCGCCCTAGCCGATTTATTTAATCGCATGATTCAAAAGATCCTGATCGCCAATCGCGGCGAGATCGCGCTCCGCATCGTCCGGGCCTGCCGCGAACTCGGCATCAAGACCCTCGCGGTTTACTCCGAGGCTGATGTCCAATCCCTTCATGTGCAGCTCGCCGACGAGGCGATCTGTATCGGCGGACCGAAGTCCACGGACAGCTACCTCCGCGCGGACCGCATCATGAGCGCCGCGGAAATCGCGGACGTCGACGCCATCCACCCTGGCTACGGCTTCCTGTCCGAAAACGCCAAATTCGCGGAGCAGTGCGAATCGTGCAATATTAAGTTCATCGGCCCTAAGTCCAAGTCCATCAAAATGATGGGCGACAAGGCGATCGCCAAGGACACGGTCAAGAAGGCCGGCGTCCCCACGGTTCCTGGCTCCGATGGCCCCGTCGAAACCGAGAGCGAAGCGGTCAAAATCGCCCGCAAGATCGGCTATCCGGTCATTATCAAGGCCGTCGCCGGTGGCGGTGGCCGCGGCATGCGCATTGCGCACAATGACGTTTCCTTCGCCAAGGAATATCACGTCGCCCGCAACGAAGCCGAAAAAGCCTTCGGAAACGGCGCGGTTTACATCGAAAAATACATCGAGAAGCCCCGCCACATCGAGTTCCAGATCCTAGCCGATAGCCACGGCAAGGTCATCCACCTCGGCGAGCGCGACTGCTCGGTTCAGCGCCGTCACCAGAAGCTGATCGAAGAGTCCCCCTCCCCTTCCTCACCGCCGATCTCCGTAAGCGGATGGGCAAAGCCGCGGTTCGCGCGGCCGAAGCCGCTGACTACGAGAACGCCGGCACGATCGAGTTTCTCGTCGATGCAAAGGGCAACTTCTACTTCATCGAGATGAACACTCGCGTGCAGGTGGAACACCCTGTTACTGAGGAAGTTACCGGCATCGATATTATCAAGCAGCAGATCAAGATCGCGAACGGCGAGAAGCTCGATTTCGACCAGAGCGACATCAAGTTCGAGAAGCACGCGATCGAGTGCCGCATCAACGCCGAGGACCCCGCCCGCAACTTCGTGCCGTCTCCCGGCACGATCGGCCTCTACTACGCTCCGGGCGGCCATGGCGTGCGCGTCGATTCGCACGTCTACAGTGGTTACACGATCCCGCCGCACTACGACTCGATGATCGGCAAGCTGATCTGCTACGGCTCGACCCGAAAAATCGCACTGGAGCGTGCGTATCGTGCTCTAAGTGAATACCTTATTCGAGGCATCAAGACCACGATCCCGCTTCACAAGGCGATCATGGCAGACCCGGTCTTCATCGAGGGCAAAGCCACTACGGCCTACATGGAAGACTTCATGAGCCGAACCCCTCCGGATCTGTTTTCCTAAGCCTTCCTCGGCTCCCGTTTATCGGGAGCCTTTTTTTGGCGCAGAAATCCCGTTCCAACCGCCGACTCCGCGCATCGGCATTGCTTGCGCGCCGTCTCGCTCACCTCCTGCTGGCCTCTCTTTCATGTTTCTGGACGCGATAAAGACCATGTGGCGCCAACCCGGCTATGTCGGGATTCTCGCCGCGAACTTCGCCCTCGGAATGGCGTATTCCTTCGTCGTTCCGTTCATGTCGCTCTGGGGCACCAAGCACATCGGCATGACGCCGCTCGTTTTCGGCACCTTCATGGCCCTCACGTCGGTGAGCGCCATGGTGCTGAGCGTCTGGCTCGCCAAATGGTCGGATTCCCACGTGACGCGCCGCACCATGCTTCTCGCGGGCGGAGCCGCCGGCGCGGTCGGTTACATCGGCTACGCCTACGTGAGCAACGTCTTCGCTCTTACCGTGATAGGAGCCATTTTTCTGGGCATCGCATCGGTCAACTTTTCCCAGCTTTTCGCGCACATGCGCGAAGAACTCGCCCGCCCTGAAAACGCGTCCGTCAACGGTCCGCTTTTGATGAGTGTGCTGCGCGTCTCGTTTTCCCTCGCGTGGACTTTCGGCCCTGCCGTGGGCGCTTGGGTGATGGTTCAGTTCGGCTATCGCGGCATTTTCCTCGGTGCGGCGGCGCTTTTCGTGGTCTTCCTCGCCGGCGTCGCAGCGTTTGTGCCCCACCGACCTCATCCGCCCATGGCCAGCCAGCCGAAGCGCGAACCCCTGCTGCAAGTGCTGACCCGGCGCGATCTTCTGACGTATTTCATTGGGTTCACCCTCGTTTTCGCCGCGCTGAACATCAGCATGATGAACCTCCCCTTGATGGTGACCCAACAACTGGGCGGCACCGAGCGTCATGTCGGCATCATTTACAGCATCGCTCCGTTCTTCGAGGTGCCGCTCATGATCTGGTTCAGCCACCTCGCCGCACGCGGTTACCAGATGGCGATCATGCGCTTGGGCGTCGTGATGAGCGTGCTTTATTTCGGCGTTCTGATTTTCGTGCAGACACCTTGGCACATTTACCCGGCTCAAGTGCTCAACGCCGTCTCGATCGCGATCACCACGAACGTCGTGATCACCTTTTTCCAGGACCTGCTGCCCGGCCGCACCGGACTCGCCACCTCGATCTACAGCAATTCGTTCAATGGTGGCACCCTGCTCGGCTATTTCCTCTTTGGATTGCTGCTCAACACGTTCGGCTACCGGGGCGTATTCGTGATCTGCACCCTGTTCAGTCTGATCACCTTGGCGCTTCTGTTCGTGCGCTGGAAAACCCCAGTGCCTGCCGCCGCGCAGCTCGAATCCGCACCGTAAAGCGCGCGGCGGCTGTTCCGCCGCGCCTTCGCAGCATCTGGCTTCACGTCGGGCGCGTCAGCACGACGTCGCTCCACTCGCCCAGCACGCGCGAATCGACGCCCCAATCGGGCGCTTCGGCACGAAACGCATCGATCACCGACTGTGTTTCCACCGCGAGGATTCCGCTCAAAATCAGCACGCCACCCGGCGCGACCGCGGTCACGAGCTCTTTCGCGTAGCGGATCAGCACGTTCGCCAGGATGTTAGCCATCAGGATATCGGCGGAGTCCGTCTTCAGCCCGGTGGTCAAATCCCCTTCATAAAACTCCACCACGCCACCGAGTCCGTTGAGTTCGGCGTTTTCCTGGCTCACCCGCACCGCTTCCGGATCGTTGTCGAAGCCGCAGACGTTGCCGAAGCCGAGTTTCGCGGCCGATAACGCCAAAATCCCCGAGCCGCAGCCCGCGTCCACGACCCGCCCGTTCGTCCCACGCTCCGCGGCGAGGGTCACGAGTCGCTCCACACAGAGTCGCGTGGTCTCGTGATTGCCGGTGCCAAAGGCCAGTCCTGGATCGAGCCACAGCACGGCCTCGCCCGCGTTCAGCTTAAAATTCTCCCGCTCCCACACCGGCACCCAGTGCAACGGACCAAACTTCCACGCCTTGAAGTGCGCCTTGTAGCTGTCGCGCCACTCCTTCTCGCCCAGCGTGCGCGTCTGCGCTGAGCCCCAGCCTTCCGTAGGCACGATTGCGCGTAACTCGGCCCAGCGCGCCTCGGCCGCGGCTAGGCTTTCAAACATCCCCACGACCCAGGCGCGTTTCTCGATCACGTCCTCAAAGACGCTCCAGTTTTCCAGCCCGTGTTCGAGCAACAGTTCGTCCACCGCCTCGACGGTGCTCGTGGGGATTTCCACCCGCAATTCGTGCAGATCCATAATTATTCCTCGCTCAACCGCGCGATCACCGCCGGCAACAGCTCGTGCTCCGCCGCGTGAACCTTCGCCGTGAAGCTCTCCAGTGTATCCGTTTTTTCAATGCGCACGGCGGCTTGATCGAGGATCGGGCCGCCATCCACTTCGGGCGTCACGTAGTGCACGGTGCAGCCGGCGATTTTCACGCCGCGGCGCCACGCCTGCCCGATGCCATCGAGCCCCGGAAAACTCGGCAGCAGACTCGGATGCAGATTGATGATTTTCCCGGCAAACGCGTTCAGAAAACCCGGCTTCAGCACGCGCATGAAGCCCGCCAGCACCACGAGGTCCGGCTCACAGCCGCGCACGGCGTCGATGAAGCGCTGCTCGCCTTCGCCCTCGAGCTTGGTCTTGAACGGCGCCGGATCCACGAAACGCGCAGGCACGCCAAACTTTTCTCCCAGCGCGAGGATGCCCGCGTCGGGCTTGTCCGAGAGAATCCGCACCACGCGCGCCCGGCCCAGCCGTCCCGCTTTTTCAGCGGCGAGGATCGCCTCCGCGTTTGAGCCGCGCCCGGAACCAAGAATGACCACTCGCATCGTGCCACATCCTGCGAGCCGCGTTCGAGTTTTGGCAAACCCGCAAACAAAACGGCCGCACGTCAGCGACATGCGGCCGTCCAAACTCTCGATGCGGTCGGCCTCACGCCGCCGCATCGCGGATCACCAGAAGATCACATAGAGCGCGAGGGTCGCGACCACGATGATCCAGCCCCATACTTTGGCGGACTTGGAGGTTTCGAGCGCGATTTCGTTGTTCACGGGCAGCACGACCGGCTGCTTCAGCGGATTGAGCAGCGTCAGCAAACCGAGCACCGCCGCGACCACCGCCATGCAGATGGCCATGCGATCGAGAAACGCGATTCCGGGAGCCGCGAACTTCAATGTGCCATAGAGCGCCGCGTTGATCACGATGCCGAGCCAGCCCACGTAGCGCGGCGCGCGCGGCACGAGGAAACCGAAGAGGAACACCGTCAGCACGCCGGGGCTGATGAAGCCCTGGAATTCCTGGATGAAGGTGAAAATGCCACCGAACTCCGGACGTCCGAGCTGAGGCGCGATAATGCAGGAAATGCCGACGAACACCAACGTGCTGAACTTGCCCACCCGCACGAGCGTTCCCTCGGAGCTGTTCTTCGACAGCTTGGCGAAGATATCCATCGTGAAGATCGTCGACGCCGAGTTGAGCATCGACGCGAGCGAGCTCACGACTGCACCGAAAATCGCAGCGAGCACGAACCACGTGATGCCCGGCTTCAGCAGATTGCGCAGCAACGTGCCAAACGCCGCGTCGTAGTCGTAGCCCACGAGCTGCGTCGCGGACTTGAGGCCTTTCGCCTGCGCCGCCGCGACGGTCGCGGCGTTGGCGTTGGCCAGCGCGACGGAATCACCCGCGTCAGCGGACAGGTCCGCGCCCACTTTCTGGGCGTTGGACTGCGCGATCGTGAGCGCGAGCTCCGGGTTCAGCTTCGCGAAGTTCTCCGTAAACGGAAACACACGCGCGCTGCCGGCATTGAACTCCGCGATCACCGCCGCGTTCTTCAACTCGCCCTGCTTGCGCAGATCGCCGTTGTAGAGATTGAACGCCAGCATACCCGGGATCACCACGACGAACGGGATGATCAACTTCAGCAGCGCCGCAAAGATGATGCCTTTCTGACCTTCCGCCAGTGACTTGGAACCCAGCGTGCGCTGCACGATGTATTGGTTCAGGCCCCAGTAGAAGAAGTTCGGAATCCACAGACCGACGAGCAGCGCCGTCCACGGAATCGCCGGATCAGACTGCGGGCGCACCATGTGCAACTTGCCGCCGGAGCCATTCGGCCCCGCCACCGCCGGGCCGCTGTTGAGCATTTGAAAACGTTCCAACGCGCTCGCATCCGCGAGCTGCTCCACCGTCACCGTCGAAGTCGCCACCTTGGTCGCGATCAACTCGTCCGGGCTCTTCGCGCCGATCGCTTGCAGCGCGAGCGCGAGCACCACGGCGCCGCCGACGATCAGCGCCGCGCCCCAGATCAAGTCCGTCCACGCGCACGCTTTCAGACCACCGACAAACACATACACCGCCGCGCTGATGCCGATGATCCAGCACGCCACCGTGAGGTTGCCCAGATCGAGACCGAACACACTCGTGTCATGGAAAAACACCGTGATCACCTTCGCGCCCGAAAACACCACCGACGCCGTCGGCACGCCGACGAGGATGATCATCGTCGCGACCGCCATGATCGTGCGCGAAAACACGCCGTAGCGGTGCTCGAGAAACTCGGGAATCGTGTAGATGCCGGTGCGCAGCAGCTTCGGCAGAAACAAAAACGCGACCACCACGAGCGTGATCGCCGCCATCCATTCGTAGGAGGCGATCGCCAGGCCCAGCCAGTCCGCGGCCTGACCCGACATGCCGACGAATTGCTCCGTCGAGATGTTTGCCGCGATCAGCGAGAAACCGACGAGCCACCAGGTGAGACCTCGCCCAGCGAGGAAATATCCGCGGGCACTGGCAGCCGCCGCTTCCGCGCGACCTTTCCAGATGCCGAATGCGATGACCGAAATCACCGACACGAAAAACAGGACAACGTCCAACGTGCTCATAGAGGAGGGGTAGGTTCAGACTCTGTTCACTAAGGGAGGTTGGGGTGCAACCGGGCCGCTTTGCTATCAGCAGGTCGCAGAATGTGGGAAGCCTTTATTCGCCACGAGCACTGACATCAGCCGAACCCACATCGCGTATCAGCATTCCGGATGCAGACCCGATTCGCACCCACGTGTGGCACAAGTCACACCAAAGAGTGGATCGAGTCGCGCCACAGAGCGGACATGGTCGAGCCAAGGTGCGCACCACATCGGCCCAATGTCCGGACATCGTCGGGACAGAGTGCGCACACAGTCGGCCGAACGTGCGGGCACGGTCGAGCGAAGGTGCGGACCGGGTCGCGACATCGTCCGCACCCGCGTGAGACCCCGTCCGCACCTCGTTGCGACCAGGTGCGGATTGCGTCGAGTTCACGAGCGCACCGCATCGCAACCATGTCACTCCACTCCGTGTGTCATTCTGAGCGCAGCGAAGAATCCACTTGGACTCTTCCCACCCGCACAGCAGCAAAGCGCGAACCGGGTCCTTCGCTGCGCTCAGAATGACACGGAGGGAGAAACTGTCCTCTTCGCTTCACCCAGCCCCGATGCAAAAATCCCAAAGTCCGTATTACGGACTTTGGGAATGGGCCAGAATGCAAAGCGACCCGGGACTTGGTGCGTCCCGGGTCGTGAGATTGTTCAGAAGAACTTTTTTGCCTTCTCGAAAAAGCTCTTCGAGGTCGGCTCGGCGGCGTCGCCGCTGACGCGCGCGAACTCTTCGAGGATTTTCCGCTGCTCGCTGGTGAGCGATTGCGGCACCTCGACGTGCACGCGCACGAGTTGGTCGCCCTGGCGTCCGCCGCGCAGCGAAGGCATGCCTTTGTCGCGCAAGCGGAAGGTCGTGCCGCTCTGCGTCGCAGCCGGAATTTTCAGCGCGGCTTTGCCGAAGAGCGTGGGCACTTCGATCGAGCCGCCGAGCGTCGCGAGCGTGAACTTGATCGGAATCTCGCAGAAGAGATCGTCGCCGTGGCGCTCGAAGAGTTCGTGCTCTTTGATCGAGAGCACAATGTAGAGATCACCGTTGGCGCCGCCCGCGATGCCGGCCTCGCCGTTGCCCGAGGAGCGCAGGCGCGAACCGTTGTCCACGCCGGGCGGGATGCGCACGTTGAGCTTCGTGGTCTTGAGCACGCGGCCTTCGCCGCGGCACGCGGTGCAAGGTTTCTCGATCTTCTGGCCCGCGCCGCCGCAAGTCGGACACGTTTGCGTGAAGGTGATGATGCCGCCGGAGCGACGAATCTGGCCCGCGCCACGGCAGGTCGGGCACGTGACTTTTTCGAACCGGGTTCGGCGCCGGAACCGTCGCAGCGTTCGCAAGTGACGTTCTTGCGGAAGGAAATTTCCTTCTCCGCGCCGCGCGCCGCTTCTTCGAGCGTGATCTCGAGATCGTAGCGCAGGTCGGAGCCATCGCGACCGGAGTCAGCGCGACCGCCGCCGAACATCTCGTCGAAGATCCCGCCACCGCCGCCGCCTTGCTGGCCGAAGACTTCACGGAAGATGTCGAACGGATCGTGGAATCCGCCGCCGAAACCGCCACCCGGGCCACGAGCGCCCGCGCCCGGACCTTCGAACGCGGCGTGACCGTAGCGATCGTAGGCGGCACGCTTCTCCGGATCCTTCAGGACTTCGTAGGCGTGCGAGATCTTCTTGAAGGTCTCCTCGGCTTCCTTGTTACCGGGATTTTTATCCGGGTGATACTGGACCGCCTTTTTGCGGTAGGCCTTCTTCAACTCCTCCTCGGACGCGCCTTTCTGCACGCCGAGGAGTTCGTAATAATCTTCTTTCGCCATGGAGCGGATCAGACGACGGGACGATCAGCCTGCGGCGCGCCGCTGGAAAGCACGACCGTGGCGGGCCGCAGCAAACGGCCGTTGAGCGAGTAACCGATGCGGACGACGTTGAGCACGTTTCCGTCGGCGACTTCAGCGCTGGACTGCGCGGCCACCGACTCGTGAAGATTCGGATCGAACGGCTGTCCCGCGGGATTGATCTCCTGCAGACCGTGATTCGAAAGCGCGGATTTAAGTTGATTGAGCACCATCTCGACGCCGCCGACGAGCGTCTTCACGTCGGCATTGGGCTGCTTGGCTGCGGCGATGCCGAGGCCGAGGTTGTCGAGCACGGGCAGCAAATCCTCGAGGACTTTCGACGCGGCGTATTGGCGGAGCTCGTCCTTCTCGCGCGCGGAACGGCGACGGAGATTCTCCATGTCGGCCACGGCGCGGAGATAGCGATCGTAGTTGTCGGCAGCTTCTTTTTCGCGGCGGCGAGTGCGTCGGCCGAGGAATTGGCTGCGGCAGCACCCGGAGCGGCTTCGGCGTTCGCTTCAGCCGTGGGCGCGGGATTGCTCGCGCCTTGCGCGGCGTCGGAGGCCGTCGATTGCGTGCGGTTGAGCGTGTCGGTAGGTTCGGGAGCAGACATAGGAAGCCGGCGACTTAACTACGGCTTTTCCGTTTCTTCAAGCGCGCGGAACAGCGCCGACGAAGCCGGCCCGGACGACTGGGTCGGCGACACCGAGCCAGCGACGCGATTGAGCGCTTCGGTCGCGGCTTGCGTGATCACCGCCGGCACGAGTCCGGCGATCGCCGCCTCGACCGGTCCGCCATCGACGGGAAACGCCGCCCCGCGGAGCGCGCCGACGCGAACTTCCGGCACGGTGAAATCGAGATCGTGCCACACGCGCGGCGTGGTCGAGCCCGTGCGCAGATCGATGACTTCGAGGCGGGAAATCTTCACCGCGAGTCGCGAGACGGAGATCGCGCGCGCGGGTTTCTCGCCCGGCGCGTCGAGCCGGCGACCGCCGGTCCAGCGGAGACGTTGCGCAAAACGCTCCAGGTTGCCCGGTCCGCCGACCGGAAGAACCAGCGTCAGGCGGGCGAGTTCGACGCGAGCGTCTTTGAAAACGGGACTGCCGCCAAACTGCGTGCGCAGATCGGCTTGGGCCTCGATGCGCTGCACGTCGGCGAAACTGCGCTCGATGAAATCGCCGGGGTTTTCGAGCACGAGACCCTCGATCTCCACGTATCCACTAAATGGATTCAGCACGAAGCGGTGCACGGCCGCCGAAAAACCCGTGCGCTCCGTGAGCTGCCGCGTGAGCACGACCGGCAGCAACAGCATCCACGCGACGGCGCCGAACGCGAACACCACCGCGAGCAGCACCAGAAACTTGAAAGCGACGCCGCCGCGAACCGAGTTATAACACGAACGCTCGCGGCGGGACATCTCAGGCGAAGTTCTCGGTCACGAGCAGGATCGCGGTGCTCTCCGCGACGAAGGCAAACGAGCCCGCGTAGGGCAGCAGCACGTTTTCACCACGCTCGAGCACCTGACCGAACGGAGCGCGGCTCGCGCTTCCGTTGTCCGTTCCGGCGCGGACGGTGCCGCTGACGACGCTCAACAGGCGCGGCTGTTCGCCGGAGGCCACGGTATAGCGTTCGCCCTGGCCGAGCACGACGCGGCGGATGCGGAACTCCCTGCAATCGGCGATCACACCGGAAGTAGGAGCGCCGCGCACAGGCGCAGGCTCGAAGTCGTCCCAGTCGATGGACTTGAGCGACTGCTCGACGTGCATCTGGCGCGGTTTGCCATCGAGGCCGACGCGGCCCCAGTCGTAAACGCGGTAGGTCGTGTCGGAGTTCTGCTGGATCTCGAGGATCAGATTACCGGCGTCGATCGCGTGGATCTGACCGCTGTGCACGAGGATCGAATCGCCCGCGGCGACGCGGAAACTGTGGACACAATTTTCCAGCGTGTTGTCGGCGATCGCTTTTTCAAACTGCTGGCGCGTGACGCCTTTTTTCAGGCCCACGATCAGCCGCGCGTCGGCGGCGGTGTGCGCGATATACCAGTTTTCGGTTTTGGGTTCGCCCTTGAGTTCGCCCGCAACTTCCGCCGGCGGATGCACCTGCAGGCTGAGGCGCTCGCGGCAATCGAGCCACTTCACGAGAATCGGAAACGGCTTCGCGACATCCCACTTCGGACCCATGATGTCGGCGCAGCTTTGCTGGATCACATCGCGCAGCGTCTCGCCTTTCAGCGGACCGTCTCGCACGACGGATTGAGCTTCCGGGCGATCCACGATTTCCCAGCTTTCACCGATCGGTCCCTTCGCATCCGGGAGCTTGCGTCCGAGAGCCGTTTCCAGGGCGCGACCGCCCCAAACTCGCTCTTGGTAAAGAGGCTCAAAACGCAGGATGTCTCGCATAGTGACGGAGTAAGTTATGGATGAAATTCGAAGGGGGGATTTACATTTGACGGGCTGGACGCTTAGCATCGAATTCGCCCGGATTTCCCCCGGTCGGATCACACAAATGCCCAAGTCCGAGACTTCAAACCCAAACGGCGGGCCGTCGTTTCCTGCTCCTCGCTACCGGCCGAACTGGACGGTCGCACTCACGTGCTTCGTTCTGGGCGTCTATCTTCTGATCGCGTTGATCGACTACGATCCCGCGCAGAGCACCTGGCAGACCACCAACGCCGCCGCCAAGAACATGATGGGCTGGATCGGCGCCAACACCGTGTGGCTCATGCTCCTCACGATCGGCGCCGCCGCATGGCTCATCCCGGTCCTGCTCTTCTGGATGCTGTATCTGGCGATCCGCAACGCCCGCCGCCTCACCAGCGGTCGCATCGTCGCCATGTTCATCGCGATCGTGAGTCTCGCGACGATTGCCGCGATGTTCAAAGAGGCCAAGTGGTCCAACAACTACTACCCGCAAGGCCCCGGCGGCTTCGTCGGCCTGCTGCTTTACCATCGCGTGCTCGAGTCGGCGATGGGCGCCGTCGGCTCGGCGCTGTTGATGACGACCATCTATTTCTCGGCGCTCGTTTTCATCTTCACCCGCGACATCACCGCCGAGATCGATCGCTACGTGGCGGCGTTCAACGCGTGGCGCGATGCCCGCGCGAAGCAAAAGGCGGAGTTCGCCGCGCTGAAAGCCAAGGCCAAGGAAGAAAAGGCGAAGGCGAAAACCAACGGCAACCGCGCCACCACATCCGGTCCCTTCCCCGCCACCGCGACTCCGGTCGGCCCCGAAGGCAAACGCATCTTCGTGCCAAAGGGTCAGGAAGATCCGCTCGCCAAAGCCACCGGCAAGGAAAGCAAAGCGCTCAAGCCCGGGCAGGATGTCGCGTTCGACAGCCCCGCCGCGATCGCGGCCGCCAAAGCTGCGCCTCCGCCCGAGCCTCCTCCCGCGCCGAAGATCATTCGCGGCTCCGCCAAGGCCGAGCCCGCTCCCGCCGCGGACAAACGCCCCGCCGGTGTCGGTCCGGTCGCGATCGTCAAAGCCGAGGAGACGAAGAAAGCCAAAACGCCTTCGATCCCCACGTCCGAAGCCGATTACCTTTTCCCGCCGCTCACGCTTCTCAAGGAACAGTCCGGCCCCGCCAGCGATAATTCCGACGAGGAATACACGCGCAACATGGCGGACCTCGTCCGCATTCTCGGCGAGTTCGGCGTGGCCGTGAATCCCGGCGAGATTCATGTCGGTCCGGTCATCACGTGTTACGAAGTCGTCCCCGCGCCCGGCGTGCGCGTCGAAAAGATCGCGGGTCTCGACAAGAACATCGCCCTCGGCATGCGCGCGCAGTCCGTGCGTATTCTCGCGCCGATTCCGGGCAAAGCCGCCGTCGGCGTCGAAATTCCCAATCGCATCCCCTCGCCCGTCGGCATGCGCGACATCCTCGAATCCGAGGACTGGAGCTCCGCTCGCGCCGAGATTCCGATCGCCCTCGGCAAAGACGTTTCCGGCAAGCCGCTCATCTCCGACCTCACGCGCATGCCGCACTTGCTGATCGCGGGCGCCACCGGCTCCGGCAAATCGGTCTGCATCAACTCGATCATCTCCTCGATCGTTTACCGCAAGAGCCCGAAGGATGTCCGCCTCATCATGGTGGACCCGAAGGTCGTCGAGCTGAAGATCTTCAACACGCTCCCCCACATGCTGATCCCGGTGGTCACGGAGCCGAAGAAAGTCCCCGGCGCGCTCAAGTGGCTCCTCAGCGAGATGGAGCAGCGCTACCAGCAGTTCGCCAAAGTCGGCGTGCGCAACATCGCCGGTTTCAACTCGCGCAAGAAAAACGGCCCGCCCGAAGTCCCGCCGATTCCGCCCGCGGAAACGCAGCCCACGCTCGATGGCGTCGATCCGCTCGCAGCCGATGACGGCCTCGAGATTCCCGATCGCCTGCCCTACATCGTCGCGATCATCGACGAGCTCGCCGACCTCATGATGGTCGCGCCCGCCGAGATCGAAACGTCCATCGCGCGTCTCGCCCAGCTCGCTCGAGCCGCCGGCATCCACCTCATCATCGCCACGCAGCGCCCGTCGGTGAACGTCATCACCGGCGTCATCAAAGCCAACCTTCCCTCCCGCATCGCGTTCCAAGTCGCCTCGCAAGTCGACTCGCGCACGATTCTCGACACGAAGGGCGCCGACACGCTCATCGGTCGCGGCGACATGCTCTTCTCGCCTCCCGGCAGCTCGCGCCTCGTGCGCGCGCAAGGCGCTTTCGTTTCCGACGAGGAAGTGCACGAAGTCGTCGAGTTCCTGAAGAAAAACGGCCCGCCCGTTTACGCCGCCGCCGTGCAGCAACAGATCGACCGCGCCGCCTCGGAAGACGAGGACGGCGATGGTGGCGACGACAGCGATCTCGGCGACGACGAGGATCTCTACAAACAAGCTCTCGACGTGCTCCGCTCCACCAAGCGCGCGTCCACCTCGATGATCCAGCGCCGCCTGCGCATCGGCTACAATCGCGCCGCGCGCATCATGGATCTCATGGAAGACAAAGGCATCGTCGGCCCCGAAAACGGCTCCAGCCCGCGCGAGATCCTCGTGGACCTCGACTCCCTTTGACGGAAAACACCCGCAGCCAAGAACCCCAAAATCCCCCGCCGCACGGACTTCTATTCGTTGATTTCGTGTGTTTCGTGGTGACTAACCTCCACCCAAACTCTAACTGAACTCCATGCAGACCATCGGCGAACGCCTCGAGGAAGCTCGCAAAAAGAAAGGCATCTCCATCCGCGAGGCCGCGGAAGCGACCAAGATCCGTGGCGACTACCTGCAGAAGTTCGAGAACAACCAGTTCGATATCAACCTGACCGATCTCTACGTGCGCGGCTTCCTGCGCTCGTATGCGAACTTCCTGAAGATCCCCTCCGACCGTCTGCTCAACGATTACGCCGCCCTCGGCCGTGGCGAAGGCCGCGTGCGCCAGCCCAGCCGCGAAGTTTACGGACGCATGGATCTCTCGATCGCCTCGGCGGAAGAACGCAACGACGCCCCTCAGGCCGAAACCCCCGCTCCGTCGTCCGCCCAGCCCGCGCGCAAATCTCCGCAGGTTTCCCGCGGCCCCGGCGCCGGTCTCGGCGGCCTCGGCATCGACCCGGCCCTCGTTTTCAAAGCCGGCAAATGGATCGGTGTCGCCGCACTCGTCCTCATCGTGCTTTGGGGCGCCAAGGCGATCTTCAGCGGTTCCTCCTCCGAAACTGCGGCCACGAAAACCACCGCGCCTTCGTCGCTCGTCCAATCCGCCACCGAGCCGACGATCAACCTCGTCGCGCTCGACACCGTGCGCGTGAAAGTCGTCGCCGTGGCCGACGGACGTATCCTCCTTCCGGATACGACGCTCACCCGCGGCCAGGTGCAGCCCGTGCCGAAACCCGGCCCGATCTACATCACCTACTCGGCGGGCAAGAACCTGCAGGTCGAAGTCGCCGGCAAACGCTACCCGATGCCGACCGAGGGCTACGACCGCGCGCAGATCAAGTAGCGCGCAGCACTCACTCTCCAAGGCGCGGACGACAATCGTCCGCGCCTTTTTTGTGCGCGCGTGATCCCGACTCGCGCCGCACTGTGCTCCGACCCGGTGCGCACTGCGCCCCGACCGTGTTCGCACTGTGGCTCGACCGTGTCCGGACCGTGGCTCGACTCGGGACGCACTCAGTCCCGACTCGGTCCGCATTCAGGCGCGACTCAAGTCGCTTGCCCGTGCGACCACGTTCGCAAACAATTTTCGCACCCCATGCCCCTTCTCCGCTTTTTCCTCGTCGTGCTGCTTGGTTTCACGGGTGCGTCCGTTCGCGCTGAATCCGCGACACCCATCCGCGTGCTGATCGTCGATGGCTACAGCAATCACGATTGGAAACTCACGACCGCGCTGATTCGCGGCATCCTCGAGCCAACGGGACTTTTCGACGTCGCCGTCACCACCGCGCCGCCGAAAACCGACTCGGCCGGTTGGGATACCTGGCGTCCACGTTTCGCCGACTACGATGTCGTCATTCAAACCTGCAACGACCTCAACGGCGGGCCGCGCTGGCCGCGTGAGGTTGAAAACGAGTTCGAGCAATTCGTCGCCAACGGCGGCGGCGTATACGTGTGGCACTCCGGCAACAACGCGTTCGCGGGCTGGCACGCCTACAACGACATGATCGGTCTCGGCTGGCGCCGAAAAGATTTCGGTCCCGCGATCGCCGTCGACGCACACGGCGAACTCGTGCGGATCGCAACGGGCGAAGGTCAGGACGCCGGTCACGGCGATCGCCTCGATACTGTCGTGCATCGCCGCGGCGATCACCCGATTCATGCCGGCCTGCCACGCGCATGGAAAACGCCCGACATCGAAGTGTATTACTTCGCGCGTGGTCCGGCGAAAAACCTCGAGGTGCTCTCCTACGGTTACGATCCAGTCACCGCGATGAACTGGCCGCTCGAGTGGACCGTGCGCTACGCACGCGGGCGCGTTTACACGTCGACGTTTGGGCATGTGTGGGCCGGCGACACGCAGCCCGAGCGCATGCGTTGCGCGGGCGTGCAAACGATTCTCGTGCGCGCGCTGCAATGGCTCGCGCATCGCGACGTCACCTTTCCTGTGCCCGCCGATTTTCCGACGAGCGACAAGGTCTCCGTGCGCGGCGAGATCCCGCTCGATCTCACGAAACGCTAAAAGCGCTCAGCGCAGACTGACCGGCGGGCCCAGCACTTCGCGCAACACAATCGCGCGACGCAGCGCGCGCGGCAGGCGTGCGGAGCGCGGCGTGCAACGATGCCGACGCCAAAGCGGGATCGAGCGACGCGCCCGTTTCGCGAGCCTGACGCTCCGCGATTTCCCGGGCACGGCGCTGCGCGGCGAGTTGTTCAGCGCGTTGCTGCGCTTCGCGACGCTCGGCTTCGAGCGCCCGCATCTCGTCGGCGAGACGCCGCTGCCGCTCGAGCGCTTCGGCCTCCTCGATCGCGACGCGCTCACGTTCGCGCTCGGCCGCCATTTCCTCGAGTTTGCGCTGCACGCGCCCGACCGGACCGCCGAACGGATCGACCGGAGTAAAGGGGCGCTCGCGCGCCGGTTCATCGGCTTCGATCAACGGAGGCGGCAAATCCACCGGAACGCCGCTGCGACGCTCGGCGATTTTGCGACGAATCTCTTCCTGAATGCGGCGCGTGCGCTCGGCTTCCTCCGCTTCCTGAACCGTGCGTGGCTTCGGCGTCTCGTCTTCCTCGGTTTGCGCGCGTCGCTGCGTCAGCCAGTAGGCCAGCGACGCGGCGACCGCGATGACGATTTGAAGATGTTCGAGGATCCAATTCATGGATTTTCGGAGACGCCGAAGAGCGCGTTACGCGGAAGGCTTCTTGTCCTCGGGTTTGGCGATCGACTGCCGCATCGAGGTGTCGGCCTGCACGTTTTCCATCTTGTAGTAATCCATCACGCCGAGGCGGCCGGAGCGGAACGCTTCCGCCATCGCCTTCGGCACTTCGGCCTGCGCGCGCACGACTTCCGCCTGCATCTCCTGCACGCGGGCTTTCATTTCCTGTTCCTGCGCGACGGCGGCCGCGCGACGGATTTCCGCCTGCGCCTGGGCGATGGATTTGTTGGCCTGCGCCTGCGCTTCCTGGAGTTGGGCGCCGACGTTTTCGCCGACGTCCACGTCCGCGATGTCGATCGAGAGAATTTCGAATGCGGTGCCGACATCGAGACCACGGTGCAGCACGGTCTTCGAGATGGCGTCGGGGCTCTCGAGCACGGACTTGTAGTTCTCCGCCGAGCCGATCGTGGTCACGATGCCTTCGCCGACGCGGGCGACGATCGTCTCTTCTTTCGCGCCACCGACGAAACGGTCGAGATTGGTGCGCACGGTCACGCGCGCTTTCACCTTCACCTGAATGCCGTCCTTCGCGACGCCGTCGATCGTGGTGCGGCCGCTCTCGGGATTCGGGCAATCGATGACTTTCGGATCGACGGAGGTGCGGACGGCTTCGACGACGGATTTGCCGGAGCCCTTGGTCGCGAGATCGATCGCGCAAGCGCGGTCCCACGGGAGGCTGATGCCGGCCTTCTGCGCAGCGATGAGCGCCTGCACGGTCTGCACGACGTTGCCGCCCGCTTGGAAGTGCGACGCGATCTGATCGGCAGTGATATTGATGCCCGCGCGGACGGCGGTGATGCGCGCGTCGACGACGAGGCTGTAGGGGATGCTCGCGAGTTTCAGCGCAACGAGCTTCGACATGGGAACGGCCGCGCCGTTGAAGAGCGCCTTCACCCATGCGCCGATGAGGCTGAAGATCACTGCTCCGATGACGAGCAGGACGATACCGGCGATGATAAGGAGAACGAAGGTTATGTTCATGAGGTTGCGTTGAGTTTGGTTACAACGAGACGAAAAGTATCCAGATCGACAATACGCAGAGGCGTGCCCATCTCTGCGTAGCCGGAGCGACAAAACGCTTCGTAGCGCTTGCCGTCGAGTTCCACATAGCCGCTGGGCGCAAGCGTGGTTACGGCCACGCACTCGCGGCCGAGCACGGCGTCGCGATCCGCCGGCGGCGGCTGGCTCGTGCCGGCGACCGTCTCGGCGAGAGAAAACTTTCGCGCGAGCCGGGTCTTCGGCAGCAGGACAAACTCGAGGTAAATCGTGAGTGCGCCGATGAGCAGCGCGACACCGGTCGCGAGACTTCCGCCTGCGGCGCCAAATTGCACAAACGACGTGACGACACCCGCGAGCAACGCGATGCCGCCCAAAATCCCCAGCACGCCGCCCGGCACGATCACTTCGATCGCGACGAGCAACACCCCCGCGGCAAACAGCGTGATGATCGCGGTCATGAGAGCACCTCCACGATGAGACTGAAGTCCGTCTGCCGCGTGACTCGCACCCGCGACCCCGCTTTCGCGTAGCCGACCTCCAGCCGTGCTTCGTAACGACGCCCATCGATTTCGATTTGGCCGCTGGGGAACAGGTCCGTCGCCGCCACGCCCTCGCGTCCAAGCAGCGAAGCGCGTTCGATATTAGCCATCGGTTCGCCCGTGCCGATCACCTCGCCACTTACCGCGAGTCGCGTCCAGAACCAGCCGCTCGGCAGAAAGCGCGCGAGCAACACCGCCAGCGCGACCGCCACGAGCAGTCCGAGCGTGAGCGTCTGCAACGGCTGCGCGAGCAGCTCCCACGAGAACGACACCGGATCGTTGGGCCACACGTCGGACATCGACCAGATCAGCGAGCCGAGAATCATCACGATGCCCGTGAGCGCGAGCACCACCGTGCCGGGCACAAAGAAGATTTCTATGACGATGAGGAGCACACCGAGCGCGAACAGCAGCAGCGGTTCATGGCCCGAGAGCCCCGCCACGAAGTTGCTCAAGAACACGATCACGAGCAGCGAAATGCCCGCGATGCCGAAAAAGCCGAAGCCGGGCGTCTTGAACTCCACAAAGAGCGCAAAGAGTCCCAATCCAAGCAGGAGGGGCGAGATGGCGTTGAGAAAACTCGCGAGCTTTTCCGACCACGTGATCTCGAGTTCCTTTTTCGTGTAGTTGCCCGCGCCAAACTTCTTCGCGAGCAACTCATCCACGTTCGCCGCGATGCCCCGGGCGAGCAACGGCGCGGGCGGTTCGCCGAGCACCTCGGTGGCTTCCTTGGCGGTGAGCGTGAGGAGCTTGCCTTTCTCTTTCAGCACGCGGTCGCCGATCTTCAGTTCGAAATCCGGATCCATCATCGCTTCGAGCACGCTCGCCCGACGCGGATCGGAATCGGAAAACGCGCGAAGCTTCGCCGAGAGGAAACTCGTCATCTTGCGCTTCAGCGCCTGCGGCACATCGGCGCCCGTGCCGGTGATGATCTCGGCCGCACCCATCACGCCTTTCGGCGCGAAATAAATCTCGTCGGTCACCGCCGCGATGAGCGCACCGGCCGAGCCAGCCTCGTCGTTGACGAAGGTCACCGTGCGGCCCTCGAACTTGTCGAGCGCTTCCATGATCTCGAGCATCACGTCCGCACGGCCGCCGGGCGTTTTCATGTCGAGCACCACGACATCCGTTTTCTGCTCGATCGCCTCCTTCAGGCCGCGACGAACAATATAGAGAGCGGGCCGCGCGATCTGATCGCGCACAGGAATCACCACGACGGAAACGCCGTCGGGCCACGCGAGGGCCGGATCCATTTCGGGCGCCGCCGCGTCTTCGGAATCTGCAGTCGGCGCAGCCGGTTGCACCTCAGTCGAGGGACGCGTTTCAGCTTGAGCGGAGGGGCCGTCGACGCGGATCGCCCACGCGACGCTCATCGCACACCAGCACGCCAGCAGCCAGGGGAATAGACTGCGTGTTTTCACGGAACGTGCATCGTGATGCCGTGTTGCGTGAGGGCAAGCACACGGGGTTGGAATGCGGCGATTTTCTTTCCAGCGAGTGGACCGCAAAATCGAGGAAAGGCTTGGCGACGCGAACATCTGTTCGCTAACTCCCGCGCGCGTGGAAAAAATCTCCTACCTCGGTGCAACGATCCTCCGCTGGCACGTCGGCCAGTCGACGTTTCTCGCGTATCCCGAGGCCGGAGCGCGGTTGATGAACTGGCATCTCACGCTCGGCGACGGTTCCGTGCGCGACGTCATCTACTGGCCTGAGCTGAAATCGCTCGATGAGTTTCATCGCGTGCGCGGCGGCAATCCGATCCTGTTTCCGTTCAGCGCACGGACCTTCGATCGCGGCGAGCAGAACTTCTGGCGCGCGCCCGACGGCGTGCGCCGTCCGATGCCGCAGCACGGCTTCGCCCGTCAGGGAGAGTTTCGCGTGACCAACGTCGACACACGCGGTTTTACCGCGGTGTTCGTGCCGTCCGAAGCAGCGAAGGAAGGTTATCCCTTCGATTACGAATTCTCGGTGACCTACCGCTTCGAGCCTCTGGGCCTCTCGTGCGAGTTTCAGTTGAAAAACCTCGGCGACCAACCGCTGCCGTGGTCCGCGGGCCATCACTTCTATTTCACGCTGCCGTGGAGCGAAGGCTCGACGCGGCAGGACTATCTTATCCGACTGCCGGCCACCGAACATTGGCGCCAGGACTCGACCGGCCAACTCGTGCCCGGTCCCGCGCTCAAGTTGCACGAGAGCCTCGCTCAGCCCGAGCTCGTCGACACGATCCACACGGGATTGAAGAATCGTGAAATCGTCTTTGGCGAAAACGGCCGCCCCGGCGACGTGATCCTGAAGATCGGCACCGCGAAAGTCCCGCCGCGCGACAACGCGATCGTCACGTGGACCGCCGACGAGAAAGCGCCATTTTACTGCGTTGAGCCGTGGATGGGACCGCCCAATGCGCCCGAACACCAGCGCGGCCTCGAATTCGTCGCGCCGGGTCAGACCGGGCGATTCGTCGTTTCTCTCGCGGTGAAATAAATCCTCGGGTGGACAAGCTCTCTCCACCCACTAGCGTGCACCTCCCCGCGTCTGCATTTTCACCATGACTGAATTCCTGCCACTCTTCGCTCTTCTGCCGGATATCGGCGGCGGCGAGATGTTGCTGGTTATGTTCGTGGTGCTGCTGCTCTTCGGACCGGACAAACTGCCCCACCTCGCGAAAGGCATCGGCAAAACGATGCGCGAGTTCAAACGCGCGGCCAGCCAGGTGGAGCGCGAGATCAAGCAGGCGATCGACGAAGTGCCGGACACTCCGATCGACAATCCCTTCAAGCCGAAGCCGGCACCGCTTTCGCAGCCGACACTCACGCAGCCCACCGCCGCTGCGACCACGATCGCGCCCACCCCGCCGCCGACGGAAAATTCTCCCGGTCCCACACTCAACCCCGAACCTCCCAAACCGGAAACGCCCGCTGCGCCGCCCCCCGGTTCGACGCCGCCTACCCCGCCTCCGCCTGCCGCGTGACCGCTGCGGGCGAGAGCGACGATGCACCTGTGCCGCTGCCGATCACCGGCGAGCTGGACCTGCATACGTTTCGGCCTTCCGACCTCGGAGAACTGATCCCCGTGTGGCTCGACGAATGCCACGCGCGCGGTTTTCGCGAAGTGCGCATCATCCACGGCAAGGGCACCGGCACACTGCGGACCACGGTGCACGCGCTGCTCAGTCGGTCGCCGCGCGTCGCGGGTTTTCGTCTCGGTGACGAACACACCGGCTCGTGGGGCGCCACGCTCGTGACTTTACGGCCATGAAGATCGGATTGTTTCGTGCCACGGTGCGGCTCGTGTCGTGCCTCTGCTTGGTTGGAGTCGGGACCGTGTGCGGCTCGACCCGGGACGCGGTGCGCGCACCGGTGCTGCTCATTTCGATGGACGGCTTTCGGTGGGACTATGTGCAACGTCACCCCGAAGCCGCGCCTCACATGCGCGAGTTGATGCGCACCGGCGTGTCCGCCGAGGCGCTGATCCCCGTCTATCCGACGAACACGTTTCCCAACCACTACTCAATCGTCACCGGCCTCTACCCATCGCACCACGGCATCGTGAACAACCGGATGTTCGATCCGGAGCTCGGCATGATTTTCGGTTACAATAAATCCGCATCGGCGAGCGACGGTCGCTGGTGGCGCGGCGAACCGATCTGGATCACGGCCGTGAAACAAGGTCGCGTGAGCGCGTGCTCATTCTGGCCGGGCAGCGAAGCGGAGATCGACGGACACCGTCCGACATTTTGGAAGCGCTTCGACTACTCAATCCCATTCGAAAAACGTCTCGACGAACTGCTCGGCTGGCTCGCGCTGCCGGAGGAAAAACGGCCCGCCGTCATCACGTTCTATCTCGAGGAAACCAACGGCTACGGTCACCGCTACGGCCCCGGTGCGCCGGAAACCGTGGGCTCTATCCAACTTTTGGATACACACCTCGGCCGCATCATCGAAGCCGCGCGCAAAATGGGCCAGGAGCTGAACGTCGTGATCGTTTCCGACCACGGCATGACCGCGACCGCGCAGGAGCGCGTGCTGTTGCTCGATGACTACGTGAGTCTCGATGCCGTGCAGGTGGATTTCGACGAGACTTCCGTCGGTCTGCGGCCCGCGCCCGGACACACCGTCGACGAGATCATGGCCGCGCTCGAAAAACTTCCGCGCGGCGCGAAAGCGTATCGCGCGAGCGATCTGCCCGCGCATTTCCATGTCGATCCATCGGAGCCGCGTGTGCCGCCGATCTGGATCGTGCCGGAAGAAGGCTGGCATGTCGTGCGCGGCTCGTGGTGGCGGCAGTTTCGCGCGACGCTTTATCGCGGTCAGCATGGCTACGATCCGGCGCTACCATCGATGCGCGGGATTCTCGTCGCGCATGGCCCGGCGTTTCGCGACGACGGCGCGGTGATTCCCGCGGTGGAAAACGTCCACATCTATAATCTGCTCTGCGCCGTGGCTGGATTGTATCCAGCTTCCAATGACGGCGACGACCGGCTCGTGCGCGCGATGCTGCGCGACGGCGGCAACACGCGCTGAGGCCGTTTCCGCGCGCCGCGGATTTTTTTGCAGCCGTGTAACTTTTCGCGGCATGGCCGTGTATTCGAGGCAACCAGCGACCACGTCACTCGAAACACATTCCCGCCACTGCCATGAAATCCGTCACGTTTGCCACCCGCGCCACCGCCGCCGCCGCCACCGCTTTTGCGTTCGGCCTGATCTTCAACGTCGCCGCCGGCGCCCTGTTCCTCGTCGCCGTCAGCGCGTTCATGACGCTCACGCTCGTCCGCGACTACGCCCGCCCGGCTCCTCGCTGGCAGCCCAAGATCGCGGCCCGTCGCCGTGCGTCGCACCGCATGCGCCTCGCGGCTTGAGCGACTCGTTGACCCAATAGCGTCCGCCAACAACCGCGTCTCTCGTTTCCCTTCTCTCACTTTCCACCACCTCGCCCATGAACTCGATGCACGAGATCGACTACAAGATCCACGGTGACGACATGCAGTTTGTCGAAGTCGAACTCGATCCGCAGGAAGCGGTGGTCGCCGAAGCCGGCGGCATGATGTTCATGGAGGATGGGATCGGGATGGAGACCATCTTCGGCGACGGCTCGCGTCGCACCTCAGGCGTCATGGGCGCACTGCTCGGCGCCGGCAAGCGACTGCTCACGGGCGAGTCGCTGTTCATGACGGTCTTCCAAAATCAGAGCGTCGGCAAAAAGCGCGTCGCCTTTGGCGCGCCCTACCCCGGCAAGATCATTCCCGTGCACCTCGCCGACATCGGCGGCGAGCTGATCACGCAGAAGGACTCGTTTTTGTGCGCCGCTAAGGGCGTGAGCATCGGCATCGCATTTCAAAAGCGCATCGGCGTCGGGCTCTTCGGCGGCGAGGGCTTTATCATGCAGCGCCTCACGGGCGACGGCTGGGCCTTCGTCCACGCCGGCGGCACCCTGTTCGAACGCGTGCTCGCTCCCGGCGAAACGCTCCGTGTGGACACCGGCTGCATCGTGGGTTTCCAGCCGACGATCGATTACGACATCCAGCTGGTCGGCGGCATCAAATCCGCGCTGTTCGGCGGCGAAGGCCTTTTCTTCGCCACGCTGCGCGGTCCGGGAAAAGTCTGGCTGCAGTCGCTGCCGTTTTCGCGTCTCGCTGGGCGCATCGTCGCCGCCGCGCCACAAACCGGACGTGGCGGACGCGAGGAGGGCTCGATCCTCGGCGGCATCGGTCGCGTGCTCGACGGCGACAACCGTTGAACGCTCCGACACGGATGCTCTCCCGGGGAAAATGCCGCTCACCCTTTCCGGGAGCCGCCGATAATGAGGGAGATTGTATTTAGTCTGCGCACACGTAGCCTGCGCTCCGATGAAAACTTACCTCACCTACGGCATCGGAATCGCAGCCGCCGGTTTTCTCCTAAACCTGCTTCTCTTTTTTACCGGGTTCCACACTGACGTGGAGAAGGTCAGCCAGGCCGGCACCATCTCCTCCCTCGTCGGTCTCGCGATTTCCATCGTGGGTATCGTGCTCGGCACGAAGGCGCGTCGCGCTGAAGTGCCCGCGTCCGAAAATTTTGGATACGGTCGTGCGCTGGGGGCGGGCGTGATGATCTCGCTGATCGCGTCTCTCGCAGGCGCGGTGCTGCAACTCGTCTACACGGGCGTCATCAACCCGGGCTTTAATGAGCTGACGGTGCAGTCGCAGGTCGCCGCTTGGGAAGCCGCTGGCATGAGCCAGAGCCAGATCGACACTGCCGAGTCCATGACGCGGAAGTTCATGCACCCTGCGATTCAAGCCGGCTTCATCCTCTTCTTTGGCGTCCTGTTCGGCACAATCATTTCGCTGGTGACGTCGGCGTTTCTCCGTCGCCCCGCCACGGCCGATGCGCCTCCGCCGGTCGTCGCCTGATCGGGCGCGGCAACTCACTGAGATTCATCTCGAGGCGCACTCCAGCAGGTGCGCCTTTTTCGTGTCCGCACGCCGCGCCTCCTGATGCGGACATGGAAAAGGGGCCCGGTTTCAGCCGGGCCCCTTGTTGGGAGTTACATATCCTCCGCCCAAATCAGCGGCCGAGGATTCGTTTCCAGTTGATGCGATAATCCAGTGCGGACACGCCCACCATCGAGAGGACGGCGAGGTAACCGATCACGGTGTCGAGACCAACTGGGGCACGGAAAGAAAGCACGAGGGCGATAGCGGCGGCGGCGATAAGGCCGAGGGCTCCCGCAATGATCATAGTGTTTGTTTTCATCTTTTTCGTGTGTCGCTGGTGGTGTGTGGTGCACCAGCGCACGGCCATCATACTGCAAATTTTCGATAGTAGAAATTGCTATTTCGAATCACTTCCATAGGCGTTAGCTATGGAAATGAGCCAACTTCGCTACGCGGTGGCAGTGGCCGAAGCGGGCAATTTCACCCGTGCGGCAGAGCGCTGCCATGTTACCCAACCCGCTCTTAGCCAACAAATCATAAATCTAGAGGACGAGTTGGGCCAGAAGCTCTTTCACCGACTCGGCCGCAAAGCTGTGCTCACCGAAGCCGGCGCTGCGTTTCTCGAGCGCGCCCGACGGATTCTCTTCGAGGTGGAAAACGCCACCAAGGAGCTCCAGGACCACCCCTCGCTCGATCGCCGGATCACGGTCGGCGCGCTGCCTACGATCGCGCCTTATCTGTTGGTGCCGCTGCTGGCCCGCTGCCGGAAAGAGCTTCCCCACCTGCTCGTGCACACGCGTGAGGATTTCCGCAGCGACCTGCTCCGCGCCGTCGTCGAGGGAGATCTCGATCTGGCGATCGTCTCGATGCCCGTGAAAGACCCGCGGCTGTCGATCGAACCGCTCATGACGGAACCCTTGCTCCTGGTTGTTTCCAAAAACCACCCGTTTGCCACGCGTCGCGAACTCAGCGTCAACGATATCGCCGACGAGACGTTCGTCACCATGGGCGAATCGAGCACGCTCGCCGCGCAGATCCGCGGCTTCTTCGGCGACCACAACTTCGTCCCCAAGATCGGCTATCGCTGCGCGCAGATCGCCACGTTGAAAGCCATCGTCGGCTTGGGGCTGGGAATTTCGATCCTCCCTCAGGTGGATCGCCAACCCGAGGACCGCGATACGCTGGTGTATCTGCGCATCGCCGGATCCGCCCCGCGCCGCGAACTCGCGATCGTGCGCCATCTGCAACGCTACCAAAGCCGCGGCGCCGAGCAGTTCCTCGCGCTCTTGCGTGATCACGTGAGTCGCAACGCCGTCCTCGAGTCCGACTAGCCGGCGCATGACGCGAATTCCTAGTTGCGAGATCAGCATTAAACTTGATCGCGACCGTTGACCGGCTTTCGTGCCAGCCGCATGCAGCGGCGTCTTCACTTGATCTTTGCGCTCACCGCGTGGCTTCTGGCCACGGGGAGCCATTGGGATCTGGTGCAGACATTCGGCTGGGGACGCATGATCGCGACCTACTCGCAAACGATGCCGCTCAGCGCCGCGATCCGGCTCACGTTTACTCCGGAAAACATGTGCGGCGTCTGCACCGCGGTGTCCGAAGCCAAGCAGACGTCCGACACGCACGCGATTCCCGGCGGCAAGCTCGACGGTAAGGTGATCCTGCTGGCGGCTCCGTCCACGGTCCTCGTCCTCGAAACGCGGTTCACGCCCGAGCGCGTCGTGTGCGAGGCGGTCTCGTCTCCCTGTCGGCCGGCTGAACCCGCCGTTCCCCCGCCAAGAGTGCTGGTGGCCTGAGCGTCGTCACGCCGCATCCCGCGGTCGTGATCCCTTAACCTCGCCGGCGAAGACATCGCCGCGAGACCACCCGCGCGCACCCGGCCGCGCCCTTTTCCGCCGCACATCTCTTTGCGGCTTCGCCGGGGTTCACCATGCACTTTTCCTCCCGTTCGTTTCTCTCTCTCGGCCTGATCGCCGCGTTCGCGCCGGTCGCCCGCGCGGAATTGGTCGCCGATTCCGCTGTCACGCTCGACGGCTATCAAGTCGTCGAAACCCGCGCCGCCCCGCTCACCATTCCGGGGCTGGCCGATCTTCAACAACAACTCGTCCTCACGCCCGGCGGCGCCGAAGCATTTTCCGCTGACCGCTACCTGCGCGGACGCGCCTCTACGGTGGACGACACGTTTGCGCTCTCCCCCGGCGTGATCGCACAATCGCGCTTCGGCTCCGACGAAGCCCGTATCTCCATCCGCGGCTCCGGCCTGCAACGCACGTTTCACGGTCGCGGCCTTCGTCTTCTTCAAGACGGCGTGCCCCTCAATCTCGCCGACGGCAGCTTCGACATGCAGGCGCTCGAGCCGCTCAGCGCGGCGCACGTCGCGGTCTGGCGTGGCGCCGCCGCTCCGGCTCACGGCGCAACGACGCTCGGCGGGGCGATCGACTACATCACGCGCAACGGGCGTGACGCCGCTCCGTTCTCCCTGCGCCTCGAAGCGGGCTCGTGGGATTACTGGCGCGCCGGCCTCTCCGGCGGCGGCACCGCGGGCCGACTCGACGCGTTTGCGACGTTCACCGCGCAAGGTCAGGATGGATTCCGCGATCACGCGCGGCAGCTGAACCGTCGCGCCTTTGCCAATCTCGGTCTGCGCTGGAGCGATACGGTCGAAACCCGCTTCTATGTTACCGCCGTTCGCACCGATTCCGAACTACCGGGCAATCTCACGCGCGCACAGCTCGAGACCAATCCGCGGCAGGCCGCTGCGGGCAATCTCGCGCTCGATCAACGACGCGATTTCGACCTGCTGCGCGTCGCCTCGCGCACCAGCGGCGTCGCAGGCGACACGCGCTGGGATGTCGTCGCCGCGTGGTCCTACAAGGACCTCGATCACCCGATCCACGAGGTGATCGACCAACTCGCCAACGACCTCGTGCTCGGCGCCAACGTCGTCCACCCTGCCACGCTCGGCGGTCGCGCGCACCGGCTGCACGCCGGCGTGCAGTTCCAGCGCGGCACGATCGAATCCGCCAACTTCGCCAACCTGGGTGGACGCCGCGGCGCACTCGTCGCCGCCGCGCAGCAAACGGCCTCGAACATCGAGGCTCATCTCGAAGACCAGATCGCACTCGGCTCCGGTTTCACGCTCGTCCTCGGCGGCGCCGCCGCGCACAGCAGCCGCGAACACGAACGCCGTCTCGGTGCGACGCCGTCCTATAAATTTGAATACAACCGCGTGCTGCCTCGCGCCGCGCTCCGCTGGGAAGCGCGCGATGTGCAGGCTTACGTGGCGATCGGCGACAGCTTCGAACCGCCGTCGTTCAGCGAAGCGCTCACGCTGCTCGCTCCGCGTCACGCCCAGCACGCGCGCACGCTCGAGATCGGTTCACGCGGCACGCGTGGCGCGCTGCGCTGGGATGTTTCGCTCTACCGCTCCGCGGTGCACGGCGAGTTGCTCAGTCTCGATCACGACCAAAATCCGTCCACGCCTGCCGCCACGATCAACGCCGACCGCACGCTCCATCAGGGCGTCGAACTCGGCTTCGATCTCGATCTGCTCGGCCAGGCGTGGAACGCGCCGCGTCCCGATCACCGGCTCGTGCTGCGCGCCGCCTGGACGTGGGGGCGGTTCACCTTCGACGACGATTCGCTCTACGGGAGCAACACGCTGCCCGGTCTTCCGCCGCATCTCGTCCGCGGCGAACTCACCTGGGAAAACGCCGCGGGCTGGTATGCCGGCCCCACGTTCACGCTCTCGCCGTCGAAAACCTACATCGATTTCCGCAACACCTTCGCGGCCGATGCCTACGCGATCGCCGGTTTTCGTCTCGGTCGTCGCCAGCCGTCGGGTTTCTCGTGGTTCGTCGAAGTGCGCAACCTCGCTGACCGCCGTTACGCCGCCACCACGGGCGTGATTGAAAACGCCGCTGGCAACGACCAGCCTCAATTCCTCCCCGGCGAAAGCCGCGGCTTCTTCTTCGGCACCGACTTCCGCTGGTAACTTTTCCTTTCATGAAATCCCTCCGCTCCCTCCTCCTCGTGCTCGCGCTCATCCCGTTCACCCGCGCGGGCGAACACGCCGAATCGCTCAACTGTGGCTGCACCTGCTGCGAAGGCAAAGAGGTCTGCTGTTGCCACGCCGACGACGCGCCCGCCGCCGCACCCGTGCGCCATCCGTTGAAAGGCGTCATCAAGGACGTGCGACGCGAGCACTCCGCGCTGCTCGTTAAGCACGAGGAGATTCCCGGCGTCATGAAAGCGATGACGATGCTCCTCAAAGTCGACGCCGCCACGCTCGACGCCGCGCAAAAAGGCCAGGCGATCACCGCGCAGCTCGAGCAGCGCGACGGCGACTTCTGGCTCGTCGACGTCCAGCCGGCACGGTAAGTCGTTTCCGCGCGCGCCGCCGTTCCTCGCGCGAGCGCGCACCGCCGTTTCATGGACACGCTCACTCCGGATTCGCTTACTTCGATCATCCAGCTCTCGATCTCGCCCGTGATCCTGATTTCCGGCGTGGGCGCGCTCACCATCACGCTCACCAATCGCATGGGCCGCATCGTCGATCGCACGCGCGCGCTCGCGGGTCAGGCCCGCGCCGCGGCGCCCGGAGTCGATCGCCAGCACCTCGGCCACCAACTGGACATCATGTGGCGGCGCGCGCACTACATCCGCCTCGCCGTGACCTTCGCCGGCTGCAGCATGCTCAGCTCCTGCGTGCTCATCCTTGGCCTGTTCGCGACCGCCTTCTTCGCCCGCGAGCCCGGTCTCGGTCTCGTGATCGTGTTCATCACGAGCATTCTGTTTCTGGCCGCTTCGCTCATCGCGTTTCTGCGCGACATCTTCGCCTCCCTTCATGCCGTGCAACTCGAGGTCGCTCGCGCGCGTCAAAGTTAGCGCGCCATTGCAACCTTTCGCCATTCGGTTTCACTCTCTCCAGTCCACCATGAAAAAACTTCTCCCCTTCCTCCTCGCTGTCGCCGTGGCCACCCCGGTGGTCGCCGCCACGCAAAATTTCGGCGCGGCACCCAAGCCCGCTCCCGTTGCCGCTGCGAAAGAGGAACAACGCTTCCCGCTGAAGGGCGTGATCACCGCCGTTTACGCGGAAAAGGGCACGCTGCTCATCAAGCACGAGGAGATTCCCGGCCTCATGAAGGCCATGACGATGGCCTTCCGCGCCGAAGACTCCGTTCTGAAAGCGGTGAAACAAGGCCAGGCCATCACCGCCACCGTGATCGTCCGCGAAGACGATTTCTGGCTCGAGAACGTCAAGACGACCAACGTGAAGAAATGATCCGACTCGCGCCCTTGTGCGCACCGGGTCGGGACTGAGTGCGTCCCACGTCGCGCCAAGGTGCGCACACGGTCGAGCCCACGTCCGTCCCGGGTCGAGCCACGATCCATCCCGAGTCGCGCCCTTATCCGGCGCGACTTTGTTTTATACCCAGCGGCGCAGCGCGCCGCGGAGTTTTTCCCGCGCACGATAGAGTCGCGATTCCACGGCCTTTGCCGTGGTCCCGAGCGCGGACGCGATTTCCGCGTGCGAGAGCTGTTCGTATTCGGAAAGCACCACCGCTTCGCGCAACTCGACCGGCAGCGCCGCGATCGCCGCACGCACAGCCTCAGCACGCTCCGCCTGCTCCAACGCTGCTGCTCCCATCTCCGATCTTCCATCTTCCATCTCTCGCGTCTCGCTCCACTCGTGGAGCGAGATGCTCGACGCCGCCGCCACCAGCGGAGCCGGTTGCGCGCAAGATTCACTGCGATCGAAAAAAGCCAGGGACGAAATTCCGCGTCCGCGTGAAACTTCTCCCGCTGCGTCCACACGCGGACGAAGGTCTCCTGCGCCAGTTCCTCGGCGTCGCGGGCGTTGAGCACGATGCGCGCGAGCAGGCGCTTCACGGGCTGTTCCCACGTGTGCATGAGTTCGCCCAGCGCGGCCTCGTCGCCGCGCTGCACGCGTTGCATCGCCTCGCGATCGGCGCTCAAGGCGTCACCTGCACACTCGGTGCCCCCACATGTTCGTAGTTCGCGATGCGCGGCAGCACGATCGCGAGATACCGCTCCCCTTCGCCCGCCGGCATTAGCGACGCCACCCGGCGGAAGTGCTCCGTCATCGCGTCCACGCAGACCTGTTCCAGCGTCGCGATTTCGCCCGCAGGCGCCTGCCGCTGCCGGGCGTTGATGATCGCGCGGCAGTGCCGGGTGCACACGAGCGCGTAATCGTCATGCAACTGGCGAATCGCCGCGAACTGCTCGTCGCTCAGATGAAACTCCGCGCGCAGCCACGCCATCGCGTCGCCGTCGCGTGCAGCGCGGCGCAGCTCGGCGTCGTCGTTGAGCGCGTAGAACACGCCAAACGACGCCGCGCCGGCGGCGAGCACCACGAGCAGACTGAGCCACCAGTTTCTCACGGCAGTCGCATCAGTCGTGCGTCCATATCGTGCACGTAAGCCGAAGCGATCAGCGCGCGATCCGCTTCGACGCGCGCGCGAGCCTGTTCGCGTCCCACCCACGCGCCGATCACCAGCGCAAGGGCGAGCGCTCCGCCGAGGGCGCGCGCATGCGCCCGCGCAAAGGCAGGCCAATCGGCCGGTCGACGCACCTGTTCCAGACGGGCCCATACCGCGGCGCGAAACTGCGGCGAGCGCGGCGGTTGCACCTGCCAGTCGGCGAGCGTGCGGGAAAGCGAATCGGGAGAGTTTTCGTGATCCATGAGAGAACGAGCGGTTGCAGAAGTATAACCCGAGACCGCCAAAACCCCTCGCGAAATTTTTCCGAGGGATTTTGCGAGGGCCGGTTTAGTGGGAGTAAGCACCTATGCGCCGTTTCCTTTTCGCCACGATCATCGGTCTTCTTTCCGTCGCCGCGAGCCCGAGCTTCGCCGCGCCCGCACACGACCACGCCGAGGCCAAGCCCGTTTACCAGTGCCCCATGCACCCGTGGATCAAGAGCGATCAACCACGCTCGAAGTGCACGGTGTGTGGCATGGACCTCGTCGCCGCAGTGCGCACGCCCGTCGGCAGCGGCAACACGACCACGGTCACGCTCTCGCCGTCTTCGATCACCACGATCGGCGTGCAAACAAGCCCGGTCTCGCGCCAACCGCTCACGCGCACGGTCCGCGTGACGGGCCGGATCGAGGATGACGACACACGTCACCGCATCCTCTCCGCGCGTATTCCGGGCCGCATCGAGGAACTTCACCTCAACTACGTCGGCGCAACGATCGAGGAAGGCGCGCCGCTCGCCACGCTCTACAGTCCCGAAATGCTCACCGCGCAGCGCGTGTTTCTCGAGCGACTGCGCGCCGGCAGCATCGCGTTTGCCGCGACCGACATCGCCGCCGCGCGGGAACGCTTGCTCGAACTGGGACTGACCGAAACCGAAATCGCCGAACTCGAACGCACGCAGGAGCCGAGCGCGACCGTCGTGCTACGTTCCCCCGCGACCGGCGTGGTCGTGAGCAAATCCGTTTACGAGGGCCAATACGTGCAGACGAGCGACCGGCTCTTCGAGATCGCCGACTTTTCGCGCATGTGGTTCCTCTTCGACGCCTACGAGCAGGACGTGCCGTGGTTGCGCGTCGGCCAGACGGTGCAAATCACCACGCGTGCGGTGCCCGGCGAAGTGATCGAGGCGCCGATCGCGTTCATCGATCCGAATTTCAACGATCTCACGCGCACGACCAAGGTCCGCGTGGTCCTGCCCAATCCGCATTTTAACAGCGTCGGCGAAAGTCACACGCTGCTGCATCGCGTGCTGGCCGAGGCGCGCGTGCTGGTCGAATCGCCCGCCGTGCTCGCCGCACCGCGCGCAGCGATCCTCGACATCGGCACCGGCCCGATCGCCTACGTCGACCTCGGCGACGGCACTTACGAACAACGCAAACTCCGTCTCGGCCGTCGCGGCGACACGCTGGTCGAAGTGCTCGAAGGTTTGAATGAGGGCGAAGCGGTCGTCACCACCGCCGCTCTCCTGATCGATGCTCAGGCGCAGCTCACACACGCGGCCTCCGCGGGTAGTTCCGGCCACCAGCACGGCGGCGTTGCGCCCACATCCGCTACGCCACGCGCCGAAGTGTCGATGGACGCACTCGCGCGCCTCGTCGATGTCGCCGCAGAGGCGGCCGACGCGCTCGCGAACGATGATTTCGCCGCGTATCAGAAAATCTTTCCGCGCCTCGAGAGCGCGTCCGCTTCCTTGTCGTTGCCCGCGCTCGAACTCGGCACGTCGCTCAAAGCCGCGCGTCGCTCCTTCGAACCGTGGAGCACCGTCGTCGCCGATCTCGCGAAACCGCATCGCGCGCATCTGAGCGTGAAGGTTTTCCAGTGCCCGATGACGCCTGTGCTCGGTCACGGTCGCTGGGTGCAGCGCAATCAGCCGCTCAAGAATCCGTTCTTCGGCTCCACGATGCCCGACTGCGGCGAGGAAGTCCGATGAATTTTTGATTTTCGATTCTCGATTTTGGATTGGGACGCGACCGCGTCCCGCCATCCGAAATCGAAAATCGAGAATCCCAAATCGAAAATACCTTCATGATCTCCGCGCTCATTCGCTGGTCGCTCGAGAATCGCTTTCTCGTTCTCTGCGGCACGTTGCTGTTGTTCGGCTGGGGCATCTTCGCCGTGCGTCAGGTGCCGATCGATGCGATTCCCGACCTCAGTGAAAATCAGGTTATCGTTTTCGCCGATTGGGAGGGCCGCAGTCCGCAGGAGGTCGAGGACCAGGTCACGTATCCACTCTCGGTCAACCTACAGGGACTCGCCGGCGTGCGCACGGTGCGCGCGACATCGATGTTCGGTTTCTCGCTGATCACGGTCATTTTCGGGGACAGGATCGACAACTACTTCGCACGCACGCGCGTGCTCGAACGGCTCAACTATCTCGGTGACGTGCTGCCCGCGGGCGTCGTGCCGCGTCTCGGTCCAGATGCGACGGGCCTCGGCTGGGTTTACCAATACTATCTCAAGGACACGTCAGGCAAAAACGACCTCGGCTCGCTGCGCGCGCTGCAGGATTACTTCATTCGCTATCAACTCGCCGCCGTGCCGGGCGTCGCCGAAGTCGCGGGCATCGGCGGCTTCGTGCGTCAGTGGCAGGTCGAAGTGTCGTCGCTGCGCATGCGCCAATACGGCGTGTCGCTGCAACAGATCTTCAACGCGGTCGCCGCGGCCAACCTCAACGTCGGCGGCCGCACGCTCGAGGAAAACGGTCTCGAGTTCGTCGTGCGCGGACGCGGCTTGATCGACTCCGCGTCGGACATCGAGACGATCGTCCTCACCACGCGCGACGACGTGCCGGTTTATCTGCGCGACGTCGCTACGGTGCAGGTCGGCGGCGACTACCGTCGCGGCGCGCTCGATGTGGACGGCCAGGAAGTCGTCGGCGGCACGGTCGTGATGCGCTCCGGCGAAAACGCGTATCAGGTGATCAAGGACGTGAAGGCCAAGATCGCCGACATCTCGCGCGGACTGCCGCCGGGCGTGACGATCGAGACGTTTTACGATCGCAGCAGCCTGATCGACCGCGCAATCGCCACGCTCAAGCACACCCTCTGGGAAGCGGTGATCCTCGTGACGCTCATGCACGTGATCTTCCTCTTCCACTTCCGCAGCATTCTCATCGTCACGCTGCCGCTCCCGGCCTCGATCCTGATCTCGTTCATCCTGATGAAGGAGTTCGGCATCCAGTCGCACATCATGTCGCTCACGGGCATTGCGATTGCCATCGGTGTGCTCGTGGACGCGGCGATCGTGATGACGGAAAACGTCGTCCGTCACTGCGAACTCGCAGAGAAAAAATCGCTCCCCCGCGGCGCCTCCACTGACTGCGCGCGACTACTGGCAGATCACGCTCGAAGCGTCGCAACAGGTGGGTCGCCCGATCTTTTTCGCGATGGGGATCATCATCCTCGCGTTCGTGCCGATCTTCACGCTCACCGGTCAGGAGGGAAAACTGTTCCACCCGCTCGCGTGGACGAAGACCTTTGCGATGGTCGGCGCGACGTTGCTCGCGGTGACGCTTGTGCCCGTGCTCTGCACCTATCTCGTGCGCGGACCTTTTCATGCCGAGGAGCGCAACTGGGTGATGCGTGGCCTGCTCGCGCTCTACGATCCAGTGCTCGATTGGGCGCTGCGCTGGCGCAAGACCGTGCTTGGCCTCGCCGTCGCGCTGCTCGCGTTCTGCCTCATCCTCGCCTTCGGCCTGCCGTCGCGCTTCCTCTCTCAACTCTCAACTCTCAACCCTCAACTGGCAGCGAAGCTGCCTCATGGCTTCGGCACCGAGTTCATGCCGACGCTCGAGGAAGGTTCGCTGCTTTTCATGCCGGTGCTGTTGCCCAGCACGTCGCTCACCGAAGTGAAGCGCATCATGGCGTGGCAGGATCGCGTGATGCGCGAAACGCCCGAAGTCGCGAGCGCCGCGGGCAAACTCGGCCGCTTCGACACCGCCACCGATCCCGCGCCGGTCGAGATGATCGAGACCACGATCATGCTGAAACCGACCTCCGAGTGGCGGCCCGGCATGACGAAGGAAAAACTCATCGCCGAGCTCACCGAAAAACTCACGCAGGTGCCCGGCTACGTGCCCGGTTTTCTCCAACCGATCGAGAACCGAATCCTCATGCTCTCGACCGGCATTCGCGCGCAGCTCGGCGTGAAAATCTTCGGCGACGATCTCGATGCGCTGCAGCAAAAGGCCTTTGAGGTGGAGCAAATCGTCGCCCAAGTCCCGGGCGCCACCGGCGTCGCGCCATCGCGCGTGCAGGGCAAACCGTATCTCGAGATCAACGTCGACCGCGCCGCCGCCGCGCGCTACGGCCTCAATGTCGCCGATGTGCTCATGGTCGTCGAAACCGGCCTCGGCGGAAAAACTGCCACGACGACGATCCAAGGTCGCGAACGCTGGCCTGTGCAGGTGCGCTTCGACTACACCGATCGCGAAGACCTCGATCGGCTTGGCGCGTTGCCCGTCGCCATCGGCGAGGATCGCTACGTGCCGCTCGGCCAGCTCGCCACGATCCAACGCGTCGTCGGCCCGAGTGAGATCGCCAGCGAAAACGGCCGTCTGCGCGTCTTCGTGCAGGCCAACGTCACGGGCCGCGACCTCGGCTCGTTTGTCGACGAAGTCAAAGCGAGGCTCGAGCGCGAGGTGCGACTCGATCCGGGCATGACGGTCGAGTTTTCCGGCCAATACGAAAACCAGATCCGCGCGCGGAAGACGCTGCAGTTCATCCTGCCCGCGGTGATTCTCATCATCTTTGTCGTGCTCACGCTCACGTTCCGCTCCGCGGCCGAGGCGGCGCACGTGATCCTCGCGGTGCCGTTCGCGCTCACGGGCGGCGTCCTGCTGCAGTGGATACTGGGCTTCAACTTCAGCGTCGCGGTGTGGGTCGGCTACATCGCGCTCTTCGGCACGGCGATCCAGACGGGCGTCGTGATGGTCGTGTATCTCAACGAGGCCGTGGAAAACGCCCTCGCCGCCAAACGCACTGCACAAGGTTCATCCGAAAACGTCACGCTCACGCACACCGAACTCATCGATGCGATCAAGGCCGGTGCGCGTCTGCGCCTGCGGCCCAAGGTCATGACGGTCGCCACCACGATCGCGGGCCTCGTGCCGATCTTCTGGAGCACGCGGACAGGCGTGGAGATCATGCAGCCGCTCGCCGCTCCGGTGGTCGGCGGCATGCTCTCATCGCTGCTGCACATTCTTATCGTCACGCCCGTGATCTTCGCGTGGTTGCACGAGCGGAAGTTGAGCGCGCCTGATTCCGCGGTATCCTGACGACATGTCTCATTGCTGCGCGCACGAAGCGCCCGCCTCGTCTCCATCCAGCACCGCGAACGAACCCGTTTACATGGGTTTGCCGCACGAGCGCTATCTGCGTCCGCGGCTCTACGTGTCGCTCGCGCTCACGTTGCCGGTGCTCGCGCTCGCGATGGGACCGATGGTCGCGCCGCATTTCTTTCACGGTTTCGAGCCGCGCGTGCTCGCATGGGTGCAGCTCGTTCTGACCACTCCGATCTTCTTCTGGTGCGGAGCGCCGTTCATCCGTCGTTGGTGGAAATCGCTCCGCGAGCGCGACCCCAACATGTTCACGCTCACGGTCACGGGCACCGGCGCCGCGTATTTCTACAGCGTGTTCGCCGTGCTCTTCGAAAAACACTTTCCCGCGATCATGCGAACGGATCACGGCGTGCCGCTCTATTTCGAGGCCACCGCGTTTATCACCACGATCGTCCTGCTCGGCCAGATCCTCGAACAGCGCGCGCATTCGCGCACCGACGCCGCGATTCGCGCGCTCATGGATCTGGCACCGGCCACCGCTCACCGCATATCGGCCGACGGCACGGAATCCGATGTGCCGCTCGACGCCGTGCAACCAGGCGATCTGCTCCGCGTGCGCCCCGGTGAACACGTGCCCGTGGACGGCGTCCTGCACGAAGGCGCGAGCGAGATCGACGAGTCGATGCTCACCGGCGAACCCGATCCCGTGCCGAAACGTGCCGGTGATCGCGTGAGCGCCGGCACACTCAACACCACCGGCAGCTTCGTCTTCCGCGCCGAGAAAGTCGGCCGCGACACGCTGCTCGCGCGCATCGTGCAACTCGTCGAAGCCGCCCAGGACAGCGAACCGCCGATCGCCCGGCTGGCCGATCGCGTATCCGGTTTCTTCATACCCGCGGTCGCGCTCGTTGCGCTGCTTACCGCGATCGCGTGGGCCGTCTGGGGACCGCAGCCGGCGCTTCTCCACGCGATGCTCAACGCGGTGGCCGTCCTCATCATCGCCTGCCCGTGCGCGCTCGGTCTCGCCACGCCGGTGTCCATCGTGACCGGCATCGGCCGCGGGGCCCAGGCCGGCGTGCTGGTAAAAGACGCCGCCGCGCTCGAGCGCCTCGCGAGCGCGACCACGCTGCTGATCGACAAGACCGGGACGCTCACTGAGGGCAAACCGCGTCTTGTCGCAATCACGCCCGCTCCCGATCTTTCTCTTTCCTCTTTCTCTTCGCGCGAAGACGCCCTGCTCGCTTTCGCGGCCACGACCGAATCTGCGAGCGAACATCCCTTGGCCCGCGCGATCGTCCGTGCCGCGCGCGAACGCGGACTCACGCTCCCGAGCGCGTCCGATTTCTCCGCCGAGCCCGGCTTCGGCGTGCGGGCGACCATCGAAGGCCGACGCGTTTTCGTGCATCGCGCGCCGCCGGAGACAGCCGCAACCGCGCCGAACGCGACACTCGTCGCGGTCACGATCGATGATCAACCGGCGGGCACACTCGCGCTCGCCGATGCGATGAAGGCGACCACACCCGCCGCCGTGCGCGAATTGCAGCATCTCGGCCTGCGTGTCGTGATGATCACCGGCGATCGCGAAACCGCCGCGCGCGCGGTGGCCGATGAACTGAAACTCGACGGTTTTCATGCCGGCGTGACGCCCGCGCGCAAACAGGAGCTCGTGCGCGAACACCAAGCTCGCGGCGAACGCGTCGTGTTTGCCGGCGACGGTCTCAACGATGCGCCCGCGCTCGCCGCCGCCGAAGTCGGCATCGCGATGGGCACCGGCACCGATGTCGCGATGCACACCGCAGGACTCGTGCTCGTGAAAGGCGACCTGCAGGCGCTCGTGCGCGCGGTGCACCTGAGTCGCGCGACGCTGCGCAACATCAAGCAAAACCTCTTCTTCGCCTTTCTCTACAACGGCCTCGGGATTCCGGTCGCGGCGGGACTTTTCTATCCGCTCACCGGCTGGCTGCTGCACCCGATGCTCGCGAGCGTGGCGATGAGCCTCAGCTCGATCAGCGTCGTGACCAACGCCCTCCGTCTCCGACGCGTGCGGTTGTAGGCGGACCGCAGGCGCCCCTCGATTGTCATTCTGAGCGAAGCGAAGAATCCACTTGGCGCTTCGTAGGCGTTACAGGCTGCGACTCTCTCACTGGATTCTTCGCTTCGCTCAGAATGACACGCCAAGGGCGGCACTGGCCGCGACCACGTCCGCGCGCTGGCCCGACGAAGTGACCACGCGTCCCGACTCGGAGCGGATCCTGTCGCGACCTGGTGCGCACCTCGCCGCGACCGAGTCCGCACGGTGGCTCGAGGTGGTCCGCACTTGGTCCCGACATGGTGCGGACGTTGGCACGAGTCGGTGAGCTGTGCCGCGACGAGGACATGGCGTCTCCAGTAGGTGGAACCCGCCGTCCTCGGCGGGTTGTTTCGGCTGCGCACGGCCAGCAAGCCCGCCGAGGACGGCGGGCTCCACCTTTCAACATGGGCCGAATCGTGAGCGCAGACGCGGCTTTCGCGTGCGCAAAAAAACCCGCGCGGTGAAGCGCGGGGTTTGGGGGAAAACGACGACGTGCGTCGGGACTCAGATGAGGTTTTCAGGAGCCCAGCCGCGACGATAGGTCGGATAGAGGAGCTTGTCGGCTTCCGCGTCGCCGGTGGTCATCGCCTCGGCGTCCCACGAGAGTTTCTTGCCCGTGAGAATCGCGAGCGTGCCGAGACACACGGTCTCGGTGAACGGCACCGAATACTCGAAGTTGGAACCAGCCCCGAGGGGATTGTTGGCGCGGATGGCGTCGGTCCACTCGGTGTGCGGATTCGCGTTGGGCACGCGCGGGATCGTCTTGGGCGGGAACTTCGGCGCGAGCTTGCGGTGCAGTTCCTCGGGCACGATGCGGGGGCTGTTGCAGTAGTCGTTGCCGTCGTAAACGATCGCTTCGCTGCCGATGATGAGCTGGCCGCCGTGCGCGAGCTGGCGGTTGGCCTCCATGCTGGCGGGTTTTTCGGGCTTCAGGCCGCCTTCATACCACGTGAGTTTCACGGGCGGCAGATTGCCGCGGGCGGGGAACTGATACTCGACGATCGCGGAGTTCGGGAAGGCGATGTTGCTCGCGCCATCGATGCGCTTGAGCTCCACGCTCTGCGGCGCACCGAGTTTGAGGACGGAGTAAGACGCGTCCATGAGATGGCAGGCCATGTCGCCGAGCGCGCCGCAACCGTAGTCGATGAAACCGCGCCACTTGAACGGATGAATCTCGCTGCTGTAGGGGCGCATGGGCGCGCGGCCGATGAACGACTCCCAATCAAGCGGACGCGGTTGCGATTCTTCCTTCGGCCACTCGGTCATGCCCTGCGGCCAGACGGGACGGTTGGTCCAGACCTCGACCTGGCGAACTTCGCCAAGAATGCCGGCGTTGAACCACTCGGTGACGAGCCGGATGCCTTCGCCCGCGTGGCCTTGGTTGCCCATTTGCGTGACGACACCGTTGAGGCGCGCGAGGCGGAGGAGTTCGCGGGCCTCGCCCACGGTCTGCGTGAGCGGCTTTTGCACGTAGACGTGCTTGCCCAACATGATCGCCATGTAGGCCGGCAGGAAGTGCATGTGGTCGGGCGTGGAGATGACGACCGCGTCGATCTGGTCGTCCATCTCGAGAAGCATTTTCCGGAAATCGGTGTAGAGCTTGGCGTTGGGGAACTCGGCCTTGAGCTTCGACATGTTCGACGGGCCGGGTTCGCGGACGCCGTTGTTGTTCACCATCTCGGGCCAGCCCTCGAGATCGATGTCGCAGAGGGCGACGACGTCTTCGTCGCGGTGCGCCATGATATCGCTGAAGCCCTTGCCGCCGCAGCCGATCTGCGCGATGCGGATCTTGGCGCCGGGTGCGATGGGACGGGGTTTGCGCGGGTTGCGCTGGAGGCTCACGCAACCGGAGAAGCCGAGCATCGCGGCAACGACGGCCGAGAACTTGATGAAATCGCGACGATTCAGAGTGGTGTAATTAGACATCGGGGTGAGGGGATCTAGGTCTGGGGCCTGACGTATACACGCTGCCACGGTTGCGGAAGAGAATGCAATCGCAGGCTCGTGCGCAAACTCCCCATCGTGCGACCGGGCTGTAGCCCGGAGCGATCGCGGTCGTCTTGACAAGCGGGAGGCGTCCGCGACGTTCAGCGCGTGCGTCGCTTTCGAAACATGCTGGCATTTGCGCTGATGGCCCTGTGGCTGCCGGCGACGCTGCATTGCCAGTTCGAGGCCGCGGGACTCGACGAGCTCTTCTCGTGCAAGGTCGAGCACTGCAAATCCGACGCCGAACCGCCGCGCGACACGTGCGATGTGGTCGAAAGTCCGTGGATCAAACCCGGTCTGAACAACATTGCCCTCGCCGCTCCGGCATTCTGCGCGTGCATCCGCTGCTTCCTGCTCGAACCGCCCGAGCTGCCCATGGATGCGCTGCCGGGTCTCAACGAGACGCTCGAAGCGCCCGCGGAGTTGACGCACACGTGGCACTTCCTCGCGCGAGCGGCGTTGCCGGCGCGCGCCCCCTCCCCCGCTTCCTGACCTGAGCCGGACTCCTGCGCGAGTCCGCCGAGTTGCCGTCGCGCGCCGCCATCGTGGCGCGGGCGTTTCCCTCCAGCTGCTGCCGCGTGTGCGCACGCGGCCTCACGTCATGAAGCCTACTGTCGTTTTTCTTTCCCTTCTCCTCTCCTCCTCCGTGCTCGCGGCGGAAACACCGACGCCGGTGCACGCGTTGCTCGACGAAATCGTCGCGCAACACCCCGAGGCTCGCTTCTACGAAGCCGAGCTCGACGCGGCGCGTGCGGCCGTCCGCGCGGCTGGCACGCGGGCCGATCCCGAACTCTCGCTCGAAGCGGGACGCAAACGCGTGCGGGAAGCCGACGGTGCCCTCGCCGGCGAAGGCACCGCGTGGTCGGTGTCGCTCACGCAGACGTTCGAGTGGCCCGGCCGGCTCGCACTGCGCAAGGCGATCGCCAATGGCGATGTCGCGCTCGCCGAACTTGGCCTCGCACGTTTTCGCGCCGCGCTGAAAGTGCGTGCGCTCTCGCTCGCCCTCGGTCTCAGCGCCGCCCGCCAGAAAGCCGCCGCCACCGCCGAGGTCGCGGAGCGTTTCCGCGAGTTGCGCGAGACGTTTCTCGCGCGCGATCCGGCCGGTCTCACGCCGCTCCTTGAAACGCGCGTGATCGAGGCCCAGGAACTCGCGCTGCAACGTCGCGCGACCGACGCCGCCCTCGCGGCCTCCGCAGCGCTCGCGGAGCTGAATCAACTGCGCGGCGCGCCCCTCACCGCGCCGGCCGACGTCGCAACACCGACGCTCGCGTTTCGCGCGGCACCCGCGATCGAAGCGTTGCTCACCGCGGCGCGCGAAAATCATTTCGAGTATCGCGCGCGACTGCTCGAGCTCGACCAACAGGAAAACCTCGTCCGCCTCGCGCGTCACGAACGCAAACCCGCGCTCGCGGTCGGCCCCTACGTCTCGCGCGAAAACGCCGGCGAACGCGAGACCACCGTCGGCCTGAGCGTGTCGCTGCCACTGCCGCTGAGCGGTGCGCGGCGTGCCGGCGTCGATGCGGCCGAGGCGCGCCGCCGCCAGGCCGAAGCCGCAGTGCGCGTCGCCGAACGCGAACTCGAACGCGAAGTCGTTGCCGCCGCGCAGACGTTCGAAGCCAAACGCGCCGAGATCGACCGCTGGGCGCCCGACTCGGTCGCGCGTTTCCGCGAAGCGGCCGCACTCGCCGACGAACACTACCGGCTCGGCGCCGTGCCACTCGCGATCTACGTCGAGTTGCAATCCGCCTATCTCGAAGCAGTCGATGCGCTTCTCGACACGCAGCGCGAAGCACTCGAAGCCGGCCTGCGCCTGCAACTGCTCACCGGTCTCGATCAACCGCTCGTCACCGCCGCACCATGAAAACGGTTCTGTCTTTATTGCTCGCGGTGATCGCGCTCGCCACATCCGGTTGCGCCGATTCGCACGCGACCGACGCACACGAGCACGACGTCGCAACGGCCTGCACCTATAAGGCCTCGCACGGACTCCAGCTCAACGAACACGCCACGCGTTTCGCCGGCGTGGAAATCGCGGAATTCGACGGCACGTTACCCGCCGGGGCGTTGTTGCGCACCGCGCGCGGAAACTTCGTTTACGTGGAAAACGACGGTTGGCTGCTCCGCACCGCCGTCACGCTCGATTCCGATCAGCAGGTCGATTCGGGCCTCTACGAAGGCGACCGCATCGTCGTCGCCGGCACACGCGCGCTCTGGCTCGCGGAGTTGCAGGCCGTCAACGGAGGCGTCGGCTGCGCCGACGGACACTGATGCTGGAGCACATCATCGAGTTCTCCCTGCGGCGCCGTGCGGTCGTCGCATTTTGCGCCGTGCTGCTGATGGCCGCCGGGCTTTTGTCCGCGACGCGCATTCCGCTCGACGCGGTGCCGGATATCACGAGCCCGCAGGTGCAGCTCAACACCGCAGTGCCCGCACTCGCGCCCGAAGAAATCGAGAGCACGGTCACACGCCCGATCGAACTCGCGATGTCCGGCCTGCCCGGGATGGTCGAGCTGCGCTCGCTCTCGAAGTTCGGGCTCTCGCAGGTCACGATGACGTTTGAGGACGACGTGGACATCTACCGTCTGCGTCAGCTCGTGACCGAACGTCTCGCCGAAGTCCGCGAACAACTTCCCGCCGGCCTCTCACCGCGTCTCGCGCCGATCAGCACCGGCTTGGGCGAAATTCTCTACTACACACTGCGTTATCGCGACGATGCGCCCGACAAACCCGCTGACCGCGCCGAGCAACTCCGCGAGCTGCGCCTCATCCACGACTACATCGTGAAACCGCGTCTGCGCGCCACGCCCGGTCTCGCCGAGGTCAACGCAATCGGCGGTTACGAACGCCAGATCGTCGTGCAGCCCGATCCTGCGAAACTCGCCGCCGCAGGCGTGAGCTTCGACCAACTCTGCGAAGTGCTTCGCGCCAGCACGGAAAACACCGGTGGCGGCGTGCTCGAGATCGGCGGCGAAGCGGTCGTCGTGCGCGCCGACACGCGCGCGCGATCTCGACGAAATCGCGAACCTCCCCGTGAAGTTCGCTGGCGCCGCGCAGCCGCTGCTCGTGCGCAGTCTCGCCAGCGTCGGACTCGGCTCCGCCGTGCGCGCCGGCGCCTCGACCGAAGACGGCGAGGAAACCGTCACGGGCGCAGCCATCATGCTCGCGGGCGAAAACGGCCGCCGCGTCGCGCGGCACGCCGCACTGAAGCTCGAAGAGATCCGCGAGAAACTCCCAGCAGGAGTCGATCTCCGCATCGTCTACAACCGCTCCGATCTCGTCCGCGCGACGATCCGCACGGTCGAAACCAACCTCGTCGAAGGCGCTGCGCTGGTCGCGGCCGTGTTGCTGCTCTTCCTCGGCAACTGGCGCGCCGCGCTGCTCGTGAGCCTCGCGATTCCGCTCTCGTTTCTGTTTCTGCTCACCGGCCTCGCGCAGACGAAACTCTCCGCGAACCTCATGAGCCTTGGCGCGATCGACTTCGGCCTGATCGTCGACGGCGCGATTGTGATGGTGGAAAACATTCTGCGCCATTTGGGCGAGCGACAGCATGCGCTTGGCCGCGCACTCCAGCCGGCCGAGCGTCTCGAAGTCGTGCGAGGTTCTGCGCGCGAGGTGGCGCGCCCGATGTTCTTCGGCGTGCTGATCATCACGCTGGTTTATGTGCCGATCCTCGCGCTCGGCGGCATCGAGGGGAAACTCTTCCGCCCGATGGCCGTCGCGGTGATCCTCGCGCTGCTCGGCTCGCTCCTCCTTGCGCTCACGCTGATGCCCGCGCTTTCGTCCGTGTGGCTGCGCGGACGGATCAGCGAAACCGACAACGTCGTCGTGCGCGCGATCAAAGCCCTCTACGCCCCGCTGCTCGCGTGGGCGTTCCGGCTGCGCTGGCTCGTCATCGGCGCTGCGGTCGCGGTCTTCGGCCTCTCCGTCTGGCTCTTTGGCCGGCTCGGCGCGGAGTTCATTCCGCAATTGGACGAGGGCTCGGTATCCATCCAAATGATACGCGGCAACAGCGTCGCGCTCTCCGACTCGCTCGAGCTGCAACGCCGCTCCGAAAAACTGCTGCTCGAGAGGTTTCCCGAGATCAGCCACACGTTTTCGCGCATCGGCACCGCCGAAATCGCGACGGACCCGATGGGTCCCAACGTCGCCGATACCTACGTCTTCCTTCACCCGCGCGAGCAGTGGCGGAAGGTCGCCGGCCGCACGGTCACGAAGGCCGAGCTGGTCGAGCTGATGCGCCGCGAGCTGGTCCGCACGATTCCGGGTCAGACGTATCTTTTCACCCAACCGATCCAGCTTCGCTTCAACGAAATCATGGCCGGCGCGCGCGCCGATCTCTCGCTGAAGATCTACGGCGACGATTTCGACGAACTCGAGCGTCTCGCCACCGCCGCGCGCGACATCCTCACCGCGATTCCCGGCGGCGGCGACGTCGAGTTCGAGGCGCTCGGCCGCGTGCCGACGCTGGAAATCACGCCGCGTCGCGACGCGCTCCAGCGACTCGCGCTCCACCCGCACGAGATCAACACTGTCGTCGAAACCGCGCTCGCCGGTCGCGAAGTCGGCGCGTTGATCGATGGCGATCGCCGCACCGACATCGTTGTGCGTCTCCCCGAAGAGCAGCGACTCGATCTCGCCGGCCTGGGCGAGCTACCGGTCACGGCGGAACGCGTGCAGGTGCCGCTCTCGCGGCTCGCCCGACTCGAGGTCGTGGAACGCGTGGGCAACATCGCCCGCGAAAACGCGCAACGTCGCGTCGCGATTCTCATCAACGTGCGCGGACGCGACACCGACAGCTTCGTGCGCGAAGCCCAGCAACGGCTCGCGCGCGAGCTCAGGCTGCCGCCCGGCTACACCTTCGAGTTCGGCGGCCAGTTCGAAAACCTGCAAGCCGCGCGGGCGCGGCTCGCGTTGATCGTGCCCGCGACGTTGCTGCTGATCTTCGTGCTGATTTACGCGAGCTTCCGTCGCGCGCGGCAGGCCGCATTGATCTTCGTGTCGGTGCCGCTCGCCACGACCGGTGGCGTATTCGCTCTTTGGTTACGCGATATGCCCTTCACCATTTCGGCCGGCATCGGGTTTATCGCGCTCTCGGGCATCGCCGTCCTCAACGGCATCATGCTCATCAGCTTCATCAACCAGCTGCGCGAAGCCGGCCGCTCCGTGCGCGAGGCCTGCGTCGAGGGCACGCTCACGCGGCTGCGCCCGAAGCTCATCACCGCGCTTGTTGCGTCACTCGGTTTCGTGCCGATGGCGCTTTCCACGAGCGCCGGTGCGGAGGTCCAGCGGCCGCTCGCGACCGTCGTCATTGGCGGCGTGATCACCTCGACGTTTCTCACGCTCATCGTGCTGCCCGTGCTCTACGACTGGCTCGAGCAACGCCGCGCCGATGGGACCGATCCTTCGCCATGAAAACCAAAACTCTTCTCCTCCCGCTCCTCGCGCTGACGTTTTCCACATCGCTCTGGGCAGCGAAACCCGCCGGCCCCAATGGCGGACGCGTCCTCCACGCCCAACCGCAGAAAGCCGAGTTCTTCGTAACGCCAGAGCGGCGCGCAAAAATCACGTTTCTCGACGCGGCACTGAGCGCCGCCGCGCCCGACGGCCAACAGGTTATGGCGATCGCCGAGGTTCCCGGTCAGCGCACGACGCTCGAGTTTGAGCGCACCGAAACGGGCTTCGTTTCACGCGCACCGCTGCCGGAGAGCACCGCGCCGTATCGGGTCGTGGTGCAAATTCGCAGCGCGCCCGACGCCAAGCCGACCAATTACCGCATCGAGCTAAATCTCGCCGAGTGCGGCGAATGTGGACACGCCGAATACGCCTGCACCTGCGAGGGCCATTGAGCGGCGCGACTTCGGGCTCCGCGAAAGAGGTTTTCTCGCGGTTGCTCTTTTCTTCCGGGACAGGATTGGCACGCTGCTGGCATCTTTTCCGGCATGACGACTTTCCTCGGCGTTGTTTTTGAAATCGCGATTATTGTCCTGCTCGTCGCCGCCAACGGATTCTTCGTCGCGGCCGAGTTTGCACTCGTGAAGGTGCGGGCGAGCCAGCTCCGCCCGCTGGCCAAAACCGGTGGCACGCGCGTGAAATTCGCGATTCGCGCCACGCAGCATCTCGACGCCGCGCTCTCGGCCACGCAGCTCGGCATCACGCTCGCCAGTCTCGGACTCGGCTGGGTCGGCGAACCGTTTCTGGCGAAGCGGCTCGAACCGTTGCTGGCCAACTGGGGCATCAACGATCCCACCACGGTTCACTCGATCGCGTTCGCCCTCGCGTTCACGATCATCACTTTTCTGCACATCATCTTCGGCGAGCTCGCACCGAAGTCGCTCGCGATCCAGCGCGCCAAGAACGTCTCCCTCTGGGTCTCCGCGCCGCTGATGGTGTTTTATTACCTGTTCTTCCCGTTCATCTACGTCCTCAACGGCACGGCCAACCGGTTCCTGCGCTGGGCGGGACTCGGCCCGACCACCGAGGGCGAACACGCCTTCAGTCGCGACGAGCTCGAATACGTTTTCAGCCACGCCCGCCACACGCATCCCGGCGATGCGCTCGTCAACAAACTCATGGTGCAGTCGCTGCGCGTGCGCGAAACCTTCGCACAGCAGATCATGCTGCCGCGCGATCAGGTCACCGCACTTTGGCTCGACCGGCCGCTCGCGGAAAATCTCCGCATCGCGCAGACCAGCGGTTACAGCCGTTTTCCCGTCTGCCGCGGCTCGCTCGATCAGGTCGAAGGCATCCTCCTCGTGCGCGAATGGCTCTGGCAAATCCAGGCGCTGGGCACCGACGCATCGATCGAACCGCTGCTGCGCGAGGTGCTGACGTTTGATCTGAAAACGCCGCTGCCCGCGATGCTCGAACGCTTCCGGCTCGCACGCAGCCACCTCGCTATCGTGCGCGACGCGGACAAGAAACTCGTGGGTATCGTCACGTTCGAGGACGTGATCGAGGAGATCGTCGGCGACGTCCGCGACGAGTTCGACATCGGCAGCGGACCGATCTTCGAGCGTTCCGAGCGCAGCATCGTCGTCAGCGGCACGCTCACACTTCGCGAGCTGCAGGCCGAAACCGGCTGGCCTCTCGAATGGCAGCCCCGGGAGACTGTCGGAGCACGGTTCTTGAAACAGCTCGGCCGCGTTCCGCGTCGCGATGAAAACGTGGTGGTCGGGGAGTATCGGCTCACCGCGCTCGACGTCACCGGCGATCGTTGCCGCCGCGTGCGCGTCGACCGCCTCGAACCGAGTTCCGAAACCGAATAATCGTCGCGCCGCGGGAGCCTCGATTCGCGCACCGCCGGTCAATCGCAGTGCATGCCCCGTGGCATCGCGGCGGTGTTCCCCGTTTGCCTTTCGAATCGGGCGAGCGCAGGATTCACTCCCTCGATTTTCGAGGCTTTCAGCACCGTCTTTTACCTTTCGTCATGTCCATTCCTGTCACCGTCCTCACCGGCTTTCTCGGCGCCGGCAAAACCACGCTCCTCAACCGCATCCTCTCGGAACAGCACGGCAAAAAGATCGCCGTGATCGAAAACGAGTTTGGCGAAGTCGGCGTGGACAACCAGCTCGTCGTGACCAGCGACGAGGAGTTGTTCGAGATGAACAACGGCTGCATCTGCTGCACCGTGCGCGGCGATTTGATCCGCGTGCTCGGCCGTCTGCTCAAGCGCAAGGACAAGCTCGACGGCATCCTCATCGAAACCACCGGTCTCGCGAATCCCGCACCGGTCGCGCAGACGTTTTTCACCGACGACGAAATGCGCAGCAACTTCCGCCTCGATGCGATCGTGACGGTCGTCGACGCGAAACACGTGCTGCAGCACCTCGATCTGCAGGACGAATCGGTGAAGCAGGTCGGTTTCGCCGACGTGATCATCCTCAACAAGACCGACCTCGTCGACCCCGCCGAACTGGACCGACTCGAGACGCGTATCCGTAAAATCAATGCGGTCGCCAAAATCCACCGCGCGAAGAACTGCGACGTGCCGCTCGATCGCGTGCTCAACGTCGGCGGTTTCAATCTCTCGCGCGCGACCGAGATCGATCCGCAGTTCATGGAGACGGAGTATCCCTTCGAGTGGGCCGGCGCCTACGAACTGAAGGCCGGCACGTATGAACTCTGCATCGGCCACCACGATCACGGCGATCACGAGCATGAGCATGAACACGGTCACGAAGGGCACTCGCACGATCATGATCACGTGTGCGGACCGGAGTGTGGCCACGATCACAACGAGCTCGATGTCGTCGTGATGCCGGTGAAGTCGCTCGACGAGAAGGATCTCACCGCCGCGATCAACGCCGCCGTCGTCACGTTTTCCGACTGGGAAAAGATCACGCAGCCCGGCGAGGAGATCACCACGGGCGCGACGCTCCACCGCCTCAAGTTGCACAACGAGCACGGCCATTTCCCGGTCACGATCCCGAGCGACGGCCGCTACGTGCTCTTCACCGCGCACGATGTGCCGACGCATCTCTACGCGCCGGCGGCCGCGGGCGCCGACAAGCCGCTCGTGAAATATTCGTGGGACCGCACGTTCCGCCACACGCACGAGCACAATGACGACGTCGGCTCGATCGGCATCAGCGAGCCGGGCGATCTCGACGGCAAGCGCCTCAACGACTGGATCAGCGAGCTGCTCCGCGTGAAGGGCGGCGACATCTACCGCATGAAGGGCGTGCTCGCGGTCAAGGGCGCCAACAAGCGCCTCGTCTTCCAGGGCGTGCACATGCTCTTCGACGCGAAGTTCGATCGCGAATGGGGCAACGATCCGCGCCAGAACACGCTCGTTTTCATCGGCAAGAATCTCGACCGCGCCGCGCTGACCGAGGGCTTCAAGAGCTGCCTGGCCTGACACAAAGTATCCTAATAGGTTACTTTGTGCGACAGCGCTGCGGCTAGATCGAGAGATCCCCGCCGGCTCGTTTGTGTGCGAGCCAGTTCAGCAGTCGCAGCGTGGTCTCTCCATCGGGAATGCGGCTGCCGTTTTTCAGGTAGTCGCCGAGCCGCTGTTTCGGAATTTCCAGATAGCGCGCGAGCCGCGCCTTTGCCCCTCGCTGAGTCAACTCCGCGCGCAACATCGCTCCGAGTGCGTTCCAAAATGGAGTCTCTGCACCGGGTCGGCGGGCGTGATACGAACGCCGGCCGTATCGGGCGACTTGTTTCTTCGCACGCTGCGCGATCGCCTCTGACGCGACCGCGAGCGCTTCGCTCAAATCCATCCAGATTTGCAGATTCGGATGCGGTGCGGATTTCATACAAAGTAACCTAATAGGTTACTTTGTATCAGAGCAAGGATCCTGCATGAGCGTGCGAAGGGAGGTGCCGGCGGCCCGCGTTCAGCGGGTGCCGGCTTCGGTGGCCGGCTCGCGTGACTCGGGGGCGCGCTCGTGGCGCTTGCGCCAGATCCAGCGAAAATTCGTGAACCAGCTCACACTGAAGCCCGCGATCATCGCGAGGACGGAGGCGAGCAGGTAGTTCACACCGAGCGTCTTCAGGGCATTGGCCGCGCCCCACCAAAGCGCGAACCCCATCGCATTCGCGACGTGATATTGCACGAGGCGTTTCCACGTCGGGCGCGGATAACCGAAGACCCACCGGTCGTTCACGAGGAAGCGCAGCAGATTGCAGATCTCCGACTGCACGAGCGTGCTCAGCGCGTAGGGCCAGTGGAATCCGTCCACGAACAGCTTCAGCAGTCCGAGGCCCAACGCCGTGAACAGCGTCGCCACCACAAACCACCGAAATCTCCGATCTCCCCGCACCCGCTTCGCCCAAACGCGCATCACCTTTCATCGACCGGCGGCATCACCACGGTTCCGCCCCGCGGAAACATCCCGAGAGAAATCCCGCGGAACCAAACGCCCCGCTCGCGCGTTTCCCTCCGCATCGCCGACCACCGACAGTTCCGGTTGCGTCGCCATCCAGCAAACCCACGCTCGATCCTCTCATCATGTCGTTCCCCCGATTCCTCCCGCGCGTGCTGGCCATCGCCGGCGTGCTTCTTTCGCTCAGCTCGTTCGCGTCGGCGCAAGTGCCCTTCAGCTCCGGACGGGAGGCTTTGCAAAGCTCCGCGATGCTGCCGCGCCTTTCCGTGCAGGGAAATCGCTTCGTCGATCCTGCCGGCAAAACCGTGATCCTGCGCGGCGTCGCCGCCTCCGATCCTGCGGCGCTGCTCGCGCGCGGTCATTGGGGTCGCCGCTACTTCGAAGCCGCGCGAAGCTGGAACGCCAATGTCATCCGCATCCCGATCCATCCGGCCGAGTGGCGCAAACTCGGCGAGGAAAACTATCTGAAACTGCTCGACGACGCCGTCCGCTGGTCCGGCGAACTCGGCATGTATGTGATCATCGACTGGCACGTGATCGGCAACCTGCTCACCGGCGTCTACCACCGCTCGATCTACATCACCTCGCGCGACGAGACGTTTCGTTTCTGGCACACAATCGCCGAGCGCTACAAAGGCGTATCCACCATCGCGCTCTACGAACTCTACAACGAGCCGACCAATCGCAACGGCCAGATGGGCCGTCTCCCGTGGACCGACTACAAGGCCTTCATCGAGGACCTGATCTACATGCTGCGCAAGATCGACCCCGCGTGCATCCCGCTCGTCGCCGGTTTCGACTGGGCCTACGATCTCTCCCCGATCCGCGACAACCCGATCGACTTCCCTGGCATCGCTTACGTCACTCATCCGTATCCACAAAAGCGTGACAACTGGGAGGAGAGCTGGGAGCGCGACTGGGGATTTGCCGCGAAGAAATATCCCGTCGTCGCCACCGAGTTCGGCTTCATGAGCGCCGACGGCCCCGGCGCGCACAATCCCGTCATCGCCGACGAAACCTACGGCGAAGCCATCATCGCGTTTTTCGAAAAGCGCGGCATCTCGTGGACGCCGTGGGTCTTCGACGCACAATGGTCGCCGCAGCTCCTCGCCGACTGGGACTACAACCCCGCGCCGCAGGGCCGCTTCTTCCGGGCGAAGATGCAGCAGTTGAACAAATAACTGGCTTCGCGCACGCTCGTGCGCTGTTTCCGCTCTCATGAATCTCACCAAGCACTGGGCCGCCCACCTGGACGACTATGCGATTGACCTCGCGTGGTCCGACGACGGCACGCGTCTCGCCGCAGCGAGCGCAGCCGGATCGCTCAGCGTCTTCGCTACGCTCGACGGCGCGAAACTCCACGTGCTGCCCGGCCACGAGGGCGGCACCAACTGCCTCGCCTGGCAACCGGGCAGTCTGCTGCTCGCGACCGGCGGACAGGACGGTGCGGTGAAATTCTGGGACACCGCCGCGGGCCAGCACAGCGCGACCGCGGAGCTCGGCCTGGATTGGGTCGAGCATCTCGCGTGGCGTCCGCAAGCACCGGCCGGCGGCACCTCGACCGTCTTTGCCGCTGCCGGAAAAAATCTCGCCGTGCTCCGGGCGGACGGATCGATCGCGCACCGCTTCAAGCCCGCGCCCAAAACCATCTCCGCCCTCGCCGCGCAACCTGCCGGCGGCTGCATGGCCGTGGCGTATTTCGGCGGCGTGTGCCTGTGGGACACCGACGACTTCGTCGCGCAGAAAGAGTTTCCCTACGGCAACGGCATCCACGCGCTCGTGTGGTCGCCCGACAACAAATGGCTCGTTTCCGGCAATCAGGATCCGTCGGTGCACCTCTGGATTCCCGAGCAGGACGTCGAGCTGCACATGAGCGGCTACGAGTCCAAGGTGAAACATCTCTCCTTCGATCGCGGCTCGCACTGGCTGGCCACGAGCGGCGGGCGCGAGGTCTGCGTGTGGGATTGCTCCGGCGCCGGCCCCGAAGGCCGCGAGCCCGCGATGCTGCCGCATGAAGCGCCGATCTGCGCAGTGGCGTTTCAGAAAACCCACAGCCTCCTCGCCAGCGCGAGCAACGACGGCGTCGTGCAACTCTGGAGTCCCGATCGCAAGCAACCGCTCCGCGCCACGGTAAAAATGCCCGCCGCCGCGACGAAGCTCGTGTGGTCGCCCGACGATCGCTACCTCGCGATCGGCAGCGAGCAGGGCATCGTCTACGTGCTCAAGTGCGAGGCGTGACCCGCGCCTGAGTCCGGACCCTGTCGCGCCAAAGTGCGGCTCGGGTCGAGACCGCGCGCGGACCGGGTCAGGCCAAGGAGCGCACCGAGACGGAACCGACTGCGGCTCGCGCCGGGACCATGCACGCGTCGCAGCGGTCGCAGAGCAGACATCGTCCGTCGTTTGTCATTCTGAGCGCAGCGAAGAATCCAGTGTGCGCTTGGCCGCGTTTTCGGCAGCGAAGCTCGAAGTGGATTCTTCGCTTCGCTCGGAATGACAGGCAGAGCGCCCTCGCGGGGCGTTTGGGACCCGGAGACGTCGCGTCGCCAGACTTCAGCGCGCGCTCAGAAATCGAGGCCGAGGAAGAAGCGCAGCAGCGTGTAGTCCTGCACCTGCAGGTCGTCGCTTTCGCGCACTTCGTGGCGCAGCCCGACGCTGAGCGCTTCGGTGAGTTTTTTGTCGATTTCGAACCGGTTCTCCCACCCCTGAAACTCGCTGCGCTCGAAAGAATAGTAGAGCACGACGCGATCCTTCAGGCTGATGCGCCAGGGCAGCAGCCACTCGGTTTCGAAGAAGGCCGATTCGTAAGCGCGGAATTCCTGGCGTTCGCGCGGATGCGTCTGCCAGACCTGGAACAAGTTTTCCGAAATACCAAAGCGAAGCTGGCGGTCAGGGCGCTGGCTCACGTTCACACCGGCACCGATTTCCTGCTGAAAGAGCACGTAGCTGCCGAGGCCGGCGTAACCCTCTTCGTAGAAGGCCTTGTTCCACTCGAGAGCGGGACGATAGATCGAGAAGTAGCGCGTGGTGAAATCGTGACGCCACGCGGCGCCGGCTTTCACCATGTCGGTGGTCTTGATGTCATCGCTCTCGCTGTAGTCGTAGCGGGCGTTGATTTGCAGATCGTCGCGCGTCCACTTGCGCATGAGTTGTCCTTCGACCGCGAGCGACGAGCGATCCACGGTGTTTTCCGCGAGTTCGGTGGAGAGTTGGAAGCGGCCGTTCCACTGGCCGAAAACTTCCCGCAGGCGGCGCTGCAGCTCGAGGGGCGAGAGATACCAGAGCACGCCGGTGCGGGCATGCGGCTCCTGCGTGGACGAAGCATCCGCGACGGCGGCCGTCGCGGCGTCCTGCGGATGCGCGAGCACGACCGTCGCATCCTTCTCGCTCACCCGAAGCAAACCGAAGCGAGGCGAGCGAAACACGAACTCGCCGTTTTCGCGGGACTCGAGCCGACCGCGCACGCGATCACCGTCGTTGTAAATGAGTTCATCGGAATCGCCCACGGCGGCATGCGTCGCGATCGCCTCCACGGGCGACGGCGTGAGCGGCTCCTCGGCGATCACACGGGGCAAAACCACGCCCGCAAAGCAGGCGAACAGCAGGAGATAGCGAACGACGTCGCCCGGTCTAGGCAGAGACAACACGCGCGTTTCGACGACTGGAGTCGGAAACGGTTTCAGCAATTTTCCTCGAAACTTCATAGTCACTTCGGCTCCTGCAAACAGGCGGTCAACTCGGCGCGCAATCGCGCTTCGTCGAAACCTGCCCCAATAAAAACGAGTTCCTGCCGGCGATCGCCATACGGCTCCTGCCATCGCGCGCGCGCGGCGGCGGGAATCTCAGCGTCGTCGATGATGCCACGCTCACGCAAGGCCGCGGCCCACGTGCCGACGGTCTCGAGTTTCGCGCGCCCGCCGGCGACGGAGAGAAATCCGATGTCGGCCGGCGTGTCGTCGCACCAAAAGAAACCCTTGGCGCGCAAGATCCCGCGCAATCCTCCCCGCTCGATCCACGCCTGCAAACGCGCGCGCACGAACGGCGCCCGCTCGGCGAAGATGCTGGTTTGCAACTCGCCGTGAAGCCGGTGCTCGCGCGAAGCGGGGCGCTGCACGAGCGAACCGGGCGCGGCGGCTTGGAGGACCTTGATCCAGCGTGCGCTACGCAACGTTTCCGCGGGATCGAAGCGCGGCCGGTCGAGCAGGGGCTCGGCGGGAAGCTGTCCCTGCTCCGCCGGAAAAATCTCCGCGCGTGGATTCAGCGCGCGGAGTTCGTCCTCGACGCTCGTGCGCTCCATGGGAGTGACGAGATCGCACTTGTTGAGCACGAGCACGTCGGCGCACTCTGCTTGATCGAGCATGAGATCAAGCCACGGTTCGCGGCCGCGCGCGATCGCGCCGGCTTCCGAGGCCTTGCGCCGTTCGTCGAGAAACATGCGCGCATCGATCACGGTGACGATCGCATGGAGCCGCGCGAAATCACCGAGGCTGCGACCGAAGGCGTTCTTCCGCAAAAAGAGATCCACGATGGGACGTGTTTCCGCCGCGCCCGTCGTTTCGACGAGCACGTGATCGAAATCGCCCGTCGCGCAGAGTTCGGCGAGCGTCTCGGCGAGTTCGTCGCGAATCGAGCAACACACGCAACCGTTCCCCAACGCGACCGTGCGCGCGGCGCCGACGGTGAACTCGGAAACGATTTGCGCATCGAGATTGAGCGCGGCGACATCGTTGACGACCGCGGCCCAGCGGCGTCCGTCCGCCTGCGTGAGCAAGTGCCGCAGCAGCGTCGTTTTGCCCGCCCCCAGGAAACCGCTGAGCACGGTGACGGGTGGCGGTGGACGGTTCTGTGCGGACATCATGCCCAAAACAATGCGCCCGACGGGCATTGACCAGTCTCAATCCGTGCGCGGCGAGATCGCCGGACGAACGGTTCGGCCGCTTGACGACTCTGGCACAATCCCCAGCGTCCGCCCGCCCATGCTGCCGATCACCACCCACTCCGACTTCGCGCGCCGTCTCGTCGCGACGCTGTCCGCGGGCTTGGTGTTTTTCCTCGTGCTTGCCGCTGCAAGTCCGCGCATCCACGCGGAGTTGCACGCCGACCACGCGGTGCCGCACGCGGACGGTTGCGCCGTGGTGATGTTCGCGAGCGGCGTCACGGCCGCGGTGGCAGCGGCGCTCGCAGCCGTGCCCCGACTTTTCGGACGCGAACTCGCACGCGTCACGGTGCGTGAGATTTTTTTGACGGAGCCGTGCTATCTGCGGCAGCCCGAGCGAGGTCCGCCAGCGATTCAGGAGTGAGTTGAGTTGAACGCATCGTCCCTGCGCGGACGGCTGCGTATCGTGCCCTGCGACCACGCGTCGCGGGGATGTGCCTTCCTCCCTGATTCGCCATGTCTTCGTCTTTTCATATTTCGTTCTCCGGCCGACTCGCACTTTGCGGCGGCCTCGTCTGCTCCACGGCTTGGGCGCACTCCACGCGCACCACCGACAATCCCGTGCATCTCGATCAAGTCGTGGTGACGGCGTCGCCCTACGCGCGAGACCAAGCCGAAATCGCACAACCCACGAGCGTGCTCGCGGGACGTGCCCTGACCTTTGCGCAGTCCAATGCGCTTGGTGAACTGCTCGCGGCCGAACCGGGCGTGAGCTCGACGTATTTCGGACCGGGCGCGAGTCGCCCGGTGATCCGCGGCATGAGCGCGGATCGCATCCGCATCCTCAACAGCGGTTCGGGCACGAGCGACGCATCAGTGATCAGTCCGGATCACGCCGTGGCGCTCGATCCGATGCTGATCGAGCGCGTCGAAGTCGTGCGCGGTCCCGCAACGTTGCTCTACGGCGGCAGTGCGGTCGGCGGCGTGGTCAACGTGATCGACCATCGCGTGCACACGACGCGCCCCGACGAGCCGCTGCACGCGCGACTGGAAACCCGCGTGTCATCGGTCGATGACGGCAGGAGTGGCGGCGCGCTCGTCGAAGGCGGTGACGGCGCGCTCGCGTGGCACGTGGATGGGTATCGTCGCACCGCGAACAACGTGCGCATTCCGGGTTTCGCCGAGAGCGCGCAACTCCGCGCCGAGGAAGACGCAGAAGCCGACGAGCATGGCGAAACGCCGCACGAGCACCCGCATGGATTCATTCCCAACACCCAGCTTTCGGCGGATGGCGGCGCAGCGAGCGTGAGCTTCATCGGCTCGGCGGGTTACGTCGGTCTGGTCTACAGCGGACACAACACATTCTACGGCGTGCCGAGCGGCGCGCACTCGCATGCACACGCGCATGACGAAGAGGAGGAAAGCGACGAGCACACGGTGCGCATCGATCTGAGACAGCGCCGACTCGATGTCCAAGGCGCGCTCACGCGCGCGTTCGGCCTCGTGCGCGAGACACGGTTCAAAGTCAGCAGCTCGCGCTATCGTCACGCCGAAATCGAGGACGGCGAGATCGGCACGATCTTCCGCAATCGCGGCTACGACGGACGCGTGGAATTTTTGCACGATGCGATCGGCGCCGTGACCGGGACGTTCGGCTGGCACGGCGGACGGAGCGATTTCGAGGCGTCCGGCGAGGAAGCGTTTCTGCCGCCCTCGCGCACGGACAATCACGCGGTGTTTCTTCTGGAGGAGCGCGATTTCGGCTCCCTGCACTGGCAGGGCGGCGCGCGTATCGAGCGACAAACGATCGACCTGCGCGACGGCTCGGGCGCGGGACGCGATCGCACGACCGCCAGCGTAGCGACGGGGCTGGTGTGGACGCTCGACGACGCGTGGACGCTCGGCGCGTCGCTCTCCCACAACGAACGCGCGGCCAACGCGCAGGAGCTTTTCGCGGACGGACCGCATGTCGGCACCGGCGCCTACGAGCTCGGCGATCGCGGACTCGGCGCCGAACGCTCGCTCGCGGTGGATCTGACCTTGCGCAAACGCACGGGCTTCGTGACCGGCGCGCTGACGCTCTTCGCGAATCGCTTCAACGGCTACATCTACGAACAGCCGACCGGGCTCGTCGCGGTGGAGCACGAAGGCGAGTTCGAGTTTGTTTCACCCGACGATCCCGAAGCCGAGCACGGCGGTCTCGCGGTGTATCGTTTCGCGCAGCACGACGCGCGCTTCTATGGTGCCGAGCTCGAGGCCGTGGTGCATTTGCTGCACGACACACGTGACCAGCTCGACCTGACACTCGGCGGCGATTTTGTGCGCGCACAAAACACCACGCTCGCCACGCCACTGCCGCGCATCACGCCGGCGCGCGTGAAGGCGGGACTCACGTGGGCGCGTGGACCTTGGACGCTCGGAGCCGACGTGCAGCGCGTGCAGAAACAGACACGCGTGGCGCCGCTTGAGCGACCGACGTCAGGCTACACGTTGGCGGGCGCGTTTGCCGCCTATCGTTGGGCGGTCGGTCGTGCCACCTGTGAACTCTACGTGCGCGCCACCAACCTCGGGGACGAGGAGGCACGCGTGCACACGTCCTTTCTCAAGGAAATCGCGCCGCTGCCCGGCAGGAACTTCGTGGTCGGATTGCAGGCGGCCTTCTAAACCGCCGCTCCACTCCGGGATTCGAGCGCCGGCGACTTGATCAGTCTTCGAGACCGAAAACGGCCTTGGCGTAGTTTTCGGCGCTGAACGGCTGCAGGTCTTCCGGCTGCTCGCCGAGGCCCACGAAATAGATCGGCAGCTTGAGCTCGCGCCAGATGCCGACGATCGCGCCGCCGCGGCTGGTGCCGTCGAGCTTCGTCACGATGAGTCCGGTGAGACCGAAACTCTTGTGGAAAATCTTCGCCTGCTCGATCGAGTTGCTGCCGAGCGAACCGTCGACGACGAGCCACGAGTGATGCGGCGCGGAGGGTTCGAGCTTCTGCATCACGCGCTTAATCTTCGCGAGTTCCTCCATGAGGTTGCTCTTCGTGTGCAGACGGCCGGCGGTATCGACGATGAGGAAATCGCGGTTGCGGCTCTTCGCCGCCTGCAACGCGTCGAACGCCACCGCCGCGGCATCCGCGCCGGTGTGACTCGCGATGATTTCGAGATCGAGCCGCTGCGCCCAGGACTTGAGCTGCTCGACCGCCGCAGCGCGAAACGTGTCGCACGCGGCCACGACCACGGACTTGCCTTCCTGCTTCAGCTTCCACGCAAGCTTCGCGGTCGTCGTGGTTTTGCCGGAACCGTTCACCCCGATCATCACGATCACGGTGGGAATTTTTCCCGTCGCAGAAGCGGCGTCGGACGGCGTGCCCGCGGCGAGGTCGATGTTGCCCTCGGAGCCGGAGAGAACGCGCTTCAACACGGCGCTGCCGATCTCGGCGGCCTGGCGGCCCTGCAGGTCTTTGTCCTTGGCGTAGGCTTTCTTGATCTCGCCCAGAATCTCCCCGGTCGTCTCCACGCCGAAATCGGCGGTGAACAGCGCTTCCTCGAGTTCGTCGAGCGACGCCGCATCGATCTTTCGCCCGCCGAAAAGCCCGCGGGTTTTCGACGCGATGGCCGAGACCGTCTTCGAGAAGCCTTCTTTGAATTTTTTAAAGAGACCGAACATGAGTGTAATCTGGAACTCAGGAAATCAGGTGTGGTTCCACTCCCGTCCGATTCTTCGCACCGTGAGCGGCATGCTCGCAAAGTTGAGGAGCAAACCGTCCTGAACGTCGATCGCCTTCATATACGAGCGGCCCACCGCGAAAAAAATATCTTCCATGGCTTTCACAGCCTTCAGTTCCACGAGCAGCTGTCCCTCGACCAGAAGATCGAGCCGGTGCTCACCGACCTCCACTCCGTCGTAAAATAACTTCACCGCCTTCTGGCGCTCGAAAGCGATCCCGCGCTGCCGGAGTTCGTGACTCAACGCGTTTTCGTAAACGGACTCGATGAACCCAGGACCAAGAACTCGATGCACTTTGATCGCAGCTTCGATCACGCGTGCGCTCAACTCCTTGTTACCAAGTTCGGACATCCTGATTTCCTGAGTTCCAGATAAGCAGCCTCTGCCTCACTCCGCCTTGCGGGCGTCGCGGCCGAGCTGGTCTTTCAGGCGGTCGAGGATGCCGTTGATGAAGCGTTTGGCGTCCGCGTTGGAGAACTGTTTCGAGAGGTCGATCGCTTCGTTGATCGAGACGACCGGCGGGATGTCCTTGCGATGCTTCATTTCGAAGATCGCCAGACGCAGGATCGCCAGGTCGATCTTCGCGATACGGTCGAACTCCCAGTTCTGCGCGAGCGTGCGGATGTGGCCGTCGATCTCTTCGCAGTGCTCGATGACACCGTGGATCAGCTCCTCGCCGAACGAGTAGTAATCACGCGGATGCTCGAGGTTCTCGAAGAAGACCCGGAGATCGTCGGTGAGATTGCGCGGAGAATTCAGACTCCACGCGAAAAGATATTGGAGCGCGGCCACACGGCCGTCGCGACGTTGGGCGAACTGCGCTTTGCTCATCGGGAAACCTTTCGCTTCAAGGCGGCCATCTCAAGCGCGGCGGCGGCGAACTCCGCTCCGCGGTCGATCTTGCCGGCGGTCCGAGCGACCGCCTGCGCACGCGTGTTGGCAACGATCACGCCGTTGATCACCGGCACGCCGGTCGTGATCGCGACGTGTTGCAGCGCATGCGAGACGCTGTCGCCGACCATCTCGTGGTGATTCGTGTCGCCCGCGATCAAGACACCGAGACCGATCACGACATCGCGACCGCGACGCTTCGCGAGCGCGTGTGCCGCCCACGGCACCTCGTGCGAACCGGGCACGCGCACGACCTCGATCTTGCGTTCCCTTCACACCCGCGGCGCGCAAGCCGGCGAGCACGCGCTCGAGGAGCGCGTCGACGAGCTCCTGGTTGAAACGCGCGGCCACGATGCCAACCGAGAAAGCGGCACCGGAAACAACAGCGGAAGTAGGAGCTTCAAGACTCATGGCGTGAACGGAAACGGGAGGAAAAAGGTTCGATTTGGGGAAACGTCGCGAGCTGGCGCAAATGGGAAATCGCGCGCTCAGAGCGGCACCTGCTCCACGATCTCGAGGCCGTGCCCATCGAGGCCGACGACGCGTCGGTTACTCTTCGAGAGCAGCCGGATCTTGCTGAGGCCCAGTTTGGCGAGGATCTGCGCGCCGATGCCGTAGTCGCGGAAACTCATCGGCGGCGGTGCTTCGCCGGGTTTCGCCATGAGGCGCTGGATAAGCTCGGCCCCGCCGTTGGCGTGCTCCATGTAGAGGACCACGCCGCGGCCTTCGCGGGCGATGGCTTCGAGCGAGCCGGCGAGCGTCGCGTGCGTTTCCAAGCCGCGCAGGCGAAACACGTCGCCGAGCAGATTCTCGCTTTGCACGCGCACCAGCGTCGGCTCCGGGCCGAGCGCGCCCATCGCGAGCGCGAGGTGGTGGCGGTTGTCGAGTTTGCTGCGGAAAACATGCAGCACGAAATCGCCGAACTCCGACGGGAACGGCTGCGTGCACACGAGCTCCACGAGCTGGTCGCGCTTCGCCCGATACTCGATGAGCTGCGCGATCGAGATCATCTTGAGCCCGAAGCGATGCTTGAACTCCACGAGCTCGGGCAAACGCTGCACGGTGCCGTCGTCATTGACCAGTTCGCACAAAACACCCGCGGGCGGCAGGCCGGCGAGCGTCGCGAGATCGACCGCCGCTTCCGTGTGGCCGGCGCGCTCGAGCACGCCACCCGGACGCGAGCGCAGCGGGAAAACATGGCCCGGTTGCACGAGTTGCTCCGGCCGCGCCTGCGGGTCGGCGAGGATGCGAATCGTCTGCGTGCGATCGTAGGCGCTGATGCCCGTCGTGATGCCTTCCGCGGCGTCGACGGTCACCGTGAAATCGGTGCGCTGCACTTCGCGATTCTGTTGCACCATCGGGCCGAGGCCCAGACGGCGTAACTGCGGGTCCACCGTCGGCACGCACACGATGCCGCTGCAGTAGCGGATCATCATGTTGACCGTCTCCGGCGTGGCCTTGCACGCGGCCATGATCAGATCGCCTTCGTTTTCGCGATCTTCGTCATCCGTCACGATGATCAGTCGTCCCGCGGCGATATCCGCGATCGCTGACTCCACCGAGTCGAACTGCCCATGCAAGGAACCAGACATTCCGCAAAACTCTCGTCCCGGCAGCGACCTGTCAACCGGCCAGCGGCCACGCGCGTGCAACTTCAGGGCGAGAAATTGACCGTATAACTTTCCAACGCTTCGGCCGACCCTTCGACGAACAGCGCGAGGCTCAACCGAAACGAATGCGGCGGCCGAATCACGCGCGCCGAAGTCAGCACCGTGCCGTCGGCCGACCGGTTCAGCACCAGACGCTCATCCGCCGGCTGGTAACGCACCGGCCAGCGGAGCACGGCCCGCGCGACGTCCGGCGCGACCCGTTCCTGATCCGCATCGTAGAACGCCACCACGAAACGGGCGTCCACGATCTGCACACCGAGAAAACCGCCGCCAGGACGCTCGATCACGAAGCCTTCGATCTTGCGCTCGGGTTCGTCCGACGGGCCGGCCGCGGCTTCGACGCGAAGCGCAGTGCCCAGCACGAGCAATCCGATCATCAACACCGCCCGGCAGACGCGTATCATGCGGCGAACGTGTCTTTTCGGCAAAAAACCCGCAAGTGCGTTTGCCCGCAGTCCAGTAAACGCTGTGTTAATCCGTTCCGCCTGGCCTTTCCACTCGCCTCGCCATTGGCGAACCATTTGCTGCACCGCTTCATGTCCATGGATCGCTTCCGCCTTTTTTCTCCTTACTCGCGCTCTCCGCGTGCCTGCGCGCGCAACCGATTGTGGTCGATGTGACGACCCACTCCGATCCTCCGCTTTCGATCCACGTGGGCGGCAGCGACGTCATGGATCTCATCTCCGCGCTCGTCGGTAAACAGAACGAGTTCGCCGCGTTCAAAGACCGCCCGATCACCGCCGACATTGATTACCTCGGCCTGCCTCGCGCGTTGGGCGTCAGCGTCACATTCGAGGGGAACACCGCGACGCTCCGCATTCCTTCGACCGGCTATGTCCACACCTTCACCGGCAACACTCCCGCGCAGCTGCAAAACGCAGTGTCCAAGTGGATCAAGAACGAAGGCGGCCGCGAGTTCGCGCGTTTTCGCCGCGTCGTGAACAAACGCTCCTCCGCCGGCGTGACCGACGGAAATCCCAACGCCACCACCGCGCTCCTCGCGGGCACGTTTTTCAACAGCTTCGGCCTGCCGCGTTCGCCCTCCCACCTCGACCGGGAGCAACGCACCCACGTGAGTCTCCAACCCCGCGAGAGCTGGTGGCACTCCGGACGGCTGAGCGGTCGCGTGCTCGCGCTCGATCCGGAGATCGGCTACCGCGCCTCCGAACGCACCTACCTCACGCTGCTCGCGCCGATGAACTACGCTGAAACCGGCGACGCCGAGATTTTCGAGCCGGTGTGGCCGGCGCGATTTCGCGCGACCTGATCCCCTATGAAGAGGAAAACCGCTGGCACTCTCGCGCGACATTCTTCACCGGCGCGGCCCTTCGCGGCTCGGAAAACCTCGCTGCCGGCGGCGCGGTCTACACTTGGGGCGGCGCGGTCAACGTGATGCGCGAAATCACGGACGACCTTCGCCTCGGCGGCGCTCTCATGGGCTCTACTTTCCACGGCATCCCGCTCGATTTCGAAGGCTACGAATTCGACAAAGTGGTGGATCAACACATCGGCAAGGTCGGCCTCGTTGCCGAACTCGATCTGCCCTTCGCCGCGCATCGTTTCGTGGGTCAGGTCACGCAGACGCGCCTCTTCAAGGCCGCCGCCGTGCCCGACTACACCACGGTCGGCCTCGCGTATCAATGGCCGTGGACCGATGGCTCGCTCGTGCAGATCGGCTATGAAGCCGACCGCGGCGCCAGCTACCGCTCGGATCAAGTTCGCACCGAACTGCGCATCCACTTCTGAGCGCGGCGTGAGTCGCGCCAAGGTGCGCACCGGGTCGAGCCCGCGTGCGGACCGGGTCGGGACACAGTGCGGACCGGGTCGTGCCACGTTGCGCACACGGTCGCGACAAGGTGCGTCCCTCGTCGAGCCAAGGTCCGGCTCGAGTCGCGCCTGAGTGCGGCGTGACTCAGCGCGCGCGTTGTTTCATCTCAGCCTTCAACTCGGCCCAACGCGCCAGGCGATCGGCGATCTTTGCCTCCCACCCGACCGGCTTCGGCGTGTAGAGCGTGAGCGGTTTCTCGAGATAGTCCTGCCCGGAAATGTTCTCGGGATAATCGTGCGAGTAGCGGTAGCCCTTGCCATGGCCTGCGCGCTTGCTCGCCTGTCCGCCTTTGTCACGCAGCGCGATCGGCACCGGTTGCACGGGCGCGGATTTCAGCGCGGCATGGGCGGCGCCAAGCGCGAGCGTGGCGGTGTTACTCTTCGGTGCGGTCGCGATGTAGAGCGTGGCGTGCGCGAGCGTGAGTTCCGCCTCGGGCAAACCGATGAAATCGACCGCGTGATGCGCCGCGACAGTAAGCGGCAGCGCCTGCGGATCGGCCAGGCCCACGTCCTCGCTCGCGAGAATCACGAGACGCCGCGCGATGAACCGCGGGTCCTCGCCACCGGCGAGCATCTTCGCGAGCCAATACATCGCCGCATCGGGATCGCTGCCGCGGCAGCTTTTGATGAAGGCTGAGATCGTGTCGTAGTGCTCGTCTTCGTCGGCGTCGTAGCGGATGCGCCGCTCGCGCGCGAAGACTTCGAGATCCTGCGCGGTGAGTTCGCCGTTTTCGGGCAAGCCGAGCACGAGCACTTCGAGCGCATTGAGCGCGCGACGCAGGTCGCCATCGCAGAGCACGGCGAGATCGGAGAGAATTTCGTCCGTAGCGGTGACGTCGCGCGCACCGAGTCCGCGCTCCGTATCCACCAAAGCCTGACGCAGCACGCCCGCGACCGCTGCCGTCGAAAGCGGTTCGAGGCGGAAGAGATGACTGCGCGAAAGCAGCGGCGGGTTTACGTAGAAACCCGGATTGTGCGTCGTCGCGCCGATGAGTCGCACGCTGCCCTCCTCCACATCAGGGAGCAGCAGGTCCTGTTGCGATTTGTTGAAGCGGTGCAGCTCGTCGATGAAGAGAATCGTCGCCGCTTCCGGACGCCGCCGCGCCGTGGCGAGGATTTCGCGGAGCTCGGCGACGTTGGACATCACGGCGTTGATCCGCACGAAACGGCTCTGCGTCTCGCGCGCGATCGCCTCCGCGATGCTGGTTTTTCCGCAGCCGGGCGGTCCGTAGAAGATGAGCGAGCCGAACCGATTTTGCGCAACGAGCCGCGGCAGGAGGCTGCCGGGTTTGAGGATGTGTTCCTGACCGACGACTTCGCTCAAGCGCCGCGGACGCATGCGCGCGGCGAGCGGCTGATGCGCGGACTTCGACGCTGAGGTGGACTGCGCGGCGGGCAGCGGTTCCTCGGCAAAGAGATCGGTTTGGTCGGGCGCGGCCATCGAGAGAAAGCGCCAATGAACACGAATGCCGTCCATTGCCAACCCGCGATGCGACGAGTGCTGACGCAAATTCACGTCGAGTCGGCCAGTCGAGCGCGTCAGCCTCAGGCCATGTCCAGCCGAAGCCTCGGTCATCGCGCGCCCTTGCTGTGGCTCGTGGTTCCCTTGATGGCGGGGCTGTCGTTGGGACATGCCGGCCTAATGCTGCCGGTGGGCTGGTCGCTCGCGCTGGCGGTCGCGGCGGTGAGTGTCGCGTGGATTTTCCGCGAACGCGGCGGCGTGCGGTGGCACGGCGCGATCGTGTTCGCGATGCTCTGCGCAGGTTTGGCGAGCTACGCGCTGCATCGCCCGCGAATCGCCGCGTGGGAGCAACTGCCGCCACGCGAGGCGCGTCTCACGATCGAGATCGAACGTGTGTTTGCCCAAAAGGAAGAGAAGCGGATTTCGGGAGTCGCACGGATCGTCGAGACCGCGCCGCATCTGCAGGAAACGCGCGGGCATCGTGTTTACTTTTCGCTGAACACACGCGCGGGCTCGCGTGATCTCGTCGCAACGTCGCAGCACGAAGTCATCGGCGTGTTGGCGGGGCTGCCACGCGTGGCGGAACCGGGGTCGTTCGATCAATTTCTCACCGACGCCGGCGTGAACTATCGCGTGACGCGCGGACGTTTTCTGGAGCAAACGCGTGCGCCGACGGCGTATCGGCAGTTTTGCGCGAACGCTGCCACGCGATTGTCCGCGATTCTCGGGCTCGGCGTGGAAGCAAAACGGCCGGAGCTCACGGGCGTTTATCGCGCGATGCTGCTCGGCCAACAGGCAGAACTCACCGAGGAGCAAGGCGCGGCGTTTCGCCGGAGCGGCACGATGCACATCTTTTCCATCAGCGGTCTGCACATCGCGGTGATCGCGGGCGCGATCCACGGGCTGCTTTTGCTGCTGCGTGTGCCGGCCAAGGCGCGACTGATCGTGGGACTGACGGTGTTGTGGCTGTATGTGGACGTGACCGGTCGCGCGCCGTCGGCGGTCCGGGCGTTCACCATGGTCGCACTGGTGCAGACCTCGCTCGCGTTGCGTGTGCCGGCGAATCCCGTGGCGGCGCTGGCCACATCGGCGTGGCTCGTGGCGGTGTTCGATCCGCTCGGGACGTTCAGCACGAGTTTTCGGCTGAGCTACGCGATCGTCGCGGCGCTGCTCATGTTGGGACTGCCGTTGGCGGAGACGTTGCAGCGCGCGTGGTTGCCAGAACGCGATCTCCCGAAAATCGCATGGCCGTGGTGGCGGCACGTCGCCGGGTGGTGTTGGCGCGGGTTCGCAAGTTCGGTTGCGATCGGCTTCGCCATCTCGCTCGTCGGCACCTTGTGCGGCGTCTGGTATTTTCAACTGCTCACGCCGGGAGCGCTGTTCCTCAATCTCGTATTCGTGCCCGCTGCCTCGCTGGCGATGATCGGTGGATTCGTTTCGCTGTTGCTCGGACTGGTCGGATTCGACGGCGGCGCGTCACTCGCGAATCACGCCTCGGTGCTGCTGCTCGCGATTCTCGATGCAACGGTGCGGGGTTTTGTGCTCGTGCCGGGCATGTGGTTCAACGCGGTTTTCCGCGTCTCGTGGGTCGGCGGGTTCTCGATCGTGGCGTTGTTGTTTGCGATCGGCTTCGGCTACGCGCAGGGGTGGCAGCGTGCGAGCCGCGGCTATTGGGCGCCGCTGGCCGTGGTGTTGGTGGCAGTCGCCGCCGGCGTGAAACTGCTGTGAACCGCCGGGCTTGCGGGACCGCGGTTTCGACTCACGCTACGTGGCATCATGAAAAGCGCCTACGAACTCGCGATGGAACGTCTTGCCAAGTCCGACCCGGATGCAGGCCGTCCGCTCACGGACGAGCAGAAGCAGCGGCTCGCCGAGATCGACCGCGTTTACCAAGGCAAATGGGCCGAGCGGGAGATCTTTTTGAAGAAGCAGCTCAATGATGCCCTCGCCGAACAGAAGTTCGACGAGCTCGAGCAAATCAAGCAGCAGCTCGCGAGCGAGAAGGCCCGCCTCGACGAGGAACGCGAGGACGAGAAAGAACGCGTGCGTCGCGCCAAATAAGCTGCCCGAAGCCGCACCGGCTCAACCAACGAACTCAAACTCCGCGACGAGCGCGTGATGATCGCTCGCCGGAGTCGGCCGCACCGCGCGCGCGACGCAGCGGAGGCCGGCGTTGTAGAAGACGTGATCGAGCACGTAGGGCCGGCGGCGCCAGGTGGTTTCCGTGTGCTGCGCGGTCGCGAAGCCTGCCGCGGCCATCTGCGAGACGAGATCTTCGTGATGGCTGACGTTGAAATCGCCGGTCAGCAGCGTCGGCGTCGCCCCGCTGCGCTTGAGTTGCTCGACGACGAGCTGCCGCTGCTCCGGATGAGCGAGGCTGCTCGTGCCGAGCATGAAAAACGCGAGCAGGTGCGTGTTGTAGAGCTGGAGTTCGCGACCACCGATCATCGTGCGCGCGCCGATCAGGACGCGGTCCGTCGGCGTCATTCTTTGTCCCTGAAACGTGAACTCGATCGGCGGCGACGGCAGATCGAGCCGCATCGTGTCGATCAGCGGCGTGCGCGAGAAGATGGCGAGCCCGATGCCGAACGGCAGCTCGAGCGAGTCGGCCTTCGGGTAGGAAAACCATCCGTGATACCCCACGAGCTCGCGCTGGATCCGGGTGTAGTTGGGCGGCGGATACACTTGTGCGCCGCCGGGATTCGCATGCTCGACCTCCTGCAGCATCACAATGTCGGCATCGTGACGGCGGATCTCGGCGATCGTTGCGCCGAGGTTCACCGGCGCGGTGTCGGGCTGCGCGTCGTCCCAGCCCTGCCCGAACTGCATGTTGAACTGAAGAACGCGAAACGGCATCGCCCGGATGTCCGCTAGTCTTCCGCGTCACGTCCGCCCGCGCGCGGCGCGCCGGTCGTAGCGGGAACAGGTTTTTCCTTGGTGAAGACGAAACGATTGATCGTGACGCTCGTGCCGGGCGCCAGCGCGGGCATGCGCCCCACCTTCACGGCCGAAGCGGGACGGAGCGCACGCTGGTATTTCTCGACGCGGCTTGTCGGCACTGCCGATGACGCCGGACGAATCACGCCCGGCGAGCGCGCGTAAACCTCCTGAAGCGGAGAGCGTGTCTCAACCTGCCGCACCCCAAACGAGCGCGTCTGCTTTGGAGTCGTTTCGCGAACGTCAATGGAAGCGCGGCGTTGCAGCGTGGTGCTCGTTTCCGGACTGCGCGCGAAAGGGCGCTGCGATTCAGGTTTTAGCTGGGAATCCGTCGGATTCCTTACGTCGACCGACTTCGGCGACGTGTTGCCATAGGTCTCGTTTCGCTGCTGCGGATCGATCGCCGCCGACGCGACGGAAGCGAAGAGCACTCCGCTCAAAACCAGACGGAAAGCGAGTGAGCCGGGAACGGTCATGCGCGTGCTGGCATAGGACGCAGGGCCCGCGGCGCTCGCAAACTTTTATTCCGCGCCGGCGCGGCTCACTCCGGCTCGGCGGTGCCTTCGACCACCCACTCTTTTGCCTCCGGCACTTGCGCGAAGAACGCCTTCAGCACCGCGCTCAGGTGCTCGGCATAGCGGAAGTGCGCGCCCATGCCCGTGCGCAGCTCGGCTTCGTAGATGAACTTGTCGGCGTGCGTGCTGTGCTCGAACGGTGTCTGTGCGCCGAGCAGCAGCGAGTAAACATACGCCGGCGAGCCGCGCTGCATGAGTTCGCGCGTGAGTTCGAGTTGCGACTGCAACAGAGCCGCGTGTTCCGCGTGCTTGATCTCGGGCGGCAGATAGAACCCGGCCTGCACGAGCGGCGTGTAGCGATGGCCCGTGCGGTGACGGTTGAGGTCGCGCAGTTCGGCGAGCGCCATGTTGTTCCACGCGAACGCCACGCGCATGCGGCGCGTCGCGGTGCCTTGATAACCGTAGCGATTCGCGCGGTGGCGCAGCGCCTCGGCGACCGGCTGCACTTCGGGCAGGAACGGCGGCGCGGCGCGCTCGACGTTGACCCACACTTCGTCGGCGAGCGGTTCGGCAGACAAACGCTTCAGCCCGAGCGAGAGACTCATCGCGAGCTCCTGCTGCGCCTGCTCCTGATACGAACGCTCCGCAAAACTGTGCCGCATCAAGCGCGGCGATTGTTTGAGCAGTTCCTCACGGATGAGTCGCGCGGCGAGCTTCGCTTCCGGGTGAGCGAGCGAGTCGAGATGCTTCACGGTCGCGGCCCACATACGCGAGGACTGCACGAGACCGAGATTGGTGCGCGTGGCGAAAGGGATGAAATAGCGCGCGCGATCGAGCGCGTAGTTTTTGCGCAAGCGCGTGACGACGGCGGGCTTCGCGTCGGGCGGCAAACGCACGAGCGCAGGATTCTCGAGCGCGGCCGCGTCGAGCCGGGCGTATTCCGCGTTGTAGGCGGCAAACGCGTCGCTCATCACGCTGCGCCAGCGATCCGCGAGATCGGCGGGGATGCCGATTTCTTCGGGCGACGGCAGGCTCGTCGCATCCATCGTGATGTAGCGCGTGCTCGATTCCTGGCCGTCGGCCATTTGCGCGAGCTCGAAAATTTTATACGCGAGCCACATCGAAACGCCGTCGAGCGCGATCGCGAGGCCGCCGGTGAGTCCACCGATCGAAGCGTGACCGTAATCGACGAACTTCAGGATGCGATCGATCGACGCGTCGGGGTTGGCGAGATCGACCTTGGAGAGAATCGTTTCCAGTCCCTCGTTGCTGCGGGAGTAACGCGCGAGCACGGACGCGAGCAGCTCGGGAGTGACCTTGGGCAAATCGGCGGCAGTCGGGGGCGGGACGAGGGCGAGGCCGGTGATTCTCATGGGCTGTGTCCATGGCCGCAAAGCCGCGCAAAAGTCGCAAGAAGGGAATGACTCGTGCCGAGGATTGGACCGAGTCGCGACCGAGTGCGCACCAGGGCGGGACAAGGTGCGGACACGGTCGAGACAATGTCCGGACCGTGTCGCGGCAATGTTCGGACCAAATTGGGACAATGTGCGCCGGAGTCGCACGGATGTGCGGACCGAGTCGTGCCCGTGTGCGGATCGGGTCGCGACAAGGTGCGAGCGAGTCGAGTTGGCGGGAATCGCAAAACTACAATGTCATCTATTGGTTGACTTTGTAGTTTTGCGCGTGGACGGGGAGATTTTGGGGAGGTGCGGGTTTAGCGCCCGCGAGCGGGGGCCTACGCGCAAAAGGCGAGGCTCGGCGGGGACGCCTCGGCCTTCCGGCAGAGAGCTTGTCGAGGCTCGATCAGCGGGTGACGAGCCACGCGCCGAGCGGGCCTTGGTAGAAACCGAGGACGATCGTCGCGAGCGCGAGAGCACCGAGGACGACGCCGGCGCCAACGGTCACGCGCGGAGTCTCCGGGCGATCTTCGGACGCGGCTTCCTGCGGAGCGCTGGGGTTGTCGAAGTAAACGGCGCGAATCCAGCCGAAGTAGTAATAGATCGAGATCACCACGCCGACGATCGCGAGCGCGAGCAGCCAGTAGAGTCCGGCTTGGAACGCGGCGACGAAAACGAAGAACTTGCCCATGAAACCGGCCAGCGGCGGGATGCCGGCAAGCGAACCGAGACCGACGGTGAGCACACCGGCGAGGAACGGATTCGTTTTCGCGAGGCCGCGGTAGTGATCGAGTTCCTGGTTCGCGTCGTTGACCGGCGCGAGGTGCGTCATGACGCCGAAGACGGCGAAAGACGCGAGCAGGTAGGCGAAGAGGTAGAAGTAGATCGCGCCATTGGCTAGCGGCACGGTCGGCGCAGCGGCAACGCCCAGAAGCAGGAAGCCCGCGTGCGAGACACCGGACAGACCGATGAGACGTTTGACGTTGCTCTGCGTGAGGGCGGCGATGTTGCCGAAGATCAGCGTGGTCGCAGCCATCGCGACGATCACGGTCTGCACGAGCGACTGATACGGAGCGAAGACGCCCTGCGTGAGCGTGAGAAGGACGGCGAAACCGGCCGCCTTCGACGAGACGGCGAGGAACGCGGTGACCGGCGTGGGCGCGCCCTGATAAACATCGGGCACCCAGATCTGGAACGGAAACGCGGCGATCTTGAACGCGATGCCGGACAGAATCAGGACGATACCAGCGCTCGCGAGGAAGTTGCCGGGATTGTTGGCGAGGAAGCGCTCGATCTGCGTGAAGTTGAACGCATCCACGGCGTGCGCGTCGGCAGCGGGATTACCCGCGGCACCGTAGAGGAGCACGATGCCGAAGAGCAGCAGCGAGGAGCTGAGCGCGCCGCTGATGAGATACTTCAGGCCGGCCTCCAGCGTGAGCGGGTTCTCCCGGAAGTAGCTGACGAGAATGTAGAGACCGATGGTGAGCGTCTCGAGCGCGGCAAAGAAGAGAACGAAGTGATTCGACTGCGCGAGGAGCATCATCGCGGCGGTCGAGATCATCACGATGTGATAGAACTCGATCTTCGCGACGCGCTGGCGCTTGAACGAAAAAGCGCGCGAGCACGCAGACGAGAATCGACGCGAGCACGAAGAAAATACGCAAGATGCTGCCCGGATAGGAGTGCAGCAGCAGGCCGTTGAAATTGGCGTAGCCTTCACCGCCGAACTGCGGGAACCGCGAGATCAGGCCGCCGAGCAGACCGAGCTGCGCGGCGATGCCGAACGCGGGGATGTGATCGTGCAGGCGCTTCGGCAGCACCATCTCGGCGACGAGCAAAAGCAGCGCGATGCCCGCGAGCGCAAGTTCCGGGAAGATGAGGAGCCAGTCGTTGAGCGACGCGGCGTATTTGACAGCTTCGAGGTTCATCACGGCGGGCGTTTACTTGGAAGCGACGTGGGCGGCCGCGGAAGAGGAAGCGGCGCGCGCGTTAAGCTCGGCATCGAGCGCGGTGGAAACCGACTTCGGCCAGAAGCCGACGAAGAGCAGCGCGGCGAGCAGGATCAGAGCGGGAATCTTTTTCGCTCCAGCGCAGATCCGTCACGGGCTGACGGGCGGCGACCTTGGCGAAAGCCTCGGTGGGCTCGCCGAAGAACACGCGGGCCGCGGCGCGGAGACCGTAGATCGCGGAGATCACGATGCCGGCGACGGCGAGCGCGGCGATGAGCGGAGAGAATTGCCAGAGGGCAACGAAGATTGCGAGTTCGCCCCAGAAGTTGGCGAAGCCCGGGAGACCAACGCTCGCGAACGTCGCGGCGGCGAAGAACGCCGCCATGACCGGCGCGTTGCGGCCGAGTCCGCCCATTTCATCGAGCGCGAAGGTCTGCGTGCGATGGTAGATCGAGGTCGAAAGGAGGAAGAGCAGCGCGACGGAAAAACCGTGCGCGACCATCATGAGCACCACGCCACCGGCACCGAGCGTCGACCCCGCGGCGATGCCGAGGAACGCATAGCCCATGTGCATCACCGAGCTGTATCCGATGAGTTGCTTGAGATCGCGTTGCGCGATGGTGACGAAGCCAACGATCAGGACGTTGCCGATCACGGCGAGCCAGGCGAGCGGACCGGACCAGTGCGCGAGACCCGCGGGCAGGAGCGGCAGCGCGATCTGGATCAGACCGTAGAGACCAAACTTTTTCAGGACGCCCGCGTGAAGCATCGCCGCGGAACTCGGAGCGGCACCGTAACCGAGCGGCGCCCATGTGTGGAACGGCCAGAGCGAAACGAGAATGCCGAAGCCGAACATGAGCAGCGCGAAGAGATTGCCCTGCAGCGTCTCGGCCAGCGGACGCTCGAGCAGTGCGGCGCGCAGCGTGATGAGATCGAAAGAGCGCGCACCGGCTTTGACGTAGAGAGCGATCAGACCGGCGAGCGAAATCATCGCACCGGCGGTGAGATAGATCGTCATCTTCATCGCCGCATAGCTGCGGTCGCGTCCACCCCACAGGCCGACCATGATGAACGTCGGGATCAGCGCGAGTTCATGGAAGAAGTAGAAGAAGAACACGTCCACGCTCGCGAACACGCCCATGAGCCCCGCCTGCATGACGAGGAGGAGCATGAGGTAGGTTTTGCGACGTTCGGCGTTGGACTGGATCGCGTAGAGACCGGCGGCGAGACCGACGAGACCCGCGAGCACGAAGAGCGGGAGCGCGATGCCGTTGAGGCCCAGCATGAGCGAGATGCCGAGACCTTCGAGGCCGGTGGAGTAACGCGTGAGAAACGCGTAACCGTGCACCAGCGGCTGGGCGGAGAAATGCCACCACGTGTGCAGCGCCAGCAGCGCCGGCAGGCCGAAGCCCACGTAGGCGAGCCGCGCGGACCAGCGTTCGGAAAGTCCGAAGGCAATGAGCAGCGCGACCGCGAGCGGAGTCGCGATCGAGACGAGAAGCGGATCGAAGGGCAGGTTGCTCATCGAGAAATCAGAGAAGGCCGGTGACAAACAGCCACAGGACGATCACGCCACCGAAGAACCAGTAGACGTAGACGTTGATCTTGCCGACGTGGAGCGCGCGAGCGCCGAGGCCCAGCAGGCCGACGAGGCCGGCGAGGCCGCGGATGACGAGGCCCGCGAGCAGCAGGCGCTCGAGCATGTTGAGGAACATCGCGAAGCGATCCTGCACCTTGGCGACGTAGTAGCCGTAGAGCGCGTCGAACGAGTTGCGGAGTTTGGTGAGCGCGCCGAAGAGCGCGGGAGATTTTTGCTGCAGGGAGTCCGTGGCGGCGGGCTTGTAGAGCGCGAGCGCGGCACCGGCACCAATGAGCAAAATCGCACCGCTCAGGAGGAAAACGCCCAGACCCGACGCGTGCGGGATCTGCGACCACACGGCGCGGAAGGATTCGCCATAGATCAATCCCCCCCCTCGTGCGTCGTCCAACCACCCGCGACGGAAAGAACACCCAGGATCACGAGCGGCGCAGTGAGCGCGAAACCGCCCTCGTGCGCGTGCTCAGTGTGTTCGCTGCGCGGCGTGCCGAGGAAGACGAGCTTCCACATGCGAACCATGTAGAACGAGGTGATGACGGCCGTGAGCACGAGGAGCACGAACACCGCGGTGTTCTTTTCCTGCGCGAGGTGAAGGATCGCGTCCTTCGAGTAGAAACCGGAGAGGAACGGGAAGCCCGCGATCGCGAGCACGCCGATCGTGAACGTGATGAACGTCAGCGGCATCTTCTTCGCGAGGCCGCCCATCTTGAAAATGTCCTGCTCGTGGTGGCAGCCGTGGATGACGGAGCCGGAGCCGAGGAACATGAGGGCCTTGAAGAACGCGTGCGTCGTCAGGTGGAACATCGCGGCGCCGACACCGGCGGCGAGGACCATCTGGTGGGCGTGTTCGCCCTCGCCGTGCGTGATGACGGTCGAACCGAGACCGAACGCAGCGACCATGTAGCCGAGTTGGGAGAGCGTGGAATAAGCGAGGACCTTCTTGATGTCGCTCTGCACGATCGCGCACAGCGCGGCGTAGAGCGCGGTCGCAGTGCCAACCCACATGATGACCGTGAGCGCATCGGGCACCATCAGGACATTGATGCGGCACAGCATGTAGATACCGGCGGCGACCATCGTCGCGGCGTGGATGAGCGCGGAGACCGGCGTCGGGCCTTCCATCGCGTCAGGCAACCAGACCTGCAGCGGGAGCTGCGCAGACTTGCCGACCGCACCGCAGAAGAGGAGCAGCGGAATCGCGGTGCTGAAGACGAGCGAACCGGCATCCTTCTGCTCGGCGAGCGCCGAGAGATCGACGGTGCCGTTGGCCCAGTAGCACATGACGATGCCGAGGAGGAAGCCGAAGTCGCCCACGCGATTCGTGATGAACGCCTTCTTCGAAGCATCAGCGGCCGACTGCCGCTCGTGCCAGTGATTGATCAGCAAATAGGAGCTGAAGCCGACCAGCTCCCAGAAGACGAACATCATGAAAAGATTGTCGGCGAAAACGATGCCGAGCATCGAAAACATGAAGATCGACAGGCCGCCAAAGAAGCGCGCCTTGGCCTGATCGTCGGACATGTAGCCCAGCGAGAAGACATGCACGCAGAGGCCGACGACGCCGACGATGCTCAGCATGAGCGCGGCGAGATCGTCGAACTTGAAGCCGATCGACAGCGCGAAATCGCCGAGACGCAGCCACTCAAACGAGAGATTGAGGCGGTGGCCGCCGTAGGCGAGCACGAGGCTGTTCCACGCGACGAAGAGCGCGGCGGCGACCGAGACGGTGGCCGCCATGGTGCCGCGACGGCGCATGAACAGCGCAATCACCGCGGCCGATGCGAGCGGCACGAGCAGGATGCTGATGAGAGTGGCGGAAGGCGACATGGACGCGAAAGGAGCGGGCTCGATCAGTTACACAGAGCACACGGAGCGCAGCCCACAGAGGGCACGGAGGCCCGCTGGTTTGTGCAGCTCGATGAGAAGATGTGGCTCTGGGTCATGATTGGATTTCTCAGTGAACTCTGTGTCGGTGCTCTGTGTTCTCGGTGTAACTCGCCGTCAGTTTTTCAGCGCGTTGAGCTCGTCCACCTGCACCGTTCCGCGCTTGCGGAAGAGGGCGACGATGATGGCGAGGCCGACGGCGACTTCCGCCGCGGCAACCGTGAGGATGAAGAACACGAAAACGTTGCCGTCGGGCACACCGTTGAAGCGCGAGAACGCGACGAGGCCGAGCGTGGAGGCAACGAGCATGAGCTCGAGGCCCATGAAGATCATGAGCGTGTTGCGGCGCAGCAGGACGCCGAAGAAGCCGATCGCGAACAGCACGGCGCTGATCAGCACGTAGTTGTTGAGCGTGGGCTCGATCATTTCACGTCCTCCCGGGCTTCGATCTTCTTGCTGATGACGATCACGCCGAGCATCGCGATCAGGAGCAGGAAGCCCATGATCTGCACCGGCAGGAGATACGTCGTGAAGAGTTGGTAGGCGTAGAGCTTGAGCGAGGCGCCAACCGGCTCGACTTCGGCGAGCGCGGTCTCGGTCTGCGGCGCGCGGACGATCGTGAGCACGCCCAGCGCGAGCACGGCCGCGGAGATCGCGGCGGCGCCGGCGGTGATGCCGCGGAGTTTCGCCTTACCGCCCGACTGCACGTCGAGCAGCATGATGATGAAGAGAAACAGCGCGACGACGGCGCCCGCGTAAACGAGGAGCAGCACAAACGCCAGGAGGTAGGCGTCGAGCAGCACGAACAAACCCGCCACGCCGACGAGGCTCAGGAGGAAGCACATCGCGGCGTTGACCGCGTTCTTGTTCACGACGACGCCGACGGCACAGATCACCGTCAGGAGCGCGAAAAAGTTGAAGAGTAAGGAGCCCATTAGAAGCGAATAGCTCAGTGCGAGGGGTGTTCGGCGGCGGCGATTTCAGCGGCCTTCTTCTTGTCCCACTTGAAGTGCTGGTCGGGGAGCGTGCCGCCGAGTTCGTAGAGCTTGTCCTTGTGGTTCACCATTTCCTCGCGGGTGTAACCGGACATCGAGAACTGGTTTTGCAGGAAGATCGCCTCCTCGGGGCAGACCTCCTGGCAGTAGCCGCAGTAGATGCAGCGGAGCATGTCGATGTCGAAAGCCTTGGGCGCCTTCTCCACGTGCTCGCGACCGGAGCCGGCGGGAATCTCGCCGGGCGTGATGCGGATGGCCTTCGGCGGGCAGACGAACTCGCACAGCTGGCACGACACGCACTTCTCGCGGCCGTTGGGATCCTTCACGAGCGTCGGCACGCCACGGTAGCCGGGCGGGATCTCCGGGCGCTGCTCGGGATACTCGAGCGTCTGCTTCTTGCTGATGAGATGCTTGAAGGTCGTCTTCAGCCCGCCGAGCACCTGCGGGATGTAGGTGCGCTCGGCAAAGGAGAGAGGCTTACGTTCGACTTGGATGACGGCCATGACGGGAAAGGTGTTCGGATTAAACGCAAAGACGCGAAGAGCGCGAAGGCGCGCAAAGGAAGCCGGCCAAGGCTTTGCGAGCCTTGGTTTGGATCTCCGCGTCTTGGCGTTTCATCGGTTTCATTTTTGAATGAAGGCGATCGCGACGGCGTAGAAGATCAGGTTCGCGATGGAGAGCGGCAGGAGTTTCTGCCAGCCGAGCTTCATCACTTGATCGTAGCGGAAGCGCGGGACCGTCCAGCGGACCCACATGAAGACGAAGATCATGAAGATCACCTTCGCGAGGAAGATGACGATCGACACGATGCCGAGCACCACAGGCTTGTCGGCGATGTTGAGCCACTCCGCGAACGTCGCGAGCGGCACCCACGGCAACGGATTCCAGCCGCCGAAGAAGAGGAGGATGAACACCGCAGAGCCGATGATCATGTGAGAATACTCCGCGACGAAGAAAAGGCCCCACTTGAACGCGCCGTATTCGGTGTGGAAGCTGCCGACGAGGTCCGCCTCGGATTCGACGGTGTCGAACGGCTGGCGGTTCGTCTCGGCAAAGAGCGCGACGAGGAAGATGAACGCCGAGATCGGCATCAGGAATCCGAACCACGCGCCGCCCCAGAAACCGGGCTGGCTTTGCAGTTCGACGACGCGGCCGAAACCAAGCGTGGCATCGGAACCGGGGACGTTGATCCACAGAAACACCGGCACGACCGCGAGCGTCATCGAGAGCTCGTAAGAGATGAGCTGCGCCGACGCGCGGACCGAACCGAGGAACGGATACTTCGAGTTCGACGCCCAGCCCGCGAGAATCAGCGAGTAAACACCGAGCGACGACACCGCGAAGACGGCGAGGATGCCGATGTCGATCGGCGCGAGGCCGAGCGGGATCACCTTGCCCGCGGCGTCGAGATACGCACCGAACGGCACCGTGGTGACCGTCGTAAGCGCGGGAATCATCGCGAGCACCGGCGCCGCGATGAAGTAGAACTTGTTCACGTGGCCCGGCGTGGAGTCTTCCTTGAAGAGCATCTTGCCTCCGTCGGCCATGACGTGAAACACGCCAAGCCGCTGGAGAAAGGTGCCGACAAACGGAATCCAAGCGACCCACGGCACGACAGCGCGGTTCGGGCCGGGGCGATCCTGCACCCACGCGGCGACCTTGCGCTCGGCCATCGAGCACACGCCCGCGATCGGGAAGATCACGAGGATCACGGCGAGGCCCTTGATCAGGCCCTGCACAATCGGATGAAGGTTGAAGAAGAAATCAGCGAGCATGGCGGTGATGTCGCATTAAGCGGGCGTGCCTTTCGGCGGCGTCGGAATTCCAGCGGCCGGCGGCACGGGCGCCGCGGGCTTGTAATGAAGCGTCTCTCCCTCGACGAACGGCAGCGCCGCGTAGGGCGTGCTGTCGAGCAGCAGTCCGGAGTCGGGGATCTTCGCAAACGAGGTCGAAGCGAGCGCGGGGACTTCCGCGGCGATCACGCTCCAGAGCGCGTTGAGGTCGGACGAGATCGCGCCGCCGCCGACTTCGGCGAGCAGCTTGGAGAGCACGACGAGATCGTCGAAGGCCTTCGTGAAACCGGGCACCGCGCGGTGGAACTTCTGGATGCGGAACTGCTGGTTGATGAACGTGCCGCTCTTCTCGAACACCGTCTGTGTCGGAATCACGACCTTGGCGGCGGCCGACGTGGCGTTGGCATGCGTGCCGAGGTAAACGACGGAAACCTTGGCGAGCTGCGCCTCGGTGAGACCAGCCGCGGCGAGATCTTCGCCGATCGAGAGCACCGTCTTCACGCGACCGGCATCGATCGCCTCGGCGAGCGCGGCGAGGCGCTGCTCGGGGAGCTTGTCGATGAGACCGGTGACGAGCGCGCCGCGGACGTTCGGGTTGCGGTCGGCAGAGATGAGGAGCTTGTCGCCCTCACCTACTCGACTGACGAGATACGCGGGCGCGTTGAGCGCGGCGGCGATTTTCTTCGTAAGGAATTGCTCTTCAACCGAGGAACGGCCCGAGCCCACGACCGCGACGGAGCCCGACGCGAGCAGGGCCTTGGCTTGAGTCAGTGCGTCCTCGAGCCCGACTTGGGCCGCGAGGCGGCTGGAGTCGTTGACCTGCTTGTAGAGCACGCGGCCGCTGTCGGCCATCCACGTGTCGTTCACCTCATCGTTACGACGCGGTGTGAGGCGATAGATGATGCCTTCGCGCGACCACACGATCGTGTTCACGCCGACGGACGACTCGGGATCGATGCTGTTCGTCTGCTTGAGGAACCAGACGCGCATCTTGAAACGGAAATCCGTCGAGGTGAGCGCGCCGACCGGGCAGATATCGACCGTGTTGAGCGAGTAGTTGTTGGCCAGCTCGTGACCGGGATAGCACGTGAGCGTGGAATAGCTGCCACGGTCGACGAAGCCGAGCACGTCGTCCTTCGCGATTTCCTTTGAGAAACGGATGCAGCGGGAGCAGAGGATGCAGCGTTCGTCGTCGAGCGTGACGCGCGGACCGAGCTGCGTGCGCTTCGGCTTCACGTTCTTCTGCTCGATATAGCGCGAGTAGCCGCGGCCGTATTGGGTGGATTGCTCCTGGAGTTTGCACTCACCGGCCTGGTCGCAGATCGGGCAGTCGAGCGGGTGATTGATGAGGAGGAACTCCATCACGCCCTCGCGGCAGTCCTTCACGAGCGGCGTGTTCGTGCGGATGTGCATGCCGGGCGTCGCGTTGGTGCCGCAGCCGATCTGCGGACGCGGGATCCAGTTGATCTTCTGCTTGCCCGTCGCCGGATCGATGATGGGCGCCTTCGTGGCCGGATCGACCGCGGGCATGCCCATCTCGACAAGGCACATGCGGCAATTGCCCACCACCGAGAGCTTCGGGTGATAGCAGTAATGCGGCACGTCGACGCCGACGAGGCGTGCGGCCTCGATGACGTTGGTGCCCTTGGGCACGGCGACTTCCTTGCCGTCGATGTTGACGGTGACGAGGTCGGGTTTGGCAGGCTGAATCATTTCGGAAGGTGGTGGGCTTAACCACGAAACACACGAACTACACGAAAGTCGGAAGAGGACTTCGGGTATTGCGGCTTCATCAGGTATTCGTGCGTTTCGTTAATTTCGTGGTTACAACTCAGACGAGTTCGAGGGCGCCTTCGGGTTTGGGCGTCTTCTTCGTCTCGTAGTAGTTTTTGAATTCGTCGCCGAACTTCGCGATGAAGCTCTGCGTGGGCCAGGAGCACGCTTCGCCGAAGGCGCAGATCGTGCGGCCCGGAATCTGGTCGGCGACGCTCTTGAGCAGCGCGGCGTCCTCGGGGCGGGCTTCGCCGTGGACCATACGGCTCGTGATGCGCTTCATCCAGAGCGAGCCTTCGCGGCACGGGGTGCACTGGCCACAGCTCTCGTGCTGGTAGAACGAGTTAATGTTCGCCAGCGCTTCGACCATGTTGACGGTGTCGTCCATCACGATCACCCCGCCGGAGCCGCCCATCGTGCCGACCATCGCGAGCGAATCGAAATCCATCGGCACGTCTTCGACGCCCCAATCGTAGTCGACCATCTCGGTGCCGACCTTGCGCTTGCCTTTGTAACGCTCACCAAAGCGCATGATCTTCGCGGACGAACCGCCGGGAATCACGGCCTTGAATGTGCGCCCGGGCAGCGGACCGCCGCAGACGTCGTAGAGGAGCTGGCCCATCGTGATCTTGCCCGCCTCGAACTCGTAGTAGCCGGGGCGCTGCACGTGACCGCTCACGCAGAAGATGCGGGTGCCGGTGTTGTTGGGCGTGCCGATCTTCGAGTAGGCGTCGCCGCCGTGCTCCGCGATATACTTCACGTGGCAGAGCGTCTCGACGTTGTTCACGATCGTCGGGCACTGATAGAGGCCGAGCACCGCGGGGAAATACGGCGGCTTGATGCGCGGGTTGGCGCGCTTGCCTTCGAGCGACTCGATGAGACCGGTTTCCTCACCGCAGATGTAGGCGCCGGCGCCGCGGTGAACGAAGATGTCGCACGAGTAATTCGTGCCGAGAATGTTCTTCCCCACGAAGCCCTTGTCGCGCGCTTCCTGGATCGCCTTTTCAAGGATCCGCGCGCCGTGCGGCATCTCACCGCGGATGTAGATGTAGGCCTGCTTCACGTTGTTCGCGAAGCACGCGATCATCGTGCCCTCAATCAACTGGTGCGGGTCCTGGTGGATGATGTAGCGATCCTTGAACGTGCCGGGTTCGGACTCGTCGGCGTTGACGATGAGATAGATCGGCTTGCCGCTCTTGCGGTCCACGAGACCCCACTTCACGCCGCAGGGGAAACCGGCGCCGCCGCGACCGCGCAGACCGGATTTCTTCACCTCGTCGATCAGCTCCTGCGGCTGACGCGTGACGGCTTTCTTGAGAACTTCGTAACCGCCATTGCGCAGGTAGCAGTCGATGCCGTTGGTGTAACCCGGCTCATCGATGTGCTGGAAAATAATGCGGCGTTGTTCGGGTGCGGGCATGTCGAGATTTTCGATTTTCGATTTCGGTTTTCGAACGCTCGATCAGCGGCGTTGCGCGGCCTCTTTCTTGATCTGCTCGGCGAGCTGTTTCGCCTTCGCGCAGTCGACCTTCTCGTGGAGATCGTCGTCGATCATCACCACCGGCGCGGTGCCACAGCTCGCGAGGCACTCGACGAACTCGATCGTGACTTCGCCATCGGGCGAGATCTCGCCGCGGTGCGTGTTGAACTCCTTCTCAAACGTCTCGCAGGTCTTGTAACCGCCCATGAGCGCGCACGAGAGCGTGCGGCAGACCTTGATATGGCGGCGACCGATCGGCTTGCGCCGGAACATCGGGTAAAACGTCACGACTTCGTAGACGTTGATCGGCGCGATCTCGAGCTTCGTGGCAATCCACGTGATCGCCTCCTCCGGGATGTAGCCGAGGTCCTCCTGAATGAGGTGCAGCAGCGGCAGCGTGGCGCTGCGCTTGACCGGGTAGTGCGTGATGACCTCGTCGATCTTGGCGAGGGTTTCGGGCTTGAGATTCATTAACGCGGAAGAAATTGGATCACCACGAAACACACCCGATACACGAAGGTGAGATCGTGCGGCTGAGGTGCGTCGGTTGGGACATTTTCGTGTGTTTCGCGGTTTTCGTGGTTCGAAAAATCAGCGGTCGCATTCGCCCATCACGAAATCGAGCGAGCCGAGCAGCGTGACGACGTCGGACACAAGATTTCCGGGGCAGATTTTCTGGAGGATGGAGAGATTGCAGAACGAGGGTGACCGGATCTTCAGGCGATACGGCACGCCACCGCCCTGGCTGACGATGTAGAAGCCGAGGATGCCCTTGGGATTTTCCGCCTCGAAATAGACTTCGCCCGGCGGGATCTGCGGGCCGGTCGTGACGATCATGAAGTTCTGGATCAGCTCCTCCATCGAGGAGAGCACCTTGTCCTTCGGCGGAGCAAAGATGCGCTTCGCATCGGTCGCATACCACGGACCGTCCGGCATGGTCTTGATGACCTGGCGGATGATGCGCACGGACTGGCGCATTTCTTCGCCGCGGACGAGATAGCGATCGTAGCTGTCGCCCTTCGTGCCGACGGGCACGTCGAACTCATACTGTTCGTAACCGGAGTAAGGCTTGTCCTTGCGCAGATCGAGCGCGACGCCGGAGCCGCGCAGATTCGGGCCGGTGATGCCGTAGGCGATCGCGTCTTCCTTGGTAATGACGCCGACGTCCACGGTGCGATCGAGGAAGATCTTGTTGCGCGTGAGCAGCGCGAGAATCTCCTCGAGCGCGCCGTCGAACTGATCGCAGAACTTGCCCACGCGATCGAGCCAGCCATCAGGGATATCCCGCGAGACGCCGCCGATACGTGTGTAGCTGGTCGTGAAACGCGCGCCGGTGAGCTCTTCGAAAAGTTTATACAGGTGCTCGCGTTGGTTCAGCGAAAGCACGAGCACGGTCCACGCGCCGACATCGAGACCGAACGCGCCGAGACCCATCAAGTGCGACGAGATGCGCGCCATTTCCGCGGTGATCACGCGGATCGCTTCGCAGCGCGGCGGGACCTTGAGGCCCGCGAGATTTTCCACCGCGATCGCGTAAGCCATGTTGTTGGCCAGCGGCGCGAGGTAGTCCAACCGGTCCGTGTAGGGCACGAACTGGTTATAAGTCATGTTCTCCGCGATCTTCTCATCGCCGCGGTGCAGGTAGCCGACGATCGGATCGATCTTCGTGATGATCTCGCCATCGAGCTCCATCTGGAGCCGGAGCACGCCGTGCGTGGACGGGTGCGACGGGCCCATGGAGAGCGACATCGTCTCGGAGCCGTAATCGGCGCTCGCGCCGGATTTTTGGGCGGCGGCTGCGGCCTTCGCGGCGGTATCGGGAACGGAAAATTCGGTAGCCATGGTCTGGTCTAAAGGGCGCGCGGCTTATTCGGGTTTCTTGCGGCGTTCGTTCCAGCTCTCGTCCTTCGCGCGCGGCTCGGCTTCGGCCAAATTGATTTCGCCCGAAGAGGCGACGAACGGTCCGCCGGCCATCGGCGCAGGAAGAACCTTCGCCTGCGTTTCCTCGGCGATATCAAGCGCGGGCAGCTCCGTCTCCACGCCCGCGAGCGGGAATTCCTTACGCAGCGGCCAACCAGGATAACCGTCCCACATGAGGATGCGGCGCAGGTCGGGATGGCCCTCGAACTTGATGCCGAACATGTCGTAGCACTCGCGCTCGTGCCAGTTGGCGCCGGCCCAGATATCCACGACGCTCGGCGCGACAGGCGCATCGTCCGGTCCGTCACAAAACGCCGCCACGCGCACGTAGTCGCGGTTCGTCGTCGAATACAGATGATAGACGACCGTGAAGCGCGGCGAAGCGCCCTCGGCCCAGTCGATCGCGGTGACGTCGCACAGGAAATCGAAGCTGTGCGCGTCGCGCAGGGTGCGCAGCACGGCTTTGAGCTCGGTGAGCGGCACGTTTACGGCCGGGCAATCGGCGCTCGCACGATCGGTGACGAGCGGAAAGCTGGCTTTAATAGCGGAGATGGCGTCGGCGGAGGCGGACATTGCAGTGAGCAGGATCGGTTGACGTGGCAGGATCAGGCCGAGGCCTTGAACAGCCGCTTCGAAGCGGGCTCACGTTTGATCTTCTCCTGCAATTTGATCAGCGCATCGAGCAGCGCTTCCGGACGCGGCGGGCAACCGCTGACATACACGTCAACCGGCACGATGCGGTCCACGCCTTGCAGCGTCGCATAGCTGCGATACATGCCGCCGGAGCTGGCGCACGCGCCCATCGCGATCACCCACTTCGGCGCCATCATCTGGTCGTAGATGCGGCGCACCTGCGGAGCCATTTTGTAAGTCACGGTGCCGGCCACGATCATGCAATCGGACTGGCGCGGCGAGAAACGCATCACTTCGGCGCCGAAACGCGCGATGTCGAAGCGGCCGTTGCCCACCGCCATCAGCTCGATGGCACAGCACGCCAAGCCCATGGGCATCGGCCACACGGAATTGGTGCGGATCCAGTTGATGACCGCGTCCGCGCGGGAAACGATGACCTCTCCCTCGATCTTTCGATCGTAAGCGAGTTCGGTATTCGAGGAGACCATGGCGATCGGGTTAGGCTAAAGGGAAAATCCCTCAAAGGGTTGTGCCGCCCGAGGGGGCGTGCAAGACGGTTTTAGGAAAAGTTGGTTAACCGCCGCGGAAGTTCTTTCTGCATCGCCTGTTCCATGCTCAAAGCGCGACCGCTGCGCATAAGCAGTGTGCTTGCATCGCGCAGCCGGCGTTTCTTGCGCGCCAATCGCATGTTTTGGGAATGCAACTTCTCCGCCATCGTGCCAACCTGACGCGATGATTTTGCCCGCCCCCCTCCGGCTCGGCCTTGCGATTCTGATCGTAGCCGGGGTGAGCGCCTGCCGGCGCAGCCCCTCCAGCACTTCAACCGACGGTTCACGACCGAGTTCGGTTCGGCTCTCCGCCCCGCCGAAACTCGACCTCGATTACCTCACACCGTCTCCGATCGGCAACGCCCCCTCCTCCACCCAGCCGCCGTGGATTGCGCACGTGTTTCCCGTCGATCTCGACCAGGACGGCCGGCTCGACGTCCTCGCGTGCGAATCGCGCGAGAGCAAAATCATCTGGTTCCGCCAGCTCGCGAACGGCGCGTTCGAGGAACACGTGCTCGCGTCCGGCATGCGCGCTCCCGTGCACGTCGAAGCCGCCGACATGAACGGCGACGGCCACCTCGACGTGCTCGTTGCCAGCATGTCCGAGGTGTTTCCCAACAACGACCGCATCGGCGCGGTTTTCATCCTCGAAAACGACGGACGCCAAAACTTCACGCCGCACCTCGTGCTCGATAACACCTCGCGCGTCGTCGACGTGCGCGCCGCCGATCTCAACGGCGATGGCAAAATGGATCTCGCGCTCGCGCAGTTCGGTTACGATCAGGGCGAAGTCACCTGGCTCGAGCGCACCGGCCCGTGGGAATTCCGCCGCCATGTGCTGCTCGAGCTCTCCGGTTCGATCAACACGTGCGTCGGTGATCTCGATGGCAACGGCACGCCCGATCTCGTCGCGCTCATCTCGCAGCAGTGGGAGGAGATCTACATCTTCCTCAATGACGGCCGCGGCAACTTCACCTCGAAGCGCATCTACGGTTCGACCAACGAAGACTACGGCTCCAGCGGCATCGCGCTTCACGATCTCAACCGCGACGGCCGCCTCGACATTCTCTACACCAACGGCGACGGCTTCGGCCCCGCCGCCACGCCGGGCCCGCGTCCGTGGCACGGCGTGCAGTGGCTCGAAAACAAAGGCAGCGGCAATTTCCGCTACCACCGCATTGGCGCGCTCCCCGGCGCTTACAGTCCGGTCGCGGTCGATCTCGATGGCGACGGCGCGCTCGACGTCGTCGCGTCCTCCGCCTACGCCGACTGGGGCAACAAGAACCGAAACGTCGTTTCGCTCATGTGGTTCAAGAACGACGGCCAGATGAATTTCGAGGCCCGCGCGCTCGCCCGCTCGCCGCGCGATCTCATCACGCTCGCCGCCGGCGATTTCGATGGCAACGGTCAGCCCGTTCTCGTGACGGGCGGCTTCTATATTTATCCGCCCTACGTCGAGCTGAGCCGCCTCACTCTCTGGCGCCGCACCAACCCCTGATCTTTCGCTCATGCGTCCCAAGCTTCTGATCGTCGCCGTCCTCGTCCTCGCTGCCGGCGGCGCGTTTTGGTGGTGGCAATCCGCCGCCCACCGCCAGTCCATCGCCATCGCTGCGCTCCCGCCTGCCCCGCCGGTTGAGGGCGTTCATCCCGCGCTGCGCGAAGAACTCGACGCCGCCGAAAAGAAGGCGCACTCGCTTACCGACGCCCCGGCCGGCCTCGCCGACCTCGCGCTTCTGTATCATGCCAATGGATACCTCGAGGAGGCGATGAGCTGCTACACCGCGCTCGCCGAGCTGCAGCCGCGCGAAGCTCGCTGGCCGCACTTGCACGCCACGATCCTCGCCGGCTACGGCGAAGTCGAAGCCGCGATCTCACTCTGGCAGCGCACCGTCGCCCTCGCGCCCGATTACCTGCCCGCGCGCCTGCGACTCGGCGATGCCGCGCTGAAGGCCAACGATCTTGCCACCGCCAAGTCCGCCTACGAAGGCGCGCTCAAGCAATCGCCCGACGATCCCTACGCGCAACTTGGTCTCGCGCGCCTCGATCTCGAAGCCGGACGCGACTCCGCCGCTCGCCCGCGCCTCGAAGCGATCGTGCGCCAGACCAATTACCAACTCGGCTACGATCTCATCGTCTCGCTCTACGAACGCACCGGTGAACTCCAGCGCGCGGCCGCGATCCGCGGCGCCGCGAAAGCCTCCGGCGCCTACCGTGATCCGCCGGATCCGTGGGCCGACGCGCTCATGGAGAAATGTTACGACTCCTATCGCATCGCGATTTCCGCCGGCGCCATCGCCCGCACCGGCGACACCGCGACTGCGCTGCGTTTGCTCGAGCGCGCCGTCGCCCTCGCGCCCAACGACGTCTCCGCGCACTTCCAGCTCGGCTCGCTTTTCCTCCAAACCGGACGCCTCGACGCCGCCCGCGATCGCTTCGCCCGCTGCACCACGCTCGCTCCCGATTTCTCCGACGGCTGGAGCAACCTCAGCGAAACGCTCGCCAAGATGGGCGACCACCAAGGCGCCGCGCGCGCGCTCGCCGCCGGCCTGAGCAACTGCCCCACCTCGCCCGGACTGCATCTCCTCCGCGCCCGACGCCTCCGCGAAGCCGGTCGCAACGAAGAAGCCATCGCCGCCTACACTTACTCCATCCAACTTCGTCCGCACGAGCCGCCCACCTACCTCGAACTCGGCAACCTGCTCATCTCGCTGGGCCGCGTTGACGAAGGCATCCAACAAATGCGTGACGCGCTCGCGCTCGATCCCGCCGATCCGCACGCGCTCACCGTGATGGCGTTTCAAACCATCTCTCTCGGCGATCGCGCCGAAGCCGATCAGTGGCTCAACCGCATCGCGCAACAACCGCGCGCCTCCGCTTCCGCGTTCCAGCAACTGCAGGACCTCTATCGCAAAAAATTCGGCGCCCCCGCTTCGATCAAACGCTGACCGACCCGCGCCAAAGTCCGTCCCGAACCGGGACACGATGCGCACCGAGTCGGGCCCCGTTGCGTCCCGAGTCGAGCCAAGGTGCGGCCTGAGTCGAGCCCGAGTGCGGCTCGACTCGAGCTTACTTCCCGCGATTGCGGAACGTGATCACCTGGCCGTCGCGCTGCACGAAGGTGATTTCGCCTTTGTTCACGGCGATCTGCGCAACTTCGCCCGGCACGATCAGTCCCGAGCGCGACGTCGGCTCCGCGACAAAACCACCGCGGCCATCGTTGAGCAGCAGTTGTCCCAGCCCGCCGCCAAAACGTCCGACCGGCGCTGGCGTGGAGAAGAGGTTTTGTCCTGCGACGAGATCCAACGCGCCATCGCCATCGAAATCAGCGACCGCGAGCTGCACGATCGGCGCAAGCTGCGCGAGACGCGGAAACGCCTGGAAGCTCCACGTGCCGTCAGGCTGACTCAGAAACACGCCGCTCGACAGCTCCGCCGCTTCGAAGCGCCGCGCAGCGGCGAGGCGATTCGCGCCGAGAATTTCCGCGAGCGTGGCGCGTGAGTAAGCGTCGTTCTTCGGGAAACGCCGCAGCACGGATTTCACGCGCGCGGCGAGTTCCGGCCGCGTTTCCCACGGATAGATTTTTCCACCATCCCAACGCGCCTCGACCGTGATCGGAGTGCTCGAACCAAACTGGCCGAGATAAACGAGTGCCGGTTCCTCGCGGCTCGCGCGGTAACGCGTGTTGAGTCCGAGATTGCCCACCGCGAGATCGGGACGTCCGTCGCCGTTGAAATCACCGGCCGCGAGTGAGAGCCAGATGCCATTGCCCGCCGCCGCGAAACCGGCGCGCTCCGTCCAGTCTTCGAGCGCGCGACCCTCGCGGTTATGAAAATAGCGCACGGCGCCCCACGACTCCGCGACAATCAGGTCGAGCCAGCCATCACGATCGAGATCGACCCAGAGTGCAGCGTTGACGCGCCCGAGCGTGCGCAGTGCCGGAGCAATCGCATCGGTGATGTCGTGCTCGTTCTCGCCCTGCATGCGCACGAGCCGCGAAGCACCCGCCCGCGGATCGAGCGCAAACGCATCCGTTTCGACCGCACCCGCGATAAAGACACTCTGCGCTCCGCTGCGATCAAAGTCCGCGCTCGCGCGCACGGGCTCCACCGCGAGCGGCGAACCGGAACGTGAAGCCGTTTGCTCAAAGCGTGTCGCCGCGCGCGGTGTCGCGGGCGTGGGAGCATCGGACGGCTCCGTGATCACGAAACGATGATTCGCGGGCAAATCCTCGAGCGTCTGACGAACACCGCTCGGCCATTCGATCGTGAGTCGGCGGATGCGATCGTCGCTGCCCAAACCGAAATGCGCGACCGGCTCGCTCGAGGAAAGATAACCGCGGGCGAGCGAAAGTTCGCGCACCTGCAGACCGCTCGCGGTCTCGATTTTGATTTTCGCGCCGATGCCATCGCGATTGGAGCGCGTGCCACGGAGTTTCACGATCGCGCGATAGCCAGAGGTGCTGTCGTTGCGGAACACGGCAGGATCGCGATCGAGATTGCTGACGACGAGATCGAGATCGCCGTCGCCATCGAGGTCGGCGAGCGTCGTGCCGAAACTCACGCCGACCTGGTCGAGCCCCCACGCCGCGGAAACGTTTTCGAAGTCGAGCTCGCCGCGATTGCGAAACGCGAGATTGGCCTCGGCGAGCACGGGACTGTTGCGCACGAGGCGACGGGATTCCGTCGGACTTTCCGTGCCCATGAGGCGGTCCAGCAGATCCACGTTGTGATACTCGCGGATCATGCCGTTCGTCAGATGGAGATCGAGGCGGCCGTCGTTATCGAGGTCCTCGAAACGCGCCGACCACGTCCAGTCCGACGCGGATACGCCGGCCAGATACGACGCCTCCTGCAAACGCCCGAGGCCGGTGTTCACGTAAAGCATGTTGCGCATGTATTGCGGGGCCTCGGCCGGATCGCTCGGCGGCAACTGCGCGCGGGCGCGCGACACCGCCATGCCGCGTTGATCCTTCTCGCGGGTCGTCGCGGGCATGTCGGCGACGAAGAAATCGATGAGGCCATCGTTGTTCACGTCGCCGAGATCCGCGCCCATCGCGTAATACGGCATGTGCGGCACGACACGGTGAATGACGTCGGTGAACGTGCCGTCTCCATTATTTCGATACAACCGATCCGGCGTCGCGAAATCGTTGGCGACATAGAGATCGGGCCAGCCGTCGCCATCGTAATCCCACCACGTGGCCGAGTGTCCGGCGCTCTCGCCCGCAATGCCGGCGGTGGCGGTCACCTCGACGAAGGTGCCGTCGCCGCGATTGCGAAACAGGCGGTCGACGCGGCCGTTGGGTTGTTTCGAGGCGTCGAGCAGATTGGTCTGCACGAAAACATCGAGCCAGCCATCGCGATCGTAGTCGGCGAAGGCCGCCATCCCGCTCGAGTCCACAACGTCGAGTCCGCGCGCCGCGCCCTCTTCGCGAAACGTGCCGTCACCCTGGTTGATGTAGAGCAGATTCGGCGCGGCGAAGCGGCAGATGTAGAGATCGGGACGACCATCGTTGTTCACATCGGCGAACGTTGCGCCCTGCGTCCACTCTCCGGGCTCGGAGCTTTCGCCGAGCCCGAGCCAACTGCGTGCCCGCCCGCTCCAGCCCGCGCTGCTCGGAGCGACACCGGCCTTGTCGGTGACGTCTTCAAATTTCCAACCGCCGAGATTTCGAAAAAGCCGGCTCTTGCCGACCTTGCTCACGACAAACACGTCGGGGCGGCCATCGCCGTCGTAGTCGGCGATCGCGACGCCCGTGCCGATCGCGCCATAAACGAGTTCCTGGTAACGCTGATCCCACATGCGCGGATCGTCGTAGTTATTGGCGGCGACGATACCGGTTTCCTCCGGCGACATCTCGCGAAACATCGTCGCGCCGCTCTTCGCGGTGGGTTTCGCCAAGGGCTCCATCGAGACGTTCGGCGCAGCGGCCAACGCGACCACGCCGAACGTCAGTTTCGCCATCAACGCCCAACCGGCGCCGCGAATTCCGAAACGAACCTCTCTCTTCATTGTGCAGGCGGCGTGAGCCAGAGCTGCGGCGAGATCGCCGCCACCGGATGCTCGGTCGTTTGGCCGGAGCCCCAGCGCACACGCACGCGGCGCGGCGGAGCGGCTTCGTCGTATCCAAAGAAGCATGACGCGGAGTCCTGGCTGTAGTAGCTGGATCCAGCCGTGACCCAGCGTGAGTGGGCGCGGCCATCGGCAAATTCCACGGTGACTTTCGCCCCCACGATCGGAGCGATCACCGCGCCCGCATCAAACCCCACCGCAAACGAGCGGCGCGATTCGCTGCCCGTGTTTCGCCAGGCGAGTGTCGTGCTGTTGTTTCGCGTCACAAACAAATCGGGCCATCCGTCCGCATCGAAGTCCAGCACGCACGCGGCTTTCGCGTCGCCGGGGATCACTACACCACTCTCGCGCACGGACACGGCGGTGAATCCGCCGCGACCGTCGCCAACGAGCAATTGTCCGATGCCGCCGGAGAAGCGGCCGATTTGTGAAATCGGCGCGTAAGAGTTTTGAGCCAGCAGGATATCTTCGTTCCCGTCGCCATCGAAGTCCGCACACACGATGCCCTGCGCGGGCGCGATCTGTGCGACACGCGGCAATGGCTCGAAACGCCAAGTGCCGTTGGGTTGGCTCAAAAAAACGCCCGAGGAGAAATTAGTCGCCTGAAAGCGCTGGGCCGCCGCGATCGCGTCCGCGCCGAGAACGTCCTCCAGCACCGCCCGCGCATACGCGTCCGAGCGCGGGAAGCGGCGCAGCACGAACGGAATTTTGCTGCCGAGCACTTTCGCCGAGCGCCGCGGATACACGCGATCGCCTTCGTAGTAGGCCTCGACAAGCTGCGGGCCGCTCGAACCGCCGAAGCGGCCGTAGTAGATCAACGATGGCCGCTCTGCGGTCGCACGATACGGTGTATTCAAACCAACATTACCGGCCACGAAATCGGGACGGCCGTCGCCGTTGAAGTCCGCGACGGCCAGCGAAGTCCACCAACCCGCGCCCGCCGCCGCAAACCCGGCGCGTTCGGTCCAGTCCTCGAAACCGCCGCCCTCGCGATTGCGGAAGCAGCGGATCGTCCCCCACTCCGTCGCGACCACGAGATCCGGCCAGCCGTCATCATCGACGTCGGTCCACACCGCCGCCGTCACCAAGCCGGTTTCCCGCAACAGGGGCGCGCGCGTTTCCGTCGCGTCTTCGAAACGGCCACCGCGATTGAGCAACAGCGCACTCCGCGGGGACAGTGGATAGCGGCCCGGCACGTTGCGCGCGCCCACGAAAAGATCCAAGCGCCCGTCCCGGTCCACATCCACCGCAGCCAGCGCACCGACACTCAGGCGCAGGTTGCCGAGAACATCGTCGGCCGCGGGGGTAAACGCGCCGCCGGAGGAACCATGAAACAAACGCACCCGCAGTTCGCTCGCCGCACTCGCGAGCGCGGCGCTCGTCGCGGTCACCACGACATCGTTGCGATTGTCGCCATCGGCATCGAAAACCAACAGCGGACCAGCCGGCGCGCCAGGCGGCATCGCGAGCGCCGGCAGCGGCTGCGCAGTCGCGCGGCCTGACGATACGCTCAGCAGCCGCGGCGGCTCCGCGGACGTGCCGCCGACAAGAATCTCCCAACCCTGCGCACGCGAATTCATCACCGCCGCCGCAGGCCCGCGACGATGAAAGGTCACCGGCACAAACGCCTGGCGCATCTTTTCCTCGTTGTTCTTCTCCCGCGTGGAAACCGTGAAGCCCGCTTCTTCCGGGAGCGGAGTGAGCAGCGGCGAATAACTCGGCCTCGAAAACTCCGACGCCGTTCCAACCGAGTCGCTAGTCGGTTCGGTGATCGTGTAGCGGCGGTCGGCGGCAAGATCGGTGAACACCTGGCGTCGGCCGCTCGGCCACTCGACCGTCATCTTTCGAATGCGATCGATTTCCCCCAAACCGAAATGCAGCACGGGTTCACTGGTGGACAGATAGCCACGCGCGAGCACGAGGTCGCGGACTTGCACACCGGCATCCGTCTCGATCGTCACGCGCGAACCCACGCCGAACTTATTCGAAGCCGTGCCGCGGAGCGCGATCAGCACGCGGTGACCGGCCGGCGCATCGTTGCGCAACACGGTCGGCGGCGCCTCGTAGTTGGTATACACGAGGTCGAGATCGCCGTCGCCATCGAGATCGCCAAAGGCGGCGCCGAAACTCACGCCCACGTGCGCGAGTCCCCAGCGAGCGCTGACATCTTCGAAACCCAGGTCGCCGAGATTGCGATACGCGAGGTTCTGCTCATTGAGCACCGGGCTGGCTTTCATCGCCCGCACGCGCTCCGCGGGCGTTTCCATCGCGAAGATGCGCTCGCGCAGATCGCCGTTGTGATATTCGCGGTTCATGCCGTTGGTGACGTGCACGTCCACGAGGCCGTCGTTGTCGAGGTCTTCGAAACGCACCGACCACGTCCAGTCAGTCGCAGCCAGACCAGACAGCCAACCAGCTTCCTGCATGTGCGCGGTGCCGGTGTTAACCAGAAGCACGTTGCGCAGATACTGGGGGGCGACGTCCGGGAGTTCGCTTTCGGGGCGGCTCAATTCCCGCGAATGCACCATCGTCCGCTGATCCTTTTCGTGCGTCGTGGCGGCCATGTCGGCGACGAGGAAGTCGTGCAGACCGTCATTGTTCACGTCGCCGAAATCCGCGCCCATCGACGAATACGGCGTCTGCGGGATCACCGCATCGAGCACGTTGGTGAAGGTGCCGTCACGATTATTGCGAAACAGCACATCCGGGCCCGCGAAGTCGTTGGCGATGTAGAGATCGGGCCAGCCGTCCTGATCGTAATCCCACCAGATGCCGGCGTGCGTCAGACCTTCGCCCGCGACTCCCGCCGCAGCGGTCACCTCGCGAAAGGTGTTGTCTCCATTATTCCGATACAGGCGGCCGCGTCGTCCGCCGGGCTCGCGCGTGCCGTCGAGCATGTTGGTCGTGATGTAAACATCGAGGAGTCCATCGCGATCGTAATCGCAAAATGCCGCCATGCCCGACGCGTCCACGAGATCGAGCCCGTAGCTCGCCGCGCTTTCCACGAACCGCCCGTCGCCCTGATTGATATAGAGTAGATTCGGCGCGTTGAAGCGGCAGATATACAGGTCGAGCCAGCCGTCGTTGTTCACGTCGGCAAACGCGGCGCCCTGTTTCCATGCCTCGACCGAATCGAGCGCACGCGGGACGTTGCCCCGCCGCGCGCCTTTCGAGGACAATCCCGCGGCATCGGTGACATCCTGAAACTTCCAACCGCCGAGGTTGCGAAACAGCCGGCTCTGTCCCGTCTTGCTGACGACAAAGACGTCGGGCCGCCCGTCGTTGTCGTAGTCGCCGATGGCGACGCCCGTGCCGAAGGTGCCGAGAGCAAATTCCTGGTAACGCTCGCCCCACATTTTGGGATCGGCGAAGGGATTATCGGCGAGGATGCCCGTTTCCTCCGGTCGGAGTTCCTTGAACAACGTCGGTCCCGCCACGGCCGTGCGCGGCTCCAGTGGTCGTGAATCGATGTCAGCCGCAAAAGCAGGTGCAGCCGCAACGAGTGCGAGCGTGAGGCAGCGCCACCCTGCGCGCCGCCCTTTCCGCGCGCTGTGGGGTGCGCGCCACGGAAGCCGACCGGGAAACATGTTTTCGAGCAAACGACCCACGGCACTCGCTGGCAAGCGGAGCCCAGATTCTATTTATAGTAGAGATTCGGCTGGCTCCGGGTTTTCCGCCCTTCAGCATGGCGTCTCCGCACGCCCCACATGAGTTCGTTCCCCCGCTCCCTGGCCAAGGCCTGGTTGTTGTTACCCGCCCTCGCAGCTGTCGTCGTCTTCGGGTTTTCCTGCTCCCGCGTTCGTCAGGTCGACGCGATCACCGAGCTCGGCAACCCTGCGGCGATCGCCAGCGCCGACTCCCCCACCGGTTACGCCGGCGGGGTGCGAATGCTGATCGTGCCCGGGCATAACAACGAGAGCTACCAGCTCATCGTGCAGACGCAGACGATGCTCGCGGAAGGCAAGTGGCGCTTGCGTCAGGCCGATTACGACAACGCTCCCCAGGGCCGTCCCGTGCGCACCAGCTCAGCGCCGCGGTGGTGGCTCGCGAGTCTGGCGTTCGTCGGGCACTCGGTGTTCGGAAAACCGCTCGGCCTCGCAGTCGAGCGCGCCGCGCTGTGGAGTGATTCGATTCTGCATCTCCTGTTGATCGCGCTCACGACGTTGATGGTGGGCCGTGCGCTCGGTGCGCGCGCGGGCGCGGTGGCGGGCGTCGCAATCGCGGCGTTGTTCCCGCTCACCGGCCAGATCGTGCCGGGCGCACCCGATCCGCGCACGCCCGCACTGGTGTTTCTCGCGCTGAGCGTGCTGCTGCTCGTGACCGGAGTTTGGAGCGCGGGCGAAAATCCGCGCCGCACGCGGCGGGCGTTTTTGTGGAGCGGCATCGCGGGCGGACTCGCACTCTGGGTTGGCACGTTTACCGCACCGACGCTCGTAGGCTTGGGACTCGGCGGATTGGTTTGCGCGTGGCTCGCACGGCACGATGCGACCCAGCCAGCCTGGCCCTGGCGGACGTGGGGCATAGCCGGCGCGGCGACCGTGCTCGCGACGTTTGTGATCGAATATGCGCCCGACCATTTCGACTTCGCGGCTTGGCGACTCGGCGAGGTGCATCCGCTCTATGCACTCGCGTGGCTCGGCGGCGCCGAGTTGATCCATCGCGTGACGCGCCCGATGCCGTGGGCGAAATCGCATCTGTTCGCAACGATCGCTGCGGCGCTCGCGCTTGTCGCTCTGCCCGCCGTGATGCTGTGGAAGAAGTCCTGGGCATTTCTCGCCGAGGGCTCGTTCAGCGGCCGGCTCAGCATGCTCGACGGCGGGATCGAGTCGCGTCACCTCGCGACGTGGCTGGTCGAAGGCGTTTCGCTCCGCACCGCAGCCGTGGTGTTGCCCGCGCTCGTCGCGCTCGCCGCGTTCTGGTTTGTCTGGAAATCAGCGCGCACCCGTCCGCAGCGCGACGCGCTCTGGATCACCGCGGGCGCGCTTGCCGTCGCCTTGCCGCTCGCCTGCTGGCAACTCAGCCGCTGGGCGCAGCTCGATCTCGTGATTGTGGCGCTCGTCGCGCTCGCGGCTGCACCGGCCGTGTGCTCGGCGCTGCGCCCGAGCGTGCGGCTCGCGCTGGGAAGCGGCGCACTTCTTTGCGCCCTTCTCGGAGTCGTCGCGATCTGGCCGGCAAAAGTGGATCCGCAAAATCCGCAGGTCAGCTCCACCGATCTGCAAAGCCTGATCGAACGCGATTTCGCGCACTGGCTCGCGCGCCGCGTTGGCCCGGCGGGCGCCGTTGCGCTCGCCCCGCCGAGCCTCACGACGTCGCTCATATTTCACGGCGGTCTGCGCGGACTCGGTTCTCCCTATCGCGAAAACGAGGAAGGTTTCCGCGCGTCGATCCGCATCGCTGGCGCGACTTCGCCCGATGAAGCGCTCGCGCTCGTGCAGCGCCGCGGGGTCACGCACATCGTGATTCCGTCGTGGGACGGTTTTCTCGACGAATACGCGCGGCTCGGCGCCAACCAGCCGGAGCACTCGTTGATGGGCCTGCTCCACAAATGGCTGCCGCCGCGCTGGCTCCGCCCGATCTCCTATCAACTCCCCGGCATCGAAGGCTACGAAGACCAATGGCTCGTGCTCTTCGAAATCACCGAAGTGCAGGACAACAACATCGCACTCAGCCGACTCGCCGAATACTTCGTCGACATGGGTCGCGGCCGGCTCGCGATCGCGCTCGGTGACTCGCTGGCGGAGTCCTTCCCCACCGATCTCAGCTCGCTCATCGCTCGAGCTCACACGGCGATCGCCCGCGGAGACAGGTCCGGGACGGCGGCGCTGCTCACGAAGATCAACGAGCAGATCAGCTCCGGCGACGACGAGGACCTCCCGTGGGATCGCCGCGTGAGTCTCGCGGTCGTGCTCGCGCAAAGCCGCGATTTCACCGCCGCACGAAAAGAAGTGGAAGCGTGTCTCGAATTCATGAGCGAAGAAGACCTGCGCTCGCTGCCCACGCTCCCGCTCTACCGTTTTCTCAACTTGTGCAAAGCGCTCGGCGTTTCCCTCCCGGACGAATCGATGCGCAGCCTCGCCCGCGAACTCCTGCCGCCCGAACTGCGCAGCGGGTTCTGAGTCGGGATCGAGCGCGGACCGACTCGGGACAAAGTGCGGCATGAGTCGCGCCAAAGTGCGTCCCGGGTCGAGCCAAGGTCCGTCCACGGTCGGGACACGGTGCGGCTTGGGTCGAGCCAAGGTCCGCACCGAGTCGAGCCACAGCGCGGCACGACTCGGGACACGTTACTCTCCGACTCGAGCCAGATTTCGGCGCGCCGGTTCGTAAGCGGGATCGATCTCGAGCGCACGACGCCAGTGGTGGCGCGCTTCCGTCACGTTGCCTTCGCTCGCGAGAATCACACCGAGAAGATTGAGCGCATCGGTATAGTCCGCGTGGAGTTTGAGCGCGGTTTGCACGGCCTGCTTCGCTTCGACGATGGCGTCGGACTGGAAGAGCTGAAGCGCGTAGTTGAACTGCACCCACGGTTGTCGCGGGTCAATTCGCAGCGCTTCGCGGAACTGCGCGAGGGCTTCACTGCGACGCTCAGGCAGAAGCGCGAGCGTGGCGCCGAGGTGGGCGCGCAGCACTGAATCGTTGGGATGCATCCGCACAGCGTTGCCCAACACGCGCAGCGCGTCGGGCACGCGACCGGCGGCCACAAGCGTCGTGCCGAGATAATACTGCGTCTCCGCGGACGTCGGATCTGCCGCGAGGGCGATCTCGAAATGTTGCACCGCATCGGCGGCACGGCCGGGGAGACGCGAGAGCAGCACGCCGAAATGAAAATGCGAGGGCGTATGCTCCGGCATCAGACGCAGCACTTCCTCGAAGCGAGCGACGGCGTCCTGTTCGCGGCCGGGGATGCGGGACAGCGCGATCGCCAGGTTCGAAAGCGCGAGCCCGAAACGCGGCCGCTGGCGGAGCGCTTCCTCGAAATGCTTCACGGCCTCTTCAGGCTGGGCGACATCGAGGAGTGCGACGCCAAGACTATTGTGCGCCTCGGGATAATGAGGACGGATGCGCAACGCTTCGCGGTAGTGCGGGATCGCTTCGTGCGCACGGCCGGCCTGGGCCAGCATGTAGCCGTATTTGTAGTTCGATTCGTAATTGTCGCGCCGGAGTTCGAGCGCGCGGCGATAGAGCGCGAGCGATTCCTCGAGTCGCGCGGGATCCTTGCCGACCGCGGAGGCAAGGATGTGGTGCCCCATCCAGGACTGCGGATTCGTCGCGATGTTGGCGCGGAAGAGCGTCTCGTTGTTCACGTAGTGGCCGCTCAGGCGCTGCGAATTCACGCCGTAGATCGCGAGCACGATGAGGCTCGCAACGAGTGGCACGCGGCCGCCGAGCCATTGCACGCGAGGCGCGAGGGCGGAGAGGCCGGCCTGCGCCCCGACGATCACCGCTCCCGCGAAGACGGGAATGGCGAGATACTGGAAATGGTCGGCAACGTAGGAAAACGCGAAGGCGTAGACGTTGAAGAAGCCCATCACGGGAAACAGCACGCCCGCGAAGAGCAGCCACGCGGCGAGCGGTCCGCGGAGGCGTCGACGAAACAGCCACAAGGCCGCGGTGAAAGCCAGTGCGGCGCCAAGGCAGAACAAACCGCGGCCGGTCTCCGCCGGCAGATCCCAGCGCGGATAGAAGAACGTGACGTCCGCGGGCCACACGAGCTTACCGAGGTAAAACCACACGACTCGCGCAGCGAGCAGGGTGCGTTGATCGAGCGAGAGCGCGTAGAGCGAACCCTGCGCGCCCACCCAGGAGCTCTCGAACCAGACCGTCAACGCGCCGGCCACGAAGGCGAGGAGGAAGAAGGCCACGAGCGGGCGAATTTCGCGCGACCACTCGATCCGTCCACGTATCCACCAAATCACTACAAGCAGGGCCGGCGGCAGCACCACGGTCGCGGTCTTGGCGCCGAGGGCCATAAAGAAGAGGAAGAAGGCGAGCGCGTAGTCGCGCCGACGGCGCTCGGACCAGAACCGGAAAAAGACAAAGGCCGACGCGAGCAGGAATGCCGTGGAGAGCGTGTTCTTTTGCTCGGTGACCCAGGCGACCGATTCCACGGCCACCGGGTGCAAAACAAAGACTGCGCCGGCCAGCCACGCCGGAAGCGCGGAGCGGAAAAGGGGCCGTTCGCGCAAGCCGTCGATGCGGCGCACCAGGAGCGCGAGCAACACGCCGTTGGTGACGTGGAGCAGCACGTTCACGACGTGATAGGGCGTGGTTGCGTCGCCCCAGAAGCGGTGTTGCACCCAGAATGCGGAGTGCAGCACCGGATAAAATTCCTGCGTGGCGCCGAACTCGAACCAGATGCGCCAAAGGCCGTTCCACGACTGCAATCCCACGCGGGTGACGTGCGCTGGATCGTCCCAGAGAAACTCACCGTGCAACGACGGCCAGTAGACGACGAACGCGAGCGTCGCGAGCACCAGGGCGTAAACCAGACTGGGGAACGGGAAGCCTTTTCGCGGGGGAGCGGACATCGCAGGAGAACCGGAAGACAAAACCTAGAGAGGCGGGATGCGCGGACGAAAGCTTTTGAAATAAAAAAGCGCTCCCCCGGTGAGAGGGGAGCGCTAGTAAACCTTACCCTACGCTCGTTTAGAACCTGAAGGTGTTCGTGAGCGTGAAGTATTGGTGAGGTGCGATGCGGAAGGTGGCGGGAGTGCCATCCGGCTGCACCGTGACCGGGATCAGTTCGTTACCCTGGCCAATGTTCGACGCGTTCAGCTGAATCGTCCACTCGATGTTACGAGAGAAGAACTGACGCGAGAGCTTGCGGGTGTAGCCGATCCAAGCATCGAAGTTCGTTTCCGTCGGACCATAGTAGGGGTCGTTCAGATCGAACGTGATCGAGTTTTCGTAGCCGGTCGTCGAGCCATCCTTGAAGCCGGTCGGAGGATAGCCGATGGCGACCTTGTCCTGCCAGCGCACACCGCCGCCGACGAAGAGACCCTTGAGGGAGCCTTCTTCGAAGTTGTAGGTGGTGATGGCATTGAAGCGCCACTTACGCAGCTCGGGCACGTTGGTGCCTTCGGCGAGAGCCTTCTGGGCCCACTCCGAACCAACGTTGGTGCGCCACTGGTAGAGGGTCGTCTCGTTACCAGCGCCGCCCCACCAGATACGGAGGTCACCCGCCGCGGTGTTGTTGAGGGCGTCCTCGTAAGCGGTGATGAACTCACGGAGGTTGGTGCCACCGACGTTGCTGCGGCGCGCCTCAACCTTCGTAGCATTGAAGGTCAAGCGCCAGTTACGGGTCGGGTTCGCATTGAACTCGATTTCATAACCTTCGGAGACGCTGTCCTCCGTGACCGTGAAGCCGAGGGGCTGCGAAGCGCCGATTTCCTGGGTGTAGTCGTTCAGGTTGATGCCCCAAGCCTGATAGAAGCGGGGATCGACCTTGGCCTGCCAAGCGCGCCAGGCGGCGACAGCAGCCTGTTCACGGGCGGCGGCCTGAGCCAGCGTCTCACCGAGATCCGTGCCATAGTTATACATGGAGTTTTCCGGATCGAAGTCGGGGTTGCCCGGACGGTTGGTCGGCGAGTAGCCCGGAGGATTCGGAGAACCAGCCGGACGGTTGTTGGCCTGACCAGCGATGGTCATCGGGCCGTTAACCGCGTAGTCATACTCGAAGCGGTTCGCCCAGTTGCCAGCCCAAGCTTGCGAGGCGCCGATGAACCAGGAACCGCCGAGGGCGTTGCTGGAGGCGTCCTTCAAGCTCGTGATGAACTTGTTGACCTTGAGCGAATACTTGCCGTCACGGCTCTCGAGGAGGATACCGCGGTCGATCGTCTTACCGGACGGCGGAGCCAGGGGCTCGCCATAGACGTCGACGCGCGACGACGCCGGCTGGAAGTTCGCCGACTGGTTGTAGTAGGCGGACACCTGAATCGGCAGATCCTTCGCGAACTGCGAGATGTAGGGCAGCTCGTTCAAGTGGACCATGATGCTGTAAGCACGCGACTGCACATCCAGACGGTTCGGAGCGACGTCCGGAATGCGATAGTTCGTGGGCGACAGATCGAGACGGCCATCGCCGACGTTCGGGATGTCGTTCTCGGCGAGCTGCATGCCGCGGAACTTGGCGATGTCTTGGCGCCAGCCCCACGTGCCCACAACCGCGCGGTCGAGCAGGTAGCCCTGCCAGACGAACGCTTTCGACGTAACCTCGGTCTCGGTGAGTTGCGCACCGGTCGTGAGGCGATCGCGGTTCGCTTTCGAAGCCTCGGCGTCGATCACGTTGACGTTGATGTCGCGGAAACCGACGTAGTTGTTCGGGTTGTTCGACTGCGTGTCAGGACGGGAAGCGTGGCCCTCCGGGTAATAAGCATTTTCCCACGGAGCCGCCGGATCGATGTCACCACCGGCCCAGGTCGAGTCCCACGCGCGAACGGTGAGCTGCGAAGGCACGGAGGCGACCGCCATCGGACGCGGGAGATTGGCACCCGCCGCCGAAGTGAGGGCGTCACCGAGATAGATCACGCGGTTGACCGCGAACTCGTTGGACGAGAAGCGGGTGTTGATGCCGCGGAACTCACGGAAGCCTTCATCGTCGATGGCGTAGCGGTTCCAGTTACGGCTATCAACGTTCTGGTTGTCCTCGTTGTAGAGGCCCGTGAACGTGTGCTTGCCCACGATGCGGCGCCACCACGAGTCACCGTTGGAACGGAAGTCGTGGGTGAAGAACGCGGTCAAACGCAGCGCATCGCGCTCGCTGATGTATTCGTTGTTACCACCGCGACCGGAGTCGGAGATGAAGGCGCGACCAACGTTCGGGTTGGGCGTGCCGTCCTGGAAGGGCTCACCATTGAGACCCTCGGGCGTGCCGTCCGAGTAAACGTTGTTGATGTCGACGTAGATGGCCTGACGGTCACCCGAGAGCAGCGAGACCTGGCCACGCGTGAACTTCTCGTTGTGATAGGTCAGATCGAAGCCGAACTTGTCGTTCATGAACGTCTGGGCGAGGCTCACATCGTAAGAGTGCCAGTCGTTCCACTCGTTCTTGTTCGGACCGTCGATGAGGTTGTTGTAGAAGTCGAAGACGGTCGGGTCCGTGAGGCTCTTGGCCTTGTAGAGACCGAAAGCGGAATACGGCAGACCGGCATTCACCGCGAACTGGTCGTAGCGCGTGATGCCCCCGGACGGTGGAACGAACGAGCCAGACCGCCGTCGATGTTGCCATCGGGGCCGATAGCGCGCGGATTGGTGCCTTCCCACACGAAGCTGTTGCTCGGGGTGGTCGCGTTGGCGCTGGTGTAGAAGGAATTGGTGCCACCGAACTGGTCGCCGAAGTTGCCGATCCACGGATTGTAGGCCGGGTTCGGGCTACCAGCGAGCGGACCGCCGTTGATGACGGGGCGCTGCTGACCATGGTTGGCGCGGCCGGTGTTGTCGTCCTGCAGCTGGAACGGGTTGAAGGTCTCGCGGTTCAGGTTGTTGAACGTGCGATCCTGACCACGGAAGGTGCCCTCGTAGGTGCCGGTGTAGAACCACGGCGTGATACGATCGAGGGGCGGGACGGCGCGAGGCTGGTTGCTGTCGATGTTACCATACTCGGCGTTCGCCTTGATGATCGTGCGGGCGTCACCCTTCTTGAGGAACTTGGGCTCCCAACGCAGCGCACCGTAGACGCGCTTGTTGTCTTCGAAGGCAGGATCCTGCTGGAACTGCTTCTTCTCGTGGACCGTATCGAGACGGACCGCGAGTTCACCAGGCAGGAGAACCTTGTTGAAGTTACCCTGCAGACGCACCGTGCCCCAGTTGTCGAGACGGAGCTGGACTTCGTTGGAGTCCTTGAAGGCAGCCTGCTTGGTGCCGATGTTCAACAGACCCGCGGGGCTGCCCAAACCGAACAGAATCGAGTTGGGGCCGCGCTGGAGGTCGACGCGATCAACGTTGTAAGAATCCCACGGGATGTCCGACAGGAAGTAGTCGCGGGTGTTGTCCGCTTCGGCCAGACCACGAACGCGCGTGTTCTGATTGGGGCGGGAGAAACGGCTGCCTTCATCGAGGAAGCTGCCGTCACCGAGACCAGCGAAGTTACCGAGGACGTTACCGACTTCGGTGCCGGCGGTGTATTGCAACAGCGTCTGGCTGTTGGTCGCACCGATATCCTGAAGGAACTGGGGGGTGATTACGGTGACCGCGTTACCGATGTCGCGCAGTTCCGTATTGAGACGGTTACCGGCCAGAGTCGTGGCAGCGGTGTATCCGTTGTTGGAATCAGTCGTCACTTCAAACGGACTCAACACGATCGTGTCTTCCGTTTCCGACTGAGCCAACGCGGAGGAGCTAGCCGCCTGTCCCAAGGCGACCGAGGCTCCGAACAATACCGCGGTGGCCGAAACCACTGCGTATTGGCGGCTCTTAGTTCGTTGTAGTTTTTGCATGTTGTTAGTTGTCCTAGCATCCCGCAGCCCAGGATCTGGCCGCGAAAAAGGTCCACGCAGAAGCGTCCGGAGCGCGCAGTAGCGCTTGGAAAGGGGCGAAGCAGGGGCACGTCGCACGCAGCGGTCGCAAGGCGGGGGTAAAAAGAGGGTAAACTGGGGTGAGCGGCCAAAAAGGTCGCGTGGGCGGACTCAATCCACCGCAGTCGCTAAACGCTGTCCGATTTCCGGTCTAATTATTGAAATTAGAATTCCTGCACCGGCGTAGCGTCGGTAAATCCGCTGCTTAGAATAAGTTAGCAAACCGACGTTTTGCGTAACGGAACAGCGACCTTCCTGCCTGCGATCCGCCGCTTATTCCTGAACGAGCAGCGTCGCGCGCCGATAGCATCGCCGAAAGGTATCACGGAGAGGCCGGAATACTCCGATTCTGGAGCCTTCATCGCAATCGTCCGCGATTCCACGCAGACCGATCAAAGTGGCGGAGAGGGAGGGATTCGAACCCTCGGTAGGCTTTCACCTACACGCGCTTTCCAAGCGCGCGCATTCGACCACTCTGCCACCTCTCCAGGTGTCCTGACCGGGTCGCAGAGCGACCTGTCAGCGGACGAAGGGGCGAAACAAAGTCCCCACCTCGCCGCGGGTCAACGCGTAATTACTTCCCACCTGCGACTCGCCCGCTTGCCTTCGCTGCGATCAACGCGGAGCCCCGTCGCAAAATCCGCACACCCTTGGCCAACCCTCGCGCAGCGACCCCACCCGGCGTGTGGCACACTCTAGATACACACCACTCCGCCATGATCGCTTCGCACGAACCGCTGGCCGCACCTCTTCCGAGTGTGCCGCTCAACCTCGATCTCGTTCGCAAATATTCCATTCCCGGCCCGCGCTACACATCCTATCCGCCGGCCACGCAGTTCACGAGTGATCTCGCCTCCACCGAGTGGGAAACGGGCATCATCGACGACAACACCCCCGGCGCCGGACCGCTCTCGCTCTATTTTCACCTGCCGTTCTGCGAAACGCGCTGCTGGTTCTGCGGCTGCAACACGGTCATCACGAAACGGCGCGATTCCGCCCACGACTACCTCGACGACATCGCGCGCGAGATGCGGCTCACCGCCCCGCGCATGGATTGCTCGCGTCCCGTCGCTCAAATTCACCTCGGCGGCGGCACGCCCACGTTTCTTCCGCCCGACCAATTGCTCCGGCTCGGTGCGCTCGTGCGCGAGTTCTTCACGCTCACGCCCGACACCGAGTTCAGCGTCGAGATCGATCCGCGCCGTCTCACGCTCGAGCACGTGCAGGCCCTCCGTGCGATTGGCGCCACGCGCGCTTCGCTCGGCGTGCAGGACACCGACCCGCGCGTGCAACTCGCCATTCACCGCATCCAACCGCAGGCCCAAAACGAGCAGGCGTTTGCCTGGCTGCGCGCCGCCGGTTTCTCGTCGATCAACGTCGATCTGATCTACGGCCTTCCGCTGCAAACGGCCGCGTCGTTCACGCGCACGATCGACGACGTGCTCTCGCTCAAGCCCGACCGGCTCTCCGTTTTCAGCTACGCGCACGTGCCGTGGATCAAGCCCGCGCAGCGCATCTTCGACGATCGCGAGCAGCTCCCCTCGCCCGAGGAAAAACTCGCGATGTTCGCGGTCGCGCACGCGAAGCTCACCCGCGCCGGTTTCGTCGACATCGGTCTCGACCACTTTGCGCGGCCCGATGACGAACTCGCGCTCGCCCAACGCGCCGGCACGTTGCAGCGCAATTTCCAAGGCTACAGCACGCACGCGGGCGCCTCGCTCTACGGCTTCGGCATGTCGTCGATCTCCTCGACCGCGAACACGTATCGCCAAAACGAAAAAACGCTCCCCGCGTGGCGCGCCGCACTCGACGCCGGACGTCTCCCCGTCGAACGCGCCCTGCGGCTCACGCCCGAGGACATCCGCCGCCGCACGATCATCATGCGGATCATGTGCGACCGCCGGCTGGATTTCGCCGCGCTCTCGCGCGAGTTCGGTTTCGATTTTGCCGATCTCTATGTAAACGAGCTCGCCTCGCTCGCCGATCTCGAGGCCGACGGCATCGTGCGCCACACCGACACCGGATTCGAGGTCACGCCGATCGGCGTGCCGCTCCTGCGCGTGGTCGCGATGCGTTTCGACGCGACGTTCCAGCCCGGCAAAACTCAACACTCGCGCACGATCTAGGCCGCCCCGCCGCGCACATTCCTTTTCGTTTCATGCCATTTCGCATCGCAAAATCCTTCACCGTCGAGAGCGGCCACCTGCTCACGAAACATCCCGGCGCGTGTCGTTTTCCGCACGGTCACAGTCGCACGATCGAGATCGTCCTCACGTCCGACGAACTCGATGCGCGCGACATGGTGTGCGATTTCGCCGTGTTGAAATCCGCCGCTTCCAACGCGGTGCAGCGCTACGATCACACGTTTACGCTCAACACCACCGATCCGGCCTTCGCGCAGCTCCGCGCCACCTACGGCGATCGCGTGATCGCGTTCATCGAAACCGATCCGACCACCGAAGTCCTCGCACGTGAGATCTTTCGCGATGTCCGCGCCGCGCTCGATCTCGCCCTCCAAGCCGGCGATTCGCGACTCGCACCCGGCGCCCGACTGGAACGCGTGCGCGTCACCGAAACCGCCACGAGCTGGGCCGAGTATTGGGAGTGAGTTGCATCGCTGTGCCGGTCGACGGAGTCCGTCACTGACGGACCGCGGATTTGCCTTCGTCCGCAGAAGGGCCTTACTCACGGTCCTTCCGTCATGTCCGCCGATCTCACCGAGCTCTATCAGCAGGTCATCCTCGACCACAACAAACGTCCCCGCAACCGCGGTAAGTTGCCCACGGCCAACCGCGTGGCGCACGGCGACAATCCGACCTGCGGCGATCAGTGCAGCGTCTATCTGCGCCTCGACGGCGACAAGATCGCGGAGATCACGTTCGACGGTTCCGGCTGCGCCATCTCGCAGGCGAGCGCGTCGCTCATGACCACGCAGCTCAAGGGCAAGTCCCCCGAGGAAGCGGAGAAACTTTACAACGAGTTCCACCACATCGTGACCACCGGCGAAGCGCCGGAAGAGATCAGCGATCTCGGCGCCTTCGCCGGCGTGCACACGTTCCCCGCGCGCATCAAGTGCGCCACGCTCGGCTGGCACGCCGCCCTCAACGCCCTCAAAAACGATCCGTCCACCACGACGACGGAGAGCCACACCGACTGAACCATTCGTGCTCTTGCTCGTAATCGTGCTCGTGCTCGAAGCGTAACGCGCCTCGCCGAACACCGCAGTAAGAGCACGAGCACGATCAAGAGCACGACTACGCCTCCCATGCCCAACTGGACCCAGCTCCGCGACGACTTCCCCACCCTGCACCAGCAGGTCAATGGCAAGCCGCTCGTCTATCTCGACAACGCCGCCACCGCGCACAAACCGCGCAGCGTTATCGACACGCTCACGCGTTTCTACGAACGCGATAACTCCAACGTCCACCGCGGCCTCCACGCACTCTCCAATCGCGCCACGGAAGCCTTCGAAGGCGCCCGCGCGCGCCTCGCCCGCTTCATCAACGCCGCCGATCCCGCCGAGATCGTCTTCACGCGCGGCACCACGGAGTCCATCAATCTCGTCGCCTCAAGTTGGGGCGGCGCCAATCTGAAGCCCGGCGACACGATTCTCCTCACCGAGATCGAGCACCACTCCAACCTCGTGCCCTGGCAACTCATCGCCCAGCGCACCGGCGCCCAGCTGCGCTTCGTCCCTTTCACCGGCGAAAACGCCGAAGGTCTCGACCTTGCCGCCGCGGAGAAACTCCTCTCGCCCGACGTGAAGCTCTTCGCCTTCACGCACGCGTCCAACACGCTCGGCACCATCACACCCGCGTTCGAACTTTGCTCGCTCGCCCGCGCGCGCGGCATCGTGACCGTGATCGACGGCGCCCAATCCATCGGCCACCTGCCCGTCGACGTCCGCTCGCTCGGGTGCGATTTCTACGCATTCTCCGGACACAAGATGCTCGGCCCGACCGGCATCGGCGTGCTCTACGGACGACAAAAACTCCTCGATGCGATGCCGCCTTACCAAGGCGGCGGCGGCATGATCTCCGTCGTCGATTACCAAGCCAGTCGTTGGAAACCCTCGCCCGAACGCTTCGAAGCCGGCACGCCCAATTTCGGTGACGCCGTCGCGCTCGCCGCTGCGTGCGACTACATCGACCAAGTCGGCCGCGAAGCCATCGCGCAACACGACGCCGAACTTTCCGCCTACGCGATGGAGCAACTCTCCACGCTGCCCGGCATCCGCATTCTCGGTCCGCGTCGCGGCGAGAAACGCTCCGGCGTGATCAGCTTCTCCTTCGAAGGCGTGCACGCGCACGACATCGTGACCTTTGCCGACGAAGACGCCATCGCGCTCCGCGGCGGTCACCACTGCAACCAGCCGCTGATGAAGAAGCTCGGCCTCACGAGCACCACGCGCGCGAGTTTCTATCTCTACAACACGCCCGCCGATGTCGACGCACTCGTGAAGTCACTCCACCGCATCATCAAGTTCTTCGGCGTCGAGTAACCGACCGCATCAACACGATAACTTTCCGAAGACCCGCCGCTCCCGGCGGGTTTTCTTTTCCCGACCCGCAGCCGTGTGCGGCCCATGTCGCGCCAAGGTCCGTCCCGAGTCGGGACTGATTGCGCACCACGTCGCGCCCGAGTGCGCACCAAGTCGGGACAAGGTGCGGACACGGTCGGGACCAAGTGCGTCCCACGTCGCGACCAGGTCCGCACCGGCTCGCGGCCGTGAGCGGCACGGTTCAGGACGTGAGGCACGACGGGGTGCGGTCGTGCACCCAGTAACGCGAGACGACGAGGCTGTCCGCGCGCACGTCGTAACCCCATTCGGTATCCAAAACTTGGATATCCAACACGGAGTCGACGGATTGCGAACGACGCTCCGACACCTCCTGCCAGGCTCGAGCCCGAGCCACCGCAAACGCCCGTTCGACTTCCACGAAGGTGCCGCAACTGGCGGTGCGTTGGATCGGCTGGCCGTCGTCTCCCTTTGCCAGGGAGAAATTCAACACCGCGAAAGCCCCCACATCACGCGTGTCCATAACAGCCACACTTTAGCGAAAAGCATGCCAGCGGGACGCGATCGGGGTTCGCCCGATACGGCGCTTACTTCGCGGGAAGAAGCGCGATCGCGCGTTCGGCGACTTGATCGAGCGCCGCGCTGAGTTTGCGGGCGAGGTCCTCGTAGTTCCCCGCATCCCAGCCACCGGTTTCGGCGGTCACGACTTCGCGGCCCACGCGCACCGGATCGATCTCGGTCGAGTAAATTTCCACCACCGCCTCGAAACGCGCGAGCCCGCGCTCGGGCACACCTTCGCAGCGCTGGATGCGCACGAGCACGTCGTAGTCGCGCGCTGTCTCCGAGCTGCGCGTCACATTCGTCACGCCGGCGACATCGCTGCGCGATTCCAGGCTCTCGCGCAGCACGCGAGCGACGCCCGACTCGAGCGGTTCGGCCCAGCGCGCGTCCTCGACGAAACGCACTTCATTGCTGCCGCGGCGCAGCAGCATCGCGCGATGCTTCAAGAACGGTGCGACTTCGACGGGACGCAGCCCGAGTTTCCATTGAGCGCCGGTGACCTCCTTCGGCGGATTGGCCGTCGACGATGTCAGCAGATAATAGCGCGTGAGATCGGGCTTGGCTTCGGGCAGCGAACAACCGGCCAGCCACACGGTCGCGGCGGCGCCCACGCATATCAGGATCTTGGATACAGAGAGTTTCGCGTGCTTCATGGTTGGCCGAATCGCGTTCAGATGAGGAGGGATTATTCCGGACGGGAGGCGCGTCCCGAGATCAGCGCCTGCGGATTGCGCTCGAGGAAATCCGCGAGCCGGCGCACCGCCTCGGCCGCGGAGGCAAGTTCTTCGAGCGCGCGCGTGGCCTGCTCGCCTACTCCGCTCTGCGCTGCGATGAAGCGACGCATGCTGCCAGCGGCGGCGTTGAAATTCTCCAGCGTGGATTTCGTCTGCGCGAGCGTGGCTTGGAGTTGGTCGCCATTGGCGCCGACTTGAGAGTCGAGCTTCGCCAGCGAGCCGCGCAGATCCGTGATGGCGCCGTTGAGATTGGTCAGGAGCTCACCGACCTCGGGGCGGTTGGCGAGCGTCTCGATTTGTGCGCCGGTTTTCTTCCATTGCTCGACCGCGCCGCGGAGATCGACGCCCGCGAGCTGCTTGCGCGTGTCCACGATGAGACCTTTGAACTCGTTGGAGATGCCGGCGAAATCGATTTTCCGGAGGTCGTTCAGGATTTCCGAGAGATTGGTCTGCAGCTCCTGAATCGCGGACGGCACGGCCGGCACGGTCACGTAGCGCGCCTGCGGCGGCAGTTCGCCCGGCGGATAAAGTTCCGGGTCCTGAAAATCGAGCTCCACGAACAGCAGGCCGGTCGCGAGACCCAGAATGCCGAGCTGGGCGCGCATGCCGCGATCGACAAGGCGCTGAAGTTCGGCGCGACTCGAAACATCGAGCTGCTCGCCCGACGTGTCGGTGATGATGTTGCGATTCAACTCGCAGGTCACGGCCACGACGGAACGGTTCGTCTCGGCTTGATAGCTCACGTTGAGCGCCACCACGCGACCGACGCGCACGCCGCGGAGTTTCACCGGCGAGCCAAGATCGAGGCCGTGGATCGATTCGTCGAAATACACGACGAAGCGCTGCGGCTTCGAAAAGAAGCTCACGCTGCCGAAGGCCAACAGGGCCACGATCCCAAGCAGAACGGCGCCAAGCACAAACGCGCCAATGATGGTGGGGCTGACTTTGGTCTTCACAGGGTTCGAAGGTGGGGAGAATCGGCCGGACTGAACAGAACGTTCTCCGACCGGTGGAGCAAGTGCGGGTTCGGAGCGGAGCGGCTCATGAGGACGGCGTGAGTTTGTCGCCGCGATGGAGAAACTCCGTCACGCGCGTGTCGCTGCTATGCAGCGCGAGTTCGCGCGGCGGCCCTTGGGCGATGATGCCTTTTTCTTCGCGATCGAGCATGATCACGCGATCCGCGATGCTGAAGATCGAAGCGAGCTCGTGCGACACGACGACGAGCGTGGTGCCGAACAACTCGCGAATCTCTAGAACAAGTTCGTCGAGCTTGCGCGAGGTCAGCGGATCGAGTCCGGCCGAAGGCTCGTCGAGAAACACGATCGACGGATCGAGCGCGAGCGCCCGCGCGAGGCCGGCGCGTTTCTTCATGCCGCCGCTGATTTCCGCCGGATAAAAATCCTCGAAACCGGTGAGACCGACCTGCGCGAGCTTGAGCGTGGCGATCTCCTGAATCTCGCGCGCCGTGAGCGTCGTGTATTCCTCGAGCGGCAGTGCGACGTTTTGGCGGAGCGTAAGCGAAGACCAGAGCGCCGAACCTTGATAGAGCACCCCAAAGGTCTTCAGCAGATCGCGACGCGCGGAGGGATCGACGGTCGTGAACGCGCGCCCGCCGAACTTCACCGTGCCGGACATCGGTTGAAAGATGCCGATGAGATTTTTTCAGCAGCGTGCTTTTGCCGCAACCGGAGCCGCCGATGATGAAGAAGATCTCACCGCCCGCGACGTTGAACGAGATGTTATCGAGCACCACGCGCCCGTCATAGCCGCAGCGCAGGTCGGTGACTTCGATCGCGGGAGCGTTGGAACCGGTGTCAGCCATCGGTCAGAGTCCCACAACATTGAAGGCCACGGCGAAAATCGCATCCGCCACGATGATAAACAGAATCGCGGTCACGACCGCCGAGGTTGCCGCCTGCCCCACGCCCGCCGCGCTGCGGTCGGCCTGCAGTCCGCGCAAGCAGCCCGAGAGGCCGACGATCAGGCCAAACGCGATCGCCTTGATCACGCCGACCGACACGTCACCGAGGGTCACGATCGTGAGCATCTCGACCCAATACGCCGCGGGCGGAATCGAAAGGACGCCAGCCGCGACCGCCATGCCGCCGATGATGCCGAGTGCATTCGAGTAGAGCGCGAGGAGCGGCATCATCACCGCGAGCGCGAAGATGCGCGGCAGCACGAGAAATTTCACCGCGGGGATGCCAAGCGTTTCGAGCGCGTCGATTTCCTCGTTGGCTTTCATGTTGCCGATCGTCGCGGCAAACGCCGCACCCGTCCGGCCCGCGAGCACCACCGCCGTCATCATCGCGCCCATCTCGCGCACCATCGCCATGCCGATCAGATCCGCGACGTAGATGTCACCGCCGTATTGCCGCAGCACGAGCGCACCGGTGTAGGCGAGCGTCACACCGACGAGAAAGCTGATCAAACTCACGATCGGCAGCGCCATCGCACCGCACTGCTGCATTTCGGCGAGACAGTCGCGCCAGCGAAACTTGTCGGGACGTTTCGCCACCTGAATCGCGCTGAGCACGCACTCGCCGACGAAGCGCACGATGTCGCGAGTCTTGCCGCCGAGATCGAGCGTGGCCTCGCCCACGACTTGGAAAAAATTCGTCGAGCGATCACGCGGCACGCTGACCTGGTGCGACGCGGTGATCTGCGACTCGAGCACGCGCACGCGCTCGGGCAACGCGGTGTCGTCGAACGTCACGCCCGACGCGGCGCACCACTCGTTGATCTCAAACAGAAACAGCACCAGCGAACTGTCCCACTGCTCCACTTCATCCATGCGCGCGCGCACGAACGCGGGCTTCAGCTTGCGGCTCAGTTCCGTCCAACTCGGACGCGGCTCGGTGATCCGCCAACGACCCGACAATCGCACCTCGACGCCATCCTCCACCGATTGCACGGCAGCGGCGGCAGATGCAGAAGCGGCGACAGACATGGGGGCACTTCACTCGTGACTTCGCTCCCCGCCAACCCAATTTTCGCCTGATTCATGTCACGGTTTAGCACCTATCTCTTCGATCTGGATGGCACGCTCGTGGACCATTTCGCGGCGATTCACCGCGCCCACAGTCACACGATGCGCGAGCTGGGGCTGCCGCCGCCGACACCCGAACAAGTGCGCGCCGCCGTGGGCGCCGGCCTCGAGGTGGCGATTTCCCGACTTGCCGGCCCCGAAAACGTCGCCCGCGCCCTCCCCATTTACCGCCCCTATTGGGACCGCACGATGCTCGACGATGTCGCGCTTTATCCCGGCGCCCGCGAACTTCTCTCCGCCTTGCACGGTAGTGGCGCCAAGCTCGCGGTGTTTACCAACAAGCACGGCCCCTCCAGCCGCCGCATCTGCGAACACCTCGACATCGCGCGTTTCCTTGATGGCAACTTCGGCGCGACCGATACGCCGTGGCTGAAACCGCAGCCCGAGTTCGCGCAACACGCGCTCACCACGCTCGGTCGCGACGCCGCCTCGACGCTCCTGATCGGCGACTCGATCTACGACGTCGCTGCGGCACGCAACGGCGGCTTTCCCGCATGGTGCGTCACGACCGGCACGCACAACGAAGCCGAACTCCTCGCCGCCGGCGCCGAGCGCGTTTTCCCGGATCTCTTCGCCGTCGCCCGCGCGCTCAACCTCCCCGCCTAGTGCCCCACTCCCCCGTTCAAGCAGCCCCTCACCAAAGTCCGTAATACGGACTTTCCTCCGACGATCCCCTTTCTCCCGAGGGAAATCGCTAAATCCCAAAGTCCGTATTACGGACTTTGGGTGGGACGGGGTGCCGGTGAGGGCTTGGTATCGCGACGTCTTGCGAGCCAAAGCATCAGGATCAACGCGCGTTCGGCGTCCGGCATCGCGGTCCCTTTGACGAAGTATTCTGTGACGCGCGAAACATGCACACCCAGTTCGCGTGCGAGCAGAGCTCGCGTTCCGCGCTTGGCCAGATGCGGACGCACGGCTGCCGCGAGCGCCTGCCACAACGGCGTATCGTAGCCCGGGCGCAGCGTGCCGCCCCGTTTTTTCCGCGTGCGTGCATGATAGTGTTGCTGCGCCCTCTTCGAAAGTTCGCGCGCCGACACCTCCAACACTTCCGCCAGCGCCGCCAGCAACCGCAGGTCCGGATGCAAATAGTCGCTCATGAAAGTCCGTATTACGGACTTTGGGGTTTGAGACAATCCCTGGCGCGTAGGAGCGACGATCCAGCGCACCCGCGGCGCAAAGCCGTGCTTCGCCATTCGCCGCTTTTCTTTCCGCCGGCTCTTCTTAACTCTGCCGCCGTGGCGTCCTCACCCTCCTCCGCTTCGCTCACCGGCGTCGTCGAGCGCATCATTTTTCTCAACGAGGAAACGCACTACACGATCGCCGAGTTCCGCCCCGATCTGCCTCCGGCCGGCTCGGGCAAGGAGCGCGCGGACGCCGTCACCATCGTCGGTCCGCTGCCCGGCGTGGAGTGCGGCGAGACGCTGCATCTGACCGGCGAGTGGACGCACCACGCGCAACACGGCGCGCAGTTCAAGGTCGCCGGCTTCAAGAGCGAGTTGCCCGCGAGCGTGTATGGGATTCGCAAATACCTCGGCAGCGGCCTCGTGCCCGGCATCGGCAAAGTTTACGCCAACAAGATCGTCGACGCGTTCGGCACCGACACATTTCGCGTGCTCACCGAAGAGTCGGGGCGTCTGCGCGATGTGCCGGGCATCGGCAAAAAGCGCGCCACGTCCATCAAGGCTGCGTGGGACGAGAAACGCACCGAGCGCGAACTCTACATTTTCCTCCAGACCTACGGCGTCACACCGAGCCAGTGCGTGAAACTCGTCCAGCGCTACGGCGCCCAAGCGAAACCGATCCTGATGAACGAGCCCTATCGCGTCGCGCGCGAGATCGAGGGCATCGGCTTCAAAACCGCCGACCGCATCGCGATCAATCTCGGTTTCGCCAACGACGCCGCGCCGCGTCTGGACGCCGGCATTCTCTTCGCCCTCGAGACGCTGCAGGAGGAAGGTCACACCGCATTTCCCGAGGCCGACCTCATCGATCACTCGGCCAACCAACTCGAAACCGAACGCCGCTTCGTCGAGGCGCGCATCGAAGCGCTCGTGAAAGAAAAAGCACTCGTGCGCCACACACCGCCCGCGTCGCCCGACGGCACGCTCGCGTCACCGCTCATCCAGCTTCCGCACAACGATCGCGCCGAACAAAAAATCTCCGACGTCGTCGGCCGTCTCACGCAGGTCGCGAGCGGCCTGCCGCCGATCAAAGTCGACGCCGCCGTCACGTGGGCCGAACAAAAAGCCGGCTTCGCGTTCGCCGATCTCCAGCGCACCGCGCTGAAAAACGCGCTCACGCATAAAATCTCGATTCTCACCGGCGGACCCGGAACCGGTAAAACCACGATCCTCCGCGCGCTCGTGGAAATCCTGCTCGCGAAAAAAGTCCGCGTGCATCTCGCCGCGCCGACCGGGCGCGCCGCACAGCGGCTCGCGGAAACCACCGGCGGGTTCGCTTCCACAATTCACCGTCTGCTGAAATACGATCCCGCGCGCGGCGGTTTCGTCGCCAACGAAAACGCTCCGCTCGCGACCGATTTTCTCATCGTCGACGAAGCCTCGATGCTCGACACGCGCCTCGCCGCCGCGCTCATGCAGGCCGTGCCAGTGCGCGCGCATCTCCTGCTCGTCGGCGACACCGATCAGCTCCCGAGCGTCGGCGCCGGCAATGTTCTCAAAGATCTCATCGCCGCGAGCGCCGCATCCAACGGTTCCGCCGCGACCGCGATCGCGGTCACGCGACTCGCCGTGATTTTCCGCCAGCAGGGCCAGAGCGAAATCGTCACCACCGCGCACGCGATCAATGCCGGCGATCCGAAACTCAACGCCGTCCTCCCCGACGTCGCCAACGCGCAGGTCTGGGCGGATCTCAACTTCATCTCGGCCTACGACGCCGACGACTGCGTGCGCAAAGTCGTGCAGCTCTGCACCGACTTCATTCCGCGCCAGCTCAAGTGGCCGCACCCGATCAACGATGTGCAAATCCTCGCGCCGATGCATAAAGGCACCGCCGGCGTCGCCAATTTCAACGCGCAGCTCCAGTCGCAGCTCAACCGCCACGCGCGCGGCCTGCGCGGTCCCGGCGGCGAATACCGTCCCGGGGACAAAGTCATCCAGCTGCGCAACAACTACGACAAAAACCTCTTCAACGGCGACATCGGCACCGTCGTGAGCATCGACGCCGAGAACGCGAAACTCGAAGCCGACTTCGACGGCGAGCGCCACACCTTCGAGCGCGGCGAGTTCGGCGATCTCGCTCTCGCCTACGCGATCAGCATCCACAAATCGCAGGGCAGCGAATACCCCGTCGTGATCGTGCCGCTGCTCAAGGCGCACTTCATGATGCTGCAGCGAAACCTCATCTACACCGCGATCACGCGCGGAAAGAAAAAGGTTTTCATCGTCGGTGACCCCGCGGCCTACGCGATGGCCGTGCGCAACAGCGAGTCGAAGCAGCGCCTCACGCACCTCCGCCAGAAACTCGCGGTTCGCTGAGCTGAAAACTGGAGCCGCGGCGCCCCCGCCGCAGCACGAGCGCGCAACGCGGACAGCTCGGAGATCCGCCCCTGCCTCTGCGGTCTCGGGAACAAGGCCGCGACCCGGTCCGCACTTTGTCCCGACACGATCCCCACCTCGTCGCGACCGTGTCCGCACATCGGCTCGACCGTGGCCGCACCTTGTCGCGACCGTGTCCGCACATGGGCTCGACCGGGTGCGGACCTTGGTCCGACCCGGTCCGCAGTGAGTCCCAACTCATGCCGCAATTTGGCAGGGTTTGGTGCGAAGGGTGGCGCGGTTGCCAGCGCCTTGCGCACGATGAGCTTTATTCACGTGTAAGAAGAGTTTGCTCCTTGCAGGGGGAGAAACGCGCGGCTGCAATCGCGCGAATTCCCATGAAGTTACCCGCGGGATCGAAAACTCCCGTCGCTTTACTCATCTACCTCCTGCTTCACGCGCTGCTCGATCACGCGGCTCGCGTGTTTGAAGTGTCGCCGGGTGTTTCGTTGTGGTATCCGCCGGTGGGCCTGTCGTTCGCCATCGTGGTGATCTTCGGCTGGCGTGCGGTGCCGGCCGTGTTCGTGGCGCATCTTTACTCGGCTTACATCGGGAGCGTGGAGCCGGGCAACTGGCTGCGCTACACGCTGCCCGTCGTGATTTCGATTTCCTACGCGTCCACCGCGCTGGTGGCGCGGCAGATGTTCGGTCCGAATCCGCGGCCGGTGAAACCGTTCGATACCGGCGTTTTCATTGCGATCCTGCTGTCCGGTCCGCTGCTCGCGTCGCTGGCCGGTTCGCTGCTGGTGCTTGTATCCGGTTTTTCAACACCGGATGGCTTTGCGCGCATGGCCTTCAGCTGGTGGATCGGCGATCTGACGGGCGTGCTCACGGTGGTGCCGCTGATGCTCGTGCATTTCGCTCCGTGGCTCCTCGGCGAATCGCGGCCGGCGAAGCCGGTGCGCACGTGGCGTTACCGTGCAGAAGTGGCGCTGCAGGCAGCGGCGCTCCTCGGCTGCGTCTGGGCGGTAAATGGCGCGGAGTTTCTGCGCGGTTTCCATGCCTACTATCTGTCGTTCGTTCCGCTGATCTGGATTTGCCTGCGCCACGGCATGCACGGCGCGACGCTCGCGACCTGCGCACTGACGATGAGCAGCCTGGCGGCGGTGCGCGTCTTCGGCGGGTCTGAAGATGTGGTGGTGGATTTGTTGCTTTTCGTCGCTTCCATCTCGGGCGTCGGACTCGGCCTCGGTATCGCGGTGACGCGCCGCGCCGAAGCGGAAGCGGATCGCAGCCGTCTGCTGACGATCATCGAAGCGGCACCGGATTTCGTCGTCACCACCGGTCAGGGCGGACAGGTGCTCTACGCGAATCTCGCCCTGGCGCGTTTCCGCGGGCGCCGAAACGCAGATGAGCTGAAGGGAGCGCGCATGCACGATTTCCACCCGACTTGGGCGACGGAACTGATCCTGCGCGAGGGCGTGCCGACGGCGTTTCGCGAAGGCTTTTGGCGCGGCGAGACGGCGTTGATCGACGCAGAAGGTCGCGAAGTGGCCGTGTCGCAGCTGATCTTCGCTCACTACGACCAGGCCGGGCAGCCCTCGATGTTGTCGGCGATCATGCGCGACATCACCGCGCAGAAACAGGCCGAGCAGGCACGCCTCGAAACCGAGCGCAATCTTCTCCAGGCCCAGAAACTCGAGAGCCTGGGCGTGCTCGCGGGCGGCATCGCGCACGACTTCAACAATCTGCTCACCGCCATGCTCGGCAACGCGACGCTCGCGCGACTCGATGTGCCGGCGGACAGTCCCGCAGAGAAATCGATTCACCAGATCGAACTCGCGGCGCTGCGCGCGGCGGAGCTGTGCAAACAGATGCTCGCGTATTCGGGGCGCAGCCGGATCACGTCGTCGCTCGTCGACCTCAGCAAACTCGTGCAGGACACCACGCATCTCTTGCAGGTTTCGATTCCGAAGAAGTGCACGCTGGAGTTTGCGCTCGATCCGCATCTGCCGGCGGTCGAGGGCGACAGCACGCAGCTGAGCCAGATCGCGATGAATCTCGTGATCAACGCCGCCGATGCGATCGGCGACCGGCCGGGCCACATCGTGGTGCGCACCGGCTCGATGCACGCCGATCGCGCGTATCTCGCCACGACCTATCTGGCGCCCGATCTCGATCCGGGGCATTTCGTTTTTCTCGAAGTGAGCGACAACGGGTGCGGCATGACGCAAGAAGTGCTGACCCGCATCTTCGAGCCATTTTTCACCACCAAGTTTACCGGTCACGGCTTGGGATTGTCGGCCGTGCTCGGCATCGCCCGCGGCCATCAAGGCGCGGTCAAAGTGGATACTGCCCCCGGACGCGGCACGACGTTTCGACTTTTGTTGCCCGCCGCGGCAACCGAGCCGGCGCCTGCAGCCGAAGAAGAGAAATCGGAGGATTCGTGGCGCGGCTCAGGACGCGTGCTGATCGCCGACGACGAGGATGCCGTCCGGGATATCAGCGTGCGCATTCTCGAGCGGGCGGGCTTCACGGTGGTCGCCGTTGGCAACGGTCACGACGCCGTCACCGCATTTCGCAAATCGCCCGACGACTTCTGCGCGGTGCTGCTCGACTTGATGATGCCGGTGATGGATGGCGAAGAAGCTTATCGCGAAATCCGCGTGATCGCGCCGCAAACACCGGTGCTGCTCATGAGCGGTTACAGCGAATCCGTCTCGACGGAGCGCTTCGCGGGCATGGGTCTCGCCGGTTTCGTGCAGAAGCCCTTCGAATCGGCCCGGCTCGTCGCGGCGTTGCGCACGGCGATCGAGGGCACGGAAGCGGAAGAAAAGTGAGCCGGCACAAGCCGGCTCACGGATGTTGAACGAATCTTTCGCGGTGCGAACGCCGCCCCTGCGTATCAATTTTTCAGATACTCAGCGAGCCAGTCGAAGACCGTGCGGTGCCAGAGTTCGCTGTTCTGCGGCTTGAGCACCCAGTGACCTTCGTCGGGGAACACGAGCAGCTTCGACGGAATGCCTTTGCGCTGCAGCGTCGTGAAGAGACTCAGGCCCTGATTCAGCGGCACGCGGAAATCGAGTTCGTTGTGGATGATGAGATTCGGCGTCTTGAAGTTGGCGGCGAAGCGATGCGGCGAGAATTTCTCGAAGTCAGGCGTTTCCCACGGAATGCCGTGCTCCCACTCGTCGAACCAGACTTCCTCGGTCGTGCCATACATGCTGATGAAGTCGTAGACGCCACAGTGCGTGATGAGCGTGCGGAACTTGTCCGTGTGCCCTTGGAACCAGTTCATCATGTAACCACCGTAGCTCGCGCCGGCCGAAGCCATGCGCGTGGTGTCGATGTAGGGCTGCTGCTCGAGATACGCGAGGCACGCCATGAGATCTTCGAAGACCTTGCCGCCCCAATCGTGCGAAATCTCGTCGGTGAACTTTTGGCCGAAGCCGGTGCTGCCGCGCGGATTCGGAAGCGCGAGCACGTAGCCCTGCGCGGCCCAGACCTGAGCGTTCCAGCGCGTCGACCAGCCGTCGTTCCACGCGCCCTGCGGACCGCCGTGCACCCAGAAGACGAGCGGATATTTTTTCGACGCATCGAAGTGCGGCGGCTTGAGTATCCACATCTGCACGGGCGTGCCGCCGGCCCCGGGCACGGTGACGCTCTCGGGCGCGTTCATCGCGATGCCGGAAAGGAGCTCGGCATTGGTGCGCGTGATCGCGCGCGGCTCGCGAGCGCCTTTCGCCTGCGCGAAGACTTCGGGCGGAGCGTTGAGCTTCGCACGGGAGAAGACGTACGTGCCGTCGCGCGTGATGTTGAGATCACTAAAGGTGCCGCCGCTGAGCACGCGTTCGGGCTTACCGCCGGAGAGCGCGACGCGGAAGTAGGCGTTGGCGCCGTTTTCCTCGGCCTCGACGTAGATCGCGCGGCTGTCCGGCGACCATTTGATGTCACCGACCGAGAAATCCCAATCCGCAGTGAGGCTGCGGTGCTGACCGCTCGCGCGATCGATCACGAAGAGCTGCCAGCGATCGGCTTCCGCGCCGGGGCGTGACTGCGCGCGATACGCGACGAACTTTCCGTCGGGCGAGAAACGCGGCTGGCCGTCGGCGGCGGGATTATCGGTGACGCGGCGACGCTCGAGCGTCTGAAGGTTGACCGCCCAAATGTCGTAGTTGGTGCTCCACGCTTGTTCGCGGATCTGCTCCGGCGGCGCCGTGAAGAACAACTCGGAGCCATCGGGCGAAAAGGCGAACTCGTCGCCCGCGTCAAAAGTCATCGAGTTGGGCACGGCATCGTTGGGACCGGGCGTGACGTCACGCGGCTCGCCGACCGCGGCGCCGTTTTCCACGTCGATCACGAACACATGCTGACGGGTGCCATCGCTCCATGTGTCCCAGTGGCGGTAGAGCAGTTCGGTGAACACGCGGGCCTTCACCTTGCTGGACTCGGCGGCCTCGGCCTTCTCCTTGTTGAGCTTGTCGGACTCGGCAAACGGCTTGTCCGAGAATTCTGGATACACGGACGAGACGAACGCCAGCTTCCTGCCGTCCGGCGACCACACGGGCTGCGAAGCGCCCGTCGAGAGCGTGGTGAGCTTGCGGGGTTCGCCACCGGAGACGGGGAGCAGCCAGATTTGCGATTGGCCATCGCGCGCGGATTCGAACGCGATCCATTTTCCGTCGGGCGACCAGCGCGGGTGGCGATCGTGCTTCGGCGAAGTGGTGAGCTGGCGCGGCTCGCCACCCGCGACCGGCACAAGCCAGAGGTCGGCATTGGTGCGGTTTTCCGCTTTGAGCACTTCGGTGACGACATAGACCACCTGCTGCCCATCGGGAGAAACCTGCGGCTCGCTCACGCGGCGCAGGCGGAAGAGATCTTCGATTTCGAGCGGACGAGCGTCAGCGGCCAGGGCCTCGCCCCAGAACACCGCGACGACGAAAGAAGCAATAACAGCACGTCGGAGGAGTCTTCTCATGCGCGCAGGCTAGAGGAGACGCCGACGCGCCGACGAGCCGGATTATGAAACTGCCACGCGGCGGCGCCATGCAGGCGCCCACCGATCGCGCAGATCAGGGCGCAGACACAATCTCGTGCAGGCGCACCATGTAGATGATCGGCGAGCCAGGCGCGAGATCCTCAGGCCAGTCCGTTTCGTCGAACGATAGATCCGGTGGCACGATAAAGATCGCCGAGCTGCCGGGAGTCATCATCTGCACGCCCTCCGCCAAACCCGGAATCAACGACTCGACGACCACGCGTTGCTCGCTGAGGCGCAGCTTCGGCAGTTGCGTTTTCCCATCGGGCCCGAGCGCCTCGCAACTCAACAGCACCGTGTCCTCGGGAGCCGGCTGAAACTTCGGTCCGCGGCCAGGCATCAATCCGTAAGCCAAACCGCTGTCGGCCATCTGCAGCGAGTGCTGCTTCACCATGCTCTTCATGAACTCGTCGAGGCGTCCGGGCTGGGTGAAATCGAGTTGTCTGCGCTGATATTCCTCGGCCAGCGCCCGCAGCCGCTGCTCGATGTCTTTTTTCAGCAGCGCGGTTTGTTCGTCAGACGGGTAAGGCTGGCCGCGCACGGACGCGCGCATGCCTTCGACGAAAGCATTGAATTGCTCCTCGGTCCAACCCAGCGCCGGCAAACCGGAATCCCGCGCGAAACTCGAGCCCAGTGCAGCGTAGGTGGAAAGTGGATACGTCTGCGACGACGACGTGTCCGCCGAGGCAACGGATGCGGCGAAGGCAAAAACGAGGAGCGAGGGAGCCAGAAAGGAGAGTCTCATGGGGAAAAGAGGCGCTTCAGTGGTGGTGATGATGCGATGCGTCGGCAGACGGTGTCTTGGGAAGGGAGAACGACTTCAAGTTCACGATCTCGGCCTCGGGCTTTCCCTCGACGAGCCGGTAAGTCTGGTTCGGCGAAAGCTGCCGGAAAATCTGCGTCTTGCCCGTGACCGGCCAGAAGACCTCGACGCGGTCGATCACCGTGGCCTTGCCGAGGCCGATTTCCTGGCGGAGCGGATTGTTGCCGAAGCTCGCGCCGGCCGTGACCGTGCGGTGGATCGCGCGCTCGGCGCCGTTTTCGAGCGCGACGACTTTGACGCGCGCTCCGATCGCGACGCGATTGGTGCGCGTGCCCTCGAGCATGAGCTTCAGCCAATTGTTTCCATGGCCGGGATTCTCGAAGAGCTGGTTGGGATAGTTGTCGCTCTCCACCGCTCCGCCGACCACCGAGTAAATGTCCTGGTCGCCGTCGTTATCGAGGTCGCCAAATGCGATACCGTGGCCTTTCTGCAGCTGGCCGAAGCCACCGGAAGTCGTCACGTCTTGGAAACGCTTTCCACCATCGTTGCGGAACATCCGGTTGGGCATGAGCGTGGAGAAATCCGGGTCGCCTGTGCCGAGGTAGAAGTCGAGCCAGCCGTCGTTATCGAGATCGCCGAAACCGGCGCCCATCGTGTGGAGGACTTTGCTCACTCCTGCCTCGCGACTGACGTTGGTAAACGTGCCGTCGCCATTGTTGCGGTAGAGGCGCGCGCGAGACGCGGAGGTCGGACGCCCCATGTAGTCCGCCGCGACATCGCCCACATCGCGCAGGCCGTAGCCGGAAATCAGGATATCATCCCAACCGTCATTGTCGTAGTCCCAGAACCAGCACGGGAAACTGAAGTCCGGTCCGTCGATCCCGGCCTCTTCCGCGACATCCGTGAAAACCCACGCGCCGGTCGTCGAGCGATCGTGGCTCGCGGGGCCGTCGTTGCGCAGCAGGCGCTTCGGACCGGCGCGATCCGAGAGCAACAAATCCGGACGACCATCGCGGTTGAAATCTCCCACGGCGACGCCTTTGAAAAATCCCACCAGGTCCAGGCCGCAGGCCGCAGCAACCTCGGTGAACGTGCCATCGCCGTTGTTACGGAAAAGATCGCACGGCTTCACGTTGTCGCCGGCCGATTCGTTGGCGACGAAGATGTCGAGCCAGCCGTCGCCGTTGAAGTCGAACCACACCGCCGTCTGCGACGGTTTGAAACGAAGCACGCCCGCTTCCTCGGTCACGTCGGTAAACGTGAAGTCACCGTTATTGCGCAGCAGCGAGAACGGATAATTCCCCTCTTTGTCGAGCCACGCGCCGCGCAACACGAGCACGTCGGCGAAGCCGTCGTTGTTGTAATCACCCTGACGGAGGTTCAATCCGCCCACGATGCCCGTGAGCCCAGCCTGGTCGGTGCGCTCGGTGAAGGTGCCGTCGCCGTTGCTGCGGAAAACGCGCAACTGATCGCGCGCCTCGAAACCCCACGCGGAGATCATCAAGTCGAGATAACCATCGTGATCGAAGTCCTCCATCACGACGCCGCCCGCGAGCTCGTTGATCGCGAGGCCGACGTTTCCGGCCACATCGTGGAATCGCGTGATGTCGTAGTCCGACTCGAAGCGCTTCGGATCGATCAGGAGCTTGGGCGGCACGCTGTCGGGATACTCGCCCAGTGTCATGTAGGCGATGTTGAGGAGCCAGCGCGCGCGCAGATCGCGCGGATATTTTTCGAGCAGGTTCGTGAGCACTTCCACCGCGGCACGCGAGCCTTCGGGCTTCACGTGCACGCCGCCGCCCTTGATCGGGAAAATGCAGGAGTCGCCGTTGTGATTGAGGAGACAGTTGGCCACTTCGCCGCGACGGAGGTGACACATCGCGCGGCCCGTCATCAGCTCGATTTGCAGCGCCGGCTCCGGCTCCCAGTTCAACAATTGCAGGCGGCGATCAATGTCGTCGTATTCCGCGAGCGCTTCGTCGATCTGGCCGGCCTGCAGGAGGCACAGCGCGATCTGCATCTTGAGTCCCAGTTGTTTTTCGACCGGGGCATCCTGGAGCTCCGCGCGCAGCAGCGGGACCTTGTCGCGCGAACGAAACGGATTCCGCAACGGATCCGATTTGTCGTAGATCTCGCGAACCATCGCGATCATCCGCCGCGTGCTTTCCGGTTGCACAAAATGATCGTTCGGCGGCCCACCTCGGGCGGGGACGCCGCAGAACTCTGGTTCTGCGGCGACAACGAAACCGACCAGCAGGCACGCGAACAAAACGCAGCGGCCTGCCGCTGAAGCGGAAATGCGATGTGGGGCGTCCAAAGCAGCCGCGAAAGAACGAGCTATATCGATTCTCGCAAGAGCGCAGTGGTCAAATGCCGGGCAGGCGGGGTGAGCGACCGCTGCCACGGGCGAAGTGCAACCACGATGCAACGTCCTCGCACGCTCGCGCAACACTCATGCCCGAGCGAAGCGCGTCTCACCATTGGACAGAAAAACCGGCGCGAGCGGAGCCGAAGCGGTTTTCCGGGCGCCGCTTATCCTGCGATTGGACCGGAGGACCTATTTTCGGACGTTTTATCGCTAACCGCTTGGCGGTGCGGGAAAGTTTGGGCACGTTCGCGCCCAGTTCATTCCCTCATGAAACGATCCTTGTTTGCGCTCCTGTTCGCCGCCGTCGCCCTCTGCGGCGCCGCGCGGGCCGCCGAGCCGGTCAAAGTCGAAGGCTTCTCCTTCGTGAAAACCGTCGGCGACATCTCCGAATACACGCTCGAGTCCAATGGGCTCAGCGTCCTCCTCATGCCCGACCACTCGAGTCCCACGCTGACCTTCATGGTCACGTATCGGGTCGGTTCGCGCAATGAAGTCACCGGCACGACCGGTGCCACGCACTTGCTCGAGCATTTGATGTTCAAAGGCTCCGACGCCTACAACCGCGAGAAGGGCACCAGCGTCGACCAGTTCCTCGAAAAAGTCGGCGGTATCTACAACGCCACCACCTGGCTCGATCGCACCAACTACTACGCCAACATCGGCAGCGAGCACCTTGAGGGCTACATGGCCATCGAGGCCGATCGCATGCGCAACCTCTGGCTGCGCGACGAGGACCGCCAGCCCGAGATGACGGTCGTGCGCAACGAGTTCGAACGCGGCGAGAACTCGCCCTTCCAGGCGCTCATCAAGGAGATCTTCCAGGCCGCCTACGTCGCGCATCCGTATCACCACTCCACCATCGGCTGGCGCAGCGACATCGAGAATGTGCCGATCGAGAAACTGAAGGAGTTCTACGATACGTTCTACTGGCCGGACAACGCCACGGTCTCGATCGTGGGCGACTTCAAACCCGCCGAGGCGCTCGCGCTCGTGAAGAAATACTACGGTGTCTTCCCGCGCTCGCCGAAGCCGATCCCGCAAATCTACACCGAGGAGCCGCAGCAAACGGGTCCGCGTCACGTCACCGTGAAACGCGCCGGCCAGCTCGGCGTCGTCGCCGTCGGCTACAAGGTTCCGCCCGCGCGCCACGCCGATTTCGCCGCCGTGCAGGTGCTCACCGCCATTCTCACCGACGGCAAAAACGCGCGTCTCTACAAGGCGCTCACCGACAAAAATCTCACCGTGGGCACGCAGACGTTCCTCGGTTTCAACCACGACCCATCCATGGCGATCATCTTCGCCCCCTCGCCCCCGGCGCCGGTCACGAAGAGGTCGAGAAGATCGTCTTCGACGAGGTCGAAAAACTGAAGAACGAGGGCGTCACCGCCGCCGAAGTGCAGGCCGCCACGGCGAAGATTCTCGCCGACGCCGCCTACCAGCGCGACGGCTCCTTCGCCATCGCCGGCAATCTCAACGAGTGCATCGCCGCCGGCGACTGGACGCTCTACTACTCCGTCGAGGACGCCACGAAGAACGTGACGCCCGACGACGTGAAACGCGTCGCCAACGAATACCTCGGCCGCGATCAGAGCACCGCCGGCTGGTTCGTGCCGGTCGTGAAATAAACCAAGGAACGATTTCTGTCATTCTGAGCGAAGCGAAGAATCCAGTGAGAAAATCGCAGCCCGCAGATGCAGCGAAGCGCCCAGTGGATTCTTCACTTCGTTCAGAATGACAAACCCAAGGAATTCTCCGCCATGAAACGACTCCGTTTTCTCCCGCTTTTTTCTATTCTGTCCTTCGCGCTCGTCGCGCCCGCCCATGCGCAGATCGCCTCGCGCGTCCAGCGCACGAAAGTCTCCGGCATCGACCTCATCGCCTATCCGACCGCGGTGAAGGATGTCGTGACCATCCAAGGTTCGCTGCCCGCCGGTGACGCGTTTGCCGGCGAGGGCAACATCGCGATTCCCACGCTCGTCGGCATGCTCCTCGACAAAGGCACGACCTCCGCCGACAAGTTCGAAATCGCCGCGAAACTCGAAAACGTCGGCGCCAACATCTCCTTCGATGTCGGCACGCAGATGCTCCAGATCGGCGCGAAGTGCCTGAAGAAGGACCTGCCGCTCGTCATCGGCCTCATCGCCGAGCAACTGCGCACGCCCGCGCTCTCCGCGGAGGAATTCGAGAAAGCCAAGAAGCAGTTCGCGGGCGGTCTCCAGCGCCAGCTCGAGAGCACCGACTTCCGCGCGGGCGACACCTTCACGCGCACGGTCTATCCCGTCGGCCATCCCAATCGCCAGCCACCGACCGAGGAACTGCTCGCCGCGGTCGAGAGCGCCACGCTCGAAGAAGCGAAAGCGTTTCACCAAAAACACTACGGCCCCGCGCACCTCACGCTCGTCGCCGTCGGCGATGTCGATGTCGCGCAGCTCCAGTCCGAAGTGAAGAAGGCGTTCGCCGGTTGGTCCGGCGGCGTGCCCGTGCTCCGCACGGCGAAATCCACCGGCACCGATTCGCCGAAAGATCAGGTCGTGTTCATGGCCGACAAACCGAGCGTGACCGTGATCTTCGGCCAGGCCACCGGTCTTCGCTACAGCGATCCGGATTATCAAGCGCTGCGCATGGCGACCGCGATCCTCGGCAGCGGCTTCACCGGCCGCCTCATGGCCAACGTGCGCGACAAGGAAGGCCTCACCTACGGCATCGGCTCCGCGCTCGCGCGCGACACGTTTACCGATGGCGACTGGCGCATCCAGGCGACGTTTGCGCCCGCGCTGCTCGACAAGGGCATCGAGTCCACCAAGCGCCAGCTCGACGCGTGGTATAAGGACGGCGTGACCGAAGACGAAGTGCAGAACCGCAAGGGCGATCTCATCGGCTCGTTCAAGGTCGGTCTCGCGACCACCGATGGCATGGCCGGCGCGCTGCTCAACGCGATCCACCGCGGCTACGACGTCAGCTGGCTCGACGAATATCCGAAACGCATCGAAGCGCTCACCGCCAAGGACGTGAACGCCGCGATCAAGAAATACGTGAAGCCCGAGTCGCTGTATCTGATCAAGGCCGGCTCCGTTCCCGGCGCCGCGCCCGCCGCCAAGTAACCAGATTCCGGATACACTCATCCTTCAGCCGCGCCGTAAAAAACCGGCGCGGCTTTTTTCGTGTCCCGACTCGGGACAGAGTGCGGACCGACTCGAGCCAAGGTCCGTCCCGAGTCGGGACACGGTGCGCACACGGTCGGGACAAGGAGCGCACATGGTCGAGCCCCATTGCGAACAGGGTCGAGCGAAAGGCCGGACACTGTCGCGACCACGTGCGCACACGATCGACCAAAGGTGCGGACACGGTCGCGACGCGGTGCGAACATGGTCGCCGCAAGGTGCGGACGTTCCCCATTTGTCATTCTGAGCGCAGCGAAGAATCCATAGGACCGCCCAAAGAGTGATGCGGCATCGAAGTCCGAAGTAGATGCTAGCCTGGGGACGCGACGCCCTCGTCGCGTCAAAACGCCACGGCCGCGGCGAGGGCGCCGCGGCTCCATCTGGATCTCAGACTGACCACAACGAGGTTCTTCGCGCCGCGCCCCAAAAAAAGCCCGCCGGGAACGGCGGGCTCCACCTGCGGATTTCGTTCGTGCCCGGCCTCACTCCTCCAGCGCCTGATAAACGGCGTTGGTAAACTTTTCGAAGATCGAGTCCTCGTTGAAGGGCACGTGCTGAAAGAGCGCGATCAGCAGCAATCCCTCCTTGGGATCCATCGACACATAGGTGGTCGCATAACCATCCCAGCCAAACATTCCGACCGTGCCGAACGAGGCGGCTGGTCCGTTTTGGCGAATCCGCACGCCGAGACCGAACGAGGGCGGCGCCCACACGATACCCGGAGGAATGTGCGAGGTTTGGTCGCTCGTCATCATCTCCACCGTCTTGCGGCCGAGCACGCGCACATCGTCGAGTTCACCACGATTCAACAGCATTTGCGCAAAGCGCGCGTAGTCGTGGAGCGTGGAGAAAAGTCCGCCGCCGCCCGAGGGAAACGCGAGCGTGCCAAACTGCATCGCAGCGTCGTCGCGCTCGAGCCCGACGGGTGTGCGATGATGAATCGTGGCCACGCGCGCGCTCAGCGCGGCGTCGGGGCGGAAGGTGGTTTCGGTCATGCGCAACGGCTTGAGGACGCGCTCGCGCATCGCAGTTTCGAGGTCCTGTCCCGTGACGACTTCGATGACGGCGCCAAGGATGTCCGTGTTGACGCCGTAGGTCCATTTCTCGCCCGGCTGATGCACGAGCGGCAGCGACGCGACGCGGCGGACAAAATCCTTCAGCGTGGGCGCCGCCCAGATCTCGGCGCGGGTCCAGATTTCCTGAGCTGTGCCTTCGGCAAACAAATCATACGGCAGCCCGGACGTGTGCGTGAGGAGGTGACGAATCGTGATCGAGCCTTTCGCGGGCTCGAGTTGCGGCGCGTCAGCCGTGCCGCCGACGAGCACCTGGCGGTTGCCGAGTTCGGGCAGGTAACGCTCCACCGGATCGTCGAGCAGCAGGCGGCCCTCTTCGACGAGCGTGAGCAGCGTGACGGTCGTCACGATCTTCGACATCGAGAAGATGCGAAACACGGTGTCTTCGGTCATCGGTTTCGCACTCGCCACATCGGCGAGACCCAGCGCGCCATGCGATGCAATCGCGCCGTCGCGGGCCACGAGCCACACGACGCCGGCGTAGCGTTTGGCATCGATTTCCCGCTTCAGCAGCGCCGGCACTTGTTCGAGACGTTGGGCGGAGAGGCCGAGATCGTCCGCTGCGTTTTCCTGCAGCGGCAAACCGGCGAAGAGACGCGCCCCGGAAAGGGCCAGCGTAATTGCGACACCAACGAGACCGAGGCGCACGAGCGCCAACTTGCGATTGAGCATGATGAAACGGGAAATCGTTGGTCGCGACCCATGCGCAGGAGTGCGGGCGACGCAAATTCTTACGTCGAACGATCGGGTGTCCGTGAGCGTTTCGTCGCGCGTGCGTCGCGCGATGCGGACAAAGAAAAACCGGGGTGAAGGATTTCTCCCCCACCCCGGCGTTATTTTCTATATCAGTTTAAGTCCGTGGAGCCGGTTTGGACCGACCTCACAGAGTTTGACGAGCGACGCGGCCGAACACCTTGGGCAGGTGCGTGACCGCCTGCGTCCAGTTGCGTTTTGCTTTCTTCACCGTGGATTCCGTCCGCTCTGCGGTCTGCACCGGCGCCGCGTTTTCCACGGGCTCGTAGCAGGTCACAAACGTAACGGCGGGGAGAACCCCCGGGTTCACGAGGAAGTGCATTTTCGTCTTCATGTTCATGGTCAGAAGGAGACTTCCGGCAACGAATTGCCCGACGCCTCCAGCCCGACCAAGAACGCTCGCAAAGAACAGGCACCAAAGTGCGATCCCCCGCCCAGGCGGTCAAGCATCCGGTCTGTGAAATCGGTGCGACCGCTGATCCAAGTAGCTATCTGCGTGGTCGTTATGATCGGCACCACCACTTTATTCATACACAAGTGTGCAACGCTTCTGCTGTCAGCCTACCCGAAGCGAAGTTCAGCTGAGGCCGGCCTGACATGCAGCGTGCGCTTCGCAGCGGTGTCGGCCGCGGAAATCCATGTGGATTCTTCGCTTCGCTCAGAATGACAAATGGACGACACCACTGGTCCGAATGGCTCGTTCCTCCCCCTTCAATCGCTCTCGATTGGGCGGACTACGCGCGGCCGAGTTTCTTCAGCGCGCGGTTGATCTTTTCGAGATCGCAGACCTCGGGATCGTAGTCGGGGCCGAGCCACTCGATCCACTCGCGACCGAGATCGGTTTGCGGCTCCTTGATGCACGCGAGCATGTCGTGAAACGCTTCGAGGCCGCCGCAGTCTTCGGGCGGACCCGCGCGCTCACCGGCGAGGCACACGGGATAGTGCACGCCTTTTTCGAGCTCGCTGGTTTTCTCGAGGCGGATGTCCACCTGCCAGCCTTCGCCGAAATGGTAGCCGTAGGTGAAGCGCTCGTGATTGGGGATATCGAGATCAGCGAGCGTCACGTCGCGATCGTCCTCGATCGTGAGTTCGTCGCGTTTGAGCGGATTGCCGAAACGCAACGAATCCACGGCGAACGCGTGCGTCTGGTAATCGAACCAATCGAAAACAACCTGGATGCTGTCGTGCAGACGCGAGAGCCACATCGTCTCCCGCACTTGCAGGCGACGCCACACGGGCGGCGTGGTGCCAAGGACCGTGAGACGCAGCGTGAAGACACGCTCCGGCGGTTTCTTGGCGGGCGCGCCGCTTCCTTCGTGCAATCCAATCATGCGGCGCAGTTGAGCGAAGAGCGGTGTCCCCGGCAAGACCGGCGGCGGACGGCTCGCGGGTAGTAGGGACGGCTCGGAGAACCGTCCCTACCGCCGAGTCACTTTAGAAGCGATACAACAGCGTCACGCCCACCTGGCGCGGATCGGCGCGGTTTTCGTAACGCGTCTCGATGTAGTCGGGATCCTCGTTGCCGAAGAAATACACGCGCTTGTCGTAGGTTTCGTTGAAGGCGTTGCGAATCCACAGCGTCACCGTCCACTCGCGCCAGGTGTAGCCGACGCTGGCGTTGACGACGGTGTAAGCGCGGCGCGCCTCGTGTTGGTTGTTCGAGTCGAACTGCCGGGCCCGACCGATCACATCCGCGCTCGCGAAGAAGCCCGTCTCGGCGCCGTAGCGCGCGCCGATCGTGTAGCCGTAGTGCGGCGTGTTCGCGAGGTCGCGACCGCCGCCGGTGGCGCCGTTGCCGAGCGTGAACGGCTCGAGCTCCGAACGCATCAGCGCAAGCGAGCCGCGCAGCGAGAACGTGCGCGTGAGCGCAAACGAGGATGACGCCTCGAGACCGTAAACGTGCGAGTCGTCGCCGTTGTCGGTGAAGAAGCGGTAGCTGCCGCCGAAGCCGGCGGAGTCGCGCACCTGCGTGTCGCGGCGCTGCAAATAGAAGGCGGTGAATTCTCCGGTCAGGCGTTGTTCGAACCAGTGGCCGCGCAAGCCGGCCTCGTAGTTCCAAAGGATCTCCGTGTCGTAGGTGAGTGGATCGGTGGCGAGGTCGATGCGGGCATCGACGTTGACGCCGCCGGCCTTGTAGCCGCGCGTCGCGGAGACGAAGAGCAGCTCATGGTCCGTGAGCTGATGCTCGAGGGAAATTTCTCCACCGAACAGCGTGTCATCAAAAACCGGATACACCCGCACCTCGGGATCGTAGGAATCCGACGCGGCGCGATAGCGCGTTTTCAGGCCCGCGCCGTCGAGGTCGATGTGCTCCGCGCGCAGACCAAGAATCAGGCGCGTGCGCGAGGAGAAGTCGTGGCCGATCTGACCGAAGACTGCGGCGTTCTTCGCCTCGTAGTCGGTCGCGAGTCCGCGGATGTTGCCGGGATCGGTGTTGGCGTAGACCGAGTCCTCATCGATCGCGGAGAAAAACGCGCCGACGGTCCAGCGATCGATCCACCCCGCGAGACTGCCCTCGGCGGAATCCGCGCGCAGCTCCTGCGTGAACACCGTGCGGCGTCGTGCGAGATCGCTGACGCTCTCGTAGGACGCCGCGGTCCAGTCGTCATCGTAGCTGTAGTGCGAACGCGTGCGCGCCGCGGTGGTGACGGTGGTGAGCCGCACGTTTTCCCAGCCGGAGTAAGTGCCGCGCAGACTGCCGGCGAGCGAACGTTGCTCGTCGCGACCGGGCTCGTCGCTGTAGGTGAAGTAGCCGTTGTTATCCAACGCGAATTCGTCGTAGCCGTTGTCGAACTGCGCGGCGAGGAGCGTGGCGTCCCAGCGCCAGAGCGCGTTGGGATTCCACGTGAGGCGCAGACGGGCGGTGAACTCGTCGCGCGCGTTGGTGTGCGCGTCGTGCGTGACGTTGCGACGAAAACCGTTGCTGTTCGTCTGCTGCACCGCGAGGCGCATCATGAGTTGCTCGGGATTCGCCGCGATCAACGGACCGCCGAGCGCGACGCCGCCGGAGCGCAGCGCGTCGTCGGCGATGGTGCCTTCGATCTGGCCCGTCCAGTAGGACGTCGGCTCGTTTGAGACGAGACGCACCACGCCGCCCGCCGCGTTGGCGCCGAACGCGCCCGCCTGCGGTCCGCGCAGCACCTCGACCTGCTTCGTGTCGAACGTGCTGCCGATCGTGCCGAGTCCGGTGAAATCGAGATCGTCCACGAGGAAGCGCACCGCGGAGTCAGGCGTCTCGCCTTCGAACTGGGAATTTTCTCCGACGCCGCGGAGTTGGAGATAACGCGGACGCGACGTGCCGCCGGTCCACGTGAGATTGGGAATTTGTTCAACAATGTCGCCGAAGTGGCGCAGCGACTGCTCGCGCAGGAGCGCTGCATCGAGAACCGTCACACTCGCGGGAATTCTCGCGAGCGGTGACGCCCAGAGATCCGACGTCACGCGCAAAGGCTCGAGCGTGACAGGCGGAGCGTTGTTTGAATCTTCAGAGCCCGTCTGAGCACGCAGCACGGAGGCTGCGGGCACGAGCGCGAGGCTGGTGGTGAGGAGGAGGACTTGTGTCGGGAGCTTCATGGTTGTGATGCCCGATCCAAATCGGACTCCCGAGTGAAGGGGCGCCGTCTGCGCCCTTCGGCGCTCTCGCGGCGCCTGCTGTTTCCTTCGTCGGCATGATCCGGTCAGGTTCGAAGGGTCGAGCGGTCGAGCGCACCGCAATCTCAGTCCTTCGCGAAGGACACCCCTACAGGCAATTTGCGACGAAATCAGCGCGCGCATGACGGGCAAGTAAAAGTTCCAAATTCTATCGGAACTCTGTTTTGCCAGCGGACACTTACCCGCGCCATGCGTGCGAAAGGCGTGACCACGGTTGTCCAAGTTTTCTGGATACACCTTATCGGGGCATCCCGTAGAGGGCATCGGGGAAATTACCAGGTTTTGACCATGTTGGGGCTTCCATGAAAGCCGAGTCGCGGCGTTAGTGCGCGTGGGTCCAGCCCAGTCCTCGCAACGTCAGTCAATACACAGGAAGTAATGTCTAATAAAACCCTCGCCGTCGGCGCCGCTTTGTTCGCGGCGGCCGTCATCAGTATCAATCCGGCGCGCGCGCAGAGCGTGTTTGTGAATGGGCAAATCAATGCGACCAACTACAAGTTGCTCGCTCTGACTTGGAACAAGTCGACGATGGAGACGCGTCTGGGGCCGGCCTACTCCGGCACCGCAAGCCGCCCGCTCGTTTACAAACCCGCGTCGAAGATCCGCACCAACGGCTATCCTCGCACCAATCCTTACGAACTCGATCCAATCCGTCGACCGATGGCGACTACTGGAGCGACGCCGGACAAGTCGGCTACATCCCCGACGATCCGACGAAGGTCGGGCTCGATCGCATCCAGACTTTTGCCTACTACGACAAGGTTTACGCGATCAGCCCGCGTCTCGACCACACGCACTCGAAGCCGAGTCCCGATCCGCAGACGCTCGATCCTTATTACGCGACGCTCTTCGGCGGCGTGCCCAAGCAGCCGATCGCGATGCATCGCGGCTACGGCATGCGTCAGAACGAAGCACTTGTGCTTTATCGCGATGGCTATCTCGGCGTGGCCGGCACGCAGACGAGCCGCGGCGCGAAGGATCGCCCGTATCCCGGTCTCGTTTTCCCGGTGAACAAGATTCCGACCGCGATCGCCATCACGCAGCAGAACGAACTCGCGCTCGTCACCGTGTGGGACATCACCACGCGCAAAGGCCAGCTCGCCGTCGTCGCGCTCGAGGGCAAATACATCCCGTATCACACGTGGCCCTACATGGGTCTGCCCAACCAAGGCAGCTGGTCCTCGTTCAAGCTCCTCGGTTACGTCGATCTGCCGATGTCCGCGCCGACCTCCGTCTCCGCCACCAGCAACGGCGTGTGGAAAGGTCCGTCCGAGACCGATAATCGCGTGCTGAGTCAGATCAGCCTCTCCAACGACAAGCACCGCAAGAACGTATACGACGGTGCGTGGGCCAAGCTCGTCGCGACCGCCGGCTACGCCATCGTCGCTTCGCGCGAAGAGAACAAGGTCACGATCGTCGACCTCTCTCCCGTTCTCCAATACTTCCGCACGAGCTACCTGAGCTCCGCGTCGAGCTTCAAGTCCACCCTCGCCGCCCGCGGCTCCGGGGCCTCGCAGTTCCCGCAGACGTTCTCTGCGCGTCCTTCGATCAAGCCCACGATCGCGAAGACCTTCTCGATCCCGCAGCCCACCGCCGTGCTCGCCGGTCTCCGCATGGAGCGCTGGACCAAGGACCGCCACAAGGCGCACGTCCTCAGCCGCGATGGCAACATGCACATCATCGATACCTCGCCGATCATGGCCCGCTTCTCCTACGAAAAGCGCGGCACGCTCGACGTGATGGGCAAGTTCTACGTCGGCAAGAATCCGGTCGCGATGTGCTTCACGCGCTTCAAGGACAAGAACGTTCCGCTCATCACGAAGGGCGCCGACGGCAACATCACGCCTGACCCGCTCAACAACACGATCCACGTCGCCCTCCGCGGTGATCGCAAGGTCGTCACGGTCGTCAGCTTCGGCGGCCAGGGCAAAGTGTATCGCACCATCAACGACCAACGCATGGCCGATCCTGTCGCCCTCAGCGTGGCCGAGCGCGGCAACATTCTGACCGTCGCCGATTTTCGCGGAAAGAAGATCATCAGCTACCGCATCGGTAACATCAAAGACTCCCGCAACGGAGTGACCTACGGCTGCGGCCCCAAGGGCACCGACGGTTTCGAGTGCGGCGGCGAGCTCAAACTCCCGGGCTATCCGTTCCTCGTTGGCACCGCCAACGTGAACTAAGCAGAGTCCTCTCCTCGCCCTCTCAAGCGTGCATTCGACGGCGGCCCACCCGGGCCGCCGTTTTTTTGGACCTCCCGCCTGCATCGCGAGGTCCGAAAACACGAGAGCCGCCCCTCTCGGGACGGCTCAAGTGACCTAACACCAAGCAAACCGTAAGAACTACAAACATGCACCATCCTTACCGGGGACGATGCTGACTACGCGGAGGTAGACGGAGCCGCCCGCAAAACGCTCAAAAAAAGTCCGAGATTTTTCGGACTTCGCTCGGGTCGGAACTGTGTGCAGACCGACTCATGCCCAAGTCCGCACCGCCCCGCGACTTATTGCGTCCCGAGTCGAGCCAAGGTCCGGACCGGGTCGGGACAAGGTGCGTCCCATGTCGAGCCAGGGTGCGGCCCGGCCAGTGCGACGGTCACGACGGCTCTCCGAGCCGTCCGCAAAGCGGCGGGGACCCGCGCTTTATTCCAGCACGCGATCGGGCGCGATTTCCGGAGTTTCCCCGACGATCTCGGCCAGTTCAGGCGAAGCGACGGGCGTGCTCTTCAGCGGATAGGTGAAGCGTTTGCCCTCGAAATTGCGGAAGATCACTTCGTCGTCGGTGATCTTTTCCAGATAGTCCGGGTTGATCGGCACCTTGCCGCCGCCACCGGGCGCATCGATCACGTATTGCGGGACCGCGTAGCCGGTCGTGTGACCGCGCAGTGAGCGGATGATCTCGATGCCTTTGCGGACGTCGGCCTTGAAGTGCGCGCCGCCCGTGATGAGGTCCATCTGGTAAATATAATAGGGCCGCACGCGCATCCGGAGGAGGCGGTGCACGAGCGCCTTCATGACCTCAGGGTCGTCGTTGACGCCGCGGAGGAGCACGGACTGGTTGCCGAGCGGCACGCCGGCGAAGGCGAGGCGTTCGCACGCCGCGCGGAGTTCGGCGGTGGCTTCACGCGGGTGGTTCACGTGAATGCTCATCCAGATCGGGCCGTATTTTTTGAAGATTTCGCAGAGTTCGGGCGTGATGCGCTGCGGCAGAAACACCGGGATGCGCGAACCGATGCGGATGAACTCCACGTGCTTGATGCCGCGGAGCCGCGCCAGCAGGTGCTCGAGCTTGCGGTCGGAAAGGAGCAACGGATCGCCGCCCGAGAGGAGCACGTCGCGCACCTCGGGATGAGCCTCGATGTAGCGAAGCGCCTGCTCGTATTCGGGATGGAAATTATAGTCCTGCGCGTTGGAGACGAGGCGGCTGCGCGTGCAGTAGCGGCAATAGGAGGCGCAGCGGTCCGTGACCAAAAACAAAACCCGATCCGGATAACGGTGCACCAGACCGGGCACGGGCGAATGCGCGTCTTCACCGAGGGAATCGAGCATCTCCTCGGCGGAAAGCTGCATCTCGCCCGATCGCGGGATCACCTGCTTGCGAATCGGACAGTCCGGATCGTTGCGGTCGATCAGGTTGAAAAAGTAAGGCGTGATCGCGAGCGAGAGCTTCTTGTCCGCGAAATAGCAGCCGGCCTTTTCCTCGGCCGTAAGCGTCATGAACTGCTCAAGTTGCGCGACGCTCGTGATGCGGTTCTTGAGCTGCCAGGTCCAATCCTGCCATTGTTCGGCCGGGACGTGCTGCCACAGTCCCTGACCTTCAAACCAATGGTCGCGATTTTCAGTGTAGGGCATGGCTGGGCGTGCCGATAGGGATGGGGACGGCGCCCGTCCTGTCAAATGGGTGTCGCATATCCCGCCCCACTTTACCCCAGCCGCCTCACCCGGAGCGCGGCCCTTTGTCTTTGTATTGGTCCGAACCCCACCCCGCCTTGCCCTCTAAAGCTCCGACCGTGAAGCCCGGCTCCTCCCTGCGCTCGCATCTTGCCGTTCCGGCCAGCGCCGCTGCGCTGGCCTTGGCGTGCGGCAGCATCGTCGTGTGGCGCATCGGCCCGCTCGATCCGACCGCAGCTTGGATTGCCGGGGGTGTATCGCTCGCCGCGGCGGGCGCGATGCTGTGGACCTGCCGCGCGGCCATCCGAACGCACCGCGCCGCGCAAAAACTCCGCGACGAAGCGGAGGCCAACCATGAGATCTTCTCCGCCACCGCGACGCAGCTCTCGGCCCTGTGGGAGAAATCGCCGCTGAGCATCATTCTCTTCGAGCCCAACGATCCCAACGTGCCCGTGAAGATCGTCGACGTGAACCCGATGGCCTGCGAGATGCATGGCTACAAGGCCAGCGAGATGATCGGCAAATCGATCGACTTGATCGAGGTCGTGCCGTGGGCGCGACTCTCCGGGAAAAACTGGATCCGCGATCTGCGTCGACTGAAGCGCATGGAAGGCCGCAGCCAGCATCGGCGGAAGGACGGCACGATTTTCGACACCGAGTATTTCACCAGCCTGATCAACGTGAACGGCCGCGAACTCGTGATCGGCATGGATCGCGATGCGACCGATCTCCGCCGCGCCGAACGCGCGTTGCGCGAGAGCGAGGAGCGCTGGCAACTCGCCGTCGCAGGCAGCAACGAAGGCGCGTGGGATTGGGACATCCTCACCGGCACGCTCTGGTTTTCGCCGCGCTGGAAAAGCATTCTCGGCTACGCCGAAAACGAAATCGAGCACACGCGCGCCGCCTGGACCGCGCTCGTGCATCCGGAGGATCGGGAGCGACTCAACACGGCGATGAACCGCCATCTCGTGCAGGAAACGGATCACTTCGAGTGCGAGCACCGCATGCTGCGCAAGGACAGCTCATGGAGCTGGGTGCTTGCCCGCGGCAAAGCGCACTTCAGCACGACCGGCCATCCCGTGCGCATGCTCGGCACGCACACGGACATCAACAAGCGGAAGCAGATCGAGGAGGAGCTGCGCCGCGCGAAGGACGAGGCCGAAGCCGCCGATCGCGCGAAGAGCGATTTCCTCGCGGTCATGAGTCACGAGATCCGCACGCCGATGAACGGCGTGATCGGTTTCACCAATCTGCTGCTCGACACGTCGCTCACCGCCGAGCAACGCGACTGGCTCCTCACGATTCGCTCGAGCGGCGAATCGCTGGTCACGTTGATCAACGACATTCTCGACTTCTCGAAAATCGAGTCGGGCCACATGGAGCTCGATCATCATCCCGTGCAGGTGCGCCGCTGCCTCGAAGAGGTGCTCGATCTCCTCTGGAGCAAAGCCAGCGAGAAGAACATCGAGATCATGCACTGGATCGACGACGGCGTGCCGGAGTGGATTCTCACCGACGGCACGCGCTTGCGGCAGGTGCTCGTCAATCTTGTGGGCAACGCGATCAAGTTCACGCGTCAGGGCGAAGTCGAGGTGCGCGTCTCGCTCCAAACCACCGCCGAAGGCCAGCCGCCGAAGCTCGCGTTTTCCGTGCGCGACACGGGCGAAGGCATCCCGCCCGATCGCGTGTCGCGACTCTTCAAACCGTTCAGTCAGGCCGACTCATCCACCACGCGCAAACACGGCGGCACCGGTCTCGGCCTCGCGATCAGCCGCCGCCTCGTCCAACTGCTCGGCGGCGACATCGCGCTCGAGCGCACCTCGCCCGCGGGCTCGTGTTTCCTTTTCACCATCGTCGCGCCGCACACCACTCCGCCGCCCGATCAACGTCCGGCTGCGCCCCGGCCCGTCTCGGTGAACATCCAAGGGCGGTTCGCCCTCATCGTGGACGACAACGAAACCAACCGCCGCATCCTTTCCAGCCAGATGCAGCGCTGGGGGCTGGTGTGCGAAGGCTTCGAGCGCCCGGTCGACGCACTCGCGTATCTCGCCAAAGGCGGACGGGCCGACGTCGCGTTGCTCGACATGATGATGCCCGACATGCACGGCGTGGAGCTGGCCGACCGCATGCGCGAGCTACGCCCCCACGGACAGCTGCCGCTCGTGCTGCTCTCGTCCGTCAGCCGCGAGGAGCTGCGCAAGTTCGAGCCCGACGCGCGCTTCGACGTCATCCTCTGCAAACCCGTGCGCCAGTCCTCGCTGCTCGACGCATTGCACACCGCGCTGGCCCAGTCCGACCCCGGCGCCGTGTCGTTCAAGCCCGCCTCGGCCGCCGGCCTCGAACTCGACTCCGCCGTCGGCATCCGCCACCCGCTGCGCGTGCTCGTCGCCGAGGACAACGCGGTAAACCAAAAACTCATTTCCCGCCTGCTCGAGCGCCTGAGCTACAAACCCACGCTCGTGGACAACGGTTTCACCTGCCTCGAAGCGCTGCGCAAGGGCACCTACGATCTCGTGCTGATGGATTGCCAGATGCCGGAGATGGATGGCTACGCCACCACGGCCAACATCCGCGCCGGTGGCACGGGCGAGCGCAACAAGGCCCTTCGGATCATCGCCCTCACCGCTTCCGCGATGGTGGGTGACCGCGAAAAATGCGTCGCCGTCGGCATGGATGACTATCTCACCAAGCCGATCCAGGCGCATGAACTGATCCGCCTGCTCGAGTCCACCCCGCGCCTCCCCGACGAGCTGCCCGTGGCCGCCAGTCCGGCGACCTAAAGACCGGCTTTCCAGCCGCTTTCCCCACGGGCGAATCCCCCAAACCTGCGTCGCGCCATCTTTCCCCTTGGCATTCCCGCAGGCGGTGCTTTTCGTCGGGCTTTAATGTCTACGTTCAAACCCGGAGTCCTTGCCCTCGAAGACGGCAGTGTGTTTCGCGGTCGCGCCTTTGGCGCCGACGCCACCATTGCCGGCGAGTGTGTTTTCAACACCTCGATGACCGGCTATCAGGAGATCCTCACCGATCCCTCCTACTTCGGGCAAATCGTCACCATGACGGCCGTGCAAATCGGCAACTACGGCCTCAACGCCGAGGACGAAGAGTCCGGCGGCCCGAAATGCGCCGGGTTCGTCGTGCGCGAGCTTTCCCCCGTCGTCTCCAACTGGCGCAGCTCCATCTCGCTCGACGATTATCTCAAGAAGCACGGCATCCCCGGCCTCGCCGAGATCGACACGCGCGCGCTCACGAAAAAAACTCCGCGTCGACGGCGCGATGAAGTGCTGCCTCAGCACGCTGCCCATTTCCGACGCCGAAGCCATCGAGCGCGCCCGTAACTGGCGCGACATGGAAGGCGCCGACTACGTCAAGGACGTCACCTGCCGCGAGCCCTACATCTGGCGCGGCGACGATCCCGCGAACCACAACGCGGCGTATTATCCCGTCGGCACCACGATGAACGCGCCCGGCATCCCGGAAAAACGCTTCCGCGTGGCCGCTTTCGACTTCGGCGCCAAGCACACCATTTTCCGCAAGCTCGTCCGCCACGGTTTCGAAGTGCAGGTCTTCCCCGCCACCGCCGCACCCGAGCTCATCCGCGAACACAAGCCCGACGCGATCTTCCTCTCCAACGGCCCCGGCGATCCGGCCGCGCTCGATTACGTCCACAAGACCGTCACGAACCTCCTGCCCGATTTCCCGACCTTCGGCATCTGCCTCGGCCACCAGATGGTCACGCACGCGCTCGGCGGCGAAACCTTCAAACTCAAGTTCGGCCACCGCGGCGGCAACCAGCCGGTGAAAAACCTCGAGACCGGTAAAGTCTCCATCACCGCGCAAAACCACGGCTTCGCGACCGACCCGAAATCGATCGAGAACCGCGGCGCCAAGGTCACCGAGATCAATCTCAACGACAACACGGTCGAAGGCCTGCGCCACCTCACGCTCCCCGTGTTCAGCGTGCAGTATCACCCCGAAGCCGCGCCGGGTCCCAACGACGCCGACCCGCTCTTCCTCGACTTCTACAAGATGGTCGAAGCCCGCAAGGCCGGGAAAATCTGATCCGCTGACGCAGCGTAAACTTTCGAGGCCGGGACACGCTCCCGGCCTTTTTCGTATCCGTCGCCTTGAGACCAAAAGCACGCAGGCTTCAGAGAAATCCAACGCAAGCGATTGCACTTTTCGCCGTGCTCTTTGCAGAACCGTGAGTTAAGCCCTCTCACCATGAACCAACCCGAAGTCGTTTTCGATTCCGCCGACGTCGAGAAGAACAAGGTCCTCGCCGTGCTGGCCTACATCTGGATCCTCTTTCTCATCCCGCTGTTCGCCGCGAAAGATTCGGCCTACGCGCGCTTCCACGCTCTCCAAGGCGCCGCGCTCTTCGTCGTCGGCGTCGGCGTCTCGATCGTCGAGTGGATTCTCCCTTACAGCCTCAGCATCCTCGGCCGACTCCTCTGGCTCGGTGTGCTCGCTCTCGCGATTATCGGCATCATCAACGCGATCCAAGGTCGCGGCCGCGCTCTCCCCGTCATCGGCGGCCTGTTCCAGTCGAAGTTCTGACGTCCCTCTCAGTCCAACCAGGTGGAGCCCGCCGTCCCCGGCGGGCTTTTTTGTGTCCGCAAATCCGACTCAACCCGGACATTGCCGCAACCCGGTGCGCACGTGGTCGCGACCGAGTCCGACCTTCGTGCGACCATGTCCGGACGTTAGCTCGACCGTGTCCGGACCGTGGCTCGACTCGGTCCACACTCAGTCCCGACTCGGTGCGCTCACGGGCGCGACTCGCGCCCCCTGTCATTCTGAGCGAAGCGAAGAATCCAGTTGGAGCTTCGTAGCCTGTCACCGCATCGACGCGCCCACTGGATTCCTCGCTGCGCTCAGAATGACAAACCGCGAGCGCCGCAGCGAAATGCGGCGACTCAGGCCCCGAGCCACTGCTCGAACTTCTTCGCGTCCTCCGGCGTGTCGACGCCGATGGTCGGATCTTCCGTCACCGCACAGGAGATGTCGTATCCATTTTCCAATACACGGAGTTGCTCGAGTTTTTCGATCTGTTCGTAGCGGCCGGCGGGCAGGCTCGCGAATTTTTCCAAGAGATCCGCGCGATAACCGTAGAGGCCGAGGTGTTTGTAGCACGGATTCGCCTGCACCCACGCGTCGTCGATCGTGAGTCCGAGATCGCGTGAGAACGGCATCCGCGAGCGCGAAAAATACAGCGCGCGTCCGTCGGCGCGGAGCACGACTTTGACTTGGTTGGGATTGTAGAAATCGACCACGCGCGTGAACGGCGTGACGAGCGTCGCCATCGGCGCGCCACCCTCCAGCAGCGCCGCGAGCGCACGAATTTGCGCGGCGGTCACGAGCGGTTCGTCGGCCTGCACGTTGATCACACGGTCGGCGCCGACCTGGCGGTTGGCTTCGGCGATGCGATCGGTGCCGCTCTGGTGCGCGGGATTCGTCGCTATGACGGAAAAGCCGGCCGCGCGGAGCGGCTCGCCCAGAAGCTCGTGATCGACCGCGAAATAAAGCGGAAACTCCGGGGTTTGCGTGCGGATGCGCTCGGCGACCCAGAGGAGCAGCGGACGGCCCTTGATCGGGTGCAAGAGCTTGCGCGGGAAGCGCGTGGACTCCAAGCGGCAGGGGACGATGATCGCGGTGGTGGCCATGTGCCGGCGAGCGTGCCGTCTGGTTTTAAGGTTGCAAGCCGGGCAGGGTTGCCGGATTTAACGCGGTCTTTTTCGACATCCATGAACAAAAGTGACGCGACACCGTCCACGCAGCCGCTCTCCAAGGAACTGGTGGTCCAGAACAAGATGGGCATTCACGCCCGTCCCGCCGCGATGATCGTGCGCATCACCAACAAGTTCAAAGCAGACGTGTTCGTGGAAAAGGACGAGGAGCAGGTGAACGGCAAAAGCATCATGGGCCTCATGATGCTCGCGGCCGGCAAGGGCTCCAAAGTGAAGTTTCTCGCGACGGGCGACGACGCCGCCGCGATGCTCGCCGAGCTCGAAGCGCTCTTCGCGCGCAAGTTCGACGAAGCGTAAGCAGCTGGAACCACGAAACACACGAATTGCACGAAAGGCCGGTCACTCAGACCGGCCTCTTTTATTTTCAGCAGTCGGTTCCGGTCCTTTCGTGTGTTTCGTGATTTTCGTGGTTCGAAATCTTAGAGACCGAAAAACCGTCGCGCGTTGGCGGACGAGATTTCTGCAAACACGGCGTCGGTGACGCCGAAAACTTCGCGCGCCGCGAACTCGGCGGTGTGACGCAAGAACGCCGGCTCGTTGGGTTTTCCACGATGCGGCATCGGGGTGAGATACGGCGCGTCGGTTTCGATCATTACACGATCGAGTCCCTGCGCGGTCGCAGCCGCGCGGACGTTCTCGGCCGACTTGTAGGTGAGGATGCCGGTAAACGAACCGTAGCCGCCGCGATTCATCAGTTCGGCGATTTCGAGCGGGCCTTCGCTGAAGCAGTGGAAAACAACTTTCGTCCAATCGACACCGCTCGCATCGATCATTGCCACGCTCTCGGCAAACGCGCCGCGCGAGTGCACCACGACGGGACAACCAAGCCGCTTCGCGAGCGCGAGCTGCGCCTCGAACGCTGCGCGCTGCCACGCGAAGATGCGCTCGGCGGCAGCCGTATCGTTTTTCGGCAGGTGAAACCGATCGAGGCCACACTCGCCGAGCGCGAGCGGGCGCGCTGATTCCGGCGCATCGTCCCAAAACGCCGCGAGTGACGAGAGCTCGCGCTCCCAGTTCTCGTCGACGGAGCACGGATGCAGACCCGCCGTGTAGAAAACCTCGCCGGCGTAGCGCGCCGCGAGCTCGCGATACAGCGTCCAATCCTCGGTGCTCGTGCCGATCGTGATCAGCTGCCGCACGCCCGCGTCGCGCGCGCGCTGCAGCACGGCATCGACTTCGCCGCGCCGGGCAAAGCTCTCGAGGTGAGTGTGGGTGTCGATGAGGGACATGATCCGCCGGTTTCTTTCTCTTTCCTCTTAATCTTTCTCTTTCGTCAGGAAGGTCAGCTGCAGCCGAGAGATAGATTAAGAGAAAGAAGAAAGAGAAAGAGTTTTAGAGATACAACGCCCCGTAGCGCTCCCGCAAATACCGCACGAGCGACTTCGGCGAAAGCGGTTCTCCCGTCACGCGCTGCGCGAGCTCGATCAGATCGTAGCGGCGACCGTGCGCGTGCACGTTTTCGCGGAGCCAGTTGAGCAACCACGAGAAATCGCCGCGCGCGAAATCCTCTTCGAGCTGCGGACGCAGCGTGAGCGCGCGCGATACCAGAGCTGCGCGGCAAACATATTGCCGAGACAGTAGCTCGGAAAATAACCAAACGAACCGTCGCTCCAGTGCACGTCCTGCAGCACGCCGGTGCGGTCGCTGTCCGGCACGAGTCCGATCAATTCGCGGCACGACTCACGCCACGCTGCAGGCAGATCCGCGACCGCGAGCGCGCCGGAGAAAAGCCGCTGCTCCAACTCAAAGCGGAGGATGATGTGGAGGTTGTAAGTGACCTCGTCGGCATCGACGCGGATGAGCGTCGGCTCGACCGCGTTGATCGCGAGATAGAGATCATCGCTCGACACGTTGTCCGTCTGCTCGGGAAACAGCTTCCGAAAACGCGGCTCGAAAAACCGCCAGAAGCCGCGACTGCGCGCGACCTGGTTTTCCCACAAGCGACTCTGCGATTCGTGCGCGCCCATGCCGGCATGCATCCCGAGCGCGGTGCCCGCGACTTCGCGACGCAGTCCCTGTTCGTAGAGACCGTGACCTGTCTCGTGAATCGCGCTGAAGAGCGAATCGAGCGGTTCGTCGGGATTGAAGCGCGTCGTCATGCGCACGTCGGCGCCGGTGCCCGAACAGAACGGATGCAGCGACACGTCGATGCGTCCGCGACCGTAATCGAAGCCGAGCCGCTCCGTGACCTCGCGCAGAAACACGCGCTGCTGCTCAACCGGAAAACCGCGGAGCAGATCTTTTTTCGCACGCACTTTCGATGCGTTGATCTCGCGCACGAGCGGCACGAGGTCGCGTTTCAGTTCGTTGAACAGCTGCGCGATGACTTCGGCCGAGAGACCAGGATCGTGTTGATCGATCTTGTAGTCGTAAGCGCGATCTCCCCGCCCAGGTAGGCTGCCTCGCGTTTCGCGAGCTCGAGATTTCGCGCGAGCACGGGCGCGTAGCTCGCAAAATCGTTTTCCGCGCGCGCCTTCGCCCACGCGTGATAGCCGCGACTTCCCTGCTGCGCTTTCTCGCGCACGAACTCGGCGGGCAGCTTCGTCGCGCGATGGTAGTCCTTGCGCGCCTGCTTCACGACAACGCGTTCATCACTGCCATCCATGGTGGACTCCGCCTCGAGACGGTCCAGCAGACGGCCCAACTCGGGATCGCTCGCGGCGGCGTGCGCCACTTCGGCGATGGCCGCGTGCTGCTCCGCACGCTGATCGGCGCTGTCAGGCGGCAGGTTGACTTGCTCGTCCCAGCCGAGGAGCTCGGCGACGCTGCCAAGCACCTGCAGCTTCCGGAGTCGCGCGGTGAGATCGAGGAAATCGTTTTCCAAACTCATTCCGCCACTGAAACGCATCGCGTCCCGCTGGCCAGCGCGATGTCGCGAACGGCAAATCTGGCCCCGCGAATGGACGCAGATGAACGCGAATCTGGCCGGCGCGTGTCCCAATTCTCACCCCGCTTCTGTCATTCTGAGCGAAGCGAAGAATCCAGTGTGCGCTTCGCCGCTGCTGACGGCAGCGGTTCTCCAAGTGGATTCTTCGCTGCGCTCAGAATCACACGAAAAAACCCGTAACACGCAGCAACCGCGAATGGATTCGTGCTTGTTCGCGTCCATTCGCGGGCCACCAAACGCGCTCAGCGCGTCTTCACGTCGATGTTGCCGCCGCTGGTGCGGAGCTTCAGCACGGGGCCGCCGCCGTTCACCTTGCCGGCAAGCTTGTTCTTCCCCTGGCCACCACCATCGAGCGTGATCGTGATGCCGCCGGCATCAACGCGACCACCGCTCGTGGAAGCATCGAGATAGAACGCGGCCGACTGATCAATCGTCGCACGGACGTTGCCACCGGAGGTGCTGAGATAGCATTCGCCTTTGAGCGCGCCCACAATCGTAGCGGACACGTTTCCGCCCGAGGTGTCGGCGCGGAGCGTGTTCTCGACAGAGTTCACCACAATGTCGCCGCCGGATGTATCCAGATCGGTGGGACCAACGGCGCGACCGACACGGATATTTCCACCGGAGGTGTCGAGCTTCACGGACGCGGCGCCTTCTTCGAGGCGGATGTCCCCACCCGACGTGCCGGCATCGATGTCGCCGGAAATTTTGCCGAGGACAATGTTTCCGCCCGAGGTGCGCGCGTGCACTTTGCCGGCAAGATCGGCGACGTCGATGTTGCCACCGGAAGTGCGAATCTCGGCGCGGTAGTTCGCGGGCACCGTCACGTCGAAATCGATCTGCACGGGATTGCGGCCCCAGTTCGTGCGGCTGAGTTTTGCCCGCGCCACGACACCGCTGGAGTTCTGCTCGATCGTCAGCTCGACCTTCTTGAGCAGGTCGTCGGCTTCGGACTCGGAGTTGGCGCGAATCTTCTGACGGGCGACGACTTTGACGACGTTGCTCGCGTGGGAATCCACCTTGATGTTGCCGCCGGAAGTTTCCACGCGGAGGAGACCGTCGGGCTGAACATCGAAGGTCTTTTCGATCACACGCTCGATTTTGGCGTGCGCGGTGAGAGTCAGAGCGGCCAGCAATCCGGCCGAGAGGAAGGAGCGGAGGGCAAAGTTCATAGGGATACCTCCACAGAACCCGGAACTCTCGAAAAAGTTACAGGCTCATTTTCCGCCCGAAAGAAAAGCCCGCCAGCCACCAAACTCCGAGATATCGCGTGCGCCCGCGAGCACATGTGACTCGCAAATAAACCCTTTCACGATTTCGCCGGTTTCGAGTTCCAGCGACCCGATGCCAAGTGGCGGCGGAATCGCAGCGACGAAACTGCCAAACCCGACTGTCGGCACTTCCCACACTTCGACTTCAACGCCGACGCCGCCATCGCTCACGCGCAGCAAACCTGGTTTCGGTGGTGTGGTGTTGGGCAACGCAAACAGCCGATAAGTTGGCGCCGTGCGGCCTGTCCACGCCAGACGCGCGCCCCGCTCCTTGAGTTGGTGATTGAGCGGCAGACCGCTGAGATGCGCACCGACAACCGCGAGCCGCACCACGTCAGCCGGCGCAGCGGCGACGATGTTCTCTCCGGAGAGCGGGAAATCCGTCGCGCCCAACTTTCCGCCCACCGCCGCGTGCCAGCGCGAACCGAGCGCGAGCAGGTTTCGCTCGTGCCACGCGGGAGCGATAAACGTGACACCCCACGGAATACCATCGGACCGTAGCCCCGCGGGCACCGCCACCGCCGACAGATCGAGCAGGTTCACGAAGTTCGTGTAAGTTCCGAGTCGCGTGTTGAGCAGCACAGGCTCCGCCTCGACTTCTGCGATCGAGTAAGGTCGCGGCGCAGTCGGCAGCAGCATTACGTCCATCTTCGCCCACTCCGCCGCCGCGCGACGCTGCAACGCCGCGAGTTCGTAGAAACCATCGAACGTATCCGCTGCGGTGATACGCGTCGCGCCTTCCACGATCTTGCGCGTCACCGGGAAGAACGCTTCCGCGTGTCGCGCGTGAAATGCCCGCAAGGCCGCCCAGCGCTCGGCGACCCACGGACCTTGATAAAGCAGCGCTGCCGTCTCGCGAAACGGCGTGTAGTCAAACTCCACCAGCTCCGCACCGAGCTCCTGCACGCATGCGAGGCTCGCGAAAAACAGTCGTTCCGCCTGGGCGTCGCCGAAAAACTCCAGTTCCGCGCGCGAAGGCACGCCGATGCGCAGTTTCACGGGCCACGCAGGCGCGCCCGGATTCGCGCGCGAAAACGGATCAGCGGAGTCGAAGCCTTCAACCACCTCGCGCACCGCGGCCGCGTCGGCACACGTCAGCGTGAACACCGAAATGCAATCGAGCGAACGGCACGCGGGCACGAGCCCGCGCGTGCTCCACGCACCACGGGTCGGCTTGAGTCCGACGAGATTGTTCAGTCCCGCCGGCACGCGGCCCGAACCGGCGGTGTCGGTGCCGAGAGCGAACGACACCAATCCCGCCGCGACCGCGACCGCCGATCCGCTGCTGGATCCACCCGGAATAACCTCGGCGCGAAACGGATTACGCGGGACGCCATACGGCGAACGCACGCCGACCAGACCGGTCGCGAACTGATCGAGATTTGTTTTTCCAATCGGAATTGCCCCCGCGTCGATCAGGCGCTGCACGACCGGCGCGGACTCCCGGGCGATGTATCCAAATTCCGGACACGCCGCGGTCGTCGGCACACCGGCGAGATCGATGTTGTCCTTGATCGCAAACGGCACGCCGTAGAGCGGCAGTTTTTCCGGACCAATCGCCTCGATGCGGCGGGCATGATCCAGCAGTTCGGTGCGCGAAAGCCGGTGAACCCACGTGGCCGGATCGCCGTGCGCCTCGATCCGACGTAACACCTCGTCAACAAGCTCCGTCGGCGTGAACGCGCCTGATGCATAAGCCTGCCGCAGAGCCTGAAGATCGAGCGATTCGATCATGATCAGCTTTCCAGCACCACGAGCGTTTCGCCCGCGTTGACGGGTTTGCCTTCGGCGCAGCGCACTTCACGCACGCGGGCCGCGCGACTCGCAACCACGGAGACTTCCATCTTCATCGATTCGAGAATCACGAGCACGTCGCCTTCCTGCACCGTGTCACGCGCGGCCACATTGATCTTCCAGACATTGCCCGGAATGTGCGCGGGCACAGCGGTGCAACCTTCCGGAATCGCGGTGGCGTCGACTTCAACGGCGGTCTCGGACTCGGCGGAGAAGTTGAGCTGTCCGCTTTCCTCCCAGCGTTTGCGCTCGGCTTCGAAACTCTCCTGCTGACGCGCCTTCGCGGCGGCGATGCTGGCGGCGTTTTCCGCGAGCAGTTTCTGATAATCGCGCAGACGGAAGGTCGTTTCCTCGATCTTCAGTTTCACTTTGCCCTGCGGAAAATCCTCGCGGAACTGCGTGAGCTCGGCGTTCGAGACCGGATAGAACCGCACCTGGTCGAAGAAACGCAGGAGCCACGGCTTCCCCTCCACGAAATCGCTCGTCTGCTTGTAGCGATTCCACATCTGGCACGTGCGGCCGATGAACTGGTAACCGCCGGGACCCTCCATGCCGTAGATGCAAAGATAGGCACCACCAATGCCGACGGCGTTTTCCGGCGTCCAGGTGCGCGCGGGGTTATATTTCGTCGTGACGAGCCGGTGACGCGGATCGATGGGCGTGGCGACGGGCGCGCCGAGGTAAACATCGCCTAATGCAAGCACAAGGTAACTCGCCTCAAACGCGATGCGGTGAACTTCATCGACCGACTCGAGCCCGTTGATACGGCGGATGAACTCGATGTTGCTCGGGCACCAAGGCGCGTCCTTGCGCACGATCTGCATGTATTTGCGGATCGCGAGCAGCGTGGACTCGTCCTCCCACGAGAGCGGCAGGTGCACGATGCGCGACGGCACTTCGATGTCGTCAATCGCGGGCAACTCGCTCTCCGCGCGGAGCAGAATTTCCATGAGCCGCTCGAGCGGCAGCAGTCGCGCCTCGAAATGCACCTGCAGCGAGCGAATGCCCGGCGTGAGATCGAGCACACCGGGGATATGGTGGCGCTCGATCCACGTTTGCAGCGCGTGCACGCGCATGCGCAGCGCGATATCGAGCACGAGCGGACCGTATTCGACCAGAAGGTTGCTGTCTCCAGAACGTCGATACACCACGGCAGGCGCGGTCGGCCGCTCGGCGATGGTGTGGAGGATGGCGGGCTCGGGATCGCTCACCACACTGCGCGGCTTGCGCGCGGGCGCGAGCGACTCGATCTCGGCGTCCTGCGCCATCAACAGAATGCGTGCTTCCTCGGCCGTCAGCGGCACGAAACGGACTTTGTCGCCGGGCTTGAGCTGACCCATTTTCCAGAGTTCACCGCTCGCAATCGTCGCGGGGCACACGAAGCCGCCGCAGCTGGGGCCATCGGGGCCAAGGATGATCGGCATGTCGCCCGTGAAATCGATCGCGCCGATCGCGTAAGCGTTGTCGTGAATGTTCGACGGATGCAGACCGGCCTCGCCGCCATCGCGACGCGCCCATTGCGGTTTCGGACCGATCAAACGCACGCCGGTGCGCGCGGAGTTGTAGTGCACCTCGTAGGTCGCGCTGAAAAGCGTCGCGATATCGTCGTCGGTGAAAAAGTCCGGCGCACCATGCGGCCCATAGAGCACGCCAATCCGCCACTCGCGCGTGAGCGGTGAGTGCACCGAGGCGGGCGCGCGCAGGAGCGGCGCGTCGTTTGTGACGCCCGCGGGCGTGAGTCGGTTCACTCGCAGAACATCGCCCGTGCGGAGCGCGCGGCCGGCATGTCCGCCAAACAGCCCGAGCGTGAACGTGCTCTTGCTGCCGAGGTAGTCGGGCACGTCGAAACCGTGTCGCACCGCGAGATATGTTCGTAGTCCCGGACCCTCTATCGTGCCGAGCCGAAGCGTTTGCCCAGCCTTCACCCGAAACGCGCGGTAATACGGCGCGGGTTTGCCATCGAGCGTCGCGGTCATTTCCGCGCCCGTAAGCGCGACGACCGCAGGCGTGTTGAAGCGCAGCGTCGGCCCCTGCACGGTGCATTCGAGACCGGCGGCGGTGTCGGGATTTCCCACGAGCCGGTTCGCAAAACGAAACGAGCGCGCGTCCATCGGCCCGGACGGCGGCACACCGACATCCCAGTAGCCAAGCCGCCCCGGATAATCCTGCACCGTGGTTTGCGTGCCGCCCTCAAGCACGTCGATCGTCGACGCGCGATACGGCAGTCCGGTGAGATACTTCGTGGTAACGCCTCCAGCTTTGAAGCCCTCGGACGCCACGATCTGGCGGAGATAGTCGAGATTCGTCTCCAATCCGTGGATACGCGTATCCGCGAGCGCGACCTCAAGCCGATGCAGCGCCTCCGCGCGGTCCGCGCCTTTCACGATTACTTTTGCGAGCAGCGGATCGTAGAACGCAGAAACTTCGGTCCCCCGCTCCGCCCAGGTCTCGATGCGCGCCGACGGTGCGAAATGCACGTCCGTGAGCGTGCCGGCCGCGGGTTGGAAGTTCTTGCCCGGATCTTCGGCGTAAACGCGCACCTGAATCGACGCGCCGCGCGGCTCCGGTTTCCATTGCGAAAGATCCAGCGTGCCCTCGGCCGCGCGGATCATCCACTCGACGAGATCGACGCCGGTGACTTCCTCAGTGACGCCGTGCTCGACCTGGAGGCGCGTGTTGACCTCGAGAAAGTAGAACTCGCCCGTGGCGTTGTCGTAAACGAACTCGACCGTGCCCGCGTTGCGGTAGCCGGCCGCGCGGCCGAGTCGCGCCGCGCTCTCGAGCAAACGCGCGCGCTGCTCGTTGGTGAGTCCCGGTGCGGGCGTTTCCTCGATCACCTTCTGGTTGCGGCGCTGCACCGAGCAGTCGCGCTCGCCAACCGCGACGACGTGGCCGCGTGAGTCACCGAAAATCTGCACCTCGATGTGGCGCGCGTGCTCGACGAATTTTCGAGGAAGAGACCACCTTCCTTGAAGTTGTTTTTCGCGAGACGCCCCACCGCCGCAAACGCCGCCGACAAATCCGCGGGTTTGCGGATGAGCGACATGCCGATGCCGCCGCCGCCGGCGGTGCTCTTGAGCATGACGGGACAGCCGATGCGCTCCGCCTCCGCGCGAGCGTGTTCCTCGTCGCTCAGCAACGCGGAGCCAGGCAACAACGGCACGTCGTGCTTTTGCGCGATCTCGCGCGCCGCATGCTTGAGCCCGAACATCCGCATCTGGTCGCCCGTGGGACCGATGAACACGAGGCCGGCCGCCGCGCACGCGTCGGCGAAGCCAGGATTTTCCGAGAGAAAACCGTAACCCGGATGAATCGCTTGTGCGCCGGTGGACTTTGCGGCTGCGATGATTTTCTCCGCATCAAGATAACTCTGCGCAGCCGGCGCGGCACCGACGTGCACGGCTTCATCGGCCTGCTGCACGTGCAACGAGTGCTTGTCGGCGTCGGAGTAAACCGCGACGGACTTGAGGCCGAGACGACGCAGCGTGCGAATCACGCGACACGCGATCGCGCCGCGATTGGCGATGAGGACCTTGGTGAAAGGCATGGAGAATTTGAAAATCAGGGAATCAGGAGAAGGAGCTGGGAGACCGGCTTTCCTGATTTCCACATTGAGGAGATCACGTGCTCCAAATCAGCACCTCCACCGGCGTGGGATTCCAGCCGTTGCAGGGGTTGTTGAGTTGCGGGCAGTTTGAGATGAGCGCGACGACGTCCATCTCGGCGCGCATTTCCACGTATTTGCCGCCGGCGGAGACGCCGTCCTCGAATTTCAGTCCGCCGTCGGGCGTGACGGGGACGTTCATGAAGAAATTGATGTTCGGCGGCAGGTCGCGCTTCGAGAGATCGAAGTTCGAGTCCGGCCACGTCGCGAGCGCGAGGAGGAAGCTCTGACGGCACGCGTGCATGTGGCGCGTGTTGTGGCCGTAGCGCATGGTGTTGCTCTCGCACGAACACGCGCCGCCGAGCGTATCGTGGCGTCCGCAGGTGTCGGCCGTGATGGTGAGCATCGGACGGCCTTCGTTGGACATGAGCTTCGTGCCCGTCGTGAGATAAATGCTGCCCTGTTCGCGAATCGTGTCCTGCGCGCTGTAACGCTCCGAAAAAATCGTCGGCGCGATAAAGAGTGTATCCGCAGCCTGGTTACCTTCGAGGTCCACAATCCGCAGCGTCTGGCCGGCTGCGATCCGGTGAATCCAATAGTCGCCGGCAGGAATTACATGGCGATAGATCGCCGCGTCGGGCTGCAGCGTGCTTTCGGTGTAGATGAGAGTGGACATGTGGGGCGCAGAAAAACGGAGGCGTTTCGGGAGTTCGCAGTGTGACGTTCGGGCGTGGGCAGCGAATCACCAGCCGCCGAGTCGCTGGCTGACTTCGGCGTTGTAGAACGCGCGTTCGTTTTCCGGACGGTAGGTGCGGCAGTAGTCGTCGGCCGCGGGCGGATCGGCGCGCCAGATCTGCAGCTTCACCGGCTTCGGTCCGTAGGCGGGCGCGGTGTCCTGCGGGTGATGGCAGGTTGTGAGAATCACGAGCAGATCCATCTCGGCGCGCAGATCGACGAGGTCGCCCGCCTTCGCGTGATCGGGCTGGAAGTGCAGGCGACCTTCGTCGTCAGCGGACACCTTGCTGAAAAAATTCACGTTGGGCACGAGGTCGCGGCGGCCGAGGCCCCACTTCGCGAGCTCGATGAGGAAGTGATCGCGCGAGTTGCGGTGAAACTCGTTGCGCGCGGTCTGGTAGTTTTTCTCGCCCCACTTTTTCCGCACGATCTCCACGGTGTCGTGACCGCCGAGCGCGTCGTGCCAGCCGAGCGTGTCGCCCGTGATGGAAAGCATCGCGCGGCCCATGTCTGACATGAGGATGAACCCGGTCGTGAGCTTAGACGTGTGCTGCCCCTTCAACGTGTCGGGCATGTTGTAGCGCTCGAGGAAATCGTGCCGGTTGTAACAAACGAGCGACACGTTGGCGCCGCGCTCGAGCGCGGTGAGCCGCAACGCGTGGCCCCGCTTCAACTCAAACGACACCGCGCTGCCGCCCGGAATCACTTCTTCGAGGATCACTCGCTCGTCCGGAATCGTGGCCGGCGGCATCGGCGACGGACCCTCCGGACGGGCCGTGGTGAAGGAGGTTCCGGTCGGGGCGGGAGGCGTGAGGAGCGGCATCGTGGAGTATTACGATTTGGTCGAAACGTAATACTGCACGTTTGATGCCAAGGGCTGCACACCTCCATGCAGAGCCTTGATTTGCTTCCTTTTTGTTTATCATCAGCCGCTTATAGATCTGCCCAATCCAACTCCACCTCCTGCGGAAAAGAAGCGGCGCCCTTGACCGATCTTTTCGTATGAGGTCCATTCATAGCAGACCACCGGCGTTGAAGATTAATTTGGCAGGCGCCTGCCGGAGGTCGGCGCCGCGTTAGGTCAACGAAGTGGTATGAAGCATTGGGTATTTTTGTTGGTAGCGGCGCTGCTCGAGATCGTTTGGGCGATCGGGCTCAAATACACGCACGGGTTCACCCGGCTGTGGCCGTCGGTGGCGACGATCACGGCCATGATCACGAGTCTTTATCTGCTCGCTCAGGCCACACGCGGGCTGCCCATCGGGACGGCTTACGCGGTGTGGACGGGCATTGGCGCGGCAGGCACGGCGTTGCTCGGCATGATCGTGCTCAAAGAGCCGGCAACGGTCGCGCGCATCCTGTGTGTGGCGCTGATCGTGAGCGGCGTTGTCGGCCTGAAACTCTTCACGCCGAACACCGGCGCGTAACACCTAGAGCAACGGCGGCATCGCCGTCGCCGTCAGCGTGAGTTTGCCCTGCTTCACGCCGCGCACGGTGATGAGTTCGTCGGCGAGTTTGCGCAACTGGTCCGCGGGGCCCTGCACGAGCAGCACTTCGAGGTAATTGTGATCCTCGAGGTGCACGTGCATCGAGGTGACGACCATCAGGTAGTATTTGTGCTGAATCGCCGCGATGCGCGCCTGGAGACCTTTCTGCGTGTGGTCGTAAACGAGATTGATCGTGCCGGCGACCGTCTCGGTGCCGAGCTGGTTGGCAAACTCCACGAGGCCATCGCGCGTCAGCGCCGCGACCGCTTGCGACCGGCTGGCATAGCCGCGGCGCTCCACCATCGCGTCGAGCTCGGCGAGCAGGCTCTCGGGCAACGACACGCTGAAGCGGGTGACTTTGTCGGATTTCTGACGCGGCATGGGAGAAAGAGGGAAAGGAAACGCACCGGGGGCGCCGAGTCGACGGTTCTTCACGCCTCGCAGCATGGCGCCCTACTCCACTTCGTCGCCGACTTCGGTGAGCCGGACGATCGGGAGACGCTCGATCGTCGGGGTTTCGCGTTTCGGGTGAATCAATTCGTCGAGCCGTCGCCGCGTCGCGAGAAACTCCGGCGAGGTCAACTGCTCGAGCGAGCGCGGCCGCGGCACAGGCACTTCGATGATTTCCTGCACTTCGCCGGGATTCGCCTTCAGCACGAGGATGCGGTCCGCGAGGAAAATCGCTTCGTCGAGGTCGTGCGTGATGAAGAGCACGGTCACGTTCACGCTGCGCCAGATTTCCAGCAGATGCGCCTGCATCTGTGCGCGCGTTTGCGCGTCGAGTGCACCAAACGGTTCGTCCATCAGCAGGATTCGCGGATTGGCCGCGAGCGCGCGCGCAATCGCGGTGCGCTGTTTCATGCCGCCGGAAAGCTGCGCCGGATACGTGTCGCAAAACGCGCCGAGCCCCACGAGGTCGATCCACTGCCGCGCCTCGCGATCGGCCGCGTCGCGACTCATGCCGGCCATTTCGAGGCCGAACATCACATTGCGCTTCACCGTGAGCCACGGGAAGAGCGTGTAACCTTGAAACACCATGCCGCGCTCGGGACTCGGGCCCGACACTTCCTTGCCGTCCACGAGCATGCGACCGGAGCTTTGCTCATCGAGTCCCGCGATGATGCGGATGAGTGTGGATTTGCCGCAGCCCGACGGACCGATCACGCACACGAACTCGCGCCGGTGCACCTGAAACGACACATCGCGCAACGCCGTCACCGGCCCTCGCTCGCTCATGAACTCGCGCGTGAGGTGCTGCACGTCGAGCACGACAGGACGCTCCTTGATTTTCCGAAAACGCTCCGCCACCGCCGGCGCCTGCGCGCGGTAGTCAGGCAAATTTGCATACACCGAGGCGCTCATGCGGAGATCTCCTTTTTCGCCGGCTCGTCGGGAAAGAGCAGCACGTCGCGACCCGCGAACAGCCGCACGAAAAACGTCCGAAACCGGCTCGGTCGCGGATTCTTCCACGCAAAGAGGCGCGCGCCGAGAAACGCCAGCACCTGATCCGTCACGAGGCCGATAAGGCCGATGATGAGAATTGCCGCGTAAACGTTGTCGAAGTTTCGATACTTCGCCTGCTGGTTGATGAAAAACGTGATGCCCGAGCTCACGCCCACGACCTCGGCCACGATGAGATACGTCCACGCCCAACCGAGCAGGATGCGCAGATCGTTGTAGAGCTCCGGCAAACTCGCGGGCACGAGCACGCGCCACACAAGCTGGCGCCGCTTCGCGCCGAGCGTCTGTGCAGCCTCGAGCAAACCGCCGTCGACCTTGCGCACGGTGTTGGCCACCACGAGCACCTGCTGGAAAAACGTGCCGATCACGATGATCGCGACCTTCGGTTCGAGATGAATGCCGAACACCGCCACCATCAGCGCGCCAAACGCCGGCGCCGGCATGTAGCGCACGAAATCCACAAACGGCTCCGTCGACCGCGAAACGGAAGCGAACGCACCGCACAAAATCCCCAACGGCACGCCCACCGCCGACGAGATCACAAAGCCCCAGAAGATCGTGCGAATGCTCGTCCACAGACTCTCGTGCAGCCAGCGATCGCCGCGCAAAACCGGTTTCGTGGTAAACGCCGTGTAGAGTGCGCGACCGACTTCGTGCGGCGCGGGGAGAAAGATCGGATTCGCACGCTTGCCCGACGGCAGCGTCAGACCGGCTTCCTTCGCCGCTGCGACTTCACGCGCGAAATCCTCCTTCGGCACGAGTTGCCCGGCGCGCATCCACGACACCTCGCCCGGCTGCTCGATCTTCACGACCGGATGCCAGATCCACGGCACGTAGCTGACCGCGCTCCACACCGCCAGCGGCAGCGCGAACGCGAGCAACGTCAGCCACCGGCGGGACGCGCCAGAGACATCGTGCCGCACCTGGAACCATCGCTTGCGAGACATGCAGGAGAGAAAGCTCGTGGGGGCGCGGCGATTTGATCGCGCCGCGCGCCGCCAAAGAGCGCAAAAAACGTCAGCGTGACGGGACTTAGTTCTTCAACGCGTCCGCCATGATCGTCGGATCGATGTAGGAGCCGATGTCCTGGGCTTCGCCATACACACCGTTCTTCACGTTGAAATCGTCCGAGATCACCGAGGAACCAGTGACCGAGCCGAAGCCTTTCGACTTCGACGACATGATGCGGCTGCCCTCGGCCAGCGTGAGGAAACGCGTGCCGGAGATGAACGCCGCATACTCCTTCGGATCCACGCCCGCGCGCGCGGCCATGATCTTGATGCCGTCTTCGCGCGTGGCCGAGTCGGTGAGATACGCCACGACCTGATCCCAAACTTTGACGAACTTCACCCAATCGGCGCGGCGTTGCGCGAGGCTCTGCGGCGTCACGGCAACGGTGTCGTAAATGAGACCCGGCTCGTTGGCGCTCGAGTAGATCGCGGTCGCACCGGGGAGCGCCTTCAGCGCCTCGCCCGAGTTGGGCTGCCACGCGGCAATCGCGTCGACCTGACCCGAGGCGAGCACCTGCGGCGTCTGGCTCGTCGGCGTCGGCACGATTTCCACGTCGCTCTCGGTGAGTCCATTTTTCTCGAGCGCGTTGAGCAGCATCAGATGGCTCACAAAGCCGACCTCGATGCCGATTTTCTTACCCTTCAAATCCTTCACCGATTTGATGCCCGGACGCGCCACGATCATGTCGTTGCCGTTCGAGTAGTCGGTGATCGTGATCATCACGTTCTTGCCGCCGCCCGCGCCGGTCACAAGCGCGTCGCCGTTGGTGACCATCACCGCATCGACCTGACCGGCGGTGAACGCCTCCATCGACGGCCCGTATTCGAACCACAGCAGCTCGACGTCGACGCCGGCTTTCTTGAACCAGCCTTTTTGGGCGGCGATTTCCCACGCCGTCCAACCCGGCCAGTCGGAAAACGCGACCTTGAGCGGAGCAGCCGACAAATTCGCCCGCACAGCGAGCGAGACGATGACCAACGAACACAGGAACCAGCGGGCGAACTTCATGAGCGGGAGGCTTTGAGTGTTACGATTTTTTAGGAACGTGTTACGCCTCCAACGAGCACGACCCATGCCACGGATTGGCATGAGTCGGGACATAGTGCGTCCCGGGTCGCGACAAGGTGCGCACCAGGTCGAGCCACAGTGCGGCATGAGTCGGGACCGAGTGCGGCTCGACCCGGGACACGGTGCGGACCACGTCGAACCATGGCGCGGACACGGTCGCGCTCATGTGCGGCACAGGTCGCCAGGTGGAACCTGCCGTCCCCGGCGGGTTGAGCGAGAGGCGCACGTTAGAACAGAAAACGCAATCGCCGCACAAAACAAAGCCCGGCGGGGACGCCGGGCTCCACCAAGGGCCTTCGCGGCAAAGTAACCCAATAGGTTACTTTGATCGCCTTGGGGCCGCCGGCGCCCTCGCCGTGGACGAGCGAAACGCGAACGGCTCGGAGAGCTGTTCCTACCTATTTTTCAGGGCGCGCTCAGACTTTGGCGCTGTTGTCGCACTTATAGTGGACGAGTGAGCGGCGCTGGGCGTGCGCGCGGAGCGCGGAATCCTTGGCGCCGTCGCGGCGCTGAATCAGAAAGCGTTGGCGCTCCGCTTCCTCGTCGGCGGCGGCGAGCGCGGCGAAACACACGAGCAGCTCCGCTCCGGACGCGATCCGTCGTGCGGGAAAGCCCGCGTGCGCGGCGAGCCAGCCGACGGTTTGCTGCAGAGGATTTTGCGGAGCGCTGCTCATGAGGAGGTGCGAGAGCGTGGGCGGAGCGGGCCGGTTGGCGAGCGAACTTCGCGCGGCGCGCGCGGAAGCGTCACTTTTTAACGAGCGCCTGTTTCCACTTCACGGCATTGAAGCCGACGAGGGCGACGCCGGGGCCGATCACGAAGGGACGTTTCACGAGGTTGCCGTTGCTCTCCAAGAGCTGAAGCGCTTCGCGAATCGTCAGGGTCGGCAGAATCGCGGCGAGTTGTTGCTCGCGGTAGTCGCGGCCAGACGTGTTGAAGAGTTTGCGGAGTTCGCCGTTCTGCGCGGTGAGCATCGTGGCGAGCTCGGCGCCCGAGGGCGGCGTCTCGCGGATGGCGCGCTCGCGGAACGGGATGTCGTGCGCCTGGAGCCACTTCACGGCGGCTTTGCAGGTGCTGCACTGAGCGAGGGTGTAGACGGCGATCATCGGATTACTTCACCCAGCTTGGGTCACGAATGACAAACTGCCAGCGTTGCTTGAACTGTCCGAGCTCGCCGTAGAAGCGGATCGGCTCGCCGGTTTTGTGTTGTTCGCGGAGTTTTTCGCGGAGCGCGGCGTCGTAGGTCCACACGTCGTAGATCTCGCCGCGGAAGCGCACGGTGAGGCGCTTGGCTTTGCCGACGACGCCTTCGACGCGGAAGACCTTGCCCAAGTAGTCGGGCGTGCGGATCGAGACGTCGTCGGGGAGATTGTCGGTGAGCGCGGCGGCTTTGACGAGGTCGACCGCGGCGTAGTCGATCTTGGGCTGCGGAGCGGCGCTCGCGGTTTCGGAGGAGTCGTCGGACGCGTTGCGCAGCGGGATGTAGTCGCTCGGGCGGTTGTCGCGCACGGTGGTGAACTTCGCGTAGAGCGGGAAGTGATCGGAAAAACCGCTGCCCGCCGGGCCGGCGAAAGACCAGCGTCTGGGCAGGCCTTTATCGTCGACGTTGAGGCCGGCGAGCTTCGCGACGCCGAAGGAGTTATCGATATACTGCACGCCGCGGTAATCGTAGAGGCCGCGCGAAACGATGAGGTTCATCAGCGTGCCCCACTGTCCGCGGAAGGTGTCGCTGGCGCGCTCGGCGGGCGGAAGCTCATGCCAGAGATTATAGAGGTCGCGCGCGGGTCCGCGGATCGCGAGCTCGTTGCCCTGCGAGCCGAGCACGTCGTTGATGCCGGTCACGTCCATGGTGCGGCGATAGCGAACGCGCTGGTTGTATTGGGAGTTGAGATCGCCGCCGATGACGATGTCGACGTTGGGATCTTCCTTGAGGAGCTGATCGATCCGCGTGCGCAGCGTGCGGGCGTTCTCGATGCGGATCTTTTCGGTTCCGGGATCGCTGGCGCCGGATTTCCAGTGGTTGTTGAAGAGGTAGAGCGGATGACCATCGACGTCGATTTTCACCTCGAGGATCGCGCGCGCCATCGACGGTCGCGTGCGAACGCGTTTCGAGCACCGGGAAACGCGAGAAAACCACACAGACCTGCGCGAGTGTGCGTCGACCGCCGCTGGGCGTGGGGTTTTCCGCAACGACGATGTTGTAACCCGTCATGCCGCGATCGGCCATGGCCTTCGCGAGCAGCGCCTCGGAGGGAAGATCGGCGATGGCGGCGTCGAACTTCGGACCGAGCATCTGCTCGATCGTGGTGTTCGAATAGTGACGGAGAATCGCCGCGTAATCGATCGGGCGCCGGGCGGGCGTGAGATCATCCTCGATCTCCTGAAAGAGAATCACGTCGGGCCCGCGGCCGTTCTCGAACTTTGCGAGGATGGTGGCGACATTCTGCACTTTCGTGAGCACATGCGCCGGCGTGTAGCGATGCGGACCGTAGTCTTCGAAGAGCGCCTTGCCGTCGGCATCGACGAGATTCTCGACGTTGTAGACGACGATCATGAACGGCCGCGCGAGTGCGACCACGGCGGTCGCAAGCAACAGCGCGCTGAAGCGGAGAACGCGGTTTCTCATGCGATTGAACCTGGATCCTGCTCGAGCGCCGCGAGGACCGTCGCACGTCGACGCAGATAATAAAGCGTCATGCCGCCTTGATAGAAGAACGACACGAGCGCGACGAGCGCATACACGGTGCGGTAGCCGAGCATCAAATACTCCTCAGGCGCCATGCCCACTTGTGCAGCGTTTGCTTCTACGGTGGCCTGCAACTCCGCGGGCACCGGCGGCAGCTCCGGCGCCGCCCAGCGAAACGCGCAATAGGCCACGAGCATGAGCAGCAGATACGGCTGGCTGGCCACGATCCACGGATAGCCGCGCGGCTCCCCGGCCCGCAACAAACCCGCGCCGTGCAACTCGACTGCGCCAGCCGCCGCGATCGCGAGGCCGATGACCACGCCTTCGAAGTTTCGCCCGAGCGCCGCCAGCGCGGCGAAACCGCCGGCGATCAACAAAACCGCCATGCCGTCCAGATGGGCGAGGCGGACGACACGCAGATAGGTCTCGGCGGGAAGGAGCGGAGGAGCTTGCATCGATGACTTGCGCTTTCGCGCGAAACGAAGAATGGACGCTCCCCGCCCGTGTCCGCACCGTCAAACAAGTCTTTTCCCTTCCGGCTCGAGTTTCCACCCGAGCTCCCGATCAGCGCGCGCGCGGAAGAGATCACGCAGGCCATCCAGAATCACCAAGTCGTGATTCTCGCCGGTGAAACGGGCTCCGGCAAAACCACGCAGATTCCGAAGATGTGTCTCGCCGCCGGACGCGGCACGAACGGCCGCATCGCGTGCACGCAGCCGCGCCGCGTCGCCGCGCTCTCGGTCTCGCGCCGCGTGGCCGAGGAACTCGGCGTCGAATGGGGACGCCACGTCGGCGCCAAGATCCGTTTCAACGACCAGACCACGCGCGAGACGGTGGTGAAGTTTCTCACCGACGGCATGCTGCTCGCCGAAGTCCAGGGCGATCCGCTGCTGCGCGACTACGACACGATCATCATCGACGAAGCGCACGAGCGCTCGCTCAACATCGACTTCCTTCTCGGCCACCTGCGCACGCTGCGCTTCAAGCGGCCCGAGCTGAAAATCGTGATCACGTCGGCGACGATCGACACGGCGATGTTCAGCGCGGCGTTCGACGATGCACCCGTGATCCAGGTCGAGGGTCGCACCTTTCCGGTCGAGGTCATCTACGCACCGCTCGACGAACTCGGCTCCGACGCCGCCGAAGGCGACGAACGCGAATCCAAAGCGGAGGCCCTCCACTACATCGACGGCACCGTCGAGGCCATCGAACGCATCGTGCGCGAGAGCACGAGCGGCGACATCCTCGCGTTTCTCCCGAGCGAGCGCGACATCCGCGAGACGCGCGATCTGCTCGAGGGCCGTCGTCTCCGCAACGCCGAGCTGGTGCCGCTTTTCGGCCGGCTCTCCAACGCGGAACAGCAACGCGTCTTCGCGCCGTCGCAGCGCCGCAAGATCGTGCTCGCGACCAACATCGCGGAGACGTCGCTCACGATTCCGGGCATCCGCTTCGTCGTGGACACCGGTCTCGCGCGCATCAGCCGCTACTCGCCGCAAGCGCGCACACGACGGCTCCCGATCGAACCGATTTCCCAATCGAGCGCCGATCAACGCAAAGGCCGCAGCGGCCGCGTCGCCGAGGGCGTCTGCATCCGGCTGTATTCAGAATCCGACTACCTCGAGCGTCCACGTTTCACACAGCCCGAGATCCAGCGCGCGAATCTCGCCGACGTGATTCTGCGCATGAAGGCCTTCGGCCTCGGCGACATCGAACGCTTCCCGTTCATCAACATGCCGGCGACGAAATCCATCCGCGCCGGCTATGCGCTGCTGGAGGAACTCGGTGCACTGGACGACAAGGACAACACACCCACTCGCACGCAGACAGAAAGCGGCGAAGCCTCCGCGGTGCACGTGCGGCAGCTCACCGCGATCGGCCGCGAACTCGCTCGCTTGCCCGTTGATCCCACAGTCGGCCGCATGATCCTGCAGGCGCGCGCGGAGAAAGCGTTGCGCGAAGTGCTCGTGATCGCCGCGGGGCTTTCGATTCAGGACCCGCGCGAACGTCCGCTCGACAAACAACAGCAGGCCGACGCCGCGCACCGGCGCTTCGTTCACCCGGATTCGGATTTTCTCACGCTGCTCAACATCTGGGAAACGTATCACGACGAGTTCGAGAATCTCAGTCAGGCGAAGCTGCGGCGCTTCTGTCGCGAGCACTTCCTCAGCTACACGCGCATGCGCGAGTGGCGCGACATCCACACGCAGCTCGTCGAGGTGCTGAAGGAACGCGCCGATTTCAAACTCACGTCGGCCTACCACGGCCTGAAGACCGTCGACGACACAACCACCGGCTTCGGCACCCCGTCCTATCGCGCGATCCACCGGAGCATTCTCGCCGGTCTTCTGGGCAACATCGCTCACCTCGACGAGGAAAACGGCAACTACAAGGCCACGCACGATCGCCGCGTGAACCTTTTCCCCGGCTCCGTGCTCTTCCGTCGTGAAGAGCCGAAAAAACGTCACGCCGACGCGCCGCAACGTGGCGCGCAGAAGAAAGGACCCAAGGCCCCGCGATGGATCATGGCTGCGGAGATCATGGAGACCACGCGGCTCTACGCGCGCACCTGCGCCCGACTCGATCCGCAGTGGGCGCTCGATCTCGGCGCGCACATCGTCCGCGTCGCACACAGCGAACCGTTTTGGAACGAACAGTCCGGTCGCGTCATGGTGAAGCAGCGCACGCGCCTCTACGGGCTCGAACTCGAATCGCGTGCAACGTCCTACGGTCGCATTGATCCCGTGCACGCGACGGAGATTTTCATCCGCGAAGGAATCGTGAACGACACGATCACGTTCCCGCTCGATTTCATCACGCACAACCGAAAGGTCCGCGAAAAAATCGAGCTCGTCCTCACGCGCACACGCGACGCCGGCTATCTCAACCTCGACGAAGCGCTCTATCGTTTCTACGCGGAAAAACTCCTGCCGCCGCCGGGCGCGAAAACGTCGGGCGACGATGCCGCGCCCTTCGTCGGCGTGTCGTCGGTTTCGGAGCTCGTCGATCTCGTGCGCGAACGCCGTGGCCACGAACCGCGTTTCCTCATGGTTGAGCCGGAGAATCTCCGCGACCCCGAGGCGCTCACGCACGCCGCGGAGGAATTTCCCGAAGCACTCCCTCTCGAAAATCGCGCGCTGCCGCTCAACTACGCCTACAAGCCCGGCCAGGAAGACGACGGCGTCACGCTCGAGGTCAACGTGCGCGAAGCCGAGGCGCTCACTCCGGCCGCGCTCGATTTCGCCGTGCCCGGTCATCTCGAGCAAAAGGTCGAACACTATCTCCGCGCTTTACCCAAGGAGCTGCGTCGCGCGTTCGTGCCGCTCGCGGAAACCGCGAAATCGCTCGCGCAACAAGTCGCGCAGCGCGACCGACTCACCGGTCATCGCGAATCACTGACGCAGGCGCTGGCCGCGCAGATCGCCGAGCGCTTCCGCGTCGCGGTCGATCCCGCGGTCTGGGACGCGAAACCGTTGCCCGATCACCTGCGCGTTCGCGTGCGCGTGCTCGACGATCGGGGACGCGAGATTTGCGCGAGTCGCGATCTGAAGGAAATCGACGCCGCGCTGCACGCCGAGCGCCGCGAAGCGAGCCAGGCCGTGGCGCGCATCGAGCCCGAAGCGTGGCGCCGCGCCCGTGCAAAATGGGAGAAACCCGAGCAGGCCTCGTGGGCCTTTGGCGACATTCCCGAGCGCGTGCTCGTGACGGAGCAGGCCGGCGTGCCCGTGTGGGCGTTCCCCGCGCTGCGCGCCGGCGGCGAGGGCGTGGGGCTGCGTCTCTTCAAAACACCCGAAGACGCACAGGCGGCCATGCGCGGCGGACTTCGTTCGCTGCTCGAGCTGCAGCTGCGCTACGACCTGGGCTGGCTGCAACGCGACCTCCGCGCGTTGCGCGATCTCGGCCCGCTCATCAGCACACTCGTGCCGCTCAACGAACTGCAGGAACACGCGTTTTTCTGTATCCGAAATTGGGTGACAGATCCCGCGCGCGTCGCCGCGCCGCACACCGCCGCCGTTTTCGACGCGGCGGTCGAGAAAGCGAAGAACGATCTGCGCGGTCTCGTGCCCCGCTTCGTCGACCAGCTCCGCGAAATCCTCGGGCAACGTCAGGCGCTGCTCGTGCATCCGACTCCGTTTGCGGGACTCGATCGTGAGCTCGCTGCGCTGCTACCGGCGGATTTTCTCCGGCGCACGCCTTACGCGCAGCTCGCGCATTTTCCGCGCTACCTGCGCGCGATGAAGCTGCGGGCCGATCGCTGGAAACAGAATCCTCCGAAGGACGCCGAACGCGCCGCGCTCGTCGCTCGCTACAGCAACGCTGCCGCGCGCGTGCAGGACCGGGCCGGCGGTGACACGCTCCGCTGGTTGATCGAAGAATTTCGCGTGAGCGTTTTCGCGCAGGAACTCGGCACCGCCGAGCCGGTGTCGACGGTGAAACTCGACCGTTTGCTCGCGGAACTCGCGGGCCAGCCACAGTCCGCCACGCCCGCGCAGTCCACCGCTCCCAGCGCGGCTCCACCTGCGGCGAAACCGATCACGGTCGCTCCGATCCCCGAGAAAAAAGCCGCGCCCGTGAAGAGCTTCGGCGCGCTCGACAAACTGTTCTCGCGCTGAGCCGTTTTTCACGCCGGTCGCACCGGGCGTCTGCTCCGGCCAAACGGCGCGGGCGCTTTGTTCATTCGCAAATGAACTAACACCGCAGCCACGAGGTGAGATTTCGTAATTTTGACATGTTTCCGGGCCTTTGCGGTTGCGACGCCATTTCTTTGCAGCAAGTTGGCAGCACCCCACCCCCCATGAATACTCCGATCTCTGCGATTCTGGAGCGAAAGGGCTCCGCTGTGTATTCCGTGAACGCACGGATGTCGATTGCCGACGCCGTGGCTGAGATGAACCGACACCGCGTCGGATGCGTGCTAGTCCTCGACGGCGATTTGCTTGTCGGAGTGTTCACCGAGCGCGACGTGCTCCGCCGTGTGGTGGGCATGGACGTCGATCCCAAAATAAACCGCGTCGCCGATGTGATGACGCGCGATGTCATCACGATCCCGCCGCACACGACGGTGGATGAGTGCCTCACAACATTCGCCGAACGCCGCTGTCGCCACCTGCCCGTAATCGAACACGGTCGGTTGGTCGGTCTCATTTCCATCGGCGACATCTCGCGCTGGGTGGCCGACATGCACCGGGCCGAAGCCGAGTCGCTGAAAAATTACGTGATCGGCGGAGACTTGGTCACCTGACCCACTTCCCACTTCTTTTGCGATCGTGACCCCTCCCGGCATGACTCGCGCTCCCAACCGCCACGACCCGAGCCGCATTGCGGCTCGGGTCGTGCCATGTTCCGCACCAGGTCGAGCCACGGTCCGTCCCGAGTCGGGACAAGGTGCGGACACGGTCGGGACTCGGTGCGCACCACGTCGGGACACGGTGCGGCTGGAAACGTGGCTTGGTCCATTCTGATGAGCTCGTCCGACTTACGCCTCGCGGACCCAACTGACGCTGCGGCGATCGCGGACCTTTGCGGAGAACTCGGCTATATCGTCACCGCCGCAGAGGTGACGGAGCGTTTGCAGCGACTCGCGACCTCGCCGAACGATCGCTGCTGGGTCGCAGAAAGCGACGGTGTCGTGGTCGGGTGGCTGCAAGCCCACGCGGCGGAAATCCTGGAGAGCGGGTTCCGCCTGGAGATCGCCGGGCTCGTCGTATCCAAAAAAGCACGACGAAGCGGCGTCGGACGCATGTTGGTCGTCGAAGCGGAACGCTGGGCCACGACGCTGGATGCATCGGCCGTGGTCGTGCGCAGCAATGTCGCCCGCGAGGAAAGCCACCGCTTTTATCCCGCGCTGGGCTACGTCCGCACGAAAACCCAGCACGTTTACGTGAAGCGCCTCCGCCCGTCCCCCGCGGAACCGGCAGAATCGCTGCAGTCTTCCTCTACCCCATGAGCGACCTCCCTCCTCCGCTGTCTCCCCTTCCCGGTTCTCCTCCCGCGGCGCGACCGCGTCGGCGGGGACGAGGATTTTTCCCGCCGCAGGTCGTGAAAGCCGTGGCGTTCTTCATCATCTCGGTCTGCATCGTGGCGAGCGTGGTGGTGTGCATCCTCGCAATCTGGGATTTTGCAAAGAAGGACGCGTTGTGGCGGCTAGTGGCGTCGTTTGTCGTCGTGGCCGCGGGCACGGCGCTGTTTGCCATGGTCAACGGAATCTTCGGGGACGATCAGTCATGAACGACGCCGCCATCACCGATTTGGGACAGGTCGCGCTCACCGTCAGCGATGTCGCGCGCGCGAAGGCGTTTTACCGCGATGTGCTCGGGCTGACTTTTCTTTTCGATGCGGGACCGAATCTCGCGTTCCTCGCGGCAGGCGGCGTGCGACTGATGCTCACGACGCCGCAGGGCGCTGGAGAGGTGGGGAAAAACTCCGCGCTGTATTTTCGCACGCCAGCGGTCGACGCGATGTATCGGACGGCGGTCGAGCGCGGCGCCACGCCCGAGCGCGAACCGGGACTCACCGCAAAAATGCCGGACCACGAGCTGTGGATGGCGTTTGTGCGCGATCCCGACGGCAACCTCGTCGGCCTGATGGAAGAGCGGCGCTGAACGCGTGCGGGCCGTGCCCGATGGCGCGCGAGTTTGACGCCCGCCCGCGTGCGCATTGCGTGTCCTCCTGATGAAACTCCCTATCCTTTTGATCGTTGCCGTAGCGCTCGCGGCCAGCGCTCACGCGAAAATCGTCACCCAGTCGGTCGCCTACGAGCACGACGGCGTGAAGCTGAAAGGCTATCTCGCCTACGACGACTCCAAGGTCACCAAAAGCTCCAAGGCTCCGGGCGTGCTCGTCATCCCCGAGTGGTGGGGCCTGAACGATTATCCGAAGAGCCGCGCCGAGCAGCTCGCGAAGCTGGGCTATGTGGCGTTCGCCGCCGACATGTATGGCGCCGATGTCGTCACGCTCGATCCGAAGAAAGCGGGCGAACTCGCGGGACAATTCTACGGCAAGCCCCTCATGGCCGAGCGCGCGAAGGCCGGTCTCGACCAACTCAAGAAACACGAGCTCGTGGACGCGGATCGCCTGGCCGCGATCGGCTATTGTTTCGGCGGATCGACCGTGCAGGCGCTCGCGTTTTCCGGCGCGCCGCTCGCTGGTGTCGTGAGTTTTCACGGCGGCTTGCTGCCGGTCCCGGCGGACGCGGGCACGAAGGTGAAGGCCAAGCTCCTCATCTGCCACGGCGGTGCGGACGGCTTCATCTCCAAAGAGGAGTTCGACGCGTTCACCAAGGGCGTCGAGGCCGCGAAACTCGACTACGTTTTCGTGACGTATGCGGGGGCGGTCCACGCGTTCACGAACCCCAAGGCCGACGACGTCGCCAAAGCCACGGGCCTGCCGATCGCCTACAACGCCGCGGCCGACGCGCGCTCGTGGAAGCACATGCAGGCGTTCTTCGACGAGATCTTCGCCAAGAAGTAATTCTCCGAAAACGAACCCGCCGACTCCGGCGGGTTTTTCGTTTTTCCGTTCAGGCGGGAAAATCGATGCGATAGCGTCCGCGTTGCCGGCTCAGGCGTAGTGGAGAACCGAATACAGCCGAGAGCGAGCGTGAGTTGAGCACACGCCCGCACGGGCCGGCGGCGACGACCGCGCCCTCGCGCAACAGGAGCGCGTGCGAGAAAGCGGGCAAAATTTCCTCCACGTGATGCGTCACGAGCACGAGCGAGGGTGCATCGCGGCGCTTCGCGATGGTGCCGATCGACGCGAGGAAGTGCTCGCGCGCGACCGGGTCGAGACCGGCGCAGGGTTCGTCGAGAATCAGGAGCTTCGGTCGCGCCATCAGTGCACGCGCGATCAACACGCGCTGGCGTTCGCCTTGTGAAAGATAGATCCACTCGCGTTCGGCGAGGTAGGCGATGTCGAGCTGCTCGAGCAGGGCGAGTGCGTTGCGGCGATCGGCGCGGGTGGTTTTCGTCCAGAGATCGAGCTGGGCGTATTTGCCGCTGATCACTGTTTCGACCGCTTTCTCGGCGAGTGGGATCGAGGCGACAAACGCACTCGTGACCACGCCGAGCTTCAGGCGCAGTTCGCGCCAGTCGCTCACGCCGTAGGACTGGCCGAGCACGCTGAAATCGCCGTCCGTCGGCGAAAGGAAGCCCGTGAGCGCCTTGAGCAGCGAGGTCTTGCCCGAACCGTTGGCGCCGAGAATCACCCAGTGCTCGCCGGCGTTCACGCGCCAATCCAGGCCGCGCAGAATCGCGGTGCGGCCACGCTCGACGCGCAGCCCGGAGACTTCGAGGACGGGGACAGCCGGTTTCATGAGCGGCCGAGTGAACACGTTTCGGGAAAAATGAAAACTCCCGCGTGGGACCATCGGGCTGCTTGCGCGCCGCGGCCGCCTGAGACAGCGTGCGCCCATGTCGAAAGAGCGCTACATCGCCGCCAAGCAGAAGTGGGCGGAAAAACAGAAAGCCGCCGGCTTCACCGCGCGCACGGTCGCGTCGACCGACCGCCTGCCGCCCGGGCAGAAACTCACGACCGGTTTTCCCGTGCTCGATCTCGGCGTGCAGCCGGAGATCCCTCACGCCGAGTGGCGACTCGCGATCGACGGATTGGTCGAAAAACCCACCACCCTCTCGTGGGACCAGCTCAACGCGCTGCCGCAGGTGGAAGACGTGAGCGACTTTCACTGCGTGACCACGTGGAGCAAATACGACTGCCGCTGGGGCGGTGTGGCGTTCACCACGCTCTACGAACTCGTGCAGCCGAAGCCGGACGCGAAGTTCGTCTATTTCACCAGCTTCGACGGCTACTCGACGAACGTGCCGCTCGAGGCGTGTCTCGATGACGACGTGTTGATCGCCACTTCATTCGACGGCGCGCCTGTTTCGCGTGAACACGGCGGCCCTGCGCGCGTGATCATCCCCAAGCTCTACGCATGGAAAGGCGCGAAGTTCGTGAGCGGCATCACCTTTCTTGCGGAAGACAAACTCGGTTTCTGGGAACTGCGCGGTTACTCGAACACCGCCGATCCGTGGAAGGAAGAACGCTACGCCTGACGCGGCGGTGCCCGCGGCGTTCACTCGATCGCGGGCAGAAGCGTAGCGCGATTCTCGTCCAGATAGTGGTGCAGGATCTGGAGGTAGCTTTTTAGCAGCACGGATTTGTCGCGCCGGTGCCAGACGGCACAGATCTCGATCGGCTCGCAATCCGTCGGCACGAAACGCAGGAGCGGCGCCCGTTGCGGCAGACTGCTCTCGATCGCGACGGACACGCCATAACCGCTCGCGATGCGGCCAAACATGCCCTCGATCGTGCCCGCCGCGCGGCCAAACTGCGGGGTGAAGCCGCTCAACCGGCAGAGCTGCACGATAAACGGGCGGTGCCCCGGTGCGACCTTCTCATCGAGCGTGATCCATTTATCCTGGGCCAACTCGGCGAGCGGCACGAGCGGCCGATCGGCGAGCGGATGTCGCGCGGGGATCGCCGCCATAAGTCGCGAACGCAGCACCGTCAGCGACTCGAGTTCGTCGCGCGCCCCGAGCAGATCGCGAACAATGAAACCGATATGCGCGCGCCGGGGAGCGCACCGCCGTGAGCTGCTCGTGCACGCGCAGGTCGAGCAAGTTGACCTCGGCCCGCGGGTGCTTCGCCTGAAACTCGCGCACGGTCGCCGACACGATGTCGCCGCCGAAACGCCAGTCGTTGCCGACGATCAATTCGCCCGCGGTGCCATCGGCCACTTCGTGAACGGCCGCGGTCGCCTCGGCGATTTGAGCGAGCACCTTGCACGTGTGCGTATAGAACGTGCGGCCCGCATCGGTAAGCCGCACGCGCACGCGGTTGCGCTCGAAGAGCTGCACGCCGAGTTCCTCCTCGAGCGCACGGATCTGGCGGCTGAGCGCGGGCTGCGCGACGTGAAGCTGCTCGGCCGCACGGCTGAAATTCAGCCTTTCGGCGACAGCTTGAAAATATCGCAGGTGACGCAGCTCCATTCGGATGACGTTACGGGCGGGCGCATGACCGGCAAGCGCTGCGCCTCGCCGCGTGCACGCAAAAAAAAGGCCCGGCGCGAGGCCGGACCTTTGAAGAGGGAGGACGCTCAGGCGGGTTCCGGCGGAGCGTGACCGTGATGCGCCGCAGGGGCGGTTTCCGTCGCCGGCTTCTTGCGCCGATCGTGCGCCACGAGCGTGTAGAACGTCGGGACGACGAAGAGCGTGAAGAGCGTGCCGATGCTCATGCCGGTCGAAATGATGAGACCGATCGAGAAGCGGCTGGCCGCACCCGCACCGCTCGCGGTGACGAGCGGGAGAACGCCGAGCACCATCGCGGCGGTGGTCATGAGGATCGGGCGCAGACGCACGCCGGCGGCGTGTTGCGCGGCCTCGCGGATCGACATGCCCTGCTCTTCCTGGAGTTTGTTGGCGAACTCCACGATCAGAATGCCGTGCTTCGTGATCAGGCCCACGAGGGTGATGAGACCCACCTGGGTGTAGATGTTGAGCGTGGCGAAACCGAAGAAGAGGAAGATCATCGCGCCCGCGATCGAGAGCGGCACCGACATCAGGATGATGAACGGATCACGGAAGCTCTCATACTGCGCGGCGAGCACGAGGAAGATCACGACCACCGCGAGGACGAACGTGCCCATGAGCGAGCTGCCTTCCTGCACGAACTGGCGGGAGTTGCCCGCGTAATCGATCGTGAAGCCCTGCGGCAGCACCTTCTCCGACTCATTGCGGAGCCACTCGAGCGCCTGGCCCTGCGCCACACCCGGAGCCGGGAGGAACGAGAGCGTGGCGGCGTTGAGCTGCTGGAAGCGGCGCAACTCGCGCGGCTGCGTGCTCGGCGTGAGCGTCGCAAACGTCGAGAGCGGCACGAGCGTGCCCTTCGAGGTCGCCACGTAGTAGTTGCGGAGCTGGTCGGGATTGAGACGCGCCGTGCGGGTGACCTGGGGGATGACCTTGTAGGCGCGGCCTTCGATCGCGAAGCGGTTGACGTAGCCACCACCGAGCATCGAGCCGAGGTCGGCGCCGAGCTGCGACATGTTGATGCCGAGCGCGGCGGCTTTTTCGCGGTCGACCTCGATGTTCATCTGCGGCTGGTCGAACTTCAGGTTCGTGTCGCCGAAGAGGAAGAGGCCGCTCTGCATCGCGCGTTGCAGAAGTTCGTTGGCGACCTCGGCGACGCGCAGCGGCGTCTCGGTCGAGCCCACGACGAACTGCACAGGCAAACCGCCCACGGAGCCAGGCAGCGACGGACGCTGGAAGGCAGACGTCTTCATGCCGGCGACGGCGCCGACTTTGCCCTGGATCTCGGTGAGCAGTTCTCCCGCGCCGCGCGTGCGCTGACTCCACGGCTTCAGTCGCCAGCCGATAAACGCGGCGTTGGGACTGCCGCCGAAGCCGCTCAACTGGAAGATCTCCGCGGTTTCCTCCGGGTAATTTTCACGGATCAACGCGGACACCTGATCGGCAAACATCTGCGTCTGCTCGATGGTGGAATTCGGGGCGGCCTGCGCCTGGAGGAAGATGATGCCGTCGTCTTCTGCCGGAGCGAGTTCGCTCTGGGACAGGAGGAAAAACGGCACGATCGAGGCGAACACGAGCGCGGCGACGATGAGCACCGCGGGGCGCGTCTCGAGCACGACGTGAAGCACGCGTTCGTAAGCCGACTGCAGTTTCGCGAACGAACGATCGAGAAACGCTGCGAAGCCGCGCGGATTGGGATTATGGCGCAGGATCTTCGACGACATCATCGGCGAGAGCGTCAGCGCGACGAAGCCCGAGATGATCACGGAGCCGGCGAGTGTGAACGCGAACTCGCGGAACAGCGCGCCGGTGAGACCGGTTTGGAAACCGATCGGCGCGTAAACGGCCGCGAGCGTGATCGTCATCGCGATCACGGGCACAACAAGTTCGTGCGCACCCTTGATCGCAGCCTCGAACGGCGCGAGCCCCTCCTCGATGTGACGGTGGATGTTCTCCACCACGACGATCGCGTCGTCCACCACGAGACCGATGGCGAGCACCATCGCGAGCAGCGTGAGCAGGTTGATCGAGAATCCGAGCGCGAGCATGATGGTGCACGCACCGATGATGGAGAGCGGGATCGCGATGATCGGAATGATGACCGAGCGGAACGAACCTAAGAAGAGGTAGATCACGATCACGACGATGATCATCGCCTCGATCAGCGTGTGCATGACCTCGGTGATGGAGTCGTTGATGAACTCCGTGAGGTCGGCGACGATCTTGGCGTGCAGACCGGCGGGCAACTGTTCCTGAATCTCAGGCAGCGCCTCGCGGACGAGCTTGATCACATCGATCGAGTTGGCGGTCGGCAGCGCGAAGATGCCGACGAACACGCCGTTCTGCCCGGAGAACTTGACCGAAGCGTTGTAGTCTTCGGCGCCGAGCACGACGTTGGCGATGTCGCCCAAGCGGACGAGTTCGCCGTCCTGTTCGCGAATGATGATCTGGCGAAACTCTTCCGCGGAGTGGAGATCGGTCTGCGCCGTGAGATACACGGAGATCATCGAGCCCTTGGTCTGACCGACCGCGGAAAGATAGTTCTGCGACGCGAGCGCCGCGCGCACGTCCGCCGCACCGAGACCGAGCGCGGCCATGCGATCGGGCTTCAGCCAGATACGCATCGAGAACGTGCGGGCGCCGAGAATCTCGGCCTTTTGCACGCCTTCGATCGTGGAGAGCTTCGGCTGCACCACGCGCACGAGGTAATCGGTGATCTGATTACCCTCCAGGGAATCACTGTAGAAACCGAGATACGCCGACGCGGTGGTTTCACCGATCGACACATCGAACACCGGATCTTCGGCGCCGGCGGGGAGTTCGCCGCGGACGCGATTCACCTTCGAGGTGATCTGCGTGAGCGCGTCGTTGGGATCGTAGTTGAGTCGGAGCTTGGCCGTGATCGTCGCAGAACTCTGACGACTGGAGGACTCGACGTAATCGATACCGTCGGCCGAAGCGATTTCGCGCTCGAGCGGCGTGGTGACAAAGCCGCGCACGAGGTCGGCGTTGGCGCCCGGATAGGCGACGCTGACCGTGACGACGGCGTTTTCAGTGCGGGGATACTGCCGGACGGTGAGCGCGGTGATCGCCTTCCAACCTGCAATGAGCAGGAAGAGGTTGACCACCGTCGCCAGCACCGGGCGGCGGATGAAAACTTCAGTGATATTCATGGGCGGACCTCAGCTTTCGCTGGGCGTCGGGGCCGGGCTGTTCTCCGGCACGACCGAGTTGTTGATGGAAATGGCTGCGCCGTTGCGGAGCTTCATCTGGCCGGACGTCACGACCTGTTCGTTGGGATTGAGACCTTTGACGATCGCGACCTGGTCGCCGCGCGTCGCACCCGTGCGGATGAAGCGCTGCTCCACAGCCAGTTGCTTGGCGCCGTTTTCACCGTCGCGCTCGACCACGACATAAACGGAATCGCCGTAGGGGCTGTAAACGACGGCCGTCGCGGGCAAAACGAGCACATGCTGCTCGTCGGGCAACTGCACCGCCACGCGGGCGAAGGCACCGGGCGCGAGCAGCTCGTCATCGTTGGGCAGCACGGCGCGCACGCGGACGTTGCGGGTGGCGTCGGTCACGCGCGGGCTGATCGCCTCGATCTTGCCGGTGAATTCACGATCTGGATACGCGTCCATCGTGACGACGACCGGCAGACCGACTTTCAACGACGGGAGATCCTGCTGCGGCAGGGCGAAGTCGACGTAAGCGGGATTCACCGACTCGAGCGTGACGATCGCATCGCCCTTGTTGAGGAACTGGCCGAGATTGACCTGACGGATGCCGAGCTTGCCGTCGAACGGAGCGACGATGCGCTTCTTCGCGAGCGTGGACTTCACTTCGGCGATCGCGGCCTGGGCTTGAGCTTCGGCGGCCTCCGCGGCGTCGAGATCGGCCTGCGTGTTGCTGCCGGTGCGGCGCAGATCGCGCGCACGCTCGAGCGAGAGCGCGGAGAGACGGGCGGTGGCCTCGCGACTCTGCAATTGCGCCTGCTCGGTGGAGGCCTCGAGTTCGACGAGCACGTCGCCCGCTTTCACGCGCGCACCGGATTCGAACGCGACGCGCACGATGCGGCCTTCGATTTCGCTGCGGAGCGTGATGCCTTGGAAACTCTCGACCGAGCCCACCGCCGACAACGTCGAGCTCCACACTTCGGGGTGCGCCGGAGCCGCAGTCACCACGGCCGGGGCCGGGCGCATCGCTTTCATCGCCGCCATTTTCTTGCGGATGTCGATGAACTTATAGCCGAAGATCGCGACGCACACGGCGACGGCGATGACGGTGGTTAGGAGAACGCGTTTCTTCATGTGAATGCGATTATTCGAGAGGGAGTTCCACACCGCCGCGAAGCTGCGCACCAAGTGCGAACGCCATGTCGAGTTCGGTGGGTGTGACAAAACGGGTAACCTGCGTGGCCGTGTGCAAGTAGGCAAGCAGCGCCTCTTCCGCCAACGCGCGACCCGCCTTCGTCAGTCGCACATAAATGGCGCGGCGATCCACACTGTCGCGCTGCCGTCGGATAAAATTGTGCGCCTGCAAACCATCCAGCGCCTCGGTGATCGAGGAACGCGTCACGCCCGCGTGACTCGCGAGATCCGCCGCCGTGGTCGCATTGGGCTCGAGCGCAAAAAGAATCACGAGCACCGCGAATCGCAGCTCGCTCAAGCCGGACTGGTGCAAACACGTCTGCAACGCACCACGCACCGCCTGCCCCGTGACCAAGCAATCGAGCGCCAAGCGACACCGCTTTTCATCGAAGCCCGGCCGCTGACGCGCCACCGCAAGCAACGTGCGCTCCACCAATCCGGTGCTCGCACCGGTTTCATGGGAAGTGACTGCCGCATCGTTCATGCGCAGAGGATACGCCTTTGCGCGGCAGAGCAGAAATACTTCCTCCCTCTCCGCGTGATGCTCGTCCGGCATGACGATGGAGGCAGCCCGACGCAGGTGCACAACTCCTCCACCCGCGCGCACTAACCGATGGACACTCCGCTTCTCGCGCCCCAGCTTGCGCGCCATGGCTGATGCAAATCGCGCACTGGCAAACCGGATCCTGCGGGGGTTGGCAATTGGCGTCATCGCAGGAATAGCGACGCTCATCATCGGACATTTTCAGCCCGCGGTGCTCTCGTTCATGCAACGCGTGGCGACCACGGTGCTCGATCCGTTCGGACAAGTTTTCCTGCGGCTCCTGTTCTTCGTCGTGCTGCCGCTCGTGTTTGCGTCGCTCGCTTCGGGCATCGTTCAACTCGGCGAGTTGAGAAAACTCGGTCCGCTCGCGGGCCGCACGTTCGTGCTCTTCTTTGCCAACATGGGCATCGGCGTCGCGCTCGGACTGCTGATGATGAACCTCCTCAATCCCGGCGGACATCTCGACCCCGCGACGAAGGAAACGCTGCTCACCGAGTTCGGCGGCACCGCGCAAAAACACATCGCAACCCAGGCGGCTGCGCCGGAAGTCGGGCTCGGTTTCGTCGTCGACACGTTCATGCCGCGAAATCTTTTCGGCGCGGTCGTCGGCCAATCGCGCAACGCCATCGGCGATGTATTGCCGCTGATTCTTTTCGCGCTGCTCGTCGGCGCCGCGGGCACACACCTCGCCACGGAGAAACGACAGCGTTTTCAGGAAGCTCTCGAACTCGTGACCGAGGTGATGACGCGCATCGTGCACTACGCGCTGCGTCTCGCGCCCTATGCCGTGCCGGCGATGATCTACAGTGTCGTCGTGCGCATCGGGCCCGACATCCTGGTGTCACTCGGGGTATTCACGCTCGGCTGCGCGGCAGTGATGATGCTGCACCTGTTCGGCACGATGTCGCTTTGGCTGGGCGTGTTGGCGCGCCGCTCGCCGCTGGAGTTTTTCCGCACGGTCAAAGGCGTGCTTGTGACCGCGTTTTCGACCAGTTCGAGCAACGCCACTCTGCCGGCCTCGATCGAATGCGCGCGCGGCCCGCTCAAGGTGCGACCGGAGATCGCCGGATTCGTGCTGCCGCTCGGCGCGACGATCAACATGAGCGGCACCGCACTCTATGAGGGTTGCGTGGTGCTCTTCGTCGCGCAGGTGTTCGGCGTCGATTTGAGTTTCGTGCAACAAGCGACCCTCCTGCTCCTCAGTGTGTTGAGCGCGGTGGCAGTCGCGGGCATTCCGGGCGGTTCGCTACCGCTGATCGCAGGATTGCTGATGACGTTTGGTATTCCTGCCGAAGGCATCGGCATCGTGCTCGGCGTTGATCGCCTCCTCGACATGACGCGCACGACGGTGAACGTCGGCTGCGATCTGGTGACGACCGTCATCGTGGAGAAACAAACCCCGGCCTGAGTCGGGACCGAGTGCGGACCGAGTCGGGACAAGGTTCGCACCGAGTCGAGCCCGGGTGCGGACTACGTCGCGACAAGGTGCGCACTGCGTCGCGGCACGGTCCGGACGCATCTGCGGATATCTTTCTCTTTCTTCTTTCTCTTACCTCTTTCCCCCCTCAGGCGTTTGCCGCTCAAGCGGGAGAAAGAGAAAGAAGAGAGAGTAAGAGAAGGATGAGCGGAGAGGCGTGCCCGCCCTGCCCAAAGAAAAGCCCGCGTCACCCAGAGGGCGGCGCGGGCTCTGCAACACACACCTTACACAGGAAAGTTAGCTGAAGAAGCGGTCGTGGTCGGCGCTGGAGCCGTTGCCGCCGGCGTGATCCTCGGTCGAGCCGTGGCCGTTGGAGCCCGGCGTGTGTTTCGCCGGAGCGACGGTGCGCGTCGCGAGTTGCACGGCACCAGCCTGGCGGAGGGTGCGGCCACCACCGTTGGAACGGTGAAGCGCCGGGCGTTTGACGTTGGCCTGAGCGGGCGCGGCGGTGGGGCTGCTCTCGACGAAATCGGTGTCGGAGGAACCGCGGGCCATGAGGAGAAGCTCGGCGACCGCGAGGCGGACTTGCTCGGCCTGCGCCTTGAGCTCTTCGGCGGCGGCGGAGGACTCTTCGGAGAGCGCGGCGTTCTCCTGCGTGATCTTGTCCATGCTCGCGACGGCGGTGTTGAGCTGGCCGATGCCTTCGCTCTGTTCGTGCGAGGACTGCGCGATCTCGGCGATGCGTTCGTCGAGCTGGCGGGTTTTCTCCACGATCGCGGCAAGGTTCGCGGCCATTTTCTGGCTGATGCGGGCGCCCTGCTCGGATTTTTCGGTGGAGGCGGAAATCTTCTCGGCGGTTTCCTTGGCGGCGCCGGCGCAACGTTGCGCGAGGTTGCGGACTTCATCGGCAACCACGGCGAAACCGAGGCCGGCCTCACCCGCGCGGGCGGCTTCGACCGCGGCGTTGAGCGCGAGGATGTTCGTCTGAAACGCGATCTCGTCGATCGTCTTGATGATTTTGGAGATCTCGGTGGAGGAGCCCTTGATGGCGTCCATCGCGATCTTCATCTGCTCCATCTCGATGGCGCCGGCGTCGGCGGTCTGACGGGCCTGGTTGGCGAGCGTCTTGGCGTTCTGCGCGTTGTCGGAATTGCGCTGCGTCATGCTGGCCATCTCGTGGAGCGAGGAGCTGGTTTCCTCGAGAGAGGCGGCCTGCTGCGTGGCACCGTTGGCCATGGACTGGCTGGCCTGCGCGACCTGGAGCGCGGACGTGTTGGCCTTGGCGGACTCGGCGGCAAGGCGGGCGGCGACCGAGGTGATGCGGCGGGTGACGCCACGAACGATCACCCAGGCGCAGAGAGCGCCGAGGCCGATGCCGACGGTGGTGATGGTGAGAACGACGACTTCGTTGCGGCGTTGTTCGCTGCGGGTGCGGGCTTCCAGCGTGCTCTGGTAAGTGTGCACGTTCTGCTTCATGCGGCCGAGCGTGGCGGTGAACTCGGGCGCGACCTTGTTGATGCGTTCGTTGAGGATCTTGGCGCGGCTCTGCTGGGCTTCGACGATCTGGTCGAGGCCGGCGCTGTAGGACGCGGCGGAGGTCTCGAGCGCGGCGAGCATCTTGGTCTTGGCTTCGTCCTTCAGGCTCTCGTCGAGCTGCTCCATCTCGAGCTGATCCTTTTGCATCCGGTTGATCTGCTCGACGGTGACGCGGAGCGCTTCACGGGCGGCGACGGCCTTGGGCGTGTCGGAGGTGAGGAGGAAGGAATTAACGAGGCTGGAGCACTCGAAGAAGGCCTTCAGCGCGTTGGAGATCTGGAACGCGGCGTTCATGTCGCCCTGATTGCGCGCCTGGGCGAGGATCTCCTGCAGGCCGTCGACGATGGTGCGGGCCTGCGGATTGAGCACCTCGGCTTCGATGGCGGAGCGGGCGCGGTGGTTGGCGACGAGGTCGCCGAACGCAGCTTGGTAGGCGTTGAGGAGCTCGCGGGCTTTGACGATCTGCGCCGCGCGCTCGGGATCGACGATGAGCTTGGCGGCGGCGTCCAAGTCGGCATCGAGCTTCTTCTTGGCGGCTTCGCAGGCGGCGATGCTCTGGGCGGAACCGGTGACGAGGAAGTCGTTTACCTCGATCTTCAGCGCCTGCATCGAGGACTCGAGCTCGGCGGCGGCGAAGGTCTCCTGTGCACTGTCCGCAAAGAGAGTGAGGCGTCGGCCTGCCCCTCCCAGCGCGGTGTAGGAAATGGCCGCGACGACCATCAGGAGGGCGAACAACAAACCGAAGCCGAGGCCGATCTTCTTACCGATGGTGAGGTTTTGCAGTGACATAGGAGTAACGGGAAATCGCGCCGAGCGCGGGGGCTATTAGCTCTCGCCGACGAACTTGACGGGGATAGTCACCGAGACGGAGACGGCTTTGCCGTCCTCGCTGGCGGGTTTGAACTTCCACTTCTTGATGGCCTCGATCGCGTAGCGGTCGAAGGCCTCGTTGGAAGATTTGGAGATCGACGTCTCTGCGACGTTGCCCTGCTCGTCGATGGTGCACTTCACCATGACGAGGCCGGCGGTGCCCTTCAGTTCGGACGGCAGCGAAGGAGCGACGGTGCGCACGGGCACGGGCGGTTCCTTGGCGGCGAACGTGGGCGCGACAAACGCTACGCAGCAGGCGAAAGCGACGAAGATGATACGTTTCTGGAAGGATTTCATAGCGGTGCGTGTGAAGCCGGGGTCGAAAGCTTGGGGCGTCTCATCGGCACAACCGCTTTGAACTTAAGAAGGAGCAGCTGGGTTTATGAGCGTTTCTCATCCCCCGTGAATTTCACGGGAATGCTCACGACGATGGCGATGGGCTTGCCGTCTTCGGTAGCGGGCTTGAATTTCCACCGCTTCAGGGCCTCGACGGCGTTGTGATCGAAGACGGCGTTGCTGGATTTTTGCACCGTCGCGTCCGTGACGTTGCCCTGTTCGTCGATCGAGCAGCGCACCATGACGAGCGCAGCGACCTTTTCGCCGCCCAGCTCAGCCGGATAGCTCGGCGCAACGGTGCGCACGGGCACGGGCGCCTCGCGCTCCGCAAGTGCCGCAGGAGCAGCGAGAAACAAGCCGGACAAACAGGCCAGGACGAAGAGGGATTTGGATTTGCTCATGAGAGTAGCGCTCTCCTTTCGGCGCGGAAGGAGCGCCGCTTGATCAGGTCACAGCAGTTGGAAGCCCGTCTAACACGAGAGATTAGCGGCAAACGCATCCGGGGCGGCGGCGGGTTTGGGGACTTTTCCGCGGTGGTCACCATTGCAATCGCTCCCCCAACCCCACGATGGCCGGGCTTTTGCCCAACTGGATGAATTTGGAAGAAAAACTCCGTCGCTGCTCCGTGTTGGCAGGAGCGACCGTCGCAGCCCTTGGGATCGCCCGATTGATCCTGACCTTGGTGTCGCTGGAAGGCGAACTCCACACCGACGACGGACAGCGCTTCGTCGGCGGCCTCGTCGTGGCGCTGCTGGGCGGCAGTTTGACCGCGATGGCGACGCGGCGCGGCGTGCGGGGTGGTTTCGTTGCCGCCGCCCTCGCCCTGGCGGTGCTCCTAACTTCCGCTGCGTATTTAAGTTACGATGGCGCATTCGAGCATGCGACGGTGTTTCTCGCGCCCTCGATGAGTCCGCTGGACGGGCTGCTCACCCCGGACCTCATCACCGTGCTGGCCGCGGCCGTGGGCATGATGCTCACCCTCCCCGCCCGCCTCGATGGTCGCCGCCGCCGGACGTCGATGTGGCTCGCGATGATCGTTTTCGCGCTCTGCGCCGCGACCTTGATCATGACCGTGGCAATGCGGATCACCCCGCACGCCCGGCCGCTCGCGATCGATCCATTGGCGGCCACGGCTCTGGTGGTCTTGAGCGTGGGTGCGTTGATCGCCCGGCCGGATGCCAAACTGCTTCGCATTCTGCTCGCGACGAGCGCCGCCGGAGCGCTGGCGCGGCGGCTGTTTTACGGGGTGACGATCCTGCCGGCGGCGTTGCTGGTTTTTACGCTGGCACTGGTGAGCTTCGGCTGGCTCGCGCTGCCGCTGGCGCCGGAGTTTCTCCTGCTCGCGCTTCTGCTCGGCGGACTCACCCTGGCGTTTTTCTCGGCCGACATGGCCGTGAAAATCGACGAGCGGCGCAAATCCGCGGAGCAGGAACACGCGCGCCTCAACGCCGTCCTCGAGCAGCAGGCCGCGCGTCTTCAGGAGCTGGTCGCCCGCCGCACCGACGAGCTGCGCACGCTGAGCTCCAATCTCCGCGCCACCACCCGCGAAAATCTCCAGCTCGGCCTCGTCGCGCGCAACACCACCAACGGCGTGGTCGTGTGCGATGCTCAAGGTCGCGTCGAGTGGGCCAACACCGCGTTCGAGCGCATGACCGGTTACGCGCTCGCCGAGGTGAAAGGCCGCAAGCCCGGCCATTTTCTCCAGGGGCCCGAAACCGATCCCGCCAGCATTGCGCAATTGCGCCGCGCCGAGCAGGCCGGCGAACGCTGCTACGTCGAGATCCTCAACTACACGAAGAGCCGCCACGCGTATTGGCAGATCGTGGACATGGAGCCGGTGCACGACACCACCGGCAAGCTGACCAACTGGATCGGCATTCTCACCGACATCACCGCGCACCGCCTCGCCGAGCAGCACCTGCGCACGCTCAACGAGCGTCTGCAACTCGCCACACAGTCGGCCGCGCTCGGCGTTTGGGAATGGGATGCCGTCGCGCAGAAATATTCCTGGGACGAACGCACCCACTCGATCCACGGCCTGCAGCCGGGCGAGTTCGACAGCACGCACGAGGGCTGGCTCAAGTGCATCCACCCTGACGATCGCACGATCGCTGCCTCCCGCCTCGATCTCGTGCTCAACGGCGGCAATTTCTTCGATCACGAGTTCCGCGTGGTCCGCCCCTCCGACGGCGCCGTGCGCTACATCGAGTCGCGCGCGATCGTGCAACGCGATCCCAACGGCAAACTCCTTCGCATCACGGGCACGAGCCGCGACGTCACCGCCGAACGCGAAAACGAAGAACGTCTCCGCACGCTCACCGATCGTTGGCAGCTCGCGTTGCGCGCGTCGCGCTACGGCGTGTGGGATTGGGATCCGGCCACCGATCACGTGATCTGGGACGACCGGATGTTCGAGATCTACGGCGTCTCGCGTGCGTCGTTCCCGTCGACGCACGCCGCGTGGAGTGCGCTCATCCACCCCGAGGACCGCGTGAGCGTCGAGCAGAACAAGCAGGACGCCATCCGCGAGAATCGCGAGGAGTTCGACAACGAGTTCCGCATCATCCTCCCCGGCGGTCTCGTGCGCCACATCGAGATGCACGGCTACATCCGCCGCGATGAGCACGGCCGCCCGGTCCGCCTCGTGGGCATGGACCGCGACATCACGGCCGAGAAACAAACGCTCGAAGCGCTCCGCATGGCCGAGGAGCTGCTGGCAGCTCGCGGTCGAGGGCACCAACGACGGCGTGTGGGATTGGAACATCCAGACCGGTGTCACGTATCACGACCACCGCTGGTCGCAGATGCTCAGTTACGAAACCGGCGAAATTCCCGACAACATCGAGAGCTGGAACGCCCTCATCCATCCCGACGATGTCGCAGGCTGCCTCGCGGCGATGGAGGATCATTTCCAGCAAAAGACGCCGCTCTATCACCACGAATATCGCATGCGCACCAAGCAGGGCGATTGGAAGTGGATCCTCGCGCGCGGCAAGGTCGTGAGCTGGAGCAGCGATCACAAGCCGCTGCGCATGGTCGGCATGCACACGGACGTCACCGCGCGCAAAACCCTCGAGCAACGCCTGCACCAGTTCGAGGAGTTGATGAATCAGGTCAGCGACATCGCGCAGATCGGCGGGTGGGAGCTCGAGCTCGACACCATGCAGCTCACGTGGTCGCAGCAGCTCCGGCGGCTCTACGAAGTCGACGACCACTACAAACCGACCGTCCAGAAAGCCTTCGAGTTTTTCGCCCCCGAATCGCGCCACATCATCTCCAGCGCCTTCAAGCAGGCGATGGCACACGGCAAGGCCTACGACCTCGAGCTTCCGCTCATCACCGCGACCGGCCGCCACATCTGGGTGCGCGCGCTCGCCCGCGCCGAGTTTGTCGAAGGTCGCCCCGTGCGACTCATCGGTGCGTTTCAGGACATCAGCAGCCGCCGCGACAGCGAGGAGTCCCGCCGCAAACTCGAGTTCCAGCTCTTCCAGGCGCAGAAGATGGAAACGCTCGGCACGCTCGCGGGCGGCATCGCGCACGATTTCAACAATCTCCTCACCGGCATCATGGGTTATCAGGAACTCGTGGCCGACACGCTCGGAGAAAATTCCGAGGCGCGCGATTACCTGATGCAGGCCCGCGGAGCCAGTCTCCGCGCCCGCGAGCTCGTTGAACAAATCCTCACCTTCGGCCGCCACTCGACCGACGATCAGCACACGCCGATCGATCTCGGACTCGTCATCGACGAGGCGCGCCGGCTCCTCCGCGCCACGATCCCCGCGACGATCGCGATCGAGACCGATGTCGCGCCCGATTGCGGTCAGGTCATCGGCGATGCCACGCAGATTCACCAAGTCCTTCTCAACCTCGGCTCCAACGCGGCGCACGCCATGCACACCAAGGGCGGCGTGCTCCGCATCACGTTGCGGCCCGTGGACGACTCCGCGCCGCGCTCGGCGACGCTCGCGACGCTTCCCGCGGGCGACTACGTGCGCCTTACCGTGAGCGACACCGGCCACGGGATGGATGAGACGACGATCCAGCGTATCTTCGATCCGTTCTTCACCACAAAGGACGTGCGCGAAGGCACCGGCCTCGGCCTCGCGGTCGTGCACGGCATCGTCCGCGCGCACCGCGGTGCGATCGACGTCGAAAGCACCATCGGCCAGGGCTCGACGTTCCACATCTATCTCCCCGTTGCCGCCGCGCCCGGCAACGAACCCGGCGTCGACGAAACACCGCAGGCGCCGCGCGGCTCCGGCGAAGTCGTTTACATCGTGGACGACGAAGACACCGTCGCGACGTTCACGAAGTTCGCGCTCGAGCACAAAGGCTACCGCGCCGCCACCATCGACACCGCGGCCAACTGTCTCGAAGCACTGCGCGCCGATCCGAAAGCCTGCGCCGTGCTCGTCACCGACCAAACCATGCCCGGCATGACCGGCACGGAACTCGCCAGCAAAGTCCGCGAGTTCGCGCCCGATCTGCCGATCATCATCATGTCGGGTTACTTCCTGAAAATCGCCCCGCAGGACCTCGCGCAAATCGGCCGCGTGGAGCTGCTCGGCAAACCGTTTTCCACCGACGAACTCGCCTGGATGGTGCATCAAGCCCTCCATCCCGAGGCCCAAGTCCCGCCCCGGGACCAATAGCGCACCGAGTCGCGCCCGAGTCCGGTCCGGGTCACGCCAAGGTGCGTCCTACGTCGGGACAAGGTCCGCACCGGATCGCGTCATGGTGCGCGCCGGATCGTTCTCGTTCTCGAATCGTCGGCGGGCGTAGCGCGAGGCTTTGAGAACGAGAACGATTACGAGAAAGAGAACGATGGGCGTCGTTGCCTTTTGTTTTTGTCTTTGCCGCGTGGGTAGGACTCGGCGCTGAATCATTGCCGCGCCCGACCGGACGCGACGATCTCCACGCTCTCATGTCTCCCTACTTTTGGATTTTTCTCGGCAGCGGCTTGGGTGGATTGGCGCGTCACGCGGCGGCGGTGTTTTTCCTGCAACGCTTTGGCGAGATGTTTCCGTGGGGCACGTTCTTCGTGAACGTGTCGGGCTCGTTCGCGATCGGCTTTCTCGCCTCGCTCGCCGCACCCGATGGACGCCCGCTGCTCGGCCCGGCGGCGCGTTCGTTTCTCATGATCGGTGTTCTCGGCGGCTTCACGACCTACTCGTCGTTCAGCCTCCAAACGCTCACCCTTGCGCGCGAGGGCGAGTGGCTGCGGGCAGGCGGCAACGCGCTCGGCACGTTTGCGCTGTGCTTCGTGGCGGTATGGCTCGGCCATCTTTGCGCGGCGTGGGTCAACACGCTGCGCAGCCAGTCCTGAGTCGGGCGCGGGCGGCGCCGCGCTGCCGTATCAATTATCCCAATACACGATGCGGCCGCACTGGTCGCAGGTGGCGAGTTTGCCGTCGGCGGATTTGCCGCGGGAAGCGGACTCCACCTCGGCGGAAACCTTCAGGTGGCAGCCGCCGCATTTGCCGCCGCGAAGCGGCACGACGGCGGGCATCTGACGCGCGGCCACGCGATCGTAGAGTCGCAGCGCGGGCTCTTCGACGGGTGAGCGGGCGGCGGCGAAATCGGTCTGTGCGCTTTGCAACTCCGCGGCGAGATTGGTGGCGCGCTCGCGATGCGCGGCGATGCGGGCTTCGTGGCCGGAGATATTGGCCTTCAGCACAGCTTCGGCGGCGGCGAATTTCTTCTTCGCTTCGTCGATGCCATACATGATCTCGAGCTCTTTTCCCTCGAGATCGCCGATGGCCTGCTGGGTGGTCTCGATCTCGTGGCCGAGCGCCTGAAACTCGTCGTTTTTGCGCACGAGCGATTGCTGGGTGCGGTATTTGGCGAGTTTTTCCTCGGCGGCGCCGATCTCGGTCTCGAGCAGCTTCTTTTGGGTCTCGAGATCCTTCAGCTCGGAACGGGCGGCGTCGATGGCGGCTTTCTCGGCCGCGATCTTCTGTTCGACGGCGGCGATCTCGGCGGGGATGGCCTTGATTTGAGCTTCGAGCGAGCGCTGCCGTTGATCGCGATCCTGCAGAATCAGCAGCTTTTCCAGCACGGGGGGTGAGCATCGCAGGGCAGCTTTCCCGGGGTCCCCACCCCGGTCAAACAAAAGGCTCCCGTAAACGCGAAGGAATCGGTGTTTTTACCCGCATTTTTTGCTGAGAAATCCCTCGCGTTTCGGTGGGGCGGAAGACATGATTTTTCATTCCTGTTTCCACACGAAAACACCCTTCATGGCTGACGAATCTGCTCCCGAAAACTACTCGCCCAACACTCCGATCTCCGAGGCCTACGATGCCTCCAAACTGGGCAAACTGGAAGGCCTCGAAGCCGTCCGAAAAAAGCCCGGCATGTATATCGGCGGCACGGACGAGCGCGCGCTGCACCACTGCGTCTCCGAGGTGCTCGACAACTCGGTGGACGAACACCTCGCGGGCCATTGCTCGAAGATCGAGGTGACGATCCACGTCGACGGTTCGATCAGCATCCGTGACGACGGCCGCGGCATCCCGGTCGACATCCATCCGCAATACGGCATCCCCGGCGTCGAGATGGTGCTCACCACGCTCCACTCGGGCGGTAAGTATGGACAAGGTGGATACAAGTTCTCCGGCGGCACCCACGGTGTCGGCGCGAAGTGCGTGAACGCCGTTTCCGAGTGGTTCGAAGTTGAAGTCTCCCGCAACGGCCAGGTGCACCACATGAAGTTCGAGCGCGGCAAGACCGTGAAAAAGCTCGAGGTCATCGGCAAGGCGCGCGCGACCGGCACGCTGATCACGTTCAAGCCCGACGCGGAGATCTTCCGCGAGACGACCGTTTTCCAGGGAGCGCGCATCAGCCAGCGCCTCCGCGAGCTGGCGTTCCTCAATTCGGGACTCGAGATCGTGTTTCTCGACGAGCGCCCCGCCGACGCGAAGCCGGAAACCTATTACTACAAGGACGGCGTCGAGGAGTTCGTGAAGCAGCTCAACCAGGGCAAGACCGCGCTGCACCCGAAACCGATCCGCTTCACCAAGGAGACCAAGGTCAAACTCGACGACAAGGACGCCGAGGTCCACTGCGAGGTCGTTCTCCAATACAACGACACCTACAACGACCAGGTTCTCTGCTACACCAACACCATCCACAATCCGGATGGCGGCACGCATTTGTCGGGCTTCCGCAGCGCGCTGACCCGCGCGATCAACCAGCACTCGAAGTCCAACAATCTTCTCAAGGACAAGGATCCGCAGATCACCGGCGACGACGTGCGCGAAGGTCTCGCCGCCGTCATCTCGATCAAGCACAGCGATCCGAAGTTCGAGTCGCAGACGAAGGTGAAACTGCTCTCGCCCGAAGTGGAGAGCATCGTCGGCTCCGTGAGCTACGAAGGGCTCATGATGTATTTCGAGACGAACCCCAGCGTCGCGAAGCGCATCGTGGACAAGGCCCTCAACGCCGCTCGCGCGCGCGAAGCCGCCCGCAAGGCCCGCGAAACCGTGCGCAAAGGCGCGCTGTCCGGCGGTGGCCTGCCCGGCAAGCTCGCTGATTGCTCCGAGCGCGATCCTTCGCTCTGCGAACTCTACATCGTCGAAGGTGACTCCGCCGGCGGCTCCGCCAAGCAGGGCCGCGATCGTCGCTTCCAGGCGATTCTTCCGCTACGCGGCAAAGTCATCAACGTGGAGAAGGCCCGCCTCGACAAGGTGCTCTCCAACGAGGAAATCCGCACGCTCATCACCGCGTTCGGCACCGGCATCGGCGAAGGCGACGAATCCGTGGGCGGCTTCAACGCCGACAAGGCCCGCTACCACAAGATCATCATCATGACCGACGCGGACGTGGACGGCTCCCACATCCGCACGCTGCTGCTGACGTTCCTCTATCGTCAGATGAAGGGCCTCATCGAGCGCGGCTACGTTTACATCGCCCAGCCGCCGCTCTACAAAATCAAGCGCAAGAAGCGCGAGCAATACGTCGACAACGACGAACAGCTCAACCGCATCCTCCTCGAGCTCGGCTCCGAGGATGTCGTGCTCACGCGCCTCGCGGACAGCCACGTCTTCGATCCCGCTGCCATCGACAAGATCGTCGAAGCGTTCGCCGCGCTCGAAAAACTCGGCAGCGGCGTGACGCGTCATGGCGCCTCGCTCGCCGACTACCTCGACCGCCACGAAAAGGAGACGATGCTCCTCCCGCGCTACGTCGCCCGCATTCGGGAGGGCAACAAGGAGCAACACGAATTCCTGCGCGACGAACACGCCCGCGCCGACTTCCTCGCGCGCCACAACCTTAACGCCGATCTCACCGAGCAGACGGAACCCGGCGCGGAGCCGAAGAAGCCCACGGGCCCGATCAAGCGCGTGACGATCCACGAGATCTTCGAGAGCACCGAGATGGCGAAGCTGCTTAAGGCGATCGCCGTCACCGGACTTGAAATCAACCGGTTCGGCACGACCGAAGAAGCGCGTTACATCATCACCGAAAATCCCGGCCAGAAGTCGGAGAACAAGATCGAGCTGCACTCGCCGCTCGACATCGTCTCCACGATTCGCGCCAACGGCCGCAAGGGTCTCTCGATCCAGCGCTACAAGGGTCTCGGTGAAATGAACCCGAAGCAACTCTTCGAAACCACGATGGATCCCGAGAAGCGCCGCCTGCTCAAGGTGGACATCGCCGACGCCGCCAAAGCCGACGCGCTCTTCACGCTTCTCATGGGCGACGACGTTCCGCCGCGCCGCCAGTTCATCGAAGACAACGCGCTCAACGTGCAGTATCTCGACGTTTAATCGTCGCTCGAACTAAGCGCGTAGACGCAAAGACGCGAAGGGATGAGCGAAGTCAGAATACCGGAAGAGATCGAGGCAGTTGCCACCACCGCTGTGAATGCAGCGTTCACGGTGCATCGTGCCCTCGGTCCCGGGCTGCTCGAAAGTGCTTATTCGGAATGCCTCGCGATCGAACTTGTTCATTCCGGTCTGCGGATACAGCGCGAGGTTGCTCTGCCACTCACCTATCGCGGCCAGACCATCTCGAACGCCTATCGCCTCGATTTGGTCATCAATGACCAGCTCCTGATCGAACTGAAAACAGTAGAGGCGATCCAGCCGGTCCACCGCGTTCAACTCACCACCTACCTGCGCCTCATGAGGCTCCCTCTTGGGCTGCTGATCAACTTCAACGTCCCCTTGATCAAAGATGGGATCAATCGCGTGCTAAACCTCGATTTCAGAAACGTCGCGTCGGCCGAAGCCTTCGCGCCTTCGCGTCTTCGCGCTTAAGCCTCCGCCGCCTCCGTCTACTCACCACCCGCTACTCGCTCCTTTTTCCCGCATGTATACCGCCAGCGAAAAACTCTCCACGGCCAACATCACGGACATCATGCAGACGGCCTACATCGACTACTCGATGTCGGTCATCATCTCCCGTGCATTGCCGGACGCCCGCGACGGCCTCAAGCCCGTCCAGCGCCGCGTCCTCTACGCGATGCTCCGCGAAGGCCTCCTTCACAACCGTGCCTTCGACAAGTGCGCCGGCGTGGTCGGTGAGGTGCTGAAAAACTACCACCCGCACGGCGACTCCTCCGTTTACGACACGCTCGTCCGCATGGCGCAGACCTGGGTCATGCGCTACCCGCTCATCGATCCGCAGGGCAACTTCGGCTCGATCGACGGCGATCCGGCCGCGGCTTATCGTTACACCGAGTGCCGACTCAACGAGATCGCCGAGGACATGCTCCGCGACATCGAGGAGGACACCGTGGACTTCGCTCCGAACTACAAGGAGTCCACCACCGAGCCCACCGTCCTCCCCGCCGCGCTGCCGAATCTGTTGATGAACGGCTCCACCGGCATCGCGGTCGGCATGGCGACCAACATCCCGCCGCACAATCTCGACGAGATCATCGATGCCGCCTGCGCGATCATCGACAACCCGCGCATCACGGTCGACGAACTGTGCAACATCGTTCGCGGTCCTGACTTCCCGACCGGCGGCACGATCTCCGGCCGCGAGGGCATTCTCAGCTACCTCCGCACCGGCAAAGGCATCGTTCGCGTCCGCGGCAAGGCCCACACCGAGGAAACGAAGAACGGCATGGAGCAGATCGTTATCACGGAGATCCCGTATAACGTGAACCGCGCCACCCTTGTTTCCCGCATCGCCGAACTCGTCGGCGAAAAGGAAATCGACGGCATCCGCGACCTCCGCGACGAGTCCGACGAAAACACGCGCATCGTCATCGAGCTGAAGCGCGGCGAGCAGGCCAAGGTCGTCATCAACCAGCTCTTCCAGAAGACCGCGCTCGAATCCTCCTTCGGCGTCACGCTGCTGGCCCTCGACAAGAAGCGGCCGAAGCAGATGAACATCAAGGAGCTCATCGAGTGCTACATCGAGCACCGCCGCGATGTCGTCACGCGCCGCACGCGCTTCCGCCTGAAACAGGCCGAGGACCGCGCGCACATTCTCGAAGGCTACATCATCGCCCTCGATAACCTTGACGACTTCGTGAAGATCATTCGCGCCTCGCAGAATCGCGAGGAAGCGAAGCAGCGGTTGATGGCCAAGTATCCGCTCACCGAGCGGCAGACCGACGCGATCCTCGAGCTGCGTCTCTACCAGCTCACCGGCCTCGAGCGCGGCAAGATCGAAGCCGAGTATCTCGAGCTCATGAAGATCATCGAGGAGCTCCGCAGCATCCTCGAGTCCGAGCAAAAGCTGCTCGACCTCATCAAGAAGGAGCTCCGCGAAATGAAGGAGAAATACACTTCTCCGCGCCGCACCGAGATCGAGCTCGCCGCCGGCGAGTTCCGCATGGAGGACGTGATTCCCAACGAAGGCTGCGTCATCACCGTCTCGCACCTCGGCTTCATCAAACGCACGCGCGTCGCCGACTACCGCTCGCAGAAACGCGGCGGCAAGGGCATCATCGGCGCCGAGACCTACGACGAGGATTTCGTGGAGCACCTCTTCACCGCGTCCACGCACGACTACATCCTCTTCCTCACCAGCATCGGCCAGTGCCATGCGAAGAAGGTCTACGACATCCCCGAAGGCACCCGCGCCTCCAAGGGCAAGTCCGTCTCCTCCTTCCTCCGCCTCGCCGACGGCGAGAAGATCGCCGCCATGATCTGCGTGAAGGACTTCACCGAAGATCGCTACCTCGTCATGGCGACGAAGCGCGGCGTGATCAAAAAGTCCTCGCTCGCCGACTACGCCAACTGCACCCGCGAAGGCGGCCTCATCGGCATCAACCTGCAGGAAGGCGACAGCGTCATCGGCTCCGTCCTCACCACTGGCGACAACGAGCTCATCCTCGTTTCGCACCAGGGCCTCGCCGTCCGCTTCCGCGAACGCGATCCCGAGACCGGCGACGATCTCTTCCGCGCCACGGGCCGCGCCACCGCCGGCGTCACGGGCATGCGCTTCAAACTCGAGAGCGATTATCTCGACGTCATCGAAGTCGTGGACCACGAAGCCAAATTCCTCGTCGCGAGCGAAGCCGGCCTCGGCGTTCGCACGCGCTTCGAAGATTACCGCCTCATCAATCGCGGCGGCTCCGGCGTGTGGGCGATCAACCTCCCCGAAGACGGCTCCGTCAACCTCGCCGGCGCGCTCAGCGTCCGCGACAACGACGAGATCATGCTTCTCACCGCCAAGGGCCAGAGCATCCGCTGCCCCGTGAAGGATATTCGCGAAACCAACCGCGGCGCCAAAGGCGTGAAACTCCTCACCCTCGCTGAAGGCGACAAACTTCTCAGCATCGCGCGCATCGTGGAGAGCGAAGAAGAGCAGCAAGCCTTGGCCGCCACCACGCCGGAGCAACCCGAGCCCACCGCGTAAGCGCCCGCGCTCGTTTCTTCCAAAACAAAAACCGCCCGACCTCGGGCGGTTTTTTGTTGGGCAAACGAAGTGTGTCCTCGCCGTTGCGCGAAAACAGGGTCGGCACGAGTGTCCGGCCATGGACGAAGACCTTGAGCACTTCACGCGGGAGCAGCTCATCGAAGAGGTGCGAAAGCTCCGCGCCGGCATTCGCGAGCACCGTGATAGCACCCAGCACGAGCTATGTTGGCATCATCCGCAGCTGTGGAGCCTGCTGCCCGAGAAGATCGATCCGCAGATCGCCGTCCCGGATTGGCCCCAGTTCCTGCGCGGGTGCGTGCGCTACCGCGAATCGCTCGATCGCCAGCGACCCGACGCGCCACGAGTCAACGACGAGTTCCAGTCCTAACAAAGCGCCACGGCGCCGGTCGGATCACACTCCGCACCACACCGCGCCAAAGTGCGGCTCGAGTCATGCCCGTATCCGCACCGCGTCGGGACACAGTCCGTCCTAACTCGAGCCAAGGTCCATCCCAAGTCGGGACAAGGTGCGGACCGGGTCGAGCCACACTGCGGACGCGGTCGCGGCCAAGTGCGGCGTGAGCCCAGCGAAGGTTCGGTCCTCTTTCTCTTTCTTCTTTCTCTTTCTCCCGGTTCGAATCACGCGCCCTGAGGCGCTGCGCGCCGAGAGAAGGAGTAAGAGAAAGAAGAAAGAGAAAGATCCCGTGGCTAAGGTGGAGCCCGGCGTCCTCGCCGGACTCGTTAGGAATGCGCTCGTCAAACAGCCCGCCGGGGACGGCGGGCTCCACCCAAACGCTGCGCTGCTTTCTTCCGCGTCCTAAAACGCAAACGAGCCGTGCCACATCGTGGCACGGCTCGTGAAGAGAAACTCGACTCCGCGCGCGTCGCACCCGCAGGCGCGATTCGCTCAGAGCTTCGGGCCGCCTTGCGCGAGGTTGCGCGCGCGGAGGCGGAGACCGTTCAAGCGGATGAAGCCGGTGGCGTCGGACTGGTTATACCAGCTCTTCACGCCTTCCATCGAAGCGATCTTCTCGTCGTAGAGGGAATACTTCGATTTGCGGCCGCAGGTGATGATGTTGCCCTTGTAAAGCTTCAGGCGAACGGTGCCGGTGACGTATTTCTGGCTCTCGTCGACCATCGCCTGGAGCATCTCGCGCTCAGGGGCGAACCAGAAGCCGTTGTAAACGAGCTCGGCGTATTTCGGGATGAAGCTGTCGCGCAGGTGCAGCACTTCACGGTCGAGCGTGAGCGACTCCACCTGGCGGTGAGCCTGCATCAGGATCGTGCCACCCGGAGTCTCGTAAACGCCGCGGCTCTTCATGCCGACGAAGCGATTCTCGACGAGGTCAACGCGGCCGATGCCGTGCTTGCCGCCGAGCTTGTTGAGCGTGCGGAGCACGTTGCCCGGCGTCATCTTCTTGCCGTTTACGGCGACGGCGTCGCCCTTCACGAACTCGATCTCGACGTATTCCGGCTTGTTGGGCGCGTCTTCCGGCGAGACGGAGAGTTTGAACATGCCCTTGTTCTCCTTCGTGGTCGGGTCGAACCACGGGTCCTCGAGGATGCCGGCTTCGTAAGAAATGTGGAGAAGGTTGCGATCCATCGAATACGGCTTCTTGAGCGAAGCCTCGACCGGGATCTTGTGCTTGGCGCAGTAGGCGATCATCTCGGCGCGGCCGGGGAAGAGCGTGCGATACTCCTCCATCTTCCACGGAGCAATGATGCGCAGGTGCGGGGCGAGCGCCATGTAGGTGAGCTCGAAACGGCACTGGTCGTTGCCCTTGCCGGTGGCGCCGTGGGCGACTGTATCCGCTTTTTCCTTACGCGCGATGTCGACCTGCGCCTTGGCGATGAGCGGGCGCGCAATCGAGGTGCCGAGGTAATACTGACCCTCGTAAATCGCGTTGGCGCGAATCATCGGGTAGATGAAGTCGCTCGCGAATTCCTCAACGAGGTCGAGCGTGTAGTGCTTGGAGGCGCCCGTCTTCTTGGCCTTCTTGTCGAGGCCCTTGAGTTCCTCCTCCTGTCCGACGTCGGCGGCGAAGGTGATGATCTCCGCGTCGTAGGTCTCCTTGAGCCACTTGACGATGACGGACGTGTCGAGTCCGCCCGAGTATGCGAGGACGATTTTCATGGATGAGAAGTGAGAAAGTGAACCGCGATGGGACGCGAGTTAACGCGAATGATCAGAGAGGACGATGCGCTCCCATTCGAGTTTGGCACGCTTGAAGTTGAGAACGAAACGACCTGGAGCCCCGCAATGTGGAAGACCTCATCCTTCAGGATCAGATCATTCGCGTCCATTCGCGTGATTTCGCGGGCCCCGACTAATCTCAGGCTTGGGTTCTCGCCGCAGCGAGCGTGGCCATGATGGCTTTCTGCATGTGGAGGCGGTTCTCCGCCTCGTCGAAGATGATGCTGCGCGGATTATCGAGGACCGCCTGCTCGACTTCCTCGCCCGGATGCGCGGGGAGGCAGTGCATGAAGAACGCGTCTTTCTTCGCGGCCGCGAAGACCTTCGCCGTGACGGCGTAGGGCGACATCACGCGGATGCGCTCCTTCGTCTCCTCTTCCTTGCCCATGCTGACCCAAACGTCGGTGTAAACGACGTCGGCATCTTTCACCGCTTCGAACGGATCGGTGGTGAACTCGTAGCCGCCGGCGTAACCTTCCTTCGCGAGGAAGGCGTCGAACTCCGCGGTCGGCGCAAACTCCTTCGGGCCCGCGAGCGCGATCTTCATGCCGAAGAGATTCGCGCCGAGCACCCAGGAGTAGGCCATGTTGCACGCAGTGTCGCCGAGGAAGGCGATCTTGCGTCCCTTCAGCGAACCAACGAGGTCGCCGCCCGCGCCGGCCCAGCGCTCGGCGAGCGTCAGCGCATCAGCGTAGATCTGGCAGGGATGGAGAAAATCGGTGAGCGCGTTGATGACCGGAATCGAGCCGGCCGCGGCAAGGCGCTCGACATCACTGTGGTCAAACGTGCGCACGATCAGGCCGTGCACGAAACGCGAGAGCACCTTGGCCGTGTCTTCGATCGATTCGCCGCGTCCGAGCTGGATGTCGTTGCGGTTGAGGAAAAGCGGATTGCCGCCGAGCTCGTGGATACCGACCTCGAAGGAAACGCGCGTGCGGGTGCTGGACTTCGAGAAGATCAGCGCCCACGTCTGACCGGCGAGCGCCGGCGGCGTATGGCGGCCGCGACCTTGCTTCAAGTTTTGCGCCAGCGCAAAGAGGCCCGGGAGTTCGTGGGCCTTGAAGTCGGTCTCCTTCAGGAAGTGTTTCATCGGAAACAAAAACACCTAACCTGCCAGCCTCGTTTGCACGAGTGAAAAGTGGGCCCGCGGGGAACGTTCTTCAGGCGGTTTTCGCCGCGAAAACGCTGCGCACGATCTCGACCGAGCGCGCGAGCTCGGCGGGCGTGACATTGAGCGGCGGGAGCAGACGCACGACGTTGCCGCCGGCGCCGACGGCGAGCAGTCCCGCTTCGCGAAGCGCCGCGAGATACGGTGCCGGATCGCTGGTGAGCTGCACGCCGAGCAAATAGCCCACGCCGCGCACGCCGGTGGCGTGTTGCGGAAACTCCGCCGCGACCTTCTGCAGTGCCGCGATCCACGGGCCGCTGTTTTTCCGCACCTGTTCGAGCAGGCCTTCGCGCTCGATCACATCGAGCACGGCGAGACCCGCGGCACACGCGAGCGGCGTGCCACCAAAGGTGGTGCCGTGATAACCAGGCTGGAAAAGCTCACCGTGGCGCTCGTGCACCCACATCGCGCCGATCGGCATGCCGCCGCCGAGGCCTTTCGCCATGCCGATCGCATCGGGCGTGATGCCGGCATGTTCGAAGGCGTAGAAACGGCCCGTGCGGCCGATGCCGCACTGCACCTCATCGAGCATCAGGAGGAGATTGTGCTTGTTGCACAGCTCCCGAATGCCGCGGAGGAACTCGGGCGTGGCGGGATTGATGCCGCTCTCGCCCTGGATCGTCTCGAAGAAAATCGCTGTCGTCTGGTCGTCGATCTGCGAAGCGAACGACTCGAGATTGTTGAGTTCGCCGAACGCAAAACCCGGCACGAGCGGACGAAAGCCTTTCTGGATTTTCTCCTGCGGTGTCGCGCTCATGCCGCCGTAGGTGCGGCCGTGAAACGCGTTCTTCGCGCAGATGATCTTGTAGCACTTCCCTTCCTCGCCGCTCTTCTTCACGCCGTGAAGCCGCGCGAGTTTGATCAGCGCTTCGTTGGCTTCGGCACCGCTATTGCAGAAGAAAACGCGACCGGGCCCTGCGTAGCCGACGAGCCGGCGCGCGAGTTCGCCCTGATTCGGGTGGCGGAAAAGATTACTCGTGTGAATCAGCTCCGCGGCCTGCCGCTGCATCGCCGCCACCCAATGCGGGTGACAATGCCCAAGCGCGCTGACGGCGATGCCGGAGGTGAAATCGAGATAGTCCCGGCCCGCATCATCCCACACCTGCGCGCCGCGACCGCGCACGAGCGTGAGGGCGGGACGCGCGTAGTTCTTGAGAACGTGCGCGTCGTAGAGCTCGGCAGTGCTGGTGCGAACGATGGAGGGAGCAGCAGTCATTTTGGATTTCGGATTCCGGAGTGCGGATTTTTCAGACGCTGACAATCAATCCGCAGTCCGCAATCAGCACTCCGCAATCGAAAACATCACTGCACAATTTCAGTGCCGATGCCCTTGTCGGTGAAGATCTCGAGCAACAGCGAGTGCGGCAGACGACCGTCGATGAAGTGCACACGCTGCACGCCTTCCTGCAGCGCGCGGATCGCGCTCTGCACTTTCGGGCGCATGCCTTTGTCGATCACGCCCTTCTTCTTGAGGTCGTCGACTTGGGAAACCTTGAGCGTGGAGATGAGCGACGAGGGATCCGACGGATTCGAGAGCAGGCCCGGCACATCGCTCATGTAAACGAGGCGACGCGCACGCAGCGCGCTGGCCACGCGACCGGCGACAAGATCGGCGTTCACGTTGTAGGGCTTGCCGTCGTAACCTTCAGCGACCGGCGAGATGATCGGCACGTTGCCTTCGGCGATCTCTTTCTTGATGAGCTTCACCTTCACTTCCGTGACGTCGCCGACGAAACCGAGATCAATCGGGTTGCCATCGTCGTCCACGCTGAGCTTCTGGCAAACGAGCACGGTGTCGCCGGGGAGCCCCTTGGGCTTCGCGTTGGCGGAGGCGACCGCCTCGCACACGTCCCGGTTGACGATCTCGTCGAGCGTCCGCTTCACGACCGCGACCGTAGCTTCATCGGTCACGCGAAGGCCGTTGATGAAATTGGCCTTCAAGCCCGACTCAGCCATCGCGCGCGTGATGGCCTTTCCACCACCGTGCACGACGACGACGTTGATGCCGACGGCGGCGAGAAACGCGATGTCGTAGGCGACCCGTGTGCGGGTGACCGGATCGGGATCGTCCATGAAGCTCCCGCCGTATTTCACGACGAAAGTGGAACCATGAAAATCCTGGATGTAGGGAAGCGCTTCGAGGAGCACCTTCGCCTTGGCGGTGATTTCAGCGACGTTCATTGACGATCAGACCTGCGGCACGCGGCCGCGAGGAGGTGAATGATGCGAGAAGCGCTCAATGGATTTGGAAATATCCGGATGCACTTAGGCCCTGGTCTCCCGCATTTCCACTAAATTCTGGATTTCGCTGCACGCGCCGAGCGGTGGTGCGCGTCGAAATTCTGCTTCACTCGCGCTTCACGCGACCTCACTGATTTCGCGTGCCCAGCACAAATCTCTCTTTCGCCTCTCGTGAGGAACACCGCGCCTGGCTCGCCAGCCAGGCCGCCCTGCCGGCGGGATTCCGCGTCGGCACCACGCGATTCGATTTCATCCCGCGCGAGGCACCGAAGCCGGCGAAGATGACGCTGACGCTCATCGCGCTCGATCAACCGACGGCGGACTTCGCGGCGGTGTTCACGCGCAACGCTTTCCCGGGCGCGCCCGTGATCGTCGGCCGCCAGCGCCTCGCCGAGCCGACGCTCGGAGCGATCATTGTTAACAACAAGATCTCCAACGTTTGCGCTCCCGGCGGCGTGGAAACCGCCGAGCGCATCTGCTCGGCAACCGGCCAACTCCTCGGGCTCAACGCGCATCAAGTGCTGCCCAGCTCGACCGGCGTCATCGGATGGAGCCTGCCCGTGGTCGAGATCAGCGCCGCGCTCCCGAAGGCAGTCAGCGCGCTCGAAGGCGGATCGATCCTTCCCGCCGCGGAAGGCATCGTGACGACGGATCTTTATCCGAAAATCCGCCGCGCGGACCTCGGCGGCGGTTCGATCGTCGGCATCGCCAAAGGCGCCGGCATGGTGGAGCCGAATCTGGCGACGATGCTCGTTTACATTCTCACGGATCTCGCGGTGCCGCGCGCCGAGCTGCGCGCGATGCTGAGCCGCGTAGTCGAGCCGAGTTTCAACTCGATCAGCGTCGACAGCGACACGAGCACCTCGGACACCGTGCTGGCCGTTTCGTCCGGCCGCGTGCCGTGCAAGGATCTGGCCGCGTTCGAAGCGGCCCTCGCGACCGTGTGCCGCGATCTCGCGGAGGACGTCGTGCGCAACGGCGAAGGTGTGCGCCATGTGATCCGCGTCAGCGTGCGCAACGCCGCTTCGGCCGCCGTGGCCCGCTCGCTCGGCAAGGCGATCGTCAACGCGCCGCTCTTCAAGTGCGCCGTCGCGGGCAACGATCCAAACGTGGGCCGACTCGTGCAAGCGATCGGCAAGTTTGTCGGTGCGCAGGCGCCCGACGCCGACCTCCGCAAACTGCGGCTCTGGATGGGCGGCATCGAGATCTTCGCCGACGGCGTGTTTCAGCTGAATCCGGAGAAGGAGACCGCGCTGGTCGCGCATTTGAAAGGCGCAGAACTCTACGCCAGCGCGGCGCCGAAGGACGGCATCTTTGCGCCTCCGGTGAACTTCCCGCCGCACGAGCGCTGCGTGGAAATCGAAGTCGATCTCGGCAGCGGCTCGGAGCACGCCACGGTCTTCGGCGGCGACCTCACGCACGAATACGTGAGCGAAAACGCCGACTACCGCAGCTGAAGGTTGCCGCGTTTAAGAATAAGCGCAAAGACGCGAAGAGCACGAAGGTTCGCAAAGAAAGCGGGCGAGCCGTGCGCCCCCTGTAGACGGCGCCCAGAGGAAGGAACGCTTCGCGAGACTTCGTGCTCTTCGCGTCTTTGCGCTTAGCTCGCGCGTCGCAATCAACTGCGTGCGTCAGACAAGCCCCGCGGTCTCAGGGAAACCGCACCACAGATTCATGATCTGCACGGCCTGGCCGCTCGCGCCTTTGACGAGATTGTCCTCGGCCGAGGTGATCACGAAATTGTTCGTGCGCGGATCGTGCACCGCGCTGATGTCCACGCGATTGGTGCCAACAGTGTGGGCTGTATCCGGAGTTTGGTTACTCGCGAGAACCTGCACGAACGGCGTCGACGCATACGCAGCGTTCCACGCCTCGTAGAGTCTCTCGATCGTCGCACCCTGCGCGGCCGGCACGGTGATCGTCGTGGCGATGCCGCGGCGCATCGGCGCGAGGTGCGGGTTGAACTGAAGGATCGTCGTGCCGCCCGTGTGGGTGCTGAGCTGCTCCTCCACTTCAGCAAGGTGGCGGTGTTTCACGAGGCCGTAGGCTTTGATGCTCTCCGCGCGTTCGACGAAAAGATACATTTCCTCGGCCTTCTTTCCGGCGCCGCTCACGCCGCTGTAGGAGTTCACGACGATGTGCTCGCGGGACACGATGCCGGCCTTCAACAACGGCCAAAGCGGCACAAGAATGCTCGTCGGATAACAGCCGGGCGATGCGATGAGTTTAGCCTCGGACTTCCACGAAGCAGGCGAAAGCTCCGGCAACACGTAGCGCGCGTGCGGCAGCAGCTCAGGAGCGTGGTGTTCGCCGTAGTATTTTTGATACGTTGCGAGATCCGCGATGCGGAAGTCAGCCGAGAGATCGATCACGCGCTTGCCAGCGGGCACGAGGATCTTCGCGTAAGTCGCAGCGGCACCGTGCGGCAGCGCGAGGAAGAACAGATCGATGTCGCTCGCCGCCAGCGCCTCGGCATTCGAATCCGAAAACTTCAGCCCGCGATCGGCACCGCGCACCGAGGGAATCACCGTCGCGAGCGGCTTGCCCGCGTGGGTGCGGGAGGTGACCGCTGCAAGCGTCACGTGCGGGTGACCCAGCAGCAGTTTCACAAGGACTTCGCCCGAATATCCGGAAGCGCCGATGATGCCGACTTTCATAAGAGCGCGAACTTCGTCCAACTACCGCGTCGAAGCCAGACGGATTTTGGCTAGAGTCGTGTCACACCACGACCGAGCCGCACAGCACACTTCAACTTGCTAGAATGTGATCGCGTAGCTGAGCGTGACGACAACGCGCCCCACGGCGTTCGGTTCTTTTTCGCGCGGAGCGCCAGCCTGCTCGTAGGTGTTGTTGAAACCTTTCGGCGTAAGCGACCCCTAGCGTGATCGTGGAACGCGTGCTGAAAGTGAACGGCACCGAGGCGCCCACCAGCCAGTAATCGCCGCGATTGGTGACCCGCGACGCGGCGTCGCGCACCGCATCATGCCACGTAAAGGTGCCTAGCGTCGCTGCGAAATTCAGTTCGGTCCCCAGAGCCGGCAGCGCGAGCGCGTAGGCAGCGCTGAGTTCCCACGTGGGACCATTGAGCATGAAATCGTAATAGAAACGCGGCGTAATCAACACGCCGCCCAGACTCCACTCGAGTCCGAGACTGGGCTCGATCGCATTGCGGTAGCTGCCTGCTGAAAGATCGGCATCCGGATAATGATACCAGCTCACCGTTGGCACCAGCGTCATGCTCTCCGAGAGCTTCAGCGGAGTCGCCACGTAGAAATCGAGTTCGATGTCGCTGCGATCCTCCGGCGAATCCGCCAGAGGGAAGTTACTCCACAACCCCGCCACGAAGCGCTCCCCGACCACGGCGATGTCCGGCTGAAACGCCGCGTCGCCCACGCGCACGCCGCGATCCATGTAGTGCGAAACGAACGCCGGCGTGAACGTCACCGAAAGCTCGTCGGCAGCCCGCAACGGCAGCAGGGAGGCAAGCCCAAGGCATCCTCCCCACCACGCTGAAATCAATCGACGCCATCGCCGCGAACGCATGCCGCGAGAAAAACAGTTCGGCGATAGAGCGCCAGCATTGGAGTTTCTGCGAACCGCGGACATCAGCGAATTAGGCCACGATTTACACTCCTTCGCACAACATCCCGGCAAACAAGAGCGGCCCTCTCGCCAACCGAAAACAAAAACGCCCGGCTTGCGGGCCGGGCGTTTGAAAAGAGAACTCGTCGAGCGATTAGCGCTTCGAGAACTGGAAGCGCTTGCGGGCGCCGGGCTGGCCGGGCTTTTTGCGCTCCTTCATGCGGTCGTCACGCTCGAGGTGACCGGCCTTCTTCAGGGGCACGCGGAGCTCGGGATTGAGCTTCTGCAGAGCACGGGCAATGCCGTGAGCCACCGCGCCAGCCTGGCCGGCGATGCCACCACCGGAAACATTGACCGAGACGTCGATCTTGTCGCGGAGGTCCACCGTGAGAAGGGGCGCGTAAGCGGCCTTGGAGAAATTCTCGTGGGTGAAATAGGTGTCGAAGTCGCGGCCGTTGACGGTCAGCTTGCCGCTGCCTTCAGAAAGACGAACGCGAGCGGTGGCGGTCTTGCGACGGCCGGTGCCAAGGAAAACGTTAGAGGCGGTGGCGGTGCTCATGGGCTATACTCAGACGGAAATCTTCTGGGGATTCTGCGACTCGTGCTCGTGCTGCTCGCCGCGGAAAACGCGGAGCTTGGTGAGCATTTTGACCGCGATGCGATTCTTCGGCAGCATGCCCTTCACGGCGTGCTCGATGATGAACTGCGGATTCTTTTCGCGCATCTGCGGGACGCTGCGGTAGCTCTCGCCGCCCACGAAGCCGGAGAAGAACATATACTCGTTCTGCTCTTCCTTCTTACCGGTGAGGACGACCTTCTCGGCATTGATGACCACCACGTAGTCTCCCGTGTCGACGCTGGGCGTGTAGGAAAGCCTTGTGACGGCCGCGGATGATGTTGGCGGCCTTGACAGCGAGACGGCCAAGCGGAACGCCGGCGGCATCGATCAGATACCACTTGGGCTGCACGGTCTCCTTTTTGGCGAGAAAGGTTTTCATGGGAAAAGAGGCCAACAGCTAGGGTTTCGCGAAGTCGTGTCAACCCCTGTTTTCCTGCACGCACCGAAATGCCCGCGCCTGTGAGCAGGCACGAGTGCGGAATCCCCTCGGACGGCCGGCCTTTGTGGCAAAGCGTGCTCGCACGTCAACGGGCTTGTTTCATCGCGATCCTGTGCAACGCTTTCGCGCATGAACTCCCGCGTGACATTGATCGTTGCAGGTATCGCAGGCGCCACCGGCGTGGCTCTGGGCGCATTCGGCGCGCACGGGCTCAAGGCGCTCCTGATCGAGAAAGGCACCTCGGTTTCATGGGAAACCGCTGCACGCTACCACCTGCTGCACGCGGTGGCGCTGTTCGGGCTGGGCATTTTTCAGGCGCAACTCGGCCCGCGGGCAGCGACACTTGGGCGCCTGATTGCCTGGTGCTGGACGGGCGGGATTCTGATTTTTTCCGGTTCTCTCTACCTGCTGGCGGTGCTCGGCCTGCGCTGGTTGGGGCCCATCACCCCAATCGGTGGACTCGCCTTTATTCTCGGTTGGCTGCTGCTGATCCCGGCGGCGCTGAAGAAAGACTGAAACGCGAATCATGGGCGTGGAGCCGACAAGTTCGCGTTTCGGCTCAACGCCGCCTCCTCCCCGCCGACCTCGCGCGGATGCTCGAAGCAGTCCGTGCCGTGGGTCGTCCGCGCCTCGTCGGAGGCGGTGTGCGCGACTGGCTGCTGGGCATCGAGCCGAAGGATTTCGACGTCGAAGTCGCGGGCGCGACATTTGACACGCTCCATCGCGCGCTCGCCCGTTTTGGCGCGACCGACGTTGTGGGCCGCAGCTTCGGCGTGATCAAGGTCCGCAGTGCTGCCACGGGCGCGGAATACGACTTCAGCCTCCCTCGGCGCGAATCTAAAACCGGCGCGGGCCACCGCGGCTTTCGCGTCGAACCCGAACCGAATCTCAGCGACGCCGACGCCGCGGCCCGCCGCGATTTCACGATCAACGCGATCGCCTGCGATCCGTTCACCGGCGAGATCATCGATCCGCACGGCGGACGCGAGGACCTGCGCACGGGCATCCTCCGTCACACGAGTGCGGCGTTTAGCGAAGATCCGTTGCGCGTGCTCCGCGCATTTCAACTCGCCGCGCGCTTCGACCTCCGGCTCGCGCCCGAAACCGCGGAGCTCTGTCGCCAGATTTCGGATACGTATGCCGAGCTGCCGGTGGAGCGCGTGTGGGGTGAGTGGCAGAAATGGGCGACAAAATCCACCCGCCCTTCCCGCGGACTTGCGGTGCTCGAGGACTCCGGCTGGCTGCGTCACTTCCCCGAGATCGCCGTGCTGCGCGGCACGCCGCAGGATCCCGAATGGCATCCCGAGGGCGATGTGTTCACACACACGCAACATTGCCTCGACGCACTCGTCGCCCTGCCCGAGTGGACCGGCTCCTCGCCCGAACGCCGCCAGCTGCTGATCTTCGCGGTGCTCGCGCACGATTTCGGAAAACCGGCCACCACGGTCTTCGCGGAGAAACGCGGCGCGATGCATTGGATCAGTCCCGGTCACGAAAGCGCGGGCGGTCCGCTCGCGAAGAACTTTCTCCGACGTATTGGCGCGCCGCTTTATTTTGATGAGCCCGTGTGCGCGCTCGTGGTGCATCATTTCGCGCATCATCACGGACACGACGGACGCTTCTCCGATTCGCAGGTGCGCCGCCTCGCACGCAAACTCGCCCCCGCCACGATCGACGATCTCGCCATGGTCATGCGCGCCGACTCCAACGGCCGCCCTCCCCTGAAATCGCCCACCACCGACCGGTTGATCGAAGAACTCGTCCGCGCCGCTCACGCTCTCGCGGTCCAGCGCGCCGCGCCGCGACCGATCCTGCTCGGTCGCCACCTCCTCGCGCTCGGCCACAAACCCGGCCCCGAGTTCAAACCGCTGCTCGACGCCGCTTTCGAGGCGCAGCTCGACGGCGCGTTTTCCGACGAGGCGGGCGGCGTCGCCTGGCTCAAGCAGCATTTGCAGCCCCGCGAATAGCACTTAAGCTGCGTTTATCTTTCCCATGGCGACCTCCCAACTCGATCAACTCAAGCAATTCACCAAGGTCGTCGCCGACACCGGCGACTTCGGCAGCATCAAGGCTTTCACGCCTCAGGACGCGACGACCAATCCGAGCCTCATCCTGAAGGCCGCGGGCATGTCCGATTACGGTCACCTCGTCGATCGCGCGATCAAGGATGCCGGCAGCGGCGCCTCCATCGGCACCGTGATCGATCAGCTGCTCGTGCTCTTCGGCATTGAGATTCTGAAAATCGTGCCCGGCCGCGTCTCCACCGAGGTCGACGCGCGTTTCTCCTTCGACACCGCCGGCTCCGTTGCCAAAGCCAAGGAAATCATCGCGCTCTACGAGAAGGCCGGCATCGCGCGCGAACGCATCCTCATCAAGATCGCCTCGACGTGGGAGGGCATCAAAGCCGCCGAGCAGCTCGAGCAGCAGGGCATCCACTGCAACCTCACCCTTCTCTTCTCCTTTGCCCAAGCCGTCGCCTGCGCTGAAGCCGGCGTGAAACTCATCTCGCCCTTCGTCGGCCGCATCCTCGATTGGCACAAGAAAAACACCGGCAAAGATTACGCGCCCGCGGAAGATCCCGGCGTGCAGTCCGTCACGCAGATTTTCAATTACTACAAACGCTTCGGCTACAAAACCGAAGTCATGGGCGCCAGCTTCCGCAACAAAGGCGAAATCCTCGAACTCGCCGGCTGCGATCTGCTCACCATCTCGCCCGCGCTGCTCAAGGAACTCGCCGAGTCCACGGAACCCGTCGTCAAGAAACTCGACGCGGAGAAAGCCGGGGCGCTCGCGATCGATCGCGTGAGCTTCGACGAGGAATCCTTCCGCTGGGCGCACAACGAAGACCAGATGGCCACGGAGAAACTCTCCGACGGCATCCGCCTCTTCGCCGCCGACGCGATCAAGCTCGAAGCGTTGATCCAAAAGAAACGCGGCTGAGATCATTCTCCTCGCAAGGTGGAGCCCGCCGTCCTCGGCGGGCTTTTTCGTTTACGCGAATCGTGCCTGAGTGCGGATCGGGCCGGGACACATGGCGCACCGACTCGGGACTGAGTGCGGACCGGGTCGAGCCAAGGTCCGGACACGGTCGCGACAAGGTGCGGCTTGAGTCGCGCCACGGTGCGGACCGGGGCTTTACGCAGTGCGGACGGCGAGCTACACCCGCTCGCAACGTTTCGTGCCCACGTCTTCCTTCAACCCAATCCGGTCCTTTCAGTGGGACCTCGCCCGTCAGATCGAGCGCCTCGACTGGCTGCTGAAACAACTGCCGCGCTACGCCGACTGGGGTTATCAGGAACTGCACCTGCATCTCGAAGACGCCGTCGAATATCCGAGTCTTCCGGGCGTCGCGCGGGAGGACGCGTATTCATATTCTGAATTCACGAAGCTCGTGCGCGCCGCGGACCGCGTGGGCATCAAGGTCGTCCCAATCGTCAATCTGCTCGGACACACGCAGTATCTCATCAAAGTGCCCGAGCTCCGCGACCTGAACGAACTGCGCGCGGAGGACGGCTCGCCGTTGGAAAAAGGACAGATTTGCCCGCTGCATCCGCGCACGCTGGAGATCGCCGAAAAACTCCTGCGCGACATGGCGCCGTTCTGCACCGCGGGAAAAGTCCACGTCGGACTCGACGAATCGTTCCACCTCGGAAAGCACCCACGCAGTCAGCGCGAGATCGCGCGGATCGGACGCGCCGCACACTTCGCGCGCTACGTCGGCCGACTCGACCGGCTCGTGCGCTCGCTGGGGCTCGAGATGAGCATGTGGGCCGACATGCTCTACTTTCTGCCGGAAGCGATTCCGCTCCTGCCGCGCGGCATCACGACCTACGAGTGGTATTACCACGCGTTTCGGCGACTGCCGAAAGTGGAGCTGTTCAACTTCAAGGACGTCGACATCGCGACGCCACTGCGTGAGCGCGGGATCGCGCTGTATGGCTGCCCGATGAACGGCGCGTTTCGCTTCGAACCGCTGCCCCACTTCACCGACCGGATGAACAACATCCTCGCGTGGTGGCGGCACAGTCGGCGCATCGGAGCGAAAGGCTTTCTCGTGAGTTCGTGGGAGCCGTATCGGCTCGCGATCGAACTGACGACTGCCGTGGACGCCGCGGCGGCGTGTTTGTGGCTCGAACCGGAAATCAACGATCCGCGCGAAATGCTCGCGCGTGGATTCGAACGCGCGTTCGGCAAAAAAGGCCGCGCTGCCGCAAGACTCGCGCTCGCGGCCGACAAGTATCCGTTTGGCGGATACCCACGCTGGCAGATCAACGAGCGCTGGGACACGGCCTCACGACTGGAGCCACTGGCGAACTACCGGAAAAGAGGAGCGGCACTTCCGCAACCTCGCGCAGAAGGCGCGCGCGGACGGCGCGCCAGTTCCTCTACGCGCGAGCCTGGCGTTTCGTCACTACCTCACACAGCGCGACGTTTTCGTGCGGCGCGTGGCGCGACTCGGTGCGCGGGCGACAGCGACACGCGCGCAACGGTCGGCATTGGCGAAAGCGTTTCGTCCGGCGCTGCGCGCGGGTCTGCGCGCGGCGCAGATGATGTGGCGATTGACGCGCGACGCGCGTGTGAGCGGACCGAACGAAGCGATCGTGCGGCACGACGCGGAGCGGCTGGCGGCGTGGGTCGCGGGAAAGAGCGACGTGTTTGGTCCAGTCTGGCAGCTTTGCTACGATGTGTGGAACTTCGCCCCCGCCGCGCAGTGCGTGGCCGTGGAACAGCGCGCGGCCGATGGCTCGTGGCAGACGCTGCAGAGTTGTTACACGATCGAATTTCAATCGCGCGCTGCGAATGCACGTAGCGATATCGTTCGCTCGCACGCAGCACCGATCGCCTGGGACGAAAAGGTAGAGTCATTTCCCGAGCTGCGCATCGCAGTGCGCGGCACGGGCGAAGTGAAGGTCGGACGCGTTTTTCTCGTAGACGAGCGCGGCGGGCCCCGGTGGAGCTTTGGCAAGGGTTGGCGTCGGATCGGCAAACCCGCGTGGACGGGAGAGCCTTGGCCGCAGCAAGGCTACGCGCCGGTGACCATCGGCGTGCTCGAACTGGGCACGCCGAAAAAACTAAAACAATGAGGCCCACCGTTAGGCGGGCCTCATGAAGCCAGCGAAACACTCGCGGCGTGGTCTAGAAGTCGCGCGAAGCGCGGACGTAAACGAACGCCTTTTCCGGAATGCTGATGTCCTGGTTGTAACCCGTGGACGAGTGGGCGTCGAACGGCGGGTTGCGGTTGAAGACATTGCGTGCGCCGATCGTCAGCTTCGTGCGAGCGAATCCCCGGTAGGAGATCTGCGGATGAATCTGCAGCTGCTCGCTGACGTTGCCCGGGCCGGAGTAGTCGTCGAAGGCGCCGATGTAGTCGGCCATGATCGAGGCTGACCAGTCGCCCCGCTCCCACGTGGTGATGAACGTGCCGCGCCAGAACGGATAGTTGTAGGTGCCCTGGTAGTCCTCGTCGTTGTAGCGGAGTTTTTGGAGATAGGTGCCACCGAGGCTGAACGTGAAGCGGCCGAGCGACTCGGTCTGCACCCGATAGCGGAACTCCATGTCGACGCCCCGATAGGTTTGGGAGTCGATGTTGCGATAGACGTCGTTGATGTAGTTGATCACACCCACGCTCTCGCCGGCCGCAGGCGCATTGCGCACAACGGAGCCGGGGAGATCGTCCTCGTGATCGAGGATGTAGTCCTCGCCGAGCTGCGCGATGAGGTTGGTCTGCTTGAACTGCAACCAGTCCACCGCGATCTCGAGATTCTTGAAGATGCCGCCCGGATTGATCTGGAAGCCCGCGTAGATCGAATCCGTTTCCTCGGGATCGAGGTCGGGATTGCCGCCACCCTTGGTCTGAATCTGGCGCGGCGCATCGTTGGGGCGTTTCGGGTCGACGAGCGGGCTCGAGCTAAACGTCGTGACCTGGCTCGTGTAGAGATAGGCGAGATCGGGCGCGTGGAACGACTGGCCGAATGACGAACGCAACAACAGCCATTGCGTCGGACGGTAGGAAATCGCGACTTTCGGTTTCGTCGCCGTGCCGAAGTCGCTGTAGTGCTCGACACGTCCGGCGAGTTGCGCCTGCAGGCCCGTGATGATCGGAACATTGAGTTCGAGATAACCGGATTCGACGGTGCGATCGCCACGCGTCGAGGTGCCTTCGGCACCGCCGATCACGTTGCCGGTGGCGTTGTTGATCGTGCGATTGCTCTCCATCTCTTCGGAGCGCCACTCACCGCCGACCGCGACTTTGAGGTCGCCGGCGGGCAGCTGGAGAATGGAGCCGTTGGCCGAAACGTCGAACGTGCGCAGTTCGAACGTCGCGCTGTTGGGATCGGAGCCGGAGTAATACTGCGCGAGGCGCGGATCCTCGGGACCGAAGGGATTCGCGTAGAGCGTCTCGCCCTCGATCTCGATGCCGTTGAGCGCTTGCTGATAGAGATTATCGAACACCGTGCCGCGATTGAGGTTCTGCGTTTCGTTTTTGCTGTAGAGCGTAGCGGCTTCCCACTCCCAATCGGCGGGCAGTTTGCCGCCGAGACCCAAGACGAAACGCGGCGTGTCGGACGTGACGTCATTCACACGCGGACCGGCGTGAACGATGCGGAAATACCACTCGTCCTCGAGGTCTTCGCCGAAGGGATTGTAAGGATTGGTGGACGGGATGTTGAGCGCGCCGGTGAGCGGGCCCGTGCCATTTTCAGTGTAATTGAAAACCGGCGAAGACGCGGCGTTGATCGTGGATTCGGTGCGGCGATAGGTGACTTCGAGGAAACCGTAAAGACGGTCCGAGAAATCATACTGACCGCGCGTATAAACGCCGAACTGGCGCGTTTCGGGCACCTGGCCGGCGGCTTCCTGGAAGTTGTAATTGCCGGTGCTGACGTCGGCCACGACGAAGTCTCCGAGTGTCGGGTTCGCGGTGGGCGCAGCCAGCGTGTAGTAGTTGTCCAGACTGGGCACGTAAACGAGCGCAGGATAACCGGCGTAGCTACGCAGATCCGGACCACCGCGGGAGGTAAGATTCGCGTCGCGCGAGAACGCGTAGTCGCGCTCTTGAATGCCGTTGCGGTCGGTCCAATCGACGGCCGCGGTGAAAGAGATTTTATCGGTGCTCGTGCCGTAAACGATCGTGGCGGTTTTCTCGAGCGAGTCGGTGCTCACGGTGTTGCCGACGCCGATCGTGGTCGTGAGGCCCTGGTAGTTTTTGCGCATCTTGACGTTGATCACGCCGGAGACCGCGTCGGAGCCGTAGATCGCGGACGCGCCGTCCTTCAGGACCTCGATCGATTCGATCGCGCCAGCAGGGATGCTGTTGAGATCGAACATGGTCTGCAGGCCGTTGAAACCCGGCGTGGCGAGCGGCGCGGCACGACGTCCGTTGAGGAGCACGAGGACGTTGTTTACGCCGAGGCCGCGAAGATTCACCGACGAAGCACCGGGCGTAAAACTGTTACCCGAGCCAGTGGGAATGATCGACGAGCCAGAGATAAACGAGAGACTGCGGAGCGCATCGCCCACATTGGTGTAACCACCGAGATCGATCGCCGCCCGAGGAATGGCGGTCACAGGATTAAGTCCCGCTGCATCGATGCCGCTGATGTGAGAACCGGTGACCCTGAATTCCTCAAGGGTCGTAACCGGCTCGTCAGCCGATGGCTCATTTGGGGTTTGAGCTGAAAGCGTGGAGGGCACCGCGAATGCGGTGACGACGAGCGACAGCGCCGCTGCCACCCGCCTTAGGGCAAGGTTGTTCATAATCAGTGTGCGGTTGGTGTTTTTCGTGGGTTCCCTGGTGGGAACCGACACGTGCAAGAGTGCCATCAGACCGCAGACCGGAGGCAGGGCTTCGCCTGCGCGGCACATTTGGGGCGATGCCCCACCATCAGCCGCGGCGCAGCTCCTTGGGAAAGAAGCCCGATGCCACCGCGGAGACCGCACGAGTCCGCTGCGTATCGCGTTTATGGATACACGTTACGAGAAAACCGCGCGCGGCCGCCCATGGTCGCGGCCTGAACGACGCGCCCGCGCTCTTTTCTCGCGTTTACGCGATCAGCGGCTCTCGACCGGCAGGTGTTCCGCCAGGAACTTTTCGACGGCCGTATAAAAGGCGATACGGCTGCCTTCGGATTCGAAGCCGTGTCCCTCGTCGCGTTCGCGGATGTATTGGTAAGGCTTGTTGTGCCGTTTCAGCTCGCGCTCGAGCACTTTCCAGTGGCCGATGTCCACGCGTGGATCGTTCTCACCGTAAGCGTGAAGCGTCGGCACGCGAATGTTCGCCACATGCTCCACCGGGGATCGATCCCGGAGCTCGTTGCGATCGCGGCCGATCGCCTCGGCAAAGAAAAGATCGGCGCCGCGGCCCTGATCTTCGTTGGCGTAAACGATCAATCGCAGATCCGAAACGCCGACGTAGTTGATGCCGCAGCGATAGAGTTCGGGAGTGTAGACCAAACCGGCGAGCGTCGCGTAGCCACCGTAGCTCGCCCCGTAGATCGCGACCGTATCCGGAGAGGTGATACCTTTCTCAATCGCCCAATGCACGGCATCGGTGAGGTCGTCCTGCATCTTCCGTCCCCACTGGCGCAAACCAGCGCGATAAAAGCTGGATCCATAGCCGCCGGAGCCGCGGTAATTTACCTGCAGAACAGAGTATCCGCGACTGGCCAGAAATTGCGCGTCGGCATCGAAGGCCCATGAATCGCGAATGCCGAACGGTCCGCCGTGCGGCAGCAGAATGAGCGGGTTCTTCTGCCCTTCTCTGCCGAGGGGCTCGGTGAGGTAGCCGTGGATCTCCAAGCCATCGCGAGCCGGGTATTTTACCGGCTGCCGGTTCGCGAGCCGCGCGGGATCAAGGCGGGTGTTGATCTTGCCCAAAGGCGTAAGCGAAGGCGCAACGGAGTCGAAGATGTAGAACGCACCCGGATCGCGATCGCTGTAAACATAGACGATATGGAGCTTGGCGTCGTCGGTGGAGTGCGCGATCTCGACCCGGTGATCCGGGAAGGTAACGCGAAGCGACGCGGCGATCTTGGCCCACACCGGATCGAACCAGTCCGTCTCTCTCCGCTCGGCTTCGTAGGTGATGCCTACGACGCGACGGGCGCGATCACGGTGGATTTGGACGATCTCACCTGCCGGCGCGGCATAGAGCTTTCGTCCCAGTTTGGTCGAGTCCCGGTCGAAAACGTAGAGAGGCTTGCGGTCGTTATCCGGCGTCCCGTCGTCCACCTGCACGAGGGCTTCCTTGTTTCCAGGCAACAACCCGGCGAACCCATAAGGCAGGGTGCTTCCGGGATACTCGCCCACGACTTTGTAGGCGCCCTGAAGATTCTTGATCTCGAGGATCTGGTTGCCACCCGACTGCCGGGTGCGGCCGTAGACCTCGCCAGAGCGAGGATCCACGATGTAAGCCGTGGCGCGATCATCCCAGTTTTCCACGAGCGTGCGTTTGCCGGAAATCACATTGAGGCGGTAAAGACCAAAGGGCGTGATCGGCTGCCATCGGCCCATTCCCATCCTTTCTCACGCCGAAGCCAGCAATGAGGATGTGGTCGGGATCATCGCGCAGCGTTGAATACAGGCTGCTGCCGACCGGACCGTCGACGGGACGATATTTCCGCACCGATTCACTCAGGTCGCGCAGATCCGAGCCGTCGGCCTTGATCGAGCGGAGCGCAAAGGACTCGTTACCGCCAGCGTCGCCGCCGAAGACGATCCGGTCGCGCTTCCAGAAAGCGAAGTCGACATTGTAGTCGCCGGGCACGAAGACGATGGAGCCCTGCTGTTTCTTGATGTCGTAAACCGCGATCGAGGTCCGCGCAGGGTGGTTGCGCATCAGGAACACGATGCGCGTGCCGTCCTGGGAGAGTGACGGCGCAGAAATCTCCGACTCGCGGAAAAAGTCCTCTAGCGGGATCGGAGCACCGAAGAGCGCGTGGCTGACAGGCCAGAGAAGCGCGCAGCAGAAAAAGCGGGCAACACGGAGTATCTTCATAAGAGCAAAAAAAAACCGGAGACCTCGCGGTCTCCGGTTTGATGACTGCATCAAAGACGCAGCGTTCTCAATTAGAACTTGTAGCTGGCCGAGATGAAGAACTCGCGGCCCAACGCGCCATACGTGGCGGTGTCGGCATTGGCATCCGTCCAGGAGGCGGCAGCCAGCGGAATGTGCTCGTTGAACACGTTCAGGGCACCGACGCGGAGGCTGAGGCCGTCCACATAGCGGGCGAGGCCTTCGCCACCCTTGAAGGTGTAGCCGAGGTAGAGGTCCACGCTGGTGAAGGACTCGACGTGGCGATCCATCGTCGGGTCGGTCTGGGTCTCAGACGCGACGGTGTCGGTCACGCTCGGGATGTAGTCGATCACGATGCCGGCATCGAAGTTGCCACGGGTGGCCTCAATGCGGAGGTTACCACGCCAATCCGGGATGGTGCCGCCGTTGAGGACGCTGCTGCCGTTGGTCGTGCCAACATAGTCCTCATCATCGACGCTGAAGCGGTTATAGAAGAGACCGTTCAGGGCGATGTTGAAGCGGGCCACGGAGGGCACGTCGAAGGCGTAGTTGACCGTGGCATCGAAACCGTCCTGGCGGCCGGAAACGAAGTTCTCCGAGTAGTTCGTGACGAACACGCGGGTGAACGAACCGCCGGCGGCGTCGAACGCAGCGCTCAGCTGGCCGGGAGCCGTGATGGCGGTGCCGTTGAAGCTGCCGATGCGCACGCGATCAGCATACTCGGAGTCGGCACCGTTGGTCTCGACATCCTGGAGGATGGTGAGGTCGTTGATCGCGCCAACGATCTGGTCCTGCTTGATGTAGAAGTAGTTCAGCTCGACGGACAGACCTTTGATGGCCTTGGGCGAGTAAACGATACCAGCGGAGTAGTTCTGCGCCTCTTCCGGCAGCAGGTTCGGGTTGGAGAGAATGCGCAGGAAGCCCTGGTCAACATTCTCGTCCATCACGCGGCCGTCGACGAACTCGACGCCCACGGGCTGCTCCGTGAAGCCCACGCCACCGGGGCCGAACAGGGAGTAGAGGCTGGCGGCGGAGAAGGACTCCGAGTAGGAAGCGCGGATTGCGAACTCGTCGTTCACCGGGAGCCAGCGGAGCGAGATCTTCGGAACGAGCGGATCATCGGTGTCGCTGTAGAAGTCCTTACGGGCGGCCAGATCGAGTTCCATCGTGTGGAAACCCTTGATGGCCTGCTTCGCCGAGGTGATCGGGACACGAACTTCGGCGAAGAACGAGTCGACGGAGCGGTCGACGCTGAACGGATCGGAGGTCGTCGCGCCGTCCCAAGCGGAGGGCGAACCGTAGAGCGGGCTGTTGGGATCGGAGATCGTGTAGCTGCCGACGTCAGGCTTGGCAGACAGCGTCTCACGACGGGTCTCGCCGCCCACCGCGAAGCGGATGGAGCCGGCCGGGAGGACATCAGGAATCTCGCCGATGAGGCGGGCGTCGAAGCCGATCAGGGTGCTGACGTTCTTCGAGTAAGCCGTGCCGAAGATGTTGGCGGTCTTCATCTTCGCAGGATCCTGTTCGCGAGCGAAGAGGTTGATCAGGTTCGAGTCGATGGCATTGGCCAGAGCGACACGGTCGATCACGTTTTCGTTGCGGAACATCTGGTTGACCTTGTTCAGGTTCGCAGCGGCCTCGAACGAGAAGAGCTCGTTGATTTCGCCACGGATACCGAAGAGGCCGCGGAACGAGTCGTTCTCGCTGTAATATTTACGCGGATTGTCGACGAAGCGGTTACGAACCAGCACGAGATCATCGAACGGGTTCTGGAACTGCTCAGGGAGCGTGTAGCCGGTGGGGCCACCGAAGCCCTCGGTGTCAGCCGCCAAGATCGGCATACCGACGATCGGCTGGGCCGCGAGTTGGTAGAAGGTATCGGTGTGCGAATAGAGGATGTCGCTGAACAGCTCCACCTTGTCGGAGAGCTCGTGGGTAATGTTCGCCACGAGAGCCTGCTTCTCGTTGCCGAGAGCGAGCGTCACATACTGCGACAGATTGAAGAGGCTGCTGAGGGGAACCGACGGCTGGGTGTAGTAACCAGCGGCAACCAGCTCGGCGCCGGTCATGTCGGTGTTCAGCGGAGGAGCGCCACGATCAGCGAGGAGGAAGTTGCCCGACTCTTCGCCGAAGTAGTTCACAACACCAGCGAAGCTGGAAGTCTTGCCGGTCTGGTCGGCCGAGAAACCGCGCTCGTTCTGGAAGAGCGGATCGCTGCGGACCCACTCAGCCGAAAGGGTGACGGAGGTCTTGCCCGACTTCGCACCGACCGTGAGGCGAGCCGAACGCTCTTCCCAGGTGCTACCTTCGTTCTTCGAGATGTGATAGGTGCCACCGACCTCGGCGCCCTCGTAGTCCTTCTTGAGGATGATGTTCACCACACCGGAAACGGCGTCAGAGCCGTAGAGCGCGGAAGCACCGTCCTTGAGGACTTCGATGCGCTCGACCGCGGAGACCGGGATCGAGTTGACGTCGACGAAGTCGTAACCGCCAACCGCGCTCACGGGCGCGAACGCCGCACGACGACCGTTGACCAGCACCAGCGTCTGCACGTTACGGAGGCGAACTTGGGAACCACCGTTCGTCGAGCCACCCGAGATGTTCGAGTTGGACGAACCAAGGTTACCATTACCCACGAACTGCGGGACGGCCTTGCGAATCACTTCGAGAAGGTCGCCGCTACGGCCGGTCGCCTCGATTTCGCGAGGACCAACGAGCGTAACCGGAACCGCGGGAGCATCCGCCGAATAGGGGATGTAGGAGCCAGTGACTTCGAACTTCTCGAGCGTAACCGTCTGCTCGGAGTCACTGCTGGTTGTCTGCGCAAAAGCGCCGGTGACTGCAACCACGTTGGCCGCCGCGAACAGCGACAGCCCGGCCATGAACTTCCGTTTAAGAAGCATGTTCATAGTTTAATCAGTTTATGTTGTGTTGTGTGTAAGTTAACCGGCTGACGCCGAATTGAACTTGCGGGCGAGGCTGCTAGAATCAGGCCGGAATGCAACAGTTTCGTTAATTGCACCCGAGTGGCACCGCATTACATTGATAATTAATGCTTAGCATTAGCGTTATTGTGCGCACATAATCCTCTGGTTATGACATAGTTCCACGGGAACCAGTGCGTCATAGTCCAAATGGAGCCTTCTGGATGGCCTCCAAAAATTCTTTTCTTTCCCCTCTGGCAGCGCGCCATTGCGCGGCGCGGAAACGCGTGAACTATGAATGCTTCTTCTAGCGCCCCTCATGACGGAGATTGAAGCCATCCTCCGAAAGCTTTCCGCCGAGCCCCCGCAGTCCGCGGTGCTTTGCACCCTGGTTTCCGTCGCCGGCTCCTCCTATCGCAGGCCGGGCGCCCGACTACTTATCAGCGCAGATCGCTCACGCGTCGGATCGATCAGTGGCGGTTGCTTGGAAGAAGATCTCGTCGCCCGCGCCAGCGAAGTCCTCACCACGGGCAGACCGCAGGCAGTCGTGTATGACACCACTTCGGAAAACGATCTCGTGTGGGGCGTGGGGCTCGGCTGCCACGGCGTCGTGCGCGTGGTGCTCGAGCGGATCGATTCCGCCGCACCGTGGATCGCGACCCTACGCGAAAACCTCGCGGCCGACCGCCCCACCCGGCTCGCCGTCGCGTTTGGCGACGACGCGCACACCTGCACGCGGCTCGACGATTCAACCCCCGACGCGCCGGCGCCGGACGTTTTCCATCAAGAGATTCTGCCACCGCAGCCGCTCACGATCTTTGGCGCAGGCGACGACGCGCAACCGCTCGCCGCGCTCGCTGCCACGCTCGGGTGGCGCATCACGGTCGCCGATCCGCGGCCGGCCTACGCCACGCCGGCGCGTTTCCCGCAAGCCGCGCGCGTGCTCGTCATCGATCCCTCAAAGCCGCTCGATTCGCAGGGAGTTGTCCTCACTCCTCGCACCGCCGTGGTGATCATGACACACCACTACATCCACGATACTCCGCTACTGGGCCAACTCCTGGCCCGCCCGCTCGCCTATCTCGGCCTGCTTGGCCCGAAAAAACGCGCCACCCGCATTCTACAGGACCTAACCGACCAAGGCGCCTCCTTCTCCGAAACCGATCGGGCCCGGCTCCACGCGCCGACCGGACTTGATCTGGGTGGCGACACGCCCGCCGAGGTCGCGCTGAGCATTCTCGCGGAAATCCAAAGCGTGCTCACCCGCCGCGACGCTCGTCCGCTGCGCCAGCGCGAGCGCCCGATTCACAGTTAACTCCTTTCCCCGCGACCGATGAGCTTGCCGCCCCGTTCTCCGCTTCGCATCGGCGCCGTCGTCCTCGCCGCGGGTGCGTCCACCCGCATGGGTCGACCGAAACAACTTCTGCCGCTTCAAGGCTCTCCGCTTATCGTCCGCACGGTCGACGCACTGCTCGCCACACCGGTCTGGCCCGTGGTGGTCGTGCTCGGTTCGCACGCCGAGGAAATTCGTCCGCTCCTCGCCCGCCGCCCCGTGATCATTGCCGAAAACGCCGCCTGGCCCGAAGGCCTTGCCTCCTCCGTCCGCTGCGGCACCGACACGCTGCAACAATTCTCCCGCGACCTCGACGCCGCCCTGTTCACCGTCTGCGACCAGCCCGCGTTTTCGTCCCAAATCGTGGAAAAACTCATCGCCGCACTCCCGCCTCACGCAAACGGCATCGCAGCCTGTTTTTACTCCGGTCGCAACGGCGTGCCAGCGCTCCTCCGCCGGAACCACTTCGCGACGCTTGCCGCGCTCACCGGCGACACCGGCGCCCGCGATCTCCTCAACGGCAGCACCAACGACGTCGCGCGCGTGGACGCGCCCGAACTCGCCACCGATCTCGACACCCCCAACGACTACGCCGCCGCGACGGCGATCTGAGCGGAGCCGAGTCATACCCGAGTCCGGCGTGAGTCGGGACAAAGTGCGGACCGGGTCGCGCCAAGGTCCGGACCGGGTCGGGACACGTTGCGGACAAGGTCGAGCCAAGGTGCGCACCGGGTCGGGACTGAGTGCGGCGCGAATCGAACTCGCAACCACCGTAATCGTTCTTCGTTCTCGAATCGGTCCAGCGATGTAGCGCGCGGTTGCGAGAACGAGGACGATTACGAGAAAGAGAACAAGCGGGTGCGCGCCTCAGAGCCGTTGCTTCAGCTCGCGCGCGCGGTCGAGGGCTTGCTCGACGTCGTCGGCGCAGACGGTGAAGTGACCCATTTTCCGGCCGAGGCGCGGCTCGGCTTTGCCATAAAGATGCAGCTTGGCCGAGGGATCGGCGAGGATCGCTTCCCAGTGCGGCGCGGCGGTGACTTGGTTGTCGGCCCATTTCCACGCGTCACCGAGGATGTTCACCATCACGCTCGGCTGGCGCACGGTCACCGGGCCGAGCGGCAGGCCGCACACGGCGCGGAGGTGTTGCTCGAACTGACTCGTCGCGCAGCCGTCGAGCGACCAGTGGCCGGAGTTGTGCGGACGCGGCGCGAGTTCGTTGACGAGCACTTCGCCGGTGGTGGAAACAAACATCTCAACGGCGAGGAGGCCGACGACGCCGAGTTTTTCGGCGATGGTGCTCGCGAGTTGCTCGGCTTCACGCGCGATCGGCTCGCCGACGCGCGCGGGCACGATCGAGAAATCGAGGATGTGGCGCGTGTGGATGTTTTCCGCGACGGGGAAACTGCGGACTTCGCCGGTGCTCGAGCGCGCGACGACGACGGAAAGCTCGCATTTGAAATCGATCCATTTTTCGACGACGCAACGACGTCCGCGGAAAATGGCGGCGGCTTTTTCCAGATCGGCGTCGTCGACGATGCGCATCTGGCCTTTGCCGTCGTAACCGAAGTCGGCGGTCTTCACGACACACGGGCGGCCGACCTGCGCAACGGCGGCGGCGATGTCGCCGTCGAGCGCTTCGGCGTAGCGCACGTGGGGAAAGTTATGCGAGCGCAACCAGTTCTTTTCGCGCTGGCGGTTCTGGCAGATGTGAAGGACGTCGGCACGCGGATGCAGCGGCACGAGTGGCGCGATCGCGGCGAGTGGCTCCGAGGGGATGTTCTCGAACTCGTAAGTGATGACGTCAACGTCGGCGGCGAAACGTTTGAGCGCTTCGATATCGTCGTAAGATGCGTTGACCTCGAGGTTGGCCACGGCGCCCGCGGGACAGTTGGCCTGCGGCTCGAAGACGTGCACGCGGTAGCCCATCGTCTGGGCCGCTTGCGCGAGCATACGACCGAGCTGGCCGCCGCCGAGAATGCCGATGGTTTTGCCGGGAGGGATCATGCGGGAAGGAAAGTTGAGAGTTGAGAGCTGAGAGTTGAGAGCCGCAAGCGCGTGTTCGTGGCCCGCTCTCAACTCTCAGCCCTCAACTCTCAACTGCGTCGCGCGCAGCGCGGCGCTCACCGCAGCTTGGCCTTGAGCACCTTCGCGGTCTGTTGCGTGCGGAAGTTTTTCCACGCGCGGCGGGTCTTCGCGTCGTCGAGGGCGACGAGCGAGGCAGCGAAAAGCGCGGCGTTGATCGCGCCGGCCTTGCCGATCGCAAAGGTCGCCACCGGCACGCCGCCGGGCATCTGCACAATGGAGAGAAGCGAATCGAGGCCCTTCAGGGTTTTCGATTCCACGGGCACGCCCAGCACGGGAAGCGAGGTCATCGATGCAGTCATGCCGGGCAAGTGCGCGGCACCGCCCGCGCCAGCAATGATGACTTTGAGACCACGTTTTTCCGCGCTCTCGGCATAGCTCACCATGAGCTTGGGTGTGCGGTGCGCGCTCACGACGCGTTTCTCATACGGCACTCCGAGTGCCTCGAGCTGTGCGGCGGCGTGCTGCATCGTCTCCCAATCGGACGTGCTGCCCATGATGATCCCAACGAGCGGTTTGGCCTGCATGGGGCAGCTATCGGAAATCCGCCGCCCGCTGTCAGCAGCGAAAATCCTCGCGCGTGGTCACGCCGTCGCCGGTCGCCAGGCAAGCACACGCGCCGGCAGGAACACCAACGCGCGCACGAAGGCGAACAGCCCGCCCAAGCAAATCCCCACCAGCCGCAGCGGCAGGGAGATCAGCCACACGATCGGCGCGAGAAACAGCGCGAGCAAAGCCAGCGGCCAGCAGAGGACGAACAACACGCACCAGACGAAGAAAACGAGGAGAGCTTTCATAACGGGGAGGCAGTTTCGTTTCCAAGCGCAGAGGGACAGAAATGAACGCGAACGAAAAAGGCGGACTGAAGATGATCTAGGTTAACGGAAGCCCGCTCAAAAGTTCGCGTCGTTTCGCGTTCATTTGCGGGCTCATCACACGAGCGACACACCCTTCGGCACGATGACGATCGTGGTGCCGGCGATCTTGTCGTGCCACGACTGGTGCTGCGCGTCGAACGACACCCACACGAAGCCGAAGCCGAGCGGAATCAGCGACAGGAAGCCGCCGAGGCCACGCACGAGGGCCGTCATCCAATCGATCTTGCGATCGTCGAGACGCACGAGTTTCAGCCCGCACACGATGCCGCCAATGGTGGTGCCTTTGAGCGCCCACATCACGATACAGTAAGCGGCGTAGAGCAGCGCGAAGTTGGGCTCGAGCGCCGACGGCAGGAAACCGATCACGAGTCCCACGAGGAGCGCATCGAGCGCCGAGGCACCGAGGCGAATCCAGAAACCGGCACGCGGGAGCGACGCCGCTGCCACCACGGGCAACGCCGCAGGCGGGACCGCATGCGGAGGCACAGGCGGCACCGGCGGAACAGACGGAGGCGGCGGAATCACCGGCTCCGGCGCCCCGACAAACGACGCGCTCTGCTGCGGTGCCGCCGCGGGTGCAGACGCGACGGGAGGCACGGCAGTGGTTTCGACGACCGGCGACACAGGAGTCGGAACGACCGGCGGCGTGAAGGAGCTCGCGCCGGGCGACGCGGCAGTCGCGACAGCGGGAGGCACGGCCGCTTCGCGGCGACCGGCAAGGATGATCGTGTAAATCACTGCGCCCAGTCCGAGCGCGCCGAGCACATTATAGACGATGAGGCCCAATGCCGGCACGGTGTAGAGGAGCATCACGATGCCGCCGCCCAAGAGGATCGTGAACGCCGGATGCGCCAGCGCACCGCCGCGACTGAAAGGCAGCACGAGCCGGCGGCCGACCCACGCGAGCATCACGGCCTTGCCGAACAGGCCGAGGAAGAAGAGTCCGAGCCCGATGAACGGAATCAGCGGCGCGCCGACCACAGTGATCGCAAGCACGATCGTCGTGACCGGAAAGAGCAGGATCGTGAGCAGCGTTGTCAGCAACGAATAGCCCGGGCGTTGCTCGAGCGTTTCCGCGCAGCGATTCACCGCGCGCGGGGCGACCAGGCCGAGCACGAGATAGAACACCAGCATTCCGACCGCGATCAGCCACGCCCAGCCGAGGCCGGAACCGAAGCCAAGCAGGCGCCCCACGAACACGCACTTCGTCAGCCACGCGTTCAGGAAGCTCATGTCGCCGAAGCTGAAACCGAAGCCGACATTGTGGCGCTCGCCGTGATGCACCGCGCCCGGGTGCATGATGATGCGGCCGCCGATGCAAACGATCTCACCCTCTACGACCGCTTGCGGCCCGAGTTCGACATTGCCCATCACCGCCACGACTTGGCCGCGCACGGGAGCGTTCACGTAAGAGTCGCCCAAAACAGAAACGACATCTTGGCCGACCGAGCCGCCCGTCACGCGGCTGCTGCCGAGCACCGACACGACCGCTTCGGCCACTTCGCCCGCCGAGGTCGACGAGCCGAGCACGGATACGACCGCCGCCGCGCGCTCGCCGGCTTCGAGCGTGCTATTCGAGCCGACTGCAACGCGCTCGGCTCCGCGGCCGTGAACGTGCGAGTCGTTTTCCTGAGTCTCGGCCTCGTCCGCGTCCGCCACATCATTGATGTCGTCGGCATCGTCCGCATCATCGTCGTCGGAGACCTCGTCCTGCGATTGCGCCGCGGGCGTCTCGACGTCGAGGCGACGCAGCGGCGCATCATCGGAGGATTGTGCTTTCGCGACGGCGGGAGCATCGGGAGCCCGCGGAGCCGCGTCCGCCTCGCGGAGACTCAGTCCCAGCGTGAGCACGGCGAGGAGGACGATTTGGAGAAGATGGAGGATCGGTTTCATGACGGGCCGGAAATTAGCGATGAGCGTAGAGAGTGCGGTAGGCGGTGGCGCCGAGACCGAAGAGGGCCGCATAGAGCAGGCCGACGGCCGCAAGGGCACCGTATAGCCACATGGCAGGAACATTGCGGAGGAGCATTGCGCCGACTTCGCCGAGTTCGGAGAACGCAGAGCGGATCGCCGTGACCCACGAGAACTTCGCCACGACCACATCGGCCACGGGCGCGAGGCTGAACACACCCGCGAACCACGCCGCGAAAAGCAGCGCGAAGGTCGACACCACGAGGAACGTCGCTCGCGCGGCCACCGGCCACTGGGCGAAGGATTTCTGCCACCACGGGCGTGCCGCGCGGGCCTCGATGGCCGCGAGCACGCGGGACTCGAGCGAGCGCGGGGCGCGGCGCTCAGGCAGCGACCGCAACGCCTGGTGCACGAGGCGCTCGAGGTTTTTTTCGTTTTCAGGAGAGAGGTTCATGGGGGCGGGTTAGGCGGAGAATTTTTCGTGGGAAGTGCCGCTGCGGGCGAGGATCTGGGCGAGCGCGGCGCGGGCGCGCAGGATGTCGGTTTTCACCTTCGCGAGAGAAACGCGGAGACGTTTCGCGATCTCGTCGTAAGGCATGTCTTCGAAATGATAGAGCACGAGCGGCACGCGCTGGTGCTCGGGGAGTTTCTCGAGCGCGGCTTCGAGCCACGCCTTGCGTTCCTGCGAGTCGACGCCGCTGAAAAAGGTGTCCGGCGCGGCAAACTCCACGTCGGGCTGGTCTTCATCGCCGCCATCGTCGTGCGCGCGAAATTCCGAGAAGAAACGCCACCGGTTGCGATAGCGCGACAGATGATTGAGCGAGAGGTTGGTCGCTACCGTCTTCAGCCAACCGCCGGCCGTCGGGCTCGACTGCAGCGTGTCGAAATGCTCGTAGGCCTTCAGGAACACCTCCTGGGAAATATCCTCCGCCTGCGCCTCGTTGCCCACGAGGCGGGCCGCAGTCGAGAAGACCATGTCCTGGTAGTTGCGCATGAACGTCGGGAAATCGAGCGGGGTGATTAGGCCCGAGGGTGGTGTTTGCACTGGAGTGTCATCGTTCATGCCCAGAACCCCGGACGGCGCTCGAAGTTGCAGGAAACTCCTAATCCCCTCTTGGCGGCGAGCGAGCGGGAAAACCGCCGACCTCGCAACCCGGTTGCTGACACGTAAGTCGCCGAGCCATCGATCCCCTTGGCATAGCCTCTGCTAAACCGGGCCCGCGACGGCGAATCGTCTCTCCGTCCATTCGTTCAACCCAAATCACGCTACGCCTACGATGAAACTCAGGTCCAACCATCTCAAAGGCGCGCTCAAGTTCGGAGGGCTGCTGGCCGCTCTCGCGCTGGGTGCGTCCCTCCACGCTCAAGAAGCCGCCGAGGCCGCCGCAGAAGCCACCACCTACGCGGATGTCGCCGCTTTCGAAGCCTCCCCGGGGTTCACCCTCTTCACGGCCAATAACCTCTGGATGATGGTTTCGGCTGCGTTGGTGTTCTTCATGAACTTGGGCTTCGCCTGCGTTGAGTCCGGTCTCACGCGTGCCAAGAACACGGCCAACATCATGTTCAAGAACACGATCGTTCCGTGTATCGGCATCGTCACCTACGCGATCGTGGGCTTCAACCTCATGTATCCCGGCGGCGAAGGCGGCTGGTTCGGCTTCGCTGGCTTCGGCATCGGTTTCGATGATCCCGTCGCCGGTCTGACCGACGTCTACAACCCCGGCTACACCTACTGGACCGACTTCCTGTTCCAGGCGATGTTCGCCGCGACCGCCGCCACGATTGTTTCGGGCGCCGTCGCCGAGCGCATCAAGCTCAGCTCCTTCATCGTCTTCACGGTGCTCCTCGTCGCCATCTCCTATCCGATCACCGGCATGTGGAAATGGGGCAATGGCTGGCTGAACACCCTCGAAACGCCCTTCTACGACTTCGCCGGTTCGACGATCGTTCACTCCGTCGGCGGTTGGGGCGCTCTCGCCGGTATCATCGTCCTCGGACCCCGCCTCGGCAAATACAAGGACGGCAAGGTCTTCCCGCTCCTCGGCCACTCGATCCCGCTCGCCACGATCGGCGTGTTCATCCTCTGGCTCGGCTGGTTCGGCTTCAACGGCGGCTCCGTTCTCTCCGCCAATCCCGGCGCTGTCTCCCTCGTGCTCGTGACCACCGCGCTGGCCGCGGCCGCCGGCGGTCTCGCCGCCACCTTCACCTCCTGGACGCTCCAGAAGAAGCCCGACGTTTCCATGGCCCTTAACGGCGTTCTCGCCGGCCTCGTGGCCATCACCGCTGGCGCGGATCAGATGAGCCCGAACGAAGCTATGATCATCGGCGCCATCGGCGGTGTGCTCGTGGTCTTCTCGGTCTTCTTCTTCGACAAGCTGAAGCTCGACGATCCGGTCGGTGCGACCTCCGTCCACTTGGTCAACGGTATCTGGGGCACCCTCGCCGTCGCCCTCTTCGGCAACCTGAAGGGGTGGCGCTCAGCTGGTCTCCCAGCTCAAGGGCATCGTCTCCATCGGCCTCTTCACCTTCGTGTTCTGCTACATCGCCTTCCTGCTCATCAGCAAGACCATCGGCCTCCGCGTCTCCGCCGAGGAAGAATCCGAAGGCTTGGACATCGGCGAACACGGCAACGAAGCCTACCCGGACTTCGCCACCTCGCACAAGTAACACACACTCTTCGCGGCCCCGCGGAGCGCAGGCCGACCGGTCCACACACAACCGAGTCCACCGCGCTCCGCGATCGCCGCGATTGTCTTCCGCGTAACAGCGGTGGTTTGGCCTGTCGGCCGGGGGCATCCAGTGCCCCCGGCCTCTTTTTTTCCCCGGAGCACTCGTTCTCTTTCTCGTAATCGTTCTCGTTCTCAAAACCTCGCGCCTCGGCCGAACCGTTTCGAGAACGAGAAAGAGAACGAAGAACGAGCACGACCCTGTCCGCTCACGCGCCCGTCCCACGGCGCATCGTGGCTCGACCCGGTCCGCACCTTGTCCCGACTTGGGACGGCGCACGGGCTCGACGTGGTGCGAAGTCAGTCCCGGCGCGGTCCGCACCCAGGCTCGACCCGAGCCTCACCGCGACCCGGTGTGGGACTGGCGCGCGCAAAACTTCTGCACCACGTTAGCGTGACTACATCCGGCGTTCGGATGCGGTGGCGCCTTGCGCGCACGAGAGGCCGAAGGACGTTTCTTCCATTCCCCCACCCCATGCCGCCCGCGACGTTTCTCAGCCCCGATCCGAACCTCGAAAAACACATCCGCGACGTCGGCCGCGAGTTGTTCGCCGCCATGGACGCCCACCCGGCGCCGGGCATTTTTTTCCAAAAAAGGCGTCTACGCGCGGCTCATGGAGTGGTCGATGAAAGACCCGGCGTTCAAAGCGCAGCTCTTCCGCTTCGTCGACGTGCTGCCCTCGCTCCACTCGTCAGGCGAAATCGTCCGCCACCTGCAGGAATACCTCGGCGACCAAGCCGTCGCGCTCAACCCCGCCATGAAGGCGGGCCTCGCCGCATCGTCCTTCGCGCCCGCGCTCGTCGCCGGTCCGGTGAAGGCCAACGTGACCGCGATGGCCGCGCAATTCGTCGCGGGCGAGACACCGGCCGATCTGCTCAAGCAAATCCAACGCAACACCCAGCGCGGCCTCGCCACCACGATCGATCTTTTGGGCGAGACGGTCGTCAGCGCCGTCGAGGCCGACGTGTTTCTCCAGCGCAACCTCGAGGTCCTCGACACCGTATCCAAATTCTTCCTACGCGAGCCCGCCCCGGCGTTCAGCGATCTCGGCCCCGGACAAAAGCCGCTGCCGCGGCTCAATCTCTCCGTAAAAATTTCCGCGCTCACGCCCGACGTGCACCCCGCCGATCCGGAGCACTCGATCGCCGCGCTGAAGGAGCGCCTCCGCCCGATCCTCCGCCGCGCCGCCGAGGTTGGCGCGCTGATCAACTTCGACATGGAGAGCTACAAGCTGAAGGACCTCACGCTCGCGCTCTTCAAATCCATTCTCGAAGAACCCGAGTTCGCACAACAACCCGCCGCCGGCATCGCGCTCCAAGCCTACCTGCGTGACTGCGAGCGCGACTTGCAGGACCTCATCGCGTGGTCGCGCACGCGCCGACGCCCCATCGCCATCCGCCTCGTGAAAGGCGCGTATTGGGATTTCGAGACGATCAACGCGCAGCAGCGCGACTGGCCGGTTCCCGTGTGGACGCAAAAGGCGGAGTCCGACGCGAACTTCGAAAAACTTTCCCTGCTCCTGCTCCAAAACATCGACGCCGTCTCGCCCGCATTCGCCTCGCACAATGTCCGCTCCGTCGCGCACGCGATCGCGCAGGCCGAGCGACTCGGCATCGATCCCCTCGCCTACGAATTTCAGGCGCTCTACGGCATGGCCGACGAACTCAAGGCCGCCCTGCTCGCCCGCGGGCTGCGTGTGCGCGAATACTGCGCAATCGGCGAACTCCTGCCCGGCATGGCCTATCTCGTGCGCCGCCTCCTCGAGAACACGAGCAATGAAGGTTTTCTCCGCCAAAAGAACACCGGCGAAGCCACGCAGGATCAGTTGCTCGCCAATCCCGTCGCCGGGCTGAAGCCGGAACCCGCCGCCCCCACACCATTGCTCGCCGCTTCGTTCAAAAACGCCGCCAACACCGATTTCTCGCAGGCCACCGCACGCGCGAAAATGCGCGCCGCACTCGCCGATGCCATCCGCTCGCTCGGCCAAAAGTGGCCGCTCGTCATCGGCGGTAAGAAAGTGCACGCCGCCACCCACGAGCTGTCGGTCAACCCGGCCCAGCCGTCACAGATTATTGGATACTGGAGCCGCGCCACGCTTGCGGACGCCAATGCCGCGCTTGCCGCCGCTCGCGCCGCGCAGCCCGCCTGGGCAAAGAAAACTGCGTCTGAACGCGCGGCGATTCTCCAGAAACTCGCGGACTTGATCGAAGAGCGACGTTTCTCGCTCAACGCCCTCGAAGTGCTCGAGGCCGGCAAACCATGGATCGAAGCCGATGCCGACATCAGTGAGGCGATCGACTTCTGTCGTTTCTACGCGCACGAGATGCAGCGACTCGCCGCGCCCACGCTCACCCAAGCCGTGCCCGGCGAACGCTGCACGCTGCGTTGGATCCCGCGCGGCACCGGGGTCGTCATCGCGCCGTGGAATTTTCCGCTCGCGATCCTCTGCGGCATGACGGCCGCGCCACTCGTCGCGGGCAGCACGGTCATCATGAAACCCGCCGAACAAACCTCCGTGCTCGCCGCGGTGTTCATGGATTTGCTCCTCGAAGCCGGCGCGCCCGCAGGCGTCGTCAATCTGCTCACCGGTTTCGGCGAAGACGTCGCCGCGCATCTGGTCGCTCATCCGCAAATCGATTTTGTCGCATTCACCGGTTCGCGCGCCGTCGGCCTGAAGATTTGGGAAACCGCCGGACGCACGCCACCGGGCCAGGCCAATCTCAAAAAGGTCGTCTGCGAAATGGGCGGCAAAAACGCGCTCATCATCGACAGCGACGCCGACCTCGACGAAGCGATCCCCGCCGCTCTCTACAGCGCCTTCGGTTTTTCCGGACAAAAATGCTCCGCGCTCTCGCGGCTGATCGTGCTCGACGAAGTTTACGACCGCTTCGTGACGCGACTGATTGCCGCCGCCGAAGCCACGCCGATCGGCAATCCCACCGATCCGGGCACGATCATCGGCCCGGTGATCGACGCCGATGCGCAGCAAAAAATCCTCGGCCTTATCGCGCAGGGCCGCGCCGAAGCGAAGCTCGCATGGCAGGGCAAACTCCCCGCTGCCGCGCAGACGAGCGGCGGCTACTACGTGCCGCCCACGATCTTCACCGACGTGAAACCGGAGCACGTGATCGCCCGCGAAGAAATCTTCGGTCCCGTGCTCGCCGTGATGCGGGTGCGCGATCTCGACGCGGCCTTCGCGCTCGCCAACGCCACCGACTACGCGCTCACCGGCGGCTTGTTCTCACGCAGCCCGAGTGCGCTCGCGCGCGCCGAAACCGAACTCGTCTGCGGCAATCTATACCTCAATCGCGGCATCACCGGCGCCATCGTCGAGCGGCATCCATTTGGTGGATACAAGATGAGCGGCGGCGGCACGAAGGCCGGCGGACGCGGTTACCTCGAGAACTTCCTCTTCCCACGCGCCGTCGCCGAAAACGTCATGCGCCGCGGCTTCACCCCGCCCGAATCCGGCGAATAACAAAGTCAACTATTAGTTGACTTTGTCTTCGGGCCGGGATCGCCCGAAAGGGAAACCGGGCGCGCGAGTCGACGCGTGAGCGCGGGTGGTTACCTCGCGAATTCGGGCGGTGACGCGACGTGCGTGAAATCGCTCCAGGCATATTCGACGCGGCGACCGAGTTTCGTCACGACCGCGGTCGCGCTGCCGGTTGGTTTCGCGTCAGCGGGATCTGATGCGGGCGGCGGCTCCATTTGCACGTCCATGTCGATGTCGAGCACGCGCGCGAGACCGAGCGCCACGCGAAACGGTTCGCTGATGCGCGCCTGCACCTGCTCGAGCGCGCGCGTCGGTCGGTGAATCGTGATCACGAGCTCGACCTTGTCGGTCGGAAACAGCCACTCGACGCCGCTCTGCAGCGGCAATTGATAGCGCACCCGCTCGGCCGAGTCGGCCAACAGGATCGCGCGATCGAAATCAAAGTAGTCCGCCGCCTTCGTGATCTTGCGCCGGCGCTGATTGTTTTTCCGCCGCTCCCACGCTTCGGCAAACTCAGGCACCGGCGGCGCGCCGTTGAAACTCAGTAATCGCCAGCGCCGGCCGTCACCCGCCGTCGGATCGAAGCGTTCGACGCGCTCGCGCACCACTGTGTCGCCGTCGAACTCCCGCACGTGCTGCGTGAACGCCCAGCGGTTGCGCTCCGCGAGCCATTTTTCCGCGACTTCGCGCAGCAGAGGTTCAGAGGCGGCCGCGCACACCGCGGGGAGAAAGCAAAGAAGCAGAAAGCGCCAACGCATCGGTCCCCAGACCGACTGCGCGCCCTCCGCCGGGTTCCGTGCTCAACCGAGCGTGACGTCGCTCACTCGACCGCTGCGCAGAGCGCGGTGTAGTGCTCGCGCGCGCGATTGGCGCAGTCGTTGAGCGTCTGCTCGGTGACGTTGGCGAGCGTGAGCTTCGCTGGCGTGCAGGTCCAGTGAGGCGTCTCGCCCGGCAGATCGAGGCCGAAGCGCGCCGCGACACCGCACGCGAGGTTGAGCACGCACGCGCCCACATTGGAGTCCGGGCAGGCGAAAGGATCGAAATGGCCGCGAATCGCCGACACCAACTCGTCCGGGAAACGCCAGTGCTCGAGCAGCACCGCCGTGACTTCCGCCGAGGTCGTGCCGAAGCGTTTCTGCTCCCATTCGCTGAGCAGCGGCCACTCGGCCTCGCCGGGATACTGCTGGCCCCACGCCGCGCCATCGATGATCACGCGTCCCAAGGTGCGCAACAGGCCCGCGGTGTAGGCGAGACCGGCATCGCAGCCAGCCGGCTGCGCGAGCACCTCAGCCGCGGCCGCGGTCGCGACGGCGTTTTCCCACAGGCGACAGGCTTTGAGGCGGTAAACGGAAAGATCCTTTTGGCACATCTGGTGCGCCGCCGCGAGACCCACGAGCCGGTAAACCTCGCGAAAACCCACGCGACCGATCGCGCCCTCGAGCGAATCCGTCGGCTCACGCAGGCCGAAAATCACGCTGTTGCTCAATCGCACCACGTGAAACGTGAGCGCCGGATCGAGGCGAATGAGCTGCACGATCTCGTCGAGTTCCGTGTCGGGATTGGCCAAAGGCCCCGGAGGCGGCCAAATGTCGCCGCGGAAGGCGCCAATTTGTTGCCCAAGTTGATGATGGTGGCTCGATCGAGAGGCATGTAAGTGCGGAAAGCCTTCCCTCTGTCGGCACAAATCCCGTTTTCCCGAAGTAAAAATATTGCGAACCAGCAAAGCGCGCCGAACCACGCCTAAAACGGGCTCCCGACACTTTGGGCCCGGTTTCAGAAATCGATCGTCTGCAACGGCCCAAGCTTTACCTCAAAACGGTCGCGGTAGGGCGTCACTCGGGCGAAATCGGACCGGGAGATCTCATAGCGCCGGCCGATTTTCACAAACACCACCGAACCGACGCCTCCACCCTCGATTCGCGTAAGCGTCGGCGGAAAGTCGGGCGCCACTGCGGTAAACTGCAGTTTTCCGGCGGCCGACTTGATCTTCACCACGACGCCTGCACGCATCGGCGAACGCAGTGTCACTTCGATCTGCACGAAGGCGCGCGAGATTTTGCTGACCTCCGCCAGCACTTGAAATTTCTCGGGCGGCAAACGCCGGTTGTCCTCCTCGCGCAACGGCACGTCGTAGATCCAGCGTTGCTCGTCCTCCGACGACAGCACGGCGCGCTCGATGTCCATGAGTTCGCCGAGCGTGGGGCGTTTGCTCCGGCGTTTGGCGTTTTCCGGATTCTCGATCATCTCCGCGCGCCGCTCGCCTTCTTTTCGATAGCGGCGAATCACCGCCGGAGTCGGCAGCCCGCCATCGACGGAGATGGGAGTAAACTGCTCCGCGTAAGGCTTCGAAGGATCAAAACGCACCACGATCGTTTCGCGCACCGCTCCCTTGCCGTCGCGTTCCACGAACGTCTGCGTAAACGCCCACCGATCGCGGTGCTCCTCCACCTTTTGCAACGCCTCCTCCAGCGGCTGCGGCGCCGCGCTCGCGAGCGGACACCACAGCCCCGCGCTCACGAAAAGAAATAACCATCGCCGGAGAACCATCCCGCGACGATGCCAGCGGCACACCACCGCGCAAACCGTCCTCGCACTCGGGTGGCCGCCCTCCCCTGCTCCACGCTCGGGTCAGAACAAACCGCCGCGCACTTTCTCGAACATCGCCGCCGCGACCTCCATCGCATGCGTCCACGCCGGCTCGTCGAGGCCGAGCGACGCTAGTTTCGCGTCGGTCAGCGTCCAAAACATTTCATCCCCCGGCAGTGCGCGTCCCGCCCGCACGAGACCCGCGCCGGCGAGATTGATCACGCCCGCGAGCCGCGAATCGTCGTGCGCACCGACAAACTTCGCCTGCGCCCTCACGGCCTCGACGAGTTCGGGCGCGCAGCGCCAACCTTCGAAGGCGATCACGGCAGCTTCCTCGTGCGTCATCCCGATCTGCGCGATCTCCCAATCCTGATAGCTCGCGAAACTCTCCGGATCGAATCGCTGCACTTCGAAACCGTCCGTCGCCATCACGCGCTCGAGCACCATGATGCCGATCGCGCGCAACAAACCCGCCGTGTAGGCGAGACGCGGCTCCACGCCACATCGCAGCGCCAGTTGCTCCGCCGCGAGCGCGTGCAACACCAGCGACCGTCTCAACTCGTCCGCCCGGATCGCATGCCCCGGCAGCGCGCGATCAACCAGGCGACCGACAGTCGCAACGCCCACCAACCGCATCACCTCGCTCAGACCCACGCGGCTCACCGCTTCCTCCACCGAGGCCACCCGACCGCCGAAACCAAACATCACGCTGTTGCTCACTCGCACCACCGCGGCCGCCAACGCCGGATCGAGTTTCACCTGTTCGCATACGCGGTCCAACTCGACCTGCGGATCCCGCAGCAACTCCGACAACCCGACGAGAATCTGAGGGGCCGCCGACAACGTCCCGGCCGCAGCAAGCACATGGTCGAAAGCAAGACGCGCAATCACGTCTCGAACGAAATGCGACTCCCTCGTTCGCGAAAGGCAAAGATCTCATCTTTTGCAGAAAAGACCGGAGGTTAACCAAACGTTAACAATGACGCGCCCACTGCACTATCTTCACGGCTGACAGGAATCGCAGAGGCACCGAAAGCGCCTGTTCACGGCCGATACGGGAGTCTTTTCCGTGTCCTCGGTGTTCATGTGGCTCGGTTCCTCCTTCGCCCAAGCCCATGCCGCATTCTGGCCTGACGCAGGCCGCACCTGGGCTCGACCGTGTCCGCACCTTGTCCCGACTCGGGACGGACTTTGGCGCGACAATGTCCGCACTCGGTCGCGGCTCGGAGCGGACTGCGGCTCGAACGTATCCTTACTCTGAATACGAGCTCAACGCAGCGCCACGCGCTGGCGTTCGAACAACGCGAGCGCTTCGTCGGCTGCTTCGCGCCAGGCGGTTTCGCTGAGGTTGACCGCTTCAAGCTTCGCCGGCGTCAGCACCCACATGCGGGCTTCGCCGGGAAGGGCCCTGCCTGCCTGCGCCACGATGGTGCCGGCGAGATTGAGCACGCCGGAAAACACATCTTCGCCGCCCGGTTCCGGAAAGAGATGATAGCCGCCGATCGCGCCGACGAGTTCGGCGGGAAAGCGCCACTCGTAGAGAATCGTCATCGCGACATCGGTGTTGGCCATGCCGAACTCGGCCGTCTCCCAATCGACATAGGTGGCGTGACGCTCGGTCGAGTAACAGCGCTCCGGCGGCAGCACGCCGCGCGCCGCACGATCCATCGCCATCGCACCGATCCAGCGGAGCAGGCCGGCGGCGTAGGCGGTGTTTTTCTCCAGGCTCACACGTTGCGCGATCGCCTCGGCGGCGAGCGCGTGGAGAATCAGCGATTCGCGGAGCGCAGAGAGTTCGATGCCGTAGGCGGGCAGCGCTTCGTCGGCGAGACTCATCGCCGTCGCGAGTCCGACCAGACGCAACAACTCGGAAAAGCCGACGCGGGCGACGGCCTCGTCCACCGAGCCGATTTCCCAACCAGCGCCAAACGCAGCGCTGTTGCTCACGCGGATCACCTCAGCCGACAGCGCCGGATCGAGACGGATGAGATTGGCGATCTCCCGCAGATCGGAATTCACGTCGCGCAACAACTCGCACACTTGCGCGAGAGCCCGCGGTGCCGGCGGCAGCGCGCGGGCTTGTTCGAGAATTTTTTCGCGAGTGATCAGGTTGGACACTGGTAGGGTAAGAAAGCGCGTAACGGAGGCGGGCCACGTCGCCTACATACGGCAGATGAGCAGCTCCCGCTCGAAGAGCAACTCCTTCGGCATGTGATCATGCAAATCGAGGAAGAGCTCCTGCTGTCCGATGATTTCCGCGCGCCACGCCACGGGATCGACGGCCTGGAGTTGATCGAATTTCTCGCGCGAAAAATCGAGTCCCGTCCAGTCGATGTCTTCGTAGTGCGGTTGCCAGCCGATGGGCGATTCCTTCGCGCGCGTGCGACCGGCGCAGCGGTCGACGATCCATTTCAGCACGCGCATGTTGTCGCCGTAGCCGGGCCAGATGAATTTTCCGTCGGCGTCTTTCCGGAACCAGTTCACGTGAAAAATGCGCGGTGCCTCGGAGAGCTGCCGCTTCATGTTGATCCAGTGGCGGAAGTAGTCGCCCATGTGGTAGCCGCAGAACGGAAGCATCGCCATGGGATCGCGCCGCACTTTGCCGATCGTGCCCGCCGCGGCCGCAGTCATCTCGGAGCCCATCGTGGCGCCGATGTAAACGCCGCCGGACCAGTTGAACGATTGATACACGAGCGGCATCGTCGTCGCGCGTCGTCCGCCAAAGATGATCGCGCTGATCGGCACGCCATCGGGATTTTCCCATTCGGAATCGATCGTGGGGCACTGCGAGGCGGGTGCGGTGAAGCGCGCGTTGGGATGCGCGACTTTCGCCCCGGTTTTCTGGCCGATCTCGGGTGTCCAGCGGCGGCCCTGCCAGTCGACGCACTCGGCCGGCGGCTCGTCGGTCATGCCTTCCCACCACACGCCGCCGTCGGGCGTGAGGCCGACGTTGGTGAAGATGGTGTTCTTCGCGAGCGACGCCATCGCGTTGGGATTGGTTTTCACCGACGTGCCGGGCGCGACACCGAAGAAGCCGGCCTCGGGATTGATCGCGTGCAGACGGCCATTGGCGTCCGGGCGGATCCATGCGATGTCGTCGCCCACGGTCCACACTTTCCAACCGGCCTCCCGGAACGGCTCGGGCGGAATCAGCATGGCGAAGTTGGTCTTGCCGCACGCGCTCGGAAACGCCGCCGCGACGTAGGTCTTTTCGCCCTGCGGATTCTCGACGCCGAGAATCAGCATGTGCTCGGCCATCCAGCCTTCGTCGCGCGCCATGTTGGACGCGATGCGCAGCGCGAAACATTTTTTGCCGAGGAGCGCGTTGCCGCCGTATCCGGATCCGTAGGACCAGATCTCGCGCGTCTCCGGGAAGTGCACGATGTATTTCTCCTGATTGCAGGGCCACGGCACGTCCTTCTGACCGGGAGCGAGCGGCGCACCCACAGAATGGATACACGGCACGACGCGCTTTTCCTGCTTGTCGATCTCCTTGAACACCGGACGGCCGATGCGCGCCATGATCCGCATGTTCACGACGACGTAGGGCGAATCGGTGAGCTGCACGCCGAGCTGCGACATCGGTGAACCGATCGGCCCCATGCTGAACGCGAGCACATACATCGTGCGGCCCGCCATGCACCCGCGGAAAAGGTGCTTCAGCTTTTTCTTCATCTGGAAGGGATCCTCCCAGTTGTTCGTGGGCCCGGCGTTGTGCTTCGAAAGCGAGCAGATGAACGTGCGATCCTCCACGCGCGCCACATCGCCCGGATCGGAGCGCGCGAGAAAGCACCCGGGCCAGAGGTTCTCGTTCAGCTTCGTGAACGTGCCGTTCGCGACCAACAAATCGCAAAGCGCGTCGTATTCTTCCTTCGAGCCGTCGACCCAATGGACGGCGGCGGGCTGGCAGAGGTCGACCATCTTTTCGACCCACCGCAGCAAGTGTTTGTTTTCACTCAGGGGCTTGGATGGGGAGGTCTTTTTCATGGCGTTGTAATGATTTCGCAAATGACCGTCGCGTAAACAGCCGAGGCCTGTGCAGCCGAGGTATTACCCTACATTGTGACTGCAAATAACGCACCAAATACGCCACGATTTCGCACGTGCGGTGCTCGAGCGATTGCGGCCCCCGGATCGAAGCCACCACACGCTCAAGTCGCCGGCTCGACGTGCACGGACACGTCGCTGATCGCGAGCGCCTCCGCGGCGAGCAGCGTGTCCTTCACGGCATGCGCGATGTCGTGACCGCCGCGCACGGTGAGCTCGCCGTCCACGCGCACGTGGATGTCCACGAGATGCGAGAGGCCGCTCTTGCGCACGCGGCATTTGTCGAGCGCGCGCACGCCGTCCACCTGGAGCGCCAGTGCGCGCACCGCGTTTTCATATTCCTGCGGCACGGCCTCGTCCATCACGTCGCGCACCGCACGATGCAGCATCGAGACGCCGTTGAAACCGATCACCACGCACGCAAGCAGCGCGGCCCAATCGTCGGCCGTTTCGTAGCCTTTGCCGCCGATCACCGCGATCGCGATGCCGACAAACGCCGCGCCCGAGGTGACCGCGTCCGAGTAGTGATGCAGGGCCTCCACGCCGAGCGCAGTGCTGCCCGCCTCCTCACCCGCGCGATTCATGCGGCGCGAAAACCACAGCTTCGTGCTCACGATCAGCGCGAGCAGCGGCAACGTCGCCCAATGCGGTCCGCGATGCGGCGTCGCAATTTCGGCGACCGCGTGCCACGCGATCCAGCCGCAAACCGCGAAGATGAACACCGCCACCGCGAGCGCCGCCAGCGGCTCCGCCTTTCCGTGACCATACGGATGATTTTCATCCGGCGGACGCGACGCCACGCGGAAACCCGCCCACACGAGCAGCGACGACAAGATATCCAGCAGCGATTCCGCTCCGTCCGCGATCAGCGCATACGTGTTGCCGAAAATGCCGCCCGCAAACTTCACCACCGCGAGCGCCGCGTTGAGCGCGATGCCGCGCAACACCAGCCGCGCACTCTCCTGCGCGCGCCGCTGGATCGCCGCATGGTGGCTCGGCAGAGGGGGCTCCATCCCCCGGACGCTAGGAGCCTCGGCGCACGAGCGGCGAGCCCGCAATTGACCGTTTTGGGCGCTGCATCCATGTTGCACCGTCATGGCTGACACTCACCTCTCGATCGGTATGGACCCCGTGAAACAGTTCTCTGTTTTCACCGAGAACCGCGTCGGCCGACTCAACGATCTCACTGCGCTGCTCAAGGCCAACAACGTCCACATCATGGCGCTCACCGTGCTCGACACGACCGACAGCGCCATCGTGCGCATGATCGTTGACGATCCGGACAAGGCCCGCGAGCTGATGATCAGCAACGATTTTCCCTATACCGAGTGCAACGTGCTCGCCGTCGAGATCAACGACGAGTCCGACCTCAAAGGCGTGCTCAGCGCACTCCTCGAAGCCGAGATCAACGTCCACTACATCTACAGCTTCATCAAACGCCCCGCCGACCGCGCCGCGCTCGCCATCAACGTCGAGGACGAAGACGTCGCCGCCCAAGCGCTCAATCACCGCGGCTTCCGCGTGCTCACGCAGCGGGATATTTCGCGGTAATAAAGCCGCGCGCCGTCAGGCAACGCACACGCGATCTTTTCTCTTTCTTCTTTCTCTTACTCTTTCTCCCCTGTCGTCAGGCGATCCTCAAACCGAGAGAAAGAGAAAGAAGAAAGAGTAAGAGAAAGATTCTGATAGCCTCAGCCCTTCACCTCGCCCATCCGCTCACCTTCGAGCAGATAGATGCCGGTGAGATAACCGTTCTCCACCATCGGGCCGACCTTCAGCCGACCGTAAAACGAGATCGGCACATCCATCAGCGGACGCACGCCCTTCTTCATCTGCACGACCACCCACTCGTTCATGTTGGGCATCACGCCGTAGCAGCACATCGCGGGATCCTTCACTAAAAGAAATTCCGTCACCAAGCCGTTTTCCAACTTGGTCGGCAGCATGAAGCCCGTGACGAGCGCCTTTTTGCCGCTCCACGCCTTCACGATCTCGGGGATTTGCTCCTCGCCCGTCGGCACCTCGCCATTGGGCGTCGCCGCATCGAATCCCGGAGCAACGAAGGGATACGCGCCCAGCTTGTCGAAACCGAGCACCAGATAACCATTTTCCTCCGTCGGCGGTGCGATCATGACCTCCGCCGCCAAAGCGGGAAACACCGCGCACGCGCTCACCACGAGAATCCGAAAAAAGACGAAACAGAGCCATGAGGCCGCGACCGTGACACAGCCCGCGTCGCCCGTCAAAACGCAACCCCGCCCCCGCACCAAAGTCCGTATTACGGACTTTGGTTTTTCGTGATGCAGCGAGGTTGCGGCCCAAGTCGCGACCGGGTGCGCACCTCGTCGCGACCATGTCCGCACCTGCGGTCAACCATGGCCGGACCTTCGCTCAACCGTGTCCGGACCTTGGGGCAACCGTGTCCGCACCGCCGCGCGACGGTGTTCGCACCTTCGGTCGACCGTGTGCGCACTTGGTCGCGACTCGGTCCGAATTTCGTTCACGACGTCGGCGTGAGCGTGTCCGCCACGGGCGTGCGATACGCTTTCAGCGCGGGCACGATGCCGCCGAGCGCGCACAGCGCCACGAGTGCGAGCGGCACCACGACAAACACCGGATGCCACGCCCACGTTTCAATCACGACGCCGGTCTGCGCGCGAATGATCGTTGCCACGATCGAGATCAACACGCCGTAAACCACCAAACCCGCGACCACGCCGACGACGCCGATCGCCGCGGCTTCGGCCACCACGGCGCCGAAGATCGTCATCTGTCGCGCGCCGAGCGCCCGCAGGATCGCGAGATCGCGCCGCCGTGCGCTCATCGAATTATAGATGCTCGCGAGCACCGACGCCGCCGCGACAAGCGCGACGAGGTAAGCGACCAGTCCGAGCACGCGATCGAACCACGAGATTTTTTGAAAAAGCTCCGCGACGATCGTGCCCACCGGATACGCAAACGTGAGTTTGTTGCCCTGACGATTGATCGCCTGATCGAGCAAGAACCCCGCGGTCGAAGCGCGGAGCTGAATCAGCACCGCGCTGATCTCCGTCGCGGCCCGCGGATCGTGGCCGGCCATCGTCTGCACGCCTTCGAGCGGAATCCAGATCACGCGATCGGCCGGCGTGTTCGTCGGCTCGAGAATGCCCACCACCGTGTAGGTTTCGGCGTGTTCGTCGTGTTCGTTGAACGTGAGCCCGTGAAACGGGTGAAACGTGTCGCCCACCTTCAGGTTGAGTTTGCGGGCGACGAAGCTGCCCACGACCGCCTCGTGTTCGCCTTCGCTGAAGACGCGGCCACCGGAAGCGATCTGGTAGGTGCGGCCGGGCGCGTATTCGACTTTTTGATACTCGGAGGCGAGCGTGCCGACCAGGCGGTAGCCGCGAAGATTGTCGCCCATCGCGATCGGCAGCGCGAGCTTCACTGCCGGGTGTTTGCGGATGTTCTCGTAGTCCGCCCACGCGATGTTGCCGGGCGAGGCTTCGAGGTGAAACACGGCGTTGAGCACGAGCTGGAGCTTCGAACCGCGCGCGCCGAGCACGGCGTCGAAACTGGTGCTCGTGGCGGCGAAGGCGGCCTGCGATTGCTCCTTGGCGGTCCAGACCGCAAGCAGGAGGCCGGTCGCCAGTGCGATGCTGCCCGCGGTGACGAGCGTCGAAAGCGCGTGCTGGCGCAGCGAGCGGTAAACGAGAAGGAGCAGCGTCATGGCAGGCGGTTGATTTCCGAGAATTCGCGACGGTCTTCGAATCGCTCGAGCACGCTCTCGTCGTGACTCACCAGCAGGAGCGCGGCTTTGTTTTCGGCGCAGACGCTGCGGATGAGCGTGAGCGCCTCCATCGCGTGCTGACGGTCGAGATTGCCGGTCGGCTCGTCGGCCAGCACGAGTTTCGGGCGACTCGCGAGCGCGCGGGCCACGGCGACGCGCTGCTGTTGTCCGGTGGAAAGCTGCCGCGGAAAATGATGCAGCTTCGAGCCGAGCCCCACGCGCTCGAGCAGGTGGCGCGCATGGTCGCGATCGGCGTGCGGGCCAAAGGCGTGGCCGAGCCGGACGTTTTCCAGCGCGGTGAAGCCCTGCAGCAGATTGAAGGTCTGGAAAATGTAGCCGATCTTGTCGGCCCGCAGCCGATCCCGCTGCGACTCGCGCAACGCGGTGACCTCGACCCCGTCGACCACGATGCGGCCTGTATCCGGTGTCAGGATACCGGCGATGAGATGAAGAAACGTCGTCTTGCCCGAGCCGCTCGCCCCGCGCAGCGCGACTTGAGCTCCGGCCGCAAGTCCGAACTGCGGGATGCGGAGGATCTCGGTGCGGCGACCGTCGGGTGCGACGAAAGATTTGGCCAGATCAGTGATCGCGAGCATCGCCCGCGTGCATGACCGATCCGTCGCGCGCGCTCAACGCGTTTCGACGCGGTTCGCGAACGTGTTTCAGAAGTATTGCAGAAACGCGCTCATGCGCTCGTGCACGCTGAGCTCCACTTCGCGTCCTGTTTGTGGATCGATGAACACGCGACCGCGTTCCGTGAGAACTTGAATGACCGCGTGCCCGCCGGAACCGTCGGCGCGTTGATACCAAAACGGTCCGAGGGCGAGCGCCTGCGCCTGGATGTTGGAGTGAAACGTTTCGCGGAAAAACCAGGCTTGGGCCATGCCGGCGTAAACGTCGGCGAAGCGATTGCAGTCGAAGCGATCGTCCCACTTCACGATGCCGAGGCGGAAAAGCTCGGAGCGAAACGTGCCATACCACTCGCGCAGCCACGCGCTGTTTACCTCGGCGTAGGCGCGATCGCCCATGATCACACCGGGAACGTTTTCGCGCACCGCCTCGCGTGAGAGCACGCGGCCGGTGGTGGTGATCGGTTTCCCCGTGCGGTCGGTGGCCGCTGTCGTCGACACGGTGTTGCAACCGCCTCCTGCCAGCGCAAGCAGCAGGACGAGCGAAGGTAAACACCAGCCTCTGGGGCAAAAACGGGGCACGCGCAATCGACAGCGCCGTTGTCAAAATGGATCGCCGCGGCACCGTCGTGCGGCCGCTCATCGTGGCCTCTGTCGCGTGCTGTCGACCCCTTCAGGTCCGAGCCGATAGGGTGTCGGGAAATTTCCGATACGTCGGAAAAAGAAAAAGCGGCGCGAGCCGCCGCGCCGCTTCGAATCAGGACTGAAGCCCAAGCTTCAATCCCAATAACCTTCGTAGAAACGGTAGCCGTTGCCCTCGGGCGCCCAGCGCGGCGGGATCCACACGGCGCCACTGCGCGGCGGAATCACCCAACGACCGGGCGTCCATTCGTAGCGATCGGTGCGCCATGTCCAGTAGCCGCCGACCCACACGTGATCGGAGGACGGTCGCGCGGTGACGACTTCCTGATGAGCGGCAGGCGGAGATTGCGTGACGACGATGGTATTCGTGGCGGGCGCAGCGGTGCCGTTGGCGGGTTGAGTGACAACGACGGGAGCGCTGGCTTGCTGGGCGGCGGGAGTGGCCGGCGGCGGAGCGGAAACGACATGCGATTCAGGACCGGACGCACAACCGGCGAACAGGCCCAATGCTCCCGCGAAGGTGAGGGCCATGACGTTGCCGCGCCAATTGCACGGCAGGGCCGAGGGGGTAAAGGTAAGCGTCTTCATAACGCTGCCCGTAGACTGCCCGTTCGCGATCCAGTTCTACGGTGCGAAGCGTGCGCTTTTCCCCGACAGACAAAAACAAACGCACCGCGGCGCGAACCGCGGTGCGTGAAGAGAAACGCGAATCCAGCGCGAACGAATCAGTGCGTGTGCGCGCCCTTCTGGAGCTTGCCGCGCAGCGCGAACAGCAGGCCGAACGCCACGATCAGCACGAGGGGGAACGTGAGCATGTTCGTGAGCGTGGCCTGGCCGGCGGTGAGCTCGATCGCGGCGGGATCGGTGAGCGTCTCCGCGGCCTTGGCGCGATTGGAATCGATCCAACCACCGATGACCGGATTCCAGATCGACACGGCAAACATGCCCGCGCCGCCCATGAGCGACATGCCGAGCGCACCGGTCTTCGGGATGTATTCGCTCACGAAGCCGATCATGCACGGCCAGAAGTAGCACACGCCGATCGCAAACACGATGACGGCCACATACACCATGCCGCCCGTGGCGGTGCTCAACAGATAGAGACCGAGGGCCGAAAGAATCGCGGACACCAACAGCACGCCCACCGCGTGGAGCTTGTGCACCATCGGACCGGCGAAGTGGCGACCGATCGCCATGAGACCAGTCGAGAGCGCGAGGAGCACCATCGGGTGCGCGCCGGTTTCGCTGAGAATGCGGCCGACCCACTGCTGCGTGCCGAGTTCGGTCGTAGCCGTCAGCGTCATGCAGAAGATCATGAACAGATACAGCGGCGCGAAGAGGCTCTTGATATTCGTGCCGGTGGAGGTCTCGATGTTTTCCGACTTCGGGAACGCCGTCGTGAAGATGAGGAAGCCGTAGAGCGCCGTCGGGATCAGCATCACCGCAATCTGAAGCTGCCAGCCGAGACCGGCCGAGGTCATGAACTGCGACACGAGCGCGCCGATCACGATGCCGCCGGGGAACCACGTGTGGAAGCGGCTGAGCATCGTCGTCTGGTTGGTCGGATACATGTCGGCAATGAGCGGATTACAGGCCGCTTCCACCGAGCCGTTCGCAAAACCGATGCAGAAGGTGGAAATGATCAGGCCCCAGAAGCCGCCGGCCGTGATCGTGAGCACGAGACCGAGCACGTGGCCGACGAACGCGATGAACAAAAGCGTGCGTGCGCCGAGGTAGTTGTAGAGCAGGCCGCCGACCATCATGGCGACGGGGAATCCGAGGAAGGCCATGGAATTGACCCACCCGAGCTGGGTGTCGGTCAGGCCGAAGTTTTGACTCAGCTCGGTCAGCACGCCGGCGCGGATGGCGAAAGTCATCGCCGTCACAATCAGCGCAAGACAGCTGGCCAGGAACAGTTTCGAAGCGTTTACGTGGCTCATTTAGGGGATACTGGGGGGCAGGGTTGATCGTCGTGCTTGAACGACGCAGGGGAACTGAAACGGGTTCAGAAAAGGTGAAAATTGCCCCGGGGAAAGCGCAAACTCCGCTCGCGCACGGTCTCACACGACGCGGCGCACCCGGAGCGCGTGGTGCGCCGCCGCGCGAAAACAAACGCGTGTTGAAGACGCGACCAAACAAACCCGCTCACAACGTCACGCGCTCGCCCGTCGCGGCGGCGCGATAGATCGCCTCCATGATCGCGATGTCGCGTCGGCCCATCTCGCCGGGCACGGGCGTCTCGCGATTCTCCAGAATGCAGCGCGCAAAGTCATCCATCTGGGCCGCCTGCTGATTGAACGGCGCAAACTCGATCTCGCCGCGACTGGAGCGTCCGCGCAGTCCGCTGTAGGAAAATGCCGGCGAGAGCTCCACCCACTCCTTCGCGCTCTCGGCGCGGAAGCGGTTGCCGTCGGCATTGTAGCTCGTGAAGCCTTCGCAGACCACGCCGCCGGGGAACTCCATCGTCCAGCGCATCGACTCCTCGACGTCGCTGAAAAGCTCCGGGCGTTCCTTCTTTCCCTCCTGCGCGGTGACCGCGATCGGCGCGATGTCACCCGCCGCGCGACACGCGGCCTGTATCACATAAATCCCTACATCCGGCAGCGGTCCGCCGCCGGCGAGGCTCTTGTCCACGCGCCACGAGCGACCGCCGATGCGAAACGCGTGCGCACCGCTCATGCGTTGGAGCCGGCCAAACTTCGGATCGCGCACGAAGCGCTCCATCTCGACGTGAAAGGGATCATATTCGAGACGGTAACCGATTCCGAGTTTTCGGCCGGCCGCACGACACGCGGCGATCATCTCGTCGCACTCCTGCACGGACGGCGCCATCGGCTTCTCGCAGATCACATGTTTGTGGGCGCGCGCAGCGCGCAGCACGAAGTCGCGATGCGTGCCCGGCGGCGTGACGACATACACGATGTCGATCTCCGGGTTATCCGCGATGCGCTCCATCGTGTCGTAGTTGTAGGCGCTGCCTGGCGGCAGATCGTGCTCCTTGAGCCAGCGGCGACCTTTCGCCGGCGTGCCGGTGATCACGGCGGTCAAACGGCACCACTTCGTTTCGCGGAGCGCGGGCCCCAGTTGATAGGTCGAGTAGCTGCCGAGACCGAGCAACGCCACGCCGAGCGGTCGCTCACCGCTCGCACGCGAAACGGATTTCGACGCACGAAGCGCGGGCGCGAGTGCGACGGCCGTGGCCGCGGTCGACAATTGACCGATGAAACGACGGCGGCTCGTGAGATGCACGCGTGACATGGCAGGGTGGGCGCAACGCCTACACAGCATACGTCGGGCTCATTCGCAACCGTCCTGCATCGGGCAGGCGGTCAGGTGTCGCCTGATGTTGGGGTCGGCTCTGCCGCGGAAGCACCCGGCGCCGCGGGGATGAGGAAAATGAAAACCGCTCCGCCCTTCGAACGATTCTCGCACCACACGCGGCCGTTGAGCCCTGAGGCGAGCTGGCGCACGATCGAGAGACCGAGGCCCGTCGATTTTTCGCCCGCGGTCGGACGCGCCGAGCCGCGCGCGTATTTCCCAAAGATGCGTTCTGTCTCCGCCGGCGGCACTCCAGGGCCCTGATCGCCCACTTCGAGCCGCACGAAGTCGCCGCGATGCTCGAGCGAGATCTCGATGACGGAGCTGCGCGGGGAAAACTTGATCGCATTGGAGATGAGATTGTCAGCGATCTGCCGGAACGCCGTGGCATCGGCCCGCACGGGCGGCACGGTCAGCGCAACCCCGCTCGCGTCGAGGCGGATCTCCTTGTTTTCGGCCACCGCGACCAGCCCGTTCACGGCCGAGCGCACGATCTGGCGCGCGTCGAGGATCTCGAGCCGCAACTCCCGGCGGCCGCTCTCGAGCGCCTCGACGTCGAGCAGGTCGTTCAGGAGGGCCGTCATCTGACGAATCTGTTTCTCAATCAACTTCAGCGCTTCGGGATGAGGCACGGCGTTGAGCCGCAGACTCGAATCGACCACAAGTTGCATGCCCGTGAGCGGACCGCGCAGATCGTGCGCGGCCATCTGGAGCAGCTCTGTCTTCTCTTCATGCAAGCGCACGGATTCGTCGTGCGCCTCCTTGATCTCGCGCTGGAGCCGGATGCGTTCGACGAGTTCCCGCGCGAGCCGGCGGTTGTGGTAGAGCACGGCGCCGAGCACGAGACCCACGACACAAAACGCCACCAGCGCCGTCCGCCATACGATGTCCCAACGGATAACCTTCTCGTAATCGACGCGGATCCACGGATGCACCAGCGCCTGCCGGTCCGCCTCAGTCAGACTCGCGACCGCGCGATCAAGAATCCCGGCAAACTCCGGCCAGTCGGCCCGCACCGCATAGCGCAGGTCGAACCGCTCGGGCATCACGCCCGCAATCTTGAGATTCGTGAAGCCGCGGGTCTTCGCGATGAAGCTCGCGTTGGGCAGATTGGTGATGAACGCGTCGGCTCTGCCGCGGGAAACAAACTCCATCGCCTGCGCGACGCTGTCGGTCGGGACGACTTCGATCTCGGGATATTTCCGCGCCATCTCGAGCGTGGCCACGTAGTCGCGCACGCCCGCCAGCCGGCGGCCGACGAGATCGAGGACCGACCACAGGATCGGCTCGTCGTTTCGCGTGACGATGATGATCGGGAAACTCAGATACGGCTCGGTAAACTCGAACTCCCGCGCCCGCTCGATGGTGATCGAGGTGCCCGCCAGCACATCGATCTCGCCCCGCCGCGCGGCTTCGTAGGTTTCGGTCCAGTTCGACCGCGTCACGAACTCGAAGCGCACGCCGAGTTGTTGGCTGATGCGTGCGAGCAGATCGCCGTCGATACCCGAGCACTTCCCATCCGCTGTAACGACGCTGAACGGCGGCCACGCGGGATCGAAGCCCACGCGAATCACCGGATGCCGGGCGAGCCATTCGCGCTCAGCGGCGGAAAATTCCAGCGTCGGCGGCACCGCCGCGGCGGCTTGGGCATGCGCAGCGATCCAGATGGCAGCCCACGCCGCCAGGCGGAAAACCCACACGTGAATCGGCTGGAGGCGACGCACAGTGGGCGAGACGCTAATAATTGGCCCGCGACACGCAAGCGTCGTCCCGCGGGCCGCTAGCATCAGACTTACTCGCTCGCAGGAGCAGGCTCAGCCGGGGACTCCGCCGCAGCAGCGTCCCCTTTCTTGCTGCGACGCGGACGACGCGATTTCCGCGCGCCCCCGTCTTCGCCGCTTTCGGCAAACTTCGACTCCTTCGCGTTGAGCCAGAGTTCGCCCTTCGCGTTTTTGTTGAGCCAGAGAATTTCCGAACCGTGCGGCACGAACACCGGCTTCTCGCGCGCCTTCTCAGGCACTTTCAAGCCCGCCGCCGTGAGCACACCGAGCAACTCGTCCGCCGATTTGCCGAGTTCTTCGGCGAGGCGGTCGAGCTTCGCGGCGACGCCACCAGTCTTCGTCTCTTTCAACAACAGCCGAACCGCCGTGAGCGGCGAGTTGGGATCGGCCGGCGCAGCTTCGCTCGAAGCCGTTTCGGCCGGAGCGGCTTCCTTCCGCGCAGCGTCTGCGGTCGTGTCCGCCACGGCCGGGATCTCGGCCTGGCCCGACTCGGGAGCCGGTGCGGACTCGGTCGTGACCGGAGCCGCCGGCGTTTCCGTCGCAGCCGCAGGCGCGATCGTCTCTCCGTCGCGTTTGTCGCGACCGTTGATCCAGACGCCGCCGCGTGAATCTTTGTTGAGCCACCAAACCTGGCCGCCGATTTCGACGTTCACCGGTTTGTCGTTTTCCGCGACGATCAGGCCGAGCTCGGAAAAGCGGGCGAGCAGATCCGCTTCGCTGCACTTCAGCGCGCGGCTGAGGAACGAGAGGCTGCCGGAGCCGCCGGGGCCGCGACGATTGCGGCGCATGTGCGGGCGGATCTTGGTCAAAATCTCCGGACCGTTGGGCAACGGCTCCGCGGGCGTGTCGGCCGCCGGCTGCGCTGGGGCATCGGCTTTGTCGCCGCTCGGCGCGGGCGCTTCTGGCTGACGCGCGTTTTGCTGCTTTTTCTGGTGGCGAACGGCCTCCGTTTTCTGCTCCTGGTGCTCGGGCTTGGTTTCCTCGATCGTTTCGGAGGCGACCTTGTTCGCCTGCACGACACGGAAAACCGGACGCGGCTTCTCGCGAGTGTTGATCCACATCTCGCCGCGGCGGTTGATGTTCACCCAGAAAAGGTCGCCGTCGTATTCCACATGGACGGGCTTGGCGTTTTCGTCGGCCGGGATCTGCAGGCCGCACTCGACGAGCGCGCCCTTGATGTCGCTTTCGTCGAGACCCCACTTCTTCGCGAGGTAATCGACGCCCACCGACATGCCCGGGCCGCGTTGATTGCGGCGCATGTGCGGCTTCAGCGCCTCGAAGAACGTCGGCAACTCGTCCTCTTCGGCGAGTTTGTCCCACTCGTCCTTTTCCTCGTCGTCCGTCTCCGGCGCATCCGGATCGGAGTCGCGCGAGGTGTCGATCGGCTTGCGGAAGCCGTCCTCCGGCGCGGCTTTTTCGTCGAGGAAAGTCGCGGCGGCGTCTTCGACGGGTCCAGTCGGAGCATTGCTGCTCGCAGCCTTGAACTTCGCCTCAAACTCCGCGCGAAGCTTCTCGGCCTCGGCTTTGGCGGCAGCGGCCGCGGCATCCTCGAGCGTCCAATCCCGCTGCGTCGAACGACGCGCAAGACCGGTGAAAGCGAGAGGATTGTCGGGCAACGTGCGAAACTCGATGATTTCCCATTCCTCGCGGCCGAGGTCGTTGAGAAACTTTTCCAGCAACGCCGGCGACGCGAACCCGCCCTTGCCGCTGCTGATGGCTTTATACTCCCAATTCGGCATAAATGATTCGTCACGCTTCCCGCATCGCGTCCCCCGCGCCAGCACAATTTTCTGCCTGGGCGTAAGCCCGCGACGCCGCATCCGGCGCGCAACCTTCCCCGCGCTCGCGCGTCTGCGACCGGCATCCGCCCGACAAATCAGCGACCGCGCACCTCCCGCGGGAACCTTGCCTTGTCACAGATTCGCAACCAATTGCACCACCTGAGCGCTTTCCCGCGCCCGACTTTTTCTGCCTGTGCGCTCCACTCTCTCCGCCCTCCTCGCCCTCGCCGCCGCCGCGCCGCTATCGGCCCGCACCGTCACGCTCGATCCGATCGCCGTGACCGCTTCGCGCGCCCCGCAGCCCGCGCAAAACGTGCCGTTCGCGCTCGTCACGCTGCCGGGCGACGCCCTGCGCGCCGCTCCCACGCTCACGCTCGATCAAGCGCTCCGCAGCGTGCCGGGTTTCAGCCTCTTTCGTCGCAGCGACAGCTTCACCGCCAACCCCACCGCGCAGGGTGTCTCGCTCCGCGGTCTCGGTCCGAGTGGTGCGAGTCGTTCGCTCGTGTTGCTCGACGGCATCCCGCTGACGGATCCGTTTGGCGGCTGGGTGTCGTGGAGTCAGGTGCCGCGCGAATCGCTCGCCTCCGCCGAACTCGTCCGCGGCGGCGGCGCCACCGCGTGGGGCAATGCCGCGCTCGGCGGCGTCGTGCAGCTTCTCACCGAATCGACGGGAGCGCCTGCGGGCCGCTTCGCCGCGGCGCTCGGCGATTTTTCCACGCGTAGTGCCGAACTCGCAGTCAACCAGCCCGTCGGCAGCGGCACCCTTCAACTCTCCGGCCGCACGTTCGCGACCGACGGTTTTTCGCTCGTGGCTCCCGAAGACCGCGGCTCGATCGACATCCCCGCATCGAGCGAACACAACTGGCTCTCGCTTCGCTGGCGCCAGCCGGTCGGCGAAGACACCGAGCTGATCGTCGCCGCGCGCACGTTCGAGGAACACCGCAACAACGGCACGCCCTACACGCGCAACGCCACCGAGATCCACGCACTCTCCGCCGAGCTGCGTCACCGCCAGAGCGCTGTCTTCCAGTGGACCGCCCTCGCCTACGGTCAGGATCAGTCGTTCTCGAGCACGTTCAGCAGCGTCACGGCCGCACGCGATGCCGAAACGCCCGCGAGCAACCAATACGATGTCCCCGCCACCGCCGCCGGCCTCGCGTGGACCGGTATTTGGCAAACGGATACAAACACGCGCACCAACGCCGGCGTCGACCTGCGTCAGGTCCGCGGCGAGACGCGCGAACATTTCTTCTACTCCGCCGGAGATTTCACCCGCGAACGCCGCGCCGGCGGACGCCAGCAATTCGCCGGACTCTTCGTCCTGCACGAGCGCGCCGTCGCCTCCGATCTCCACGCCAACATCGGTGCGCGCGTCGATTTCTGGCGCGATGACGACGGCCGCCGTCGCGAGTTCGAGCGCGCCACCGGCGCCACTCTTCGTGACGACCGCTACTCGGCCCGCGACGACATCGAGTTCAGTCCGAGCGCCGGCCTCGTCTGGCAAGCCGCGCCCGCGTGGCGGCTTCGAGCCGCGGGCCAATACGCCTTTCGCCGCCCGACGCTCAACGAACTCTACCGCCCGTTCCGCGTCGGCAACACCACCACCGAGTCGAACCCCGCCCTCGCGACCGAACACGCACTCAATCTCGAACTCGGCGCCGACTACACCACGGGCAACTTCACCTGGAGCGCCACGGCGTTTCGCAGCGAACTCCGCGACGCCGTCGCCAACGTCACGATCGCCCGCGGTCCGGTCACGCATCCGGTCTTCGGATTCCTCGCCGACGGCGTCACGGGCCGCCAGAAACTCAACCTCGACCGCGCACTCGTCCAAGGTCTCGAACTCGCCGGCACATGGACGCCGCTCGAAACGCTCTCGCTCCGCGCGAGCTATCTCTTCGACGACACCGAAGTCCGCCGCGCCACGGTTGCGCCGCAGCTCGTCGGCCTCCAACTCGCACAAGTGCCGCGCCACAGCGCGTCGCTCGAGGCCACGTGGCGACCGCTCGAACGCCTCGCGCTCACATCGCGCCTCCGCTGGCTCGGCCGCCAGTTCGAGGACGACGAAAACCGCCTCGTCCTCGCCGCCGCGGCCGTGGTCGATCTCAGTATCCAGTTTTCGGTGACATCGAATGTCACGCTCTTCGCCACCGCCGAAAACGTCGGCAACGAACGCATCGAAACCGGCCGCAACGCTCTCGGCATCATCAATACGGGCACCCCGCGCCTCGTCGTCGCCGGCCTCCGCGCCACCTGGTAAGTCCCACAAAACCCCACCCGAGGACGACAAATACAATGTCAACTATTAGTTGACTTTGTAGGGAACCAGAAAGTCCTCGGGTCCGCGGTGGCTCATGCGGGACAGTGGCTGGAAGCCGCCCGCACTTTGTCTCGTTTCACACCGCCCGGGGTCTCGACTCGGGACGCACTTCGTCGAGACCGTGCGCGCACTTCGTTTCGATCCAGTGCGCACCTTGGCTCGACCGTGTCCGCACATCGTCGCGACATAGAGCGGACCTTTGTTCGACCCTGTTCGGACCGGGTCGTGACCTGGTGCGGACGCTGGCTCGACCATGTTCGCACTTCATCCCGACACGGTGCGAACCTTGGCTCGACGGTGTTCGGACTGGGTCGCGATTTGGTGCGGACTTTGGCGCAACGTGGGGCGGATTTTGTCGTGACTCGTGCCGCTCGTGGGCGAATGGGGCGGCCTTGGTGGACGTCTCGGAGAGACGTCCCTGCCGGGTCTCACGGCTCCGTCACGGAGGCCAAAAACCACTCGATCGCGTAGGTCGTGATCTGACCGGCCGGCGAGCGCAGGCTGTAGTCGAACGCGTGCGAGGCCCAGGGCAGTGAAACGAACGCGTGCTTCACGCCGGCGGCTTCGAGCTTCGTGGTGAGCCGTTCGCTCTGTTTGTGCCAAACGAGCGTGTCGAGCTGTCCGTGCAAAAGCAGGGTCGGCGGCGTCGCAGAGCTTACTTGGAAATACGCACTCGCGCTCCGCATCGCCTCGGGTTGCTCAGCGGGTGAGCCGCCGAGGAGCTGACGAATCAATCGCGGCGACGCGAGGATGTCGTCCTCCGCGCCCACACTGTAGGCAAACTCGAGATCGGCGGGTGCGTAGAGCGCGATCACACCGCGGATGGCGGGATCGTTGATCGTGCAGGCCGTGGCCTCCGCGATCTGGCCACCGGCGGAACGGCCGAGCAAAACGAAGCGCTGCGGATCGATGCCGAGTTCGGCGGCGCGTGTTTTCAGAAACGAAAGCGCCGCGACCAGATCCTCGCGTTGCGCGGGCCAGCGTGCGGCGGGCGCGAGCCGATACGAAATCGCCGCGACCGCATAGCCGCGCGCTGCGAGCAGGTAATTGAGATCGGGCAGTTGCGAGCGGTAGCCATTGTCCCAGCCACCACCGTGCACGACGATGACGCACGGCGCAGGCTCACGACGATCGGCGCGGTAGAAACTGAGCCCGAGATCAGGCGCGTATTCGAACGACGCCACCGGCACGCGCGGAGCGGAGCGTTGCAAAAACCCGCGAAGCGAAAACGCCGCGCGCGGCGGCTCATGCGCGGCGCCAAAACGATCCGCAAGCACGGTGGGCAACGCGCGACCGAGTTGTCCGGCCTCGATCGAGGGTTTCGTGAGCAGCACCGTGCCGCCGATACCGCATGCGACGGCCAGCATCGCGCCGCGACGCGAGAGCATGCGGATTTTCCACGCCCAGATCACAATCACGATCGCACCAATGCCGAGCCAGTGACCGTAGCTGCCCACGAGAATCGTCAGCCGCCAGTCCACCCACGAGGGCGCAGGCAGCACCGTCAGCAACCCCAGACCGAGGAACGCAATGGAGACGAGTTGCAGGCAGCGGCTGAGCATCGATGCAGGTGACGCGCGAGATGCGGGCAAAGTCGCAGCGGGAGCGCAAAACATTCTCCCGTCTTTTTCTTCGCCCGCGATCCAAGACCCACGCGCAACGAAATCGTGCAATGCCGCTGCGGATCGTTTCTGTGAAGTTCATCGCTCATGGCTTCTCTCCGTCGTCTCGATCAACTGCTCTCCAATCTCGGTTACTGCTCGCGCAGCGAAGCGCGCGATTGGGTGAAGGCTGGCGCCGTGACGATCGCAGGCGAACCGGCTAAAAACGCCGCGCAGAAAGTCGATCCGCACACCGTGCGCGTGGACGACGAGCCGCTCGACCATCCCGACGGCATTCTTCTTCTCCTGCACAAACCGCTCGGCCTCGTGTGTTCGCACGACGAGCGCGAAGGACCCAACATCTACTCGCTGTTTCCGCCGCGCTGGCGCGGGCGCAATCCCGTGGTCACCTCGATCGGCCGCCTGGACAAGGAAACGAGCGGGCTGCTGCTCGTGACGGATCAATCCGCACTGGTGCACCGGCTCACCTCGCCGAAGCACAAGGTCCCGAAAGTCTATCGCGCGACGCTCGATCGCGATGTCTCCACAGAGTGGATACCGCTTTTCGCGAGCGGCACGCTGCAGCTCGAGGGAGAGGACGCGCCGTGCGCCCCCGCGGAGCTCACCTTTATCGGGTCGCGTGAGGCGGAACTCACGCTCACCGAAGGCCGCTATCATCAGGTGCGACGGATGTTTGCGGCCGTGGGCGCGACGGTGCTCACGCTGCATCGCACGCAGTTTGGCCACCTGAAACTGGAAGAGCTCCCGCCGGGCAAATGGCGGGAGCTCCCCTTGAGTGAGTTCGACTGATTCGGCGGCGCGTGAGGCGCGGCGGGCTCAATCGCGTTCGCTGACGGTGAAGACGAGCGGCTGCACCATGCGGGTATTGACCTTGCGACCTCCCTTGATGCCGGGACGGAACTTCCACTTCGCGATCGCAACGAGCGCCGGATCTTCGAGGCGCTGGTGCGTGGACCTGATGATGTAGGGCTGCACCACGTCGCCGTTGGCATTGACGATGAAACCGACGCGCACTTCGCCGCGGAAACCGGCTTCACGCATGCCGACCGGCACCTGCGGCGCGACGCGCACGATCGGCTCGGGCACGCGATCGAGATCGGCGATGTTGAAGAGGTTCGTCATGCCGCCGCCGACTTTACCACCACGATTGATGTTGGTCGGGATCGTGATGGCCTTCGCCGCGGAGAGATCCTGCTGCGGCGTGAGCGTCGAGAAATCGATCTGCTGCACGAACGCATTCGAGAGGTCGATCGTGCTCGGCACGTCGGCGAGCGTCGGCACCGAGAGGCCGATGTCCATGGGCGGCTCGTCGGAATCCGTCGGAGTGGGCTCCGGTTCGTCGAGCTCCTTCAGATCGGGCATCACGAGCGCGATCGTCATTTCCTCCTCCTCCACCACTTTTTCGACCTTCGGAGCCTTGTGATTGAATCCGAACAGGAGCAGCGCATGCAGCGCGGCGGAGGTGAGGACGGCGCCCACCATCACCGTCCGGGAGCGTCCGCCGGAATTGTAGCGCCACGCGCCGGCCACTGGGGGGCGCGGCTTGCGAGCATTCGGCGGTGCGGTGAGCACGGAGATGGGGTTGGACGGGGTAGAAGTGGTCATGAGCCGATAATAGGCTCATCGCGCTGACTCGCCCCCGCATAACTTGCCCAAAGCGTCGCATTGCTTGCTTCACCGCGCAGATTTTGCCCGAAGCGCTGCTCAAATCTTGCCGTCCGCCTCACGGCGGGAGTTGCTGGAGCGCATGTATGAATTTCCTCTCACGGGCGCGCAGCGCTCGTATCTCCGCGGTCTGGGCCAGACGACCAAGCCGGGATTGAAGCTCGGGCAGGCGGGCGACACACCGGCGTTCTACGGCGAACTGCAGAAGCTGCTCCGTAGCCACGAGCTGGTGAAGGTGCGCTTCGTCGGCGTGGAGCGCGACGCGCGCGAGGCGTTGTGCGAAAAGATCGCCGACGAAGGGCGCTGCGTGTGGGTGGGCGCGGTCGGACACACGGCACTGTTTTACCGCCAGAACCCGGAGCCCGCGGAGCGCCAGATCGAACTGCCCGCCTGAGCCGGCAACGAAGCTTGGCAGCACGCGGGGCGTGTGCGATGAGTCGCGCGTCCCCGCCTCCGGAGCCGACGTGAACCTCCTCGATCGCTACATCTTCAAAAGTGTTTTCGTGACCTGCGCGGGCGCGATCGCGTTGTTCGTGTTCATCATGGTCGTGCCCAATGTCGCGCGCGAATTGCTGCCGCGCGTCACGGCCGGGCAACTTTCTCCGACGGCGCTGGCGCACTTCATCGTGCTGCTCCTGCCGCACGCGATCACTTACGCGCTGCCGATGGGCATGTTGACCGGTGTGCTGCTCACGCTGGGCCGTCTGTCGGCCGACAGCGAAATCACCGCCATGCGCGCGTCGGGCGTCGGGCTCGGCCGAATCGCCGTGCCGATCGTGTTGCTCGCAAGCGCCGCGGTGGGGCTCGCGCTGTATTTCAACTTCGATTCGATGCCGCGGGCGCGCGTGCAGTATTACAAGCAGCTCGCCGCCGCGGTGCGCGCCAATCCGCTGAGCTTCATCGTCCCGAAGACCTTCATCCGCGATTTTCCCGGCTACGTCGTTTACGTGCACGAGAAGGAAGGCGCGCTCCTGCAGGATTTCTGGCTCTGGCAACTCGACGAAAACAAGGAAGCCGTGCGCGTCGTGCACGCCGTTTCCGGGCAGATCGACTACGACGAATCCGACAATTCCTTCGTGCTGCGTCTCTTCGACGCCAAGGTCGAGTCGCGCACCGACCGCGATCCCGAGGATTTCTCCGAAGCGCCGCTCGTGGGGTCGTTCGAACAATCCGATCCGATCCGTCTTTCGCTCGATCGCTTCTTCGGCCCCGCCGGCACCGCGCGCATGAAGGATAACTGGCTCACCTACTCCGAGCTGAAGCTAAAGCGCTCCGAACTCGTTGCGACGCCCGTGCCTCAAGACGAAGTCGCCGCCGCCGACCTGCGCCAGCGTCTGCTGAAACTCGATCTGATCATCAGCGACAAATTCAACCTCTCGCTCGCCGTGCTCTCGCTCGCCTGCATCGGCGTGCCGCTCGGCCTGAAAGTTTCCCGTCGCGAAACCTCCGCCAACCTCGGCGTCGCGCTCGTGCTCGCGATGGGCTTTTACCTCGCGACCACGGCCGTGAAAGTGCTCGATCGCCATCCCGAGCTGCGGCCGGACCTGCTCCTCTGGCTGCCCAATCTCCTCCTGCTCGGCGGCGCGATCTGGCTGCTCGAAAAAATCAGCCGGCGCTGAGTCGGAGTGTGCGCGAGCGAGGTCACGCTCTCCTGCCATTCTGAGCGCAGCGAAGAATCCAGTGGGAGTTTCGCTGCCGTGCTTCGTTGCGAGAGTCCACATGGATTCTTCGCTGCGCTCAGAATGACAAGATCAGTTGGGCGAAGAGAGCGTTTCGGTCCGCGTCTTTCTATTTTTCCGCGTTTCCATCCTTCCGCGTTTCCGCGATTCCAAAACCCAGCCCCCTTCCGTGCTTCCGTGTTTCCGTGACGCGTCCCGGCTCGGCCTGCACATACGCGTGGCTCGTGAATCGCATCTCCCGCTTGCCTCGCGCGCGGCGGCGCGTCCAACCTTGCGCCTTCTCTGATGGCCGACGCGAAAAACTTCACGTTCATCTGCGGCGCCGACGATTTTCTCGTCGGCCGGCTCGGTGCGGAGCGTTACGCCGCCCTCGCGGCCGAAGTGCCGGATGAGTTTTCGCGCGAGGTGCTGAGCGGTTTCGCCGGCAACGTCAGCGAAGTCGAAGCCGCCGTGAATCGTTTCCGCGACTCCGTGCAGACGGTGTCGATGTTTGGCGGCAAACGCGTGGTCTGGCTCAAGGACGTGAATTTTCTCGCCGACACCGTCACCGGGCGCGCCGAGGGCACGTTGAAAAACGTCGAGGAGCTGCAGCGTATCCTCGAAACGATCAATCCCGATGAAACCGCAGTGCTCATCACGGCCGCGCCGGTGGATCGCCGCCGCTCGTTTCCGAAATGGTGCGAGAAACACGGCGACTTCACGCTGGTCGGCGGCGACGACAAGGACGGCGAGGCGCTCGCCGGCGTCGCGCTCGCGGAAGCGCGCCGGCTCGGGGTGAGTTTCGCACCCGGCGCGGTCGAGCTGTTGCTCGCCAAGGTCGGCAGCAACACACGCCTGCTCGTCGAGGAAGTCCACAAGCTCGCGACGGCGGTGGACGAGGGCGCGCCGATCGACGAGGCGATGGTGGCCGATCTGACGCCCAACGTCGCGGAGGGCGATTTCTTCGAGGCGGCGGAAGCGTTTTTCAGCGGCGACCTCAAGTGGACGCTCGCCGCGCTGCACCGGCATTTCTTCACCGGCGGCGACGCGCGCCCGATCATCTCCGCGCTGCAGAATCGCAACCGCATCCTCCTGCAAGTGCGCGCACTGGTGGACGCCGGCGACGCGCGCGTCGGCCCGCGCGGACTCGACGGTCTGCCGAAAGCCGCGACGACCTACGGCAGCAAGTTCGTCGGCGCGACGGAGAAGAGTTCTTACAATCTCCTTACGCAGAACGCCTGGTATGTCGGCAAACTCGCGAGCACGGGGAAGCTCCCCACGCTCAAGCGCCTGATCGACAACCAGCAGGAGTTCATCATCGCGTTCAAACAGCTCATCGAACGCCCGCGCGAGCAGGAGGAAGTCCTGCGCGAGATGGCCGTGCGGTGTTTGTCGGCGTAAGACGCCCCGTTCGGAGCCCTGCCCCCCTTCGTTCTCGTTCTCGTTATCGTTCTCTTTCTCGTTCTCTTTCTCGTTCTCGAAACCACGCGACCGCGCGAGCGGGCTGCAGAGAAAAAGACCGGAGAGAACGATTACGAGAAAGAGAACGAGAACGAATCGAGGCGGGGTTTCTCGCTCAGGAGGCGTGGATGAGAAGGTGGAACCCGCCGTCCTCGGCGGGTTGAGCACGCGGCGATCGCCAAAAAAGCCCGCCGGGGACGGCGGGCTCCACCTTTTCGAGCGTGAGCAAAGAGGCGATGCGCGACCGTTCTCGTAATCGTCTCTTTCTCGTCATCGACAGAATCGACGTTGCCCGCGCGGCGTCCCCAGTCTCCGAGAGAACGAGAACGATTACGAGTAAGAGAACGATTGCGGGGAGCACACGCTCCGGCCTTGCCCCCCTCTGAGAGGCGCGCTCCACTCGCGAACTCCCATGTCCTCGATCCCTTCCCAATTCTCCGGCGTCACGGTCCTTGCCAAGGCCAACATCTACTTCGACGGCAAAGTCGTCAGCCACACGTTCCTCACGGCCGACGGCGCGAAGAAAACCCTCGGGCTCATTTATCCCGGCTCGTATCACTTCGGCACTGGCGCGCCCGAGCGCATGGAGATCGTCGCCGGCCACTGCCGCGTGACGCTCGACGGCACCACCGCCGCCAAGGACTACGCCGCCGGCACTTATTTCGACGTGCCCGGCAACTCCGGTTTCACCATCGAAGTCGCCGACGGCATCTGCGAATACATCTGCTCGTTCCTGTAAACGCGCACGCGTTCGCCGCGTTCCCCGGCCTTCAGCTCCTCCCTCGGGCGACGCGTTTCGCCACTTTGCGTTCGCATCGCCGCCGCCCCTTCACTGACACTCACCGCTCGCCGTGAAAGACTCCGCTACTCCCGCCTCCGCGCCGATCCTCAACGTCCTCGCCGACCGCTACGCCTCGCCGGCCATGCGCGACATCTGGTCGCAGACCGGCCGCGTCTCCCTCGAACGCGATTTCTGGATCGCCGTCATGAAGGGCCAGCGCGACCTCGGCGTGCCGATCCCCGCCGAAGCGATCAAGGACTACGAGAAGGTGAAGGGGCAGATCGACCTCGACTCCATTTCGAAGCGCGAGCGCGTGACGTTGCACGACGTGAAAGCGCGCATCGAAGAATTCTCCGATCTCGCGAAACGTCAGTTCATCCACCTCGGCCTCACGAGCCGCGACCTCACGGAAAACGTCGAGCAACTCCAGATTCTGCGCGGCCTGAAGCTCGTCCATTTCAAGGCGTCCGCCGCGCTGCTCGCGCTCGCGAAGCAAGCCGAAGCGCATCGCGATCTGATGATCACCGGTCGCACGCACAACGTCCCGGCGCAGCCCACCACGCTCGGCAAACGCCTCGCGATGTTCGGCCAGGAATTGCTCGTCGCGACGACTCGCATTTCCGAGCTCATCGCGCGCTATCCCGTTCGCGGCCTCAAGGGCGCCGTTGGAACCCAGCTCGACCAACTCACGCTCCTCGGCGGTCGCGCCGACAAGGTCGCCGAGCTCGAGCGCCGCGTGCTCAAGCACCTCGGCTTCCGCGCCTCGCTCGATTCCGTCGGCCAGGTGTATCCACGTTCCTTGGACTTCGAGGTCGTGTCCGCGCTGCACCAGCTCGGCGCCGCCGCCGCGAGTTTTGCCACCACGCTTCGCCTTATGGCTGGCGCCGGCCTGCTCACGGAAGGTTTCCAGGAAGGCCAGGTCGGCTCGTCCGCGATGCCGCACAAGGTCAACGCGCGCAACTGCGAGCGCATCTGCGGCTTCTCCACGATTCTCGGCGGCTACGTCGCCATGACCAGCGGACTCGCCGGTCACCAGTGGAACGAAGGCGATGTCTCCTGCTCGGTCGTCCGTCGCGTCGCGCTGCCGGACGCGTTTTTCGCGATCGACGGTCTGCTCGAGACCTATCTCACCGTGCTCCGTCAGATGGAAGTTTTCCCGGCCGCGATCGCCGCCGAAAACGAGCGCAACCTGCCCTTCCTCGCCACGACCACGATCCTCATGGAGGCTGTGAAACGCGGCGCCGGTCGCGAGACCGCCCACGAGGCGATCAAGGAGCACGCGCTCGCCGCCGCCAAGGCGCTCCGTTCCGGCAATGGCGACGCCGACCTGCTCGGCCGCCTCGCTGGCGACAAGCGCATCGGCCTCGGCAAAAAGGCGCTGCAGGCGATTCTTTCGGAAAACGCGCGCTTCGTCGGCGCGGCCCCGCATCAAGTCGATGCGTTCCTCGACGAAGTGAAGCCGCTCGCCAAGCAGGTCAAAGGCGCCGCCGACTACAAACCCGGCCGCCTGCTGTAAGCCGCACGCAGGCGTTCGCCCGCACTTAGGTGGGGCCCGATGTCCTCATCGGGCTTTTTTTTCGCCGCCGGTCTCTCGTCAATCCGCCGAGGACGGCGGGTTCCACCGGTTCCACGGCCCTCCCGCGCTCACGGTTCCCGCGCGTCCGCGACTCATGCCGCATCGTGGTTCGACGCGGTGCGCACCTTGTCCCGACCCTGTCCGGACCTTGGCTCGACCCGGTCCGCACTGGGTCGCGACCGTGTCCGCACACTGCCGCGACCGTGTCCGCACTTTGGCGCGAACGGTGTCGCGCACACGCTGTCTCGCTTCGCCAAAGCACCCGTTTTGCGCGTAAAAATTGGGTTTGCATCCCCCCTCGCGCGAGCGGCTTCTTTGAACGTTCACGTTATTTCCAAACCTTTACACACATCTGTCATGGCTGAACTTGTAGGAAATGTTTTGGTGGGCCAGTCCGGCGGTCCCACCGCCGTCATCAACGCGAGCGTCGCGGGAATCATCGCGGAAGCGTTGAACCATGAGTGCGTAGAGGAGATCTACGGCGCGCTCAACGGCGTGCTGGGCATCTTGAACGAGGACCTGATCGACCTCGCGGCCGAGTCCCAGCAGCAGATCCGCGCCCTCAAACACACCCCCGGCGCCGCTCTCGGCACCTGCCGTTACAAGCTCAAGAAGCAGAGCGACTTCGAGCGCGTGCTCGAGGTGTTCAAGGCCCACAACATCCGCTATTTCTTCTACATCGGCGGCAACGATTCGCAGGACACTGCGGACAAGATTTCGAAACTCGCCCAGCAGCAGAACTACGATCTGCGCGTCATCGGCGTGCCGAAGACGATCGACAACGATTTGCCGATCACCGACCACACGCCCGGCTACGGCAGCGTGGTGAAGTATCTCGTCACGAGCCTGCGCGAACTCGCCTGCGACAACGAGGCGATGGGCCAGGGCGATCTCGTCTCCATCGTCGAGGTCATGGGCCGCAGCGCGGGCTGGATCGCCGCCGGCGCTGCCCTCGCGAAGCGTCGCGACCACCCGCACGATCCCCCGCACCTGATCTATTTGCCCGAAGTGCCGTTCGATCAGGCGAAGTGCCTCGAGGACATCAAACGCGTCCTCAAGCGCGAGAAGTTCTGCCAGATCGTCGTCGCCGAAGGTCTCATCGATGCCGATGGCAACTACGTTGCCGCCGACGCCGCTCAGGACGCGTTCGGTCACGCTCAGCTCGGTGGCGCGGGCGAGTTCCTGAAGGAACTCGTGGAAACCAATCTCCCCGGCGTGAAGGCCCGCGTGGCCAAGCCCGGCATCGTCCAGCGCGCCGCGTCGCACGCCGCCTCCAAGACCGACGTCGACGAAGCGTTCCTCGCCGGTCAGGCCGCGGTGAAGGCCGCGATCGAGGAAGCCGAATCCGACAAGATGGTCACGCTCGTCCGCGGCGACACCGACCACTACTCCGTCGAGACCGGCCTCGCTCCGCTGAGCGAAATCGCCAATGGCGTGAAGAAGCTCCCGCGCGAGTGGATCAACGAAGACGGCACGAGCATGAACTTCCAGTTCGTCCGCTACGCGCAGCCGCTGATCCAGGGCGAAGTCTCCGTGCCGCACGAGAACGGCGTGCCGGTTTACGCCCGCCTCGACAAGGTGCGCATCGACAAGGTGCTGCCGGCGTTCGTCGCCTAAGTCACTCGCTCGAAATCGAGTTTCAAAAAGGCCGGTCGCAAGACCGGCCTTTTTGCTGCCCACGTCCGGCACCGACGACGCACCGCACGCCACACCGCGGAAGTTTCGCGAAACGGCTTTTATCGTCCCGCGTCAGGTGGTTCACTCGAATTTTCCATCATGGCCGTGCGCTTCTCTTTTGTTCCCGCCCTCCTCCTCACCGGCTCTCGCCGTCGCGCAAAGCGCCGACGAAGTCGTTCACCGCGAGCCCTTCGTCGTGGAAGGCCGCTTGCTCACCGAGTCGCCGGCGACCGTCAGCACGATCGAGCTGACTGACCGCCCGCAGAGCGAACTCACGCTGCCGCAACTCTCGGCCGACACGGCCAACTTCCACCTCGCGGCCAACGACGCGCGCGGCTTCAACGACACCTACGCGCTGCGCGGCCTGACCAACACGCCGATCTTTGGCGACCCCGCGATCAGTTTCTACCTCGACGATCTGCCGCTCGGCAGCGGCTACACGTTTCCGACGGAGTTCGTCGGCATCGCGCGTGCCGAGCTGCATCGCGGTCCCACGCAAAACACAGTGTTTGGCCGCGCCGGTTCCGCCGGCGTCGTGACGCTCTCGACGCCGGAAGCTTCGTCGCTCGCCACCGGTTCCGTGCGTGCGAGCATCGGCAACTACGGCGCGCGCGCCGCCGCCGCTGAAGTCGCCACGCCCGCGAGCGGTCCGATCGACGCCTACGTGGCGGTCGGTTACGCCGAGCGCGAAGGCTTTATCCACAACACGCAGCTCGACGCCCGCGTGGACGACAAGGAAGCGCTCTCCGGTCTCGCACGTATCCGTTTTCGTGCGACAGACACCGCGGAGATCACGCTCCTCGCCACCGCGCTGCGCGCGCGCGACGGCGCCCAGCCGCTCGTGCCGCTGGGCGGCCCGCTCTTCGAAGTCAGCCGCAGCGCCGAAGGCGTGACGGAAGTCGACGCCTACAACGCCGCGCTCTCCGCCGCGTTCACCACCCCGATCGGCCGCCTCACCGCCACGACGAGCGTCACCCACTGGGAACTCGGGCCCTACTACAACACGCTCGATTTCGGTTTCGCCGAGCTCACCAACGGCTCGAATCTCAAGCAGCGCCTCTGGAACGAGGAGATCAAACTCGTCTCCGACGAGGGCGACAAAGTCCGTTGGCAGGCCGGCGCGTTCTTCTCGGATGGCCACACCGATGGCGGCTTCGTGCGTCAGTTCGGGCCGGCAATCTTCGAGCAATCGACCTATCGCATCGACCAGCAGATTCTCGCGGGCTTCGGTGAAGCGACGATCGATCTCTCCGCCGAACTCGCGCTGACCGTGGGTCTCCGCGCCGAGCGCTCGAAAAAGGAAATGGACCGCCGTGAAATCGTGCCCACCGGCAACCGCTACGTGCGTCACGCGGAGTCCACCGCGCTCCTTCCGAAGACCGGCCTGAGCTACGCCTTGGCGCCGACGGTGCAGCTCTTCGCCACTGCAGGCGCCGGCCACAAACCGGGCGGTTTCTCGGCCTTCACGGGCAACGCCGCGCTCGCCGCCTTCGGCCCGGAGCGCACCAAGACGTTCGAAGCCGGCGTCACGCACCAGCCCTCGCGCGAGCTTTCGACGACGTTCCGTGCGTTTTGGTATGATATTTCTGGATACCAGATTGAACGCTCCTTCGCGACCGGCTCGCCCGCGGGCGACGACTATCTCGTGATCAACGCGCCCAAGGCTCGCTCGCTCGGCGCCGAACTCGAGGCGACATGGCGTCCGGTGACCGGCCTCTCGATCTCCGGCGCATTTGGTGTCACACAGGTCGAGCTGCGCCGCTTCACCGATCCCTACACCAACATCAGCTACAGCGGAAAGCAGGCGCCCTACGTGCCCGTGCTCGATAGCAGCCTCCGCGTGAACTACCAGCACGCGACCGGTTTCTTCGTCGGCGGCAGCGTCACGCTCACCGGCCGCACGTATTTTAGCGAAAATGAATCCCTGATGTTCGGCCAGCGCGCTTACACGCTGCTCGGTGCCCAACTCGGCTATGCGACCGCGCGTTATCGCGTGACGCTCTTCGGCGCGAACCTCACCGACGAACGCTACTACAGCTCGATCTCGCCGGGCACGTTCCACGCGACGCCCGGCGCGCCTCGCACCTACGGCGTCGAGGCAACGCTGAAGTGGTAAGTCGACATGGATGATCCCAAACGGGGCGCCCCAAAAGTGCTCATCGTCGAATGGGCCGGCGCCACTTGGCCGGATCTACTGCACCGTCTCCAGTCCAACCAGCTTCCGACACTGCAGCGGGTGGCTGCAGCCGGACTCCATACCGCCCTCGCCACGTCGTCGGCCGAGCTTTCCCTGCTTGGTCACAGTCTTGAACTGTTGAACGACGCCGGAGTGAACATCGCTGCGCCGACGCCGGCCACGCTTCCGGAAGAGGCCCGCGTGACTCCGGACGAGCTCGATCCCGCCCTGCTCCAGCAATTCCCGTCCGACGAGGAAGCGCGTTCCGCTCTGACCGCCGCGTTGTGCGACCTTTACGCCGTGCACAACGAAACCGTGGTCCAACTTAGCGCGGCTGAGACCCAGCTCGCGGTTTCACGTCACGATTTTCTTCAGCACATCGACGCCGCGTTCACCCGATCACCGTCGCTGTCCGTCGCGCGCCGAAACGCGTTTCAATTGCTCGACCTCTTGCTCGCAGATCTTCTGCACCAGACCGACGGCCGGATCACCGTGGTGATTTGCTCCGCGGGAAGCCCCAGTCGCAGCGGTTTTTGTCTGCACGCCGAGCACGGGAAACGAGCCGCCGAGCTTCCGCGGTTGCCGTCACCCGGGATGCTGCCGGCGTTTCTTGCTTCGCTGCTGAAACTCGGCGTCCCGCCGGGTTCGCCGCTCGCCAGCCCCGTGCCGCTGACATCCGCATGGCTCCAGCCCGACGTCGTGCGACACGAAAAATACACCTCCGCGCGCGAAGCCGCCGCCGCGGAGGAGATTTCGCTGCGCGAGACCACGCCGGCCGATCAGCATCCGCCTACCGTCACCTTTCCCGGCATTCCGTGGGAAGCAGCCGCAGTGTGCTACGTTGCCGTGGCCAACAAAACACCGGACCTGCTCGCTGCCGCGGCCGCCAAAGACGACGGTGGGCTGTTGTTCGCCGCCCGGCCGAATCAGTCGGCCGCGAGCTTCCTCGTGCTCTCCCGGCTGCTCGCGGACGCGCGCGTCCAAGCGATGGATCGGCTGTTCAACACCAGCGAAGTGCCCGCCGGCAGCCCCATCGCCAACACCCTGCAGGAAGCCGGGTTTGTCGTCTCGCAGACGCTTGACGTCTGGCTCACCGACGTAACCGCGATGTCGGAACGCGTGCGCGCCATGACGTGGCAACGCGACGCGGACTGGCGCGTGAGACCGGCCACCACCGCGGATGTAGCCTTTTGGGGCCAGCGACCCGAAGCTACCTCACTCGTGCGGCCCGGCACCAAGTTCGACTCCGATCTCAGCTTCGCCATCGAACTCGGCGGACTCCCTGCCGGCCTGCTGCTGATCGAACGCCTGGCCGGCCGCCCCGCCTACGTCCATGCACTTGTCGTCGCGCCGGATGCCCGCGCTGCCGGCGGTTTCGCACTGATGCTCGCGCTGAGCTCCTCGGCGCTCCAGCTGGCCGGAGTCCGCCAGATCGTTTTCACGACCGATCCCGCCCGTCGCGAGATCATCGCCTTCGCCCGCCGCTGCGGTTCGCGCCAACTCCGTCAGATCCTGCGCCTGCAGCGCTGATCGGCGTCGCCTACTCGCAAGTCCGCTGCGGCAGGATCCCGTGTATCCGAAAATTCGCTACATCAGGCACGCCGTATCCACAAAATTGTTACAACAAGGGGATTGGCCTTGTCTTTCCCTTATAGCGCTTATGACTGCCCGACATGCCCCCATCTCCCGTTTCTGCCACCCTGAAAAACGCGCTTTGCGTAGCGGTGCCCGTCTCAGGTGCGCTTCTCACTCCTGAAGCGGATGCCCAGACGGTTTTTACGGTCGATCAGACGATCAGTTACTGGCAGCAACTCAACATTGATGTCGACGGCCAGAGTTTCGCGCTCACGTCGCTCTCGGGCACCGACTTGTCGTTCTATTTCAGTGGCAATGACGCCGAAAAGCCGTATGCCAACGCGTTCCAGGGCGGCGTCTACATAGAGGGATTCCACGCGGCGAACTTGACGGGAGGCACATTGATCAGCGCCAGTTTGTCGGGCTCGTTCCCCACTGGGAAATACCTCAACGACACTGGGTATAACGACGCCAACTGGGCGGCCGGCACCCAGGGGTATGTGGGCTTTCGCTTCGTCTCCAACGACACCACCTACTACGGCTACGCCGACGTAACCTACACCTCCGATAAAACCCTCCACATCGGTGATGTTGGTTTTCAGGAAGGCGGCATCGTGGCAGGAGCGAGTGCGATTCCCGAGCCTTCCACCTACGTCACGATCGCGGGCCTTGTCGCCGGTTCGGCCGCGCTTCTCCGCCGTCGCCAGCAACGCAAGGCCGCCGCCGCGGCCTGAACCCACAGCGCGGTCGGACTGACCGCGCTTACTGTTTCACCGCCACGTAGGGCTCCTCGAGCAGCACGGGCTGCTCGCGTTTCGTGAGCAGGCGCCACCACACCTTGGCGTTGGCGAGGAACACCACGGTCACGAGCACGAGAAACACGCCCGTCACAACCGCGTTGACCTGCTGATTGAAGAGCAGGCGCTCCCACGTCGCGATCTGCTCGGGTGTGCCTCCGGCGGCGATCCGCGCCGAGAAACCTTTCGCCGCCGCGATGAAGCCGAGCCGCGGATCCTCGGCGAAAATTTTCATCCAGCCCGCGCTCATCGTCACCGCGAGGAGCCACGCGAGCGGCGCCAGCGTGCACCAAATGTAGCGCACACGGCCCATCTTGATCAGCACCGTCGTGCCGAGCGAAAGCGCGATGACCGCGAGCAACTGGTTCGCCACGCCGAAGATCGGCCAGAGCGAGTTGATGCCGCCAAGCGGATCGATCACGCCCTGATAAAGGAACCAGCCCCAACCCGCGACAAACAGCAGCGTCGCCAGCGTGCCCGCCCAGAACGACCGGGTGTTCGCGAACGGTTTCCACACCGTGCCGAGCAGATCCTGCACGACGAAGCGCCCCACGCGTGTGCCGGCGTCGATCGTCGTGAGGATGAACAGCGCCTCGAACATGATCGCGAAGTGATACCACAGCGCGAGCGCGGCCTTGCCGCCAAACGCACCCGCAAACATCTGCGCCATGCCCGCCGCAAACGTCGGCGCACCGCCCGCGCGGCCCACCATCGTCTTCTCGCCCATCTCGTCGGCGAGCGTTTGCATGTCGGCGGGCGTGACGGGAAATCCATGCGACGTGATCGTCGCGGTCACCGCTGCGACGTCGCCCTTCATGTTGATCGCGAAATACTGACCCGGCTCCATCGCGCACGCCGCGATGAGCGCCATGATGCCGACCATCATCTCCGTGATCATCGCACCATAGCCGACCACGCGAATGTCCGACTCGCGCGAGAGCAGTTTCGGCGTCGTGCCTGACGAGATCAGCGAGTGAAAACCTGACACCGCCGCGCACGCGATGGTGATGAAGCAGAACGGAAACACCGGACCGGCGAACACGAGTCCCGAGCCGTCGATGAATTTTGTCAGCGCCGGCATTTTCAAATCCGGAGCGAGCACCACGATCGCCACCGCGAGTGCGACGACCGTGCCGATCTTCATGAACGTGCTCAGATAGTCGCGCGGCGCGAGGAGCAGCCACACCGGCAGCACCGACGCAAGAATGCCGTATCCAATAATCCACCACGCGAGCGTCGTGCCGTGCAGCGTGAACGCCGCCTCCCACGACGTGCCGTGCAAGAACTGCCCGCCGTAAACCGACGCGAGCAACGCCACCACGCCGAGCGCACTCACGAGGCCGAGCCATTTGCCGCCGTGGCCGATGAAGCGCATCGCACAGCCCATCGCGACCGCGATCGGCATCGTCGCCGCGATCGTGAACAAACCCCACGGACTTTCCGCGAGCGCGTTCACCACCACGAGGCCGAGCACCGCGAGCAGGATCACCATGATCGCCACGATGCTGAGCAGCGCCGCGAGTCCGGCGACCGGGCCCACCTCGTCGCGCACCATGCGACCGAGCGAACGTCCGCCGCGCCGCACCGAACAAAACAGAATCACGCAATCGTGCACCGCGCCACCGAGCGTCGCGCCGATGAGGATCCACAACATGCCCGGCAAAAATCCGAACTGCGTCGCAAGCACCGGACCGACGAGCGGCCCCGGCCCCGCGATCGCCGCGAAGTGGTGACCAAACACCACCCAGCGATTCGTCTTCACGAAATCTTTCCCGTCTTCGTGCACCACTGCCGGCGTCGCGCGCAGCTCGTCGAGCGTGAGCACCTTGGCCATCAGCCACGCGGCGTGAAACCGATACGCGATCGCGAACACGCACAAGGAGGCGACGACCATCCAGAGCGCGTTGACGTGCTCGCCGCGCGAGGTCGCGAGGACCGCGATGGAGGCGGCGCCAAGCAAGGCGATGGCAATCCAGCCCGCGAGGCGAAGAGGAGACTTGGGAAGCGTGGACGAAGGGGTGTCGCTGATCACGATTTTCGGGGTGCGGGCGCGAGAGCTAACGACGCACACCGCAACGATCAAGTGCGCAACTGCAGCTCAGCTACATAAGCATGCGCCACACGGTGCACACACGCGCTCGACTCAAGCCGCACCTTGACTCGACCGTGGGCGGACCTCCGCTCGACATGGTGCGCACCGAGTCGCGACCGTGTCCGCACTGTGTCCCGACCCGGTCCGGACCTTGGCTCGACGTGGTGCAGACTTTGACGCGACTCGGTGCGCTCACAGGCGTGTCACGGTGCGGAGAAGATCACGAACGAGTGCGGCTTCACCTGCGCGGTGAAGACCATCCGATCTCCGGGAGAGAAGCGCGTGCCTTTCTCGAGCGTGCCCTGAATTTCCTCGCCGGTGATCTCGTTGCGCAGCGTCGTGATCGAGGAATCGGTGACGAGGCGGAAGTCCGTGGCTTCGTCGCGGAACGACTGCACGAGCGCGGTGCGATTGTCGTAGAGGAGCAGCGCGAGCTTCGACGGCCCTGCAGGCGGGCGAAGAGCGATTTGGAGGCGGTCTGGCGGATCGCGTCGAGCACGGGAGCCGGCAACTCGTAGAGGTCGCCGAAGTTTTCCGGCATGGTCAGCACGTAGAGCCGGCCCTCGCCATACGGCACGTAGTGAAGAAGTGGATACCCGAGGCCGTGGGTCATGCTGGCGATGAGTTCCCACGAGTCATTGGTGTTGTAGCGGAGCTCGGGAATAAGGATGTCGCGCTCGAGTTTGTGTTTGCCGATCCCGTAGCCCCAGAACTCGCGCGTGAGGGCTTTGTGGTCGGTGTAGGTGATGTCGGCGAGATCGCGGCGGAAACGTTCCTGCGTCGCGCGAACGAAGCCGGAGGTGACGATCACGTCGCGACCCGCGACGAGGTGTTTCTGGATTTTCGAAATGATATCGGGATCGTGCGCGGCGCCAGCGGTGAGGAGCACGAGTGGCGCGTCGGCGGGAAACTCGGGATGCAGATCGATGGGCAGGCCGACGCCGCCGAGATAGTTGTGCAGAAAATCTTCGTCGGACGACGAGTGATACGGGCGGTAGCTGGCGATGCCGACCGGGCGGCCGAGTTTGCCGAGATAGCGATCGGCGAGTTCGAGCGAGGCGCCGGCGACGCGCGCGAGCGTGGTTTCCCTCAGGCCGTCGATGGGTTTCGCGATCGCGTCGTAGTCGAAGCTCGTGCCCTGGCCCTGCCATGGTGCGCGATCCTCGGCGCGGAGCGGCTCGATGAGTTCGTGAAGCGCGAAGAGCATGATCTCGGGCGCCTTCGCGAAAAGCGTGAGCCAGAGCTGCTCGGCGTAGCGATCGGCGACGAGCCGGTTGGCAGTGTCGACCCAGCCGCCGCCATTGCGACCAGGCGCGATGTTTTCGAAGTAACGGATCTGTTGGTAACTCTGGTAGGGCTGGAGGTGCTGGTGATTGTAAACGGAATCGCGCGTCTCGGTGCCGGTGTAGATGAAGTCGAAGAGCTTCGGCTGGGCCTCGAGGCTGTAGCCCATGCCGTGGAAGTGCTCATACCAATTGGGGTATTTGATGGTGAGCTTCACGTGGGGATTCACGGCGCGGGCGGTGGCGATGATGTCGCGCTGCGAAACCTCGGTGAGAAGCGCCATGCGATACTCGGCCCAGGAGCGGTCGCCTTTGGCGCGGACGCAGTCGGCGCATTTGCAGGAGGTGAAGAAGAAGTCGTCGAGGATGACCTCGTCGAAATTGCGCGCGGAGACCTCGATGATCTCGCGGACCTTGGCGCGGTGGTCGGGCTTGGTGTAGCAAAAGGTTTCGAAGAGATTCCGCTCGTTGCGCACGTAGGCGATGCCGGCGGCGGTGGCGATGCCCTTGGCGGCGAAGAATTTTTGGCGGCTTGCAGCGTGGCGTCGTCGATGACGAGGAGATCGCGGTGCGTCTCGAGGTAGACTTTGTCGACCTTGACCTGCTGCTCGACGACGGCCCACGTGTCGCGGAGCCAAGCGGGGTCTTTCATTTTCTCGACCTCGTAGGCGCGCACGTAAACGGCGGCGCGGAAGTGCTGATAGTGACCGGCAAACGCGGTGGTGGAGGCGGGTAACACGGCCGCGACGAAAGCGAGGAGAGCGAGGCGGAGTTTGCGCATGAGGGGATGGGGTTGAATGCGTCACGCAAAAGGATGGCGTGGCGGAAAGCTGTGACGCCCGAGCGGCAGGGAAGGTGCGGCGAATGGATCGCGTGCCGGCGGGAGCATCACTCGAACAATTTAGTCGCGGGGCGCTCGAGCAGGCGGTCCTTCCTAAAGTGGGGCCGCTTGAGAGCCGATGGGAAGGTGCCCTTTTCATGCAGCTTCACCCCCACCACCCCGGGCGGAGTTCCGCCTGGCGACCAACGACCGAGCTGGACGAGCACATGCGCACGGCCTTCGCGCTCGCCTCCGAGCGAGTGCATCAGGCCATCCGCCACGGCAATCTGCTCACTCCGGGCGAAGCACTGGCGTTGGCGGGCCCTTCGGTGCGCACGAAAGAAACGCTGTATTCGATCGCACGCGATGTGGCTTGGTCGCTCGGTTGCGATACCGACGATCTGCTGGCGGCGCTGGAGGAGCGTTATCCCGCGTTTCGGCTGTCGGCGCAGCGGGCTTACGAGACATCGTTCGACAGCTAAACGACCCGAGAGGGAGCGCACTCGCGGCAGCAGCCCCGTGTGCCGAATGCAAATTGCACGCTTGACGCCGGTGCTCGCAATTACAAAAATTTTTGTAATTACAGGATGGCCAATTCCGCACAGAATCCCGATTCACCCGCCCAAGAAGCTGCTGCCGCTAAAAAGGGCGCCTCACGAACGTTGAGCGACACCGAGTTGCAGATGATTGAGAACTGGGTGAAGCTCGCGGACGACATCGGGTTTCCGCGGTCACTGTCGCAGATCTACGGGTTTGTGTTCATCTCGCGACGGCCGGTGACGGCGCAGGAGTGTGTCGATGCATTGAAAATCAGCCGGAGCTCCGCCGGGCAGGGTCTCAAAGCGCTGCGTGATGCAGGGGCGATCCGTCCCGCATTTGAGCTCGGCGCCCGACGTGAGGCATTCGTCATCGAGCCCGACCTCGGCGTGCTTTTGAAATCGATCGTCGAGCGCAAGGTGATGCCGGCCTTCGATACCTTTTTCAACGAACTCGAGCGGCTCGAACAGACGCTCAACACCGGCGGTGAACAGGAATTCCTGGTAGGCCGGATCCAGAAGCTCGAGCGTTGGCGCTCGAAGCTCACACGAGCCCAAAAGTGGCTCCTGTTATGAGCGACGCGACCGCGACAGACAAAATCCCTCACCAGACGCCCTGGCAGATCCAGCGGTCGGTGATCTTCGCGTGCTTTATCCGCGAACTGAACTCGCGATTCGGTCGCCTGCAGTTCGGGTATTTTTGGGCTTTGGCGGAGCCCATCATGTATATCCTTATTTCATCGCTGGTCCGAGGCCGCTTCACCGGGGCTCCCCACGCGGGCTTGCACACGATGGTGTTCTTCGCGTCGGGCGTTCTCCCCTTCCTGCTCTTTCGCAATATCGTCAACGGCTCCGTGAGTGTGATCGAGTCGAATATGAGCCTCTTCAACTACCAACGAGTGAAACCGATCGATGTATATATCGCCCGCATCCTCGTTGATTTTATGATGAAAGTCGCGATCGCGGCGATATTGTTCACAGGCTTCTACATCGCGGGAATCAAAACGTCCTTCAACAGCGTGCTGATGACGGTCGCTGCGCTTGGGACATTGCTGCTTTTTTCGCTTTCGGACTGGGACTTATCGCCCTGATGATCGGTCCGCTCTGGCCCGATAGCAAAAAGGTGGTGCACTCCATCAACCGGCCAATGATGTTCGTATCCGGCGTCTTTTTCGCCGCCAACTCGATTCCGTCTCACCTCCGAGGCTGGGCGCTATATAATCCCCTGGTGCACGTGTTCGAGCTGCTGCGCGGGGCTCTTTTTTACCGACTACACGTCCCACGAAGGCAGCTGGACCTACCTACTATCATGGACGGTCGGCTCCCTGCTAGTCGGGCTCGTGGTGTATCGACTTTTGCACGTGAAGGTAGTCACGTCCGGATATTTACAGTAATATGATCAAGCTAGAAAACCTGACCAAGTCGTATCGCATCCGCGGCGGCCGGCATTATGTTTTCCGCGAGGTCAATGCCGTGCTACCCGAAGGGGCCAACATCGGCATCATCGGGCCCAATGGCGCCGGCAAATCGACGCTGCTCAGCATCCTGGGACGAGTCGACCACCCGGACAGCGGTCGTGTGATCAGCGACAAGAGCTTTTCCTGGCCCATGGGCCTCAAGGGTGGATTCCTCAACCATTTGAGCGGTCGGGAGAACTGCCGCATGGTGTGCAATCTCTACGGCCTCCCGCACGACGTCATCAAAAAGAAGATGGCGCTGATCAAAGAGCTGTCCGGCATCGGAAAATACTTCGATGAGCCCGTCCGCAATTATTCGTCGGGCATGGGCAGCCGACTCGGCTTCGCGCTGAGCATGGCCTTCGACTTCGATTACTTCCTCATCGACGAAGTGACGGCGGTCGGCGACGCGCACTTCAGCATGTCGGCGAAACTGGCGCTGGAGGAAAAAGCCAAGCGCTCGCGCGTCATCATGGTTTCCCACAATATGGGAGACATTAAGAAATTCTGCGACGTCGGTGTGCTGATCAAAAACGGCCAGATCACCGTTTTCGAGAATCTCGATGACGCGATCCGCGCCTATCTGCCGCAGACGAAAGAAGCCGGTCCGCTGAGCAAGGAGGAGCAGAAGGCGTTGGCCCAGGAGATCGGCATCAAGAAAGTCGAACTGCCCGAGACCGTGTCCAAGTTCGTGCCCGAGATTCGCACGAGGTTAGGCTTGGTGGAACAGGTCCTGAAGACGCCCGGCTTCACGGTTTCGCGCAAAGAGAGCGAATTCTATTTCGACCTCGCCAAAGTATATAGAAAACTGGGCGACAAGCTCCGGGCGCGTGAATTTGCCCGCCGCGCTTCCTACTACGATCCCTTTAATATCAAAATTCTTCTGACCGTAGCGGAATTCGCCGCCGAAGTCGGCGATCTTCCGGAAGAAAAGGAGGCGCTCGACGCTGCCGAGAAGCTCGATCCCAAGAATTTCGACATGCTGGACGCGCGCATCCAGTTCTTCATGCGCACGGGAAAATTCCAGGAAGCGCTCGAGGCGTCCGATGTGATCATCCGCGTGAAACCCAAGCTGGCCGCAGTGTGGGCGGATCGCGCACGCATCTTTCTTTATCTCGGTATGCCCGAGGAGGCCCTGCAGGCCCAAACCAAGGCGATCAAGTTGGCGCCGAAAAACCGCAAGCTCTACCAGCAGATCGCCGTGGTGCTCGCAGTGCAGGGCGATTTCGAGGCCTCCGCGCGCGCCAGGCAAAAGGCCGCCGCCATCGCCAAGAAGAAAGGCCGCCGGGTGAAGCTCCCCGCCTACAAGGACATCCTCAAGTCCGTCCAGAAGCTCGGCAACTTCCTCAGCGTCTAGGCCCCTTCATCTTCATGACCGAACGTTTCAACAACCTCCCCACCAACGTGATGCTCGCGATCGTCGCGGGCGTGCCGTCTCTCGTGGTCTTTCTCTATTTCGCGTTCGCCGCACCCCAGGTTTACCAAAGTGAAGCGAAAGTCATCGTGCGGCTGAGCCGCGATGCCACGGCGGCGATGACCGGTGGCGTGGCCGCCTCACTCCTCGGACTCGGGACCACGGACGCGATGGAAGACTCCCGCATCCTGGTCGCCTATCTGCAAAGCCCCGAGTTCATCGACCTGGCAGAACAACGCCTCCAGCTGCGCGAACACTACGCGACGCCCAAGTTCGCGATCGCGCACCGCCTGGAGCAACACGCCTCTCAGGAAGACTTCTGGCAGTTCGTTCGCAGCATGCTCGAAGTGCGCATCGAGGAGCCGTCCGGCCTCGTCGTTATCCGCGCAAAAGCCTACACGCCGGAAAAGGCCGAGGCCCTGGGCAAGCTCACGCTCGAGCAGAGCGAACTGGCGATCAATCGCCTGAACGAGCGCATGGTCAACTCGCAGACCAAGCTGGCCCAGCAAACTCTGGATCAAGCCCAGCGCGACTTGATCGCGCGTCGCCAGCAGTTGCTGAAATTCCAGGCGGACAACGCGGTGGTGAATCCCTCCAGCGAGTTGGGCACCCATGTCTCCGGACTGGCGAGCCTCGACTCGCGCTTGCTGCAAAAACGCGCCGAGCTGCGCGCGAAGTCCCAATACCTCCGCGAAGACGCCTTTGAGATTCGCGCGATCAATCAGGAGATCCGCGCGCTCGAGGAACAGCGGCAGAAGGAAACGGAGACGCTGATTTCGTCGAGCGACAAAAACCTCAGCCGCATCCTGCAGGACTACGAAGATATCAAGATGCAGGCCGAGTTCGCGGTGCAAACCTACTCGTCCGCCTTTGCTCTCGTCGAAAAAGCCAAGATGGAAGCGTCGCGTCAGGAGAAATTCCTCCTGACGGTCGCCGCGCCCTTCTTGCCCGAAGAGCCCGTCGCGCCCCGCCCGCTCCGCAACGCGCTCACCACCTTCGTCGTCATCTCGATCCTTTTCGCCATCAGTCGGCTGGTTGGCGCCACTGTGAAGGACCACTCCATCTAAGCCAGACTGCCTGCTACCATGAACATCCGCCTGATCCGCCCGCTCCTCGCGCTCGTTGGCGTAAGCCTCCTCAGCCAGGTTCTCGTTGCCCAGAGCATCATCGAGCCCGATCGCACTGCACTGGAGCAACTCCAGCCTTTGATTCCGACGCCGGAATCGCCGTCCTATCCGCAGGCCACGATGAACCGCTCCGCGCCGGCCGCGGCCCCCGCTGACAACGGCCAGCAGGCGACGAAGATCGACGGCACCTTCCAGCCTCCGCGCGGCCCCCTGCTCACCAAAGACGGCCAACCCATCTTCGGCTCCCAGCTCTTCCAGGGAGATTTCCGCAACGTCTCCTTCAGCGGTTTCAACCCCGACTACCAGGTTGGCACGGGCGACGTCGTGCAGATCATGCTCTGGGGCGGCATCGAAACCGTGCTCCAGCTCACCGTCGATGCACAGGGCAACATCTTCCTCCCGCGCATCGGCCCGGTGCCGGTGCTCGGCGTGCGCAACGGCGACCTCAATCAAACGGTCAATCAGCACATCCGTCGCGTCTACAAGGAGAACGTCGATGCCTACGCCAACCTCATGTCCACGCAGACAGTGAAGGTTTTCGTGAGCGGCTACGTTTCGAAGCCGGGCCTGTATCAAGGTTTCTCTTCAGATTCCGCACTCTATTATCTCGATCGCGCCGGCGGCATCGACCCCGAACGCGGCAGCTTCGTGAACATTTCCCTGATTCGCTCCGGTCAGAAACTTGCTAATCTGAATCTCTACGAGTTCATCGAAAAAGGTAAGCTTCCGATCACGCAGTTCCGCGACGGCGACGTGATTCTCGTCGGTCCGCTGCAGGACACGGTGGTGATCCAGGGTGAGGTCAACAACGCCGGCCGCTTCGAGTTCGAGGAAGCCAATACGCCGTTGTCCCGCCTGCTCACGCTCGCCTCTCCCAAAGCCGTCGGCACGCACGTGAGCATCCGTCGCGCCGTGCACGGTTCGGCCGAAGCCATCGTGTTTCCGCGCGAGGAATCCGATCACTATACGCTTCAACCCGGCGACTTTGTCGAAGTCACCACGCGCAACATTCCGAAAAGCATCATGGTGACGATCTCGGGCGAGCATCTCGGCCCGCAACGGGTCGTGCTTCCCTATGGCGCCACGCTCTCGGAAGGCATTGCGAAGATCTCGCCGTCTCCGCGCTCGAAGCTCGCTTCCGTGCAACTCTTCCGACGCTCGGTCGCCGAGCGGCAGAAAGCGCTGCTCACGCAGTCGCTCGACAACCTTGAGCGCAATGTGCTCAACGTGCAGTCGTCCTCGTATGAAGAGGCTCGTTTGCGCGTCGCCGAGTCGCAGTTGGTCCTCTCCTTCATCAAGCGCGCCCGCGAGGTCGAGCCGAAGGGCCAGGTCCTCCTCGAAAGCGTCGAGAAAGCCGACCAGATCGCTCTCGAAGACGGCGACATCATCTTCGTTCCGGCGCAGAGTGCGCTCGTCACGGTTTACGGTGAGGTCAAGTTCCCCAACACGCAGACCTTCCGCCCGAACGAACCGCTCGCGAAATACATCAAGCGCGCCGGCGGTTTCACCCACAATGCCAACCCGTCGGAGTTGATCGTGATCCGCCCGAACGGCGCGGTGGAAAACGTCGGATCCGGCCGCGGCTTCAGCGTGGGTGCGGGCGACGAGGTGATCGTGCTGCCGAAGCCGGACCGCAAGGGTCTGATCTTCGCGAAGGACATCATGACGATCATCTATCAAATCGCCGTGGCCGCACGCGTGGCGGTCAATTTGTAATCGCAACGCAGTCATGGACGTCGCGCTGGAGAATGCACCTTGCCAGCGCGGCGTCTTCGCAAAGGATAGATCGCCAGTCTGCCGCCGACGGAGGACTCCCGAGGCGCATCTTAATCCCGTCGCATCGTGAGCTTCTTCTCTTCCGTCGCCGATCTCATCAAGTCGCCCTTTTCGAAGCCCAAAGTCGAACCGCCGACCGATGACCGGAAACTGGTCCCTACGTTGGAGCAGATGCAGGCCGACGGCGCGAAGGTCGCGCTCTACGTCAGTGGTCCGGAAGGTGTCGGCTATCAGGCCAACATGTGGATCCCGGTGCTCGAGCGCTTGAGCGTGAAGTGCGCGATCGTCATCCGCGAGCGCTACATCGCGCGCGAGCTCTTCCCGACCACGCTCCCGATCTATTATCTCAATAATCTCCGGGACCTCGAACTGCTCGAGCAAGCAGGTTTCCGCACGATTCTCTATCCCGCGAATCCGCAGCGCAACGTGCAGGCGCTGCGCTTCTATCGGCTCAATCATTTCTTCATCAACCACGGCGAGAGCGACAAAGCCGTCAATCAGAGCAAGCTCCTGATGGCCTACGATCGGCTGCTGGTTGCCGGTCCTCTCGCCGAACGTCGTCTGCGCGCCGCCAAACTGCCGCTGCGCCACAACCACATCGAGTTCGTGGGCCGCCCGCAGGTGGAGTTGAAACTCGAGCGCATCGCCGCGCCGCAAAAGGACCTCAAGGTCATCCTCTACGCACCCACCTGGGAAGGCTTCGTGGAGGACGTGAACTATTCCTCCATCGGCAACTTCGGCTTGGTGCTCCTGCGCACGCTGCTCCACAGCAAACGCTACAAAGTCCTCTTCAAGCCCCACCCCTACACCGGCACGGCCCAGAAGGTCTACAAGCGCCACCTCGAGGCCATGAACGCCCTCGCAGGAAATGAGTTCGTGGAGCTGGTGGACGCACGCGACGACATCCACGGGCACATGAATCGGTCGGATCTGATGATCACCGATATCTCGAGCGTGCTGAACGACTATCTCTACACGCGAAAGCCCATGATTCTCACGAATTCGATGGGGCTTAACCACGCCGCGCTGGACGCGCAATATCCCTCCTCCGCCGCAACCTACAAACTCGACCAGCCCGGCAAAGTGCTCGAGGTGCTGCGTAAGATCGCGGAAGCGGACCCGTTGTGGGATGCGCGCGAGGCGGTGTGCCGCGATTCGCTGGGTTCCTTCCCTGAAGGTTCGCTGGCTCGTTTCGACCGCGTGATTCGCGAGAGCGTTTCGCCGTGGCGTCAGATCGCGCATCGCGGAGGTGCTGGCTGGCGTCCGCAAAACACGCTCAGCGCGCTGGAACACGCCATCGAAGTCGGAGCCGCGGGCGCCGAGATCGACGTGCACCTCACGCGCGATGGTGAGGTGGTCCTCCACCACAATCCCCAGCTGAACCACGTTTACACCAAAAAGGACGGACGCTGGATCACCCGCGAAGAACAGGTCGCGATTTCGAGCCTCACCTATGAGGAGCTTCGCGCCTACGACGTCGGCACGACCAACCCCGCCAGCGACTACGCCAAGCGTTACCCGCGGCTCCAGTCGGTCGAAAACGAAAAAATTCCGCGCCTCCGCGACGCGATCAAGCTGATCAAATCCAAGTCGGAGGAGTTCGAGCTGGTGGTCGAATTCAAAGCCAACGTCAGCGACGTAACCAGTCACTCGTGGGAGACCTTGGTCGATGCTACGCTGAAGGTGCTGGACGAAGCCAACTTCCTTTCGCGTTCGGTATTTTGCTCGTTCGATTGGGGTGCGCTGATCTACGCCAAGCGGCGCTTCCCCCATATTCGCACGTGGTTCACCACTCGCCCGTCGACCTGGCTCGTGGACGGCACCACGCCGCCGCCGGAAGATCGTGCACCGCGTCCGGAAGCGCTCGAAGCACTTCGCGCACTTTATCGCTCAAACAAAGCGCACTGGTTTGGCGGATTCGATCCGCGCAAGTTCGGCGGTTCGCTCCCCACGGCGCTCGCCACGGCCGGCGCCGACGGCTGGTTCGGTTATCATCGCGATATCACTCCCGAGCTCGTTGCTGAGATGAAAGCGCGCAACATTTCCGTGGCTGCGTGGTTCATGGAAGACCCGCAGCCCGAGGAACTCGAGCGCCTGCGTGGAATTGGCGTCGAGAGCATCTGCCTCGACCATCCTGAGGCTCGGAGCTGACCCGGCGCTGCGCCGGGTCACGCCCACAAGCGTGTTCAGTTACGAACGCGGAAATTGCGCGAAGCGCGCGGCCACGTCTTTCAGCAGCTGCGCGATCTCCGGCACGTCCGCCGCGCGAAGATTATTATCTGCGCGACCTTTCGTGAACATCTCCGGGGCGTGCTTCGCGGCCACCGCGAGGTCGGGCATGTAGGAAGCCATCAGCTCCGGCACACCGATCTTCACAAGAAGCGCGTCGATCGCGTCGGCAAATTGCTCGCGACCGCAACCCGCCACCGCACGAGCCAGCGGCTCGAAACGGCCGTCGTCCACGGCGAGATTGTAACGATAGAGTTCGCTCAACGTGTAACCGCACGCGAGACCATGCGGCACGCCGTAGTGCGCCGTGATCGGATACGACATCGAGTGCGCGAGTGCCGTGCGCGTGTGGCTGATCGCGAGACCGGCCAGGAGGCTCGCCTCCATGAGCTCCGCGCGCGTTTGCAGCGAGATCGGCCAGGCCGGAATCGATTGCAGCGCGCGATAACTCAGCGCCGCGGACCGCGTCGCGATCATGAGCGTGTAAGGATTCGCGTTGCGATTCCACGCCGACTCCAGCGCCTGCGAAAAGGCATCCAGGCCGGTGCTCACCGTGACGGAGCGATCGACCTCGGTCGTGTAGTCCGGATCAAGCCACGCGGCCTTCGGAAACAAGCGCGGTGAAGCGAAGCTGAACTTTTTTCCCTCCGCGGTGGCCCATACCGTGGCAAACGGCGTCACCTCGGCACCCGTTCCCGACGTGGTCGGAATCGCGTAATGGGGAACCGGCGGCACGTCCGGCATCGGCACCTTGCCTTCAAGATGCGCGCGCAGATCGAAATCGTCAGGCGCACCGAGCAGGATCGAAAGCACCTTGGCCGTGTCGACCGCGCTGCCGCCGCCGAACGAAACCAACGCGGCGAACTTCTTCGCCTTGAGCGCCGCGCGATGCGATTCGAGCGCGCTCACTTCGGGATTGGTCGTGACGGCGTCGAGGATTTCCCAGCCCTCGGCGTTGCCGAGATCGGCGAGCAGACGCTGCACCATGCCGCGCTTGACCATGCCGCGCGTCGTGACGAGCAGACGCGGACCGGGTGGAAGCGCGGCAGCTTGTCCGCGCGCGCAGCCGACGCCGAATCGAAGAGCGACCGGATTGTGAAAGGCCCAGACGGGCGACGTTTGCTCAGCCATGAATCAGCTCGCGACCTGCACGCCGAGGTTGGCCATGAAATCACGCTTGTTTTCCAGCGTGGTCGTCGTGGGCCGACCGAGGTCTTTGCGCGCACCGCGGTTCACTTTGATTTCGAGCAACGCGGGACCGTCGGTTTTCTGCAGCTCCGCGAGGAGAGCAGAAATCTCGTCGGGCTGGGAAGCGCTCTTCACCCATGAGTAACCGGACGATTTCGCGACCGCGGGCAGATCGACCTTGAGGCCGACCGTCGGCTGACCGCCGACGGAGTCGTGGGCGCCGTTATTGATCACGATGTGCTTGAAGTTCTTCAGACCCGACGTGCCGGCAACGGCGAGCGAACCCATGTGCATGAGCACGGCGCCGTCGCCATCGAGACAGTAAACCTGACGGTCCGCTTTGCGCAGCGCGATGCCCATCGCGATCTGCGAGGCGTGGCCCATGCAGCCGACGGTGAGAAAGTCGCGCGCGTGGCCGGCCTTGTTGCGGGCGCGGAATTCGAAGACTTCGCGCGAGGTCATGCCGGTCGTCGAAACGACGACGTCGGTCGGCGAAAGCGTCTCGAGAACTTTGCAGACCGCTTCTTCGCGGCGAAGCACGAAGGCGTCCTGCTCGGTCTTGCGCATCTTGTAGGCGTCGAACGTGCCCTTCTTCACCAGCAGCGCGTAAGGCGTGCTCTTGCTACGCGCGACGGACACGGCCTCCGCGAGCACTTCGGCCGCGGCGTTGGGTTCGTCGGGGAGCACCTTCCACGGCACTTCGAGAGAATCGAGCATCGCCGGCGAAATGCGGCCCTGCTTGCGGTGCTGGGGTTCGTCGTGGACGCCGGGTTCACCGCGCCAGCCGACGAGGATCAGCATCGGGATCGCATACACCTCGGGATCGGCGAGCGACGTGAGCGGGTTGACGGTATTTCCCAGACCGGAGTTCTGCAGATACACCAGCGGCAGTTCACCCGTGCTCAGGTGAACGCCCGCCGCGAGCGCGACCGCCGCACCTTCGTTGGCGGCAATGACGTGGTTGGCCGCGTCGCCGTTGTCGGTGATGTAGGCGCAGATATCTTTGAGCAGGGAGTCCGGCACGCCGGTGAAGAAACTCACCCCGTGGCTTTTCAGAGCGCCGTAGAAGAAATCGCAGGAAAGCATGGTGGAAGACTCAGGTGCCGGGAATCAGGCGGAGGATTTCGCTAATCGAGAGACACTGCTTGTCCACCTCGAGCGAGCGGGAGTTCTGCAGGATCGTCTCGGCCGTCTGCTTCATAGCGGGATACGCGGCGCGGAGCAGATGGTTGGCGTAGATGACGATGTTGAAGCCCATCGCCTGGAGTTCGTCCTCCGTGAAGTGATTGTAGCTGGTGGGAACGCAGATGAGCGGCACCTGGTGCTCGAGCTTTTTGAACTCGTCGCAGAATTCGCGGATCTCCTTACCGTCCTTGTGACGGCTGTGGATCATGATGCCGTCGGCGCCGGCCTCGATGTAGGCCTTGGCACGCTTGATGGCCTCTTCGATGCCCTTGCCGGCAATCAAGGCTTCGATGCGGGCAACGATCATGAAGTCGTCGGTGACCTGCGCCTTTTTGCCTTGGGAAATCTTGTAGCAGAAGTCCTCGATCGAATCGAGGGTCTGCTCCACCTCGGTGCCGAAGAGCGAGTTCCGCTTCAGACCGGTCTTGTCCTCGATGATCACCGCGGACACGCCGAGACGCTCGAGCGTCTTGACGAAGAACGTGAAATGCTCCGGCGGACCACCCGTGTCGCCGTCAAAGATGATCGGCTTGGTGGTGACCTCGAGAATCTCGTTCATCGTCTGCATGCGCGAGGTGCGATCGACGAACTCGATGTCAGGGCGACCCTTGGCCGTGGAATCGGTCAAGCTGCTCAGCCACATCGCGTCGAACTCGCGCTTCTTGCCGTCGTTTTCCACAAAGACGTTCTCGACAAGCAGGCCCGAGAGGCCGTTGTGCGCTTCCATCACGCGCACGACGCCCTTGGCCTTCAACAGGCGCTTGAGGCGGCGCAGGCGGATTTCTGCGGTCGTGCCGACTTCCTTGAGGGCATTGATGATCTTCGTGGACGAAATTCCCGCGGTATACTCCGGCTCGACGACCTGACCGCCCCACGCGGAGATCGTCTCGATGACTTGCTGACGCACCTTTTCCTGCGGCCCCGTGCGCCAGTCGGAACCGTGGACCACGTAGTCCGGCTTGAGGGCGATCAGATTGGGACGGTAATCCAGCGTGGATTGCGGAATGACCTTCGAGACACCTTTGATGTTCTCCACCACCGCCTTGCGCTCCTCCCAGGTGAGAAAGGGCAGGCGTTTGTAGCTAGCGATTGCTTCGTCGGTGAGCAAACCGACGGTCACTTCGCCCAACTCAGCCGCGGTTTTGAGGATATTCAGGTGGCCGTGGTGCAGGAAGTCCGCACTCATGCCCACGTAGACAGTCTTGGTGGGTTTCATCTGGGAATTATCGCAGCAGGCTTTCTGCCTCCCTGAGAGCTGGCAATGCAGAAACTAGCTTCTTGCGTTTCCGCGAAGAAATCCGCCCGCCTGCTCCCACTACGTCCGCGGACGATACAGGAACTCAGGCAGACCGGCTTCGATGCACCGGATCTCCTCGGGCGTCAGGAGCGAGGCGTATTTTCCGACGTTGGCCGAGGATACTTCGGGAAAGAAGCGCTGCTCGTTCATACGTTCGAGCGGCAGGCCCACAAAGTCGCGCACCCGCGCAGACTCCTTCTCATGATCCAACACGAAATCCTCGAAGGCCACCCGCAGCACCCGATGACCATATTTCGACTCCAGAGTCGCGACATGACGATCCACGCGGGTCCGCCAATCTCGAATGGTCTTCACGAATTCCGTCGCACTCCAAACCCGGCGCCCCGGATGACTCAGCGCCGCCTTCACCTCGGCGTATTGATCGCGCGGATCGCGGTGCACGATAATAAACGACGAGGGCGGCATATATTGCGCGATAGGAATCCGCCACGCGGTCACGATCTGATCGACGACGAGCTTCGTGACTTTGTTCTGCAACGCCGCCGCATCCAACATCCGCACCAGCCCCGCTCGCGATGCCGTCACAAAGTCGTCGTGCGACAGTTTTTTCTTCTTCGCCAGAGCCCAATAGTCTTCGAGCAACTGCAGCGCCTGATAAAAATACCCCAGCGAGTCCTTGTTTTTAAGCAGTCGGCGATTGTTGCGGTTGACGATGCGGTCCTGGTGATAAAGCCCGCGGGCAAGCTGCACGATCTGCTTGCCGATGAGGTGGAGATAAAACCGCACGATTTCCTTCGAGCGCAACCGCCCCGCCACCGTGACCACCTTGCCCATCTCGGCGATGCCGCCGGGGAATTTCACCACGCGCGACTCGCCGGCCACGAACGGAAACTTCCGCACGCCATCGAACCCCTTCAGGTAATCCAGCACCGCGCCGGACCCGGAATAAAAAAATCCCGAGATGAGAATGCGTCCCTCGCGTCCGAGGTGGTCTTTTTTAGACGCGATCGCATAGCCCTTCTTTTTCAGCTTCGCGCGACGACGGTCCACGGCGGCGCGCAGATCGGACAGCGCCCGTCCGTAGGCTTTGATCTCGCGGAGAATCGCGATCCGCGCATCGAGCAGACGCACACTGCGCGGATAAACGAGCAGCGCCTTGTCGAGCAGTGTGAGCGCCTTTTCCACGTCGCCCGCACCAAATAACTTCAACGCGCGCTTCGTCAGCTGTGCTGGCGTCCGCTCTTTGAGCTCTTGCTTTACTTGCGTGAGGTAATCCACCGAGAAGCGAAAGTTTGAGAAAGTGACCCAGAGCGGGAGCGGCATCGCTCCGAGCTACAGTCGCGCCTTTGCTAGACGATCCAGCGAAGCTTGCACAGCGGAATCACGCGTTTGCGCTTCCGGAGTTGTGTTGCGCCGACGCTCCCCGCCAAACTGGCCCGACATGATCAGCGACAGCGTCAAGAAAGCCCTGCGCGCCGCCGGCATACGCACCTCCGCCGAGCTTACGATCCGCAAGAATACGGAGGTTCGCTTCGAGGCTCCGATCGTCGTTCTCGGCGCGCTAAAGATCACCCGCAAGGCCCGGATCGGCGCCTGCACCTATTTCCGCAGCGGCATCATCGAAAGCGTGCGCAGCATCGGCCGCTACTGCAGCTTCGGACCCGATATCAATATCGGCGAACTGAACCATCCGGTCACGTGGCTCAGCACCTCGAGTTTCCAATACAATCGCAAGCGCTTCACCTGGTTCAAACCGTTCGCCGGCTTTCAACTCACGCCGAAGACCAAGGAGGAGATCCGCGAAATCAACAAACGTCCCCCGACCATCGGCAACGACGTGTGGGTGGGCGCGAAAGCGCAGATCCTCCGCGGCGTGACGGTCGGCGATGGCGCGATCATCGGCGGGGGCGCGTTCGTGAATCGCGACGTGGCCCCTTACGAGATCGTGGGCGGCATCCCCGCCAAGCACATCAAGTTCCGCTTCCCCGAGGACATCCGCGCCGAATTGCTCGAACTGAAATGGTGGCAATACGATCCGATGGATCTGTCGGGCGTTAACTTCCGCGACGTCCGCGCCGCCATTGCGGAGATCCGCCGCCGCCGCGATGCCGGCGAGATCAAGCCGCGCAAACCGAAGTGGCGGACCTATCTCGACGGCGTCGTCACCTGACGCCGTTTCGGGCGCGTTACTTCAGGGAGTTCTTCAGCGCTTCGAGCACCTCGAGCGCTTTCACCACCTCGGCCTTGTCGATCGAGCCGAACACGCCGAGCGAACGCTTCAGCTCGGTCGTGGAAATTCCCTCTGTGCGCGGTAGATACACGACCTCGCAATAGGGTTTCAGGAAATCGAACTTCCCCGCCCAGTCCTCACCGATGACGAAGCGATCGATGCCGTATTTCTTCACGTCATCGATCTTCTGCTCCCAACTTTCCTCCGGGATCGCGCGGTGCACATAGCGGATTGATCGCACGATCTCGATGCGATGCTCGAACGGGATGATCGTCTTCTTGCCCTTGCCGGCATTGAACTCGTCGGTCGAGACCGCGACGGTCAGTTCTCCCATCTCCGAGAGGCGCTGGAGCAGCCGCAGATGGCCGATGTGAAACAAATCAAAGGTGCCGTAAGTGATGACCTTCATGTCTGGATAAATTTCTGTGCGATCTAGTCGCGTCGCAGCACTTGGCGCAGTCCCGCGACCCAGCCGCCCGACGCGTGCTGCACCGCCGCCGGGGCCGTGATCGGCGCTGGCGGAGTCGCCGCCGATGCCACCTGGCTCAAATGTTTGTTCAGCCGGTAAAAAGCCCACTTGTCCTCGGCCGTCGCCGCTCCGGTCTGCCGCAACGCCTCCCAAATGCGCGTGCTCATCTCCAGTTTGCGCACGCTGTAGTAATCATAGAGGCGCTTGTAGTAATACCAAACCATGTCCTCCGGGTTGGTCACATACATGTTGGGCGTATCCAAGAACGTATCGAACGCCGTTTTCGGCGTCCGCCAGTCGCCGTAGTTTTCCGTCAGATAGCGGTCCGTGTCCCGCGGCGCGCGGAAAACTTCTCCCAAAAACTCCGCGTCGGTGAGCTCAAAGGGCGAGTTCCACCAGCCCGACCGATGACCGAGGTGATGCACGCGCCCGTCTTGTTCAAAGTGGACGAAGATATCGATCATCACGCCGTTGTAGTGACGCACCCGGAGTTTCCGACCGGGGATGTTTAGCATCACCACGAAACGTCCCGAGGTGCGGAACTGCGCGATGAGTTTCTCGAAATTTACCGTCGCAGCGACGCCAACATCGATGTCCTTGTCATGCCCAAGGATCCGTCCTTCGCGCACGCAGCCGAGCAGCGTGCCGCTGATGAGGAAAAACTCTTCGCCCGCTTCCTTCATCTCGTCGCGCAACGTGAGCAACGCCACCCGTGCGAGCGGCATCCAGTTGCTCCGCGGAGCTTCCGGCTCGAGCAGCGCAGGTGGGGGCTGCGCCACGCCATTGATGAAGCGACGACGGATCGCCATCAGCGCGTGGTCCATCTGCCCGAAGTCCCGCGCCGCAGTCGAATACTGGAGCAACGCGCTCGAGCTGAGCGAGGAGCGGCCCGAGAAGAACGGCGCGCAATACGTGAAGAACCACGCGAGATCCTCCTTCGTTTCCAGCGTCCGACGCAGCGCCGCGAGGCCGTTTTCGCGCCACGCCGGAGCCCGCTCCAACATGCGCACGAGAAACTCCCTCGCTTCCGCGCGGCGACCTAGCGCACACAGACTATCCGCCTTCAGCGCGCACAAACCAAAAAAATCTCCCGAGGGCTCGTCCGCCGGCTCGAGGCCGATCAAAGCGAGCTCCGCGGTCTGGATGCACGCCTCGTGCAGCCCACGTTGAAATTGCAGCCGCGCTTTCGGCACGAGAAAACGCGGATGCGGCCCATACACGTGCAGCCAGCGCTCGGTTTCCTCCACCGCTTCGGCGATCCGGCCGCTCATCGCGAGCGCCTCGATCGTCAGCACCCGCGACTTCAGCAACGCTCGATCTCTCAGATCCGTTTCGCTGCGACGCTGATCCAGCCGGCGCACTTCTTGGATGAGCGCATCGAGTCGATACTCGTCAAACTCGGTCCGACGCGCCTGCGCCCACGTCCTCATGTCACTCGATCCGACCGGGTTCGAAACACCGGCTGCAGAAGAGGAAGAATCGGAGCGGGAATCCATGTTAACGTGCGACGGTGCGCGTGGTCGCAACAGAGCCAATCGCGTCAACTCCGGTCAACGACGAACACCTCCTCGCCCCTGCACGCGACGACCAATCCTTGCGCTTGCGCCCACTCACGCGCGTCCGATGCTTGGACGTTTTCCCGCAATGTCCGCTTCGCGCACCGAAACGCCACCGTCCGACACGCCCGAATGGCCGCGACCGCGCTTCGGCATCAGCGATGTGCCGGCGTATATTTGGCGGCGCATCGTGCGGATCGCGACGCTGCGGTTTCTGCGGCGCGACGAACTCCCCGACGCCGATTCGCCCAACGGCGCCGCAACGCCTTTCCGCGTGCTCAATGCCCAGCGCAATCTGCTCAACGCGGGCGCGGTCAGCTCCGGTCTCGCCGAGCTGCGCACGTTGATGACCAACGGCAAAAACGCGCAGCTGCGCGGCCATGCGGCGTGGGCGTTGGTCTGCTACTTCGTCGATGCGGGCGATCCGACCCAGGCTCCCGAGATTTTCAAACTGCTCGATCGCGTTCGCCAGTCGCCGTATGCCGCGAAGCTCGGCGACCGCCTCGACATCATGCAGGCCGAAACGCTGGCGATGACGGGCGACATCGCGGCCGCGAAAGCGCTGATCACGCGCGCAATCGAGGCACAGCCCTCGCCCAATCTCTGGCTCGCGCTCGGCCGCTATCTCGACTCCGTGCCGGCGCGTGTGCAGGCGATCAACGAGTGCCTGCGTCTGTATAAATTCGCGCCGATCGCTCTCTCCGAACGTTCCGACGCCGCCATTTACGATCAGCTCGCATGCGCCAGCACGAGCAACGAAGCACCTGCGTCCAGCGACGCCTCGCCTTTGGTCACGGTGCTCGTGCCCGCGTATAACGCGCGCGCCACGATTGGCACGACGCTGCGCTCGCTCTGCGCGCAAACCTATCGCCAGCTCGAGATTCTCGTCGTCGACGACGCGAGCGCCGACGGCACACCGGAGATCGTGCAGCAATTCGTCGCCGCCGATTCGCGCGTGCGGTTGCTCACGACCGGCACCAACAGCGGCCCCTACGTCGCGCGCAATCTCGGTCTCGCGGAAGCGCGCGGCAAATACGTCACCTGCAACGACGCCGACGACTGGTCGCACCCGGCCAAGATCGCGCTGCAAGTCGCCCACCTCGAAGCCACGCCCGACTGCATCGCCAACACATCCCAACAAGCCCGCGTCGAAGAAGACCTCCGCCCCACGCGTCGCGGCAACGCGGGCTACTTCATCCAGCTCAATCTCTCCGCGCTGATGTTCCGCCGCGAACGGGTGATGGAAAAGCTCGGGTATTGGGACTGCGTGCGCTTCGCGGGCGATTCCGAATTTCTCCAGCGCCTGAAGCTCGCGTTTGGCCCAAAATCCGTCGCGCATCTGCGCTCGGGGCCCCTGTCGTTTTTGCGCCAGTCCGCGGGCTCGCTTACCGCGTCGCCCACGCTCGGGTATCAAGGTTTCAAATACGGCGCCCGCCTTGCCTATGAGCAGCTCAGCAAGGCCGCTTACGAAACGGGCATCTCGCTGCGCTACGATTTTCCCGTCGCTCAGCGCCCGTTCGTCGTGCCCGCGCCGATGCGCCTCGACCGTCCGAAAACCGCCGTGCGCCGGTTCGATGTCGTGCTCGTCTCCGAGTTTCGCCTCATGGGCGGCACCAATCACTCCAACGCCGAGGAGATCAAGGCCCACACCGCCGCCAGTCTGCGCACCGGCCTGGTGCAGATGGCGTTGTTTCACCTGAACCAGGACCGCCCGCTCAATCCGGGAATCTTCCGTCTGGTCGACGGCGAGCAGGTCGACTGGCTCGTTTACGGCGAAACGATCGAGTGCGACTTGGTGATCATTCGCCACCCGTGGCTGCTCCAGCATCCGCAGCGCTATTTGCCGCAAATCCGAGCGCGCGCGGTGCGTGTGATCATCAACCAGCCGCCGAAACGCGACTACGCGTCCTCGTCCGAGGCGGTCTGCGATCTGCGCGTGTGCGACCGCACGGTGCAGGACTGGCTCGGCCAGCCCGCCGTCTGGCATCCGATCGGGCCGCTCGTGCGCGAGGCGTTGCTCAAGCATCACCGCGAAGAGGTGGAAGCGATCGGCGGTCTCGCGGCGGAGGATTGGTGCAACATCATCAACCTCGACGAGTGGAAGCGCCCAACCGGCGCGCCGCGCAAGGACGGCCCCATTCGCATCTGCCGCCATTCGCGCGACCAATACGTCAAATGGCCGGCCAACAAAAAGACGCTGCAGGCCGCCTATCCCAACGATCCGGATTTCGAGATCCACGTGCTCGGCGGCGCGGAGGTGCCCAAAAAAGTTTTCGGCGGCTCGCTCCCGCGCAACTGGCACGTGCTGGAGTTCGGTGCCGTCAAGCCCGCCGAATTTCTCCGCAACCACGACGTCTTCGTCTACTACACGCATCCGGATTGGGTGGAGTCGTTTGGCCGCTCGATCCTGGAGGCAATGGCCGTAGGCCTGCCGGTCTTCCTGCCGCCGATCTACCGCCCGCTGTTTGGCGACGCCGCGATCTACTGCGAGCCAGCGGATGTAGCGGCGGAAATTCGCCGGCTGATGAGAGATCGCGACAGATACCTGAAGCAGGTGAGCATCGCCCACGACTACATCGCACAGAAGTTCGGTCATACGGCGCATCTCACTCGGATCAGACCTCTGCTAGGTGGCACCTCGCTGGCGCCCTCGTCGTCCCCCACTCTTTGAAGCGAGCCCTCGCACGAAATGATTCACCATGTGCTTCATCACTGCGCTTCCTGGCTGCGCTGGCTTCGAGGTGAATCTCAACGCAGTCAGCGGCGCCTCTGGGGCGGATTCTCCCGCCCTGAGATCGCGCAGCTGGAAGCAGAGGCCCGCGACCCGCACGCGTTCACGGGTGCGCGACTCGATGCGCTCTGGAATCTCGCTTCGTGGAGCTACTGCCACGAACGCTACGCGGACGCGTTGAGTTATCTCGACCAAGTCACCGCGCTTGGACACGCGGACGAGCGTCGCTTTCTCCTCCTGCGCGCGCAGTGCCTCCTGCGCACCCGCGCTTCCGCGGAGGCCCTTGAGCGGATCGAAAATGCACTCTTCACGCGCAAGGCCGACCTCGATCTCCTGCTCCTTCGCTTCAGTGCGTTGCGCATCACCTCGCTCGCGGCGCAGTCGGCCGAAACGTCGACGGCTGATCAGCTCGCCGCTCTCAATCGCGTGTTCGCGCTGCACCAACTGGCGGAGCTCCGCTTGAGCGACGCGCGACAGCCGCTCCATCTCGACAATCTCGCATCCACTGCGAAGCCGTCTCCAGCTTTGACCGCAAACGCCACCGTCTCGGTGCTCGTGCCGGTCTTTAATGCCGCAAAGACACTTCCCACTGCTCTCCGGAGCCTGCTCGCGCAAACGCACGCGGCGCTCGAAATCATCGTCGCCGATGACGGAAGTTCCGACGCGTCGCTGGACATCGCGCGGGAGTTCGCCGCTCGCGACCGCCGCATCCGTGTGCTTCCGCACTCCGGCAACACCGGCGCCTACGCGACCCGCAATCGCGCACTCGCCGCCGCCACCGGCGAATTCGTCACCACACACGACGCCGACGACTGGTCTCATCCGGAGAAAATCGCGCGTCAACTCGCCCGCCTGCGCGCACATCCCCGGGCCGTTGCCTGCATTTCCTCTTGGGTGCGAGTCACCGACGATCTCGAAATCATCGGTGCATGGCGCCCGCGCAAAAACACGCTGCTCGATCTCAACGATTCCTCGCTGCTCGTTCGCCGCGAGGTGTTCGCGACAGTGGGAGGTTGGGACACGGTTCGCGTCAGCGCCGACACCGAGTTTCGCGAGCGTCTTGTCGTGCGCTTCGGCCGCGGTGCGATCGTCGTTGAGCCCGGCCTGCTCTCGTTCGCGCGCGTGCGCCCCGATTCGCTTACCCGGTCCGCCGCGACGCACGTGCGCACCGCGGCATTTGGACTTCGCTGGCACTACGTCGACAGCTACCGGCACTGGCACCGCCAACGCCGAGGCACACTTTCCCTGCCCGACGCCAACGACGCCCACCGCCCTCGCCCGTTTCCCGCTCCGCGTGCCAATCTCCCCGGCACGGATGCCCCTCCGGTGAGATTTTCACTCGTCGTGATCGCCGACTTCACCGCGCAAAATGCCAGCGCGGATTGGACCGTCCTGCTGGAGCGTTTCGCCGTCCTGCGCGAACGCATCGCGGTGTATCATTGGCGCAAATACCCCGCCGATCCTCATCAGCCGCTGGGCGACGCGTTCTACGCTGCGCTGTCGCTAAACGCGTTCCAACTGCTCACGCCGGGAGACCATGTCGAAACCGAGGTGACGGTCGTGCTCGACCCCGTATTGCTCCGCTACCCTCCCGACTCCCTGCCCAGCATCGTCGCCGCCGAACTCGTCGCGGTCGGCGAGTCCACCTCGCCCGTTCAACTCTTCGACCGCGAAACGACGCCCGTCAGCTTGGAGGTTGCCTTGCGGCAACTCGCCACCGTTTTGGTGCGATAACGTTCACCGTGCAACTCGCCGTCCTCAGCAACGCCTCCTTCCTCGGCATCTCCCCGCGTTTGGGATTGCAGATGATCGCGGCCGAGCTGGCGGAGGATCGCCACCAGATCGATTACTTCTCCTGTCCGGTCGATCCGCTCGGGATTTTTTCACCGACCAAGCGCGCGCGCTTTCTCCGTGCATGGCGGCCGCGCGGTCAGGATCGCGGAGTCGCCGTGCTCCCGCGTCTACGCGAGTTCTGCCTCCGCGCGCCGTTCTCGCGCGATGGTCGCTACTGGAAACATCGCGCGCAGCTGCGGCTCTTCTCGTCGCTCGCGCCGTCGTGGATTCGGAAGAAAACCTACGACGCCGTGATCTGCGATACGGCGATGACGCATCTCTTCCGCCGGCATTTCCGCGCGCGCACGTCGATTCTCCGCCTCAACGACAATCCTGACGGTTTCACGCACTACGTGCACCCGTTCGTCGTGGAGCAGCTCAAAGACGAGATTCGCCGCGGCGATTTCGACGAGATCTGGGCCGTTTCGCCCGCGCTCCAACGCTGGGCGGCCCAACTCAATCCCGCCACGCCGTGCGAAGTGATCCCCAACGGCGTGCGCCTCCGCGACTACGGTCTCACCGACAAGACCGTGCAGCGTCAGGAAAAACACGCGGTCTATCTCGGCACGTTCAACGAGTGGTTCGACGGCGAGCTGCTCTTCCACACCGCGCAGAATCTTCCCGACTGGCAGATCGATCTCTACGGCCCCGGCGGCAGCACGTGGCGGCGTCGAGCGCATCCGAAAAACATCCGTTGGTGCGGCGCTCTCCCGTTCGAACGCGTCGCGACCACGCTGATCAACTACTCCGTCGGACTGATCCCCTTCAGCGGCAACGGCCCACTGCTCCAGGCCATCGATCCGCTGAAACTCTACCAGTATCTCGCGGCCGGACTCGAAGTGGTCACCACGCCGATCGGCTCGCTTGAAACGCTGCCGCAAGGAGCCGTGCATGTCGCCGCCACGGCCGATGAATTTATCGAAGCCGTGCGCCGCGCGGGCCACGCCGATCATCGCACGGATGCCGCAGAACGTCGCCGCCGTAGCATCGCGGAGGTCCGCGACTGGAGCAAAACTGCGCTGCATGTCGAAGCGCGGCTCACGCGACTGCTCGAACAGAAAGCGGCGGCGGCGTCAGCCTGAGATTCCCCAACGCCAGGCGTTTCGCGGGCCGCTTGCTTGCGGCCACCGCCGGGCGCAACTACGCTCGGGCCGCTTTCCCCATGAACTCGCTGCCTTCCATCGCGGAAATCGCGAAGATGATCGATCACTCGCTGCTGCATCCCACGCTCACCGATGCGCAGCTTGAGTCCGGATGCGCGCTCGCCGTTCGCCACCAGGTCGCGACCGTTTGCGTGAAACCTTATCACGTGCCGCAGGCCGCGGCATTGGTGAAGAACTCGTCGGTGCTCGTCTGCTCCGTGATCGGATTTCCGCACGGCAATCATCACACTGAAATCAAAGTCGCCGAAACCGAGCGCGCCATCGCCGAAGGCGCCGCCGAAATCGACATGGTGGTCAACGCCGGCCGTGTGCTCGGCGGCAATCTCGACTACGTTGCGGCCGACATCGCCGCCGTGAACTCCGCTTGCATCTCCCGCGGCGCAATTCTCAAAGTCATCTTCGAAACCGACTACCTCGCGGAGCCGCACATCCTTTCGCTCTGCCGGATTTGCTCCGAGATCGGTGTCGCGTTCGTCAAAACCTCCACGGGCTACGGCTTCGTCAAACAGCCGAGCGGCGACTACAACTATCGCGGCGCCACCGAGGAAGTGCTGCGCCTCATGCGTCTCCATTGTCCGGATACCGTGCAGATCAAAGCCGCCGGCGGCGTGCGCACGCTCGACGATCTCTTGAAAGTCCGGAGTCTCGGCGTCACCCGCATTGGCGCGACCGCGACCGAGGCGATCCTGCAGGAGGCCCTTCGCCGCGGCGCTCCCGGTGCCGCGAAGATCGCCGCCGAACCCGGGACCAGCGCCCCATCTGCTTCTGCGCCCGGCTACTGAGGCGAGGAGCCCCTCAGTCTTTCGCTTCGCCGACGGTGTCGGCCGAAAACGCTCCGCGGCGCCCCATCGGTTTCTCGGGCCCTTTCGTCGTGTCCTTTTTCGTCTGGCGCTCCATCTCCGAGTTCAGCTCCGCGCCGACCAATACCGTGAACGCCGAGAGGAAGAGCCAGAAGAGAAACACCACCAACGCGCCGAGCGATCCGTAGGTTTTCTCGTAGTTGCCGAGCGTCGAAACGTAGAGCGAGAACACGGCCGAGCCCGCGATCCACAATCCCGTCGCGGTTGCCGCGCCCCAGCTCAACCACTTCCACTGCGGCTCGTCCCGGCTCGGACCAAAACGATACAGCACCGCGAGCGCCGTCGCGAACGCGCCGGCGAGCAACGGCCATCGGAGCCACGTCACCAGCGTCTGCGCTCCGGCGGAAAAGTGCATCCATTCCACGAGGGAGGGCGCGACGGCGAGCAAACCGAGCGCAACGACCGCTCCGACCACGGCGCACAACGCGAGCGCCACACCGATGAGCTGGAGCTTAATGAAACCCCGCTTCTCCTCCTCATCGTAGGCGACATTGAGGCCTTGGATAAGCGCCTTCACGGCGGCCGAGCTGCCGAAAAGCGCGACCGCAAAACTCACGATCGCGCCCCAACCCGCCGCGCTCTCCGCTGACGACAATCGCTGCACCTGTTCCTCGATCAGCGGCATCGCTTCGCCGGGAATCACACGCGCGAGCACGTCGAGATGTTGCTGCACCGATGCCGGATCGTTCACCAGCGCATACACGGAAATCGTCGCACCGAGCGCCGGCACGAACGCGACGAATCCGTAAAACGCCACGCCGGCAGCGACGATGGAGAGATTGTCTTTAGCGATCTCGTCCTTCGTCCGCAGCAGGATATCCTTCCAGCCGCTGGGTGGAACGTCCGTCGGCGAGTCCGCCTGGCGTCCACGATCGCCCGTCGCACTGCCTTTGGCGTGCGCTCGAGCGTCGCTATTCTTCACGTCGACTTGAGGCATGGCCTCGCACTGGGCCATCGCGATGTCCCGCGATGCGCCGCTTGAGTTGAGCGGACTTTCGGTGCGCCGAGCTTGGGGCAGCGGCGCACCGGTTATCGCCGTCACACGCTTGGGGTCGGTGACGAAGGGTTTGGGGAGCCCGGCAAGCCTTCCTGCCGCGCGGTTTCCGTCGCCGCATCGCGTGCCCGCCCGGCGACCGCGGATGCCTCCGCTTTGAGCTGCTCGGGCGTGAGGCCCTGCTTGCGCGCTTCCTCGCGCGCGGCGTGCGACGCCGCTTCGGCGACACGCTTTCCTTTTTGCATCAGCTCGTTCTTCGCTTGGAGCGCGCGATCGCGCAGCCGGTCGACGGTAGGCGCGATGCGGCGCGTCACTGCTTCGGGCGCGGAAACCGCCAGACCGATGAGCAGGCCGGCGGCCAGACAGCCGAGGCCCACCGCAATCGGGTGTTGGTCGACGGTCGTGGTCACCGTGCTGCGCGCGCGATCGTAGACTTCGCTGCCGCGCTCGCGGACCCGACCGGTCACGCTGCCGAGCCGTTCACGCACGGAGTCGAGACGCTGCGCGCTCATTTCTTTGAGCTGCTGGACGCGGCTGCGCGCTTCGTCCGAAGTGCCACCTTCGGCACCAGCGACGGATGCTCCATAGCCGCCGCCGCTGTATTCAACTTCGCTTTCGCTCGACGACGTGGGGACGCCGATGTGGACGCGACCGGAGAGATCCTCGTCATACGCGGAATACTCTTCGTCGTAAGAGTCGTAGGAGCGTGAGCGTGAAGATTTGCGGTTTTCATAAATGAGCCACGCCACGCCTGCGCCCACCAACAGCAGCGGGATCGGGTGAGCCTTCACGGTGTCCGCGACCGACGATGCGGCGTTGCGCGCCGTCGTCGTCACTTTGTCGCGCAATTCCGCACCCCGGTTGCCGGGTTCACTGCTGCTGCGGAAAAAAGCCGATGACTTCGTCCACGAGATGGCGTCCCTGCAGGCGGTCGCCGAGGCGGTCGATGGTTTCGTCCATGCGCTCGCGCGTGGTATCGATGTCGGAGCGGAGCGTCTCGGTCGGTTGATCAAGTTCGGGTTTCATTGGGGATTACTGATTTTGGATTGAGCCCAGGTTTTGTCTTCGCGGAGCGCCTCGATCGTGTCGCGAGGGGCGATCTCTTCGCGGGTCAGCGCGGACTTTGCTTTCGAGAGCATCACCCAGCCGACGATCGCCACGATCAGGCCCAGCAAGGACGGACCAACCCAGCGGGCGGTGGTTTCGCTCAGGCCGGCCGCGACAAACGCGATGCCGGCGAGCTGACCGAGGCCGATCAACAGCACGATCGCGCCGGTAAACGCGACCAGTCCGCCCGTGACGATCTTCACGGTGTGGCCGGTCACGCGGGTCACGTTTTCCTTCATCTCGGTTTTGGCGAGCGCGACCTGCTGCCGTAGCAGCGTGGTCGCTTCGTCGCGCAGGTCCTTAAGGAGCGCGGCAATCGAGCTATTGGCGGTGAAATCGGTGTTCATCTCGCGGAAGACGTTCGGAGAGTTTTAGATTCCCGCCGCTCCGGTCGGGGCGACGGTCGAGCTGCCGCCCGCTTCGGAGTAGGAGTAAGGTTGCTGCGCGAGTTCGTCGTTGCCGTAGCTCGCACGCGGCTCGAATTCCGAGGAACGACTTTCGCCGCTCGCCGCGCTCACCGAGTGACGCGCGGTTTTCACCGCCGCACCGATCACGACGCCGAGCACGGCCATGCCGCCGAAGAACGCGACCGGATGCCGCCGCGCCCAATCTTCGACGTCGTGGCTGAGCGTCGCGAGATCGCGCTGGCGCACGTAGTCCGCCACGCGCTCGATGCGATCCGCCGCCTGATGCGTGAGCCAGGCGATGTTCGATCCTGTTCTTCGAGCGAACGCGCCGAATCGTGGATGGCGGAACCGAGTGACGACACGCGATCGGCCGCTTCGCTTTTGCGCTCGCTAGCCATGCGGCTCGCGCTGTCCGCCGCGCGCGACGCGACGTCCTTGGCGGATTCGGAGACTTTTGCCGCAGCGCCGCTCACGGCGCCCTTGATCGACTCGGCAGTGGAAGAGGAAGTGGGAGTGGTTTCGGGAGAGGCCATGGCAGGGATTGGGTTGGAAAAAGGGGCCTTTCCCTTTCGCATGGCTCATTCCCGCGCAGAATTAATTCGGGCGACGCGCGCTAAGACGTTGCCCTTGAGTGAACAGAATTTCTCGCATCGTTCCGCGTAGTGCCGATCGCACTACACCCGTCTTGCAACCTGCCGGAGCCCGCGCCGATGCCATTGCAAAGTGCGCCAAGTCGCGACCCAGACCGCACCACATCGCGACGACGTCCGGACTTTGGCTCGACCTCGTGCGCACCTCGGCCCGACCGCATCCGCACTTTCGCCCAACCTGGTCCGCACCATGTCTCAACCGAGTGCGCACCGTCGCGCGACCCGGTGCGCACCTCGTCGCAACCTAGTCCGCGCACGGTCGAACCTCGGTCATTCTGAGCGAAGCGAAGAGTCCTTTTGGGTGTTTACGCCCTTCCGCGTTTCCCTCCGCCCGTTCCTTCCGTGCTTCGATTCAAAAAACGGCGCTCGCTTCCGCTTTCACTTCTTCTCACGCGGACGACGATGGGCGATCGCCTCGATCATCGTGCGCAGCGGCGCGGAGAGTTTTCCCCGTTGCCACGCGAGGAGCAGCTCGGCGCGCACGCCGGCATCTCGCACCGGCACAAACACCACGCCGGGCGCGCGCGTCTTCGCCGCGTATTCCGGCACGAGTCCCACGGCTTCTTCGCTGACGACCATCGAGAGACCGTGCCCGAGACTCTCCGCGTCGCCCACGAAGCGCGGGCGAAAACCGGCCTCACGGCAGATGCGCATGATCCAGCGGTTATGTCCGGGCACATCGGCCTCGGCTGCGCCGATGAAGAGTTCTCGTTTCAAATCCGCGATCGAGAGCGTTGGCCGGATCGCGAGCGGATGCGTCTCTGCGAGCGCCGCAAACACGGGCACCGTCGCGATGCGTCGCGCGTAAAACTCGCAGTTCACCACCGCGCCATCGCTCGCGAGGATCGCGAGATCGATCTCGCCTTTGCGCAACGCCGCGAGCTGTTCGCCGGGTGAGAGGTCGAGCATCTTCACTTTCACCTCCGGATGCGCCTTGCGCAGCGCGGCGAGCGCGGGATTCACGTATTCGGAAACAGCCGACAACAAGTATCCGATGCGCAGCCGGTCGCTTTGCCCGCGCGCGAGTCGTCGCGCTTCGCCGAGCGCGCCGTCGAGTTGCGCGAGCGCCGGTTGCGCCGAGGCGAGCAAGGCGTTGCCCGTCGCCGTCAGCGCCACCCCGGTCGAGCTGCGCTCGAACAACACTCCGCCGATCTCGTGCTCCAGCGCGTGCATCTGGCGTGTGAGCGTCGACTGCGAAACGCGCAACCGCTCCGCGGCTTTGTTCAGGCTGCCCAACTCGGCGACGAGAAAGAAGGAGCGGAGAAGATCGAGATTCACGCAGTCCCGACGTTATGCGCGCCACGCATGACGGCAAGCCGTCCTGCGCAGTAGGCCGACCGATCTCGCGGTGGTATTTTCGTGACATGAACTTTTCCCGCCTTCCCACCGCCCTCCGCTCCGGCGCCTTCGTGGTGCTCGGCGCCACGCTCATCACCTGGATCGCGACCGGCCGGCATCTCGGCTGGACGCAGACCACCATCACCACGCTGCACACCGACGAGTTCACCGGGATCGAGTATCCCGTGCACCAGCCCGGCTTCGTTGCCGGCGTGGAAGTGCTCGCGATCGGTATCGCCCTCGCGACCGCGCTCGGCGCGCTGAGCTGGTTCGCTCACCGCCGCGCCCGTGCGCGCGCCTGATTTTCGTTTCAACCAAAAACCAAAACCCACCCAACCATGAAAACCACCCTCGTTCGTTCCCTCCAACTCGCGGCGACGCTCGGCGCCTCCGCTTTGTCCGCCATCGCCGCGCCTTCGTCGTTCGACTTCAAAGATCCGAAGGGCGTGAACAACGTCCAGTTCAAGCTCGACGCTCCGCTCGAATCGATCTCCGGCTCCGGCTCGGGCATCACGGGCGCGGTTGAGTTCGATCCCGCGAACCCCGCGGTCACGCGCGGTCGCATCGTGCTCGATGCAGCGTCGCTCGTTGTCGGCAATCCGCTCATGATCGAGCATCTCCACGGCGCACACTGGCTCGATGTCGCACAACATCCGTCGATCGTCTTCGAGGCGACGAAGCTCACGAACGTCCGCTCGCAGGGTGCGCAGATCGTCGCCGATGCCTCGGGCAAGCTCACGGTGAAGGGCGTGACCAAGGAACTCACCGTGCCGGTCACGTTAACCTATCTCGCCGACAAACTCGGCGCGCGTCTCGGCGACGAGAAGATCAAGGGCGACCTGCTCGTGCTGCGCGCGAACTTCGAAATCAACCGCAGCGACTTCGGCATCCAGCCGGGACAGAACACCGACAAGGTCGCCGAAACCATCCACCTCTCGCTCAGCATCGCTGGCGCCGCGCCGCGCAGCTGAGTTTCCCTCCCACCCTGACGTTCGCCTCGGCGGCGGGCGAACGCTCACCCAAACGCCGCCGCCTTTCCCCCTTTTCGTCATGCACTCGCACGTCAGCGGCATCCACCACGTCACCGCGATCGCTAGCGATCTCCAGGCCAACGTCGATTTCTACACCGGCCTACTCGGGCTGCGCCTCGTGAAGCGGACGGTCAACTTCGACGATCCGTCGGCCTACCATCTCTACTACGGCGATGGCACGGGCACGCCGGGCAGCATCGTGACGTTCTTCTACTGGCCGGGCTTCGCGTCGCGCGGTCGCATCGGCTCCGGACAATCCACCGCGCTGACGTTTTCCGCGGCCCCCGACTCGCTCGCGTTTTGGGAAGCCCGTCTCGCGCAACACGGCATCCCAGCAAAACGCCTCGCGCGCTTCGGCGAGGACGTGCTGCGTTTCGCCGATCCCGATCGCATGCCGATCGAAATCGTCGCGGTTGCGAACGACGATCGGAGCGGCTGGGCCGGCGGCGAGATTCCCCGCGAACACGCACTGCGCGGCCTGCACACCGCCGAGCTCACCGTGCGCGACGCCGCTCCGACCGAGCATTTGCTCACCACCACGATGGGCCTTCGTCTCGTGCGTCGTGAAGAACACCGCGCGCGCTTCGAAGCCGGCCCCGGCGGCTCGGGTCGCTATGTCGATGTAATCGCAAACGCGGATGCCCCGCGCGGACTCGGCGGCGCCGGCACGATTCACCACCTCGCGTGGCGCGTGGCCGACGACGAAGCGGAGCTCGCCATGCAGAGCACGCTCGCTGCAGCGGGTTTCGCGACCTCACCGGTGATGGATCGCGACTACTTCCGCTCGATCTACTACCGGGAGCGCGGCGGCGTTTTGTTCGAGATCGCGACCGACGTGCCCGGCTTTTCGATCGACGAGCCGGTGGATTCGCTCGGCCGTGAACTCCAGCTGCCGAAACAATTCCGCCACGCACGCGCTGCCATCGAAGCCGCGCTCCCGCCACTGCGCGCGGCGTGAACAGACAAAACGCAAAAACAAAAGCCCGCCGGATCCGGCGGGCTTTTCGTGTTCCCTTGTTCTGTTTACTTGCCTGACCAGACGAGCGTCTCGCCCGCGGGAAGTTTTACGTCGCGCGTCGTGTCGCCGTAGCGGACGCGTGTGGCGTTGCCGTTAAGCGATTTGATTTTCGCTTCGGTCAGGCGTCCGTCTTTCCACGCGATGTCCACCTCGAAGCCTCCGCGCGCGCGCAGGCCGCTCACGGAGCCGGTCGGCCACGCCGCCGGCAACGCGGGCAGCAACTGGATCTCGCCGCCGTGCGACTGCAGCAGCATCTCGGCGATACCGGCCGTGCCGCCGAAATTGCCGTCGATCTGGAACGGCGGGTGCGCGTCGAAGAGATTCGGATACGTGCGCTCCGGACGGAGCAGAAGTTTCAGAATGCCGAACGCGTGTTCGGCGTCGTGCAGTCGCGCCCAGAGATTGATGCGCCAGCCGATCGCCCAGCCGGTCGCATCGTCCCCCCGCATCTCGAGCGAGCGTCGCGCCGCGGCGGCGAACTCAGGCGTGCGACGCACATCGATCTGATCGCTCGGATAAAGCGCGTAGAGGTGCGAGGTGTGCCGGTGATTCGGCTCCGGCGCCTGCGCGTCCCAGTCTTCGAGCCACTCCTGCAACTGGCCCTGCGCGCCGATCTGGTCGGGGGGAAGTTTTGCGCGGGCCGCGGCGACCTTTGCGCTGAAGTCAGCATCCACGCGGAGGATCTCCGCGGACTTGATCGTGGCCGCGAAGAGGTCGCGGAGAATCTGCGTATCCATCACGGGACCGGCGACGACGGCGACCTCGCCGTGGTGCGCATTTTCCGGGGAGATCGACGGGCTCGTCACGAGCCAGCCGTGCTTCGGCTCGGTCACAAGCGTATCGAGGAAGAACTGCGTCGCGCCTTTGAAGAGCGGATACGCGCGCTTTAGAAACTCGCGGTCACCGTTGAACAGATAATGCTCCCACAAATGCGTGGTCAGCCACGCACCGCCCATCGGCCAGAGGCCCCACTGCGGTCCGTCGATCGGACCGGCGGCGCGCCAGAGATCGGTGTTGTGGTGCGTGACCCAGCCCGACGCGCCGTAGTGGTCCCTGGCCATCTTCGCGCCAGTGTGGCTGAGCTCTTCCACCATCTTGAACAACGGCTCCACGCACTCGCTGAGATTCGTGATCTCGGCGGGCCAGTAGTTCATCTCCGTGTTGATGTTGATCGTGTATTTGCCACCCCACGGCGGGAAGAGGCTGTCGTTCCAGATGCCTTGGAGATTCGCCGGCTGCGTGCCCGGACGGGAGCTGCTGATGAGCAGATAGCGGCCGTATTGGAAATACAGCGCCGCGAGCGCGGGATCGTTTTCCGTGGCGAAACGGCGCACGCGCTCATCCGTCGGCAAATCGGCCGACGCGGTGCGGCCGAAATCAATCGCCACGCGGCGGAACAAACGCTGGTGCTCGGCCACGTGCGCGGTAAAGAGCTGCTCGTAGGTTTTGCCGGCGAGGGCGGCGAGCGTCGCGTCATTGAGAGCGGCGGGATCGCCGCTCACGTCGTCGAAGCGACGGAAACTCGTGGCTGCGGCGACCACGATCGTCGCCGAGCGCGCGTCGCTGATATGGATGCGTTGTCCGTCGGCGCGCAGCGAGCCGCCGTCGAGAATCACCTTCGCCTTTGCCTGAAACTTCAGTCGGCCCGCGATGCCGACGGCGTCGCCGTTGCGACCTTCGAGGATGAGCACGTCATCGCCTTCGGTGCGCGTCTGCGCCTGCTGCGGACTGCTCGCGCCGAGCGTGACGTTGAGCTGACCATGTCGTCCGCCGCGGAGCGCGCTGACGCGAATCACGATCACCTGATCGACCGGACTCGCGAAAACTTCGCGCACGTGCGTGACACCCCACGCGCCGCCGCCGATGTCGTAACGCGTCGTGGCGACGGCGGTGTCGAGATCGAGTTCGCGGCGATAGTTGATCGCGTTGTCGCTGCCGGAATACGTGAGCATCAGATCGCCGACCGTCTGATACGGCATCTGAATCATCGGCTTTGCCATCAGCTTCTCTGCGGCGAGTTTTTGCGCTCCCGCGTAGTCGCCCGCTTCGATCAAACGGCGCACTTCGGGCAGCGCCGCGAGCGCGTCGGGATTTGCCGGATCGTAGGGACCACCCGCCCACAGCGTGTCTTCGTTGAGCTGGATGCGTTCCTGATGAATGCCGCCAAACACCATCGCACCGAGCCGGCCGTTGCCGACCGGCAGCGCCTCGACCCACTGCGCCGCGGGTTGGTTATACCAAAGTTTGAGCGGCTCGGCCGCGACAGCCGACGCACACGCGCTCGCGAGCAACGCGAGCCCGCGGATCAGAAAAAAACATCCGCGCTGACGACGGAGGGGATTCAAAAACGAGGAGCACATAAGCAAGAGGAGAACGGGGAAACAAACCCGGCCGATCAGGCGACCGCGCCGCGCGAAGCGCGCGACAGCGCTTCAGCTCACCGCAACTCCGCCGCTCGTGGCAATCGCGTTCGCCGCAGAAACCGTTCTTTCTCTCCGTTCTTTCTATCCGCGATGCATCGGTCGCATTTTCCCGCAAAAGGCGCGGGAGAAATGTCACGTTTTCTCCGTTGCCGCGTCGTGCTGCGCTCACGCCACGGAGTTTTTCCTCTTCGTTTTCCGATGACCCTACGCTCTCTCCCGATTGCCCTCGCGATTTCACTCGCCGGTCTCACCGCGACCGCCGCCACGCAAGATCCGGCGGCGGACACCTCGCCGGACCGTGCCCGCGCCAACTTCGCGCGGCCGATCGAGCTCGCGCCCGACGACGTGCGGCTCTTCGCCGAACCGCCCGCGGAGTATCGCACGTTGCCCGGCGACACACTGCGCGGGGAACTTCATTCGTTCGAATACGATTCCGCCGTCACCCGCACGCGGCGCAAAGCGCAGGTCTATCTCCCGCCGGGCTACTCGGCCGAGCAGCGTTATCCCGTGCTTTATCTGCTGCACGGCATCGGTGGCAACGAACACGAGTGGACCGGCTACGTGAAGGCCGACGCGATCCTCGACAGCCTCATCGCCGCAAAGAAAGCCGTGCCGATGATCGTCGTGTTTCCCAACGGTCGCGCGCGCGCCGACGACGGCGTGCCGGAAAATCCCTTCACGCCCGAAAACGCCGCCGCGTTTGCCGCGTTCGAGCGCGATCTTTTCGACCACCTCATCCCCGCGATCGAGCGTAACTTCCCGGTGCGGAGCGACGCCACGCACCGCGCGCTCGCCGGCCTCTCCATGGGCGGCGGCCAGACCTTCAACTTCGGTCTCACGCACCTCGATTCGTTCTCGTGGATTGGAGCGTTTTCCGCCGCGCCCAACACCCGTCCGCCCGCGGAGCTCGTGCCCAATCCCGCCGAAACGCGTGCGCGCCTGAAACTCCTCTACATCTCCTGCGGCAACAAGGACGGCCTCATCAACTTTTCCCAAGCCATGCATGTCTACCTGAAGCAGCACGACGTGCCCCACCTGTGGAACGTCGACGATCACGGCCACAACGGCGAGACCTGGGGCAGCAATCTCTACCACTTCGCCCAGCGGCTTTTCCGCTGAGCGGCTCCGACGAAGTTTTTTTCGCTTCCACGCGGCGTATCCGGTTTCCGGTTACGCCGCGTTGCTTTTTCCGGCCGGCCAGCAGCGACTCCTCGTGATCGAGCAGCTGCTGCAGCGGGCGGTGCACCTGATCGCTGATCACATTTTCGCGCCACAGCCGATTGATGGTTTCGCGCTCGGCCTGCAGCGCATCGCAGCGGAAACGCCGCTCCGCCGCCACCCGCCTGCGCGCATGCTCGCGCGTTTCCCCGGCGCTGCTGAGTTCGGAGAGCCGCTGTTGGTATTCTCCGAGCACGTGGTGGAGCGCCGCGCGACTTTCCTCCTCCATCGTCGCGCTCTCGGCCTCACGCAGAATGCGCAAACCCGCCTCCACCGCGCTCGCCCGCGCGAGCAACTCCTCGCTGCCGCGGGTGTCGTCCTCGCGCAAACCGAAGCGCCGGATCAGCCACTTCATCGACATGCCCTGCACCACCAGCGTCGTCACCACCACTCCGCATGCGAGGAAGATCACCACGTCCCGCGCCGGAAACGCCTCGCCACTCGGCAGCGCAAACGGAATCGAGAGCGCCGCGGCCAGCGTCACCGCGCCGCGTATCCCCGCCCATGCCCCCACGCACACCGCGCCAAACGAGGGACGCTCATAGTCCCGCCGCACCTTGGCGGATAACACGAACGGCAGATACGCCGCCGGCAGAAACCATGCGACACGCAGCGCCATCGTGATGCCCGCCACCGCCGCAAGAATGCCGAGTTGCTCGCCCAGCGAAAACACTCCGCTCACCGCTTCAATGACGCGCGGCAGTTGCAAACCCAGCAGCACGAACGCGAGGCCGTTGAGCCAAAACACCACGACCTGCCACACGTCCCAAATCACCTGACGCGAACGCGCGTCCGTCTCGACCGGATCGCGCCAGCCCGAGTAGAGCCCCGCTGCCGCCACCGCCATGATGCCCGAAGTGCCGAGCGCGTTGGCCGCAAGATACGCCGCAAACGGAGTCATGAGCGACAACGTCGTCTCGATCAGCGGATCGGCGTCGTCCGCGCCGCGCAGCGCCGTGCGCACGCGGCCCACCGCATACGCGACCGCAAGACCGATCGCCAGACCGCCGAGCGCGAGCAACAAAAACTCGCCCGCGATCCGAGGCAGCGAAATCGAACCCGCGATCATCGCCGCGAGCGCGAACTTGAACGCCACCAACCCCGTCGCGTCGTTGAGCAGGCTCTCGCCATCGAGCACGATTCGTAGACGCGTCGGCAGCGCGAGCCGCTGCGTGATGGCCGACACCGCCACCGCATCCGTCGGCGACACGACCGCGCCCAGAGCAAACGCCATCGCGAGCGGCAAACCCGGCACGAGCCAGTAAGCCGCCAGTCCGACACCGACCGTCGTGAACGCCACCAATCCCGTCGCCAGCACGATGATCTGCCCTTTCGCCTTCGCGAACTCGCGCAACGGCATCAGCCATCCGTCGGAAAACAGCAACGGCGGCAGAAAACAGACGAAGAAGAAATTCGGATCGAACTCGACCGCGCCCAGAAACGGCACAAACGCCGCGCCGAGTCCCGCGAGCACATAGATGATCGGCCGCGGCCACGGCACCCCAGCGCGCCGCGACGCTCGCCACCGTCATCACCAGCAAAAGCCCCAGCGCATGCTCGATGCCAGTCATTTGCCGCGGAGCGTGCGCGGGTTGCGACTCGGAGCAAGCAACGACGCAACTCAGGCCGCATTGCGGCCCATGTCGGTGCGCACCGTGGCTCGACTCAAGCCGCACTCAGGCGCGCCCCGGTCCGCACCTTGTCGCGACCATGCACGGACCTTGGCTCGACCGTGTCCGCACGTTGTCCCGAGTCGGTCCGCACTCGGGCTCGACTCCGTGCGCATTCGGGCGCGGCTCAGCGCCGGCCGACGAGATCGACCTGCACGAAGTGCGAGTCGTTGACGTTGTGCAGCGTGATCGGATGGCCGCTACCCGTCGCGTAGCGCAGACGTCCGCCAACGGAGATGCGCGCCTCGACGTTCACGCGGCGCATGAGCACCGCGTCTTCGGCGCGATACTCAATGCGAATCGGCACGGGAAAGCGGCCGGGATTCTGGATGACTTGCTCGCCGAGCGTCTCGCCGCGTTCTTCACCGCGCGAGTAATCGACGATGCGAATCGTCACCTCGGTATCGGGCGGCAGCTCGCCGCCGTTGGGATTCGTGACAAAGCCGGTGAGGACGCGCTCGGCGTCATTGGTCGCGGCGAGATCGAGATGGCCGCAGCCCGCAGAGGCCCACAGGCCGAGGAGCAGCAAGGAGAAGAGGAAAGCTTTCATGAGTTTTAGCCGGAAGGCGACTGGTGCAAAAGATGTGCGCGTCGATTGAGCTCAGCAAGCAACTCCGTGTGCTCAAGCGCTTCCGTGCCGTCTTCGTGTCGCAACCCCTGCCCAAAGGGCGGACGATCGCCTTCGCCGTCGCGCCACGCGCGCCACATGTAACCGACGACCGACGGATGCCGCGCGAGCTTTTCGCCGGCCGCGCGGCCGCGTCGCAACATCCGCTCAATCGACGTGAGCCGGCGCTGCGTGCCTCGCTGCGGCGCGCGCAGAAACGCTTCGGTGGACCACGTGAAATCTCCCGCGATCACCGGGCAACCGACCTTCCCCTCAATCTCCCCGCCGGCGAGCCACACGCCGTCCACGTGCGGAAACGCGCGCTCGACGAGCCGCGCAGCCGCAAGCGAGTCGACACCGACAAACACAAGGTGGTTGGGATCGGCCGCGTGCACGACTTCGCCGACGACAGTGAGATAGCGGCGCGCGAACTCTTCCATCCAGCGCGTCTGATCGCGCGCGTAGCCGCGCGTGCGGATCACGCGACCATCGCGCGTCATCTCGCGGACGACTTCGCGATTGGACCAGGGCGCCTCGCCCCACGCGCGGGCGACTTGCGCGAGCTCACCTTCGTGCAGCGCGAGCACGAACTCCCACGCCGCGTGATACGCCGCGAAACTCGGCTCCAGACTCAGGCAGAGTTGCAACAACGACGGGCGCGAACCGCCCACGGCCGCCCCCCACGCAAGACCCGGGTCAGCGACCCAGCACACCAGGTCGCGACTCGCCGCGCACCGGGGCACGACTCGGTTCGCCTCGGCAGCGGCAAACGTCGGCCAGTCGACATCAAAGACATCGGGCAGGCGCACGCCCTCGGTGTGGATGACGGGCACCACGTTGGTGAACTCCACGGCCGCGACAAACGGCCAGCTCGCGCGTTCGAGCGATTCCTCGGCCGCGAGACCGATCGCGTTGCAACTCCATCCGCGCAGTTGCTGGAGCACCGGCACGTAGCCGCCGTCGGGCAGCGGCGCGAGACCGTTGACGCCGCGCAGGTAGAACGGCTGCCCCGTCGCATCGATCAACCACCAGCAATCGCCGGCTTTCTGAGCGGCGCGAAACCAGCCCGCGTGACCGCGAGAGGTGCCAGCAATAAACTCCGCGAGGGGCGCAGCGGGATTTACCATGGACCGCGAAGCTGGCGAATCCGCCGCGCGACGCCAAGCGCGAACCCGGAACGTGACACGCAAGCGACACGCGCACCGTCACGCTCAACGCGGTGGTTTCGCGCTAAACCGCGCCGTGAAGCAGCGCGCCGCGGTGTATCCAGACTCCGGTGACGCCGACAGGTGAGCGCAAAAACCGCGTAAAAATACGCGGTATATTGAATGGTGAACGGACGAACTCGGAATTCTTTCGCAATTTATTGAAACAAGCTCGGGGGCACCGGTTGCGAAGGACTTGAACTATTCCAAACTGATGGTGCCTGCCAGCGACACATTCTCCGAACCGACCAACCCCGCGCGCAGCTTGAAGTTTTCCCTCGAGAACAAAATCGCGGCCGGCTTTGCCGCCGCGTTGTTGTTGCTGGTGTTGTTTGGCGCGCTGGCGTGGAAAAACGCGCGCCAGTTCGAGGACGTGCTGGATTCCGGCTATCACCGTCACGAGCTGCTGTATCAGCTCGAGGGCTGCGTGAATCATTTGGTCCAAATCCTGACCGAGTCGCAGCGCTACCTGCTCACGGGCAACGAGGACTCGGTCGAGCGTTGGGCCGAGCAAACGCGTTTCGCCGAGCGTGCGATGCAGCGGTTGCGGCAGCTCACGGCCGACAACGCCGCGCAACAATCGCGGCTCGTGCAGCTCGAACCGCTTTTCCACCGGCTCGTTGAACTGACGGGCCGGCAAAACTCCATCCGCCGCACGACGGGCCTCGAGGACGCGATCGCCGAAATCGATCCGGCGGAGATCGGCCGGCTCATGGACGTGATGGGCGAGATCATCGGGCGCATGGAGCGCACGGAGCGGGCGTTGTTGCGCGAACGCGGCGCGACCTCGCTTCAGGCGATTCGCAACACCACCGCGTGGATTGCGGTGGGCAGCCTCGCCGCGCTCGCGCTGGTAGCGGGCGCCTACCTGGTGGTCGGGCGCGATTTCTCCGCGCGGCGCGATGCCGAACAGGCGCTGCGGCGCAGCGAGCAGATGTTTCAGCGGCTTTTCGAAAACAGTCCCGACGCGATCATCCTCGTGGATCGCGGCGGCCGCATCCGCCGTGCGAACCGCCGCGCGGGCGAGTTGTTCGGCTACGGGGAGCAGCAGCTCGCGGGGCTGCAGCTGCAGCGATTGCTGCCGGAGCGTTTCCGCGCACGGCATGCGGCTCACTTCGCCACGTATTTCGCCGCGCCGCGCGCGAGAGAGATGGGCGCAGGGCTGGAGCTGTTTGCGCGTTGTCAGGACGGCTCGGAGTTTCCCGTCGATATTCTGCTCAGCCCGATCGAGGCGGAGGGCGAACGGCAGACGCTGGCCGTGATCCGCGACATCACCGAGCGTCGCCAGGCGGAAAAGAAGATCCACTCGCTCAATCTCAATCTGCAGCTCCAGAACTCGCGGCTCGAAAACGCGAACAAGGAACTGGAGGCGTTTTCGTATTCGGTGTCGCACGATCTGCGCGCACCGCTGCGCCACATCGACGGTTTCACCGGCCTGCTGACGAAACACGCCGCGGGCGTCTTGGACGAGAAGGCGCAACGTTACCTGAAAGTCATCTCCGATGCCGCCGTGCAAATGGGTCGGCTCATCGACGACCTGCTGGCGTTTTCGCGCACGGGCCGGGCGCAACTGAATCCCGGTCCGGTCGACAGCAACTCGATCGTGAGCGCGATCATCGCGGAGATCACCGGCGGCAATCCCGACTCGCGCATCGATTGGAAAATCTCGTCGCTGCCGCTCGTGCGCGGCGACGCCGCACTGCTCCGGCAGGTCTGGGTCAACTTGATCGGCAACGCGGTGAAATACTCCTCCCGCGAACCCACGCCGCGCATCGAGATCAGCGGACACGTCGACACGTCGGCCAGCGAGACAGTCTTCCACGTGCGCGACAACGGGGTCGGCTTCGACATGCAATACGCGGACAAACTCTTCGGCGTGTTTCAGCGCCTCCACGCCGACACGGAGTTCGAGGGCACCGGCGTCGGCCTCGCCAACGTCCGCCGCATCGTCGCGCGCCACGGCGGTCGCACGTGGGCGGAAGGCCGGCCGGGCGAAGGCGCCACCTTCAGTTTCTCGCTTCCTCTCAACGCGATTCCTGCGACCGACAACCCGTCCGCTTCCACTTCCAACTCATGAACACCCTGCGTCCCATCCTCCTCGCCGAGGACAATCCCAACGACATTGAGTTAATCCTCACGGCGTTTCAGGAGGCGCGTCTCGCCAACGAGGTCGTCGTCGCCCGCGACGGCGTGGATGCGCTCGATTATCTTTTCCGCCGCGGCAAACACGCCAACGTCGCGGCGCAGCGTCCCGCGGTGGTGTTGCTCGATTTGAAGATGCCGCGCATCGACGGACGCGAAGTGCTGCGGCAGGTCCGCGCGGATCCGCAGCTGAAGACATTGCCGGTCGTCGTGCTCACATCGTCGCGCGAAGAGAGCGATCTGCTGCGCACTTACCAACTCGGGTGCAATGCCTACGTCGTGAAGCCGGTCGCGTTCGACGATTTCATCAGTGCGGTCACCCAATTGGGGGTATTCTGGGCCTTGCTCAACGAGCCGCCTCCGAATCCTATCCCTGCTGCCGGCTCGTGAGCCCGCAGCCACCGCCATGAAAATTCTTCATCTCGAGGACAACCCCACCGACGCCGAATTGGTGGCCGCGATGCTGCGCGCCGAGTGGCCCGAATGCGTGATCGAAGTGGTCTCGACCGCGGCGGATTTTCACGCGGCGCTCCGCCGTGGCGGACACGATCTGGTGCTTTCGGATTTTTCGCTGCCGGATTTCAGCGGCATCGAAGCGCTGCGCATCGTGCGGCGTGTGGCGCCGCAGCTGCCGTTCATCTTTGTGTCGGGCAACATCGGCGAAGAGCGCGCGATCGAGTCGGTGCGCGAGGGTGCGCAGGATTACATTTTGAAGGATCGCCTGAAGCGGTTGCCGTCCGCGATTCATCGCTCGCTTCGCGATCTGGCGGAGCGCAAGCGCTTCCAATCGGCCGAGGCCGAGCGCCAGCGGCTCGCCGCAATCATCGAAGCCACGCCGGACTTCGTCGGCATCGCCGCGCCCAACGAACAGGTCGTCTATCTCAACAAGGCCGCCCGCCGCATGGTGGGCCTCGGCGATGACCCGCTCCGGGCCGAACTACAAATCAAGGACTTCTACGGGCCCGAGGGTTACCCGGATATCGCGGAAAGACTGCTCCTCAGCGCCCGCGAAGGCCAGTGGTCGGGCGAATCCGCTGTCGCCACGCAGGATGGACGCATGCTGCCCGTGTCGCAGGTGATCCTCGCGCACCGCGACGCGGAGGGCACGCTCACTCACTACTCGACGGTGATGCGCGATCTCTCGGGGCAGAAGCAGATCGAGTCGTCGATCAACAGCCAGAAACAGATTCTGGAAATGATCGCCTCCGGTGTGCCGTTGCTCGAGGTGCTTGATCATCTCTTGCGCTTCGTCGAAGCGCAGGCGGAGGAACTGACCGCGACCGCCTACGTCGTGGAGGACAACGCGCCCTTCATGCGTCAGGTCGCGGGCGGACGCCTGCCTCAGGCCGTGCGTCAGGCGACGAGCCGAATTCCGATTTCCGACAACACCGGCTCGTGCGGCACCGCGGCGTTTCGGCGCGAGGCGGTGTTCGTGTCGGACATTGCCACCGATCCGCTCTGGGCCAGCTACCGCGCCATCGCGCTCGCCAACAATCTCCGCTCCTGCTGGTCCACGCCGATCTTCGATCACGACCAGCGCCTGCTCGGCACGTTTTCCGTTTACTCACCCACGCCCGGATTGCCGACGCTTCGTCAACTGCGGCTGATCGATACGGGCACGCATATCGCGGCGATCTGCTTCAGTCGCAACCGTCTCGACCGCGAGCTGCGCGTGCAGGCCGAAATTCTCAACAAGGCGCGCGACGCGATCATCGAGTTCGATCTGCAGCAACAGGTGATGTATTGGAATCACGGCGCCGAACGCATCTTCGGCTGGAGTGCATCCGAGATGGTCGGCCAGCGTCCGGGCCACTCCGGCGCCGATCTGCTCGCGCCGCTGCGCACGGCTCTGCGCAAAACCGACGAGTGGCACGGTGAGATTCAGTTCGAGAACCGCGCGGGCCGCCCCCTCATCCTCGAATGCCGCGCCTCGCGCGTCGTGGACTCCGGCGGCGAAGCGCGCGGCTGGCTCGTGATCGGCACCGACATCACCGAACGCAAACGCGTGGAGGAACAGTTTCTCCGCGCACAGCGGCTCGAGAGCATCGGCATGCTCGCCGCCGGCATCGCACACGATCTCAACAACGTCCTCGCGCCCATGCTGCTCGCCGCGCCGATGTTGCGCGATCACCTGAGCGAGCCCTCTGACTTGAGCGTCATCGACGCCCTCGAGAAAAGCGCCGAGCGCGGCTCGGCCCTCGTGAAACAGATTCTGTCCTTCGCGCACGGCGCGGAGGGCGCGCAGTCGATCATCCAGACGAAGCACCTGCTCCGCGACATCATCGGCTTCATGGAGCAGACGTTTTCCAAGGCCATCACGATCGAGGAACAGATCCCGCGCGATCTGTGGACGATCAAGGCCAACCCGACGCAGATTCACCAGGTGCTTCTCAACCTCTGCGTCAATGCGCGCGACGCCATGCCGCAGGGCGGACACTTGATCCTCGCCGCGGAAAATCAGGTGCTCGACGAGGTCTCCGCCAGCGTCATCGATGGCGGCCGCGCCGGATCGTTTCTCGTGCTGCGCGTCGAGGACACCGGCACGGGGATGCCACCCGACGTGCTCGCGCGCATTTGGGATCCGTTTTATACGACCAAGGGCGCGGGCAAAGGCACCGGCCTCGGGTTGTCCACGGTGCGCGGCATCGTCGCCAACCACGCGGGCTTCGTGACGGTCGAGAGCGTCGTCGGTCGCGGCACGGTGTTTCGCGTTTACCTGCCCGCCGCCGATCCGGGCGCCACCGTCTCCGACACGCAATCCGCTCAAGCGCTGCCGCCGCCCGGCCGCGGCGAACTCATCATGGTCGTGGACGATGAAGCCAACGTGCGGCAAATGACGTCCACCATCCTCTCGCGCCACGGTTATCGGGTGATCACCGCCAACGACGGCAGCGAAGCGGTCGCGCTCTTTGCGTCGCGTTTGAAGGAGATCGATCTGGTCATCACCGACTATGGCATGCCGCATCTCGATGGCGCGGCGTTGTCGGGCGTGCTCCGGCGGCTCCGCCCCGACATCCGCATCCTGATGTCCAGCGGACTCGCTGACGACGCACACGAGGGCCCCCTCGTCGAGACGCGCACACCCTTTCTCCTGAAACCGTTCCGCTCGGAGACGTTGCTCATTGCGGTGGATCGACTTCTCCGTTCGCCGCCCGGACGCTGACCCTTCATAGGGAATAAAGCGGACGGAGATTGTGCCGATTAACTTCGGGATGCGGTCGTCCGTCCTGTGGTTCTGTTCCCGTCCGGCTGCGCCCGAACGGGGCGCGCAACGGCCCGTCGTAACCTGCCGCGCCCGTCGTCCATGAGCGCTCCCGTTCCTTCCGTCCCGCCGCAGAGCCCCGCGGCGGCCTCCGCTCTTTCGCCGCACGACCTGATCAACAACATGCCGATCGGGGTCTTCGAGACGACGCGCTGCGGCGCCGTGCGCTTCGCCAATCGCTACCTCCTCGAGATGCTCCAGTTTCCGCACGACGAGGAGATCGCGAAGACTCAACATGCTCGACGGGCGCATCTTTCCGCCCGAGGAGCGCCACCGTTTCTGGACGAAGCTCGAGCTCGAGCAAAAGGTGGTCGGTTTCGCCACCCTCTTTCATCGGCTCGATGGCGCCGTGGTCGAGGTCAGCATCAACGCCCGCCTGCGCACCGATCCCGACGGCCTGCTCGCGTGCGAAGGCACGATCGAGGACTGGACCGATCGCCGCAAAGCCGAGCGCGAACTCGAGCGTCTGCATCAGCAGCTCGTCCTCGCCTCCCGCCAGGCCGGCATGGCCGAGGTCGCGAGCGGCGTGTTGCACACCCTTGGCAACGTGCTCACCAGCGTGAACCTGCTGGTGCACGATGTGCACGACCGCCTGAAGAGCACGCGCCTGGTGCACTTGAACCGCGCCGTCCAGGTGCTCCAACGCGAGCGCGAACGCCTTGGCGAGTTTCTCACGCAGGACCCGCACGGGCGCCAGTTGCCCGAGTTTCTCGCGCAGCTCGACGAGCACCTCACCAACGAAAATCGCGAACTCGTGCAGGACGTCGGCACGCTGATCACGCACTTCGAGCATATCCGTGAGATCGTGCTCACGCAGCAACGCGCCACGCGCATGCTCGGTCTTTCCGAGGCGCTCCCCCCCACGCAGCTTTTTGAGGACGCGCTGCGGCTCACCATCGATTCGCTCAACGCTCACGCGGTGCAGCTTCAGCGCGACTTCGCGCCCACGCGGCATGTGCAGGCCGATCGCCACCGCGTGTTGCAGATTCTCGTCAACCTCCTCCGCAACGCCGACGACGCGCTCCGGGTGTGCCCGCGCGATCAGCGCAAAGTGCAGGTGCGCATCGAACGCGTGGGCGAGGACCGCGTGGCGTTCATCGTTTCCGACAACGGTCCCGGCCTCAGCCCCGAACTGCTCACGAAGATTTTCAAGCAGGGTTTCACCACGAAAAAATCCGGCCACAGCTTCGGTCTCCACGCGAGCGTGCTCGCCGCGCGCGAGATGTCCGGCGATCTCACCGCCGCTTCGCCGGGCCTCGGTCACGGCGCGACGTTTACCCTCACGCTGCCGGCCGCCCCCGCCCGCAATCATGAGCGCTCCCGCCCGCAATCGCCGCATCCTTCTGATCGACGACCACGCGTCGATTCACGACGACATCTCGCGCATCCTCGTCCCCTCGCGCAACGCGGGCGCCCTCGATGCCGCGGCCGACGCGCTCTTCGGGTCTCTCGGCGGCGAAACAGTGCCGCCCGACGCCGAGCCGTTCCAACTCGACTCCGCGTTTCAAGGCCAGGAAGGCTGCGAAAAAGCCGCGCGCGCCGTCGCCGCCGGCGAACCCTACGCGCTCGCGTTCGTCGACATGCGCATGCCGCCTGGCTGGGATGGACTCACGACGATTCTCCGTCTCTGGGAAATCGATCCCGAGCTCCAGGTCGTGCTCTGCACCGCTTACTCCGATCGCACCTGGAGCGAGATTCAGGCAACGCTCACCGCGCGCGACCGCTGGCTCGTGCTCAAAAGCCCTTCGACAAAGTCGAGATCCTCCAGCTCGCCCAGTCGCTCACCGAGAAATGGAATCTCACGCGCCTCGCGCGCGCCAAGGAGTCCACGCTCCAGCAGATGGTCGACGTGCGCACCGAGCAGCTTCGCCGCGCGCTCGCGGTGAAGAACGATTTTCTCGCCAACATCAGCCACGAGCTGCTCACGCCGCTCAACGGCATCGTCGGCATGATCGATCTGCTCAGCACGACCACGCTCGACGCCGAGCAGAGCGCTTTCCTCGACGACGCGCGTGGCTGCAGCGAACGCCTTCAACAACTTCTTCAGCAAGTCGTCGCCTACAATCAGGCCGAAGCCGGCACGCTTCTCCTCAGCCCGGTTGTGTTTTCGCCGGCCGAGCTGCTCGAGCAAACGCTCGCGCCTTTCCGCGCCCGCGCCGAACTCCGCCAGCTCGCGCTCGTCGGCGAGGCCGATCCCGCGCTTCCCTCCGATCTCATCGCGCCCCGCGCCGTCATTTTCGAAGTGCTCCGCGCGCTCGTGGACAACGCGGTGAAGTTCACGAAGCAAGGCCGCGTCACGGTCCGCCTCCGCGCCGCGGGCGAGTTTCTCCGCTGCGAGATCGAGGACACCGGCTCCGGACTCGACGCGGCGCAACTCGAGTGGATTGCGCAGCCCTTCGCGCAAGTCGATGGCGGCCTCACGCGTCGCGGCTCCGGTTTCGGACTCGGTCTTCCGCTCGCGCGCCGACTCACCCAATCGCTTGGCGGCGAACTCACCCTCACTTCGGCGCCCAATCAGGGCACCACGGTCGTCTTCACCGCCCTCCTCGGCCGTCCCGCCACCGCGCTCGCCACAGAGTGAGCCTCGAGCCGCGCTGAGTCCCGACTCAGTGCGCACCTTGTCCCGACCGTGTCCGGACCTTGGCTCGACCCGGTCCGCACTGGGTCGCGACCGTGTCCGCACCTGATCTCTGCCACCACCCATTCTCATTCTCTTAATCGTTCCCTTTCTCGAAACCTCGCGTTTCGTCCGCCGGCGGATCCGAGAACGAGAAGGAGAACGAAGAACGATCGTCGCCCGCGGGGCCCAAACCTCCCGCCGCGAGTCTTCCTGCAAAATCGCTTGGCCGCTTCCTCCGCGCCGGCGACACTGCGCGTTCCATGTGCGCTTTACCGGTTGCCGCCGAGTCGCCTTGGCGCGCCGGCTTGCGCAGCGCGCGGGCCAATGTCGTGCCGGGCTTGATCCTCCAGGCCGGCGCGCTTGCGCTCGTGCTCGCCTATTACCAACACGGGCCGACGCGCGAACTCGTGGGCCGCATCGCCGCCGCGCGACACGAGATCGGCGTCGCTTTTTCGGTTCTCTCGACAGGTTTCTTCGGTGGCCTGCTGCCGTTTGTCATTCTGCGACTGCAACCCTCCACGCGCTCGCGCTACACGTGGGCGCAGGGCGCGGTGATCACCGCGTTTTGGTGCACCAAGGGATTTGAAGTCGATCTGTGGTATCGCGTGCTCGCGCATGTCTGGGGCGAGGGTCACGGCTTCGCGACCATCGCCGCGAAGACGATCAGCGACCAATTCCTCTACAGTCCGCTTTGGGCCGTGCCCACCACCGCGCTGATCTACGAGTGGACCGAGCGGCACTTCGACGCGGGCGAGATCGCGCGCGAGCTGCGCGCCGGCGGCTGGTATCGGTTAAAAATTCTGCCGCTGCTCATCTCCAATCTCGGCGTGTGGCTCCCCTCTGTGTGCATCATCTACACCTTGCCGACGCCGCTGCAGCTGCCGTTGCAGAACCTGGTGCTTTGCTTCTTCACACTCATCGTCGCGCATCAGGTGAAGCGCGCGTAACAACCGCGTTACCCCACTGCTTTCAGCTTCTTCTTCCGTGCCCGCATCTTCCGGCGCTGGAAAGCGTCGGGAAGAAACGTCCCCGTTTGCGACTCTTCCCCTACACGCCCAGAGTTTCCCCGCCATGCTGTTCCGCCGTCTCCTCGCCTGCCTGTGCCTTGCGTTTGCGTCCGTTGCCTTCGGAGCATCCACCTCATCCGATGCCCACGTCACGGCCTCGCTCGTCGCCGCGGAGCAGTCCATCCAGCCCGGCCGGCCGTTTACGGTCGCGCTGCGACTCGTGCACGAGGAGCACTGGCACACGTATTGGATCAATCCCGGCACCGGCTACGTCACGAGCCTCAACTGGAAACTCCCGCCCGGCTTCTCTGCCGGCGACATTCAGTGGCCCGCGCCGATCGCGCTGCGCGATCGCACCGGCACGATCGTGGGCAATGGCTACGAGGGCGAAACGTTCCTGCTCGTTCAAATCACGCCGCCCGCCGATCTCGCCGGGTCCGACGTCACGCTCAAGGCCAACGCCGACTGGCTCATGTGCAGCGATGTCTGCATTCCCGGCGGCGGCGAGGTGTCACTGACGCTTCCTGTATCCAAAAATCCACCACAGCCCGACGCGGAGTGGTCCGAAAAATTTCCCACACCGCCGCGAATCTCCCGCGCGCGCTCGATACCTGGCAGATCAGCGCCTCGCGCAGCGGCGAACAGGTCACGATGCGCATCCGGCCCGCCGCCGGCGCGCCTGCGCACACGCCGCGCGATCTGCGTTTCTTCGCCGAGGATAATCTCGTCGCTTACGAGCTTCCGCAGGAGATCAAACCCGACGGCCAAGGCGGCTTCGTCCTTTCCGCGCCGATTTCTCCGGATGGTCCCGAAGACGCCGATGCCCTCCGCGGCGTGCTCACGTCCGCCAATGGCTGGCGCCCCGATGGCTCCATGCCCGGCCTGCAGGTCGACGTGAAATTCTCCGCCGCGGACGCCGTCGCAGCTGCGACCTCCAGCTCTCACCCCCACACTCAACCCTCCACCGCCGCCCGCTGCGGGCGGCCTCACCGCCACGCTCGCGCTCGCCTTCATCGGCGGCCTGATCCTCAACCTGATGCCCTGCGTTTTCCCCGTGCTCGGCATCAAGATCCTCGGTTTCGTCAACCAGGCCGGACACGAGCGCGGCAAAGTCGTCGCGCACGGCCTCGTGTTTACGCTCGGCGTGCTGCTCTCGTTCTGGGCGCTTGCCGCGGTGCTCGCGATTTTGCGCGCAGGCGGCGATCAGCTCGGCTGGGGTTTCCAACTCCAATCGCCGGCGTTCGTCTTCGCGCTGGCGGTGCTGCTGCTCGTCTTCGCGCTCAACATGAGCGGCGTATTCGAATTCGGACTGCGCGCGACCGCCGTCGGCGGCGAGCTCCAGTCCAAGTCCGGCTTCGCCGGTTCGTTCTTCACCGGCGTGCTCGCGACCGTCGTCGCCACGCCGTGCTCCGCGCCGTTTCTCGCGCCCGCGCTCGGCGCGGCACTCGCGCTCTCGACGATCGAGTCGTTCGCCATCTTCACCGCGATCGCGATCGGCCTCTCCACGCCTTACCTGCTGCTCTCGATCTTTCCCTCGGCCATTAAAATCCTTCCGCGGCCCGGCGCGTGGATGGAGACGTTCAAGCAGTTCATGGCCTTCCCGCTGTATGCAACCGTTGGATACCTCATCTGGGTGCTCGCCGGACAAGTTTCCGAGGAAGGCCTGCAAAACCTCCTGTTCGCGCTGGTCCTCATCGCGCTCGCGATCTGGTTCTATGGCCGCTGGACGGCGCCCGGCGCCTCCGCCGCCCGCGCCCGCTTCGGTGTGGTCGCACTGCTCGCCGTCGGCGCCACCGGTCTCTGGCTCGGCTGGCCGAAACCCCTCCACGCCGCGACGACCGCTTCTGCCGACACCGACGCGCCCGACGTCGTGTGGGAATCATGGAGCCCCGAGACGGTGGAAAAACTCCGTGCCGAGGGCCGCATCGTCTACGTCGACTTCACCGCGCGCTGGTGCGCCACGTGTCAGGCCAACAAGAAACTCGTCTTCCATTCGCGCGACGTGCTCCGCGAGTTCGCGCAGCAGAAGATCGTCACGCTGCGCGCTGACTGGACCAACAAGGATCCGCGCATTACGGCCGAGCTTCGCGAAATACAACCGCTCCGCCGTGCCGTTCAACGTGATCTGGTTCCCCGGCCAGCCCGAGCCGAAGATTCTGCCCGAGCTGCTCACGCCTTCCACCGTGCTCGACGCGGTGCGAGGCGAAGAGCTGAGGCGCGCCGGTCAGCCCGACTTCACCTCGCTGGCCTTGGAGACGATGCTCACGCGTCCGTTCTCCAGGTGCCAGCGGCCCTCGTAGCAACCGACGCCCTTGGCGAGCGGCGCGATCAACTGCAGGCGGCCGCTCGTGAGCGACTCGCGTCCATCGCGTTCGAACAACGGCAGACAAATCAGCACGCCCGGCTCACCGCGCACGGGGGCCGCGTAGGCGAAATCTCCGTTCAGTCCGTTCATCGTTCCGCTCATTGCGTTGCCCCAGCTGTGCGTGTGGATGCCCCACGGAACCCCGCGCGTCGCCCTGCCGATCTGGAGGTGCGCGTCGTCCTTGCGCCCATACCATTCGGAATACACGCGCTCCCGCAGCACGCGCACATAGCCGTCCATCGCGAGATAGCCCGACGCGCCCGCTTCACGACGCACCGGCCGGCCGTTCCGTGTTTTTTCGACGCGCCCATCCGCGAGCAACGCGCCGAGCAATCGCGAGCCTTCCTCGGTCCGCAGCCAGGCGAGCAGCGCCTGCGCGGCTGGCTGCGCCATATCCAAACTACGGATACGCCCGGTGCGCTCCTGCGCATTCCAGCGCACACTGAACCGAAAATCGTCCGCGGCCCGCGCGCGCGGAACTACCGCCGCAAAGGCAAACCCTGCGAGCCAAACTGCCACGAGCTTGCGGACGACGCCGCAGCTCCCCTGCCGAAACTGGAGACAATACATTTCATCATGCGGAAAAATCCGACGCACAGCCGGATGTTGGGCACCGCCCTGACCGGGACACAGAGTGCTCCCCGCGGATACCAATTCTTTTACTCGTCACGCGGGACCCTGTCTTGAGCCGCGCCGCACCGTGTCCCGAGCTAGTGCGCACCCTGGCGCGACTTGGGACGAAAAAAGTTCCGACCCGGTCCGCACCTTGGCGCGACCGTGTCCGCACTCAGTCCCGACTCACGCCAGCCATTGGCACGACCCACCACCCCAAACCTTCCCCGCAACGCCAAACAACATGTCTACTATTAGTTGACATGTGGTCAGGTGCGACTCGTGCGGCGGCGGAAGTAATCCATCAACACCGCGATCACGATGATCGCGCCGGTCACGATTTCCTGCACCCAGTTGGCGAGGCCGAGCTTCGTGCAACCGTTCGCCACGACGCTCATGATGAGCGCGCCGACGAGCGTGCCGATCACGCCGCCCTGCCCGCCCGCGAGGCTCGCGCCACCGATCACGACGGCGGCAATGATGTTGAGTTCGAGGCCCACTGCAGTCGTGGGATCGCCGCCGGTCAGGTAACCAAACTGCAGGATAGCCGCGATGCCGGCGAACACGCCACCGAGCACATACACGAGCAACTTCACGCGCTCGACCGGCACGCCGCAGAGTCTCGCGGTTTGTTCGTTGGAACCGACGGCAAACACGTGCCGCCCGAAACGCGTGTAGCGCAGCGAAAGTCCGACGAGCAGCGCGAGCCCGAGCATGAGCCACACGCCGATCGGCAACTCACCACGGCCGCCGAGCATCATGAGCGAGTTGAGCCAGGTTTCGTCGGGATAAACGGGCTGTTCGTTCGCGAGTCCTTTTGCCGCACCGCGCAGCGCGCCCATCATGCCGAGCGTCACGACAAACGGCATCAGCCGCAGCCGTGTGATCAACAAACCGGAAAACGCGCCGCACACCGCGGCGAGCGCGATGCCACCAAGCGCAGCGGCGAGCGGCGGCCAGCCGAGCATGAGCAGTTGCGCGATGCCGACCGTGACGAGCGCGATCGTCGAGCCGATGGAGAGATCGATGCCGCCCGAGATGATGACGAGCGTCATGCCGAGCGCGGCGACGCCAATGACGGCGGTCTGCTGGAGGACGATCGCGAAATTGTCCCACGTGGCGAACGTCTCGAACCGCAGCGCGGCGAAGAGCGCGCACACGGCGATCAGGCCGAAAAGCGGGCCGAAGTTTCCCAAACCATGGCGCAGCAGGCGGGCGGTGAGCGTTTCGGAAGCAGCAGTCATGAAGCGGAGGTGGCGCCGGTGGCGGCGAGCATGATGGAGTGTTCGGTCCACTCTTCGACGGGACGCGCGGGCCCAAGCACGCCGCGGCACATCACGGCCACGCGATCGCAGGTGCCGAGCAGTTCCGGCAGATAACTGCTCACCATGAGCACGGCTTTGCCGGAGGTCGCGAGTTCGTCGATGAGTCGGTAGATCGTCTGTTTCGCCCCGATGTCGACGCCGCGTGTGGGTTCGTCGAGCAGGAGCACGTCGGCGCCGTTTCGCAGCAGGCGGCCGAGCGCGATCTTCTGTTGATTGCCGCCGGAAAGCTCCGCGATGAGCTGGCGCGGACTCGCGCAACGCACGCCGAGCCGCGCGATCCAATCGATCGTCTCGGCGAGTTGCCGCCCCGGTCGCATGCGCCACGGCAGGCGCGGCAGCGTGAGATTGTCCGCGAGACTGAGATCGAGCGCGAGGCCCTCGGCCTTGCGATCCTCGCTCAGAAAACCGACGCCGCGGTCCCAGCACTGCGCGGGCGTGTGGGCCCGCACGAAAGCACCGAGGTGAACTTCGCCGGAGCGCACGGGATCGAGCGCGAAAATCGTGCGAAGCAACTCGCTGCGGCCGGCGCCGACGAGGCCCGCGATGCCGAGCACTTCGCCGCGATGCAGCGTGAGCGAGGCGGAAACGGGCTTCGTTTCGCCCGCGAGATTTTTCACCTCAAGCACGACGTCGCCACGCGTGCGTTGCGAGCGCACGTAAAGATCTTCCACGTGGCGGCCGACCATCGCCTGCGCGAGCGCGGCGGGCGTCGTTTCACTGGTGCGCCCCGTCGCGACCGTCATGCCGTCACGCAGAACCGTGTAGCGATCGGAGAGCGCCTGCACCTCCTCGAGAAAATGAGAGATGTAAACGATCGAGCGGCCCTGGTCGCGCAACCGGCGCACGAGCGCGGCGAGTTTCTCCGCGTCGGCCTGCGAGAGGCTGCTCGTCGGTTCGTCGAGCACGAGCACGCGGCAACCCAGCGCGAGCGCGCGGGCGATCTCGACGAGTTGCTGCGCCGCGACGCTGAGTTGTCCGGCGGGAACATCGAGCGGGATGTCGGGCCGGCCGAGTTCCGCGAGCGCTTCCGCCGCGATACGGCGCGCCTCGGCGTGACGCAGGACACCACCGCGCGCAGGTTCGGCACCGAGCACGATGTTTTCGACGACGGTGAGATGCGGCGCGATCGCGAGCTCCTGGTTCACCATCACGACACCCGCGCGACGCGCGTCAGCGGGATTGCGCGGCGCGAACGGCTGACCATCGAGCTCCATCTTTCCGGCATCAGGCGTGTGCACGCCGGAAAGGACTTTCATGAGCGTGCTCTTGCCGGCGCCGTTTTCGCCGACGAGCGCGTGCACTTCGCCTGCGGCAACCTCGAGTTCCACACCGGCGAGTGCGACCGTAGCGCCAAAGCGCTTGCGAATTCCGGTGAGGCGCAGGCAGGGAATCATGAACGAGACAGGTGGCGCGGGATCAGTTTCCGAGCACGGCCTTGACCTCGGCCGAAGCGAGATTGTCCGGCGTGACGAGCGCGCAGCCGGTGTCGATCTCGGGCTCCACGGTTTCGCCGCGCAGGTGTTTCACGACCGTCGTGACGCCGAGGTAACCCATGCGCGTGGGATTCTGCGCGACGAGCGCGCGGATGTCGCCGCGCTTGAGCGCGGCCAGAAGCGTGGGTGACGTATCGAAGCCGACGAAAACCTTCTTCTTCACGAGCCCGGTCTGACGGAGCGCGAGCAGCATGCCCTGCGTGGTGGACTCGTTGGGCGTAAAGATGCCGTCGGCTTCGCGGAGCTTGTCGATCAGGTTCATGGCCGCGTCCTGCGCGGAGGAAATCGTCGCGCCGCCGAAGCGGTTTTCGACGATCAGTTCGAGACCGGGATGGCGGCGGAGTGCGGCCAGAAAGCCGGCTTCGCGTTGCGCGGTGCTGGCGGAACCTTCGGCGTAGCGGAGCAGGACCACTTTGCCTTTGCCGTTGAGCAAGCGGGCGAGTTCCTCACCGGCCATCTCGCCGCCGCGATGGTTGTCGGTCGCGACGTAGCTGACGAAATCGCTGCCCACTTCACCCTTCAGCGCGGAATCGAAAATCACGACGGGGATCTTGCGGTCCATCGCGCTCTTCACGGGGCCGCGCAGCGCGGTGTCGTCGAGCGGGGCGAGCACGATGCCGGAAACCCCGGACGAAACGAATTGCTGCACGACGCCGATCTGCTGCGCGCGGTCATCTTCCTTGAGGGGACCTTTCCAAATGATCTCCACGCCGAGTTCCGCGCCGGCCTTCTTCGCGCCCGCTTCGACGGATTTCCAAAACGAGTGAGTCGTGCCCTTGGGAATGACGGCGATCTTTTCGCCCGCGGCAAAGGCGCCCGCGGCGGTGACGAACATGAGCAAGCAAAGAAGTTTTTTCATGGGGCGGGGAAAACAGCCAATCCGCGTATGAGCACGAAGCGGCGTGGGGTGTGGGTGGAAAACGAAAACGCTCAGACCGGCTCGAGCGCGACGGGATTCGTCAACGTGCCGATCTTCTCGATCTCGATACTGACGCTATCGCCAGGACGCAACCAACGCGGCTCAGGTTTCGCCGCCATGCCGACGCCTTGGGGCGTGCCCGTGAGAATCACCGTGCCGGGAACGAGCGTCGTGCTGCCGCTCAGATAGGAGATGATCGCGGGCACATCGAAGATCATGTCCGAGGTGTTCGAGTCCTGCACGCGTTCGCCGTTGAGCACGGTGGAGATGCGCAGGACGTTGGGATTCGGGATTTCGTCGGTGGTGACGAGTCGCGGCCCGAGCGGAGCAAACGTGTCGAAGAACTTTCCGCGGCACCACTGGCCGCCGCCGAGCTTGATCTGGTGATCGCGGGCGGAGACGTCGTTGGCGCAGGTGTAGCCCAGCACGTAATCGAGCGCGCGCTCACGGCTGACGTTTTTGCACTGCTTGCCAATGACGACAGCGAGTTCGCACTCGTAGTCGACCTCGTCGCTGCGCAGGTGCTGCGGGAGGAGGATCGGCTCGCCGGGATGCTGGAGCGTGTTGATGCCTTTGACGAAGAGGACCGGCCGCTCGGGCGGCTTGGCGCCGGTTTCCGCGGCGTGCTGCCGGTAGTTGAGGCCGACGCAGAGAATCTGGCTCGGCACGATCGGCGCGAGAAGCTTCGTCACCGCGACGCGCTCGGTCGTCACGCGATAGTCGCCGAAGATGTCGCCCTCGATCGCGAGAGCGGAGCCATCGGTTTGTTCGCTGCCGTAGCGGGCACGACCGGACGAATCGAGAAAGCGGATGAGTTTCATTTTGCGGAAAGGATTTTCTGCCAAATCGCTCCGGTCGGATACACGTGAGCGGCGAGAGAGGCGGGGTGCATGGTGATGCTCGTGCCGGGCGCGAGCGGGGCGACGTAGCGTCCACCGCGCACCACGCACGGGTCGAGAAAATGTTCGTGGAGATGATCGACGAATTCGGTGATGCGTCCCTCGAGCGAACCGCTCACGCAGATGTAGTCGAAGATCGATTCGTGCTGCACGTATTCGCAAAGCCCCACGCCGCCGGCGTGCGGACAGACCGGCACGCCGAATTTCGCGGCGAGAAGGAGGACGGCCACGACCTCGTTGACTCCGCCCAGGCGGCACGAATCGATCTGGCAAAACGCGAGCGCGCGTGCCTGCAGGAGCTGTTTGAAAACGACGCGATTCTGACAGTGCTCGCCGGTCGCGACCCCGATGCCGAGCGGCTCCAACGCGCGCGCGATCGCCGCGTGGCCCAAAACGTCGTCGGGCGACGTCGGCTCTTCGATCCAGAGCGGACGGAAGGGCGCGAGCGCTTGCGTCCACTCGATCGCCTGCCCCACGTCCCAACGCTGATTCGCATCGATCATCAGCGTGCGCGCCGGACCAATTTCCTCCCGCACGATCGCGGCGCGTCGAAGATCGTCGGCTCGATCCGCGCCGACCTTGATCTTGAAATGCGTGAATCCCTCGGCGAGCGCCTCGCGGCAGAGCCGGCGGATCTTCTCGTCGGAGTAGCCGAGCCAGCCCGCGGAGGTCGTGTAGGCGGGATAACCGTCTCGCCGCATCTCGGCTTCGCGCTCCGCACGCGTCGGCACGAGACGCTCCAACATTTCTCGCGCTTCCTCGGGAGCGAGCGCGTCGGTGAGATAACGCCAGTCGACCATCTCGACGATCTGCGCCGGCGTGAGATCGGAGAGCAGTTTCCACAACGGTTTGCCGTCGAGCTTGGCCCAGAGGTCCCACAACGCGTTCACCACCGCGGCCGTCGCGAGATGGATCACGCCCTTTTCCGGACCGATCCAGCGGAGTTGCGAGTCGCCGGTGAGATGTTTCCAGAAAAGACCGGGCACCGTGGTGAACGCCGAGATCTCCTGCCCCACCACCAGCGGGCGCAGCGCGTGCACGGCGGCCACCACGATATCCGTGCCGCGACCGATCGTGAAGGTAAGTCCGTGACCCTCGATGCCGTCCGCCCGATCCGTCGTGAGCACAACGTAGGCAGCGGAGTAGTCGGGATCGGGATTCATCGCATCGGAGCCATCCAGCGACAGCGACGTCGGGAAACGCACATCGAGCACGCGCAGGTCGGTGATTTTTCCGGAGTGGTTCACAACAATGAAAACGCGCGAACGCTCACTTCCCTGTGCTCCAGCCGCCGTCGATCAGGAGGGTGCTGCCGGTCACCATGGCGGATTCGTCAGCGGCGAGATAAAGCGCGGTCGCCGCAACCTCCTCCGGTCGCGCCATGCGACCGGTGAGCTGCGTGGAGGACATCTCGCGATACGCTTTCTCCGGATCGGGATACTCGGCGATGCGTGCTTTCACAAACGGCGTCTCCACGCGGCCGGGACAGATCGCGTTGAAACGCACGCCGGCATGCGAGTAATCCAGCGCCAGCGACTTGGTGAGGCCAACCACCGCGTGTTTCGTCACGGTGTAGGCGAGCCGATCCCGCACCGCGATCACGCCGGCGATCGACGCGAGATTGATCACGCTGCCGCGTCCGCGCCCGAGCATCCCCGGCACAAAGCTTCGGCAAAGATTAAACGGCCCGCGAACGTTCACGGCGTGCAGACGGTCGAGATCGTCCGCGGCAGTTTCCAGCAGACCACCGACGTGGCCAACCCCGGCGTTGTTCACCAGCACGTCGACCACGGGGAGTTTCTTGGCGACCGCCTCGACGGCGACCGGATCGCTCACATCGAGCTCCGCGAACTCCGCGTGGCCGCCCGCCGCGCGGATGGCCGACACGGTGGCGGCGCCCGCCTGGAGATCGCGATCGAGCACCCAGACCCTAGCACCCTGCGCAGCGAAAAGATGCGCAATGGCTTGCCCGATGCCTGAGCCGGCGCCGGTCACGAGAGCGATTTTGCCGTCGAGGCGAAACATGGGATCAGGCGAAACGATAAACGCGTTGAACGTTGCGGAAGAAAATCGCGTCACGCTCTTCATCCGTGAGCGCCGACAAAAGCGAGCGCGCCGTCTCGATCCAGCGGGTGTAGCTGCTCGCGAGTTTCACGACGGGCCAGTCGCTGCCGAACATCACGCGCGACGGTCCAAAGCACTCGCACACCCGCTCCACCACCGGCCGTAACTGTGCGGGCGTCCAGGTCGCGTGATCAGCCTCGGTGACGAGACCGGACAGCTTGCACACCACGTTGGGCGACGCGGCGACGGTTCCGATATCGTGTTCCCATGCGCGCAAGTCCCCCCGGCGATCGGCGGTTTGCCGGCGTGATCGAGAACGAACGAAACCTCCGGGCAGCGTCGCACGAGTTCCGCAACATCGGGCAACTGGTGCGAGCGGCAGCAGAGATCGAAGCTCAAACCGCGGGAGGCCAGCGCCTGCACGCCGGCGACAAACTCCGGTCGAACACAAAACCGGGGCTCTTTCTCTCCCTGGATCAAATGCCGCACGCCGCGCACGAGCGGGCGCTGCGCCAGCCGATCGAGGTGCCCCAGCGTTTCTGCACCGGCATCCATCCGCGCGTGGGCCACGATTCCGCCGATCCGGGCTTCGCGCGCTGCCAGCTGCTCGATCCAGGCGACCTCGTCGAGCGATTGCGCCGCATCGCAGTCCGCCTGGACAAACACCAACCGCTCGAGTCGAGCCGCACCCAGCTCCGAGTCGAGACGCTCCGGGGTGTGAGTCGTCTGAATGCTCGGGACCTCCGCGAGCCAGGCGTAGTTCAACCGCGCCGGGTCCCAGAAATGCACGTGCGAGTCGATGTAGCGGAAACTCATCGCGATCGAACTAACCTTGAGCACCGGTCGTCACCGCCCGGTCAAAATGCACGTATCCACCATCCACATACAGGAGTTGACCGGTGGTGTGGGACGAACGCGGTGAGGCGACAAACACCACCGTGTTGGCAATCTCCTCCGCCGTGGTCATGCGGTGCTCCAGCGGAATCGTTTCGCGAATTTTCTTCAGCGAGGCCGCAGGGTCCGGACGCTGGTTGATCCAACGTTCGTATTGCGGGGTCATGACCTCGGCGGGAATCACGCAATTCACGCGAATCCCGTGCGGCGCGAGATCAAGCGCCCACTCGCGCGTGAGACCGTTCATGGCGCCCTTTGCCGCCACGTAGCCGCTCGTGCCACCCTGCCCCGTCACCGCGCACTTGGTGCCGATGTTCACGATCGTGCCGCGCGTCGCGATCAGGCTGTCCAGCGCCGCCTGCACGAGCACGAAACACTGCACGATGTTCTTCTCGAGCGACTCGCGAAACGCCGATACCGGAGCACGCAGCCCGACGCCATCGTTCGCGCCCGCGTTGTTGACCACGCAATCGATGCGACCGAAACGCTGCTGCACGGCCGCGACCGCCGATTGCACCGCCGCTTCACTGGTCAACTCGCAGGAAAATGCGGCCGCCCTCCGGCCCTTCGCCGCCAGCTCGGCGACCAACGCGTCCGCCTCCTCGGGATTGCGCCCGAGAATGCAGGCGATCGCGCCTTCGTCGGCAAATGCGCGGGTGATGGCCGCGCCGATGCCTTTGGCGCCACCAGTGATGAGCACGACCTTGTCGGTCAGTTCGAGATTCATGCGGGGTGTGGGGAAGCGCATCCAGGGGGATGCAGGGGATGCACAAATCTAGCATCCCGCCGTATCCTCCTCCATGCATAAACTTCGCTCCGGCATGGATAATCTTGCCGCGTGTCATCGCATCGCGACAGTGCCACGCATGCCTCGCGTCCGCCGCCCCGCCCTGTCGCAACCGCCAATTCTGGCGAGCCAGGTCACGGCTTCGCGGTATTTTTTTCTCGAGCAACACGGGCCGCCGCGAGCGCCACTCGCGCTTCTCTACGGAGGGTTCGAGCAATGCCGTCCGGATTTCCTCGTGCGCCGCGATGGGTTTCCCTGCGCGGTCCTGGAATTCGTCGCCAGCGGACGCGGCCGGGTGACGATCAACGGCGTGTCTGTGTCCGTTCGTGCCGGGAGCGTGTTTTTCTACGACCGCACCGCGCGGGTGGAGATCGAAGCAGACGCGACCAACCCGATGGCGAAATACTTCCTTTCGCTCGATGGCCGGGCGATCGCCGCGCGGCTCCGTCGAAACGGCATCCCGCGCAACGGCATCGCGCACGTGGCCTTCTTCGCCGAGGTGCAGGAGGTCCTTGAGAGCTTGCTGCGCGAGGGAGCGCGAACGCGCGCGACGCGCAGCGCAGTATGCGCCGCGCTCTTCGAGGTGCTGTTGCTCAAGTTGCGCGAGTTGACCCACCTCGATCCACCCACACGCGAAGGAAGCGAGGCGGCGTTTCTGCGCTGCAAATCCGCGATCGACGCTCAGCCGCAAACCTTCATGCGACTGGAAGACATCTCCCGCGCCGTCGGGCTCGGGCCGTCGCAACTCACGCGCCTGTTCCGCCGCTTTCAGGGCACGAGCCCTTACCACTACCTCCTGCATCGCAAGATGGCGCTTGCCGCCGAACGGCTCATGCAGCCGAACTGCCTCGTGAAGGAAGCCGCCGAGCACGTCGGCTTTTCCGACCCCTACCATTTTTCCCGCTGCTTCAAACAGGTGCACGGGATCTCGCCCCAACAACTCCGCCGCAGCGCGACCAGTTCCTGATTCACCACGCCCATGCTCACCATCTCGCTCCAAACCCCGGGCCAGTTCTCCGCGCTCGATCTGCCCGAACCCGAGCTCGCTCCCGACTCCGCGATCGTGCGGGTGCTTCGCATCGGCGTGTGCGGGACCGACCTGCACGCGTTTGCCGGTCGCCAGCCTTTCTTCAACTACCCTCGCGTGCTTGGTCACGAACTCGGGGTGGAAATCCTGCAGGTCGGCGAAAACGATCGTGGCCTGCGCGTCGGCGATCGCTGCTCGGTCGAACCCTACCTCAACTGCGGAGGCTGCATCGCGTGTCGCCGCGGCAAACCCAATTGCTGCACCGCGCTCCAGGTGCTCGGCGTTCATGTCGACGGCGGAATGCGTCCGCGCATCTGCGTGCCCGTGCGGAAACTTCACCGGTCCACGAAGCTCGATTATGAGCAACTCGCGCTCGTCGAGACGCTCGCGATCGGCGCGCATGCCGTGGAGCGCGCCGCGCTCGCGTCCGACGATTTCGTGGTGGTCGTCGGCGCCGGACCGATCGGCTTGAGCGTGATTCAGTTTGCCCGCGTCTCCGGTGCGAAACTCGCCGTGATGGATGTGAGCGACGCGCGTCTGGATTTCTGCCGCCAACAACTCGGCGTCGCGCACACGGTGAAAGCCGGCCCCGGCGCCGTTGAAGCACTCAAGGAAATCGGCGGCGGCGATCTGCCGACCTGCGTGATCGATGCCACGGGAAATCCCGCCTCGATGACCGCGGCGTTCGAACTTCCCGCGCACGGCGGTCGCATCGTCTTCGTCGGGCTGTTTCAAGGCGACCTCACTTTCAACGATCCGAATTTTCATCGTCGCGAACTCACCGTCATGGGCAGCCGCAATGCCCTGCCCGGCACGTTTGCAGAAGTCATCCGACTCGTGGAATCCGGTCAGATCGACACGCGTCCGTGGATCACGCATCGCTTCGAGCTGGCGGAGACGCCGACCGTTTTTCCCCGCGATATTTCCGGAAACGCCAGCGTGCTGAAGGCGATGATTCGCGTGAGCGACTAATCCAGAATCAGCGCGATCTGCCTGCCGGGTCCGTGCACGCCCTCGATCAAGATGCCTTCGACGTCGGCGGTCTTCGACGGACCCGTGACCCACACGACGTTCGGATCCGCGGGCATCTCCGCAAGCGCGGCGGCGATGCTCGGATAAATCCCCGACTTCCGCAGCACGGCCACGTGAACCCACGGCGCAAGCGCACCGAGCCGCGTGGACGTGTCGTGATCGGAGAGAATCAACGTGCCCGTCTCCGCAATCGCTCCGCTCGCGCGCGTGACGCCGAACGCGTAGTCGTCAATCCGCGTGCGATCGAACTCGCTCTCGACCGTGAACTCCGCGGGAAACTCCGCCGCAATTTCGCTCCACAGCGACGGATCACAGTAACCGTGGCGCCAGCCGTTCTGGTCGAGCAACGCCACGAGCTCCGCGACCGTGGCGCAGGTCGTGCCATTGACCGCACCGAGTCGGGACACGAAGAGGGCCAGGTCGTCGCTCGTTGCGGTTTGAGTCGCGACCGGAGCCAGCACCTCCGCCTCCCAATTCGGGAGCGGCGTGCGACGCGGCAGCGAAGCGAGCGCGCCGCGCACGCGGGAGAAAATGCCTTCGCGCGTGCTCATGCCTGACCTTTCCGCGCGCGGCGCTGGCGCAGCCATTTCCTGAATTCGCCGCCGCGCCACTCGGGCAGCGTGCGTTTTTTCCTCCCATGCGCGCAGTGCGGCGATCGGGAGCAGTTTGGTGGGAAGATAGTTGATCACCTTGCCGCCCGTGAGCGCCGCGCGCCATGCGGTCGGCTGCGAGGCGAGCAACGCCCACGCGCCCATCGACGGCGTCGCGGCAGACGCGAGCGTGGCGTGATCGCGCTTTCCTTTTTCGCGGAGACGCAGCAGCAGATCGGGAATCGGGATATCCACCGGACACACCTCGTTGCACGCGCCGCAGAGCGACGAGGCTTTCGGAAGATCGGCAAACTGCGGAAAGTTCTTTCCCGCGAGCAAAGGCGACAGCACCGCGCCGACCGGCCCCGGGTAAACGCTGCGATACGCGTGGCCGCTCGCCTGCCGGTAAACAGGACAGACGTTGAGGCACGCGCCGCAGCGGATGCAGCGGAGAATGTCGCGGCACTCGCTCGCGAGCACATCGGTGCGGCCGTTATCGACGAAGATCACGTGCATCTCTTCGGGGCCGTCGGGCTGCGTCGAAGATTTCGGACCGGAGATAAACTCGGTGTAAGCCGTGATCGATTGAGCGGTGGCGCTGCGCGCGAGAAGATTGAGAAAGAGCCCGAGGTCGCGATCGCGCGGGACGAGTTTCTCGATGCCGACGAGCGCGATGTGGCACTTGGGCGCGGCGAGGCTGAAGCGCGAGTTGCCCTCGTTGGTCACGATCACGAGCCGGCCGCTTTCCACGGAAACGAAGTTCGCGCCGGTGAGGCCCACGTCGGCCTGCATGTATTTGTTTCTCAAATACGCGCGGGCGCGGCGCGTGATCGTTTCCGGATCGTCGTCGTAGGCGCCGAGGCCTTCGCGCTCGAAACTCTGCGCGATCTCGCGGCGGCTCTTGTGGATGATCGGCCGCACGATGTGGCTCGGGTGATCGTGATCGATCTGAACGATGAACTCACCGAGGTCGGTCTCGAGCGCCTCGATGCCGTGACGCTCGAGAAAAGGCGCCAGGCCGATCTCCTCGCTCACCATCGTCTTCGCCTTCACCATCTTCGTGGCGCCGCGGGCCTGCATGATCGCGAGCACGTGAGCGCAGGCTTCGTCGGCGGTGGCGGCCCAGTGGACGCGTGCGCCGTTGGCGCGCAGCTTCGCCTCGGCCTGCGGGAGATAGGTGTCGAGGTGTTCGAGCGTGTGCTGCTTGATCTGACCCGCGAGCTGGCGCAGCCGGTCGGGATCGGCGAAGCGTTCGTAGAGCAGTCGCGTGCGCTTCTCATGCGTGCCCTTCGTGCTGTGGTAAACGGATTCGCGCTTGTCCGCCGGCAGCCCCGCCACGAATTGGTCGATCGGTTGTTTCACGGAGCGAGCTGGCCTCCCGCCACCAGCGCATCGCGGAGCACCTGCGCGAAATGTTTCGTGGGAATCGCGCGGCCGCCTTTTTCCGCAAGACCGCCGAGGTGCATGAGACAACTCATGTCCGCCGACACGAGCAGATCGGGCTCGGTCGCGCGCACGTGATCGAGCTTCAGCGTGCCCATCGCGGCGGAAACATTCGGGAAACTCACCGAAAACGTGCCACCAAAACCGCAGCACTGTTCCGCTTCGCCGACGGGCACCACCGTCACGCCCGCGATCGATTCGAGCAATGTGAGCGCCGCCTCGCTACTCGGCGTGCCGCGCGAGTGACACGAGCGGTGAAACGCGATGCGCGCGTCACAGCGGCCGGGCCACGTTTTTACGCGCAGGCCGTTGACGATGAAATCCGCGAGCTCCCACGTGCGGCGGCCGAGCTCCGCGACGTCGGCGCGATCGGGCTCTTTTTCAAACGCGAGCGCGGCGCCGTGAAACAGCATCGCAGCGCACGAACCGCTCGGCACCACCACGGGCGCGTCGTCGGCAAACGTCCGCAGCGTGTGCCGCACGACTTTGCGCGAGGCCGGCCAGTCGCCGCTGTTGAAGGCCGGCTGTCCGCAACAGGTCTGGCCTTCGGGAAACTCCACCGTGCAGCCGAGAAACTCCAGAACCTCCACGGTCGCGCGCGCGACGTCATCGTAGAGCGCGTCGCACAGGCAGGTGGCCATGAGCTGCACGCGGCGGTCCGTGAGGGGTGCACGAGGATCGCGATTCATCCGGGGTGAGTTGGTGACGTCCGGACATTTCCCGCGCAAGCCGGGTTTTCCGTTTCCCGGGTTTTCTGCGCGAACCCGATGCGGCGAGCCAGACGCGGCCCCATAGCGATGGCCCATCGCGCGCACTACGGTTCGGCGCCCGCTTCGCCCTCCCCCGACAACCACATCCCTTTCCCGCCATGCAAAAAGACAAGACCGTCCTCGTCACCGGCGCCTCGAGTGGCATCGGCTACGAACTCGCCCGCGAATTTGCGCGCAACGGCCACGACCTCGTGCTCGTTGCGCCGAGCGAAACCGAACTCAACACGATCGCCGAAGACTTCATTCGCGATCACAACATCGACGTCACTGTCGTGGCCGCCGATCTCCGCGAGAGCGAGGCGCCCGATGAGGTGTTCGACCAACTCGAAGCCAGCGGGATCGAGGTGGATATTCTCGTGAACAACGCCGGCTTCGGCGCGCGCGGGAAGTTCCACGAGATCACGCTCGAAAAGGACATCGGCATGATCCGCCTGAACATCGAGGCGGTCGTGCGGCTGACGAAGCTCTTTCTCCCGCCGATGCTCGAGCGCGGCCACGGCCGCATCCTCAACGTCGCGTCGATCGCCGGTTTCGAACCGGGCCCGATGCTCGCGGTTTACCACGCGTCGAAGGCGTTTGTGCTTTCGCTCACCGAGGCGCTCGCGACGGAGCTCGAAGACACGGGCGTGACTGCGACGGCGCTTTGTCCTGGCCCGACGGATACGGACTTCTTCCCGAAGGCCGGGATGGTGGAGACCAACGCGTTCCAGAAGGCCAACGTCATGGCCCCGCAGGAAGTCGCCACGCTGGCCTATCCGGCGTTGATGCGCGCGGAGCGCGTCTTCGTGCCGGGCGCGATGAACAAGGCGATGGTGTTTGCCCGACGCATTTCACCCATCGGCGCGCAGGCGAAGATGAACGAGAAAATGTATCAGGAAACGGACCCCGAGGATCAGAAGCGCGTGCCCGGCGAGATCGCGCAGAAAGCCGAAGCCGAGTCCGACGAGCGCCGCTAGCCGCACGCGCATTTCACCTTTTCTCGCCATGGCCACCGCCTCCCGTCGTCCTCCCGCGCGCCGCACGCCGGCGCGCTCCTCCTCCGTGCGCTCCAAAGCCACCGTGCCCGATCAGACGGGCATCAAAGTCGTCCGCGCCATCACCATCCGGCAGCCCGCGTCGGTGTTGTTTCAGTTCTGGCGCAGCCTCGAAAATCTCGAGCGCGTGATCAAACACCCGGTCACGATCACGCGACTCTCGGATAACGAATCGCACTGGTCCGTCTCGGCTCCCGGCGGTCGCTGCGTCGAGTGGGACGCGGAGATTTTCAACGAGGAACCCGAGCGCCTGATTGCGTGGCGCTCGCGGGAAGGCGCCGACATCGCCAACGCCGGTTCGGTCCGCTTCGAGCCCGGCCCCGGCGACGAGGGCACCGAAGTCACCGTGCAACTCGAGTATGTCGCGCCCGGCGGAAAGCTCGGCGCGCTGCTCGCCAAATTTTCCGGCGAAGAGCCCAGCCAGCAGGTGCGCGAGGCCCTGCGACGCTTCAAGGCGCTGATGGAGGCCGGCGAGATCCCGACCATCGACGGCCAGTCCGTCGGCGAACCCCAACGTTCACTCCGAAAGAAACTCAAACGATGAAAGCCGTCTGCTGGATGGGAAAAAAGAAAATGGAGGTTCAGCGGGTCGACGACCCCAAGATCCTCAACCCGCGCGATTGCATCGTGCGCATCACGTCGACCGCGATCTGCGGCTCCGACATCCATCTCTACGACGGCTACATCCCGACGATGGAGAAAGGTGACATCATGGGCCACGAGTTCATGGGCGAAGTCGTCGAGGTCGGGCCCGAGGTGAAGAAACTCAAAGTCGGCGACCGCGTGGTCGTGCCGTTCACCATCTCGTGCGGTGCGTGCATCCATTGTCTGCGCCAGCAGTTCTCGTGTTGTGATAACACCAATCCCAACGCGCGGGTCGCCGAGCTGCTCATGGGCTACAGTCCCGCGGGCATCTTCGGCTACTCGCACATGACCGGAGGTTACGCCGGCGGTCAGGCGCAATACGCGCGCGTGCCGTTTGCCGACATCGGTCCGATCAAAATCGAAAACGACCTGCCTGACGACAAGGTCCTCTTCCTCTCGGACATTTTCCCCACCGGCTACATGGCCGCGGAAAACTGCGACATCGTGCCCGGCCGCAGCGTCGTGGCCGTGTGGGGTTGCGGACCGGTCGGCCAGTTCGCGATCCGCAGCGCGTTTCTGCTCGGCGCGGCCAAGGTCATTGCGATCGATTCCGTGCCCGAGCGACGCGCGATGGCCGAGGCGGCCGGTGCCGTGACGATCGATTCCGGCGGCGATGTGATGGACGAATTGCAGGCCCACACCGGAGGCCGCGGCCCTGATGCCGCCATCGATGCCGTCGGTATGGAAGCGCACGGATCCATCTACGACGTCGTGAAGCAAAACCTGAAAATGGAAACGGATCGCCCCTACGCGCTGCGTCAGGCGATGCGTTGCGTGCGCAAGGCCGGTGTCGTGTCCGTGCCCGGCGTCTACGGCGGGTTTCTCGACAAGATGCCCTTCGGCGCGGCGATGAACAAAGGCATCAGTCTCAAGATGGGCCAAACCCACATGCAGAAATACCTCCAGCCCCTCCTGAAACTCATCGAGGACAAGAAAATCGACCCGTCCTTCGTCATCACGCACCGCGTCCCGCTCACCAAGGCGCCGCAGGCCTACGCTATGTTCACGAAGAAAACCGACGGCTGCATCAAAGTCGTGCTCGACCCTACGCGCTAAATTTCACGGAGCCCACCTAGGGAACTCCCCTACGCCGCGGTTTAGCGGCGTTTTTCGTTTTCCAGAGGGAAACCATGCCCCGCTCTCGGGGATATTCCCGGTAGTATGCTCCCCGCGAACCGCCCCATTTCGCGGCGACGCTCGATTGAATAGGTTACAACCATGAAAACACTCCACGTGGCCGAGATGATCGCCGATGGCGGACGCGACGGGACCGTCGAAACCGCCGACCACGGTCTCAGCGTCCAGCTCTCCACCACGGAGCAGCCCGGCACCGTCACGCCGGAGCACCTTTTTGCGGGCGCCTACGCCGCTTGTTTTCTCGGTGCGCTGAAGAACGCCGCCGCCCAATCGCATCGCACCATCGAAGGCCTCACGGTCGTCGGGCGCGCGCATTTGGAGGAACAGGACGACGGCGCTTATCGCCTCGCAGTGGAGCTGCGTGCCGCGATACCCGGCATCCGCCGCGCCGAAGCCCAACATCTTATGAATCTGGCCCATCAAACCTGCCCCTATTCCCGCGCCACTCGAGGCAACATCGAGGTGCGCCTTACTTTGGATTAGTCATGAACGAGCACTACATCGTGACTCTCGACCACGGTCACCTCCGCATCTACGCCGACAGCCTCTTTCCCGACGAGCAGACGCCTCCCGCGCTCGTCGAGTCCATGGATTTCCCGGCGTGGGACTACGACCCCAACCGCGGCCCGTATGAGTCGCCCTTCAGCCGCCGCAGCTCGTTCCAGATCCCGCTGAGCGACGAAGAACAATCCCGCCGGCTCACCAACCTCGCCGCCGAGATCAACGCGTTCCTCCGCAGCCGCCCCACCGCCTCGTGGGATTTCGCCGCGCCCGCCGATCTGCACTACACGATCCTCGAGCAACTTTCCCCGCGCACGCGCCTGCGCCTGCGCCGTTCGGTTTCCAAGGACCTTACCCACGAAGATCCGGGCCAGGTTCAGGCCCTCTTCTCCGCGGCCTGAGTCGAACCAGGGTCCGTCCCGAGTCGGGACAAAGTCCGCACCACGTCGCGCCAAGGTGCGGACACGGTCGCGCCACACTGCGGACAGCGTCGAGCCTCGATGCGTGCAGGGTCGAGCCAAGGTCCGCGCCACGTCGCCCCGAAGTGCGCATCGAGCTGGGACTACGTCACTTTTCCGTGATGACGATGCGGCGATTCACGCCTTCGGGCACGATTTCCTGACGCGTGCCGCTGGGCCAGTGGACGACGATTTTTCGCACGCGCGCGTCTTCGCCGAGACCGAACGTGAGCACGGAACTCGACTGCGCGAGAAACCCCATTTGCGGCACGCGCGTTTGCGCGAGCACGCCGCGCGGGGTGTGCACTTCGACGCGCGCACCAAAAGCGTCGGGATGACTGCGCGTGCCGATCAGATCGACCTGAAGCCAGGGAAGTTCGCGACGCTGATCATTGCGCAGCAGCACAGGCCGCCCGCTGTGCGGCACGAGCACGAGATCGACGCTGCCGTCGCCATCGAAATCGAGGCTCGCCACGCCACGGGCAAAGAGCGGCCGCATCCACGCGGCACTGCTCTCCGGGGTCTGTGCGGGCGCCCAGTTGTCTCCATTTTTCCAATACAACGCGGGCGTGCCGGCGAAATCGAAACGGCGCTCGAGCCGCCCGGCGTCAGGCTCCGCGCGGCCACCGGTGGAAAACAGCTCCAGGTTGCCGTCGTGATCGTAGTCGAACGCAACGACCGCGAATTTCGCCGGCAGTGAGGCGAAATCGGCGTCCGCGTCGTCGAGTTGCGCGGCCGCGCGCAGCGCGAGCAAGCGTTCGCCCGTGCCCCGGTCGCCCATGTTCAGGACGCTCGTGGTCGCAAAACCCGCGGCGGCGCCTTCGTGGCGGTCTTCGCGACCGCTCTGGCCCTGCCAGAGGCGGAAGGTGCCATCACCCTCGTTCAAATAGAGCATGCTGCCGCCGGTGTGGAACGAGAAGAGCAGGTCGAGCGCGGCGTCGCCGTCGGCGTCCACCGGCACGACCGCGAGCATGCCGAGTGCGGGAAGGCCCGTTTGCGGATCGGTCGGGCGCAGCCCGGCGCTGTCGGGCACGCGGACGAAGCGTCCGTCTCCAGAATTTCGATACACGAGCGGAAACGCGCCGAGAAAACCCGTGGGCGTGCCGTAGGAACGGCCCATTGCGGCGACGCTGAATGCGCCCGCAAGCCCCAGATCTTCGGGCCACCGCGCGTATTGCGCGACCACGAGGTCGAGTTGGCCGTCGTTGTCGTAATCGATCCACGTCGCACCGGTGTTCCACGTGTTGGGTTCGCCGCCGACTCCGGCTTGTTCGGTGACATCGGCAAAGGTGCCATCGCCTTGGTTGCGCAGCAGGCGACACTCGCCCACGGCGGCAACGAACAGATCAGTCCAACCATCGCCGTCAAAATCGCCGGCCGCCGCGGACATGCCCTGCACCACGAGCTGCAGCCCGGCCTCGGCGGAAACATCGGTGAAGCGACCGTCGCCCTCGTTGCGATAGAGCGCGCAGGCGCCGAAGCGCGTCCACGCGGCCTTGGTCTCCCACGGCCAGGCGGTGCCGTTGATGAAGAAGAGGTCGGGATGGCCGTCGCGGTTGTAGTCAAAACTCACCACGCCGCCACCGAGCGTGGTGGGGACTTCGTCGAGAGTGGCGCCGGCGGTGCGCTGAAACGTGATGCCCGACTCGGCCGTAACATCGACAAAGCGCGGGCTCGGCTCCGAGGCGATCGGTTGGGGCGCGGGCAGGAAGCGCGAAAACAACACCGCGGCAGCAATCGCGGTCAGCACGATCGGGAGCAGGATCGGCAGCAACGGCGGCACCGCGGGCGGCGTGGCGCCGCGAGCCACGGAAGCAGCGGGGCGAGAAGCGACTGGGCTCGGTTGGGTCACAATAAAAACTCGCCAGACGTGGAAGGGAGACCCGTATTTCGAACCGCCCCACCCGACCGGCAAACACTTTTGCGCGATGCCTGACTCCCGCCCGCTCTCCGGACGCCTGCTGCGAATCGCGATGATCCTGTCGTTTTGGACGTTGGTCGGTCTGGCGTTCGCGAGTCAGTTTTATCTCTCGAGCACGCTGCTCGGCCGCTCCGTCACGTGGTCGCAGGCGATCAGCTACTCTTTGGGCGATTGGTATGTCTGGGCGCTGCTGTCAGGACCGATCTTGGCGCTCGCGCGACGCTTTCCGGCCGACGGCGGCGAACGCTGGCGCACCGCCGGCATCCACCTGGCGGCGGCGATCATGTGCTCGCTTGTTTACGTGGCGCTGCGCGCGCTCGTGGGCCAGTTGCACAGCCTGTGGATCGACGAGCCGGTGACGTTTCTCGAGGTGTTCCGGCCGCTGCTGGTGAAGACGTTTCCCTTCAATCTCCTCATCTACGGCGTGATCGTATCGGTGAGCCACGCGATCGACTACTATCGCAAATACCACGAGCGCACGGTGCACGCGCTCGAGCTGGAAAAACACCTGACCGAGGCGCGGCTGCAGTCGCTGCTGCGGCAACTGAAGCCACATTTCCTCTTCAACACGCTCAACGGCATCGCGTCGCTCATGCACAGCGACGTGAACGCCGCCGACAAGATGCTCGTGCGGCTGAGCGAGCTCCTGCGCATCACGATGAACCATCGCGGCCAGCCGCTCACGACCGTGCGCGACGAAGTGGCGTTCATCGGCAAATATCTGGAGATCGAGCGGATTCGCTTTCGCGACCGGTTGACCGTCGAGATCGACGTCGAACCTACTGCGCTTGAGGTGGCCGTGCCGAGCCTGATCCTGCAGCCGATGGTGGAGAACGCGATCCGCCACGGCATCGAGCCGCGTCAACGTCCCGGCCACATAGAAGTGCGCGTGCGTTGCGAAGGCGACATGCTCAGCATCCTCGTGGCCGACAATGGCGTAGGTCAGCCGCCCGGCGGTTTCACGCGTGAGGGCATCGGCGTCGGCAACACCCGCGCACGACTCCAGGAAATCTACGGCGACGCGCACCGGTTTGAGCTGGCCAACCGCGAGGGCGGCGGCCTAGAGGTGCGCCTCAGTTTGCCGATCACCACACACACTCCGTGACCAAGCTTCGCGTATTGATCGTCGACGATGAACCGCTCGCGCGCGACCGGCTGCGCTCGTTGCTCGCCGGCGAAGAGTCGGTCGAGATCATCGGCGAGTGCACGAACGGCAACGACGCCGTCTCGGCCATCCGCAACGGCGGGCCCGATCTGGTGTTTCTCGACATCGAGATGCCCGAGCGCGGCGGTTTGCAGGTGGTCGAGCAGATCCCGGCGGACCGCCGGCCCGCGATCATCTTTGTCACCGCCCACGATCAGTTCGCGGTCAACGCGTTCGAGATTCAGGCGGTGGATTATTTGCTGAAGCCCTTCGACCGCGAGCGGTTTCAGGCCGCGCTGCGGCGCGCTCATGAGCACATCAGGTTCCGACAGGCGAAGGACACGGGCTCGACCCGGGACGCAACGAGTCCCGACTCGGGACGCAAAGCGGCGCGACTCGCGTTCAAGTCCGAGGGCCGCGTGGTGTTCGTCAGCCCCGAGGAAATCCACTGGGTCGAGGCCGCGGACAACTACGTGCTGCTGCACCTGGCCGACGCCTCGCGCCTCATCCTGCGCGAAACCATGACGGCGCTCGAGGAACGGCTCGGCGAAGGTTTCATCCGCATCAATCGCTCCGCCATCGTGCGGCTCGAGCAGGTGAAGGAGTTGGAGCCCACGTTTCACGGCGACTACACGGTGATCCTGCGCGGCGGCACACGCCTGCCGCTCAGCCGCAATCAGCGCGGGCAGTTGGCGAAGTTCCTCGCGGCGGGTTCCTGAGCGAATCCCGCAATGCGGGCGGAGGTAGCGCCCCGCAAATGCTTCACACCACCCCGCCTTGGCGGCAGTTCGCCCCTGCAATCTTTTTCTCGCGAGGGGCAAATCGCCTGATTCGCCGCCCCCGTATGACCCCTACACACACCCCTGCCGGGCATGGCTCGCGCTTGCTCACGTTTCTTGCAGCCGTCGCCCTCGTCTCTTCCTCCGCCCAAAGCTTTGGCCAAGGCTGCGTCCTCGCCCGCGGTGCCGGTCACAGCGGCATGATGCCGCACACCACGGAAAGCGGCCCGTGGGAACTCTCGACCTCCTATCGCTATTTCAAATCCGACCGCCACTTCGTCGGCACGACGGAGCAGGTTCATCGCCAGGAGGAAGGCAGCCAGGTCATCAACCGCTCCCACTTCGTCGATCTCGGCGTGACGTATCATATGTCGCCGCGCTACTCGATGACGCTGACGGTGCCGTATTCGTCGCACGATCGCTCGTCCGTGGTGCGCGATCAGAACCGCGCGATCATCGAGCGTTATCACGTGCAGTCGTCCGGTGTCGGCGACATTTCGATCGGCGGCGCCGGCTGGGTTTTGGATCCGACCACGCCGCATCGCGGCAACCTGCAGCTCGGTCTCGGAGTGGTTGTGCCCACGGGCGATGAGGCCGTGCGCGACGTGTTCCACGCCTGGGATGCAGTCAACAACCGCGTCATCGGCGTCGAACGCACCGTCGACCAGTCGATCCAGCCCGGTTCCGGCGGTTGGGGCTTCAATCTGAACGCTTACGGCTATCGCGATCTGGGCGCCGGTTTCACCGCCTTCGCCAGCGCGAGCTACACGATCACGCCGGAGGATGAGAACGGCGTCCCGACTTACCGCAGCAGTGCCTTCGAGCAGATCATGGGTGTCACGGACACCTATCTGGGTCGGGCCGGCGTCGAGTATCTCGCGCTGCCGGACTCGGGCGTGTCGCTGAGTCTCGCCCTGCGCATGGAAGGCGTGCCCGTGCACGACCTCGTCGGTGGCAACACCGGTTTCCGCCGTCCCGGCTACTCCGTCGGCATCGAGCCGGGCATCTCGATCACCCGCGCCAAGTGGTCGGCGCGTCTCTACGTGCCCGTTGCCGTGCAGCGCAATCGCCAGCAAAGCGTGCCCGACAAGCTCGAGACCGCCCACACCGGCACGTATCGCCAAGGCGACGCCGCGTTTGCCGACTATCTGATCGCGTTCAGCCTGAGCTACCGGCTGTAAACCGTGCTCGCCCGCCCCTGCACGTCCGCCGCCCGGCGGAGGCGCGGCAGGCGGGCTGTTCGCCACTGGCTTTTGGGCGAAGCGCGAGCGGCCGCCGCGTTTCGCCCCGCCCCGGCAGCAGGTCGCCCCAAAAAAGTTCTAAGCGGGCGGCGAGGCGGACATTTTCCGCGACCCCAACACCCACGGAAGCCCGACCGGGCTTCGCTGGAATCCTTTCTTCGACCATGAAACTACCCCGTCTTGCTCGACTGGTCCTTGCCGTCTGCGCGCTGACTCCCGCGCTCTTCGCCTCGAACAACGCCGTTCTCTACTGGAACGACCAGGCGCTGAACACGATCCGCATTTCGCGGAATCCGCCGCCGCTGGCTTCGCTCATGTATGCGACGCTGCACGGCGCGATCTTCGATGTGACCAACAGCATCACGCGCACGCACAAAGGCTGGATCGTCAACGATCCGGCCCCCGAGGGTGCCGACATGGACGCCGCGATCGCCGGCGCCGCCAATACGGTCATGAAGGAGCTCTGGAAGGGCACCAACCCGCACCTGCTCGAGTCGATGTTTCAGAAAGCGCTCGCCGAGATCCCCGACGGCCCGGCCAAGGAGATCGGTCTCGCCTGGGGCCAGAAGGTCGGCAAGGCGGTGATCGATAGCCGCGCCAGCAGCGGCTACGACAAGCCCATCCCCGGCATCTACTCGAGCACCGAGCAGGGCAAATGGCGCGAGACGCCCGCCGGTTTCCGTCCGCCGCTGCTCCCGTTCTGGGGCAAGGTGACGCCGTTCGCGATGACCTCGCCGGAACAGTTCCGCGCGCGTCCGCCGGAAGAACTCGGCGACAAGGAATACGCCGAGCAGCTCGCCTTCGTCGCCAAGCGCGGCGCGCGCGACAACGCGGAACGCACCGAATACGAGACGATGAGCACTGCGTTCTGGAACGACGACCTCGGCACCTCCACGCCTCCCGGCCACTGGAACCAGATCGCGTCCGACCTCGCTCGCCGCAACAAGCTCTCCACCGTCGACGCCGCCCGCCTGTTTGCGTTGCTCAACTTCGCCCTCGCGGACTCGGCCATCGGCTGCTGGGAAACGAAGTTCTACTACAACACCTGGCGTCCGGAGACGGCGCTGCGCGAGATCGATCCGGAACTCGCGCCGGCCGTGAAGATCGAGCCGGACTTCATCCCGAACATGGCCTCGCCGCCGTTCCCCTCCTACACTTCGGGACACAGCACGTTTTCCGCCGCGGGTGCGCGCACGCTCGCCCTCTGGTTCGGCACCGATGACATCGAGTTCAGCGTGACCTCGGATGCGTTGCCCGGCGCCGTCCGCCACTTCAAGAAACTCTCCGACGCGCAAAAGGAGGCCGGCATGAGCCGCGTGCTCGGCGGCATCCACACGATGTCGGACAATCTCGAGGGCCAGAAGATGGGCGTGCAAATCGCCGACTGGGTCTTCCAGACCTCCCTCCAGCCGCTCGGAACTGAAGTCGCTGCCGCGAAATGAACCGCACCAGCGAGGCTGCCGCCGCAGGCTCCAGCCCCGCGGTGGTGCTCCCATGGATTCTGCGCATCGGAGTCGCGATGTGCTTCATCGGCCATGGCGCCTTCGGCCTGATCACGAAGCAGGCGTGGGTGCCGTATTTCGGCGTCGTGGGTCTGCCCGAATCCTGGGCGTGGAAACTCATGCCGTGGGTCGGCGCGATGGACGTGGCGATGGGGTTTCTCGCGTTCATCTGGCCCTGTCGCGCTCTGTTCGCGTGGGGCGCGTTCTGGTGTGTCTGGACTGCGCTCCTTCGTCCGTTCGCCGGCGAAGGCTGGCCGGAGTTTTTTGAGCGCGCCGGCAACTACGGTGTGCCGCTCGCCATCCTGCTGGCGGTAGGTTGGCGCAGTCCGTGGTTTGCGCGCCTGCCGGAAAGCTGGCCCGAGTTGTCGGGCGACACGATCAAGCGGCTCGTGCGCTTCCTGCAGGTGATTCTCGCCACGCTCCTCATCGGCCACGCGTTGTGCGGCCTCGTCCTCGAAAAAGCCTCCCTCGCTAACCACTACAACGTCTTCGGCGTGGCCGATACGATGGCGACGATGCGCGCGGTGGGCTGGTTCGAGTTGGTGCTGGCCGCCGCGGTTCTCACGGTTCGACACCCGGCCCTGATGCTCTTTGTCTGCCTCTGGAAGCTCGGCACGGAGTCGCTTTTCCTCACCAGCGGCGCTCTCGCTCCCGGCTTCGAAGTCATCGAGCGTGGCGGCAGCTACATCGTGCCCCTCGCGCTCGCCTTTCTCCTTTCCCGACCGCTCGCCGCACACGGCGAGCCCCAAGTCCGCCCCGCCTGACCCCCACACCATGTCCAAAGTTCTCCTCGCCTGTCTGCTGACTTCGGCGTCCGCGCTCGCTGCCGTGGCGACGCCGCCCGCCTACACCACGGCCCCCTTGCTCAAGCGCCCCGCGCTCGCGGACGGACAAAAACCTTTCCAGCGCCTCGGCGCCGAAAAGGGATTCACCGTCACCAATGTCTTCAACGACCCGCGCATGTGGGGCGACCGTTTCCGCGAGTTCACCCTCGGCGCACTCGAGACGGGCGTGGCGATCGCGGACTTCGATCGCGATGGCAATCTGGACATCTTCGCCGTTTCGAAAAACGGCCCGTGCGCGCTCTATCAGCAGTATCAACCGGGCGTGTTTCACGATGTCGCCGCCGCGGTGGGCGTCGATTGCGTGGAGCAGGACGAGAAGATCGGGAAAATCGGTGCCACCGCGATCGACATCAATCAGGACGGCTGGCCCGACCTCTACGTCTGCCGCTACGACGCGCCCAACCTGCTCTTCGTGAACAACGGCGACGGCACCTTCACCGAGCGCGCGAAGGAGTTCGGCCTCGATATCAAGGACGCATCCGTGCACGCGTCGTTCGCGGACTACGACCGCGATGGCGACCTCGATTGCTATCTCGTCACCAACATCCTCGATTTCGCCAAATCTCCGCTCGGTCGTCGCGACTACCTCCTGCAGAACGACGGTAATGGTCATTTCACCGACGTGACCGCAAAAACGGGCATCTGGGGTCTCACCCAAGGCCACGCCGCGGTCTGGTTCGACGCCAACAGCGACGGCTGGCCCGATCTGTATGTCGCCAACGATTTCGAGACGCCGGATCGCTTCTATCTGAACAAGGGCGACGGAACCTTCGCCGATGTCGTGGACGAGCGACTGCCGCACGTGACCTACTTCTCGATGAGCGCCGACCACGGCGACCTCAACAACGACGGTCTGATCGACTTTGTCGTCACCGACATGCGTGACCGCACGCACACGCAGTTCATGACCGGCATGGAGGAGATCGGGCGCGGCTTGTGGGAAATGGAGCGCGTCTCCGAGCTCATCCCGCAATACATGTGGAACGCCGTTTACCTGAACTCCGGCACCGATCATTACCAGGAAGCCGCCTACCTCACGGGCATGGCCGCCACGGGCTGGACCTTCGGTTCGCGTCTCGTCGACCTCGACAACGATGGCCGCCTCGACGCGTTCTACACCTCGGGCATGATCCGCAACTTCATCGACGCCGACATCGTCGATAAACAAAACCGCGCGCCCACGCTCACCGCCCGCGCGCTGGTCTGGAAGGACTCTCCGCCGCGCAACGAGACGACGCTCGCGTTCCGCAATCTCGGCGATCTGCGCTTCGAGGATGTCTCCGACGCTTGGGGCCTCGACGAAAGCACGGTGGCGTTCGGCTGCGCCGCCGCCGACCTGTTCAACACGGGCAACCTCGATCTCGTCTACTCCAACTGCAACGCGCCGATCACCGTCGTGCGCAACAACACCGCGACCGGCCACCGCGTCGTGATCAAGCTCGCCGGCCGCGCGCCGAATCGCGACGGCATCGGCGCCGAGCTTCGCATCGAGTCTCCGACCGCTGGCAAACAGGTGCGCCAGATCTTCACCGAGCGCGGCATCGTCGCGAGCGAACCGCCGGTCGCGCACTTCGGTTTGGGCAAGGACACGGTCATCACCAAGCTCACGATCCGCTGGCCGCGCGGTCAGGTGCAGGTGCTCGAAAACCTGCCGGTCGATCGCGTGATCACCGTCAACGAGCCGCCGCTGCCCGAAGGTTTCACGCCCCCGCCCGCGCAGCTCCACGTCCCGGCTCGCTCCGACGCGCTCTTCACCGAGAACGCAGCCGCCCGCGGTCTCAAACACATCAGCGAGCAGCGCCCGTTCGATGAGTTTTATCGTCAGCGCCTGCTGCCGCGCCGTCTCAACGGTCTCGGTCCGGTGCTCGCCACCGCCGACGTCAATGGCGACGGCCACGCCGATGTCTTCGTCTCCGGCTCGGCCGGTCAGGCCGGTCGGTTGTTCTTCGGCAACGCCGAGGGCAAGTTCGCGCCCGCGACTTCGCAACCGTGGTCGAACGACGCCGAATGCGACGATGTGGGTGCCGTGTTCCTCGACCTCAACGGCGACAAACATCCCGACCTGCTCCTCGTCGCCGGCGGCGTGCAACACGAGCGCGGCAGCGACAAGCTGAACAATCGCCTCTATCTCAACGACGGGAAAGGCAACTTCACCCTCGCCGGACCGGATGTGCTCGCGCCCGACGGCGAAAGCACCGCCGCCGTCGCCGTCTCCGATTTCAATGGCGATGGTCGCGTCGATCTGTTCGTCGGCGGCCGCGTCGTCCCCGGCAAATATCCCGCCACGCCGCGCAGCTTCCTCTATCGCAACACCGACGGTAAACTCGTCGACGTCACCGACGAACTCGCTCCCGGCCTGCGCGAGATCGGCATGGTTGCCGCCGCGACGTTTGCCGACCTCGACGGCGACAAGCGCGACGATCTGATTCTCGCTCTCGAGTGGGGCTCGATCGTTTACTTCCGCAACACCGGTCGCGGCTTCGAAAACGTCACCGACAAGTCCGGCCTCGCCGCCGTCACCGGCTGGTGGAGCGCGCTCAGCGTCGTCGATGTCGATGGCGACGGTCGCCTCGACATCGTCGCGGGCAACGTTGGCCTCAACTCGAAATACCGCGCCAGCGCCGAGCAGCCCACCGTGCTCTTCGCCGGCGATTTCGACGGCCGTGGCAGGGACGAGATCATCGAGGCTCAGTGGGCCGAAGGCGCGCTCCGCCCCCTGCGCGGTCGCAGCAAGCTCGCCTACTCGTTCCCGTGGCTCACGAAGAAATTCCCGACCTACAAGGCCTACGCCGCCGCGACGATCGCCGACATCTTCGAGCCCGCGCATCTCGCTCGCGTTCGCCGACTGGAAGCCAACGAGCTCTCGAGCGGCGTTTTCCGCCAGGGCAGCGATGGGAAATTCCACTTCGAGCCGCTGCCGCGTCTGGCCCAGCTCGCCCCGATCAACGCGATCGTGGCGGAGGATCTCGATCACGACGGCAAACTCGACCTTCTCGTCGTGGGCAACAGCTTCGCGCCCGAACCGTCCACGGGACGTTTCGACGGCGGACTCGGCTTGCTGCTGAAGGGCGATGGTCGCGGCGGCTTCACTCCGGTGCCACCCGCGAAATCCGGCATCGTCGTCCCCGGCGACGCGCGTTCGGCTGTGGCCATCCGTCAGCCGAACGGAAAAACCGCCATCGCCGTGTCCCGCTGCGAAGGACCGGTGCTGCTGTTCACCGCCGCTCAGTAAACGCCGCGCTCGGGCCTCGCCTTCCCAACCGCCGCTGCCTTCGGGTGGCGGCGTTTTTTTTGGCTAGAAACGAAACTAACGAGCGCGGGTGGCGCGCTTTCTCCTGTTCGACGCCCGCACAAAATGCGTGCGGCGTTCTGCAGCCGGGTTCACGCTTCGCGCCCTCTCGCCCCCGTATGCGCAAGCCCCTCCTGCTCACGCTCACTGTTCTTGCGGCTCTGGCCGCCGGTTGGGGTGCGGTCGCTCTTTACTTCAGCACGCAGGCCAAGCCCGCGAACAATCGTGCGGCCACTCAACCCGAGAGCGTCGCGACGACGCCGATGCAGCTCGAATACGTGCCGGAGCCGATCGGCGCGCCGGCCAGCGAGTTCGTGCGGCCGCTGATCTCCCACATCGAGATCGTGGACCTCGATCAGGACGGGATCGCCGACATCCTCTACTGCGAGGGTCAGAAAAATTCCGTTCGCTGGATTCGGCAGAGCCCGCGCGGCCAGTTTACCGAGTTCGTCATCGGCGAGAACATTCCCGGTCCCGTGCACGTGGCCGCCGCCGACCTCAACGGCACCGGCCGGCTCGACGTGCTCGTCGCTTCGATGGGCCGAATCCTGCCAACCAACGAACGCATCGGCGCCGTGGTCGTCCTCGAAAACCTCGACAACCAACGCTTCGAAAAACGCGTGCTGCTCGAGCACGCCGCCCGCGTCACCGATCTCCGCGCGGCGAACCTCGCCGGCCACACCGACGGCCGCCTCGATCTCGTCGTGGGCCAGTTCGGTTACGATCAGGGCGAAACGCGCTGGATGGAAAACAAAGGTAACTGGCAGTTCGAAAGCCGCATCATCAACACCCAATCCGGCTGCATCCACACGCCCGTGGCTGATTTCGACGGCGACGGTCGGCCCGACATCGCGGCGTTGATTTCACAGGAATGGGAAGAGGTTCACCTGCTCCGCAACCTGGGCGGCGGCCGGCTGGCCGATCAAGTGGTGTGGGGCTCGACCAACGAGGATTTCGGCAGCAGCGGCATGACCGTGGCCGACGTCAATCGCGACGGTCGCCCCGACCTGGTTGTCACCAACGGCGACGCGCTCGACTACAGCGGTGCCGGCACTCGCCCATGGCACGGTTTGCAGTGGCTCGAAAACAAGGGCAGCGGATTCTTCCAGTATCACCGCATCGGCAATCAAGTCGGCGCCTTCAGTCCCGCGGTCGCCGATCTCGATGGCAACGGCACGGCCGACATCGTGACGGTCAGCGCGTTTGGCGACTGGGGCCGGCCCAACGCATCCTCGATGATCGCGTGGCTCAACGACGGACGGCAGAACTTCACGCCCGTTGTCCTCGCGCGGACGCCCACGCATTTGATCACCGTTGCCGTGGGCGATCTCGACGGCAATGGCGTGCCCGTGCTCGTCACCGGCGGTTTCCACATCTTTCCCCCGTGGAAAGACATGAGCAGTCTCACGCTATGGCGTCGAAAATAAGCCGCGCAAAATCCGCCTCCAAAGCCACGCCCTCGCCGCGACGCGTTCCCTGGGTGGCGGTGGTCGGCGCCGCGGCTGTCCTCGGCGCGGGAAGCGCAGTGCTGGTGCTTCGCCAGCCCGCGGCCGAACAAGCCACGGAGGCCGCCGCTCCCGCGGGCGCCGAGGCCGAGTTTCAACAACGTCTCGCCGAGTTGCGCGCGCGCGTCGCCGCCCGGCCGGGCTCGCCGGCGGAACTGGCCGATCTCGCCCGGTTGTATCATGTCAACGGATACAATGACGAGGCCCGCGCCGCCTGGCTCGAGCTGCACCAGCTCCAGCCCAACGACGCGCGGTGGCCTTACTATCTCGCCGACCTGGCGAGAACAGCGTCGGATCCGGCCGGCATCGAGGAGTGGCTGCGCAAAACGGTCGAGATCGCGCCTGACTACGCGCCCGCCTGGCTCCAGCTCGGCGAACTCGCATTCAAGGCCGCGCGTTTCGAAGACGCCGAGCGCGCCTATCGTCGGCGCCTCGAACTCGTCGCCCACGACCCTTACGCCGCCTTCGGTCTCGCGCGCGTGAAGTTCCAAACCGGTCGGCGCACGAAGGGAAAACAGGCGATCGAAGAACTCCTGCGCGCGACGCCCGGTTTCTCGTCGGCGCACAACTTCTACGCGGAGATTCTCGCGCAGGAAAACAAGACCGAAGAAGCCGCCGATGCGCGCTGGCGCGGCACCACGTCGGGTCGTTTCCGTGCCGCGGACGATCCGTGGCTCGAGGAGCTGCGCGACTGGTGCTACGATCCCGATCAGCTCGTCGTGTGGGGCGAGATCGACCTGCAGACGAAACGCGGCGATCACGGCCGCAAGTTTCTCGAGCGCGCGGTCGCACTCGAGCCGGACAGTTCGCGCGCGTTCGAAAAGCTGGGCGAGTTTTATCTCGAGCAGCGCGAGCCCGAGAAAGCGCGCCAGACGCTCGAGCGCGGCAAGCACAGGGCGGGCGCATCGGAATCGCTCTATCTCGGGCTGTGTCGCGCTTACGAGATGCTGCAGCGCACCGCCGACGCGCTACAGGCCACCGAGGACGGCTTGGCCATCATGCCGGATTCCTCCGCCCTCTACAGCTCGCGCGGACTCTTGCTCGGATCGATGGGTCGCTTCGACGAAGCCGTGGAATCCATGCGCAAATCCATCGAGCTCGCGCCAGGTTCTCCGTCCGCTGTTTCGAGCTTCGGCCTGTTGTTGCTGCACGCGGGAAAACGCGACGAGGCGATCGCGCAGTTCAAACGCGCGCTGCAAATCCAGCCACGCTTCCATCAAGCGCTCACCACCCTCGGCAGGCTTGAGCTGGAAGCGGGGCGTCCCCGCGAAGCCGCGAACTACATCCGTCCGTTCTTCGATCAATTTCCCGGTTCACGTGCCGCGCGCGATTTGATGTCGAAGCTCTACATCGGTTTCGCACTCGAAGCGGTGCGGGCCAAGAACGAGCCGGCCGCCGAGCAGGCCTGCCGCGAAGGCCTGGAAATCGTGCCCGATTCGCCGGAGCTGCACGGTTTTCTCGGCACCTTTTACGCGCACCAGAACCGCGTGCCCGAAGCGATCGCGTCGCTCGAAGCATCGGACCGACTGCGGCCCAACGATCCCCGCACGATGCTGCCGCTCGCTCAACTTTACCAAGCCAGTGGTCAGATTGAAAACGCCCGCCGCCTGCTCGCGCGGGCCGAGGCCGAGGCGCGCCGAAACGGTCAGTCCGACGCTGCCGCACAATTTGCCGAGTTGCTGCGCCGTCTGCCCCGCTGAAGTTCGGCGCAACCGCCGCAGGGGATCGATGGATCAGCTCGCCACCGACGCGGGCACACAGTCTTCGACCGCACGCGGCACCGCCCGGCTCGGCGGACGACGCTTCGGCGGCTCGTTGCCCACCTCTCGACCCTCGGCCCGCATCTGCAACCAAACGAGCAGCAACAAGGTGCGCTCGCCATCGGGCACCCCGGCGCCCGCGCGAATCAACTCGTGCAGACGTTGGCGCGAAAGTCCCAGGAAACGCGCAAGCCGTGCTGCGTCACCGTAGCGAGTGAGCTCGGCCGCCACGGCTTCGCGGACGGCGTTCCACATCGGTGTCTCCGCGCCCGGACGCAGTGAGCGCTGGGTGCGCGGTGTTTCTTTCGCAGCGAGCCGCTGCGTGAGAACCTGCATCGTCTGGGGGCAGCCTCGGTCAGCGAAAGAGCCAGCCGACCGGGGATTTGGAGGGCGTAGATGGGGCGAGCATTCATGCGTGCAGACGCGCCCACGGTGGAAGCGATCAAGGGAATGTCTCCTTCCGATTTCGCGTAGAAATACGTAGGCGGATTGCAGCGTGGGGTTTTGAAGGGCGCTGATGAAGCCCACCTGTTTTTTGCGCGTGCGGCCGTCGCGGCGCGCAGTCATTGGGGAAAGCGTGCGTGCCAACGATCACACTCGCGCCGTGGGCCAGCTCGTGCTGGCGGCGCTTTGCTGGAGCTTGGGCGGACTGCTCATCAAATCCGTCACCTGGCCGCCGCTCGCGGTCGCCGGCGGTCGCGGAGCGATCGCGGCGATCTTTCTCGTGCTCACGTGCCGCGGACTGCGGTTTGATTTCTCCCGCGCCCAGATCATCGGCGCAATCGGCTACGCGGCGTGCACGGTGACGTTTTGCACCGCGACCAAGCTCACCACGGCGGCCAACGCGATCCTGCTCCAATACACCGCGCCGGTCTGGGTAGCGATTTTTGGCGCGTGGTTTCTGGGTGAGCGCGCCACGCGCGCGGACTGGATCACCATCGTCGCCGTGCTCGGTGGCATGACGCTGTTCTTTGCCGACGGATTGGAGCTCGGCGCAGTGTTGGGCAACAGCATCGCCGTGCTGAGCGGCGTGTGCTTCGCGGGAATGACGATCGCGCTGCGGCGACAGAAGGACGGCTCGCCAGTCGAGTCGATCATCCTGGGCAACGCGCTGGCGTTTCTCATCGGCCTGCCGTGGATCATCGGCGCGCCGGCGCTCACGACGTCGGGGTGGAGCGCGTTGATCGCGCTCGGCGTGGTGCAACTCGGCGCGTCCTACTGGCTCTACGCTCGCGCAATCCGTCACGTGAAGGCGATCGAGGCCGTGTTGATTCCGGTGATCGAACCAATCCTCAATCCGATCTGGGTGTTGATTCTCCTTGGCGAGCGACCGGGACCGTGGGCGCTGCTCGGCGGAGTTGTCGTGCTCGCCGCGGTGACGTTGCGCGCGATCAGCTCGATCCGGACGGGGGCGGCCGCGAAAGCGGCTTGAGCTGGATGAGGATGTTGGCGGCCGTGATCAATCCGCCGCCGATCAGAAGGCTCTTCGTGAGCGTTTCGTTGGCGTAGAGGAATCCACCCCACGCCGCGAACCACGCGGGCAGAAACAGCGCCATCACCGACGTGAACACCGGCTCGAAACAATAAATGAGCCCCGCTTCCGTCGCGGTGATCTTGGGCTGCCACGTGTTCATCAACACATACGCACCCACCGTGCAGAAAAGCGTCAGAGCGAGCATGAAGGTGATCCACGGAATCGAGGTCCACGGCACCAGCAGATCACCGGGCGTCGGCGCCGTGTTCCACGCCATGACTCCGGCCCCGACCGCCTCGACGACGAACATCACCAGCGTGACGTGCAGCGCACGGTTTTGCGCATAGGCCGGACGGTCGAGTTGCAGAATCTGGCCCATGAAGAATACCGAACTCACCAGCGTCTCCAGTTCGCCGCGTCCCAATCGCAGATCGGAAAAATCCAGTTCCGCCAACACCGCCACGCCGCCGAGCACCAGCGCGCAGCTCACCCACACCGTCCACGGCGGACTGCGGCGCGCGCGCAACGCCAGCCACACCGGAATCAAGATCGCGTAGAGCTGCGTGAGAAACGCCGAAGTCGAAGCCGAGGTGTAGTGCAGCCCGTCGTTCTGAAAGATCATTCCAACGAGCGCGAAGAGTCCGAGCGCCACGCCTTGTTGCAGCTCGAGTCGGGACAAGGTGCGGATTGAGCCGCGACACAGCACGGCCACGATCACAGCCCCGAGCGCAAAGCGCGGCACCAAGGTGCACGCCGTGACGAACCAGCTGTCGGCCGCGGGAGAGAGGTGCGCCTGCAGCGCCCCAGCCGCCTTGATGAGCGGGAAACTCAGCCCCCAAAACAGATTCGCCAGCAGCAAGGCCGCGAGCGCCCGAACATGCTGAGAAGACTTGGCCGCCGTATTCATCGAGGAAAACCGTCGAGCGTGCACCTCCTCTCAGCGCGGGCCAAGTGAATTGGCCGGACACAAAAAAACCGCCGGGAAAAATCCCGGCGGTCGGAAACTTGAGAGGGGACCTCTTACTTGAGGTGGCCCGAGACGAGCTTGGTCATCTCGAACATCGAAACCTTGCCCTTACCGTTGAACACGGCCTTCAGCTTGTCGTCCGCGTTGATCTGGGTCTTCACCTTCTTGTCCTGGAGACCGTTCTTCTTGATGTAGGCCCAGAGCTTCTTGGTGAGCTCGGTGCGGGGGAGCGGGGTCGAGCCAACGACGGCGGCGAGCTTGTCGTCAGGGGTGACCGGTTTCATGAAGGCAGCGTTCGGTTTACGAGCGGATTTTTTAGCCATAGTGTTTTGGGTTTAGGAATGCTTTCCCTCGAAAGCAACGCCTTTCTAGAGGGAAAAACGGCGATTTGCCTAGGAGAATCTTAAATCCGGCGCGGGGCGTCGCCGTCGGTGCCGCGATCGTCCACCTGCACGAATTGGCGGTAAAGCGAAGCATACCGACCGCCCTGCGCAACGAGCTCCGTGTGTGTCCCCATTTCTTGGATACACCCTTGATCGAGCACGATCACGCGGTCCGCCGTGCGGATCGTGCTCAGGCGATGCGCGACGATGAAACTCGTGCGACCGCGCAGCAAACGCACGAGCGCCGCCTGCAATCTCGCCTCGGTGAGCGCGTCGATCGAGCTCGTCGCCTCGTCGAGAATCACGAGCCGCGGATCCGCGAGCAGCGCACGCGCAAAGCAGATCACCTGCCGCTGGCCGACCGAGAGGCCCGCGCCGCGCTCGCCGACTTCGGTGAGCAATCCGCGCGGCAGGGCCTCGAGCAGATCGAGGCAGTCGAGTTCACGCGCGGCGGCGCGCACTTCCTCGTCGGACGCTTCCGGGCGGCCGAGGCGGATGTTGTCGAGCACGGTGCCGCTGAAGAGGAAGTTCTGCTGGTGCACCATGCCGGTCTGGCGGTGCAGCGATTCGCTCGTGAGCGTGCGAACCTCCCGCCCATCGATCAGCAGCTCGCCCTTTGTCGGTAGGTAAAATTTGGATACAAGGTTGATGATCGAGCTCTTCCCGCTGCCGGTGTGTCCGACCAGCGCGATGGACTGCCCCGGTTCGGCGGTGAACGAGATGTCGTGCAGCACCGGCTGCGCCGGATCGTAGCCGAAGGTCACGTGGCGAAATTCCACCCGCATGCCCTCGCCCGGCTTTGCCGGCAGCGGCTTTGCCTCCGCCGCGTCCTCCCAGTCGGGCACCGCGTCGATCAGGCGAAACACACGCTCCGCGCCGGCCATCGCGACCAGCGCCTGGTTGTATTGCGTGCCGATGTTGGTGATCGGCGCGAAGAATTGATTCGAGAGCAGGAAAAACGTGATCAGCCCGCCGACGGACATGTCGCCGTGAAACACGCGCCAGCCGCCGAACAACAGAAGGATCGCGATGAAGAACTGACTGTTCAGCTCGAGCAGCGGCGTGAGTTTCGCCGAGGTGCGGGCGAGCGCCACGTTGAAGCGCGCATGGTCCGCGAGCAGGCTGCGGAAGAGACCGAGGTTCATCTCCTGCCGCACGAAGCCCTGCGTCACGCGCATGCCGCTGACCGATTCAGCGAGCGTCGCGGTCACGCGACTGAAGCTGTCGCTCGACGCGCGGGAGAGCCGGCTCAGTTGCAGGCGGAAATGATTGTTGATGAGCCAGAGCACCGGCGCCATCGCGGCCACGACGAGAAACATCTGCCAGTCGGACCACGCCATCACGATCGCGGCGAAAACCATGCCGCCAAACTGAATCACGCTCACGAAGAGCACATCCTGGATGCCAACGCGCAGCGATTCGACGTCGCTCGTCGCGCGACTGATGATGCGCCCGAGCTTCACGCGGTGGAAAAAGCTCATCGGCTGCCGCTGCACGCGTTGGAAAATCTGCGAACGCAGCTGGCTCACGACCGACTCGCCAAGTTCGAGCGCGTAACGCTGACGAAAGTGAAACATCCCGTCCGTCATCAGTGCGAGCGCCGCATAGGCCGCGACGCCCACGAAAATCCCCGGCACGTCGTGCGCGGTGATGGGGCCTTTGATGATGAGCGCGGCGAGCCACACGAGCGCCGGCAACTGCGCCGCCCGAAAGACGGTGAGCAGAATGAGGATGTTGCGCTTGCGGCGCTCCGCCGCGGTGTAACCCCACAGGCGGCGAATCAGCCCCCACTCGAGCGGCTTCAGCGACTCGTCGTCCTCGTCGTCGCGCGGACGAATCACGAGCCCGGTGGATTTCGTCGGAGTCGCAGCGCTCATGCGGCTCCTTTCAGTTCGCCGAGCTGCCGACTATCCACGAGCTGCAGGTTGGCGACGCTCAGATAGGGCCCGGGCTGATTGATCAACTCCTCATGCGTGCCCTGCTGCACGATCCGGCCACGCTCCATCACGATGATGAAATCCGCTCGACGCAGCGTGCTGAGTCGGTGCGCGACGATGAACGTCGTTCGGCCCGCGATCGCACGATCCAGTGCTTCGAAAATCTCCTCCTCCGTTTCGCTGTCGATCGCGGCCGTCGGATCGTCGAGCAGCAGAATCGCCGGTTCCATCAGGATCGCGCGCGCAAGCGCGAGACGCTGACGCTGGCCACCGGAGAGGCTGTTGCCGCGTTCGCCGAGAATCGTGTCGTAGCCTTTCGGCATCGCCATGATGAAGTCGTGCGCCGCCGCGATGCGTGCGGCACGCTCGATCTGCTCCGGCGTGGCCTCCGGGTGACCGAACGCGATGTTCGCGGCGATGGTATTGGAGAAGAGAAAACTCTCCTGAAACACCATGCCGATATTGCGCCGCAAATCGTCGAGATGCAGCCGCCGCGCATCGATGCCGTCGAGCAGCACGCGTCCACTCGTGGGGTCGTGAAAACGTGGTATCAGCCCCATCAATACACTCTTGCCTGAACCAGTCGGGCCGAGGATCGCCACGCATTGCCCGGCCTTCACGGCGAGATCGACGCGGTCGAGCGCCGGGTCCGTGCGCGCCCGCGGTTCGCCGGAAACGGTGGTGCCCGGAAAAACAAAGGAAACATTTTCGAGCTGCACCTCGCCGCGCAGGCGCGGGCAGCGCACCGCATCAGGCAGGCTTTGCACTTCGATCGGTGCATCGAGAATCTCGAACACCCGCCGCGCGCCAATCAGCGATTGCTGCACGCTGTTCACGACGTTCGCGATGTTGTTCACCTGTCCGGAAAATTGCTCGAGCAAGCCGGAGAAAACCACGAGGCCCGTGCCGAGCGGGAGTTCACCTTGCGCCACCAGCCAGCCGCCGTAGCCGAGCAGGACCATCATGTTGACGCGCGTAAGAAATCCGATCGCCGGCGAAAACAGACTCACGCGCCAGAAGATGCCGCGCTGCTGCTCGTAGCAGGCGCGGTTGGCGCGCTCGAATTTTTCGCGATCCTCGCGTTCGCGACCGAAACCTTTCGTGACCGCGATGCCTTGGATGCTCTCTGCGAGCGTCTGCACCATTTTCTCGGTGAGCGTGCGGTTGCGCGCGTAGTGCGGCTGGATCTTTCGCGAAAACCAAGTGGACGCATACCAGAGCACCGGCGTCGTCGCGAGGCACGCGATCGTCAGCCCCGGACTGAGGCTGAGCATGTAAACGAGATAAACCGTGAGCGAGATGCCCATGATCACGCTCTGCATCAGCACCTGATCGACAAACATGCGCACGGCCTGCACGTCGCCGGTGACGCGCGTGATGATCGAGCCCGTCGTGTTCGCGTCGAAGAACCGGAAACTCAACCGCTGCAACTTGTCGTAAACCTGCCCGCGCAAATCCACGACGAGCTGCTGCTGCACGAGTTTGTTGATCGAGACCGAGTAGGTGTAGTTCAACAGCGCGCGCGTGAGCGCGAGCACGAGAATCAGGCCCGCGAGCATCGCGAGCACCTGGAGCGGAGGCCACTCGTCGGGCAGCGTGAGGTGCAGCGGATTGTCACCGAGCGCCGTGCCCTCGATCTTGTGGCGGATGTAGTCGATGCCGAGGCCGGTGAAGCTCAGGCCCGCGATACCCATCGAGAGCAACACGAGCTGGATCGTGAGCACCTTCACGCAGCCGCGCCGATAGCGCCATGTGAGCGCAAACAACCGCCGCACCAAGGCTCCATTGGTCAGAGTTTCAGGCGGCGGCGGTTCACTCATGCGTGGGGATACGGGACGCATTCTCCGCCGAGAGACAAAATCTATCTCGTTTCGTGCGCGGCGGATTCCAGCGGTTGCGCTACCGGCCGTTTCCGCTCCGGCGTTCCTCGCGGATGCGTCGCTGTTCCTGCAGCGCCTTCTGGCGAAGTGCGCGCCGGCGGTTCACTTCGGCGGCGATCGCTTCGAGACGCCGTTGCTCGTCGGCCGGGGTCGGATCGAGCGCCACGGGTTCGTTTAACGGCCGCGCCGGCGGCGTGAAGTTCTCCAGCGGAGCGGCGGAGACTTTCGCGCTCTTCAGCCCGAGCGTGACGGTCTGGCCTTGGAATTCGACCCTCACCGTATCGCGTGAAGCGTCGTAGCTGCGCACGATGAACGGCCGGCCTTTTTCCTCGAGGCTCACCCAGGTGCTGAGCCGCTGCGTCGGATCGTAGATGCTGAACTTCGGCCCCTGCGCAGTCATGATCACGCCGCGCAGCTCCACCCCCGCACCATCCTCCGTGTTCACGACATTTGCCTCAGGCGCACCGGACGGCATGAACGGCGAGGTCTCGACCAATCCGTCATCGGCGAGCGCGGAAGCGGAAAAACCACCCAGCACGGCAACTGCCGTGAAAACGATCCATCGGTTGGTGGCGCCTGATGTCATGGGCGTTCAGACCGTGATTCCCCCTCCCCGGATCGTCAAGCGACGCGCCGCTCCTCGCCGTGCGCTGGGACATCTCCCTAAAACGGCATCAGCGCATCTTCCGCCCATCATTCGCCCCTTGCCATGGAAACCCGTTTTCGATTTCTGGTTTCCATGAGTCCCGCGTCCAAACCGGCCGCTCCTCCCCGCCCTCGTAACCGTCGTCCTGCACGGCGGGACGACCACGCACTGCGCCAGCGCATCGTGCAGGCCGCGCGCGAGCGGCTGTTCTCCGAAGGCTTCAGCGCGCTGAAGATGGAGGACCTCGCGACCGATCTCGGCATCAGCAAGAAGACGCTCTACCTCCACTTCTCGGGAAAGCTCGCGATCTCGCGCGCGGCGCTCGAAGCCTTCGCGGCCGAAGCTCGCGCTGACGCCGAACAACTCCTCGGCGACACGCGACTCACGTTTCTCGAAAAACTTCGCGGCTTTGCGATCGGCATGGTCGAGCGTTTCACGCGCTTTCATCAGGATCTGCTCAACGACATCGCCCACCATGCGCCGTCGCTGCATCGCTACGTGGACGAAGTGCGCGGGCGCAACCTGCCTTACATCTTTGGCCGTTTCATCGAAGCGGGCCAACTCGCCGGCATGGTGCGCGACGACGTGAGTCCGGTCTTCGCGAGCGAGTTTTTCCTCCACGCCGTGCAAGGCATGCTCCACCCAGCTTCTCTGAAGAAATCCAAACTCATGCCCGCCGAGATCTTCGACCAAAGCCTGCGCATCTTCTTCGGCGGACTGCTCACTCCCGAAGCCCATGAGGACTATGAAAAACTCTTTCCGCAACGCGCTCGCTAAGCGGCTCGGGCCCGTCGTTCTGCTTCTTCTCGGCGCCGGCTGTCAGCGTCACGACGAACAGAAATGGCAGGGCTATTTCGAGGGCGAGTTTGTCTACGTCGCCTCACCGCTCGGCGGACAACTCGAAACGCTCTCGGTCACGCGCGGCGCCGAAGTCGCTCCCGGCGCCCCGCTCTTCACGCTCGAACACGCAGCGGAACTCGCCGCACAACGCCAGGCCGTCGAGCGCGTGGTCGCCGCCGAAGCCCGTCTCGCCGATTTGCAGAAAGGCGCACGTCCGAGCGAGATCGCCGCGCTCGAAGCACGTCTCGCGCAGGCGCGCTCTGCTGCGGAACTCGCCCGCCTCGAACGCGAACGCCTCTCCTCGCTCCACCGCACGCAGGTCATCGCGGAAAACGACTTCGACCGCGCGCGGCTCGCGCACGAACAGGCCGAGCGGCTCGTGCAGGAACTCTCCGCTCATCTCGAAACCGCGCGACTCGGCGGCCGGGCCGACGCAATCGTCGCCGCCGAAGCCGAGGTCGCCGCCGCTCGCGCTGCGCGTGAGCAGGCGGATTGGTCCGTCACGCAGAAAAGCCGCACCGCCGCGCAGGCCGCGCGCGTTTACGACACGTTTTTCCGTCCAGGCGAGTTCGTGCCCGCGGGACAACCGGTGCTCGCACTGCTGCCGCCGGAAAACCTGAAAGTGCGCTTCTTCGTGAGCGAAGCCGACTACGCCGCGTTGCGGCCCGGACAAACCGTCCGCGTGCAATGGACGGGGCACGCTCCGACCGAGGCTCGGATCGCCTATCTGTCGCCAAAACCTGAATACACGCCTCCCGTGCTCTACAATCGCGAGGGCCGCGCCAAGCTGGTCTTCATGATCGAGGCCGAGGTCGATCGCGCGCTTGGCGCGCAGCTTCATCCCGGCCAGCCGGTCGACGTGTATCCTGTTCGCTGATACCGCGCATGTCTTCTCCCGCCGATCTCGTGATCGATGTGGCCGGCGTCACCAAGCGCTTCGGCAGCAAGACCGTCGTCGACCAGGTCGATCTGCAGGTGCGCCGCGGCGAGATCTACGGTTTCCTCGGCCCCAACGGTTCGGGCAAAACCACGTTCATCCGCATGCTGTGCGGTCTGCTCACGCCCGACGGCGGGTCGGGCCGGTGCCTCGGCTACGACGTGCTCACGGAACAGGCGGCAATCAAGCGTCACGTCGGCTACATGACGCAGCGCTTCAGTTTCTACGAAGACCTCACCATTCGCGAAAACCTCGACTTCGTCGCACGCGTTTACGCGGTGCCCGATCGCGTCGCCGCGGTCGATCGCAGTCTCGAACGGCTCGGCTTGCAGCACCGCAGCCGTCAGCTCGCAGGCGAACTTTCGGGCGGATGGAAACAGCGTCTCGCACTCGCCGCGTGCCTCATCCACTCACCGCGACTTCTGCTGCTCGATGAACCGACTGCGGGCGTGGACCCGAAAGCGCGGCGCGATTTCTGGGACGAGATTCACACGCTCGCGAGTGAGGGACTCACGGTGCTCATCACCACGCACTACATGGACGAGGCCGAGCGCTGCCACCAACTCGCCTACCTCGCTTACGGCAAACTGCTCGCCCGCGGCACCGTGCCCGAAGTGATCTCCGCCGCGCGCCTTGTCACGTGGTCCGTTTCCGGAACCGGACTGCACGAACTCGCGGGGCGTCTTCGCGCTCAGCCCGGCGTCGAACAAGTCGTGCCGTTCGGCAACACGCTGCATGTGAGTGGACGCGACGCCGCGCTGCTCGAAGCCACCATCGCCACCGTGCGTTTGCCGCAACACACGTGGACGCGCATCGCCGCGGGACTCGAGGACGTGTTCATCAGCCTGATGGATCGCGCCACGGACAACTTCAGATGAGCGCGCGCCGATTCACCTTCCACCGGTTCTGGGCGATCGTCCTCAAGGAGTTCATCCAGATGAAGCGCGACCGCACGACGTTCGCGATGATGGTCGGCATCCCGCTGCTGCAGCTCATGCTCTTCGGTTTCGCGATCAACTCGATCCGAAACAACTGCCCACTGTGCTGCGCGTCGCCGATCAAGGTCCGTTTGCGCGCACGCTCGTGAGCGCGATGAAGCACAGCGAGTATTTCCGCGTCGTCGCCGAAACGGAAAGCGAAGCCGAGGCCGCGCGCCTGCTCGAGCTCGGCGACGTGCAGTTCGTGCTCAACATCCCGGCGGACTTCTCGCGACAGCTCGTGCGCGGCGAGCGTCCCGCGGTGTTGCTCGAAGCCGACGCCACCGATCCGGCCGCGACCGGACCCGCGCTCAACGCTCTGCGTGCGATCAGTCTGACCGTGCTCGACCGCGATCTCGAAGGCGCACTTGCGCCGCTGCGCGCGAAAGACGGTCCGATCGATTTTCGCGTCCACGCGCACTACAACCCGGAGAACATCACGCAATACAACGTCGTGCCCGGACTCATGGGCGTGGTGCTCACGATGACGATGGTGATCATCACCGCGCTTGCGATCACACGCGAACGCGAGCGCGGCACGATGGAAAACCTCCTCGCCACGCCCGCACGTCCCTTCGAGGTGCTCGCGGGGAAAATCCTGCCCTACATCGCAGTCGGCTACATCCAGGTGACTCTGATCCTAATCGCCGCGCGTTATCTCTTCGAGGTGCCGATGGTCGGCAGCCTGCCGCTGCTCTACGCGGTTTCGTTCATCTTCATCTGCGCAAACCTCGCCGTGGGCATCACGTTTTCGACTGTCGCCAAAAACCAACTACAGGCGGTGCAGATGGCATTTTTCTTCTTTCTGCCGTCGCTCCTGCTGTCGGGTTTCATGTTTCCGTTTCGCGGCATGCCCGAGTGGGCGCAATGGCTCGGCTCCGTGCTGCCGCTCACGCATTTTCTAAGGATCGTGCGCGGCGTGCTGCTGAAAGGAAACGGGCTCCTCGAAATCCTGCCCGAGCAGTGGCCGATCCTGCTCTTCACCGCCGTGATGATGACGATCGCGGTGAAGCGTTACCGTCAGACGCTGGACTGAGGCGACTCATCACGGAAACACGGAAGCACGGAAGAAAACGGAGTAATCGCGGAAGCGCGGAAGAACGGAAACACGGAAGAGCATCGGCGAAAAGAAATCACGGATGGCAGCCGAGGGTTTTCCGCTGTCATCCTAAGCGAGGCGAAGAATCCAGTGGATGCTCCGTCGCGGTTGCAGGCCGCTAAACTCCAAGTGGATTCTTCGCCTCGCTCAGAATGACAAAGGTGGAGCCCGACGCCCTCGTCGGGTCCGTTCGAGTCGACTCCGCGAAACACGCCGCGGACATCCGGCGGCCTCACGCCCCACCGCTGTCCTGCTCGCGAACACGGTCGCGATGCGGTGCGCACCGGGTCGGGCCAAGGTGCGGATCGAGTCGAGCCACGGTGCGGATCGACTCGGGACCTGGTCCGCACCGAGTCGCAGCAAAGTGCGGACCGGCTCGCGCCACGGTCCGGACCGCGTCGTGGCTTATTGCGGCGAGGCAGGGTTCTCGGGGCGCGGCGCGCTGAGCTGCACGTTTTGCGTGGGATACGCGTAGGAGAGTTTCCGCTCGGCGAGCGCTTTCATGATGAGCGTGTTGATGCGCTGCTTGCAGTTCATCGCGGCGGGAAAATCGGGTGAGAACGTTTCATACACCGCCCAGATTTCGAGCGCGGTCGGCGTGATATCGCGGAAGAACACCATCACGCCACCCCCGTCCACTTCGGGCTGCGCTTTGATGATGCCGCGGATGACTTCGACCATTTCGTCCATCATCTCGGGTGCGGTGCCGTGCGGCAGCAGGACGATGTGTTCGAAGCGGCGGCGGATGAAGCGCGAGAGGTTGGTGATCGTCTCGCTCGCGACGATCTTGTTGGGGATCACCATGAGCGACTTGTCGACCATGCGGATGCGCGTGGAACGCACGCCGATGTCCTCGACGACACCGACATTGCCCTGAATGCGGACGGCTTCGCCGAGTTTGAAGGGTTGATCCACGGCGACGACGATCGCGCCGAAGATGTTCGCGAGCGTGTCCTGCGCCGCGAGGGCGAACGCCAAGCCGCCGATGCCGAGACCGGCGAGGATCGCTTTCACGTTGTAGCCGAGACTCTGCATCGTGAGCAGCACGCTGAGGATCACAAAGAGGGCCATCAGCGACTTCTTGATCCACGGCATGAAGTGGGCGACGGGCAGTCCCTTGTGGCGGGCGACCTCGGCCGTGTGATCAAGCACCGCCTTCACGCCGCGCCAAATCAGCCAGAAGGTCGCGATCACAAATGCGACGCGCGAGCCGTAGGAGATGGCTTCGTCGGCCGACGGCGAAAGTTTCAACACGCGCAGCGCGGCGAAGATGCCGACGAGCATGATGAACGCCGCCACGGGCGTCTCGAGCGCGGCAAACAAGCGGTCGTCAAACGTCGTCCGCGTGCGGGCGGATACGCGTTTGAACAGCGGGAAAATGAAGAGCGTCACCACGCGCCGGGCGAGCAACGCCAAGACGAGCATGCCGGCAGCGACGGCGTAGTGCGTGGTCGTGTTGCCACTCACGCGGATGTCGAACGCCTCGAGAATCGCATCGACGATGTTTTCGAGGAAATCGGGCGGGCGCGGAGGCGGCACTTGACCGGACGCGACCGCAGCCGCGGCCGCCTGCGTCTTGGCGGCCTCACCGGTCGTGGCGGCCGGCGCCGTGGTTTCCTGCGCGAGCAGCGCCGGCGTGAAACAGGCGAGAACGAGAATCCAGCGGAAGTGTTGCAAGAGCCTCTGCATAAATGTGCGGACTAAAGGAGGCGACCGGCTGAAGTCAAAGAGCCGGCGCGAGAAACCACGCTCGGAAAAACCGCTGCGCGACGCGCGGGAGCAACTCGCGCGTGGAACGGTCGATGGTTGTTTCCACCCGGACACTCGCCGCTTGCGGGCGCTGGCGCTGGCCGCCAAACCTCCCGACCACGATGCCACTTACAGCCATTCTCGCCTTCGCCGACGCGATGCCCGGTTGGGCTTGGGCGGGATTTTTCCTTTTCATCGCCGCGATGCTCGCACTGGACCTCGGGGTTTTTCACCGCGGTTCGCACGAGGTGAAGGTCAAGGAGGCGCTGATCTGGTGCGTGGTGTGGGCGACGCTTGCGCTGAGTTTCGGCGGATTGCTGTGGCATTGGAAAGGCACCGAACTGGCGCAGCAGTATCTCGCGGCCTACCTGGTCGAACTCTGTCTGAGCATCGATAACGTTTTTGTCTTTATCATCATCTTCTCGTATTTCCGGGTCGCGCCGCGGTTCCAGCATCGCGTGCTGTTCTGGGGCATCATTGGTGCGGTGGTGATGCGTGCGGTGTTCATCCTGGTGGGCGTGAGCGTGATTCAGCGCTTCCACTGGGTGCTCTATTTCTTCGGCGCATTTCTAATCTACACCGGCATCAAGATGGCCCTGCCCAGCAAGGAGGAGGTCGATGTGGATCCGAACCACAACGTGCTCGTGCGGCTCTTCCGGCGTTTCTATCCGGTCGCACCGACGGCGGGAGAAAGCGGACACTTCTTCATCCAGCACGAGGGCCGCCGGATGGCCTCGCCGCTTTTCATCGTGTTGCTCGTGGTGGAGACGACCGACGTGGTGTTCGCGCTCGATTCGATCCCCGCGGTGCTTGCGATCACGAAGGACGGCTTCGTGGCGCTCACCTCGAACATCTTCGCGATTCTCGGTCTGCGCTCGCTGTATTTCGCGTTGAGCGGCGTGATGAAGCTCTTCCGTTTCCTGAAGCTCGGTCTTGCGGTGATCCTCTGCTTCATCGGCGTGAAAATGCTGATCGAACACTGGGTCCACGTCTCCACCTTCACCTCGCTCATGGTGATCGGCGTCGTGATCACCACGTCGGTGCTGATGTCGGTCGCGATCAAAGAAAAACACGTCGCCCCCGGGAAGAACTTGCCGCGGCCCGAGTAAGCCGCGCGCATCGTCACGCGAGAAAACGCTGCGCCCACTCCGCACGACGCAGCGGCCGCGGACGCCAAGGGCCGAACAACCGGTAACGCCAGCGTCCGATCAGCCGATAACCGGCATCGCGCACAACACGCGGAACGATCGACAAAATCGCCGCGAGCACCCGCCCCACTCCGCCACACACGCGCAGCGCGGCGATCGCGCCATCGGTGCGCTGGAGGAAATCGCTGCGTTCGCGGTGCGCCCAGTCGGGCACGAAGACGAGCGACTCAAACTCCTCGCAGGGCAAACCGTGCTGGCGAAGAAACAATTGCGCCGGCGCGCTCTGCAGCGGTGCGTAGGACAAGCGCCCGCGGCGATCGAGCCGGAGCAATCCGCGGACGATCCGGTTGCACAGCCCGCACTCGCCGTCGAAAAGCAGGACGGGACCGGCGGTCACGGAGACTGGGAGTGGAGCGGACATGACACACGTCGACGGAGTTTTCACGGACAGTGTCCGAATTTCCGCCTATCGTTCGTGGACATAACGAAAACACATCGCCTTCCATGAACTCAACTCCCCGCTCCTTCACCCGTTTCTTTCCCACCATCGCGCGCTGGGTGCTCGGTCTGCCGCTCCTCGTTTTCGGCCTGAACGGATTTCTCAATTTCATCCCGCAGCCCGAGACGCCGCTCCCGGAGCGCGCGATGGCCTTCTCCGTCGCGCTTGTCGAAAGCGGTTACATGATGCAGCTGATCGGAGCGACGCACTTGATCGTCGGCGTGCTGCTGATCACGAATCGCTTCGTGCCGCTGGCGCTCGCGCTCTTCGCGCCGTTCGTGGTGAACAGCGTGGCGTTCCATCTCTTCCTCGAAAACACCGGTCTCGTCCCGGCGCTCGTCTTCGCCGCGCTCGAAATCTACCTGGCCTGGGTTTATCGCGCAGCCTTCCGCCCGATGCTCACCGCCCGCGTAGCGGCGTGAACGGCGAAAGCGCGGCGTAACTTCCGATCAGAATAAAAAAGGCCGGGGCATTCACGCCCCAGCCTCGTTGTTTACCAGCTCTGTATTCAGAGAGTGGTTACGCCACCGCAATCTTGCGCGGTTTAGTCGCCTCGGCCTTCGGCAGCGAGACGCGCAGGACGCCGTCGCGGAGTTCGGCCGCGATTTTGTCCGGATCGATCGCGTTGTCGTGCTCGAGGACGAGCTGATACGGGATGTCCGCCGACTCGCGATAAAGCGCGGTCCAGCCTTCCGGCTGCTTCCAGGCACGACGGCCAAGAATGCGCACTTCGCTGGAGTCCGCGGTGAGTTCCAGACCGTCCTTGGTCACGCCGGGCAGATAAACCGTCACGCCATAAGCGTCGTCGGTTTCCCTGACCTCATAGCGCGGACGCTGAGTGGGACCGGTTTCCACCGCGGTCCTGTCGGTCGCTTGCGGACGCGTCAGGCTGCGGCTGAAGGATGGGATGAGAGAAGTAAAGAGGCTCATGATGTTTCTCCTTGGTTGAGGTGGTTGCGAACGGCGCGGCTTAGTTGACGGCGACGGTGATCTTGCGGGGCTTGGCTTCCTCGCGCTTGGGCAGCGTGACGGTCAGCACGCCGTTTTCATAGAGCGCGGAGACTTTATCCTCCTGCACTTCTTCGGGAATGCTCACCGAACGGCTGAACGACTGGCTCTCTTCGCGGTCGCCCTGCTTTTCTTTGCGCGCGGCGTTGATGGTGAGGTAGCCCTCGACCATCTCGACCTGGATGTCGGCGCGGTCGACGCCGGGGAGTTCGGCGCGGACGTAGGTGTTGTCCTTGTCTTCGTAGAGATCGACCGCGAAGTGCGAGTCGGCAGCGGGCGCAAAACCAGACAGCGCAGCCTCGAACAAACGATCAACCTCGGACTCGAGGCCCGCCCACGGGGAACGCGAAAATCGCGTGAGCGCGGGCACGGACGAACGGTAGGTCGGATAGGTATAACGAACGATTCTCATAATGGTTCTCCTGTGGATGCTTTGTGGTGAATCCGCAGATGCGGTTGTTGTCCGTGTAATTGCATGGCGAATGCCGCCACCAACCCACCTGCTAACCGGCTATTTTGCCGTCACTTAGCTCTTACCCACCACTACCGCCGGGAAAATTCGTCCCGACGTGAGACGTCACATAAGCGCAATATTTTCACGGTTCTGCGCGGGCATGTCGGGAGTTTGGGTTGCGGCGGCAAAGGTGCGGTCTCCATGTTGCCCGCTCGCATGAGTTTCGACTTCGACACACCTCCGGTCCGCGAGGGCACCGATTCGCAAAAGTGGCAGAAATACGCCGGCCGCGACATCCTGCCGATGTGGGTGGCCGACATGGATTTCAAATCCTCGCCCGCGATCGTCGAAGCCCTGCAGCGTCGCGTGGCCGACGGTGTGTTTGGCTACGCGCGCCCGGTGAAGTCCACCACCGATGCCGTCGTCGAGATGCTCGAGCGGCGCCACGGCTGGCGTATCGATCCGGCGTGGATCGTGTGGCTCCCGGGACTCGTCGTTGGACTCAATGTCACCGCGCAAGCCTTCGCGCAGCCCGGCGAGGAAGTGCTCACGCTCACGCCCGTGTATCCGCCGTTCATGACCGCGCCGCGCAACAGCGGCCGTGTGAGCGTGCGCGTGCCGTTCGTGCTCAACGCTGCCGAATCACGTTGGGAGATCGATTGGGACGCGCTCGAGGCCGCCGTCACGCCGAAGACGCGACTCTTCTTCCTCTGCAATCCGCACAACCCGATCGCGCGGGTCTGGCGCCGCGACGAACTCGAACGCCTCGCGGCGTTCTGCGTGCGCCACAATCTCGTGCTCTGCTCCGACGAGATTCACTGCGACCTCATTCTCGATCCCGCGCTGTCGCACATCCCGACCGCCACGCTCGGCAGCGAGATTGCCGCGCGGTCGATCACGCTGCTCGCGCCGAGCAAGACCTACAACGTTCCCGGTCTCGGCACATCGCTCGCGATCATCCCGGATGCGACGTTGCGGGCGCAGTTCGTGCGCGCGACGGCCGGTATCGTCGCCGAAGTCACGAGTCTCGGTTTCGCCGCGTGCGAAGCTGCGTATCGCGACGGCGAACCGTGGCGTCAGGAGCTCCTCGCGTATCTGCGCGGCAATCGCGACTACCTCGTCGATTTCGTCGCGCGCGAACTGCCCGGCGTCAAAATCGTCGCGCCCATCGAAGCCACGTATCTCGCGTGGCTCGATGTGTCCGCGCTCTCACTCGCCGATCCGATCGCGCACTTCGAGAAGCACGGCGTCGGCCTGAGCGATGGCACGTTCTTCGGTGCGAAGCCCGGCTCGCACGTGCGCATCAACTTCGGTTGCCCGCGCTCGACGCTCGAGCGCGGACTCGCACGCATCAAAACCGCGGTGCAGCAGGCGCGCGGTTGAGCACTCAGACGTGTTTCGGCTCGAGCGCGTTTTTCACCGCCTCGAGCAGGATCGCCTGCGTCAGCGGTTTTGCGAGCAGCGTGACGGACAGTTCTTCCGCGCGATCGTCGAAGCAACCGGCACTCGCCATGCCGCTCATCGCGAGGATCGGGAGCGACTGATCGACTTTACGCACTTCGCGAATCACCGCGAAGCCATCCGTGCCCGACATCATGATATCCGTGATGATGAGCGCGACTTCGGGCCGGTGCGCGTGGAATTTCCGAATGCCTTCGTCGCCTGAGCCAGCCTTGAGCACGCGATAACCGCTCGTCGTGAGCAGCGCCGCGAGCACGTCGCGCACGCTCGGCTCGTCGTCGATCAAGAGAATGCTCTGACCGTCGCCGAGATTCGCCGCGGTGCTCTTGCGGTCCGCGACTTCGGGCACGCGCGCAGCGGGCAGGAAAATGCGGAACGTCGTGCCCTCGCCCGGCTCGCTCTCGACCGTGATCGCGCCGTCGTGGCCCTTGATGATGCCGCGCACGGCGGCGAGACCAAGGCCCGTGCCCTTGCCGACTTCCTTGGTGGTGAAAAACGGATCGAAGATGCGGCTCACCACTTCGGGCGACATGCCCGAACCGGTATCGCTCACCGAAATCTCCACGTGCGGTCCGGCCTTCACGTCACGAAGCGACTCCGCTTCGGCTTCGCTCAGGTTCACGTTGCGCACGCGGATGCCGATGGCGCCGCCGTTGGGCATCGCGTCTCGCGCGTTGAGGCAGAGATTCATCAACACCTGCTTGAGCTGCGTGGCGTCGCCCTTCACCGGCCACGGATCGTCGGCCACGTTAAGGCTGAAGCGCACATTGCGCGGGAATGTCTGCGTGAGGAATCCCACGAAATCGCTGAGCAGCGGACGGCACGCGAGTTCGGTCGGCTGTCCCACCGCGCCACGCGCAAACGCGAGCAACTGCCGCACGAGGGCCGCGCCGTGCTGCGCGCTCGCGCGAATCGACGACAGAAACGCCTTCCCTTCCGGCGCCGTGACCATCGACTCGAGCAGCTCGCTCGAGACCATGATCGGCACGAGCACGTTGTTGATATCGTGCGCCACACCGCCCGCGAGAAGTCCGATGCTCTCCACGCGCTGCACGCGCAGGAGCTGCGACTCGAGCCGCTTCTTCTCGCTGATGTCGGTGTTGATCACGAGAAAGCCCGCGGGCGCGCCGTCTTCATCCTTTACGAGCGACCAGCGACTTTGCAGCAGGACGTCGTTGCCCGCGCGCGTGCGCTGGCGCATCTCGCCCATCCACTCGCCGTAGAACATCGTCGCGCGACGCGCCACATCCACGCGCTGCGAATCCTCGGTCCACAGTTCGTTCACCGGACGGTTCAGCTCCTTCTCGCGCTCGAGTTGGTAGAGCTTGGCGGCGCCCTGGTTGAAATACGTCACGCGACTATCGAGATCGCGCACCACGATCGCGTCCTGCGCCATGTCGAGCAGCGCGGCTTGTTCGCGCACGCGTTGCTCCGTGCGGCGCCGCTCGGTCGCATCGCGACCGACCACGACCACCTGCACCCATTCGCCATGCGCTTCGCGTGCGACATTGGCCTGCGCCTCGATGTGGCGCACCGAGCGATCCTCACGCAGCAGACGAAACTCCGCGCGCGTCGTGCGGCCGCCGCTCAATACCTCGCGAAACATCTCCTGCACGACAGGGCGATCCTCGGGGTGCACGTCGGCGAAGAAATCGTTGGCTGCCATCTCGCGGCGTTCCTCGCGACCCATCGCGCGGGCGTAGGCGGGGTTCGCGTAAAGGCAGCGGCCCGACGTGTCCAACAACACGATGAAATCGTCCACGTGCTCCGCGATCAGGCGGAAGCGCTCGCGATTCTGCCGCAGCGCTTCGTCGGTCCGGCGGTGACGTTGCGCTTCCTCCGCGCGATCCAGCGCCTGGCGGATCGCCGGCACGAGACGCGAAGGCCGGTCCTTGATCACGTAATCCGTCGCGCCGCGCTTCAGCGCCTCGATCGCGCGCTCCTCGCCGATCGTGCCGGAGAGAAAAATAAACGGCTTGTCCGGGCAATGCACCCGCGCCGCTTCCAGCGCCGAGAGGCCGTCGTAACCGGCCATCGTGTAGTCGGACAAAATCAGATCGAAGTCGGCAGTCTCGAGCGCGGACTCGTATTGTTCGCGATTCCGCGCCGAGCGGATCACGCAATCCGGCCACGTCTCGTTGAGCCGTTCGGCCACGAGCTCGGCATCGCCGGGAGAGTCTTCAAGGTGCAGCACACGCATGGCAGGGAAAAGTTCGGGTTAACGTCGAAATCAGACAGATCCGCGGAAAACCCGGGACAACGACCGCCGTGGCACGCACGAGCGTCGTCCGCTGCGATGTGGAGGGCCGAAGCTCCCATAACTTTCGCGGCAGCGTCAGCTACGACACAACGTCCGCTCGCGGGTGCAAATTGCCCGTGGTTTTGACCATCTTGTTACAGCTCTCTTACTCGCGCCCTGATCCGCACTTCTTCGCGACTCGAGCCGCACCTTGTCGCGACCGTGTCCGCACCGTGGCTCGACCCTGTCCGGACCTTGGCGCGACTCGGGACGCACTCGGTCCCGACCCGGTGCGGATTTTGTCCCGGCCCGGTTCGGGATTTGCCTCGGTCCGGTCCGCGCATTGACTCGATCCGGCATGCGCATCGGGCCGACCCAGTTGTCTTCCAATCTCTTCCTGTCTCCGCTGGCTGGATACACCAACCTGCCGTTTCGGTTGACGCTGCGTGAGTTGGGCGGACTCGGCTGGGTAACGACGGACCTCGTCAACGCGCGCTCGCTGATCGAACGCAATCCCACTGCGCTAAAGCTCGTCGCCTCGTGCGCCGAGGACCGGCCGATGGCGATCCAGTTATTCGGCAGCGTGCCGGAGGAAATGCGCGATGCGGCACGGATTTGCGAAGATCTGGGCGCCCAGTCGGTCGACATCAACATGGGCTGCCCCGTGAAGAAGGTCGTGAAGATCGGCGGCGGCTCGGCGATGATGACCGAACTCGAAAAACCGCCGCCCTCGTGCGCGGCATGATCGAGGCCGTGCGCATCCCCGTGACGGCCAAGATGCGGCTCGGCTGGGACGACGATAACCTCACCGCGCCCGATCTCGCGCGCGTGCTCGAACAGGCCGGCGTCGCGGCGATCTTCGTGCACGGTCGCACGCGCGCGCAGGGTTTCAGCGGTCGCGTGAATCTCGCCGGCATCCGCGCGGTGGTGGAAGCGGTGAAAACGATTCCCGTGATCGGCAACGGCGACGTGACCACACCCGAGGCCGCGCGCCACATGCTCGACGAAACGGGCTGCGCCGGCGTGAGCATCGGTCGCGGCGCGTTTTACGATCCGTGGATTTTCCGGCGCACGGACCACTACCTGCGCACGGGCGAGTTGTTGCCCGAGCCGACGTTCGAGGAGCGGATCCGCGTGATGAGCCGGCACTTCGAGCGCTACGCGGAGTTTTATGGCGAGGAGCACGGCGCGCGGCTGTTTCGCAAGGTCGCCCCGTGGTATGCGAAGCGGTTTGGTCCCTCGAAGCCCTTCAAGCAGCGGATCATCACGATCACCTCGCGCGCAGACTACGCGGCGGCGGTCGCCGACTACGTGGCGTGGCGAAAACAGTTTGTGGATGAAAATGGCGAGCTGCTGCCGCGCTTCCGGCAGGAGCCGATGGTGGCGTCGTTCATGCGCCCCGCCGGCGAAGCCGATGCGCTCGAGCGCGACGCGATCCCGGTGCCGAAGGGACCGGTCGATGTCTGGTAAACGCGCGCCCGAAACGTAACGCGTCCTCACTCCGCCATGAGCTTTTCGAATTTCTGGCAGCTGATCCTCGGCACGATCGTCGCGCTGCTTCCCGTCATCAATCCGCTGGCGTCCGCGCCGACGTTTCTCGCGATCACCGAAGGCAACACGCGCGAAGAGCGCATGGCGCAGCTGCGCCGCGCGTGTTTCTACATGGTCGCCATCCTGGTAAGTTTCCTCGTCGGCGGGACGTTCATCATGGGGTTTTTCGGGCTTTCGATTCCCGGCCTGCGCATCGCCGGCGGTTTGCTCGTGGCGGGCATCGGGTCGCAGATGCTGGTGGCGCCCGGTCGCTCGGCAGATCACGACGTGAACGCTGCGCGCGCGAAACGCGACGTGTCGTTTTCACCTTTGGCGATGCCGATGATGAGCGGTCCCGGCTCGATCGCCGTGACGGTGGGGTTCACCTCACTGGCGAAAGACTGGATCGACTACAGCGCGATCATCCTCGGCATCCTGATCGTCGCGGCGATCACCTATGTGGTGCTGCGCCTGTCGGAGCGGATCGTGGACGTGATCGGCGTCAACGGCATGAACGCGCTCTCGAAGGTGATGGGATTCATCATCCTCTGCATCGGCATCCAGTTCGTCGTCAACGGCGTGCTCGGGATCCTGACCGATCCCGAGGTGATTCACGCCATCCGCGACGCCGCGCGCTCGTGAGCGCGTAGTGGAAATCTCAATACCGGCGTTCGACCGCGGCGCCGGAGGCGTCGCGGAAGATGATGCGCTTCTCCTCGACGTCCACCCGGTCGAGTTTGATGCCGAGGGCATCGTTGACCGACTGACCGACGCTGACCGTGCGATTGTTGATCAACACGCGCGCCGGTGTGCCTTGAAACACCCCGGAGATGCGCGCGCTCGCGACCCACTGACGGAAAGGCTCGCTGGCGTTGAGCGTCGCGTCGACCACGGTGGTCGTCGCCACGACGCCGGGCGCAAGTTCGGTCGTGGCGGCAACGGCAACCGTCTCGGTTTTTTGCACCGCGCGCGGTGCGGACCGCGGCGAGAAATCGTCGTCGAGCGAACCGGCGTTCACCTGATCGCTGCCGGAGCGGGCCTGGACCACTTGTTGCGCGCGCTGCACGGCTTGCCCGAGGACGGTGGTGGGTTCGCGGGGCGTTTGCGCCGGAGCCGTGGCGGGCTTCGCGTCCGCGCTGGCGGGAGCCGCGGGTTGTTTCGCGATCGGACGCGGCGGAAGTGGCGGCGGAGCTTCGGGCTCGGCTAGAAAGAAAAAGTAAGCGCCAGCGGCCGCTGCGAGCAGGACCACCCCCGCTCCGCCGATCGCAAGCAGACGCGAGCGGCTGGCGGGTTTCTCCGGCTTCGCTGGAGGCGGTGTTTTCCCAGCCGGCGCGGAGCCCGCCGATTTCATGGTGGGCGGCGGATACTTTTTGGTGCCGGTGCCGGGCGGAGGCGGTTGATGCGCCGCGGGAGACGGAAGCGGAGGTGCGATGACCGACGCAGGATCGGGAGCCGGAGGCGGCACCACCGTCGGGGCAGGCACGATCGCAGGAATAAACTCGATGGCCGCGGGTGGTGTCGGCGGCGCAGGCGGCGGAATCACCGCCGGAATTTCGGTCGGGAGCGGCGCCTTGGGTCGCAGCTTGAACTTCCCCTCCTCGGTTTTCGCCGCAGGTGCGACCGAAGTCGCAGGCGTTTCCGGCACGGTTTTGAAGAGAACGGGAGCGGGTGCGTCGACGGCGGGCGGAGTCGCGGCCGGCTCGGCGGGAGCTTCCGTCGTTTCCGCTGACGCAGACTCGGTCGCGAGCTTCGGCTTCAGCCGCAGTTTCGGCGCCTCGGCCGCGTCCTGAGTCGCCGGGCTGGCCGGCGGTTGATCGGAAGGAGTCGACGACTCCGCGGTCGCAGACGGCTCAGCGCCATCGGTGCGCAGACGCGGCTTCAAGCGCAGCGGAGGAGGAGGCGTGGACTCGTCGCTCATCGGGCCAGATGAAATCGGTTTTCCCTGGTCACGAAACCAAAAAGATTCACTCGCGCAGGGAACCTGCACTCCTAAGGTCGGACGCACCGAACCCGCATGAAACGCATCCTCCTCCTCTCCCTTTCCCTGCTCGTGGTGTCGTCCTCCACTGGCTGCTTCTTCTGGAAAAAGAAGAAGAAGCCGAAGGAGAACTCCGCGGTCGCGACGGAAGTCGAGGGCACGTTCAAGCAGCGCTGGCTGGATCGCCGCATCGCCGAACTGGCGACGCAGGACATCGCTCCGGACGCCGCGCGCCGTCAGGCGGAAGCGGAGTTCGAGCGGCAGTTTCCTTATCTGCGTTCGAATACGCCGCGGAAGTAACCGCACGCGCGGCGCCGCACTCAGCAGCCCGCTGGAACGGGCAGCACAGCCCCGCGGTCATTGACGCGCCTGGTGGGCGACCGACCCTCGCCGCATGTCTCCCGCTCCCGCCCATCACGATGCCGCACGCGGCGCCCTCGCCGCGGCCACGTGCTATCTCGCGTGGGGCCTTTTTCCGATCTACTGGAAACAGTTTCCCGACGTCGGCGCCGTGGAGCTGATCGCGCACCGGCATCTGTGGTCACTCGTCTTTGTGCTCGTCGTGATGGGTTTTGGCCGCGGCTTCGGTGACCTGCGCGACGCGCTGAAACCACGATCGGCGCTCCGCTGGCACGGGCTGAGTGGCGCGCTGCTCACGGTCAACTGGCTCGTCTATGTCTGGGGTGTGAACCACGGCCGCGTGGTCGAGGCGAGTCTCGGCTATTTTCTCGTGCCACTCGTCAACGTCGCCGCCGGTCGCTTCGTGCTGCACGAGCGACTCCGCCGGCTGCAATGGTTCGCGATCGCGAGCGCCGCGATCGGCGTCGGTCTGCTCGTCGCACGCGTCGGCCAGGTGCCATGGATCGCGCTCACGCTCGCGGCGACGTTTGGCGCGTATGGCCTTTTGCGAAAACAATCCCCCATCGGTCCGCTCACCGGACTCGGTCTGGAAACGCTGCTGCTCGCGCCCGTCGCGGTCGGCTATCTCGCGTGGCAACAGCACACCGGTCTCGCCGCGTTTGGCCGCGTGAGCGGATACGAACACCTGTTGCTCGCCTTCTCGGGCGTGATCACGGCGGTGCCGTTGCTCCTGTTCGCGTTTGGCGCGCGGCGCATCCGGCTCACGACGCTCGGACTGCTCCAATACCTCGCGCCGACCGTCCAGTTTGCGCTCGGCGTATGGCTCTATCGCGAGCCGTTCACGCGCGAGCGCGCGGCAGCGTTTGCCTTCATCTGGGTCGGCCTCGCGATCTACACGGCCGACAACCTCTGGACGCAGCGAAACGCTATTCGCTTCCCTGCGAAATAAGCTCCATCTCGAAGACCAGCACCGCATCGCGCGGGATCTTCGGCGCCTGACCGCGCGAACCGTAGCCGAGCGACGAAGGGATGATCACGATGCGCTTTTCGCCGACCTTCATGGTCTTGATGATCTGATCCCACCCCGTGATCACCTCACCGCGATCCACACGAAACGTAAACGGACGCGACGGATCCTGCGTGCGATCGAACTCCGTGCCGTCGAGCAACGAGCCGATGTAGAGCACATTCACCCGGTCGCCCGATTTCGGCGACTCGCCGGCGCCCTCCTTCAACACGATGTAGCGGATGCCCGTGGCCGTGCGTTTCGTGCCGGGCCACTTCTTCTCGACCTGTTCGATCTGATCCGGCGTCAGCAACTCCCGCTGCGCGTGCAGCGAGGGAAGCGCGATCAGCAGCGAGAGCAAAAACACCCGGGCAAGATGACGATACATGGAGGGAGGATTTAGCGGGGATTGGCGGGAAGACACGGATTTTTTATCGCCGGATGCCGCGCGATCGCCTTCAGCGCCTGACCGAGCAGCGTCTTGCCCGGCTCCATCCGATGCCACGGCGACGCGCCCGACGGATGCGGCAGCGGGATGCAATCCATCCGCCGTCCACCGCGCTCGATCGTGAAGCTATGCCCGATCATGTCGTTGAGCGGTGCGACCGGCAGAAATTGCGAGATCGCCAGCTTGCCCACCGGGATCACCAGTTCCGGCTCCAACAAACGAAACTCCTCCGCCATCCACTCCGAACAACGCGCGATCTCATCGGGCGCTGGCACGCGGTCGCCACCCTCGGGGCGCTTGCCAGGAAAACAGCGGCACACCGCCGCAAAATAAAAACGGTCTCGCACCTCATCCTCCGTCCAGCCGAGCGCGCCGTGAAACCACTTGAACAACGTCTTGCCCGCGGTCCACGCAAACGGACGCCCCAGCTTCGGCTCCTTGTCGCCCGGCGCCTGGCCGACGAGCAGCACCTTGCTCGCGACCGGCCGCCCCACCACCGCCGGACGATGCATGCGCGGACAACGCGTGCAGCCGCTCAGCAGCTTCAGGTGTTTTTCGATCGGAGACAGCGCGGGCATGGAGAGCGCCGAAACTGGCGCTCCCGCTCCCCGCGTCCAATCCCTTTTTCCTCCGCCCCGCGCCACTCCACCTCCCCTACTTCACCTCCCCACTTTAACAACCCAACCAACCTCTCCCAAAACGCCAAAACCACATGTCAACCAATAGTTGACATGTGGTTTTGACCATTGCCCGGAGTGCGCAAGGGCTCCGCGCGGGCGATGAGGTGGAACGCGAGTGCGGGCCGGTTCGCGCACCGGTGCGATTCTGTGCGCACACGGGCTCGACCCGGTCCGCACCTAGGCGCGACGTGGGACGGACCTTGGCTCGAGTCGGGACGCACTTCGTCCCGACCCGGTCCGGAGTGTGGCTCGACCCGAGCCGCACTCAGGCGCGACTCGGTGCGCCGTGAAGCGCGGGTCGAGTCGGACTTTGGCGCGAATGTTGGCGCTTAACGGCGACCGCCGCGACGACCTCCGCTGAAACGGCGGAAATTGCTGTTGTGGCGAATCTGGCCCGGCAGGCTGCCGCGCGGACGAAACGGTTCGGGCGGACGCGGCACGATCGGGTTGTAGTTGAAGCCGGGCAGTTTCAGCTCGGGAATCTTCTGGCCGATGAAGCGCTCGATATCGCGGACGTCCTTCGCGTTTTCCGGCGTGACGAGCGTGAACGCATCGCCGACGGCCTGCGCGCGACCGGTGCGGCCGATGCGGTGCACGTAGTCCTCGGGTTTTTCCGGCACGTCGTAATTGATCACGTGCGACACGCCGGCGACGTCGATGCCGCGCGCGGCGATGTCGGTCGCGACCATCACCTCGTATTTGCCGCTCTTGAAACCGGCGAGCGCCTCGAGGCGCTGGTTTTGCGAGCGGTTGGCGTGGAGCACGGCCACGGAGTGGTTCGCCGCCTTGAGCTTGCGGGCGATCTTGTCGGCGCCGTGCTTGGTGCGCGAAAAGACGATGACGCTCTCGAAATCCGTCTTCGCGAGGAGCGCGAGGAGGAGATCGAACTTCTGGTCATGGGAAACTGGATACAGCGCATGCGTGACGCTCTCGGTCACGGAACGGGCGACGCCGATCTCGACCTTGGCGGGATTCCGCAGCGCGAACGACGCGACGGCCTGGATCTCAGGCGGGACGGTCGCGGAGAAGAAGAGCGTCTGCCGCTCTTTCGGGCAGCGCGCGACGATGTCCTTCACGACGGGCAGAAAGCCCATGTCGAGCATGCGATCGACTTCGTCGAGCACGAGGATCGAGATATCCTGCAGCGAGAGCGTGCGCTCTTTCAGGAAGTCGAGCAGGCGACCGGGCGTGGCGACGATCACGTCGGTGCCGCGCTTGAGCTCGGCGCGTTGGTTGCCGTAGCCGACGCCACCGAAGATCGCGGTCGCACGCAGATCGGTGAAGCGCGCGAAATTGCGGAAGGAAGTTTCCACCTGCGCGGCGAGTTCGCGCGTGGGCTCGAGCACGAGCACGCGCGGCTGGCGGCCAGGGCGGTGCGCGCCGAGGCGATCGAGAATGGGCAGCGCAAAGGCGGCGGTTTTGCCGGTGCCGGTTTGCGCGGAAGCGATCAGATCGCCGCCGCCGAGCACGACCGGAATCGCGCGGAGCTGAATGGGAGTGGGATCCGTGTAGCCGGCGGCTTGCACGCCGCGGAGAACCGGATCGGAGAGATTAAGAGCTTTGAAAGGCATATACGTCTGTGCGGAGGAGCCGGGCGCTGGAATAGCGCGACTCGCCGTTGCCTTTACGCGGGCACGGCCCACCGGCTGCCGCAGCAGCGGTGAAGAAACAAAAAGGGACGGAGCCCAAAGGAGCTCCGTCCCTCGAAAAATTCAGTGCGTTAGACCGAATCGATTAGTAACGGCGCTCGCCGCGATCGCGGCCACCGCCGAAACCGCCACGGCCACCGCCGCCGCCGCCGAAACCGCGGCCGCCGCCACCGCCGAAACCGCCGCTGGGGCGATCTTCCTTCGGGCGGGCTTCGTTGACCGTCAGCTGACGACCGCCGAAATCGGTGCCGTTGATCTTCTCAGCGGCGACCTTGGCTTCTTCGGCCGTGCCCATGGTGACGAACGCGAAACCGCGCGGGCGGCCGGTCATCTTGTCCATGGCGACATAAACATCGGTGACGGAGCCGAACTGGCCGAAGTGGGAGCGGAGCTCGTCTTCGGTGGTTTTGAACGACAGGTTACCGACGTATAGTTTGGAGTTACTCATGTGATGTCTCGTAGATCTCTCGTCTGCTGCCAGTCCGTTCCCACTGTGGGTTTCGAAATCATCACTTAAGCCTATCGCTCAGCCTACGACTCACCAGATACTGTCATCTAACGTGTTCTCTAACGATGAGCCGAAGGACGCACGGCCCGTTTGCAAACGCAAGGGAATTCGGGACAAGCCCCATCCGGCTTGTCGGCGGAGCCGAAGAAAGCCGCCTGCACGAACCGGCCCATACTGCACATGAACTGCGGTTTGAGCCGCGCTCAGTCCCAGAGCGAATCGAGCGCGCGTCGCTCTTTTTTGGTCGGGCGACCCGCGCCTTTTCCACGCGCGAGAAAGTCCTGCACCGGCTGCGCGCGGGCTTTCTCGAACTCCTCGGGCGGGGTGAGCTCGAGGCAATACTGCGCCACGAGCGCGGCGCCGACGCGCGAGCGCGGGATGCCCGTGACCTTCAGCGTGCGCGTGACCACGCCTTGGCGGACGGAGAGGAGATCTCCGACGCGCACATCGCGCGACGGCTTCGCGGGCTGGTCGCCGAATTTCACCTTTTCGGCACGGCAGGCGTCGGCGGCGAGGCCTCGCGTCTTGAAGACGCGCACGGCCCAAAGCCATTTGTCGATACGGTCGGCACTCACGCGGCGAAGAGAAGCGAGTTTGCGGAAAAAGAAAAAGCCGCCCGTCACAAGGACGGGCGGCTGCATGCGAATGGAGTTCCTGACAAAAGAGAAGCTCAGCGCTTGGCGCGCGGGAGATCGTCGCGGAGCCAGTCGTCGATCAACGCCTTCTCGTAAACGCGCGGGTCGTTCCGGTTGGACGTCGTGGTCTTCATGTTGAAGCTCAGATCGCGCAGCTTGCGGTTGCCCTCGGACACCACTTTTCCGCTGGCATCCGTGAGCGTGAACGACAGGTCGATCTTCGGCGTGTAGATATCCTTGATCACGCGCACGTCCTGCGAGGACGGTCCGCGCCACGGCTCGAAGTCGCCGGCAAGGTCGATGTCAGTGATCGTAACAGAGAGACGTTGTCCCTCGGGGAGGCGCGCCGAAGCACGACGCACGATGTAGTCTTTGATCTCGTCGAGGATGGCATCGCGCCGGGAATCGGTGGTGCCCTGGAAACTGTCCTTCACGTCGGTGAAGTTTTCCGGGTTGCTGAAATTCACCTCGACACGAGACGCAGCCGCCTGGTCCGCACGAGCGAACCCGAAAGAGGTCAGCGCCAGCAAGAGAACCAAGGTTAGTCTGGAGGTTTTCATGGGAAAGGGTGGGACTGAGCATGCTGCGAAAAGTTTCATTCGCCCACCCAAAAATGCATGGGCTCGCGAGTAGCGTCACTTTTCATCCGCGCCGCGCGCGCAGCGGCTTTTCAACCGATGCGCCCTGACTATGTTGGCGGCGTGATCCTGAACGTCCTCTCTTTCCTCTCGCCCCGACCGCCCCCCGACTACGACCGCGGTTTCGTGGAGGAAGTCCGCGCCTCGCGCTACGCGCCTGTGCGCAATCGCCGCGTGGAGTGGGTCATCCTCGGCTGCTGGATCGCAATCGCCGCGAAGTATACTGCCATCGTGTGGCTGGTGGATCACTACCACATGGGCTTCGATCCGCTGTGGGTGAACGCGCCCACCGTGGTCTTCGCGCTGATCTGCACGGCAGTTTACTATTTTCGCGAGTAACTTTCTTCAGGGTCGGTTCGTCAGCCGCAGGACAACAACCCTCCTGCCATCCACCTGCTTTTTCGTGTTCAACTGCCAATTATCTGAGGTAACTTCGTCCGTGGCCACTCCGGTCAAAGTCATTCTCGCCGACGACCACGCGCTCGTGCGCGCCGGGATCCGTTCGCTACTCGAACGTCTCCCCGACGTCGAAGTCGTCGCCGAAGCCGGCAACGGCCGCGAAGCCATGGCGCTCACCGCCGAGCACAAGCCGACGGTCGTCGTCATGGACATCACTATGCCCGATCTCAACGGGCTCGACGCCACCGCGCGCATCGTGAGCGAGCATCCGGGCACGCGGGTGCTGATCTTCTCGATGCACACGTCGGAGGATTTCGTGCTGCGCGCGCTGCACGCGGGCGCTGCCGGTTATTTGCTAAAGGACGCCGCCGCCTCCGATCTCGCGGCCGCCATGCAGGCCGTGCTCCGCGGCGAGACGTATCTCAGCCCCACGATCACGCGCGAGGTGCTCGCGCGCTACCGGCAAAAGCTTCAGGACCCGCGCGCCGAGCTCACCAAATCGCTCACGCCGCGCATGCGCGAGATTCTGCAACTGATCGCCGAGGGCCGCAGCACCAAGGAAATCGCGTTTCTCCTCAATCTCAGCGTGAAGACCATCGAGACGCACCGCATGCATCTCATGGCCCGACTCGGCATCCACGAGGTCACCGGCCTCGTGCGCTACGCGGTTCGCCACGGCCTCATCTCGGCCGATCGCTGACGCGTCCGGAGTTTTCCACGGCGGCTTGCGGAAGGGATTTTCGCTCGCTCCTTCGGGAGCAGCACCGAAGCTCTTCCCATGCCCGCAGTTCCCGGACTCCGCAGTTGTTACAGCAAGGTCGGCCGGCTCGTTTATTTCGGCCGCATGCTCGACAAGATCCGCCTTCACGAGGCCGGCTGGCTCCCCGCCGATTATCAGGCCAACCTCGGCAGAGGTTTTGACGGACGCTGCTGCGCATTTCTCCGGATCGACTACGCCGACCTCAAGGCGCGCACGCTCGCGGGCGATCTCTCCGATGAACAACTCCTCGCCTTCGCCGAAGAGCGCGGCGGCCGTCGCACCGACGAAGAGTGCGAGGTCTGGAACGGCTTCATGATGAAACGCGGCTGGCGCGACGCCGGCACCGAGCTCCTCAAAAAACGCATCGCCGAAGCCGGTCTCGAATCGCAACCGATCATGACGATGTTCGATTTCATCGATTTCGACGAAGGCCGCGATCCCGTCGCCACCCGCGCGTGGGAACAGGCCCAGTAACCCCGCCTCCCGCCATGGTCATCCTCGTCATGGGCGTCGCTGGCAGCGGCAAATCCACCATCGGCGAGTTGCTCGCCCGCGAACTCGGCTGGGAATTTGCCGACGCCGACGACTTTCACCCGCCTGCCAACGTCGCCAAGATGTCCGCCGGCCAACCGCTCACCGACGAAGATCGCGCCCCGTGGCTCGCCGCCCTGCGCGCGCACATCGATCGCTGCATCGCGGAAAACCGCTCCGCGGTCGTCACGTCCTCCGCGCTCAAACAGCGCTACCGCGACATCCTCATTCCCGACCACCAGCACGTGCGACTCGTCCACCTCAACGGTTCACGCGAGCTCCTCGCCGCGCGCATCGCGGGACGCCAAAATCACTTCATGAAACCCGGCATGCTCGACAGCCAGCTTGCCGCACTCGAGCCGCCGGCCGACGCGCTCACCGTCGACATCACACCGCCACCCGCGGAAATCGTTCGCCAGATCCGCATCGCCCTTTCGCTGTGAAACCCGCTCTCAAGCCCCGCCTGCAACTGCTCGCCAGCGCGCTGAGCCTGCTTGCGCTCCTCGCCGCCGGCTTCGTCGTTTGGTTCTACTTCCAGATGCGCGGCAGCCTGCCGCCGCTCGACGGCACCGTGTCGCTCCCCGGACTCACCGCCCCCGTGACCATCGAGCGCGACGCGCAAGGCACCCCCACCCTTCGCGGCACCGACCGCCGCGACGTCGCTCGCGCACTCGGCTTCGCGCACGCGCAGGACCGGTTTTTCCAAATGGACCTCCTGCGCCGCAGCGCCGCCGGCGAGCTTTCCGCGCTCTTCGGCAAAGTCGCGCTCGAGGCCGACCGGCTCAACCGCCCGCACGACTTCCGCGCGCTCGCGCAAAAGGTCCTCGCCGCCGCCACGCCCGCGCAACGCGCGCTCCTCGAAGCCTACGCGATGGGCGTCAACGATGGCCTCCGCTCCCTCGCGAAGAAACCATTCGAGTATTACGTCGTTCGCGGCGAACCGCAGCCATGGCTGCCCGAGGATTCCATCCTCGTCATCTACGCGATGGCGCTCGATCTGCAGGACGCGTGGGGCAACTACGAACACACGCTCTCCACGCTGACCGATGTCTTCGGCACGGGCGTTCTCGATTTCTTCGCGCCGTTGCAGACGCCAACCGACGCCGCGCTCGATGGCTCCACCGCACCGCTCGCGCCGATTCCCAACGAGCGCCTCATCGATATCCGTCCTTTGAATACGGCCGCGACTCGAGCCGCACCCGAGCCCGACTCGATGCGCGCATGGGCGCGACCCGGTCCGCTCCTTGCCTCGACCCGGTCCGCACTCGGTCCCGACCTGGTCCGCACTTTGTCCCGACCCGATCCGGACCTGCGCCCGGGCAGCAACGCATTCGCGCTCGGCGGTGAACACACACGCAACGGCGCCGGTTTGCTCGCGAGCGATCCTCACCTGAATCTTCGCGTGCCCAATGTCTGGTATCGCGCCGTCATGGAGTGGCGCGAAGGCGATCAGACGCGCCGGCTGGTGGGCGCAACGTTGCCCGGCATGCCGTATCTCGTGATCGGCTCCAACGGTCACGTCGCGTGGGCGCTCACCAATTCCTATGTGGACACGGGCGATCTCGTCGCAGTCGACGTCAACACGATCTCCCGCGACTTCTACCGCGCGCCCGGACACGACGAGTTGCTCGAGTTCGAAAACCGCCGCCACGTCATCCAAGTCAAAGGCGGCGACGAGGTGGTGGTGGAAAAACAATGGTCGGTCTTCGGCCCGATCGTCGGCACCAACGCAAAAGAGCGTCCGCTCGCGTGGCATTGGACGTTGCACGATCCCGCCGCGGTAAACCTCGAGTTCGCTCAACTCGAAGCCGCCGAAAACGCCGAGCAGGCCGTGAACATCGCGCGTCGCTCCGGCATCCCGCCGCATAATGTCGTCGTCGCCGACGCCGCCGGTCAGATCGCGTGGACGATCGTCGGCCGCCTCCCGAAGCGCGTGGGCCTCGATGGGCGACTGCCCGTGTCCTGGCTGTTTGGCGACCGACGCTGGGAAGGTCTCTTGCCCCCCGAGGAAGTGCCCGTCGTGTTTTCCAACGGCGGCCGCATCTGGTCCGGCAACCAGCGCATGGTCGGCGGCCCGGCGCTCGCGCTGCTCGGCGACGGCAACTACGACACCGCGCCGCGCGCCGCGCAGATTCGCGACCGGCTCGCTACGCTGGAAAACGCGGCGCCGCAGGATCTGCTCGCGATCCAGCTCGATGATCGCGCGCTCTTCATGGAGCGCTGGCAAAAGCTCCTCGTTTCGACGCTCTCCGACTCTGTGGTCGCGCAGAAGAAATCCCGCGCGAAACTCCGCGAGCTCGCGCAGCAGTGGTCCGGTCGCGCCGACATCGATTCGGTGAGCTACCGACTCGCGCGCGCGTTTCGCACCGAAGTGCACGGTCTCGTTTTCCCCGCGATTTTCGCCGTGTGCTTGGAACGACAGGAAGACTTCGACTGGCGCTCGTTCAACCGCGAAGGCGCTCTCTGGCAGATGATCGAACAAAAGCCCGCGCACTTGCTGAACCCGCAGTTCACGCGCTGGGAAGACTTGCTCGTGGCCGCGGCCGACGCCGTGGTGGAGAAAATCGATGACGAAGGGGTCGCGCTCGCCCGCGCCACATGGGGTCAGCGCAATACCGCGCGCATTCGTCATCCGCTCGCGGCCGCGCTACCGGGTTGGCTCACCGGCTGGCTCAATCTCCCTGCGGATCCGCTGCCCGGCGACTCCCACATGCCCCGCGTGCAGTCACCGAACTTCGGCGCAAGCATGCGGCTCGTCGTTTCTCCCGGACACGAGGACGAAGGTCTTTTTCACATGCCCGGCGGCGCGAGCGGACACCCGCTGTCGCCGTTCTACCAAGCGGGGCACGAAGCATGGGTGAAGGGCGAGCCTGCGTCGTTGCTCCCCGGTCCCGCCGTTCACACGCTCACGTTGCAGCCCTGAACCTCCGCTCCCGCTCCATGCTCCACGTCCTCCAACACCCGCTCGCCGCGCACGTCATCACGCACCTGCGCGACAAAACCACCAAGCCGGCGACGTTTCGCACGCTTTGCTACCAGATCACGCTGTTGCTCGCGATCGAAGCCACGCGCTCGCTGACGACGGAGGACAAGCTGATCGAAACTCCTCTGGAGCCAGTGACCGGTCGCGTGCTCTCGGGCAATCTCGCGGTGGTGCCGATCCTGCGCGCGGGTCTGGGCATGGTGCAGCCGTTTCTCGACATCTTTCCCGATACGACCGTCGGCTACATCGGACTCGAGCGTGACCACGAGACTGCGGTCGCGCGCAGCTATTACTGCAAACTTCCGCCACTGAAGGACGGCCATGTGATGCTCGTCGATCCGATGCTCGCAACCGGCGGCTCGGCCGTGCAGGCGATCGACGTCGTGCGCGCAAGCGGCGCCCGCGCGATCACGCTGGTCAGCATCGTGAGCGCACCCGAGGGCGTCGCGCTCGTGGAAAACCATCATCCCGCCGTGCCGATCTTCACCGCGGCGCTCGATCGCGAGCTCAACGCCCGCAAATACATTCTGCCCGGTCTCGGCGATTTCGGCGACCGGCTCTACGGCACCTAAACAAAACGCGCGCCCGGCCTCGAAGGCGGACGCGCGTTTGTTTCGCAGAGAGTTGTTTCCGCTTTAGCGCGTCGGCTCGACTGGAGCCGGAGCGGGAACGGCGGCACCATCCGGCTGCGTTGCCGTCGTTTCCGGCTGCTTCGCGCGCAAGTGCGAGGCCGCGGAAACGGCATACGCGGCGTGACGACGCTTCAGCACGCGCTGGAAGAAAAGGTTGTTCGGAATCTGCATCACCGTGCCATCCCCGGCATCGAGCGTGGTGAAGATGAAGTTCAGGTCGGTCACGCGGCCTTTCACCGGCTCACCGGCAAACTCGATCTCGTCGCCCACCGCGAAGGTGCGGAAGATGATGATGAAGAGCGTGCACAGCACGTTGCTCAAAATGCTCCACACCGCGACGAAGCCGATCGCGATCATCGCGAGGATCGTCGAGAGCACGCCCCAGAGGCCGCCGACGTTCGCGCCGAACGCGCCAAGCACGAGCACGAACGCCGCGATCGTGATGATCCACTTGATCGCCCGGCGCACCGGATCGAGTTCCTTCTCGGTGAAGCTCGTGCGCCGCGTCAGCAGCTTCAGCGCGCGCTTCAGCACGCTGTAGAGCAGCACCGCCGCGAGAATGATGATCAACGCGGTCGGCAGCGACCGCATCATGGCCCGCGTAATTTCGGAATAGTCGGCTTCGAGAAAATTCATGCTGTTTCCTTGTTCGAACCCATGGACCACCGCAAGCCACCGAGTTCGCCGGAACGCAGTCGATTGTCGGAAAAAACTACATCGCGAGCGCCCGATGCAGAATCTCGGCTGGATGCAGCGCGCGACGCCCGGTCGCATCCGCAATTTGATGACGGCAACTCGTGCCCGCTGCCGCAATGAGCGTATCGGCCGAGACCGCGCGCACCGCGGGCAGGAGAACCAGTTCACCGATCTGCCGGGAAATCTCGAAATGCTCCGCCTCGTAGCCGAACGAACCAGCCATGCCGCAACAGCCACTCGGGATCACGGTCACGCGATAACCCGCTGGCAACGACAACGCGCGCACGACCGGCTCCATCGAAGACAGCGCCTTCTGATGGCAATGCCCGTGCACTTTCACTTCGCGCGCCTCGGTCGTGAACGCGTCCGCGCGGATTCGCCCGGCCTCGGCCTCGCGCGCGATAAACTCCTCGAAGAGCAACGCATGGTTCGCGAGCGAGCGAGCAGCTGGCTTCAGCTCGGCGGGGACCAGATCGAGATACTCGTCGCGAAAACCGAGAATCGCCGACGGCTCGATGCCGACCAGCGGCGCCTGGTCGCTGACGAGCGGCGCGAGAGCCTTCACGTTTTCGATCGCGCAGCGTTTCGCGTCGCGCACAAAGCCTTTTGAAAGCTGCGCGCGTCCGCTCGAGGCATGCGCGGGCAAGACGACTTGGTAGCCGAGTCGTTCGAGCAGTCGCACCGCGGCGATGCCGATCTCCGCGTCGAGCGTGTCAGTGAATTCGTCGACGAACAGAAACACGCGACGCTGCGGTGCACTCGCGGCTGCTTTCTCACGCGTTCGGCCCGTGAACCACCGCCTCAGCGTCGTGCGCGGCAGCAGCGGCAAACTTCTTCCATCCGCGATCCCGAGCGCACGACGCATCCAGCGAAACGAAAGCGCGTGAGCGACGATCGCGTTGTGCACGCGCGGGAAATGCGCCGCGAGCGCGAGCAGCCGCGGATACGCCTCGAAAAGTTTCGCGCGCAGCGGAACGCCACGTTCGTCGTAGACGTGCTGCTGCCACTCGGCCTTGAGCCGGGCCATGTCGACGTTGGACGGGCACTCGCTCTTGCAGCCTTTGCACGAGAGGCAGAGGTCCATCACTTCGTCGAGCTCGGGACGCGAAAACGGTTTTCGCGGATCAGGCGGCTGCGTGAGGAGGTGACGCAGCAGATTGGCACGGGCGCGCGTCGTGTCCTTTTCGTTCCGGGTCGCCATGTAGCTCGGGCACATCGTGCCGCCCATGAGGTGCGATTTGCGGCAGTCGCCGGAGCCGCTGCACTTCTCCACCGCGCGCACGAGACCCTGTGTGGCGCTGAAATCGAAATGCGTCGCATACTCCGGCACCGCTTCACCCGGCGCGGTGCGCAGCGAAGTGTCCATCGGCGGCGTGTCGATGATCTTGCCCGGATTGAAGATTCCGAGCGGATCGCACACCTGCTTGAGCTCGCGCATCAACCGGTAGCACGCGTCGCCGACCATGAAGCGGATAAACTCGCCGCGCAGGCGTCCGTCGCCGTGTTCGCCACTGAGCGAACCGCGGTATTTTTTCACGAGCGCAGCGACATCCGTCGCGATGTCGCGAAACATCCGCAATCCTTCCGGCGTGCGCAGGTTGAAGAGCGGGCGCGTGTGCAACTCACCGGCGCCGGCGTGCGCGTAGTAAACGCAGGCGATGCCGTATTTCTCGCGCATCAGCCCGTCGAACTCCGCGATGTAGGCCGGCAGATCCTCGGGTGCGACCGCGGTGTCCTCGACAATCTCGCGCGGTTTCGCATCGCCGACGACATTGCTCATCACGCCCTGCCCCGCGCGCCGCAGCTCCCAGACTTTTGCGCTCTCAGCGCCGCGCAAAACGGGAAACGCATAACCGAGCCCCGCCGCGCGCAGGTCCCGTTCGAGCGTGGCGAGCGTCGCGTTGGTGTCGGCGGGTTTTTCGCGCGCGATCTCGATTACGAGAATCGCACCCGGATCTCCTTGGACAAAGAAACGGTTTTTCGCCTGCTCGAGATTCTCGCGCGTGCATTCGAGCACGTGACGATCGATCAACTCCACCGCCGACGGCGCATGGCGCAGCGCGATCAACGTCGCCTGCAGCGCCTCGGCTACGGTCGTGAAATGCGCGCAGAGCAGCGCCCCCGGCGGCGGCAGCGGCTCGCAGTTCAGCTCGAACTCGACGCCGAAGAACAGCGTGCCTTCCGATCCGGCGACGAGCCGGCAGAGATTGAAGGGGCGCGCGGACGCCGGATCGAACACCGCTGCCTCCATCAGCGCATCGAGCGCGTAGCCGGTGTTGCGGCGTGTGACCGTGCGCTTCGGAAAACTCTCCTCGATCAACCGGCGATTTACGGGATCGCCGAGAACGTCGCGCACGTGGCGATAGATCCGCGTCTCAAGCGAATCGGGACCCGCGCATTTTTGGGCAAACTCGTCGGGCAAAAGCGGAGCGAAGGTCACTTCGCTGCCGTCGCTGAGGAAACCTCGCGCGGAGACGAGGTGATCGCGCGTGGAACCATACACGAGCGAGTTGGCGCCGCAGGAGTTGTTGCCGACCATGCCGCCGATCATCGCGCGGTTGGCCGTCGAGGTTTCCGGACCGAAGAGCAGCCCGTGCGGTTGGAGAAAGCGGTTGAGCTCGTTGCGCACGACGCCGGGCTGCACGCGCACGCGCCGCGTCGCGCCATCGAACTGCACGATCCGGTTCAGATAGCGGCCCACGTCGACCACAATGCCGCCGCCCACGACCTGTCCGGCGAGCGAGGTGCCGGCCGTGCGCGGAATCAGGCCGATGCGATGCGACCGCGCGTAACGAATGAGCCGCGCGACGTCGGTCTCGCTGCGCGGAAACGCCACCGCCTGCGGCACCTCCTGATATTCGGATGCGTCGGTCGCGTAGAGCAGTCGCATCGCGCGTCCGGTGTGCAGTTCGCCGTCCAGCGAAGCGGCGAGCGCGGAGAAATCGGCGGCGGCGATGGGCGGGGCGGACATCGGCAGCCCCACGTTGATTCGCTCGTCGGCAACTGGCGAGCCCGCGGCGTCTCGCGCAGACAACAAAAAAGCCCCGCCGAAAAGGCGGGGCGGGAAAGCCGAATCGTGTTTCGACGTCTTATTCGAACGTCAGCACGAGGCGGGTGAAGTAGGTCGTATCCAGTTTCTCAACACCAACACCGGGCTGGCTGTTGTAGTCGTTGTTCACGCCGAGGCGGAGTTTCCACTGCGCGGCGGCGAGCGGGATTTCGTAGAACGACTCGTGGACGATGCGGTAATTGGCGAAGTCCTCGAACGCCGGGAGGTAGGAGATGCGGTTGACGATCTTGGAGCTCTTGAAGGTCCACTCGTGGTTCAGACCGAGGTCGAGACCGGCAGAGCGAACGTCTTCCGTCGCCGGGTTCTCGTAACCTTCATAGCGGAACGCGATACCGGCGCGACCCGTGAGGATCTGGTTTTCCTTCTTGATGAAATCGTAGCCGAGACCGGCGGCGGCGACGTTGTAGAGCTCGATATCCTTCACGCGATCAAAGCCACCCTCGTCGCGGACATACCAGGAGGTCTTGCCGGCGAAGTTGTTCGAGTAGTCGACGCCGGCCTTGAACTCGTCGGCGGACTTCGTGCCTTCGGTCACCTGGCGATTGTAGCCGGTGTAGAACTCGAGCTTGTCCGTCTCCGATTTGAGAACCGCGCGAGCGGTCACGGCGGTGCCGAGCTGCTCGGAGTTGCCGGTCTTGCCGGCGATGTCCACGCCCGCTTCGTAGGACCACTTGCGCTCCGCGGCGGCGCGGAGGGCCGTCACTTGCGGATCCTCGGTGCCCACGGGCCAGGACGCGGCGACGCGATCGACCGAGGTGTTGAGTTCACCGTCGGGGCCGGTGATCTTCAGCGCACCATTGTCGCTGGAGGAAACCGTGCCTTGCAGCACCGTGCCGCTGTTCAAGCGCACCGTCACCGGCGCGTCGGTCGAGATCGAGGCGACCTCCGACTGCTTCACGACGATATCACCCGCGTAGGACGTCGCGACCACCACGCTGCCGTCACCCACACGCGAAACAGTGCCAACGATGCGGGCGCCATTCTTGGTCTCAACCACATCGGCACGACCTGAGCCGGCCATCAGGGCAACCAGTAGGATGGTCGCCATTTTGGAGAGGTGCTTCGAGTTCATAGAACCGGTCACCGGACACTTCATTTCACCACGTGTCAAACCCGCCTTTCCCTGCAAAAACCCGGCAACAAAGCGCTCAGCGGTTGCTCGACACAACGGCGCGAGCGCACTTCGCTGCAACGTCCTTCCGATGCCCGCTCAACCCGTCCAACGCCCTGCCCTCATTGTCGCCGATCGATGGCAGGAATATCAGCTACTCGATTGCGGTAACGGCATGAAACAGGAGCGCTGGGGCGACGTGACGCTGGTGCGTCCTGACCCGCAGATCATCTGGCCGCGTCACGGCACGGGCACGCCCGGAAGCGCTCCGGCGAAGTGGGAAAAGTGGGACGGCTTTTATCACCGCAGCGAGAGCGGTGGCGGCAAGTGGGAGTTTCGCCGCGCGCTGCCGGACCATTGGAAAATTTCCTACGCGCCACTTGGGCTGACGTTCAAAATCCACCCGACCTCCTTCAAACACACGGGGCTGTTTCCCGAGCAGGCGGTCAACTGGGATTGGTTTTCCGCCAAGATCAAAACCGCGCGCGCCGCGGGCCGCGAAGTCTCCGTGCTCAATCTCTTCGGCTACACCGGGGCTGCAACGGTCGCCGCCGCCGCCGCAGGCGCGAGCGTCTGCCACGTCGATGCGGCCGAAGGCATGGTGAAATGGTGCCGCGAAAACGCCGCGATCAGCGGACTCTCGTCCGCGCCCATCCGCTACATCGTCGACGACTGCCTGAAGTTCGCTCGTCGCGAGCTGAAGCGCGGTCGCCGCTACGACGCGATCATCATGGACCCGCCGACCTACGGTCGCGGCAGCACCGGCGAGATGTGGCGGCTCGAGGATCATCTCTGGGATCTGCTGCTCGAGTGCCGCGCACTGCTCTCGGAGAATCCGCTGTTCTTCCTCATCAACGCCTACACCGCGCGCCTCTCTCCGACCGTCGTCGCCAATCTGCTCGCCGAACTGCTCCACGGCCGCGGCGGCTCGATCGCGGCCGGCGAAGTCGGTTTGCCGATCCAGCGCGATGGCAAGGTTCTCCCCTGCGGCATCTATGGCCGCTGGGAAAGCTGACGTGCCGCGCCGGTCCGCGCGTTTTCCATTTTTCCGTTTCGAGAAACCTCCGCCCCCATGTCGCTCGCTTCCTCCTACTACACGCGCGCCAACGAAATGCTCGCTCACGCTTGGGAAACCAACCGTCCGACGATCGAGAAGCTCGCACCCATCGTCGGCGCATCGATCGCGAAGGGCGGCGTCGTCCACACGTTCGGCAGCGGACACAGCGAACTGATCGCGCGTGAGATCATCGGCCGCGCCGGCGGTCTCGTGTGCGTCAACGGCATCATCGATCCCACCGCGGGTTTCATCGAAAACCTCGTCGGCTACGGCACCAAGCTCGTCGAGCGCTACGACCGCCAATACCGCATGCTCCCCGGCGAGTGCGTGATCGTGATTTCCAACTCGGGCAAAAACTCCTCGCCGCTCGAGGTCGCGCTCTACGCGAAGCAAAAAGGCCTCACCGTCATCGGTCTCACCGCGCTCGCGATGTCCACCACTTACGCGACAGTGCATCCCGACGGCAAAAAACTCCACGAGGTGTCCGACTTCGTGCTCGATAACGGCGGCGTGCCGGGCGACGCGATTGTCGACACCGGCGGCGGCGCGATGGCGGGCCCGACGTCGACGTTCATCGGGTGCTCGCTGCTCAACTGGCTCTCGCTCGCGGTCATCGAATGGCTCCGCACCAACGGCCACGATGTCCCGCTGCTGCGCAGCCAAAACCTTCCGGGCTCGATCGAGCGCAATCGCGAGCTCGGCGCACGTTATGCGGGCCGGCTCAGCCGTCAGCTGGCGTGAGACTTTGCGCTGAAGACGCCTCTCCCGCGCGATGAGCTACAAAATCGGCGTTGATGGCGGTGGCTCGAAAACCGAGTGCATCCTCGTCGATGCCGCGGGCGAAATCATCGCGCGTCATCTCGCGCCGGGGTGCAATCCCAACGTCGTCGGCGTCGAGCAGGCGCGATTGATCGTCACCGACGCGCTGTGCGCGCTGCTCGCGCAGGCAAAGATTCACGATGCGCGCTCCGCAGTCGCCGCGACGCGACTCTTCATGTCCGGCGCGCCGGGTTTCTGGCAGGAATTCGCCGCGCAGCTTGAGGGTTTTGGCCTCACCAGCGCCGCGCCCGACTCGCTGCCGGTGCTGGAACTCGCCACCGATGGACGCCCCGGCCTCGTGATTCACTCGGGCACGGGATCGTTTGTCGCCGCCCGCGCGCCCGATGGCGCGATTCACTACGCGGGTGGACTCGGCTGGCGTTTCGGCGATCCAGGCAGCGGCTACGACCTCGGCCGTCGTGCAATCTCCCGGGCGCTGCTGGAGTTGCAGGGCTGGTCCACACCGTCGCGACTTTCGGTCGTCGTGCGCGATCATTGCGGGCTGGAAGACGCCGGCGCGATCACGCGGTTTTTCTACCAGGATTCTTCGCCCAACGCGAAAATCTCCGCGCTCGCGCCGCACGTGCTCCATCTCGCGACCGAGGGCGATCTCACCGCGCATCAGATCCTGCTCGATTCCACGGTGGAGCTGCTCGAACTCGCCGCGCGCGTCGCCACCACGCTTTTCCCCGGCACCGCGCTCGACACGTTGCCCGCGGGCTTGAGCGGTCCGATCCTCACCCATCCGACTGTTTTGCAGGCACTCGCACCGCGTTCACCGCTCGCACTTCGGCCAGTGGAGGGTTCGCCGATCGAGGGCGTGCGGCGTTTGTTGAGGCGCACCTGAGTCACGCGGAGACAGGCGGACGCACCGTCTCCCGATTTCTATTCGCCAGCGCGCACGGCTGCGTTTTCGTTGATCGCATGGGTTTCTTCGATCGCCTCGCCGGCAAGCGTCCGGCGTCTTCCTCCAACCCCACGCCCGCCCAGCCCGCGCCCGCTCCGGCTGAGACGCCGAGCGCGCCCGCCATTGCCGGCAACATCGTGCCGCGTCTCGCCGCTGCGCGCGAATGTCTCGATCTTAAGGACCTCGCGGGCGCGATGGCGATTTATGAGGAAGTGCTCGCGGTCGCCGGCGATCGCGCCGACGCGCTCGTCACCATCTCCGGCGATCTCGGTGCGACAGGCCATGTGAAGGAAATCGTCGAACTCGTCGCGCCGCGCTACGACGCCCAGCGCCACGGCCCGGCCACGGGCATCAACATCCTCCAAGCCTATCTCGCGCTGCGCGATCCGGAGTCCGCGCAGCACGTTCTCGACATCCTTTTCTCGCTCAATCGTCCGGAACTCGAGGAGCGGCTCTTCGGTTTCTCCAACGCCATCGCCGAGCTCCTCCACGCGATTCGCACCGGCCAGGCGGAGCCCGCCTCCGCGCCCGGCGTCAACCTCGCGCCCGAACGCAAACAGGTGAGCCTCGTCAGCATCAGCAAACCGATCTGGTTCTACGGACTCGAACCGCTCGCCGAAAAAGTTCTCCCGCCCAAAGGCCCGCGCGTCCGCCGTGTCGCCTTCGCACAACTCGCGCTGCTCGGCCGGACCGATACGGACGAAGCCGTGAAGCGCCCCGAAGACACGCTCGGCCGGCTCACGCGCGCGCTGCCGCTGTGGTTCGCGGAAACGTTCTACTATTCTCCGCTCTACGCGCCGATCGCCGCCATCGGTGTTTTCCCGCAGCAGCACTACGCGCTCTTCAACGCGGAATGGACGACCACCAATCTCCGCGAGCTGATCGACACCAACCAGGAGGGCCTCGACTACATCTTCACCGGCGCGCTCCGCGAAAAAGACGGCGACTACGAACTCCTCCTCCGCGTCTGGGAAGTGAAGAAGCTGCGCGAACGTAAACAGTTCACCGCACGCTGGACCGACGCCACCGCCGACGCCGAGCTCGCCAAACTCCACGAACAAATCCGCCTCTTCATGGAGTGGTCGCCCGACAAATCCGCGCTCGGCTACACCGCGCCGAAATCGCCGCGCGCGTGGCTCGAGACGCTCGGTGCCTCGCTCACGCTTTTCGTCGCGGAGAAAAACATCCTCCCGCGCGAACAGGTGCCCGTGCTCGACTCCGTGCTCGCCACCGCCGCGGCCGCCGCCAGCGAAAGCGACGCCGCCTCGCTCGCGTTCGTCACGCTGCGCAATCGGGCCGAAAAACTCGAAGTCGCGCAACGACTCGACGCCGCGCTCGCCTCCTCTCCACTCGTCGCGCAAGCCAGCGGACTCGCCTCCTGATGACCGCGCACGTTCCCACCGCGGACCTGCGCATCCGCGCGCAGAAACCTCTCATCGCGCCCGCGCTCCTCGAAGAAGAATTCAGCCTCCCCGACGACGGCGCCGCGCTCATCGCCACCGCGCGTCGCGATATCGCCCACATTCTCACCGGCGACGACGACCGCCTTATCGTCGTCGTCGGACCGTGCTCGATTCACGATCCGGTTTCCGCGCTCGATTACGCTGATCGCCTCCGCGAGCTGCAGCCGATCTACGCCAAGGATCTCCTGCTCGTGATGCGGGTTTACTTCGAGAAACCGCGCACCGTCGTCGGCTGGAAAGGCCTCATCAACGACCCCGGCCTCGACGGCACGTATCAGATCAACCGCGGCCTGCGCATCGCGCGCCAGTTGATGCTCGATGTCACCGCGCGCGGTCTGCCGATCGCCACCGAGTTCCTCGACACCACGCTCGGCCAATACTACGCCGACCTCGTCTCATGGGGCGCGATCGGCGCGCGCACGGTGGAGAGCCAGGTGCACCGCGAACTCGCGTCGGGACTCTCGATGCCGGTCGGCTTCAAAAACCGCACCGACGGCGATCTCCAGGTCGCGGTCGATGCGATTCGCTCCGCGCGACATCCGCACTGGTTTCCCTCGCTCACGCGCGAAGGCGCGCCCGCCGTCCTCGCCACCACTGGCAACGACCGCACGCACCTCGTGCTGCGCGGCGGCACGCGCGGACCCAATTACTCCGCCGAGCACATCCGCGCCGCGACTGCCCTGCTGCAAAAACACGAGTTGCCCACGCAGCTCATGGTCGACTGCTCGCACGCCAACAGCAGCAAGGATCCGTCGCGCCAGCCGCTCGTCGCCGCCGATCTCGCGCAACAAATCGCCGCGGGCGAACGCGCCATCGCCGCGGTGATGATCGAGAGTCATCTGCTCGGCGGCGCGCAGGACTATCGCGAGCGCCCGCTCGTGCACGGCCGCAGCATCACCGACGCGTGTATCTCGTGGGAGCAAACGCTGCCCGTCCTCGCGCAACTCGCCGAAGCCGTCCGCCAACGCCGCACGTCCTGAGTCGCGCCAACATCGGGACTGATCACGAAATCGGATAAATCACGGAAGCGCGGAAGAACAGAAACACGGAAGATCCTCCCTGATCATGGTGGAGCCCGGCGTCCTCGCCGGGCTTTCTTTGTGCCCACCGACTCCACAACCGACCGTCACCGACACGTTTCACCCCAACCAGAAAGTCCGTAATACGGACTTTCGCGCACCGAGACCGCACGGAACCTTCGGCCTACTCCTCGACGTGCTCGTTCACGGTGCGGAGCAGCGCGGCCAGATTGAGGAACTCGCGATGATGCGCCGCCTCGGCGGCGAGAAACTCGAGCGTCCACATCCGAGCCAGCCGGCGCGGACTGTCGCTCGAGGGATGATCCTTTTCGTCGAGCGCCGCCAGCTTGCTCGCGAGGTGATGTTCGAGTCGCGCGAGAAATTCCGTCGTCTGCATGCGAGACCCTAGGCGCGCACGTCCACCCCGCAAACGGCCGGCGCGATTCGCGAGGCTGTGCGTTTACGCCGATTCCGCCGCGAGCTGGCCGCAGCCGGCCGCGATGTCGATGCCGCGGCGCTGGCGCACCGTGCTGGGAAGCGAGAACTCGTCGGCGAGGATTTTCTGGAAACGTTTCGCCGCTTCGCCGCGCGTGGGCGCTCCGTCGTATCCAGAAGTTGGATTCAGCGGGATCAGGTTCACCTGCGCAGGCAGTCCGGTGAGAAGTCGTCCCACGGCGCGTGCGTGCTCGGGCGTGTCGTTTTGCCCTTCGATGAGCGTCCACTCGTAGAAAATGCGACGGCCCGTGGTCTCGCTGTAGGTGCGGCACGCGGCCATGAGCTCATCGAGCGTCCACTTCTTCGCCGCCGGCACGAGCGCCGCGCGTTCGGCTTGCGTGGCGGCGTGCAGCGAGACGGCGAGATGCACGGGATGATTCTCGCGCGCAAGCCGCAGGATACCAGGCACGACTCCGACCGTGCTCACCGTGATGCGCTCGGCGCCGAGCGCGAGGCCGTTGGGGTCGCGCAGAATCTCCGTCGCCTTGATGACCGCGTCGTAATTGTGGAGCGGTTCGCCCATGCCCATGAACACGACGTTGCGCAGGCGATGGTGACCGGTGTCGGCGGTGCCGCCGAGTTGATGCAGCACGCGAGAAATATGCACGGCCTGCGCGACGATTTCGCCGGTCGTAAGGTGGCGCGTGTAACCCATCTGCCCGGTGGCGCAAAACACACAGCCCATCGCACAGCCGACCTGGCTCGAAATGCACGCGGTCACGCGGCCGGTGAAACGCATGAGCACGGTTTCGATGCGTTCGCCGTCGGTGAGTTCGAGCAGATATTTGCGCGTGAAGCCGTCGCTCGAGTCGGTCTCGACCGCAGTCGAGAGCACACCGACCCGTAGCTCGGCGTTCAGCGCCGCGCGCACGCGCGCGGGCAGCTCGGGCATCGCGTCGAAATTTTCCGCGAGTTCGAGATAGAGGTAGTTCCACAGCCGCGCGGCGTGCACCGGGCTGAAATCATGCCGCACCATCCACTGCCGCGCTTCCTCGCGGGTGAATTCGTAGATGTCTTTGAGCGTCTCGGCAGGCACGCGCGAGGGATACGCGACCAGCCGGAGCACGCAAGTCCCACGCTCCGTGGTTTCCGCTGAAGTTTGGATGACACAAACCGATAATCTGCTGCAAACCGCCCCCACCCAGCGGGATCGCTGATCCCGCACCCTCGCCACTCCCGACAGACGTCTGGGGAAAACCCTTCAGTTGACCCGCGCGCGTGCCGATGAGTGGCTGGTTTTGTCTTTCTCTTGGCCCCTCTCGGCACAACTCCCGGTTCTGACGCGCCGCGGCCGCCTTCCCCACCGGTGTTGCCTGCGAACGTTTTGCAGCAGATCGCCTCCGCTTCGCGGAGCGGTGCACTGGTCGTTTCGTCCGACGGACGCGTGGCGTGGGCCAACGACGCCTTTGCGCGCACTGCGGGATTGGCGCTGAACGAACTTTGCGGTCAGCCCGCCTCCACCTGGCTCGACGCGTTGCAGTGCGACGATGCCACGCGCGCGGCCGTCGAGATCGGGCCGGGAACGCAGGCTTTCGCAACGACGGTGAACTTCACCGCGCGCGATGGCACGGCGCGCTGGGCCGAGCTGCAGGTGCACGCGATCCCCGCCGACAGCGGCGCGGCGCTGCGACTCGTGTTGCTCGACGACGTCACCGAGCGTCACGAGCACGAGGCGTTGATGCAGCAGGCCAACGCCGCGATCCAGGATCTCAATTCGCAGTTCGAAAAAGCCATCGAGCACGCGCAACAGCTCGCGATGGAGGCCGCGGTCGCCAACCAGGCCAAGAGCGCGTTCCTCGCGATGATGAGCCACGAAATCCGCACGCCGCTCAACGGCGTGATCGGCATGACGGGCATCCTCGAGGCCACGCAACTCACCGATGAACAACGCGAGTGCCTGCGCACGATTCGCATGTCGGGCGAGGCGCTGCTCGCGGTGATCAACGACACACTCGACTACTCGAAGATCGAGGCCGGCCGGCTCGATCTCGAGCAGGTCGAATTCGATCTCCACACCTGTGCCGAGGAAGCCGCCGAGCTGCTCGCCGGCAAAGCCTTCGCGAAAAAACTCGAGCTCGTGTGCGACATCGCGGAGGACGCGCCGCGCCGCATCGTCGGCGATCCCACGCGTCTGCGGCAGATCTTCGTCAACCTCCTCGGCAACGCCATCAAGTTCACGCCCGCCGGCGAGATCGTGCTCACGATTCGCGCCGAGTCACGCGACGGCGACAAGTGCCGCTTCCTCCTCGGCGTGCGCGACACAGGCATCGGCATTCCAAAGGAAAAACAGCACCGGCTCTTCAAGAGTTTCTCGCAGGTCGACTCCTCCACCACGCGCCAATACGGCGGCACCGGCCTCGGCCTCGCGATCAGCAAAAAACTCGCGGAGCTCATGGGCGGCACGATGTGGGTCGAGAGCGACGCCGGCCAGGGTTCATCGTTTCTCTTCACCATCGAGGCGCAGCTCGCCGACGCGAGCTCGACGCCCGTTGCACCTCCGCCCGCGCCGAACCGCCGCGCGCTCGTCGTCGACGACAACGCCACCAGCCGCACGATTCTCGGCCGCCACCTCCGCGCGCTCGGTTTCGAGTCCACGCTCGCGGCCAGCGCCGCCGAGGCCGACTCGCACCTTCGCGCCGGCACGCGGTTCGATCTCGTTTTCGTCGATTACCACATGCCGGAGCTCGACGGCCTCGCGTGGGCACAGCAGCTCGCCGCGCAGAAAAAACCCGCGCCGATTATCCTCCTCAAGGCGCTCGGCGAAACCGTGCAGGATCCCGCGCTCGACGGCTTGATCAACAAACCGCTCAAGCGCGACATCATCGCCGTGCGCGTCCATCAGATGCTCGACGGCAAACAAACCGCCGCCTCGGCGACGCCCGCGCCCGCCCCGTCCACGAGTGACACAGCCAAGCTCAATCCGCTGCGCGTCCTCATCGCCGAAGACAATCCCGTGAACCAGACGGTCGCGAAACATCAGCTCCGCCGTCTCGGCTACGAACCCAAGATCGTCGCCAACGGCGAACTCGCCGTCGCCGCCGTGCAATCGGAGACGTTCGACGTGATCCTCATGGACATCCAGATGCCGGAGATGGACGGACTCGAAGCCACGCGCCGCATCCGCGAAGCGAATCCGCATCTACCCTGGATCATTGCGCTCACCGCCGGCGTCGGCTCCAGCGATCGCGACGAAGCTCGCCGCGCTGGCATGAACGAATACCTCGCGAAACCGCTGCGTCCCGACGCCTTGCAGGACGCGCTCGTTCGCGCCCACGCTGAAGTGCAACGCCTCCGCCGCACCACCATGGCCGCGGTGGCGTGAGCGTCGTGGCTGGTGAGACCCTGCTCTTTGTGTCTCTGCGGATCGTCTCCTGTATCCGCATTTTCATGACACACGGGCCAAAGCGCGGCCGCGGACGGCTGGGAGCACCGTCCCTACCTGATTCGCGAAAACATCTCCGCTAGATGAAACGACTACGGACGGGTTGATCGTCGGAAGACGCTTCGTAAGCGTGCACCGCGCACGCGGAATCGCTCCACAACGGCAGATTGTTTCGCCGCCAGTCGCGCGTTTCCACGATGTCGCGATTCACTTCGGAGTCTTCGCAGGAGAGCATCAGACGATTCAGACCGGCATAGGCGATGTCCCGACACGACACGCCCAGTGCCTCCGCATAACGAGCCAAGGCGTCGTATTCCGCCTGCTCGAGGTAGATTTTGACCGCTGGCATGAGAGCCTCCGGTTTTTCGGTTGGGGGTTTGGGGCCGCTGGACGCGGATAATTTATGCCCGCTTCCGCCCGGAAACAAGAAGCGCCCCACGATCGCACATTTTCTTCTCGGAAAAATCAGTAACGCAGCAGCGGCGAGAGGCGGAAGGTGGAGCCCGGCGTCCCCGCCGGGCTTCCTGGTGCACCCCATCGGGACTCAATGCGGACACGGTCGAGCCCCAGTCCGCACACGGTCGAAGCAAGGTGCACACAAGGTCGAGACACGGTCCGGACAGGGTCGAGCCAAGGTGCGCACCACGTCGTGCCACGGTGCGGCTCGACTTGGGAGTGAGTGCGGCTCGAGTCGGCTCGGGGCTCCTTGCGTTCGCTCCCGCGGCGGGGCAAGCTCGCGGGATGCCTGAGTTGTTGGAGAAATTTGTCCAAGCGTTCATCCCGCTGTTTGTCGCGATCGATCCGATCGGGCTGGCGGCTATCTTCTTGGCGATGAGCGTCGGCGTGGAATCGACGAAACGCCGCAAGATCGCCAACCAAGCCGCGATCACCGGCGGTGTGGTGGCGCTCACGTTTCTGCTGCTCGGCCAGACGATTTTCGCGGCGTTGGGCATCACCTCGAGCGACTTCCAAATCGCGGGTGGCCTGATCCTGTTCATCCTCGCGGCGCGCGATCTCATCCACTCGGCGGCCGAGGAGCCGGCGAAACTCGCCGACGATTTCGGCGTGGTGCCGCTCGGCATGCCGCTCATCGCGGGGCCAGCGTCGATCACGACGCTGATCCTGCTGGCTCAGACCCTGGGCGTGTGGATCACGCTCGCCGCGCTCGCGGTGAATCTCGCGCTCGTCGTGCTGGCGTTTGCGTATGCCGAAAAAATCGGGCGCTGGATCGGCGGCACGGGCATGCGCGCGATCTCCAAGATCATCTCAATGCTGCTCGCGGCCATCGCCGTGAACATGATCCGGCAAGGCTGGGCCAACTAACGGGCCCCGACTATCGGGAGGATTAAAGGTAGGGACAGCTCTCCGAGCCGTCCGCCGCGCTCACCCTTCAAACGTGGTGAGCAAGTCCGCGTAAATCTTCGCGCAGTTCACGAGATCCTTCACCCGCGCGCGTTCGTCGACCGCGTGCTCGTTTTGACCGCCGGGACCGTAACCGAGCGTCGGGATCTTCAAGTGGTGCGCGAAGAAGTGCATGTCGTTGAAGCCCGTGGACACGTTGAACACGGTCGGCGAGCGGCGCACGCGCGTGACGCTGTCGACCATCGCCGCGAAGAACGGATGCTCGGGCGCGGAGAAGCAGGAGAAGTTCTCCGAGACTTTGTCGACGGTGATGCGGCACTGCGGAATCTTGCGCGCGGCGGCGGCGAGAAACGCGCGCAACTCCTTCTCGGCGCGCACGTGGCTCTCGATCGCGAGCACGCGGCGGTCGATCGAGAACTTCGCGAGCGCGGGCACGGTGTTGATCTTGCCGCCCTCGCCCGCGGAAAAGACGCCGCCGACGTTGATGGTCGGGCGCATCCGCGTGCCGTCGGGGGTGAGAAATTCGCGGGCCGCGAGCTCGCGTTTGTAATCCTCGAGCGCGAGGACGAGCGCAGACATTTTTTCGAGGGCGTTGATGCCCTTTTCCGGAAGCGACCCGTGCGCCGCGCGACCATGAACGGTGACCTCGAGCCACACGACGCCATTGTGGCCGCAGCAGACATGGCCCAGTTCGCCGCCTTCCATGACGACCGCGTAGTCGGGCGAGATGGGCGCGTGGCGGACGAGCCAGGCGGCGCCGAGTTCGGAATCCGTTTCCTCATCGGCGGTAAAGGAGACTTCGACGTTCACGCGCGGCGTCGTGCCGGTGGCGTGGAGCGCACGGAGGGCGAGCGCGAGGGCCGCCATGGAACCTTTCATGTCGGCGGTGCCGCGGCCGTAGATCCAGCCACCGTCCACACGACCGCTGAACGGGCTGCCATGTCGCCACTTTCCGGATACGGGCACGACGTCGTAGTGCGCGTTGAAATGGACGGTTTTTTTCGCTCCGCGCGCGCGGAGTTTGCCGAGAACGTTGAAGCGCGGGAAACCGAGTTGGTCGGCGGGGAGAACCTTGCGGGCGAGCGAGCCGGGGACCTGGAAGCGCTTGGTGGCAAGCCCGAGCGAGGAGAGTTCTGCGGCCAGCCGCGCCGTCATCGCATCGTAGTTTTCGCCGGGCGGATTGACGGTCGGGATCGCGACCAGATCCCGCAGCAGCCGAACGGCCTCTTCTCCATGACGATCGATGTAGGCGGAGGGGCTCATGGCCGCTTAACAGGCCAGCCGCCCCCCGCCCCCGTCAAACCTCAAAAACCGCTTTCCTCCACGGGCTTCCGGCGCCGCGACGAAAGTTCGTATCAGGGTTCGAACTTTTGTTATCCGCTATGGCGCAAACAGAAACGGAGCACCTGGATCCGGCCTATTCCAGATAGTTGACCCAGATCAGGCGGGCGAGGGTCAGGGCCACCATGGTGAAAAAAGCGGACGCACGAAGCGCGCTCCGCGCGTCACCACCAGTCCGGCGCCGAGCCGGCCGCCGATCAGCTGACCCCCGGCCATGGCGAGGCCGGCGCCGAGATGGATCAGGCCGGCGAAGGCGAAGAGCGCGAGCGAGGCGAGATTACTGGTGGCGTTCATGACCTTCGTGGCGCCGGTCGCCTGCGTGAAGTTCTCCCCGCGCACGAGCAGCAACGCGATCACCCAAAACGAGCCGGTGCCGGGCCCGAAGAACCCGTCGTAAAATCCGAGCGCGAGGCCGAAGAGCACGAAGAACGGCGTGCGCTCCATCCGCGCCGGTCGCGCAACGTCGCCGAGCTGCGGCTTGCACATCATGTAGATCAAGATCGCCGCAAGCAGCCACGGGATGGCGCGTCCGAGCAGATCGCCCGGCAAACGCTGGACCGTGATCGCACCCGCAGTCGCGCCGATCGCCGTCGCCACGATGCCCCACGCGCACGCGCGCAGATCCACGACCTTTTGCCGCAAAAAATGACGCGAGGCCGACACGCTGCCGAAGCTCGACTGAAGCTTGTTGGTCCCGAGCGCGAGCGGCACGGGCAGTCCGAGGTTGAGCAACGCCGGCACGGTGATCAGCCCGCCGCCGCCGGCGACCGCGTCGACTACGCCAGCGACGAGGCCCACCACGAACAGCACGGGATAATGCCACCACTCGAGAATCACGCCCGCAGCATCGCTGCCGCCGTGCGGAACGGAAGCGTGGAAAACGGCGGAACGGTCAAAGGTCCGCCCGAAGGCGGAGGCCGCCGTTCGGGCGGGCTGATCGGCCAGCGCAGAGCGAAGAAAAACGGCAGGGACGCCGGGCTCTACGCTTGCCGCGACAGTCAGGGAATTCTTCCCCGCGTGAGATTTCAGTCCGAAGCAAACGCGGGGGGCGCGACGGCACTCGCGCTCCCTGGAGCCGCCCTACGCTAATGTTGCGAACGCTTCCTGCTGTGCTCGCGGACGTTCCGCATCCTACTCTTTTCCCGTCGCTCATGAAAACCGCTGCCGAGGTCATCGCTGCGCTCGCCCTCGAACCGTTGCCGCTTGAAGGCGGCTATTTTCGCCGCACGTGGACGAGCGACGACACGCTCCCCGGCGGCCGCCCCGTGGGCACGGCGATTTATTTTCTAATGACGCCCGAAGTGTTCGGGTTTTCCGCGCTGCACCGGCTCACGACGGACGAGCTGTGGCTGTTTCACGCCGGCGATCCGGTCGAGCATGTGCAACTGAGCACGTCGGTCGAAGGTGCTGCCGAGGTCACGCTGCTCGGCAGCGATCTCGCCACCGGCCAGACGCCGCAGCTCCGCGTGGCTGCCGGGCGCTGGCAAGGTGCGCGGATCGCGCCGGGTGGGCGGATCGGGTGGAGTTTGTTCACGTGCACGATGTCGCCGGGTTGGGAGGACGGTGGTTTCGAGCTCGGCGAGCGCGCCTCGCTCACGCGCGAATTTCCCGACGCGGTCGAGTGGATCGCGCGACTTACCAGATGATTTTTGACACGACGGCTGCCGCGTCGCAGCGTCGCGCTGCACCATGCCTCTGGCCGACTTGAGAAAAGAATACAGCCTTGCCGGGCTCTCCGAAAAGGACCTCGCGCGGGACCCATTTCGCCAGTTCGACCGGTGGTTTCAGGAGGCGTCCGCGGCGAAGCTGCCGGAGCCTAACGCGATGGTGCTTTCGACGTGTTCGCGCGACGGGCGTCCGTCGAGTCGCATCGTGCTGCTGAAGGCCGTCGATGGTCGCGGCTTTGTTTTCTACACCAATTATGAGAGTCGCAAAGCGCGCGAACTCGACGCCACCGGCCGCGCGTCGCTCTTGTTTCCGTGGTTTCCGATGGAGCGCCAGGTGATCGTCGAAGGCACGGTCACCAAAGTCTCGCGCGAGGAAGCCGACACGTATTTCCACAGCCGACCGCTCGGCAGCCAGCTCTCCGCGTGGGTCTCGCAGCAGAGCTCGATCATCTCGGGCCGCAAGGTGCTCGAAGACTCGATGAAGGAGCTGGAAAAGAAATACGCGGGCGTGCCCGTGCCGCTGCCACCGCATTGGGGCGGGTTCCGCGTGGCGCCGGAGACCGTGGAATTCTGGCAGGGTCGTCGCAGCCGTTTGCACGATCGCCTGCGCTACCGCCGCGATGCCGAAGGCGGCTGGACCACCGAGCGTCTCGCCCCGTGAAGAAGCGAGCCGCTTCACGGCCCGCCGCGCCGACCTCGAAACAACTCGCCGCCGCGCTCCGCGCGCAGGCGGACGGCGTGTTTCTCGCGCGGCCCAAGCCCCGCTCTCCCGGCGGACTCGAAATCGTTTTCGCCAACGATAGTTTCTGCCGCATGACCGGCCGCGACGCCGGCGAACTCGCCGGACTCGTGCACACGGCGCTGCACGCCGATCCGACCGACCTTTCCAAACTCGCCCGCTGGTTGCGCAGCCCCGGCCGGCCGTTCACCGGCGAAGGCTATCTCCTGCGCAGCGACGGCAGCACGATTTACGCGGCCTGGAGCTACAGCGCCGTGCGCGACGAACGCCGGCGCGTGAGCGAGATCGTCGCCACCTATCGCGACACCACCGAGAAACGCCGCCTCCAGGAAGCCCTCGTGCATTCGCAACGCCTCGACGCCGTGGGCCGGCTCGCGGGCGGCGTGGCGCATGATTTCAACAATCTCCTCTCGGTCATCAACGGCTACTGCGAGATGCTCGCCGCGCAGGTAAGCGACCGCCCGCAGGCGCTCCGCGAGGTCAACGAGATCCACAAGGCCGGCCTGCGCGCCGCCACGCTCACGCGCCAGCTCCTCGCCTTCGGCCGCCGCCAGCCGATGAATCCGCGCGTGCTCAATCTCAACCGCGTCGTCCGCGACAACGCCGAGATCATGAGCCGCCTCATCGGCAAAGCCGGCCGCCTCGAACTCGATCTCGCGACCAATCTTTCCAACGTCCGCGCCGACGCCACGCAGCTCCAACAGGTGTTGCTCAATCTCGTCATCAACGCGCGCGACGCCCTGCGCAGCAACGGCTGCATCACCCTCTCCACGTCGAATCGCGACGTGAAACTCGGCCTCAACCGGCGCGCCACCGACATTCCGCCGGGCCGTTACGTTTGCCTCTCGGTCTCCGACAACGGCACGGGCATGGACGCCGAGACGCAGAAGCATCTTTTCGAACCGTTCTTCACCACGAAACCCGAAGGCAAAGGCACCGGCCTCGGCCTCGCGCTCGTCTACGGCATCGTTCAGCAAAGCCACGGCTACATCAACGTCCGCAGCGCCGTGCTCGTCGGCTCGACGTTTGAGATTCTCCTGCCCGAGACGAAAGAGCGCGAAGAGGACCAGCCGTCTCTCGCCCCTGTTACGCCGCTTCCCACCACGCGCGGGCACGAGACGATCGTCTTCATCGAATCCGACGAAATCGTGCGCAAGATGGTGGCTGGCATGCTCACCGCCGATGGCTATCGCATCGTGTCGGCACGCACGCCCGCCGAGGCGATTCGCCTCGCTGGCGAACAAGATCGCGCGGTCGAGCTGCTCATCACGCCCGCTGACGAACCAGCCGAGCGCGCCGCCCGCAAGCTCCACCAACGTCACGCCGATCTGCGGATCCTGCGTATTGGTCATCATGATACACCCGCGCCGTTCGCCTGGCTGCCCGCCAAACGCCAGGCCGGACTGGCCAAGCCCTACGCGTTGAGCGAAGTGCTCCGCTGCGCCCGCGCGCTGCTCGACGCCTGAGCCGATGAAACTGTTTCTGACGGGTGCTTCCGGCCTCGTTGGCGCGGCCGTCGCCACCGCCGCCGCACGACGCGGTCACGAGGTCATCGGCGTCTCCGGTCGCTTTACCGGCCCGCTCGAGGGACTCGCCCGCCGGCTCACGCTCGATCTCGCCGACGAAGCCGCGCTCACCGCCGCAGCGCTGGAGAGCTTTCCCGACGCGATCATCAACTGCGCGGCGATGTCCGAACCCGCGCAATGCGACGCGCAACCCGCGCTTTCGGAAAAACTCAACGTCACGCTGCCCGCCACGCTCGCGCGGCTCGCGCATCATCTCAGCGCGCGCTTCATCCATATTTCATCCGAACAGGTTTTCGACGGCGCGCAGACCGCGCCGTATCGCGTCGATTCGCCCACCAATCCGATCACGCGCTACGGTCGCCAGAAACTCGCGAGCGAACACGCTGTGCTCACCGCCGCGCCGGAGTTTTCCGCGATCGTGCGTGCGCCGCTTCTCATGGGCGACAGCCCCGGCGCGCAGCGAAGCCTGCACGAACGCCTGCTCGCCGACTGGGCCTCCGGCCGCACCGTGCGGCTCTACGCCGACGAATTTCGCCAGCCCTGCACCGGCGAAAACCTGGCCGAAACGCTCGTCGAACTCGCCGAGCGCCCCGCCCTGCGCGGCGTGTTTCACTGGGCTGGCCGCGAACTTTTCTCCCGCGTGCAACTCGGCGAGGCGATCCGCGCGCATTTCAAACTCACGGACGCACAGGCGCCGATCGTCGTCACGCACCGCACCGACAATCCCGCGATCGCCGCCTCGCGACAGGCGTGCCTCGCCCTCGACCTCGCGCCGCTGCTCGGCACACTCAAGACGCAGCCGCAAACGCTCTCGCAGCAGCTCGCCTCGCTGAAGGTGCCGCCGCTCGTGCGCGCGTGGTATCACTCCCTCTGACGTCTCCGCTCATGCAACTGGATCTGCTCCCCGACCGGACCGGTGGCGCCGCCGAAAACATGGCGCTCGATTTTCTGCTCCTGCAGCGCTACCCGCACGCGAGCCACGCGCGATTCCGCCACTACGGCTGGCACCGGCCGTCATGCACTTTTGGATACAGCCAGAAAATCGCCTTCGTCCGCTCCGCGCTTCCGGCCGATGAACCGCTCGATCTCTGCCGGCGTCCGACCGGCGGCGGCATTGTCGATCACCGCGACGACTGGACCTACGCGCTCGTGATTCCGCGCGGCCATCCGCTCGAAGAACAACGCGCCCTGCAAAGCTACCGCGCCGTGCACGACTGCCTCGCCGCCGCGCTTCGCGCGCAGGGACTTTCCGCCACGCTCAAGGAAGCCTGCGAACCACCGACCGGCGACGACACCGCCTGCGGCCCGGCCGGGGTGTGCTTCCAACGCGCCGAGCTCTACGATGTGATTCATCCGACGACGCAGGAGAAAATCGCCGGCGCCGCGCAGAAGCGAAACAAGCACGGCCTGCTGTTTCAGGGTTCGCTCTGGCGCCCCGCGCTCGGTGCGCCGCTCGACGACGACCAACTGCACGCCGACTTCACCGCCGCCCTCGCGGACGCGCTTCAGTGGCCCGCCGTCGCGCAACCCTGGCCTGATTTCAACGAGGACGAAGTCTCCGCGCTCACCGAGCAATACTCGACCCAGGAGTGGATCGAGTATCGCTGAGTCATCCGAACAACTCCTCTCGATCGCTCTCGCTCTCAACACGAGCGGGTTGAGAACGAGAATGACACTCCATCGTCCCGACCCGGTGCGCACGGAGGCGCGACCGTGTTCGCAACGTGTCCCGACTCGGGACGGACATTGGCACGAGTCGGGACGAACCTTGGCTCAACTCGCGTCGGCAGACGCGGCCGGCGGCGGAGGCGGTTCGGCGACTTCCACCGGCGCGGGTTGCCAGAAGTAGTGGCCGCGCTTCAGGCGGTTGGCGCGTATCCAGATTGCGGCTACACCGAGGACGACGATGATGAGCGTAAACCAGAAGAGCCGCTTGCGGCGCTTCGCCGCCTTGTCCTCGTAGGGATCCTCGAGCGAGCGGCGGGAGCCCGGCGGCAGATGCGCGACCGAGGTGAGTTTGCGGCCAAGCGGCAGGTTGATCTTCACGCGGCCGTTGATCGCCCAACCGCTGCTGTCGAGAATCGGACCGAGCGTGCGGCGGCGGAGTTTGAGCCACGCGAGCAGCATCGAGGGTCCGGAGATCGCGAGCAGAATGCCGATCAATCCGACGGGCATCCAGAGGCCGAGACCGAAGAACGCGCCCACGATCGTGCCGAACGCCGCCGTGATGCCGCCGACCGCGACACCGATCGCTGCGACGGTGCCGATATCGAGTTTCTTTGGCGCGGGCTTCACCTTGTCGGCGTTGGCCGCGCCTTCCGCGGCTCCCGCGAGCTTGGTCGTGCTCGCTTCGTCGGCCGCGGCCGCGCGTTTCGCGACCTGCTCCTCAATGAAGCGCACGAACTTGAGATACGGCGCGAAAAACGCCTGACGCACGCTGATCGGATTTTCGACGACAGCCGTGACGACCGCGTCCCAATCGCGACCGAGCCGGTCGTAGAACAAACCGTGGCGACCAACAAAAACGTAGTCGCTGTCGCCTTGCGTGATACAGGCCGCGATGGTGATCGGCGGCAGGTCCCTGCGCGTGCAGGTGCAATACGCGAGGCACACCTGGCTCTTCGCGGAGAGCGGCGTGGGGCCATCCACCTTCACACAGAGATCGAGCGCGCGGCTGTCGAAATAGAGCGTGCCCGCCTGAAACACCGCGGTGCGCTCGGGCGAATAGAAGTCGGTAAAGTTGACGAAATTGTGCAGCAGCGTGCGCAGGTCGCGGTGGTAGCGCGCGAGGCGCTCGACGTCGGCAATCGCCTGAAACTCCGGCGCGAGTGCCTTATCCTTTTCCACGAGTGCGGCGATCGCGGCTCGCGCGGAGCCGGCGGCGAGTTCGCGCAAGCGCGGGAGTCCGAGCTGCTCGACGACGGCGCCGGGCTTGCTCGCGAGCCACGCTTCGTAGCCGGAAAGTTTCCCCTTCAACGTTTCCCACTCTTCACGGGTGAGCGTGGTCTTGTCCGCGCCAAACACGGGCACGACAGCCGCGGCATGGAGCGTGCGCAACGCGGCGGCCCACGCGGGATTCACGTCATCGAGCAACGGCAGCGGACGGCGCGGTTCGATGCGCGCGAGCGGGAACGTGCTCACGTCGGCGCCGGCGGCGCTGAGATCGAGAGGCGCGAGCGCGGCGTAGTCGGCCTGACTGCGATTGAGCGTGTCGGCCGCACGCGGGTCGACCGAAGCGAGCGCGCAACGCACGAAGTAGTCGTCGATTTTCGTGCGCACAGCGACGAGCGCGGAAACGGCAGCGGGCGTCGCGTCGCCGAGCACGGCGTTTTGTTTTGTGGCACTGACATCCACCCAGCCGAGGTAAGCCGCCACGTCGGCGAAGAACGCGTCGATCATCGCGGGCGTAACGCCGACGATTCCCGTGCGACTGGTCGTGCCGCCGTGCGTTTTGATGATGTCGTTGATCAACGCCTGCACGGCCGCGTCGTCGGACGCGCCGGGCGTGATGATGCCGTCGCCGTGCAGCGCGCTCGACGAAAAGATCCGCGCGGTGTCGGCGGCCTCCTCGACGGAGATCGCGTCGGCGTCGGGGCGGCCGACCTGCTTGAGCACGCGACGCGCGGAAGCGACGAGCGCCTGGCCCTCGGGCGTGTCGGCGATTGCAGCGAGCGGAAGTTGCACGCGGCCGAGCAGAAGATCGCCCGGATCCTTGAGTCGTGCGGCGGCCCACTCGACTGCAGCGATCAGCTCGGGGACGCGAATGCGTCCGTCGCTATCCGTGTCGATGAGCGCGAGTGTTTTCTCATCGAGCTCGAGTCCTTTAACGGGGCACGCGAGCGCGACCCAGAGCTTTTGGTCGAGATGACGCAGCGCGAGCAGGTCGGCGGCGTGGCGGAGTTCAACTTGGTCGAGTCCGCCGGTGCGGAAAAATTTCCAGGAATGCGCGGGCGTGATGGTTTTCATCGTGTAAAGAGCCGCCGCCAAACTGCCGGGCGGTCGGTTTTTGGCAAATTCAAGCCTGCGTCCGAACGAGTGAAATCACGCACTCGAGGTGACGCGTTTGCGGAAAGAGATCGAAGGGCTGCACGGCGCGCAGTTCATAGCCCGCGGCGAGAAACTCCTTCAGGTCGCGCATCTGCGTGGCCGGATCGCAAGAGACATACACCACCGCGCGCGGACCAAAGGCAAAAAGCTGCGCAAGGAAGGACGCATCGCAGCCTTTGCGCGGCGGGTCGATGACCACGACGGTGTCATCGGGGAAAACGTAAGCCCCGCGAAGATCGCGGCCGCATCGCCGGCCTGGAAGGTGGCGTTGGCGATGCCGTTGGCCTCGGCGTTTTCACGCGCGAAACGCACACTGCTTTCGCTAATCTCGATGCCCGCCACGCGCTCGAACGCACGGGCCGCGGTGAGCGCGAAGAGTCCGCTGCCGCAGTAGGCATCGACGAGAAATCGTGCCCCGCTCGTCGCGGCCTGCTCGCGCACGTAACCCGTGAACGCGGGCAGGATGAACGGATTGTTCTGGAAGAAATCGCGCGCGAGGAAGTGCAGTTTCAGATCGCCGACCGTTTCGGTGACGATCGCGTCGTAATCCGTCGTGACCGCGCCGGACGCGTCGCGCAGGAGCAGCGTGGCCCCGCGCGTGAAACTCTCCGCCCGCGCCCGCACGTCGGCGCGGACGTCGGTGAGCTTTTCGTTTATCGCATCGGTTGCGATCGGACAGCGCGGCACATCGACAATGTCGAAGCGCGTGCCCTGACGGAGGAAACCGATCGGGAAATTGAGTTCCGCAGGCGCGGAAGTCGGAACCGGCGACTCAAGATCAGAGACCGCGCCGGGCACCGTCTCTTCCTGCGAAGCGACCGTGGCATCCGCGCGGGGTGACTTGAACCAGCGCGGCGCGGCGAAGTGCGGCGTGATCTTTGAGCGATAGCCAAACTCGCGCGGCGAGCCGACGACCGGATTCACCGGAAACGTGATGCCCGCCATGTGCTGGAGCAGCTCGGCCACCTGCTGCTGTTTCCAGCGGAGCTGCTCGACGTAGTTGAGATGTTGATACTGACAGCCGCCGCAGCGGCCGAAGAGCGGACACGGCGCCTCGACGCGATGCGGCGACGGCGTGAGCACCTCCACCAGATCCGCCTCTGAGAAATTCTTGTGGTTGCGAAACACGCGCGCCCGCACGCGCTCGCCCGGCAGCGTGAACGGCACCATCACGACCCAGCCGCTGGAATTTTCGATTTTCGAATCTCGATTTTCGATCGGCTGAGGATCCGCCAGCTTCACGCGTCCGAGGCCGGAGCCGAGATTCGTCAGCGTGGAGATCTCCAGCTCGATCTCCTGGTGATACGCAAACGGGTGGTCGTTGAACTTTTTCTTTTTCGCCACAGAGCCACGAAGACAGAGAGGTTTTCGGGATTTGCCTAGCCTGAACTCTCCGTGCTCTCTCTCGTCCGTGGTGCCGCCCGAGAAAATCTCCAGTCTGCAAAATCCTCGCGTGAAGCAGCTCGTGAGGCTGCGCGATCGTCGCCCGCGTGACGAAGCGGGCGTGTTTCTCGTCGAAGGCTACCGCGAGATCCGCCGCGCGCTCGAGAAGCAGGTGAAGATCGACGAACTCTACTATGCGCCCGACTGGTTTCTCGGAGAGAATGAACCCGCGCTGATCGAGCAGGCTGCCGCGAGTGGCGCGCGTTTGTTCGAACTCACAAAAGAAGCATTCGCCAAGGTCGCCTACCGCGAACGTCCCGACGGATTGCTCGCCGTCGCGCCGCAGTGGAAACGCTCGCTCGCCGATCTCGAGCCGCGCCTGCCGAAGGAACCCTTTCTCCTCGTCGTCGAGGCGATCGAGAAGCCGGGCAACCTCGGCACGATTCTCCGCAGCGCCGACGCCGCTGGCTGCGATGCCGTGATCGTGTGCGATCCGGTGACCGACATTTTCAACCCCAACGTCGTGCGCGCCTCGACCGGCGTGCTGTTCTCCGTGCCGCTCGTCGTCGATGAAAGCACGCGCGTGCTGGCGTGGCTCCGCGAGCGCGGTGTCCGCACGGTCGCGACCACGCCGTCCGCGGAAAAACTCTACACCGACATTGATCTGCGCGGCCCGCTCGCCGTCATCATGGGCAGCGAGCAATACGGCCTGAGCGAGTTCTGGCTGAAAAACAGCGACCAGCCGATCCGCATCCCGATGGCCGGCCAGGCCGACTCGCTCAACGTCGCCATGGCGACGATCATCACTCTCTTCGAAGCCGTCCGTCAGCGCAGTGCGCGTTAAGTAGGTTCATCACGGAAACACGGAAGCACAGAAGAAGAGGAGTGAAGGAGTCATCGCGGAAACGCGGAAGGACGGAAGCGCGGAACGAAAATAGCCGCCCGCATGGGCCGGTAAAAATGCGCCGCGCGCCCTCGCCGCGGTTTTGAGGCGAGCGGATCTCATCTTCTGAGCGCTCCACCCCACCTATTGTCATTCTGAGCAAAGCGAAGAATCCACTTGGAGCTACGCTGCGATCGGTGGCTTCGTAGCGCACACTGGAAGTCAGGCTAACCCTCGGCTGAACATCGCTTCGCTCAGTATGAAAGCAGATCTCCCCTCCGCCAGCGTCTGAGCATTTTCCGCGTCTCCGCCCTTCCGCGTTTCCGCGATTCTTCCGGTCTTCTACTATCCTTCCGTGCTTCCGTGTTTCCGTGATGAAAGCGATCAGCCTTCGCCGCGCTTCAGCGCCGCGATCAATTCCGCGGTGCCCTGCGCCATCGAGATGCGCGGCGCGTAGCCGAGATCGCGCTTCGCCGCGCTGACATCGAACCAGTGATCTTTCGCGAGCTCGGCGGCGACGAAGCGCGTCATCGGCGGCTCACCGCCAAGGCGCAAACCGCGCCAGACCACCTCGCACGTCGTGCCGATCATCGTCGCGACCCGGAGCGGAACGTGGCGCGACACGGGACGCTCACCGAGCGCAGTCAGAAGGCCATTGATCCACTCCCACAACACGACTGGCTCGTCGTTGGTGATGAAATACGCACGCCCCGCGGGAGGAGCAAAGTAACCTATTAGGTTACTTTGTGAGAGCGCAGCTTCCGCGAGGAGGTGGGCATCGACCGCATTTTCGACGTGCACCATGTCCACGCGGTTTTTCCCGTCGCCCACGATGCGCAGTCGTCCGGCGCGCGCGCGGGCGAGCACGCGCGGCACGAGATGCGGATCGCCGACGCCCCAGATGAGATGCGGACGCAGCGCGACCGTGCGCAACGTGTTGGAATTCGCCGCGAGCACCTCTCGCTCCGCAATCGCCTTCGTGAGCGGATACGGACTCGGACACTCCGTCGTGAGCGGCAGCGACTCGTCGGCACCGGCAAGATCGCGTCCGTTATAAACCACGCTCGGCGTGCTCGTGTGCACGAAGCGTTTCACGCCGTGCTGGCGCGCGCCCTCGAGCAGCGCACGCGTGCCGAGCACGTTGGTGCGAAAGAAATCTTCGTAGCGGCCCCACACGCCAACTTTCGCGGCGACGTGGAAAATCGTCCCCGCGCCAGCGCACGCCGCTTGCACCGCAGCGGCATCGTCGAGCGAGGCGCGCACGAAACGCACACCGCGCGCTTCGAGATCGGGTGCGGGCGTGCGACCGAGCACCGTCACGCTCCGCCCCGCCGCGAGCAGACGCTCGACAATGCGCCGACCGAGAAAACCGGTGCCGCCGGTAACGAGAACGGAATCGCGCGGAGAGTTCATCGTTTCGGATCGCTTTCGTAGCCGCGCGCGGTCTGCGCCCAGCGTGCGAGCGTGAGTCGATGGATTTTCGCGTTGTGCCGCACGTCCACCGGAAAACGCGGATGAAAATAAAAAACTTTGATCGCGTCGGCCACCGGATGCTCGACCGCGAGCGCGCGAAGTTCGCGCGCAAACGCGCGAGCTTCTTTGGAGTTCGCGACCTCGGCTTCGACGACGATCGCCGCGCGCTGCTGTCCGCGCGGGCCGAGACCGATGAGTGCGCAACGCTTCACGCGTGGATGCGCGCGAAACACGCGTTCGCACGGTTCGGTGAAGAGCGGACCGCGCGGTGTCTCGACTCGCTCGACCTTGCGTCCGCAAAACCACAACCGTCCATCGTCATCGAGCACACCGCAATCGCCCATGCGGTGCCACACGGCGTCGCCATCGCGAATCTTCGCCGCGGCGGTGGCCTCGGGCGCGGAGTCGTAGCACTTCGTCACGACCGGACCGCGCACGATGATTTCGCCAATCTCGCCGCGCGGGAGTTCGCGTGTCTGCTCGATCGTTTCAATCGGTCCATCGGTGAGCGCGATAACGCGCACATCGATTCCCGGCACCGGACGACCGACACACGCGCCGGGCCCATTCGCTGCATCCGCGATCTCACGCGAAGACACGGTGCTGACCGGCAGCGATTCCGTCGCGCCGTAGGGACTGTGGAGCTGGCCGTTGGGCAAAAACGACGATGAGTCGCGCCACAGCGAAGCCGGCACGGGTGCGCCGGCGCAAAGGACGCGGCGAAGCGAAGGAAGCGTCACCGAATTCTGGATACAGTGGGCACCGATCTTCGCCCAGAGCGTCGGCGAACCGAAGGAGTTGGTGACCTTTTCCTGCCGGATCGCCTGCACGATTTTCGCGGCGTCCATGGCCGCGGGTTTTCGCGGATCGATCTCGGGCACGATCGTCGTCATGCCGAGCGCGGGATTGAAGAGCGCGAAGACCGGCAGCAGCGGCAGATCCACTTCCCCCGGCTCGATGCGATACGTGTCGCGGATCAGCCGAACCTGCGCGTCGAACATGCCATGCTCGTAGCACACGCCCTTCGGCGCGCCGGTGGAGCCCGACGTGAAGAGAATCGCCGCGAGATCGCTCGCCGCACTCGGCGCGATCGCGGTGCGTGCATTGTCTACGCACGCACCGGGCGACGTGAGTCGCGCGGTAAGTTGCGAACTCGCACTCACCCGCACTTCCACCGAGCGAAACGCGCGACGGAACACGCGGCTCACGACCTGCGCGAGCGGGATGCCGACGAGCGCGCGCGGCCGCGAGCGTGCGACGCAGTTGAGAAAACTCTTCAGGCCCATGCCCGGATCGATCACGACCGGCACGGCGCCACTGCGAAACAGCGCGAAGACCGACGCGATCAGCGGCAGGCCTTGTTTCACCATCACGAGCGTGCGATCGCCGCGACGCACGCCGGCGCGCTGCAGCCGCTCGCTCCACGCGGCGACCTCGGCTTCGAGTTCGGCAAACGTCAGCGTGAGATAATCGATTTCTCCCGAACGCGTGCGGCCGCGCGGCACTTTGAGCGCGGGCCGCTCCGGCTGTTGCTGCGCCATCGCGACGAGATGGCGGGCAATGTTGGCGTCGGGTTCGGACATGAAGCCGGGATGACAGAGCGCGAGGGCCCGCGTCGCAACTCTTACCGGGCGGCGTCCGGTCTCAGTCCTCCTTCACCGACGGCGCGTCGCGCAAAAGATCCGCCTGCCAGCGGAGTAAAATCTCGTCGAGACGCGACGGCGCGCGCGCGATCTGGGCGAGCTGGGCGCGATTCGCGATGAGCGTCGGGTCGAGCTGGAGCTTCGCGGCGAGTTTGTCGCGGTCGTCCTTGATGCGATCGAGCCGCATGACCTCTGACTGCGTGAGCGAAACGTGATTGGAATCGCGGCCGCGGCGGCGCGGCAGCGTGGCCGGGTCACGCTCGAGTCCCGCGCGAATTGCCGCGCCGAGTGATGCCTGGAGGCGTTCGTGGCGGCGACCGAGATTGATCGAGCCGAGGATCGCGCCCTCGGCGGCGCCGTCTTCGGCAGCGTTGGCCATTTTCAGAAGAATGTCGCTCGAGCAGACTTTGAACGGCGGCACGTCGAGCCGCTGCGCAGTTTGCTCGCGCCAGTGCCAGACGGCGTGGAGGACGGAGAGGCCTTTGCCGCGCAAACGCTCGCTGCGACCGATGCGCCAGTCGTTCTCGCCCGGAGGCGCGAAACCCGTCGAACCCGACTCGATTTGCGCGATGCACTGCTGGTTGTGCCAGCCGAGGCGGCCGAGTTTCTTGAGTTCGCGCGTGAGGATGTCGCGCAGCGCCGGCAGGTGGAAAACGTCCAGCGCCGCGTAATCGAGCATCTTTTGGGTAAGGGGGCGCTTCGACCAGTTGGCCTTCTGCGAATCCTTCGAGAGTTTCACGCCGAAGTGATCCTCGAGCAGCGCAGCGAGACCGATGCGCGGACGGTTGAGCAGCTGGGCCGCGAGCATCGTGTCGAAAATGCTCTTCGGGCGAAAAGCGGCGAAATCATGCAACAACCGCAGGTCGAAATCGCTGCCGTGCATGATCAGGTGCTTCGTGGCCAGCCGGCTCCACAGCCCGTCGAGCTTCAGCGGCGCCAGCGAATCGACCAGGAAGATCTCCTTGCCGACCAAAAACTGGAGTAGGCAGACCCGCGTCCGGTAGTGGAACATGTTGTCCGCTTCCGTATCCAGCGAGACCTCGTCCACGCGCTCCAGGGCCTCGAGCAAGGGCGTGAGCTGGCCCGGTTGGTCGATGAGTCGGTATTCAGGCGGGCGCGAAGTCACTTTAATGCCAAGGAAACGTCGGACAGGCAGCGGAAGAAAGCGCGAAATCATGCAGTAAATTCAGGCGACGTTATTCCATGCGGAAACGGACGCGTCGATCAACAACAGCGGCTCGGGACGCTCACGAGGATCGCGATCGCGGGCCAAGGCGTCTCCGCCAGCCAGCAACCGAGATCGAAGCGCAGCAAAGTCATCGATTTGCAACGACATGGCTGTGATCAAGTCTCGCGCGACCAACATAACGCGGGCCGCTGCGGTGTAGCTCGGCAGCAGGTGGCTGGGGGCGCCGTTGCGATTTGGCGCGGGCCGACCGTTTTTCTTTTTTGCGCTTTCCGCGCCATCTTGCGGCTATCTGCGCATGAAAGTCGTGGTCCTATGTTCCGGCGGGATGGATTCGGTGGCGGCGCTCCATTGGGCGGCGCGCAACCACACCGTCGTGGCGGTCGCCAGCTTCGACTACGGCGCGAAGCACAACCACCGCGAGCTGCCCTTCGCCGCCGAACACGCCGCGCTGCTCGGCGTGCGACACGAGGTTATCGCGATGGACTTCGTGAACCGCCTGTTCGCGTCCGATCTACTGAAGAGCGGCGGCGAGATCCCCGAAGGCCACTACGAGGCGGCCAACATGAAGCAAACCGTCGTGCCGTTTCGAAATGCCATCATGCTCTCGATCGCGTGCGGTTTTGCCGAAAGCATCGGCGCCGAGGGGCTCGTCATCGCCGCTCACGGTGGCGACCACGCGATCTACCCGGATTGCCGCGAAGATTTCATGCGCGCGATGGGCGACGCCATGCGGCTCGGCACCTACGCCGGCGTGCAACTGCTCCGGCCTTTCATCGCCATGGACAAGGCCGCCATCGCCGCCACCGGCGCACAGCTCGGCGTGGATTTTGCCCGCACGTGGTCCTGCTACAAAGGCGGCGCGATCCACTGCGGCAAATGCGGCACCTGCGTGGAACGTCGCGAGGCGTTCGCTCACGCCGGCCTCGCCGATCCCACCGTTTACGAGAGCACCGATCCGCTCCCGGCCAAACCGGCCACCCGCGAATAAACGCCCATAAACGTGACTACCGATCTCCGGAAAACCGCGCCCGCCTCGCCGAAGCACCTCACAAAACACGCTCCGCGCGATTTCGTCATCCGCGTGAATTCGCGTCCATTCGCGGGCAAATAAAACCACCCTTCCTCTCGTCTCACCCCATGCTGATCTCGGAAATCTTCTACTCGATCCAAGGCGAAGGCGCGCTCGTCGGCGTGCCGTCCGTATTCGTGCGCTCGAGTGGCTGCAATCTCCGCTGCAACTGGTGCGACACGCCCTACGCCTCCTGGAATCCCGAAGGCGAACCGCGCACGATCCCGCAAATCCTCGCCGAAATCGGCAATCACCCGTCTGCGCGCCACGTGGTCCTCACCGGCGGCGAACCGATGATTGCCAAAGACATCCGCCTGCTCGCCTCGGCGATCAAGGAGCTTGGTCACCACATCACGATCGAGACGGCCGCCACCATCGCGCCCGACGGCGTCGCGTGCGATCTCGCCTCGCTTTCCCCGAAACTCCTCAACTCCGCGCCCGACGACCGCCTCAGCCCCGCCTGGCGCCGCAAACACGAGGCGCTCCGCTGGCAGCCCGAGGTCGTCCGCGCGTGGGTCGATGCCTACACGTATCAGTTCAAGTTCGTCGTCGCGCAGCCCTCCGACATCGACGAGATCGAGACCATGCTCGCCTCGCTGCACCGCGACATCCCGCGCAGCCGCGTGCTCCTCATGCCCGAAGGCACCACGGTGGAAAAAATCCGTTCCCGCGCCGCTTGGCTCAGCGAACTCTGCAAAGCCCGCGGTTACCGCTACGCCCACCGCCTCCACCTCGAACTCTACGGCAACAAACGCGGCACCTGAAACGGTCGCCCGTCACCTGCCCAGCCTGAGCTCGTCGCGGTCTCTGGTTGTAACCACAGAGACACAGAGATCTCAGAGGTAGAGGGTGCGAACGCTCCCTCGAAGCTCTTCTGCATATCCCACTTTCGTGTGGGCTCACGGTCTCGACTGAGCCGCACACGGGTTCGTCTCAGGACGGATACGGGTTCGATGCGGTGCGCCTATGGGTGCGACGTTGAGCGGACGTTGTCGCGACCGTGTTCGCAACGTGTCCCGACTCGGTCCGCACTTAGGCTCGACCGTGGACGGACTTTGTCCCGACCCAGAACGGACTTTGGCTCGACTCGGGCCCGACGGGCTTGGGGCCGCCGCCGTTTACGGCGCTTCGATGTAGCCGTGCTTGATCGCGTAGCGCACGAGTTCGGCGGGTTCGTGCAGGTTGAGCTTTTCCTTCAGCGTCGTGAGGTGGTTTTGCACCGTTTTGGGCGTCAAGGACAGGCGGTGCGCGAGCGCCTTCGGGTTTTCGCCGCGGGCGAAACCACGGAGAACTTCGCGTTCGCGGGCAGTGAGGTTGACGCCGACAGTGTGGCTCTCGTCCACGAGCTTATCGACCAACAATCTGGAACTATCTGGACAGTAATACTTTTCGCCAGAAACGACGGTTTTAATCGCAGTGCGGAGCGTCGCCAGATCCGAGCGTTTCATCACGAAACCGTGGGCGCCGAGCGACACGGCCTCGCGAACGACATGGCCTTGCTCGGTGGAGGAAATCACGAGCCAGCGGGTGCGGCTGAGCTTGGGGCCGGTGCGGCGGATGAGGTCGAAACCGCGGCCGTCGGGCAGCATCCAGTCGATGATCGCCAAATCGGGCTTATGACGCAGGAGCGCTTCTTCCCCGTCAGCGACGCTGGTGCAGTGGGCTTTGAGGCGCAGACCGAGTTCGGACGAGACCAGCCGAGCGAGGAGCTCGCGGATCATGACATGGTCCTCAACCAGAACTACGCTAGGGGCGGACATTTCGGTCATCAGGGTAACAAATCTGCACTCCACGATGCCCGGGCCGCGGCGAAAGTGAACCGGGATTTTCTCCCGGTCGCGTTTCCCCGTTTCCCGGGACGTTTCGGCGCTTTTCGGCTAAATTCGGCCGCTCCCCTGGCTGGAAGCGGTTGCGCTCACTGTTTGAGTGCGAGGCAGCTGGCCACGCATGGCATTCTCCAAGCTTCTGCAACTGGCTCCGGGCCTGCCCGGGTGACCAATACCAGCTCAATGAACTCGTTTCCCGCCGCGCCTGCGGCCAATCCTCTGGGTGGCAGCATCCAGGACTACCTGACCCGCCCGAGCCCAGATCTGGCCGAAAAAGCCCGTGCGTTTTGCGCTTGGTATGACGCACGGGTGGCCCAAGGCGGATTTCCCTACGGCAAACAGTTGCTCGCCACACCCGGTGCCGAAACCTCGGTGCAACACGCCGACGGGTTGGTGACGCACGGGATCAATTTCGCGTCGCAGGACTATCTCGGGCTGTCCACGCATCCCTCGATTCGAGAGGCGGCGCTCGACGCGATGGACCGTTACGGCGTGCACAGCGGCGGTTCGCCCACGCTGGCCGGCGGCGTGTCGCTGTGCGGACCGCTCTGCGAACTGATCGGGGAACAGCTCAAAATGCCCTACGTGATGCTTTCGCCCACCGGTTGGGCCGCGGGCTACGGGTTGTTGCGCGGCCTCGTGCGCGAAACCGATCACGTGATCATCGACCAGCTCGCGCACAACTGCCTGCACGAAGGCGCCGCCGCCTCGACGCGGCAGGTGCATGTTTTCCGGCATCTCGACGTAAACCATGCGCGCCTGAAGCTCGGCGCGATCCGCGCGCGCGACACGCGGGGTGGTATCCTCGTGGTGACGGAGAGCTTGTTCTCGATGGACGCGGATTCGCCGGATCTGGCGGCGTTTCAGAAACTCTGCCGCGAGTTCAACGCGACACTGGTCGTCGATGTTGCGCACGACTTCGGCTGCACCGGTCCCGGCGGCACGGGCGAGATCGGCCGCCAGCAAATGCTCGGGCAAATCGACCTCGTGATCGGCACCTTTTCCAAAACCTTCGCCACCAATGGTGGGTTCGTCGCCACGCATCGGCGCGAGATTCGCGAGTATCTGCGGCACCTCTCGCCCTCGACCACGTTCAGCAGCGCGATCTCGCCGCTGCAGGTCGCGATCGCGCATGCCGCGCTGCGGCTCGTGCGCTCGGAAGAAGGCGCCCAACGCCGGCTCCAGCTCGCCAACGCCGTCGCCACGCTGCGCGAAGAACTGGCGTCGCGCGACGTCGAGCTGATGGGCCGTCCCGCACCGATGGTCCCTGTGCTCATCGGTCGCGACGATGTCGCGCGCACCGCCGTGCGACTGCTCGCGGAAATGGGCGTGGTCACGAACCTCATCGAGTATCCCGCCGTGTCGCGCGCGACCGCGCGCTTCCGTTTGCAGGTGATGAGTTCGCACACCTCCGAGATGTGCCGCGAAGCCGCGGGCAAAGTCGCACGTGCGATCCTCTCAGCGCGGGAAGTTTGCAGTTCGGCCACGCGCGCCGTCGCCGTCTGAGGCACTTGCGCCGCTCGCACCGCGCGGCAATCTGCCGCGCATGTCGCTGATCGCTGTTCCCACCACCGTCCTCGCCGAGACCGCTTGGCGCGAACGGCAGCGTGCGCACGAAACGCGTGTGCGACAGTGGACCGATCCGCATCAGGATCGCGCCGCGCGGGGCGAGAAACATCCGGTCTACGATTTTCTTTTCAGCTACTACGCGTTTCGGCCCGCTTGGCTGCGTCGCTGGCATCCGGGTCCTGACGTCACGCTCGCCGGCGAAGACGCGCGGGAGTTTTTGCGTTGGGAAGAATATCGCGAAAACGCCGACGGCGTGAGCATCGATCCGGCCTCGCTGCCGGAGCGACGCCGCGAATTCGTCGGCTGGTTGCGCCAGTTGCTCGCCGCGATGCAGACACGCCCTGCGTTCTTCGGCTGCTACGGCCTGCACGAATGGGCGATGGTGTATCGCCAGACATCCGAGGAAACGCGTCACAACGCATGGCCGCTGCGCTTCGCTCCCGCCGAGCTCGCGCAGATCGTCGAGAGCAGCGCGGTGTGCTGTTCGCACTTCGACGCGTTTCGGTTTTTCACCGCCCCCGCGCGTCCGCTCAACCGCCTGCAACCCACGCGCGAGACCACGCCGCTCCTCGAGCAGCGCGGCTGTCTCCACGCCAACATGGATCTCTACAAGTGGGCCTTCAAACTCGCGCCGTTCACGCCGAGCGAGCTGATCGCCGACTGCTTCGAACTCGCCCGTGACATCCGCGAGATCGACATGCGTGCGAGTCCCTACGATCTGCGCGCGCTCGGCTTCGCGCCGATCCCGATCGAAACCGCGTCGGGGAAATCTGAATACGAGCAACACCAGCGCGCCTTTGCCGCCCGCGGCGAACCGCTGCGCGCCCGCCTCCTCGCGCTCTGCGAGCGCTTGCTGGCGTGAGTTTACGCGAACGTGCGCGCACATGCTGCGGCCGGATCACGTCTTCGCGTCGCAACCTGTCATTCTGAGCGCAGCGAAGAATCCTTTGATGTTCGCAGCCGCCCGCCCTGGCGAAGCACACACTGGATTCTTCGCTGCGCTCAGAATGACAATCCACAGAGCTCAGCGGTGGGCCGGTTCCTTTAGCCGATCGGCCCACTCCCGGCCGGCCCATTTCGCGGCGCGCGCGATTTCGGCATGCTGAACGCGTCCTTCCGCTTCAGCCATGCCGTCCCTTCGTATCCTGCTTCTTGCCTCGTGCGCTTTCGTCGCCGCTGCGTCCGCCTTTGGCGCGCGCTCGGTCGCTCACCTCGATCGCGGCGAAAAACTCGTCGAACAGTTCCTCTCCGCGCACGCCGCGGGAAAATTTTCCGAGGGCGATACGTTCCTCAACGTCTACGGCGGCTCGTGGGATTCCCCGACGAACTACTCGTTCTTCCGGCTCGCGCATACGAAGAAGAAAATCCTCCCGCGCAACCGCACCACCTGCGCGCCGTTCGTCACGCACCTCCTGCGCAGCACCTACGGCTGGGATTGGAAACAGCACCGCATCCCGCATCCGCGCACCGGCGCGATCAAAACCTCCGCGAGCCCGAATCCCGTTCTCTACTACTCCGCGATCAAGAACCGCATCGGTTTCACGCGCCGGCTCACGAAGCTGAAGGACGTGCGCCCCGGCGACATCGCCTCGATCTGGTATAAAAAGGAAACCGGCGACAAGGGGCACACGATGATCGTCGTCGCCGTGAACCCGAAACCGAAAACCTACACGGCTGTCGTCGACGCGAAGACGAAATCCGCGCACCGCAAAATCGTCCCCAAACTCACCGGCAAACTCGTTTACGAAGTCACCGTGCTCGACAGCAGCTCGACCGGCCACACGCGTCCCGCACCCGCCGGCACGGCCAACGCCGCGAAATTCACCGCCGCGCAAATCGACACGCGCTGGCTCGCGCGGCCCGATTCACCGCGCTCCAAAAAACTCCGGTCCGCCGCGCTCACCGGCGGCGCCGGCATCGGCGTGATCGGCCTCATCGTCGATCCTGCGACGGGCAAAATCGTCGGTCACACCTGGAGCCTGCCTTACGTGGACTACAAAAAAGCCCGCGCCGCGTGGCACCGCAGCATCAACGACCGCGTTTACTTTCAGTCCACGCGCGAACTCGTGATCGGCCGCCTCCCCGCCAACCTCGCCGTCCGCCCCGCCCAACCGGGCTTCGACTACAAAAAGTAGTCCGTCAAACGAGCGTTCGTTACCTCAACTTCTCCAGCGCCAGCGCGGCGGCACTGGTGCGGTTTTCCACGCCGAGTTTCGCGAAAGTGCTTTCGAGGTGCTTCTTCACCGTCGTGAGGCCGATGCCGAGGATCGTGGCGATCTCGGGATTCGTTTTTCCCTGCGCCACCCAGAACAAAATCTCCGCTTCGCGCGGCGTGAGGCCGAGCGATTCGAGCGCGGCGGGCTGCGGCTCCGCACCCGAAGATCCATTCGCGGATTTCGCGACCACGGTCGCAGCGGCTTCAGCACGACGGAGTCGCGCTTTCACCGCGGTGATGAGTTCGTCGGGATCGACCGGCTTCGTGAGATAATCGTCGGCCCCGAGATTCATGCCCGTGCGGATGTCGCCTCGCTCGCTCCAACCCGTCAGAAAAATAAACGGCAGATGCGCGGTGCGCGCGTCGGCCCGCAGCGACTCGATCACGCGGTGGCCGTTCATCTCGGGCATCGTGATGTCACAGAGCACGAGGTCGGGTTGTTCGCGTTGCGCGAGCTCCACGCCTTCGCGGCCGTTGCGCGCCTCGATCACGGAAAATCCCTCGAGCGAGAGGAGCGCGGAGAACTGCTTTCGCAGCTTCGCCTCGTCGTCGATCACCAGGATCCGTTTCACGGGGCGAGACGCTGGCAACGCCACCGCGCGAAGTAAAGCCGGGGGCAAGTCATTGGATTTTTGATTTTCGATTCTCGATTTTCGATTGGGGAAACGCGTCGCTCAGGGGTGCGGCGTGGTGCGGACCTTGGCGTGAGCCGGTGCGCACGATGGCGCGACGTGGTGCGCATCGTGGCACGACTCGAGCCGGACCTTGGCGCGACACGGTGCGGACCTGGGCTCGACCGTGTCCGCACTTCGTCGCGACGTGGGACGGGTTGGGGCCTGGGCCGATCGGCCCACCCCGGGCGGCCCATACCGGAAAACGCCAGACTGTGGCATTCTCGACGGCATCACACATCTCTTGTCATGAAACCGTCCCTCATCCTGGCCCTTGCTGGTGCGTTCACTGCGTTCGTGGTGCTGCCGCTCAGCGTCGAAATCACGGGCTCGATCCTCTTCTCCGCCGCGCTCGGCTTCCTGTTCTTCACGGACTACCGCCGCACGCCGCGCGTCCTCACGGCTCAGCCGCGGCGCAGCCACGAGCGTCTCGGGCTTGCTGCCTGATCGCTCCGCCGTCGTCCGGTCCGTCCCGCGTCCACTCCCGCTCCTCCTTCTTCAACTCCACATGACTCCGCAGGAAATTGCCCTCGTCCGCACCTCGTTCACCAAGCTAGGTCCGATCGCCGAACAAATTTCGGCTCTGTTCTACGCGCGGTTGTTCGAGCTGGATCCGGCGTTGCGGCTGCTTTTCCACGGCGACATGCGGGTGCAGGGGCGGAAGTTGATGGGCATGATCGGCACGGCCGTGTCGCTGCTCGACCAGCCTGACACGCTGATGCCGATGCTCCGTCAGCTCAGCTCGCGTCACGTCGTCTACGGCGTGCGCCACGAGCACTACACGGTCGTCGGCGAAGTGTTGCTCTGGACGTTGCAGAAGGGACTCGGTCCCGAGTTCACGCCCGAGGTGGCCGGTGCGTGGAAGAAAACCTACACAACGCTCGCGGATACCATGCGCGGCGCCGTGACGCTCCACCAAGCCGTGGCGTGAGCGATCGCGTCCACGTTACCCGCTCCGATCCGTCCTGTCATGACTGCCGCACTCTTCCTTTCCCTATCCCCGTCCCATGCGAACCATCACATCACTCCCTCTCTTCGTCTGCGTTGTCCTGAGCGCGTCCTCGCTGATGGCGAACTCAGCCGCCAACACGGCGGCGACCGATCCGCTGCTCACGCGCGGAAAATACCTGGTGCAGAACGTCGGTCTGTGCGCCGACTGCCACAGTCCGCGCAACGAGCGCGGTGAATTCATCCCCGAGCTCTGGCTCGAGGGTGCGCCGCTGCCGTTCGCGCCCACGGTGCCGATGCCGTGGTCTCCCGCGGCGCCGCCGATCGCGGGCCTCCCGTCGATGACCGAGGAGCAGGCGATCGTTTTCCTGCAATCCGGCACGCGTCCCGACGGTTCGCGTCCGCTGCCGCCGATGCCCGAGTATCGTTTCGATGCCGAGGATGCGCGTGCGGTGGTCGCCTACCTGAAGTCTTTGACCAAGTAACACCGCTATAACCCGCGGGCGTCGCGACGGCAGCTTCGCCGTTGCGTGCCCGCAGTTCAGCTTTCATCGGTTGGTCCTCCCGTTTCCACGCGATGCCGAGCACCGACCCCGTTCCTCCGCCGCCGTCCGCCGCCAATGCCGGCGAAGAACTCCGCCGCGTGCAGGAAGCGCTCCGCGCGAGCGAGGCGAGCCGGCTCGAGTCGCGCACGCTCTTCGAGAAAAGTTTTCACGCGAGTCCGGCGCTGATGCTGATCGCGCGCGTGGGCGACGGCGAACTGATCGAGGTCAACCCGGCCTTCCTGCGCAACTCGGGCTACACGCGCGAAGAAGTCATCGGGCGCTCCACGCTCGAGCTCGGGCTCTGGGTGCGGCGCGAGGAGCGCGACTCGTTTCTGCAGGCGATGCAGGCGACGGGCAGCGTGCGGGATTTCGAGGCGAACTTTCGGACGAAGTTCGGCGCCGTCCGCACACTGCTGCTCAACGCGGACCTCGTGAGCATGGATGGCCCGCCGACGATGCTCACGGTCGCGATCGACATTTCCGAGCGTCGTCGCCGCGAACAAGTGCAGGAGGCCACGTATCGCATCTCCCGCGCGGCGCTCTCCGACGGTGATCTCAACAGCTTCTTCGCGGAGATTCACCTGATCGTGTCGGGCCTGATGCCCGCGCGAAATCTCTACTTCGCGCTGCTGAGCCACGACCGGAGTTTGCTCACGTTTCCCTATTTCGTGGACGAGCGCACGTCGGCGCCCGCGCCGCGCAAGCCGGGCAACGGTCTGACCGAGCTGGTCATCGACAGCGGACAACCGCTGCTCACGACCGCCGATCAACTCACCGTGCTGTTGCGCGAACGCGGCAGCTACAAACCGATGGGCGAACCCGCGGCGCTGTGGCTCGGCGTGCCGATGCTGATCAACGGCCGTGCGATCGGCGTGATCGCGGTGCAGGATTACCACAACGGCCGCGCTTACGGCGAAGAAGAGAAACGCCTCCTGATGTTCGTCGCCGAACAAGCCGCGACCGCCGTGCATCGCCGTCAGGCGGAGGAAGCCGTGCGCCGCGCGGAGCGTCAGTATCGCGGAATCTTCGAGAACGCGCTCGAGGGACTTTATCAAACGACGCCCGAGGGTCGCTTCGTCCGCGCCAATCGCGCGCTCGCGCACATGTGCGGCTACGAGTCGGCGGACGAGCTGATCCACGCGGTCAACGACATCGGCCACCAGGTTTACGTGGATCGCTCGCGGCGCGCGGAATTCATGCGCCTGATCGAGACGCAGGATGAAGTCACCGATTTCGAATCCGAGATTTATCGTCGCGACGGCTCGCGCATCTGGATCTCGGAATCCGTGCGCGTCGTGCGCAACTCCGCCGGCGAGGTCGTGCATTTCGAAGGCGTGGCGATCGACGTCACGCAGCAGCGCGAAGCCGCGCAGGCGTTGCAGGAGGCGAAGGACGCCGCCGACACCGCGAGCCGCGCGAAGAGTTTGTTTCTCGCGAGCGTGAGCCACGAGCTGCGCACGCCGCTCAACGGCATCCTCGGCTACACGCAGATCCTGCGGCGCGATGCCATGCTCAACGAAAAGCAGCGCGAGGGCGTGCGCGTGATCCACGAGTCCGCCGAGCATCTGCTCGTGTTGATCAACGACGTGCTCGATCTCTCGAAAATCGAGGCCGGCCGCATCGAGCTGCACCCGATTGATTTCGATCTCGCGGAGTTCGCGCGCAGCGCGGGTCAGGTGTTCGCCGCACGCGCGCGCGAAAAAAATCTCCTGCTCGAAACCGCGCTCGCATCCGGGCTGCCGCTCTTCGTGCGCGGCGACGAAGCGCGACTGCGCCAGGTGGTTTTCAATCTCCTGAGCAACGCCGTGAAATTCACGTCGCAAGGCGGCGTGGTGTTTTCAGTGGAGAGCCGCCCGGGCGGTTTGCTGCGTTTCTCGGTGAGCGACACGGGCCGTGGCATTGCCGAGTCGGATCTGGCACGCATCTTCGAACCGTTTACGCAGGTCGGCGATCGCACCTCCATCGCCGGCGGCACCGGTCTCGGTCTCGCGATCAGTCGCAGTCTCGTCGAACGCATGGGCGGCACGCTCAACGTCGAGAGTCGTCCCGGCTGGGGCAGTCGTTTCTGGTTCGATGTGCCCCTGCCGGCCGCGCAGAGCGCGATGCAATGCGCCACACCCACGCGCCGCGTTTACGGTTACGAAGGTCCCGTGCAACGCGTGCTCGTGGTCGACGACATCGCGGCGAATCGCTCCGTGATGGCGGCGATGCTCTCGCCGCTCGGTTTCGAACTCGCCGAAGCGGCCGATGGCGCGAGCGCCGTCGCCGAGGCCGGGCGTTTTGCGCCGCACCTCATCCTGATGGATCTGCGGCTGCCGGGAGACATCGACGGTCTCGAAGCGACGCGGCGGATTCGCGCCACGCCACTCGGAGCGACGACGCGCATCGTGGCCGTGTCCGCGAGCGCCTACGACATCGACCGGCGCGATTGCTACGACGCGGGCTGCGACGATTTTCTCGCGAAGCCATTTCGCGAAGAGGAACTGTGGAGCGTGATCGGCAACGCGCTGCGCCTCACATGGCGTTTCACGGAAGACACGGGCGAAACGCGCACGCCTTTCCCTCTTCTTCCAAAAGTCCCCGCGCCCGCCGAACTCGACGCGCTCTACGAACTCGCGCGCAAAGGCGACATCCTCGGCCTGCGTTCGCGCGCGGAAGCGCTGCCGACGAGCGACGCCGAACTCGCGCCCTTCGCGCAGGGCATTCTCGAACTCGCCGGTCGTTTCAAGATGAAGGCCATCCGCCAATTCATCGAGCGGCACCGCGCATCCTGAGCACTCTCCCATGGCTGAGAAAATTCTCATCGTTGACGACACGCCCGCGAACCTCGGCGTGCTCGTGGAAACGCTCGGCGCCGCCGGCTACGAGCTGATGGTCGCCGAAGATGGCGAAGAGGCGCTCGCGCAAACCGCCGAGATCGTGCCCGACCTGATCCTGCTCGATGTGATGATGCCGGGACTCGACGGCTTCGAAACGTGCCGCCGCCTCAAGGCTCAGGCGACCACGGCCGACGTTCCCGTGCTCTTCATGACCGCGCTCAACGAAACGCAGGACAAGGTCCGCGCGTTCTCCTCGGGTGGCGTCGATTACCTCACCAAACCCATCGAGCACGAGGAGGCACTCGCGCGCGTGCGCACGCATCTCGCGCTGCGCCGCTATCAGCGCGAACTCGCCGAGCAGCTCACGCGGAAGGAGAACTTCATGCGCATCGCGAGCCACGATCTGCGCAATCCCGTTTGCCTGATTCTTTTCGCGACCGAGCTCGCGCGGCGGCAGGAAGAAATTCCCGAGTCCGTCCGCAAACAGCTCGAGAGCATCGGCGAATCCGCCGCGCAAATTCGCCGGATCATCGACACGTTTCTCGGTCTCACGCTCACCTGCCCCGAGGGCGAGACGAGCGGGCGTGTCGATCTCGCGCTGCTCGGCGATGCAGTCGTGCGCCAGCACCGTCCCGCCGCCGAGCGGAAAAACATCCGACTCATCGCTCCATCCGCGCCGGACGCGCTCCCCAACGTGCGCTGCGACGCCACGCTGACGTATCAGGTCATCGCCAATCTCGTGAGCAACGCGCTGAAGTTCACGCCGCCCGGCGGCCGCGTGGCGCTGCACGCTTCCGTCGCGAACGACAAAGTCCGTCTCGCCGTCGCGGACTCCGGTCCCGGCGTGCCGGCGGACGAGCGCGCGCGGCTGTTCGCCGCCGGCGCGAAACTCTCCCCGCGTCCCACCGCGGGCGAGGAATCACACGGGCTCGGGTTGCCGATCGTGAAACAACTCGTCGAGTCGCAAGGCGGCAGCGTCGGCGCGGAGTTTCCGGCGGATGGTGGCAGCGTGTTTTGGTTCGAACTGCCCGCAGCCGATTAACATGCGTGAGCGCGCCCAGCAGAATCGCTGGTATTCACGCGTTGGAGACAAACCGGACTCGCGCGATTCTCGAAGCGGCCGATAATACCCGCATGGAGACGGTCGTCCGCCCCGTTCAGGCTTCGCCCAAGAAACCCAGTTACCCTGTGCGACCGGGCCTGCGCAGCTATCTGCGTCGCTATCGGCGCGACCGCGAACTGCCCGTCACCTACGCGCGCCTGCTCGATTTTCACGAAGCGATCCCGCTCACCGACGCCAACGGCAAACCCACGCTCTGGGACTCCGTGATCTACCGCGCCGAGGAGATGGACGACCTCTACGAAGGACTGAAAGTCATCTACGCGCTCCTCCGCGTCGATGGCGACATGAGCGTGGTGCAGCATCTTTATGTCGATCGCGTGGACTTCTGCAGCTTCGGCAACTCCACGCCGTTTCGCATCCGCGTCGTCAACGCGTTCAACGACAATCAGGACTATTTCTACGTAAAGAAAGCCGACGCCTCGCGCGTTTACGGTCTCGAACTCGAGCACCTGCTCTCGCCCAATCGTCTCAACTATTTCACCTGCGGCGACACGCTCATCGAGGAGCACATCGTCGGCATTCCCGGCGACGTGTTCATCGCGCGGCACCTGAATTCGGGGCAGATCAAACCGATCCGCATCGCGAAGGAGCTCGTGAAGTTCAACGAGCGCTGCTTCATCCGCCTGCTCGGCGACATGCGCGCGTATAACTTTGTCGCTGTCATCACGCCCGACTTCGAGGAGGCGCAGCTGCGCATCCGCGCGATGGACTTCGACCAGCAGTCCTACAACGGCCGCAAAAACTTCTATCTCCCGCAGTTTTTCCGCGACAACGCACCGCTCGCGCAGTTCTGCATCAACCACCTCAACCCGCAGACCGCGCTCCAATACCAGCGCGAGGAACAAGCGCTCATGCTCCAGCGCGCCGGCATCATCGCCGATCGCCTCGCGCTTTTGCTCGACGAGATGACCCAGGACCCGATCGCCCCGATCGAGAAAATCTACGAACTGCGCACGAGTCTCGCCGACCATTTCAGCCGCAACGAATACCTCGACTGCGAATCGATGGGCGCGCTCGTCCGCGAAAATCTCGAGACGGTGCGACTCAAGATCGTCGGCTCGATCCCGGACGGCGCCCCGATGTTCTGACGCCGCCGCGGCGCGGAGTTCAGCTCGTTACTCGATCGGCGAAAAACCCGTCGGCTGCAAAAACACCGACTGCACCTTCGCGACGAGTTTGCCCGCGGCTTCGGATTTGTCGCGCATCGCGATCCAATCCGGATCGTCGCGAAACGCCTGCCACGATTTTTCCGCCGCCGCGCGGCTTTGGTGCGCGAGCAGATAGACGAGCGTCGTGCCCGCGCCCTGCTCCGCGTCGAGCGGATGCAGATACACGAGGCCATTCATGCCCGCGCGCGCGAAGAGCTCCGTCTCACCGCCGCGGAAACGCGCATCGAGCGCCGCGAGCTTGCCCGGCGCCGCCGTGTAAGTGCGCAGCTCGAAAACGCGCGGGTTCATCGCAAACGACGGCTGAAACTCAGGCGAATAATCCGTCGCCGTGAAAAACACCGACTCCACTTTCGAGACGATCGGCCCCGCCGCTTCGCTCGCTTTCCGCACCGCCTGCCACGCGGGATCGCCGCCAAACGCTGCCCACGATTTCTTCGCGGCCTCGCGGCTCTCGTGCGCGAGAAAATAGACGAGCGTGTTCTGCGATCCGTCTTTTTCGTCCATCGGCACCCAGTAGCCGATGTTTTTCATGCCGTGCTTCTCGAAGAGCTTGCACGTGTGATCGCGGAAGCGCGTCAGCAACGCGTCGAGTTTGCCCGGCGGCGTCGTGTAGGTGCGGAGTTCATACACCGGCGCAGCGGCGACGGCGCTCGTGAGCACCGGCAGCCACGCAAAAGAAAGGAGCAACGCGAGCAAACGCAGGATCTTCATGCGGGGGTAAACACATCTGACGTCCTCGCCGCAAAAAAGTCGCACCGATTCACGCCGCACGTTGGCGCGATGCGGTCCGCACCTTGGCTCGACGTTGGACGCTCCTTGTCCCGACCCGGTCCGCACTCAGGCACGACTCAAGCCGCACCCTGTCCCGACTCGGGCCGGACTCAGTTGGCCCACGCGCCAGCGAGCGTGCCGGCACCGACTTCCTCGGCGGCCGATTCGGCTTCCTCGTCCGGCAACTCTTCGAGCGGCGCGAAACGCTCCGACGAAAACCCCAGCTCCTGCTGACCTTGGTGAAACGGGTCCGGCGGGTTCTTCAGCTCCTCGAGCAGCAGGCCCACGGTGGCCGAGTCGCCGCCGCGCACGATCTTCTCCCGGCCGAGGAAAACCTCGCGCACAGTGTAAACCTGCCCCTTGACCGGCAACTGCTTGTAGAGCGCCAGGATAATCTGGGGGAAGGTGTCGTTGATGCAGACGACTTTCTGGCCTTTGACCATGGAGGGCGAAAAATAGGGAGTCAGCGGCTTTCCGCCAAGCCCCGTTGCGTGATTTTTTCCGCGTCCGGAATTACTCGATCCGGCCTTCGTCGAAATCGATGAGATCGGGCACGCTGATGATCTCATCAACCCGGTCGGCGCAGCCCATGTTCGTGAGCGCTTCGCGCAAGAAATCGCGGCCGGCGGGCGTCATGCCCTTTTGCGCGAGTTCGCGGTTCCACTTCGTCGCGCGGACGTCGACCGGGAAAAGCTGCAGCAGGCGGCGGTCGCGTTCGGCTTCGTCGGCACCGGCGTCCATGCACTCGTGCACGATCTTCTCCACGGCGGCCGGATCGATGCCGAGGTGGAGACACAAGAAGCGGTCCAAACCACGTTTATAGTTTTTTGCGTAGCTCGCCGGCAGCGAACCGTGGGTCTTCACGTAGGCGCACTTGGCGAGAAATCGAGGGAGATACAGCAGCCCCGTCGGCGCATGTGGCTGATACGGCGACGGGAGACACGTGAGCACTTCGCCGGTCGAACCGGGAATGGGTTTGGAAGCGGCCATGCGACCGGGAGCGTGCGACACTTTCCCGGTCACATGCAACCCGGCACGCAGGCGCCGTCGCGCTACTGGCTCACCAAGCGCTGGAAGTTCACATCGGAGCCAAACACGCCGAGCAACTGCCCGGTCTCGTCCCGCAAAGCCATGGCAATGGTGAAGCAGAAATCACCTGTCGCGGTGGAGCGGTAAACGTCGGTCGGGCACGCGCCATCGTGATCGAGCGCCGCGCGATACCACGGGCGATCCGACCAATCGCGACCGAAGCCCGCCGGATCGCGCGTGAGCACATCGCCGCGAAGGCCGAGATTGTCCACGATCTGGCAGCCGCGCGCATCGGTGAGATACGCGAGTTCGAAATGCGGATGCATGCGCAACCAGTCGCCGATCGCCTCCTCGAGTCGCTCGCGATCGTCGAAATCGCGCTGGAGCGTCGGCACGAAACCTTCCACCGCGGAACGCGCCGCCGTGTGCGCCTCGAAGCGGAAGGTGCCGACGGCGAGCAACAGGGATTCGGTGAGCCGATTCACCTGGTCGCCCATCGCGTGCACGGAAGCCGCGCTCGCAAGCTGCGCTTCGGCGGAGGCGGCAACGCCGCGAACCTGTTCCTTCATCGCCTGCACGGTGCGCGCTTCGCCTTTCGGAGTGTCTTCCTGAACGCTCGTGACGGATTCCACCCGCGCGACGCTGCCGGCGATTTCATCCATGCGTTCGTCGATGAGGCGCGTGGCCTGGCCGGTGCCTTCGGCGAGACGTTTCACTTCGTCGACGACGACCGCAAATGCCGCGCCCTGCGCGCCGGCGCGCGCCGCTTCGATCGCAGCGTTGAAAGAAAGGAGCCGCGTGTGATCCGCGATGCGCTGCACCGTGCCGAGCGCCTGCTGCATCTGGCCCGACGAATCGCGTAACTCCGCCACCGCGCGATCGAGATCCTGCGCAAGCGCTTCCATCATCCCCGCGATCAACGCCGTGCTCTTCGCCTGATTCTGCGCCTGTGTTTCCATGGCGCCGGCAAGCGTGGCCAGTCGGGGACCCAGCGCAGCGAGTTGCACGGCATCTTTCGCAATGCGGCCGAGTTGGCCCGCGGCGTCGGATTTTTGAGCCGTGGGCACGGCGCGTGGCGTTTTGAACGTGCCGAAGGGTGCCCGGGAGTCGACCCGGCCGGCGCGTGTGGCCCTCGTGGTGAAGAAGGACATGGTCGCGCTAAAGCAAGAGTCATGCACATCGCCGGAGCTTCTCGCGGTCTTTCCGCGGTCTGTGATTCCGATGTCGCTCGTTATCAGGCGCATCCTAAATTATGTGACACGATCCGGAACGTGTCGGATGTTTTGCCAGTCCGTGGCGCGCGTTCCGCTGTTCTCCCTCTCCCGCATGAATTTGTCCCGCTTCACCCGTCCGGCATTGGTGGCCTTGCCCGGCTTGCTGCTCGGCGCGCACGCGCTGGCCGGTCCGCCCGCGCCGCCGGTGGGCCGATCTTCGCCGAAACTCTACGAGGAATTTTGCAGCGCGTGCCACGGCCTGCGCATGGAGGGCGGCAAAGGTCCCAACCTCGTGGACAGCACGTGGAAACACGGCAGCGACGAAGCGAGCATCCTGCGCGTGATTCTCGAAGGCGTGCCCGGCACCGAGATGCCGGGCTTCGCCGCCGCGCTCACGCCCGCCGAAGGTCGCGGTCTGATCGCCTACATGCGCGAGATGGTCACGCGCTCGAAGGATCCCGCGCTCAGCAAGACCGCCGAGCTTCCCAGCGGCCGGCAAAAGAGCGAAGCGCATAGCTATCGTTTCGAAACGATCGCCGAAGGTTTCGACGTGCCGTGGTCCTTCGTGTTTTTGCCCGACGGCCGCATCCTCGTCACCGAGCGGCCCGGACGTCTGCGCGTGATCGAAGCCGACGGGAAACTGCATCCCGATCCGATCGCCGGACTACCGTTCGTGGTGCCGCATGACGAAGGCGGTCTCATGTCGATGGCGCTCGATCCCGACTACGCGGAGAACGGCTGGATCTATCTCTCGTTCTCCGATCCGGGTGAAGAGCCCTACATCGATACCACGACCGCGATGACGAAGATCATCCGCGGCCGGCTCCGCGAACACGCCTTTGTCGATCAGGAAACAATCTTCGGCATCCCGCGCGAATACTACCAAAAGGGTTTCGTCGGCTACGGCTGCCGTCTGCTCTTCGACGGCGACTACCTGTTCTTCACGGTCGGCGATCGCTGGCTCCCGCACGACGCGCAGGATCTCACGAAGCCCAACGGCAAAGTGCACCGCATCTTCCGCGACGGTTCGATCCCGCCCGACAATCCCTTCGCGCAACAAGCCGGCGCGTGCGGCTCGATCTGGAGCTACGGCAACCGCAATCCCCAGGGTCTCGCACTCGATCCACGCACGCGCGCTCTCTGGGAAACCGAGCACGGCGCGCGCGGTGGCGACGAACTCAACCTCATCCGCCCCGGCCTCAACTACGGCTGGCCGCTCGTCACGCACGGCATCAACTACGACGGCACTCCGATCAGCGAACACACGGAGCTGCCCGGTCTCGAGTCGCCCGTGCGTCACTGGACGCCCTCGATCGCGGTGAGCCCGATCTCGTTCTACGTGGGCGATCGTTTCCCGCGCTGGAAAAACAATCTCTTCCTCGGCTCGCTCGCGCAGCAGAAGTTCATCCGCTTCGAAATCGACGAAAACAACCGGATCTCGCACGAGGAGGAACTCTTCAAAGGTCTCGGCCGCGTGCGCGAGATCAAGACCGGCCCCGAAGGCCTGCTCTATCTCTCGCTCGAAAACGTCGGCTCTCCGGGCCGCCTCGTCCGCCTGGTTCCGGACGAGGAGTGAGCCAGACGAATTCGCTCATGAAGGTGGAGCCCGGCGTCCTCGCCGGGCTTGTTTGGCCTGCGCATGTCCAACAACCCGCCGGGGACGGCGGGTTCCACCTTGAGCCTCCGGGAAAGCGCGCGCGACTCGCTCACTGCGCCGTCGCGGCGAGAGCGCGGAAGAAGTTCTTCGGCGTCTCGGCGGTGGGCGGGTGCGGCACGACTTTCCAGAATTTCGGCACGGTGGCGTCCCAGTTCGCGAGCAACGACTTCGCATGCGGGCTGCCGGTGACCTGCGCGTGTTTCGCGATGAGTTCGCGCAGCGAGGTGATCTCGTCGATATCGCCGAGTCGCTCGAGCCCGATCATCTGCGGATTGATGCGCGAGGGTGCGAGGTCGGTCTCGTCGTAGATGAACGCGAGACCGCCGGACATGCCGGCGCCGAAGTTGCGGCCGATCGGACCCAGGATCGCGACGACACCGCCCGTCATGTATTCGCAGCCGTGGTCGCCCACGCCTTCGATCACCGCGGTCGCGCCGGAGTTGCGCACGGCGAAGCGCTCGCCGGCCTGGCCGGCCGCGAAGAACCAGCCGCCGGTCGCACCGTAGAGGCACGTGTTGCCGACGATGGAGTTCTGGTGCCAGGCGTATCCAACTTTTGAGGACGGACGGACGATGATCTCACCGCCGTTGATGCCCTTGCCCACGTAGTCGTTGGCCTCGCCGTTGAGCGTGAGGCGCACGCCGTTGGTGAGAAATGCACCGAACGACTGGCCCGCGCTGCCGCTGAAGGTGAGGTCGATCGTGCCGGGCGGCAGACCTTCGTTGCCGCGCGTGTAGGCGATCTGGCCCGCGAGCGCGGTGCCGATGTCGCGGTCGACGTTGGTGATGTTGTAACGCGCCACGAGTCGCGAGGACTCGCCGAGGATGACGTCGCGCGCCTCCTGAAGGATCGCTTCGTCGATCGAGCCTTCGTTGCCGAAACGCTCGTTGCGCTCGCGTGTGTGAATACGGTCGGTTTCGCCCGACGGATCGGGGTCGTGCAGCAGACCGGAGAGATCGACGAGCTTCGACTTCGGATTCGACGGATCGTCGATCTGCTCAAGCAGGTCCACGCGGCCAATGATGTCGTTGAGCGTGCGCGCGCCGAGCTTGGCGAGGTAGTGGCGCACGTCTTCGGCGACGGCGTTGAAGTAGTTGATGATGTTCTCGGGCTTGCCGCGGAACTTCGCGCGCAGGTCTTCGCGCTGCGTGGCGACGCCGACCGGGCAGGTGTTGAGATGGCAGACGCGGAACATCGCGCAGCCGGCCGCGATGAGCGCGGCGGTGCCGAAGTTGAACTCCTCGGCGCCGAGCAGCGCGGCGATGACGATGTCGCGACCGGTCTTCATGCCGCCGTCGGTGCGGAGCACGATGCGGTTGCGAAGTCCGTTCATCATCAGGACCTGGTGCGCTTCGGCGACGCCGATCTCCCACGCGGAGCCCGCGTTCTTGATCGAGGCGAGCGGCGAGGCGCCGGTGCCGCCTTCGTGACCGGAGACGAGCACGACGTCGGCGTAGGCCTTGGCCACGCCGGCGGCGATCGTGCCGACGCCGGAACAGGAGACGAGCTTCACGCAGACCTTCGCGCGCGGGTTCACTTCCTTCAGGTCGAAGATGAGCTGCGCGAGATCCTCGATGGAGTAGATGTCGTGATGCGGCGGCGGGGAAATCAGCGTCACGCCCGGCACGCTGTAGCGGAGCGTGGCGATAAGCGGAGAAACCTTGTGGCCGGGCAACTGGCCGCCCTCGCCGGGCTTCGCGCCCTGCGCCATCTTGATTTCGATTTCCTTCGCGGACGAGAGATACGCGGGCGTCACGCCGAAGCGGCCCGACGCGACCTGCTTGATCGCGGAGTTCGCGTTGTCGCCGTTCTCGCGGACGTTGAAGCGATCGGGATCTTCGCCGCCTTCGCCGGAGTTGGATTTGCCGCCGATGCGGTTCATCGCGATCGCGAGCGCCTCGTGGGCCTCGGGCGAAAGCGCACCCATCGACATGCCGGCGGTGGTGAAGCGGCGACGGATTTCCTCAATGCCTTCGACTTCGTCGAGCGGCACTTCGGGACGCGCGCCAAACTTGATCTTCAACAGGTCCTTGATCGCGAGCGGCGGATGATCGTCGGAGTTGGTCTTCCACTCCTGATACGCCTCCGGCGTGCCGGCGCGGACGAACTTGTTCATCGAGGAGACGACCTTCGGGTTCCAGCCGTGGAACTCGCCGTCGCCCTTCTTGTTCACGCGATAGTAACCTTCGTTGCCGAGCGCGGGCGCAGTCGCCTGCCCCACCGCGTCGGGATCGGCCGAATCGAGCGCGGGAAACGCGCGCGCGTGGCGGCGCAGCGTCTCGTCTCCAATTTCCGGATACCCGATACCGCCGATCGGCGACGGCGTGCCGAGGAAGCAGTCCTCGATCACCTGGCGACCGACGCCGAGCGCTTCGAAGAGCTGCGCGCCGCGATAGCTGTAGAGCGTGCTGATGCCCATCTTCGCCATGATCTTCAGGAGACCGGCGTTGATGGCGTTCTGATAATTGGTGCGCGCCGCGGCGGCCTCGACGGGCTTCGAGGTCTTGCCGGAGGTGGCGAGCTCGCTGACGAGCTGGAGGGCGAGCCACGGATTGACGGCATTCGCGCCGAAACCGAGCAGCGTCGCGATGTGGTGCACGTCACGCGCTTCACCCGTTTCCGCGACGAGGTCGCAGCGCATGCGCAGGCCCTGGCGGATGAGGTGCTGATGCACCGCACCGACGGCGAGCAGCATCGGGATGCCGGCCTTCTCGCGCGAGACGCCGCGATCGGAGAGCACGATGACTTTGGCGCCATCCTTCTCCACCGCCGCCTGCGCCTGAGCCACGAGCGCCTTCACGGCGGGCTCGAGCGCCGTGCCATCCTTCGTCGCGTCGAACAACGCATCGAGACGCACCACGCGATCTTTCACCGGCGGAGCTTCGAAGAGCGCCGCGAGCTCGTGATCGAGCAACACGGGCGACTTCAACGCCACGATGCCGGTCGTCTCAGGGAACTCCTCGAACACGCTCAGGCGTCCGCCGAGATACATCGCGAGCGCCATCACCGACTTCTCGCGAATCGAGTCGATTGGCGGATTCGTGACCTGCGCGAAGAGCTGCTTGAAATACGAGTAGAGCAACCGCGGCCGGCGCGAGAGCACCGCGAGCGGCGTGTCGTCGCCCATCGAGCCGGTCGGCTCGAGACCCTCGGCGAGCGGCGTGAGGATCATCTCGAGTTCGTCGAGATCGTAGCCGAAGGAAAGTTGCGAGCCGAGGGTTGAGAGTTGAGAGTCCGAACCAGCGGAGGACTCGGCGGGAGCGCGGTTGGCCGCGAACTCATGCAGGCTGAGCAGATGCTCGTCGCACCACGCCTTGAAGCGCGGATCGGCGGTGACGCTCGCCTTGATCTCGTCGTCGTGGAAAAACTTTTTCTGCTGGAGATCGACCGCGATCATGCGACCGGGGCCGAGGCGGCCCGATTGCACGACCTTGCCGGGGAAGTCGAAGACCAGACCCGCTTCGCTCGCGAGCATCACGAAACCGTCGTCGAACACCTTGTAGCGCGCGGGGCGCAGACCGTTGCGGTCGAGCGACGCGCAGATGACCTTGCCGTCGGTCATGACCATCGCGGCCGGACCGTCCCACGGCTCCATCATGCAGGAGTGGTAGCGGAAAAACGCCTTCACTTCGGGCGACATCTCCGGGTCGTTTTCCCACGCCGGCGGCATCATCATCATCGCCGTGTGCACGAGCGGGCGACCGCCGAGCGTGATGAGCTGAAGCGCGTTATCGAACGACGCCGAGTCGCTGCCGCCCTGTTGCACCAGCGGGCGCAGATCGTTGAAACGATCACCCCACACGCCGTGCGCCGCGCTGAATTCGCGCGCGCGCATCAGGTTGCGGTTGCCGCGGATCGTGTTGATCTCGCCGTTGTGCGCCAGCATCCGGAACGGATGCGCGAGGTGCCACGTGGGGAACGTGTTCGTCGAGTAGCGCTGGTGGAAGAGGGCGAACGCGCTCTTGAACTTCGGCGACTTGAGATCGACGAAGAGCTTCCGGATCTGGTGCGGCGTGACGAGGCCCTTGTAGACGATCGTGCGCGACGAGAACGAACAGATGTAGAAACCCTCGATGCCGGCCTCGAGGACCTTTCGCTCGATGGTCTTCTGCGCGAGGAAGAGCTTACGCTCGTAACCGTCGTCCGTCGTGTCATCGATGCGCGCGACCAGCGCCTGCACGATCGTCGGGCGCGTATCCAGCGCCTTGCGACCGAGGCACGCGTCGTTGGTCGGCACGTCGCGCCACGCGAGAAACGCGAGGCCCTCGGCCTTCACCGCCTGCTCGACGATCTTTTTGCAATGCGCCGCCGCGTAGTCTTCGCGCGGCAGAAACAGCATGCCCGCGCCGAGATCCTCGTCTTTGAAAAGCGGCTTCTTCTTCGAACGCAGAAAATCGTGAAAGAGCTCGTAAGGGATTTCCGTGAGGATGCCTGCGCCGTCGCCCGTCACCGCGTCGGCGTCGATCGCACCGCGGTGCGCGAGGCACTTCAGTGCCGCCACCGCTTTATCCACCACCTCATGACTTCGTTCGCCCGTGATGCGGGCGATGAACCCGACGCCGCAGGCGTCGTGTTCCTGCTCAGGATGATAGAGCGGCGAGGGAATAATTTTGGTCATGCGTGTGGGCACAAAGGCATCAGACAAAAGCAGAGTCGCGACCCGCAGGTCAACGGTGTGCACAAAACTTGCCAGCATCTCATGACAAAATTTCCGCGCAGCCGTCACAGCCCCGCGCGTCACGAACCGGCCCAGTTTCAGGCCCACGTCGCGCCCGAGTGCGGCTCAAGTCGGGACAAGGTGCGTCCCGCGTCGCGCCAAGGTGCGGACAAGGTCGCGACTTAGCGCGCACCAAGTCGTGCCACGGTGCGCACTGTGCCGAGCCCGGGTGCGGCGTGAGTCGGACCCAACTGCGGACCGGATCGGGACGAATCGCGGAAACGACGAAGAAGAGGAACGCAAAAAAAACACGGCGGCAGAAAGGCCCCGGAGATCCCATCGCCGCAGGACACCGACAGAGAGTGCCCCCTCCGTAGCCGCGTCCGCCGCTACACCCCACCTCGCAACTTCCCGTCGCCGCCGCGCGCTTAACGCCACAGAAGTTTGAACCGCAATACGGTTCAAACTTTCCAGCCTGTTCTCAATACGCGGGATGCGTGGGGCGGATGAGTGACCGGTCGGGTTAATTTTGCGCGGGGTCGCGGTAGGTGAACTCGCCGATTTTTGGCGCGGTGGAGTCGGGGCCGACGAAGACTTCGAATTTTCCGGGCTCGGGCTTGAAGCTCATGTCGGTGCGGTGGAACGCGAGGTCCTGCGGCTTGAGCGTGAAGACGATCTCGCGCGACTCGCCGGGTTTGAGCGTGATGCGTTCGAAGCCTTTGAGTTCGCGCACGGGACGCGTCACCGAGCCGGCGACGTCGCGGAGATAAAGTTGCACCACTTCAGCGGCTTCGACGCGGCCGGTGTTCTTAACGGTCACGGAGATGCGTTGGTTTCCGTTGGCATCGAGTGTGGGCGAAGCAACGCGGGCGTCGGAATATTTGAAGGTCGTGTAGGAGAGACCGAAGCCGAAGGGAAATTGCGGGGTGTTCGGAACGTCGAGGTATTGCGACTTCCATTTGTCCGGACCTTTGGCGGGATCGAAGGGGCGGCCTGTAGCTCGGTGGTTATAGAAGATCGGGACCTGGCCGACGTTGCGCGGGAAGGTCATCGGGAGTTTGCCGGAGGGCGAAAACGCGCCGCTCAACAAATCGACGATCGCGGGTCCGCCCATCGTGCCGGGCAGCCACGCGAGGAGGAGCGCATCGACGTGGTCGAGGACGTTGGCGAGCGCGAGCGGGCGGCCGGCGAAGAGGACGAGGACGACGGGTTTGCCGGTTTTGCGAAGCTCGGCGAGGAGTTCGGCTTGGACGCCGGGGATTTTGATCGACGAGCGGCTCGAGGCTTCGCCGCTGAGGAACCAGCCTTCGCCGAGCACGGCGACCACCACATCGGATTTTTTCGCGGCGGCGACGGCGGCGGCGAAACCGGAGCGATCATCACCCATCGATTTCGCGCCGAGGGCGTAGGTGACGCGACCGGGATACGCTTTTTCGAGCGCGGTGCGGACCGTGACGGCGTCTTCCTCGCGACCGCGGGCGCGCCATTCGCCGATGAGATCGCGTTGCGTGTCGGCGAGCTGGCCGACGAGGGCGATCTTCGCGTCTTTGCGGAGCGGGAGCGTGGAGCGCTCGTTTTTGAGGAGCACGGCGGATTTGCGCGCGAGATCGCGGGCGGCCTCGAGGTGCTCGGGGCGGAGCATCGCTTGTTTTTCGCGTTCCTCACTTGTGCCGCGATATGGATCCTCGAAGAGACCGAGCCGGGCTTTGGCGAGGAGGATGGCGGTGACGGCCTCGTCGAGTCGCGACATCGGCACGGCGCCGGACTCCACGAGCGCGGGCAGGTGCGGGAGGTAGAGGCGGCTCTCCATGTCCATGTCGACGCCGGCGTTGAACGCGAGGAGCGCGGCTTCGGGCTCGTCGGCGGCGATGCCGTGCGGGAGGAGTTCGCGGATCGAAGTCCAGTCGGAGACGACGAAGCCGTCGAAGCCCCACTCTTTGCGCAGGACGTCGGTCATGAGAAATTTACTGGCCGAAGCGGGGACGCCGTTGAGGTCGTTGAACGCGGCCATGAACGTGCCGACGCCGGCTTCGAGCGCGGCCTGAAACGGCGGAAAATACACGTCGCGCAAAACGATCTCGGGCACGTCGGTTGTGTTGTAGTCGCGGCCCGCCTGTGCGGCGCCGTAGGCGGCGAAGTGTTTCACGCACGCGAGGAGCGACTCGGGATTCGTGAGATCGTCGCCTTGGAAACCACGGACCCGCGCGCGCGCAATGGCGCTGCCGAGAAACGGATCCTCGCCGGAGCCTTCCATCACGCGGCCCCAACGCGGATCGCGGGCGATGTCCACCATCGGCGCAAACGTCCAATGAATGCCCGCGGCGCTGGCCTCGATCGCAGCGATGCGTTCCGAATTTTCGATCGCAGCGAGATCCCACGATGCGGCCTGCGCGAGATTGATGGGGAAAATCGTCTGGTAGCCGTGGATGACGTCGTAGCCGAAGATCAGCGGGATTTTCAGGCGCGTCTGTTCGACCGCGATCTTCTGGTAGTGGCGCGTCTGCTCGACGCCGATCGCGTTGAGAATGCTGCCAACGCGACCCGCGGCGATCTCGGCCTCGACGTTGCGGCGCGTAGCGGGACCGGTTTCCGCGCCAGGCGCGGAGTATTGGACGAGCTGGCCGATTTTTTCCTCGGTGCTCATCTGCGCGAGCAGCGCGGCGACTTTTTCGCGCAGCGCGGCTTCATCGGGAGCAGCGAAAAGAATCGAGGAAGACACGACGGACAGAGCGGCGGCGACGGAGCGAAGTTTCATGACAGGCGGGGGGTGGAGGGACGCACAGACGTCGAAGCCGTGAGGCACAAGGAGGTAGCGGACGGCGAAGATGCAACCGGAGCGGAGAATTTGCGCGGAGGGGTAAGTTCCGGGTTGAGGGCTCCGAGAGAGTGCGCGAACGTGGGGACGATTGCCCGCAGACAGCGGCCGATTGCAAACGATCGGCGAACTGCTCTGCCCCTACCCTCCCCCTATGAACTCCTACGTCGCTGAAGTCCTCGACATCGTGGCGCGCCGCAACGCCGGCGAACCCGAATTTCTCCAAGCCGCACGCGAAGTGCTCGAATCGCTCACGCCCGTCGTCGAGCGTCACAAGAAGTATCGCGACGGCCGGATTCTGGAGCGCGTGGTCGAGCCGGAGCGGCAGATCGTGTTTCGCGTGGCCTGGCAGGACGACCAAGGTCGCGTGCAGGTGAACCGCGGTTTCCGCGTGCAGTTCAACAGCGCGATCGGCCCCTACAAGGGCGGCCTGCGTTTTCACCCGAGCGTGAACCTCGGCATCCTCAAGTTTCTCGGCTTCGAGCAGATCTTCAAAAACGCACTGACCACGCTGCCGATGGGCGGCGGCAAGGGCGGCTCCGACTTCGATCCCAAGGGCAAGTCCGACACCGAAGTGATGCGCTTCTGCCAGAGCTTCATGAACGAGCTCTACCGCCACATCGGTCCCAACACGGACGTGCCAGCGGGCGACATCGGCGTCGGCGCGCGCGAAGTCGGGTATTTGTTTGGTCAATACAAGCGCATCGCCAACGAGTTCACCGGCGTGTTCACCGGGAAGGGCCTCAAGTGGGGCGGCTCGCTGATCCGTCCGGAGGCGACCGGCTATGGCGCGGTGTATTTCGCCGAGGAAATGCTGAAGACGCGCGGCGATTCGCTCGCCGGAAAAGTCTGCACGGTGTCGGGCTCCGGCAACGTCGCGCAGTTCACGGTGGAGAAACTTCTCCAGCTCGGCGCGAAGCCGGTGACGTTGTCCGACTCCGACGGCAGCATCCATGACCCGGAAGGTTTCACGCCTGAAAAACTCGCGTGGGTGATGCAGCTCAAGAACCAGCGTCGCGGCCGCATCAAGGAATACGTCGAGAAATTCGGCGGCACGTTCCTGCCCGGCCAGCGCCCGTGGTCGGTGCCGTGCGATTGTGCCTTCCCGAGCGCGACGCAGAACGAAATCGACGGCAACGACGCGAAGACGCTGCTGAAGAACGGCTGCAAGCTCGTGTCCGAAGGCGCCAACATGCCGTCCACGCCCGAAGCGGTGGACGCGTATCTCGCGGCCGGCATCCTCTACGGTCCCGGCAAGGCCGCGAACGCGGGCGGCGTCGCGACGTCGGGTCTCGAAATGTCGCAGAACTCGATGCGCCTGAACTGGTCCCGCGAAGAAGTGGACCAGCGTCTGCGCCGCATCATGCAGAACATCCACGAAAGCTGCCGCGCGACCGCGGAAGACTACGGTGTTCCCGGCAACTACGTGCTCGGCGCCAATATCGCGGGCTTCACCAAAGTGGCCGACGCGATGTTGGAGCAGGGCGTGGTTTGAGCGATTGATCGCAGGGCGGTCGCACTCCGCCCTGCCCGCCCATGGCCGATTCGAAAAAGCTCCCTCACCGCGGCATCGAGCCCGGCAAACCCGCCGGGCGCGATGTTCGCGCGGAGACGACCGGTCTCGAAGGCATCGACCGCGTGCTGCGCGGCATCGAGCCGGGTGACAACATCGTCTGGGAAGTCGACACGATCGACGAGTATCAGGAGCTCGTGACGCCCTACGTCGCGGCCGCGCGGAAAGCCGGGCGGCGCGTGATCTATTTCCGTTTCGCGCCCCACCCACCGCTCGTGGACGAGATGAATGGCGCCGAAACGCACGAGATCGATCTCGGCACCGGCTTCGAGTCCGTCGTGCGTCAGGTGCACAACGTGATCGAGCGCGCCGGCAAGCGCGTGATCTACGTCTTCGATTGCTTGTCGCATCTCTCCGATCGCTGGATCTCGGACCAGAGCCTGGGCAACTTTTTCATGCTCACGTGTCCGCGTCTCCGGGATCTGGATACGGTCACGTATTTCGCGCTCTATCGCGACAAGCACTCCCTCTACGCGCTCGAGCCCATCCGGCAGACGACGCAGTTCCTGCTCGATGTCTTCCGTCTCGATCTGCGGCTCTACGTGCGACCGGTGAAGGTGCAGCACCGCTCGCGCGAGGCGATGAACACGATCCACGTGCGCCACGGCGGCGAGTTTTTGCCGGTGAAGGACAGCGCGGTGCTCGCGCAGATTCTCTCCCGCACCCAGTGGCCGCGGCTGCAGAGCGACCGGCGCGCGGGCTATTGGCGGCGATTGTTCCAGGAAGCGGCCCAGGTCGCGCAGGAGTGGCGCGAGGAGCGCGGCACTCCCGAGCGGCGGGCAGAGATGACCAAGCGGGTTTTCGCCGCGCTGCGCGTGCATCGCTCGGGCATCGCTCCACTCGTGGAGCGCTACCTCACGCTCGAGGATATCCTCGCGGTGCGCGACCGCATGATCGGCATCGGGTCCGTCGGCGGAAAGACGCTCGGGATGCTCGTGTCGCGCGCGATCCTGCGCGAACAGGATCCCGATCTCGCGAGCCGGCTCGAGGCACACGACTCGTTCTTTGTCGGCGCGGAAGTGTTCGTTTCCTTTCTCGTGCAGAACGGCGTGTGGTGGCTGCGCGAGCAGCAGAAGAAACCCGAGCTGTTTCTCCAAGGGCTGGAAGAAGGGCGGCGACGGATTTTCAGTGGAACGTTTCCCGAGCACATCAACGAACAGTTCCGCGGCATGCTCGATTACTTCGGCGAGTCGCCGTATATCGTGCGCTCGTCGTCGATTCTCGAGGACGCGCGCGGGAATGCGTTTTCGGGAAAATACGAAAGTGTGTTCGTGGTGAACCGCGGCTCGCGCGAGGAGCGCATGGCCGCGCTGCTCGATGCGGTGCGCCGCGTGTATGCGAGCGTGCTCGACGACGAGGCGCTGCGCTATCGCCGCCGGCGCAATCTGCTGGAGAGCGAAGAGCGCATGGCGCTCCTCATCATGCGCGTGTCAGGCGCGGCGCACGGCCGCTACTACTATCCGCAAGCGGCAGGCGTGGGGCTTTCGTATAATCCGTTTGTGTGGCATCCGGACATCGATCCGCACGCGGGCGTGTTGCGACTGGTGTTCGGACTCGGCACGCGCGCGGTGGATCGCGCGGACGACGACTACACGCGACTTGTGGCGCTCAACGCACCCACGCGCCGCCCCGAAGCGAGCTTCGAGGAAGTGCGCGATCACTCGCAGCGGCGCATGGACTGTCTCGATCTCGCGACGGGCAAATTCGTGTCGCTGCCCTTCGGCGAGGTGCTCGAGGAGCAGGTGGATTATCCGGCCGATCTCTATTTCACACCGACGGAAGAGGACGGCTACCCGTGCATCACCTTCGAGCGGTTGTTGCGCGAGACGCAGGTCGCGGAAGATCTCCGCCGCATGCTGCGCGTGCTCGAGGAGGCGTATGAGCATCCGGTGGACATCGAGTTCGCGTTGAACTTCATCGCGGACGGCACGTATCGGATCCACTTGCTGCAATGCCGCACGTTCCAAGTGCGCCGCGAGGCGACCGGCGGGCCGTCGATCGTCTCCGGAGATCACACGCGACTGATGACTGCCCACGGCGCTGTGATCGGCGTGAGCCGCGAAGTGAAACTCACGCGCATCGTATATGTGGTGCAGGAAACGTATGCGCAGTTGAGCGAGCAGGAGCGCTACGCGGTCGCGCGTTTGATCGGTCGACTGAATCCCACGCACCCGGTGGGCGATCGCGGCCTGATGCTGATCGGCCCGGGCCGCTGGGGGACGCAGAGTCCGGCGTTGGGAATTCCTGTGAGTTTCGCGGAGCTGAGTCGCGCGTCCGCCATCTGCGAAGTCGTCGCGATGCACGAACGGCTGATTCCCGACGTGTCGCTCGGCACGCACTTCTTCAACGACCTCGTGGAGCACGACGTGTTGTATCTCGCGTATTTCCCCAAGAAATCGGGTAACACGCTCGACACGGAGTGGTTCAAATCAGCGCCAAGCGAGTTGCTGAAACTGGAGCCCACCGCCACCGCCCTCGACAACGTCGTGCGCGTGATCGACTGCACGAACATCCCCGGCGGCATCTATCTCCGCGCAGACGCAACCGCACAGGAGGCGGTGGTGCTGCGCGTGGAGGGGCTGAACAGAGGTCGCCTGCCGCCTTAGGTCGTGATGCGCGACTGTGCAGGCAGGCATGAAGCGTAAACCTACATCATATGTCCGCCCAGCTTGCCTGACGCACGCAAACAAGGCAGCAAAGGGAGCTGCGCGATGAGCTTCGGAAGCACCCCATTACTTCAGCGCTCCTGGTATCAGGCGACTATTGGCGATTTTTTGTCACACACGGACAAGGAGGTGCTGGGAGAGTTGGCTCAGAATGCTGAGTTTTCGATCGATGAAAGCCAGCGAGACGCGTGGGCAGAACAGATCTCATGTCTCAAGGAGCAGCTTGTCGGCCTTAATGGCTCCCTATTCTTCGAGTTCGTGATTCCCCGTATGGGAAGCCGGGTAGATGCAGTGCTCCTAGCTGGGTCTCTCGTGTTCGTAATTGAATTTAAGACCGGGCAATCTGAGCTCACTCGTGCCGCAGTTGATCAAGTCTGGGACTACGCTCTTGATCTGAAAAATTTCCACGAAGGAAGCCACGCGGTCGCAGTGGTTCCCATATTGATCCCGATGGGCATGACCCGATCCGTTGAGACCACTCTGACTCCAGACGCAGACCGCGTCTATCGGCCACTATGTCTCGCGCCGGGAGGCCTGCGTTCAGCAATCAATGACGCACTGGCAAAGGCTGATGGTGACCCGGTGCAGGTCGACCTGTGGGCGAGCGCGGCCTATAAGCCGACACCTACGATTATCGAGGCGGCTCGTGTCTTGTATGCGGAGCACCGCGTGGAAGCGATTCGCTGCTTCGACGCCGACAAACAGAACCTAAGTGTTACGACGCGGCGACTGGAGGAAATCGTCGAGTCAGCACGCCGAAATCAAAAGAAGGTAATTGCTTTTGTGACCGGAGTTCCTGGGGCAGGAAAAACTTTGGTGGGGCTCAACATCGCAACACAACACCGAGAAACCGGGGAGGCGACACATGCGGTGCTTCTTTCCGGAAACGGTCCTCTCGTAGCAGTGCTTCGGGCCGCGTTATCACGAGATGAGCGCGAGCGGCTAAAACGAGCTGGGAGGAAGCGCCCCAAGGGAAGCGATCCTGTGAAACAGTTTATCCAAAACGTGCATCATTTTCGCGATGAGTATTACAAGAGCGCCGGGCCTCCCGCCGATCATGTGATCGTCTTCGATGAAGCACAGCGCGCTTGGAATCACGCCAAGATGGCTGATTTCATGAAGCGCAAGAAAGGGAAACCAGACTTTCCCTACTCTGAACCGGCGTTTCTTCTAGACTACGTGGACCGCCACCGTGACTGGGCGGCAGTCGTATGTCTTGTTGGAGGTGGTCAGGAAATTCATACGGGCGAAGCGGGAATCGGAGCGTGGTTGGAGGCCGTGCAGCGTTCTTTTCCACATTGGGAGATGCATATCTCCACAAAATTGGCGGATTCGGAATACACGGCTTCGGCTGCAATCCAGTCAGCCTGCGAAGGTGGGAATATGCACTTTGATGACCATCTACACCTCGCGGTTTCGATGCGCTCATTCCGTGCGGAAAATGTCTCTGCCTTCGTGAGAGCTTTGCTCGACTGTGAGAAAGAGCGAGCGAGAGAGGCTCTTGCTCAGTTGAAACGATACCCGCTTTTTTCTGACGCGCGACTTAGACGCCGCAAAGCGCTGGCTACGACAGCGGGCTCGCGGAAGTGAGCGTTACGGCTTGCTCGCCTCTTCAAAGGCCCAGCGATTGAAACCCCACGCGATCGATGTGCGCGTGAAGACAGATCCCGTGCAATGGTTTCTTAACGGGAAGCAAGATACCCGCTCAAGCTACTATCTTGAAGATGCAGCAACGGAATTTCAGGTCCAGGGTCTAGAGCTAGACTGGACGTGTGTCACCTGGGACGCCGACTTGCGCTTCAACGGCTCATCATGGGCATATCATGATTTTCGCGGGTCGAAGTGGCAGAACGTGAAGAACTCGGAAAACCGCAACTACCTGCGCAATGCATACCGTGTGCTGCTTACCCGAGCGCGGCAGGGCATGGTGATATTTGTGCCGCCGGGCGACACCGAGGACCTTACCCGGCCGCCGAGTTTCTATGATGCCACGTTCACCTACTTACAGGAACTCGGTATTCCTGTGCTGAATTAATCTCGTCGTTGGCACGAGCGGCGCGTCACGCGCCCGTTAAAATGCATACACCACACTGATGCGCAGCGTCGTGCTGCTCCGCACAGGTGGCTCATGCACAAAAAAGCCCGGCGGGGACGCCGGGTGACCTGCCCCCCAGAAACTGGAGTGGCGTGAGCGAGAAAGCCGGGTGAAAACAGTGAACACCCGACATGAAGAAACGTAAGCGTCGCTCCGAGTGCCTCGTTGTTACGGGAACTCCAATCGTGTAGATTGGCTGGATGGGAACTACGGTAACGACGGAGTTGGTGCATCACGGAGAGCGGCGGGATCGAGCGGGACGGCAGCACGTGCCGCGGGAGCGGCGCGAGGGGCTGTTGGCAGCGTTTCGGGAGAGCGGGCTGACGCGGCGAGCGTTCGCGCAGCGTGAGGGCATCCGGTATACGACCTTCTGCAACTGGACGCAGCGGGCGGCGAAGCGATCGAATGGCGAGATGCCCGCAGTGGCGTCGGTGCGCTTCGCGGAGGTGGCGTTGCCGGTGAGTGCGGGCAGCAGCAGCGGAATGGAGGTGCGACTGGCTGATGGCACCACGGTGCGCGGCGGGCGTGTCGAGGAAGTGGTGGCACTCGTGCGGGCGTTGCGGAGTTGAAGCGCGATGCTGGCCTTCCCGCGTTCGGTCCGGATCTTCGTGGCGGTGGAGCCGGTGGACATGCGCAAGCAATACGACGGGCTGTGGCTCGCGGCGCAGTCGCAGTTGGGCGAGAACCCGAAGGACGGGGCGGTGTTCTGCTTTACGAATCGGGAGCGGACGCGGCTGAAGCTTTTATATTGGGACGGCACGGGTGTCGTGATCGTGGCGAAGCGGCTCGAGTCGGGACGCTTCTCCTGGCCGGAGCCGAGCGAGACGAAACGCAAACTCTCGCTGACGCCGGAGGCCCTGGCGTTGATCGTCGGCGGGGTGGAACTGAAAGGGGCCGCGCTGAAGCCATGGTATGAGCGCTGAAGGCCTGGGGCATGTATCATGCTAGTGGATACGGCGATGTGCGCCACTGCGACGACCGGCGAGGAAGTGCGACAACTCCGCGAGGAGGTGGCAGTCTTGCGGGCGCAGATCGCGTGGCTGAAGCAGCAGCTCTTCGGGCCGGGAAAAAGTGAGACGCTGGACCGGGCGCAACTGCTCCTGCAACTGGGCGAACTGGAGAAACTGGCGACCGCGACGCACCCGACCGAGATCATCACCTACGAGCGTGCGAGCGGACCGGCGCCGAAGCGCACGCTGCCGGCGGAGTCCTTCGCTCACCTGCCGGTGAAAGAGACGGTGATCATCGAGCCGGAGGCGGTGAAGGCCGAGCCCTCGCTCTACGAGCGTATCGGCGAGGAATGCACCTTCGAAGTGGATGTGATCCCGCCCCAATTGTTCAAGCGCCAGATCGTGCGCCCGAAGTATCGCCACCGCCTGGATCGGAATCGTGCGCCGCTGCTCGCACCCGCGCCGAAACGCGTGGTCAACGGCGGCTTCGCCTCGGCGGGATTGATCGCGTGGGCCCTGACCGCGAAGTTTTGCGATCACCTGCCGCTGTTCCGGCAGGAAAAGATGCTGGCACGGTGGGGTGCTCCGATCTCGCGGCAAAATTTAAGCGACTGGGTCGGAGCGGCGACGGCACTCTTGGAGCCGCTGGTGAAGCAGATGAAGCGCGAGCTGCTGCAAAGCGGATATGTGCAGGCCGATGAAACTCCGATCCGGTGCAACGACCCGGACCTGCGCGATGGGAAAACAACCACGGGTTGGTTGTGGGCGCTGTCACGTCCCGGAGGCGACGTCATCTTCGAGTGGCGGTTGTCCCGCCGGCACGAGGAGGCCGAGCGCCTGCTCGGCGAGTATCGCGGCGTTTTGCACTCGGACGGCTACGAGGGATACGCGGCGTATGCGCGTGCTCATCCCCACGTCGAGTGGGCCGGATGTTGGGCGCATGCTCGTCGGCGGTTTATCGAGGCGGCTGCCGAGCGGCCGCGCACGGCCGAGCGCGTGCTGCGCCTGATCGGTGAACTCTACGCGCTCGAAGCGCAGTGGGACGAGCAACAGGTCGGCGACCGTCGCGCCGCCCTCCGGCAGGAACACTTTGCGCGACCGCTGGCGCGGCTGCGTCGATTGGTCGTCGCATTGCAGAAGCGTGTGCTGCCTCGCTCCGGTCTCGGCCAAGCCTGCACCTATCTGCTCGGGCAGTGGACGCCGCTCACCACGCATGTGCGGCACAGCCAGACCAAACTCGATACCAATGCGGTCGAGAACGCCATCCGGCCGAGCAAACTCGGAGCGAAAAACTGGCTCTTCGTCGGCCACCCCGACGCCGGCGATCGCGCGGCCGTCATCTACTCGCTGGTCGTCAGTTGCCAGCGACATGGTCACGATCCCCACGCTTACCTCCGCGACGTGCTCACCAGGTTACCTGCGATGACCACCGCTGACGACCTGCGCCCACTGTTGCCCGCGCACTGGCGCACGGCGGCGTCACCATCCTGATCGGATATACCGTAGTTACGGCATATCCAGTCCGCGCATCGCAACTACCGTAGTTACCTCGTCAAGGAGGCACTCGGAGCGACGCTTACGAAGAAACATCACACCGAGGAGCAGATCCTCGGGATCTTGAAGGAAGCCGAGATGGGCAAACCGTTGCCCGATCTCTTGCGACAGCACGCGATCTCCAGTGGCACGTTCTATCGGTGGAAAAGTCGCTACGGCGGCTTGGAGCCGAGTCAGCTGCACCGACTCAAGCAGCTGGAGCGGGAGAACACGGAGCTGAAGAAGATCGTCGCCGATCAGGCGCTGGACATCCGGATGCTGAAGGATGTGAACTCAAAAAACTGGTAGAGCCCGCCGCGCGTCGCGCTGCCGTGGATTACCTGAAGGCAGGTTATCCGGTGAGCAGGACACGGGCGTGCGGGCTGCTGCGTTTGGCCGTGAGCAGCTACTACTACCAGTGCCACGGCCGGGGTGATGAGTTGCCCGTGCGCAGCGCCTTGCGGCGCCATGCCGCGCTGCGTCGACGCTGGGGCTATCGACGGTTGCTGGTGCTGCTGCGCCGCGAAGGGCTCGGTGACAATCACAAGCGGGTGTATCGGCTCTATCGGGCCGAAGGCTTGCAGGTGCGGCAGCGACGCCGGCGCAAGCAACGCTTAGCCCGTGGGGTCGAGCCGGCCCATGCTCCGCAACGGCCCAACGAACGTTGGAGTCTGGACTTCGTCCATGACCGGCTGGCCAGCGGCCGCTCGCTGCGGCTGCTGACCGTGCATGACGACTACACCCGCGAATGCCTGTGGATCGAGGTCGACACCTCGTTGTCCGGGCCGCGGGTGGCGCGCGCGCTCGACTACCTCACCGAACTGCGCGGCCGGCCAGCCAGTGTTCTTACCGACAACGGACCGGAGTTTGCCGGCCTGGCGCTCGAACGTTGGGCGCACGATCGTCAGGTGCAGCATCGCTTCATTACCCCAGGAAAACCGTCCCAGAACGGCTACATCGAAAGCTTCAACGGCAAGCTCCGCGACGAGTGCCTCAACGAAACCGAGTTCCTCAACCTCAGTCATGCGCGGACAATCATCGAAGCGTTCCGCGAAGACTATAACGAAAACCGACCGCACAGCTCGCTGGGCGATCTCACTCCCAGCGAGTTTGCGGCCAAGATCGCGCGAGCCCCCATGGGGGCTCCTCTGGACCGGCCCAACCCGCCACTTGCAGTCGAAACCATCGTCCGTAAACCAACCTCAACCAATCCGGCTCTCTCGTTTTAACCCTCCAGCTTCGGGGGGCAGGTCACGGGCTCCACCTTGAGAAGGGTGCTTGAGTGTTACGGGAGGTCGGTCGTGCCCATGAGGTAGCGATCGCACTCGCGCGCGACGCCGCGGCCTTCGTTGATGGCCCAGACGACGAGCGACTGGCCGCGACGGCAATCGCCGGCGGCGAAGACGCCTTTGACGCTGGTCGTGTATTTCTCGTGTTCGGCCTTCGCGTTGGAGCGCGGATCAGTCTCGACGCCGAGATCCTTGAGCAGCGCTTGCTCGGGACCGACGAAGCCCATCGCGAGCAACACGAGCTGCGCGGGACGCGTCTGCTCGGTGCCGGGGACTTCGGTGGGCACGAACTGGCCCTGCTCGTTTTTGCTCCAGGTGATCTGGACCGTCACGATCTCCTTCACGGCGCCGTTTTCGTCGCCGACGAATTTCTTCACCGTGGTGAGATAGACGCGCGGATCGGCGCCGAACTTCGCGGCGGCCTCTTCCTGACCGTAGTCCATCTTGTAAACCTTGGGCCACTCGGGCCAGGGGTTGCTGGCCTGGCGCTCCATCGGCGGCTTCGGGAGAATCTCGATCTGCGTGACGGACTTGCAGCCGTGACGAACAGACGTGCCCACGCAGTCGGTGCCGGTGTCGCCGCCGCCGATGACGATCACGTCCTTGCCGCCGGCGTGGATCGGGCACTGGTCGGCCCCGCCATCAAGCACGGCCTTGGTGTTGGCGGTGAGAAACTCCATCGCGAAGTGCACGCCCTTGAGAGTGCGGCCCTCGATCGGGAGATCGCGCGGCTTGGTCGCGCCGGTGGCGACGATGGTGGCGTCGAATTCCTGCAACAGCATCTGCGGCTCGACCGTGTCGGTGTCGGCGGTGCCCACGCTCGCGTTGCACACGAACTTGATGCCGGCGTCCTCCATCAACTTGATGCGGCGAAGGACGACTTCCTTCTTATCGAGCTTCATGTTGGGGATGCCATACATGAGCAGACCGCCCGGACGATCGGCGCGCTCGAACACCGTGACACTGTGGCCGGCGCGATTGAGCTGCTCGGCGGCGGCGAGACCGGCGGGACCGGAGCCGATGATGGCGACGCGTTTGCCGGTGCGAACGGCGGGCTTTTCCGGGACCACCCAGCCTTCGTCCCAAGCGCGGTCGGTGATCGCGCACTCGATGTTCTTGATCGTGACGGGCGGGTTGTTGATGCCGAGCACGCACGAACCTTCGCACGGCGCCGGGCACACGCGGCCGGTGAACTCGGGGAAGTTGTTCGTCTTGTGGAGACGATCGATGGCTTCCTTCCAGAGGCCGCGGTAAACGAGGTCGTTCCACTCCGGGATCAGGTTGTTGATCGGACAACCGGAAGCCATGCCGCTGATGAGCTTGCCGGTGTGGCAGAACGGAACGCCGCAATCCATGCAGCGGGCGCCCTGCGTGCGGAGTTTCTTCTCCTCCATGTGTTGGTGAAACTCCTTCCAGTCCTTGACGCGCTCGAGCGGCGGGCGGTCGACGGGAAGTTCGCGCAGGTATTCGATGAAGCCGGTGGGTTTGCCCATGGGAGATGTTGGCTAAGAGCTGAGGTCTGGAGCGGTGAGCCCGGTTAGTTGCCGCCGACGCGAGAGAGGTCGCGGGCGTTTTCTTCGAAGGCGGCCATGATGGCTTCATCGCCGGTGAGTCCCTGCGCCTGCGCGCGCTCGATGCAGGCGAGCATGCGCTTGTAATCCTTGGGCAGGATTTTCACGAACTTCGGCACCATGGCATCCCAGTTGTCGAGGATGCGCCTGGCTTTCGCGCTCTTGGTGTAGGCGACGTGGTTTTCGATGAGCGCGCGGAGTTCGGCCGCTTCCTGCGGCGTATCCACGGTTTCGATACCGACCATCGCGGGGTTGACGTCCTGCTTGAACGCACCCGTCTCATCCAGCACGTAGGCGATGCCGCCCGACATGCCGGCCGCGAAGTTGCGGCCGGTCGTGCCGAGCACGACGACGCGACCGCCGGTCATGTATTCGCAGGCGTGATCGCCGACGCCCTCCACCACGGCGCTGACGCCGGAGTTGCGGACCGCGAAGCGTTCGCCGGCGCGACCGTTGAGATACAGCTCGCCGGCCGTGGCGCCGTAGAGCGCGACGTTGCCGACGATGATGTTCTCCGACGGCTCGAAGGTGGAGTTCGCGGGCGGATAGACGATGATCTTGCCGCCCGAAAGGCCCTTGCCGACGTAGTCGTTGGCGTCGCCCTCGATGGAGAACGTCATGCCCTTCGGCATGAAGGCGCCGAAGCTCTGGCCGGCCGAGCCCTTGAAGCGGATCTGGATGGTGTCCTCAGGCAGACCCTTCGCACCGTGCTTCTTCGTGACTTCCGAGCCGGTGATGGTGCCGACGACACGGTTGACGTTGCGGATCGGAAGTTCGGCGATGACTTTCTCGCCGCGCTCGATGGCCGGTTCGCAGATCGGGAGGAGCTGCGTGAGGTCGAGCGACTTGTCGAGGCCGTGGTCCTGCTTGATCTGACAGAAACGTCCGACGCTCTCCGGCACCTCGGGTTGATAGAGGATGTTCGAGAAATCGAGACCGCGGGCCTTCCAGTGATCGACGGCCTTCTTCGGCTCGAGACGCTCGGTGTGGCCGATCATCTCCTCGATCGTGCGGAAGCCGAGCTGCGCCATGAGCTCGCGGACTTCCATGGCGATATACGTCATGAAATTCACGACGTGCTCGGGCTTGCCGGCGTATTTCTCGCGCAGACGCGGATCCTGTGTCGCAACACCCGCGGGGCAGGTGTTGAGATGGCAGACGCGCATCATGATGCAGCCGGTGGCGACGAGCGGAGCGGTCGCGAAACCGAACTCCTCGGCGCCGAGCAGCGCGGCGATCACCACGTCGCGGCCCGTCTTGAGCTGACCGTCGGTTTCGACGGCGATGCGCGAACGAAGATTGTTCAGCACGAGCGTCTGGTGGGTTTCGGCGAGGCCGAGTTCCCACGGGAGACCCGCGTGCATGATCGACGTCTGCGGGGAAGCGCCGGTGCCGCCGTCGTATCCAGAAATCAATACAACGTCAGCGTGTGCTTTCGCGACACCCGCGGCGATCGTGCCCACGCCGACTTCGGCGACGAGCTTCACGCTCACGCGCGCGTGACGGTTGGCGTTCTTCAAGTCGTGGATCAGTTCGGCGAGATCCTCGATCGAGTAGATGTCGTGGTGCGGCGGCGGAGAGATGAGGCCCACGCCGGCGGTCGTGCCGCGGGTCTTGGCGACCCACGGATAAACCTTCGTGCCGGGCAGCTGGCCGCCTTCGCCGGGCTTCGCGCCCTGCGCCATCTTGATCTGGATTTCGCGGGCGTTGACGAGGTAGTGGCTCGTGACACCGAAGCGACCCGATGCGACCTGCTTGATCGCGGAGTTCTTCGAGTCGCCGTTGGGAAGCGGAATGAAGCGATCCGGATCTTCGCCGCCTTCGCCGGTGTTGGACTTGCCGCCGATGCGGTTCATCGCGATCGCGAGCGTCTCGTGCGCTTCCTTCGAGATGGAGCCGTAGGACATGGCGCCCGTCTTGAAGCGCTTCATGATCGACTCGATCGGCTCGACCTCCTCGAGCGGGATCGGATCGCCGGCCTTGAAATCGAGCAGGCCGCGGAGCGTGGCGATGTTCTTCGAGTTCTCGTTAATGATGGACGAGTATTGCTTGAACGTCGCGTAGCTGCCGGTGCGCACCGCCTTCTGCAGGTGGTGAATCGATTCGGGGTTGAAGAGGTGATACTCGCCATCCTTGCGCCACTTGTATTGGCCGCCGACGGGAAGCACGTGGCCGTTGACCTCGCGGTCGGGGAAGGCCGCGCGGTGACGCGTGAGCACTTCCTGCGCGATGACATTGAGGCCGATGCCGCCGATGCGCGAAGGCGTCCAGGTGAAGTAGTGATCGATGACGTCCTGACGGAGGCCGACCGCTTCGAAAACCTGCGCCCCGCGGTAGGACTGGATCGCGGAAATGCCCATCTTGGACATGACCTTCACGACGCCCTTCGACGCGGCCTTCACGAAGTTCTTGCAGGCGGTCTTGTGGTCGATGCCGGTCAGCAACCCGTCCTGGATCATGCCGTCGATCGTCTCGAAGGCGACGTAGGGATTGATCGCAGAGCAGCCGTAGCCGATGAGCAGCGAGAAGTGGTGAACCTCACGCGCTTCGCCGGTCTCGAGCACGATCGAGATGCGGGTGCGGAGACCTTCGCGAATAAGGAAGTGATGCAGGCCGGCAACGGCGAGCAGCGCGGGGATGGGCGCGAAGTCCTTCGTCACACCGCGGTCGGAGAGAACGAGGATCGTGACCTCTTCGTCTTCGATGAGCCGGCGTGCGATGTGGCAGATTTCCTCCATCGCTTTCGCGAGACCTTTTTCGCCGCGCGTGGCGCGGAAGAGAATCGGGATCGTGCCGACCTTAAAGCCGGGTTGGTCGAGGCGGCGGACTTTCGCAAACTCCTCGTTGGTGAGAACCGGCCACTTGAGCTCGACGCGGCGACACGCGAGCGGATCGGGGTTGAGGAGGTTGCCCTCGGAACCGAGGCGCGTTTCCGACGACGTGATCAACTCCTCGCGAATACAGTCGATCGGCGGGTTCGTGACCTGCGCGAAGAGCTGCTTGAAATAATCGTAGAGCAAACGCGGCTTCTGGGAGAGGACCGCGAGCGGCGTGTCGTTACCCATCGAGCCGATGGCTTCGACGCCGTTGGTCGCCATCGGCGTGAGGACGATGCGCTGATCCTCGAAGGTGTAACCGAACGCGATCTGGCGATGCAGCAGTGTGTCGTGGTCCGGCTGCGGAACCGCGGGGGCTTCGGGCAACTGCTCGAGTTTGACCAGGTGCTCGTTGAGCCACTGACGGTAGGGGCGCTCGGTCGCGAGCTGCTTCTTGATTTCCTCGTCCTCGACGATGCGACCCTGCTCCGTGTCGACGAGGAACATGTGGCCGGGTTGGAGACGGCCCTTTTGCGCGATCTGGTCGGCGGGGATGTCGTCGATCACGCCGGCTTCCGACGCCATGACGACGAGGCCGTCCTTGGTGACGTAATAACGACACGGGCGCAGACCATTGCGGTCGAGACACGCACCCATCTGCTTGCCGTCGGTGAAACACACGGCCGCGGGACCATCCCACGGCTCCATCAGGCACGAGTGGTATTGGTAAAACGCGCGACGATCGTCGTCCATGGTCTCGTGATTGGACCAGGGTTCGGGGATCATCATCATCATCGCGTGCGAGAGCGGACGGCCGGCGAGCACGAGGAGTTCGAGCGTGTTGTCGAACATCGACGAGTCGGAGCCGTTGGGATTGATGATCGGGATGATCTTCTCGATGTCTTCGCCGAAGAGTTCGGAGGCGAAGAGCGCCTGGCGCGCGTGCATCCAGTTGATGTTACCGCGCAGCGTGTTGATTTCGCCGTTGTGCGCGATGTAGCGATACGGATGCGCGCGATCCCAGCTCGGGAACGTGTTGGTCGAGAAACGCGAATGGACGAGTGCGAGCGCGGTCTCCATCGACGGGTGCCGCAGATCGGCGAAATACTGCTCGAGCTGCTCCGTCGTGAGCATGCCTTTATAGACGATCGTCTTGTGGGAGAGGCTCGCGACATACCACGTCTCGGCGCCCGAGAACGTGGAGGTGCGGATCTCCGAATACGCGCGCTTGCGGATGACGTAGAGTTTGCGCTCGAAGGCGGCGTCATCGAGGCCCTCGGCGCGGCCGATGAAAACCTGGCGCATGAACGGCTCCGCGGACTTCGCGGTGTCGCCCAGCATCGAGTTGTCGGTCGGCACCGTGCGCCAGCCGAGGAGCGTCTGGCCTTCGGACTGGATGATGCCCGCGAAGACTTCCTCGAGTTTGCGACGCGCGGTCGGGTTGCGCGGGAGGAAAACGAGACCGGCGCCGTATTGGCCGGGCTCCGGGAGGTTGAGTCGCGAGGACTTTTTCGTGACCTCGGCGAAGAACTTGTGCGGCATCTGCAGCAGGATGCCCGCGCCGTCGCCCGTGTTGACCTCGGCGCCGCTGGCGCCGCGATGGTCGAGGTTCTTCAGGACCTGGAGGCCTTGTTGAAGGATGCGGTGGGACTTGCGGCCCTTCATGTCGACGACGAAGCCGACACCGCACGCGTCGTGCTCAAACCACGGATCGTAGAGCCCCTGCTTACCAGGCCGACTGTTTTTACTAGCGCGCCGCACGGAGAGACTGCTGCAAGATTGGGCGGAGGGCGGGATCGAGTTCGGCGTGGTAGTATTCACGTGGTTGGCTGGTTGAACAGATTACGAAAGAGGCCGCTGCCCGGTGGGGCGGAAGAAAACGCGAAGCAGTGGGGGAAAGCGGAGATTCATGTGCACGAAAAAGGCCGGTCTCGGCGTTGCGAGAGCGGCCTTCAGGTCGGTTCTATCGGGGGCGTGCTCTCAGCAGCATCAACTAGAAGAAGCGGATCGTTTTAGTGGCCATTTTGGCATGTTCCTCGTCGGAGCAGCCGGCGTTGGTCGGCACGTCAACAGGCGCGTCGACAGGTTTTATCAGATCGTTGCTGAGAAGATAGTTTTCCACTTCTTCGCCGGACACGTCGGCGAGCATCACGCCGTCGATCTCGACGCACGGTGAAAGCGGTTGCCCGGACTTGGCCACCATCTCCGCGTAGTTGTCGCGGTTGTTGATGATGTCGATGTCCTCAAACTCCAGGTTGTATTTGCGCATGATTGCCCGGACGCCATTGGACCAACCACAGGAGGGCTTGAGATAGGCTTTGATCTTCATGCGATGAACGTGTGAGCAGGCAAAAGCGGTGCAAGGTATAGGTCCGGATTTTTCGCAATCAAGCACCGTCTTCCGACGTTTCGCGAAAATTTGGTCATACAAAAACGCGCCGCGCGCGGCGGCGACTTTCCGTCGTAAACGAAACGAAGTTCCGCGCTGGCCGCCGCGTGGTTTTCGCGGGCACGCGACTCACTTCGCACCAGATTCCGCTAGCGCGCGCGAATGCGCTCCGCTATCACGCGAGCAAATGAAAGTCCTCGTGACCGGCGCCGCCGGTTTCATCGGTTTCCATGTTGCACGCCGGCTCGCCGAGTCGAAGCGGTGCGAGGTGCTGGGCGTGGACAATCTCAGCGACTACTACGACACCGCGCTGAAACGCGCGCGGCTCGAGCAGCTCGAAGCGTTCGAGAGCTTTCATTTTCTACGCACCGATTTTGCCGACGCGGAGAAGTTTTCCGGACTGCTCGCCCACTTCAAAGCCGACTACGTCGTCCACCTCGGCGCGCAGGCCGGCGTGCGCTACAGCCTCGAGAATCCCGGCGCCTACGTGCACAGCAATCTCGTCGGTTTCGCCAGCGTGCTCGAGGCCTGCCGCAAGACCCCGCCGAAGCATCTCGTCTACGCTTCGAGCAGCAGCGTCTACGGCGCGGGCGCAAAGTCTCCCTTTCGCGAGGACGACGACACCGACCAGCCCGTCTCGCTCTACGGCGCGACGAAGAAGAGCAACGAACTGCTCGCGCGCAGCTACGCACACACGCACGGCCTCAACGTCACCGGGCTGCGCTTTTTCACCGTTTACGGTCCATGGGGCCGCCCCGACATGGCGCCGACGCTCTTCGCCCGCGCGATCTGCGAAGGCAAACCGCTGAAGCTTTTCAATCACGGGAAAAACCTCCGCGACTTCACCTACGTCGACGACATCGCCGAGGGCGTCGTCAAAGCCCTCCTGTATCCGCCCAGCGACCGTCCCGCGCCCCCGGCGCGTATTTTCAATTTGGGGCACCACCGTCCGGTGGAAACGCTCCTTTTCGTCCGCATGCTCGAGGAGCTCCTCGGCAAAAAAGCCGAGGTCGAACTTCTCCCTTCGCAAATGGGCGACATGCTCGAGACCTGCGCCGATCTCACCCGCGTGCAGGCCGCCATCAACTTCACTCCGAAGGTCGCGCTCGAGGACGGCCTCAAGGAGTTCGTCGCGTGGTTCCGCGACTACTATAAACTCTGATTCACAACACAGAGTCGCGAAGGACCGCAGGCAGGCGCTGAAGCGCGGCCGGTCTTCGCCCCCATGTCCGCTCCTGGTGCTGCCCCACCCGGCTCCTTTCCCATGCGCACTATTCTTCTGCTCGTCTGCTCCAACATCTTCATGACCGTGGCCTGGTATGGCCACCTGAAGTTCAAATGGCTCGAGGGCAAATCGCTCCTCACAATCATCCTCGTCTCGTGGGCGATCGCGTTCTTCGAGTATTGCCTGATGGTGCCCGCCAACCGCGGCGGCTACCTGAGCGGCCAGTTCACCGGCTATCAGCTCAAGATCCTGCAAGAGTGCATCACGCTCGCGGTGTTCGTCGTCTTCGCGTGGCTCGTGCTGAACGAAAAGCTGCGTTGGAACTACGCCGTGAGCTTCGGCCTCATCGTGCTCGCGGTGTTTTTCGCGACGGCCTTCAAGCCCGGTTCGACCCCACCAGCCGGCCACTGAAGTTCCGTCGACGGAAAACAGCAAAAAAGCCGCGCCCCTTGGGGAGCGCGGCTTCGCAAGAGAACCAATTAAGCCTGTTCGGTCGGCGGCACGCGTCGCTCAGGCCGCGAGCGCGCGGCGCTTTTTCCAGCGGGAGAACGCCACTACGCCCGCGAAGAACAGGCCCGTGATCGCCGCATACGTGCTCGGCTCGGGGATCGCTTCGCCCAGCGGGATCGTCACTTCGCCCTCGGTGGAGTAGCCCCATTGCGCGAGACGGATCGAGCTGCCGATCTCTTCGAACTGGGCCCACCCGTAGGCGTAGTCCCCATCGCCGAAGTTGAAGCGGTAACCGAAATACAGCGAGCCGCCCTGTGTCACGGGCACACTGTCTCCAGCGAAAACGACCGCCGTTTCAGCCGCATCGTAGAATGCGCCGCTGTCGATCGTGTCGCCCGGCTGGAAAAGCAGGGCATAGTTCGAACAAGCGGCAAACTCGACGTTGAAGCTAAAGTCGTCGCCCGGTCGAAGCTGCAGGAACGCGCCCCAGCAGCTGAACGCTGCATTCAACATGTAATCGTTGTTGCCGGTGGTGGCTTCATCGCCGAACGGATCCCAGCTGATGGAGCCCCCAAGGGTGCCCAGCGAATACGCGACGTTTCCCGTCAAGGTCCCCTCTGGCCGCAGATCCGCTCGAGCGGAGGACGAAAGGAGGCCGGCGAGGCCGACAGTGGCGGCGGAGATTCCAGTGAGGCCGAGACGGCGACGCGTCGCGTCAAAAGAGTCGTGGTGCTGGTTCATGGGATTTGCGTGTGAGGCGGGACCGCACGCATGTTTCCTGCAACCAGTCGCTCCTTGCACCCGAGGCAAAATCTAGATCCGAACGCCTCCGCTTTTGCAGTTTCCTGATTTTTAGCCGTTTGAAACCGTAAAAATATCGCGTCGCGATTTCCCGAGCATCGCCGCGCTTCCCGTCGCCCTCTCCCCTCGCGTCCCACCCGGGAATTTCTCCCGCCCGGGCACTCCACGCTTGCCCGCTCCGCCCCCATCCCCGAAAGACTCCTGACATAACCTCGTCAGCGCCTTCGTTTACTCTCGGCGCTCCGCTCAACTCGTCCTCGTCTCTCTTCCCATGTCCAAAGCCGCCCCCGCCAAAACCGCTTCCACCGCTGTCGTTTCCGCCAGCGCCTCTCGCGAGAAAAACATCGAGCTCGCGCTCTCCTCCATCACCAAACAGTTCGGCGACGGCTCCATCATGCGCCTCGGCGACTCGCAGAAGATGAAGGTCGAGACCCTCTCCACCGGTTCCCTCGCGATCGACCTCGCCCTCGGCGTCGGCGGCCTCCCGAAAGGCCGCATCATCGAGATCTACGGCCCCGAATCCTCCGGTAAAACCACCTTCTGCTTGAGCGTCATCGCCGAAGCGCAAAAGCGCGGCGGCCTCGCCGCCTTCATCGACGTCGAGCACGCGCTCGACCCGAAATACGCGAAAGTCGTCGGCGTGAACCTCGACGACCTCCTCGTCTCCCAGCCCGACTCCGGCGAGGACGCGCTTAACATCATGGAGACGCTCATCCGCTCCAACTCGATCGACGTCATCATCCTCGACTCCGTCGCCGCCCTCACCACCAAGGCCGAACTCGACGGCCAGATGGGCGATGCCACCGTCGGCGCCCAAGCCCGCCTCATGTCGCAGGCCATGCGCCGCCTCACCGCTGTCGTCAGCAAGACGAACTGCATCTGCATTTTCACCAATCAGATTCGCGAAAAGATCGGCGTCATGTTCGGCAACCCGGAAACCACCTCCGGCGGCCGCGCGCTCAAGTTCTTCGCCTCCGTTCGCGTCGACATCCGCCGCAAGGACCAGATCAAGACCCCCGAAGGCAAAGTCGTCGGCAACCGCACCAAGATCAAAGTCGTGAAGAACAAGGTCGCCCCGCCGTTCACCGAGTGCGAGTTCGACATCATGTATGACGAAGGCATCTCGAAGGTCGGCTCCATCCTCGACCTCGGCCTCGAGCACAAGATTCTCGAGAAGAAAGGCGCCTGGATCGCCTACGAAGGCAGCCTCGTCGGCCAGGGCCGCGACGCCGCCAAAACGGCTCTCAAGGAAAAGCCCGAACTCGCCGAGAAGATCACCAAAGCCATCCTCGAAAAGGTGAACGTCAAAGGCGGCGAAGACCTCACCGGCGAAGTCGCCGAGTAAACCGTTTCCGGTCGGGGCGTCTCTCCGAGACGTCCGCCTTCAAAAGCAAAGCCCGCCTCTCCCGGCGGGCTTTGCTGTATCCAGTTTTCGACTACCGCTCTTTTGGTGGAGCCCCGCCGAACAGCCCGGCGGGGACGCCGGGCTCCACCGGTTTCACGAAGATGGAGCCGCGACGCCCTCGTCGCGTCCGATGCGCTCAAGCCGCGGCGAGGGCGCCGCAGCTCCAGGCCCGCACACGATCCCGACCCGGTCCGCACCGTGGCTCAACTCATGCCGCACCTTGTCGCGACCCGGTGCGCACCGAGGCTCGACCGTGCACGCACCTTGTTCCGACTCCGTCCGCACTCGGTCCCGACTTGAGCCGCACCTTGTCGCGACCCGGTGCGCCACGTGGCACGACTCACGCCCCGCTGCATCGGTTCTCCGTGAACTTCGTGTTTCCTCTCGTGCCCTCTGTGTAATTCTTCTTGTCCATCCGCACCTCGCGCCGGGCATTAGCACCTGTTTCCTTTCGGCCAATCGGCGCGCAGGCTTGGCCAAAAAAGGGCGGCGGTTCGACATTGTGATTTCGAGGGGTCATTTCATCTTCAGCTACGCTTACCTCCGCAGCTTATGACCGACCATCCCTATGCATTTCTTGCATTGTTTCTGGCGGTGGCGCTCGCGTTTCCACTGGCGATGCTGGGCGTGGCGCGGTTGTGGGTGCGCTTCTTTCAACCGGCGAAACCCGGCGCGCTGAAAAACTCCACGTATGAGTGCGGCCTCGAGGCGAGCGGCGACTCGTGGATCCAGTTCAAGGCGCACTATTACCTGTATGCGATCTTCTTCCTGATCTTCGACGTGGAGGTGCTGTTTCTGCTGCCGTTTGCGGTGGCGTTCACCGGGCTCCCGGCCGGCGCGCTGCTGACGATGCTGGTGTTTATCCTGTTGCTCGCGGAGGGCCTCGTGTGGGCCTGGCACCGCGGCTACCTGGAGTGGAAATAATATGAGCGACGCGCCCGCCAGTCCCGCTCCCCTCAGCGATGCCGAGCGCGAAGATCTGCGTCGCCACGGCATCCTGCTCACGAGTCTGGAGGAGCTTTATAACTGGGGGCGGAGCAACTCGATCTGGCCGCTGCAATTCGGCCTCGCGTGTTGCGCGATCGAGATGATCGCCACCGCCACGGCGCGCTTCGACATCGCGCGGTTTGGCGCGGAGATTTTCCGGCCGTCGCCGCGCCAGGCCGACCTGATGATCGTGTCGGGCACGGTCACGAAGAAGATGGCGCCACAGGTCGTGCGGCTCTGGAACCAGATGCCCGAGCCGAAATACTGCATCGCGATGGGCGCGTGCGCGATCTCGGGCGGACCGTTCAAGCAGGGCTACAATGTTTTGAAGGGCATCGATCGCTTCATCCCGGTCGACATCTACATCCCCGGCTGCCCGCCGCGCCCGGAGGCGCTGCTCAACGGGTTGATGGAGCTGCAAAAGAAAATCAAAGCCGAGCGACTCGCCGGCCCCGACGCCGCGCGCCACACGCAGCCCGACAAACCGAGCGAGCATCCCATCCCTGAATTCGGCGCGCACGATCTCGTGCCGCCCAAGAACGACGAACTCTGGCAACCGCCGACGATCGTCCGCACCGGCAAGGCCTGATCATGCACGCCCGCCTCAACTCCTCCTGTCATTCTGAGCACAGCGAAGAATCCAGTGTGCGCTTCACTGCGCTGAGAGGCTGCGATTCTCCAAGTGGATTCTTCGCTGCGCTCAGAATGACAAACGCAGGGGAACGCTGCTAAGCCGTGGAAACGCTCGAACAGATTCGCGAACGCCTGCTCGCCCGTTTCCCGGGCGCAACCGTGACGCTCATCGCGAACACCGCGGCGGCGGATCAGCCGTCGCTGTTGCTCGACGCGGCGCACGCGCGCGCGATCGCCGAATGGCTGCGCGACGATGCGGAGTTGCGGTTGGATTATTGCTCGAACGTCACGGGCGTGGATTGGCCCGACAAGGAGATCGTCGAAACGGTAAAAACCACCGTCGCCGATCCCGCGAATCCCGAGGCGCCGCCGAAGGTGGTCGAAACGAAAACGAAGCGCCTGCAACCCGGTTACCTCGAAGTCGTTTACCACCTTTATTCGATGTCGAAGAAGCACGGGCCCGTGATCCTGCGACTGCGCACGGGCAACCGCACCGATCAGGTCACCGTGCCGTCGCTCACGCCGGTGTGGCGCGCCGCGGAGTTTCAGGAACGCGAGGTGTTCGATCTCTACGGCGTCGTGTTCGAGGGCCATCCGGATCTGCGCCGCATTCTGATGTGGGACCAGTTCAAGGACCACCCGATGCGCAAGGACTACGTGTCGCCCGACGATTTCGAGTGGGAGCCCACGCCGCACGGCGAAGTGCTCGAGCGCGCGAAGAAACACTACCCGCCGCCGCCCGCCGCCGCGATGAACGAAGGAGGCACCGCATGAGTTCCTCCGATCCCTCAACGCTCAACCCTCAACTCTCAACTCCGCCCGCCTGGGCGGGCGGCTCCGGCCCCACCGTCCGCGCCGTGCACGACGAGTTTCACGGCGATTTGCTCGAGATTTCGATGGGCCCGCAACACCCGTCGACGCACGGTGTGTTTCGCATGGTCGCAACGCTCGACGGCGAGACGATCGTGAAGCTGAAGCCGGTCTTCGGTTATCTCCATCGCAACCACGAGAAGCTCGGCGAGAACACCACGTATCTCGCGTCGATGCCCTACACGGATCGGCTCGATTACCTGTGTTCGATGACGAACAACTGGGCCTACGCGCTCGCGGTGGAAAAACTCGCCGGCCTCAACGTCCCGGAGCGCGCCGAGTATCTGCGCATCATCATGGGCGAGCTCACGCGGCTCGTGAACCACATGTGCCTGGTCGGGTTTTTGTTCAACGACCTCGGCACGTCGTTCACGCCGCTGCTGTATGCGTTTCGCGAGCGCGAAAAGATCCTCGATCTCTTCGAGGCGCTCACGGGTTCGCGCATGATGTGCAACTACCAGCGCTTCGGCGGTTGCCGTGTCGACCCGACGCCCGAGTGGCTCGCGGCGGCCAACAAGGTTGTGCAGAATTTCCCGCGTTTCCTCGACGAGTTCGAGGCGATGCTCACGGGCAACGAGATCATGCTCGCCCGCACACAGGGCGTGGGCCGGCTCTCGCGCGAACTCGCGATCTCCGCCGGCATCACCGGCCCGATGCTGCGCGCCTCCGGCGTCGACTACGATCTGCGCAAAGTCGACGGCTACGGTTTTTATCCGCGCTTCGATTTCCGCGTGCCGCTCGGCGAGCACGGCGACACCTACGACCGCTACATGATGCGCATCCTCGAGATGCGCGAGTCGGTGAAGATTCTCCAACAGGCGATCTCCGAGATGCCGCTCGGCCCGATCATGGACCCGAAGGCGAAGCTCCGCGGTTTCCGTCCGCGCGCCGGCGAAGCCTACGGTCGGATCGAAGGACCGAAGGGTGAGATCGGTTTTTATCTCATCAGCGACGGCATGCCGAATCCGTATCGCTACCGCGTGCGCCCGCCGTCGTTCGTCAACCTCACCGTGCTCGAGGACATGTGCCTCGGCCACACCGTCGCCGACGCCGTCGTGATCCTCGGCAGCATCGATATCGTGCTCGGCGAAGTAGACCGATGAACGGATTTTCGATTTTCGATTCTGGATTTTCGATTGTGTCCTGCGGACGCCAATCGACACCCGCGCGTGGGAGCGGATTCCGACTCAATCGAAAATCGAGAATCCAAAATCGAAAATAACTCCATGCTCGGTTCCGGCATACTCAAAGGTCTCGCGGTCACGGCGAAAAACTTCGTCGGGAGCTATCGCTCGCCCGAGCGGATGGTGACGGTCGAGTATCCCGAGCAGCGCCTGCCGATTCCGGAGGCGTATCGCAATTTCCCGTTCCTCGTCACCGAAAACGCCGAGGATCCGATGGGCACGCTGCGCTGCGTCGCCTGCCAGATTTGCGAGAAGGAATGTCCGCCACAGTGCATCTACATCGAGAAATCGAAGGACAAGAAACCCGACGCCACGGGCAAGATGCAGATCTATCCCGCGGTCTTCGAAATCGACACGTCCGTGTGCATGAGCTGCCAGATCTGCGTCGAGGTCTGCCCGTTCGATGCGATCAAGATGGATCAGGTGTTCGAGATCGCCGCGGGCGATCGCTTCACGGACCTGTTGCTGAAGCGCGAGCAGCTCGCGAAACCGAATAGTTATTTTCACCAGATTCGTCCCACCGAGGCCGAAGAGGTCGACACTCGCCTCGCCGCCGAGCGCAAAGCCGCCGAGGAGAAAGCGAAGGCCGCGGCCGCTGCTGCCGCCGCCAAGGCCGCCGCTGCCAAAGCAGCTGCTACCGCGGCACCGACGACGAAAACCGCTGACGCGCCGAGCGCGGACGCCCCGAAGCCTCCGCCCGCTGCATGACTTCGCCCGCTCTTTCCCTTTTCAACGCTCCCTTCGCTGCGCTCGCGATTCCCGGCCCGACCTTTCTCGAACGCGCACCGCTCGAACTCCGCGACTGGTTCGTGCATCTGTTTCCCGCGCCCGCACAGTGGCTCGTGCATCACCTGATCACGATCGTCGCCGTGCTGGCGGTGTTCGGCTTGTTCTTCGCGTTTCTCACCATCGCGGAGCGCAAACTTCTCGGCCGCCTGCAAAACCGCCTCGGACCAAATCGCACCGGACCGTTCGGTTTCATGCAGCCGTTCGCCGATGCGATCAAAGCGCTGACGAAGGAAGACGTCGTGCCCGCCGCGGCCGACAAACTCCTGCACTTTCTCGCCCCCGTGATCGTGTGCAGCTTCGCGTTGATGACGTTCGCGGTGTTGCCGTTTGGCCGACACCTCATCCCGCTCGAGCTCGACGCGGCGGTGTTGTATTTCTTCGCCGCCGGGGCGGCGACGGAACTCGCGATCTTCATGGCCGGCTGGTCGAGCCGGAACAAATACTCGCTCCTCGCCGCCATGCGCGCGCTCGCACAGCTCATCAGCTACGAGCTGCCACTGCTGCTCACCGTCGTGCCCGTGGTGATGCTCACCGGCACGCTCTCCACCCAAAACATCGTGCTCGCGCAGGGTGGCTGGTGGCACGGCGTGATCCCTCACTGGCATGTTTTCACGCCGTGGGGTTTCGCCGGGTTCCTCATCTTCCTCGTCGCCGCGCTCGCGGAGACCAATCGCTCGCCTTTCGACTCGCCCGAGGCCGAGAGCGAGCTCATCGCCGGTCACCTCACGGAGTATTCAGGTTTCAAATACGCGCTCTTCTTCATGGCCGAGTATTTCGGGATGACCGCGCTGTGCGGACTCGGCGTCACGCTCTTCCTCGGCGGCTGGCAGGCGCCGTCGGTTTACCTGCAGTTCATCCCGTCGTATGTGTGGTTCGGGCTGAAGTTGATCGCGATGATCCTCCTGCTGATCTGGATCCGCGGCACGCTGCTGCGCCTGCGCATCGACCAGCTCATGCGGCTTTCGTGGAAACTGCTCGTGCCGCTCGCGCTGATCAACCTTCTCAACGCCGCGTTCTGGTTCCAGGCCGGCGAACTCGGCGGAGCCTTCGCGATCGCCCGCTGGCCGGTGTCGATCGGTCTCGCGGTTCTCCCCTTCATCGCCTTCGGCCGCCGTCTCGGCCGCGGCCTCGGCCCCCGCACCTACCGCTACGCGCCATGAGATTTTCGATTTTGGATTCTCGATTTTGGATTTCTCCGGCCAAGGCGCGCCGGTGGCCCTGCGTGATCGTGGATCCGTGCTGCTCCGCGTGCAGCCAGAGCGCCCATCGAAAATCGAGAATCGAAAATCGAAAATGATGCTCTCCCTCTCCCTCATCGCCGCTCTCATTCTCACCAGTGCCGCCGTGGCGCTGTCGTTGCGCAACCTGATCCACAGCGCGCTCGTGCTGATCGTGACGTGGCTCGGCGTCAGCGCATTTTACCTGTGGGCCGGAGCCGAGTTCGTCGGCTTCGCGCAAATCCTCCTCTACGTCGGCGCGATCTCGATGGTCGTCCTCTTTGCCGTGCTGCTCACGCGTCGCTCGATGGACGAAGCGCGCGTGCAACCGAGTTCGCTGCGGCGCGTGATCGCCGCCGTGCTCGCCGGTGGTGCACTCGCCGGAGTGCTCGCGGGCGCGGTGTTGAGCACGCGCTTCCTGCCCGGCGCTGGCCGTCCGCCGGAAATCAATGTTCGCCAGATCGGTTTGCAGCTCATGGGCCCGCACGCGGCCTCGCTGCTGCTCGTGGGCGTGCTGCTCACGGTCGCCTTGATCGGCGCCACCGTCATCGCGTCCTCGTTTGAGCGCGACGACGTTTCATCTGATCCCGACCCTCGCGCGCGTTCGCGCGGCAGACTGCCGTCGAACTCCGGAGACTCGCACGTATGAACCCGCTGCAAATCTGCCTGCTGATTTCCTGCGGTCTCTTTGCCATCGGACTCACCGCCGCACTCGCCCGGAGCAACTCGATCCTCGTGCTGCTCGGCATCGAGCTGATGCTCAATGCGGCAAACCTGAACTTCATCGCGTTCTGGCGTTTCGGCCCGAGCCCGGCGCCCGCGTCCGGTGTGATCTTCGTTTTGTTCAGCCTGGCGATTGCCGCCGCCGAAGCCGCCGTCGGCCTCGCGCTCGTGATCGCCGTTTACCGGCACCAGAAAAACATCCGGCTCAAGGAAGCGAGTCGGCTCAAGGGATAACATGAGCAAGCAACCCCCAGTGCGGATTTCGGAGTGCGGAGTGCGGAGTGGCCGGGCTGTGGACGCTCCGTCTGGCAATCCGCAGTCCGCACTCCGCACTCCGCAATCTGCATGAGCTTTTCCGTCCAACTTCTCTGGCTCATCCCGGCACTGCCGCTCGCAGCGGCGGCGATCGGTGCGCTCACGCCGCGTGGTGGTCGCACGCTCGCGGCCGGCGCGGCGATCGCAGCCATGCTCGGCTCGTTTGTGCTGTCGTGCCTCGCGCTGCGCACGGCGCTCGTCGATCCCTCGGCGCACCTGACGCATAACTTCACGTGGTTCGCGTTCGGCAGTGAGGCCCTGCAGCTCGGTTGGCTGCTCGATCCGCTCACGGCGTTCATGTGCGTGATGGTTACCTTCGTCGGGTCGCTGATCTTTATCTTCAGCACCGGCTACATGAAGGAGGACGCCAACTTCACGCGCTTCTTCTGCTTCCTGAGCCTCTTCGCCGCCGCGATGCTCGGCATCCTCGTCGCCAACTCGCTGCTGCTGGTCTTCGTGAGCTGGGAGCTCGTCGGCCTCGCGTCGTATCTGCTCATCGGTTTCTGGTTCCACAAACCCGAGGCCGCAGCCGCCGCGAAAAAGGCGTTCATCACCACGCGCATCGGCGATCTCGGTTTCCTGCTCGGCCTGTTGTGGCTCTACCACGCCACCGGCTCGCTGCTGTTCTACGACAACGGCGCCGGAGTGCTCGAAGCCGACACGCTCTCGTTGCTCATCACGGAAACGACGCTCGGCGGACTCGCCGTCTCGACTGCGATCGGGCTCCTGATCTTCTGCGGCGCGATCGGCAAATCCGGTCAGTTCCCGCTGCATGTGTGGTTGCCCGATGCGATGGAGGGTCCGACGCCGGTCTCCGCGCTTATCCACGCCGCGACGATGGTCGCCGCCGGCGTGTTTCTCATCGCGCGCATCTATCCGCTGATGTCCGCCGATCTCGCGCTCCCGGAAGCCCCGGTGAACGCGCTCACGATCGTCACCGCGATCGGTGCGATCACTGCGTTGATGGGTGCGTGCATCGCCGTCGCGCAAAACGACCTCAAGCGCGTGCTCGCGTTCTCCACGGTCTCGCAGCTCGGCTACATGATGCTCGCGCTCGGCGTCGGCTCATGGGTCGCGGCAATCTTTCATCTGCTCACGCACGCCTTCTTCAAGGCGCTGCTCTTCCTTGGCGCCGGCTCGGTGATTCATGCGGCGCATCACGAACAGGACATCCGTCGACTCGGCGGACTCGCACCGAAGATGAAGCTCACGTTTGCCACGTTTGCCATCGGCATGATGGCGCTCGCGGGTGTGCCGTTCCTCTTCAGCGGATTCTGGAGCAAGGAAGCCATTCTCCACGCCGCGCACGCGTGGCCGGTTTCGCAACTGCCGCTCGCTTTCGGCCTCACCGCGGTCGTGCTCACGGCGTTCTACATGACGCGTCTCGTCGCCGAGGTTTTCTTCGGCCAACCCCGTTCTCACGCTGCCGAGCACGCGCACGAAAGTTCCGCGACAATGACCGTGCCGCTCGTGCTCCTCGCCGTCGCTACCATCGCGCTCAGCCTGCTTGCCTGGCCCACGCCGTGGCTCGCGCAGAAACTCGATCCGCTCGCGCACACGGAGGCCGCACACGGCCACGGCCTGATGATTCTCTCGATCGCGCTGGTCGGTGTTGGGCTCGGGCTCGGCGCGTGGATTTATCTGCGCAAACCGCGCACCTCGGCCGACGCGGCCGATCCGCTCGAGTCCGCCGCACCGTCCGCGTTCGATGCACTCGCGCGTCGGCTCGGCTTTGATGAACTCTACGCGGCGACGTTTGGTCGTTTGTTCTTCGCTCTCGCAAAACTCGCCGACGCCTTCGATCGCCTCGTTTGGGGCGGTGTGGTGCGCGCGGTCGCCGCGCTCGGTCGCTGGATCGGGGTCGTGAATCAGGAAGCCGAGGACAACGTGCTCAACGCCGGTTTTGACTCCGGCAGCGAAACGCTTCGCACCGGTGGTCGCGCCTACTCGGCCACGCAGACCGGTGATGCGCACGGCTACCTGCTCACGATGGCGGTCGCGTTCGTCCTTCTCGTTCTCGTGTTGGTGATCGGAGGTGCGCGATGAAATCCCTCCCACTGCTTTCTCTTCTCGTCTTTGCCCCGGCGGTCGGCGCGCTCGTCCTCGCGTTGCTGCGAAGCGCGAGCGACGCGGCCAGCCGCTGGCTGGGATTGCTCTTCAGTTTCTCCACGCTCGCGCTCACCGCGGTCGCGATCGCGGGCTTCGATCCGCAAGCACCCGGACTGCAATTCGTCGAAAACGTGCCGTGGATCGCGTCGCTCGGCGCGGCGTATCATCTCGGCTTGGACGGCATGAGTCTCCTGCTCGTGCTGCTCACCGGTCTGGTCGCGCCCGCGAGCCTGGCCGCCACGTGGCACGACTCGCGCCAGCCGCGGCTGCACGCGATGTGCCTGCTGCTCCTGCAAAGCGCCGCGCTCGGCGTCTTTCTCGCCCAGGATTTTCTGCCGTGGTTCCTCTTCTGGGAGCTGAGCCTCGTGCCCGCGTTCTTCCTCATCAAAATCTGGGGCGGCCCATCGGCCACGCGCGCGCAGCGTATCAATTTTTCACCTACACGATGGCGGGCAGCGCGTTCATGCTCGCCGCGTTCGCCGCGCTTTACCAGGTGGCCGGCACGCTCGATTTCGCGCTCCTCGCTGAAATCGGCACGAGTGGCGAACTCGCCAGCGCGCTCGGTGCGTGGAACGTGGCGGTCTTCGTCGGGGTGCTCGTCGGACTCGCGGTGAAGGCGCCGCTCTTCCCGTTGCACACGTGGCTCCCCGAGGCTTACGCCGAAGCGCCAGCCGGCACTTCGATGTTTCTCACCGCCGTGATGTCCAAGATGGGCGTTTACGGTTTCGTGCGCATCCTCTGGCCGATCTTTCCCGCCGAACTTCGGGCGTGCGCGACGCCGCTTCTCTGGCTCGCGCTCGGCGGCGTGGTGTTCGGTGCGCTCGCCGCGATTCGTCAGCGCGACCTCAAGCGGATGATCGCCTACTCGTCGCTCAACCACGTGAGCTACTGTCTGCTCGCGCTGTTCGCGATCGCCGCGGCCGCGGAAACGACTCCGCCTGCGACGCAGGCCGCGCTCGTGGGATTGCTGCTTCAGATGTTCAACCACGGTCTCTCGGCCTCGGCGTTGTTCTTCGGCGCGGCGATGCTCGCGCGTCGCAATGCCGAGCGGCGCGGGCTCGACGAGTTCGGCGGCGTGCGGACGTCGATGCCGGTCTTCGCGGGATTGTTTGGCATCGCGCTGTTTTCGTCGCTCGGGCTGCCGGGCCTCAACGGCTTCGTCGGTGAGTTCCTGATTTTCCGCGGTGTGTTCGGTCTCGTGCCGTGGGCTGCGGCGGTCGCGGTGATCGGCCTGCTCGCGACGGCGTGGTTCCTTCTCACCGCGTGGCAAAAGATCTTTCACGGTCCGCAGCGCGGCACGGTCGCGACGTTCTCCGATGTTTCGCGGCTCGAGTTGTTCACGCTGCTGCCCGGTGTGCTGCTGATGCTCGCGCTTGGTCTCGCGCCGCAGGTGCTCACGCAATTCATCAACCCGCTCGTCGCCCGCTGGGTGGAGGTGCTGCCATGAACGCGCTGCCTTTCGCGGTCTATGTTTCCTTTGTGGGCGCGGTCGCCGCGCTCGCCGTCGGCGCTCGCTCCGCTTCCGCCGCGCGCGTCGTCGCGCTCGTCACCGCGCTCGCGGGCTGGGCACTCACGCTCGTGGCGGCGTGCGATTTCCAACCAAGCGCCGCGCTGCAGACGCTCGTCAACGCGGCGTGGATTCCGTCGCTCGGCATCCGCTACCATCTCGCGGCTGACGGCATCAGCCTGACGCTCGCGGTGCTCACCGGCCTCGCGGCGACGGTCGGCGTGCTCTTCTCCTGGAATATCGAGAAACGCACGGGTGAGTTCTTCGCGCTCTTTCTCGCGCTGATCGGCGGCGTGTATGGCGTGTTTCTCAGCGCGGACGCGTTTCTGTTCTTCGTGTTCTACGAGATCGCGATCGTCCCGAAGTATTTCCTCATCGCGAACTGGGGCTCCACGAATCGCGAATACGGCGCGATGAAGCTCGTGCTGTATTCCTTCGCGAGCAGCGCGCTCGTGCTCGCCGGTCTGTTGTGGACGTATGCGGTCGGACACGCCGCGAGCTTCGGTCTCGGCGATCTCACGCAGGCCGCGGCAAATCTCCCCGCGGCGCAACAAGCGGTCGTCTTCGCGCTGCTCTTCTTCGGTTTCGCGACGCTCGCGGGTATTTTTCCGCTACATACGTGGGCGCCAACCGGTCACGTGGCTGCGCCGACCGCGGCGTCGATGCTCCTCGCCGGCGTCGTCATGAAGCTCGGCGCCTACGGTTGCCTGCGCGTGGCGATGCCGCTCTTTCCGGAAGCGTTTCTGCTGTGGCAACCGGTCATCGCGTGGCTCGCGATCGCGGGCATTCTTTACGCCGGTTGCGTCGCGCTCGTGCAGGAGGATTTCAAGTTCGTCATCGCCTACTCGAGCGTGAGCCACATGGGCTTCGTGCTGCTTGGTCTCGCGGCGGGCAACGTGCGCGCGGCGTCGGGTGCGGTGCTGCAGATGTTCTCGCACGGCGTGATCGCCGGGCTGCTCTTCGCAGTCGTCGGCCGCATGGTTTACGAACGCACGCACACGCGACGCTTCGCCGATCTGCGCGCGATGCCGCTGTTTCGGTGGATGCCGTTTGCGGGCGTCACGTTCGTGATCGCGGGTCTCGCGTCGATGGGCATGCCCGGGTTCTCCGGTTTCCCCGCCGAGCTTTCGATTTTGATCGGCACGTGGAACGTGTCGCCCGTGTGGACGCTCGCAGCCGCGGCGGGCGTGGTGGTCGCGGCCGCGTTCACGCTGCGCGCGGTGCACATTTCGTTCTTCGGCCAAGTCGAACAAGCCGCGAACGCGCCGCAACTCGCCGAGCATTCCGGTGTGCACGAACCGATCACGTGGCCCGAAAAAGCCGGCGCGCTCCTGCTGCTGGTCGCGACCGTGTATGTCGGTCTGCAACCGGATGCCTTGCTGCGCTGGATCGAACCGGCGCTGCGTTCGCCCGCCTTTGAAGCGGTGTTGAAAGGGTTTTCGTCATGATGCCGAACTATTCCCAACTCGGCCTGGCGCTGCTGCCGGAACTCTCGCTCGTTTTCGGCGCACTGCTGGTGATCGGCTACGATCTCGCGTTCGGCCGCAAGGCCGCGCTCGAGGATCGCTGCCGCGCGTCGGCGGCTCTCGGCAGCATCGCGGCGGTGCTGGCCTCGTGGCACGTGATGCGGTTCGGCTTCGCGGGCGCGGTGTTTGGCGGCGTGCTGACGTTCGATGCGCTCGCGCTGATGACGCGACTCGGCGTGTTGTTGCTCGCGCTGCTCACGCTCGCGACCTTGCCAGCGCTGCGCGTGCAGCGAAATCCCGCGGAGTATGTCGCCGTGCTGCTCTTCGCGACGACGGGTTTTCTCGTGATGGCGGCGGCGCAACAACTCCTGCTCGTGTTCGTCGCGATCGAGCTCGCGAGTCTCTCGCTCTACGTGCTCGCCGGTTTCGACAAGACCCGGCCTGAATCGGCGGAGGCGGGTCTGAAATATTTTCTCTTCGGCGGCATGGCCGCAGCGTTTCTGCTCTTTGGTTTCAGTCTGCTCTACGGTCTCACGGGCTCGATCGAGCTGCCGAAAATTTCCGCCGCGCTGCAGGCCGGCGGCAACGCTCCGCTGCTCTACGTCGCGCTCGCGATGATCGTGGTGGCGTTTGGCTTCAAGGCCGCCGCGGCGCCGTTTCACTTGTGGGCGCCCGATGTCTATCAAGGCGCTCCGCCGAGCTCCGCCGCGTTGATCGCGTCGGCCTCGAAGCTCGCGGGCGTCGCGGTGTTCGCGCGGTTGTTCTGGCACGGACTCGCGGGTGTGGGCGGAACGTTCGCCGCGCCGCTCGATTCGCCGGGCTGGCTGACGCTGCTCGCGATTCTCGCCGGTGGCTCGCTGTTGCTCGGCAATCTCGCCGCGCTCGCGCAGACGAGCGTGCGGCGACTGCTGGCGTATTCGGCGATCGGACACGCGGGCGTGATGTTGATCGGCGTGATGGTCGCCGGACGCAGCGGCGTGGCGCCGCTCTTCTACTACGTGCTCACGTATGGTCTCGCGACGGTCGGCGCGTTTGGCGTGATCGGCGTGGTGGAGCGTCACACCGGTCGCTGCGACACGCTCGCGGATCTCGCGGGTTTGCATCGTCGCTCGCCGGTGCTCGCGCTGTGCCTGCTGGTTTATCTGCTCTCGCTCGCGGGGGTGCCACCGCTGGCGGGCTTTTTTGGAAAATTCTCCGTGTTTGCGGGCGCGTTGCAGGTGGGTGGCATGGCGTCGTCGGTGGGCGCGCTCACGCTGCTGGCGATCGCGCTGAGTGCGGTCGCGCTCTACTACTATCTGCTCGTGCTCAAGGCCGCGTGGGTGTCCGCACCTCCGCCCGACTCCAGCCGCATCGTGGTCCGACTCGATGCGCTGCCGCTCGTGGTTGCAGCCGGTTTGCTGCTCGTGCTGGGTGCGTTCCCGCACGTGGTGCTGCGGATGTTCTTGATTGGTTAACAGCTCGCTAAAGTCGCGCGCCGGCGGAAGAGGCTCGCCGCGCGCGCGGACGGTTTTCTAGTTCTTCCGCCGATGCTTCCTCTCGCGACCGCCTCCGCCAGCACCCCGTCTTCGCCTGCCGCCGAGCAAACGCCGACGGTGCTCGAGAAGATCCAGCAGATCCCGCTGGAGTTTTGGTGGAAGCTCGGCGTCGCGATTCTCGCGGTCGTGATCGTCGTCGTGCTGCTGCGAAAGATCGGCCAGATGCACAAGGGCCTGCTCGCGATCATCGTGGCGGTCGGGCTCAGCATCGTGGGCTTCACGTGGATCTACGAGCGCAACGAGCCGTCGTGGGCCACGCCGGTCGTGGAAGTGTTCGCGGGCTTTTTCCCGTCGAAGGGCAAGCATCCGGGGCGTTGAGCCGCACGGCGGTCGCCTTTCCGCCAATTATGACGTCCGCGCAGAAAAACAGGGTGGTTTTTGCGCAACGAGGGGGATAGATGCATCTTTCCTCACTTTCTCTCATGGCCAAAACGCACTCTGACATCGGACTCATCGGTCTCGCCGTGATGGGTCAGAATCTCGCGCTCAACATCGCCGACCACGGCTTTCAGATCTCGGTTTACAACCGCACGACCGAAAAGACCGACAAGTTCATCGCGGAAAACCCCAACACGCCCGGCGGCCTCGTCGGCACCAAGACCCTCGAGGAGTTCGCCGCGTCGCTCGCGAAGCCCCGCAAGGCCATCATCCTCGTCCAGGCCGGCAAGGCCACTGACGCCGTGATCGACGGCCTCGTCTCCGTGTTCGAGCCCGGTGACATCATCATCGACGGCGGCAACGCGCTCTGGACCGACACGATCCGTCGCGAAAAAGCCCTCAAGGAAAAAGGCCTCCGCTTCATCGGTTCCGGCGTTTCCGGCGGCGAAGAAGGCGCGCGTTTCGGCCCCTCGCTCATGCCCGGCGGCGACATCTCGTCGTGGAAGGAGCTCAAGCCGATCTGGACCGCCATCGCGGCCAAGGTCGACAAGAAGACCGGCAAGCCCCTCCTCGGCGCCAAGCCCGGCAAGCCCGTGAAGGGCGGCGTGCCCTGCACCACTTACATCGGCGAAAACGGTGCCGGCCACTACGTGAAGATGGTCCACAACGGCATCGAGTATGGCGACATGCAGATGATCTGTGAGGCCTACGAGCTCATGAAGGGCCTCCTCGGCCTGAAGCCCGCCGAGATGGGTGAGATTTTCTCCACCTGGAACAAGGGCGCGCTCGACAGCTTCCTCATCGAGATCACCGCCGACATCCTCAAGCAGAAGGACCCGGCCTCGAAGAAACCTTTCGTCGATGTCGTTCTCGACACCGCCGGCCAGAAGGGCACGGGCAAATGGACCTCGGTCAACGCCCTCGACATGGGTGTGCCGGCTCCGACGATCGCCGAGTCGGTCTTCGCCCGCTGCATCTCCGCCATCAAGGAAGAGCGCGTCGCCGCCTCGAAGCTCCTCAAGGGCCCGAAGGTGAAGCCCGTTTCCGCGGCCAAGAAGAAGGAGCTCATCCAGGCGATCCACGACGCCCTCTACTGCTCGAAGATCTGCTCCTACGCGCAGGGCTTCCAACTCATGCGCACCGCGCAGCTCGAATACGGCTGGAAACTCAACTTCGGCCAAATCGCCCAGATCTGGCGCGGCGGCTGTATCATTCGCGCGGCCTTCCTCCAGAAGATCACCGAGGCCTACGCGAAGAACCCGAAACTCGCGAACCTCCTCCTCGATCCGTATTTCAACAAGACGATCCAGAAGGCGCAGGCCAACTGGCGCAAGGTGGTGAGCCTCGCCGTCGAAAACGGCATCAGCGTCCCGACCTTCGCGTCGGCGCTCAGCTACTACGACGCCTACCGCGCCGCCCGCCTCCCGGCCAACCTACTCCAGGCCCAGCGCGACTACTTCGGCGCCCACACCTACGAGCGCGTGGACAAGCCCCGCGGCAAGTTCTTCCACGTCGACTGGCCCGAGCCGACCCGCCCGCAGCTCGAAGCGTAAGCGACAAGAAATCGTTCTCGTTCTCTTACTCTTTCTCGTTCTCTCCCAAGCCGCGCCTCACAAGGGCGCGGCTTTTTCGGAGTCCGTTCACTCTAAATTCATTCTAATCGTCACCAAATTAAAATGAATTTGCCCTATCCGCTCATTCCAGTTTCATTCTAATTCAATCAAATTTGGAATAATGAAACTTCCCCCGAAACCTCCAACATGGACTGAGATCGTCGCAAAACTGCCTCAAGACGTTCGGGATCTTGTGTTTGATGATGTTTCAAGGGCATCGAGCCAAGACCGCTACCTCCATTGGGAAGATCAAAGATATCGCCCCACACCCGAGGGCCACACTCCTGAGTCGTGGTGGGCGACTTTGAAGATCGGCCGCCTCGCGAAGTGGCGCCCCATTCCTCTACACGATCCAAATGGTCGCCCATTTCAGCTCGGTATCCCCGATGCGGTCGCTGAACGCCTTCACGTCATCGATCGAGGGCTGGGCCTTGCTCTGGACCTGCCCACAGCAGTCACCGCCCCCGCGAGTCGGGATCAGTATGTCATCAGCGCGCTAGTCCAAGAGTCCATTACCTCAAGCCAACTGGAGGGAGCAGTAACGACGCGTCAGGTCGCCAAGGAACTCCTCCGCACGGGAAGACCTCCCCGAGACAACAGCGAACGGATGATCCTAAACAATTACGCCACGATGCAGCGCATCCGGTCTTTACGCACGGGACCGCTGACGCCTGACACCGTCATGGAACTGCACGCATTGGTCACTGCGGGCACACTCGACAAGTCCGACGCTGCGGGTCGCTTCCGTCGATCGGATGAAAATGTCCGCGTCGAGGATATGGAAGGCACCGTCTTCCATGAACCACCTCCGGCAGCCGAACTCGCAGATCGCATGCAGGCGATGTGTGCTTTCGCGAACGCTTCCACTCCCGACTACTTCATTCATCCGGTAGTCCGTGCGATCGTCCTGCACTTCTGGCTAGCTTACGATCATCCCTTTGTCGACGGCAACGGTCGCACCGCCCGAGCCTTGTTTTATTGGTCGATGCTGCACGCGGGCTACACGCTCTTTGAATTCATTTCCATTTCTCAAATCCTTCTCCGTGCGCCGATGCGTTACGCACGCGCATTCCTTCATACGGAAAGCGACGGGAACGATCTCACTTATTTCATCCTGCATCAGACAGAGGTAATCGAAGAGGCCGTGCAGGCGCTGCACGACTACGTTACGCGGAAAACAGCCGAGCTCCACACCGCGGAGCAATGCCTGCGCGGTCTCCAGGGACTCAATCACAGGCAACAGGCACTTCTGAGCCATGCCCTTCAACACGCGGGCGCCCGCTATTTGATCGCCGGCCACCAGCGGAGCCATGGCGTCTCATTTCAGACTGCGCGTAACGATCTCTTCGACCTCGTCGAGCGTGGGCTGCTGATCACCAAAAAGGAAGGACGCTTCAACGCCTTCTACACGCCAGGCGATCTCGGCACGAAACTCTCCCACCTCGCAACCAGTGCCTCCGACGTGCCGCCTCCCGCCGAAGCCGATCCGACCTTGCCGCTGAATTTTACCCTGCGCACCCGGCACGATTGACGACCATCTCGCACCCAAGTGCGTCCCGAGTCGCGGCCATGTCCGCTCCGACTCGCTCCCGTGCGCGGTTCGTCTCGCGCCGCAGCCCGCTTACGTTCGCGACTCGCGCCTTATCCGGACCGCGATCTGGTCCGACAGCACCATCGCCGTCAGCAGTCCACTGTCGGCCGTCCAGATGAATCGTTCCCGACGCGGCAGGAAGCGCGAGACATACGCAGTGGCCTGCCCAGCGCGCCTCACAAGGGCGCGGTTTTTTTATCATCCGTCCGACGAACGAGCTCAGTTCAACGTGATCTTGGCCCGGCGACGCCGCCAGCAGGCGAAACCCAAAGCACCGGCGCCGAGCAAAGCCGCGTAAGTGGAAGGCTCCGGAATCGCGGTGAATCCTGAGACGTCGTAAGAGTGAAGTTGAGTGCCGCGCGGACTGATGAGGTAGAGGCTGTCGCCGTAGAACGTCATCGAGCCCCTCCCTGCGCGCGCTTCCGCGTAATCTTCGGGCACATCGAAGGTGCCGACGAACGCCCCGGTGGCGACCCGGCTAAACCCGCGGGAACATCTCCCGCATTCTCAGCGGGACCCAAATCCATCGCCTCTTGGGTCCACCATCCGCCAGGTAGTATGGTTTGTCCCACGATCGTCGATCTCCCTGCTTTCACCGTGGAGAACAGCATTCTTCGGGGGTCCGAAGGATCGACGAGCGACCAGGAGGCCCCATAGGTGCGGAAACCCAGATTACTATAAGCATAGACCTTTATCCACTCTGGGTCGCGGTGCGGCGGATACTCATACGTCCACAGCAACTCCACGTCCGTTAGCGCTAAAAAGCCCAAATATTCATGGATGTTTAAGATGTAAAAGAACCCAGGATTCACGTCCACGGATCCGTTGGGAGTGAGTGCGACCTGCGCCGGCGCGGTGAGCGGGGCACAAGCAAGCGCGGCGAAGAAGGCGAAGCGTTTCATCGAGGGAAAGGGGGACAACATAAGAACTCAGTTGAAGGTGATCTTGGCCCGTCGACGCCGCCAGCAGGCGAACCCCAAAAGCACCGCCGCCGAGCAGGGCGGCGTAAGTGGAAGGCTCCGGAATCGCGGCGAATCCCGAGATGTCGTAAGTGTGAAATTGCGAACCACTCGGACTGATCACAACCAGCTCGCCGTCGTAGAATGTCATCGCGCCCCTGCCTTGGTTTGCAAATTCGTCGTAATCTTCAGGCAGATCGAACGTGCCGACGAACGACCCCGTCAGGGCGTCATAGATATAACCGTCGCGAATATTCTCGGACGAGTTGGTAGCGACAAAGAGAAACCCGGAATCGCTCACCTCGAATGACTGCGAGTCCGACGCGATTTCGAAAGAGTTCAGGAAATCGCCGTCCTCACTGAAGCGCAGCACCCGGCTGTTCTCCGCGTCCAAAGCATAGAGAACATTATCGGCGCCAAACCGGAGCTGCGGACCGCGGCCGCCAAACGACAGTTCACCGGGCGCGGTAAACGAGTTCGTGAGCGAGGCGTCGCTCGCGAAGCCCGCGCAGATGTGGATACCGCTGGGGTTCGCCAGATAGAGGGTGCCGTCCGGCGCCGCCGCAAAGCCCGTGGGAAAATCATTTACATTGGCGACCGGGCCCCAAATCCATGTCCGAGCGACTCCCGTGCTCGATGTTAAGCCCGACGATCGTCCACCGCCCGTCGTTTATCGTGGAGAACAGCAGTCTCCGAGGCTCCAGCGGATCCACCATCGATCGGGACGCGCTGTAGAGGCGGATACTATAGCTAGCGGTCGTGAACCACCTACTCCACTCCCCACCTGAGGAGCCACCTGACCACATTTCGTCGACGGTCATGACGCCGACTTCGCCGTAAAAGTCATGCAGGGCGACGATGGCGCTGTGCCCGGGAGGCAAGTCCACCGAAGTGGGAGTCAACGTTACTTGCGCCGGCGCTGTGAGCGTGACGCAGACAAGCGCGGCGAAGAACGTGAAATGCTTCATCAAGGGAAAGCGGCGGACGCATGCGAAGGGAGGTTCCGCCCAACAGCGAACTTATAAAGCAACCCAGTCGCACAAAGATGGGCATCCCCCGTCCGCCGCATCGCTCAGACAAATGACCGCGGCGATGTAATGTTTCGCGCGACCAAGATCGAGCGTCACGAGCTCCGCGATGTCGGTATAAAAACCCCGCAACCGATCACTCCTTCGCGTGGCGCGCGCAGGAAGCGCGTGGTGTATTCGGAGCCCTCGCGAACGTGTTCGCGGCCTGTGCCCGCCTGCCAAAAACGCCAAGCTCGAGGAACGTTCGTCGCACATCGATTGTCGCCAGCGCTTCCGTTCCTCTGTCTATTCTCTCCCACCCTTTTCCTCCATGAAACGCTCCCTCCTGCTCCTCGTCGCTCTCGCGCTGCCGCTTTCGCTTCCCGCCAACGATCTCTCCACACCGCACGTCGCCGTCTACGGCACCGCGGTCACGCAGGCCAAGCCCGACCTCTTGCGCTGGAGCGTCACCGTCTCCAACACCGGCCCCGACCTCGCGCTCGTTTCGCAGGAGCACACCAATCTTACCGCGACCGTGCTGAAACTGCTCGGCCGCAAAGCAATCAAGCCCGAGGAAATCCAAACCTCGGGTATGCAGTTTTCCGAGAACCGCGAGTATCAGGAAAACCGCTGGGTGAAAAACGGCTACATCGCCACCACGCAGGTCTCGTTCACGCTGCGCGACACCGGCGACTACCAATCCACCTGGACCGAACTCGCCCGTCTCCCCGGCGTGTCCGTCAACAACGTCAGTTGGGACCTCGACGACCGCGTGAGCGTGCAAAACAAAACCCGCCTCGAAGCGCTCCAGGCCGCGAAAGCGAAAGCCGAAGCCATGGCCCGCGCGCTTGGCGTGAGCCTCGGCACTCCGCTTGTGATTGAGGAAGAGCCGATCGACGAACCCGTGATGGCGCGCGGCATGGTCAACGCCTTTTCCGCGAGCGCCGAGGGCGGCGTCTCCGATTCCATCGCCGCCGGCCAGATCAGCGTTCGCGTCCGCGTGCGCGTGATCTTCCAGTTAACGACGCCGTAATCGCTCACACCCGCAGGCTCGTGCGGCCACGTTTCCCCGCCCTTCGTTCATGACCTACGCGATCAAAGTCGAAGTGCACGACCTCGATGCGACTCAGTTCGAGTTCGCCGATCAGAAAACGATGTATGGCGGCAAACGTATCCAAGCCCGTGATACGGTCTATATCTTCGCCAGCGAAAACGAAGGCGGCCCCGGCCTGATCGCGCGCGGCGTCGTGGCCTCCGCCACACCCTCACCGAAGATCGCTGGCCTCGAGCGCCAGACCCCGCGCGTGAGCCTCACGATCAAACGCACCGGGACCGCCATGCGCCGCCTCGGCCGCGCCGAGTTGAAACCGTTCAAGAACTGGAACGACGGCCGCCCCGAGACCGAGCTCAACTTCAAATACTACCGCCAGGCCACGAACAAAATCGTCGGCCTCTCCGACTCCGCCGCCGCGTTCCTCGAAACCTTCTTCTCCCAATAGCTCCGGCAGGACGGCTCGAACTTACCCCGTGCATCCCTCCTGCCCTATTTTTCGGCAGCGATGCGACAGAAGGAAGTGCGCGGATGGCAGGTTTTCACGAGCACGCGACGTCGCAGCGATGCACGCTTTCGAGGACGTTATCGTCCGTGTCGACGACCCGATTCGGAACACGTTGCGGGCCACATCGTGCCCTAGTGCGGACCGGGGCGGGACCATGTTCGCTCCCACTTGCTCCCGTGTGCGCCCCGACTCGCGCCGCGGCGCGCTTACGCTCGCGACCAGCGCCTCTTCCGCACCGCGATCAGCCCCAGCAGCACCAACGCCCCCATCGCGCCGAAGCTCGAAAACTCGGGGATCGGAGTCTCCGGCAGCGGCGGACCGTCGGGCTTCAGGATCGGCGGCGGATTGAGCCCTCGATCCAGCACCCACGTTTGCACGTCGCCGAAGTAGAGGCCCACACCGGTAATGAAGCGGCCGTCTTCGGAAATCGCCAAAGGATTCAGATACTGCCACCCCGAGAGCAAACTGCCCAAGCCGTAGTTTTGCGCCACAACCGCGGTGAACGCGACCGGGCCGCTTTCCTCCGTCCAGATAAACCCTTCATGGCGCGGGCGGGAAAACGCATTCAGCGGGTCGTAGTCATCCCCGCCGACGATGATCGATCCATCGAACGTGATTCCACGCGGTGACATGGCCAGGCCGTAGTAGTCGCTGTAGGCATTCGACAACGGAGCCAGCCCGCCACTCTCCGTCCATCGCGAGAAACCAAGTCCGATCAGCGTCGAGCCATCGCCCGACATACCGGTGACCCGGTTTTGCGAGCCCGTGATGCCGAGATCCTCCATCCCGCCTCCGGGCGTCGATCGAAAGATCGTCCAACCGGTCGGCGTCGTCGCCAATCCCGCCACCACCGAACCGTCGTGCGAGACCGCCGTGGCCGCGGAATAACCGCGCGCATTGCCCGACGGATGCCCGAAATTTCCCATCAACTCGTAACCGCCAGACGACGTCCATTTGAACGCGTCGGCCTCCGGGTGGAAATCGTCGGTGATGTTGCCCCGCCCGACGACCGTGGAGCCGTCGCCGGAAATCGCGGAAGGCAGCGCGGTGTTTTTCCCCGCCGGTAATCCGAGGTCGGTCATGCCCGTCGACGAATTCCACACGAAGGGACGATAAACTGGCGATGAAACCGTGCTGTTGGGACTGCTCCAGCCCGCGATCACCGAGCCGTCGGCCGAGATCCCCACCGCACGACTCTGAGCGTCGCCGGGCAACGTGCCGAGGCTGACCGCGCCCGTCGCTTCCGACCAGCGGTAGGCTCTGGCGTTGGTGGCGTTTCCGGGCGTGATGCCGCCGGTGCCGACCACGATGCCGTTGTTGGATACTCCGGTCGGCACCTGCAGCGCCGAGCCGAGGTTGAAAAACGCAATCTGCGCAGACAGAGGAGAAACGAACGACAGGCCGGCGATCATCGCCGCCGAAAGCAGACCAAACCGACGAGAAGAAAGAGCGTGCACGGGAGAGAGGGGCTAGGACCCCAGTATCTCCCTTGCAGAGATGCGGAACAATCCGGGCTCCTGCTCGCCGAGGGATAAGCGGAACCAACACAGCAACCGCACGCCACTGCGGCCTCTCAATCTTGTTCTCGTAGGTCCACTTCGCGCCTCTCATCTTCGAAGTTCTCCGCGAACGACGGGTGAAAAACTACGCGTGATATGACAACGACCGGACCGACATGAACCGCAGGGCTCATCTCAGGCGCAAAGTCGTCGTCTCGCTCTGACCGTTAACCCCGGTGAAGCCGAAATGAACCTGCGCAACTACCTCTTCGTCACCGGCGCCTACTGGGGCTTCACGCTCTCGGACGGCGCGCTGCGGATGCTGGTGCTGTTGCACTTTTTCAATCTCGGCTACTCGCCCGTCACCCTCGCGTTCCTCTTCCTGCTCTACGAGGCCTTCGGCATCGTCACGAACCTGCTCGGCGGCTGGATCGCGTCGAGGATGGGGCTGCGCGTCACGCTTGTATCCGGTTTAGCCCTACAAGTCGCCGCGCTCGGTCTGCTCGCGCTGCTCCGGCCAGAGTGGAACGAAACATTCTCTGTCACGGGGGTGATGATCTCCCAAGCGCTCTCCGGCATCGCGAAGGATCTCACGAAGATGAGCTCGAAGAGCGCGATCAAGGTCCTCATCCCCGCCGGCGCGAAGGGTGCACTTTTCAAATGGGTCGCGGTGCTCACCGGTTCGAAGAACGCACTTAAGGGCGCGGGCTTTTTCGTCGGCAGCTCCCTGCTCGCGGCCGCAGGTTTCGCCGGTGCGCTGTGGATCATGGCCGGCGCGCTCGCGCTCGTGTGGCTCGGCTCGTGGCTCTCGCTGCCACGGGAGATGGGCAAAGCGAAAGCCAAGGCCGGCTGGCGCGACCTCTTCGCGAAGACGCGCGAGATCAACGTGCTTTGCCTCGCTCGTTTCTTCCTCTTCGGCGCGCGCGACATTTGGTTCGTCGTCGGCGTGCCGGTGTTCTTACGCGGCGTGCTCGGCTGGAGTTTCGCGCAGGTCGGCGCGTTCATGGCGTGTTGGGTGATCGGCTACGGCATCATCCAGGGTTTCGCGCCGGCGATTCTCCGCGGACGCGCCCCGACCGGAGGCACCGCATCCGCGATCGCGTTTGCCCTGGCTGCGGTCGCCGCGGCGATCCCGCTCGGACTCGCAGCGGGCTTGCCCGCGGGATCAGTGATCGTCGTCGGCCTCGCGGTCTTCGGCGTGATCTTCGCGCTGAACTCCGCGGTGCACTCGTATTTGATCTTGGACTACACCGACGGGGACAAGGTCGCGCTCAACGTCGGCTTCTACTACATGGCCAACGCCGGCGGCCGGCTCGTCGGCTGTTTGCTTTCGGGCGTCCTTTATCAACTCGCCGGCCTCGCGGGCTGCCTCTGGGGCGCGTTCGCGTTTGCCGCGGTCGCAGCCGTGGTAGCGCTCAAACTCCCGCGCGAAGCGTTGCAGGCGGAGAAGCTCGCGCACGCGACAATCAAAACGGACGGCGAGTGAACGTCAGCACCGGCAAGGTTTTGCCGAGCGGGGTGTGGCGGAGATGACTTTGCCGCGGCGGTCGAATTCGAACCGGCAGCAGCGGTCCAGCATCTCTCGCAGTTGCAGCCGTGCGCGGCGCACCCGGCTTTTTGTTGCCGTGAGCGAGAGGCCAAGCGCCCGCGCGACTTCCTCGATCGACTCGCCTTGAAACTCGTGTCGCACCAGCGCGACGCGATAGGGCGCCGGCAATTCACCGATTAAACGCCGCAAGCTCGGCCGCAGATCGACCTCGCCGTCACCCGTCGGATCGTCGCTCTCCGGCTCAAACTCGAGCGGCACGTGTTCGCGACGCGCGCGGTAGAAATCGATCACGACGTTGCGCGCGATCCGGTAAACCCACCCTTGCAGCTTGGAAGTATCGTGCAGCTTCGGCAGTCCGGCGTGGATCCGCACGAAGACGTGCTGCAACAAATCCTCCGCGTCGGCCGCCGAATTTACGCGTTGCCACAAAAAACGCCGGAGCGGCTCGGCGAATTCGCGCCACAGTTCCCCCGTCTTCTCTTGCACACACGTTTCGCGCTCGGCGGCGATCATAGGTCGAGCCCCATCGGCCGGGCATAAGGCATCTCGTCCCAGCCTTCTCTTTGCCAGAAGCGTTGCCCGCCGACATTGTCTGCGGCGACGAGGAGCAGCGCCCGCACGAGTCCCTGTTGCTTCAGCCCCTCACGGCAGCGATTCATCATCGCCCGCGCGACACCGCGCCCGCGACACGCTTTCGTCACCCCGAGGTGATACACGAAACCGCGCCGTCCATCGTGACCGCAAAGAACAGCGCCGATCACGCGCCCATTCTCGTCGACGGCGACGGTGCTCAGGTCCGGATTGCGCTCCAGATAGCGCATGAGTTCCGCGACGCTGTCGCCTTCGGCAACATCGACACCTTCCGCCTCGCTCCACAGATCGCGCGCCGCAGGCAAGTCGCCGGGCATCATGGCTCGAATCGTTGCACACATGTCGCCGGGTTATGTCGCGTCGCCTCCGCCGCAGCAATCTTCGCCGCAACACGCCTCGCCCGGCTTCGTGGCGGTCACCTCCGCGGCAAACACCGCGTGTTCGAAGCCGCGCTTCGCCTCCCAGCTGCGGATCACTTCGTCGCTGTTGCTCTTCGCGCGGATCGCGACGTCGACGAAGCCCGCCTCGCGCAAAATGGTTTCCAGCTCCGCCCACACCGTCGCGCCCGCGAGACAGCCGCTGTGCAACGCGAGATCGCGCTTCACTTCCTCCGGCAACTCCACGCGTGCGACCACATCCGACACGGCGATGCGCCCGCCGGGCCGCAGCACGCGAAACGCCTCGCGATAGACCGGCCGTTTGTCCGGGCAGAGATTGATCACACAATTAGAGATCACCACGTCGACGATGCCGTCCGCGACCGGCAGCGCTTCAATTTCACCGAGGCGAAACTCGACCTGTGTGTAGCCTCCCTTGCGCGCGTTGGCCCGGGCCTTCGTCACCATCTCGGGCGTCATATCCACGCCGATCACGCGACCTCCCGGTCCGACCTGTCGCGCCGCGAGAAACGCGTCGAACCCCGCGCCCGCGCCGAGATCGAGCACCGATTGCCCCGGTCGAAGCGACGCGATCGCGACGGGATTCCCACAACCGAGCCCAAGATTGGCGCCCTCCGGCACCGCAGCGAGATCGTCGGCCGAGTAGCCGAGCGTGCGCGACTGTGCGTCCGCGCCGCAGCACGAGGACGAGGCAGGTTTCGCCGAACCGCAGCACGCGGTGGTTTCTTGCGCTTCCACGAGGGTGGTCGCGCCGGTGGCGATGTTGCCATACCGCTGGCGCACGGCTTCGCGGACAACTTCAGGATCGTGAGTTTCGTTCATACACCGATGCAGACGGAGTCGCGCGCATCGGGACGCAGGATTTTTTTCAAAACTCCCTTCGATGAGGCGTAGGCCTCGCGCCAAGTCGCGCCAAGGTGCGCACCTCGTCGCGGCCATGAGCGGCAGGGAAGGCACTCCATGGCGTCCCCAAACGTGCCGTTTTTCGCAGCGAGCGCCAAAGCGGATGGCTCGGAGAGCCGTCCTTAACCGCAGCACGTGGCTGCCCGGTGGAGCCCGGCGTCCCCGCCGGGCTGTTGCACTCTCGCCGTCGGACCCAACCTGGCGAGGACGCCAGGTTCCACCTTGGCCAAACTCAGGCGCCCGTGCGCGCGGAGGCATAGGTTTGCGCAACCCCGGGAGATGACCGGAGGGCTTGGTGGGAGGCACTTTCGGCAGTGCGCGGGGACAATATTCGCGAGGCCCCACGCTATGATTCTGAACTCCCGCCCCACCCGCTTTCTCATCACCCGTATCGCTCGAGCCTACGGCTTCTTAGATCCGGTGGCGTTGATGGGAAAACTACGTGGTTTCGCGCAGCCGTCGGAGGTCGCGGAGCCGATCGAATTGTTGCGCGCGGGGATGCTGTTTCACGCGCGAGGCCTGGTGAACACGAAGGCGATCCAGAACAACCTCGACTGGGTGTGGCCTTACTGGGTCGAGCGGCAGTTCAATCCGTCGGACGCGTCGTTCATCCCGCGCGCGTTTTCGTTCAGTCACATCAATCTCACGCATCGCAACTGGACCGCGGTGGGGCTGCCCGACGTGCCGTTTTATCCGATCGTGGATCCGCGCGGACTGGTGACGCCGCTCTTCGACGGCTGGTCGCTCGATGTGTGGTTTGTGCCGCGCGAGGGGCCGGTGTTGTTTCCGTCAAAGCTCGCGGAGTTCGAGCAACAGCTGGCGCTCGACGAAACCTTGATCGTCACGTCGGCAGCCGAACGCGCGGGCGTGCGAATCGAATCGCGCGTGCAACTCGATTGGGAAGGCGACGCGCCTTCGTGTCGGATCGCAATTCACACGAGCGGCGTGAGCGACGGCGCGGTGGCGATCGCGCTGCGGCCCTACAATCCCGAAGGCGTGAGCTTCGTGGACTCCGTGGCGATCCGCGACGACCGGCGGGCTTGGATCGTGAACAACAAACATCGCGTCGAGTTCGACCGTGTGCCGCGGCGGCATCTGCTGTCGCGCTACGCGGATGGCGACGTATCGCTGCGGCTCGGCGAGGACATCCGGCTCACCGAGATCGAATGCGGCGTGAACATGGCGACGGCCGCGGCACTGTTTCCCGTGCAGGACCTGGGTGGGCAACCGCTCGTCGTCCGCACGCCGATCTACGACGAGTTGGAGCCGAAGAAGCGTCCGCATTTCGCGCGCACCGCGTCGTGGGCGGACGCGCTGAAACCGCTCGCGCGCCTGCAGTGCGCCGATCGCGAGGTCTCGCGACTCTACGATCTCGCGCTCGCCAACACGGTGTTGCACGCACCGCAGGAAGTGTATCCCGGACCCTACACTTACAAACGGTTCTGGTTTCGCGACGCGGTGTTCATCCTCAACGCGCTGCTCTCGCTCGGCGGCGTCGAGCGCACGCGGCGGGTGATGGAGGAATTCGCGCCGCGGCAACGACGCGATGGCTATTTTCTTTCCCAGGAGGGCGAGTGGGACAGCAACGGCGAGGCGCTGTGGATGTATCGCCGTTTCGCGGAGCTCACCGGCGAGACATTGCCCGACGAGTGGCTGCGCGCCGTGACCAAGGGCGCGCAATGGATCGCGCGCAAACGGATGCCGCGCAACACGCGGCATCCGGCGGCGGGGTTGTTGCCCGCGGGTTTCAGCGCGGAGCATCTCGGGCCCAACGACTTTTACTACTGGGACGATTTTTGGGGCGTTGCGGGACTGCGCGCAGCGGCGACGCTGTTGCGGGAAAAAGCAGCCGAAGTTTGCCGACGAATGCGCGCGCGAAGCGGAGGATTTTCTGGCGACGATCGTGCGCTCGTTTCCTGCGGGACCACATCGGCGTTTTCCGGGCGCGATCCCTGCATCGCCCAAACGGCGCATGGATTCGGGCGCGATCGGCTCGCTGGTGGCGGATTATCCCCTGCAGCTCTTTCCGCGCGGCGATGACGGCATCCTGCGCACGGTCGAGTATCTCTGCGAACACTGCCTGCACGGCGGCGGGTTTTTCCAGAACATGATCCACTCCGGAATCAACGCCTACCTCACGATCCATCTCGCGCAGGTGAAGTTGCGCGCGGGCGATCCGGTGGGCGCGTGGGCGTTGATGGATCAGGTGATCGCGCTCGCCTCGCCGACCGGACAATGGCCTGAAGCGATCCATCCGCTGACGGGCGGCGGCTGCATGGGTGACGGCCAACACATCTGGGCCGCGGCGGAGTGGCTCATGCTGATCCGCAACCTGATCGTGCAGGAGGAAAACGACGGCCTCGTGATCGGTGCCGGACTGAAACCCGAGTGGCGGCGCGGAGGAGAGTTCGTTTTTGGTCCCACCCTGACGCCGCACGGCGCGGTGACGGTGCGGGTGACGGAAGACCCGCGCGGCGCGCGCGTGCTGATCGATGGCGCATGGCGCGCGCAACCTCCGCACCGCGATGTGTGTCTACCCGGTTGCACGGCGCTCGTGGCCGAGGCCGGCGATCCGCGGAGTGAGTTTCTCCTCGAACGCCTGCCCGGCGGCGACGCCCACCCATGAGTCCGCCTCTCCTCTCCTCGATTCTCTTCTCTTCGTCCGCCGCTCACGCGGCGGCGTTTTGCCGTTCCACGACAATCCGCGGCTCGCGCACCCTCCCATGAAAATTTGCATGATGACGAACACCTACCTGCCCCACGTGGGCGGGGTGGCCAAATCCGTCGCGACCTTCACCGAGGAATATCGACGGCTGGGCCACGACGTGCTCGTGGTCGCGCCCGAGTTCGAAGGCAAACCGCTGCCGAAGCGCGCCGAGTCGCTGGTCGAGCGCGTGCCGGCGATCCATAAATTCAACGGCAGCGATTTCTCGGTCCGTCTGCCGCTCGCGGCGGGTTTGTCGGATCGCATCGATCAGTTTCAAGCCGACGTGATTCATGCGCATCATCCGTTTCTGCTCGGCGACACCGCGCTGCGCATCTCCGTCGGCAAGGCCGCGCCGGTTATCTTCACGCATCACACGCGCTACGAGGACTACACGCACTACGTGCCTTTCGATTCGCCGGCCCTGAAGGAAGTCGCGATCCATCTCTCGACACACTTCGCGAATCTCTGCGACGGCGTGATCGCGCCGAGCGAGAGCATCGCGGAGCTCATCAAAAGCCGCGGCGTGGAAACGCCGATCCGCGTGGTGCCGACCGGCATCGACGTGGACGCGTTTGCCGCAGGCGATGGTCCAAAGTTTCGCCGCAAGATCGGCTTGCCCGCGCGCGCGTTTGTCGTCGGCCACGTGGGCCGGCTCGCGCCGGAAAAAATCTCGGCTATCTCGCAAAGGCGGTCGCGGAGTTTCTGAGCGCGCACGAGGACGCGTGGTTTCTCGTGGTCGGCGCCGGCCCGTCGGAAGACGAGATCAAGCAGATCTGCGAGAAGCGCGGCGTGGCTGAGCGGCTCGTGATGGCTGGCAAGCAAACCGGCCGCGCGCTGGCCGACGCGTATCAGGCGATGGACGTGTTCGCGTTTGCATCGTTCAGCGAGACGCAGGGCATGGTGCTCGCCGAAGCGATGGCCGCGGGACTACCCGTTGTCGCGCTCAACGCGAGCGGCGTGCGCGAGGTCCTGCGACACAACAAAAACGGCTTCATGCTCGGCCCGAAGACGCCGCCAAAGCGTTTCGCCACCGCGCTCGAGAAGTTGAAGAGCAATCCTGATCTGGCTGCCAGGCTGGCCCGCGAAGCGCGGCGCACGGCGGAGTCGTTTTCCGCGACGCTGTGCGCGGAGCGCGCGTTGGATTTCTACACCGAGGTGCGACGCGCCACGCGACGCGAGCGGATGATGCTCGAACAGAGTCCGTGGAATCAGTGGGTCGAGCGACTCCGCGTTGAATGGAACCTGCTCGCCGAAAAAACGCAGACGATCGTGGACGCGGTCAACGCCGTCACCTGAACCGGCCGACCGCATGTTCGCGAAACTCGAATCGTATTATCATAGCATTCGTCGCCGGCTGAGTCGCAGCGAGTGGGCGATCCGCCACCTCGGGCTGCAGCCATCCGAGGGCACGAGCGAGGAACCGGGACTGTTGATGATCCAGATCGACGGCCTCGCGCGCGTGCAGCTCGAGAAGGCCATCGCGCAGGGTCGGATGCCGTATCTGCGACGACTGCTCACGCGCGAGCAGCACAGTTTGCACACGTTTTATCCGGGCCTGCCGTCGACGACGCCCGCGGTGCAGGCGGAGCTCTACTACTCCGTGCGGTCGGCGGTGCCGGCGTTCAGTTTCTTCGACCGGCAGCTCAAGAAGATCGGACGCATGTGGGATCCCGATTGGGCCAAGGGCCGGGAAACCGCGTGCGCCGAAAAAAACGAGGGCCTGCTGAGCGGCGGCAGTTCGTGGTCCAACATCTATACCGGCGGAGCGTCGCAACAGGAGAGCCACTTCTGCGCCGCGAGCATCGGCTTCGGCGACATGTGGCGCACGGGGAAGATCAGAAACATCCTCGTGTTCATCTTGCTGCAGTTTCCCGCCGCGCTGCGCATCGGGTGGTTGTTGATCGTGGAGTTGTTCGTCGCGATCGGCGATGCCGCGCGGGCGATCGCGGGCGGACGTCGTCCGAAGATCGAACTCGCGCTCCTTCTCTCGCGCGTGTTCGTCGGCGTCGGCTTGCGCGAGCTGCTCGTGATCAGCGGCGAGATCGACGTCACCCGCGGACTGCCGATCGTGCACATAAACTTCGTCGGCTACGACGAACAGGCGCACGTGCGCGGCCCCGGTTCGCTTTTCGCGCACTACGGACTGCGCCGCATCGATCGCTCGATCCGCCGCATCGCCCGCGCGGCGCATCGTTCGCGGCGTCGAGATTACGCGGTGTGGGTTTTCTCGGATCACGGACAGGAACGCACGCGGCCGTTCGACGCGGAGTTTCCCGGTGGGCTCGAGGCGGTGCTGCATCGCCTGCTCGACGGGCCCGATGCGGTGGCGCCGATGGCGCGGTTTCGCTCGCAGCAACGCGCGATCGCGGGCACGCCGTGGCTCTCACGCAGTCCGCGTCATCAGGCGCGACTCGAACGCGCGCGAGCGCTTGACGCGTTGACGTTCGAGGAAGGCAAGAGCTTCGCCGTGGCCGCGATGGGGCCGGTCGGACATATTTATTTCGCCGCCCCGCACACCGATGACGAACGCCTCGCGCTCGCGCAGCGGCTCGTCACAGAAGGTCGCGTGCCGGGCGTGCTCGTGCGCACGGAGACACAGGGCCTGCAGTGGTTTCACGCGAAAGGCGTCACGCGCGTGCCGGACGAAGTGCCGTCGGTGCTGCCGCATCCCGCCGCGATCGCGGCGGAGATCGCCAACGATCTCGTGCAATTCTGCTCCATCCGCGACGCGGGCGATCTGATCGTGGTCGGTTGGAGTCCGTGGGGCGAAGCGTGGAGTTTCGCGCCTGGCGAACGCGGCGCGCACGGCGGTTTTGGCCCCGAAGAAACACAAGGCTTCGCAATTCTTCCGCCCGGCACGGTGCTGCCGGCGGGCACGGATCATTTCATCCGCCCCGCAGCGCTGCGGGCGGCCGCGCTGCATCGACTCGGACGCGCGAAACTTCCCGTCACGAATCGCCGCAAGCCGAGCCCGGCCGGCACGCTGCGGCTGATGACTTACAACGTCCATGGTTGCAGCGGCATGGATGGACGTGTGTCGCCGCGTCGCATCGCGCGCGTGATCGAGCAGCAGGGAGCGGACGTTGTCGCGCTGCAGGAAGTGGATCTCGGTCGGCGGCGTTCGCGCGCCGAGGATCAGGCGTCGATCATCGGCGAGGCGCTCGGCATGCACGTCGCATTCTGTCCGACGATCACCGTCGGCGAGGAGCACTACGGCCACGCGTTTCTGAGTCGCTATCCCATCGAGATCGTGCGCCGCGCGATGCTGCCGCACGATCCGCGCAGCTGGTGGCCGGAGCCGCGCTCGCTGCTGTGGGTGCGCATCCAGGGTTTGGATACACCGGTTCACATCGTCACCACTCACCTCGGCCTCGGCGTGCACGAGCGGCTGTTGCAGATGCAGATGATTCTGGGGCCGGAATGTCTCGGCCGTGTCGACGAGGACGAACCGGTGATCCTCTGCGGCGATTTCAACATGATGCCCGGCAGCGAACCCTACCGGCTCGCCGTGCGCCGGCTGCGCGACGTGCAGCTGAGTCGCGCGCGGCGCCGGCCGGCGGCAACGTTCAGCTCGATGCGGCCGTTTCTGCGGCTCGATCACATCTTCGTCTCGCCCAACATCGAAGCGCGCCGCGTCGAAGTGCCGCGCAACGATCTCACGCGCGTGGCATCGGACCACCTGCCGCTGGTTGCGGACCTTGCAATCTTGCCTGCAGGTGCCGGAACGACCACGCACACGCAGAGATGACGCAGACGTTGTAAACCGCGAAGCCCGCGAGCCGCGGCAGCGTGAGATTGTCGCTCATCTCGCCGAAGATCACACCTGCGAGCGAGCGCACGATGTTGATCGGCAGGCTGTAGAGCACGAACGTCCGCAGCGGCACGCCGATCAGCGGCAGCACGTAGATCTGGGTAAAATACGGCGCGCCGGGCAGCAGCATGGTGAACAACGTCACCGGGCCGTGCGCGCCCTTGGGGATGCGCTGGCGAATGCGTTTGAGGCGCTTCTGAAAAAAATTCGGCATCGTTTTCACGAGCCAGAACGCGAGCAGCAGTTGCAGCAGGATCGACAGCGCCACGAGCGGGATGCCCAGCACGAGCCCGAAGCGCACGCCGGCGATCGCATGCATCACGCTCACCGGAAACGCGAGCAGCGGCAGAATCGTGAGCGCGCCGAAGACGGCGGGGCCGTTGAGTTCGCCGGCCCTGGCGTGCAGCGCGGCGACGTCGATCTGATGGTAAAGCCATGCCAGCGCTCCAATGAGCACCACGAGACCGATCAGGACACCGATGCGTTGCGGGGTAAGCTTTTTCGCCAAGGCGCGAAAGTCCATGCACACCAGACCGTGATGCTCCGCCGGGGTTCGCGCGGGAGAGAGGGTCTGCGCGCCCCCCTTCCTCTCATTCTTTCTCTTTCTTCTTTCTCTTACTCTTTCGTCAGGGCGCACACCACCGCGGGAAAAAGAGTAAGAGAAAGAAGAAAGAGAAAGAGTCGGGGGAGCTCCGGGTCGCTCAGCCCATCGCCGCCGCGGTGCGAGCACGGGCTTTTTCCAGGATCGCGAGCAGCGCGGCGAAATCCTCGTCGCGGGTCTGGCTGTGGATCTGGAAATCGAACTTGTGCGCTTCCTGCAGTTCGCGCTCGGCGGTTTTCATGCGGCCGGCGATCTCGTCCTCGTTGTCCTGGGCGCGTTCGCGCATGCGCGCGATCAGGCGGTCGCGATCAACCACGATGAAGATCGTCGTCATGTGGCGCGCGAGCAGCGGGTTCTCCTCGCGGCGCGGCGAAAACTCTCCACGCCCTGCACGTCGACACTCATCACGAGATTGCGCCCGGCCGCCAGCGGCTCGAACACCGAGGAAGCCAGCGTGCCGTAGAGCCGGAAACGATCTTTGCCGTGAACCTGCGCCCACTCGAGAAACTCGCCTGCGGCGACGCGACGCTCGAACTCATCGGGCGAAAAGAAGTGATAGTGCACGCCGTTGATCTCACCGGGCCGCGGCGGCCGCGTGGTGGTTGTCACCACCCGGGAAAAGCTCGGGTCTTCGAGACAGAGGCGATCACAGAGCGTGCTCTTGCCCGAACCAGCCGGGCCCGCGAGCACGAGAAGCACAGGAGGAGGCGTCACGTTTCAGTAAGTGAAGGAAATTCCAGCGAGCAGCAGACCGTAGGCGACCAGCGCTCCGCCAAACGCCCGCGTGCGCGCCGGCAGGGCAAAGAGCCAGCCGAGGAAATCGCGCATGCGATACGGCGACGCGCCCCACCAGATCGCGATCGCGACTGCGATGTAAACGATCGTCACCATGAAGAGCCGTTGCGGCTGGTCGTAGTGCATGTAGGCCGCCGCGAGCAGCGGCACCGCGCTCATCAGCATCAACACGCACAGCCCCCGCACCGCGAGAAAGTCGGGTGCGTATTTGAACGACAGCACCGCCACCGCCGCGAAACCGATCGCGAGCCACACGCGATACTCGCCGAAATCCGCCGGCCCGAGGTGCAGCACCGCCCACAAAAACCACAGCGCACCCGCGCCGAAAAACACCACCGCCGCACCCGTCGAGCGAGGCAGTGCCTTGAGCGCCGCGACGAAGCCCGCGTGGTTGAGCAGCAGCGGCAACCCCAACGCGAGGAGAAACAAACCGGGCAGGAGCGTGGCGAGGGCGAGGGACATGGACGGGAAGTTTGGAAGGTCAGTTCGTGCGCTGATTCGTTCTCGTTCTCTTAATCGTTCTCGTTCTCGAAACGAACAACTCTCGCACCCGCTTCGTAGTCGGCTTGGTCTTCCTGCGCCTCTCCCGAAAACCGCGCGATCAAACCCGCAATCATCGAGACGACACCAACAAGAACCTCTTTACCGGAATCCGCGATTTCGGCGGAGAGCCTTCCTCGCGCCACCAGCACATCGAGGCACGCGGCACACTCGAGCGCCGAGCCGCGCGCAATGTCCAGGTAACGGCAACGATCGACTGACGAGCGCTTGCCGTTTCCTTCGGCGATGTTGAGCACTATGCTCGTAGAGGCACGATCAAGCTGATCACGGGCGGCGAGCTTGGCGGGAAGCTCTTCCACGATCGGTCCCACCCAGCTCACGAATTCCAGTGCCCTCTGATAGGCACGTAGTTTCTCGTGATCGAAGGGAGAGCTCATGGCGGGACGAGAACGAGAACGAGAAAGAGAACGAAGAACGAGAACGATTTATCTCTCAACTCCGGCGAGCGCGAGCTCGCCGTAGAGCGTGCTCACGCTGGCGCGCGTGATCTTCAGCGGCACGAGCTGGCCGACGAGGCGTGGCGAGGCATCGAATACGCACACCCGGTTGCCGCGCGTGCGGCCGGTAAAACGCTCGCCGGTTTTGTCGGGACCTTCGACGAGCACTTCCTCCACGGTGTCGAGCAGGAGCGCGTTTCGCCGTTCGGAGTTTTTGCGCAGCAGCTCGAGCAGCACCTGGTTGCGATGCTCCTTCACCTCTTCGGGGATCTGATCGCCCAGCTCCGCCGCGGGCGTGCCGCTGCGGATCGAGTATTTGAAGATGTAGGCCATGTCGTAGTTGCAGGCCTCGAAGAGCTCGCGCGTCTGCTCGAAATCCTCCTCGGTTTCGCCGGGGAAACCCACGATCACATCGGTCGAGAAATACATGTGCGGCGTCACCGCGCGCAGCGCATCGACGATCTCCTTGTAACGCTCGCGCGTGTAGGGACGGTTCATCGCGCGCAGGATGCGGTTGCTGCCGCTTTGCATCGGCAGGTGCACATACGGGCAAAGTTTCGGCAGCCGCCCGTAGGCGGCGACGAGGTCGTCCTTGAAACCGCGCGGGTGCGGCGACGTGAACCGGATGCGCTGGATGCCGTCGATCGCGTGCACGCGTTCGATCAACTGCACAAACGGCGAGATGCCGCCGGTGTGCACGTAGTCGCGACGACCGTAGCTCGTCACGATCTGACCGAGCAACGTGATCTCCTTCACGCCGCGTGCCGCAAGCTGTTCGCACTCGCGCACAATGTCGTCCATCGGCCGCGAACGCTCGTCGCCGCGCGTCTTCGGCACGATGCAGAACGCGCAATCCATGTTGCACCCCTGCTGAATCGAGACGAAGGCCGTGACCTGGGGGAGCGGCGCGGAGTCGGCTTCGGCGGGTTGAGAGTTGAGAGCTGAGTGTTGAGAGGCGGAATCCTGCGGGAGCAGGTGATCCTTGATCGCGTTTTGCGAACCAGCCTCTTCGGCGATGTCCACGATCGTGTCGCCGATCGGCACGCCGGCCTCGCGCGCCGCGCGGAGGTTGTCGAGATACTCGGGGACTTGGTGAAACTTTTGCGTGCCGACGATCAGGTCGAGATCGGGCAACTGATCGAGCAGCGTCGCGCCGCGGTTCTGCGCCATGCAGCCGAGGATCCCCAGCACGAAGTCGGGGTTCTTCTTCTTGCGGGACTGCAGGTTGGCCGCCTTGCCGATCGCTTTTTGCTCGGCGAGATCGCGCACCGAACACGTGTTGAGCAACAGGATGTCGCAGTTGTTCTCGTCGGCCACGATCCGATAACCGCGGGCACGCAGCATCGCCGCGACAGCCTCACTGTCGCGCTCGTTCATCTGGCAGCCGTAGGTTTTGATGTGGACGCGATTCACTCGATCGAGCGGTCAGAGGTAGCGCCGCCGCCCCGAGGGTCAACGCGGGAAACCACCAGGCGAGAGCGCTGCGGAGTTGGACCACAGAGTTCACGGAGCTCTGACACAAAGGACACGGAGGTCGCTGCGGGCGTGGACCGCACGCAACTCCTCGAACCAGAGAAAAAGACTTCGCGCTCAAAACCGGGACATTTTCCCAACTCTGCGTGGTTGGCGGGGTTCCCATGCCACGCAAACTCATGGCGCTCCGAAACGACACCCGACCATGAAAACACCCACGCTGATCGTCCGGCTCGTCGGTCTCTATCTGACCCTGTGGTCGGTGCAGACCTTTCTCCAACTCCGCCGCGCCGCCGAGTTCTCAGGCGAAGCCACCCTCACCAACCCGTTCCTAGCCGATGCCAAACTCTACGCTTGGCTCGCGCTCATCGTGGGGATCGCCGCCACCGCCTTCGCCGGTCCGCTTGCACGACTCGTGACTTTCGATGCCGCCTCGTGTGGCAAATCGCGGGAGCATTTGAACTAGTTCCAAGATGTTCTCCGTCCGCTCACCAGCCGACCCCAGCCGCACCTTGGCGCGACCGTGTCCGCAATGTGTCCCGATATGGGACGGACACGAGCTCGACTCGGTCCGCACTTTGTCCCGAGTCGGTGCGCATTGGGGCATGACTCCGTTCCCTCCGTTTCCTCCTGTGAATCCTTAACAGGAGGCAACGGAGAGAGTCCCGTGGCTTGAACCACCCACAGCGGCGGATATCTCCCACCCATGCGGGCGTGGTTTTCTCTCGTTCTGTTTTTCGTCGCGGTTTCGCGCGGGGTGGCGGCGCCGGAAGTGGTGCTGGTGTTCACATCGGATCAACACTCGGCGCATGCGCGGATGGCGCAGTTTGTGGCGCTGGTGGATCGCGTGAACGCGGAGCACGCCGGTGTGCCGGTGGCGGCGCTGATCAACGGCGACACATTCGAAAGCGGCAACAGTGTCGCGCGGCGAAGCAGCGGCGAATTCGAGTATGCGTTTTTCCGGGCACTCGCGCAGCGCGTGCCCACGGTGCTCAACCTCGGGAATCACGAACCCGATTTCCACGACGTCGCCACGACCGTCGCGCGCGCGCAGGCCTGCGGCGTCACGGTGATTTCGAATCTCGTCGATCGCGACTCGGGCAAGCCGTTCACGTCGGCGACGACGCGGCTGCAGCTGGGTCAACGCGAACTCGTGTTCGCGGGGCTGACAACGGATTTGCTGACGACTTATCGCGTGGCGATTCGGCCGACGCTCGACATCGCAAATCCGGCGGTGTGGGCGGAAAAAAATTTCCCGACAATCTTCGCGGACGCGGATCTGCCGGTGGTGATCGCGCACACGGGGCTGAAGGCGGATCGCGAGATTTTGAAACACACGCCGCGCAACGCGCTGTATGTCGCGGGGCACGATCATGCGCGGTTTCTCGCGCGGCCTGACGGCATCGCTTACGCGCAGAGCGGCGCGTGGGGCGGCTTCGCCTCGATCGCGCGACTGGAAAACGGTGCGTGGTCGATCGAGCAGGTCGCGCTTACAGACGATTTGCCCACGAACCCCGAACTCGCCGCGATCGCGGCTCGCGTGGAGGAACAACATGCGACCGCGGAAGATCGCGAGATCGTCGGCCGCAGCGCGGTCGCGCTCGGGCCGGAAGAAGCAGCACGCTTCGCGGTCGAAGCCGTGCGCGCGGCGACCGGCGCCGATGCCGCGGTGATCGGTGCGACGACCTTTGGCGGCGGCGTGAGCGCAGGCAATGTGACGCGGATGGAGTTCGACGCATGGGTGCGGTTTGAAGGACAGATCTGCGTGGCGGAGATTTCCGGCGCGGAGCTGCTCACGCTCGAGAGCCGTGCAAACCTCGGACCGGACGCGCCGTGGGAAAAACGCAGCGGCGAAAATCTCGTGCTCGTGGCTCCCGAGAGAATCGAACCGGCGCGGACTTATCGCATCGCGACCAACGATTGGGCGGTGAAAAACGCGCGACGCTATTTTGGAGAAAACGCCCCGACGTTTGCCGAAGTGCCGGAAATGCGTTTGAAATCTGTCGTCGCCCGAGCGCTTCAACCATGAGCCGTCGCCTTCTTCCTCGTGCCATCGCCGCCGTCGTGTTTTCCGCGACTGTCGCGCTGGCCCAGGAGGAAAGGGATGACACCAAGAGCAACGCCTCCGACGTCGAGGAGACCGAGGAAAGCGAGGCGCTGCCGGACATCAGCGCGCTGTATGAAACTGGACGCGCGCTCTTCGAGGCGTTCGCACCGGATGAGATAAAGGAAGAGTATGAGTTTCCCACGCCGGAGCAGTGGGACACGGCGGTCGCGGAGTTTCAGCACGCACTGGAGAACAACGATCTCTCTGCGCTCGCGAAGCACGAAGAGGAGGCGCGCGCCACACTCGCGACGCTGCGCGCGATCCCCGGCGCGGGCGATTACGCGGACTGGCTGCAGGAGCGGCTCGACTACATCGAGGCCGCGAAACAAGCGGCGAGCGCTCCGGAAGAGCCGATCACGGAAGAACCGAAGCCCGTGACGCCGGCGGATGCACCGCGGGTGACGTTGCCCACCACACCCGCAACTCCGCCGAAACCACCATCGCCTGCGCACACCACGAGCCGTGCAGTGGTGATTCCGTATTACGATCTGTGGCTCGAGCGCATGCGGGCGCGGCCGGTGCCGGAACGCGCGCCGAAACTATTGCCGGTCGTGCGCGCGGCATTCGAAGCCGAGGGTGTGCCGGCGGAACTCGCGTGGCTCGCGGAGGCGGAATCGACCTTCAATCCCAACGCGAAGAGCCCCGTGGGCGCGAAGGGACTTTTTCAGTTGATGCCGGAGACGGCGAAGGGACTCGGGCTGAGCACGTTTTTGCCCGACGAGCGGACGCACGTGGAAAAATCCGCGCGCGCGGCCGCGAGATTGTTGCGCAGATTGCACCAGCAGTTCGGCAACTGGCCGCTCGCACTGGCAGCGTATAACGCGGGCGAAGGTCGCGTGCGCCGGCTGATGGAGAAAAAGAAAGCAGCGACGTTTGCGGAGATCGCTTCGGCCCTGCCGTCGGAAACCCGCATGTATGTGCCGAAAGTGTGCGCAACCGTCGCGGTGCGCAGCGGCGTGACACCAGACAAGCTCGCTCCGCCGCGGGCGTGAGAAATTAGTTTAGTTACACAGAGGACACGCGAGGAGGCACGGAGAGCACCGAGTTCAGGTGGCTGAACCGCCGTCCAATTTCTTGTGCATCTTTGTGCTCAAAATCTCCTCTGTGATCTCTGTGTCACAGCTCTGTGCCTCTGTGGCGAACGGCTTGGACGAGAGAAACGTCACACTCCGATCGGCGTGTCGGCTTGGTCCTTGGGCACCCAGGTCACCGCAAGCGCAGCGATAACGAGTGAGCAGCCGCCGATCACGACCGCGGGCATTGCCCGGCCGTCGAACGCGTTTTTCACCACGAAGCCGAGCACGGCCGACGCGATGATCTGCGGGATCACGATGAAGAAGTTGAACACGCCCATGTAGAAACCCATGCGCGCGGGCGGGAGCGCGTTGGCGAGCATCGCATACGGCATCGACAAAATGCTCGCCCATCCGACGCCGAGCGCGGCCATCGAGAGCAACGGTCCGTATTCGTTTTTCCAATACGCCACGCTCGCAAGGCCGAGTCCGCCGACGAGAAGCGCCGCGCGGTGAATCGAGCGCGCGGAAAACCTCTGCGTGAGCCCGAGCAGCACGAAGGCGAAGCCGCACGCGACCCCGTTGTAAACGCCGAGGCACACGCCCGCCCATTCGACGCCGCGTTGATACGATTCCGAGCCAGGCTCGCCGCCGAAAAGTCCGTGCGCGAGTGCGGGCGTGAAATAAATCCAGAGACAGAAAAGCCCGAACCAGGTGAAGAACTGCACGACGGCGAGCCGCCGCATCACGAGCGGCATGCCGACAAGTCCGCTGAAAATTCCCGTGATCGCGTGTCCCACTCCGGCGGTGGCGCGTTTCTCCGCTTCGAACGCCGCGAGATCTTTTGGCGGATGCTCGCGCGTGGTGAGCACGGTATAGAGCACGGCCGTCATGAACACGACGGCGCCGATGTAGAACGACAGGTGCACGGTCGCCGGAATGCGCGACTCCGCGGACGACGTCGCCAGCGCCAGACCGAAAACATTCGCGAGCAGCCATGGCAGCATCGACGAGAGAATCGCGCCAAAACCGATGAGCAGACTCTGCATCGCGAAACCGACCTTGCGCTGCTGCGGCGGAAGCAGATCGCCGACGAACGCGCGAAACGGTTCCATGCTGATGTTGACGGAGCCGTCGAGCAGCCAGAGCAGACCGGCCGCCATCCAGAGCGAGGACGAGTTGGGCATCGCGATCAGCGCGAGGCTTGCGAGAATCGCACCGACGAGAAAAAAACGGACGCCGCCGTCCGAGCCGCGCCCACGTGCGATCGCTATAGTAACCAATGATCGGCTGCACGAGCAGGCCAGTCACCGGAGCGGCGAGCCACAGCAGCGGAATCTCACTCTCCTCGGCGCCAAGGTATTGGTAGATGGCGCTCATGTTCGCCATCTGCAGGCCCCAGCCGAACTGGATGCCGAGGAAGCCGAAATTCATTTTGAGAATATCGGCGAACGAGAGCGGACGTGCGTTCATGCGCGGCGCGGATGCGTCGTGGGCGGCTTGCTGTAGTCGGCGATTTCGCGATCGCCGGTGCGGTCATAGAGTTCGATCAGGCGACGCAGCTCCGAGGTTTTTTGTTTCGCGAGCCGTGCGAGCTGCTCGGTCGTGAAGCGCCACTGCCAGTTGCCAATCGTGGTGCCGGGGCGGTTTAGCACGGCATCGCCGCCGAGATCGAGCAGGTCCTGCACAGGCACGACCGCCAGGCGCGACGTGGTGGCAAAGGCCGCGCGAATCACGGGCCACGCGGACGACGTGTTCTTGAGCTGGTAATACTCGAAAACCTGCGAGCGATACGGCTCCTTCAGCGACTCGAGCCACCCGCGCGTGGTGTTGTTGTCGTGCGTGCCGGTGTAGGTGATGCTCGCGAGCGGAAAGTGGTGCGGCAGGTTGACGTTGTTTTCGTCGTGCCCGTAGGCGAACTGCAGCACGCGCATCCCGGGCAAACCCGCCGCGCGGCGCAGTGCGACGACTTCGGGGCCGACATAGCCGAGATCTTCCGCGATGATTTTTGCGTGCGGGAGCGCGCGTTGAACGGTTTCGAAAAACGGCAGGCCCGGTCCCTTGCGCCAGCGACCGGAGCGCGCGTCGGTCGCGTCGGCGGGAATTTCCCAATACGTGTCGAAACCGCGGAAGTGATCGAGACGGATCACATCGTAGAGCTCGAATGCGCTGCGCAGTCGTTCGATCCACCACGCGTAGCCGGTTTTTGCGAGATAACCCCAGTCGTAGAGCGGGTTGCCCCAGAGCTGGCCGTAGGCGGAGAAATAATCCGGCGGCACGCCCGCGACCACGAGCGGATTGCCCTGCCGGTCGAGCCGGAAGGCCGCGCGATGCTGCCACGTGTCGGCGCTGTCGAGCGCGACGAAGATCGGCACATCGCCGATGATCCCGACGCCTTTCTCGCGCGCGTAGTCGCGCAGCCGCTCCCACTGGCCGAAGAAGACGTATTGATAGAAAATCTGTCGCGCGGCTTCGCGTTGCACGTCGGGCGGGAGTTTCGCGCCGAGCTCGGGCGTCCACGTGCGATACTCTCTCGGCCAGAGCGTCCACGGATCGCCGTGGAAACGAGCCTTCAGCGCCATGAAATGCGCGAAAGGCTCCAACCACGTCGCGTGGCGGCGACGAAATTGTTTCAGCGGCGGAAATTTCCCGAGCCGCTCCCGCTCACCGAAGCGATCGGCCGCGCGCGCGAGCACCGGCCAGAACGCATCATAGAGCGCGCCGTAGTTGACGCGGCGCACGGGCAGCCGGCGGAGCTCGGCGAGATCGGCCGCTTCCAGCAAGCCCTCGCGCTCGAGTTCGCCGAGATCGATGAAGTAGGGATTACCCGCCGAGCTCGAAAACGACTGGTAGGGCGAATCACCATAGCCGGTGGGACCGGTCGGGCAGATCTGCCAGTAACGCACGCCGGCGCTGCTCAGGTAATCGACAAAGGCCCGCGCGCCGGGGCCGAGATTTCCGATGCCGTATCCACCGGGCAAGGACGAGACGTGCGCGAGCACACCAGCGGAACGGCGATCGAGCCAGGAAGGCGAAGGAGAATCCATGGCGGAAGACGAACGATCGGAAAGGCCGGCGGAATCGGGTGCACGAGGAGACGAAGCTGGAAGCTCGATGAACATTTTCCGCGGCGGAGGAAATCTACCCGCGGCACGCGCTCCCGCCCGGGCTCCCGGACGCTGCGTCCGGAAGCCATCGGTCACGGAGGCGCGGTCGTGGGTGCGTAAACTCAGAACTTGTAGGAAACGCCCAGCGAGTAGTTCGCGCCGTATTCCTGATAGTCCTGAATGTAGCGCGTGTCCGCGCCCGACGTGGCGACGAGCGGCTCGTCGGTCAGGTTGTAGGCCTGCGCGATGATCGCGAGGTTCTTGAGCGGACCGCGCTGGAACGTGTAGCTGACCTGCGCGTCCACGACCGTCTCGGGTTGCAGGTTGCGATACACGGCGCCGCGCGGACCAAAGGTCGCGATGTCGCCGCGATATTCATTGCGGAAGCGCGCACTGATGCGGGCCGAGAAACCGCCGCGCTCGTAGTAAACCGTGCCGCTGCGCACCTGGTCGGAGAGACCGACGAGCGGCGTGGCCGGATTGCCGAGATCGGGCTGGATCGAGCTCTTGAAGAACGACGCGCTCGCGATCACGCCGAAGCCCTTGAGCACGGGCGTGAATTTCTCGCCGGCGATCGAAAGCGTGAACTCGAGACCCTTGATCATGCCGCCCTGACCGTTGGTCGGCACGGTGCTGTAGCCTTCCCACAGGACGGGCTCCACGCCTTCCGCGCCGGTCGGATAGCCGGTGAAATCTTTCACGATCTTCGCGTTGTAGGTGTAGGAAACGAGGTCCTTGTAGAACGCGGCGACGGCGACGTAGCCCTTGCTGTCCGCGAAGTAGTGTTCGAGCGAAACGTCGAACGAATTGGAGCGCCACGGCTCGAGCTCGGGATTGCCGCCTTCCGCGCTCCACGGGCTGTTCTCGAGCTCGGTGGCGCCGGCCTTGTCGCGATCGAACGAGAACGTCGAACCCGCGCGCATATCGTTCATCGGCTGGCGTGCGAGCTGACGCGCGGCACTGACACGCAGCGAATCGCGCTCGGTGAGATGGAAGTTCAAATTCAGGCTCGGCACGAAATCGGTGTAGTCGTGGCTGCCCGTGACCGTATCCACGGTAAGACTACCGGTGTTGATCGCCTGTCCTCGCGATTTCTGCTCGGTGTGGATCACCTGCACGCCGAGGTTGCCGGTGAGTGGGATGCGACCGAGCTTGTGGTCGATGTCGAATTTCAGAAACGCGATCGAGATCTTCTCATCGACATCCCAGTTATTGGACATGCGCGCCGGGTCGTTATTGGGGACCTTGTCGTAGAATCCGCTCTCATAGAGCGCGACCGGATCGTAGGCATAGAGCTCGCCCATGCCGATGAAGCTCAGATCGGCCGTGCCGATCGATTCGGGCATCGGCGCGCTCGAGGCGCCGTTGGGCAACTGCAGGAAGAAACCTTCCATGCCATTGGGACCGGACTCGGTTTCGTATTTTTCGCGCTGGTTGAACACCAGTCCGAGCTCGAAGCGGTTGAAGAACACCGGCAGCGGATGTTCGATCGAGGCCTTGTATTGCGTGAGCTTGTCCTCCGCGATCGGGCCTTTGACGAAGCCGTGCTGACCGGACGGACGATCGTCGGAAACGCCCCAACCCTGCGGCATGCCGAGACGCATCGCCGAGCCATCGGAGTAATCGAGCTGATGCTCGAACGTCGCACCGGCACCACCATCCGGCGCGAGATGATACGTAATCGTGTCGGGCGTGCCGACGCCGTTGACGCCGTAGCCGGAGTAAGTCTCGAGCACGAAGTCCGTGCGCTTCACGCGCGAGTGGCTGAGGTCGAGGTTCAGACGCCAGCCTTCCTCAGGACCGATAACGAAGTTCCAACCGCCGGCGAACAGATGGTCGTCGCGCTTCGCGTAGTCGTTGCGCGCAACACCGAAGAAGTTGGTGAGCGTGGCATCCGTGATGAGGCCGTCCTCCACCGTGTAGCCGGGCTCGAGCACCGCGTAGGTGCCCCAGTTCGGACTGAGCGGCATCTCGATGCCGCGGAGTTTCTGATCCTCGTGGAAGTTGGAGTAGAACAGATCGATCGTGGAATGGAACGTCTCGTTCGGCTTGAACTCGATCACGCCCATGTAGGCATCGCGACGGATCTCGCTGCTGCGCACGAACGGTTTCGCGCCGCCCATGAGGCTGTCTCCGCCGAAACCACTGTCGTAGCCCCACGAGTTGAACTGCTCGCCCTGGCCCGGACGCACGGAGTTCGAAACGCCGAACGCAATGCCCACCTTACGATCGTTGAACTGATCGATATACGAGAGCGTCTCGCGAAAGCCGCCGCGGTCCGAATCGGGATTGAGCGGCGCCATGTCGGTCCACTCGTAGAACACGCTCGCGGCGATCGCGCGCCGGCCGAAGCTCAGCGGACGCACCGTCTGCAGATCGACCGTGCCCGAAAGGCCCTGCCCCACGAGCGACGCGTCGGTGGATTTATAAACGACCACGTTGTTGAGCAGCTCCGCGGGATATTGGTCGAACTCGACCGAGCGACCCGACGCGGTGCTGACCTGCTGGCGACCGTTGAGCAGCGCGGTGCTGAAATCACCGTTGAGGCCGCGAATCACGATCGCCTGCGCGCGACCGTTCAGACGCTGCGTGGTGAGACCCGGCAAGCGCGTGAGCGACTCGGCGATGCTGATGTCGGGCAACTTGCCGATGTCCTCCGCGTGGATGACCTCGCTGATGACCGTGAGTCGTTGTTTCTCCTCGGTCGCCGCCGCGAGACTGCTGGCGAAACCACTGGTGACGGTGAAATCGGCGAGAACGTAGGGTTCGTCGTTGCTCGGCCGTTGGTCGGAATCGGGTTCGGGTTGAGCAGCCACGGCGAAGGGAAACGCCGCCGCGAGCAAGGCCATTCCCGGTCGGCGCAAGACAGCGCGCAAGGAACGGCGGGGTGACGGTTGTGCAGACATGGGGATATGTTCTTTCGGTTGTGTCGCGTCGCCGGCCGCGGTTGTGCGCGGCGGCGAAAGGGTTCGTAGTTGGGGGCAGTGAAGAGGCGGCACGACGGCCCCTCGGGGTTGAGGAACACACTGCACCACGCGCGCGAATCCTCCACCGGCCTTCCTGGTAGAAAACCGACAACACCCGGAAAAAATCCTGGATTACCGAGCGCTTCTTTCCATCGCGCCTCGACGCTCGGAGGAAGCAAATGGAGCGCATCCAAGTTTTGTCCTCCCCGGCAAAGTTTTGTCGCGAGCCGCCAAAAAAAGAACGCCGGCCAGAGCGGCCGACGTTCTCGCTACACAGGAAAAATCTTCGGGCGTTACTCGCGTGAAACCGTCACCTCGGGCGTCATCACCGCGCCCGCGCGATTACTTACGACGACACGATAGACGCCAGGTTCCGTCACGTTTAGATGAGGATCTGTCGAGCCGGTGATTTCGCGACTATCCTTAAACCAGCGATACTCCAGTGGCGCCGTGCCGCGCGCCTCCACGCTCAACGGCGCTCCACCCTCTTGCGTGAGCGCGAGAAACCGAGGCAACGTGCGAACGAAGGACGGCGTATCCGCTCCTCGGATACCCGGCACCACCGATGCGGCGGCTACGGTGAGTCCATCCAATCGCGTGCTCCGCCGGGCCCCACGCAGGTCGTCGAACGTCGCGAGCAGCGAAAACGTTTCACCCGGCCGCAAATCCGCCGGCGGACGCCAGAAGATCCGATACGGCGGCGCATCGTCGGTGCCGAGCAGTTCAAACTGTCCGGGCCTCGACGCGCGCTCCAGCGCGAACGTCACCTCGCCCACGCCGTCGCCGCCCTCGACTTCGACTTCGATTCTCTCGCGCGACGGAAACGCCTGCCCGTCGACGACGACGCGCGAGAAGGACAATGCCGCGCCTCGGGCCGGACTTTGGAACGACACGGTGCGCACCGTGGCTCGACTCGGGACGGACTTAGTCGCACGCCAGGCCGCCATCTGGAGCGGCCCGAGCCGCACCCTGGCTCGACCCGATCCATCCACGGTCACGACCCGGTCCGCACCTTGTCCCGACTCGGGCGTGGCGTAGAGGAGTTCGAGTTTCGCACCCGCAGGTTGGCTCGTTGCGACAAGCACCTCGGCCGAGGTGTCCCGCGCATTGTTCGCGGCGACGAGATACTCGATGAGTTCACCGCGCTCGATGCGCGAGAACGCAAAGACGTTTTCGTGATCCGTCGGCCGCACGATCATCGCGCCACGCGCGAGCGCCGGATGTCCGCGGCGGAGCTGCGCGAGTTTCGCAATCTCGCGAAAGAGCGGATGCGCGGGATCGAACTTGTCGTCGGCGCCCGTGCGGGCGGTGCCGATGAGCTGTCGCTCCCGAAACTCGACGGCCCGCGAAGCAAACATCGACTCGCGCGCGAGCTTGTCTTCGCCCGGCGTGCTCAAGCCCTGTTCGTCGCCGTAGTAAACGGTGGGCAGTCCGCGCACGAAGAACATCAGCGCGTGGCCGAGGCGCATGAGCTGGAGCAGCCGCGCGTCGTCGGCGTCGTGATTATCCTCGCGCAGAAATCCGCCAAAGCGTCCGCCGTCGTGATTGCCGAGAAACGTGACGGAGCTGTGCGCGTTGCTGTCGTGGTCGGTGTAGAAGTCGTCCTTCGCGAAAAGCTCTTCGAGCACACGCGCGCTGGCGCCGCGCGAAACGAAATCGCGTGCCGCGTGCTGAAACGCGAAGTCCAGCGTGCCGTCGAGCGTGCCGAGCGTGGAGTATTCGCTGAGAAACGCGGTGGCATCCTTGCCCGCGGAGACTTCGCCGAAGCTGATGAAGTGATCCCGACCACGCTCGCGCGCCGCGGCGCGGATCGCGGGACCAAAGGCCTGCCAGAATTCGAGGTTGGCGTGCTTGGTCGTGTCGATGCGGAAGCCGTCCACTTGGTAATCCACGAGCCACCGCGTGAAGATTTCGATGAAGCCCTGCACGACACGCGGATGCTCCGTCATGGTATCGTCGAGTCCGGAAAAATCGCCGTAGAGCGAACTCTCGCCGCGGAAGGTGCTGTTGCCGCGGTTGTGGTAGAGCGTGACGTCATTGAGCCACGCAGGGTTTTTCGCGTTGGCCTCCGCGGTCGGAACCTCGGGCACGTAAGCGAAGCTGCGCTCGGCGGAGAGCACGGGAAACGTATCCAAGGAACCGATACCGTTGTAGGCCAGACGCGTGAGATCGATCGGACGTCCCTCCGCATCGCGCGTGGGCGCATCAGCCAGCGCGCGATAATCAAGATGGCCGTCGCGATAGACGATCACATCGGCGGTGTGATTGACGACGATGTCGAGGATCACACGGATGCCGCGCGCGTGGGCCTCGCGCACGAACGCGCGGAACTCGTCGTCGGTCCCGAGGTGCGGATCGATCGCGAGGAAATCGAGAATCCAGTAACCGTGATACGCAGCACTGCCCTGTTGCACGGGTTTGTTGCGGAAAGGCGGCGTGATCCAGATAGCGTCGATGCCGAGCTGTTTCAGGTAATCGAGCCGCGCAGCGAGTCCCACAAAGTCGCCGCCGTGGTAATAGGAGAATGACGTGGGATCGAAGCCGTGATCGTCGCGACCGCCGGAATAGCCCCCGTGTCGTTGTCGGATTTTCCGTTTTCGAAGCGGTCGGTGAGCACGAAATAGAGCGTCTGCCCCGCGGACGGATGCGTGACCCTCGGCACGGCGACGTGCGTCTGCGCAAGCGCCAGAGGAGGGAAACAGGGGGCCAGAAAAAGCAGGAGGCAAAGCGCGGGGAATCTCATGGCGGCGGAACGCGAGCAAACGCTGGCGCGACGTCGAAGCGCAAAGCCGCCGATGCGGACATTTCCTGCATCGCGAGGGGAAAACCTAGACCACGGCCCAATCGGGTTTGCGCGTGCACCACCCTGCTCGGCTCACACACTGCTAAACGCTCAGCGGCTCGACGTGCGGCGTTTCCGCGGCCGCGGGCTCCGCCGCGTCGCCACGGCGTTGCGGCGTGCCGTGCGTGAAATCGACGCGGTCGGCGTAAACCGTCTTGGGATTCTGTTCGCGCTCATGGCGAAGCGAATCGAGCTGCGCGCGGAATTCCTGCGGCGAAAGTCCCTTGTGCTGCTTGAACACGCGGGCGAAATACGCGGGGTCCGCGAAGCCGCTCGCGTAAGCGATTTCGGACACCGTGAGCGTGGTCGTTTCCAGCGCGAGGATCGCGCCTTCGATGCGGATGCGCTGGATGTAATGCGTGAGCCGCTCCTTCGTCTCGACGTGGAAGAGATGCGAGAGGTAGTCGGCCGAGCAGCCGAGCATCGCGGCGATGTCCTGCACGCGCAGCTCGGGGTTGGAGAATTGTTCACGCACGAGACATTTTGCGCGGAAGACCTTGCCCGTGTCGCCGTGGAGATTGCCCGTCCCGGTTTCGATGATGTTGCGAAACAGACCGAGCAGCGAGAGCAGCAGCCCCTTCAGCACCGCGTCGCGCGCCGGCGCCTGCATCGCTTCCGCGTGCACGATGCTGTTGGTGAGCGTGAGAAACACCTCGAGATCGGGCGCGTCGAAAAACTCGATCGCCTCGATGTCTGGATGCTGCGGTTGCGCTTCGTAGGCGAAATGGAGACTGAGCGTGTTGTTATAAAAACCGGCGACGAGATTGCGGAACGGGCGGTCGACACCGGCGTGGATGACTTCACCATGCGGCACGCCGGCGGGCACGATGCACATCTCACCCGGCCGCAGATCGAAGCGCTCGCGGGGAAAACGGAAATCCGTGTGCCCGTGGATCTGCAGAAAAATCTCGGGCCGGTAGTGGTAGTGCATGCCGCGAAGCTTGTGCACGGTTTTCGCGGCATGAGGGATGCGCAGCCGGATATGGCCGCGATCGACTTGCTTGATCCACAGGTCGAAAATGCTGCGCATCTCCGCCCGGTCCTGATGACTCAACGTCTTGGCGTCGAAGATTGCTCTCATGGGGAAACGCACGCCGCAAAGGCGCGAGGGGTTCCGCACCGTCGTCCAGGAACCGCGAAAATGCCAATGCAATCCCACGGCATCGGGCGGAGACCTAGGTTTTTTCCAAGTCTTGCAGGATTTTTCCCGAATGGTCTTCCGGCGTGAAATCGCCGCGCAAACAGGAACAGCTTAGGCTGCACACGGCACTGTCTCACCATGCGGCTCTTCCATTGTGCACACTGCGCCAACCTCGTGTATTTCGAGAATCACCAGTGCGTCCGCTGCGGTCACGTGCTGGCGTTCGTGCCCGAGTTGCAGCGGATGACCTCGCTCGATCCTGCGCGTGACGACACGTGGCGCTCGCCCGACCCCGCCGCGCAACGCCGCCGGTTTCGCCTCTGCCAGAACTACGTGCAGCACCATGTCTGCAACTGGGCCCTCGATGCGGACAGTCCGGAAACCTTGTGCCGCGCTTGCCGACTCACGCGCGTGATTCCCGAACTCGGCGTGCCGGGTAATCAGCAGGCGTGGTATAAACTCGAGGTGGCGAAGCGACGTGTGTTGCAGAACCTGACGACGCTCGGGCTCCCGTGGACCTCGAAGCGCGAGAATCCGGCAAGCGGGCTGGCGTTTGAGTTTCTGGCCGACGCGCCAGACGGCAGTGCGCCGGTGATGACCGGACACGCCGAGGGCGTGATCACGCTCGCGCTCGCCGAGGCCGACGATGCCGAGCGCGAACGTCGCCGCCTGCAGATGCATGAACCGTTTCGCACGCTCGTCGGCCATTTTCGTCACGAGCTCGGCCACTACTATTGGGACCGGCTGGTGCGCGATGCCGGCCGGCTGGATGCGTTTCGAGAAAAATTCGGCGACGAGCGCGCGGACTACTCAGCGGCGCTCGAAGCGCACTACCAAAACGGCGCGCCCGCGGACTGGCGGGAGCGATTCGTGTCGGCCTACGCGAGCGCGCACCCTTGGGAGGACTGGGCGGAAACCTGGGCGCACTATCTTCACATGGTCGACACGCTCGAAACGGCCGAGGCGTGCGGTGTGCGCGTGACGCCGCCCGATCAAAAGAAATACGCCGGGCACGACGCCTTCGAGCGGATGATGGACCAGTGGTTCGCACTCACGCACATGCTCAACAACCTCACGCGCTCGCTCGGGCAGAACGACGCGTATCCCTTCGTCCTCTCCACGACGACGCGACAGAAGATCCGCTTCGTGCACGACCTCGTGGGCGAAGCCATGTCGAACCCAGGTGCGGCTTGAGTCCGGAGCGCGTGTGGATCGCGGAAGAGTCGATCACGGAACACGGAAAAGGCGGACGCCGAAAAGAATCGCGGAAACGCGGACAGGCGGACCGCGAACCTAATGAGAGAGAATGTGTAAGTGGTTTCTCTCTGTCATTCTGAGCGAAGCGAAGAATCCAGTGTGCGCATCGACGCTCTCTTGCGCAGCGAAACTCCAAACAAGTTCTTCGCTCCGCCTAGATGACAGACAGGTGAAGCCTGGCGTCCTCGCCAGGCTGATCGGATCGCGCAGGCGTGAAAAAGCCCGACGGGGACACCGGGCTCCACCTTGATGAAAGTCCGTATTACGGACTTTGGGGTTGGCGGCTTCGCGCAGGGGGCGGATCAACCGCGGCGGATGCGGACTTTCAGGTCGTCGGTGGGACAGGCGCACTCGCCGCCGCAGCCGGGATTTTTGCGCTTCTTCACCAAACGCACGACGAGCGCGGTCGCAGCGATGGCCACGACCACGAGCGCGAGGATGCTTTGAAGTTCGGCGTTCATTATTGGAAGCCGAGCGCGCGGCCGGCTTGGTAAACAATGAAGCTAACAATCCACGCGGTGCCAGTCATGTAGCCGATTTGGAAGAGCGGCCAGCGCCACGAGTTCGTTTCGCGGCGAACGATCGCGATCGTGCTGATGCACTGCATCGCGAACACATAGAACACCATGAGCGAGATACACGTGAGCGGCGTGAAGAGCGGCGAGCCATCGGGCCACTGCGCGTTGAGCATCGCGTCGCGGAGCGGCGTCGTGTCCTCCTCATCGGACTCGGCGTTGAAAACAACGCCCATGGTGGAGACGAAGACTTCGCGGGCGGCGAAGGAGCTGATGAGACCGATGCCGACCTGCCAGTTGAAGCCGAGCGGCTCGATCACGGGTTCGAGCACGTGACCGGCGCGGCCGGCGAAACTCTGGGCGAGTTGTTCGGACGCCGTGGCGTCGGGAGATTTTGGATACGCCGAGAGGAACCAGAGCACGATGCTGATCGCGAGAATCACGGTGCCGGCGCGGCGGAGGAAGATCCAGCCACGCTCGACCATGTGGAGGAGCACATCGCGGAAACGCGGGAAGTGATACGGCGGCAGCTCCATGATCATGAGCGGCGGAGCACCGCGAAGGAGCGTGCGCTTGAAGAGCCACGCGAAACCGAACGCGCCAAACGTGCCGAGCGCATACATGGCCAGCATGATGCCGACCTTGGTCATCACCGGCACGCGATCGCCGGGCACGAGCGCGGCGATCATGAGCAGATAAACCGGCAGGCGCGCCGAGCAGCTCATGAGGGGCGCGACGAGAATGGTGACGAGCCGATCCTTCGGTTGCTCGATCGTGCGCGTGGCCATGATGCCGGGAATCGCGCACGCGTAGGAGCTGAGCAGCGGGATGAAGGATTTTCCGTTGAGGCCGACGCGACTCATCAAGCGGTCCATGATGAACGCCGCGCGTGCCATGTAGCCGGTGCTCTCGAGCAGACCGATGAAGAAAAATAGAATCAGAATCTGCGGCAGAAAGATGATCACGCCGCCGACACCAGCGATGGCGCCGTCGGTGATGAGGTCGCGCAGATCGCCCTCGGCCATGCTGCTTTTCACGAAATCGGCGAGCGCTGCGACATGCTCGTCGATGAAGTTCATCGGATACTCCGCGAGCGTGAAGATGCTCACGAACATCGCGGTCATGATCGCACCGAGAATCGCCCAGCCCCAAATCGGATGCGTGACGACGGCGTCGATTTTATCCGAGCGAGTGGGACCGGTTTCGCCGGCGGCGAGCACGACTTCAGCCGCGATGGTGCCGATGGCGTCGTAGCGGGAGTTGACGAGCGTCGCCGCCCAATCGGTCCCCTCGCCTTCCCAACGTTTTTGCCACGCTTGGAGAATCTCGTGCGTTTTCGCGTGCAGCGGAACGGAGCCCGCAACGCGCACCGAATCCTGGTCGGTGAGAAGCAGCAGCGCTTCGGCGCGGGCGATGAGCGGCGACTTGCCGTCGTTGGCAACGAGCGAGGCCTGCAGTTCAGAAATGGCGGGGGCAATCGCGGCGGGAACGTCCCACGCGTGACGCGCGAGCGGAATCTCGAGGCGGCTCATCGCCACGCGGAGTTCGACGAGACCTTTGCCGTGGACGGCTTCGCACGGAATGACCGGCACGCCAAGCTCGTGCTCGAGACGGGCGACGCGGATGTTGAGCCCCGCCTGCGCGGCGAGGTCCATCATGTTGAGCACCACGATCACGGGCCGGCCGAGATCGAGGATCTGATGAAGAAGGTAGAGGTTTCGCTCGAGGTTGGTCGCGTCGAGAATGCAGAGGATGCGATCCGGCATCGGCGTGTCGGCGCGGCGACCGAGGAGCACGTCGCGCGTAACAGCTTCGTCAGGCGAGCGAGCGGCGAGCGAATACGTGCCGGGCAGATCGATCACCGTAATCGGCTGGCCATGCTGCGAATATGTGGTGCCGACCTTCTTCTCGACGGTGACGCCCGGATAATTGCCGACCTTCTGTTTCAGGCCGGTGAGCGCGTTGAACAGCGTGCTCTTGCCGCAATTGGGATTGCCGACCACGGCGTAAGTGGGCGTGCGGGAAGAGGGCGGGAGTCGCCGCGGGAGAAATGTGAGCTGGGAGGGCCATGGGCTGTCGGGAAGACCGGAAGACTGAAGAGCGAGACGCGGTTCAGCGTTTCAGGTCTTCGGTCATACGGTCTTTTCGACGAGCACGTGATCGGCTTCGGATTTGCGCAGCGTGAGATGGTAACCGCGGACCTTGATTTCGATCGGATCGCCGAGCGGCGCCGTGCGGATCAACGTGATGCGGGTGCCGGCGAGCAGTCCCATCTCGCGCAGGCGCAGGAACGCCGCGCCGGATTTCGGAAACTCGCGGACCGTGGCGGAGGATCCGACCGCGAGGCTGGAAAGAGAGACAGTAGGCATGGCGGGAGGAGCGGAGCGGGACACAAGCGGCTCAACGAGAATGTTCTTCGCCGCGTCGTGGCTGAGCGCGATACGCGTGCCGTTGAGCTGGCAGAGGATGGTGCTGGTGCCGGAGATCTTCGTGACGAAGGCGGACTCCCCCAGCCCCATCTCACGCACGCGTTGGCAGAACTCGGACGAACCGGCCAGTTGGCGCACCCGACCTAATCCACCGGCGGGAAGCTGGCAGAGAGGCAGACAGTTCGGTTCAGGTGCGGCGCTCACGATGCAGGGTGCAGATTGAGACTCGGTTTCAGCGCCCGGGCAAGGAAAAGGCCCGACCGGTGAGGATCGGGCCTCGAAATCAACGACTACGGCGTTTGATCGCGAGCTGCACGCCGGCGAAACGAACCATGCCTTGCAGGTGTTCGAATTCGTTCGGATCGAGGCCCGCCGCTTCCTTGAGCTGAGCTTCGGCGCGGCGGAGCGCTTCCTCCACGGCAGCCTCGTCGATCGTGTCTTCGTTGACGGCGTGTTCGGCGAGGATGTGGACGTGATCGCCCTCCACCTCAGCGAAACCTCCACCGATAACGAGAAGCTGCGTCTGGCCGTTTTTCGTCACGCGAAGTTCGCCATCCTCGATCTGCGTGAGCAGCGGGATGTGGCCCGGAAGGATGCCGATTTCACCTTGGACCGTGGGAATGACCACGGTGTCGATGGTGTCGGAGTAGACCTGGGCTTCGGGAGTGACGATTTCGAGAGTCAAAGGCATGGTGCAGGACGGGATCGTTTAACCACGAAAGACACTAAAAGCACGAAAGGTGAAGGAGCCTTCGGAGGTTTCGTGTCCGTTCGTGTGTTTCGTGGTTTACACTCAGGCTTTCTTCGAAGCGGCGATGACTTCGTCGATGCCGCCCTTCATGTAGAAGTCACCTTCGGCGACGTGGTCGAGTTCGCCATCGAGGATCATCTTGAAGCCGCGAACCGTGTCCTTGACGGGCACGTATTTGCCGGGCGTGCCGGTGAACACTTCCGCGACCGCGAACGGTTGCGAGAGGAAGCGCTGCAGCTTGCGGGCGCGGTAAACGGTGAGCTTGTCCTCGGGGGAGAGCTCATCGAGACCGAGAATCGCGATGATGTCCTGGAGATCTTTGTAGCGCTGGAGCACGCGCTGCACTTCGCGGGCGACGCGGTAGTGCTCGTCGCCAACGACGTCGGGCTGGAGCGCCTTCGAGACGGAAGCGAGCGGATCGACGGCCGGGTAAATACCAAGTTCGGCGATGGAGCGCTCGAGCACGATGGTGGAGTCCAAGTGCGCGAAGGTGTTGGCGGGCGCCGGGTCGGTAAGGTCGTCGGCAGGCACGTAAACGGCCTGCACGGACGTGATCGAACCCTTCTTCGTCGAGGTGATGCGCTCCTGGAGCAGGCCCATCTCGTTGGAGAGCGTCGGCTGGTAACCCACCGCGGACGGCGAGCGGCCGAGAAGCGCGGACACTTCGGAACCGGCCTGCGAGAAGCGGAAGATATTGTCGATGAACAGGAGCACGTCCTGGTTCTTCTCGTCGCGGAAATACTCGGTCATCGCGAGCGCCGAGAGGGCGACGCGCATACGAGCGCCCGGCGGCTCGTTCATCTGGCCGTAAACGAGCGCGACCTTGGACTTCGAGAGGTCCTTCTGGTCGATAACGCCCGCGTCGGACATTTCGTGGTAAAGGTCATTACCTTCACGGGAGCGCTCACCCACGCCGGCGAAGACGGAGAAACCACCGTGCGCCTTGGCGATGTTGTTGATGAGCTCAAGAATGACGACGGTCTTACCCACGCCGGCGCCACCGAACGCACCGGCCTTACCGCCCTTGATGAACGGGCAGATCAGGTCGATGACCTTGATGCCGGTCTCGAGGATCTGCGCCTTCGTGTCCTGATCGACGAGCGCGGGGGGCGAACGGTGAATCGGGTATTTCTTTTCGAACTGCACCGGGCCCTTGCCGTCCACCGGCGTGCCGGTGACGTCGAAGATGCGGCCGAGCACGCCGTTGCCGACGGGCACCGAGATCGGAGCGCCCGTATCCACAACGTCCATACCGCGCACGAGGCCCTCGGAGGAGGACATCGCGATCGCGCGGACGACACCGCCGCCAAGGTGCTGCTCCACCTCTAGCGTGAGGAGCTCCTTCTTGCCCGCGACCGTGAACTCGACGGTGAGCGCCTGGTAGATGGGCGGGATGGCGTTCTCCGCGAACTGAACGTCAACGACGGGGCCGATGACTTGGACGATTTTGCCGGTGTTGCTCATTTTTAGAAAGGGCGGGCGAAGAGGATTGGAGTAAAGAGGGATCAGGAAGCCGCGAACTGCGCGGCGGCGATTTCAAGGATCTCAGCGGTGATGCCGGCCTGACGGGCCTTGTTGTATTCGAGCGTGAGATCGCTGAGGAGCTTCGTGGCGTTGTCCTTGGCGGTCTTCATCGCGACCATACGCGCGCTGTGCTCGGACGCTTTGGCCGAGAGCACGAGCTGGTAGATGTGACGGTTGACGTAGAACGGCAGCAGAGCCTCGAGCACCTGCGTGGCGCTCGGCTCGAAAAGCATTTCGCGCGTGTCGGTCGACGGCTGCGCGGCGCCACCGACATCGGCTTCCGCCTGAGCGACGAACTCCTGCACGTTCTTCAACGGGAGCACCGGACGAACAACCGGGAGCTGGACGAGCGTGTTCTTGAAGCGCGGGTAGATGACCTCGATCGTGTCGATCACGCCATCGAGGTATTGCTGCATCATGAACTCGACGACGGGCTTCACCTCGCTGAACGCGGCGCGATCACTGACCGTGAAGTCGGCGACCATGTCACGCTTCGTGCGGGCGAGGAACTGCGCGCCCTTGCGGCCGATCGCGTAGAACTTCGCCGGCGTCTTCACCTCGGTGACGAGCTTGAGGACGTTGGCGTTGAGCGGACCGGCGAGGCCCTTGTCGGTCGTGATGACGAGGATGCCGCGCGTCTTGACCGGACGCTGGGTGAGAAACGGATGCTGCGACTCCTCCACGCGATCGGCGAGCGCGGCGAGCATCTTCGACATGAGCTCGGCGTAGGGCCGCCCGGCGAGGGCGAGCTGCTGCGCCTTCTTCATCTTCGAAGCAGCAACGAGCTCCATCGCCTTGGTGATCTGGCGAGTGTTCTTGACCGACTTGATGCGCCGGCGGATGTCGCGAGTGGAAGCCATCGAGAGATTTTCGATTCGAGATTTTCGATTTTCGATTTCCTCCGGGCGCTTGAGCCCTTCGGAAATCGAGAATCAAAAGCGAAAATTAGATCAGGCGGTGAAGGAGGATTTCCACTCGTCGACCGCGGCCTGGAGCTTGGCCTCGAGGTCCTTGTCGAGGGCGGCCTTGGTGCGCACTTCCGTGAGGAGCGCGTCCTTGCGGGTGGTGAAGAACTCCTTCAGCGACGCGGCGGCAGCGACAACCTTCTTGGTGTCGATGGCGTCGAAGTAGCCCTTCTGCATGGCGAAGAGCACGGCGACCTGGAGCTCGATCGGGAGCGGGTTGAACTGCGGCTGCTTGAAGAGCTCGACGATGCGGGCACCGCGATCGAGCTGAGCCTTGGTCTTGGCGTCGAGGTCCGAGCCGAACTGAGCAAAGGCGGCGAGTTCGCGGAACTGCGCGAGTTCGCCCTTCAGCTTACCGCCGACCTGCTTGGTGGCCTTGATCTGCGCGGAGGAACCCACGCGGGAAACCGAGAGACCGACGGACACCGCGGGGCGGATGCCTTGGTTGAAAAGGTCGGTTTCGAGGAAGATCTGACCGTCGGTGATCGAGATGACGTTCGTCGGAATGTAAGCCGAGACGTCGCCCGCGAGGGTTTCGATGATCGGAAGCGCGGTGAGCGAGCCTTTGCCTTCGAGGCGCGCAGCGCGCTCGAGCAGGCGGCTGTGGAGATAGAATACGTCGCCCGGATACGCTTCGCGGCCGGAGGGACGCTTCAGAATGAGCGAGATCTGGCGGTAAGCGACGGCGTGCTTGGAGAGATCGTCGTAAACGATCAGCGCATCCATGCCGTTTTCCATGAACCACTCGCCCATCGCCGCACCGGAGTAAGGAGCGAGGTATTGGTTGGCGGGGTTGTCGGCGGCAGGAGCCGAAACGATGATCGTGTATTCGAGCGCGCCGGCGGCCTCGAGGGCGCCGATCGTGCGGACGATGTTGGACTGCTTCTGACCGACCGCGACGTAGATCGAGTAAACGGGGCGGAACTTCGGATCGCCAGAAGCGAGGCCGACCTTGTTGATCTTCGCCTGGTTGATGATCGTGTCGATCGCGATGGTCGTCTTGCCCGTGCCGCGGTCGCCGATGATCAGCTCGCGCTGACCGCGACCAATCGGAATCATGGAGTCGATCGCCATGATACCGGTGAAGAGCGGCTGGTTAACGGACTTGCGGACGATGATGCCGGGCGCGATGCGCTCGACGGGATAAAATTCGGAAGCGGCGATCGGGCCCTTGCCGTCGACCGGATTGCCGAGCGCGTCGACCACGCGACCGAGGAGCTGTTTGCCGACCGGAACGGAGAGCAGGCGACCGGTGGTCTGGACTTCCTCGCCTTCCTTCAGCTTGGAGTAGTCACCGAGAACGACGCAGCCGACCTCGTCTTCTTCGAGGTTGAGCGCGATGCCGATGGCGCCGCCGGGGAACTGCACCATCTCGTTATACATCACGTCCGAGAGGCCGTCGATTTTCGCGACGCCGTCGGCGATCGTGCGGATGGTGCCAGTGTTCTTCTTGACCGCTTTGGTCGAGAGCTTGGCGATCTGTTGTTCGATTTGGTCGAGGACGGTGCTCATCTCAGGAAACGGTTGGGGGCGGAGTCGGTTTGTTGAAAGGGATCAGACGGCGGTCGCGAGCGCGGCGAGTTGGTTGGCCACAGAGGATTCGTAAACATCGTCGCCCACGCGAACGCGCAGGCCGGCGAGCAACGAGGGATTGGGCTTCGAAACCCAGGAAATGTTGCGGCCGTATTTCTTCGAGAGCGAAGCGGCGACCGCATCGAGACGGGCGGCATCGGCCGCGCCGGCGTGTTCGACGACAGCCTGGCTGCGCGCGATCTCGGAAGCAACGAGGCGCTGGTAGGCTTTCAGCACCGCAACCGAGTGCGCGGGTTTGTGCTTCTCGATATACTCCAGCACGCCAGCGACGCGCTCCGGCGAGACAACGCCGTCCACGAGGCTGACCTTCAAGAACTGACGGGCCAGTTGCTGGATTTGTTTTTTGCCGGAAGCCATGGTGTCGCGTGGTGGCGGTGGAAAGAGATCAGACGTTGGTCAGCTCTTGAGCCGCGCTCTCGTTATAGGCAGCGCGATCGGCGTCGGTGAGCTTCTTGGCGAGCACGCGCTCCGTCGTGGTCACGACGAGGCGGGCGATCTCGGTGCGGGCGTCGGCGAGCATCTTCTTGTGCTCGAGCTCGATCGCCTGCTGAGCTTTCGCGAGCATCTCGGCGGACTTGGTCGACGCTTCTTGAGTCTGCTTGTCGACGAACTCCTTCGCGGTCTTGCGAGCTTCGTCGATGATGCGGGTGGCTTCGCCTTGGGCCTGCTTGACGAGCGCAGCGCTCTCGGCCTGTGCGGCGGCGAGCTTGGCCTGCATCTCCTCGGCGTGCTTGATGCCCGCTTCGATCTTGCGGTTGCGCTCCTCCATGGTCGCAGCCACCGGCTTGATGCCAAATTTATAGAGGACGAAGAGGACGATCAGGAAGCTGATCAGCTGCCAGACCACGTATTTCCACTCGACGCCGAAGGTTTGGAGCATGTTGGGCTCCGCGGCGTGGGCGTGTTCAGCGACAGCGGCAAGGAAGAGAGGCAGCGTCATGACAACAGATCAGGCAGGAGGAAAAGGAAGGTGGCAGCGCGACGAGCGCGCTGCCGGACAAAACTAATTACTTCGCGAGGAAGAGAGCCAGAATGCCGAGACCTTCGGCGAGCGCCATACCGATGATGGCTTGCACGAGGATCTTGCCGGAAGCGGCGGGATTGCGGCCGACGGCTTCGGCGGCCTTGAGGCCGATGAGCGCAACGCCGAGGGCGGCGCCGAGGAGGCCGAACGCGCTGGCGATGTTGCCGGTGATTTCAGCGAGGGTGGTGATCATTGTGGGATGTTGTTGTTGGTTGGATTGCCGCCGTGCGCACTCATAGGCACGCTCCCGACGGTAAATGGGATCAGTGGTGCGCCGCCTCGGCGGAACCGTGCGCTTCGTCGTGGTCGTGGTCCCCACCCTCGTGATTCGCGATCAGACCGATGTAGACCGCGGAGAGCAGCGTGAACACGAAGGCCTGAATCAGACCGACGAGCAGCTCCATGAAATAGAAGACCGGGATGAAGCTCGTGCCGTGGAGGAGATTTTCACCACCAAACACGTTGCCGAAGAGACGAACCGAAAGCGTGAACGGGCGGATCGCGATCGAGAACACTTCGATCAGACCGACGACCAGGAACACCAGCGAGAGCAGCGGGTAGAGCCAGCCGGGGGTATCGTTCTTGTCGGCCTTGTTGCCGAAGAGATCCCAGAGGATGACTTTCGGGCCCGCATACTTGAAGATGATGATGGCCCACGCGCCGAACGAGATCAGCGCGAGCGCGATCGTGCCGTTGAAGTCCGCGTTGTGCGGACGGATCCACGGACTCTGCATGTGGAAGTGACCCGCTGCATCTGTATAACCCGTGCCGATCGTGCCGACGCCCGGGAGCAGGCCCATCCAGTTATGGAAGAGAATAAAGATAAAGAAAGTGACGAGCAGTGGGAATGCCGCCGGGAAAGCTTTCTTGCCCACGATCGGCTCGAGGATGCCACGGAGGCCTTCCATCAAAGACTCGATCACCGCCTGGCCTTTCGAAGGCACCACGGACGGTTTGCCAATCAACCACAGCACCAGCGTGACGAGCAGCAGGGAGATCATCCAGCCCGTCACCATCGAATTGGTAATCACCCAGCCATTGCCGAAATCGATCAACTTCGCCGCGCTCGGCGAAACGCCTTCGGCAAACGCAGACGCGCCGCTCGTGAGCAGCACCAAGAGAGAGGCGAGTTTACGGACTCGTGACATGGGCGCAGGTGAAAGGCTGTGATGGTGGAAGCTGACCAAAAAGCCTGACGCGCGCGCCTCCGTCAACGCCTGAAATCGCCAGTTTCTGCCATACCGTGCGGGAATTAGACGAGAGGCTCCGCCGACCCGTGCGGGCTTATGCCCGGACCGGACGCGCCGTCAGCGAATAATAGCTCTCCGCCCGCGCCTGAAAAACCGTCTCCTGCTCGAAGGGCCAGGGCTCGTCTGCGATCTCCCATCGGGGATGCTCGACGAATACCGCACGAGCATCCTCAAAATACGGCTGATAATCCGTCCGAAAGTGAACCCGCGCACTCGGCGCGCAGCGAGCAGCGACAGCTTCCAGAAACGACGGCTGAATTATTCGATGTTTGTGGTGTCGCTTCTTCGGCCACGGATCAGGGAATAATATAAATAGTTGCTCTATAGAAACATGCCGTGGAAGCACCCCTAGGAACAGTCGCGCCTCGGCGTGGATGAAGTGCAGATTCTGCAGGCCTGCCCGGTCGCGCTTCCGGAGGGCGCGCTTGATGCGTTCGCCCACGATGTCGATGCCCACACAGACCTTGTCGGAATGCGCAGCGGCGTAGGCGTTCAGGAAATGCCCATGGCCGCAGCCGAGTTCCCAAACGAAACGCTGGGGTTCATCTCCTGGAAAGATCGCGGCGAGCCGACGCGACACATCATCGGTCCGTTCGGCCATCAGAGCGTGGTAGGCAGCGGTGCGAGCAGCGTTCTCCATGGTCAGAGACGCTCCTTTCGCTCCCCTGCCCTGCTCGCTTCGATATGCACCATTAAGATGCTGATATCCGCTGGGTTAACACCACTGATGCGGCTTGCCTGCCCCAGGCTGTGCGGCTTGATCTCCGACAGCTTCAGCGCGCTTTCCTTTCGTAGTCCTTTCACGGTTATGAAGTCTAGATCCGGCGGAATTTTGATCTTTTCGATCTCCCCCAGCTTCTGGATGTGACGCTCCTCGCGCTCCAGATACCCCTTATAAGCAACACGATACACCACCTCCTGCTTAATCGCAGAGTGCGCATTCTTTAACTCCTCCGGCAGAACACTCTCCGCTGCCCCGCGGCGCACGTGGTCCGCCAGCGAGCCTCCGGCAATGCGGGTGCTTTCCAGCTTCTCAATCCACCGACGAATCGTGCTTTGCTTCTCCTCGATCCGCGCAATGCGGTCCGACGAAAGCAGTCCGTGCGCTTTCGCATGATGAATCAATCGCAGCTCCGCGCTGCCATGATTGAACAACAGCCGGTGCTCGGCCCGACTCGTAAACATTCGATATGGCTCGCGCGTGCCCTTGGTCACGAGATCGTCGATCAGCACACCGATATACGCCTCCTGGCGCGTGATGATCATCGGTGCCGCCCCCCTCACCTTGTTCACGGCATTCACGCCAGCCACCAGACCTTGCGCCGCGGCTTCCTCGTAGCCTGAAGTGCCATTGATCTGGCCGGCAAAAAACAGGTTCTCGACCTTTTTCGACTCCAGCGACGGCAACAGCTGCGTCGGCGGCGCAAAATCATACTCGACCGCATACGCAGGCCTCAACAACACCGCCTTTTCGAGACCGGGAACACTATGCACCATCTCCAGCTGGACGTCGAACGGCAGACTTGTTGACAAGCCATTCACATAAAATTCGTTCGTCGCTCTCCCCTCCGGTTCAAGGAAAAGCAGGTGCCTCGGCTTATCCGCAAACCGCACGAATTTGTCCTCAATACTTGGGCAATACCTTGGTCCTACGCCTTCTATCTCGCCGCTATACATCGCGGACTTGTGCAGGTTCTCCCGCACTAGCGTCGCCGTGCGCTCCGTGGTGTGAGTCATCCAGCACGAAACTTGTTCACAGCCCGGAGCCCACCCGGAACGGCGCTCTCCGGTTTGTTCCACGTGGAACAACTCCCCGTCCTGCCGGGTGTCGTGGAACGCAAAGAAAGTCGGCTCCGCGTCGCCTTTCTGTTCCTGCATCTTCGAGAAATCGATGCTCCGTCCCAGAATCCGCGGCGGCGTGCCGGTTTTGAGCCGCTGGAGTTCGATTCCGGCCTCCAGAAAGCTCGCGGACAACGTCTTGGCGCTGAAATCGCCTAAGCGGCCACCTTCATTCTTGTTCTGGCCGATATGCATGAGGCCGCGCAGGAAGGTCCCGGTGGTCACCACGACGGCTCGGCCGCGAAACTCCACATCCAGATTAGTCCGGCAGCCCACCACGCGCCCGTGCTCGAACACCAAGCCGGTCACGGTCGCCTGAAAGATCTGGAGATTCGGCTGCAGCTCCAGCGTGTGCTTCAACCGGAACTGATAAGCCTTCTTGTCGCACTGTGCCCGCGGAGACTGAACCGCTGCGCCACGGGATTCATTCAGCAACCGAAACTGGATGCCGGTAACGTCCGTATTGATGGCCATCTCGCCACCCAGAGCGTCGATTTCCCGGACCATTTGCCCCTTGGCCTGACCTCCGATGGCCGGATTGCAGCTCATCTGGGCGATCGTATCGATATTGCCGGTGAGGAGCAGGGTAGAGGCACCCATGCGCGCCGCCGCCAGCGCCGCTTCGACGCCCGCGTGACCAGCCCCGCACACAATCACGTCAAAGGTCTCGCTGTAGATCATCACACCAAAAGGGGCAGGGGAGAGTAACCCGGCCTACTTGCCGATACAAAACGTCGCGAACAATGCGTCCAACATCCGCTCGTTGTCCACCCGTCCCGAGATCTCTCCAAACGCTTCCAGCGCTTCGCGCAGATCACTCGCCAGCAACTCGACCGCGCCACGCGACTCGATCTTTGCCACGGCTTCTTCGAGTGCCTTCCGCGCCCGCTCCAGCGCGTGCGCGTGACGCGCGCTCACCGCCACAAGTTCTTCATCTCCCGTCACTTGGAACGACTGAGCCCGTCGCTCGATCGCTTGCGTAAGCTCTTCGATCCCCGCCGCTTGCAGCGCCGAAACCCATACGGTTTCCAGTCCGGCCAGCAGGCCTCCGGCGACGAATCGATGCGGCAGATCCGCCTTGTTCGCGACCACGAGCGTCTTGTCCGGCACGAGCCGCGCGGCCGCAGAATCGGGCAGGGGAGCGGCCGGCTGCGAACCGTCCACCACCAGTAGCACCAGATCCGCCTCGCCGAGACGTTCCAAGGTTTTCTCCATACCGCGACGCTCGAGCTCGGTCGGCGTGGGATTCAAACCCGCGGTATCAATCAGCCGCACGCTGTGCGAACCGACAACTATCTGCTCCTCGATAAAATCTCTAGTCGTTCCTGCCTCCGGACTTACCAACGCACGGTCCCGCCCGACCAACTGGTTGAGCAGGCTGCTCTTACCCACGTTCGGCGCGCCGATCAGCACGGTTTTCATGCCCTCGCGCAGGATCGCGCCGTAATGGCTCGTCGCGAGCAGGCGCCCGGCCCGGCGACGCAGATTTTCCACGCCGCGCCGCAAAATATCCACGTCCTCCGGCGGTAAATCCTCGTCCGGGAAATCGATATACGCCTCCACCCGCGCCAGCACCCCCAGCAATTCCTCGATCGCCGCCTCCATCTCGCGGGCCAGCGCACCTGCGAGCTGCCGGTTGGCCGCCTCCAGCGCCCGGTTGCTGCGAGCGTGGATCAGATCCATAACCGCCTCGGCCTGGGTGAGATCCATGCGCCCGCTCAAAAACGCCCGCTGCGTGAACTCACCCGGATTCGCCGGCCGGCAGCCGCGCGCGTGCAGATCCTCCAGAATCCGTTGCGCGATAAACGGGTTGCCGTGACACGAGATCTCCAGCGTGTCCTCGCCCGTGTAGGACTTCGGCCCCGCGAAAAACGTGAACAACACGTCGTCCACCACCGCGCCCTGGCGATCGCGATAGTTTCCGCGCGACACCTGGCGGGGCAGGGGAGTTTTCCCAAACAATTCCGTGCACAGCCGCAGCGTATCCGGCCCGCTGATACGCAGGACGGCCAGCGCGGCGGTGCCCGCCGGTGTGGCGAGCGCAGCGATCGTGTCGGAGTGCGCGGACATTACCGTCGAGGGCAACAGGCCGCCCCGCGAAGGCCAAGCGCTTTTCCGCCTCGCCCGCCAATCCGCGCATAGGATTTGCCAAACGCAGCCGAGCCGCCCGCACGCCGCTCCGGCATGATTCTTCCATGACCGCGTCCGATCCGTTCGCCCTCTTTTCCCAATGGTTCGCCGCCGCGCGCACCGAGGAACTCGACGATCCCACAGCCATGGCTCTCGCCACCGCCGACGCCACCGGCCGCCCATCCGTCCGCATGGTGTTGCTCAAGGACTTCGACGAACGCGGCTTCGTCTTCTATACGAATCTAGAGAGCCCGAAAGCCCGCCAACTCGCCGCCAACCCGCGCGCCGCGCTCTGTTTTCATTGGGCCAAACTCGAACGCCAGGTCCGCATCGATGGCGCCGTCGTCCCCGTGTCCGACGACGAAGCCGACGTCTATTTCGCTTCCCGGCCGCGCCTCAGCCAACTCGGCGCCTGGGCCTCGCGCCAATCCCAACCCATGGCCGGCCGCTTCGAACTCGAACAAGCGGTCGCCGCCGTCGGCCTCCGCTACGCGATGGGCTCCGTGCCACGTCCGCCGCACTGGTCCGGTTTCCGACTCGTGCCCGACGAAATCGAGTTCTGGCACCAGCGCCCCTTCCGTCATCACGACCGCCAACGCTTCACCCGCGAAAACGGCCAGTGGCGCCACACCTGGCTTTTCCCATAAAAATCCGTCCCGCGAATCCACGCGAATCTCCGCCAATCCGACCTCCCTTGTTGTCATTCTGAGCGCAGCGAAGAATCCAGCGGGAGTTGCGATGCAAACGTGTGTATCGAAGCTCTAAGTGGATTCTTCGCTCCGCTCAGAATGACAATGGCCCGTGCGGGTTTGTTATTCGCGTCCGTTAGCGTCCATTCGCGGGCCAAAAATCGCCTCGGCCCAAATCGCGACAACGTCGCGGACACGGTCGAGCCAAGGTCCGCACCGGGTCGCGACCGAGTGCGGCTCGACTCACGCCCAAGTCCTCATCGCGCCGAGACTGTGATCGGCTTCACGCGCACGCCGTCGCGCACTTGGTCGCCGGGATACACGATCACGCGCTCACCTTCGTTCAGACCCGCCAGCACTTCGGTCTGCAATCCGTTCGAGCGACCCACCTTCACGGTTTTCAAACGGGCGCGTCCGCCTTCGAGCACAAACGTCTGCCACTCGCCCGCGCGTTGAAACAGCGCGCCCGCGGGCACCTGCCGCACGTCGCTGCCTTCCCAAGTCACGATGCGACCTTCCACGCGATAATTGTCGCCGAGCGTCGCGCGCTTTTCCACGGGATCGACGAAGTCCACGACGACGTAAACACGCTGCTCTTCCACCCCGAGCGCGGAAATTTTCGTGAACGCCGACGGCTCCACGAGTCGCACGCGCGCCTTCGAGCGGGTAGGGACCGCCCCATTGCTCGATCCACACGCGCGCGCCCGGCCGAATCGCCACGCCATCGCGCGACAGCACTTCGATGCGCGCCTCGAGATCGGTTTCGTCACCGACCTCCAACAAATCAAAGCCCGCTGGCACCACCCGCGCACTCTCCTGATAAACGCGCAGAATTTTCCCGTCCACCGGCGACGTGATCACCAGCGGCTCCGCATTCTCCGCCGAGCCGCCCGCGCCGCGCGTCACCACCGCACGCGCCTGCTCGAGTTCGAACTCCGCCACGCGCAGCGAAAACTCCGCCGCGCGTTCTTCCTGCTGCGCTGCGATCGCGCGCATCTGCGCCGCTTCCAGTTCCTGCGGGGAGAGCACTTCGCGCGAAAAAGAGTTTCTGCGCGCGCTCGTAGTCCGCCGTCGCGAGTTTCGCGGCGGCCGCCGCGCGTTGACGTTGCGCGAGTGCCGCTTCGCGCGCCGCCTCGGCTCCACGCACGCGCGCCTCCGCCTGCGCGAGGGTGCGTGTATCCAAAAAGTCAGCACCGCTCGTCTCGAGCACCGCGAGCGGCGTGTCTCCGGCGCGCACCGGCGCACCTGCTTTCCAGTCGATGCGACGCAACTGCCCTGAAACCGGCGCGGAGATCACGTAGCGGTTGCGCACGCGCGTCATGCCTTCCTCGCTCACGCTCACGACGAGCTCGCCGCGAGATACGACCGCGGTTTCGACCGGCAGCGGCTTCGGCCACAATCCGAGCACGATCAGCACGGCGAGCGCGAGCGCACCAAGCCAAAGCCAGCGGCGCGGACGACCGCGCGCCTGAGTCTTCGGGGCGGGGGAGGAGGGAGAGGTCGAACTCATGGAGGAGAAGGTTGGATCGAAGGCAGGTGATTCACTCGTTGGTTCGTGCGCGCGTTGGTCTTCGTGTGCGTGTTTTTAGTCCCGCGCTTTCAGCGCGCCGACGAGATCGAGTTGATTGAGTTTTCGCGTCGCGAGTAACGCCGAGAGTAGCGAGGCCAGTGTGACGATCAGCACGGCGAACGCGTAGTTGCCGCTCGTCAGAATCACCGGCAATCGCACGAACTCCGTGTTCACGGTTTGAATGATCGCTGTCGAGAAACCCGAGCCGATAAGCAATCCGATGGGCATCGCGATCAGCGTAAGGATCACGAGTTCGCTCACCAGCACCGCGGCGACTTCGCGCTGCGTGAAGCCCACCACCCGCAAGGTCGCGAGTTCGCGTTGCCGCTCGGAGAGCGAGATGCGCGCGCTGTTATACACGATGCCAAACGCGACCACCGTCGCGAAGGTCAGATAGATTTTCTGCAAGAGCCCGATGCTCTCCGCCGTCGTTTTCCGAAAACTAGCGCGGATGTTGTCCTTGATCACGACGCTCCCGACGCGCGGCACTTTTTTCATCGTGCGCAGGAAACGCGTCCACTCTCCGCGCGCGACCGAGAGATACGCGCCGCTGATGCGATCGCCCTCACCGAGTGCGCGATTGAGCGCGTCGAATTCCATGAACGCCGCCGTGCCGGCGAAATCTTCGGAGAGCGCCGCAACCGGCACCGAAAATGTCGGACGCTCACCCTCGAGCACGCGCACGGCGATCTCGTCGCCCAGCGTCACCCCGAGCACGTCGGCGAGTTTCGCCGAGAGCACGATGCCGTGCGACGGCAGCACGATCTGTTTTTCATCGGGACCGATCACGCGATTGAGCACGGCTTCAGCCGACAAACCCGTGAGGCCAATTCGCCGCATGCGATTTCCCGCGCGCAACTCCACCGCCGCCGCGCGCACCGGCTCCGCATGAATCACGCCGGGCAACGTGCGAAACTCCGCGAGCGCGCGCACCGGCCCCGGCTCGATCATCGACACAAACACCGTGTGCCGCTGCACGAGGTCCCACTGATAATCGAGCACGTAGTCGATGCCGTCACGCAGCGCGCTCGGCACGACGAGAATTCCGGTCGCCAGCGCGAGCGCCGCGCACGTGAGCAGCGCGCGAAACGGACGCCGCTCGATGTTGCGCAACGCCATGCGCAGCGACACCGAGAGTTTCGATGCGAATCCCAAACGCTCCGCGATCGACGCGCGAAAATTCGCCGGCGGTTCCGGCCGCATCGCCTCCGCCGGCGGCAGTCGCACCGCCGTGCGCACCGCGCCCCACACACCGGTGATCGCCGCGAGCGCGCTCACCAGCGCCGCCGCCACGAGCACGTTTTTCGCGAGCAAAAATTCCAGCGACGGAAACCGGAAGAAGAGATGATACATCTCCACCAACCGATGCCCGAGGGCGTAACCGCCGAGCGCGCCAAGCGCCGTGCCGACCACCACGATCACGAGTGCGAAACGAAAGTAGTGCCAGCCGACCTGCGCGTTGCTGAAACCGCAGGCCTTGAGCATCGCGATCTGCTCGCGCTGCAGCGTGATCTGCCGACCCATCACGGCGTTGGTCATGAACGCCGCCACGCTCAGAAACACGAGCGGAAATCCGATCGAGAGTCCGTGCAGCACGCGGATCTCGTCACGCAACCGCGTGTGCGAAGGATGAGCATCGCGTCCATACGCGCCGCGTCCACCGTAGGGTTGCAGCACGCGATCGACCGCCGCGATCACCGCCTCCTCCGCCGCGCCAGGCGCGAGTGTGAGCGAGAGATTGTTGAACGCGCCGTCGAGATTGCTCGCGGTCGCGAGCTCCTTGTAGGGCATCCAAAACACGCCGTAGGTGCGATTGTCCGGCAGCGCCGCGCCGGGTGGCGCTTCGAAGACGAACTCCGGCGAGAGCACGATGCCCGCAATGCGAAAGGTCTGTTTTCGTCCGTAAAGAATCGCCGAAATCGTGTCGCCCGGTTTCAGGCCGTGCGCACTCGCGAAAGCTTCGCCGACGAGAATTTCTCCCGGCGAGCCGCGCCCCGTGAGAATGCGGCCGCTGCGCAGATAAAGACGATTGAGCACGAGCTCGCCTTCCTCGGGCAGCGATTGAATCAATCCCACCGCGGGCTCCGGCATGCCGGGAATGTCGAGCGTCGCCTGCAAGGCGATGCCGGTTTCCACGCGCGCGACGCCGGGAATCGCTGCGATGCGCTCAGCCACCGATTCCGGCGCGCGTTTCAAACGCACAAACACATCTGCGAATCGATGCTCGCGGTAATACGTGTCGCGTGTCGTCTCGAGCGAGAGGATCAGCGAGCGCGTCATGATCATCATCGCGAGTCCGCACGCCATCACGAGCGCGACGGCGAACGCCTGCGATTTGATCGCACGCAGATCGCGCAGGAGTTTGCGATCGAGGAGACTCATGCCGCGTCCTCCCGCTCACTCCATTCTCGTTCTCGTGATCGTTCTCTTTCTCGCTCTCGAATCAGCAGGCGAGAACGAGAAAGAGAACGACGAACGAGAACGATTTCGTGCGGGGACATCGTTCAGCGGGTTTTCACCACTGCAACTCGCGCACGGGCTTTCGCCGCGAGTTGCGTTGCTCGTGCACGATCCTGCCGTCGCGCATCGAGAGCACGCGATCGGCCATGTCGGCGAGGATGGCGTTGTGCGTGATGATCACCGCGAGCGTGCCGAGCTCGCGATTGATGTGCTCGATCGCCTCGAGCACGGTGATGCCCGTGTGCACATCGAGCGCGCCGGTCGGCTCGTCGCACAACAACACTTCCGGACGTTTCGCGATCGCGCGCGCAATCGCCACGCGCTGTTGTTCGCCGCCGGAAAGCTGCGCGGGAAAATGATCCAGCCGTGGCGAGAGTCCGACCAGTTGTAACGCGTCCTCCGGCTGCATCGGATCGCGCGCGATCTCGGTGATGAGCGCGACGTTTTCCCGCGCGGTCAGACTCGGGATCAGATTGTAGAACTGAAAAACGAAACCCACCGCGTCGCGCCGAAACGCCGTCAGCCCCGCCTCGTCGGCCGCCGCGAGATCGATGTCGCGACAGCGCAGCGTGCCCGACGTCGGCATATCGAGTCCGCCGAGATGATTCAGCAGCGTCGATTTGCCGCTGCCCGAAGGACCGAGCAGCACGACCAGTTCGCCGCGATACAGCTCAAGATCCACGCCCACGAGCGCGTGCACCGCCGCGTCGCCCTCGCCATACGTCTTCGTCAGCGCGCGAACCGTGAAAACGGCCTCGCGCGCACCAGCGGTTGCGGACGCAAGTGGCGTGGTGGCGGACATGTGTGCGGCCCCACGTAAGTGCGACCCATTCGCGCTCGCAACGGGCAAAGCCTCGGTGCCGCACGAAAGAAGCCGGCACACATTTGCATATAAACCGCCGCGCTAACCGCGCGTTGGCGCCGGCGTTACGATTCCGCCGAGGGACGCGTAGCACAGTTCACCCACTCGGTGCTGCCGTCTGCGTAGTGTTCCTTTTTCCAGATCGGCACGCGCGCCTTCGCTTCGTCGATGATGTAGCGGCACGCGTCGAATGCCGCGCCGCGATGCGCCGCGGAAACCCCCACCCACACCGCGAGATCGCCGATCGCGAGCGCGCCCACGCGGTGCACGCAGACCGCTTCGCGAATCTCGAACTTCGCTTTCGCTTCCGCGAGGATGCGCTCGCCCTCCTTTTCCGCGAGCGGCGCAAACGCCTCGTAATCGAGCGCGAGCACGGCGCGGCCGTCGTTGTGATTGCGCACCCAGCCCTCAAATTCCACGCACGCACCCGCGTGCGCGTCGGAAAGAAGCGGTTTCAACTCGGCGGGGCTCAGCGGTGTGTTGGCGATGCGAAACATGACTCAACCTCCCGCCACCGGCGGGATGAACACCACTTCGTCGCCCTCGCGCAGCGGTGCGTCGGCGGACGAGAACTCGCCGTTGATCGCTGCGCGCACGCGCTCCGTGGGGAGCGTGAAACCGTGCTGCGCACGCAGTTCCTCATAGAGCGCGCGCGGCGTCGCGGCTTCGGTCGCGAGCTGCTCCTGCGTGAGTCCGCGCTGTTCGCGGAGCAGGGCAAAATACTGGATGCGCAAAGTCTTCATTCGCGAGACGCCCACGAAGCCGCGATTCGCGGAAAACTCAAACTCAAGCGCAGCACTGCGGCTCGGGTCGCACCCAGGTGCGGAACCACGTCGCCCCCTCCACCATTCACTTCCGCCGCCCGGTGGCGGCGCACCGGGCTTCTTGATAATGTCAACTATTGGTTGACATGCTATTTTTCCATGTCGCCTCCAGGTCCGCACCAGGTCGCCCGAGAGTGCGGACACGGTCGAGCTAACGTCCGCACACGGTTGCACAACAGTCCGCACACGGTCGCGACAAGGTGCGCACAGGGTTGAGCGCAGGTCTGCACATCATCCGGATCAGGCACGAACACGGGTTGCACAAGGTCGCGGCACGCGTCGCAACCCCGTTTCCTCCGAAGAAAGCAAAAATGAACAAGTCAACCAATAGTTGACATGTTCATTTTCGCCGAGAGCTAAGGGAAGAGCAGGGGAAAGGGTCCGAGACGGGGGGCGCTCAATACTCGGCGGGGTCGGCGCGGTAGTCGGTTTTCCCGCCGGTCTTTTCGAGGAGTTTGATTTCGCGGATCACGATGCCCTGCGAAACGGCCTTGCCCATGTCGTAGAGCGTAAGCGCGGCGACAGTCGCGCCGGTGAGCGCCTCCATCTCCACGCCGGTTTTCGCGTGAGTTTGCACGCGGCACACGATGCTCACGTTGCGATGTTCGGCGTCAGGCTTGATCTCGATCTGGCAATCGTCGAGCGCGAGCGGATGGCACAGCGGGATGAGATCGCTCGTGCGCTTCGCGCCCATCACGCCGGCGAGCACGGCGGTTTGGAAGATCGGGCCTTTCTTGGTCTTGATCTCGCCGTCTTTCAGGAGCGTCGCGAGCTCCGGCGGAAGTGAAATCAGCGCGATCGCGGTGGCGGTGCGGCGGGTGATCGGTTTCTCCCCGACGTTGACCATCGCGGGCTGACCTTTGGCGTCGAGGTGGGAGAACGTTTTTTGGCTCATGGCGCGCGAGTGAACGCCACGTTAGCAATTTCGCCGCGCGCGGCGAGTGCGCGTTCAAAGCCAGGGGCGAAACGGCGCGAGCGTGCCGGAGGGAAACTCCGCGGGACCAGGCGGCAGCTCGACAAAACCATCGGTGCCGATGAGTCCGGCGAAATCGCCCGAGGTGTTGGACGCGTGCGGCGTGGCGAGCAGTTCGCCGCGGGGTCCGCTCGAGAGCGTGACGGGGAGAAAGCACGCGAGCGGCGCCTTGAACGCAAACGGCTCCGCGAGCGCAACGGTGCGGAGCGGACGCGGCGTGAGCCCGCTGGCGTGATCGAGCGCGGGCAGCACGTAGCGATGCAGACAGGTGCACGCGGAAACGGGATTGCCCGGGAGCGCGAAGACCGGTGTGTGGCGCGGCGTGAGGCCAAACCAGAAGGGTTTGCCCGGGCGTTGCGCGACGCCTTGGAAGATTTTCCGAACCTTGAGCGTATCGAGCACGGCGGGCAGGTAGTCGAATTTGCCTTTCGAAACGCCGCCCGTGATGAGGATCGCCTCGTATTCGGCGACGATGTGCCACAGGAGATGCTCGATTTCGTGGCGGATGTCGCGGAGGTGAAAACGATCCACGCGCGTATAACCCGCGGCGTGCAGCGCAGCGCGCATCGCGTAGTCGTTGCTCCGTCGTATTTGGAAAGGGGATACAACCGAGCCGACCTCCACGAGCTCATCGCCGGTGGCGATCACCGCGATTTTCGGCGAATGCGCGACCGTGACGTTGGCCGCGCCGACGGCGGCCGCGACGGCGATCTCGCGCGACGTGAGCCGGGTGCCTGCCGGCACGATCGTGTCGCCCGCGGGATGATCGCTGCCGCGGCGATGCACGGACTGAAACGCAGAAACAGATGCCTCGGGCGCGAGCGTGATGCGGTTGCCCTCACGCGTGGTGTCCTCGTAGGGAACGACGCAGTCGGCGTCCTCCGGCAACACGGCGCCGGTGGCGACCTCGATGCACGAGTCGGCGGCTTCGCCGAGTTTGAACGGCAACATGCCCGCCGCTTGCAGTGCCTCGACGCGAAACGTGCGCACGCCCCCACCCACAACGGCGGAGCGCAGCGCGTAGCCGTCCATCGTCACGCGATCGAACGGCGGCAGATCGCGGTCGGCCGTAAGCGCCGTGAGCAACACCCGGCCATGCGCCGTCGCGAGCGGACAATCCTCGCGCGGAAACGCGGTGATGTTTTCGAGAATCCGACGTTCGGCTTCGAGCGGGGTGAGCATGCGCGGCAATTGAGCGGGGTGGGCAGAATCCAGACGGGGTTCGCGTCGGGAGTGGAGCAGTTTTTTTCGCCAATCCTCGGCGTCGCGCTGCGGTGTGACAGAAAGGCCGCAGAACGGGGCTCGCGAAATCGCGGTTTCGTGCTTCGTTGGGCGCCCGATGTCAGGTGCGCTCGACCAGCTTCAACGACCCTTGCGGGATCTGCGGATCTCCGTGACGGATCGCTGCAACTTTCGGTGTCCGTATTGCATGCCGAAGGAGGTCTTCGGACCGAACCACGCGTTCTTGCGCGATCCGCAGCTGATGTCGCTCGAGGAACTCGTGCGGATCGTGCGGGCGTTTCGCGCGCTCGGCGTGGAGAAAGTGCGACTGACGGGCGGCGAACCGCTGTTGCGCACCGATGTGCCGGAGTTTGTGCGCGTGTTGAAGCGCGAGCTCGGCGTGCAGGACGTCGCGCTGACGACCAACGGCTGGTTGCTCGAGCAGCGCGCGGCCGCGCTGAAAGACGCCGGACTCGACCGGCTCAATGTCTCGCTCGACGCGCTCGATCCGATGATCGCGGGCCGGATGAATGGTCTCGGCTTCAAACCCGACCGCGTGCTCCGCGGCATCGACGCGGCGGCGGCGCTCGGCCTCACGGTGAAAATCAACACCGTGGTGCAGCGCGGCGTGAACGACGGCGAGCTGCTCCGGATCTGCGAGTATTTCCGCGCGCGTGGACACGCGGTGCGGTTCATCGAGTTCATGGACGTGGGCAACACCAACCACTGGTCGCGCGATCGCGTGGTGCCCGCGAAGGAAATCGTCGAGCGCATCCATGCCGTGTGGCCGGTCGAGCCAGTCGGCCCGGCGTATCGCGGAGAAGTCGCATCGCGCTATCGCTACCTCGATGGCAGCGGCGAGATCGGATTGATCAGCTCGGTGACGGAGCCGTTCTGCCGGGACTGCCATCGCGCGCGGCTCTCGGCGGACGGGAAATTGTTCACCTGTCTTTTCGCGTCGCTCGGTTGGGACGTGCTCGGATGTCTGCGCGCGGGCGCGGACGACGCGGAACTGCAGGCCTATTTGCGCCGCGTGTGGGCCGGCCGTCTCGACCGCTACAGCGACGAACGCGCAGAACTCCTCGCGCACGGCGAAACGCGCGAGAAAGTCGAGATGAGCTACATCGGCGGCTGAGTCTGCCGGGAGCGAAACGCGTGCGCGGCGCCGCCGTGTTTTCCCGGTTGCACGAGGCGTAGTGAGTGCGCTTGGTAGGAGAAACCCACCCCTTTTTGCCGATGCGATTTATAGCCAAATTCCTCCTCTGTGGCCTCGGCGCGCTGCTTCCTTTTTCCGTCGGCGCCGAAGTGCCGTCGTTCGAATTCAGCGCGAGCACCTACAAGCTCCTGCTCATGCATGCCGGCCGCGGCGAAAAGGACTCCGCGATGAATGTCTACACCCTCGACGGCGCCGGCCCGAAAGACGCCATGTCGAGCATGGAGGTCGCCTTCTGGCCCAAGGTGAAAAACCTCAAGACCTCGCGCGACAACTGGCTCCTGAGCATCACGCCGCGCCTCACGGAAAAAGTGGAGACGATCCCCACGCCGGGAAATCCGAACCAACTCATCGTCCAGGCCGTGGTGTTCACCTCAAATCCCGCCGGAGAGGAAGTGATGCTGCACCGCTTCGATCACAATCCGAAGGACCGCACGCTCGTCACCTATCTCATGCGGTGGCGCTTTCTGGAAGAAGACGGAACGATCGACGACCGTTGGTTCCGCCAGAATCGCGACCGCCTGGTCGAGGAACTGCGGCAGCTCGAACTGCCGATCGTGCGCCAGCGGCCCGAAGGACTCCAGCCGCTCCCGCCACCGCCTCAGTCGTAACGCATCGCGCGACCGAGGTAGTTCAGCATCCAGATTTCCTTCCACACCCGGTAGCGGCCCTCTTGCGTGATCTTGCCGTGGTCTTCGCGCTCCGCGGGTGAATGGAGAAAACCCAACTCGGTGTTGAGACGATCGAGCTCCTGTTGCGTGGAGTTTTGATCCGTCAGCGGATCGAGGTCGAACGGCACCAGCGTCGCGCCCGCGCGGTTGAGCCGCGCACGATGACGCTTCAACAAGACCTCGGCCGAACGCCGCCACGGACTGCGTTCGACGAACCACGCCTCCGGATAAAAACCCGCGAACGGCACGTAGAGGTTGTCGGTGACGAACCGGCAGCCGTCGACCGTGAGCGAAGTGAAGCTGTAGCACACCGTGATTGCGCCGCTCGCCTGCGGGATGAATGTCACGTGCACCCGCGTCATGGCCTCCGCGTCCTGAAAAACGGATACACGCAGGAAAATCCCACCGCCGATCTCAGCCTTGAGCGCCTGGACCTGCTTGAAACCCTGCGCGCGCAACCACTCGCGCACGCGCAGCAGTCGCGGCTGGATCGGCCACTCGTCGCCTTCCTGGTTCAGCTCGTAGTGCGGAAACAACGGCAGCGGACTCACGCTCAGCGCGTGGATGCGCATCCAGTTGAACGCGGTTTCGAGCACGAACCAGACGAGAAAACACGTGGTCGCGACGACCGGGTAGGGGCGGTCGATCCACTCGAAGTAGTCGTTCAATTCCGCTCCGCCCAACGAAAAGATCAGCCAGCGCAGCCAGCGATCGGCGATCGACAGCATGGGAGATGCGGCGCGGGCGTTGATCTGCATCAACACCAGCGACAGCACGACTGCACCGGCAACGAAGTAGGAAACAGACATGGAAGTCGGAACGCGGGAGAACCGCGGTCGCCGACGCTACGGTGCGACCGGCCGGGAGAAAGGAGATTTTTCAGACGCCGCGGAAGGTAGCGCGCCCGCCTCTGCTTCCGACCCGGCGTCGTTTTCTGTCATTCTGAGCGCAGCGAAGAATCCACCTGGACTTTCACGGCAGTGCGCGTGACCAGGCGCAAACTGGATTCTTCGCTGCGCTCAGAATGACCAATGCGCGAGTCGTTCCTGATCGCGGCGCGAGTCGAACCACGGTGCGCACCGGGTCAGGCCATTGTTCGGCATGAGTCGAGCCCACGTCCGCACCAAGTCGCACCCATGTCTGCACCGAGTCGGCACAAGGTCCGGACCGGGTCGCGCCAAGGTGCGGCTCGCGTCGTGCCTCGGAGCGGATCGAGTCGAGCCTTAGCTCAGGCGCACCGGCATGATGACGCAGAGGAAGCTCTCCAGCGTCTTGAACACGCCCGGGCTGACCTCGTCCTTCACCTCGAAGAACACTTCGTCCTTCGTGAGGGCGCGGAGCGGGTCCATGAGGAAGGTCGGGTTGAAGGCAACCTGCAGCTCGGGGCCGCTGTAACCGATCGCCATCGATTCGTGCGCCTCGCCGAAGTCGGGGCTCTGCGCCGTGATTTCGAGGAGGTTGCTGCTGAGCTTGATCTTCACCGAGTTGGATTTCTCGGAGCAGACGAGCGCGGCGCGGTGCACGCACTGGAGGAAGAGTTCGCGCTCGAGCTTGATGCGCTGGTGGGTCTCTTTCGGAACAACCTGTTGGTAGTTCGGATAGTTGCCCTCCACGACCTTCGAGTAGAGGTAAACGCTGTCGATGAGGCCGCTGGTGTCCTTGTCGGTCGCGATCTGGAACGCAGCGCGGCGCTCGTTGAAGTTGATCTTCACCTTCTCGCCCTTGTCGAGGAGGCGGAGGAGTTCGCCGACGGTTTTGGCGGGGAGGATGATCGCGCCGGCGCTGGCGGCGGGAACGTCCATTTCCTTCGAAATGAGCGCGAGGCGGCGGCCGTCGGTGGCGACGAGCGAGAGCTTGCCGTCCTTAAAGTTGAAATAGACGCCGTTGAGGATGTAGCGGGTTTCGTCGGACGACTGGGCGTAGGCGACGCTCTTGAGCATCGAGGTGAGCTCGCCCTGCTCGAGCGTGTAGGCCTTTTCGTCGCCGAATTCGGGCAGCGGGGGAAACTCTTCCTTGCCGATGCCCATGATGCGGAAATTGGAGCCGCCGGAGGTCACCTTGACCTGGTGATTCGGCGAGGCGTCGACGGAGACGTCGACATTGGGCAATTCGCGGACGATGCCGGCGAGGCGTTTGACCGGGAGCGTCACGGCGCCGGTTTCCTTCACCTCGGCTTTGATTTTGCAGCGGATGCCGAGGTCGAGGTTGGTCGTCGTGAGCGAGATCTGGTCCTTCTCAGCCTCGATCAGCACGTTGCTGAGAATGGGCATCGTCGCCTTCGAGCCGACAACGTTAAGGACCTGAGCCAGGCCGTTAGCGAAGTGGTCGCGATTGATTTTGAATTTCATGAGAGGGGTGCGCCGCTGCGATGAAGAAGCTAACAAAGGCTAAAAGGATAGGTGTTCAATGAAGAATTAAAGCCGTATTCATATAGGCACTGAACAACTGCAGTAACTGCCCTCCGCCCCTCGGAAAACGGGCTGGAAATCGATGCGAATAACTTTTCCCGGAGCGACCAATAACCGGCCGGTTACTCACAGGGTCCGAGTTATTGAAAAGTCCCCAGCAGATTGTTCACACGTTGTCCGGAGTCGGGTGGGGCGCGGCGGCGGAGCGCGAGCGCCGCAGCTGGCGGCCGAGACCGAAGAAGATGTAACCGAGGCAGATGCAGAGCACTGCAAATTCCTTGAGCACGAAGACGAGCCCCAGGATGACGAAGAAGACGATGAAGTTACGCAGCCGGGTGGTGGTCTGCAGGTCCACGCTCTTGCCGCTCGGGTAGCGAATCGTGCTCACCATCAGAAACGCGACGAGCAGCATGAGAAACGGCAGCGCGAGCGCGCCGGCCTTCAGCGTCTTGTCCGTCTCGATCAGCTTAAGGAGGAAGAGCACGAGCGCCGCGACCGTCGCGGCGGCCGCGGGGACGGGCAAACCGACGAAGTCTTTGCTCGAGTCCTTGCTCCCGCGATGAAGCAGCGGGTTCGTGATGACATTGAACCGCGCGAGCCGGATCGCAGCGCAAAGCAAATACACAAACCCGATAAACCAGCCGATGTTTCTAAACCAAAGAAAGCCCTGCGACGGCGACAGGATGAAGAAGAACATCAGCAACGCCGGCGCGAAACCGAACGACACCACGTCGGCCAGCGAGTCGAACTCGGCGCCGAAGAGCGATTCGCGTCCACCCATGCGCGCGAGACGTCCGTCGAGCGCGTCGAACGCCGCTGCGCCGAGGATGAACCAGACGGCGTAGCGATAGTGGTCCGCGGGAGTGGCACCGAGGTATTCGAGGGTCGACGCACTCTCGGCGAGACGGGCGTGGATGCAGTTCACCACCGCCATGAATCCGCAGAAGAGATTCCCCGCCGTCATCGCGTTGGGGAGGAAATAGATGCGGCTCGCCTGAGTGACGTTGTAGGGATCCTCGCGCGTCTTCAGGTCGTCTCCGGGAGGGGTCATTTGGTGAGGCTTTCGAGGTATTTCCAGAACTTGGAATGCTGCTCGACGAGCTGCTGTTCGGAAACCGGCAGCTTGTTGCGCAGCAGGAAGTCCTCGAGCGAGTTCTTGTGCAGAATGTAGTGCGTGTGGAGCGTGTCGCCCCGCACCTCGAAATAGAAGCGGTAGTCGCCCGCGCGCAAACGGTAGTATTCGCGCTCGCCGCGGTGGAAACGGCCGAGCGGTTCGCGCGGATGCGCCAGATCCGACGGCTTCAGCGTGCTGATCGGCGTGATCACGTCGAGCTGCGTGAACTTATCGAGCCGGTTGAGCTCGTGGATGCTTTGTTCGGAAAACGTGAGCTGATACATGTCGGGACGCCGGCGCGGAAGGTCAGGAAAGAAAGTGTGGCGACAGGCGACGCGACAGATTCACCGCCAGCCCGCGCGTTCAAGGAGAGAGCGGCAATGCAACTCAGCCGCGCAGCTTCGGCAACGCAATTTGCGGAACGCACGCGGGACAGGGCGCGAGCATCCCGGCAGTTGTGGTTCACGCAAATCACAGGCATCGTGACGGCATGCCCGTGACACTCGCCGAAATTCGCGCGGCGCGGCGCCGCATCGCCAGCGGCCTGCTCAAGTCCCCGTGTCCCGAATCGATCCCTCTGTCGGAGATCACCGGCTCACGTGTCGCATGCAAACTGGACAACTTGCAGCGCACCGGATCGTTCAAGGAGCGCGGCGCGCGCAACGCCCTGCTGCTGCTCTCGCCGTCTGCGCGCAACCGCGGCGTCATCGCCGCGAGCGCCGGCAACCACGCGCTCGGCCTCGCGTATCACGCGCAGTTGCTCGGGATTCGCGTGACGGTCGTCATGCCGGATAACGCACCGCTCATCAAAATCGCCACCTGCGAACGACTCGGCGCGCGCGTCGTGGTGCGCGGCGAGGATTTTGCCGCGGCGCGAGCGGAAGCCGATCGGCTCGCCGCGGAGGAAGGGCTGGCCTACGTGCACGGTTTCGACGATCCCGCGATCATCGCGGGGCAGGGCACGATGGGTCTGGAGATCCTCGAACAGGTGCCCGACGTGGAAGCGATTCTTTGCCCGATCGGCGGAGCCGGCCTCATTGCGGGAATTGGAACTGCAGTGAAAAGCGTGCGCCCGGACGTGCAGATCATCGGCGTCGAGAGCGAGGCGACGGCGAGCTTCACGGCGGCATTGAAAGCGCGCAAACCCGTCACGATCCCGCGCGTGCCGACACTCGCCGACGGTCTCGCCGTGCTGCGCGTCGGCGACCATGCGTTTTCGCTCGCGCGTCGCTGCGTCGATAAAGTCGTGCGCGTATCCGAAGAGTGGATCGCGCTCGCGATCCTGCGTTTGCTCGAACTCGAGAAAACCGTCGTCGAGGGCGCGGCTGCGGCACCGCTCGCGGCGTTGATGGCCGGGGCGGTGCCGCAACTGCATGGACGCAAAGTCGTGCTCTGCGTCTGCGGCGGTAACATCGACCCCGCGATCCTCGGTCGCGTGATCGAAAAAGGTCTCGTGCACGACGGACGTCTCGCGCGGTTCACCGTGCGCATCAGCGATCGTCCCGGCGGACTCGCGGAGCTGAGCAGAGTGATTGCGCAAGCCGGTGCCAGCATCAAAGATATCGCGCATGATCGTGCCTTCAGCGGCCCCGACGTCAGCGCCGTGCATGCCGTGTGCACCGTGGAAACACGCGATCCGCGCCATGTGCGCGCGCTCCTTCGGACGTTGCGCGCGAAGGGTTTTCCGCCCGTGGAAAAATAGGACGCGCGCGCGTCCGCTGAGTGTCATTGGTCTCGCCGCAAGCGTGATCGCGCTCGGCGGATGTAGTTCTGTTCCGGATACACCGAAAACGTCGCGCCCGCAGCCGACGCGCCCGATGCCCGGGCACGAAATCATCGTCGCGGGCGAACGCATTCCGGCCGGCACGCGCGTCGTCACCTGGCTCGAGCCGCGCGGCTACAACGCCTACGCCGGACGCGGTCCGTTTTCCCTGCGGCGCAACTCGCTGCCCGCCGCCGAGCAGCAGCGCATCGCGCGCCACGGCTGGACGCGGGCGTCGCTTGCGCAGGTCGTCGATCAATTCGTGCTCCACTATGACGCGTGCGGTTTGAGCCGCATCTGTTTCGACGTGCTGCAGAAGCGTCAGCTCAGCGTGCACTTCCTCTTGGATATTGACGGCACGATCTACCAGACGATCGACCTCAAGGAGCGCGCGGCGCACGCGACGACGTCCAACGATCGCTCGATCGGCATCGAGATCGCCAACATCGGCGCGTTTCCGCCCGGCGCCGCGCAGCCGCTCGAGCAGTGGTATCGCCGCACGCCCGATGGCCGCACGCACCTCACCATTCCCGCGCGCATCACGAATCCCGGCGTGTTGACGCCGAACTTTCGCGGCCGTCCGGCGCGACCCGGCCCGATCGCCGGAAGCGTTCACCAGCAAAGTTTGCAGCAATACGACCTCACGCCCGAGCAATACGCCGCGCTGACGAAACTCACCGCGGCGCTCTGCCGCACGTTTCCGAAGCTGCGCGCCGAGATCCCGCGCGATCGCTCCGGCCGCGTGCTGATGCGCAAGCTTCCTGACGCCGAACTCGCGCGCTACCGCGGCGTGCTCGGACATTTTCATTTGCAGGAAAACAAGGTCGACCCGGGCCCCGCGTTTCAGTGGGAGCGGTTCATCACCGACGTGCGCGCACAGCTCCGCTGAGCGGCACCGCGTGCGAGTTGCTCAGGTGGTTTTTCGTCCGAAATCCGGATCCACTTTGACGAGCGCCGTGGCGAGAAACGCCGGCAGCGTGGCCACGCAGACCCAGACGAAGAAGTTCGCGTAGCCGAGTTTCTCCTGGAGCCAGCCTGCCGGCATGCCGGGCAGCATCATGCCCAACGCCATGAAGCCCGTGCAGAGCGCGTAGTGCGCGGTGCGATGTTCGCCGCCTGCGACGAGCATCATGTAGAGCAGATACGCGCAGAACCCGAAGCCGTAACCAAATTGCTCCACGGCAAACGCGGCCGTGATCAACGGCAGGCTCGAGGGCTGCGCGATCGCAAGCGCGACGAACACCAGATTGGGCGCGCACATCGCGAGCACCATCGGCCAGAGCAGGCGTTTGAGTCCCCAGCGAGCGATCGCGAGCCCGCCGAGGATGCCGCCGACCGAGAGCGCGATCACCCCCACCGTGCCGTAAACGAAGCCGACTTGCTGCGTCGTCAGTCCAAGTCCGCCCGCCTCGCGCGCATCGAGCAGAAACGGCGGCACGAGTTTCAACAATTGCGATTCCGCAAATCGGTAGAGCAGCAAAAATCCAAGCACGCGCGCCAGATCCGGTCGCTGGAAAAACGTCGCGAGCACGCGCAGATAACCGACGCCCTCGCTTTGCGATGCCGGACGATCACTCGCCGGACGCGGCAAGACCCACGCGTGCCACGCCGCTACGGCGACGAACAACGCCGCGAGCGACGCAAACACCCAGCTCCACCCGCGCGCGGCGTCGCCTTGCCGGTCGGCGAAAAACCCCGCGAGCCACACGAGGCCGCCCTGGCCCGCGATCATCGCGAGCCGGTAGGCCGTGCTGCGCACGCCGACGAACGCCGCCTGTTGGTGTGACTTTAGCGCGTGCAGATAAAACCCGTCGGCCGCGATGTCGTGCGTCGCCGAGCTGAACGCCAGCAGCCAGAAGATCGCCAGCGTGCCGCGCCATTGCAGCGGCCCCGGCAGCAACAGCGCGACCATGGCCAGCGCCGTTCCGGAAACGAATTGCAACAAGACCGTCCACCCGCGCCGCGTGCCGAATTTTTCCACCAGCGGCGACCACAGCGGCTTGATGACCCAAGGCAGGTAGAGCCAGCTCGTGTAAAGCGCGATGTCGGTGTTCGAGATGCCCAAGTTCTTATACATCACCACCGAGAGCGTCATCACGGCCACGTAGGGCAGGCCTTGTGCGAAGTAGAGCGACGGCACCCAGCGCCACGGCTGCGCGGGACGTTCAAGCGGGGTTTCCATGGGCGGGGCGAGCTTGGGTGTTTTGTCCGCCGGCTCCATCGCAAAGCGAAGAACACAGCGGTGGCATCGTGCGACTCGTCGGCATTTAGCCGAACACCGCTGTTTTTACTAATATCTAATCTCTGCCGGCCGAATTTAAAACGCTGTGAGGCACTCGTCGCTTGTCGGTTATCTTTCGCTTCGATTTATTGTCGTCCATCGGCTCGGTCGTTCCTGCTGGAGCCAGTAAGCCGCGCTTCGTTGTGCCTGCAACTGCCCCATCGTTCTGCCGGTGGATTGTGCGTCGGCTGCCGAGAGCAGCCCGCCCGGGAAAGTGCGTATATGTCGCGGCGGCGTTGGCGGCGCTCTCCGCCCCCGCGTCCATGCTGGCGCAGGACGCGCCGTCCTCCCAGCAGGTGATCACCGATCCGGCGTGGATCTGGGCGATGCCGACGGTGGAAAAATCCCGCGAACATCCGCTGCGCGTGGAGGCGCGCGTCTCCTATGTCGATGCGCTGTGGCGACTGCTTTGGATCGAGTATGGGGATGTCGCCACGTTCATCCAGCTCGCGCCGGAGTCGCCGCCGCTGGAGGACGGGCAGCGCGTGTTGATCGAGGGCACGATCATTCCGAGCAAGGGCCTCGAGGCTTCCCGCGCCCGCGTGACGGTGCTCGAAGAGCACGTGCCGATAGAGCCGCTGCCGGCCAACGGGCGTATCAACGACATCACTACGCTCCAAAGCCGCATCGTGGCGGCCAATGCCTACGTCGATGGCGTGCAATACATCGATGCCGAGCACGTGCGGCTCAACCTGATCGTGGACGATCGCCCTGTGATCGGCTGGGTGCGTCCTGAGACGCCCAACACCGTGCCCGATTGGCAGGGGTGCTTCGTCCGAGCGGTCGGTCTTTATTCGGGCAAGTTCGATCCCACGAACACCCAGACGTCGATCGAGCTGTGGATCGCCCGGCAGAGCAACGTCGAGATCCTCGGCACGATCGGCGACAACCTCCTTTTCAACCGGCCGGTCACCAACATCGACGAAATCTATCAGGCGCCGCTCGGCCGTTATGTGCGTGTGCGCGGCCGGGTGCAGGCGCACAACGTTGGTTCGTCGATGACCATCCGTGATCGCACCGGGGAGGTGGTCGTGCGCTCGCTGCAGCAGCAACGTTTCCCACTCGGTGCGCGCATCGAGGCCGCCGGTCGCGTGGCCAGCGTCGGTGATCAATGGGTGCTCGATTCCGCGTTTTACCGCCCGTCGACCGACAACGAGGAGAACGTGCCCCTCGGACTCTCCGCCGCGGGCCAGCTCACCACGATCGAACAAGTTCGCCAGTTGAGCCCCGAGCAGGCGGCGCTCGGCCGCACCGTCAATGTCGCGGGCATCGTCACGTGGTCGCTGCCGGACTTCGATTTCTTCTTCCTGCAGGACGTAAGCGGCGGCATTCGCGTCGACTTCGATCGCACGAAAGTCGAACCGCCGGCCCTCAACAAATATCTCCAGATCGAAGGCGTTACGCGCGCCGGCGGTCTCGTGCCCGGCATCCAGCTCCAGCGTTACGTCGATTTGGGCGCGATGACGCCGCCCACCGGTCGGCCGATCACGTTCGAGCAGGCGATCACCGGCCGCGAAGATGGACAGTTCGTGCAGATGCGCGGCTTCCTCCAGCGCACCGTGTCGGATGGCGAGTGGCGCTGGATCCACGTCACCACGCCGTCCGGCGAGTTCGTCGGGCACATCCAGTCGCCGGTCAACTTCGTCGCCAATCCCGGTTCGCTCATCCGCGTGCGCGGCGTGGCCGAGACGAGGGCTGACGAACATGGCCGCGTCCAGGGGGTCACGCTGCGCGTGCCGTTCCTTCACGACATTGTGATCGAGGAGGAGGCGCCGGCCGATGTATTCGATCTTCCAATACGCACGATCAAGTCGGTCAGCCAGCTCGATGCCGGGCAGGAGCTGCTTCGCGTTCGCGTCGTCGGGACCGTGCTCCACGCCCAGGCCGGCCGCCTCCTGTATCTCGAGGAGGACGACGACGCGCTGCTGCTGCTCGGCTCCGAGATTCCCGCGCTGCAAGCCGGCGACAAAATCGAGGCCGTCGGCATTCTTGGCCGTCAGGGCGTGCGCACGATTTTGCGCGAGTCGCAGGTCCGCAAACTCGCCGCTGGTTCGCCTCCCGACGCGACGCACGTGAACGACGCGAGCGGCGTCGCCATGGCGCTCGATTCGCAGCTCGTCACCGTGCGCGCCACGCTGCTCGAAAATTCGACGCGACCGGGCCATGCGCGGCTCACCGTGCAAACCGGCAACACGATTTTCGACGCGACGCTCGAGAGCGACTCGCAGCCGATCGCGCATCTCGCGCCCGGCGCCGTGCTCGAACTCACCGGCATCTACAAGGTCGTGTTCGACGATACCCGCCAGTCGCGCGGCTTCGAGCTGCAGCTCCGCTCGGCCGACGACGTGCACGTGATCCAGCGCGCGCGCCTCGTCACGCTGCAACGTGCGCTGATCGTCTGCGCGATCCTCGGCGGCGCCACGCTGCTCGCCGTCGCCTGGATCACCGCGCTGCGCCGTCGCGTGCAACAACAGACGCGCCAGATTCGCGAGCAACTCGAGCGCCAGGCGCGACTCGAAGCCGAGGTGCAGCGCGCCGCGCGCCTCGAATCGCTCGGCACCCTCGCCGGCGGCATCGCGCACGACTTCAACAACCTCCTCACGGTTATCCTCGGCAACGTCACACTCGCGACCGCCGACGAGCGCGCCGCAGCCGCAGCCGGCGAATATCTCGGCGAAATCGAACGCGGTGCCCGCCGCGCGCGCGAACTCACGGGACAACTCCTCACCTTCGCCAAAGGCGGCAATCCGCTGCGCGCCGCCACCGCGCTCGCACCCGTGGTGCAATCCGCGGTGACCGCTGCGCTTCACGGACAGAACACCCGCGCTGCCTTCAATCTGCCCGACGACGCGTGGCCTGCGTTCGTTGATCAGGCCCAGCTGACGCAGGCCATCAAACATCTCGTCGCCAACGCCGCGCAGGCGATGGGCGGAGCCGGCGTGGTGACCGTTTCGCTGCGCAACGAAGAGATTGGCTCCGACCAAAAACACGGACTCTCCGCCGGCCGTTACGTGAGACTCACCGTCGCCGACACCGGCCCCGGCATCCCGCGCGACGTGCTGCCGCGCATCTTCGATCCGTATTTCAGCACGAAGAAACAAGGCAGCGGCCTCGGTCTCGCCACCGTTTACTCGATCGTGCGCAAACACGGCGGCGCCATCGAAGCCGAAAGCGAACCCGGTCGCGGCGCCGCGTTTCATCTCTGGTTTCCCTGTGCGGAGATAAACGAAACGGCGCCCCGTTCTGCGGCCGATTCTCTGGCCGCGCCCGCCGCGACGATCGAGCCACCGAAACCTGTCGCCGCGCGCCCGACCAAGCCGCGCGTGCTCCTCATGGACGATGAGGAAAGCATCCGTCGCATCGTCGAAATCGTGCTCACCCGCATGGGCATCGATCCCGTCGTTGTCGCCGATGGCGCCGCCGCGCTCAAGGAATACGAGCGCGCGCGCGAGTCCGGCCGACCGATCCAACTTCTGATTCTCGACCTCACGATTCCCGGCGGCATGGGTGGACGCCAAGTCGTGGAAACGCTGCGTCGTGAAGGCGCGACCGTGCCCGCGATCGTCTCCTCGGGTTATTCCAACGACCCGGTGCTCGCGGCTTTCGAGCAATACGGCTTCCAAGCCGTCGTGCCGAAGCCCTACGACGTCCGCCAGCTCGCGAGCATGATCAAACGCTTCCTCGATTTCGACGTCACGATTCCGGGCAAAGCGGATCGCACCTGAGACAACGCTGCGCCGAGCGAAGCCGCACCGTGGCTCGATGGCGTGCGAGCAGAGTTCCGGTTCGGCCCGCAATGAGTCCCGACCCGGTCCGGACCTTGGCTCGACCCGGTGCGGACATGGTCGCGACCGTGTCCGCACTTTGTCCCGACTCGGTGCGCACTCGGGCACGAGTCGGCACGTGGTCGCGTATCCGGAAATCCGATACGGTCTAAGTCGCGACGGCTTCGCGCACGAGTTCGGCGATGGCGGGCGGAAGATCGAGCGCGAGCGCGAGTTGCTGTGCGCGGGGGCTCATCTTTTTCCAGGTCTTGCGCAGGATATCGACGAACTTCTCGCGCGGATAGTCCGCATGCTGCGCGGCGAAGGCGCCGATCTCTTTTTCCAAGAACACGAGGCAGGCGGCGTCTTCGAGCGCCTGCGTGCCGGGATTGCTTTTCAGTCCGGTCTTCGAAACCCAGGTTGCGACTTCGGCAGCTTCGTTTTCGCTCACGCCGGCTTCGAGGAGCAGCGCGCGGGCGCGTTCGGCTTGTTTCGTGTAGAGCGAGCGGCGCCAGGAGAGGTAGCCGACCTTGCCCTCGGGAAACGTGGCGCGCGGCACGGACCAGCGCTCAAGATGCTGCGAGCGAGCGGCGAGGCGGAGCAGGGGAGTCACATCATCGGTGACGCGCGCGACCCACTTTTCCATCTGGTCGGCATAGACCAGCTCGGCGGGTTGTCCGTCGGCGGTGCGATTCGGATCCGCGGAGTGAGCGGCATCGATCAACGTGCGGGCACGAGCGTAAGCATCCATGTCGGGCGCGAGCATGTCGCGACTGCACGGCGACGGGCAAGCCTGTGCCGGCTGCACCAAAGTCCGTATTACGGACTTTCCAAAATCACCACTGGCGGGAGATCGCGGCGGTGGTGAGCCAGCGGTGATACGCGCGACCGCAGGTTTCGGGCACGAAGGTTTGCGACCACTCGCGCGTGAGGCCGAGTTCGCCGCGGAATCCGGCCAACGTGCGCGCGGCGCAAACGCCGAGCGTCCACACCCGATCATCGCGCAGCGCGGCGGAGTAGCCGGCGAAGTTGCCGGAGAGCACGCTGCCTTTGGTGGTGAATTCGAATGCGGCGAAGCGATGCATCCACGCGAGGTCGGCTTTGATTTCGCGATACGCGGAGCGGCCACTCGAACCAATCCAGAGTTGTTGGCGATAGTTGAGAGAAACGCGATCGGCGGGGCGCGGCGTCCACGCGGAGGCGATTTCCACAAACGGCAGCGTGCGGCGTGCGGGCACGCCGGCGAGGCGATCGCTCGTGAAGCGCCGGTAGTCGGGCCCGGCGAAAGCGCTGAGCCGCAAGGTGGGATGGAGTTTTCCTTCGAGGCCGAGAAGCGGACGCACAATCGTGTTGGTGAGGCTCAGCGGCACATCGAAGAGATGCTCCTGCCACTGACGTCCGGCCCGAAACGCGAGCCAGCCGGTCAGATCGGAACGCAGCTCGCGTCCGAACTCGACACCGCCGAGCGCCTGACCGCGGTCGACGTAGTTGGCGCAACCGAACACGGGATCGTGCAGCGTGTGAAAATCCTGCTGGAGCACGCTCGCCGCGGCGCGGGCGCGCCAGACGGAGCTTGGTTGCCAGAGCAGCGACGCGGAACCGGTCGTGAGCGTTTGCGCGCGGCGCGAGCGCACGGGATCGCCAGCCATCGCGGGCTGTCCGCCCTGCTCGTTGTAGATGGGGCTTTCGTCGGAGCCGTCGACGTGGAGCACGGCCGCTTTGGCATCAGCGAGCCAGTCGCCCGAGGACCATTTGGCGGCGAGCGCGACGCGATGATCGAGGTGAGACTCGTCGGTGAATCGCGCGAAGCGGTGCCACTCGGCGGCGTAGTCGATCTCGCCGGAGAACGCGGCGCCGGGCGGGGCGACGCGTTTCGCGTTGAGTCCGATCGTGGCGACGAACTCCTGATCGTCGGCACCGGCGGGAGCGGTGCGCACGGTTTGTCCGTCGGCGAGCGGCGCCGCTTCGTCCTGCAGGAAGACATTGCTGTCCTGAATGACGCGGCCCTCGGCGCGCACGTGCAACTCGGCCCGGACGGCGGGCACGAAGGCGAGACTGGCGAGGAGCAGGAGGCGAAGCGGACAGACGTTCACCTTTGTAGCGTATCCACTTGGCGAATGCACCGCTCCGCATCGCTTGGCGGAGATTGCGCTTGGCCGCTTCGGGCGTTCTGCGAAGCTCCGGGCTCACGATTCCGTGAGCACACCGGCAAATTGCCTGCACTGCGGGGTTTGTTGTTTCTCCCAACTGGAGGCTTATGTGCGCGTCGACGGACGGGATTGGGATCGGCTCGGCGACGATGCAGAACGGTGGGCGACGTTTATCGGTCATCGCGCGTTCATGCGCATGGACGCGGGACATTGTGCGGCGCTTGAGGTGCGGCGCGGCGCGACCGGAGCGGCGGAGTATTTCTGCCGCGTTTACGAACGACGGCCGCAGATCTGCCGCGATCTCGCGCGCGGCTCGCCGGAGTGCGAGGGTGAACGGGCCACGAAGGGCGCGCGCGTGCACGGCGGCGTTTCACACCTCACCTGACCGGCACCGCGGCGATCATCCGGGGTCGGAACTTGCCCGCGCGTCCAGTCTTCCGTTGCCAACGGTGAACGCGGTCACAATAACCCCGCCTCCCACACCACCCCATGTCCGCACCCGATGTTTCCCCGGCGGCGAGCGTTTCGCTGCGTCCCGTTCACAAACTGATGGCCGCGAACCGCAGTGAGATCGCGGTCCGCATCTTCCGCGCCGGCACGGAGCTGGGTTTGCGCACGGTGGCGGTCTTCGCGCAGGAGGACCGGTTCTGCATTCACCGCTACAAGGCTGACGAGGCGTATCTCATCGGCCAGGGCAAGGGCCCGGTCGCCGCGTATCTCGACATCCCGAGCATCATCGCCACGGCGAAACAGCACGGCGTGGATGCGATCCATCCGGGCTACGGTTTTCTTTCGGAAAACGCCGAGTTCGCGCGCGCGTGCCAGAAGGAAGGCATCATCTTCGTCGGTCCGCGTCCTGAGTTGCTCGAGCTCATGGGTGACAAGACCGCCGCTCGTGCGCTCGCGAAAAAGATCAACGTGCCCACGCTGCCCGGCACCGAGGAGCCGGTGACCGATCGCGAGGAGGCGCTGAAGATCGCGAAGTCGATCGGCTTCCCGCTCATCATCAAAGCCGCGTTCGGTGGCGGTGGTCGCGGCATGCGCGTTGTTCAGAAAGCGACCGATCTCGCGAGTCTGCTCGACGAGGCGCAGGCGGAGGCCGAGCGCGCGTTCGGCAACCCCGCGGTGTTTCTCGAAAAATACATCCCGCGCGCGAAGCACATCGAGGTGCAGATCCTCGGAGACAAACACGGCAACGTGATCCATCTCCACGAGCGCGACTGCTCCGTGCAGCGTCGCCACCAGAAGGTGATCGAGGTCGCGCCGAGTTTCGGCCTGCCGCCGGAAGTCGTGAGCGAGTTGTGCGACGCCGCCGCGCGCATGGCGCGCGAGATCCGCTACGACAACGCGGGCACGATCGAATTCCTCTACGATCTCGACCGGCACGAGTGGTTCTTCATCGAGATGAACCCGCGTATCCAGGTTGAGCATACAGTGACCGAGGTCATCACCGGCCTCGATCTCGTGCGCTCGCAGATTCTGATCGCGCAGGGACACGCGCTGCACTCGCCGGAAGTCGGCATGCCCGCGCAGGACGCCGTGCCGCGCAACGGCTACGCGATCCAGTGCCGCATCACGACGGAGGATCCGGAGAACAAGTTCATCCCCGACTACGGCCGCATTCTCGCGTATCGCTCGCCGGGCGGCTTCGGGCTGCGACTCGACGGCGGCATGGGTTACTCGGGCGCGGTCATCACGCCGTTCTACGATTCGATGCTCGTGAAAGTCATCACGAGCGGTCCGAGCTACGACATGGCGCTCGCCCGTGCGCGCCGCGTGCTCACGGAGTTCCGCATTCGCGGGGTGAAGACGAACATTCCGTTTCTGGAAAACGTCATCGCGCACGCGACGTTCCGCACGGGTCAGGCGACGACCACGCTGATCGACACGACGCCTGAGCTGTTCTCCTTCAAACCGCGCCGCGATCGCGCGACGAAGCTGCTCACGTTCCTCGCCAACGTCACCGTCAACGGCAACCCGCACGCCAAGGGTTACCGCCCGGCGAAACCTCTCCCGCAAGTCGTGCCGCCTCGCGTCACGACGCAGGCCGCACCCAAGCCCGGCACGCGCCAGCTTCTGCTCGAACTCGGTGCGAAGGGCTTCGCCGAGTGGACCACGAAACAGAAGCGGCTGCTCGTCACCGACACGACGTTTCGCGATGCGCACCAATCGCTCATGGCGACACGCGTGCGCAGCTACGACATGCTCGCGTGCGCCGAGGCGCTCGCGCATCGCGCGCCCGAGCTTTACTCGCTCGAGTTGTGGGGCGGCGCGACGTTCGACACCGCGATGCGTTTCCTCAACGAGGACCCGTGGACGCGCCTGCGCGAACTCCGCGCGCGCGTGCCGAACATCTGTTTCCAGATGCTCTTCCGCGGCGCGAACGCGGTCGGCTACACGAACTATCCCGACCACGTCGTCGCTGGTTTCGTGAAGCACGCCGCCGAGAGCGGCATGGATATTTTCCGCATCTTCGACTCGCTGAATTATCTGCCCAACCTGCGCGTCGCGATGGAAGCCGTGCAGGACACGCACGCCGTCTGCGAAGCGGCGATCTGCTATACGGGCGACATCCTCGACGAGAAACGCGACAAGTTCTCGCTGAGTTATTACGTGAAACTCGCGAAGGAACTCGAGCGCATGGGCGCGCACGTGCTCGCGATCAAGGACATGGCGGGACTCTGCCGTCCGTTCGCGGCGCAGAAACTCGTGAAGGCGCTGAAGGAGGAAGTCGGTTTGCCGATCCATTTCCACACGCACGACACGAGCGGCATCGCGGCGGCCTCGGTGTTGCGCGCGGCTGACGCCGGCGTGGACATCGTGGACCTCGCGCTCGCGTCGATGAGCGGCAGCACCTCGCAGCCGAATCTCAATTCGATCGTCGCCGCGTTGCAGCACACGCCGCGCGACACGAAGCTCCCGCTCGATACGCTCAACGAGTTTTCCGATTACTGGGAGCAGGTGCGCGAGTTTTACCGGCCGTTCGACACCGCGCCGAAAACCGGCTCGGCGGAGGTTTATCTACACGAGATGCCCGGCGGCCAATACACCAACCTCAAGGAGCAGGCCGCCTCGATGGGCGTGTCGCACCGCTGGCCCGAGATCGCGCGCACGTATGCCGAGGTGAACCAGCTTTTCGGCGACATCGTGAAAGTGACGCCATCCTCGAAGGTCGTCGGCGACATGGCGCTGTTCCTCTTCAGCAAAGGCATCAAACCGGCCGACGTCGTGAACCTCGAGCCCGGTTCAACGCCGTTCCCTGAGAGCGTGATCGACATGCTCAGCGGCGGACTCGGCTGGCCCGAAGGCGGCTGGCCGGAGCCCGTGTGGCGCGCCGTGCTCGGCGAAAAGAAGTTCAAGGAAGCGAAGGCGAAATATCTCTCCGACGCGAAGAAGGCTGCGACCGGCAAGAGCGCGCGCACGATCGCCGCCGAGCTCAAGGCCGGCGCCGCGGAACTCGCGAAGCTCAAGCAGGAGCTCGCCGACAAAACCAAGCGCGAGCCGAGCGACGACGATCTCTACTCGCACCTGATGTATCCGCAGGTGTTCGCCGATTTCGTGAAACACCGTCGTGAATACGGCGACGTGAGCGTGCTGCCCACGCCGGCGTTTTTCTACGGCTTGCAGCCGGGCGAGGAAATCAACGTCGAGATCGAGCGCGGCAAGACGCTCATCATTCGCCTCATCAGCATCGGCGCGCCTGACAAGGACGGCCGCCGCACGCTCAACTATGAGCTCAACGGCATCGCTCGCGAAACGACGATTGCCGACAAGAGCGTCGCGCCGAAGACGAAGGCCCGCCCGAAGGCCGACCTCCACGATCCGCTCCAGATCGCCGCGCCGATCCCCGGCCTCATCGCCGCGCTCACGACCTCCGTCGGCGCCAAGGTCGCGAAAGGCGACAAGCTTCTCATGATGGAAGCGATGAAGATGCAGACGACCGTTTACGCGACCGCGGACGGCGTCGTGTCCGAACTCCACGTCGCTCTCGGCGACACCGTCGAGGCGAAGGATCTTTTGGTGAAACTGCGCGCGAGCTAATCCGCGCGCGTTCGCGTCACGGTTTCGGGAATAATCCGTTCGTGTTGTCCTGACCGCCGGGATTTCCGCGGGCGGCGGCTCGCCTGCGGACCGGCGGTCAGGAACGCACTTCGCCGGGCACTTCAGTGTCTCAGCGCATCGAGTTTACCCGGCACGGCGAGAACCGCGCGGAGCACATCGATCACGAGATACTGAAGCAAAAACAACGCATACGCCACGATCGGGGTCAGACACGCGAGCAGCACGAGGACCGAGCCCGTGAGTCCCGAGGGCAACGCCATCCCGACCGGCAGGCCGGGAGCCAGCGCGCTCATCGCTCCGGCCAGCGCCTCGCCGCGTGGGAAGAAACTCGCGAGGATCGCGATGTTGCCCGCCACCGCGAGCAGCAGGAAAAAGAGCGGCACGAGCTTCAGGCTGGCCTTCGCGAAAAACGACAGCACTCCGATCGCCTCCTCACCGGCCGAGCCCGTTCCGGGCGTTACGTTCAGCAACGTCGGATGCAGCGCGAGTGCACCGGCGTAGGTGAGCGTGACGGCGAAGAACAAAGGCGGCAGCAGCGCGATGATACTGCCCAGCTGGATCGCGCTGATCAGACCACCGAGCAGAAACGCAGCGGCCGCGAGCAGCGTGAGCAGGCCGACGCATTCCAGAAAACCCGTCGCCGATGCGTGGCTCGGCGTGTTGACGATCGTCCGCTCGGCGGCGCCGAAAAAGCGCGCGGCGGCAAACTGCCCGACGGCGAGCGCGGCGATCAAACCGAGGCCGAGCAGAAACACGCCGAACGAATTGAAACGCACCGCAGCGAAGATCGTGTAGACCAGCGTGAGTGCGCCGCCGAGGAGCACCGCATAGTGGCCGGTGTCGCGGCAGAACTTCAGCGAGCGCTCGACGAACCCTGGATTCAGCCAGCGCGCCATGCGATCCAGCACCGAGCCGACGACATCGCCCATCAACGTGCTCGAAGGCAGCAGTTTTTTCGGTTCTCCGGAATAACCAGGTCCGGAACCAACAAGCGGCGGGTGGGGTGGAGGCGTGGCATCGGTGCCGCGGAGATTTTCCGCGGTGATGTTGGTGCGAGTGGCGGCGGACGGCAGACCGGTTAGCGAAGTCGGCGGAGGCGACGAGGGATCGGAAGAATACGGTGAGTTCATGGCAGGGAAAAATTGTGCAAAGAACGAAAACGATCAGGGGTGTCGGGTCGCAGAAAGTGAAAGTGGCTGGCATGAGCGGCGCTTGATTGCGCCACGTGCCGAGCAACTTCCGCTGGCAAGTCAAAGCAGGTTCCTGACTTCGGCCAGTTTAGGAGACGTGGTTTTCGGCCGGGAAACGGACGGTCGTTTTATCAGGGAAAACCGCCGCACCCTGATGCCTTCACCTCCCGCTGGAAAAACGCGCGCCGCTGCACACCTTGCTCCGCGTGATCCCGTTTTCCGTCCTCGATCTCTCACCCATCAACGAAGGCGCCGACGTGGCCGACGCGCTCCGCCGCTCGCTCGAATCCGCCCGCCTCGCCGAACGTCTCGGGTATCTCCGCTACTGGGTCGCGGAACATCACAACATGCCGGGCATCGCCAGTGCTGCGACCGCCGTCGTGATCGCGCACCTCGCGGGCGGCACTTCAACCATCCGCGTGGGTTCGGGCGGTATCATGCTGCCCAATCACGCCCCGCTCGTGATCGCCGAACAGTTCGGCACGCTCGCATCGCTCTTTCCCGGTCGCATCGATCTCGGACTCGGACGCGCGCCCGGCACCGATCCGCACACCGCCCGCGCGCTTCGACAGGGGCGCCGCAACGCTTCCGACTCGTTTCCCGAAGACGTCGTGGAACTGCAGGCGTATTTCCGCTCGCTCGAAGCCGATCAAGCCGTGCGCGCGATTCCGGGTGCCGGTCTCGACGTCCCGATCTGGTTGCTCGGCTCGAGTCTCTTCAGTGCGCAACTCGCCGCCGCGCTCGGGCTGCCCTTCGCGTTCGCGTCGCATTTCGCCCCCGATCACCTCGCGGAGGCGCTCGATCTTTATCGTCGCGATTTCAAACCCTCTGCCGCGCTCGCGCAGCCGTATGCGATGGCCGCCATCGGCGTTTACGCGGCTGAAACCGACGAGGAGGCGCAGCGCATTTTCACCTCGCAGCAACAGGCGTTCGTGAATCTCCGCCGCGGCACACCTGGCCCGCTGCCACCGCCGGTGGACAGCATGCGGGGCCGCTGGTCCGACGTGGAGGAGGCGATGGTCATGCACGCGTTTCGCGAGTCGGTCGTCGGTTCGCCCGAAACTGTGCGGCGCGGCATCGAGGCGTTCGTGCGGCGCACGGGCGTCGACGAGTTGATGGTGACTTCGGCGATCTTCGATCTTCCCGCGCGTCTGCGTTCGCTCGAAATCGTCGCGGCCTCACGCGCACAACTCGCCGCCTGAACACGTGAGCCGCGCTGCGCGGTGCGATGCAGCGCCCTCATACTTCGCCTGGCTCCGTTGACCCCTCGGTCGGCGGACGAAAGGATCGCCGCATGAGCGTAGAGCCCGAGAGCGCGGCCGCCGCCGGCGCGGCTTCGAACAAACTCGTGATGGATCTCGTGGTGTCCTACCGCGATGTCGACCGCGACGAAGTCGTGCTCCTTTCCGGTGTCTTCAAACTGCTTCAGGAAGCGGCCGTCGCTCACGCCAATCGCTACAACGTCGGCACGGCGGCGATCTCGACCAGCGGTGAATCCTGGGTGCTCCATCGCATCGCCGTCGCGATCCACCGCTACCCGCGCTACGAGGAACGCCTGCGTATCGAGACCTGGTCCACCGGCATCAAAGCCTTCAAGGGCTATCGGGACTTCCGTGTTTACGATGCGACCGACGAACTCGTCATCAGCGGCTCGTCGCTGTGGCTCTACGTTAATCTGAAAACGAAAGCCATCGTGCGCGTGCCGCGCGACGTCGCGGAACGTTTTCCGGCGCGGCTCGAGGAAGCGTTCGAGCCGGCGTTGGAAACACTCACACTGCCGTCGCCCGATGCGGCGGGCGACGCGACGCCGGTGACCGTGCGCTACTCCGACGTCGACGCGAACCACCACGTCAACAACACCGCCTATCTTGACTACCTGCAGACCGCGCTGGCGCGACGCGGCCTGCCGCTTCGTCCGCGCGAGATCCGGTTGAAATTCGGCAAAGGCATTCCGGCCGACGCCACGGAAGTCCGCGTGACCACGCAAACCGTCGAGCCCAGCCGTGCGCTCTTCGGTATCGACTATACGGATACAACCGCCGCGCAGGGCGAGCTGCGCTGGTGATTCCGGAGAGCCGTCGCAGCCGGCCGGATCCCCGCGTCCCACCGTGCCGCATCCGCCTTCCATTAATTATTGATAACAAATTGGTTCTGACAGTTTGAACCGTAATACGGTTCAAATGCCGGAGCAGAGCGGATCCAGGTTGGGATTGGGGCGGCGCCAGGGGCGGCGCGGGGCGAGGCCGGGGGTGGACCGGGTCGGGACAAGATGCGTCCCAGGTCGCGACCATGTGCGCAACGGGTCGGGAGGATGTTCGCGACCACGTCGCGACGAGGTGCGGACGCGGTTGCGCCCTAGTGCGTCGCGAGCCGGGACGTTGTGCGGCCTTGGTCGAGCCAAGGTGCAGCGGCGTGATGCCAGAATCTTTCTCTTCCGCTTTCTTCTTTCTCTTTCTCCGCGTTTGGCTGCTGACGCCTCGTTGGAGAGAAAGAGCGAGACGGCGTTGCCGCTCAGGCGGCGGCGCCGAGCCAGACGTGGAAACGGCGGTTTTCGGCGAGTGTGCCGGCCACGAGAACCTGGTCGCCCGCTTCGAGGCGTTCCTCGCCGGAGGGGGCGATGATGGTCTGGTCGCCGCGTCGGATGCCGACGATGCGCACACCGGTTTCCTGCGCGATGCGCAGCTCGGCGAGCGTGTGGCCGGTGCGCGGCGTGGCGGGAATCGAAAACGTCTCGAGAACGGTGCCGTGAAATTCTTCGGATTCGTCGCGGGTGTGCGTTTCCTTGGTCAGAAAATCGCAGGCGGCGCTGATCTGCTCGGGCCGGCCGAGCAGGAGAAGGCGGTCGCCGGGATAGAAGCGGATGTCGGGACGAATCGCGGTGATGACGATACCGTTGCGCTCGATTTCGAGGATCGTGCAACCGAAGCGCGAAGGAATCGCGAGGTCGGCCAGCGTGCTGCCGGCGTAGCGTGCGCCGTCGGGCACGACGCAATCGCCGAGGCGCACGTTCCAGGAGGCGAGGTCGTTATCGCGTTCGAGGCGGTCCACGGAGTTGCGCTGGGGCGCATCGGGATCTTCCGCAAGCACGTCGCGCACGGTGGTCTGCCAGTGGCTGTGCCAGTAGATGAGACGGTGCGAAAACACCGTGACCATGACGAGGGCGAGCACACCGATCACCACCCAGCCCCACGGACCGAGGTCGTCGATCGGAGCGATGGCGTAGAGCCAGCCGCCGAGGAGAACGAGACCGGCGGCTTTGAGCGTGCGTTCGACGAGTCCGGCGGGAAGGAGCGCCGAGGGGCTCTTGGTGTCGGCGATGATGAGTGCGACGGTCGCGATGTTGCGCCAGATGGCGAAGAGCGGCACGAGCACGATCAGCGCGATCACGATCCAGAAAATGTAGGCGAGCGTCACCGGTTGCAGTCCGATGACGTCGGCGCGCGGCAGGAGGAGACCTTCGAACAGGCGTCGCGAAAAGATCAGCACGCCGCTGACGAAGACGGCTTCGATTGCGATCTGGACGAGACGCGAGCGGATGAATTGCCGGCTCATCGAGGGTGCGCCGCTGGATTTCAGCTGCTCGAACCAGGAGTGATAGGCCTCGCCCGCGCGTCGAATCCAGGCGGGCTCGAGGCGATTGGCGATGCGCTCGATGCCGCCGGCGTAGCGGTTGATCACGGGCACCAGGAGGACGGTGAGGATCGAGGCGCCGACGGCGATCGGGTAGTAGTCGGGCGGGAGCACGCTCGCCGTCACGCCGAGCTGGGCGATGATGAACGAAAATTCTCCCAACGGCCCGAGCAGCAAGCCGGCCCGCCGCGCCTCCTGCGGGCGTGAGCCGCTGAGCGTGAGGGCCGTGGTGGTGGCGATCGCGCGGCCGATGAGCGCGAAGGCCGCGATACCGATCACGACCGGCCAGACGTGGAGCATCAGGCGCACGTCGATGAGCATGCCGATCGAGACAAAGAACACGCTGCTGAAGACGTCGCGCATGCCGACGAAGGCTTTCTCGACGGCGAACTTCTGCGGGATCTCGGCGACCATCGCGCCGAGGAGAAACGCGCCGAGGGCGAGCGAGTAGCCGGCTTTGGCGGCACAGATCGCGAGGAGGAACAACACACCGGCAACCGTGATCGTTTGCAGCTCCGGGTTGGCACGGGCTTCGAGCCGCTTCAGAAGGCGCGGCACCATGAGCAGTCCCGCGCCGACGAGCAGCACGACAAACGCGGTCATGCCGGCGAGCAGGCCGCTGACGTTGGCCTCTCCTTGTCCGGCGCGCGAAGCGAGGATGGTCAACATCACCACCGCGACGACGTCCTCGAGCACGGTGATGCTGAGGGCGAGTTGGGCGAAGCGTTCGTGGCTGAGGCCGAGTTCGTTGACGACCTTCGCGATCACTGCGGAACTCGACACCATGAGCATCGCGGCGACGAAGAGCGTGTGATCGGAGCTCCAGCCGGCGACCGCGCCGAGCGCCTGGGTGAGGAACAGCATCAGGCACGCACCCACACCCGTCGCGAGCAGCGTGGGCCAGCCCATGCGGCCGAGCTTGCTGATGCTGAGGCCCAGACCGATGCCGAACATCAGGAACACGAGGCCGATCTGGGAGAGCGTTTGGATGCGATCCGGATCGCTGATGAACGAGAACGGCGGCGTGTAAGGGCCGATCACGATGCCGGCGAACAGGTAGCCGACGATGACGGACAGGCCGAGCCGGCGGCAGATCGCACCGGCGAGGCCGGCCGCCAGCAGGACGACCGCGAGATCCTGGATTAGGCTAACAGCATCCATTGAAGAGAAAGTGGACAGTGAAGATCGATAGCAGGCGCGGCCGAAAGTGCCGGCGCGGACCTGGCGGGGCGCCAGAAAAGTCGCGCTGTCCGGATGGGCGGCGGGCTAAACGCGAGACTTAAACGACGCGACACGTTGAGGTGCTGTGGCCCGCGTGCCTCTGAGTCAATCGCCCGCGCCGCTCGGCGGAAAAAATTCAGCGCTGCGACCACTCGGGCAGCACGCCGAGATCGATGCCGAAGACCACACGGCCGAGCAGCCAGAGAAGGCCGACGATGATCGGCACGAGGGCGAGGTTCAGGAGCAGGCCGGCGCGCGCCATCTCCGGCAGGCGCACGAGGCCGCTGCCGAAGACGATCGCGTTGGGCGGTGTGCCGACCGGCAGCATGTAGGCGCAGTTGGCGGCAAGCGCGGTGGGGATCACGAAGAGCAAGGGGCTCTCGCCCATGCTGATCGCGATCGCGGCGGCAACCGGCAGAAACGCCGCGGCGGTGGCCGTGTTGCTCGTCAGCTCGGTGAGCATGAGGATGCCGAAGCAGATGATCGCGACCGCCGCGATCACGGGCACGGCATCGAGGCTCTGGGAGAGTTGTCCCAGGTATTTGGATACGCCGTGCTTTTCGATCGCACCGGCGAGACTCAGGCCGCCGCCGAAGAGCAGGAGCACGTCCCACGGCACGCCCTTGGCGGATTCCCAGTCCATCACGAACTCTCCTTTGCGGAGGTTGAGTGGGATGAGGAAAAGCAGGATCGCGCCGGTCATTGCGATCATCGTGTCGGTCGCGAGCGGGAGCACGCGGGCGATCAGCGGCTGAAAAATCCACGCGAGCGCGGTGAGCGTGAAGATGAGCATCACTGCGATCTCGCCGCGACTAAAACGACCGAGACGGGCGCGCTCGGCGTCGAGCAATTCGTGAAGACCGGGAATCTCCGCCGAGCCGAGTCGGAAAGAGACGCGCGTGAGCACGAGATAAACGACCGGGATGGTGACAAGTGTCACGGGAGTGCCGAGCAGCATCCATTGTCCGAAACCGATCCGGATCCCGTAAACATCGTCCATGAAGCCGGCGAGCAACGCATTGGGCGGCGTGCCGATCAGTGTCGCCATGCCGCCCGTGGTCGCGCCGTAGGCCACGGCGAGCATGAGTGCGATCGGCAGCGCGCGCAGCGCCGGACTCGTGCGCTGGTCGGCGGGGATCAGTTGCACGACAGAGAGCGCGATCGGCAGCATCATGAGCGCCGTGGCGGTGTTGCTCACCCACATGCTGATGAGCGCCGACGAGAGCAGAAAGCCTCCGACGATCCGGCGCGGCTGCGTGCCGAGCGTGGCGATGAGGTTCACCGCGACGCGGCGGTGCAGATTCCACCGCTGCATCGCGAGTGCGATGATGAAACCACCGAAGAACAGAAAGATCAGCGGATTCGCGTAAGGCGCGGCCGCGTCGCGCACGACGCCGATCCCGAGCGCGGGAAACAACACGAGCGGCAGCAGCGCCGTCACGGGAATCGGCACCGCCTCGGACATCCACCACACCGCCATCAACGCCGCGACACCCGCCGTGCGCCAGCCGGCGAGACTCAGTCCCTCCGGCGGATCCACGAGCAGCGTGAGCACGAGCAGCCCGAGCCCGAGAATCCAGCCGGACCAGTGGCGCAGGCCATACTCGCGAGGTTGTTCGATGGCTGCGCGGGCGGCGTGACTGGCTTCGTCGAACGGAGCTTGGACGGGCGGATGCTGGCGATCCATGGCGCGAAGTGGCGGAGCAAGCGTGCGGATCAGCGTGCGTCGCTGCCCCACATCCAGCGGAGAACGTCGGGCAACAGCGCGCCACCGTGGTCGTCGGAGTGACGCCCGTCGGTCCACGTGCGCGAAGCGATAACGCGGTCCGGTGAGACCGCGTTTGTCGGCGGCGGCATTGGCGTAGGTGAGCGCGGAGAGGATCTGCTGATTCGCGAGGAACCAGTCGCCGTGCTCGTTCGAGAGATCGTTGGAGCCATCCTGCAGGAACACCGTGAGCGGCTTCGGCGGATTTTTCCGGATCAGCGTCGGATAGAGATCGCCGCCGATGCGCGCGGGTTTGCCATCGGCGCCCGCACGATACGCGATGCCTACGTAGCTGCCGATGAAACTGATCACATTGCGAAATTGATCCGGCCGCTCCCACGCCATCGTGAACGCGCAGATCGCGCCGCTGCTCGTGCCGCCGACGATGCGGTGATGCGGATCGTCGGAGAGGCGGTAGCGTTTTCCGACTTCGGGCAAAATCTCCTCCACGACCATGCGCGCGTAGGTGTCGCCGAGCACGTCGTATTCTTCGGCGCGGTTGTTGGGATTGCTCATGCCGAGATCATCTGGGTAGCGCTCGGCGCGATGACCCGGCGTGATGAACACGCCGATCGTCACGGGGATCTCGCCCTTGTGAACGAGATTGGCGAGGACCTGCGGCACGCGGAGCGCCCCGCCGGGATTCGTCGCGCGCTGGCCGTCATGAAAAACCAATACACGCGCGGGTTTCTCCGCCGTGTAGTTGTCGGGCACCCAAATCCAGTAGCGGCGCACCGTGCCGGGAATGATCGCGCTGCGCCACTCGAGCGGACCCTCGAGCTTGCCTGCAGACACGCCCGGTTGAGGGAGCGAGTCGGGACCAAGCGTGAAATCGCCCGGCCGGCGCGGTGAAAACTCCGTCGCATGCGCGAACGGCGCAACGGCGAGAGCGAGCAACGACAGAACAGGCGTGAGGAGTCGGGTCAGGTGGGGGAGGTGCATGTGGGGGAAAAGAAAGCAAAGAGAGAGAGGCTCCGTCGCACTCAGGGTTCGGCGCGACGGAAACGACCGAGTTCGGGCACGCTGGGATCGCGCCACCACATCACGGTGGATTTGATGCCGCGATCGCGGTCGCGCATGCCGACATTGAGCCGGATCGGTCCGCGCGTGGCGGGCAGCGGAAACGAAAACTCGCCGACGAGTCCCGTGCGCGTTTCGCGCACCGCGCGATCGTCGGTTTTCGTCCCGGCGACGGCTTCGATCGAGAGCGTTTTTCCGTCGATCACTGCTTCCACGAGGATCGTGTCCTGCGGTGCATCCTCGTCGTCGCGCGTTTCGAGTCGATCGTCGACCGTCTGCACGGCGACGAAGAGCCGCCCCTGTGCCTCGCGTGCAGCGAAGCGAAAATGTCCGTCGCCCGGCCCGTCCCAGCGCGTCGCGGCCGCGGTGATCACGGGCGCTTTGATCGTGGTGAGCGCATCCTTCGGCCACTCGCGCAGATCGCCATCGATCGTCGGCGCGGTGTCGCTGCGTTCGAGGGTGCGCAGCCAGTCGAGTTGCACGCGGCGCGTGTCGGCGATCGTTACGTCGCCGCTTTTCAGCGCATACGTCGCCTGCAACGTGACGGAGAAATCGGCTTCGTTGAGTTCGTGAATGGAAACGGGGTCGCGATTCGCGATCAGGCGCACGGGCACGGTGATGTTGCCGTTGGCGGGCACCGTCACATCGACCGCAGCGGGCTCGAAGCGCACGGCGTCGGTGCCGTGCAGTTTCCCCGTGACGCGCAACGGCTGTTTGTGCGGGTTGGTGAGTTTGATCGGCAGCTCCGCTTCGCGCAGCAGCGGCTCGTCCTGCGTGAACGCCGGCACGTCGAGCCACTTGCCGCTGCGCAGCGTATCCACCTGCTCTTCGTTGGCGGACGACACGATGTCGTCGCGAATGATGCCGCTGAGCTCGAGGTGCACGACCGACGGTCCCTCGGGTTTCATCGTGACCCACGTAACGTGATCGAACTCGCCGACCGAGGCGCCGCGCAGCTTCGAGCCGCCGCCGGTCGTCGCGAGCACGTAGTGGCGCATGCCCTTGCGCTCGCGTTGCAGATAGCGGTGCCAGTGCGCGGTGAAGACCGTGTAGTTGCGGCCCTGGAGGGCCGTTTCGATTTTTTTCGAAGCCGCGCATGTCCTTCGCCATCCACAGCGGGCGATGGAAAAACAGGAGCGTCCAGCGCACGTCCTGGTGGGCCTCGAGCGTCTTCGTCGCCCACGCGATCTGCTCGGGACCGAAGCCGCCCTTGTCGCCGGCGGAGATCTCGTCGCTGTCGAGACAGAGGAAGAGCACGTTCTGGTAAACGAAGCTGAAATACGGATCGCCGCGACGCCGCTTCCACTCGGCGCGCAGCTTCGCGTTGGTGATGTCGTGATTGCCCGGCACGTAGTAGAACGGCATCTGCAACCGCTCCACGATCGCCTCGAACTCGCGCCACTGCGCGTCCCAGGTCTTCGGATTTTTGGTGTAGCCGTTGATGAGATCGCCGACCGACATCACGAATTCCGGCTGCAGCATGTTCACCTTCGTGACCGCGTCCTCGAAGATGCCCGGACGCATCTCGCCGGTGCGGTCGCTGAGAATCGCGAAACGAAACACGCCCGGCGCGTTGTTCACCGGACGATTTGTCACCGGAATCTTCGCCTCCGCGGAACCAGCGGAGCACAACCCGAGCGCGGCGACCGCACCGAAGCTCCACGCGCGCAATCTCATGGCGGACATCATGCGCCCAGCGTTTGCGGCGCGGAAAGCAAATGCAAGCTGCCCGCTGGACGGATCGCGAAGGAATGCCGATGAAATGCCAGCCGCGAATGGACGCATCACGAGCGCGGATAAGGAGCGCAGCAATTACGGGCGCCTGGTTTGAATTCGCGTCGATTTGCGTTCATTCGCGGTTTCACTCGCTCGGTCGGAACTTCCCGATCGTCTCTTCGTCAGGTCTGTCACCCCTCAACCCCTGCGTCCCATGAATCGTCGCGATTTCCTCAAGACTGTCTCCGTCGCCGCTGCCGCCACCATGATCGAGCCTCACGCATTTGCCGCGGCTGCGACCGCGCCCAAGCTCCCGATGCCCACGCCGCAAAAACTCCCGCGCTGGCGCGGCTTCAACCTGCTCGAGAAATTCATCGCGCGCGTCGAGAACGTGCGCTTCCGCGAGCAGGACTTCGCGTGGCTCGCCGAGTGGGGTTTCAATTTCGTGCGGCTCCCGATGTCGTATCACTGCTGGTCGAGCCCGCAGAACTGGCGCGAGATTCGCGAACCGGTGATGAAGGAGATCGACGAGGCGATCGAGTTCGGCCGCCGCTACGGCATTCACGTCTCGCTCAATTTCCACCGCGCGCCCGGCTACTCGGTCGATGCGTCGGAGAAGGAGCCGTTCAATCTCTGGACCGACAGCGAAGCGCTCGAAGCCTGCGTGTATCACTGGCGCCATTTCGCGCAGCGCTACAAAGGCATTCCCAACGACCAGCTCAGCTTCGATCTCGTCAACGAACCCGCGACGAAGAACGAGAACGAGATGCTCGACGACGCCACCTACTTCCGCGTCGCGAAGGCGCTCGTCGAAGGCATTCGCGCCGAAAGCCCCGACCGCCTCGTGATCGCCGACGGACTTTACTGGGGTCGCGTGCCCGTGCCCGCGCTCGCACAGCTCGGCATCGCGCAAAGCACGCGCGGTTACGAACCGTTTACGCTGACGCACTGGAAAGCCGGTTGGGTGGAAGGCTCCGACAAATGGCCCGAGCCCACGTGGCCTTCGGCGGCCACGCCGGAGTCCGCCGAGTCCGATCGTCAGGCGATGCAGCAGTTCAAGAGCTACTATCCCGAAAACGAAATCATCCAGCGTCTCGCCGACGATCCCGTGCTCACCGGCGATTGGAACACCGCGCGACTGCAGCACCAGCTCATCCGCCCGTGGAAGGAGCTCGAGGCGATGGGCGTCGGAGTGCACGTCGGCGAATTCGGCGCGCACAATCACACGCCGCACAAAGTCACGCTCGCGTGGCTCCGCGAGCTGCTCGGCCTCTGGAAACAAGCCGGGTGGGGCTGGGCGATGTGGAATTTTCGCGGCAGCTTCGGCGTGATGGACAGCGAGCGCACCGATGTCGCCTACGAGAATTTCCACGGCCACAAACTCGACCGCGCGATGCTCGAGCTCCTACGGGAATACTGAGACCGCGCTGCGGAGAGAGAATCAGCCTTCGCGCTCCTGGTGTGAGATCAAAAACCAGTTCTCATACCAAGGGCGCAAAGAGGGTGAAGGACAGTGTCACTTCCGCCGCGTCGCGAGATCGTGCGCGGCGTGGGCGAGGAACATGAAATCGGGGCCGCTGTTCACGACGTATTCATTTTCTCCCCACAGAAAGGGCCAGTCTTCTTTGTTCTCGGGAAAGTCCGGTTTGAGAATCAGCACACCGGGCACGACGCCGCCCGCGATGAACGAGAAATCCGCGCGGTTACTGCCGTAGGCGACTTCCTTCGTCTGCGTGCCGACCCCCGACACGAGCGAGAGCTCCGAACCTGGGTGACGACCGAGGATGTAGTGCAAGCCATCAAAAGCCGCCTCGTCGTTCACGATCTCGGGAAACTCGCGGTGCAACAAATACGCCGCGTTCGCGAAACGCATCACCTGCGTGCTGCCGGCCCAGCCGCCGGTGTGAATCGGCACACCATACGGATTTTGCTTCCGCAGATCGGCTACTTGCTCGCTGAACGCGCGCGCGGCGTCGGCGAGTTCCGCACGAAAATCCGCGCCGAGAAGCGGCAGCGCGCGGATCGCGTGCGGCAGGTTGGCGTCCATGCGTGCACGCACGGTCGGCCAGAGCGCTCGTGCGCGCTCGCTGTAGGCGGCCTCGCGCGTGGCGAGCAACAGCTCTACCGCCGCGCGAAACTCCTCGTCCTCCACGATGCCGCCGGTGGTGTTGCCGTGGCGGAAAAGTTTCGGCGGACGCGAGTGCTCGCGCTCCCACACGCTGCGCGCGGTGGCGAGACACTCCTCGGCGAGTTCGTCGCGATAACCGCGCAGCGCGCGACTCGCGGCCGCAAGCGCGGCGGTCGAGCCGAAGTTCAGCGCCGAGGTTTCGGTGGTAAACGCCCAGCGATCGTCCGGCGTGCCGCTGCGGACACCGTCGGACTGGCCCGGCGCGAGCGGCGGATCGTAGATGAGCCCGTCTGTTTTCGAAGCGGCGTCGCCGAGGTGCGTATATTGACCGAGATCGGGTTCGACGATGCCGGCGATCGCGTGGCCGACCGCGCGATGCTGCGCGAGCAGTTGCAGCGTGCCGTGCTCGATCTGCTGCAGAATGTCCGGCGTGCCGTCCGGCACGTGGATGTCCACGAAGCGACGCGACTGATCGATCGTCGTCTGATCGCGCGTGGGACGAAAACGCTCCCACACGTGCACGAGCTGCTGCACGACGTGATAATTGGTCTGCGTGCGGATGTCGAAGTCGCCCGCGTCGAGCCAGCCACCGATGTTGAGGCCGGGGATGTGTTCGCCGGGTTGGAAACGCGTGTCCGTCTCCGGTCCCTGCGCATAGAGATCGAAGTGTTCGTGATTGACCGGCGCCTGCCGCGCGTCGTCGCGGTGCGGATCGCCATGCCAGACGCGGTGCGCTTCGTTGACGAACATGTGGTCCATCTGCACCGGCAGATAGACGTCGTTGCTTGCGTGCCAGATGTCCGCGTAGGCGTCGGCCGCGATGCGAAACGCCGCCGTGCGGGTGCCGCGATACTCGATCACGTAAACGCCGGGCTCACGCACCGCGCTGAAGTCGAAGGTCGCGTATTCATAACGCAAATACGCACCCCAGCGCGTTGCCGGACCGGCGAGCGCTTCCGTGAATTTCCCCGAGGGTTCGACGCGCAACAAGCGCACGGTCTCGGCCGGCGGGTCGTGGCGATCGAGCTCGAGCACGGCGACCTTGCGATCCGCGGGGTGATAACCGACCTGCGAACGACCGATCACCGGCGGGCGTGTCCAGTCGGGCACCGTGCTGGCGGTCAACGTCCACTCGACCACGCGGCCGGTGCGATCGGCCGGCAGCAACGTGCGCGCGACGAACCAGCCGTTTTGCGCTTGGTTGCGTCCATCGAAGAGCGAGATGTCGCCGCTCGAGGACACGAGTTGCACGCGGCGTTGTTGATCTTCGGGTGCGAGCACGAGCGATTTGCCGGTCGCGAGCGGCAGCGGCTCGAGCGCGCCGTCGGACGTGCGCGTCATCGCGCTGGCGGGATACAGCGGGAGATTGCCGCTGTGATTATCCATCAGAAACGTGCGGCGGAAGTAGGCCGACGGAAGAAACTCCAGGTTGAATCCCGCGCGGCCAACGAGCGCCGCCGGAACAGGTTTTGGCAGTTCGACAGAGAGCACCACGGCATCGCCGCGAGCCTCGGCACGCACGATGAAATCGAATTCGTGATCGGGATAGCGCAGGTGCGCGGTGATCACGCCGGAAGCGGCATCGACCTTGCGCTCGACGATTTGCGGTGCGGCGTCCCACTGGCCCGGCGTGGGCGCGAGACGCACGTCGCCGTTGGTCGCAGTGCGCTGGCCGTGGTGGATCAACTCCACGCCGGCGATCTTCGCGTCGCTGAAAAGGCCGTCGTAAACATTGCTGAACACGAGGACATTGAGTCCGCGTTTCTCAAAATAACCGCGCTCGGAGAGTGCGATGTCCGCGTGAGCGAGGGACGCAACGGCGGCGGAAAACAGCAGGGCAGTGGCAACAGGGCGTAGGCAGCGAAGCATGGGGTAAAGGGTGGGCGCGAACCATGCGAAGGCCCGAGCGTTTCGCCAATGCGACTCTGTGCAAACATTTGCCGAGCCGGGACCGAGTGCGCACCGAGCCGGGACCGAGTGCGCACCGAGTCGGGACAAAGTGCGGACCGGGTCGAGCCACGGTGCGTCCCACGTCGCGACCAGGTGCGGTCTGCGTCGAGCCACAAGGCGGACAACGTCGCGCCGCGGAGCGGCTTCACTCCGGCCAGCGCGTCTCCATTTTTCCAATACGCGGGCGCGACGTCTTCTTACTGCACGGGCTCGGTCGATCGCAGCGACTGGATGAACTCGTCGGCTTCCTTGATCGACGCTTCCATGTCGCGGATGAGGCGTGTGATGTCGCCCTGCAGTTCTTCGTGCGTGGCGCTGAGCGACGCGATGGCGCGCGCGTTCAGATTGTGTTTCAGGAAGAGCACCTGATCGCGGAAGGTCGCGAGCACGGGGTCCATGCGATCCGCGGCGCGGCGCATGAGGCGGATAAGTTCTTCGTAGCGGCGGCGCGTGGCGTCGTATTGCCGCCGGCTTTCGCTCTTCAGGCGCGCGTTGGTGTATTGGCCGATTTCGTCCTTCCATTCGCGGAAGAGCGCGTCGGCTACGTCTTCCACGCTCGCGATGCGGTCGCGGACTTCTTTGGCGCGGGTTTCGCTGCGCTTGAGTTCGCGGTTGAGCGCGTCGTAGCGGCTCTGGAGTTCGCCGACGTCGGCGCCGGTGACGGCGATGAAGCGTTCGAGCGCGCTGGCGAATTGGTCCTTGGCTTCGGCCTGCGCCTCGCGCGTCTCCTCGACGCGATCGACCAGGATGTCGCGCTTGGCGAATCCGATTTTCTCCATCGCGCCGTAGTAGGCGGAGGAGCAGCCGGCGAGCGTGAGAATGAGCGCGGCGGCGAGGGACGGGCGAAGTCGGGAGATCTGCATACGTTTCCCGACCGCGAAAACAGCGTGCGGGTCCGCGGGAGGTTTCCGGTCCCGCGCTCAGCCGATTGCCTATCGCACGTCGGCTGTGGAGCGCATCCAGCAATCGCTGCGCAACAATCCCCACTCACTCTCATCGCGCCCGAGGAGTTGGTAACCGCGGGCTTGCAGGAGCGGCGAGGGATCCGTCCAGCGATGGGCGGGCAGACGCGTGGCGACACGGAAGAAGCGATACATCAACCAGTGAATCGCGCGCGCGCGGGTGCGACGCCAGCCGCGCGGCGGCAGCGCAAAATCGCTCACGAGCCAGCGAGCTTCACGCATCGCGGCGGAATCAAGCACATCGATCACCCGCGCCAGTTGTTCCGGCGGGAAACAATCGAGGAAGAAGTGCGTGACGATCGCGTCGTAGTTCTTGGTCGGCGTCCATTCGGGCAAACGCGCGTGCACGAACGTGATATTGGCCTGCAGCGAACCCACGCGACGCAGCGACTGACGCAACATGCGCATGCTGGAATCGACCGCGGTGATCTGCGCGTGCGGCACGCGGCGCACGAGTGCGGGCAGAAATGGACCGTGCCCCACGCCCGCGACGAGGATGCGCGGAGAATCGCGCAACTGGTCGAGCCAGGCGGTGCGCGCGCGCTGGAGGCGGGGACCGGCGAGCACCGCCTCCATCCACCGATAATGCGGAGCGAGCGTGTCGAAGCTCATGATCGTGCGGTGCGTTGCCACCAGGCGCCGGCGGCGAGTCCGCCCACCGCGTAGGCGACGGCGTCACGCCAGTCGCCCGTCGCGCGCACGAAACGCGGAGCGATGAGTTCGGCGACGATCGACCACGTGCAGACATACAACGCGATCTCGCTCCAGCGCGGGAAACCATCGTGGGAGCGCAGCCCGCAGCGACGTTGCAGCCAAAGCACCCAGGGAAGCGCGGCCGGGATGAGCAGGAGGTCGTTCAGTTGTCCGTGCAGAAACGGCCCGCCGAACTGACGTTTCCACCAGAGCGAGTTGAGAAGATACACTGCACACGCTGCGACGCAGAGCGGATCGAGCGCGTAGCGGAAACGTTTCACAGCAGCGCCGTGATCACGAAACCGGAGCCGGCGATAAACAGCACGCGAAGCAGGAGCTGCGAAACGAAGCGCGGAGGAAAACTCATGCGCTCACTCAACGCACTGCGCCGGGCCGCGCAACTTTCATGACAGCCTCAAGACACGGTGGCCGCGGGCGTCCAGCGCACGAGCGGTTGCGCGCCTGCGACATAGAGCGGGTGGCGGGGATGACCCTCCTTCGTCGTGCCGAGGCACCAGAGTTCGCGTCCGGCGAAGAGTTTCACGACCGCATCGGCGCGCGACTGGTATTCGCCGCACACGCCCCATGCGGCGACGATGCGCTCGCAACGGTCCGCGGCACGGAGCAGCGAGGCGTCGTTTTCCGGGCCGACGGGATCGTCGGCCTTCATCATCTCTTCGGGATACGGCGTGCGCAGGCCGAAGAGGTTGGCCATCCAGAAACCGTCGAAGCCTTCCCGCGCCGAAAAGCTCGCGATGCGCGTGAGCGTCGGATCGAGCTGCGCTTCGTCGGCCGTGCTGGGGTTGAGACCGATCCACATGATCAGCCGGTCACCGAACAACGGATTCCAGCGGTGGATCAGGCTGTAGCGATGGCGGCGGTCGGGAGAGAAGTGGCACTCGTTGTCCATGAGCTCATCGTTCCGTCATTGTGAGCGAAGCGAGGAATCCAGTGAGAGACCTGCAGCCGTCAGCCGCGACGAAGTGCGAACTGGATTCTTCGCTTCGCTCAGAATGACAAGAAACGTTTTTTTCAGCGCTTCGCCGCGGAGAGCAGAACGCTCGCCGACGCGGATTTGCCGCCCGCCCACAGCGAAGTGAGTTGCTCGAGCTCGATGAACGGCTCGTCTTCGCGGCCGAGATAGACCTGCGCGTGAAAACCTTCGTCGGGTTCGCCGATGCGTTCGCCGGTTTCGGGTCCGCGCGCGACGCTCAACTTGTAGCCCGCGATGTGCGCGATGATCGTCTGCGGCTCGAAACCGAGCTTCGCGATGCGGCCGAGATGGCGGAGACGCACGATCTGGCCGGTGGCGCTGCGCTCGACGTGATCCGTTTCGGTGAACTTGCGCGCAAACGGACCGGCGCCGGACGGGAGTTGCACGTAGCCATTGGGCAGATCCAATCCCGGATCGGCACGCATGAGAATCTCCGCGGTGCGCGGGACCTGGAAAATGGAAATGAACTGCGCGGGCCTCGAGCCGCCGTGAAATTCCGCGCCGCACACGAGCGTGTCTCCCTGCCACTGATACGTGCGCACGAGATCGGGCCAGCCGTCCTCGACCGGCGACAACTCGAGGCGCAATTGTCCTGCGCGCTCGGTCACGCGCGCCGCGGCGCTGCTTTCCCACGAGACGGGTGGCGGCCAGATCTTTACCCACTCCTTCTGCTGGCCGAGCCAGAGGCGGTGACCGCCCCAGCCGGCGGGGTTTCCGCGATCGGGCGTTTCGAAGAGCAGATTGATCTCATGATCGGCCGGACCGAAGTGCACGAGCCGCGCGCGCGGGAGCGACACGATGGCTTTCCAGCCCTGCGAGGTGGAGGTGAGCGCGTCTTCCCCGTGCCATTGCACGCGTTGCCAGATCGAAGGGCCGGTGTCGGCGCCGCGGGAAAGTGGGACCACGCTGGCCATGAGAAGAAAGAGTCCAGGAACGGAGAACCGGGAGAAGGGTAGGGGCATACAGGAGAAAGAGGACGATTTCCCGAGCGGAAAGATGCGTCACGCTCAATCACTCGCGCACGTCGCTACTCGCCGTCGACGACGTGGTGGCAGCCTTTGCTGCGCGGGTTCAGCCCGGCGGCGTGGACGACGAGCAGGGCGGTTTGCACCGCGTTGCGCAGCTCGATCAACGGACGCGTGATGCGGCAGTCGCGATAGAAGCTCTGAATCTCCTCGCGCAATTCGAGCAGGATGCGGCGCGCGCGCGTGAGGCGCTTCGGCGAACGCAGAATGCCCGCATAGTTCCACATCGTGCTTTGCAGAAGCTGCATGTCCTGACGGATCAACGTGGGGTCGGGCTCGCGATGGGGGCTCGTCCACTCACGCGGCTCGGGCAGTCGGAAGTGATTGCGCTGCAGATCGTCGATGTCCGCGAGCGCGGCGAACTTCGCACTCGTGAGGCACTCGAGCAGCGACGTGCTCGCGAGACGATTCGCGCCGTGGAGGCCGGTGCAGCCGGTTTCGCCGATGGCATTGAGATGGCGGACGTTCGTGCGGCCCTGCAGATCGGTGTGCACGCCACCGCACGAGAAGTGCGCCGCCGGCACGATCGGGACGGGCTCGCGCGTGATATCGACGCCGTATTCCGCGCAACGCGCGGTGATGGCGGGAAAGTGTTCGCGGATGAAATCCGGCTTCATCGCGCTGAGATCGAGAAACGCACACGCCTCGCCCGACTCCATCAACTCGGCGTGAATCGCGCGCGCGACGATATCGCGCGGCGCGAGTGAGCTGCGCGGATGGATCTTGTCCATGATGCGCTCGCCGCGCGTGTTGACGATCACCGCGCCTTCGCCGCGCAGCGCTTCCGTGATGAGGAAGCGAGGGGCGTTTTTCTTGAAGAAAACGGTCGGGTGAAACTGGACGTATTCGAGATCGATGACGCGTGCGCCGACGCGATATGCCATCGCCACGCCGTGACCGACGCTTCCCGGTTGATTCGTGCTGTGGAGGAAAATCTGCCCGAGCCCGCCCGTCGCGAGGATGGTCTTTTTGGCGACGACCGCGTGCACCTCACCCGTCGCCGTATCCAAAACATAAGCACCGAAACACGTGAGCGGCGCATAGCGATCGGCGGCATCGACGGTGTTGTGCGACAGCGTGAGCAAGTCCACCGCGACCCAGCCGAGCCGGCGGCGAATGCCCGGCGTCTGGTCCACGCGATCGGCGACGGAGGACAGAATCGCGTGCCCGGTGGTGTCCTTCGAGTGAATGATGCGGCGCGCGCTGTGGCCGCCCTCGCGCGTGAGATCGAGTTCGCCGGAGGCGTTGCGATCGAAGGAGACATTGAGCTCGTCGAGCAGCAGTTCCTTCACCGCCGCCGGACCCTCGCGCACGAGTTGATCCACCGCGGCGGGATTCGCGGTGTGGTCGCTCGCTTCGATGATGTCGCGCGCAAACAGTTCCGGCTCGGGCGAGGTGTCGTAAATGATACCGCCCTGCGCCCAGTCGCTGTTGGCGGCGAGTCGGCCGTCGAGCGAGAGCAGTTCCACCGAGAGACCCGCGCGGGCGGCGCGCAGCGCGCGTAAGCGCAACCGGCGAGGCCGGCTCCAATCACGAGGCAATCGGTGTGGAAAGTGCGCATCTATCGACGAAAACGATAAACCACAGAGACACAGAGGATGCGGAGATCAAACCCTCTGTTGGGAAGCCGGAGTTCGCGTCGAATCATAATGATCGATGACTCATCTCCCCGTTTGTCATTCTGAGCGCAGCGAAGAATCCAGTCGGAGTTTCGCGGCTGTGTGTCGGCTTCGTTGCGCTCACTGGATCCTTCGCTGCGCTCAGAATGACAAAGAAATCGGCATGGGTTTTCGTGTGGCTCCCCGCGAGCGCGCTCAGCGCTTCTTCGCGCGGCCGCTGACAAGCGTGAGGCTGAGATCCGCGGCGGCGGCCGAGTGGGTGAGCGCGCCGATGCTGATCACGTCGACCCCGGGCAGCGCGTAGTCGCGCAGCGTGTCGAACTTCACGCCGCCGGAAACTTCCACGACGGCGGCGCCACCGATCACGGCGACGGCCGCGCGCACTTCGGCGGGCGTCATGTTGTCCAAAAGAATCACGTCAGCCGCGGCGCGCACGGCTTCCTTCACCTCGGCGAGCGTCTTCGCCTCGACCTCGATCTTCGCGAGATGCGGCGCACCGGCGCGCGCGAGTTTCACGGCCTTCGTCAGCGAGCCGGCGGCAGCGATGTGGTTGTCCTTGATCAGCACGTGCTCGCCGAGCGAGGAGCGGTGATTCACGCAACCGCCGCAGCGCACGGCGTATTTCTCCAGTGCGCGCCACGCGGGAGTGGTTTTGCGTGTATCCACAATCCGGACACCGGTGCCCGAGACCGCGGCGGCATACTTGCGGGCCTGCGTGGCGACGCCGGTGAGACGCTGGATGAAATTGAGCGCGGTGCGCTCCGCGGTGAGCAGCGCGGCGGTGGGGCCGGAGACGCGGAGCACCACGCCGCCTTTTTTCACGCGATCGCCGTCTTTCGCGGTGAGCTGCACTTTCAGCGCGGGATCGACCTTGGCGAACACGCGGGCGGCGACCTCGAGGCCGCAGATCACGAGATCGTGTCCCGCGGAGATGAACGCCTTCGACGTGTGGTTCGCGGGGAAAATCGTGCGGCTGGTGACATCGCCGAGGCCGGCGTCTTCCTCGAGCGCGAGGTCGATCAGGTGTTCGGTGCGGGGCGTGAGCATGGGAGGAAGAGGAAGTTGAGAGCTGAGAGTTGAGGGTTGAGAGCCAGAAGACGAGACCCGGCTTGGGCTCGCTCTCAACTCTCAGCTCTCAACTCTCAGCTGGCCGCGCTTGGCGCGGGCTCGGTCAGCTCGAACATCCGGTCGATGCAGCGTTCGGCGCGCAGGCGGAGTTCTTCGTCGAGCGTCACGATCTGGTTGGGCCGCGGCGCCTTCAGCGCGTCACGCACCTTTTCCAGCGTGTTCATCTTCATGTAGGGGCAGAGACGGCAGCCACCGATGAAGTTCTTTTCCGGATCCTCGACCTCGAGGCGGCCGACGAGACCGCACTCGGTGAGCATGAGGAAATACGGCGCCTTGGTGCTCTTCACGTATTTCATCATCGCGCCCGTGCTGCCGACGAAGTCCGACGCGGCCGCGACTTCTGCGGTGCACTCGGGGTGCGAGACGACTTTCAAACCGGGAAATTGTGCGCGCGCCTCGGCGATCTGCTCCACGGTGAACTCTTCGTGGACCATGCAGGTGCCGTCGGACGAGATGATCTCCTTGTCGACGCCGCGACGCTTCAGCTCGCTGCGGATGTTTTCCGCCATCAGGCGGTCCGGCACGAAAATGATCCGGCGCTGCGGCAGCTTGGCGACAATGTCGTAAACATTGCCCGAGGTGACGCACACGTCGCACTCCGCCTTCACTTCGGCGGTGCTGTTGATGTAGCACACGACCGCGGCGTCGGGATACGCGGCCTTCATGCGGCGCACGTCTTCGCCCGTGATCGAGTCGGCGAGCGAGCAACCCGAGTGACGGTCGGGCACGACGACGAGTGCGTCGGGCGAGAGGATCTTCGCCGTCTCGGCCATGAACACCACGCCGGCAAACACGATCACCTTGGCCTTCGCCTCCTTGGCCTTGAGGCTGAGGAAATACGAATCGCCCTTGAAATCGCCCACGCCGTAAACGATCTCCGGCTCCACGTAGGAGTGCGTGAGGATGACGGCGTCCTTCTCCTTCTTGAGCCGGTTGATCTCGAGCGTGAGCGGCGCGATCTCGCGGCACGTATCCAGATTCCACTTACGGCCGTGCGGGTCGCACTCCACGTGCATCAACGCCTGCAACAGGCGCTCGGCTTCGGCCTCGATGGTGGGATCGGTGGCAATCATGCCCGCAACCAAATCGTCCGCGGCGGATTCGTCAAAACCGCTCCCGCTCAGGGTTCGCGCACGACCGTCGCGGCGACGGACTTCAACGCGTTCTTCTCGCCCACCAGCACGACGGTCGCGCGATGTTGCGCGATTTCCTGCGGCTCGAGCGTCGCGTAGGCGGCGATGATGACGAGGTCGCCGACCTTCACGAGATTGGCCGCCGCACCGTTGACCTGGATCTGCCCCGGCTCGCCGAAGATCACGTAGGTCGTGAAACGCTCGCCGTTCGTGATGTCGTAAACATCGACCTGCTCGAACTCGAGCAACCCCGCGGCCCGGCACAACGCCCGGTCGATGGAGATCGAACCTTCGTAGTCCACGTCGGCTTTCGTGACGGTGGCGCGATGGATCTTGGTGCGGAGAAAAGTTCTAAGCATGGTGCGAAAGGGCGCCGGCCTGGACCAGCAAACCGTGCAGAATGAGTCGGGGCTCCTCTACGGTAAAGAGCTTTTCCCCGGCGTAAAGCGGCGCATTCCCACCCGTGCCGACCACAACCACTTGCGCGCCACGAAACACCTCGTGCCGCAGCCGCGCCACGAGTTCGCGCACCGCGCCGAGGTGACCGAAATAAATCCCGCTCGCAATCGCCTCCTCGGGCGAACGTCCCGCGGAAGTGCGCGGCTGCCCGAGCTTTATCTTCGGCAACTGCGCCGTCCGTCCCGCCAGCGCCTCGGCCCACAGACCGGCACCGGGCAGGATCGCGCCGCCCGCGATTTCGCCGGTTTTCGTGAGCGCCGTCACCGTCGTCGCCGTGCCGCAGTCCACGACGATCACGTTCTTTTGCGGAAACAACGCGCGCGCGCCGATCGCTGCCGCGAGTCGGTCGGCGCCCAGTTTTTTCGGATCGCGATATGCGATCTGCAAACCATGCGGCGAATCCGCGCCGAGCACGTGCGGCGTGACACCGGTCGCGCGTTTCACGAGCACGGCGATCTTCGGGGTGAGCTTCGGCACCACCGAGCACAGCACGGCGGACGTCACTTTCTTCGCGCGCGCGAGTTCGGCGTGGAGACCGGCGAGATCGTTTTGGGCGAGGCGAAACGTCCGCAGCGTTTTCCCGCGCGACACGCCGCCGAAGAGCGAGGTGTTGCCGATGTTCAGCACAAGCGTGACCGGGTCGGGACGCAGTGCGGACCGGGTCGGGACTGAGTGCGGCTTGAGTCGGGACTTCATGCGGACCGGGCCGAGCTTGAGCCGAACACATGCCGTTGATCGGGTCGCATTGAGACGATCTGGCGGCACCTTTCAGGGTGCGTCAGCCGCTCCACATACCCTCCGGGTATGCGTCGGGCCTCCTCCCCTGAAATCTGCTCGCCATCTCTCCTCACTGCTCGCCCTCCAACGACATGCGCCCGGCTTGGTGCGGACCAAGTCGGGACAGGATACGCTCCAACTCGAGCGCGAGGACGGACACGCCTGCGACCGGCTGCGGCTCGGTGTGCGCGGCGGTGAAAAGGCGGAACGGGTGCGCGTCCGCCGCGGCGGCGCGGATTTCCGCAAGGTCGTTTTGCACGACGGCGTCGACGCCGCCCGTGGCGAATTGCGCGAAGACGGCCGCGTAGCGCGCGGAGGCGTCGGCGCCGACGGTGAGCTTGAAACCGACGACGGCGAGCGGGCGCGGCGAGAAGGATTTGAGCTGCGGCAGGATTTTGGGATTTCGCACGCAGCGGATCGTGAGGCCGTCGGCGTCGGAGGAGAGTTTTCCCGCGGTGAACTCGGCCGGGCGATAATCGGCGACGGCAGCGGCCATGATCACGCCGTCAAATGCGCCGGTGGAGAGCAGTTTTTGCAGCTTCGTTTGCAGATCCTCGGCGGAGGAAAACGTGCGGACGTCGGGCGTGGCGGTGGGGCGGACAGCGGCTTCGCCGGCGAGGAGCGTGACGGCGTGTCCGCGCTGGGACAGCGAATCGGCGAGCTGCGCGCCGGTGCGGCCGGAGCTGACGTTGGAAAGAAAGCGCACCTCGTCGATCGGCTCGCGCGTGGCGCCGGACGTGACGAGGAGTTTCATTGTTTGCGCAGCCGACCGAGCTCCGCGAGCACCTCGGCGGCGATCTGCTCGGGATCGGCGAGACGACCGGGGCCGGTTTCGCCGCAGGCTTGGGGACCGTCAACCGGATCGAGCACGCGCACGCCCCACGAGCGGAGCTTGGCGAGCGAAGCCTCGGTGGCCGGATGTTTCCACATGCGGTGGTTCATCGCGGGCGCGATCCACCACGGTTTTTTATCGTGTTCCCATGCGAGAAAGAGCGCGCCAACCGGATCGTCGGCGAGGCCGGCGGAGAGACGGTTGACGGTGTTGGCCGTGGCGGGGCAGAGGAGCGCGAGATCGGCTTCGCGCGCGAGCGAGATGTGATCCATCGCGCGGCCGGGCTCCCACAGGTCGGAAAACACCGGACGACCGCTCAGGCCCTCGAGCGTGGCGGCCCCGACGAAGCGCAGCGCGCCGGGCGTGACGGCGGTTTGCACCGTGACGCCCGCCTGCGTGAGCCGCGAAATGACGGTGCAGGCCTTGTAGGCGGAGATCGAGCCGCTGAGGCAGAGGAGGATGTTACCGCGCGACATTGTCGATGAGCCGGGTGGCGCCGAGGCGGACAGCCCCGAAGCGTCGGTCGCCGCGATCTTCCACGTAATCGACCGCGAAGCCAGCCGCTTCCAACTCGGCGCGAGCGACTTCGGGCGTGCGGGCGTTGCGCAGGACCTGGTTGAACAAGGGTGCGAGCGAGCGCTCGGCGGGAGAGAGGCGGGCGTTGCGCGAACTCATCGCGAGGCCGTCGGCTTCGCGCACGATCGGGCACGGGACAATCTGCGTGGGCAGGAAAAACGCCTGCACCATGCCGCGGATGAGCTGGAGTTGTTGGTAATCTTTTTCGCCAAAATAGGCGCGGTCGGCGTCGGCGATCTGCAGGAGCTTCATCACGACCGTGAGCATGCCGGTGAAATGGCCCGGCCGGTGCGCGCCGCAGAGTTCGCGGGAAAACGTGGCTTCCTGCACCGTGTAGTCGGTGCCGTTGGGATACATCTCGGCCACGCTCGGAGCGAGGACGACATCGACGCCCGCCCCGGCCATGAGCGCGACATCGGCGTCGAGCGTGCGCGGGTATTTGTCGAAGTCCTGCTGCTCGTCGAACTGCGTCGGGTTGACGAAGACCGTGGCGAACACGACGTCGTTTTCGCGCCGCGCGGCGCGGAAGAGCGAGGCGTGGCCCTCGTGCAGCGCGCCCATCGTCGGCACAAAACCGACGGTGCGGCCGGCGGCGCGGTGGGCGGCGCGAAACGCGCGCCACTCGGCGACGGTGTGGATGACCTGGGGCGTGACCGAGGCCATTTAGAAACTCTCCTTGTTCGTCGGGAAGGTCCCGTCGCGCACGGCTTTGGCGAATTTCGCGACACCGGTTTTCAGCACCTCGCCGACATCGCCGAAGCGACGGACGAAGCGCGGCTTGAAATCGGGTTGGCAGCCGAGCAAGTCGTGCGTCACGAGCACCTGACCCGAGCAACCGGCGCCCGCGCCGATGCCGATCGTCGGAATCGAAATGGAGGCCGTGACCTCAGCCGCGAGTTTTGCGGGATGCACTCGAGCACCACGCTGAACGCGCCCGACGCTTCGAGCGCGGCGGCGTCTTCGCGCAAACGGGCGGCATCGGCGGCCTCGCGCGCCTGAACCTTGAAACCGCCAAACGCGTGCACCGATTGCGGCGTGAGCCCGAGATGGCCCATGACCGGGATGCCGGTTTCGACGAGGTGCGCGATGACCTCGGCGTGACCGCGGAGGCCTTCGAGCTTCACCGCGTGCGCGCCGGCGCGGAGCAGTTCGGCGGCGCAATCGAGCGCGTGGGCCTTCCCCTTGCGCGCGGCGAGAAATGGCATGTCGGCGACGATGAACTTGTTGGGAGCGGCTTTCGCGACCGCACGCGTGTGCCGGGCCATGATCTCGGTCGTGGCGCCGAGCGTGTCGCGTTCGCCATAGGCGACCATCATCAGGCTGTCGCCGACCAAGATCGCATCGACCGGGGAGTCGTTGAGCAGGCGCGCGGTCCACGCGTCGTAGGCCGTGACCATGACGATATTTCGGCCGGAAGCGTGGACGGAGGCGAAGTCGCTGAGGGAGCTCATCGGATTGCGGGAGTCCGACACTTAACCAGGCCGGGCCCACAAACTCAAGGGCGCGGTGCGTCACGCAGCGGGCGGTCGAGCGTGTTATTGCAAGCACTGCGCAGCAAATTATGCGCATATTTTAGCCTCTGATGCGCAGCGAGTTGGGTCGAGAATTGCTGTTCGGAACGCCAAACCAATTCCGCCCAATGAAATCGCCCGCGGCACCGCCGCTCGATGAGCCGAGGAAGTTCGAAATTGACGAGATGTTCTTCTCGACGACCGACCGCCGGGGCGTGATCCAGCTCGGCAATGAGATCTTTGTGCGCGTGAGTGGATACTCGGAAGCGCAGCTGATCGGGTCTGCGCATAACATCATCCGTCACCCCGACATGCCGCGCGCGGCGTTTCGACTCGTGTGGAGCCGCCTGCTCGCGGGCCAGCCGGTGGTCGCCTACGTGAAAAACTGCGCGGCCGACGGGCGTTACTACTGGGTCGTGGCGCTCATCACGCCGATCGCGGGTGGATTTCTTTCGATCCGCTTCAAGCCCGCGGCGTCGCTCCACGACGTGGTGCAAAAAGCTTACGCCGACATGCGCGCCGCCGAGCGAGCGTTGGAAGGCGAGTCCGACGGCGGCCGGCGCGGCATGGATGCCGCCGACGAAATCCTGGCCGCCGCACTGCGGGCTTACGGCTGCGCCGACTACGAGACTTTCATGCGCGTAGTGCTCCACCAGGAGCTGCGGGGACGCGACGAACAACTCCAGCGGGAGGGACGTCGTATCATTCCACTCTGGCCAACGGATGCGTTGCCTGCCGGACCAGCCGGAAAAAACGGCCGCGTGCCTGCGCGCGGTTTACGACGGCGGACACCGGGCCATCTCGCGATTCTGCCGCGACGCGCTACTCGGCCGGTGCCGTCACGTTTTCGCGGACCGAAGCGCCCGGGGTTTCGGCTGTGCCCAATCGCCTCGTTGCCCGCACGGTGACGAACAGTCCCAGCGTGCCGAGTCCGAGCACGGCGAGAGCGACCGCAAACACGATTTCGGGCCTCCCCGAGTAAGTCCACGCCGACGCAAACACGAGCGGTGCTGCGGCGCGGGCGAGCACGGATGGGGCGGCGAGTGCGCCGTTGATTTCCGCGTAGCGTTCACGTCCGAACAACTCCGCCACCGCCGTCCCGCGCACGATCGTTTGCAGGCCGTTGCTCAAGCCCCAGCACGCCGCGAAAACCACGAGCCAGAACAGCGAAGGGGGCGCGACCAGCGCAATCGTGAGCGCCGCGAGTCCCCCGCCCAACGCCCACCGGCCCACACGCAGCGACGAGAAATTGCTCGCGCGGGCCGAGAAGAAAAACCGTCCCAGCACCTGCATCGGTCCGATGATCGCGATCGCCGTAAGAATGGTGGCCATCGGCACGCCGCGCGCCTGAAAAAGCGACACGAGTTGAAAGATAAGTCCGGTGAACACCGCGGAGTGCGACGCGAACCACAACGCGAGACCCACGAACCGCGGATCCGCCACGTCGGCGCGAAACCGCGCGACCCAGCCGCGTAATGGCGTGGTGGATACACGCGCGACGGGCCGCACGCCCGTTTCCGAGCGCGGCAAGCCCCAGTGGTGCAGCGGCACGCCGACTGCGAATTTGAAGGCTCCCAGCGCGATCAACGCCGCGCGCCAGCCGAGCGTGTCCACCGCGAGTTGAGCGAGCGGAATGAAGACCGTGCTCGCGAGTCCCCCCACGAGCGTCACCAGCGTGATGCCGCGCCGGTAGTGTTCGCCAAACGCGCGCGTGACCACGGCAAATGCCGGATCGTAGAGCATGCCCGCCATCGCCGAGCCGAGCCCCGCCCACGCGATCACATACGCCGTCGGCGACACCACGCTGCCCATCAAGATCAGCGAACCGCCGCCGAGCGCCGAGGCTGCCGTCATCAACCCGCGCGCGCCGTGACGCTGGATCCACACGCCGACCGGATACGCGACGACGCCCCACGCGAGCAGACCGATCGACAAACCCGAGTTCAAAAACGGACGCGACCAAGCCGTGCCCGCCTGCATCGGCCCCACGATCACCGTGAACGCGTAGTAAAGAATACCCCACGCGACGATTTGTCCGAGCGACAACCGCCACGCGAGCGCCCAAGGCAGACGCGAACTGGAGAAATCCGGGGACAAAGTCCCAAACTCTTCCGCGTTCTCCGCCACGACACCAGCCCGAGCGCGTGTCACCTGCAACACAGCCGCTCACGTCGCCCTGCCCAACAGATCGCGCCGGACGCCGGTCTCACGTTTCTGCGTTGTTTCTCCCGCAACTAAAAGGCGCAGCCCGGGTGGCGCGGAGCGCGGCAGGAACCGCCTAATAACCAGCGAGTCAATGAGGTGACCGGCCTGCCCGGAGATTGACCTGCTGTTGGGATGATAGACGTTGCGGGGGATGTCCGGCACCCGGGCACCCCGAAACAAACCTTGGTTACCCGCATGGCAGATTCTGCAACCCGTTCCCGCACTGGCATCGAAGGTCTCGACGATATCCTTCACGGTGGCTTCATTCCCAATCGTCTTTACCTCATCGCGGGCGATCCGGGCTCGGGCAAGACAACGCTGGCGCTGCAATATCTGCTGGAAGGCCGACGCCGCGGAGAGCGCGGTCTCTATCTCACGCTGTCCGAAACCAAGGAGGAGCTGAGTGCTGGCGCTGCTTCGCACGGCTGGGATCTCGAGGGCATCGAAATCGTCGAGCTGATGTCGAAGGAGGAGGCGCTCGAACGGGAGAACAACCTCACGATGTTCAACCCGTCGGAAGTCGAGTTGAGCGAAACCACGAAGTTCGTGCTCGATGCCGTGACCCGGAGCAATCCGACCCGCGTCGTGTTCGACTCGCTCTCCGAGATGAGGCTGCTCGCGCAGAGTTCGTTGCGCTATCGGCGGCAGATTCTGGCCTTGAAGCAGTTTTTCATCGGTCGTCAGTGCACCGTGCTGCTGCTCGATGACGGCACGAGCGAAGGCTCCGACATGCAGCTGCAAAGTATCGCGCACGGAGTCATCGAGCTGGCGCAGACCGCTCCCGGTTACGGCGCAGAGCGACGCCGGATGAGAGTGGTGAAGTTTCGCGGCACGCAGTTTCGCGGCGGGCATCACGATTTCGTCATCGCGCGCGGCGGACTGAGGATTTTTCCGCGTCTCGTCTCCGCGGAGCATCGGTCGGATCGCGCGCTCTCGCCGGTGCCGAGCGGGATCGGCGCACTCGACGCGCTGCTCGGAGGCGGTCCGGATCGCGGCACGTCGACCTTGTTCATCGGCCCCGCCGGTTCGGGCAAATCGACCATGGCTTTGCAGTATGCGGTGTCGGCCGCGCGTCGCGGAGAGCACGCGGCAGTGTTCGCGTTCGACGAACGCGCTCAGACGCTGCTGGCTCGCAGCAAGGCCGTGGGGCAAACATTCACCGAGGGTCGGGGCGCGGGGGAAGTGTCCGTGCGCCAGGTGGATCCGACGGAGCGTTCCCCGGGTGAGTTCGCGCACATGGTGCGCGAAGCGGTGGAGCAGGATCATGCCACGGTCGTGGTGATCGACAGCCTCAACGGCTACCTCAACGCCATGCTCGAGGAGAGATTTCTCACGGCTCAATTGCACGAGTTGCTCGCGTATCTCGGCGAACGCGGGGTGTGCACCATTCTGGTCGTGGCCCAGCATGGGACGATCGGCGGAAATATACAGACGCCGATCGACACCAGCTATCTCGCGGACGCGGTCGTGTTGTTTCGCTTCTTCGAATACCGCGGCCAGGTGAAACGTGCGATCTCGGTCATCAAGAAGCGCAGCGGCGCGCATGAAGACACGATTCGCGAACTGAAAACCGGACCGGAGGGCATTTCCCTGTCGGAGCCGTTGAGAGAATTTCATGGCGTCCTCTCGGGCGTGCCGGTGCTGCCGGCCGGAGGCGCGCCGCGCTGACTTCCATGGAACCGGCGCCCACTGCAACGGGTGAGGGGGAAAACCGGGTTTTGCTCCTTGTGCCGACGCGCAAGGATGCGGACGTCAGTGAACGCATGCTGGCGAGCGTGGGGCTGTCGTCACTCGTGTGCAGTTCGATCGATCACCTCATCGCTGAGATCGCGCACGGCGCCGCGGCGATCTTGAGCACCGACGAACTGGTGGCGGGCAGTCGCGCCGACGATCTCGTGCGGGTCCTGAGCCGGCAGGAAGAGTGGTCGGATCTGCCGGTCGTTCTCCTGATGCGCGGCGGCGTGCAGTCCGCTCGCGCGACGGACGTGCTCCGCCAGCTGGCGAACGTCACCATTCTCGAGCGTCCGACCGGCATGCGCTCGATGATCAGCGCGGTGCAGGCGGCGGTGCGCAGCCGGCAACGCCAGTATCAAACCCGCTCTCACATCGATCAGATTCGCGACGCCGAAGCGAAGGCTCGGCATGCCGACCACGCCAAGGACGATTTTCTCGCGGCGCTTTCGCACGAGTTGCGCACCCCGCTCACGCCGGTGCTGCTCGCGGCCAGCGAAGCCGCCGCGGACCTAAGCCTGCCGCTGGAGGCGCGAGAGACCTTCGAGAACATCGCAAAGAACGTCGCCCTCGAGGCCCGCCTGATCGACGACCTGCTCGATTTGACGCGGATCACGCGGGGAAAACTGAATCTGGAAAAAGCGCCGCACGACGTTGTCCGCGTGTTGATCGACGCGATCGCCAACGTGGAATCCGACTTCAAGGAGAAGAACCTCCGCGTGATCACGGAGCTGGAGCCCGCGTCCTGTCTGGTGGAGTGCGATCCGACCCGACTCCAGCAGGTGTTCTGGAACGTGCTGCGCAATGCGGCCAAGTTCACGCCGCGAGGCGGCCGGGTGTCGGTGCGGGCTTCGCCGGTGGAGGACGGCACCCGCTTCCGTATCCGGGTTGAGGATACCGGCATCGGCATGACCGCGGACGAACTGGACCGCGCGTTCCAGGCGTTCGCGCAGGGCGACCACGCCAACCCCGGCGCGGCGCATCGCTTTGGTGGCCTTGGGCTGGGTCTCGCGATCTCGCGCACCCTGGTGGAGCTGCATCACGGCTCGATCGCCGCCGAAAGCGCCGGTCCCGGCCGTGGCAGTGTTTTCTCCATCGAGCTTCCCGTGCTCGCCGCATCCGCAGAAGCCGCGCTGCGGGGAAGCGCGACCGCGAACTTGGCCAAGGACAATCCCGCCCACGCGCTCAACATCCTGCTCGTCGAAGACCACGCGGCCACACGCGTGGCGCTCAACCGTCTGCTGGCCGCGCGCGGCCATCGCGTGTCGCTGGCGGGCCGGGTGGCGGAGGCTCGGGAAACGGCGAGCCGGGTGAGCTTCGACGTGCTCATCACGGACATCGGCCTGCCGGACGGCTCGGGTTACGAGTTGCTCGATCAACTGAAGGACGGAAACGAGTTCCTCGCGGTGGCGTTGACAGGCTACGGCATGGAAGACGACGTGCAGCGGAGCCGCGAAGCGGGTTTCTTTGCCCATCTGACGAAACCGCTCCGCGCCACCGATCTCGACGCCGTGCTCAACGCCGTCTCCGCCGAACTCGGGCGACGCTGAAATCGGCGGCGCGCGCGAGTTCGCGATCGTGTTCACGATCGATTCGTTTCAGTCGCGCTTCGCCTGAGGTCGATCACGGTCACGAGCACGCATGATGCAACACGGTCCGGACGACGACACGATCCCGTCCGGAGATGGTCGCGACCCGGTCCGCTCAAAGTCCCAACTCGGCCGACAGCGCGGGCACGCCGAGATCGGCAGATTGCGCGATCACGCGATAGCCGGGCGGCACGCGCCCGGGATGCGGATCGACGAGAAAACGCAGCGCTCGTGATGGCGCGATTTCGGCGAGACCGGCGGCGGGATAAACTTGAAGCGAAGTGCCGATCACGAAGACAGCGTCGGCATCTTCCATTTCGAGTTCGGCGTCGTCCATCGCCGGGACGGCTTCGCTGAACCACACGATGTGCGGTCGCAGTTGCGCGCCAGCCGGCGAACGATCGCCAAGCGCGATCGGTCGATAGCCGATGTCCACGACGTAGCTGGGATCGAGCGTGCAGCGCGCTTTTGTGAGTTGTCCGTGCAGATGAATGATGCGCGTGGAGCCGGCGCGTTCGTGGAGATCGTCGACGTTTTGCGTGATCACCCCGACCTCGTGTGCGCGCTCCCACGCCGCGAGCGCGAGATGCGCGGCGTTGGGCTTCACGACCGCGAGCTGCGCGCGGCGCTCGTTGTAGAAACGGAGCACGAGTTCCGGATTGCGCGCGAAACCCTCGGGCGTGGCGACGTCCTCGACGCGATGGTTCTCCCAAAGCCCGCCCGCATCGCGAAACGTCTTCACGCCGCTCGGAGCACTGATCCCGGCGCCGGTGAGAGCGACGATTTTCATGAACGGAAAATTTTCATGCGGGCGTCGCGGCGCGACGTCAGCGCTTATTTTCAGGGTTTGGCACCAAGCTCGCCGTCGTAACGATTTCACGCCAGAGAGCCCAGCGCTCGTCCGTCTTCAGGGAGGGGCGGACGTGATAGGCCAGCATATAGATGCCATCCTTGGCCTTTATAAATCGACGGAGGCTGGCTTCCTGCCCAGTCACCGAAACGTAGCTCGCGAGGATTGAGCCATCTTCGCTTTGCTCTTCCGTGAGCTCGATCTTCGGGTCGGACGCGAGCAATCCGGCTTTCCACGCATCGACAAATTTCCGGAGCGGCACCTTGGTGAAGATGATCTGTTGGGCGACCATTTCTTTCCACGCGTCGATCGATTCGCCGGCCGGCACGAGTTCGAAGATGATGCCCGACTTGTCGCCATCCATGAACTGGGGAACCCATTTCGTCGGGTCCACCTGCATGTTGAAGCTCATCGCCATCTCAGGCGTGGGGACATATTTCGCGTGAAGCGACGTGACCAAGGCGACGCACAGGGCAGCGATTCGGAGCAGGTTCATGAGAGTTTTGGGATTTATAGATAACTTCGGGGCGAGCGCATTTTTCACCGCGACGAAAGGGTGGCAATTTCCCGAACCGGGAAAATATCCCGGATATCTTCGATGCGAGATGAGGATGGACGTCTCGGAGAGACGTGCCTGCCGACTGGCGGGCGACTGCGTCGAGCTGTTTACGAGGCGCGGCGGCGGAGGCGTTTCACGACGACGAGCGTTCCGGCGGCGAGGGCGAGCACGACCGCGTAAGTGCTGGGCTCGGGGATCGCGGCGACCTCGAAGGTTACATACCCGGAGCTGGCCCACATGGCGGTGAGCGGATTGTAGTCGGGCGGGAGTTCACCGCTTGACGAGAATGCGACGAGATTGAAACCCACCGTGACGCCCAAGGCGCGGTAGTCATCGTCGGGATCGTCAGGATACGCGAACCACCCGCCGTGAACGGCGCCGTCATCCACGCCGAGGATTCCCCAGCCGTAGCCATGTGAGGCGTATTGCGAAATAATATCGTAGCCGGGCACCACAGGCGCTGCCGAAGTGGAGACCGTATAGTGCCCGATCGGCACGAGCAGGCCTTCATCGAGCGCGGCCTCGAACCAATAGTCGCCTTCGGAGGTGGTCGCGGTCGAGCCGCCCAGTTCATACGGCAGCGAGGTGACGTTTTGGGCGGGCAGCGAGGTGAACATGCCGTCCGGATTGGGCAGCGAAATGTAGCTCGGCGGCGCGCCCTCGGCCGGACCTGATTTCCAAGTGATTCCGGTTTCGGAGAAGTGGTAGGCGGTGATGGCCGAGAATGTATAGGTGACGTCGAACGAGGTCCCCAAACCGGGCAGCGCGTCGCCGGTTTTCAGGACAAACGGCACCACAATCGTGCCGCCGCTCTCGGTGATGCCCGAGTAGTCCGCGAGCGCGGAATCCGCCTGATAGGTGCTGGCGGCGGAGGCGGAGTCGGCTCCCAGCGAACCCAGGGCAACTGCCATAGCCCCAGCCAATTTACGTAGGTGGGGTGACCAGAAAGACGGGATTTTCATGCGGGGCAGAACGAGTTGCGGCTGGGGACATGTCATTAGATAACGCTTATGATATGTTGTCACGAGATAACTTGTAATGATCACGGTCACGGAGAAATGAAGGGCCGAAAACGTCGCCCTGCGGCGACCTTGAGCGCCATCAAGGCGCAGGACGACGCGGTGCGATAAGCTCTCGCGACTGACCATTCGCCATGAGCTTTTCCTGTCCTCACTTCACACCCGACGAAGACGCGTGTTTGCGTCTCAAGACTGACTGCGTGCCGGGCCGTCCCGGTTGCGTGTTGCCGGCCGATACGGGCTTTGCGGTGCCGGCGGCGGAGCGCGTTCGTTTGCGTGAGGAGCAGAAGCGTCGTGAACGCGTGGAACTACCGGAATGGCCGCCGCGCGGGAATCGCGCGCGCTAGACTCGTGGACGTCTCCTCGGATATGAACGGATGATTCGACCAAAAGCTGCAGCAGGGGCGTTCGTTGCGTCCGCTAAAGTATCCAACGCGGCAAAACCTTAGAGAGCCCGTCTCTTGGATCGAAGAAGGCTCGCCCTTGAAAAGAGGAGATGTCGTTACGAAACGTATTCGTTAGCTAACCAAGGGGACTTGATATCGCTTAGGTGATCGAACTGCCACGGCGCAGTGATGGCGACGTGGGTTTTGTCCCACACAATGTTTTCGCGAACGACCCGCGCCGGAGTGCCGACAGCGACACAGTGAGCAGGAATAGTCCCAAACACGATCGATCGTGCCCCGATCACCGCCCCATCTCCGATCACCGATCCCGGATAAACAAAAGCCTGTGGACCAAGCCAAACGTGATTTCCGATCGCGACTGATTTGCTGACGTTGGTTCGGGCTCCCGTGGCTCGATCAAAAATGGGGTGCGAGTGGTCAGATCGGATGTCGATCGATACGGCGAACATGCAATCGTCGCCAATTGTTACACTGGTGCCTTCTGCGGCGCTGAAACTGCCACCAGAGGTGCTCGAAAGTCGCTCGCCGATAATGATACTACTATTGAGCCCGACCCTAACGCCGCTACGGACACAACTAGAACGACCGATCTTCAAGAGACCGCCGGGCCCGGTCATGTTGATCGTGAGATTTTCGAGCCGAACTCCTTCTGCGATTTCGATTCGACAGTTCGTCGCACCGAAGACGACTTTCACGTTCGTCTGCCATTTGGGCATTCCGACAATCACGTTGCCGTTCGAGTCCGAGTAGGGCTCAACTTGGGGGAGTTGAATCATGGACATCCCTAGCTAAGTAGTCCGTGTGCAGGGTGTAAAGTGTAGGCTCGGGGGGATGATGATAGGGCTGACGCGGTTTAGCTATCCCGCGACGTGCGTCTAACATCGTTTCTCGTCGTGAGCCGGCGACTGGATGCATCCTTCTCGTTCTCGCGGATTCAAAAAAAACGACGCCGGCAAGGAGGCCGGCGCCGCGGGATTGAGCAGAATCTAAGTCGAGAACGAGAACGATTAAGAGAACGAGCGAGAGGATCACTTCGCCTTCAGCGTGATCTTCGCGGACTTCACGCCTTCGCTCTTCGCTTCGACGACGATCTCGCCGGCTTCGCCGGTGGATTGGACGATCACCTGCGCGAGACCGTTGAAGGTCGTGCGCTTCCACGCAGGCGCGGGCGTGTCGATGCGGAGCATCGCGGGCCACACCTGTTTCAAACTGTCGCGCATGCCCCAGTCTTCGTAGCGCGTGGCTTCGATGCGGAGCACGTTGCCGGTCTTGCGGAGCTGCGAAACGTCGAGCGCGAGCGTGCTGCGGGCCTGCTCAGGTGCGGCGTTTTGGTGGAGCGTCTGACTGTTGAGCGTCGCGGTCTGGTTCGTGCCGAGCGCGTTGAGAAGGAGCGTGACGGTTTCGCCGTCGGCGAGCTCGGGCGCGTCGAAGGTCGCTTCGAACACGTTCTGGCCGGTCTTCACGGAGCCGTCGGGCGCTTCCCACGAACCGAGGTTCACGGTGCGCACGCTGGCGAGATAGACATCGGGCTCGTGCGACGATGGATCGCCATTGCCGACGCCGATGATACGGCCCGGACCACGCACGCTGAACGTCACCGGCACCGCGCCGGTCGGCACGAGACGGTTCTTCGCGTCGCGGGCTTCGACGGTGATGACGGAAACATCGCGTCCATCGGCGACGAGCTTCGTGCGATCGGGCACGAGCGTGACGGCGGCGGGAGCGTCGGTCGTTTCAACCTTGGTCGTGGCGATCTCCTTGCCGCCGCGGTAGCCGCGAGCGAGGAGCGTGCCGGGTTTGTATTCAACATTCCATGACAGGTGGCCGTTGGGCTCCATCTTCTTCCGGCCGAGCGAGGCACCGTTGAGGAAGAGTTCGACTTCCTCGCAGTTGCTGTGCGCGCGGACTTCGAGGGTTTCGCCTTCGCGGCCGGGCCAGTTCCAGTGCGGGAAAATGTGGAGCACGGTTTCGTCGGTCCACCACGACTTCAGGTAGTAGAAGCTGTCCTTCGGGAAACCGCACTGGTCGAGAATGCCGAACTGCGAACCGATCGCGGGCCACCCAAACGGCGTGGGTTCGCCGCGATAGTCGAAGCCGGTCCAGTAGATCACACCCGCGGCCCACGGACGCTCGAGGTAGTATTTCCAGCCGAACTCGCAGTTGCCGCGCGAGGAGCCGTCTTCCTGCGGAGAGAGGTGGGCCTTGGCGGCGTCGGTGAAATAGATGCCGCGCGTCTGCTGCGTGGTTGTTTCCTCGGTGCCGAGGATGATCTGCTCGGGATACTCGGCGTGCTGCTTGTCGACGTTCGCCTGCATGACGTAGTTCACGCCGGCGACTTCGATCTTGGAGGAAATGCCACCCCAACCGCCGCTGATCGAGGCGACCACGCGGCGCGTGGGATCGAGGCGGTGCACGAAATCCTGCATCGGCACGGTGATCTGCGCGCCCTTGATGTTGCCCTCGATGCCCCATTCCTCGTTGCCAATCGACCAGAGGACGATGCTCGGGTGATTGCGATCGCGACGGATCATGCGCTCGAGCTGGCCGAGGTGATACGGGTTGATGCCCATCAGACGGTTCTCGTCGATCACGAGCATGCCGAGACGATCGCAGGCCTCGAGGATCTCGCGCGTCGCGGGATTGTGCGAAGCGCGATAGATGTTGTTGCCCATTTCCTTGAGCTTGCGGATGCGGAATTCCTGCAACGCGTCCGGGATCGCGGCGCCGACGCCCGCGTGGTCCTGGTGATTGTTGGTGCCCTTGAGGACGACGTGCTGGCCGTTCAGGAAAAAGCCCTTGTTCGGGTCGAACTTGATCGTGCGGATGCCAAACGGCGTCTCGTAGCGATCAACCACGACGTCGCCGCGGCGGACAGTCGTGACGAGTTTGTGCAGCGTGGGTTTTTCGATCGACCAGAGCTGCGGCTTCGCGAGCGAAAGCTTTTCCGTGTGCGTGGCGAGGCCACCGGCGGCGAGTTCGGGCGCGGCAGAGGTCGCGTAGGCGAGGCGGCGGCCGTCGGGACCGAGAATTTCCTGCTCGAGCGTGTAGGTCGTGGCGGCCCGGCCGTGGTTGTTGATGCGCGTCTCGACGATCAGATCGGCGGCGGAAAAATCCTCCGCGACTTCGCTGCGGACCCACGTGCCATTGAGCGCGACGTGGAGCGGATCGGTTTTCACGAGCCAGGCGTGGCGATAGATGCCCGCGCCCTCGTAGAACCAGCCTTCCTCCATCGTGGCGTCGACGCGCACCGCGATGAGGTTTTCGCCGCCGTAGTTGAGGTATTCGGAGATATCGTAGCTCGCGTCGACGTAGCCGCTCGGCTCTTCGCCGACGAAGAATCCGTTCACGAACACGCGCGCGTTGCGGTAGATGCCGTCAAAATCGAGACGGATGCGGCGGCCTTTTTCCTCTGCGCCCACGTGAAACGTCCGGCGATACCAGCCCACGCTATTTTCGGGGAAATGGCGGCCGATCGCCTTGAAGCCATGGCTCGCGGTGCCGCGACCGTCGAACGGCAGCTCCACCGCCCAGTCGTGCGGGATGTTCACGCTGCGCCAGCCGCGATCGTCGAACGACACCGCTGCAGGACCGTCGCCGAAACCCGTCTTCGCGAGATACGAGAAGTAGCCCGTGCCGTGATTAAAATCCTTGGCATGATCCGTCGCGTGCCCGAGCGCGAAACGCCAACCCGTGTCGAGACGGATGCGCTCGCGTCCCGCGGACGCCGTGGCGGCAGCCACTTTGGAATCGGCGGCGCCGAAACACTCCGAGGCGGAGAAACTGAACGCACCGACCAGCGCGGCAAACGAGCAAACCGTGGCCAGCGTGCGGGTGGGGAAGAGACGGGGGAGGCTCATGAGTGGCAGAATAGGCGAAGATTTAACGATCAATCGAGCAATCCGACGCCCCGAAAGTGATTTAGTTGCGGGGCAGTGGGAGACTTCTCGCGTGGCTTATGCCGATGGCGGCCACGCCGCGCCAGCGAGCTCTTTGGGCAACTGCTTCGGGTCTTCGGGCCAGAAACGTTTCAGATCAAACGCCTCTCCCGGCCCAAACTCCTGCCCGGCGCGCCGACGATCAGCCAAAGCGTTTCCGAGTCGGTATGGTTGAAAACCTGCCGTCGCGGGCGGCGTCATGGCGGGGCGGAGGACTGCTGACACGAGGTTGTCGCGCGACGGTGTTACGTTCGCACGATGAAAAAACGTCATCGGTCGCGCGTCGCCGCTGTCCCGGTTGCATATTGCGGCGACTGCACGGTCCGTCCGCCGTCGCCGCGTGCAGGCGCGGGCCGAATCGCTTTTCTGGAAAACGCATGAACAACCTCGGCCTCTATCTCACCTCGGTCTTCATCTGGGGTTCCACGTGGTTCGCGATCACGTTTCAGCTCGGACGCGTGCCGGTCGAGGTGTCGGTGGCGTATCGTTTCGCGCTGGCGAGTGCGCTCCTTTTCGCGTGGTGCGTGCTGCGGCGGGTGCCGCTCGTGTATTCAAAATCTCAACACGCGTGGATGGCGCTGCAGGGCGCGTTGCTCTTCGGCCTCAACTACGTGCTCGTTTACCTCGCCGAGGAGCAGATCAGCTCGGGACTCGTCGCGCTGATCTTCTCGATGATCACGTTTGCCAACATCGCGTCAGCGCGGGTGTTTCTCGGCACGCCGGTTCGACGCGCGACGGTCGTGGCCGCAACGCTCGGCGTGGCCGGCGTGGGACTCGTGCTCTGGCCCGAACTCGGCCACACCGTGAGCCGCGGCAGCGTGTGGCTCGGCGCGGCGTTTGCGCTGCTGTCCACGCTGTCGGCTTCGCTCGGCAACATCGCGGCCGCGCGTAATCAACGCACGGGCATGCCCGTCATGCAGGCCAACGCGTGGAGCATGCTCTACGGCGCCGTGCTCGTCGGCGCGTATGCGCTCTTCGCCGGACGCGAGTTCACGTTTGAAGCCACGACGGCCTACATCGGTTCGCTGGTTTACCTCGCGCTCTTTGGTTCGGTGGTCGCGTTTGGCGCGTATCTCACGCTCGTCTCACGCATCGGCGCCGATCGTGCGGGTTACGTCGGCGCGATGGTGCCGATCGTGGCGGTGGTGTTGTCGACGCTCTTCGAAGGCCTCCGCTGGCACCCCGCGACCTTTGCCGGCATCGCGCTCTGCGTCGCCGGCAACGTGCTCGTGTTGCGCACCAAGTCGCGCCCGAGTGCGGACACGGTCGCGCCAAGGTCCGTCCCGGGTCGGGACTGAGTGCGGCTCGAGTCACGCCACAGTGCGGACCGAGTCGAGCCAAGGTCCGCACAAGGTCGAGCCAAGGTGCGGACCGTATCGTGTTCGCGCGCCGCAAATTGTCAGTGTGGTGCCAGGCGTTGGCAGTTCGCCCCGAATTGGGGGCGCTCAGCCACAGTGCGGTTTCAGCGTGGGGCTGGACCTGACAACTCCGCCTGCCCGCTGACGCGCTTTCGTCCGTGGGCTCCACACACACTGACAGACATGACCTACACCCTGACCACCCAACCCCGACGTGTTTTTTCAACTCTCGGAGTGATCGCGCTGGCTTTGCTGCCGGCGGTTTCCTCCCACGGCCAAGGCTGCATGGCCACCCGCGTGAGCCCGCCGATCACCGGCGGCGCCGGCAAGGCCGGCTACCTCGTGCCCGGCCAATGGGAAGTGAGCCTCACCTATCGTTCCTACGAGGCCGAGCGCCACTTCTATGATGCAAATCAGGAAAAAGTGCCCGCCAACGCCCCGCGCGTGGAGCGCACGATTTGGGATCTTTCGCTGACGCGCGCGTTGACCGAGCGCACGTCGCTGACGGTCAGCTTGCCGTATCAAACGGGCACGTTCGACCGCAGCCCGATTCCGCCCTACACGGCTTCCGCCGACAAGGCGCGCGGCGTGGGCGATGTGGCGGTGACGCTGCGCCGCTGGATGTTCGATCCGACCACGCATCCGCGCGGCAATGTCCGTCTCGGCGCCGGTCTCAAGCTGCCGACGGGTAACTACGACACGCAGACCTGGCGTTTGGTGAACGTCGCTGCGCCCGGCAGCCCCCAGCGTCTCGATTGGCGCCGTGGTCCCGCGGACGTCGCGATCCAGCCGGGCGACGGTGGTCTCGGCGTCGCGCTCAGCGCGGAAGGTTTCCACTATCTCGGCGACACGAATGCGCTCGTGTATGGCGAAGTCACTTACCTCGTGAATCCGCGTGGCGCCAACAGCACGAACAACCAGTGGAGCGGTGCGGGTCCGTATGTGCCGGATCCCGAAACGAGCGTGCCGGACTACTTCATCGGCCGCGCTGGTTTCTCGTTTGGTCAGCCCCTCGGTATCCAAGGCGTGAGCCTGCAGCTCGGTCTGCGCATCGAAGGTCAGCCGCCGCGCGATTTGATCGGTTCCAACTCGGGCTTCCGCCGTCCGGGTCACAGCTTGTCCGTGGAGCCGGGCGTGTCGTATGCGTTCGGTTCGACGAGCATCTTTGTGTCGGTGCCGATGACCATCCACCGCCAGCGCTGGCGCAGCGTGGATGAGAAGCGCGTCGGCTACCCGAATGCGGTCAGCGCCGCGTTCGCGGATTACAACGTCATGGCCGGCGTCACGTATCGCTGGTAAGACTTTTGCCCGTAAGAACCTGATGAGAGAAGCACCCCGGTTTGGTCGCCGGGGTGCTTTTTTTGCGCCCGAAATAACCCACCAAAGAAAAACCCGCCGGAGATGCGGCGGGTTTTTCGAAAAGAACCAGGTGGGGTCGACGGCTTAGTAAACCTTCTCGTCGAGGAGCGCGAAGAGTTCGGCTTCGCTGATGCGCTTCTGCTCCATCGTGTCGCGGTCGCGCAGCGTGAACGTGCCGTCCTTCTCGATGGTATCGAAGTCGATCGTGACGCACCACGGCGTGCCGATCTCGTCCTGACGACGATACCGACGGCCGATGGCGCCGGCCTCGTCGTAGAACGCGGCGTATTTGCGCTTCAGCTTCGCGTAGAGTTCCTTCGCGCGGCCGACGAGTTGCTCCTTGTTCTTGAGCAGCGGGAGCACGGCGACCTTCACGGGCGCGATGCGCGGCGAGAGGCGGAGCACGGTGCGTTTCTCGACGTTACCCTTCTCGTCCTTCACATCCTCTTCCGCATACGCGGCGCAGAGGACGGCGAGGAAGATGCGGTCGGTGCCGACGGCGGGCTCGATCACGTGCGGGACGAATTTCTTCTTCGTCGCTTCGTCGAAAATTTCCTGCGGTTTGCCGGAGGCCTGGGCGTGCTGCGTGAGGTCGTAGTTGCCGCGCGCGGCGATACCCCAGAGCTCCTGCACGCCGAACGGATACTTGAACATGATATCCGTCGTGCCCTTGGAGTAGAACGAGAGTTTCTCCTTCGGGTGCTGGTAGAGCGAGAGGTGCGACTCGGGCAGGCCGATCGAGAGCAGCCACTGGCGGCACCACTCGATCCACTCGTCGTGCGCCTTCTTCCAGTCGGCGTCTTCGTGGATGAAATATTCCATCTCCATCTGCTCGAACTCGCGCGAGCGGAAGATGAAGTTGCGCGGCGTGATCTCGTTGCGGAACGACTTGCCGACTTGCGCGATGCCGAAGGGCAGTTTCACGCGGCCGGTGTCCACGACGTTCTTGAAATCGACGAACATGCCCTGTGCGGTCTCGGGACGCAGATAGGCGACCGACGACGAATCGCGGAGCGGGCCGACGTGCGTCTCGAACATCATGTTGAACGCGCGCGGCGGCGTGAGGCTGCCGGGTTCGCCGGTGGCGGGAGAGGGGATGAGCGCGATCTCGTCGGGCTGCGCCTCGGTCATGTCGCGCGGTTGCACGGGAGCGAGCGTGCCCTGGATCGCTTTCTTGCGCTTGAAGGTTTCCGCCGCGGCCTGGAGGTCCTCGGTGGTCTTTTCGGACTCGAGCGCGGAAACGTAGCCGACCGTTTTGCCGTCGACGACGACCGGCGCGAAGAAGAGCTGATCGGCGCGGAAGCGCTGCTTGGAGACTTTGCAATCCACCAGCGGATCGGTGAAGCCGGCGACGTGGCCCGAGGCTTCCCAGACCTTCGGGTGCATGATGATCGAGCTCTCGATGCCGACGATGTCGTCGCGGCGGCGGACCATGTCGTTCCACCAGCAGTCGCGGATGTTTTTCTTCAACTCCACGCCGAGCGGGCCGTAGTCGAAGAAGCCGTTGAGGCCGCCGTAGATCTCGGAGGATTGAAACACGAAACCGCGGCGCTTCGCGAGAGCGACCAGGTTGTCCATCGTGACTTCGGCGGGTGCGGGTGTATCGGCCATAAGGGGAGAACTCTTGGCCGAGCGCGCGAGAACGGTCAATGCCTCGCTGGCCCGAGAATCGTGGTGGAACCGTCCGAGATTTGGGATGGTCACCCGCCCTACGCCGCGCCAACGTGCCGGGCTCCCCCATGAAGACTCTCCGTTCCCTCCTGCTGTTTGTCGGTGCGCTCGCGGTGTCGAGCCTCGCTTTCGCCGATACGCCCACGATTGCGGCGGCCGCGCCGAAGCCCGGCTACGACATCGTGCTCGAAGTCGAATACAACGAGCAAGGCATCCCCGTCGCTGCCACCGTGATCGAGAGCACGGATCCGACGAGCTTTGCCGTGCTCACCAACATCGCGTATTCGCTGGTGCGCGGCGCCGCGATGGAACCGAAGATCAAGGACGGCAAGGCCGTGCCGTTTCGCGCGCGCATTCCTTTTCATTTCCCCGTCGAAGGCGACCGGCCCGAAGCCAATCGCGATATCACGCTGCCGGTCTGGGACCGCTCCGAGGGTGTCGCGCCGCTCTATCCGCCCGACCTGCACGAACAAGGCGAAGTCGGCGGTGCCGTGCTCGAGCTCACGATCAATACGGCCGGCGAAGTCGCCGCGGTGCGCACGATCCGCGCGTCGCACCCGCAGTTCGAGGAAGTGGCTACGAACGCGGTGAAGACGTGGAAATTCACCCCGTCGAAGCGCAACGGCCTCCCGGTCGAATCGCGCTGGAATATCGCCATCTCTTTCGCGTCCGAAGAGCAGATGCCCAACTACAAGTGGATCATCGCGCCGCGTCCCTACCTCATGAACTCGGTGGTGTGGCGTTTGAAGGAAGCCCCGGGCGCAGCCAACGCCGAAGCGCCCGCCGCCGCCCCGGCGAAATAACGCGCCCGGCCGATCGGCCGGGTGTTTCTCTCTGAAAGCCGCGTCACTCGACGCGGCTTTTTTCATGCCCACGAGTCATGCAGGTTTCTCCGTTTCGCCGCGCGATTCATGCATCCTGCAAGAGCGGGCGTCGGGCGGTTTTTGCCCCGCGTGCTGTGAAGCAACCACTTCCGTGAAAACGGACCGGTTGGCACGCGATACGCGAAACGGGAGGCGTCCTGCTTTTTTGAATACAGAAAATTACCCTCCCTCCCATCTTATGAAATCGACCAACGAAAAAACCATCGCCGTGCTCAACGACCTCATCGAAACCTGCAAGGACGGCCAAAACGGATTCCGCACCGCCGCCGAGGATGCGAAGGACGCCGAGCTCTCGCGCGTGTTCTCCAACTACGCCGCCCAGCGCGCGCAGTTCATCCGCGAGTTGCAGGAGCAGGTCCGCACCTTGGGAGGTGATCCCGACAAGAGCGGCAGCGTCAGCGGCACGCTCCATCGCGGTTGGATCAATCTGAAGGCCGCGATGTCGAAGAACGAACCGCATGCCGTCCTCGCCGAGTGCGAACGAGGTGAAGACGCCGCGGTCGCCAATTACCGCGATGCCTCCAACAATCTCTACCTCGACGCCGAAACGCGCGCGCTCATCGAGCGCCAGGCCGCCGGCGTGCAGGAAGCGCATGACCGCGTAAAACAACTTCGGGATAGCGTCACCTACGCGCATCGTTGATGCGCGGGCAACCAGGACGCCGCGACCCCCAGGTAAACACCAAACGCCGCGCCGGTTTTTCCGGCGCGGCGTTTTGCCGTGCGCTCGGGCGAAAGCAGGTAGGGCGATCCGTCCCCGGTGAGTCGCGCCTCGAAGATCGTTCTCGTTCTCTTACTCGTTCTCGTTCTCTCCGTAAGTCTCTACGCCGCCGCCGGCCTCACACCTTCAAAAAGATCTTCTGTCGATATAGAAACGCCGCGAGACCGATGAGCAGTGAGAGCGTGAGCAGCGCCAGCACGAATTCGCCGAAACCCGGCGTCACCGCGCGGTCGAGCGTCTGCTCGATGCTGCCGCCCGCGAGGCGCCGCGCGATGCCGCCGAAACTCACGAGACTGGTTGCGAGATAGAGCGTGATCGGGTTCATGCCGATCCACACAAAGGGTCGACACCAGCCTTGCTGCTGTCGGACATCAACCACCCAGTAAAACACGGCGAGCAGCACGAGACTCCAGCCGCCCGCGACGAGCACGAACGACGAGGTCCAGAGCTGCTTGTTCACCGGGAATCCGCCGAGATGCCACAGCCAGCCCAGTGCCACGGCCGCCACGCCGCCGAAGAGCAGCCCGCGCGTTTTCCTTGTATCCGAAATATCCCTACGCCGCAGCCACACGCCGGCGAGCACGCCGAGCAATCCCGTAGCCACCGCCGGCAGTGTGCTCACGATGCCCTCGGGATCGAAGTAGTGATTATACATCCGGCCGGGCAGCCACGCGAAATCGACGTGATTGGCTACATTCAGCCCCGGCTCGTAGTGACCGCGCGTGCGTTCGGTCGTGGCGGCGAAGAGCGGCTCGGTTTGTTCGCGCGTGGGATTCTCCACGCCGAGCTGCGCGGCGAGCGGTTCCGCTTGCAGCGTGAGATCGCGGATCGGCGTCCATGCCATCAACGCCCAGTAACCGAGCAGAATCGCCACGCCGGTCGCCGCGAGTGCGCGCGGTTTCAGCCAGCAGAAGAGACTGCCGCAAATCGCGTAGACGATCGCGATGCGCTGCAGCACACCGACCAACCGCACTTCGGGCCACGGTTGCGCGAGCCCGCCATTGTAGAGGATGCCGAAAAGAAACAGGATCGCGGCGCGGCGGAGGATTTTGCCCACGAGCGCGCCGCGCGAGGTCGTTTCGCGTGCGCGTGCGAGTGAAAACACGAGCGACACGCCGACGATGAACACGAACAGCGGGAAGATGAGGTCGTAGAACGCGAACCCGTGCCACGCCTTGTGCTCCAGTTGTTCCGCGAGCAGCCGAACCGGTGCGGCGTCGCTCAGTCCGCGCAATGCCTGCACGAGCACGTCGGCGCCGAGAATCCAAAACATGTCGAACCCGCGCAGCGCATCGAGCGAGAGCAGGCGGGGCGAGGAGGTGGGAGCTGGAGCACTCATGGTTTTGGGGCGGAAACGTGGAGCGAGGCGGGGTGTGTGGTGGGCGAAATCGCTCAGCAAAACGCGCGGACGCGTTGCGCGACATCGGTGCGGAGTCGCTCGATGTGCGCGAGCGTGAACGCTTCGATCGAAAGCTGGTCGTCGGCGACGAGTGGCGTGAGATCCATCGCCCATGTGATGCCGGACATCTTGTCGGTCGCGTGCGACGTGTGGAACGTCGCGTGCGCGGCGCGGCGCCCGAGCGTGGCGAGATCGTAGCGTTTGCCGCCGGTGACCTGCGAATCGAAGACCTTCAGCAACTCGCCCGCGAGTTCGGGATGTCCGCCGGCATCGAGCGCGACCTTGTCGCTGTCCACCAGCCAATCGAGGTCGCGCCAGACTTCGCAGCCGAGGACTTTTTTCGGACGCTGCTCGACGGGCAGCGAACGGATCGCCTCGATCGCGCGCGCCATCACCGCGACGTGCGTATCGTGTTTGTCGGCGGGTTGGTGGAGATAAACGACCTCGGGTTTGCACCCCGCGAAAATTCGCCGGAGGTCGGCGAGCACATCGGGTTGCGCGCGCTTCTTCACCTCGGAGCTGGGATGCGCGAGCTGGAGCTGGATCGCGTAGCGGCCGAGCTCGGCGGCCTTGCGCTGCTCCTGACGACGCACGCCCTGCATCTCTTCGTCGGTCATGTGCGCGTAAGCACCCGTGCGCGGAGAGCCCGCGCCGTTGGTGACCACGACGCCACCAAACGCCTTGCCTGGCGTGTCGAGGCACGCGGTGACGCCTGCGTAGGCCATGATCTCGATGTCGTCCTGGTGAGCGGCGACGCACAGATGCGTCACGCGAGCGAGCGCGGTTTCGGGCGCTTGTCCGTCCGGAACGAAGATGTCGGCGTTGGGGTGCGAGAATTTCATGGGAGAAAAGAAGTGGGTTAACTCGTGCGACGCCCGAGCGCGGGGAGGCTGGCGGCGGCGACCGCCTGGCCGTGGCGTTTGTCTTTTTCGTCGGGCACGCTCAGTCGGATTTGCCCGGCCAGCGCCGGAAACTCCCACTGCAACACGCGACGCGCCTGCTCGAGGATGACATCGCCGCCCGAGCCGCTCGTGACGCGTCCGAGCACGAGCAGATGGCGGATCTCATAAAAGTCCGCGTAGTGCCCGATCGCGTAGCCGAAATACGTGCCGATCGTTTCGTAGATCGCGGCGGCGCGCGCATCGCCGGCCTTCATTGCCTCCTGCACTTTCACGAGCCGCTCGGGCAGTGGAAGATCATCGGGGAAATCGAAACCCGCGCGGCTCGCGAGACGCGCGACGCCCTGCTGCGAGAAATACTGCACGCCGCAACCGCCGTCGCCCGACCACTCGTCGACCGGCGCGTTCTCGCGATAATCGATTGGCGCGAACGCGAGTTCGTTGAGCCACGGCGTGATGTTGCCCGCAGGCGTCACATAGCCGCCCGCCATGCTCGTGCCCATCGAGACGCCGAGCACCGCGTTGTCGCTCAGCGACATCGAGCCCGCGAGCGCGGTGACCTCGCCGTCGTTGACGACGGTGAACGGCACGCCGCCCCAGCGCTCCTGCAGCGTGAAGAACATCCGCCGGATGTGCTTCGCGAAAAGATCGGGCGGCACGCCGCGGAAGAGCGACGCCACACGCACCTCGTTGTTCACATAAACGCCGGCCGCGCTGCCGCCGATCGCATCCACGCGCGGCAGATGCGCCGCGGCGCGTTGCAGCGAGTCGTGCACACCCTCGAGGTGGAACGACGGATCTTTTTCGAAATACGGGCTCCACGGGATTTCCTCGGAGTAAACCACCTGACCATCGATGACCGCAGCGGCCTTGCGATCGCTGCCGCCGAGATCGAAGCCGATGCGGCAACCCTCGAGGTGACGTCCGATCGCGGACTCGGCGGCGGACTCGTTGGCCGCCTCGTAACTGTCGGCCGCTTCGACGCGGAACGCTTGGCCGTAAACCTTTTCGCCCATGAACTCGTGGTCGAAGGCGCGCGCGCCGGTCGGGCTGTAGATGCGCCCGAGTTCGGCCGCGATCTCCGGCGCGCCGACGACGCGGACGAGCGAGCCGCCTTTCTGCCAGAGGAGAAACTTCAGCAACCGCTCCGCGTAGCGCAACGTGAGCGCCGCGGCCGCATGATCGGCCGCGAGCACGCGACTTTCGTGCACCGAAGTCCCGCCGTCAGGCCGCACCAGCACGAGCGCGAACGGACGCGCGCCGCGATCCTGCGTCACCAGAGCCTGGTAGGCGCGATTCCAAAGAACGGCCGGCACGAAGTCGGGATCGAGCGCCGGACGGACAAGCGGAGAGACAGTGAGCATGGCAGACGATTTCGATCAGGACGGGGGAGCGGGCGCGGCGGGCGGTCAGGCTTTTTTCGACGAGCGACTGAAGTGCGCTTCGATTTCCTCGAGCGTTTTGCCCTTCGTTTCCGGCAGCAGGAACGTCGCGGTGATGAAGTAAACCACCGTGCAGCCAGCGAAGATGAAGAAGAGCGTCGAGTAACCGTATTTACCAACCGTGGGCAGGAAGACCGCGGCGATCGTGGTGGAGACGCCCTGGTTGATGAGAAGCGCGATGCTCATGCCGTTGGAGCGGATGCGCGTCGGCATGAGTTCGGAGAGCGCGAGCCACACGCACACGCCCGGGCCGACCGCGAAGAACGCCATGAACACGAAGATGCCGATCGCGGTGAGCCAGCCGTGTCGCTCCGACGGCACCGGCGTGATGAGCGCGTTTTCGATCTTCAGCGGCGCCGTGCGCGCGGCGTCGAGATCGGCAAATGGATTGGAGAAAAACGCCACGACCTTGTTCGGCGGCACGCAGCTTTCGCGCGTGAGCTGAAGCGATGCCGCTGGATCGTCGGAACGCACCGCACTCGTCGCGGTGCGGAAATCGCCATACGAATAAATCACCACGAGCGTCGAAGGCGCGCCGGCCAGCGCACCGGATTCCGTGCCGTTCGCGGCGAGCAGCGACGTGACCGCATCGCGATCGAACTTCAACGAGGCTTGCTGATCCTCCGTGACGAGCGCCTGCACCGCGTCGCGCACATCGACGCGCTGCGACTCCGTGCTGCGGAACATCGCGCCGACGAACAACAGCGAGGCCACGATGCCCGCGCTGCCAATCGAGAGGAGGAACTTGCGGCCCTTGCGATCGACCAGCATCACCGCGCCGATCGTCACGAGGAAGTTCACCAGCGTGAGAATCAAATAGCCCCAGTGCGCCTGCACATCGGAGAGACCGCTTTGGAGCAGGATCGTGGTGTTGTAGCCGATGATCGAGTTGATGCCCGTGGCCTGATTGCAGGCGAGGATGATGCAGGCGAGGACGAACGGGATGACGTATTTGCGGCTCAGCAGCGACTCGCGGACTTTCGCGCCGGCCGAGGCGGCCTGAGCTTTTTCCGCGGCGGCGTTGGCGGCCATTTCTTCCAACTCGGTGGTGGCTTGCTCAGGCGAACGCGAGCGGAGCAGCGCGGCGCGCGCGGCATCGAGACGGTTGCGACGGAACAGCCAGCGCGGCGACTCAGTGACGAAGAAGCTGCCGATCACGAACAACAGGCCCGGCGGCAACGATACCCAGAAGATGCTGCGCCACGCCTGATCCTTGAACGCGAGCAGTTGCTCCGCCGAGCCGAGCTTTTCGACCTCCGCCACGCGGTGACTGAAATAAATGCCGATCACCGCCGCGGCCACGATGCCGAGCGTGAGCATCCATTGGAAAATCGCGGTGCCTTTGCCGCGTGTCGCTGCGCCGAGACATTCGGCGAGATAGAGCGGCACCACGACACCGATGAGACCGGCACTGATGCCCTGCAGCAGACGACCGAACACGAGCGGGCCGTAACCCTCGGCGAGCGCGATCACGGGAATGCTCACCACGAACAACAAGCCGCTCAAAATCATGAGCGGTTTCCGTCCCATCCAGTCGGCGAGCATGCCGGCGAAGAGCGTCGAGATCACACTGCCGAGCAGCACGGCGGCCACGATGAACGAGAGCTGGCCGGCGTTGAGCCCGGACGTCGCTTCGAGATACGGCAGCGCGCCTGCGATGATGCCGACGTCGACGCCGTAGAGCAGGCCGCCCAGTCCGGCGACGAGAAGCAGAAAGCGGTTGTAGCGAACTTGAGGGCCGGAAGCAGGAACGGGAGGTGTGGCCGAAGTGGACATGATCGGGCAGCGGGTTTGGGCGTTAACGAAGAAAGGGAAATTTCACCGGGGGCGCGGTGGGATGGAAGGCAGAGCCGGTAAACGATCGCCGGCTCTGCGGAGGGAAACGTTACGGTGCGGATGCGGCGTTCACGAGTTCGCGAATCGCACCGAGCATCGGGAGCAGCAACGCGTCGTGCTCCTTTGCGGCTTTCTCGAGCGTGGCGAGTTGCGCGGTGCGCCAGCTCGCGGGGTGCTTCGTGCCCGCGTTGATCGCGTCGAGGGCTGCAAGACCGACACCAGAGACTTCGTGCAGATTCGTCGCGACGGGCGCGCCGGCGCGCAGCTCGGCGGGGCTGGCCTTGAGGAAGTCCGTGACGACCTGCGCCGCGTCGAGCCACGCGGTGAGCTGTTGTTCGAGATCGGCCGCGAGCTCCGCACGGGCATTGGCGGGCGCGGAGAGGAAATCGCCGACGCGATACGAGAACTCGCGCACGACGAAGCTCTCCGGTCGCGCGCAATCGGCGAGTCGTCCGAGCGGCGTGTGCTGCGTGTGTTCGTGGTGATGCTGGCCACGGTGATACTCCTTCACCGGCTCGATCAGATCGATGAACAGACTGAGCGCGGCGATCTGTTCGGCCGTGGCGCGATCGCCGGCGAGGCGGCGGATCATCGCGGGACGGTTGCGCTCGTGATTCAGTCCGGCCTCCTCGAGCCGGCGGCTGATGTATCCAAGGCGCCGATACATGTCGCGCGTGTCGTTGACCTCGCGTGGCGACCAGAGTCGCTCGGCAATCGCGGCCGTGCGCGGCCAGATGCGCGAATCGATCGTCTCGGGCGTGACCCACTCGGCCCACATGGTGGCTTCGCCGCCGAGCACGAGTTTCTGTTGTTCGGGCGTGAGCACGGAGTCGGCCGGAATCGGATCGTTGTGATAATGGTCGGACGCCGGGAAGCAGAGGTCGATGTAGTAGCCGTTCGAGAGAATCGTGGCGTGGCCCGCGGCGGTGGCGGCGGCGAGACCCTCGCGTCCGCGCCAGGAGTGGACGATCGCATCCTGCGGGAGATCGGGGTGCAGGATTTCGTCCCAGCCGACCATCTTCTTGCCGTGCTTGATGAGGATGTCGCGCACGCGGCGGTTGAAGTAGGCGTGGATGCCTTCGTTGTTCTCTAGGTCGTTGTCGCGAATGAACTGCTGGATGCGTTCGTTGGCGTTCCAGTGTTTGCCGTTGTTTTCGTCGCCGCCGATGTGGAGATACGGATCGGGGAACAGCGCGGCCATCTCGCCGAGAAAGTCCTCGAGCAGCTTGTAAACGGCTTCGTTGGTTGGATCGAGGACGGGGTCGAAGATGCCCCACTTGCGCTCGATCACGTAGGGGCCGGGCGCGCTGCCGAGCTCGGGATGCGACACGACCCAAGCCGTGGCGTGGCCGGGCATGTCGAACTCGGGCACGACGCGGATGCCGCGCTCGGCGGCGTAGCGGATGATTTCGCGGATCTCATCCTGCGTGAAAAACTTTCCGTCGGAGCCCTGCAGGTGCAGCTCGGGATGCGTTTTGCTTTCGACGCGGAAGCCCTGGTCCTCGGTGAGGTGGAAGTGCAGGACGTTGAGCTTCACCAGCGCCATCGCGTCGAGGTTTCGCTTGATCACCTCCATCGGCATCCAGTGGCGGCAGGGATCGAGCATCAGGCCGCGCCACGCGAAGCGCGGCGTGTCCTGGATCTTCACGGCGGGCACGAACCAGCCATCCGCATCGCGCTGGATGAGTTGCAGCAAGGTCTCGAGCCCGCGCAGCACGCCGAGGGTGTTGGGCGCGCTGAGCACGGCTTGTTGGGCGGACACGGTGAGCGTGTAGGACTCGTCGTCGCCGAGCATCGGGATCTCGCGCGCGGGCGCAGCGCAGTCGATCACGAGCTGCGCGCGCGAGGGATCGCTCGCGAGCACGAACTCCGCGGTATCGGTGCGGCGAAACGTGAGCAGCGTGCGCTCTTCCCAGCGGCGCAGTGCGCGGGTGAGCGTAGAGCGGAGCTGCGCGTCGTCGTGATTCTTGAGCGCGACGGATAAACTTCCGTCGACGGCGAGGCGTCCCTCGGTCCACGCGAGTTTCGCGGGGATCGGCATGAGATCGACGGACGCGGCGTGAAGGAGAGGCATGGCGGTCAACAACAGCGCCGCGAGCAGTCGCGCGGCGCGGCGGGGGCGGGGGGTGGTTTCAGACTTCAGCATGACGGATAAAATCGTGCGGAGACATTCGCTTGAAGGCCTCGATCGCCTCGTATTCGGCGAGGCCGAGCGTGTTGTAGGCGTCGGCGAGGCGGCGGCTGCGATCCTCGGTGCGCTGCCAGAATTCGCGGCGATCCTCGCCGAGGAAGAGCGCCTGATCCTTCTGCGTCTCGTGACGGAAAATCGCGCGGCGGCGGCGCAGCACTTCCTGCGGGCTGAGCGGCACGGCGAGATCGATTTCATCGAGTTCCCACTCGGCCCACGCACCGCGGTAGAGCCACAACTCGGAATCCGCGACCCAGCTCGCGCCGTTGGCCGCGGCGAGCGCATCGCGCAAGGCGCGCAAACACAGGCGATGCGTGCCGTGCGGATCGTCGAGATCGCCCGCGGCGTAGATGAGATGCGGCTGCAGCGTCTCCAATAGTTCCCGCATGCGGGCGACGTCCTCGGCGCCGAGGCGGCGGCGGCGCGGTGCGACATCGCTCTCGTAGAATGGCAGATTGAGAAAGTGCAACCGGTCCCGACTCACGCCGCACACGCGCGCGGCCGCGGACGCTTCGTGACGCCGGACAAGCGCCTTTCGATCGCGAGTCGCAGCACCGGTTGGCAGTGCTCCCGTGTGCTCGAAGGTTTCGCACAGCGCGTCGATCTCCGCGCGCTCGGCTGGATTCGCGAGGCCGGAGTCGCGCGCGAAAAGCAGATGCCGCCAGATCGTTTCGTCGGAGACCGCGCCCGCGCCGGAAACTTGGTAGGCGATGTGCACCTCGTGGCCCTGATCGACGAGCCGGCAGAGCGTGCCGCCCATCGAAATCACGTCGTCGTCGGGATGCGGCGAGAACACGAGCACGCGCTTCGGGAAAACCTGCGCGGACTTCGCGCGGAGCGGCCGCACGGGCGCATCGCCTGGGCGCGTGCGCTTCGGGTCGCGACCGCCGGGCCAGCCGGTGATCGTGTGCTGCAGTTGATAAAACCCCGCGAGGTTCGCCTCGTAGGCGGAACCGTAAACGCGCACGAGATCCTGCAAGCCCGCCTCGTTGTAATCGTCGTCGGTGAGTTTGAGGATCGCCTTCTTGCGCTGCTGCGAGAGCCAGAGAATCGCGCGACGCGTCATGCGTTCGTCCCACGCGAGGCCTTGATCCTCGAGCGCGCCGACGAGCCACGGCGTGCGATGCCGCGTGAGCGCACCCGCCGCTGCACGATCGAGCACGAAGAGACTGTTGTCGTGTTCCTGGAGAAACGACGCCGTCACCTGCGACGTCACTTCGCCTTCCGCGGCGGCGCGCACGATCGGCGCCTTGTGCTGGCCCCACGCCATCAGCACGAGGCGGCGCGCGGAGCAGATCGTCGCGACACCCATCGTGATCGCGTGACGCGGCGTGTGTTCGTCGCCGCCGAAGTCGCCCGCGGCATCGCGGCGCGTGAGCGGATCGAGCGTGACGAGTCGCGTGCGCGAACTGCGTGGGCTGCCCGGCTCGTTGAAACCGATGTGACCGGTGCGGCCGATGCCGAGGATCTGGATGTCGATGCCGCCGGCGTCGCGAATCGCCTCTTCATACGCGCGGCAATAGGTGTCCACCGCGCCCGACGCCACGGTGCCGCTCGGCACGTGCGCGTTTCCCGTAGGAATGTCCACGTGGTCGAACAAGTGCGCCCGCATGAAGTGATGATAACTCTGCGGATGCTCGGGCGGCAGGCCGTGATACTCGTCGAGGTTGAACGTGATCACGTTCGAAAAACTCAGACCTTCCTCGCGGTGCAGTCGCACGAGTTCGGCATACACGCCGATCGGCGTGGAGCCGGTGGCGAGACCGAGCACGGCCTTCTTGCCTTCCTTCTGACGCGAGCGGATGAGCTGCGCGATCTCGGCGGCGACGGCAACCGCCGCTTCGGTGCTCGCCGGGAAAATCGTCAGCGGCACATGTTCGCAACCGTAACGCGGGAGGGGGCCAGCGGATTCATGGAGAATGCGACCGAAGTCGTGCCGCCATAATACGACTCGCCCTCTTCCGGACAAATGGCAGAAATGCCGTTGTTTTTAACAAAAATGCCAAACGCCCGGACGCTCCTCGAAACCGTTTCGCGCCTGCCGCAGCCCGCGAATCCGCTGCTCGTCGGTCGGCGTCCGCCCGCGCCACCGCTTCCGGAAAACATCGTTTGCTTCCAGCGTCGCGCGGCTTCGCAGCTCAATCGTCCGCTCCAAGGCCGCGCGTTGCACCATCGCTGCGTGCTCATCGTCGCGCTGCGCACGGCGGCAACGGTGTGCGTCGATGATCGCGAGGTGCGGCTGCATCCGGGTGAGGCGCTGCTCGTGCTGCCGTTTCAGTTTCACCATTATCGTGCGCCGCAGCGTGAATCGCTGCTGTGGTTGTTCGTCACGTTTGAGCAGGCCGATGTCGGCCGGTTCGAGTCGCTGCGTTACCGGCCGGTGCGGTTGACGGCCGAGTGGCGCGCACTCGCGGCGGAGTTTGTCGAGGCCTACCAGAACGAAGGCCGCGCGCCCGAACTCCAGTCGCTGTTGCTCGCGGTGTTGTTGACGCGTCTGCGTCGCGACAGCGCCGTATCGCCGCGTTCCGCGGTCGAGCCCCAGCGCGGCGTGATGATGCAGGTGAATCAGATCGCGCAACGCTCTGCCGGCGCACCGACCGTGAAGGAGATCGCGCGCTCGCTCGGCATCAGCCCGAGTCATTTGCGCGAGCGTTTCCGCGTGTCGTGCGGCGTGAGCATCGGGCGTCACCTGCGAAGTCAGCGGCTGGAGAAGGCCTGCGGCCTCCTCCGCCTCACGCCCAACCGCGTGTCCGAAATCGCCGAACAGTGCGGGTTCAACTCCATCTATAATTTCTCCCGTGCGTTTCGCACCGCCTATGGCGTGTCGCCGATGCAGTTTCGCCACGCGGGTCTCGCTGCGACAAAATCCAAAAACACCAAACGCCCGCCCGCGAATCACGCGAAACGCCGCGAATAATTCCCTGCCCGCGGTCCTGTTGTTTTCTTCATTCGCGTGATTCGCGGGCGACATCGCGCGCGTCCGTGAAACCCGGATTGCACTGCGAAAATGCACTCCGCACTTGCCGCCCTCGCGCTGCCTTCGTCGATTGCGCGCATGAAAGTGTCGTTCACCGCGAAGGAATACGGGCGCCTGCTCGAACTCGTGCACCTCGGCCTCTGGGTCGCGGGCTCCCGCCCTGACGATCCGGAGACGATGCCGGAACGTTACCACGATATCGCGCAGAAGGTTTTCGCGCTCGCCGAACCGCTCGGTTGCGCGGATCTCGTGGAGACCGACGTCAATGGCGAGGCATATCCTGCCGCCAAACTCATCGACGGTCCCGCCGCCGAGAAACTCGAGCGCTACGCCGAGGACGTTTTCTGGACCGAGCTGGTGAGCCGGCTCGCGCTGCGCGACTATCGTCAGGAACACGGCATTCCGCCCGGCGACACCGAAGAGATCCCCGAAGGCGCCGAAGAGCAGGTCGCGCAAAAGGAAGACGCCTACTGGCGCGAGTTCGAAGCCCACGGCGTGGACCACCTCGTCCTCCTTCGCGGCGGCCGCGGCTAGTCGCCCCGTCGCGCTCACCTCCGGCGCCGTTCGCGCGAGCGTTGGGGGCGTTTCTTGTTTCCCGCGAAACCGCGTCGCGCGGCAAGACGTGCGCAGTCCTTCGCAACCGCGGCGCAGCGATTCGGCGGCCGCAGTGCTACTGTCGCGGCGTCTGCCATGCCGACGAATCACTCAGTGCCATCTGCGTTCACGGGCGCTCCGGCCGGAGCCGGCCGTCACGCAGGCGTGCTGCCCGTTGCGGTGATCGGTGGGGGGATCACCGGCCTCACCACCGCGTGGGAGTTGCACCGCCAGGGTCGGACCGTCGCACTGTTTGAAAGCGGCCCGCGGGTCGGCGGCTCCATCGGCACGCATCGCGAGGAGGGGCTGGCTGCATGAGCTGGGGCCCAACTCGCTCATGGACAGCACAGGAGAAGTTTCCACGTTCGTCGAAAAACTCGGGCTCGACGGACGTCGCGTCGAGGCGTCGCATCTCGCACGCCGTCGCTACATCGTGCGCGACGGTGAACCGCGCGCGATGCCCGCCTCGCCGCTCAGTTTCGTATCCACGCGCCTGTTTTCCTGGCGCGCGAAAGCGGCCCTGCTGGCCGAACCATGGCGTCCGCCCGGCGATCCCGACGAAGAGGAATCGGTCGCATCGTTCGTGCGCCGCCGGCTCGGACAGGAGTTCCTGGATTATGCAGTCAACCCGTTCGTCGGCGGTGTTTATGCCGGCGATCCGGAAGCGCTTTCCGTCGAGCACGGTTTCCCGCGTCTCCACGCGTTGGAGCGCGAGCACGGTTCGCTACTGCGCGGTGCCTTGAAACGCCGCAACGCCAGCGGCGCGCCGCGCGGAAAGATGTTTTCGTTCCTCCATGGCTTGCAGGAGCTCGTAGACGCGCTCTCGCGTCCGCTCGAAAGCGCGGTGCGTCTTCACGCGCGCATCACGGCAATTCGTCGGCGCGAGACGTCATGGGAAATTGAATACTGGCACGCCGGTGCGATGCGCTGCGAGTTGTTCTCCGCGGTCGTGTGCGCGGTGCCCGCGACCGCGCTCGCCCGGCTGCCGTTCGAGGATCTCGCCGTGAGCAACCAATTGCGCCTGGTCTCGCAAATCGAGCATCCGCCGGTCGTCTCCGTTTTCATGGGTTACCGTCGCGAGGACGTCGCGCATCCGCTCGACGGTTTCGGGCTGCTCGTGCCGGAGGTGGAGCACGGCCGCATTCTCGGCACGCTGTTTTCCAGCTCGATGTTTCCCGGACGCGCGCCCGAAGGACACGTGGGCCTCACGACGTTTGTCGGCGGCGTGCGCCAGCCAGAGTGGACGCAGGTCGACGACGAGCATCTTGCCCGCATCGTCGCGCAGGAACTCACGCGACTGCTGGGTGCGGGAAAACCGGTTTACACGCACATCCGCCGCTGGCCGCGTGCGATCCCGCAATACACGCTCGGCTACAGCCGCTTCAAGGAAGCCCTCGCCGCTGCCGAAGCCGCCGTGCCCGGTCTGCACATCGGCGGCAACCTCCGCGACGGCATCTCGGTCGCGCAATGCCTCGCCGCCGGCCGCCGCCTCGCCGCCTCCGTGCTCGCACACGCGAGCGCCTGATCCCGCTCACCACAAAGTAACCTATTAGGTTACTTTGTGGTGCATCGCTCAACGCGCGTGCGCGGCGGCGAGGGCGGCTTGATAGACGGTTTGCATGGGCACGCCGGCTTTCGCAGCGGCAGCGCGGCATGATTCGTATTCCGGCGTCGTGCGCATCGAACCGTCGGGCAAGCGCACGCGCTTCGCGGCGATTTCCCCAAACGCAGTCGCCAACGAAACCGCTTCCCGCGGCAGCATGAGTCGCGACACGGGCGTCATGCGCACACCGATCGAGCTGGTGTGCGCGAGCAGCAGCGCGGCGATCGCTTCCGCGCGCTCAGGCGGGGCGAGCACTTCGAGCTGATGCGCGGGCCGGCCTTTTTTCATCACGATCGGATGCAGCACCGCGTCGCGCGCGCCAGCGGCGAGCACCTGCTCCAGAAAATCGCTGCCGAGCAATTCGCCGGTCGTGTTGTCGAGATTGCACGCGATCGCCACGAGTTCGTCGCGCAACAATCCCGCGGTCGCAGCCGACGCCGGCGCACGTTCGCCGAGTCGCAGGCGCAGCGCGTTCGGTCGCGCGGGCGTGTCCTTGTTGCCCGCGCCGAAAGCCGATGCGGAAAACATCACCACCGCGTCCGAGAAATGCGGTTTCAACTCATCGAGAATCAACGCGCCGGTGGGCGTCGTCCACTCGCCGGAAAGTTCGCCCGCAAACGTCGGCACGCCGCGCAGCAGTTTTTCCGTCGCGGGTGCGGGCACCGGCAGCGAGCCGTGTGCGGCGCGCACCGAACCGAAACCGACGCACACCGGCGTCGCGAAAACCTCGCCGAGCTGCAGGCGTTCGATGCAGAGCGCGGATGCGACGAGATCGAGAATCGAATCGACCGCGCCAACTTCGTGAAAGTGCACCTGCTCGAGCGGAATCCCGTGCGCGTCTGCTTCGATTTCGCCGAGGCGACGAAACATCCGCCGCGCGCGGTCCTTCACCGCGGCTTCGAGCGGCGATGCATCGATCAACCGCAAGATCTCCGAGAGCGAGCGATGAGCCGGATGCGCATCGTCGATCTGCCAGTGATCCATGTCGGGACTGTGTGCGGCTTGAGTCGGGACGGAGTGCGGACCGGGTCGGGACAAGGTGCGGACCGGGTCGGGACAAGGTGCGGACACGGTCGCGCCAAGGTGCGGCTCGGGTTGCGCCACGGTGCGGCTCGACTCGATTACGTCGAACTTGCGGCAGCGGAGCGTGGCGCGCGTGACCTCGGAAAACGCGACGCGCACCTCGGCGAGGCCGAGCTGCGCGGGCAGTTTTTCGATCTCGGGTTCGCAGCCGGCGAGCGCGGCGGCGGCTGCGACAAACATGTCGCCGCTGATGCCGCTTTGCAGATCGAGATGGAGCACGCGGGAGTTCATGCGCAGGAGTTCAGCCAGCGTCGCGCGGCCATCGCGGCGCCGCAGCCGTTGTCGATGTTGACCACCACGAGACCGGACGCGCAACTGGCGAGCATCGCGTGCAGCGCGGCGCGTCCGCCATCGGCCACGCCGTAACCAACGCTCGTGGGCACGGCGATGAGCGGCTGGCGGAAAAGTCCGCCGACGACCGAGGGCAGCGCGCCTTCAAAACCGGCGAGGCAGATGAGCAGCCGGCACTTTTCGATCTCCGCGCGATGCGCGAGCAAGCGATGCAGTCCCGCGACACCGCAATCGCCGAACTCGACCGCGTCGATGCCGAGATAACGCAGCGTGACGAGCGCCTCGCGCGCGACCGGCGCGTCGGAGGTGCCCGCGTAGATCACGCCGACGGGACCGCCGATTCGCGGCGGCGCAACGCGGAGTTTGAGAAACGTGCGCGCGATCGGGTCGTAGTCGCCGTCGAGTCCTTCGATCTGCTCGGGACGGCAGCGCGTGACGAGCAGGTTGGCGTTTTGCGCGGCGTAGCGCGCGGCGATTTCGTGGAGCTGCGCGGCAGATTTGGACTCGCCGTAAACGAGCTCGGGCAGGCCGATACGTTCGTCGCGGGAAAAATCGAGATCGATGTCGTGCATGTCAGGCCGCGGCAGAGACGAGACCGCGGTTGAGTTTGCCGGAAGCGAAGCCGTCCGGATCAATGTGAAACGCCGCGAAACCGAGCGAGCGGAGTTGCGCGTCGAGTTCGTCGCGTCGCGTTTCGAGTCGAGCGATCTCGCTCGCGGGCACTTCGATCACGGCGCGCTCGCCGAAGTGGCGCACGCGATTGATCGAAAAACCGGCGGCGTGCAGCCACGCCTCGGCGGCTTCGATTTGGGAAAGTTTTTCGCGCGTGACCGGCTGGCCGTAGGGGATGCGCGAGCTGAGACACGGGCTCGCGGGCTTGTCCCACACCGCGAGGCCGTGGGCGCGCGCGAGTTCGCGGATGAGTTGTTTGCCGAGTCCGCATTCGAGCAACGGATGACGCACACGCGCTTCGGCGGCGGCGCGGAGGCCGGGGCGGTAATCGCCGCGATCGTCGAGATTGGCTCCGCTGCAAATCCACGCGGTCGAACCGGCTGCGACGAGCGCGTGAGCCAGATCGGTGTAGAGCGTGTTTTTGCAATGATAGCAGCGGTCGATCGGGTTGCTCGCGTAGGCGGGATTCTCGAGTTCGCCGGTGGCGAGTTCGCGCAGCGCGATGTCGTGCGTGGCGCAAAATGTCCGGGCGAGCGCGAGATCGCTGCGTTTCAGACTGGGAGAGTTGGCGATCCACGCCGTGGCGCGCTCGCGACTGAGCGCACGGCGCGCCCAGTAGGCGACGAGCGCGGAATCGACGCCGCCGGAAAACGCCACCGCCGCTGCGGGGCACTCCGCGAACCACGCGTCGAGCCGGCGCGTTGCCTCGTCGAGCGACGAAGCCGGAGCGGGAGAGGGCGGGGCGGAGAGCATGGTTTATCGGGAACTCAGGAAATCAGGGCGGGCTGATTTTTTGAAAGGGAGAAAGCAGGAAAGTCGGAGCCGATCTTCCGGAGGTTCGAACCTGACGCGATGGGGACTTCACGCTCGCGAAGGAAAGCCGCGGGTCAAGCGGCGCGGGGACCGTGAGGCGCTGCGAGCGTCGGCCGCCGGATCGTTCTCGTTCTCGAGGCGTGAAGCGCCGCCCGGTGGATGGCGCGTTTTGTCGAGAACGAGAAAGAGAACGAAGAACGAGAACGATGGCGTGGGCGCTGGGCCTTACTTCTTCCGGCGCTCGGCGATTTGGACCGGGGTGACCGCCCCCGCGGGCGGATCGATGAGCTGCGTGCGCATATACGTCACCACGTCGGCGAGTTGTTCGTCGGTGAGGTGGCGATACGGCAGCATCACGCTCGTGTATTTCTTGCGCGGCTTGGGCAGGACGGCGTCCGGGCCGTGCAGGAGGAGATCGATCAGCGGCGCGGGATCGCCGGCGACGAGCGCGCTGCCTTCAATCGGCGGACTCATGCGACCGGCACCAGAGCCGTCGGCCATGTGGCAGAGGCCGCAGTGCAGATCGTAGGTGTCGCGGGCGCGCTTCAACTCGGGCGAGTCGGAGGACTCGGCGTCGTTGGCGAGGATCGCGGACGCAGTGGCGGCGAAAATCAGGGCGGAGAAAAACGAGCGGGTTTTCACGGGACAGTCGGCCGAGTGGAGTCAACGTTTACTCACATGCTGACGAATGCGGCCGCCGAAGGGTTGCGGTGGGAGCGTTTTTCGCTGCACTGATTTTCCATCGTCGCGACCCCGCGGCTTCACCCCTCACTTTCGTTGCGTATGTCTACCGAGCGTTTTCTCACCGATCTCCATGGTTTGGGCGGCAAAGTCGCCGTCGTCATCGGAGGCACCGGTGAACTTTGCGGGGCGATGGCCGAAGGGCTCGCGGGCGCGGGCGCCGAAGTGGTGCTCGTCGGACGCAATGCCGAAAAAGCGCAGGCGCGGCTCGACCGCATCGCGAGTGCGGGTGGACGCGGCTGGTTTCACGCGGGCGATGCGACGTCGCGCGCCGAACTCGAAGCGTTGCTCGCCGCCGTGCTCGCGCGCTCGGGTCGCGTGGACATCGTGGTCAACGGCGCGGGCATCAACTCCGCCACGCCGTTTTTCGACATCACCGAGGAGGAACTCGACCGCATCGTGCGCGTAAACTTCAAGAGCGTGTTTCTCGGCTGCCAGGTTTTCGGCAAATACCTCGTCGAACGCGGACAGGGTGGCTCGATCATCAATCTCGGTTCGATGTCCGGCCTCGTGCCGCTGTCGCGCGTGTTCACCTACTCGGCGACGAAGGCCGCGGTGCATAATCTTTCGAAAAATCTCGCGCGCGAGTGGGCCCCGCACCGCGTGCGCGTGAACACACTCGTGCCCGGCTTTTTCCCCGCAGAGCAGAATCGCAAGGTCCTCACGCCCGATCGCGTGGCGAGCATCATGGGCCACACGCCGATGAAACGCTTCGGCGAAGCGCGCGAACTCGTGGGCGCTACGCTGCTCCTCGCGAGCGACGCGGCCGGCGGGTTCATCACCGGATCGGAAATCGTCGTCGATGGCGGCTATCACGCGATGACGATCTGAACCCTTCACCCAACCCCTCAGCCGGAATTTTGCCACAGAGGTCACGGAGCCCTGTGCGCTCTGTGGCCCTCGTCTTGACCGAGTTACCCTGTGAAACCCATCAACGCTTTCCTCCTCCAACACGATCTGCGGATCGCCCAAAACCCCTGCATCAGTCCCGATTTCTGTCTCGATTGGACGGAGCTGCTCGCCGCGATTCGCGCGGGGCAGGTGACGGTGTATCCAAAAAGTCGATTCACCACCGCGATCGGCGGGTGGAGCCTGGTGGAGAGTGCCAAGGGCGATTGCGGGTGGGTGCTTTCGTCGCATGACGCCGGTGCGGCCAGTGCACTCGCCGAAGGAGCGGAGCTGGGCGAGGGGAAGATCGCGTTTCCCGCCACGTGGGAGAATCTCCTGCGACTGAAAAATCTCGTGCAGGAGCACGATGCGGGCTCGACGATTTTCCCGGTGGCCAACGCGCAGCTCGGCTCGCGCACGCTGGGCGTCGGAGCGCGTTTCACCACGCTGCACTGGCCCGCGGTCGAGTGGACGATGAGCGCGCTCGGACTCGGGCTCACCGCCAACCAGAACAGCATCCCGCGTGAACTGGTCTACGACGTCGACGCGATGCTCGCCGGGCAGCTCGACACCGTGCCGTTTCCTTTCATCGGCGCCAATGTGCCCGAGGGACACCAGGGCCAGAGCGTCGAGGGCATGAGCCACGGATGCGTGCTTTCGAAACTGAAGACCGGCTTTCACCACCGCCGCATCGCGTGGAGTTTCAATGCCGACCACCAACCCATCGGCGGAAAATTCGACGCGCGTGAAGACGCGCTCGTGCGCGGCTGCCTGCTCGCGAGCTACATCACGTTCGATCTCTCGCCCGAACTCGCTCGCAACGCGCCCGCCCCGCTCGCGGAGATTCCGACCGACGTGCTTCGTGCGGTGCGGGAGCGCGTGGCCGCCGCGGGTCTTGCCGTTGCCTCGGCTGATCTCGAAAAGCTCGCCGCCACCGTCTGGCCCGCGTTGCGAAAAATGAAGCGGCGCGACGACGCCTATCGCGCCGCGCGCGAGGCCGCGTTTACCACGGAAGTCGGCTGCCGTTATCTGCGCGAACTCTCGATCGACGAACTGCCCGGACTCACCACGCCGGAGACGACGGCGGTGATGCTCGCGTTCTGCGAGGTGCTCGGGATGCCGGTGAACTTCATCGCGCCGGCGTTTGGTTTTCAGAAGAACGCGCCTTATCCCGACAACGCCGAGCTGCGCCGTCTCATCGAGCGGCAGTGGGACGTCGCGAAAAAATTCGGCGTGAGCATCGGCTTCCACTCCGGCTCGGGAAAATCCGCCGAAAACTATCGCGTGATGGGCGAGGTGACCGGTGGTGCGCTCGAGATCAAAACCAGCGGACGCTACACGTATGAGATGGGCGTCGCGTTGCAGGCGTCGTCGGACGCGCGTGATCAGGCGCTTTGGCGCGACTGGTATCGCTTCACGCTCGAGATGGCGGTGGCCGGTGCGTTCAGCGCGGATGCGACGGAGCAAAAGATGGCGCGCAGTTTCATCGTCACCTCGCTGACGGAGGCCGGCCACTCCGCCGATGTGTTCGCGTCGGAGCAAATCTGCCGCGCGGCGCTCGAAGCGCTGCCGCCGAGCGCGGACCACATGTTTTTCTTCGAGTATAACTTCCTCTTCGTGCTCGCGGCGGGCGGCCGCGCGGAAAAATCGGCGCTCGGCGATCACTCTCCGGCGGGCTACGCGCAGCGCGCGCGGTTCTATGCGATCAGCGACGAGGCGCGGCTGGGTTATGCCCGGCGCGTCGCGGCCTATCTGATCTTTCTCGCCGAAAACACCGGGCTCGTCGACGCGACCCGTTGCAGCGAAACCCGCGCGGCGCTCGATCGCATCCGCTCCCTCTCCGAATTCGTCACCACCATCTCACCGGACCTATGAAGCCCTTCATTCACGACGACTTTCTTCTGCAGACCGATGCGGCGCGGACGCTGTATCACCGCCACGCCGAAGGGCAGCCGATCTACGATTATCACTGTCACCTCCCGCCCGCGCAGATTGCCAACAATCACGCGTTTGCCGACCTCGCGGAAATCTGGCTCGGCGGCGATCACTACAAATGGCGCGCGCTTCGCGCCAACGGCGTATCGGAGCGTTTCATCACCGGCAACGCGAGCCCGCGCGAAAAATTCGACGCGTGGGTCGCCACCATGCCGCACACGCTGCGCAATCCGCTCTATCACTGGTCGCACCTCGAGCTCGCGCGCTACTTCGGGATTTTCGATTCCATCGAACCGAAAAACGCCGACGCGATCTGGCAGCGCGCCAACGCCACGCTCGCGACCACGCGCGTGCACGACATGCTCCGCGACCAGCGCGTCGCGGTGATCTGCACGACCGACGATCCCGCCGATCCGCTCGACACGCACGAACGCATCCGCGCCTCCGGCATCGCTACGCGCGTGTATCCGACCTTCCGCGCCGACAAGGCCTTCGTCGTCGACCAACCCGAAGCCTTCAACGCCTGGCTCGAAAAACTCGGCGGCGCCGCGCGCACCACGATCCGCACCTTCGACGATCTGCTCGCCGCGCTCGAGCGACGCCACGCGGATTTTCACGCGATTGGCGGACGTCTCTCCGACCACGGACTCGAGCACGCACTCGCCGCCGATTGCACGCGCGGCGAAGCCGAAGCGATTTTCGCCGCCGCGCGCGCCGGCAAGGCCGCCTCGCCCGAAGACACGTTGCGCTACGGTTCCTTTCTCATGCTCGAGATGGGACGCTGGGACGCGAAGCGCGGCTGGACCAAGCAGCTCCACCTCGGCGCACAGCGAAACAACAACACGCGGCTCCTCCGCACGCTCGGCCCCGACACCGGCTTCGACTCGATCGGCGATTTCCCGCAGGCGCGCGCGCTCGGCCGCTACCTCGACCGGCTCGACTCGACCGACGAGCTCCCGCGCATGGTGCTTTATAACAACAACCCCAACGACAACTACACCTTCGCGACGATGGCCGGAAATTTCCAGGACGGCACCATCGCGGGCAAAGTGCAGTTCGGCAGCGGCTGGTGGTTCCTCGATCAAAAGGAAGGCATGGAGTGGCAGCTCAATGCGCTCTCCAATCTCGGCCTCCTCAGCCGCTTCGTGGGCATGCTCACCGACTCGCGCAGCTTCCTTAGCTACACGCGCCACGAGTATTTCCGCCGCGTGCTCTGCAATCTCCTCGGCGCCGAGATGGAGCGCGGCGAACTGCCCGACGATCTCGAACTCGTCGGCGGCATGGTGCGCCGCATCTGTTTCGCCAACGCGCGCGAATTCTTCCGCCTCGAACTCGCGCCGGAGTTCGCCGCCGCGAACTAACAAACGCCACCCGCACAAAGTAACCTAATAGGTTACTTTGTGCGGACAACGGTGGAGCGCGGCAGAGCGGGGCACGGGACGCCGTGATGACGTGGGTGATGTTCGGCGTGCTCGACGCTTATTCAGCGTGCGCGAGCACGCGCTGCGCGCAGCCGCTTTATCGCGGCTGCGCTCGCTCGCTTACGTCGCCGGCGTGGGCGCGGACGATGCGTCGCCCGCCACGGCCTCGAACGGTCCGATCAGTTTCTCGCGGATCTGATCTTCGTCGGGCGCGTGGGCGAGCACGGTGATTTGATCCCAGCCCTGCAGTTGCGTCTCGCCCTTCGGCAGCACGACTTCGTCGCCGCGCGTGATGAGCGTGATGATCGCGCCCTCGGGCAGACGCAGATCGCGCAGACGCGGACCGGGCGCGCCCTTGGGTCCGGGCAGATCGACGAGCACCATGTCGTAGTCGCTCTTCGCCATCGTGATCATTTCCAAATTGAACAACGCCTTCGGGCGCGCGGGTTCGGCGAGGCCCAGCCACTTGGCCACGACGCCGAGCGTGGAGCCCTGCGTGATGATCGACAGCAGCACGGCGAAGAACACCAGGTTGAAAACCTCGTTGCCGATCGCGAGGCCGGCCGCCGCGGGATAGGTCGCGAGGACGATCGGCACCGCGCCGCGCAGACCGGCCCACGCCGCGAAGACTTTGTCGCGAGCCGCGATGCCCATGCCGACCGTGCCGATGAAAACCGCCAGCGGACGCGCGATGAACGTGAGCACCAGGAAGAGCAGCAGACCCTGCACCCACAGGTGCGCGAACTGGCTCGGGAAAACGAGCAGGCCCATCAGCACGAACATGCCGATGTTCACGATCGTCGAGAGCGCCTCGGAGAAGTTTTGCACGCCCTGCTTGTGCACGAACGCGCCGTTGCCCATCACAAATCCGGCCGTGAACACCGCGAGCATGCCGCTCGCCTGCGCCAGCTCCGCGATGCCGTAGGTGAGCATCACCACGCCCATGAACAACACGTAGTAGTAACCGCGGTCCTGCGGCGTGAGCCAGTTGAACAACTTGATGATCACCCGCCCGGCCGCGTAGCCGATCAGCGGACCGGCGCCGAACTTCCACAAAAACAGCAGCACCGTCGTCGCGCCAAACGACTCGCCCGACGCGAGACTCGAGACGGCCACCGTCGTGAGCAAAATCGCCATCGGGTCGTTGGCCGCGCTCTCGATTTCGACCGTCGAGGAAAGTTTCTGCGGCAGCGACTGCGCGCGCAAAATGGAAAAAAATCGCCGCGGCGTCGGTCGACGAGATGATCACCGACAGGAGCAGCGACAGCTCCATCGACCAACCCAGCCCCCAACGCAGCGCCGCAAACGTGATGGCTGCCGTCAGCAACACGCCCCACGTCGCCAGGCCGCTCGCGGGCAGCGCGACCGCGCGGAAGTTCGCGCGCTTCGTCATGAAACCGCCGTGGAAAAGGATGAACACCAGCGCGAGATTCGCGGCCTGGTTGGTCAGCACCATGTCGTCGAAATGCCAGAGCTTCAGCACATCGCTGCCGCACACGATGCCCGTGCCGAGCGAGACGAGGATCACCGGCACGCTCCATCGTTCGAGCGCGACCGAGGCGATGACGACGGCGACCAGCAGGGCAGGGAGGATCAAATAGAGAGTCAGCATAGCACGCGGGCGCAGAAATGACTCCGCCCTCAGCCCTCCGCAAGAAACGACCCCCACCGGAGGCGAAAATTTTTTCGCATCCGACCGGCTCGCGACCACCCTCGCACCGACCTCGTCCCTCCCGGTGCGCACCATGTCCCGACCCAGTCCGCACATTGGCTCGAGCATGTCCGGACCTTGGCTCGACGTGGGACGCACCTTGGTCCGACCGTGGCCGCACTCGGTCCCGAGTCGGTGCGCACTCGGGCTCGATCCGGTCCGCGCTTCGTCCCGACTCGGGACATGTTTGACGGCGAGCACGGCGCGAGTCCCTTCACCGCATGAAACTGCGCGCGCTCATCCCCATGCTCCCGGTGAAAAACATGCCCGCGAGCGTGGCGTTTTACGCGAAGCTCGGGTTCGAGGTGGAACGGCAGGAGAACCATTGGGGCTGGGCGAAGCTCCGTTGCGGCGACTGCCATGTGATGCTCGACCAATCGATCAACACCGATCCGCACGCGCCGCGTCAGTCGGTGCTCTATTTGTATCCGGAAAACATTACAGCGTATCACGCCGAAGTGCAGCGTCGCGGCGTGCACGTGCCGCCGCTCGAGAAAACGTTTTACGGCATGACGGAATTCCGCCTCACCGATCCCGATGGCAACCGACTCTGGATTGGAGAAACCCATGCAGATTAGGATCGGCGCGGCGGACGAAGCTCCGCTCCCGCTGCTCCTCAGCGCCGATCCGTCGGAGCAAGCGGTTCGCGCGTATCTGCGTCGCGGCACGCTTTTTCTCGGGGAGCAGGAGGGGCGTGTCGTCGCCGTGGCCGTGCTGACGGTGGACGGCGCAAGCGCGGAGTTGAACAATCTCGCCGTCGATCCCGCGCACCAAGGCCGGGGACTCGGCCGCCGCATGCTGGCCCACGTGTTGGCGCACGCGCGCGCCACCGGCTGCACCCGCGTTGAAGTGGGCACGGGCAACTCGAGCCTCCGCCAACTGGAGATTTATCAACGCAGTGGCTTTCGCATCATCGGTGTCGTGCGCGATTATTTCGCCGCCTACGATCCGCCGATCGTCGAGAACGGCCTGCGCTGTCTCGACATGATCCGCCTCACGGCCGACGTGACCGACGCTGCCGTTCGCGACGGCAACATCACGGACTGAACGTGTCTCGATCGAGAGCCCTTCGAGCAAAAGCTCACGTAAACGAGCCATGAGCATCCGCATTGTCAGGCTGGGAACTCCGCGAACCGCCGATGAAGGCGTGCGCCTCGGCACCGTGCGCCGTCCGCCGCGCGGCGTGCCGAAGGAAAAATTCGCGAGCGGCGACTGGTTCGACGTGTGGTTTCCGATCCTCGCGCCCTCGCTCGAAACCATGAAGCTCGGCCTCGCCGCCAAAACGCCCGCCGAGTGGACCCACTTCGCGAAACGCTACCGCGCCGAGATGAAGAAACCCGAGCCCCGCCACGCCCTCGCGCTCCTCGCCGCCCTCTCGCATACGACAAACTTTTCCGTCGGCTGCTACTGCGCCGACGAATCCCACTGCCACCGCTCGCTTCTCCGAGAGCTCCTCACCGCCGAAGGGGCGGATGTGGTGTGAGGCCTTTTTCAGGGCGATGCCTTGATTAAGCGAAAGCTCACTTCGTAGCGCAGAAACTCGATATTTTGTGTTACGCGCAACGCGCGGCGGATTCGGCGGTCATCTTCCAGTGCGATGATCACGCCGCGCACCAATTGGTCTTTTTCAGCGAGCTCATCGAGCACGTAACCCATGTAACGCTGGACTTGGCCCACCACGACATCGCTGGCACGGCCTCGCTTCAGTTCGACCACGAGAAGTTCCTTGCGGTCTTTGCTAATGGCGAGGATGTCGATGTAGCCATCGTCCGCTTTCACCTGCTCGCCGCTAGAATCCTCGTCGGCGTAGATATCGTAGCGTTTTCCGAGCTCGGTGTTTTTCCAGTTGTGGACGAGAAACTCTTGGAGGTGTTTTTCGAGAGCGAATTTTGTTGGGTCTTCGTCCGGAGAATCGGTGGCGACGGCAGGAGTGCTGACCGCGCCGAGAAGCTTTTCCAGCTCACGGTGGTGACCAGCACGGCTTAAGTTGCTGACGGTGCCGATCGAGCGAGCCGAGTGTTTGAGACTGTCGCTCATTTCGTCCGGACTGAGATATGTGTCAGTCCAGCGAACGGACCGCCGATGAGGCAGGTTTTCGCCGGGAGCGTAGTAGTAGTCGCCCGCGACTACGCCAACCCGGTAGAGCCCGGTGCCGTCAGGGCAGAGCACGACATCGCCGATCTTTATCCCCTTCGAAACGGTCCAGAGGAAACCGCAGGCTAGGCCGGCGCTGATCTTCGACTTGTCTGGATGTTTGGCGAGGTAGACGGGAATGTAGCGTTGATTGAAGTCGGGCCAGTCTTCTCCGAGCTTTCCGGTGAGGTCTTCTTCGATCCCAAAGTGGGCTCCGATGAACCCGCCAGCAAAGCACTCCATGGCGTAAGCGCTCTTCTTCCCGAGCATCACGCGATAGAAGGTCCGAGAAGGTGCAGATCTCGCTTCGAGCAACCCGTCGCGCGAGGCACTCGTCACCGGCGAGTCGAAGAAAACCTGTCCTTGTGGTTTCCACTCTGCGGAAAGCACTTCGGTTCTCGTGTCGTCCGAAAACGTGAGTCGTGTGACCCCGAGCAAGGCACCGTTCGTTCGGTTGAAATCGGGATACGGTTCGTAGTTCAGTTCAGCGATCGTGCCGCTCACTCGCACGTCACATTTAGCTTCCAGCTTCTTTCCCGCACGGGAACCAATGAGGTGAATTTGGCCCGGAAGAAAGCCCTCTGTCCGAAAGAACCTGGCCGGAAGAATATCCGGATGCGAACGAAGGCCTTTTTCTGGCCAGTAGAACGAAATGACTGGTTCATCCGAAGACTCGGAAGACGCGGGGTGAGACATGTCGAAGATGGAGCTGGGGAGAACCGACTGCGCCCGAGCGACGAGGTCAGGATGGCTTGCTCAAAGCTGAAGCGACCGCGCGGAAGCTGGCGAGGCCCGCCTCGATGTTTTCGATGATGTCTTCGGCGAGGTCGGCCGGCTCGGGCAGGTTATCAAGATCAGCGAGGCTGTCGTCCTTGAGCCAAAAGAGGTCGAGACTGGTTTTGTCGCGCGCGGCGAGCTCGGCGTAGGTGAACTTTCGCCAGCGGCCTTCCGGGTTTTTCTCGGGATGCCAGGTCTCGGTGCGCTGGTGACGGTTTGCCGGATTGTAGCAAGTGATGAAGTCCGCGAGATCCTCAAAGCGCAGTGGCTTCCGCTTCAACGTGTGGTGGATGTTGGTGCGGTAGTCGTAATACCAGACCTCCTTCGTCGCGACCTCCTTGCTTGCCGCGCGGTTGTCGAAGAAGAGCACGTTGGCCTTCACGCCGTTCGCGTAGAAGATGCCGGTGGGGAGGCGGAGGATGGTGTGGAGCTCCGTCGTCTCCATGAGCTTCTTGCGCACGGTCTCGCCGGCGCCGCCTTCGAAGAGCACGTTGTCGGGCAAGACCACGGCGGCGCGGCCGGTGGTCTTGAGCATTGAGCGGATGTGCTGGAGAAAGTTGAGCTGTTTGTTGCTCGTCGTAGCCCAGAAGTCCTGCCGGTTATAGACGAGGTCCTCCTTCTCCTGCTCGCCTTCCTCGTTGGTGAAGGTCATCGAGCTCTTTTTACCGAAAGGCGGATTCGCGAGGACGTAGTCGAAAGTCTGCGACGGCGAAGCGATGAGCGCGTCGGTCGAGGCGATGCGCGTCTCGCCGTCGATTTCGCCGATGTTGTGGAGGAAGAGATTCATCAGGCACAGGCGACGCGTGCCGGCGACGATCTCGTTGCCGTGGAAGGTTTCGTTTTTGAGGAAACGCTTTTGCGCGGGCGTGAGCGGCAGGGCCTTGAGGTGATCGTAGGCTGCGAGGAAGAATCCGCCGGTGCCGCAGGCCGGATCGGCGATCGTCTTGCCCGGCTCGGGCGCTACGCAGGCGACCATGGCTTTGATGAGCGCGCGGGGCGTGAAGTATTGGCCGGCGCCGGACTTGGTGTCCTCGGCGTTCTTTTCGAGGATGCCTTCGTAGATGTCGCCCTTGGTGTCGGCATCGAGCGTGGTCCACGTGACGTCGTCGACCATGTCGATCAGGCGCGCGAGCTTGGCGGGGTCCTGGATCTTGTTCTGTGCTTTGGTGAAGATCTGCCCGAGCATGCCCTTTTGCGTGCCGAGTTCGCGCAGGGCTTCGACGTAGTGCACCTCAAGCTCGGCGCCCTTGAGCGGACGCATGACCGGCCACGCGTAGCGCGCGGGCACGCCGACCTTCCGGTTGTGCGGCGGTTTCGAATACTCGTCCGCCATCTTGAGGAAGATGAGATACGTGAGCTGCTCCAGATAGTCGCCGTAGCCCACGCCATCGTCGCGCAGCGTGTTACAGAAAGACCAGACTTTGGAGATGATGCTGTCGGTGGTCATGAGTCGTCAGAAAACCCACTTTTCGCGGCGCATGAGCCCTTGCAGGCTGATGCAAGTCACGCCGAGTTCGCGGCACACATCGGGAATGAACATCGGTCTCCGGGGATTTCGTTTTTCAGCGGCAGAGGTCTCCTGAGTCACTACGATGCCGTTTCCGTTGTGAAGCTGCGCCAGCGCGATCACGTAGGCATCGGCTTCTTCGTATTCCGCCTTCGGATCGCGCAATCCCGGGAAACGGCCCTGAATCGCCAGCGCGGCCGCGAGGAGTTTCTCGGTGGGAATCCAGATGCCATCGCGTGAGTTTGCCCATCCCACCAGCTCCGCGGTGCCAACCACGCCAAGCTCCTCCTTTGCCAGCGCCGGGGAATACAGGCGTCCCTCGCCAATGAGGCCATCGATCTTCGTCGTGAGAGACGCGAAAATATCGGTCGGATAATACCGCGCCTGCCAATCCATGAACACGTTCGTGTCGAGGGCGTAGATGGGACCGGCCATGTTATTCGTCCGCGGCCTCTGCGCCGGGGCGTTTTGTGAGAGCAGCTTTGAGCTTCTCGAAGTGCTCGAACTTGAGATCCAGATATCGCGCGGCGTTTACCGCCGTGATGCGATTGGCGTCCAACGCTTCGAGAACCGTGCGAGTGAAGGGTCGTCCCGCTCGGCCCAGCGCCATATCGATTGGATGGGCGAAGCCTGACTTCTTCGGCTTGAGACCGGAGACATAGATTTCCCACCCGCGTTTCCAGTTCTGATAATGCGACCAGTCGAAATAGCCGGAGGCGCGCAGCCGAGTCGCCATCGCGAGAGGCGTGATTTTGAACCGGCGAGCCAGGCTTCGCACGTCGCCGATGTCCCAACCATTGCGCGGGAACCCTCCGCTCCTGACTTCCTGCGCCAACATGGGTTCTGGTGCCAGTGTGTGGCTGGCGGTCTCTTCCGCAAAACGCTCCACCTCGGCCCAAGCTGCACTGTCCCGTGTCTCACGAGCCGCCGGAACCTCCTCCTGACCGCCGGAAAGCATGAGGTGAACAACCTCGTGGATGAGCGTGAAAGCTCGAGCCTCGGGAATTTCCTTGGGATTCACGGCGGCGACCGGGAGGGGCGTGCGGAGCAGCGAAAGGCCGCGTGCCTCCTCGAGCGGCACCTTGGGAAACTGAAAGACGAGCACGCCAATTTGCTCCACCGCGGTCCGCCAGGCGGCCCACGCCTGCCACTCGTTCGCCCATGCCTGTTGCTCGTCGGGACTGACGTTCAATGCCGCACGGAGTCTTTGGGCCACAGCGGCCGGCGCTTCGGAGAGATGCGCCGTCAGATCGAAAACGGGCATCGACTCGCCGAGTTCGACGAGCAGTTGGAGCATCGTTTCCCGTCGCGCCGACATCTTCCGAATCGCGAGCCGCAGTTCCGGCGACTCCGCGCCGGGCACGACTCCGGGCAGACGGCGATACTCCATCGCTAAAGACGGCACGGCAGGCGGATTCGGCTGGAAAAACAAACTCAGCGGGCGGTGATAAATTCGCGCCAGACTTTCGACCTGCCGCATGGTCGGCTGCCGCTCGCCGCTCTCCCATTCGCCGAGGCGTTCCGCCTTCACGCCCAGTTTGTCCGCGACCTGCTCCAGAGAATAACCGCTTTCTGTCCGTGCCCAGACGAGCACGGCGGTGGAGACAGGAACTGGAGCGGTTACGGGCATGGGTTCACCTGACTAAAAGCACGGCAGTTTGAACCACAAGGATGGTTCGGTGGGCTTGGGATGGAAACTCACTCAACGCGTCCCGCTTCACGTTCCATGAGCTTGGTGAAGTTGTGCCAGCTCCACTCGACCGGACGCTTCCATTTGTGGCCATACCATGTGAAGGAGCCGCGACCGATGATGATCTCACCAAGTTTTTTGTCTTTGCGGTAGATGTTCAGCCGAAGCGCGCTGCCGGCCTTGGTGAGCTCAAGCACATCGATGCGGACGGTGACATGGTGCACGTCGGGCGGGGACTTCTTCTTTGGCGTGGATGGATTGGATTCTCTTATTCGATCAACTCGCGCGATCGAATCGGCAAAGGTTTCGCAGCAGGAGTTTCGCCGATGCCTCCGATAGCAGCGCCGCGAAATGGTTTGGCCGTGTTGTAGAAATTTGCCCAGTGCATGCGGTCAATCAGGCAACGGGCCACGATTTGAAAGGGAATTGACTCGAAGCGAGAAGGGCACGCTTGGACAGTGGGGAACCAATCGAAGAACGACCGACATTGGTCGAATACGAATAGGTCACAATACATCGGCCGAACGTTGGAGGTATACTGAACCCGCCGCGATAGCCGTGGATTGTAGAAGTAAGGCCGACCGTAGGTGCCGGTTAGCGAATCGACCAACAGATGAGGCAGCGGAATGTCGCAGGTGAGTCGGGCGCGGTAGTCGAACCATGAACATCTCATCGCATCGAGCAGAACGGGACTCACAATTTTCCAGTTTCCCCTCAATCACACTTTGTGTGAGTTCGGATACCGAAATAAGGTGTTTAAAGTTCTTGTTCCGTTCACGAAGAGCCTGCAGCAGCGAGTCGCCGGGGTTATAACGCTCAAGGCGGTCAATAAACGAGAGGATGGGATAGGATTGCGGCGATAGCCATCGATCGCCCGGCAATCCTTTCTCGTCTAGATTCTGCCCTGTTTGCCGATCGATCAACGCAGTTGTCGTTTGTGGATCGCTGGCGTGCTTCTTGAGAAACGCCGGAAGAGAGAACGCCCGCAGGTTCGGCATGATCACCGCAGCAAGGTCGATCGTTAGCTGGGTGATCAGATCGGAGTAGATCGGCTCCAGATTTTGCTTGGTGAACTCGCTCAGCTGGTCTGGATCGACAGCGAATACAGCCGGATCCAAGTCGCTTTTACGGACTACATCTGGAATATCATTGTAGCGGGGATGGAAATATGACGTTGCCAAGTGCACGTATCTTTCGCGTGCAGGCCCATCGTCTGGCGGAGCCGAGTAATTAGTAATCAGCGCAGCTTTCGAGGATAACTGACCTGCCCCCCGAAGCTGGAGGGTTAAAACGAGAGAGCCGGATTGGTTGAGGTTGGTTTACGGACGATGGTTTCGACTGCAAGTGGCGGGTTGGGCCGGTCCAGAGGAGCCCCCATGGGGGCTCGCGCGATCTTGGCCGCAAACTCGCTGGGAGTGAGATCGCCCAGCGAGCTGTGCGGTCGGTTTTCGTTATAGTCTTCGCGGAACGCTTCGATGATTGTCCGCGCATGACTGAGGTTGAGGAACTCGGTTTCGTTGAGGCACTCGTCGCGGAGCTTGCCGTTGAAGCTTTCGATGTAGCCGTTCTGGGACGGTTTTCCTGGGGTAATGAAGCGATGCTGCACCTGACGATCGTGCGCCCAACGTTCGAGCGCCAGGCCGGCAAACTCCGGTCCGTTGTCGGTAAGAACACTGGCTGGCCGGCCGCGCAGTTCGGTGAGGTAGTCGAGCGCGCGCGCCACCCGCGGCCCGGACAACGAGGTGTCGACCTCGATCCACAGGCATTCGCGGGTGTAGTCGTCATGCACGGTCAGCAGCCGCAGCGAGCGGCCGCTGGCCAGCCGGTCATGGACGAAGTCCAGACTCCAACGTTCGTTGGGCCGTTGCGGAGCATGGGCCGGCTCGACCCCACGGGCTAAGCGTTGCTTGCGCCGGCGTCGCTGCCGCACCTGCAAGCCTTCGGCCCGATAGAGCCGATACACCCGCTTGTGATTGTCACCGAGCCCTTCGCGGCGCAGCAGCACCAGCAACCGTCGATAGCCCCAGCGTCGACGCAGCGCGGCATGGCGCCGCAAGGCGCTGCGCACGGGCAACTCATCACCCCGGCCGTGGCACTGGTAGTAGTAGCTGCTCACGGCCAAACGCAGCAGCCCGCACGCCCGTGTCCTGCTCACCGGATAACCTGCCTTCAGGTAATCCACGGCAGCGCGACGCGCGGCGGGCTCTACCAGTTTTTTGAGTTCACATCCTTCAGCATCCGGATGTCCAGCGCCTGATCGGCGACGATCTTCTTCAGCTCCGTGTTCTCCCGCTCCAGCTGCTTGAGTCGGTGCAGCTGACTCGGCTCCAAGCCGCCGTAGCGACTTTTCCACCGATAGAACGTGCCACTGGAGATCGCGTGCTGTCGCAAGAGATCGGGCAACGGTTTGCCCATCTCGGCTTCCTTCAAGATCCCGAGGATCTGCTCCTCGGTGTGATGTTTCTTCATGTCGGGTGTTCACTGTTTTCACCCGGCTTTCTCCCTCACGCCACTCCAGTTTCTGGGGGGCAGGTCATAACCGTTGCCGCTCAAGAATGGCGAGAAGTGGCGTTAGGGTGCTTGGTCTGCCACCCATGAATGGCCCGCAAGCGTCGAAATAGATGAGGTCGAAGACCTCGTTGTAGTTCTCGAAAAAGTCGGCAAGCGAACCTTCGTGGATCTTTAGCGCAAAGTTGAACTTAGCGAGTTCCGCATGGGCTGCAGCACTATCGTCACTAGATCCAGTGACCGCCCATACATTGTGAATGTTGATTCCGTGTTTTAGTAGAACGCGCAGATCATTATTCGGCGAAGGACCGCAAAGGTAGAGGACCTTCAGTTCGCGCGGTTCGCGAGGCGCGTTTGAGCAGGCATCGAACTCGATCCAGTCGGCCAACTCAGCCTCGGCAGCCTGATGTAAAACTTCGAAAGGTATCGCCCCACTCCACCCAGCTTCAATCAACTGCAAGAAACGATCGAACGTTACCCGAAGTTCATCTCCGGCGATAATTTCGGCTGAGTGGCGCTTGGTTGTTAGCGCGTCCACCGCACTTCCTAGCATCAACTCGCGAACTTTATTTTTGGTTGCTCCGCTGTAGTCGGGCATAGGCCAGAAAGGCTGCGACTATTCTCAGTTCTTCATCGCGACCTCGGCGCGGAGGCGGGCGAGGAGGGTGGAGGCGGGTTCGTCGGCGGGGACTTGGGGGACGAGTTGGCCGGTGAAGGCTTTTTTGAGGATCGCCTGCCGCAAGGCCTCGCTCCGCTTCAGCGCGGCGTCGATCTCCCGCTCGTTCCGCTCGATCGCCTCAAACTGCTCGTCCAGCAAGCTGACGATTCCAGTTGGTTGGAGAGGAAGCGGGCCATCTCAGTCTCTTAGCCAATCAAGAAATTCGATCATTGTTGGATACATTCCCACAAGTTGGTCAGCTGTGAGTTTTGGCAGCTCCTGCTCCAACTGCTGGATGACATCCTCACCCTTGTCGGCAATTCCGAGAACGTCTTCAATAGTGCCCTCTCGCCAAACCCAAACTCCGAGAGCTTTCAGTTTCTCGTGTTGGGCTGCGGCCAACTTTGCCCCGTCCGTGTCTTGCGCAAAGAGCCGCCAGATCTTCGCTGCGGTCCAAGCTCCAGTTTTATCCTTGGTAGGCAAACCACCACCATCGAGCGGAAAGCCATGAACTGCCTGAAGCTGAGCCAGGATTGACTTAACGACGGCCATATCAGGAGCAGCATACCCGGGAACATGCTTTGCGTTACCCAAGGCGTAATCCAAATCGGCCACAATCTTCACATTGATCTCCATCGCCTTGAGCACGGCGAAAGCGTGATGGAAATTTCCGCTGCCACACATCGGAACGATTCCGGTTCGGTCGGCACCAGGCGTTCGTCCGACGTAGGTCTCATAAAGCAACGGGAGCAATGCCTGCTCGGTTTTCCCTTCGTTGAGAAGCACGCGATCGGAAAAAAAAGACTTGGGCGCTGTTGCTGATTTCGAAGACGACCCGCGCGGCGTGCCCGCCATCCCCGATCGATTCCCTTATTGCCGTCGAGAGAGGTTTACGGACTAGCGTTCCGTCGGCGTGGTTGGGCTTCCGAACAATTACAGCATTCGGTGCGTGCTCTCGGTGGAGCATCATCGGCGAGTGAGTGCTGAAAATGACCTGATAACGGCCGGCGGCTAGTGTCTTCAGCGCCTGTCGAACTTGCTCAACGCCTTGTGGGTGGAGGTAAAGCTCGGGCTCGTCGATCAAAAGCAGCTTCCGCTTTGTGTCGTCGGCAGTAGCTTTCTTGTCGGCAAGGTAACGGATCAAAGCCATCTGAATGCATCGCTGCGCCCCGTGGCCCACTGTTCCGAACGTCTGAGACATTGTTGCGTCGCCCTGCGTCTCGATTACGCGAACCGTGCCATTCTTGAAAAGATCTGGAATTCCAGGGACGGGCACATCGAGTTTTAGCCGCAGGCCTGGGAAAAGATCGCTCAAACTTGCCGTGGCACCTTCATCAAACGCTTTGAGCTGCTCGGCTCGATTGGCACCGTCCGCAGAAAATTTGTCTGTGATGCTCTTCAGCGCTTCGCGCAACTCCCCTTCGTGGTTCTTGCGAACGGGTTCAATTACATCCGCGATCAATTTTCCAATAGTGTTTCCCTTCGTCTGCTTCGCCACGTCATCGGCGGCGTCTTGCATGGCTTGAACGCGGATCGATTCAGGAAACAGCGCCTTCAACGCTTGGGGAATCCCAGCCGGGTTAACAGCCCATGCCTTCTCGCTATCCTCATCCTCAACTGTTAGATCGCGCACTTCCACTCTGATGGTCGCGACGGGCCCAGGTTTGGGCAGAACACGCCGAAACCGGAGGCTATCGTCTTTGATGTAGGGCTTTATTTGGCTCTGTTGATTGGTAGGCATTTTCCCAATCAGTTCTGCTGTAATGCCGGTCACGAGTCCCTCGATTACGAGTGGTGAATTGGGATCGAAGAAATCACCGGCCGCCAGCGCCGACGGCTCGATCAGCCATTCAATCGCAGAGAGGATGTTGGACTTACCCGCGTTGTTGTAGCCGACAACCGGCGTAAAGTTTCCTAGCGGGAGGCTGACATTCTTGCAGGAGCGAAAATTGGATATCGAGATATGAGCTAGGGTATGCATGGGAGCAGCTTAAGAGTTTCTTTAGGTTCTCACCCCTTCCGAGCGAAGGCGGGCCAGCAATTCTGAGGCGGGTTCGTCGGCGGGGTCTTGAGGGACGAGTTGGCCGGTGAAGGCTTTTTTGAGGATCGCCTGCCGCAAGGCCTCGCTCCGCTTCAGCGCGGCGTCGATCTCCCGCTCGTTCCGGTCGATCGCCTCGAACTGCTCGTCCAGCAGACGCACGATTTCCTGTTGTTCGGGGAGGGAACAGATCGCCAGAGGAAGCGGCCAGAAATCCTTTGCATAGACAGCCGCAACGCTTGTCGTCGCCTTCTTGATCCGATCCATGCGTTGCCGGAACGGCTGCGCACAAAGTTGAAGGCCTACAAATACCGGATCGAAGCAATCAGGCAGGCGAATCCGCATCAAATTGTTGTTATAGACCGTCGGCGAATTTGGCTCACGCCGCACAATTCCAACCTTACCAACTAACTCCACGCTGTTTCGCGTATTGAAAAGAATATCGCCCTTTTTCAGCGCGAAACGCTCCACTTCTTCCGGCGTGCAGTCGACGAAAACGCTGGGCGAGATATCCACATTGCCCTGCATGTCGACTCGATCCATCTTGATGTAACTGAAGCCGGATGGGCCGGCGGTTTGTTCATCGGCGGAACGGACCAAGCCGATTAATGCGTCGGTCGGGCAATTACCGATCTGCTCGATAGCCCAACATTCGGGACGAGTGATGTCGCCCTCAAATTCCCTCAAAGGAAGCATCATCGGCTCGCTCGGTTTGCGAGAGCGGTTCCCCTTTTGTCCGGCCTCCGACCAGACTTTGATGGCGCACTCCCAGTCTTTGAGTTGTTGTTCGTAGTAGGCTTGGCGAGCGGCTTGGATGCGGGCGAGGAGTTGGGCGGGGGATTCGAGTTTGTCGGGGTTTTCGGCGCGCCAGGTTTCGGTCAGCTTGCCCTCGAAGGCTTGTTTGAGGAGCGACTGGCGATAGACGCCGAGTTGCCGCCGCGCCGCCCGCAGGCTCTCCTCCCCGGCTTCCAACTCGCTGAACAACTCCTCGATCTTCGCCACGATCCGCTTCTGCTCGGCCAGCGGCGGCAGGGGGATTTCGAACGAATCCACGTCGCTCGTTCTCAGCATCGGGATGGTGGTCTGCGACGACTTCGTAGAGTAGTCGAACTGGCTGAGAAACCAGAATAGCCAGTCGACGGTTTCCGGGAGGTAAGCCGAACACGCGATCGTTGTTTGGGTGCAGACAAAGGGGATTTGGCGTGGCCGCTTCGGCATGCCGATATTGCCGCGAGCTGAAATCACCAGGGTGTTGGCGCCATAACTTACTTCGCATCCATCGAGGCGGCCCCAAGGTTCGGTCGAGGCACCAGCAGAATAAACGGGCAGCCCAGTTTCCGTTAGGTCGCTCTTCAGGATCGTCTTCCCCATTCGAGAGCGAGCCAGCTCCTTGAGACGAACCGTTGCCCAAGTTGGCGGCAGATTTTTTTTCACTCACGCCGTCAGCTCCTTGTTCGCTTCTTCGATGAGGGCGTCCATGCGGTCGCCGAAGAGTTCATACATTTTGCCGAGGCCGCCTTTGGCGTCAAAGGGGGCGTAGTCGAGGTCTTCGCGTTCGAGGCGGCAGGCGGTGATCACGTGGTCGCGGATGAGTTGGAGGAAGGCGGTCTGTTCGGCGTCGAGGGGTTGTCCAGCATTCTTGCGGAGTATCCAGTCGCGGAAGTTGCGGCGCACGGTGTCGGCGAAGGGCGTGAGTTTCTGATCAATGCCGCAGGCGCGGCGGATGAGCGCGACGAGGGCGGTGAGCTCGGTCTCGGGGCGGGCGTTGGCGGGCAGGGCGTCGAGGCGCGTGTAGGCGTCCCACACGCGCAGGGGCGCGAGGCGGGGCGCGTTTTGTTTCAGCGCGGCGAGCACGTCCTCGATTTGACGGAGCGTGATCTCCTGCCGGCGTTGCGGCTGGGTGTAGTAAATCGTGAGGGCGTCGAGCCGGTCGCGGTGGTCGCGGCAGAAGATTTCGAAATCGGAGACGAAGGCGGCGGCGCGGGTCTGCGCGTCGGCGTCCCACTCGGCGCGGAGGACTTTGTCCTGCGTATCGTGGTCGATCGTCTGCATGTTCTCGGTGCAGAAGGCGACGATCTGCGTGACGATGGCGCCGGTGAGCGGGGCGCGGGCGGCGGCGACGAGTTGTTGCTGGGCTTTTTCGCGGGCGGAATCGCCGGGATCGGCGTCGGGCGGCACGCCGGCGATCGCACGGGCTTTTTCCTCGATGGCGTCGCCATCGAGCGCGTGGAAGAGGGCGCCGACGATCTGGCTGACGGTGGTGCCGCCCATCTTTTGGGCGAGGGCGTGTTTTTGCAGCGGCGTGAGCTGGCGGTCGATGCGGGCGAGGCGGCCGGCGAGGGAGGAAACGGTGTCGGCGTCGGTCGCGCCCATGACGACTTCCATGGCGAGGTCCTTGAACGGCACGGTGGGGCGTGTGATGGGCGGGCGGCTGTCGGTCTTGAGCGACCGGGTGACGCCGATGGCGTCCACGATGACGTAGTGGGTTTTCGCGGACTTGGCGGAGGGCGTGGCCTTGCGGAGACCGTCGAGGTCGAGCGTGCGCGTGCCGCGGCCCTTCATCTGCTCGAAGTAGCCCTTCGATTTCACGTCGCGGAGGAAGAGCAGGCACTCGAGCGGTTTCACGTCGGTGCCGGTGGCGATCATGTCCACGGTGACGGCGATGCGCGGGTAGTATTCGTTGCGGAACTGGGAGAGGACGGACTTCGGGTCCTCGGGCGGCATCACGTAGTCGTCCTCGATCTGGCGCTCGTCGGAGCCTTTTTTGAAGGTGATCTTTTTGACGCCCTTGCCGGAGCCGAAGGTGACCTTCTTACAGAAGGCGTTTCCTTCGCCGAACTCCTCGCGAACGATGTTGATGATGTCGTCGGCGTGGGAGTCGGTCTTGGCGAAGATGAGGGTCTTGGGGACCTCGAAGGCGCCGGCGGCGTCGAAGCGGTCGGGGAAGATTTCCGGGAGTTTGTCGCGGAAAGTGCGGACGACGGTGCGAATCTGCGACGGGTTGACGACGTCGCGGTCGAGTTTCTTGGCGGAGTAGGCCTCGTCCTCGTCCTGCTGCTGCCAGCGGCGGGCGCGGGTGAGCTTTTCGCGTTTCTCGACGAGGCCCTTGAGGACAGTGCCGCCGTTTTTGGTGACGTCGGTTTCGATGACGTAGATCTCGCCCTGGACGTTTACGCCGTCGGCGACGGCGCGTTCGTGGGTGTATTCGGAGACGACGTTTTGGCGGAAGAAGGCGTAGGTGCGGGCGTCGGGCGTGGCGGTGAGGCCGACGAGAAAGGCGTCGAAGTAGTCGAGGACCTGACGCCAGAGATTATAGATCGAACGGTGGCACTCATCGATGATGATGAGATCGAAGAACTCCGGCGGCACGGCGGCGGAGTAAACGACGGGCATCGGCTCGCGGCGGCGCTCGGTGCGCTCGGCGGGGTTTTCGTCCTCGGCGGATTCGTCGAGCGGCTCGCCCTTGAGGAGCGAATACATCCGCTGGATGGTGGAGATATAGACCTCGGCGTCGGAAGGCAGATAGGACGAGGCGAGGCGGGTGACGGTGTAGAGCTCGGTGAACTTGCGGTTGTCGTCGTTGGGCGTGAAGGCGAGGAACTCCTGCTCGGCCTGCTCGCCGAGGTTGCGCGTATCGACGAGGAAGAGCACGCGGCAGATGCGGGCGTGTTTGAGCAGGCGGTAGATCGACGTGATGGCGGTGAAGGTCTTGCCCGAGCCGGTGGCCATCTGGACGAGGGCGCGGGGCTTGGCGGCCTTGAGGGATTTTTCGAGGTTGGTGATGGCCTCGATCTGGCAATCGCGGAGGCCGGCGGGATCGAGCGCGGGGAGATCGTGAAGGCGCGCGCGGAGGGAACGTGCGGGCTGATCGGAGCCGGCTGCGGAAGCGGGACTGAGCCAGGAGCGAAGCGTCTCGGGACGATGGAAAGAGAAGACCTCGCGCGAGCGGGGCTTCGGGTCGCGCTGGTCGGTGAAGCGCGTGATGACGCTCGTGGCTTCGTAGAGAAAGGGGAGGGGGGACGCCGGTGTGCTGGATGTATTTGAGCTTCGCGGCGGCGTAGTCGGCGGATTGCTCTTCGACCGTAGTGATGTTGTGGCCGAGAGTTTCTTTCTTCGCCTCGATCACGCCGACGGGTTTGCCATCGACGAAGAGCACGTAGTCGGCGGGGCCGGAATCAGTCGTGTATTCGCGGACGGCCTGACCCTCGCACTCGTGGAAGTTGATGGCATCTTTCGACTGAACCGCCCAGCCGCTGGCCCGGAGTTGCGCGTCGATGGCGTCGCGGGCGATTTGCTCGGGATTTTGGTTAAAAGACATGACCGCCTACACGCTGAGAGAATGCGCCTCTACTCCGCCGATCCTCGACGTGAATTCGATCGCGACGAGACTGGACGGAGAAAAGGACGTGCCGGGAATGGGGTGCGTCATCGAACTGAAGCTGGGAGAGGCGAGACTCTTGCGAAAGCGGACTCGCGCAGACTTTCTGCAGGAGCGTTTCGTTGTAGGCAAACGGGTTTCCCGGGAAAAAATCCTGAGTGGTGCGCCCACAAAAAACCGCCCAGGTTGGGGCGGCTTTTGGTTCACTGGTGGGCCGACTGGGATTCGAACCCAGACTCAAAGGATTATGAGTCCTCTGCTTTAACCGTTAAGCTATCGGCCCGTGCAGGCGGCGGAGTTTTGCCGGCGGCGCAGGTGGGTCGAGTTTGAAGTGGCGCTGACGAGTTGAGAGTTGAGGGTTGAGAGCTGAGAGGCCGACCAGCGGAGGAGTTGAAAGTTGAAAGGTGAAAGTTGAAAGACGGAGAGCCTGGAGCCGGGAGCAGTGAGCGAGGAGCGTGGGAAAACTCGAAAGAGCGGGGGGCGGACGAAGTTGAGGGTTGAGAGCTGAGCGGCCGGCCAGCGTAGGAGTTGAAGGGTGGAAGTTGAAGGACCGGGCGGGGCGGACTCGCGCACGGGTCGGGGCGTTGGGCGCGATCGGGCGTCGATTGGTCGCAAAGAAATCGGCGGGACCGGTTTGCCGGGTGTTATGTGGCGGCATGAAGACCATCGAAATCAGCGACGAGGTTTACGCGGCTCTTCAAGAGCTGGCGGTCGGGTTTCATCGCACGCCGGACGAGGTGCTCGCTTCTTTGCTCAATCTGCCGGGCGCGCTGCCCGATGCGACCGATCCGCTCGCGGCGTTTGTGCTCAGTCCGGAGTTTCGCACGAAGTTTTCCGACGCGGACAAATACGTCGCGCTGCTCGGCCGGATCGCGGCGCGGCATCCGGCTGATCTGGGAGAGTTCATCCGCGGGCTCGAGGGTCGACGGCGTTATCTGAGCCTGAGTCGCGAGGAAATCCTGGAGCATTGCCGTCACAATCAGGCGCGGCAGATCGCTGGCACGCCTTACTGGGCGATCATGAATCTGGATACGGCAACGAAGCGGCGCTTTCTCGCGCGGCTGCTGGAGTTCACCGGCTATCGCGACTTCGTGATCGAGTTCGCCTGCGCGGCGATCGGGATGAAGGGGCGGGCGCGGGGCGGACGAAGTTGAAGGTTGAGAGTTGAGAGCTGAGAGTTGAGGGAAGTTGAAAGGTGAAGGGTGAAAGTTGAAAGACCGAGCTGGGCCGGACACGCGCTCGATGCGGTGCGCACCGAGGCACGACGATGTGCGCACCTTGTCGCGACGTGGGACGCACCTTGGCACGATCCGGTGCGGAGTGTGGCTCGACGTGGAGCGATTTTGGGCGGGACGGTGAGTGCTCGTTGGCGCAGCGTGGGCGGATGAAACAGGCGCTGGGCTATATCGCTTTGCTGGTGCGCGAGTATGACGAGGCGATCGCGTATTACACAGGCGTGCTCGGGTTCGAGTTGGTCGAGGATACGCCGCTTGGCGGAGATAAACGCTGGGTGCTCGTGGCGCCGCGAGGATCGAGCGAGAGTCGTTTGCTGCTCGCGCGGGCGAAGAACGAAACGGAGCGCGCGGCGATCGGAAATCAGGCGGGCGGGCGCGTGTTTCTGTTTTTGCACACGGATGATTTCTGGCGCGATTACGAGGCGTTGCGGGCGCGCGGAGTGACGTTTGCCGAGGCGCCGCGCGAGGAGGCTTACGGGACGGTGGCGGTGTTCACCGATCTCTACGGCAACCGCTGGGATTTGTTGCAGTTGGAGAAATCGCGGTGAGCTTTTCCGCCATCATGAATCCTCGCATCGCATTTGTCGGAGTCGGGCGGATGGGCGCCAACATGGCGCGTCGGTTGAAGGACTGTGGTTACACGGTGTCGGTGGTGTCCGACGTGCACGCGCCGAGCGCGGAGGGACTCGCGACGGAACTGCGCGCGAAACACGCGACGACGCTCGCCGAAGTGACGGCGGCGGCGGATGTGATTTTCACGGTGGTGACGGACGATGCGGCGCAGCTCGGCGTGTTTGCCGAGTCGGGCGATTCGTTGCTGGTCGGCGCGCAGGGAAAGATCTTCGTGAACTGCGCCACGATCACGCCGTCGACGCACGTGGAAGTGGAGCGGCGCGCGAAAGCCGCGGGCGCGTCGTCGATCGAGGCGTGCATGGCGTCGTCGATCCCGCAGGCGCGCAACGGCACGCTTTATCTGATGTGCGGCGGCGACGCGGCGGTGTTCGAGCGCGTGAAACCGATTTTGGAAAAACTGAGCGCGGCGCTGCGCTTCGTCGGACCGACAGGTTCGGCGGCGAAGGTGAAGGCGCTCGTGAACATGGTGATGAACATGAACACGGCAGCGCTCGCGGAAGGTCTCGGACTCGGCGCGGCGCTCGGTCTCGATCTGGAAATGTTACGCGAAGTGTTCGCGCAAACGGGCGCGAATTCGCAGGTGCTTAAAACGGACGGCGAGGACATGCAGAACCGCGCGCACGATTGCTATTTCTCTGCGGCGCACGCGGCGAAGGACAGCACGATCGCGTGGCGGCTCGGCCAGGATGTTGGGCTCACGCTGCCGCTCGCGGAGGCGACGAAGCGTCAATACGATCGCATGGTCGAGCTGGGCCTCGGGCATCTCGACAAGAGCGGAATCGCGGAGCTGACGTTTCCGGGCCGTGAAGGCGCGGCCCGGAGTTGAGGGTTGAGGGCTGAGAGTTGAGAGACGGAGGGCGCGGGGTGCCGCGCCGCGCCCAGTTGAAAGTTGAAAGGTGAAGGTTGAAAGATGCGATAGCTTCGAGGTGAGAGCCTAGAGCTTTGGGCTGAGGGACAGGTAGGCGAAGCGTCTCGCTGAGCCGGGGTTCGCGTGGCGGTTGCCTAAGGACTTCGGCGACTCGCCGACTCAGAGCTCGATGATGCCGCGTTGGACGGCGGCGGTGACGGCTTCGGTGCGGTCGGCGGCGTGCAGTTTCGCGAGGATCGCCTTGAGGTGGTCTTTCACCGTGTATTCGGAAATCGCTAGGGCGGCGGCGATCTCCTTGTTCGCTTTGCCGCGCGCGGCTTCGCGCAGGACCTGCACTTCGCGCGCGGTGAGCGCTTCGTGGGCGTTGCGCATCGCGAGGCGCGTGGCGATGTCGTCGGGAATCCACGGCTGTCCGGCGGCGACGGCGCGGATCGCAGGAATGAGCGATTCGCCGGTCGCGCTCTTGAGCACGTAGCCGAGCGCGCCGGCGCGGAGAGCTTTGTAAATGTCTTCGTCGCCGTTGAACGCGGTGAGCACGAGGATGCGCGCCTGCGGAAACTCCGCGCGGATCGCGACGATCGCGTCGTTGCCGTTTTTGACCGGCATGCGCAGGTCGAGCAGCGCGAGGTCGGGGCGATGTTGCGCGTAGAAGGTGACGGCTTGCGCGCCGTCGGCGGCTTCGGCGACGACTTTCATGTCGGGCTCGGCCTGAATCAGCGCAACGAGTCCGCTGCGGACGATGAAATGATCGTCGGCGATCAGGATGCGCAAGGTGGCTTCGCGGCTCATGGGGCGGTGGAACGTGAGACGCCGGTGGATGCGTCGGGTTGCGCGGCGGCGTCGGGCGCGGCGAATGGCACTTCGACCGTCACCACCGTGCCGCGTCCGGGCGTGCTTTCGATGCGGAGGCGCGCGGAAATGCGCTTCGCGCGTTCCTGCATACCGAGCAGTCCGAAATGACTGTCGCTCGCGGAGGGCACGGTCGGCAGATCGAAGCCGGCGCCATCGTCGGCGATGCGGAGGACGAGCGCGCTCGGGGTGAAATCGAACGCGATGTCGATGTGGCGCGCGCGGGCGTGTTTCGCGATGTTGGTGAGCGCTTCCTGGCCGATGCGGAGGACGTTTTCCTCGACGACCTCGGGCAGGCGGTAGCGTTCGCCGCGCGAGGCGAACGCCACGGTGGTGCCGGTGCCGTCGACGAGATGCTCGGCGCTTTGGCGAAGCGCAGTGGCGATGTCGAACTGCTCGAGTTCGCGCGAACGCAGATCCCAGATCGAGCGGCGCAACTCGACCTGGCTTTGGCGGATCCAGTTGCGCGCGAGCTGGAGGTGGTGGCGGGAGTTTTCCGGCGTGCGGTCGAAGAGTTTTGCGGCGGTGTCGAGTTGGAGCGCGATGCCGGCGAGCGTTTGCTCGAGCGAATCGTGCAGGTCGCGCGCGAGGCGCGTGCGCTCAGCGAGCACGGCTTTGAACTGCAGCTCGGCTTCGTGACGCTCGGTCATCTGCACTTGGAGCTGCGCGGAACGCTCGGCGACTTTTTGCTCGAGCGTGTCGTGCGCCTCCTGGAGTTCGCGTTGCGCGGCTTCGAGCTTGCGGACGAGCGAACGCAGCGCGGCGTTTTTCTTTGAAACCGTCAGCGTCCAAAGCAGCGCGACGAGCAGCAGCGCACTCAGCAGTGCGATCCCGATGAGCAAACGCGCGGGCGTGAACCAGCCGGGCTTCGCGAGCACGTGCACGGTAGCGTCGGGTGGTATCAGCAGGCGCAGCGAGCGAAGTTTGCCGTCGAGTTCGACATCGGAAAAGCACACGCCGTCGACGGCGATCGTGCTGCCGAGCGGAATGTCCGCGAGCGCGGGACTCTCGCGCTCGCTCTCATGTTCGAGCATGAAGATCAGTCCGTCGCCCTGCATTACGCAGGTGGTCTGGATCACCGAGACACCGAACTCGCGGCGCTCCAAGCGGCGCGACGCGCGATCGAGCAGCCGCCCGCGGAGCGTCACGAACTGCGCGTGATGCAGCCCGCGCTGCAGGTCGGAGATTTTTACCTCGCGCGGAGCGACGGGCAACACCGGCTCGTCGCTCCGGCGCACCGTGGAATCGCGGAGAACGGGTAGGTGGTTGTGAAACTCCAGAAAACCGACCGCATCGACCAGCGAACCGGCAGGGAGATCGGAAGGTTCCGTCGTTGAAATTCGGATACCGCCGGTGGCGTCCTCGAGAAACAGATCCTCGCCGCGGCGTTGCAGTGTCACGTGTCCGCGCACGTGAAGACGTCCCGCGGGTGCGGCGTCGTGGCGGTATTGGGCAACCGATTGGATTGGCACGGACGGTTGCGCGAACGGATCGGGCGGGGCGGGCTCGAGCACCGCGAAGTCTTCGGGCGTCGGCGAATACACCGCGACCGACGTGAGATGGCGCAGCGCGGCGTTGTAGTGGGTGGCGGCGGTGCCGCGCACGCGCACACGGGCGGCGACCAGCGATTGCGGATCACCGACCGGCGGAAGTCGCGTGAAGACCTCCAGCCGAAAACCGCCGACCGCGAGTTCGAGTTTGAGGCGCGCGTTTTCCACGCGGACCGTGCGCACGATGCCGGCGACTTCGACGCGCAGACCGTCTTCCTGTCCGAGTTGAAGCGACTCGATCAGCACGCGTTTCGGCGCGGGAAGGGGAGCGACACCGAGGTGTTCCCACGACGGCGAACTCACGATCGGCGCGAATGCGCCCGGGTGACTGACGCCGTGCACGTGCACGAGGTCGCCGATCGCCGGCGGAGTTTTCGTGAGATTTTCCACGAACACGCCGCCGGTTTCGTCCTGCACGAAGAATTGTCCGCTCCAGTCCGGCTCGGCCGCGGTGACCACGCCGCGCACCGAAATCGGCAGACGTTTCGCCGCCTCATCGATCGTGAGCGAGAGGATCTTTTCGGCCGTATCGATGGAGCGTTCGTCCGCGGCTGTGGCAGGCAGCGCCAATGCACTCGCGAACAACGCGAACATAGCAGCGAGGCGGAGACTCGGACGAGAGCGGCGCATGAGGGCGAGCGGGGTGGGGGTGGCGCGCGAAGTGAGCGACATCGTAAATCGGCCCGAGTGCATTCCAAGAATTCTCCCGTCCCTCCAAAGAGGGATGGCTCGTTCAGGCTGGCGCTGTTAAATTGCGGGAACCCCAGGCGCGATATGCCTTCCCCAACCTGCAACCCTGCATGTGCTTTCGCCGTAGGCGGAGCTTTCGCCGCCGAGGGTCTCAAACTGCCGACGAACTACGCCCCATGAAACCCCACCGCTTGCTGCTGGCTGCGTCCACCGCGGCCGCTCTTTCGCTTGGCGCCACTGCGCGCGCTCAAGCTCCTGCCACGACCACGCCGGAGACCAATGAAGATCCGGTCGTGCTCTCGCCCTTCGAGGTCGATGTGTCCAAGGATCGTGGATACAAGGCCACCAACGCCATCTCGGGCACACGTCTCAACACCGCGATCAAGGATCTGCCGATGCCGCTCGAGGTCGTGACCGCCGAGTTTCTGCGCGACACCGGTTCTCGCGATCTGCGCGAGGCGTTGCGCTACAGCTCCGGCATTCTGCTGCAGACGCAGAACGACTACGGCGCCGCGTCCGGCAGCTTCTCGACCACGCCGGGCAAGATCAACAACCCCGAGGGCGTTACCGCGAATCCGGATCAGACGCACATGAAGATCCGCGGCTTTCAGACCGAGTCGGTGTTGCGCGACGGTTTCCGCCGCCAGCAATCCACCGACTCGATCAATATCGCGCGCGTCGAGATTGCGCGCGGTCCCGCCTCGCTGCTCTACGGCGTCGGCAATTTTGGCGGCGTGGTGAACTATCTCGTGAAACAGCCCGAGCGCGAACGCTCCACCGAGCTCGGCCTCGCGATCGGCAGCTACAACTTCAAGCGCGCGACGCTCGACACGACGGACGCGATCAATGAATCCGGCACGCTCGCGTATCGCCTCACCGCCGCGGTCGAGGACGGCGACGACTACACGGACTTCAACGAGCATCATCACTTCTTCGTTTCGCCGGTGATCTCGTGGCGGCCGTTCAAGAACACCGAGGTGTTGTTCGACGTCGAATACGGCAAGGAGCGCGTCGATGGCATCGGCTGGCAGAACGTTCGCGCGGCCGTGTCGGGTTTCGTCAACGACAGCGCCGGCTACAACGGCAACTTCCTCCCGATCCCCGGACACGATCAGCGCGAATTTCGCTGGAGCGGCCCCGACACTTACCGCGCGAGCACGGCGGCCAATTACAACATCAAGATCACGCAGAAGATCACGGAGAACCTGCACTTCCTCGCCGGCGTGAATCACGCGACGTTCGACTGGGAACAGCTCGACAACCTCGCTGCGCTTCAGCGCATCTCCGAGGGCAGCAACGTGCCGGAGTGGGCGATCGCCCCCGTCGAGTATCAGGGCCTCAGCTCTGGTCAGGCCGGCGTGCCCGCGGGTCCGCAGCCGTCGACGCTTTCGTATCAGTGGGAGAAGCAGTGGCGCGACAACACGCACGACCAGGTGCGCGCGGAGTTGAACTACACGTTCAAGCTCTTCGAAAATTCGTCGCGCTGGCTGCGCATGGATCACTCGATCCTCGGTGGTTTCACTTACACGAAGGAGCGCGTCGAAGTCAGCACGCGTCAGACGGCGGGCGACGTGGCGAACTATCACAGCCCGGCCGATTTTTCGCCGATTCGCTTCGGGGTGCAGGGTGATGGTGTCACGGCCGATCGCGGCATGGTCGAGTGGGACAACTCTGACACGACCACGTCGAACCCCGCGCTCTACGCGGTTTATCAGGGCAAGTTTCTCGACGATCGCCTCACGCTCATCGCTGGTGTGCGCCGCGATCGCAGCTGGAACACCGTGTGGGAATACAATCCCGAATATCGCTCCGACGGCACGCCCAACGGGGACACTGCGCCGCGTTTCTCGCATGGCGTCGTGAGCAAGGACACCACCACGCAGTTCGGCGCGAGCTTCGCGATCACGCGTGAGGTGTCGGTTTACGCGATGCAGTCCGAAGGCGTGGAGCCCAACTACCAGGGTAAACTCGATTTCTACGGCAACCCGCTCCAGGCCGCACTCGCGAAGAACAAGGAAGTCGGCCTCAAGATCGATCTCTTCAACGGCCGACTCTCCGGAACGATCAGTCGTTTCGAGATCACGCGTTCGCGCGCGCAGATCGGCAGCTCGAGTCTTGTGTGGTTTGCGCCGGTCGTGAGCGGTGAGCTCAATTTCGATCCGACGCGCGACATCGTTTACAACGTCAACGACCTCAATCCCGCCACCAACGACTGGAACGCCGCGGTGATGGATTCCGTTGCGCAGTGGGAGGCGGCACGCAACGCAGGTGCGGTTTATCAAGCGACCAACGCCGCGGGCGCGACGAATTGGTATGCGAATGCCTCGATGCCCGAGGGCGCGGCGTTTCTCGATGCCGTTTTCGCCAACGTCGCCAAAAACAACCAATACGGCTGGTGGGGCTGGATCTACAACGGCGCCGATCCCGGCAGCCTGCCGTTCGACGAACTCGTCAACAACGCGACCATGGACGGCAACGGCGCGCAACGCAGCGTCGCGACGGGCAGCGACCGCTCGTCGGGTTGGGACACGCAGCTGATCTTCGCGCCGACCGAGAATTTGCAGATCCTCGTTTCGTGGTCGCACATCAAGAAGGTCGTGCTTAACGCGCAGGAGTGGGCGAAGTATCCGTATCCCGAGGACCGCTGGGCGATCTGGTATGCGCCGATCTCGTGGGCCGCGACCGCGGGTCGTCCGTTGGAGGAAGTGTATTCAGATCCCAATGACACCTCGACCTTCATCGCCTTCGGCACGGGCCTGCCGATGGACGATACGCCGAAGGATCAGGGCACGTTCTGGATCAACTACCAGTTCCCGAAAAACACCTCGCTCGACGGTCTCTCGATCGGCGTCGGCGGATTTTACGAGAGCGAGCGCCTGATCTATCCGGCCTACGGCCAGAACGCACTCGATAACAACGGCAACCCGATCTTCCTCTCCACGCCGTCGCGCACGACGTTCAACGCGATGATCCGCTACGGCTTCAAGCTGCACGGACGCGACACCGCCGTGCAGCTCAACGTCGAGAACTTCACCAACGATCGTAAGCTCTACGGCTTCATCTACGCCTCGCCGATCCGCTGGCAGCTCTCGCTCACGCACAAACTCTGATCCGGCGCCGCGATTGCGTTCGCCTCATCGGTAGCGCAGCGCGGCGACCGAAAATCTCGTCCACGATTTCGCGAGTTCCGTGAGGTGTGTGGACCTCGCGTGGAGGCCGGGTCCCAACGCGGCCCGGCCTCCTTTTTCTCTATCGCCCAAGCTCCCCAAAAACATGAAAGCGAAACTTCCTCTCTTTCCTCTCACCGCGCTCGTGGCGTTGTCCGCTGCGCCCGCTCTCGTCGCCGCTCCGCCATCGGCGCAGGTTTATCTCACGCAATCCGGCACCGATCATCGGCTCGCTGCCACGGGCACGATCGCGTTCAAGCATCTCGGCCAACCGCCCGAGACGGTCGAGTGCGTGTTCGTCGATCCCGAGCGTCGCTTCGAAACCGTGCTCGGCATCGGCGGCGCGATCACGGATGCGTCCGCCGAAACCTACGCGAAGCTCCCGCGCAACAAACAGGAAGAGGTGCTGCGCGCGTATTTCGATCCGGTGAAAGGCATCGGCTACTCGCTCGTGCGGACGACGATTCACAGCAGCGATTTCTCGTCGGCGAGTTACACCTATGTCGCCGACGGCGATCGCGAGTTGCGCACGTTCGACGTCGCGCCCGATCGCCAGCATCGTTTGCCGCTGATCCGCGCGGCGCTCGAGACCGCGGGCAAGAAGAACGTCACCGTTTACGCGAGCCCGTGGAGTCCGCCCGCGTGGATGAAGGACAGCGGCAATATGCTGCACGGCGGAAAACTTCTCCCCGAGCATCGCGACACGTGGGCGAAGTATGTCGCGAAATTCATCCGCGCTTACGAAGCCGAGGGCGTGCCGATCTGGGGCGTCACCGTGCAGAACGAACCGATGGCCACTCAGACGTGGGAATCGTGCATCTTCACCGCGGAGGAAGAGCGCGACTTCGTGCGCGATCATCTCGGACCGACGCTCGCCGCCGAAGGTCTCGGCGATCGCAAGATCGTCGGCTGGGATCACAACCGCAATCAGCTCTACCAGCGCGCATCCACACTCATGAGCGATCCTGAGGCCGCGAAATATTTCTGGGGTTTCGGCTTCCACTGGTATGTCGAGGACGTCTTTGAAAACGTCGCGCGCACACGCGAAGCATTTCCGGACAAGCACCTGCTCTTCACCGAAGGCTGCAACGGGCCCTTCGAGTTTTCGAAGATGCACGACTGGGATCTCGCCGAGGCTTACGGCCGCTCGATGATCAACGATTTCAATCATGGCGCGACGGGCTGGACCGATTGGAACATCCTCCTCGATGAAACCGGCGGGCCGAATCACGTGCAGAACTTCTGCTTCGCGCCCGTGCACGGCGACACACGCAACGGCGAGCTGCACTTCACGCCGGCGTTTTACTACATCGGACACTTCTCGAAGTTCGTGCGCCCGGGCGCGAAGCGCATCGTCGCCGCGCCGACGGTCGATCGCCTGCTCACGACCGCGTTCGTGAATCCTGACGGCAGCATCGCCGTGATCGTGATGAACTCCTCGGAAAAAGATCAGCCCTTCAGCGTGTGGATCAAAGGCGACGCCGCCGCGACCGTGAGCCCCGCGCGCTCGATCGCGACGATCGTGATTCCCGCGAGGAGGTAAGCTCCGCGTTCGAACCGCAGGTCTCTACGCCAGTGAACGCGCACCGAACAAAGTAACCTATTGGGTTACTTTGCTCGGACGGGGCGGCGGGCGATAACTTGGCGATGTCATGCTGAGCGAAGCGAAGTTCAGCCGAAGGCTAGCCTGACATTCGCGTGGAGCTTCACAGCCTGCAGACGCGACGAAGCGCGAACTGGATTCTTCGCTTCGCTCAGAATGACAAGCGAGTGAGCACTGTCTGTGAAGGTGGAGCCCGACGTCCTCGTCGGGCTTTTTTGTGCCGGCGTGAATCGATGACGGACGGCCCGGAACTGACGACGCTCCTCGCTGGTCTGCGCGGCGAGTTGCATCGTCGCGTTTCTCTTACCCCTCGTTTGCCGTCGCACATCGCGCCGGGCGTGCGTCTCGCGTGTTTCACTCTCGTTTGCGCGGCGCGAGCAATCGCAAGGGATTCACCCAAACAGGTGATGGTGAGTCGCGCGATGTTGGACTAGGATGAACGTGTTACCTCGCCTTTGTCGTCCGTGGTGCAGTCGGCCGCGGTCGCATCGGCAACCCCGCCCCCACACACCAACCCCGCCTCATCGCTGATCGAACGCGCATGTTTCCGTGCTCCGGCCGGACGCGTGCGCGGACTTCGCCGCCAGGCATCCACGACCCAATGAATACCAAGCGCATGAACCCTCGCGCCCGTCGGCTCCGCCGCACCTTGTCGGAACTCGTCGGACTCGCCGCTCTCGTCGCGTGGCCCGTCGCCGCGCTCGCGCAAACTGCTCCCGCCGAAAACGAAAAACGCAAAACGGACGAGGAGGTCGTGAAGCTGTCGCCCTTCGAGGTCCGCACCGAGCAGGACACCGGTTACGCGGCGACGTCGTCGCTCGCCGGTTCGCGTCTCAACACGCAGCTCAAGGACGTCGCGTCTGCCATCCAGGTCGTCACGCCCGAGTTTCTGCAGGACACCGGCTCGACGAATCTCCAGCGCATTCTCCTCTACACCACGAGCACCGAGGTCGCGGGCATCGAGGGAAATTTCTACGGCACCAACGCCGCCGATCTCAACTACCGCACGCAGCTTCTCGTCAATCCGCAGATGGGCACGCGTGTCCGCGGTTTGAATACAGCAGACCTCACGCGCGACTTCTTCACCACAAGCATCCCCATGGATGCGTATAACACCGCGCGCGTGGATATTCAGCGCGGTCCCAACTCCATCCTCTTCGGTCTCGGCAGTCCGGCCGGTATCATCAACAACACGCTCAAGGATCCGGGCCTGCGCAAACTCTCCGTCGAGGGTCAGGTGCGCGTGGACAACGAGGGCTCGCATCGCGAGGTCGCCGACATCGACGTGCCGTTGATCAAGGACCAGCTCGGCCTGCGCATCATCGGTCTCAACGACGACCGCGAGTATCGCCAGAAAGGCACGTTCAACCACGACAAGCGTCTCTACGGCGCGTTGCGCTGGCAGCCGATTCTCGCCGAGGGCGTGTTCACGCAGATCGACGTGAAGGGCGAGACCGGTCGCATCAAAGCCAACCGTCCGGTCGCCGTCACCGCGTCGGATTTCATCACCAACTGGTTCGGGCCGCTCCATCGCTACCTCACTTACGATCCGCTCACGAACAACGGCGTGCCGCAGGATCCCGACCGCAACTCGTATCCAGAATTGTCACACTACTTCGCCGGCGCGCCCGCGCGCGATTGGTGGAATGATTCGCCCGCGTCGATCTTCCAGAACGCCGGCAGCAGCGCCATCGGCAACGGCTCGATCGACGCGTATCGTCAGCGCGACGGCGTGCCGTGGGGCGGACTCAGCGGCGTGACGAATCCCAATTGGGACGAAGGCGGCGCCGGCGTGTGGAACAAGAACACGCGGGCCTACTACGCCAACAACCCCGCGATCACGCAGATCATCGACGACTTCGAAAGCGCCACCGGTCGCACCTTCGCGGGTTTCGGCGGCAGCCTCTGGCCCACGCAGATGATCCTCGGCGGACCGCTCGCGTTCATCGATCGCACGATGCAGGGCCCGAACAAGAGCGAGTGGAACAACTTCGACACGCACGAGATCGCGCTCACGCAGACGTATCTCGATGGCGACCTCGGCTTCAACTTCGCCTACTTCAAGGAGAGCTATCGCTCCGGCTACGCCAACGCGATCTCGCCCGATCGCGTCACGGTGGACGTCAATGCCACGCTGCGCGACGGCTCCGCCAACCCCGACGTCGGCCGCCCGATGATCCTCGGTCCGAGCTCCGGCCAGATGAACCGCGAGGATCGCGAAGCACATCGCATCACCGGTTTCTACAAGTTCGACCTCGCCGATTATCTCAGCCCGCGAAACGTCCTCACGAAAATCTTCGGCGAGCAGACGTTCACCGGCGTTTACTCGAAGCAGCGCTATCGGAATCTCAATCGCAGCTTCAATCTCTACGCGTGGGACGCCGAGGACTACGGCGGCCGCTTCATCGACTCGCTCAATTACAAGAGCTGGTGGGGCGCCCACTACATCGGCGACAGCTTGATCGACGTCGCCAACTTCAACGACATCCCGGGCTCCGCGATTCATCCGATCACCGCGACGCAGACGCCCGCCGGCACGAGCAACACGCTGCTGTGGGACAACAACACGCAGACGTGGCACGCCGCCGACGTGAAACTCGTCAACTGGCGCAGCGATCTCGACAAACTCTACACCGGCGCCGCGCAGGGTTTCGACCAGACCTCGTCGCGCTCCTTCGTGTGGCAGGGCAAGCTCTTCAACGACGCCTTCCTCCCGCTCTTCGGCTGGCGCCAGGATTCGTATCAGCGTTGGGACAAACCCAGCTCCCTCGTGCGCGACGCCTACGGCACTGTTCTGCCGTTCAGCGAAAACTGGACCTACAACGGCACCACGCCGCTCCGCGCCGACGAGCAGCGCCGCAGCTGGGGCGGTGTGATCCACGTGAACCGCATCTTGGATTTCTTCCACTACCAACTCCCGAAGGGGCTCGATCTCAGCTTCACTTACAACGAGTCCAACAGCTTCCGTCCCTCCGAAGTCGGCAAGGACATTTACGGCAACGGACTCGACGCGCCCTCCGGCACCACGCGCGACAAAGGCTTCCTCATCTCCACGGCGGACAACCGCCTCTCGCTCCGCATGACGTGGTTCAAGACCATCCAGAAAAACACCACGATGAGCGATCCCGCCGGCATGATCTACTGGGCCAAGGCCGGCATCGCTCGCACGATGAACGCCATGGCGCAGGAAGCGTGGGGCCCGACCGCGCGCACGCGCAACCAGACCACGCCCGAGTGGCTCGTGAACAAATGGTTCTTCGGCGAGGGCGGCTACGACGCTTCGATCGCCAACACTCCGCTGCCCGCCAACTGGCGCAGCCAGCTCAGCACCCTCGTGCAACAGCCGCTGCGCATTCGTCACGGCGCCGTTCCCGGCGATCCCGATTACATTGCGCAAGGCACGGTCAGTCCCGACACCGGCTCGCCCTATCTCTCGCCGCTTCTCACCGAGGACGAGATGGAGTATCGCCAGGCGTGGTTCGCCGCGCGCACCAACGCCGAGTGGTTCCGCCCGCTCGAGTCGAATTGGGTCGTATCGGAGCAGTTCGCCAAAATCACCGGCGACGACTGGCGCATCTGGGGTGAAGACGTGCCCTCGGGCCAGAAGCTCACCAACGATCTCGTTTCCAAAGGCCTCGAGATCGAACTCACCGCCAACCCCACGCCCAACTGGCGCCTCACGCTCAACGCCTCGAAAGTCGAGGCCGCGCGCAGCAACATCCTCTCCGACTGGATCGAGTTCATCGATAAGAACCGCGACCTCTGGTTCGACGGCTACAACGACACGCCCGTCTCCGAGTTGAATTATTGGACGATCAACGGATTCGCCGACATCCGCCACTGGACCGGCGACATCGGTTACTCGTCGGAGCAGGACACGTTTGGCGGACGCATGATGCAGAACGTCTACGGCCCCTACCAAAACGCGACCGCCGCGAATGGTCAGGCGATCAACGAACTCCGTAAATGGCGCTGGAACGTCGTCACCAACTACACCTTCACCCAGGGTTTCCTTCGCAACGTCAACATCGGCGGCTCCGTCCGCTGGCAGGACAAAGCCGCCATCGGTTACTATCCGAAATACAACGAAGACGCCGGCATCTGGGTGACCGATGTGACGAAGCCCATCTGGGCGCCGAGCGAGACCAACTACGACCTCTGGATCGGTTATGAGCGGAAGCTCAAGCGCGACCTCGTGTGGCAGATTCAGCTCAACGTCTACGACCTCTTCTCGGACGAAGACCTGATCCCGATCGCCGCCAACCCCGACGGCACCGTGGCCCAAGTCCGCATTCCCGCCCGCACCACTTGGGCCGTCACCAACAGTATCAAGTTCTGAGCATCCGCAGCGAAGTCCGTGAACAGAAGCCCGGCGCAATCCGCGCCGGGCTTCTGCGCGTGCACGCACCTCCTCCCGACACGATCCGCAACGTGTCCCGAGTCCAGCCGCACCGAGGCGCGACCTTGCACGCACCTTGTCGCGACCATGTCCGCAACACGTCGTGACTCTGCACGCACACTGTCCCAATCAGGTGCGCGCTTGTCTCGACGGTGCACGCACTCGCTCCCCACCCCGTCCATACTCCGTCCCGCCTCTAAACCATTTGAACCGTATTACGGTTCAAACTTTCGGAACTAATTCGAAATGCGAAGGTAGCGTTGTGCCAGATTTGTGAGTTTTCCGCGTTTCCGCCCCTCCGTGCTTCCGCGATTTTTCCGTCTTCTTTCCATGCTTCCGTGTTTCCGTGATCTCTCTCCGACGCACCCCATTGCGTCGTGCGCAGGATCGCGTCATCTGATTTCTTCATGAGAGCCGCCCCTCGCTCCCGAACGTTCGTGCCGGTGGTGTGTGCGTGGATGTTGGGTTTTGTGGGCGTTTCGTTTTCTTCGGCCGCCGACGCGCCGCTCACGACGGCGGCGCAGGTGCGTGCGCTCAGCGGCGAAGCCGCGCGTGCACAGCCGGTGAAGTTGCGAGGCGTGTTTTTGGGCGAGGCCGATCCCGAAGGCATTGCGTTCGTGATCTACGACGGCACCGAAGGGATCTACGTGCAGGGGCCCGCGCATTTGGTGGCGGGTCTCGAACGCGGCGATGATCTCGAGGTCGCGGGCGTGACCGATCCGGGCGGTTTCGCGCCGTATGTGGTCGCGTCGGAGATTCGCAAAGTCGGTCGCGCGTCGCTGCCCGAGCCGATTCGCGTGACGATCGAGGAACTCAACTCCGGACGCATGGACGCCGCTTGGGTCGAGCTCTACGGCGTCGTGCGCAGCGTGGAGCCGAAAGCGCCGACCGATGTCGGGCCGCCGCCGCCGGGCACGCGCTACGAAGTGCAGAACGGCGATGTTGCGAGTCCGCGCGAACCGAAGGTGAAGCTGAAACTCGCGCTCGGCAGCGCGCGTTTGATCGTCGAGGTCAACGGCGCGATCAATCCCGCAGACTACGTCGATGCCGAGGTGCGGCTGCAGGGACTGTGTTTCAATCTGCACAATCTCAACCGGCAGTTCGTGCGTCCGTTTGTGCAGGTGCCGCGCGGCGTGCCGGTCGTGATCGAGAAGCCGCCGCCGACACAGCCGTTCGCGAGCGAGCCGCGGCCGGTGGCGAGTTTGCTGCAGTTCGAGCATCTCACGGGCGGCCACGGCCATCGCGAACACGTGCGCGGCGTGGTGATTCATCATCGGCCCGGCGCGTTTCTGTGGGTGCGCGATCGCGATCGTAGTTTGCGCGTGGAGACGACGCAGGCCGACGTGCTGCACCCGGGCGACGAGGTCGATGTGGTCGGTTATCCGGCGCGCGGCGATTACAGCGCGGTGCTGGAGGACGCGGTGTTTCAGCGTCGCGGTCGCAGCGATCCGCCTGCGCCGCTCGTGTTGCGCGATCCGTCGGACGCGCTGCAAAAGGATGCCGACCTCGTCGAATTGCAGGGCGCGCGGCTCGCGGAAGTCCGGCGCTTCCCGGACAACGTCACGCTCGTGCTCGACTGGCGCGGCACGCCGATTCGCGCGCAGATGTATTTGCCGGATGGCGAGCCTGCGCCCGCCGCGTGGTTGCCGGGCAGTCTGGTGCGCGTGTCGGGCGTGTGCTCCGTCAACACCGACGGAGCGGGGCCGCTCGGCGGTTTGTGGGAGCCGCACTCGTTTCAACTGCTGCTGCGCTCGCCCGCGGATCTCGTGATCGTGCAGGCTCCGTCGTGGTGGACGGCGGAGCGCGTGGTGTGGCTGCTCGCGGGTTTTCTCGTGTTTGCAGTCGCGACCGTCGCCGCGGTGACGCTGTTCTCGCGACGTCGCTTGCAGGAACAGGAGCGACGTCGCGCGATGGCGGAGACGGAGTTCACCGCAATCCTCAGCGAGCGAAACCGCATGGCGCGCGAGATTCACGACACGCTCTCGCAGAGCCTCGGCGCGATCTCGGTGCAACTCGAGTTGGCGCGCGTGCACGCGCGTGAGATGAGCGCGGAAGCGCGGCAGCATCTCGGCACTGCGCATCGTCTCGCACGCGCGGCGCTCGCCGAAGCGCGCGACTCGATCTGGAACATGCGCTCGCAGGTGTTGGAGCGCGCCGATCTCGGCGAAGCGCTCGGCGGGATTTTGCATCAGATGACCGACGGCACCGGTGTGAAAGGGAACATGGTCGTCGAGGGCGACGCGCGCCGCTTGCCGCCCGTGGTGGAGAACAACCTCCTGCGCATCGGTCAGGAAGCGATCACCAACGCGAGTCGTCACGCGAAGCCGACGCGCATCGACGTGACGTTGAGTTTCGAAGGCCGCAGCGTTCGGCTGCAAGTGAGCGACGACGGCGTGGGTTTCACACCCGACGCACGCGCGAAGGGCGATCGACGCAGTTTCGGTCTGGTCGGCATCAAGGAGCGCGTCGATTTGCTCGGTGGTTCGGTCGCGATTGACAGCGCACCCGGCAAGGGCACGCGCGTGTCCGTGACCGTGTCGGCTTAGGTCGTGCGACTATCCCTCGAACGGGTGAGAGGCGGCGCGCGCGGCGCGTGTTACAGTGAGGGTGTGTTCCGAGCGACTTGCTCCGCGCGCGTTCCCTCCCACGATGAGCTCTGCCGATTTCACCGCCCCGAACATGGGAGATCCCCAACCCGGAAAAACGATTCGCGTGCTCGTTGCCGACGATCATCCGCCGATGCGGATGGGACTCGTGGCGTTGATCAAGAGCCAGCCCGGCATGGACGTCGTGGCTGAGGCGTCGGACGGCGAAGAGGCGGTGGAGGTTTACGACGACGTGCGGCCCGATGTCGTGTTGATGGATCTGCGCATGCCCGGCATCGGCGGCGTGGAGGCGATTCTCGCGATCCGCAAAAAACATCCCGACGCGCGCGTGATCGTGCTCTCGACCTACGATCTCGACGAAGACATCCACCGCGCACTGCAGTCGGGCGCGCGCTCGTATCTTTTGAAGGACATGCCGATCGAGGAGATCGCGAGCACCATCCGTGAGGTGATGAACGGTGACGCGTTGCTCCCGCGCCAAGTCGCGGAGCGTCTCACGCTCCGCGGACAACGCGATCAGCTCACCGAGCGCGAACGCGACGTGCTCGAGTCGCTCATCAAAGGCCGCAGCAACAAGGAAATCGCGTCCAGCCTCTGCATCTCCGAGGACACGGTGAAGTCGCACCTGAAGACGCTTTTCACGAAGCTCCGCGTGCGCGATCGCACCGGTGCGGCCGTCGAAGCGATTCGCCACGGCATCGTGCATCTGAAGTAAAACGCGCTTGGAACGATAATCGTCCAAAGTCCGTAATACGGACTTTGCTCGTTTGCGTGCGTCGGAAGAGAGCGTGTTTGAGATACACGTGTGGACGGTGGAGCGGCTGTCATTGTCGCGATTTTACCTATGTAACCTGAGCGAACCGGGCGAGGAATGCAGGCCCCGCCCCCGCCATGCGCAGGAGCCCTTTGGGGCTTCAAACGAAAGTCCGTATTACGGACTTTGATGTCGGGCGTTGGGGCCTGGTGAGGATTCCAGGCTGGAAACGAGCGGGGTGCGGCTTCGGGGGGCGCGCCGCATTTTACCCATTTGGGTGATGGGCGGGGCGGGGGAGCACTGCTATCTTTTGGCGAAGCACACCCCGACCCCCTTGTGCGCGGCGATTGGACTCCTGCTCGTGTTGGCGAGCGCGCTGCGCTGAACGTTTCCGAGCCCCTTTCCTCCGTGAACTTTCTCCGCTCACCCCTGCGGTCTTGGCCGCGTTTTCTCCTTTTGTTTCTGCTCGGTTCGGTGAGCGCGTTTGCGGCGGCACCGACGCGCTCGACGCCGGAACATCGCTTCGAGATCGGCGAGGACGCGTTTCTCTTGGACGGGCAACCGTTCCTGATTCGCTGCGGCGAACTTCATGCCGCGCGCGTGCCGCGGGGAGTATTGGACGCACCGGTTGCGGATGTTGAAGGCGATGGGCCTCAACACCGTGTGCGCGTATCTGTTTTGGAACATGCACGAACCGCGGCCGGGCGAGTTCAACTGGTCCGGCCAGGCCGACATCGCGGCGTTCTGTGAGGCTGCGCAGGCGGAAGGCCTGTGGGTGATTCTGCGGCCGGGACCGTATGCGTGCGCGGAGTGGGAGATGGGCGGATTTCCGTGGTGGTTGCTCAAGACCGAGGACATCCAGCTCCGCTCGCGCGATCCGCGCTTTCTCGAAGCGGCGCGCCGCTATCTAAGGGAAGTCGGCCGCGTGCTCGCGCCGCTCCAGGTCACGCGCGGTGGACCGATTCTCATGGTGCAGGCGGAAAACGAATACGGTTTCTACGGCACCGACGCCGCCTACATGGGCGAGATTCGCGCGGCGCTGCTTGACGCGGGCTTCGATGTGCCGCTCTTCGCGTGCAATCCCACGCAGCATCTCAAGGACGGCTATCGCGACGACCTGTTTCCGGTCGTTAACTTCGGCACCGATCCGCGCACGGCGTTTGCCGCGCTGCGCGAAATCCTTCCGCGCGGTCCGCTGATGTGCGGCGAATTTTATCCTGGCTGGTTCGACACCTGGGGCGCGCCGCATCACACGGGCAACACCGAGCGCTATCTCGCCGATTTGCGGACGATGCTCGAGTTGCACGCGTCGTTCAGCATCTACATGGCGCACGGCGGCACGACGTTCGGGTTCTTCACCGGCGCGGACCGTCCTTTCAAACCGGATACGTCGAGCTACGACTACGACGCGCCGATCAGCGAAGCGGGTTGGGTCACCCCGCGCTTCGAAGCGACCCGCGCACTTTTCGCGCAATATCTCCAACCCGGCGAAACGTTGCCCGACGTTCCCGCGCCGAATCCCGTGATCGCGATCGCGCCAACCGCGGTCGAACGCGTCGCGCCGGTGCTCGCCAATCTGCCGCGTCCGCAACGCGACGAACAGCCGCGAACGATGGAGGCTTACGATCAAGATTACGGACTGATTCTGTATCGCACGAAACTTCCGGCCGGTCCCGCGGCGACGCTCGAAGCAGCGGCGATTCACGACATCGGGCAGGTGTTTCTCGATGGGAAGCGCATCGGTTTCACCGATCGGCGCTCGCGTCAGTATGCGGTCGAGCTGCCCGCGCGCGACCGGGAGACGACGCTCGATATTCTCGTCGAAGCGATGGGTCGCGTGAACTTCGGCGTCGAGGTGCACGACCGCAAAGGTATCCACAAACCGGTTACGCTCACGGTCGGCGACGGAAAGCCGCAGGAGCTGACGGGCTGGGAGGTATTTTCGCTGCCGCTCGACGAATCGATGCGAGCGGGACTGAAGTTTACACCCGCGAACGGTGCGTCGGCGGGGCCGGCGTTTTGGCGCACGACCGTGCAGATCGATTCGCCGGGCGACACGTTTCTCGACCTGCGTCCGTGGGGCAAAGGCTTCGTGTGGGTCAACGGCCACAACCTCGGCCGCTATTGGAACATCGGCCCGCAGCAAACGATGTATGTGCCGGGCCCGTGGCTGAAACCCGGCGCCAACGAAATCGTGATCCTCGATCTGCTCGGGCCGGAGGAGCCCGTGGTTGCAGGACTCAAGCAGCCGATTCTCGACGAGTTGCGTCCGCAGCTCGATTTCTCGCGAGGACGTCGCGCGAAGGCGCCGCGCATCGAATTCGGCGACGCGGCGCAAACAGGCGAATTCGCCGCCGGTGCGGCGCTGCAGGAAGTGCGTTTCGCGGAGGCGGAGACCGGTCGCTATTTTTGTTTGGAAGCACTTTCGGCCCACGATGGCGGATCGGTCGCCGGGCTCGCGGAGCTCACGCTGCTCGACGAGTCGGGTCAGCCGCTGTCGACGCAGGGTTGGACGATCGCGTTTGTCGACAGCGAGGAACGCGAGCGCGAAGACGGCGCCGCGGAAAACGCGATCGATGGACAGACCGCGAACGCGTGGCGCACGCAATGGGGCGCCGCACAGCCGCCGTATCCGCATCGACTCATTCTCGATCTCGCGCAGCCGCGCAAAATCGGCGGCTTCCGCTACGTGCCGATTCAGGGCGCGGGCGAGGTGTCGGGACGAATCAAGGCGTATCGCGTGCTGATCGGTCGCGCGCCGAACGGATAACACGAGGGTAAAGCAAAAACCCGCCGGGGACGGCGGGTTCCACCTTGGCGCACCAAGTGATCGGCGCGTTCAGCGCTTCACTTGTAGCTTCGAGCGTTTCACGGCGGGCGCACCGGGCGTCGCCGTCATGCTCGCGCGCGTGAAATCAGGCGTTTGGTCCAGCTCGCCGAGCGCCCATCGCACGGCGGCGAGCGCGTGGACTTCGGTGCTGTCGAGCAGCGGCATCGCGAAATCATCGGGACGCAAGAGCAGCGAGAGTTCCGACGACGCGAGCACGATCGCCTGCGCGCCGGCCTTGCGGAGACCTGCGGCCATTTTCAGCAGTGCCTCGCGGGATTCGTCGCGGACGACGCCCTGGCAGAGTTCGCTGTAGATGATTCGGTCGAGCGCGTTGCAGCCGTCGATGTCGGGCGTGATGACTTCGATCGGCGTGGCGGCGCGGCGCTTCGCGAGTGCGGGACGATTGAGGAGGAAACCGTGTTCGAGCGTGAAGCGCGTGCCGAGCAGGCCGACGCGCGACACGCGTGTGTGTTTCAACTCACCGATCACCGCGTCGCCCACGTGCAGCAGCGGCACGCCGATGGAATTCTCGATGTGCGAGGCAACGAAGTGCATCAGGTTGGAGCACACGAGCACGGCTTGTGCGCCGCCGCGTTCGAGCACTCCGGCGGCGCCGGCGAGCAATTGGCCGGCTTCGTTCCAGCGCTGCTCCTTTACCAGTGAATCGACTTCCTGAAATTCGAGACTGTTCAGCAGGATGCGCGCGGAGTGGAGGCTGCCGAAGCGGTTGCGCACCTCCTGATTGATGATGCGGTAGTAGCTGGCGGTCGATTCCCAGCCGAGGCCGCCGATGAGACCGAGGCATTTCATCGCGACGGCGGGGACGAGGTTTACAGCGTCGCGGCGTGTTCCAGATCGTCCGCGAGCCGCGAGGCGATGCGGTGCGCCGCAAAAAGCAGTCCGTGTTCGCGAGCTTCGAAGTTGAACGACTCTTCCGGCTCGGGCGCCGCGAAGGCGATCACGTTGTCCTCGACCTTCTGCTCCGGTTGGACGCGCTCGATCTGAGGGACAAGCGGAGTCGGGAAGCGAACGATGTTCGAGGTCACCTGCATAACGGGAGGGAAACTTTCTGCCCGCGAGCCCCGCCAAGTCAACCTCCCGAGCGCATCTGCGGCTCAGCACCAGCGCAAAACACTTGCCGTGCATGCGTCCGCGCTGCGACCCGGTCCGCACCTGGGCTCGACCATGGTCGCACCAAGTCTCGACCTGGTCCGCACTTGGTCCCGAGTCGGTGCGCACTCCGTCACACGTCGGTGCGCAACCGGTTCCGACCCGGTGCGGACTTTGTCCCGACTCGAGCCGCTCAGAGGGCGGACTCGGTCGCGGGATTGAAGAGGTGTGCGTGCTCGAGGTCGAAGGTCACTTTCACCTTCTGATTGGCCTCGAAGCGGTCGGTGGGTCGCACACGGGCGATGAAGGAGGTGGCTCCTGTATCCAAATAAAGATACGTCTCGGCGCCCATGGGCTCGGAAACCTCCACGCGGACTTCGGCGGTGCGTTGTGGATCGGCGGCGGCCACGGTAACCGTGTCGTGCACGTTTTCGGGGCGGATGCCGAAGACCACGGGTTTGTCCACATGCGAGGCGCCGCGACGCGCGAGCGCTTCGGTGAGCGGGAGCTTGAGGCCGGCGCCGCGCGGATTGTTTTCGACGAAGACGAGCGTGTCGCCCGCGCGCTGGAGCGTGCCTTTGAAAAAGTTCATCGGCGGCGAACCGATGAAACCGGCGACGAACATGTTGGCAGGGTGATTGTAGAGTTCGAGTGGCGCGGCGACCTGCATGATCGAGCCGTCCTTCATCACGCAGATGCGATCACCCATCGTCATCGCTTCGACTTGATCGTGCGTGACGTAGATCATCGTGGCGCCGAGTCGCGCGTGGAGTTTCGAGATCTCGGTGCGCGTGGAGACGCGCATCTTCGCGTCGAGGTTGGAAAGCGGTTCGTCGAAGAGAAAGACCTTGGGCTTGCGCACGATGGCGCGGCCGACGGCGACGCGCTGGCGTTGCCCGCCGGAGAGGGCCTTGGGTTTGCGCTCGAGGTAGTCGTCGAGTCCGAGCATCGCGGAAGCTTCGCGCACGCGCTGGTCGATCTCGGGTTTGGGGAACTTCCGCAGCTTCAGGCCGAACGCCATGTTCTCGTAAACCGTCATGTGCGGGTAGAGCGCGTAGTTTTGGAAAACCATCGCGATGTCGCGGTCCTTCGGGAGGACGTCGTTTACGACCTTGCCATCGATCGAGATCGTGCCGCCGGAAATCTCCTCGAGTCCGGCGATCATGCGCAGCGTGGTGGATTTGCCGCAGCCGGAGGGGCCCACGAGGACCATGAACTCGCGGTCCTCGATGGTGAGGTTGATGCCTTTGACGGCGGTGACGCCCGGGCCGGTCTTTTCGGGGTAGGTTTTGACGAGATTCTCGATGATGACTTTGGCCATACGGGGTGGCAGCGGGGTGTTGCGTTAAATCAAACGGTCGGTGCGCACCCTGACGAGGGCGGAGTGCAGTGGTTCCGAAAAAACACGCGTCGTGGCCGGCGTGCGAATCACGTGTCGCTCTGCGGCGCGAGGGGAGTCGTGCGCCAGTTAAAAAGGATCGTGAGACTGCGGAAGATAAACGTGAACCCGATCGCGAAGCCTGCGGCTTGCGTGGCATCGAGATGAGTTTGGACGGTGAGCACCACGAAAAGCACGGCGCCGACGAGCGCGGTGAGCACGTAGAACTGACCGGGTTTGAACGCGAGCGGCTCCTCGCGCGTGATGATGTCGCGCAGCACGCCGCCGCCCGCGGCGTTGATCACGCCCACGAGCAGCGCGGCGGGAATCGCCAGCCCGGCGGAGAGAGATTTTTGCACGCCAAACACCGCGTAGGCGCCCAGTCCGACGGCGTCGATCAGCGCGATTACGCGGTGAAACGGTTTGATGAAGCGCCCAAACAACGCACCCAGCACCGCGGCGATGGCGACGAGCGCGATGTAGCGCGGATCCGTCAGCACCGGCGTCGGTGTGCTCGCGCGAATGAAAACGGAGTCGCGGATGAGCGCGCCGCCGAGACCCGACGAGAGCGCGAGGAAAAACACGCCCACGATATCGTAGCCGCGTTTCGTCGCGGCAATCGCGCCGGTCAGCGCAAAGAGAAACGTGGCGCCGAGATCGAACCAGATCGGTAGATGGAAAACGTTATCGTGCATCGCGGGAGGCTCGTGGGGAATACGGGCGAAGATGGAGGATGGAGACCGGCGCGCGGAAAGCGCGTAACCAGAAACTCAATACACGTGGAACATCTCCTGGATCGCGCGCGGATCGCGGGTGCGGGTGAGCGCGAGTTGCAGGAGGACGCGGGCTTTGGCGGGATTGAGCTCTTCGGCCGCGACGAAGCCGAGGGCGTCGTCATCGATCTCGATGTTGCGCTCGACCACGCCGCCGCCGGTCCGCGAGCTGCGCACAACGATCACACCGGCCTTCGCGGCTTCGGCCGCAGCGGCGCGGCAAGCGGCGTTGACGTTGCCGTCGCCCACGCCCGCAAGCACGAGTCCGGCGGCACCGGCCTGCACCGCCGCACGAATCAACTCCGGTCGCATGCCCGCGTAGGCGTAAACGATTTCCACGCGTGGCAAGTGCGCGAGTCCATCAATCGAAAAATCGCTCGCGGCCGTGTGACGTCGCACCGGCGCCGCGTAGAGATGGACGCGCCCCGAGTGCACGAGTCCGGCGAGTCCGCGATGCGTGGAGCGAAATGTGCCGACCTGCGTGGTGTTGGTTTTCGCGACCTCGCGCGCGAAATGGATCTCGTCGTTGGCCACCACGAGCACGCCGCGACCGCGCATCTCCGGATGCACGGCGACGGCGACAGCGTTGAAGAGATTCATCGGTCCGTCCGCGCTGATCGCCGTCGCCGGCCGCATGGCGCCGACGAGCACCACGGGTTTTTCCGTGCGCAGGACGAGGTTCAGGAAAAACGCCGTCTCTTCCATCGTGTCGGTGCCGTGTGTGATCACCACGCCGGCGACATCGGACTCGTCGAGTGCGGCCTGCGCGCGGGCGGCGAGTTTGAGCCAGACCGTTTCGTCCATGTCCTGGCTGCCAATTGCGGCGACCTGCTCAGCCTCGAGTCGCGCGAGCTGCGCCACTTGCGGCACGGCCGTGAGGAGTGCGTCGGCGGAGAGCGCGGCGGCTACGTAACCACGTTTTCCGCCCAGCAGTTGAGTGCCCGCAATGGTCCCGCCCGTGGCGAGCAGTCGCACGCGAGGGAGAGAGTTGGCTGGTTGCATGGGCGCACACTGCACCTCCCCGCCACCAAAGAAAACAGCGAAACCGCCACCACCCAAACCCCGCCCAAAAACCCGCCAAACAACAACGTCATAACCTACGAAACAAAAGTGGCATATCAGGCATTCGAACCGTAATACGGTTCAAATGAAACCAACACGCGTGATTCATCCGAAGTTGGATTTGATTGCGGCGCTGGTGGAGGGGTTGGCGCGGCTGTCGCAGGAGATCGCGCGTGAGACGGCGAAGCGGATGCGGGTGCCGCGGCGGCGCGGTGGGACGTTGCGGCCGGGGGCGGACACGCCGTGCTGGAACGCGTTGCGGGCGGCGGTCATTCCGCATCTGAAACGTCGCGGAAGTCGCGCGTTGCTCGCACACTATCTCGGTGTTGCGCCGGGGCGCGTGCATGAGTTCTTCACGAAAAACTCGGCGATGCCGGATGCGGAGCGGACGTTAGTTCTCATCCAGTGGCTCGCGAGTGTGCAGGCGGGCCGGCGGCCGGGTTGAGCAGGCGGATGACAGAGCCGCGCCGAAGTGTCGGCTCGACAAAACAGGCCGCAGGCGCTTTCTTCGCGGCTCTTTCTCGCATGAACAGCCGCCTCGTCATGATCGCCGCCATTATTATGCGCCCCTTCTCAGGGCGGCGGCGTGCGGCTGTGTAATCGAATAACGAAACAACAACCGACGATTTTCCGAAGCCCTGAGCTCACCGCTCAGGGCTTTTTGTTTTTCCCATGAAAACCAAGAAGCCCAATCCCCTCTCGCTCGCTGACGTGCAAACGGCTGCGCGTCGGATCGCGGGTGGCGTCCGCCAGACGCCGCTGCTGCGAGCCGACGCACTCTCGTCGATCGCGGGCATGGAGATTTGGCTGAAGCGCGACGATCTGCAGCGCACCGGCGCCTTCAAGGAGCGCGGCGCGCGCAATGCGCTGCTCTCGCTCTCCGAGGCGGAACGCGCATGCGGCGTCGTGGCGGCATCGGCGGGCAACCACGCGCTCGGGCTCGCGTTTCACGCGGGACAACTGGGCGTGCGGCTCACGGTTGTGATGCCGTCGCACGCGGCACACGTGAAGGTGAACCGCTGCCTCGGTCTCGGCGCCGAAGTGGTTTTGCACGGCGCGAATTTCGAGCAGGCGGAGGCAAAGGCGCGCGAACTCGCGACCGCCACCGGCGCGACGTATGTGCATCCGTTTGACGACGCATCGGTGATCGCGGGGCAGGGCACGCTGGCGCTGGAAACGCTCGCGCAAGGGCCGGCGTTTGACGCGCTGGTGCTGCCGGTCGGCGGCGGCGGTTTGCTCGCAGGTGCGGCGCTCGCGGTGAAGGCGCTGAGTCCGAGCACGCGCGTGATCGCAGTCGAGCCGGCCAATGCCGCGGGTTTTCTCGGTGCGTGTTTGCGCGACGGTCCCTGGGCGGTGCCGGTGTTGCCGTCGCTCGCCGATGGTCTCGCGGTTTCGCGCGTGGGCGAACTCACCTGGCGGACCGCGGTGCCGCTCGTGGACGAGTTTCTCACGGTGACTGAAGACGAACTCGCCGATGCGATCGCGGTGCTGAGTCGTGCGGGCGGCGTGCTGGCCGAGGGCGCGGGCGCGGCGGCGTTTGCGGCGGTGCTTGCCGGAAAAGTCCGCGGCGCGGCGCGCGTGGCGGTGCCGATCACCGGGCGCAACATCGACCCGGCTCGGCATCAGGCGGTGCTGTGGCGCGACTCGGGCTGCAACGCGCCGCGAAGCCTCGCGGCCTGAGTCCCGGACAAGGTGCGGACACGATCGCGACAAGGTGCGCACACGGTCCCGAGACGGGACGCACACGATCGTGTGCTCCTGCCACGGCAGGCGTAGTGAGCGAAACGCCAAAGTCCGTATTACGGACTTTGGCGCAGGGCGGTGCGGAGGAAATGTGGGGGGCGCGGGTCGCGCCTTGCGCTGGCGCGGCCCGGCGTGTGTGTTGAGCGGCCATGCAACCCACGCTCCTCGTTCTCGCCGCCGGCATGGGCTCGCGTTACGGCGGTTTGAAACAAGTCGATCCTGTCGGTCCGTCCGGCGAGACGGTGCTCGATTACGCGGTGTTCGACGCGATTCGCGCGGGCTTTGGGCGCGTGGTGTTCGTGATTCGCCACGAATTCGAGGCGCATTTTCGCGAAATGATCGGCGGTCGCTACGTCGACCGGATCGCGGTGGATTACGTGTTTCAGTCGCTCGACGCGCTGCCCGAGGGCTTCGCGGTGCCGGCGGGACGCGAGAAACCGTGGGGCACGGGTCACGCGGTGTGGTGCGCGCGCGAGGCGGTGCGCGAGAACTTCGCGGTGATCAACGCGGACGATTTCTACGGCGCGGACTCGTTTGTGCAGCTCGCCAACTTTTTGAAAAACGCGAAGCCGTCGGCGGACGCGAAGGCGGAGTTCGCGATGGTCGGTTTCCGTCTCGCCAACACGCTGTCGGAGCACGGCGCGGTGTCGCGCGGCGTGTGCGCGCTCGGCGCGAACGGGCGGCTGGCGTCGATCACCGAGCAAACCGGCATCCTGCGCGAGCAGGTGGGGCCGGAGCGCGCGTTTTCGGGCAAAGAAACCGTCTCGATGAACTGCTGGGGCTTTACGCCGGAGCTGTTTCGCGGACTCGAGGGGCAGTTTCGCGAGTTTCTGGCGGCGCGCGGCGCGGAGCCGAAGGCGGAGTTTTATCTGCCGGCGGCGGTTTCGACGATGATCGCGCGCGGCGAGGCCGACGTGCGTGTGCTCGCGACCGAGAGCGCGTGGTTCGGCGTGACGTATCGCGAGGACAAGCCGCGCGTGCAGACCGCGCTCAACGAGCTCGTGCAGGCGGGGGTTTATCCCGCGCGCCTGTTTTGAGGCGCGCATCGCGCGAAAATGCGCGGGAAAAACGACGCGCTGCTCCCGGCCTGCGAAGAGCTTGTCGTGGCGCACCCGCGTGACGGCGCAAAGGATTGATTAGGTGGCGACCTTGCGTAGGGTTCACGCGCCTCCATGGCCAGTTTCTCCACCGATCTCCTTTTTCTCTGTTTCCTAGTCTTCGCGAACAGTGTCGTGGCGGTGGCCGAGACTGCGGTGGTGAAGGCGCGCAAGTCGCGTCTCAAGGAACTGGCCGATGCCGGCAGCGCCCGCGCCGCGCGCGCCCTCTCGATCGTGGAGCAGCCGTCGCGGTTTCTGGCGTTTGCGCAGTTCTGGCTGACCGTGTCGGCGATGATCGCCGGCGTGGTGGTCGGCACGCGCATCGCCGGCGTGATCGAGCTCTGGCTCGCGGATTTCCCGGCGATCGCGGCGATGACGCACGGCCTCGCCCTCGTGATCGCGATCCTCGGAGTCACGACGGTCATGGTGCTCATCGGCGATCTGCTGCCGAAGCGCATCGGCCGCGCGTATCCGGAAACGGTCGCCGTGTGGGTCGGCGTGTTCGTGGACAAGTTCGTCTGGCTCACTTCGCCCGTGCTGCGGTTGCTCGATCTCGCGACCACCGGACTCGAAAAACTTTTGCGCGTGAAGCCGCGCGAGGCCTCGGAAAATGTCGCCGAGGAAGACGTGCGTGCGCTCGTCGAGCAGGGCTTGCACGCAGGCGTGTTTCACCGCGCGGAAAAAGAGATGGTGGAGCGCGTGCTCGCCCTCGACCAGCAGCCGGTGACCGCGCTGATGACGCCGCGGCCGAAGATCGTGTTTCTCAACATCGACGAGCCGGAGGAGGTCAACTGGCGCAAGATCGTCACCAGCGGCCATTCCTATTTTCCCGTCTACCAAGGGCACCGCGACCAGATTGTCGGCATGGTGGCGGTGAAGGCGCTCTGGGCGCACTCCGCGATCGGTCTGCCGACCACGTTGAAGAATCTCCTGCTGCCGCCGCTGCTCGTGAGCGAGACGACCTTCGCGATCCAGTTGCTCGAGCAGTTCAAGAAATCCGGCCGCCACATCGCGATCGTCGTGGACGAGTTTGGCGCCGTCCAGGGACTCGTGACGCTCATCGACGTGCTCGAGGCGATCGTCGGCGATCTGCCCGAGCGCGGCCGCCTCGATCAGCCCGAAACCAAGCGCCGCGACGACGGCTCCTGGCTTATCGACGCGACTCTTACGATCGAGGATCTCAAGAAAACCATCGGCTTCACCGGGGAGCTCCCGCACGAGAAGGACGCCGAGTATCAGACCGTCGGCGGACTCATGCTCACGCAGCTCGGCCGCATCCCGCAGGCGGGCGATTTCTTCACCTGGGAAGGCTGGCGCTTCGAGGTCGTCGACATGGATCGCCGCCGCGTGGACAAGGTCCTCGTGGCCCAACTGCCCCCGCAAACCACGGAGCCCGCCGCGTGATTTCTCCGCGCGAGCGCCGCTGCGAATAACATGTTGGCAAATTGCCTTTGCCAACCGCCGCGGCGGTCGTGACGTTTCGCGCATGGCCGACCCATGCAAGATGCCTTCACCCGAAAACCCACGCGCATCCGCGGCCGGAGCCTCCCTGACGCGCAAGGCCGAGCCGCTCTTCAACACGATCACCAGCGACGACTGGAAGCGCTCGATCGCGTGGGCGCGGCAGCAGCCCAATGCGGTCTCCGCTCAGATTCGGACCGCGATCTCTTCCTCCTCGCCGAAGACGAAGTAAGCCTGCTCGAAGGCGCGGGCGGCGATTGGGCGCAGCTCGGCGCGGCCATCCGCGCGTGGCGCGACGTGCTTCCGCTCTGCCGGCTCGAGGATTTCGGTTTCAACGGAGCCGCGGAAAATCCGCTTGAGGAAAGCAATCCGCACCTGCGCCGCATCGGCGGTGGGGTCGAAGCATGGGCGTTCGTCGCAGACGACGGCTCCGTGTATAAATTTTTCCGTCCGCTCGAGGGTCATCGCATCGGCAGCGTTTTCGATTTCGAACCGGGAGAGGAAACCGCGCTCCGCGCCGTTGCGCACCTCGGCAGCTACCGCGGCGTGCTCGAGAAACTGATGCTCATCGAGCTGCTCGACGGCATGCCGTCGGAAGTGGTCGCCGTCACGCCCGAGGGCATTGTTGTCGCGAAGCAAGCGCTCGGCGAACCGCTGCCGCAGGGCGACGACGTCTCCGGCGTGCTCCCCGATGGATTGATCGTAATCCCCTCGCGCTTTCTGCGCGCGAATCGCGATCACCCGCGGCTCTTGTTTGTCGACGGACGTCCGTGGCTCGTGGGCGATTTGCACGCGCGCAATTTCGTCCGTGCGAAAGACGGCGCGCTGCGCGTGATCGATCTCGTTGCGGCACCGTGGCCGCGCGAAACCCTCGCGCGCAATCCGCTCATCGGCGACTGGATCGCACGCGTGCGAGAAGATCCGCGCGCCGGCCTGCTGCGCGCATCACCCGACGACGAGTTGTGACCGAGTGCGCACCGAGTCGGGACAAAGAGCGTCCCGAGTCGCGCCCATGTCCGCACCACGTCGCACCCAAGTGCGGACCGGGTCGAGCCAAGGTCCGAACACGGTCGCGCCAAAGTGCGGCTCCGGTCGGGACACGGTGCGCACAGTGTCATGACCGCGTGCGATTGCATCCGCGACTGTGGGCTGGGTCTCAATGTGAAGTTGAGCGTCGCACTAACTAATAAACAGTATTTGGTTACAAAAGAATGAACCGTATTACGGTTCAAATGGGACTGGCTGTTTTTGAGGGTGGGTGGGCGCGAAAAAAGCCCGGCGGGGAGGCCGGGCTTTGTGGTGGTTAGAGAAAAAGAGGCTTCGGGCGTCGAGGTCAGCTTTTCGCGCCGTTGATGAATTTGAGGACGTCGGCAGCCTGCTCGGCAGTGCTGGCGGAATAATCGGCCCAGACAATTTTGCCGTCCTTGATCAGAAAGGCCTGGCGGGCGGCGTAGCCTCCGCTGGCGGGGACGCCGAAGGCGTTGATCACGGTCTGCTCGGTGTCGGCGATGAGCGTGAAGGGGGAAGCGCTGCTCCTCCTTGAACTTCTTTTGGGCTTCAACGGTGTCGTGGCTCACGCCGATGACGGCGACGCCTTTTTTCGTGAGCGTTTCGTAGGAGTCGCGCAGCGAGCAGCCCTGCGCGGTGCAGCCGGCGGTGCCGGCTTTCGGGTAGAAATAAACGAGCGTGTAGGGCTGTTTTGAATACACGTCGGAAAATTGAAGCGTGGCACCGGTCTCGGTGATGCCCGTGGTGGCGGGAGCGGCGTCGCCGACCTTGAGCGGTTCGGCACGGGCGAAGGAAAACAGAGCGGCGAAGGCGGACATTATAAGCAGGAGTCGGAGTTTCATAAGGTGGCCTGAATCGATATTTTGGATACGGGAAATTGCAAATTTGATGCCGGTGGAGACGGGGCAAAATGTTCCGTCTAAAAGTTACGATCCGAGCAAGTTTTTCGGTGGAACGAGTGGTTGTTTTGCGGTCAAACCCCGCCCCCATTTTTGCGGGTGCGAGCCCGGAAGGATGGGAGACAGACCAAAGACCAAACCAAACATGAAACAGACCACTACCTTGAAATCCTTCATTCTCGCCGCGGCGGCTTCGCTCGGCCTCACGGCTTCGGCCTTCGCCCAAGAGGCGTCGGACTCCGTCGTGACCGGCGGCCTCCTCGGCACCCGCTACACTGCGATCGAGGGCAACTACTACGATCTGCATAAGAGCGATCCCGCGTATGCGACCGGCTTCACCGTCGCCTACAATCAGCCGCTCACGGCCAATATCGATCTCGGCGGCGACTACTCGTGGACGCGCGGCACCGGTGCTGCGCGCCTCACTGAGCAGGAGCTGAACTTCAACGCGACCGCCTACAAGGCGTTTTCGTGGGGCAAGCCGTTCGTGACCGCCGGCGCCGGCTGGGTCTGGGATCGTGCGACCACGGCGACCGCCGCCGCCAAGGACGACTCGTTCGCCTACAAGGTCGGCACGGGAGTCGAGTTCGTTGTCGGCCAGGCTTCGTTCACGCCGTATGTGAACTTTGCCCGCGCGGCCAGCTACAATGCCAACGAGCTCCAGGCCGGCGTGCTGGCTTCGTATCACCTCACCCGCGAGTGGGCCGTCACCGGCCGCCTGCAGTATGATGTGACCGAAGGCACCGTGGGTAACTCCCTCGAAAGCGCGATCGGTATCGCTTACCGCTTCTAATCCGTTTTCCGGATTCGCCTGCGAGGGCGGCCGGAAGATGTTCACTCAAGGCCACGGCGCTTCGGCGTCGTGGCTTTTTTCGTTCCTACATGGAGCGCAGGGCGTGCATCAGGATTCTGGATACGAGCGCCGAGGCGGTCTGGGTGGCGAGCACCGAGCAGGTGAAGAGATAGAGACCGGGCCCGACGTGCAGCGCGGCGACGGAGGCGGATTTGAGCGCGACGATGAGGATCGCGACGACGAAGACATCGAGCATGGACCATTTGCCCAGATGCTCGACCCAGCCGTGGAGGCGGCGGACGCGGAGGAGATCGTGTTCGCGTTCGAGCCACGTGAAGGTGAGCAGGGCGAGTTTCACGCACGGAAAGATCAGCGTGAAGAGCGTGAGGATCACGAAGAGGAAATACTCGCCTTCGTGCAGCAGCGTGAGGATGCCGCCCACGACCGACACGGCGTCGTCGAAGAGCCAGAACTTGGTGACGTGGAAGAACGGCAGGAAAACGCCCACGAGAAAACTGAGCGCCGCCAGCGTAAGCAGAAATGGAATCGCGCGCTCCGAGGTGAACGAACCGGTGGATGCGTCCGCCGAGCGGGAACGCGGAAGTCGGGGCAGCGAGAGTTTGCGGGTCGAAGACATGGGAAGAGAAACCCGACGGTCGCGGCGCCGCCGGTGGAGGCGGCACCACGAGAGCGTTTGGTTACTCCAGCCCGCTGACCGGCAGATCGTTAGGATGTTCGACGCTGAACTTGAGCGGGAGCTCCCGTTTCTCGCCGGGTTTGAGATCGAGCTGCCACTTGAGCACGCCATCGGCGTCGGGTTTCAGTTCGCGTTCGGAAGGCGCGAGGGTTTTGACGACGATCTTCTCGTGTCGCGAGACGGGGAGCTGGTCCTGCAGCGTGAGTTTCACGGGCACGGACTTGTTGTTCTGCACCGTGAGCGTGATGTCGTAGGTGACGCGGCGGCCGCGGGAGACGAGTCCGGTGTCCTCGACGAAGCGGTTGTTGAGTTTGCGCTTCACGGAAACGCCGTCGTCGGCGCCGAGCGCGAGGTCGAACTTCTCGCCCGGCATGACGCTGCGGAAATCGGTGCTGGCAACGAACATGTCGTCGAGAAACACCTGCGCGCGACCGGCGAGCAGGGGAAACTCGGAGGAGTTGGTCACGCGGGCGGTGAGAAACGCGGCGGGGAGGAGCTTGGGCGTGCTTTGGTAAGTCGAGTCGGCTTGTAGCGAGATTTTGGATACGGGGACTTTGTGCTGAGCGTTGTCGGCCGGGATCGTGGCAGGCGCGGCGATGCGGAACGTTGCCGAAGTCGCCTGGGACTCGACGCGAGCGGTGGCGACGGCGACCGGGCGGGAGAGCTTCTCCTGACGGGCGGCGGGCGCGGCGGCGAGGGCGCGGGGGGTTCTATCTCGAGTGGATTCGGCGCCGAAGCCTGAAAGGATCACCGCGTCGGCTTCGGTCGGCCGCTGTTGCACGATCCAAGGCGAGAGTTCCGGCGCGGCGCCGCCGAGCGACGGACGCGCGGTGGAGAGCGTGAGGGCGACTTGACTCCAGTCTTCGCCGGTGGACTGGCGCACGAGGCCGGCGTAGCCGATTTCGACTGTGCGCTCGGTGCTGCGTGCGCGAACGTCATAGGTGGGTGTCCAACTCGCCCCGAAGACGGCGTAGCGAACCGTGAGTTCGAGCGTGCCCGGAGAAGCGACGTCGAGGCGCACGACGGCGGTCTGGTAGCTGCGGCCACTGGCGCTGCGAAGATCGGAGAGTTCGCGCTCGAGCGCGTCGCGTCGGGCTTTCAGTTCCTCGCGCTCGGCGTCGAGTGTGCGTTGTTCGGCGGCGAACTTGGCGAGCTGCTCTTCGGAAAACGCGAGCATGCGCGTCCAAACCTCAAGCGAGGTGATCGGCGTGCCCTCTTTCGGCGGCTGCGTGGTGGCGGTCTGGATACGGAGCACGTAGTCGCGCTGCTGGTTGAGCAGCGTGGCGCGGTCGGCGAGCGTGCGCTCCTGGTGGGCGAGATCGCGCAGTTGTTGTTCGAGTGCGTTTACGCGCGGGTTCGCGGCGGCCTCGAGATAGGTCGCGCGGGTGGAAACATCGAGCAGCGTGGCGGCGGCTTCGCCCTGGCCGGAAGCTTGCAGGCTGCCCTCGACGAGTTGGGCGGGCAGTTTTTCGAAAGCGATTTCGACGATGCCGGTCTGGCGTAGGTCGACCGTGGCCGTGCGGGTGAGGACGGCGCGGTCGAGGTAAACGGTGACTTCGCGGAGCGTGGAGTCGGGGGTGAGCGGCTGGCCAAACACCGTGGCGACAATCAGTGGCAGGAGGAGCAGGGTGCGTTTCATGAAGAAGGAGGAGTGAGCAAAGACTACGTGTGACCGCAGTAAATCTTAGGCGAGCGGGTCGCACCCGGTGGGATGTCCGGACCGCGGGAGGGTATTTTCCCGGAACTTCGTAAATCGGGCGGGGCACTAAGGGCGCCTCGTGGATTTCCGCGTTGACCGATCCTGCTTCGTGCTCCGGGGAGCTTGCCAACAGGCGAGCACGAGGCTTGTCATGGGCACCCGTATCGGGGAGAACTCCTGACGCTTCCGTCTTCCGGGTCCCTTGCTGTCACTTTCCGTTTCTTCCCTTTCGTATCCCAATATGTTCACTGTCCCTGTTTTCCGCTCCGCGGTGCGCACCTTGAGTTGGCTAGGTCTGGTGCTGATGATCGCGGCCCCGGTTTTGCGCGCCCAGTCGGTGGCTGACGCATTCGATCCGAACGTCAATGGAACCGTTTACGCGGTGGCGGTGCAGCCCGACGGCAAGATCCTGGTGGGCGGCGAGTTCTCGTCGGCGAAGCCCAACGGCGCGCGCGCGAAGATCGCGGTGAGCAACCTGGCGCGCTTCAACATCGACGGCACGCTGGACGAGTCCTTCAAACCCAAGGTCAACGGCCGCGTGCAGGCGATCGCGCTGCAGCCGGATGGCAAGATTCTCATCGGTGGCAAGTTCACCAAAATCGGCAGCAAAAAGCGCGGCTATGTGGCGCGGTTGAGCGCCAGCGGCTCCGTGGACAGCTTCGATCCCAACGTGGGCGGCGGACTCGTGCCCGACGTGCGTGCGATTCTGGTGCAGCAGGATGGCAAGATCGTGATCGGCGGCGGCTTCACGACCGTGCAACCCGGCGGCTCGGGCAAGGCCGTCACGCGCAACCGCATCGCGCGCTTCACGGCGAGCGGCTCGCTCGACAAGACCTTTGATCCCAATTTCGGCGGCCTCGTGCTTGCGCTCGCGCAGCAGGCCGACGGTAAGTTGCTCGTCGGCGGTGGTTTCACGACCGTGCAACCCAATGGCCGCAGCAGCGAAATCACGCGCCACCGTCTCGCCCGCCTGAATCTCAGCGGCACGGTCGACACGAGCTTCAATCTCAAGGTCAACAACGCCGTCAACGCGATCGCAGTGCAGCCCGATCAGCGGATCATCATCGGCGGTGCGTTCACCAGCCTCAATCCGTCGAGCGGCAGCTCGGTCACGCGCAACAACGTGGCCCGCGTAAATTCGGATGGCTCGATCGATACGTCCTTCACCGCCGCTCCCAACAGCCCGGTGTTCGCGGTGGCGGTTCAAGGTGACGGTCGGATCGTGATCGGCGGTCGCTTCACGGCGGTGGCGGGCACGGGCGGTGCGGCGCGCAGTTACGCGGCCCGCATCCTGCCGAGCGGCGCGATCGATTCCAGCTTTGACCCGTCGTTCAACTACTACGTCAACGCCGTGGCGCTCCAAGCCGACGGCAGCGTGATCTTCGGCGGCGGTTTTTCCGCGATGGTGGATAGCGCTGCCAAGCGCATCAGCCGCAGCAACGTCGCCCGCGTGCTCCGCAGCGGCGGTATCGACACCAACCTCGATCCGGGCTCGGTCGGCCGGGCCTCGGCGGTGGCGGTGCAGTCGGATGGCAAGATTCTCCTCGGCGGTGATTTCACGAGCGTCGCCGGCAAGAGCAGCTCAGGCATCGCGCGGCTGAATGCCAACGGGGGCGTGGATGGGAACTTCAAGGGCAGCACCAACGGCCGCGTCTTCAGCATCGTGCAGCAGGCCGACGGTAAACTTCTGATCGGCGGCAGCTTCACGGTGGTGAACAACGTGGTCCGCGGCTACATCGCTCGTCTCAACACCGACGGCTCCGTCGATACCGGCTTCGATCCCAACACGAACGGCACCGTTTCCACCATCGTGGTGCAGCCGGACAAGAAGATCCTCGTGGGCGGCAGCTTCACGGTGCTGCGTCCCAACGGTTCTTCCGACACGACCACGCGCCGCTACATCATGCGTCTGAACGAGGACGGCACGGTCGATAAGGACTTCAACCCCAATGCCGACGGCGCGGTGCACGCGATTGCGCTTCGCTCGGATGGCACGATGTTCATCGGCGGCGACTTCACGCTGCTGCAGCCAAACGGGAAGAGCGGGGCCTATCACTACGGCATCGCCGCTTTGAAGGCGAACGGCGAACTCGACCCCAAGTTCGAGGCCGGCATCAACGGCAGCGTCTCGGCGCTCGCGATCCAATCCGAGAAGCTGATCGTCGGCGGTCTTTTTTGCGCAGGTGGGCGACAGCGAAGCGACCTACGAGCGCGGAAATATCGTGCGGATGAGTTTCGACGGCAAAATCGACCAGGATTTCAAAGCCCGCTTCGACGCACGCGTGGCCTCCTTGGTGGTGCAAGCGGACGGCAAGATCGTGGCCGGCGGCGCCTTCACGACCGTGGGCGTGCACGGGTCCTCCGATTCGACGCTCGGTCGCCGCTACGTCGCGCGCTTGAGCAGCGATGGCGAGCCGGACAGCGGCTTCAATCTCGGTTTCGATTCCCGCTCGGGTAATCTCGTGATGGCGCTGGCTCAGCAGTCCGACAACAAGCTCCTGATCGCCGGCACGTTCGCCAGTCTCAAGCCCACCGGCGCCAGCTCGTCCGTCAAACGTTCCCGCCTCGCGCGCGTCACGGAAAACGGCAAGTTGGACACCGCTTTCAACGCGGATCTCGGCGGCGTGGCTCCGCCGACCGTGCATGCGCTCGCGCATCAAGGCGACGGTCGCGTGCTGGTCGCGGGCAGTTTTGACGATTTCAACGGCGCCGACTCGAAGAACCTCGCGCGCTTCTATGCGGACGGTGTGGCGGACGGGATTTTCTATCCGCAGCCCAACGGTCCCGTGCACAGTCTCGCGGTGCTCCCCTCGAGCGCGCCGATCGCGACGCAGCACTCGGGTTTGGCGGCATTCAAATCCAACGGTGCACTCCTGGATGCGTTCATGCCTTCCACGGCCGATCGCCTTTCCGGCACCGTGAGCCGCGTTTATCCGCTCGCTGACGGAAAAATCCTCATCGCGGGCCGCTTCACCGTGAACGACGGCGAGACCACGCTTTCGCTCGCGCGCTACAATGCAGACGGCACGCGCGATACGACTTTTGAGCCGCAGTTCGACGGTGCGGTGTATACCGTCGCTATTCAAAAAGACGGCAAGCTGCTCGTGGGCGGTGCGTTCAAGAAAGTGGCCAGCCAGGGAGGGAGCAGCAAGGATCGTCCCTACCTCGCACGCCTCAGCGCGTCGGGTGCGCTCGACAGCGACTTCAATCCCACGCCGAACGATGTCGTTTACGCGATCCTGCCGAAGGGCGACGCCGACGATCAGATCTTCATCGGCGGTGCGTTCACCCGAGTCACTTCTTCCGGCGAATCCTCCTCGACCGCGCGCAACTACCTCGCGCTGCTCACCAAGGACGGCAAGGTCGACGAGGACTATAACCCGAATCCCAACGGCTTCGTGCTCAACCTCCTCGCCGCCTCGGGCGACAAGGTGCTGGTCAGCGGCGGCTTCGGAGCGTTCAAGCGCAACTCGACGGAGGACACGGTCGAACAGGCTTACCTGGCCCGGCTCAAAGCCGACGGTTCGGTCGACACGGCCTTCAAGCCCAAGATCGATGGCGCCGTGACCTCGGTGCTCCCGATTGGCGACGACGAGGTGATCGTCGGCGGCAACTTCCAGCGCATCGGTTCGACCCGCCACCCCTTCATCGCGCGCCTCAAGGCCTCGGGTTCGCTCAATAGCAGCTTCAAACTCATCGCGAACGGACAGGTGCTCGCGCTCGCGCAGGCCAGCAGCAATCGCCTCATCGTGGCCGGCGCGTTTTCCGGCGCTGCGCTATGCGGACGACGAAAGCACGGTGATCGTGCGCAACCGCATCGCGCGAGTGAACGCCAGCAGCGGCCGTGTTGATGCCGCGTTCAACCCCGATCTCGACAACAATGTCAGCACCGTCGCTGTCACGAGTGGCGGCGTGGTGTTCGCGGGTGGTTCCTTCAGCGCCGTGCAGTCCGTGGCTGCGCTCGTGATCGGCGGCTCGTTCTCCAACATCGCAGGCGCGCCGGTGAACAACTTCGCGCTCCTGAGCTCGAGCGGCGGTCTGAACAGCAGCTTCCTCCCGAATCCCAACGGCGAAGTCCGCGCGCTCGCGCTCTCTGCGAGCAATCAGATCGTCGTGGCGGGCTCGTTCACGAAGATGGACGGAACGAAGCGCAACCGCATCGCGCGCATGACGAGCACGCGTTCGCTCGACAAGAAGTTCAACCCGGACGCCAACAACACCGTTTCGGCGCTCGCCATCCAGTCCGACGGAAAGATCCTGGCCGGCGGCAGCTTCACGAAGATCGGCGGCGCCAGCCGCAAGTATCTCGCCCGGCTCAAGACGGACGGCACCGCCGACACGGGCTTCAACGCCACCGTGAGCGGCCCGGTTCGTCGCCTCGCGGTGCAGCCCGACGGCAAGATCCTCTATGCCGCCGGCTCCGGCAAATCGGCCACGTTCGGCCGCCTCAACGCCAACGGCAGCAAGGACAGCAGCTTCAACGTCACCCTCAACGGCGAGGTCGACGCGATCGTCGTCCAGGCCGACGGCAAGATCCTCATTGGTGGCGCGTTCACCAAGGTCGGCTCGACCACGCGCAAATACGTGGCGCGCCTCAAGGCGAACGGCTCGCTCGACAAGTCCTTCAAGCAGTCGCCCAACGGCCGGGTTTCGACGATCCTCCTCTCGCCCGAAGGAAAGACCTACATCGGCGGCGCGTTCACCAAGGTCGGCAGCGTGGCCCGCTACGGCATCGCGCGCCTCAGCGGAGATGCGGTCGCCGGTGAAACCTTTGCGGTGAACAATAACCGCACGGTCATGAGCTGGACGCCCAGCGGCGCGATGCCCACTCCCGCGCAGGTGGTGTTTGAGACGTCCACCGACGGCGGCGTCGAGTGGTCCAGCGTCGGCACGGCGAAGCGCGTGGGTTCCACGAACGAGTGGCAGCTCACCGGTCTGGCGCTGCCCTCGAAGACCAACCTGCTTTACCGCGTGCGCGCGTTCGTGCCTGCGGGCGCGGGCACCGGCAGCGGCCTCTATCTAAGCGAGCATCAGTTCTACCTGCCGCCGGTGCCGGTCGTGACGGGTGCCACGAAGGTGGAAGCGCAGCGCGGCAAGGATTTCCTCTACGCCGTGCCTGCGACGGATTCCCCGACGCGTTACACCGCGAAGGGCCTGCCTCCGGGCCTCACCATCGACTCGGCCACCGGCATCATCTCCGGCACCGCGACGAAGGCCGGCACCTACAAGGTCAAGGTGACGGTTTACAACTCGACTGGTAAAAGCACGGGCACCGTGAAGATCACCGTGAAGTCCGGCAGCGTCGCCACGACCAAGTCGTCGCGCCTGCTCCGCACGAGCAATCTCTCCTACGTCAGCTCGGGCCGCCCGGCTTATCTCTACTTCAAGGTTTCCGGCAAGAAGCCTCAGACGGTCCTGCTGCGTGCGGTCGGCCCTGGTTTGAAAGCGCTCGGCGTCAGCAACCGCTTGCCGCAGCCGAAGCTGGAACTGACCCGCGGTTCGAAGCTGCTCGCGAGCGAGCGCGCGTGGGGCGGCAGCGCTGAACTCCGCAAGGTATTCCAAAAAGTCGGTGCCTCTGCTCTCAGCAACAACAGCAAGGATGCCGCGATCCTCGTCACGCTGAAGCCCGGCAGCTATCGCCTGCGCGTCACTGGCGTCGGCAGCGACAAGTCGGGCAATGTCCTTCTCGAAGTTTACGATACCGCCGTCACGTCGCCCTTTGCGAAGGATGCCTCAAAGCTCTCCACGCAGAAGATGCGCAGCCACTACGTTGCGAACGGCAAGCCCGTCGTCGCCGGCTTCGAGATCAAGGGCAGCGGCAGCAAAACGCTCCTGATTCGCGGCCTCGGACCGAAGCTCGGTTCCAAGGGCGTCAAGGATCCGTGGCTCGGCGTTTACAACAAGAAGGGCACGCTGCTCGCGAAGAACCGCGATTGGGAAAAGCCCGAGACCGTGCGCAAGAGCTATCCCGCTGCGTCCAAATCGAAGATCACGTCCGCCACGAAGAAGGTCGGCGCCTCCGAGCTCAGCTCGAGCCTCATCGACACCGCGATCCTCATCAAGCTGAAGCCCGGCGTCTACACGGTGCAGGGCCGCTCGGGCAAATCCACCAAGGGCCGCTTGGTCGTTGAGATCTACGAGGTGCCCTGATCGGGCGCCAACGCGACTCGCTTCTTACACTTCCAGGCGGACCCACACGGGTCCGCCTGTTTTTTTGGGCCGATCAATGCGCACACATCGATTGTGCGCCGCGCGACGGCCGATGCGCGCTCTCGCTCGCCTTCGCACCTTTGCGATTTCCTCGCCGCTTACCAATCGTCCGAGCGAAATGGCGCGGCGGGGAAGCCGGCGCCGTTGTAGAGATTGGCGCGAGGCGCATTGCTCCACGCGTAGCGCACGGCGACCGGTTCCTTCACCGCGGGCGAAGTCACCACGAGCGTCTCGCCCACGATGCGTGCGACCGCGGGGTGAAACACCTTGTCGGCGCCCGCGAGTTCGAGCGCCTGCACCGGCTTGTCGTGCGCCACCAAGCCCGTGCCCGCATGCGTGAAGTGCACGCGCATCGCCGAGCCTTCGCGCGTCGCGCGCGCAAACATCGGTCCCGACCAATCGCCCGAAAGTCCGTAGATCTGAGCCCGCGCGATCGCGGCGAGCCGGCGTCCGACGTCCTGCTTGTTCAGCGGGTGGATGTTGTCCGCCTCACCGATGTCGATCGTCACGGCCATCGCGGTGGCCGGCAGCGTAAGCGCCGTCGCCTGCGCTTCACGCAGGCGCGCCCATTTGCGACCGAGCGGTTCGCCGTCGCCGTAGTTCGGGATCTGCACGAAATAAAACGGCAGCTCCGGCTCCTCCCAGGCTTCGCGCCAGCTCCGAATCAGCGAGGCAAAGAGCGACGGATACTCCGGCGTGTAGTCGATGTTCGACTCGCCCTGATACCACAACACGCCGCGCACGGCCCAAGGCGCGAGCGGAGCGATCATCGCGTTGTAGAGTCCGGTGGGGCGGCGCGGCGATGTTTCGGTCGCGGGCGGCTGCGGCCAGGGCAGGGGATTTTTCGTGCCCTTCGCTTTCGCCTCGTTCTCCGCCGCTTCCCACGCCGCGAGATCCGCTGGATACTGCGCGACGCGCTTCGGCGGCCACTCGCTTTTCGCCTGCTGCCAGCGCGCGGCAATCGCCGCCGAGAACGGCGTCGCGTTGCGCGCTTCATCGCTCATCCATGCTTCGATCGCGGTGCCGCCCCACGAGCTGTGGATAATCGCAACCGGCACACCGAGTTTTCGGTGAAGGTCGCGCGCGAAGAAATAACCGACTGCGGAAAATCCGCCGACTTCGCCCGGCGTCGCCGCGCGCCAGCCGCTGGTTTTCGTTTCGTCCGCAGGCGTCGAAGCCACCGCGTGCTCGATCTTCAGCTCGCGAATCAACGCGAAGTTCGCTGCGGCCACTTCCTTCTCGGCGTCGCGCGCCATGTTCACCGGCCACTCCATGTTGGACTGCCCCGACGCGAGCCACACTTCGCCCACCAGCACCTCGCGCACGGTGAGGCGGTTGCTTTTGCCGCTCACGATCAATTCGGCCGGTTCCGTGCTCGCCGCGAGCGGCTTCAGCCATACGCGCCAGCGGCCATCGGCGCCGGCGACGACTTCGTTCGTCTGGTCGCGAAACTGCACCGTGATTTTTTCGCGCGGTGCCGCGCGGCCCCACACGGGGACAGGTTTCTCGCGCTGCAAAATCGCGCGATCGGTGAACGGTGACGCGAGCGTCACTTCGGCCAGGGAGGCGGAAGACATGACGACGGAAAAAACGGCGGCGAGCAGGGGGAGTCGCACACTCATGCTGGCAGCACGATGCGCGGTCGGGGTGTTTTTCCCAGCGGAAACCGGCGCGTCAGTTCGTCGTCTCGCCCGCGGCGTCGTGTGGCACGCGCGGCATGCCGGTCTCCACGTCCAGCTCGGTCGTTTCCGTTTTCGTGTCGGTCGGAGCGGGCAGCGGAGGATGCAGAAAGCGATGCAACTCCGCCGCCATGCGCGGACCGAAGCCGTCGACCTCGGCGATCTCCTCGACGCTCGCCGCGCGCAGCCGGTCGATGCTGCCGAAATGTCCGAGCAGCGTCGCGCGCCGCTTCTCGCCGAGTCCCGGAAAATCATCGAGCACGCTCTCGCGAATTTTGCGCGAGCGCAGGTTCGCATTGTAGGTGTTGGCGAAACGGTGCGCCTCGTCGCGCAAGCGCTGCAGCAGATTGAGCCCGGGGTGATTCAGCGGGAGATTCAGCGGGGCGCGCGCGTCGGGGAAAATGATCGTCTCATGTTTCTTCGCGAGACCGATGAGCGCCGGCGGATGCACGCCGATCGCCACAAACGCTTTCAGCGCCGCGCCGATCTGGCCGCGTCCGCCGTCGATCACGATCAAGTCGGGAAACGCACGCCCTTCCTCCGCGAGTCGACGATAGCGGCGTCCCACGACTTCCTCCATCGCGCGAAAATCATCGTTGCCGATGAAGCTCTTGATCGAGAAGCGACGGTATTCGTTCTTGTCCGGCCGGCCGTTGGCGAAGTGCACCATCGAAGCCACGACGAATGTGCCCGAGATGTGCGAGATGTCGAAGCACTCCATTTTTCGCGGCGGGGCCGACAGCGCCAGCGCCTCCTGCAGCATGCGCAGCGCTTCCTCGTCGCCCTCGGGTCGCGTGGGATCGATGCGCTCGAAGCGGCGCGTTTTCGCCAGCGTTTTCTCGAGCGCAAACACCACGTCGCGCAGCTCCGCGGCTTTCTCGAACTCCTGTCGCGCGGCCGCCGCGGCCATTTCGTTGCGGAGCGTCTCCAGCCACTCGCGCGATTTCCCTTCGAGAAAGGCGCACGCTTCCTCGACGCGCCGGCGATAGTCCTCCGTGCGCACGACTGTCGCCGCACCGTAGATTTCCTGCCGCACGTCGTCGTAGAGTCGCCACGTGCCGTCGGGCAGTCGCTCCGGCGTGCCGTCGCCGAGCAGAATGCCGAACTGCCGCCGCATCTGCGCCAGCGTCTTGCGCAGCAATCCGCTGTGCGCAAACGGCCCGAAGTAGCGCGAGCGATCGTCTTTCTTGATGCGCGTGAGTCGGAAGCGCGGCAGCTCTTCCGCGAGATCCACGCGCACGAGCAGGAAGCGTTTGTCGTCGGTAAAATCGGTGTTGTAGCGCGGCCGCCACTGCTTGATCAGCTTGCCCTCGAGCAGCAGCGCTTCCGGCTCCGACTTCACCTCGATCGTCTCGAAATCCTCGATGAGCGAAATCAGCGCGCGAATTTTTGGCTGCATGATCGTGCGCGCACGACCGGCTTGGAAATACGAGCTGACACGTTTTTTTAAGCTCTTGGCCTTACCGACATAGATGATTCGCCCGAGCCGATCCTTCATTAAATACACCCCCGGCCGATCAGGCAGATGCCGGACCTTCTCCTTCAGGTTCACTGGGTCGGTGGCTGGCATTTTCCCAGATTCCGCCTATTCTCGCCTCCCGCAAGTATGGTTTCTCCTCAGGTCCAGCACGCTCGCTCTCCCGTGAATCAGGTTCGTTACGAACTTCTCACGCTCGGCGATGAATTACTCCTGGGCCTCACGACCAACACGCATCTTGCGTTCATCGGTCAACAGCTCGGCCGCCGCGGCGTGCAGCTTTCCCGCAACTCCACCGTTGCAGACGAGGCCACGCAGATCGCCGCTGAGTTCGAGCAGGCCTGGGCGCGCTCCCACGTGATCATCACCACGGGCGGTCTCGGACCCACGTGCGATGACCGCACGCGCGAAGCGATCGCCACGGTGTTGAAGCAACAACTCGTTTTCGATACCGCCATCGAGCAGGCGATCGCCAATCGCTTCGCGGCTTTCGGCCGGCGCATGGGTCCCAACAATCTCAAGCAGGCCTACCGCTTCGCCGACGGCGAAGTGCTGACCAACGCCAACGGCACCGCGCCCGGCCTCTGGTTCGAACGCGACGGCCGCGTGCTCTGCATGCTGCCCGGTCCGCCCAACGAACTGCAGCCGATGTTCATCGAGCAAGTGCTCCCGCGACTTGAGGCGCGCGGCCTTCTGCTCGACCGCGAAGCTTACGTGCAGATCCGCACCGCCGGGATCGGCGAATCCGCACTCGAGTTGAAATTGCAGCCCGTCCTCGACCGCCACGCCGAAGGACTCAGCGTCGCCTTTTGCGCGCACGAAGGCATGGTCGACTGCCGCCTCAGCTCGCCTTCGGGACGCCTCTCGGTTGCGGAAATCGAAGGCATTGCCCGCGAGTGTTCGCGCGTGATCGGGGAGGATTTCACGACTTACGGACACGACTCGCTCGCTCGCCTCACCAGCGATCTGCTCCGCGTGCAGGAGCGCCGCCTCGCCGTCGCGGAGACGGCCACCGGCGGACTTTTGGCCAACGCGTTCACCGAGCTCGGCGGCGCCTGCAAGTTTTTCGCCGGCGGCGTGGTCTGCTGCAGCAATGACGCGCGTATGCAACTTTTGGATATACCCGAGTGCTTGCTGCTCCAGCACGGCGCGGCCAGCGCCGAGTGCGCTGTTGCGATGGCGACCGGCGTCGCCGAAGCGCTCGGCTCCGACTACGGTCTCGCCGTCACCGGCTTCGCCGGTGAAACCCTCGGTCCTGGCGGCAATCCCATCGGCACCATCTTTATCGCCCTCCACGCGCCGCACGGCGTGTGGTCGCGCAAACTCAGTTATCCTGGTCCGCGATCCGCGGTGAAAATCCGCGCCGTTAACGCCGCGCTCGACTGGCTCCGCCGCGAACTCATTCGCGAGCGAAACGGCACCGTCGTCCCCGTCCGCCAAACCGGCATCCCGCAGTAATCGGTCGCGAGCGCGCAGTGAATCTCGGCGACGAGTCCCGACGCGATCCGCTCCTGCGCGCGAGCTTGGCCGAACCAAGTCCCGCCCCGCTGCGCCCGCGGCTGCGACCGTATCCGCACGTTGGCACGACCATGTTCGGATTTGGGCGCGACTATGTTCGCACCTGACCCCGACCCCGTCCGCACCGAGGCTCGACCCCGTCCGCACTCCGTCCCCATCCGCGCCTCGCACATTTGAACCGTATTACGGTTCAAACTTATACAAGGTATTGGTTAACCGATTGTAATAGAGTGGGGAAAACCGGGCACGCTCGTGACGTGATACCCTCGTTGCGACTCTAGTTTTCCTTGCTCCTACTTCCGTAAGGCCCGCGATCTCGTCGTCGCTTTCCCGTCGCGCTGCGCACGGTCGCTGTATCCAAATATCGACTACGCGGCCCAGCGTCGGGTGAGTGGGCCGTCGGTGCCGAAGAGCGGGTCGCCGGTGGGGCGGGGCACGCGTGCGATACGTTCGTCAGCGGCCGGACGTTCTCCGGGGGCACCGCGCAGAAGATCAGCAGATTGTCCTTCCGGATAACCGCCCACGACCTGAAAGTCCGCGCTCGCGCCGAGGTTCTGGTGCGTCGTGCCTGCGGGCAGCACGATCACATCGCCCGGCTCGACCACGAGTGTCGCGCCCGTGCGGTCGCCGAGTCGCAGGCTGGCCTGACCGCGGTAAACGCCGAGCACTTCGTGCGCGGTGCTGTGATAGTGGGGAAAATCGTAAACGCCCCAACGCCACGCGGCGCGCCAGCCGTGTTGCGGCCAGGTTTCTTCATACCACTCGGCGAGTGCGTCGGTGTTGGCAGCGGCGTGCGCGAGGCCCGCGTGTTTATACAGGAGGACGGGCAGGCGCGGGTTGTTGGGAAACGCGCCGGCGTCACCAAACCGAAATTCGAGCACCTGGGGTTCGGCGCGGCTCATGCCGCATACCATCAGGCGCCGAGCAGATTACGCAAAGCGGCCAGGTATTTTTCGCGCGTGCGCTCGATGACGTCGGCCGGGAGCGTGGGCGCGGGCGGCTTCTGATCCCATTTGATGGCCAGCAGGTGATCGCGGACGAACTGTTTGTCGTAGCTCGGCGGCGAACGATCGACCGCGTAGGACTCGGCCGGCCAGTAACGTGACGAATCGGGCGTGAGCACTTCGTCGATGAGGATGAGGTTGCCCGCTTCGTCGGTGCCAAACTCGAACTTCGTGTCGGCGAGAATCATGCCGGCCCGGCGTGCCCGATCGTGACCGAACTGATACAGCGCGAGGCTCGTGGCCTTCACCTTCTCGTAAAGTGCAGCGCCGATCGCCGCGGCGCCCTGTGCGTCGTCGATCGGCTCGTCGTGCTGGCCCTTCGGCGCCTTGGTCGTCGGCGTAAAAATGGCTTGGGGCAGGCGGTCGGCCTGACGAAGACCCGGCGGCAGTGTGATGCCGCAGACGCATCCAGTTTTCTGATACGAGCTCCAGCCGCTGCCGACGAGATAGCCGCGCACCACGCATTCGATCGTGAGCGGTTTCAGTTTTCGCACGATCATGCTGCGGAGTTGCAGATTGCGGTCGGTGATGCCGCGACGCGCGAACTCGGCCGCTTGATCGGGCAACAGATGATTCGGAATAATGTGGCTCAGTTGCGCGAACCACCAGTGGCTCATCTGCGTGAGAATGGAGCCCTTGCCCGGAATGCCGTCGGGCAAAATGACGTCGAACGCCGAGAGCCGGTCGGTCGCGACCAGGAGGAGCGCGTCGCCGAGATCGAAGATCTCGCGGACCTTGCCCGACGCGATGCGCGGGAAGGGGAGGCCCTCGATGGAAGTGACCGCTTGGGTGGGGAGCGCGGCAGCGATTTCGGCAAACGTCATCCCGCGAGAGCAATGCCTGCCCGGCAGCGCGTCAAACTTCTGCGTGGTGGCGCGAAGTCGCTAAGTTCCAGGCAGACAGATACTCAAAAGCCCGTAACTCTTTCGAATTACGGGCTTTTAAAATTGGCGTCCCCACGGGGATTCGAACCCCGGTTCTCACCGTGAAAGGGTGGTGTCCTAACCGGGCTAGACGATGGGGACTAACCGCGGAGCCGCGCACCCTACGGTGCTGCATTTCCCACGCAAGGCCAAATTTTCGGGGGCCTTTCCGCCATGCGTTGGCTTCCTCGTCCTCCCCCACAATCCTCTCCGGAAACCTCGGCGGAACCCGGCTGTTGCTGGCATGACGGAGGAGTGGTATGTGTCGCATCGGCCTCATCACCATGAATCTCAAAAACATTTCCCGCGCATGGTTGCGCACGCTTTTGCCTCGCTTGCTCCCTCGCGCTCGCTCCGGCATTTGCCGTCGCTGACGAGTCGTCCGCCACCGCGGGCGAGAAGGACGTCATCGTCGCCACTTCGCCGCTCGAGTATGAGATCCAGGAGGACGCGGGCGCGCACGGGTTGCTTGAGGTCGGTTCCGAGATCATGAGCGGAGACGGGGGCGACGAACTCACCTACGCGATTACGGAGGAGCCCCGTTTCGGCCGCGTGGGACTCTCCGGCGGCGACGATGCCGACTTCTTCAACAACAAGACCTCGCGGCTCGGCTATTTCGCGTATCGGCCGGACGATGATTACCACGGGCAAGACTCGTTTACCTACACGGTCCGCAACGCCACCACCGGTCTCACGTTCCAAAATCGCGTCGTCATCACGATCTCGCCGCCGGCTCCGGTCGTCCTGCAAAAGCTCGAGGTCGATGCCATGCGCGAGCGCAACCTCCAGTCGCGCGAGGTCGTGCTCACGACGCGTCCGAATCGACCTGTTTCGCAAAAAGTCCCGAGTCACGAGGACTTCATGTCCGACGCCGATCGCATCGGCCTCGCCGAGCCGCAGGTCGCCTACCTGCTCGACGAGGATATCAAAGCGCAAAACGGCACCGCGAAGCTCGACCGCACCACGGGCCAGCTCACCTATTCGCCTAATCCCGGTTTCATCGGCGAGGATCGTTTCAACTACTACACGATCGACGAAAACAACCCGCAGCTCGGCATCGAGAACGCCGTCGTTGTTTCGGTCGAACCCATCCGGATCCAGAAAAGCATTTCCGCCGACCGCTCGCGCAGCCGCGAAGTCGATCTCGTTTTCGTGATCAACAACTCGCCCTCGATGGCCGCGCACCAGAGCCGCATCGCGGAAAACCTCAGCCGCTTCCGCCAACTCTTCCGCGCGCGCGATCTCGATTACCGCATCGGTGTGCTCACGACGGATTTCGTCGATGCCGACACGAGCCTCCGCCCCGATGAGCAGCGGTTCTACAAAGAGGTGCGCTCCACCCAGCTCGATCGCTCCGGCCGGCCCGTGCTCGACAGCCGCGACCGACCGAAAACGACGACCAAGCGCGTCGCGAGCAACGGCAACCTCGTGACGCTCTCCGTCATGGACCAGCCGTGGATCACGCCCGACACGCCCGACGCGATTTTCGCCGAGCTCGTCAAGGTCGGCACCAATGGCGACAGCAACCGCACCGCGTTCACGGCCGTGTATAACTTCGTCGCCGGCTATTACAACAAGCAGCACACCTTCCTCCGCCCCGAGGCCACGACCTTCGTCGTGTTCTTCATGGACGAAGAGGAGACGCGTATGGCCACGTGGAAGGATACCCGCGACGGCACACGCGAGGCCGAGTGGGTGCAAAACGGAAAACTCCCCGATCTCCTGCGCCAGTATAACGCGCGCCACCCCGACGATCGCCAGACACTCGACGGCTACATCAACTACTGGGTGCTCCGCCCGTTCATCATCGCGAAAGGCAACAAGCGCGGCAAAATCGAAATGCACGCGGTCGTCGCACCCGACAACATCTCTCACCGCCGCGCGGCCGAACTCACCGGCGGCACCGTGCTCAACATCGAGACCGATTTCTCGGAGCCGCTTGCCGCACTCGGCGATCGCATCGCGGAAACCGTCGCCGTCGCACTCGAGCCGGTCGACGCTGGCGCCACGCTCTACAAGAAGAGCATTCGCGTGCTCGTCGACGGCGAGGAGGTCGCGCCCGATCCGCAAAACGGCTGGATCTACAACGAACTCACGCACTCCATCCGCTTCCAGGGCGAGGCGAAGAAGAAGGCCTTCCTCGCCAAGATCGACATCACCTACGAAGAGCACCGCTGAGCCAGTGCCGCGCGGTCGCGCTTTTTCTTCACGTGGACTGCGCCGTCGAGGCAGCGGCCGGCCAAGAAGTCGGCCGTTCGCCGGCGTGCATCCAGCCGGCGACCATCGCGAGCGCGGCGATCACATACACGAGGCCCCCCGGCACCCACATGATGAGGCCGCCGAGCTGCTGATCCTGAAGCGGAGTCAGTGACCAGTCCGGTGCGGTGTAGGTATAACTTGGATACGCCAGTGTGCGCGAAAACAGAATCAGCGCGCCCAGCAGTCCGCTGTGCAGCATCGTCGTGAACAAATACAGCACGCCCACTCCCACTGTTCGCGCATCCGCCCGCCGGTGCAGCAGCGCCCACCAAAACAAGAGCGCCGTGCCGAAGAAGCTCAGGTGCTGCAGATCGTGCAGCCACTCGTGGCGCAGCGTGGATTCATAAAACACCGGCACGTGCCACCCCCATAGCGCGAGCGCGTGCACAAACCAGGCGACGAACGGGCGATTGAGCACGCGCCACCACCGCTGAAACGTCGGCTCTCGCGCGAGGCTCGCGACCTGTCGGGCGTCGGGACGCGGGATCGCAAAGAGGAACGCCACGATCGGTCGTCCCAAAACGAGTAGCGGCGCTGCGACGAGCATCAGCAGCTCGTGCTGCGTCATGTGCGCGGAAAACAACACGCCACCCCAGGCGTGCAGCGGCGACACGAGTGCGAGCACGAGCGTCCACCAACCCGCCCAGAAGCACGCCACCTCCCACTGCTGGAGTCCGCTTCGCACAGCCTGTTTTTTCGCGGCGTTTCTCAGCGCGGCGCGGTGCGCTCGTGCTCCGCGACGATACACCCAGGCCGTCGCGAGCAGTGCGAACAACAGCAGCGGATCCAGCGTCCATGCGCCCGCGAGTTCGCCCCACGTGCGCGGCCCGGTGAGCGCTGTGCCGTCCGCGTGCGCGAGCAACAGCGGCACGAAGGATTCGATGGCAGCGCGCATGACCCAGAATAGTGTCGACCGCGCCACGGCGCCACCGGGCCACCAACCAAGCCGGGTGAAGAAAAACGCCTCACCCGCACTCGGCAAAACCCGCACCGAGTCGCGCCACGATGCGGGCGAAATCATGACTCATCGCGGAAACACGGAAACACGAACGGAAGCTGGTGAAATTGCAGAAACGCGAAATCGCAGAAGCGCGGAAGGTGGAGCCCGGCGTCCTCGCCCCAGCGGCGCAGAGAACGCAGAGTGAGAAAGGAGCCGGAGGATTGGCGCCGAGTTGGGATCTCCGTGCTCTGTTGATTCGATCGACAGCGAAACAAACCGCGGGGACGGCGGGTTCCACCTTTCAGGTCATGCGGATTTCCGCGCGAGCACTTCGGCGGTGAGGCGGTCGAGGTTTTGCTCGTTGGCGGGCGTCACGATGTGTGCGATCCGCTTGGCGACTTCCGGGTGTTCGAAAATCTGCACCCAGTCGACGCGCGTGCCGCTGGCGGTGGGCTCGAAGGTGATCGTCAGCCGATACTGCGGTCCGGACACGTGCTGGATCACAACGCGTCGCGCCGCGTCGACTTCCACGAACTCGCTTTGGTTGGGAAACTTCGCGCCATCGGGCCCGAACATCGTGTAGGACCAAGTCCCGCCCGTGCGAAAATCGCAGGAGTGAAACGTGTTGGTGAATCCCGCCGGTCCCCACCAGCGCGCGAATCTCTCGGGATCCTGAAATGCCGCAAAGATCTCCTCCGCCGAGGCAGCGATTTCACGGCTGGTGGCAAACACAGGTGGCGTCGAAGGAGTAGTCATGTGGGGCAGGATGTGTTCTGGTGTAACGACTGAACGCGCCTCCATCGGACAACGAGTGGAAAATTATTTTCAATTAGGTGTAGTCGGCGCAGCGTGCGGCTAGCCCACGTTTCCATGAGTAAATCCTCTTCCGGCAAAAAGGCTCTCGCAGCGAAAGAGCGCGACGCGCTGCTCGAGACCTTGCAGGCGCGCTTTGAAAAACATCCGCAGCGTCATCCCAAACTCGCGTGGGCGGACGTGAAGCAGCGGCTTGAATCCGCCGCGCCGGCGAAGCTCTGGTCGCTCGCGGAAATGGAGCGCACGGGTGGCGAGCCCGACGTGGTGTCGCGCGACGCGAAATCGGGCGAGCTGATGTTTGTCGATTGCGCGGAGCAGAGCCCGGCCGGACGCCAGAGTCTGTGCTACGACGAAGAAGCGCTCGAGAGCCGCAAGAAGTTCAAGCCCGAGGGCAGCGCGGACGGCCTGGCGGCGTCGATGGGCGTGGAGCTGCTCGATGAGGAAGGCTACTTCGCTTTCCAGCGTATCGGAGAATTTGATACAAAAACGTCGAGCTGGCTGAAGACGCCGCGCGAGATCCGCGAGCGGGGCGGCGCGATTTTCGGCGATCGTCGCTTCGGCCGTGTGTTCATCTATCACAACGGCGCGGAGTCCTACTACAGCGGGCGCGGCTTTCGCGCTGTGCTGCGAGTCTGAGCGCGGCGGCAGAGCGATTGCGCGCTCCGCCACACGCGAGAGGCGGGCCGCTTAGGGCAGTGCCCTGTATTTGAAGTTGCGGAAGCGGACTTCGCCCTTGCCCGCGGCGAGCAGCGCCGGGCGGAGGGCGAGGAAACCGCCGGCGACGTTGTGGTGGTAGCCGGAGACTTCGAACTGCATCCAGTGCTTGGTCCAATTCTGGCCGTCGGCGCTGAACCACACGGTGACGACATGGTGGTTGTTGCGCAGACGCAGGAAATAGCGTCGGCCGATCTCGGCGGGGCGGTCGAAATTGGAGATGTCGCCTTTCCAGTATTCGAGTTTGTGGTCCTTGGAGAAACCGAGGCCGGCGAAGAGGCGCTCGCTGTAAAAGAGCATCAGGCCGCCGATCGCGTCTTCATCGCGCTCGATCTCGACTTCGATTTCGTAAGCGTGATCGCCCGTGGTGAGCGTCAGCGGGCGCGTGTCTTTCGGTGAAGTGCCGTTGGCTTTGAGAACGAGTGCGCCGTCTTCGTAGCGGTGCAGTGCGCCGAGCGGTTCGTCCGGATGGAAAAACGCCCACTGCACGCCGAGCTTGCTCGTGCTGAAATCATCGGAGAGCGGATGACCATGCGTCACCGCCGAGCCACCGGCGGGCATCGGAATCGGGCGCGCGACGTCGTAGCCGGAGGCTTTCACCCAGCCGTCTTCGGTCCACTCGACGGGCTCGAGGAGCGTCTGGCGGCCGAGATTGTAGTAGCCGTTTTCGTAGGCGTGATAGACGAGATACCACTGCTTGCCGTCGGGGCCCTCGAGCAGCGTGGCGTGACCGCGCGACCACCATTTTTCCGCGGCGGATTGCGTGCGGACGATGGGATTGTAGGGCGAGTTTTCCCACGGACCCTCGATCGATTTCGAGCGCGCCATGATCACCATGTGGCTCGTGGCGGGACCGGCGGTGCCGCCTTCGGCGAGGACCATGTAGTAATACTCGCCACGACGCAGGATCTTCGGGCCTTCCTGGGCGAAGGTCTCCACCTCCCAGTGCTCGGGATACTGCCAGCCATCGTAAACCTTCTTCGCCGGGCCGGCGATGCTCAGGCCGTCGTCGGACAGCGGCGCCATGTAGCCGGCGCTGAAAAACAGATAACGTTTCCCGTCGGGACCGACCGCGTGACCGGGATCGATGTTGCCGACGTTGAGATCGATCGGATCGCTCCACGGACCGCGAATGTCGTCGGCCCACACCACCATGTTGGTGAGGCGGTTCGCGCCGAGCGCGGGGAAATAAATGTAGAAGCGGCCCTTGTGCTCTATCAGGTCGGGTGCCCAGACATTGCCGATGTAGCGGTTGAGCGCGGGCCCGACCGGTTCCCAGTTCACCAGGTCGCGCGAGTGCCAGATCACGAGGCCCGGCACGCTCTCGAACGACGAGTGCACCATGTAGTAGTCGGCGCCGACCTTGAGCACCGAGGGATCGGCGTGGTCACCCGCGAGCACGGGATTGAGAAAAGTGCCGTCGCCGAGATCGGCTTTGCGCTGTCCATCGAAGCCGCGTTGGAAGCCGCTGGTGGACGGAGTTTGAGCGTAGCTCATTAGCGCGACGATGCCGGGCACCGCAGCAGCCGCAAGGATACGGAGAACGCAGCGTAGTTTCATGGGGGATGGCAAAGACGATCCGGGTCGGGAAAAGGTCCGGATGCGAAGCCGCGGATGCGCGTTCTCAGCGTCCGCTCACGCCTGCGCCGGCGCGCGTGACACGCGAGGAAATGTAAGCGCGATCGCGGCTGCGCCGAGCGCCACCGCCCCCGAACCGAGGAAGAGCCAGCGATAGTTTTGCCACGTATCGAAAACCCAGCCGCCCACCACGGGGCCGAATGCCATGCCGATCGCCGACAACATCGTCGCCGCGCCAAACACCGCGCCCATGATTTTCTGTCCGAAGTATTCGCGTGCGAGCACGGCATAGAGCGGCATCACGCCGCCGTAGGCCACGCCAAATACGATCGCCAGCGCGTAGAACTCCGCCGCGTCGCGAATCGTCGCGTAGGTGCCGATCGTGAGTGCCTGCGCGACGAGGCCCGTGACGAGCACGCGTTTCACGCCCAGCCGGTCCGCTGCCACGCCGAACAACAAGCGCCCTCCGAGTCCCGCCAATCCTTCGACGCTGTAAATGCTCACCGCCGTCATCGTCGAAAGCCCGCAAAACTGCGCGTAGCTCATCATGTGGAAAATCGGCCCCGAGTGAGCCGCGCAGCAGAGGAAGAACGTGCCGCCCAACACAAAAAAGTGCGGCGAGAGCAGGGCGCGCTTCAGCGTCATCTCGTCCGCGCGTGGAGGCGGCACCACACCCTCGACCGATGAGAGCGCGGTAGCGCTGCGCGCAGGCGGATTGCGAACAAGCAGTGCCGCCGGGATCAATACGCACCACGAGCCGACGCCGATGATGCCCATCGCCGTGCGCCAGTCGTAGTGCGTGATCAGCCAGCCGGCGAAGGGCGAGATCGTGAGCGGCGCCATCCCCATGCCCGCGGACACGAGCGACACGGCGAGACCGCGCTGCGTATCGAACCACGCCGTAACCGCCGCGATCGTGGGCGCGAAAAACGCGCCCGCCGACAAACCCACGAGCACACCGTAGCCGATTTGAAACGTGAGCAGCGACGTCGCCCGACTCGCGAGCGTGAGCCCTGCGCCGAGCAGCAACGCTCCGCACAAGACCACGCGGCGCACGCCGAACCGATCGCTCAACGCGCCCCACGCGAAACCCGCGACGCCCATCACGAGAAAATCGATCGTCATCGCCGCCGAAATCGCCGCGCGGCTCCAGCCGGTGGCCTCGGAGATCGGGCCGAGAAAAACCGCCAGCGAAAACATCGCGCCGATCGCGACGCAGCCCATGAGGCCGCCGAGCGCGACCATGATCCAGCGGTAGGAGGAGTTCATAACGGGCGAGGTGAAATTTGATGGCGTTTTAAGCTCCAACGAGCGAGCCCGCAAAAATCGGACAGCGTTTCATGAAGGCATGGAGAGATGTCGCGAAACCCGCTGCCGGGGCGCGGTGCGCTTCGCCTGGACTCGCGTGCGCACAAAAAAGACCCGACTCGGTGAGTCGGGCCTTTGGAGAAGCGTAGAAATGTTGGTGGCGTCAGTTCTTCACCACGAAGCCGTCGGCGGTGACGGTGCCGGCCGTGACCTTGACCTTCTTGGAGCCGGCGTAGATCGCGACGGTGAACTTGCCCTTCTTCTTATCGAGGCCCCAGTTGCCGCGGTATTTCTGTTTCTTGTCGTTGAACGGAGAGTAGGTGAGCACCTTGGTCCAGGAGGCGGAGGTCGAGGTGCGGCGATAGAGGGTGATCAGCTTGGTCGACTTCTTGTAGACGAGGCGCACGTAGACCTTCTTTGCGGTGGTCGATTTGGCAGGACCATCGCTCTCCTTGCCCTTCTGGATGTGGAAGGTGTCGATCCAGCGCTTGCCCTTCTGCTGATACAGCTCGACGCCGCACATGTTGTCGTAGGGCTTCGCGGAGTTGGCGATCGCGGCGCCGACCCACGCCTCACCCGACTTGGCCTTGTTCTCGAGGGTGAGCTGCATTTCCCAGTTTTCCGTCACCTTCGGCAACGGCTTCGTGAGGATGAGGTGACCGCCGGTGTCCTTCGATTTGGAGGACGTGACGAGGTTGAGCTTGCCGTTCTTCGGCGTGAGCTTGCCCTTGTTTTCGGAGACGTGCTTCCACTTCGAATTCAGCTTCGTGGAAGTGAAGTTGTCTTTGAAGGTCGTCACCGCGCTGGCGGCGGTCACGGACGCGCAAAGAAGGCCCAGGATAAGGAAGAAGCGGGAGCGTAGGGTCATGGTTGTGGTTCGTTGAAGTGGAGCGCTGCAATGTGCGAAACCCGGCCGGCAGAGCTCGCCCGCGTGTGCGTGGAAGCGCGGAGCGGCGGCGAGCGTGGGGATCGTCAGTCGCTTGGCAAGAACCCGTGCAGTGATGCAGTGAACATGCAACAGCACGCCGCGTGCGGATTGCGTCGCACGACAAAACGGCGTTTGAACTGCGGCGTGAAACGCTTCCGCCATTTCCTCATGCCTGCTGCTCTGGCGGTGGCGTTGACGGCGATTTGCGGTGCACGCGGGGCGACGGCGGAGCTCACGATCGCTGCGGCGTCGGATCTGAAGTTCGCGCTCGATGAACTCGCGACTGAGTTTCGCGCAGCGCATCCGGAGATCGGCGTGAGGATCACCTACGGTTCTTCGGGAAACTTCTTTGCCCAGCTGCAGAACCGCGCGCCCTTCGACTTGTATTTCTCAGCCGACATCGACTATCCGCGAAAACTCGCCGCCGCCGGCCACGCGCTCGATGGGGCAGTGTTTTCCTATGCGGTCGGCCGCCTCGTGGTGTGGGTGCCGGCGACTTCGCCGATCGAGGTCGAATCGCTGGGTATCCAGTCTTTGGTGACACCCGCGGCGAGAAAGGTCGCGATCGCGAATCCGCGGCACGCGCCTTACGGAGTGGCGGCGGTCGCGGCAATGCGCTCGCTCGGCGTTTACGATGCGGTCGAGCCGCGGTTGGTGTGGGGCGAGAACATCGCGCAGACCGCGCAGTTTGTGCAAAGCGGCGCGGCGGATATCGGGATTGTGGCGCTGGCGCTCGCCGTCGCGCCGCAGATGCGTGAGGCGGGACGCTTTTGGGAAATCCCCCTCGAGAGTTATCCGCGCATGGAGCAGGGCGGCCTGATTCTGAAATGGACACGATCGCCCGAAGCGGCGCGGACGTTTCGCGACTTCGTGCTCGGCGAACGCGGGCGTGTTGTCTTGCGTCGCTACGGTTTCTCTCTGCCGGAGAAAAACTGAACCATGGACTGGTCCGCGATCTGGTTGAGCCTCCGTTTGTCCGCCTGCACGACGTTGGTGTTGCTCGTGCTGGGGCTGCCGCTGGCCTTCTGGCTCGCGCACACGCGGTGGCGCGGGAAGTTCCTCGTCGAGGCACTCGTCGCGCTGCCGATCGTGCTACCGCCAACGGTGCTCGGCTTTTATGTGCTGATGGCAATCGGTCCGCTGAGTCCGCTCGGGCAATTCTACGAATCGCTCTTCGGCCAGCGGCTGCCGTTCACGTTTCAAGGTCTGCTCGTCGCGTCGGTGCTCTACAGTCTCCCGTTTGCGGTGCAGCCGTTCGCGAGCGGATTCTCGGCGGTGGACCGGCGATTGTTGGAAGCTTCCTGGAGTCTTGGTGTGAGCCGGCCTGCGACGTTTTTCCGCGTGGCGCTGCCGCTCGCGTGGCCGGGCGTGCTCACGGGCATGGTGCTGAGTTTCGCGCACACCGTCGGTGAGTTCGGCGTGGTGCTGATGATCGGCGGCAACATCCCCGGACACACGCGCACGGTCTCGATCTCGATCTACGACGAAGTGCAGGCGCTCGACTACGCGGCGGCGAACCAGACGTCGCTCGCGCTGCTCGTGTTCTCGTTTGCGGTGCTCGCGGTCACCTACGGACTGCAGCGAAAAATCATCCACGTATGGCCGACGCGTTGATCGCACGCTTCACGAAGCGCTTTTCCGGCGCCACGATCCGCGGCGAGCTGCAACAAAGCGCACGCGGGCACGGCGTCACCGTGCTCTTCGGCCCCTCCGGCTGCGGAAAAACCACCGTGCTGCGCTGTCTCGCGGGACTCGAGACGCCCGAGGAGGGCACGATTCAGTTTGGCGACGAGACGTGGTTCGACGCCACGCGCGGCGTGCAGCTCACGCCGCAGCAACGCGGCGTCGGTTTCGTGTTTCAGGATTACGCGCTGTTTCCGCACCTCACCGTCGCGGGCAATGTGGGTTACGCGCTGCGCGGAGGAAGTGCCGACGAACGCCGTCGCCGCGTGCGCGAGTTGCTGGAGCGTTTCGAACTCACGACGCACGCCCAAAAACATCCCCGCGAACTCTCCGGCGGACAACAGCAGCGCGTCGCGCTCGCGCGCGCGCTTGCGGCGCGACCGAAACTCCTGCTGCTCGACGAACCGCTCTCCGCGCTCGATGCCGCGATGCGCGAGCAAGTGCGCGGCGAACTGCGCCAGTCGCTCGCCGCCTGCGATGTGCCGGTGTTGCTCGTCACACACGATCGCGAGGAAGCGCTCGTGCTCGGCGATTCGCTCGTGGTCATGAGCGAGGGGGCGGTGCGGCAAAGCGGACCTGTGCTCGAAATTTTCAACCGTCCCGCCGATGCCGAAGTCGCGCGCATCGTGCGGGTGGAGAACGTGGTTCGCGGTCGCGTGCTCGCCGTGCGCGACGGACTCGCAACCGTGGAAGTGGGCGCCGCGCAGCTCACGGCCGTGGCGCCGCCGCAGGTCGCGGGTGATGTGCTGGTGAGCATCCGCGGTGAAGATGTGATTCTCCAACGCGAGGCCGGCGGCGTGAGCAGCGTGCGCAACGCACTCATCGCGCGCGTGGTGTCCGTGCGTGCGGGCAGTCCGTTGTATTCGGTCGAACTCGATGCAGGTTTCCCGCTGCGCGCGTTCATCACGCGTCCGGCGTGCGAAGACCTGAAGCTCGCGCCCGGCGCTACCGTGACCGCGCTCGTCAAAGCGCCGGCCGTGCATCTGATCGCGCTGAATCACTGACGCGGCGTCGCGGCACACGATCTCCACCCTGCGCATGCGCAAAAAAAGACCCGACTCAGAGAGTCGGGCCTTCGGAAAATCGCTCGCCGACGGGTGGTGTTAGTTCTTCAGCACGAAGCTGTCGGCGGTGACGGTGCCGGCGGCGAGCTTCACGTCTTCCGCGCCGGCGAAGATCACGATCGAGAACTTGCCGGTTTTGGGATCGAGGTCCCAGTTGCCGCGGTATCGCTGCTTCCGATCGTTGAACGGCGAGTAGGAAAGCACCTTCTTCCACGACTTGGAGGTCGAGGTGCGCTGGTAAAGCGTGATCAGCTTGGTCGACTTCCGGTAAACCATGCGGACATACAACTTGGTGCCGCTGAGTCGCTTCTCGGGACCGTCGTCATCTTCGCCGCGGTGATAGTGGAAGGTCTCGAAGCCGCGCTCGCCATCGTCATAGTAAAATTCGACGCCGCACATGTTGCGGTAGGGATCGTCGGCGTTGGCGATCGCGACGCCGATCCACGTTTCGCCCCGCTTCGCTTTGTTCTGAAGAACGATCTGGGTTTCCCAGCTCTCCGTGACCTTCGGCAACGGCTTGTTGAGGATGAGGTGGGCGCTGCGCTCCCGGGTGGTGGTGGTGACGAGCGTGAGCTTCTTGTTCTTAACGACGAGATTGCCTTTCTTGTCCTTGTTTTCGGCGACGTGTTTCCATTTCGAGTTCAGCTTGGACGTGAAGTTGTCCTTGAACTCGGTCACGGCGAAGGCCGCGGACACGGACGCGCAAAGAAGGCCCAAAAGGAGGAACGGGCGGGTGCGTAGGATCACAGTGGTGATTCGTGGAAATGAAGCGCTGCAAACGCGCGCGAAACCGAACCAACCGAGCCCGCTTTCGTGTGTGTAGAAGCGCGAAGAGTCGTGTAACGTCGGGCCACATCCCGCCCGCGACAAGGGCAGGCGCCAGGATCTCGCGACTTTGGGAAAATATTTACGCGAGCCGTTTGCTTAACGACGCGAAGGCACGCCGGACCGCTAACGCTCCGCCGACACGCCGGCGAATTGCGGATGCGACTCGATTTGTCGCGCAAACGCTTCGCGCTCCGACTCCGGCAAACCGGCAGGAAATTGCGAGTGACTGCGGCGCCAGCGCGCAAGCCATGCCGCGCCGAGCAGCGCGGCTTGGCGGTGTGTATCAAGTTTATCGATACGCGTGTAGGCGATGGTCGTGGAGGACTTCGGGCCGGTGGCGACGCCTTCGGCCACGTAGAAGCCCGCGGTGAGCAGTGCCACGCGAACGGCCGTGGCGGACGAGTAGGTGTAGAGCTCGGCGGGTTTGTCGCCGCAGTGGGCGCGGATGCGCGCAAACAGCTCCGCGGTCCATAGCGGTGTGTCGGTCTTCGCTGAAAACGGATCGTAGAAAATCAGATCCGGCGCCGGCGTGCCCGGAAACTTTTCGCGGAAGTCTCCGTGGTGCAGCTCCCACACGAGTCGGCCGGACGCGTGCTGCCAGCGCCCGTCGCGGAGCAGCGCCGTGGGCGCGGCGTGTCGCAGATGCGGAAAATACGCCGCTTTCTTCGTGGTCGCGAGCGTGAGCGGATCGAGATCGCACTCGAAGCTCACGATCCGCAGGCGCCGCAGCGGGGCGTCGCTGTTTTCGGCGAGTTGACGCTCGAAGCACGCGATCGCGGCCATCGCGTTCGACGCGGCGCCGAGGCCGACATCCCAGATCACGAGCTTCGTCGTCGGGAGTGTCGTTGCGGGTTTCTTCGCTGGCGCGCAGGCGTGCGGCGAGTTGCGACTGCGCGATGTAGAGCGCGTTGGCTTCCTCGCTCGGCGGCGTGACCGAGTGCATGATTTCGCCCGAGCTGATCTGGCGGATGCACGATGCGCCGTGGATGCCCGTCACGATCTCGTAGTCACCCAGCCGCGGCGCGCGCTTGGGCTTCGGTTTCACCTCGGGCGTGCTCGGATTGTCGTCGTCCGGTCGCGCGAGTTCGAGGCGTTTGCGCGCGTGATACTCCGCGAAATCGCCGCGCAGGATGCTCTCGCGCATTTCGCGCATGAGCCGGTGATAGTAGGCGAGGTTGTGCGTCGTGATCAGATGCCACGCGAGCAACTCGTCGGCCTTCACGAGATGGTGCAGATAGGCGCGCGAATACTCGCGGCAGGTCTGGCAATCGCACGCCGCATCGAGCGGCTCCTCGGAAAATTTATACACCGTGCGCCGGCAGTGCAGTTTGCCGTGCGACGTGAACGCCGTGCCGCGCTGCGCGAGTTGCGACGGGATGATGCAGTCAAACATGTCCACGCCGCGGTGCACCGCCTCGAGAATGTCGAGCGGCGTGCCTACGCCCATGAGATAGCGGGGGCGATCCTCCGGCAGACACTCGGTCGCGAGCTCGGTAAACTTGTAGCGTTCCTCCTGCGTTTCGCCGACGGCGAGTCCGCCGATCGCGAGTCCGTCGAACGGCAGTCCGGAGATGAAACGCGCACTCTGGCGTCGCAGTTCCTCGTGACATGCGCCCTGCACGATGCCGAAAAGCGCTTGCGGCGAATCGCCACGCGCGGCCAGCGAGCGCACCGCCCAGCGATGCGTGAGCTCCATCGCGGCTTTCGCCTGCTCGAAGGGCGCCGTCGAAGGGATGCACTGATCGAGCACCATCATGATGTCGCTGCCGATCGCGCGCTGCATCGCGATGCTCGATTCCGGCGAGAGCAGATGCTCCTGGCCATCGACGTAGCTTTTGAAACGCGCGCCTTCTTCGTTCATCGCGCGACTGCCCGGCAGCGAAAAAATCTGAAACCCGCCCGAGTCGGTGAGCACCGGCCGGTCCCAATTCATGAAGCGGTGGATGCCGCCGAACTTTTTGAAAACCTCCGGGCCCGGTCGCAGCAGCAGGTGATACGTGTTGGCGAGGAGCACCGACGAACCGACCGCTTTCAACGAATCGACTGTCTGGCCCTTCACCGTCGCCTGCGTGCCGACCGGCATGAACACCGGCGTCAGCACCTCGCCGTGCAACGTCCGAAAACGTCCCGCCCGCGCGCGGGAATTGGGTGTAGTGCGATCGACGGTGAACGGCAGGCGGGACATGAAGCGAACCGCGACGAAGGCGAAATTCTCCCGCGCAAGCGAGGTTGTTTGCGCCGCAGTCGCGACCAAGTGCGCATCACGTTGCACGCGAGTGCGGACAGGTTCGGGACAAGGTGCGGACAGGGTCGGGACAACGTGCGGACGGGGTCGCGCCTAGGTGCGCACCACGTCGAGCCGTTGTCCGCACCGACTCGAGCCACTGTGCGGACGGAGTTGGGAAAATGCCCTTGTCGTGGCGCGATGCAGGCGGGAGCGTGATGGACTTTTGTTTTCACGATGACGACGCCTGCCTGTCCCGCCTGCACCTTGGATGATGTGCTCAGCCATTCCGATCACTGGGAATGCGCGACCTGTGGCCACGAGTGGCCGAAGCCGGTGGTGGAGGAGTCGGAAACGGCGCGCGTGGTGAAGGACGCGCACGGCAACGTGCTCGCCGAGGGCGACTCGATCACCGTGATCAAGGATTTGAAGCTTGGCGGTTCGCAGGTGCTGAAGGCCGGCAGCAAGGCCAAGGGCATCCGCCTCGTCGACGGCGACCACGAGATCGCGTGCAAGATCGACGGCGTCGCCCTCGCGCTGAAAGCGTGCTTCGTGAAAAAGGCCTAACCTGCGGCGCGCTCATCCGGCAGCGGGTGAGCGGTGATCAGGCGCGGACGCGGGTCGTCGGGACGGATTTCCCACACTGTTCGGATGCAAGGCGAACTGCGGTCGGGGGTGGGCAAGTGGCAATCGAGCGAGTAGTTGGTGGCGAAGGGAGTCGACTTAATGCGAGTGACGGGACGAGTGCGCGCGTGATGGCGCAGCGCATCGGCGAATCCTTCCCAATCCGCCGCGCTAAACCCGCGTCCGAGAAAAAACCGTGCTTTCGAGCCACCGATGGGATGGGCGAGATCGAGCAGGTAGGAAACGACTTTCTTCTCTTCGACGTGGGCTGCCGTCGCGTTGGGCAACTTCTGTTTGTTGCTCACCGATCGACCTCCAGCTGTTGAACGGAGACCGTTATCACCGTCGGTCCGGCTTTACCTTCAAGCTCCACGGCAAACACCTCGCCCTCGTTGTAGACGCTGACGATGGCGCCTCTTGTGCCAGCCGCAAAGATCTCGCCATCCTCCTCCACCGGTTCCACGAGGCGGACGACATCGTGTTCGTGAAGCTGCACAGGCCCGATGGTCCGCTTGATCGCGGCGAAGTCCTCGCCGTTGGGCATGACGAACACGCCCCGTCCTCCGCTTCGTTCCGCCCACAATTCGCCGAGTCGCCGCTTCTCCTTGGAGTCGTCGTTGGACCAATAGATTTCGCCCTTCGATTCCACCACAAGGATGCGGCCATCGCGGAGTTTGCAGACGAAATCCGGATAAAACCGATCGGTCGAGGTCGGCAACCAGAACGACCTTTCGGGCTGACGTTCCAGATTGCGCACCCACACGACGACCTCGGGTAGCCTATCGAGATACAGTGCGCACTTAAACTCAGCGCCGTCCGATTTCAGTTCGCCGACCTGACGGTGGTAGTGCTTGCGGAAGTTCTCCGAGTGGTCGCAGACCCAGCGCGCCGGGTAACGGTCAGGGTCGAAGGCAAACACGCATGCGGGATTCACGACCACGGGACCGCTCGCGCTCTCGAACAACACCTCTTGATAAGCGCGCGTCTTCGCCTCCTGTCGGCACTCCTGGATGCGCTGCTCGATGATGGCCCGGAGGGGGAATCGTTCGCGCACGAGCCGGCCGAGTGGCCAGCCTTGCTCCTGCCAGCGACCGAGGAGATGCGCGATGAACACGCTGGTTTCCTCCGCACTGAGATCGGGGTGCGGGATGTTGCGGTCAAACCAGTCAATCAATCGCGCCTCCGACCAATTTTCCGTGACGTCGATCAGCTTGAGTTGATCGGCCAGCTCCCGACCGAACTTCCACTGCACTTTGCCTTTCTCCGTCAGCGCGACTTCGCCGTAGCCCGCCTGAGCTTCGTTGGCCTCTGGCTCCGCGACGGGCCGGTCGAGATAATCGCGGAGACTCCACGGGCGCTCCAGAAAATGAGTCTCGTCGAGCAGTTCGAGCGTGCCCTGCCGCTCGAGGCAGAAGAGCGGCACGGCGAGCCGCACACCTCGCTCTGACGGGCTCGCGAAGATGCTCTCGATGACCTGGGTATGCTGCTTCACCGCCGAGATGAAGCTCTCGCGATGGTGATCCATCACGAAGCCCGCGGCCGCCTCCGTGGTTTCCTCGGGCGTGAGCGGAGCGACAAACGTCACGCGGCCGTTCTGCGCATCGACCTCGATCTTCGCACGGAGCGCGGGTGACCACCCGGTGGTGTCGGGTGCCGCGCCGAGCGCCGAAAGTCATCGGTTTCGTGACGGGCGCGACCGGCAACTCCAGCGTGCCCTGCCGACCCGAGGACGTGACGATCAGGTCACGGGCTTCGAGCGGGTTGAAACCATTGCCCTCGACCAAGGCGTCTTCGAGGGCGCGGGCGGTCTGCGCGAAATTGCTCGAAGTGGCGAACGCGTAGGCGCGGTTGAGAGACGCTGTCTGCTTGCGACGGGCGCGGGGGAGTCGTAGCACGCGGCCGATGATCTGCTCGACGGCGGTGTCCGACTTCATCTCCGCCACCGAGCACAGCACGTAGGCCCAAGGGCAATCCCAGCCTTCCTTCAGCGCATCGACCGTGATGACGAAACGGATCGGGCAGTCGGGCGCGAAGAGATCGACCTCGTCGAGTCCGCGTTCGTCGCCTGTGGCGCGGACGATCCACTCGGCGGGCACCTTGCAGTGCTCGACGAGCGCCTTTTCCACGACGTCGACCGTGAGCGTTTCGCGGGCCTGGTTGCGGCGCTCCGCTTTGACGAGCATGATCGGGCGAATCGTTTCGCCGGTCAGTTTCTCCTCGGCCTTGGCGTCGCGTTCGAGTCCTTCACGGATCGCGACGGCATCGGCGAGCAACTGTTCCCAGTCCGGCCGGGTCTCAAGGCGGATCGGGAGTTTGATCATGTCCTCGGCGGCGAGCTGCCGCGCGCGGAGACGTGGGCGAGCACGTTGCTCGGCGCCTCGCCGGTTGCGGGCGTGGCGGTGAACTCGAGGATGCACGACGGCCGGAAGCGCGCGAGCGTGTCGAACGAGAGAGTCGTGCGAGCGTTGTGCGCTTCGTCGACGATCACCACCGGCCGCCGCAGCCGGAGCACGTTGCCCAGCGAGTAGGCGGGCGTGCCGGTTTCGGTTTGCTCCAGCGTGGCGAGCGTTTCGGCCGGGAGGCCGGAGAAGTGGTGCTGCAGCGCGCCCGAGCTTTCGTAGACTTTGCGGCCTTCCTTGTCGGTCACGCGAAACGCCTGGAGCGTGCTAACGAGAATCACGGTCCCCGCGTCGTAGGTGGCCTGCGTGGCGTAGAGCGCTTCGGCGAGATCGAGCACGGTGATCTCGCCGAGTTCGGCGTCGAGCGCCTGGCGATAGGGATGCGTGCGGTCGCGCAGGGCACGGAGCGTCTGCTCCTGGATCGCTTTGGACGGCACGAGCCAGAGCACGACGGAGCGATCCCGCTGCAGCAACTCGCGCTGCACCACCGGCACCGCGAGACACGCGAGCAGGGTTTTGCCGCCGCCGGTCGGAAGCCGGAGGCAGACATAGGGCATGCCCGCCGCGTCGGCGGCGTCGAAGCCGGGCGCGTTGAAATACGGCAGCCCCACGCTGGTGAGTTCGCTAGTGATCTGGGTAAACGCGGGCGCGGGTCCGCCCAGCTCGCGGGTGCGCCGCAGAAACGCCGTCAGCGTGTCGATCGTCTGGAGCTGGTAGAGTTTGGGGATGAACATGGGGCGGAAGCGCCTGAGCGTGTCAGCGAACCTTGATCGCGTAGGGCGTCTGCTTGAACACGATGCCGAGCGCCTTGAGTCGGGCCGGACCGATGCGGCACGCGGTGCCGTAGATCACGCGCGGCCCATTGTGCGGCGGCAGCGCGTCGAGGATCGGCTGCGTGAGGACGTTGCCGCCGTCCGGCGACTTGTCCTTGAGGATGCCGTTGTAGAGCAGGTAAACGCCAACGCCGTGGGCGACGCCGAGCAGCGGTTTGTCGCACGGAGCATCGTGCGGGAGCGGCGTGCCCGTCTCCGTGAAGAACACGTGCCGTGCGAGATCGCGGAAGCGGACGGTGGGGCGAATTTTTCCAGCGGCGTCGAAAAGCGGTTCGCCGAGCTGCACGTAGCGGAAGCCGCCGCCGAGTCCGGGAACTTTTTCGCCTTTGGCGTTCGTGTAGCCGAGGGCAACGCGTTTGACGCGTTCGGCGGTGACGGTCTGCGCAATCTTTGGATCCATCTCGATAAGTATGAACCGCCGATTCCCGCCATCATCATGATTTTGTTTTAGAATGGCATGTGCTGTCGTCCCACTTCCTCCAAAAGAGTCTAATACAAAGGAGTTTGGCGGGGAGCAGTAGTCGACAATTCGTTGAATGACGGGGACCGGTTTAGGGAATGCAAAAATGCGATCGGTCAGGATATCGTCGACGTCATTAGCACCCGATAGTGAGCGAAACTCAGTCCAAAATGACGACGCGGGCATCCTCGTTTTTGTTTCCGAAAGAAAACGCTTCTTTCTCGGCTTCCCGCTTTTGGTGCTCTTGGGCCACCAGATTCGATTATCTGCAAGTAGTGCTTTGTAGCCTGCTTCGTCGGTAATCCAGCCATGGGCGGGATCAGGGTGCCACACCTTATTAGTCCCGGGTTCAGTCATACTGTAAGCGTGCAGATTCGGTCTTTCGTCTGCGGTCGCCTTTCCTGTTAGCGGATCGGTGACGTATGGACCACGGGGATCGTTATCCGGGTTCTTGAAATCGCTGCGATCGATGACCCGGCCTTCGATTCGCGACAACGGACCCTTTCCATACACGAAAATGTATTCATGGTCCGGAGATAAGTTGGTTTTGATACGGTTGTCTGTGTTGCGCGTGTTCCACACAACAGTTCCTAGCCGATTCGTTGGGCCAAAAATTTCATCCAACACTAATCGGAGGACACCTGCTTCAACTTCGTCCAGGGAAACAAGTATGACGCCATCCTCGCGCAAAAACTTCCGTAGCAATTTGAGCCGCGGATACATCATACAAAGCCATTTGTCGTGGCGGGAGAGATCTTCGGCCTCCTTGCCAACGACTTTGCCGAGCCAGGCTTTGATTTCGGGCGAGTTGACGTTGTCGTTGTAAACCCAGCCTTCGTTGCCGGTGTTGTAGGGCGGGTCGATGTAGATGCACTTCACCTGTCCGCCGTAGTAGGGCAGCAGGGCTTTGAGCGCGGTGAGATTGTCGCCCTCGACGATGAGGTTGCCGGAATCCGCGGGTCCGCAGCCGAGCTCGGGCACGTCGCGCAGGAGGTGGTAAGGCACTTCCTGATGGTGGTTAACGACGGCTTGCTTGCCGATCCAGTCGAGCGTGGGCATCGCGGCGCCAAGTTCGAGGAAGACGCAGCCTCTCCGCAAGCGCAGAGGCGATTCAAATCACTACCCGCGCAACGAAACAGCCGGCCTGACCGGCGCGGAAGCGCTACTTTTTCGGCGGGCGCACGGTCTGGCCTTCGCGCCAGTGGCTGTGCACGAGGAGGCTGCGGCGGACTTTCGGGATGCCGCGCTCGCCGCCGCGAAGTTTCGCGAGCACGAGGTCCACGGCGGCCTTGCCGATCTCGTCGGAGTTTTGATCGAGGCCGGCCCAGTTGGCGTGCTCGGGCGTGACGTCGAGCGAGACGAGGCCGAGGTCGCGCGGACATTTGAGGCCCGCTTGTTCGAGCCACTGGCGCATCGGGTTGGCGACGGTGCGAAACGTCGAAAGCGTGAGTACGCAGTCCACGCGGTGCGCGCGCACCCACTCGAGAAACGCGGGCGCGGTCATCTGATCGGGCAGGAACGGCGGGATCGGCGTGAGCTCGGGGACCTCGTCGGGGAGCGCGGCGTAGCCGTTGGTCCACGCGTGATTCGTGATGCGGTTTTGATAACTCTCGAGGGCGAGGCCGACGCGGCGGTAACCGCGCGCGGCAAGAATGCGGCCGGCGAGTTGGACGGCTTGCGAGTGATCGCTGACGACGCAGTCGAGCGCCGGCGTTTGCACGGCGTGGCCGAGCGGCACGGTGGCGAAGTGTTCCCACGGAAATACGATCTCGAACGGATCCTCGGGAAACGCGGCGAGCAGGATGCCGGTGATGCCGCGCGCGCGAAGGATGTCGCCGAGTCGGCGCGCGGTCATGCCGTTGGCGGTGAGCGCGAACTCGGTGACGCCGAAGCCGAAGAGCGACGCCTGATCGCGCGCGGCCGACCAGTGGCGGCAAAGCGTGGGCGTGGAGCGCCACTCCTGCGCATCGCTGTAGGGTGTGACGTAGGCGAGGGTGCCGAGGTGCTGGTTTTGCGCGCCGCGGCGGGTGAGCCGCATGACTTCGCCGAGGAGCGGATTGTAGCGATAGCCGAGGTCCTTCGCCGCGGAGAGAACGCGCGCCTGCGTGCGCTTGGCGACGTTGACCGCTCCGGTGAGACTGCGCGATGCGGTGGAGATCGAGACGCCGGCGCGCGCGGCGACATCGCACAGGGTAACGTTTCCCGCAGGGGTGACGGAAAGCATGAGTGGGAGCGTGCTCCGTGGGGAAAGTCGGTCAAGCACCGCGCCATGCGTTTGCAACGTTTGCAGAAAGTTTCCGCGCGTGTAGCGAGCGGGTGACGGAACGCGAGGCGCGCGGCGCGCTCGAACACAAAAATGGCCCGACGCCCCACGCGCCGGGCCACGTTTTTCCCTAACAAGACGGACGACAGGACCGTCTGCGCAGCGGGAGATACCGCCGGCGGTTCGCAAAGCGACGGGCGCGCGTTGCAAGCGTTGCAGCACGCACGAAGGCGCTTTTTCCGAGGGAAGAGAGCGGCGAAACCGCGGGTGGCGTTGTGCAACGTTTGCAGTCCGATGCGGTGGCGTTTGCATCCGGTCCTGACGAGAAGCACCTCCGCAGGCCGCGATACGTCGTTTCCGGATACCCCACGTCCCTTCCATGCGCTCGGCGCGGCTTGCTGCAGTAGCACAGTCAAATCCTAACCCGGAAAGTAACCCCATGCCTCCTCAAGCAACGTCCCGCCGTAGCGGCTCAGGGACCTCGTCTACCCACCCGATCGGCTGGCGACCTCACGCGTTGCCGAGCCCTGTGTTGGAAAATCTGAAAACCCTTTCGCGTCGCGCGGCGTTGTTGGCCGCACTGACGCTCCCGTGCGCGGGCCTTCACGCCCAGGCCGCGCCGACTTCGGCGGGCACGCCGGAGGACGATGTCATCGTCCTGTCTCCCTTCGAAGTCTCGACCGTCAGCGACACCGGTTACTCGGCGGTCTCGACGCTCGCGGGCAATCGCCTGAACACGCAACTCCGCGACATCGGCAGCGCCGTCACGGTCGTGACGAAGGAGTTTCTCCAGGACGTCGGTGCGACGGACAACACCTCGCTCCTCCAATACACCGTCGGCACCGAAGTCGGTGGCGTGCGCGGCAACTTCGCGGGCGTGGGCGATGCTGCTCAGCTCAACGAGGACACCGTGCGTCCCAACGACAACACCCGCGTGCGCGGCCTCGCGGCGGCGGACAACACGCGCGATTTCTTCCGTTCCGACATCCCGTGGGATTCCTACAATGTCGACCGCGTCGATCTGCAGCGCGGCGCCAACTCGATCCTCTTCGGTCAGGGCAGCCCGGCCGGCATCATCAACACCGGCCTGAAGTCGGCGCAGTTTAAAAACTTCGGCACCGCCGAGGCGCGCGTCGGCAGCTACGGCACGGTGCGCGGCACGCTCGATGTGAACCGCGTGCTCTTGGACAAGGAGCTCGCCATCCGCGTCAACCTCCTCGGCGAAAAGGAAAAATTCCGCCAGAAGCCGGCGTTCTCAGAGGACAACCGCGTGTATGCGGCGCTGCGTTACGAGCCCAATTTGCTCAACCGCAACGGCACGCTCACCTCGATCAAGGCCAACTTCGAGTCGGGCGAAATCGACAGCAATAACCCGCGCATGCTGCCGCCCACCGATGCGATCACGCCGTGGTTCACCGAGCTGAATCAGGCGACGTATAACCAGTTTCAGGCGTTCGACCATCTCTCGGGCCGGCCCAATCACGGCCAGTTCCGCGTGAACCTCGCCTCCGATGGTTCGGCGAATCCCGCCTACGAGCCCTACATCGGCACGTTCGCGTTTCCGTCCGGACGCGCGGGCCCGACCGTGTTCATGGGCGGGAACGGCCAGCAGATGATGGTCACCGATATCATCGGCGCCTTCGTCGGCGGTGGCCTCGGGGCCGATGGCGCGGTCGATGGCGGCATCGGCGGCATGCCCGACAACGGCTGGGTGTCTCTCCATGGCACCGCGCAGTGGGCGATCAACGCCAACGCGCCTTACTCCAAGGCCGGTCTCTGGAAGAACAATCTCATCACCGATCCGACGCTCTTCGATTTCTACAATCACCTGATCGACGGCGACACGAAGCGCGAGTGGCAGGACTTCAACGTCGGCAACCTCAGCCTCACGCAGACCTACTTCCACAACCGCGCCGGTATCTCGATCGATCTCTCGCGCGAGCGTTACAAAAACGGCCAGAAGGCGCTCCTGCCCGGCGAAGTCCGCCTGCAGATCGACCCGATGGCGGTGTATGGCGACGGCTCGCCCGACGCCGGACTCAGCGCCAGCGGTGAACCTTACTCCGACGGCACGCCGAATCCCAACGTCGGCCGCGCGTTCGTCTCGACGAACAACGCCTGGAGCAATCGCTCGCTCGTCTCCGAGCGCGAAGCGGCGCGCGCGACGGCGTTCGTGCAGCACGACTTCAAGGAGAAGGACAACTCCCTCTGGCGGCGCATCCTCGGCCAGCACACGCTCACCGGCCTCGTCGGTCGCGAGAAGGTCGAGACCGATGCACGCACGTGGCAGCGCTACGGCATCTTCGACGACGCGTTCTACGAACTCTCCGGTCGCGGCGATCAGCGCTTCAACGGCGCCGTCGTGCCTACGCAGGTCGTTTATCTCGGCGATTCGCTCCTCGGTCGCTCGTCCTACTCCGGCGCCTATCTGCCGACCGTGAGTGGCAACACCACGATAAGCAGCGGCGCGATCAGTTACTTCGACTCCACGTGGAACTCCGCGGTGAATCCCGCCGCTCCGTGGGACAACGGTTTCTACATGGCCGGCGCCAATCGCGCTTCCACGCAGGCCGAGAATCCCGCCAACTACGTCGGCTGGACGACCACGCAGCTCAACCTTGTCGACGCCGAAGCCTCGGCCGCGAATCGCGACCGCCTGACCACGCGCGCCACGTTGAACAAGGCCACGACCGAATCGCAGGTCGTCGTCTGGCAGGCGAAGTGGCTTAGCGACTCGATCGTCAGCACCATCGGCTGGCGCAAGGATATCGCCGAGTCGCGCGCGTTCGACATGTCGCCCAACGATTTTCCGGTCACGCAAAACCGCGGCGCCGTGAATCTCGATCCGAGCTACTATCGCCTGCCGCTCACCGGTCAGAGCGTTGAGGTCGAATCGAAGTCCTACAGCGTCGTCGCGCACCTCACCGATCTGCCCTTCGTCAAGGGCGTGGCCGAGCGCCTCCCGGTGAACGTGAGCGTTTATTACAATCGCTCGACGAACTTCCGTCCCGATTCGAGCCGCGTCGATATCTACGGCGAGCAGCTGCCCGCTCCGTCCGGTCGCACCATCGACCACGGTCTGCGTCTCGAAACCAAGGACGGCCGCTACGCGCTGCGCGTGAATCGCTACGAGACCAGCAACTCCAACGCGAACAGCACGCAGATCAACGCCGCCTCCATCGGCGCGTGGATGCAGCTCACGCAGAACTTCGCGAATGTCTTCGAATACAACATCCGCCCGTGGGGCTACGATGCGACCGCGCCCGGCCAGACCGGCAACGCGACCGACATCTTCGATCCCAACACCGGCGGAGATCCGATGCGCTACAACTTCCACCTCTTCGCCACGCGTCCGCTGCAACCCGGCGAGGTGCTCTCCAGCGATGGCGCGTGGATCGTTTCGCCCGCTTTCGAGCAGCAGGTGATCGATGCGGTGCGCGATTTCCAGCGCGCGGTAGATCCGCGGTTCTGGTCCGCGTGGCGCATCGATACGTTCGGCGACTTCGGTCCGTCCACGCACGAGGTCACCTACACCGTGCCGACCGGCTTCACCATCTCCGAGGACAACGTGTCCAAGGGTTGGGAGTGGGAGTTCTCCGCCCAGCCGACGCGCAACTGGCGCATCCTCGCCAACGCGAGCAAGACCGACGCGCGCCGCACCAACATCGGCAACGCCAACATGCGCGAGTTCATGAACCTCGTCGCCGAGCACCTGCAGAAGCCCGACGGTCTCCGCCGCATGCACCACTACTGGGGCACGGAGGATGTCGTCACCGCCGGCAAGAACTGGTTCGACGGCGAAGGTCTGCCCGGCGCGCCCGGCAGCGAGTGGCGCCTCGCGCAACTCGTCGAAAACACCACCGTCCCCGAACTGCGCGAATGGCGCGTCAATGTCGTCACCAACTACGATTTCGACGCTGGCCTGCTCAAGGGCGTCAACGTCGGTGGCGGCGTCCGCTATCAGAGCAGCGTGATCGTCGGCTATCCGCCGCTGGGCGATCCGAACGATCCGACCACGATCGAATACGACTTCTCGAAGCCCTATCGCGGCCCGAGCGAAACGAGCGTGGATCTCTGGGTCGGCTACACGCGCCGTCTCTCGGAAAAGTTGAACTGGCGCATTCAGCTGAACGTCCGCGACGTCGGCCAGGGCAAGGAACTCATCCCGATCACCTATCAACCCAACGGCACGGTCGCCGCGTATCGCATCGGACCGAGCCAGAGCTGGTTCCTCACGAACACGTTCGAGTTCTGAGTTCCCCGCCCTCGTGAATCCCGCGCGTCAGACGTTCCGACGACGCGCGGGCTTCTCTCCTCGAAACTTCCTTCACGCTGACTGCCGCGCTCGCGGCCGCAGCTCACGGGCGGCGCGCGGCCCAAACGCTCACGTCGTGGAGCGCTCCCGCGTCCGCCCACTCCTTTTCCTCTCTCGAATGTCCCTGTCCGTGGCCTCGCTTGTTGCCTCCTCCGATCCCGCCTCGCGGGACGCCGCTCCGCTCGAATTCGACGCGGCGATCTTCGACATGGACGGCGTGCTCACGCAGACGGCCACCGTTCACGCCGAAGCCTGGAAACGGATGTTCGATGATTTTCTTCGCGCTCGCGCCGCGCGCACCGGCGAGGCGTTTCGCGAGTTCACGCGCGAGGATTATCTCGCGTTCGTCGACGGCCGTCCGCGCTCGAACGGCGTCGAATCGTTTCTGCGCTCGCGGGGCGTGGAGTTGCCCTTTGGTTCGACCGACGACGCGCCCGAGCGCGAGACGATCTGCGGTCTAGGCAACCGCAAGAACGCGCTCTTTCACCGCCTCATCGCGACCGACGGCGTGCAGCTCTACGAGACCACGCGCGAGTTGATCATCGAGCTGCGCGCACGCGGCGTGCGACTCGGCCTCGCGACCTCGAGCAAGAACTCCGCGACGATCCTCGCGCGCACGCGCACCGCGCCGTTCTTTGACACGGTCGTGGACGGACTTGTGGCCGAGCAACTCCAGCTGCACGGCAAACCCGCGCCGGACATCTTCACGACCGCAGCCGCGAATCTCGCCGTGCCGTGTCATCGCGCGATCGTGATCGAAGACGCTGTGTCGGGCGTGCAGGCCGGCGCGGCCGGCGGATTCGCGCTCGTCATCGGCCTCGCGCGCGAGGAAAACGAGCGCGCACTCCGCGAGAACGGGGCCGACCTGGTGGTCCGGGATCTTGCCGAAACCCACGTTGAGGAAATCAACCGGCTGATTCGCGCCAAGAAAGCTGGCGCGTGAAGCCCTGTTCAACGGAGGCACCCCACACCCCATGAGAACCAAACCACGGCTCAATTTCTGGCAGCTCTGGAACATGAGCTTCGGCTACGTGGGCATCCAGTTCGGGTTCGCCCTCCAAAACGCCAACGTCAGCCGCATCTTCGAAACGCTCGGCGCGCAGGTGGACGAGATTCCGATCCTGTGGATTGCCGGACCGGTCACCGGTCTGCTTGTGCAGCCGATCGTCGGCTACATGAGCGACAAGACCTGGACGCGTCTCGGTCGCCGCAAACCGTATTTCCTCATCGGCGCGATCTGCGCGTCGCTCGCGCTGCTCGTCATGCCCAACTCGCCCGCGCTCTGGTTCGCCGCGGGCATGCTTTGGATCATGGACGCCTCCATCAACATCACGATGGAGCCGATGCGCGCCTTCGTCGGCGACATGCTGCCGGACGAGCAGCGCACGACGGGTTTCGCGGTGCAGACGTTCTTCATCGGTGCGAGCTCGGTGATCGGCTCGCTGATGCCGTATCTGCTCACGAACTGGTTCGGCGTCGCCAACACCGCGCCCGACGGCCAGCTCCCCGATTCGGTCAAGTGGTCCTTCTACTCCGGCGGCGTGGTTTTCCTGCTCGCGGTGCTGTGGACGATTTTCTCCACGAAGGAATATTCTCCCGAGGAGCAGCGCGCGTTTCACGGCGAGAGCGCCGCGCCGGAGGACGACGAGCCGACCTTCGCGCTCAACACGGCCAACTACTACAAACTTGGCGCCGCGCTGGTGTTCGCCGGACTCGTATTCAGCGGAGTGATACACCGGCTCGGGTGGGACAAAGGCCTCTACATCCTCTCGTTCGGCGCGTGCTTCTACGGTCTCGTGCAATGCATCGCGGCCTGGCGCTACTCCGCCGGACGTAAGCGCGGTCTCGTCGAACTCGTTTACGACGTGAACAACCTGCCGCCCGCGATGCGCCAGCTCGCGCTCGCGCAGATGTTCACCTGGTTCGCGCTCTTCGCGTTCTTCATCTACGCGACCGCGGCGGTCACGAGCTTCCACTTCGGCAGCACGGATCCGCGCAGCGCGGCCTATAACGCCGGCGCCAACTGGGTCGGCGTGCTCATGTCGGTTTACAACGGCGTCGCCGCGCTCGTCGCCTTTGCGCTGCCGTGGCTCGCGCGTCGCACGAGCCGCGTGACGACGCATGTGATCTGCCTCGTGATCGGCGGACTCGGGCTCGGCTCGATGTTTGTCTTCAAGGACGCGCGGATGCTCGTCGTCTCGATGGCCGGCCTCGGCATCGCGTGGGCGAGTTTGCTCACGATGCCGTATGCGATCCTCAGCAGCGTCGTGCCGTTCCGGAAGATGGGCGTCTACATGGGCATCTTCAATTTCTTCATCGTCATCCCGCAGATCGTGGCGGCGGCCGTGCTCGGCCTGCTCGTGCGCACGCTCTTCGGAGGACAATCGATCTACGCCCTCGTGTTGGGCGGAGTTTCGATGGTCGTCGCCGCCGCGCTGATGCTGCGGGTGCGCGACGAACCGCACCGGGTTTCAGAGAATGAAAAAACTTTGGTCACTCAGCACCACTGAACATGGCGGCGACAAGGAGAGCATCATGCGTCGCGGCAATGTTTATCAGGTCGCGAACGGTTACATGGGCTATCGTGGCACCCTCGACGAATTCGGTCCCGACGAGGCGGTGGGCATCACGCTCGCCGGTGTCTTCGATCGCGTCGGCGACGCGTGGCGCGAACCGGTCAATGCGCCCAACGGTGGCTTCACGCGCGTCGCGCTCGACGGCGTGGAGCTTTCCGCGCTCGGTGATGACGTCGTGCGGCATCGGCAGACGCTGCACTTCGCCGATGCGCGCTTCGAGCGCACGACCGTTTTCCGGCGGGGCGGAAAAACGCTCACGCTGACGTCGTCGCGTTTTCTCAGCGCGGTGACGCCGAATCTCGGCGTCATCGCTGTCAGTGTCACCTGTGACCAGCCCGGTGAGATCGCGATCCGCACGGGCATCGATGGAAACATCTGGGATCTCAACGGTCCGCATCTGCCTGAGCTCGCGCACACGCGCGAGGGCGACGTGTTGCTCACCGCCGGGCGCACGCACGAGAGCGGCAAACACGTCGTGGTCGCCGAGCTTTCCAGCGCCGAGTGGGCGGGCGGCCAGGCGGCGGATTCGGCGGACAACCGCAATCTTCGCGTGCTCACTGTGCGTGCCGAGGCGGGGCAGACGTATCGATTTTTCAAATACTTCGCCGTCTTCACGGACAACGATCGCGTAGATGGCGCTTTAGGCGAAGCGGCGATCTCCGCAGTGCGCACAGCGCATGCGCTCGGCTACGATGAGTGCCTCGCGCAGCACGCCGCCGAGTGGCGGCGCAAGTGGGAGCGCTGCGATGTGCTCATCGAAGGCGACGACGAGGCGCAGCACGCGCTGCGCTACAGCGTCCTGCAATTGCTCATGGTCGCGCCGGTCGCGGGCAGCGCGAACTCGATCCCCGCGCGCGCGTTGTCGGGACAGGTTTATAAGGGCGCGATCTTTTGGGACACGGAGATGTTCATGTTTCCGTTCTTCCTCCACGCGTATCCCGAGAAGGCGGTGGAGCTCCTGCGCTACCGCATCCGCACGCTCGATGGCGCGCGGCGAAAGGCGAAGACCGAGGGCGCGGGTTATCGCGGCGCGTTCTATGCGTGGGAGAGCCAGGACACTGGCGACGACGCGTGCTCGTATTTCAACGTCGGCGATCCGTTCACGGGCCGCGAGCTGCGCACGCACTTCCGCGACAAGCAGGTTCACATCAGCGGCGACGTCGCGATCGCGATGTGGGAGTATTTCAAACTCACCGGCGACGACTCGCTCCTCCTCGAGGGCGGCGCCGAGGTGATTCTCGAGTGCGCGCGGTTCTACCACTCGTATCTCTACTACAAGAAGGACAAGGACCGCTACGAGGTGCTCGATGTGATCGGGCCCGACGAATACCACGAGCGCGTCAACAACAACGCCTTCACCAACATGGTCGCGCGCGAGACGTTTCTCATCGCGCAGGCCGCTGTCGCGCATCTGCGCAAAAAACATCCCGCGGCGTTGAGCGCACTCGTGAAGAAACTCCGCCTCGCCCGCGAGCTGCCGGCCTTCGCCGAGGCCGCGCGCAAACTCTACGTGCCGAAGCCCGCGCGAAAGACCGGGCTCATCGAGCAGTTCGACGGTTACTTCGCGCTGAAGGATGTGCCCGTCGCTGAAGTGAAGGCGAAGATGGTGCATCCGCACGAATACCTCGGCGCGGGGCAGGGCCTCGCGGTTCCGACGCAGGTGATCAAGCAGGCCGACGTCGTGATGATGTTGAACCTCTTCAAGAGCCGCTTCTCCGCCGACATCAAACGTGCCAACTGGGAGTATTACGAGCCGCGCACCGAGCACGGCTCGAGTCTCAGCGCGTGCGCGTATGCGCTCGTCGCGACGGAGTTCGGCAACCTCGATTTCGCCTACAAATATTTCCTCAAAACCGCGAAGATCGACCTCGAGGCGAAATACAAGGTTTACGCGGGCACGGTCTTCATGGGCGGCTCGCATCCCGCGGCCAATGGCGGCGCGTGGATGACGGCGATCTTCGGTTTCGCCGGCGTGCAAGCCGACGCGCGCCGGCTCGCGATCAACCCGCGGCTTTATCGCACGTGGCGCCGGCTGCAGTTCCGTCTCTCCTATCGCGGCGATTGGTTCCGCGTGGAGCTCACGCCCGATCGCGCGAATGTGGTCGCCGAGAAAACGAATCGCCGCGCGCGCTCTCCTCATCGCCGGCCAGCGCAGAAAAGTCGCGCCCGGTAAAACCGTCACCGTGAAGATTCGCTCCGCGCGCAACTGACGACGTGAGGCACACGTCAGGACTCCGCTCGCGTCTCCATCAAACGTTCAACCTTCCCTCTGATGTCATTCTGAGCGCAGCGAAGAATCCAATGAGCGCTGCGAAGCCGGTGCATGCTGCGAGTGTCCAAATGGATGTCAGGCTAGCCTTCGGCTGAACTTCGCTGCGCTCAGAATGACAGAATTGAGAACCCCGCACTCGCAAGAATCGATTACCCCGTCATGCCACACCCCAAGCCGTCTCTCCGCCGCTCCGCGTCTACAGTTTTCGCCTTTGCCTTGGTGGCGTCGTCATCGCTCTTCGCGCGCGTCGGCGCGGACATGCCTTGGACCACTTACGAAGCCGAGGACATGAAAACTTCCGGCGTCGTGCTCGGGCCGAGCTATGAGCCGCACCGTGTCGAGACCGAGTCGTCGCACCAAAAAGCCGTGAAACTTCTCGACGGCGACTTCGTGGAGCTCTCCGCACAGGGCGCAGCCAACGCGCTCGTGCTGCGCTACAGTCTGCCCGACGCGCCGCAGGGCGGGGGACTCGAGACCGAACTCGAGCTGCTGATCAACGGACGCGCGGTGCGCACGCTGACGCTCACGTCGCGCTACATGCACCTCTACGGTTCGTATCCATTTTCCAATGACCCGGCCCAGGGCAAACCGCGCAACTTCTACGATGAGCGTCGCGTGAAGGGGCTCTCGATTGCCGCGGGCGACGTGATCCAGCTGCGGAAAAAGTCCGGGAGGGCGGAGTTCTGCATCGTCGATCTGATCGATCTCGAAGACGTGCCACCGCCGCCCGAGCGGCCGGCGAATTCACTCTCACTTCTCGATTTCGGCGCGCGTGGCGATGGTCGCGCGGACGACACGGCGGCATTGCAGGCGTGTCTGGCCGAGGCGTTGAAAACCGGCCGCACGGTCTGGGTGCCGCCGGGCGACTACAAGATCACGCGCGACATCGTGCTCACGTCGGGCGCGAAGATTCAGGGCGCCGGCATGTGGCACTCGACGTTTGTCGGTGACGAGGCGCTTTATGAAAACGCCGACCGTCGTGTGCGTTTCAAACTCGCGGGGCGCGACATCATCGTTGCGGACTTCGCGATCTTCGGATGGCTCAATTACCGCAACGACCAGGAGGCGAACGACGGCATCGTCGGCGCCGACTGCGCCGAGTCCACGATTGCGCGGATCTGGGTCGAGCACACGAAGGCCGGCGCGTGGATCTACAACGGCACGAACCTGCGCATCGAAGGCTGCCGCTTCCGCAACCTCATCGCCGACGGCGTCAACCTCTGCGTCGGCACGAGCGGTTCCGTGGTGGAAAACTGCACCGCGCGCGGCACGGGCGACGATTGCTTCGCGATCTGGCCGGTGCCGTCGGACCAGGGTTTCGACGAAGGCGTGAAGCCCGGCCGCAACGTCATCCGTCGCTGCACCGGACAGCTCACGTTTCTGGCCAATGGCGGCGCGATCTACGGCGGCGAGAGCAACCGATTGGAAGATTGTCTCTTCACCGATATCAACACCGGCTGCGGTATCCTGATTAGCACTACATTCCCGACGACCGACGAAGCGCGCGGCATCGACAACAACTTCAGCGGCGAGACGGTCGTGCGAAACTCCGAGCTCGTGCGCTGCGGCGGCTACGATCACCACTGGGCCTTTCGCGGTTCGCTGCAGATCGCGATGGATCGAAAGAGCATTTCCGGACTGCGCCTCAGCGATCTCACGATTCGCGACAGTTTTTCCGAAGGTATCACGGTGGCTGCGCCGGGAGCGGCGAAAGGCAACGGCACGCTCGCGGATACGCGGCTGAGCAACATCACGATTACAGGTTCAGGTTTGTCAGGCACGACGCGCGGCGACCTGTGGATCCGCGCCGATGCGGAAGGCGAACTCGCGATCGAGCAGAGCCGGATCGAGACGGTGCGCAACGAGTCGGCGACGTTTCGCGTGCGGTGAGAAGACGCGGCGAGGGCGCCGCGTTTTCAGGGCGGCGCTGTCTGTTTGTCATTCTGAGCGAAGCGAAGAATCCAGTGCACGCTGCGAGAGCCCGGATGGATTCTTGCTGTGCTCAGAATGACAGGAGGAGAGCCGTGGTTCCGAATCGCGACCGTGAGCGGACCGCGTCGCGCCAAAGTTTGCACCGAGTCGGGAGGAGGTGCGGACAGGGTCGGGGCACGGTGCGTCCCGTGTCGCGACAAGGTGCGGACCGGGTCGGGACAGAGTGCGCGTCGGGTCGGGACGTGTTGCGCACTGCGTCTAAAAAAAATCCGCACCGCGTCGGGACGCAGTGCGGATTGAAGAGGAACGGGGCGCGGACGCGTCAGGGCGTCATCGGGCGGATCGAGCCGTCGGCTTCGTAGAAGAGTTCCTGCACTTTCACGGAGCGTTTGTAGCTGATGCCGCCGGAGAGGGAGGCGTCGTGATAGTAGAGCCACCAGCGGCCGTTGTGCTCGACGATGGAGTGGTGCGTCGTCCAGCCGAGAACGGGCGTGAGGATGGTGCCGCGGAAGGTGAAGGGCCCGAGCGGATTGTCGGCGGTGGCGTAAACGAGCGTGTGCGCGTCGCCGGTGGAGTAGGAGAGATAGTAGGTGCCGTTGTGTTGGTGCATCCACGGTCCCTCGAAGTAGCGGCGGGTGATGTCGCCGGCCTTCAGCTTCTCGCCTTTGTCGTCGACGATGACGACGTCCTGCGGCGGAGCGACGAAGGTGAGCATGTCAGCCGAGAGTTTCGCGACTTTCGGGAGAAGCGCGGGCTGGTCGTCGGGCGGCATCTTGCCGTCGGCGCGGAATTCACCGGTCTGCCAGCACTGGAGTTGTCCACCCCAGACGCCGCCGAAGTAGAGGTAGAACTCGCCATCGCGATCAGCGAAGACGCAAGGATCGATGCTCAAGCTGCCGGGGATCGGTTCCGGCTCGGCGCGGAAGGGACCTTCGGGACGCTCGGAGGTGGCGACGCCGATGCGGAACACGCCTTGTTTGTCGCGCGCGGGAAAATAGAGGTAGTATCGACCGTTTCGATACGCGGCGTCGGGCGCCCAGAGTTGTTGAGAAGCCCACGGCACGTCGCGCAGGTGGAGCACCTGCCCGTGATCGGTCACGGGACCAAGCGGATCAGGTTGCGAGAAGACGTGGTAGTCCTCCATCGCGTATTGGTCGCCGTTGTCGTTTTCCTCCATGTCCTTATCGAGGTCGTGCGACGGGTAGATAAACACTCTGCCTTCGAAAACGTGGGCCGAGGGGTCGGCCGTGAACATGTGAGTGATCAGAGGGGAACGGCTGCTCATAATAAAAAGGGGCGATAAACGCGGAGGGGGAAAAGAAGCACGGAAGCGTTTTGGAGACGCTTTGCCGATTTTGTCGCAGTGCTAACAGTCGAAAACGGGGAAGGGTGGGTGCAGCCTTTGGCAGAGGGCGGGTCGGCAAACGTCGAAGACGAAAATGACTGGCGGCTGGTTCTTTCGGCAACGCAAAACAGAGGCGTTGAGGGGCAGGTGGTTGACGGATGACGCAGATAGAACGAGGGTAACGATCATGCGCCGACCGGCGCGGTTTCGAGCGGTTTCTCCGCCGCGGGAGCCGCGTTCTCACGTTACGGTCCAGTGCGGATAGTCTGGCTTGAACCCCCTAGTCGTTGCACCCCGTTTTCCGAGACATTCGCTCGTAATTGGCGTTTTTTTGCCGTCTCGGTTTCACCCCTCAACCCCGCCCCCTTTCCATCCCCGGAAGTCCCATGACTGAACTGACGCTTGCGCTGCAGTCCGTCGGAGAAGGCGGAGCTTCGGAGGAAATCCTGCCGTTGATCTATCATGATTTGCGGCGTCAGGCGGGCGCGCAGATGGCGGCGGAGCCAGCCGGCCAGACGCTCCAGCCCACGGCCTTGGTGCACGAGGCCTGGCTGCGAATCGTGGCGGGAAAACGTCAGCGTTGGGAGAACAGGGCGCACTTTTTCGGGGCCGCAGCGGAAGCGATGCGCCGGATTTTGATTGAGAATGCGCGCCGCAAGCTCCGGTTGAAACGCGGCGCCGGTCACGCGCGGGTCAACATCGAGGATGTGGAGCTCGCGGAGGCCACGCCGGAGGAGAAGATTCTGCTGATCGACGAAGCGATGGAACGCCTCCGCGAAGAGGATCCGGAGCGCGCTCAGATCGTGTTGCTCAAATTCTACGGCGGTTTCTCCAACAAGGAAGTGGCGGCGAGCCTCGGCATGGCCGAGCGTTCGGTGGAGCGCCACTGGGCCTATGCGAAGGCGTGGTTGTTCGAGGGCATCCGCGAGCGGCGCTGACGGGCGACGCGGACCCAAAAGGAGGCGCACCGTTGAACGCATCCCAACAGCGGGAAGAGGAGCTTTTCGATCTGGCGCGGCGCATGACGAACGCGGTCGAGCGGCGCTCGTTTCTCGAACGGGCGTGCGATGGCGACGACGCGTTGCGCCGCCGGATCGAAAAGTTGCTCGAAGCCTCGGAGGAGGCGGAGCGGTTTTTCAGCGAGGGTCAGTCGGTCGTGCGCACGGCGGTCGGCTCGCGTCCGCCGCTCGGCACACACACGCCGCCGACCTGCGGCGCGGGCTTCGGCGCATCGGTCGAGGAGCCGATCGGCACGAAGATCGGGCACTACGTCTTGCTCGAGAAAATCGGCGAGGGCGGTTGCGGCGTGGTTTATCTCGCGGAGCAGGAGGAGCCGCTGCGCCGCCGCGTGGCGCTGAAGATCATCAAGCTCGGCATGGAAACGAAGAGCGTGATCGCGCGCTTCGAGGCCGAGCGGCAGGCGCTCGCGATGATGGATCATCCGAACATCGCGCGCGTATTCGACGCGGGCGAAACGGAGCGCGGTTCGCCCTACTTCATCATGGAGTTGGTGCGTGGTGTGCAGATCACGAAATACTGTGACCAGAACCGACTCGATCTGCGTGAGCGGCTGGAACTGTTCATTCAGATCTGCCACGCGATCCAGCACGCGCACCAAAAGGGTATCATCCACCGCGACATCAAACCGTCCAATATCATGGTCGCGGTGCACGACGGACGACCCGTGCCCAAGGTGATCGACTTCGGCATCGCGAAGGCGACCGAGGCGCGGTTGAGCGAGCAGCAGTTGCTCTCGGTTTATGCGCAGATGATCGGCACGCCGGGCTACATGAGTCCCGAGCAGGCGGAACTCGGCGGCGTCGATATCGATACCCGAAGCGACATCTACAGTCTGGGCGTGCTGCTGTGCGAGTTGCTCGTGGGGCGCACGCCTTTTTCCGGCCAGGAGCAACAGCCGGCAAAAATCGAAGACCTGCGGCGCATCCTGCGCGATCGCGAGCCGCCGCGTCCTTCGGTGCGCTTTGCCGGACTCACGAGTGCGGAACGCCGCGCGATCGCGGCTGCGCGTCAGACCACGCCGCGCCGGCTCGTGTCGCAACTGCGTGCGGACCTCGACTGGGTCGTGCTCAAGGCGCTCGAGAAGGAACGCGACCGCCGCTATGAAACGGCGAACGGACTCGGCATGGAGCTACGCCGTTATCTGGGCAACGAGGCCGTGATGGCGCGACCGGCGAGCTGGCGTTATCGGTTGCAGAAAGTAGTGCGGAGAAATCGCGCGGTGTTTCTGGGTGCAGCCGCCGTGACCGCGGCCTTGGTCGCGGGACTGAGTTTCTCGACATGGATGTTTCTCAAGGAGCGCGAGGCGCATCGTCGCGCGGTCGCGGCGGAGCAGCAACAGGCGCGTCTGCGTCTCGCGGCGGAAACGCGCGAACGTATCACGCAGGCGACACTGTTGATCCGGCAGGAGAAGTTTGCCGAAGCGGACGCGCTCGTGTCGTCGCTCCGCATTTCCGAGCCGAGCATCGAGGGCGCGGCGTTGCTGCGCGCGCTCGGCGAGTGGCACGCGCTCGGCGGACGCTGGCGACAGGCCACGGATCGCTTTGAGACCTTGCTGTCGATCAACCAGCTCGAGAGCTCCGATCTGGCGACGATGGATTACCTGGAGTTCGGCCCGGCCTTGATCGAGGTGGGCGACAAGGGCGGTTATGAGCGTTTCCGCCAGCAGGCAGTGCGGCGCTTCGCAGCGTCGCCGTCCCCGTTTGCCGACCGCATCGTGAAGGTATGTCTGCTGCTGCCCGCGAGCGCGGAGTTGCTCGAGGCGGTGCTGCCGTTTTCCACGACGATGCTGGAATCGATCGAGGCGGCGGACGCGGCGGGGGACACGTTTACCGCGGCGTGGCGCTCGCTCGCACTGAGTTTGCTCGAGTATCGACGCGGGCACTACGCGGAAGCGGTCCGCTGGAGCCAGCGCGCGATCGATTCACGCGAGATCAACGCACCGCGAGCGGCGACGGCGCGGCTTCTTTTGGCGATGGCGTATTATCAACTCGGACGCGAAGCGGAGGCCCGGCAGGAAATCGCCGAGGCGAGTGCGACCGTGGAGGCGAAGTTTGCGCACGGTCTGGACCGTGGCAGTCCGACGCAGGGATTTTGGTTCGATTGGGCGTTTGCCCGCGTGCTCGCGCGGGAGGCGCAGGCGACGCTCGATGCGCGCCATTGATCCCCGCGCGAAAATTTTTTCGCGAAGTTTGGCGGGTTTTGACGACGGAGGGCGCATGTAGGGGTGCAGCCATCGTCCCGGTCTCGATTCCGCGCCCCTGCTAGAGCGGTCGAGACCCCGACGATGTTAAAACCCCTGCCCACAACCTGTCATCGACCCCTTCAACCCGCCCCGCGGTCCCGGCTCCTGCCGTGCCCGGCGCGGGTTTGTCACTCGTTTCGCAAACCTCGAAAACATGAACTACCCCCCTGTGAAGATTACGCGGCGCTCCTCTTTGCCGCTTTCCTCCGCGCGCCGATTCCTGGCTATGGGCTCGGCGTTGCTTCTGGCGTCGGCACTCGGCGTGACCGACATGCGTGCGCAGGCCGCGGCCCAGACCGGCACCGATGAGGCCGTCGATCCGGCAACCCGCGCCACCACTGAGGACGCCATCGTGCTCAGCGAGTTCGTCGTCACCAGTCTCCGCGCGTCGGCTGTGAAGGCGCTCGAGATCAAGCGTCACAACCCGCAGATCGTCGATGCGATCGTCGCGGAAGACATCGGCAAGTTCCCGGACAACACCGTCGCCGAGTCCGTCCAGCGTCTGCCGGGCGTGCAGGTGACCGACTTCGGCCGCGGCACGATCGCGACCGTCACGATCCGCGGTTTGAACGACGTCACGACGACGCTCAACGGCCGCAACATCTTCACCGCTTCGGGCCTCAATCTCTCCCTCCAGGACATCCCGGCCAGCCTCCTTTCCGAGGTCGTGGTCAGCAAGACCCGCGCTCCTTCCGATCTCGAGTCCGGCATCGCTGGCGTGCTCGATATCCGCACGCACCGCCCGTTCAACTTCGATGGTCGCCGCGTGTCGCTCGCCGTGAAGGGCACCTATCAGGAGCAGGGCGAGAAATATGACCCGAACCTCAGCGCGCTTTTCAGCAACACCTGGAAATTCGCCAACGGCGCGAAGTTCGGCGCGTTGCTCAATGTTTCCTACATGACCACGACCTACCGCGACCAGAGCGTCACGGCGGGCGCGATGGTGCCGTTCACCACCGACAACCCGCCCGCGGGCTGGACCACGTGGGAGCGCATCTTCACCGCGGATGGTCGTGTGACCGAGAATCCGATCTGGCAGCCCGGCACCGAGGAAGGTCTCTCGACCGCTCCAGGTTCGACGCTGAAGTTCAACGGCCAGGACGTCGAATACGTGCTCGCGCGCGACGCCGTGTTTCAGTCCGACGGCAAGGGCAAGACCAAGCGTCCGGCGACCAATCTCTCGCTCCAGTTCGCCCCGAATCAGGATTCTGAATACACCTTCGAGTTCTTCTACGACGGCTACCGCAACGAGCACTTCGGCAACCTCCTGTTCTCGTTCGTCGACTGGTGGAATGGCCAGAAGGGTGCCGTGGAACTCTTCCCGGGCACCAACATCGTGAAGTCCCGCGACCTCGTGGGCGACGTTTACACTTTCAACAGCGGCGACATGAGCACGGGCAAAACCGACAGCTACGTCACCTCGCTCGGCGGCAAGTGGAACCTCACGCCGGACCTGCAGCTGAAGTCCGAGCTCGTTCACCAGACCAGCGAATACACGTCCGACTTCTTCGCGCTCCGTTCGGTGCGCAACTCGATGAGCAACATCGCCGTCGACTTCAACCCGGGCAACGGTGTGCCGGCCTTCGATTTCATCGGCACCGATGTCGCCGACCCGTCTGTTTGGAATCTCGGCCACATCTGGGACCAGAGCTTCAAGAACAAGGGCAGCGCCGTCACGCTCACGCAGGACGCCACGCTCAACGTCGACTGGGGCTGGATCCGCCGCCTGCGGTTCGGTGGTCGCTACGACGACCGCCGCGCTTCCGAAGCCGCGCGTTACGCCGAGGGTGATGCTCCGTGGGTTCCGCTCTCTTCGCGTCCCGAACTCGTTTACGTGAACTCCGGTTTCTTCGACGGACGCTCCGACACTCCGAGCTCCTGGGCCGCTCCGAATGGCTACTACACCAGCAGTCACAAGGATGAGATTCGCGGTCTCGCCAACATGACGTTGAGCGACGGCCTGAGCCTGCTCGAGGACTTCCGCGTCAAGGAAGTCACGGCCGCTGCCTACCTGCAGGTTGATCAGATTCGCGGCGACATCGCCGGCCACCCGGTGACCGGCCAGCTCGGTCTGCGCTTCGTGGATATCAACACGAACATGACGGCGACCGATCGCGGCACGCTCGTCAGCGCCTCGGGCAACACCTCCGCCAACAAGCTCCTCCCGAGCGGCGTGCTGAGTTTCGGCCTCACCGATCAGCTCTTCCTTCGCACGGCTTACGGCCAGACGCTTCGCCGCCCCGGCTTCGTGCAGCTCAATCCGAACATCCGCTACACGCGTGACGTGACCAACATCGGCTACGGCACCGCGAGCGGCGGCAACCCGGACCTCAAGCCCGTCACCTCGACCAACTACGACGTCGCGCTCGAGTATTACTTCGACGAGGCGACCGGCATCAGCGTCTCCTACTTCAACCGCCAGATCGATGACTACATCGTCGATTTCCGTCGCCGTGTGACCTACACCGACGACATCGGCACCTACGACTACATCCTCTCGGCGCCCGCCAATGCGTCGAAGGGCTCGCTCGAGGGCGTCGAAATCGGCGGCAAATACTACCCGCGCCACCTGCCGGGCTACCTCAATGGCCTCGGCGTCGAGGCGAGCTTCACGACGCTCCAGTCCTCGCTCGACATCCCGATCACCAACGATGCCGGCGTCGTCACGGGCGTGCTCAACACCGAGTTCCCCGCCGTCTCGAAGAACTCCTACAACGTCACGCTCGCCTACGAGCAGCCGCGCTTCAGCGCTCGCGTGGGCTACACCTGGCGCTCGAAGTTCTTCCACAACAACGAAGCCGCGCAGTTCGCGAATCCGCTGCAGATCTGGTTCGCCGATCAGCAGAGCCTCACCGCGCAGCTCAGCTTCAAGATCACGGATAATTTCGTGATGACGATCGAGGGCACCAACCTCACCGACGATATCCAGCAGAGCTACTACGGCACCGGCGCGAACAGCTCCGTCACGAACAACTTCGGTTCGTGGATCATCGGCCGCACCTTCTCGGTCGGCGCTCGCTACTCGTTCTAACCCATCGCAGCAGGTGGAGCCCGGTGTCCTCACCGGGCTGAGTGAAGTCCGTTGTTCACCCAACCCGACGAGGACGTCGGGTTCCACCTTCACAGCCGAAGCGCCGGGCCGTCCGGCCTTCGGCTTCCTCGTCGTTTGTTCTCCGACGTGAGGCTCGCCTCCGCATGAGTTTTTCTCGCTCCAAGATTCTCGCCGCGCTCGGCCTTTGCCTCGCGCTCGCGCCTGTTGCCGCTGCCCGCCAGATCGACGTGCACGATCCCGTCATGGCGAAGGAAGGGGACACGTTCTACCTCTTCAGCACGGGCCCGGGCATCACGCTCTACAGCAGCACCGACATGAAAACGTGGTCGCGCCGCGGTCGTGTTTTCCCGGGTGATCCCGCGTGGGCGAAGAGCGTGGCTCCGTCGTTCAACGGCCATATCTGGGCGCCCGACGTCGTGCGGCACCAGGGTCTTTACTATCTCTATTACTCCGTTTCCGCGTTCGGCAAAAATACCTCCGCGATCGGACTCACCATCAACAAGACGCTCGATCCGAGCTCGCCGGATTATCGCTGGGAGGATCAGGGCATCGTGCTCCGCTCCGTGCCGCAGCGCGATCTGTGGAACGCCATCGATCCGGCCGTCATCGCCGACGAAAACGGCACGCTCTGGATGTCATTCGGGTCCTTCTGGGGCGGACTCAAGCTCGTCAAACTCTCGCCCGACGGAAAATCCGTCGCCGAGCCGCAGGAGTGGCACACGCTCGCGAAACGCGAACGCAGCGTGCTCGTCGACGATGCCGATCCGGGCCCCGCGCAGCTCGAGGCGCCGTTTATTTTCCGCCGCGGTGATTACTATTATCTCTTCGTGTCGTGGGACAAATGCTGCCGCGGCGCCGAGAGCGACTACAAGATGGTCGTCGGCCGTTCGCGCTCCGTCACGGGACCATATGTGGACCGACTCGGACGCGATCTCGCGCAGGGTGGCGGCACGTTGCTGCTCGAAGGCAATGCCGAGTGGGCCGGTGTCGGCCACAACAGCGTGTATCGCTTCGACGGTCGCGACTGGATCGTTTTCCACGCTTACGAAACCGCTGACGGCGGTCTGCAGAAACTGAAGATCGCCGAACTCACGTGGGATTCCGGCGACTGGCCGGTCGTCGATCCCGCGGCGCTCAACACTTACGTCGGCACCGTGAAAGAGTGAGCGCGCGCACGCGTCGCGAGTGACCCCAACCCCTTCATGAAAGATTCCTCCAAACTCTCGGTCCTCGAAAAGGTCGGTTTCGGCGCCGGTGACATGGCGGTCAACGTCGTGTGGTCGTCGATGGCGCTTATTATCACGTTCTTTTACACCGACGTGTTTGGGCTCCGCACGCAGGACCTCGCGGCGCTTTTTCTCGTGGTGCGGTTCATCGACGCGATCACCGACCCGCTGATGGGCCTGATCACGGACAAGTTCACCACGCGCTGGGGCCGCTACCGTCCGTATTTTCTGTTCCTCGCGGTGCCGTTCGGCATCTCGATCTTTCTGACGTTCGTGACTCCAGATCTTGGATACAGCGGAAAACTGATCTGGGCCTACGCGACCTACGTGCTGATGACGCTCATGTTCACGGCCGTCACGATTCCCTACATCTCGCTCATCGGTGTGCTCACGGGTGACCCGAAGGAGCGCCTCTCGGCCAACGGCTACCGTCTCTTCTTCGCCAAGGTCGCGGCGTTTCTCGTCACGATCATCGTGCCCGTGCTCGCGGCAGAGTGGGGTGGCGGCAACATCGCGCGTGGTTATCAGGCGGCGATGGGGCTGATGGCGGCGGTCGCTGCAGCGTTGTTTCCCTTTTGCTTCTTCACCACGACCGAGCGACTGCAGCACGAGGCGGAGAAGAAGCCGATCGGCCGGCAGATCACGCTCTTGTTGCGCAACGATCAGTGGCTCGTCCTTTGCGGCGTGTGCGTGATCGGCACGATCGGTTACGTGATCCGCGGTGCCGTCGCGGCGTATTACGCGAAATATTACCTCGGCGGCGACGCGGTCGTGCTCTCGCGCTTTCTCGCGACGGGTGTCGTCGCCGCGATCCTCGCGATGGTCGCGTCGACGTGGATCACGAAGCGCTACTGCAAGATCGCGATGTTCCGCTGGACGCAGCTCGCCGTCGGCGTGATCAGCGCGGTGATGTTCTTCGCGGTGAAGCCCGGCGACATGCTGCTGGCGTTCGTGCTGTATTTCCTCCTCTCGTTCGTGGTCGATCTCCACGCGCCCGTCTTCTGGTCCGCGATCGCGGAGGCGATCGACTACGGCGAGAACCGACTGGGCGAGCGCGTCTCGGGTCTCGCGTGGGGCGGCATCTCGTTCTGCCAAAAGGCCGGCATGGGACTCGGCGGCGCGGTCGTCGGCTGGCTGCTCACGTATTACGACTACGTGCCCGATCAGGTGCAGAGCGAGTTCACGCTCACCGGCCTCGCGCTCATGCTCACGGTGATTCCAGGCGTGTTTCACTTTGCGATGGGACTGCTGATGTTCCGCTACCGGATCACCGACGGCTACTACCGGTCGATGATGGAAATGCCCCCGCAGAAGTCCGCCGTCACGGCCTGATCGTTTCGTCTCTGCTCATGAAAGTGCTCCAACCGCTCATTCTTCAGCGCGCCGATCCGTGCATCCGCCGTCACACCGACGGCTGGTATTATTTCACCGCGTCGATTCCGGCCTACGACCGCATCGAGCTGCGTCGCGCGCGCACGATTGCCGAGTTGCTGAATGCGCCGACCGCCGACGTCTGGCTCAAACCTACGGAGGGTCCTTTCTGCGAACTCATCTGGGCGCCGGAGATTCATCACGTGTTTGGCGCGTGGCACATCTACTTCGCCGCCGCGCCGTCGCGGGAGATCAAAGACAATCTGTTCCAACACCGCATGTATGCGATTTCCACGAGCGCCGAAAATCCGCTCGAGGGAAAGTGGAGCGAGCCCGTGCGCATCGAAACCGGCATCGACAGCTTCTCGCTCGATGCGACGACCTTCACGCATCGCGGCGTGACCTATTACGTGTGGGCGCAGAAAGATCCTGCGATCCAGGGAAACTCCAATCTCTACATCGCGCGCATGGCGTCCGGCACGACGCTCGCGACGCCGCCGGTGCGGCTCTCGATCCCTGAGTTCGATTGGGAGACGCGCGGCTTCTGGGTCAACGAAGGCCCGTCCGTGCTCGTCCGCCACGGCCGCGTGTTCATCAGCTACTCGGCAAGCGCGACGGACGAGAATTACTGCATGGGTTTGCTCTACGCCGACGAAAACGCCGATCTGCTCGATCCGCGTAGTTGGACGAAGTCGCCCGAGCCCGTTTTCAAAACCTGCTACGAGCACCGCATTTTTGGGCCCGGTCACAACAGCTTCACGGTCGCGGAGGACGGCAAGACCGACCTCCTCGTGTATCACGCCCGCACCTACACGGAAATCGTCGGCGATCCCCTCTGGGATCCCAACCGCCACACCTACGTGAAACAACTCCGCTGGGACGAGCACGGCATGCCGGTCTTCGGCCGTCCGTCGCTCGACGAATCGGTGGAGATCGAGTGAACCGTTAACTTCTTCCCGCCTTTGTCTGCGCGACTTCTCCGCTCCGCTTTTGCTTTGCTCGCGCTGACGGGCGCGATGCTCGCCGCGCGCGTCGCAGCGGCGACGGCGCCGACGTTCACGGAAGTCACGGTGCACGATCCGTCGATTGTGCGCGACGGCTCGAAATATTACGTGTTCGGCTCGCACCTCGCGTCCGCGAGTTCGAAGGATCTGCTGCATTGGACGCAGCTCTCCACGAGCGCCGCGAAGGGCAACGCGCTCGTGCCCGATCCCGCTGCGGAATTCGCCGAAACGCTTTCGTGGGCGCAGACGACGACGTTTTGGGCGCCCGACGTGATCCGTCTCAAGGACGGCCGCTACTATTTCTACTACTGCGCGTGCAAAGGCGACTCGCCGCGCAGCGCGCTCGGTGTCGCGGTCGCCGACAAGATCACCGGTCCCTACAAAAACAAGGAGCTGTTCCTGAAGTCCGGCATGTGGGATCAGATCAGCCCCGACGGCACGATCTACGACGCGACGAAACATCCCAATGTCGTCGACCCCGCGGTATTCTTCGACGCGAAGGGCAAGCTCTGGATGGTCTATGGTTCCTACTCGGGCGGCATCTTCATCATGGAGCTCGATGCCAAGTCGGGCCTGCCGAAAAAGAATCAGGGCTACGGCAAGAAATTGATCGGCGGCAATCACGCCCGCATCGAGGCGCCCTACATCCTCTACAGCCCCGAGACGAAATACTATTATCTCTTCCTCTCCTACGGCGGACTCGCGGCCGATGGCGGCTACAACATCCGCGTCGCCCGTTCGCGTCAGCCCGATGGTCCTTATCTCGATTCCGCAGGCAACGAGCTCACCCACGTCGCGGGCAAACCCGGCACGCTCTTCGACGACGCTTCGATCGCGCCCTACGGCACGAAGCTCATGGGCAATTACCAGTTTGTGCGCGCGCCCAACGACGCCGGCACCGTGAGTCGCGGCTACGTTTCGCCGGGTCATTGCTCTGCTTACTACGACAAAGCCACCGGCCAGTATTTTCTCGTGTTTCACACGCGCTTCGTCGGACGCGGCGAACAGCACGAAGTGCGCGTGCACCCGATGTTCCTCAACGCGAAGGGCTGGTTCGTCGTCGGCCCGCATCGCTACGCGGGCGAGCGCGCCGAGTTCGCATCCGCAGGTTACATTCCGGGCGACTACAAACTCATTCAGCACGGCCTCGACATCACCGCGTCGGTCAAGACGTCGAAGATCATCACACTCACGTCCGCCAAAAAGATCACCGGCGCCGCGACCGGCACGTGGAAACTCACCGGCGACTACGGCGCCACGATCAAGCTCGGCAGCACCACGTATTACGGCGTGTTCGTGCGCCAGTGGGACGACGACAACCAGCGCTACGTGCAGACGTTCAGCGCGCTCTCGAAGAGCGGCAAAGCGATCTGGGGCAGCAAGGTCGCCGTCGCGACCGCCAACTCCGCGCCGGTCGTCACCGCGATGAAAAACGTCACGATCGCGAAGAGCTCCAAGAGCGCCGCGCTGCCTGTGATTATCTGGGATGCCGAGACGGTGACCTCGTCGCTCAAGCTCACGGCAAAATCTTCGAAAACCTCGGTCGTGGCCAAATCCGGCCTCAAGCTCGGCGGCGCTGGCATGGAGCGCACGCTCAAGATCACTCCGGTGAAGGGCAAGACCGGCAAGACCACGATCACGCTCACCGCGAGCGACGGCCAGCTTACCGGCAAGACGACGTTCAAGGTCACGGTTCAGAACAAACCAACGATCAGCAAAATCGCCGCGCAGAAAACCAAGGCGGGCAAGGCGACTTCCAAAATCTCCTTCAAGGTGAGCGACAAGGAAACCTCCGCCTCGAAGCTCAAGGTCACGCGCAGCAGCTCCAACAAGAAGCTCGTGCCCACGGCCAACATCAAACTCCGCGGTTCCGGCTCGAAGCGCACGGTGCAGATCACGCCCGCCAAAGGGAAAACCGGCACCGCCACGATCAAGCTTACCGTGAGTGACGGCAGCCTCACGGCTTCGCGGAGTTTCAAGCTGACCGTGACGAAGTAATCTTCGGCCGCGCGGAGCCCGAGGTTTCGCTTGCGGCCCGCGCCGATCGGCCCGTCATCGTGCAGCATGAGTCTCACGATTTGGTGCAACACGGAGTTTCGTCCCAACGCCGCGCGCCTCTTGAATGAGGGGCTGGGATCGCATCGTCTGATCGTCGCCCAATCGGCCAACGCGTCGGTGCTCACCGCCGGTGCATCCGACGCATCGCTCGCCGAAGCCGACATTGCGCTCGGCCAGCCTCACGTCGACGACTGCCTGCGCTACAAACGTCTGCGCTGGATCGAGCTCACCACCGCCGGCTACACGCGCTACGATCGGGACGACCTGCGCGAAACGCTCCGGGCTCGCGGCACGGTGATGACCAACGCCTCAAGCGTCTTTGCCGATCCGTGCGCGCAACACGTGCTCGCGATGATGCTCGGCCTCGCGCGCCAGTTGCCCGCCTCTCTGCGTGATCAACTCACCGATCAATCGTGGAACTACACGGAGCGCCGCTACGATTCGCGGTTGCTCACGGGGCAGACGGTTTTGTTGCTCGGCTACGGTGCGATCGGTCGGCGACTCGCGGAGTTGCTCGCGCCGTTTGGCATGACGGTGCTCGCCGTCCGCCGCCAGGTGCGGAGCGAACGCGGTGTGCGCATTATTCCTGAGGAACACGTGAGCGCCGCACTCGCGCAGGCCGATCACGTCGTGAACATTCTGCCCGACAACGACAGCACGCGAAACTACGTCAACGCACGCCGGCTCTCCTGCTTCAAGTCCGGCGCTCGTTTCTACAACGTCGGCCGCGGCACGACCGTCGATCAAAACGCGTTGCTCGACGCGCTGCACTCGGGCCGGCTTGGCGCAGCGTATCTCGATGTCACCGATCCCGAGCCGCTGCCGCCGTCGCACGCGCTCTGGACCGCGCCCAACTGCTACATCACACCGCACACGGCGGGCGGACGTCACGATCAGGACGAAGCACTCGTGCGCCATTTCCTCGCAAATCTCGCGGCGTTCGAGGGCGGCGGCACGTTGGTGGACCAAATTGTGTGAGTCGGTAATTCGTTGCGGGGCTCGATCACGGGAATAAACGTCGCCTCTGTTGCTCCCACAACGACCGCACGCTTCGGGTTCGTTTCCGCGGCGTCGGTTCCCACACCAAACCCCAGATCCACATGAAGTCGAAACGTCTCCTGATCACTGCTGCTGCCATCGCCGGACTTTATGCCGGCGCGCTCACCGCCCGCGCTGCCATCGACGAGTCCAAAGCCGGCACGCCTGCCAAGGACGAGAAAAAGGAAAAAGCCTCCTGCGGTGGCAAAGAAGGCTGCGGTGCGAAGGACAAGGACAAGAGTTCCTGCAAGGCCAAGGAAAGCTGCGGCGCCAAGGACGACAAGAAGTCCACGAGCGCCTGATTTGTTTTGCGCGAGCCGGTGCGATGCGCCGGCTCGCTTGTTTTTTTCACCAGCGAGATCGCTGGTTTTCGTTTCGTTCCCGTTCTCTTCGCCGTCATGCCCGCGAACCCGTTCAACGCTTACACCGATTACGGCATCGGCCTCGGCCTGCGCGTCCCGCACTACTCGCACATCCTCGAGAAGAAACCGGTCGTCGATTGGTTCGAGATCATCTCGGAAAATTTCATGGTCGACGGCGGACGCCCGCTGCAGGTGCTCGACCGCATTCTCGAGCAATACCGCGTCGTGCAGCACGGCGTCTCGCTCTACTTTGGTTCCGCCGACAAGCCCGACCGCACGCACCTGCGCAAGTTGAAGCGGCTCGTGAAGCGCACCAACACGCCCTGGCTCTCCGACCATCTTTGCTGGGGGAGTGTGGACGGCACCTACACGCACGACCTGCTGCCGATGCCCTACACCTTTTCCGCGGCGCGCCGCACCGCGGAGAAGATCAAGATGGTGCGCGACTTTCTCGAAGTCCCGATCTGCGTGGAAAACGTCAGCAGCTACGCCGAGTTTCACGCCAGCGAGATGACGGAGTGGGAATTTCTCAGCGAGGTCGTCGAACTCGCCGACTGCGGAATTCTCCTCGATGTGAACAACATCTACGTCTCGTCGCGGAATCACGATTTCGATCCCTACACCTACATCGACGCGATCCCGCACCACCGCGTCGGCCAGATGCACATCGCGGGGCACACGAAGTTCGAGAAATACATCCTCGATACGCACGACCACCCCGTGCTCGACCCGGTGTGGAAACTTTACGCGCACGCGATCCGCCGCTGCGGCGTCACGGCCACGCTCCTCGAGTGGGACGACAAGATCCCATCGTTCGACGAAGTGCACCACGAGGCGCTCAAGGCCAACGAGTTCATCGACGGGGCGAAGGCGCATGCCAGCCAGACGAAAAAGAAATAACGCCCCGCCGACTGTCGTCGCTCCGGCCGCCCGCGTGCGCTCGCTGGCGGAGCTGCGCGAGTTTCAGCGCACCTTTCAACGCGGCGTCGTGCGTCCGCTCGATCGCGATTTCCGCTCGCAGCGCACGTGGATCGACGGCCGACCGACGGCGGAGTTTGCCGCGTCGTTCATCAAGCCGGGCCCGCAGCTCGCGCCGGCCGAGCGGCTCGAGATTTACAACCGCGTTTACTGGTTTCGTCTTCTCGACTCGTTCTACGAGGACACGCCACTGCTCCGCGCCGCTTTGGGCGAACGAAAGTTCGACGCGCTCGCCCGCGCTTATCTGGAAAAATTTCCGTCGACCAGTTTCACGCTGCGCAATCTCTGCGAGCGGCTGCCGCTTTTTCTTCGACGCGAACCGCGCTGGGCCGAACCCCACGCCGCACTCGCCCGCGATCTCGCTCGTTTCGAGTGGGCGCAGACGGTTGCGTTCGACGGCGAAGAGCTGCCCGCGATCACGCCCGAGGAAATTGCCGCCGTGCCGCCCTCGCGGCTGAGGCTCGCGTTGCAACCGTATGTGACACTCCTCGATCTCGCGTATCCGGTCGATCACTACGCGCTCGCCGTGCGCGATCGCGAGTCGCTCCGCAACGCGGCCAGCCACGTGACGACGCACGGACCGAGTCGAGCCAAGGTGCGGCCCGTCCCGCGCCCGAAGCCGGCTCGAGTCCGGCTCGCGGTCCACCGCGTCAACCATCGGCTCTATTACAAGCGGCTCGAGCTGCCCGCGTTTCGCATCCTCTCCGCGTTGCAAGCCGGTCAACCGCTCGCGCGCGCGGTGCTGGCCGGTGGTCGCGGCGTCACGCCCGAGGCGGTGCAGAATTGGTTCGCCGAATGGATGGCACTCGGCTGGCTCTGTCGTCGCGTCTGATTTCCAAATTCCTCCGCCATCTTCATGAATCTCTCCTCCTCCGCGACCACGGTCGAAAACGTCCTCACCAAAGCGGGAGTCTGGCTGCAGCCGCTCCTGTTGCTCGCGATGCGACTCTACTGGGGCTGGCAGTTCACGGTGACCGGCTGGAGCAAGATTGCGCACCTCACGCGCACGGCGGGTTATTTCGAAAGTCTCGGCCTTCCCCTTCCAATGGTGAGCGCGGTCTCGGCCGGCTTGGTCGAGTGCGTCGGCGGTTTGTTGCTCCTGCTCGGCCTCTTCTCCCGCATCGCTTCGGCGGCGCTCGTGGTGGTGATGGTCGTCGCCTATCTCACCGCCGAACGCATGGCGCTCGCCGGTTTGCTGGGCATTTGGGGCGGCCCCGAGGACTTCGTGCGCGCAGGTCCGTTTCTCTACCTGCTCACCGCGTTGATCGTCCTGGCCTTCGGCCCCGGCAAACTCTCGCTCGACACCGTGATCCGCAAAAAAGGGTAGGGACGCCTCTCCGGGGCGTCCGCCCGAAAACCGCGCGGTTCGCTCAACTGTTTCCCCGTCGGGTTGGCGTCGGTCGTCGAAACCGTCGCCACGGTCGGGGGATTGAAGAGCGTCTCGTAAGCGGCCGTCACCGCGCCGACAAACAGCGGCAGCGTGAAAATGATGCCGATGATCAGGCCGATCAGACCCAGCATCGCGAGGAAAAGACCGAGCAGCACCACGAAGAGCACGCGGAAAAACTGACGCGAGACCACGCGCCGGCTCACTTCGAGCGCCGCCCACGGGCCGAGCCCCTTGTCAATCACGAGCAGGAAGCCAAACGCCCACGCCACGCTGATATAGATGATCGCCAGAAGACCGATTGCCATGAGAACAAGCGAAAATCCGCCGATCGCGGGCGCCGCGACGTCGCTGCTGGCACCGATCAGCGCCGCGGCAAACGTGGCGCCAAATGTCGGTCCCATGATGAGGATGGTGGCCGCGGTCAGGATCAGTGACGTCAGCATCAGCGGCACGAACGCGTGCGAGAAACCGGCAAACAGGTCGGAAAACTCGCGCGGCTGTCCCCGCATTTTTCCGACGTAGAAATAGTAGAGGCCGGCGTAGATCGCGCCATTGGTCAGGATACTGGCGATGCCGCCGACCACCGGAATTGCGGAGACCACCGCTTGGAGGATCACCATGAGCGCAGTGGCGGCCACCAGCGTCAGGAAATTATTTTTCCACAGCTCGAAGCTGCGGCTCAGGCAGTCCATCACGTCGATCTTGCCGGCGCGCGCGTTCACCGCGTCGGCGTAAGCCTTGATGTCGATCTTGCCTACCGGCGCGGCGGGACCGGACGGTGCGGCACTCGGGATCGAACTCGAAGCGGCCGCCGGCGCGTTAGGATCGAACTCCGGAAAGTCACCGAGACGTTTCCAAGCGTCGGTGCCGTGGACCTTCGCCTGTGTATCCAGATTTGCCCTACCAGCGGCGATCCAGCCGCGAATCTGTTCCACCGTTGCCGGACCATACTCCTTACCGTCGCCGCCGATGATCGTGAACATGCGCACGGATATGTGGAAGCGCCCTCGGATCGTCAACGCGACGCTCGCGCCCCGGCTAAAATCCGAGCGACAACTGCGGTCCCTTTTCGTCTTCGTCGCTCTCTTCATACGGCGCGATGCACGCCGGGTCCTCGAAGCGCACGTTGCCCACTTTCGGCGTCACGCGATACCGCTCCCATTCGCCGGCCGCCGGCGGATCCAGTAGCGGCCGCAACGCGGCCGGATCGCTCGTCGCGGGATCAAGCCACGCGTCCCAACGCTCGGGCGCGAGCGTGACCGGCATCCGATCGTGCACCGATGCCATCGCTTCGTTCGCAGCGGTCGTGAGCACCGCGCAGGCGACGGTGTCGTCATCGACTTCGCTCCAGATCGCGGCGAAGCCAAAAACGTCCTGATCCTTCCGGCGAAACAGCCACGGTTTTCGCGCGCTGCCGAATTTTTCCCATTCGTAGTAACCGCTCGCGGGCACGACGCAGCGGCGGTGTCGCACCGCGTCGCGAAACGCCGGCTTCTCCGCGACGGTTTCGGCGCGCGCATTGATGATCGGAGCACCTTTACCCCACGCCGCCGGCAAACCCCAGCGCAGCTCGCCGACTTTCTTTGCGCCCTGCAGATCGGTCTTCACCGCGACGACACCCGTCATCGGCCCGATGTTGAATCGCGCCGCATCGGGCCGCGTCTCCGGAATGCCGAGCCGTTGATACACCTCTCGGAGATGTTTCTTCAGCAAATGAAACCGCGAGCACATGACTACACGCCCACCAGCGCCGGGAGTTCGCGGATGGATTTGAGTTCGAAGAAGCGGCCCTCGGCCTCCGGATGTTTCTCCACGGCTTCGTGCGCCCAGGTGAGGTGATAGGGCACGTGCGCCGCGGAGCCGCCGAGTGCGAGCACCGGCACGACGTCGGATTTCAGCGAGTTGCCGACCATCAACACTTCCTCGGCCGCGACGCCGTGATCGCGGAAGATCTCCGCGTAGCTCGCTTCGTTTTTCTCCGACACGATTTCGACCTTGGCGAAAAACGAACCGAGTCCCGACTTCGCCAGCTTGCGCTGCTGGTCGCGCAGATCGCCCTTCGTGATCAGCAGCAACTCATAGTGGCTGGACACGCGCTGCACGACTTCGGCCACGCCGTCCAAGAGCTCCACCGGATGCGAGAGCATGCCTTGGCCGAGCTGGATCAGCGTGCGAATTTCCGACGCGCTGATTTTCCCCTCGGTGAGCTCGATCGCGGTCTCGATCGCCGAAAGCATGAAGCCCTTCACGCCGTAACCGTAGAGCTCGAGATTGCGCATCTCGGCGGCGAAGAGCGTGCGATCCACTGTGGCGCGATCATGATATGTCGCGAGCAACGCCCGATAGCGTTCGTGCACATCTTCGAAAATCGTCTCGTTGTGCCAGAGGGTGTCGTCGGCATCGAACGCGATCACGCGCCAGGATTTCATCGGCGGCGACTGAACGCGTCGCCCCTCCCGCCCGCAAGCCCGCAGCGCTGCGAGGACGTTGCTGGCCATCGAGCCGCGCGCCCCCCCTCGTGCCGGCCTGCTTTGTTCGCGCGAAGGAAAACCTCCCCTTCGGGAAAGTCCGTAATACGGACTTTCAAAAAAAGTGTGGCAAGGTTTCGGCGTGGTGCCCGCGGTTTCCGTCAAGGTGGAGCCCGGCGTCCTCGCCGGGCTTTTTCCTGCTCCGCACGGCCCACAACCCGCCGACGACGGGCGGTTTCACCTTTCTCGAAACAACAACGCGTTCCACCTAAACCCAAAGTCCGTAATACGGACTTTGGGTTTTACGGATTCGAAATGGGAATGCGAAACGCGGTGCCTCCACACGCTGGAGATTCGCTTTTTTCATAGGTGATTTGTGCGTTGCGCCATAAGCAGAGCAATCCGTCGGGAATGGGAAAATTCATCTCGGAGAAAGTCCGTAATACGGACTTTTGAAAAGTGTGCCGCAAAGAGGAGATGATGAGCATGGGGATCTGATCTCGTTGGCGCGGTGGCCCACGTGACAGGGCCGCGTGCATTTTGCGTCGAGGTGGAGCGTGGTGTCCTCAGCGGTTTTTTTCTGCTGCGCACGACTAAATAACCCGCCGAGGACGGCGGGTTCCACCGGGGCGGTTTACACTCGCGACGACGTGCGCACCTTGTCGCGACCGTGTTTGCACGTGGTCCCCACGATGTTCGGACCGTCGTTCAAACGTGTCCGCACCTTCGTGCGATCATGTTCGGACCTTGGCTCGACCCGGTGCGCACCTCGTCCCGACCGTGTGCGCACCTTAGCTCGACCCTGTTCGCACCATGGCGCGACTTGGTGCGGACTTTGTCCCGACTCGGTGCGCAACGTGTCCCGACTCGAGCCGCACTCGGGCAGGACCTGGAGCGGACTTTGGCGCGCAACGAGAAACTACAATGTCAACCAATAGTTGACGTGTTAAAACAGGCTCAGTTGTTCGCCGCCGGGGCGGCGGAAATGGGCGGGGGAGAGGGCGATGTGTTGCTCGGTGAGGCCGGCGCGGCGCGTGGCGACGGTGAAGAGGTCGCCGATCTGTTCGGCGAAAAGACCTTCGCCGCGGAGGCGCGCGCCCCATTCGCTGACGTTGAGTTTGCCGCCGCGGATTTCACGGACGCGCGAGAGGATGCGCGCTTTTTTGCCGGGCTCGTGGGTGTCGAGCCACGCGAGAAACACATCCTTCACGGCGTGCGGGAGGCGCATGATGACGTAGCCGGCGCGGCGCGCTCCGGCTGCGGCGGCGGCTTCGAGGATCGCGGGCATTTCGTGGTCGTTGAGTCCGGGAATGATCGGCGCGACCATCACGCCCACGGGCACGCCGGCGGCGGAGAGCGTGCGGATCGCTTCGAGGCGTGCGGCGGGACGCGAGGCGCGCGGTTCGAGTTTGCCGGCGAGTTCGCTATCGAGCGAGGTGACCGACACGTAAACGGCGGTGCATTGGTAGCGGGCGAGTTCGGCGAGCAGGTCGACGTCGCGAGCGACGAGTGCGTTTTTCGTGATGATCGAGATGGGTTGACGAAACTCGCGGCAGACTTCGAGCACGCCGCGGGTGAGTTTGAAGTGGCGCTCGGCGGGTTGGTAGCAATCGGTGGCGCCGCTCATCGTGATGTTCTGCGGCTGCCAGCGCGGGGAGGAGAGTTCGCGGCGGAGGAGCTCGGGCGCGCGGAGCTTCACGAGAATCTTGGTCTCGAAATCGAGGCCGCTGCTCCAGCCGAGGTATTCGTGATACGGCCGCGCGAAGCAGTAGGCGCAGCCGTGCTCGCAGCCGCGATAGGCGTTGAGACCGAGCGAAAACGGCACGTCGGGGCTGTCGTTCTTCGAGAGGATCGTCTGCGTGTTATCGAAATAGAACGTCGTGCGCGGATCGGAGCGTTCTTCGGGTGGGACGTCGGTCGTGTCGGGATCGAGCGCGACGTGGAGCCGCTCGAACCGATTGGGTGGGTTGACCTGGGCGCCGCGTCCGCGGATCGGCGCGGGCGGCAGGGGAAGATCGTGCATGGGGCGATCGGCCGGCATGACGTGCACAGATGAACACTAGTGGCCGCGTGGCAAACCGGAGTTCGCGGGGCGCTGTGCCGGAGCGGCAACGGGAGGCACTTAGGTGGCAACAAAGTTTGCGCGGGCACTTCGCGGCGCCCAAGGTGTCGCACTCGCCCCTCCGATGAAAATGCTGCGTCTGGTTTTCTGTTTCCTCCTCCTGACGGTTTCGTTCGCGCGTGCGCAGGAGACTGAATCGCTCGCGGACCGCACGTTGCGGCAATTGCTCGAGCGGCAAAAGGAGTTGCTCGCGATGGCGGCGGATCAGGGCGACAACCTCGACGAGAGCAGCTTCCGTTTGCAGATCGAGGATGTGTGCCGGCGCTACGAGGTGCTGCTGCGCGAAAATCCGAAGTTCACGCTGGCCTACACCGCCTACGGCTACCTGCTGGGCAAGCTCGGGCAGGACGAGCAGGCGGTGAGGATTCTGCTCAAATCCAACGAGCTCGATCCCAACCAGCCGCTGGTGAAAAACCAGATCGGCAATTATCTGGCCGAAAACGGCAAGCCGCTCGACGCGCTGCCTTACTACACGGCAGCGATCAAACTCGCGCCGGAAGAGCCGCTTTATCACTACCAGCTCGGGATGTTGCTGCACGAGGGAGGCGAGGAGTTCGTGCGCTCCGGCGAGTGGAGGCCCGAGGCGCTGGAGCGCGCGTCGCACGAGGCGTTTCGCAAGGCCGCGGAGCTCGCGCCGGATCGACTGGAGTTCACCTATCGCTACGCGGAGTCGTTCTACGATGTCGGTTCGCCCGATTGGGACGCCGCGATGAAGGCGTGGGAGGATCTCGAGGACAAAGCTGCGACGAAGGTCGAGCGCGAGACCATGCGCCTGCATCAGGCGAATATTTTGATCAAATTGCGCGACTACGAGGAAGCGCGGGACCGACTCGATTCGATCACGGAACCGGCGTTGCAAAAACAAAAGCAAAAGCTCATTGCGCAGCTCGCGGGGAAAACTGACAACTAATGGGCGCCGCCGTCGTGGCGCGCTTCTTCCCTGTCATGCTCGACAAACTCGAACGCTGGTTCGGGCGCTTCGCGCTCCCGAACGTGACCCTTTACCTGATCGTCGGTCAGGTGTTCGTGACGCTGTGCCATCTGCTCGGGCTGCTGAATCTCAACGATTTCGTGCTCGTGCCCGCGGCCGCGCTCAACGGCCAGCCCTGGCGGCTCGTGTCGTTCCTGTTCCTGCCGCCGCCGGTGAACTTCAACTCGATGCTCAGCCTCGCGCTGCTGCCGTTCGCGTGGTGGATCTTTTACCTGATGGGGAGCGCGCTGGAGCAGTATTGGGGCTCGTTTCGCTACAATCTTTTCTGGCTGGTCGGCATCGCGCTCACGATCGGACTCGCCTTCGTGCGGCCGATGGGCGCCTACACGAACTACTATCTCGCGATGTCGGTGTTCCTCGCGTTCGCGCGGCTCAACCCCGACTTCGAACTCGCGCTCTTCTTCATCCTTCCGGTGAAGATCAAGTGGCTCGCGATGTTCACGTGGGCGGTGTTTCTCGTCTCGGCCTTCATGGCGCAGATGAGCACGCGGCTGCAGGTGATCGCCGCGACGGTGAACTTCTTCCTCTTCTTCGGCCGCGAGATCACGATGAACGCGCGCGCGAGTCGTCGACGCGCGGAGTTCGAGGCGAAGACCGTCCGCACGAATCCGCGCGAGCCCGAGGTGCGGCATCGCTGCTACATCTGCGGCAAGACCAACGTGACGAATCCTGAGATGGATTTTCGCTACTGCTCGAAGTGCTCCGGCGACCAGTGCTATTGCCCCGAACACATCTTCAATCACGCGCACGTGATCTCCGATGACGACGCGGGGAAACAGTGACGCCTTCGCCGGTCGCGACCAGCTGCGCACGCCCGGCGACTGGCTCGAGTTCGCCGAAGAACTCTACGAAAACCACCACGTCGCACTCGGACAGGTCGCCACCAACGCGCACGACGAAGCGCTTTACCTGATTCTCCGCGCGCTCGACCTGCCGCTCGACAGCGAGCCGGATGTGCTCGCGCTCAAACTCACCGCGACCCAACGGCGAAAACTCGAAGAGACGTTTCGCCGTCGCGTGTTCGACCGCGTGCCCGCCGCGTATCTCACGCGTGAAGCCTGGCTCGGCGAACATCGTTTCTACGTGGACGAGCGCGTGATCATCCCGCGCAGTTATTTTTTGGAGATCATCCCAAGGATTTCGGCGCGTCGTGCCGGGACGAAGGCGGGTGGGGGTGCCAAACCCGACAAAGCGTCGGAGTTGCTCGTCGACGTCGTCATCGACGGTCCCGTGCAACGCGTGGCCGATGTCTGCACCGGATCCGGCTGTCTTGCGATCCTGCTCGCACATCGTTTCCCACAGGCGAAGGTCGATGCGGTCGATCTCTCCGCTGAAGCGCTTTCGGTGGCGCGCATCAACGTCGACCAACACCGCGTGGCCTCGCACGTGGCGTTGTATGAGAGCGATGTTTTCGATGCAGTGCCGCCGGTGCGCTACGACGTGATTCTCAGCAATCCGCCCTACGAGCCGAGCATGCTCGTCGATGCGCAGGAGCCGGAATTCGCCGCCGAACCACGCATGGCGCATGATGGTGGCGCGGACGGACTCGTGATCATCCGAAAACTGCTGCGTCAGGCGAAAGACCGACTCACGCCGCACGGCATCGTGGTGATCGAAGTCGGCGGCCTGCACGAAGAGATCAACCGCGAATTCGCTTCGCTGAAACCACGCTGGATCGCAACCGAGGACGAAAGCAACTGCGTGGTGCTCTTCGAAGCGCGCAACCTCGCGCGGAAGTAGGCGACAGTTGGGACTGATCGCGGAAGCGCGACCGGGTGACCGGCGGCGTGATCCGGAGGAGTGGAGAAAAGGGCGGAGGCGCAGAACGAGAACGGAGCAGAAACAGTGTCCGCCGACCCCGCTTGTCATTCTGAGCGAAGCGAAGAATCCAGTCGGAGACTCGCTGCCTGCATCCGCGGCGACGTTCAGAGTCCGCACCATCACGGAGTTTTTAGAAAGTCCGTATTACGGACTTTCTAAAAAGTGGCTTGGTGTTTCAGACGCGAGTGCTGCGTCGGAGGCGCGCAGCGCGAATTTCATTCGAGAAATGGTGTATTTTTCTGTCGAGCGGACGCGGTGCCCCACAGCTCCAGACGGAAGTCGAAAAACCAAAGTCCGTATTACGGACTTTGGTTCAGGGACGCTGGACGTTTGCGCGGGTGCGGAAAAAAGCCCGGCGGGGACGCCGGGCTCCACCTTGAAGAGTGCGCGCTCGCTCAGCTCACCAGCGGGAGTTTTACGCGGAAGTTCGCGCCGCCTTCGGGAGCGGCGTCGACGTCCACGGTGCCGTGGTGGGCTTCGACGATCGCTTTGACGAGGCTGAGGCCGAGTCCGAGTCCGCGTTGCGAACGGCTGGTGTCGGTGCGGTAGAGGCGGCGCCAGATCTTGTCGCGCTCCTCGGGCGGCACGCCGGGACCGCTGTCGGCGATTTCGATGATCGCTTCCTTCTGCGCTTCGTGACGCAGCGAGAGCCGCACGCGGCCGCCGTCGGGCGTGTATTTCAGCGCGTTGTCGACGAGGTTGGCGACGGCCTGGCCGAGCCGCAGCGGATCGGCGAGCAGTGTGATCGGCTCGGGTGTATCGAGGGTGACGGAGATGTTTTTCTCCTCGGCGACTTCGCGATAGAGATCGGCCGCCTCGGCGAGCAGATGCGCTAGATCGACCGGCGAGTGGCGCAGCGGCAGCGTGCCCGTTTCGGCGGCGGAAACATCGAGCAACGTCTCGAGCAATCGCAGCACGCGTTCCGATTCCTCGACGCAATCGGCGAGCGCTTCGCGTGTGGCGGCGGGATCGGCCTGCGGCTGCAGCGCGAGATCGGCGGTGCCGCGCAGGCGCGCGAGCGGCGTGCGCAGATCGTGCGCGAGATTATCGAGCGTCTCGCGCATGGCGCCGATGAGCTTGGCGTTGTGTGCGAGCAGCGCGTTGAGCTGATGAACGAGTTCGGCGAGTTCACCGCTGGCGCCAGGCGGAGCGGGCACGCGTGCGGCGAGATCGCCGGTGCGAATGATTTCACGCGCGGTGTCGGCGGCGACGCGGATCGGACGCGTGACGCGCCATGCGAGCACTCCGCCGGCGACGCCAGCGAGCAGCAGCGCACCGCTACCAACCATCAGGAATGAGCGACGCAGCGGGGCGAGCAGGACCGCGCGATTGTCGGTGCTGCGCGCGACCTGGAGCAGGCGACCATCGCGCAGCGGGCGTGAGGCGACGGTGAAATCTTTCTCGGCGTTGCGTGGCACGCGCACGGTGCGGACGACCTGCGGTTCCCAACCTCCCCAGCCATCGGGGACGAGTGTTTGTTTTTCCTGTGTTTCCACCCAGCCGGTGGGGACGCGGGCGAAAACGGTTTCACCCGTCTTGCCGATGATGCGGACGAGCAGCGAGCTCACCTCGGGCGTGGTTTGCTCGGCGGCGAGGCGATTGCGGATCGCGGCGGCCCCGGCGACATCGTAGAGCGCGGCGTATTCCTGAAGCCGCTGCTCAACTGCGGCGAGATCACGGGCCTCCAGTGCGCGCGCGAGCAACCAGTAGAGCACGCCGAAGGTAGCGGCCGCGCCGATGGCAAACAGCAGTCCGTAGAGGACGGCGAGTCGCAGCGCGAGGGACTGACGGAAACGCTCAAGCATGGGGCTGGCGCCAGATGTAGCCGACGCCGCGCAGCGTCTCGAGGCGGGTTTTGTCGGGATCGATCTTCGAGCGCAGTCGGTGCACGACGACGTCCACGACGTTGGTCTGCGGGTCGAAGCTGTAATCCCACACGTGTTCGAGAATCATGGTTTTCGTAACCGGGCGGCCGGCGTGGCGGAGCAGAAACGCGAGCAGCGTGAACTCGCGCGGTTGCAGTTCGACGCGTTCGCCACCGCGCGTGACTTCGCGCGTGACGAGATCGACGCTGACATCGCCGACCGTGAGTTTCGTGGCTTCGGGAGCGCGCGTGGCGCGGCGGATGAGCGCCTGGAGTCGCGCGAGCAGTTCGGAAAACGCGAAAGGCTTCGTGAGATAATCGTCGCCGCCCGACTGCAGGCCCGCGACGCGGTCATCGACGCTCGCTTTCGCACTGAGAAACAGAATCGGCATCGTCTGTCGCGCCATGCGCAGGCGTTTCACGAGACTGATGCCATCGAGACCGGGCAGCATCACGTCGACGATCGCGGCGTCGTAGGTGGTGCTTTGCGCGAGCGCGAGGCCGGTGTCGCCTTCGGCGGCGTGATCGACGGCGAAGCCGGCCTCCTTGAGGCCGCGCACGACGAACGAGGCGATTTTGGCATCATCTTCGACGAGCAGCACGCGCATGAGCAGAAGTTGGAAGATTGGTCGCCGGTGGGAAAGCTCCCAGCGGTCCGGATAAAAAGGGAGAAAAGGGGCCGCCGAGGCGGACTGCTCCGACCTCGGCGGCTTCACCTTACACACAACACATACACAACCCTAGCAAAAGGATGACGGGATGCTTGGGCCGAGCGGAGCGAAAGGAGCGATGGGTTGTTGATCGCGTTTCGCTACGCTCGGGGTTCGGGAGGATTACTCGGACGAAGTGTCCTCCTCGGTTTCGTCGACGACCGCGAAGATCGTGCCGCCGTTGGACCAGAGACGCACGAGCGTCTTCTTCTCGGTCGCTTCCTCGCTCAGGCGGACGGCGTCCTCGGCGGACGTGACCGGCTGCTGATTGATTTCGAGAATCACATCGCCGGCTTTCAGGCCCGCACGAGCGGAGGCGGAGTCGGGATCGACCTCGGTGATGAGCGCGCCTTGGATGCGCTTCGGGATGTTGAGCTGACGACGCGAGGCGGGATCGATGTCGGTCACGGCCACGCCGTTGAGCACGCCCACGTCGCTGGAGCTAAAGTTTTCGCCTTCATCGTCGCTGCCGCGCAGACCGCCGTTGTTGACGCCGTAGCGATCGGGACGCTGGGCGGTCGTGGCGGTGAGCGTCTGCTTCTTTCCGCCGCGGAGGATCTCGAGCTTAATCTTGGTGCCCGGCTTGAGCAGGCTGACCGCGAAGCTCAGACCGCTCGCATTGGCGACCGGCGTCTCGTCGAGACGGAGCACGACGTCTCCGCTCTTCAAGCCGGCTTTGGCGGCGGGCGTGTTCGGCTGCACGTCCGTGATCACCGCGCCGAGATTGTTTTCCAGGCCGAACGAGTCGGCGAGATCGGGCGTGAGATCCTGCACGCCGGCACCGATGTAGCTGCGGATCACTTTCCCGTTCTGGACCAGGCTGTCCACGACGTGACGAACCATGGCAGACGGGACCGCGAGACCGACGCCTTGAAAGCCGCCGGTGCGCGTGAGAATCGCAGTGTTGATGCCGATGAGACGGCCATCGATGTCGACCAGCGCGCCGCCGGAGTTGCCGGGGTTGATGGCCGCGTCGGTCTGAATGAAATTTTCGTAGGCGAGGCCGATGCCGGCGCGACGACCGGTGGCGCTCACGATGCCGGTGGTGACCGTTTCACCGATGCCGAAGGGATTGCCCACCGCGAGCACGCGGTCGCCGACCTCGACGTTGTTGCTGTCGGCAAACTTGATCGCGGGATAGTTCTTTCCCTCGATTTTGATGACGGCGATGTCGGTCTGCGGATCGCGGCCGATGACGGTGGCTTTCACGTTGCGATTGCCCTGCAAAGTAACGAGCACGCGATCGGCGCCTTCGACGACGTGATTGTTCGTCACGATGTAGCCGTCCGACGAAACGATCACGCCGGAGCCGAGTCCGCGCTGGGCGGGCTCGCGCTGCATCGGGATGCGACCCTGGCCGGGAAGACCGAAGAAGCGGCGGAAGAATTCGTCGTTGCCGCCGAAGAACTCGTCGGAGCGGCTCACGCGCTGCTGGCGGGCCTTGGCCTCAACCGTGACGGTCACGACGCTCGGGGAGACCTGCTTGGCGACCTTGGAAAAGCTGGCCGGCTCCAGCGTCTCGCGGTTGACCGGCTTGTTGTCGAACTGGAGAGAAACGGACGGTTTCTCGGAAGAGCTGGCCGCGTGGAGAGGCGCGAAAGCGAGCACTCCCGTGGCGAGCAGGCCGCTGACGAGTTTGAGCCAGCGCTGGGAGACAGGGAGAGGAGCGGAGAAAGGCTTCATGACGGCGACAAGATACGGCCGTCACGTTGCGGGATCCTTTCACCCGCATGACATTTTTGTAATGTCCGCCCGATACGCCGCCTGCGTGGGCGGCGCTCCCGTTACGGTTTCCGCACCGGCAGTCCGGCCGCCTGCCATTCGGCGAGCGAGCCGCCGTTGGAGGCGTCGATGCCCTTGGCTTTCAGTGCGGCGGCGACTTTGCCGGAGCGATTTCCGGAGCGGCAATACAGGATGAGCGGTTTGCCCTCGTGCGCCTTGAGAAATGGCGCCCACTGCACGCCCTCGCCGTTGAAATCACTCATCGGCAACAGCTCTGCGGGCGCGGCGACGCCCGTCTCGGCCCACTCGTCGGGCTCGCGCACGTCGATGAGGATCGCCTCACCGGCGGCGACGCGCCGGGCGGCCTCCTCGGGCGCAACGCGAGGCACCTCGGCAGCGACGACGGCCGAGACAGTGGAGCAAAGACCGGACAGCCAGAAGAGAGGGCGCGGTGTGTTCATGCGGGAAAGAGGCGACACCGTATCCTCCCCGCACGGAAATGCGAGCGCACACCGGCGGCCCCGCAGCAGAGGTCGTCTTGTGCGGAATGGTCCGCGCGTGAAACGCTACTCTTCGCGCGGGTCGACGGTGTTGAATCCAAACAGTGGATACACCGGGCAGTAGCGCACCAATCCGCTGATCAGCGGCAGAAGCCCTACCAAGCCCCACCAGGATTGAACCGAAATACCGCCGAGAAGAATAGCGAGTCCGAGGACCACGCGCAGGGTGCAGTCAGCCGAGCCAACATTGTGTTTCATGTTGCCGCAGAGTTGGGGGTTCCAGGGGAGTGACAGACCGAATGTCCCGGTGGTCGCCGACGGCGGCCGGGCAAAGTGGTCCGAGCGAAAGCTGATAACTCTTCGGACCGCTGCTAAGAATCCCGGCGTCGAGGGGAGCGAGCACCGGGAGAAAAGAACCGTCGGGAGCGGGTAGTGACGGGTGTGGACGTCGACCTCCTGACCGGCATGTCTCACGAGCCGCGCTGCGACGGGCGGGACATGAGGACAAAATGAGCGATCGTATTTACCTTTCAAGTCGAGGCGTCCAAACCCCTGCGACTTCGCGCGTTTATTTACGCGGATGATTGTCGCAAATAGTTCCGCTGGTCGCGCGCGAGCGATGCGGAGCGGAAATCACGCCGCATTCTGGCGTGATGTGATGCGGACCTTGGCACGACCCGGTCCGCATCAAGGGACGACCCGAGCCGCACTTAGGCTCGACCCTGGACACAAAAAAAGCGCGAGCCGGACCGCACTCGGGCCCGACTCGCGCGGAACAGAAATCAATGAATCAAAGCTCCGGGCGCGGCGTGGTTTCGGTTTCCACCGGGAGGATGGGCACTTGCACGGCGGGCGCTTTGCCCGTGAGCGTGAGGAGGAACGTCACGATGTCGTCCACTTCCTCCGCCGTGAGCGTGGCGCCGAGCTGGCTCGAGCCCATGATGGCGACGGCTTCGCGCAAATCCCACACCTGACCGGAGTGGAAATACGGCGCGGTGAGGCCGACGTTGCGCAGCGAAGCGGCGCGGAACACGTAGTCGTCGGCCGACGTGTTGGTGACCGAGAAGCGACCGCGGTCGCCGGGCGGGCGGACCTTGTTGTCCGGCGCGGCCACGACGCCAAACGGGAAGTAACCCTGACCGCCGAGGTTCACGCCGTTGTGGCACGCGATGCAGCCCTTCATGATGAACGTCTGCAGGCCGCGCAGCTCCTGCGCGTTGAGCGCGTTGTTGTCGCCCTTGAGCAATTGATCGAAGCGGGAGTCGGGCGTGATGAGCGTGGCTTCGAACGCTTCGATCGCCATTGCGACGTTGTCGAAGTTCACCGGATCGGTGTCGTCGGGGAACGCTTCTTTGAAGCGCTGCGTGTATTCCGGGATGCTCTTGAGCATCGCGACGACATTGTCGGGGAGATTGTTCATCTCGACGCCGGCTTGGATCGGGCCCTTGGCCTGTGCCTTGAGATCCTCGGCGCGACCGTCCCAGAACTGCGCAACATTGAACACTGCGTTGTAAACGGTGGGCGCGTTGCGCGGGCCTTTTTGCCAGCCGTGGCCGAGCGAGGTGGGCAGGTTGTCGTCGCCGCCCATCGCGAGATTGTGGCAGGTGTAGCAGCTGATCGTGCCGCTGCGCGAGAGGCGCGGATCGAAGAACAGCATGCGGCCGAGTTCGCTGCGGGCGGGCGTCACGGCGTTGCCCTGCAATTCGGGCACGCCGTAGGGAATCGGCTTAAAGAAGGCGTGCGCTTGGGCGAGCAGCGCCGGATCGATGGGTTCGGCGGAGGCGGAGAAGGCGCCGAGTGTGGCGCCCGCGGCCAACGCGAGGAGGAGGCGTGGGATGGTTTTCATGTCGTTGCAAGAGGCCTCGGTTCGCAGACGACGCGCGCCGTCGGGCGCAGCGGACTGAATGGAAAATGCGGGTGCGATGAAGCCCCGGGAGTGTGGACCCGCAGCTCACCGCCGGGCGCGCGGAATCGCGAGGTCAAACGCCCCGGTATGCGCGGCTATTTGGAGGAGTGATTCGCCTCTGAAGCGACGCTGCACGCTCCGCGTTTTTTGCGAGCGAGTGGCGTCCGCACCACGCGTTATTTGCGCAGATCGTAGAGCGCGTAACCGGCGAATAGATTCGGCAGCACGCGACTCGGAGTGTGCCAGTTGCCGCCGAGACAGACGCGGCGGACGACCTCGATGCCCCTCACTTCGCAGAAATGCTCGAAGTCCGCGATCGACACGGGATTCGCGGGGCGGCTCTCGAACCACTCGGTCGTGTAGACATCGTTGCGCACCTTTCGGCCGCGCAGGAGCGTGTCGACGCGGTTCTTCCAGAAAGCGTGGTTCACGAAACCCACCGTGAGCGCCTTGCCGACGCGCAGCGCTTCGAGGATCACGCCGGACGGATCGCCGAGCTCCTGCACGGTGCGCGAGCAGATCACGCGATCGAAATGTCCGTCGGGAAACTCGCGCATGAGCTGCATCATGTCGCCTTGATACGCGGAGAGTCCGCGTTCGACGCAGGCGGCGATGCGTTCGAAATCGAGGTCCACGCCGACGGCGGAGACTTGCTTCGTCTGCACGAGATACTCGAGCAACGCGCCGCGACCGCAGCCGAGATCGAGCACGCGGGCGCCGGGCTCCACCCACTCCCCGATGATCTGCATGTCCACCGTTCGTTTCTCGACGTGCTTGGTCATGGGGCAGCGGACGTTGAAACCGCGAATGGACGCGAATGGACGCGAATTTCGGAACCATACGATCCAGTCATTCTGAGCGCAGCGAAGAATCCACTTGGACTCTTCCCTCGGTCCTGAGCTGCAAAACTCGCACTGGATTCTTCGCTGCGCTCAGAATGACAGCGAGGGAGGGAGGGAAACAATTCGCGTGAATTCGTGTTCATTCGCGGTTCGCTCTCAGATCGAGAAATCCACCACGCGGTTGGATTTCGTTTCGAGGAAATTGCGCACGAGGCGATACAGCTCCTCCGATTCGAGCAGGAAGGAGTCGTGACCGAGGTCGGTCGAGAGTTCGGCGTAGCTCGCGCGTTTGCCCGCGCGCAGCAACGCGTGCGCGATCGCACGGTTTTGCTCCGGGGGAAACAGCCAGTCGCTCGTGAAACCGACCACGAGCGTCTCGGCCTGCACGCCGGCAAACGCGGCTTCGAGCGTGCCATACGCCTGCGCGAGATCGAAGTGATCGAGCGCGCGCGTGATGTAGAGATACGAGTTGGCGTCGAAGCGATTGATGAAGCTCTGGCCTTGGTGGCGCAGGTAGCTCTCGACCTCGAACTGCACGTCGAAACTGTAGGCTTCGACGTTGGCGGTGTTGCGCTTTCGGCGGCCGAATTTGCGGTCCATCGAAGCGTCCGACACATACGTGATGTGCGCCATCATGCGCGCGATCGCCAGGCCTACACGCGGACCGCCGCCGCGCGGATAATCGCCGCGATTCCAACCGGGGTCCTGCATGATCGCCTGGCGGCCGACCTCGTTGAACGCGATCGCCTGCGCGCCTTCGCGCGACGTCGTCGCCATCGCGAGCACGCGTTTCACGAACAGCGGATATTCGATGCCAAACAGCAGCGCCTGCATGCCGCCCATCGAGCCGCCGATCACCGCATGGAGCTCGCTCACGCCGAGATGATCGAGCAACAGCTTCTGCGCGCGCACCATGTCGAGGATGGTGACGAACGGAAACGACACGCCATACGGCCGCTCGGTCGCGGGGTTGATCGAAGACGGACCGGTCGAGCCCTGACAGCCGCCGAGCACGTTGGCGCAGACGACGAAAAAGTGATTCGTGTCCACGGCCTTGCCCGGACCGATGAGATTATTCCACCAGCCCGGTTTGCGATCGGTGGGCGAGTGCACGCCAGCGCAGTGATGGTCGCCGCTCAGCGCGTGGCAGATGAGGACGACGTTGTCGCGCGTGCCGTTGAGCGTGCCGTAAGTTTCGTAGCGAAGCGTGAAACCGGGCAGCGTCTGACCGCTTTTGAACGTGAACGGCTGCGCGTAAACGAAATCGTGAGGCACGACGATGCCCACCTCGCCGGGAGCGAGGAGATCGGGGCGGACTACTTCCGTCGTATCATCAGTCATGCAGGCGAGATAACGTCGTCTGACGAGTAACGCGACTCAAGGGTGCGCTTTGTCATCACCGCTCATGCCAGCACGTGGCGTGATTCGTTGCGCTCAAAGGCGCGACACGATGCGAACACGGGCGCGACTCGAGCCGCACTTTGTCCCGACCCGGTGCGCACCTTGTCGCGACGTGGTGCGGACCTTGGCTCGACCATGGACGCACCTTGGCTCGACTCGGGACGGGCGGCGTGGCGACTCAGGCTTCGCGTGGCGCTCACTGCACGGCGGCGCTCGTCGCTTCGTCGAGTTCCTCGTTGGAGAAGACGTGTTGCACGTCGTCCATCTCCTCGAGCACGTCGTGAAGTTTCGTGAGCGTTTGCGCGGTGGCGACGTCGTTCACGGGCACGGTGGTCGTGGGGATGTAGGCGATTTCCGCGTTTTCCGTTTTGATGCCGGCGTGCTCGAGCGCGTGCGCGACCTTGTCGAAGAGATTGATCGCGCAGCGGATTTCGAAGCCTTGTTCGCTGGCGATGACGTCGTCGGCGCCGGCTTCGAGGGCGATTTCCATGAGCTTGTCCTCGGTGGCGGTTTCTTTCGCGACGAGGAACTGGCCGGCGTGGAGAAATTGAAACGCGACGGCGCCGGTGCTGGCGAGATTGCCGCCGTGGCGCGCGAAGGCGGAGCGGACTTCCTGCGCGGCGCGGGTCTTGTTGTCGGTCGTGACTTTCACGACGAACGCGACGCCGCCGGGGCCGTAGCCTTCGTAGGTGATCTCCTCGAACACGACGCCGGGGAGTTCGCCCGTGCCCTTCTTGATGGCGCGGTCGACGTTGTCGGCGGGCATGTTGGCGTCGCGCGCTTTCAGCAGCAGCGTGCGCAGGCGGGCGTTGCCGTTGGGATCACCGCCACCGGCTTTGGCGGCGAGCGTGATGTCGCGCGAGAGGCGGGAGAAGACTTTGCCTTTGCGCGCGTCGGTGACGGCTTTGAGGCGTTTGACTTTGGACCACTTGTTATGGCCTGCCATGGGCGAACAAGGTGCTGGGAGAGCTGAGGGTTGAGAGCTGAGAGTGGGGGAGACGGCGGGATCGGGAGATCCCGCCCGCGAAGTTACTTTTTCTTCTTCGGCGTCACGTTCTTCATCGGGCGGGCAAACGCACCAGCGGTCGCAGCGGCGGCGGTGCCGGCGCCCTGCGGGCCGGGCTCATCCTTCATGCGATTGATGATGAGTTGCTGGCCGATGGTGAAGAGACCGTTGACGGTCGAGTAGAGCGCGAGCGCGCAGGAGAAGTTGTAGCAGAAGAGGGTGAAGACGTAGGGCATGAACTTCATCATCTTCATCTGCGCGTTGTCGACGGAGGGCGACGGCGTGAGGCGCATCTGGATGACCATCGTCGCGCCCATGAGCAGCGGGAGGATGTTGATCGGCAGGCCCCAGATGTGCGCGATCGTGTCGGGCGCGGAGAGATCAGTCGCCCACAGGAACGGCTGGAAGCGCAGCTCAGCGGTGCTTTGCAGCATCGAGAAGAAACCGATGAAGAACGGAATGGTGATGAGCACCGGGAGGCAGCCGCCGAGCGGGTTCACCTTGTGCTTCTTGAAGAGCTCCATCGTGGCCTGCTGGAGCTTCTGCGGGTTGTCTTTGAACTTTTCCCGGATGGCCTGCATCTCCGGCTGGATCTTGGCCATGCGCTTGGCGGACTTCGACGCGGCGAGCGTGAAGGGCACGAAGACGATCTTGAGGAAGAGCGTCGTGATCACGATGGCCCAGCCCCACGCCCACGTGGCGTTCGGGAACCAACCGTGCACGGCGGACATGATCGTGAGCAGGAGCTGGCTGAACCACTTGAAGAAGCCGAACTGCATCACGCGGTCTTCGTTGGCCTGGAAGATGTCGCCGTTGGACAGGCGGCTGTATTCCTTCGGGCCGACGTAGAAGTTGGCGCCGATGGTCGTCTCGCCGCCGGCGGGAAGCGCGGTGAGGTCGAACTGCGCGGCGCCCGCGATACCGTAGGCGTTGTGGTCGGTGTCGGGCAGCGAGGGGGAAGAGCTTCACGCGGCGCGTGATCGTGCCGGCAGCGGGCTCATCGGGCGTGAGGATCGTGGAGAAAAACTGGTTGCCCACCGTGGCCCACACAACCGGGCCGCCGCTCGTGAGCGACGGACGTGCGTCGTGTCCACCGATGAAGCCGAGGAAGCCGTTGCTCGCCTCGAGTTCGCTGCGGGCGTGGAACTTCTGGTCGCTGCCGTTGGAGTAGCCGGTGGTGAGTTTGAGGCCGAGATCGCTGGCGTTGGTCGGAGCGGCGGTGCCGAGGCTCAGCGCCACGCGCGGCATCGCGAGCGACTGGTCGGCGAGATTGCGGAACGTCGTCTCGTGACGCAGGCGATACGGGTCCTGGTTGGCTTCGCCACTGCGGAAGAGCGTGTAGCGGCGCGTGACTTCGATGCGCCCGTCGAAGACAGCACGGAAAACGACCTGGTTGGCGGTCGAAGAGACGAGCTCGAACGGCGTGTTGCGATCGAGGCCCGGCAGATCGACGAACGCGAGCATCGGATCGGCGTGCAGCGCGTTGAAGACGAACGGCTCCGTGCGGCCTTTTTCCGCCGGATACTTTTTGAGCGCGATATCGCGGATGGCGCCGCCGAAGTTGGTGAAGTTCACCGCGACGAATTCGTTTTCGAGCGTGACGATCTTCGCCTCGGCCGCGTCGGACGAGACCGCCGCGAAGGCGGACGACGGCACCTGCGCGGGCGTCACGCCCACGGGCTGGGCCGATTCCGGCAGCGTCGTGGAACCGGGGGCGGTCGCCGGAGTGGCGGGCGCATTCGGCTGCGAAGGCGCCAGGCGGCTGCCGAACCACATGCTGAGGAGCGCGGCGATGATGAAAAAGATGCCGATGGCGGTGTTCTTTTTGTCCATGAAAAGTGAGGGGAGGGAAACGGGAGCGATGCGCTTACGCGCGCGCCGAAGCAGGCGCAGTGCGAGAGACGCGTGAACAGGTGAAAGAAGAGCGGGTGCGACGTGGCGGCACCGGATCGAGACCGCCGGCGTGCAGCGGGTTGCACTTCAGCAGGCGCACGAGCGCGAGCCAGGAGCCGACCACCGCGCCGTGTTCGCGGAGCGCGCCGGCCGCATAGTGCGAACACGACGGCGCGAAACGGCAACCAAACGACGGGCCGAGAATCACCGGCACCGCGGGCGAAAGAGCTTTCTGATAAACCCAAACCAGACCGAGCAGCACCCGCGCGGGCAGTTGCCACACGAACGCGGCGATACGTCTGGTCGCGATCACGGGCATGCGGTTTAGCGGGTGCGGGAGAGTTGTTGGCAGGCGTCGACGAAGCGACGTTCGAGCTCGGCGTAGGCGGTGCGGTTCAACGCACTGCGCGCGGAGAGAATCAGGTCGAAACCGGGCGGCACGAGCTCCTGATGCGAGCGGAAAATCGCCCGCAGCCGCCGCTTGGCGCGATTGCGCTGCACGGCATTGCCGACGGCGGCGGCAGAAGCGACGACACCGACCCGGCGCGTATCCGGGCCCGGTGCGAGCCCGACCTCGGTGCGAATCGAGCCCGACACGGGCTCGACCGGATCCGCGGCATCGCGCGGACGGCACCACAACGTGAACGCGCCGCACACGAGGCGGCGGCCGTGTTCACGGACCACGCGAAAATCGCTCTGGCGGCGGAGGTGCTGCTCAGGGCGAAAACGCATGGGAAAAACGCGCGCGAGAGCGGCGCGGGTGGATCAGACCACCGTCAGGCGCTTGCGGCCTTTGAGACGGCGGGCCTTGATGACTTTACGGCCGCTGGCGGTCGCCATGCGGGCGCGATAACCGATCTTGCGGGCGCGCTTTTTGCGGTGTGGACGGAATGTAGGTTGCATGACTTCTTGAAAAAAGAGGGTCAGAGGTGCCCGAGCGCCCGGGGAGTGTCAAGGGCGCGCTTACCGCCCTTTTTTGACTGCTCCGGACCCCGGAATCCCGCCGAAACCGTTCTTCATGCGCATTGCCGTCATCGCCGACACCCACGACCGCTACCCGCCCGGGCTCCCCGGTCGCCTGCGGGACGCGGACGAAATCTGGCACTTGGGCGACGTCTGCGACCCCACGACGCTGGTGGAGTTCGAGCAACTCGGGCCGCCGCTTCGCGTGGTGCAAGGCAACAACGATTTCCATCCCTGGCCGCTCGATCTCACGCTGCGGCGGGGCGGATGGGCCTTTTTCCTCACGCACATCGCGCCGCGCCGCGCACCCGCGGGTGTCGTGGCCGTGCTTCACGGTCACACCCACGTGCCGCGCGATGAAACGATCGATGGCGTGCGCTGGCTGAATCCCGGTTGCATCTCGCGCGCGAATCGCGGCGCCCCCGCGAGCTTCGCGTGGCTCACGATCGAGGAAGGCCGCGGCTTCGAGTGGAAGCTCATGCTCCTTTGAAGAGCGGCAGAGGTTGGTCCCTTCTGAACCACAGAGGCCAGAGAAGACCGCAGCTTTCCGCGACCAGGTCCGGGTTCTCTTCCGTGTTTCCGTGCTTCCGTGATCAAAAAATTCCCGGAATTGACGCGCCTCCTTCACTCATGACTCTCGTGCGCACGCGATGAGCGCAGAGCAGCAGCAGGATCTGTTCGGTTTGTTCACGCCGGAACCGGGCGTGCACAAGGCCCCGCCGTCGGCACCCCACGCGAGCGTGGCACCGATTGCGACGCCGCGCGCCTCCGCCACGATCGATGGCGGCGAAATCGTGTTCGAGCGCAGCGATCGCGCGCGCCAATACCGGCTCACGCTCCGTCGCGACGGCACGGCGGTTGCCACGATTCCGCTGCGTGGCTCCGAACGCGAAGCGCTGCGTTTCGTGGAGCAACATCGCGACTGGCTCGAACGCGCCCGCGCGCGTCAGGCGTTGCGGCCTCGTGCGGCGGAAGTGTGGACCGTCGGCACGCACGTGCTTTGGCGCGGCGAGATGACCGAGATCCGCATCGCGACCGCGGGCGAGAAACCGCAGGTCTGTCTCGCGGCGGATGTGTTTCGCGTGCCTCAACTCGAGGGCGATCTCCGGCCGACGCTCGAGGCGCATTTTCTGCGCAAAGCCAAAATCGAACTCCCCGCGCGCACGTGGGAGCTCGCGAGCGTGACGGGCGTTCCGGTCACGGAAGTTTCCGTTCGCAATCAACGTTCGCGGTGGGGCTCGTGCACGTCAGCTGGCGTGATCTCACTCAACTGGCGGCTCGTGCAGACACCCGACTCGGTGCGCGACTACATCATTTATCACGAGCTGATGCATCTGCGCGAAATGAACCACTCGGCGCGCTTCTGGGCGCGGGTTGAGGAGGTTTGTCCGGGGTGGCGTGACGCCGAACTCTGGCTCAAACGAAACGGCTCCCTCGTCGGACTTTGAGGCGCCTCAGCCTCGGGATTTTTCCGCGTTTTTTATTCGGGTGCCGCACCGCCGGCATGGTTTGTGGTCAGAGCAGGTCACCATGCCGAACCGCAAAACTCGTGCTGGAAAGTCCACGCATCCGTCCACCCCTGAGACTCTGTCCGCGAAGAAAAAATCGCGTCTCATGCGTCTCGCTCAAGGAGCGATGTCCGCGGTCAACGAAACCGCGACGAAGCTCGGCGAGCACGCGGCGGATTTTCACGTGCGCTTGTTCAACCCCTCGACGGTGGATCGCCTGCAACCTGTGCTCACGCGCTACCGCGATTGAGCGAAGTTGCTGAGCAGGTGATACTCGGTCTGGCGAGGCGAGCGCCCCGCCACGCCGCTGTCAGCAGTTGTTTGTCGCGAACAGGCGCCCGGCGAGCGATGAACACGTGGGCTTGGATTAATTGTTTTCTTCGCCGAGACGCTTGAACGGCTGGAGCGAGAACACGACTTCGACCGGCACTTCGAAGTAGGCCGCGATGCGAAGCGCCAGGTGAAGCGAGGGGCTGAATTCGCCGCGTTCGAGATAACCGATGGTCTGGTAGTGCACGCCGAGCGCATCGGCCAGCTCGCGTCGCGAGATCCGGCGTTCGGCGCGCAGCATGGCGACGCGGTTATGGACGACATCACTGGACTCAGGCATCCGTTAGTATCCTTTGGATAAATACCGTTGGCGCACCTCGGCGAGCGCGGATCCCGACTGTCGCTGCGCCACGCGGCGCAGGAGAATCGGCGCAAGCAAGAGACCGAGTGCGGCCCACAGGCCGAGCACGGCACACATCTCGACCGTGCGCCACGACTGGCCGACCTCGGCAACGACCATTTCGGGCGGCAGCATCGCGGAGCGGGCGCCGAGGCCCACCCAGTAGAGCGGGAACGCCTGCCCGACCCACTGCAGCCACGTCGGCAGCGCGGAAAGCGGATAGAAAATGCCAGACGGATAAACGAGCAACGCACACGCGAGCGGCACCAGCATCGCCTGCACGGTCGACTTCATCATGCAACCGAGGGCAATGCCGATAGGCACGGTCGACACCATCCCGGCGACGAAGACCAGCGCGAGCAGTAATCCGGCGCGGACATCGAGGACGAGGTTGTCGATGAGCAGGCTCCCCATCACGATAATCGGGATGAAGGCCAGCAGCGTCGACAACGCGAACATCACGATCTTGCCGACGACATAGCCGAGCATGCCGTGCGGCGTGATTTTGGCGCGCAGGAGCGTGCCGTCCTCGCGATCGGCCACCAGAGCGGTGGTTGGCCCCGAAACTCCGCCGAAGATAATCGACATGCTGAGGAGGCTCGGCAGCACCATCGTGCCGAGAGCGAAATCCGTGTTGGGAACGGTTCGGTCGCGGAGCATCACCAACACGGCGACATAGGCCGCTGCGGGCGCCACGTGACCGATGAGGTTGGCGACTTCGGTGAAGCTCTGGTGGGTTTCGATCCATCCGCGGGAGAAACCCGCGCGCACGGCGGTCCAGCGGATGTCGGGCGCGGTGGTGGTTGTCATTTTTGCTCCTCGATTTTTTGCCCGTCGCTTTCGCGCGGCTTTCCGCTGCCGGGGCGCGGGTCGCGCGACTCGACGCGATGAACGAGCGCCATGTAGGTGTCCTCGAGGCTCGCGCGGCGCACTTCGAGACCGGTGACGTTTGGATTTCTGATCAACAGGTCGCGGACAAACTCGGCCGGGTCGCCCTCGCGCACGGCGTGCACGTGACGTTGCCCATCGGCGCTCCAGCGCACTTCGGCCAAGTTGGTGAGCTGGCGGGCGAGCTGGTCGGCGCTGCCATCGGCGACGATCCGTCCCTCGTCGAGCACGAGAATCCGGTCGGCGATCTTCTCGGCCTCGTCGAGATCGTGCGTGGTTAGCAGGATCGTTGTGTTGTCGAAGTCGGCGAGACGGTGGATGAGATCGTGAAAATCCCGTCGCGCATGCGGATCGAAGCCGGCGGTGGGCTCGTCGAAAAAAACGATCTCGGGCCGGCCGACGATGCCCAGTGCGACATCGAGTCGCCGCCGTTGTCCGCCCGACAAAGTGATGATTTTGGCCTGCGCGCTCTCCGACAGGCCGACGACCTCGAGGAGTTCGTCGACTTCCCACGGGCGTGCGACTTTGGCCGTGGCAAACGGCGCGTAAAAACGAGCCGAATACGTGAGAAGTTCACGGACGCGCCAGAATCGATGATCGCGCCACGACTGTAGCACGACGCCAATCCGAGCTCGCCAGGCTTCGTCGCCCCGCGCGGGATCGCAGCCCAAGACGGATACCTCACCGGCTGACCGGGCACGGAGACCTTCGAGAATTTCGATCGTGGTTGTCTTGCCTGCCCCGTTGGGGCCGAGCAAAGCCAGGACTTCGCCGCGGTGGGCGGAGAACGTCACTCCGGTGAGCACGTCCCTGCTGCCGTATCGCATGCGCAGGTCGCGCACCTCGAGCGCGAGCTCCGGAGTATAAGGGCTGACGTCCATGGTAGTTTCTGTATGACTCGTAGCATAGATACTATATTTTGCGAGACGTTCAGTATCTTTTTTGCAACAGCGCGGAGCGTAAGACGGGTCAGTTGAAGTCCACTAATTCCACCTCGAACACGAGCGTGGCCTTGGGCGGAATCTTCGGCGGGCGGCCCTGCGTGCCATAGGCCAGCCAATACGGGATGATCAGCGTCCGTTTCTCGCCCTTCTGCATGTTGGCGAAGGCTTCCTCCCAACCGCGGATCACGTTGCCCGCGCCGAGACGAAAGGCGATCGGCGAGCCGCGCTTGTAGGAGCTGTCGAATGGCGTGCCGTCGAGCAGGCGGCCGTCGTAGTGCGCGATGACTTCACTGCCGAGACGCGGTGTGCCGCCCGAGCCTTGCGCGCGCAGCACGTAGCTCAGGCCGGAGGGCAGCTTGCGCGCCGTGGGATATTTTTCGCGGATCGTCTCTGCGTCGGCCGAGCTCAACTCGGGCACACCCTCGGCCTCCATCGCTGCGCGCATCGCGGCGTTGATGGGGCGGCCCGGGTCCTTGCGCGAAAACGCGCCGGAACGAACGACGAAGGCGAGCGTGAGCAGGGCGACGCCCATCAGGATCAAAACGAGAATGCTGCGCATGGTGTGTGAACCGCGGTTAACGGGCATCGCGGACGAATTTGCAACCACGCGCCGCCGCGTCCGCGCCGAAGGCAGCGCGGCGAATGCCACGTATTACGAACCTTCGCCCTGCGGCGTCACGAGCCGCTCGAGCTTGAGCAACACGCCGTCGAGCACGGCATCGGTCTGCAACTTGATGCGCTGTCCGGGCGGCGGCTGGCGATCCGCGGGCGCGGCTTGCTGCTGCTCGGCATACGCGGCGTTGCCTTCGGCGATTGCCGCTTCGAGGAAAGCCGTCTTCGCGTCGTGCAGCGCGCCGTCTTCGCCCAGATCGCCGTCCGCCGGTTCGCGTCCAAGAAAAGTGGATACGACGTCGTCGCCGATCCACAGCCGCCAGTCGTCCTCATCGGCGAAATATACCGCGAGCACGCCGCGCTTCGCGGTGCCCAGACGCGTCGCGAGTCCGCGCATGTAAACGCCCGGTGCGGAGTCTTCCTCCTCGCTCGGCGATTTCGCGAAGACGCGCGCATAAACTTTCAGGCCGGTCGTGCGCTCGAAGTTGGCCAGTTTGAGATTGAAATATTTCGCACGCGGCGGATCCACCGGCAGCAGCGTGTCGGGATCGTCGAAATGCGCGGCGGGGCCGGGCTCGTCGGCACCGGTGTAGCGTTTCGCCTGCGCGAGCAACGCGTCGAACGCCGCTTGGTCGGCGCGAAACGCGCGCGCCGCGTCGCCGATGCGCAGGATGCGAAGGGTGAACGCATCGTCGGGCTCGATCTTCGGCAGCACGTCGAGTCCGCGCACGACGCGGCCGAACACGCTGTGCAGATAGTTCAGGCGATTCGTATCGCGCAGGGTGAGGAAAAACTCGCAGCTGTTTGTGTCGGGACCGGCGTTGGCCATCGAGAGCACGCCGATCGCGTCGTGATGCACGCCGGGCACGAATTGGTCGGGATACGTGTAGGGCGTGCCGGGATCGTCGACGTCCACATGCGCGTCGTGATCGGGATCGCCGCTCTGGATCACGAAGTTCGGCACCACGCGATACCAGCGCAGCCCGCTGTAGTAGGGTTGCCCGTTGCGCGGCGCGAGCGTGCCTTCGGTGAGACCGACGAAACTTGTGACGGGCAGCGGCACTTTGTCGGCGAACAGCTCGCACACGAAGTCGCCGCGCGGTGTGGAAAACTCAGCGTAAAGTCCGTCCGGCAAATCCGCGGCGCGGGCGAGCGGGGCAAACGCGAGAACCAGTAGAAAGCAGAAACGCATGACTCAGGATGCGGTGCGCACCGAGTCGTGACAAACGCCGTTTCATGTCTCACCCCTGTGCGCATGAAGTCGTTCCTCATTGCGGCATGTTTCGTGGCATTGTGCGCACCGGGTCTCGCCCAGGAGCGCACCGGGTCGGGACAAGGTGCGGACACGGTCGCGACCACGTCCGCGCACTACGTCGCACTGGAACAGATCGATCTCGAGGCGCTGCTCCCGCCGCCGCCCGAGCCCGATTCGATCGCGGGCCGCGCGGATCTCGAGACCGTGCTGCACGTGCAGGAATCGCGCACGCCGGAGCAGGTCGCATGGGCGAAGTTCGTGGAGGAGGATGATCTCTTCAAACACGCGCGCGTGCTGGGTGATTGGTTTACCGCGGAGAACCTGCCGCAGCTGGCGGCATTCTTCCAACGCGCGGACGAGGACGGCCTGCCCATCAGCCGCGCGTCAAAGGCGCTGCACCCGAAACGGCTGCGTCCTGCTTTACTGGATACACGCGTGCAGGCCTGTGTGGAGGTGCCGAAGAGCAGTTCGTATCCGAGCGGACACTCGTCGCACGCGTGGATGTGGGCGGTGTTGCTCGGCGAGATTTTCCCCGAAAAGCGCGTGGAACTCTACGAGCGGGCGCGTCAGGTCGAGTGGGCGCGCATCATCGGCGGCGTGCATTTCCCGACGGACACCGAAGCTGGTCGCCGCCTCGGCGAAGCGATTGCCCGCGAGATGCTGAAGAACCCGAAGGCGCGCGAAGAAATCCAACGCTGCCGCGCGGAAGCCGAACCGTTTTTGAAAGCGCAGACGAAACTGAAGAAGGCGGCGTAGCGCGTGGTTATTGTTTGATCACGGAAGCACGGAAACGCGGAAGAGTTGAATCGCGGAAGGATGGAAGGAGCAGGAAGAGAATCGGCACCTCTCTAGAGAGTGTTGGCTCTCGATGGTTGTCATTCTGAGCGCAGCGAAGAATCCAGTGTGTGTCTCGTGGCACCTGCACGCATCGAGTCTCCAAGTGGATTCTTCGCTGCGCTCAGAATGACAGGAAGGAGGCTCTTGCCTTCTTCATGCTTCTGTCTTCGCGATTCCGTCTTTCCGCGTTTCCGCGATTCAAATTCTTTCCGTGCTTCCGTGTCTCCGTGATGAGCTCTCACTCTCCCGCGCTCGCGCTCAAAACGTCCGCGAGAGCGTCACGGAGCCGAAGCGGTTGGGTTTGTCCTGACCTTCGAATTCGCGCGTGCGGAGGACGTGCGTGTAGGTGAGTTGCCAGCGGCCGAGCACGAGGCCGGCGCCGACGGAGAGGTCGGCGACGAAGTGTTCCTTGTCCACGCTGGGGCTGTCGCGAAACGTATTTCCATCGAGGAAAATGTCGCGCGCGACGGCGCGTCCGTCAGCGCCGGCGAAGAGGAAGAGACTGAGCGACGTGCGCTCGCCCACGCGCGGATCATTGTCGTCGATCGGCGTGTTCACGACGCCGGCACTGCGGATGAGATCGACACCGAAATCTTCGGGCAGGTTGAAACCCAATCGCGTGCTCGCGCCGATGTTCGCGTAGGTGGCGACGTTGCCGAGACTCGCGCCGATGTGCGGCACGAAGTCAAAGCCGAGCGCGCCGTCGAATGCGCGCGCGAAGAGTCGCCAGCGGCGCTCGACGATCAGGTTCACGCCGACCTCGTCGTGCAGTTGCGAGTCCCAACCGCGCGAAGGGCTGTTGCGGATCCAGTCGTGAAACCCGTTTTGCACTTCCTGAGCGTAGGAGTGCGGGCCGACCATGCCGACTTGGAGCGAGATGATGTCGAGCTGGTGCGGCGATTTGCTGAGCAGCGAAAACTCGAGGTAGCTCCAGCCCGCGTAAGGTCGGTCGTTGGGATCGGGAATCACGCGATCCTGATCGCGCGGCGTGTAGATGTTTTGACCGAAGGCGAAGCCGAAGTTTTTCATCGTGCCCGGATCGTTGACGAGCGGCACGCGTTCGAGCGCGGCCTGTTGTCCACCGGAGCGACCCCAACCGGAGAGATCGCCGCTGATCCAGGAAAGCTTCGCGCCGTTGGTGTAGTAGCGATCGGTATCGGCGAAGGTGTCGTTTTCAAAGTAGATCGTGAAAACGGGAGCCTTGCGCGCGCGGTCAAAGGTCGGGCCGGCCGGTTCCTGCGCGAGCGCGGACGCGCTGAGCGCGAGGAGAGCCGTGAGGAGCAAAGGGGATTTGTTCATGCTTGGTGGGGCGATAGTAGCGCTCGCCGCAGGGCAGTTCCGCGCAGCGGGCGCGGCGCTGGACGACGCCGGCGTTTCGCCCATGCTGCGGCCATGAAAATCCGGACGGCGACACGCGCAGACTTTTCGGAGTGGGCTCGCATGCGGCGCGCGCTTTGGCCGGATTGCCGCGGCAAACGGGCGGAGCTCGAGATGCGCGAGCAGATGAGCAACCGGAAAAAATTCGGCGTGCTCGTGATCGATCGCGGCGACGGAAAACTCGGAGGCTTCGCGGAGCTCGCGCTGCGTGATGGCGTCGACGGCGCGAAGCGCGAGACGACGGCTTACCTCGAAGGCTGGTTCGTCGACGCCGATCTGCGCGGCACCGGTTGGGGCAAGAAACTCATTCGCGCGGCGGAAACGTGGGCGGTCGAGCGCGGCATGGTCGAACTCGCGAGCGACGCGGAAATCGAAAACGAGGACTCGATCGCGGCGCACGCGGCGCTCGGTTTTCGCGAGACGTTTCGCGTGGTGCAGTTCTTGAAACCCGTGCGCCGGACGCAGCGGGGTGGAAAACGAAGTTAAATACGGAATCGCGAAAGCACGGAAACGCCACGGACGAGTGGGCGCGTGGGGAGGGAATCGCGGAAACGCGAAAGGGCGAAAGCGCGGAAAAGGGAGCAGCGACAAAGCGAAATCGGAGGCGCGTAGTTTCGAGCACGATGCTGGCGCCCGACGCGACGGGGACGACGGGTCGCCAGCGCAAGGTGGAGCCTGCCGTCCCCGGGAGGCAGTTGGCCCGCCCCGCCCGCCCTTCGCCCGCCTCCCCTGCACGCAGCTGAAATTGAGCGCAATGGACCCGCGGCGCCCCCGCCGCGGCCAACGGCGCATAGTCGAACTACAAGCTGCTCAATTAAAGATCGTTATGAAAGAAAGTCCGTATTACGGACTTTCTCCGGGATTCGGTCTGGTCGAGCGTGGTTGGCACTACGGGATGCGGAGCTTGGCGCCGGCGGAGACGACGTTGGCGTCGGTTAGGACGTCCCGGTTGGCTTCGAAGATTTCCTCCCAGCGCGTGGGCGTGCCGTAGTAGAGTTCGGAAATGCGTGCGAGATTTTCGCCGAGCGCGACGACGTGTTCGCGCGTGCCTCCGCCAGCAGGGGGAGCCGGAGCGAGCGTGATATCGACGGCGGTGGCCGGCTCGCCTCCGGTTTCGGCTGCGGGCGTGTTGGCGGCGACAGGCGCGGCGGTCGCGGCGTGGGGGCGAGTGGGTGCGTCTTGGTTGCCGGAGGCGCCGGGCGGCGAGCCGACGAGAGCGAGCTTGGTTTTCAGGTGCGTGTTTTCGTCGGTGACGGTGAGAAGCTGAGCCTGTGTGTGACGGAGCTCTTCGGCGATCGCTTCGAGGCGCGCGTTTGCTTCGCGCACGGCTTTGTCGGCTTGGGCGCGGGCCTCGTTGAGAAGCTTGGAACTGGCCTCGTCGGACTCGCGCTGGCGTTGCTCGGACTCGCGCGCCATCTCGTCCACGCGTTCTTCGAGCAGCGAATAACTGCGAAGAGCGGTGCGTAGTTTGGCTTCGGTCTGGGCGAGGCGCAGCTCGAGGTGAGCCTGCTCGATGTCCCGAATGTTGGGAGGCGGGGCGCTTGGGAGTTCGGCGGCGGGTGGGAGTTCCTGCGCGGGTTGATCGTCGGCTGCGACGGCGGACGCGAGCGCGGCGACGACGAAGGCGGCGGTGAGACGGACAGGCGGAAAGGTCATGGTGGATGTCGCCACGTAGACCCCGGAGAAGGGAAATCGGCTCCCACTTTTCCTCACGCCCAGGCGCGGCTGCGCTCGACGGCGCGGCGCCACTGCGCCTGGAGTTTGCGCATCGCGGCGCGTGGTGCGTGGGGACGAAACGTGCGCTCGAGGCCACCGAGAGCGGAGAGTTCGTGGCGATCGCGCCAGAAACCGACGGCGAGTCCGGCAAGGAACGCGGCACCGAGCGCGGTCGTTTCGGTGGTGCGCGGTCGGAGCACGGGCACGCGCAGCAGGTCGCTTTGAAATTGCATGAGCGCGTTGTTCACGGTGGCGCCGCCGTCGACGCGGAGCTCGCGAAGTTTGTGACCGCAGTCCGCCTGCATGGCGTCGAGCAGATCGGCGCTTTGGAAGGCGATGCTTTCGATCGCGGCGCGCGCGAGATGCGCGGCCGTGGTGCCGCGGGTGAGACCCACGATTGCGCCGCGGGCGGCGGCGTCCCAATGCGGCGCGCCCAGTCCGGAAAACGCCGGCACGAGAAACACCCCGCCGCTATCGGCCGCGCGAGCGGCGAGTGCCTCGACGTCGCTCGAACGTTCGATGAGGCCGAGCCCGTCGCGCAGCCATTGCACGACGGCGCCGCCGATGAAGACGCTGCCTTCGAGCGCGTATTCGAGCGGAGCGTCGGGACCAAGCCGCCATGCGACCGTCGTGAGCAGATTATGGCGCGAGACCACGGGCTTCTCGCCCGTGTGCAGCAGCAGGAAGCACCCCGTGCCGTAGGTGTTTTTCGCGAGCCCGGGGCGGAAGCAGCCCTGGCCGAAAAGCGCGGCTTGTTGATCGCCTGCGATGCCGGCCACGGGCACGCCAGCGAGTCCCGGCACGGTGGTGATTTCACCGTAGATTTCGCTGTTGGAGCGCACCTCGGGCAGGACTTCGCGCGGGATGCGCAGGGCGTGGAGCAGGTCGTCGTCCCACGTGCCCGTGCGAAGATTGAGGAGGAGGGTGCGGGACGCGTTGGAGACGTCCGTGGCGTGCACGCGGCCACCGGTGAGTTGCCAGAGCAGCCACGTGTCGACTGTGCCGAAGGCGAGTTCGCCGCGATTGGCGCGTTTGCGCGCGCCGGGAATGCGATCGAGCAGCCAGCGGAGTTTCGTGCCGGAGAAATACGGATCGAGCAGCAGGCCGGTGCGCTCGCGGAAGAGCGGCTCAAGTCCCTCCCGTTTTAGGCGCGCGCAGAGCGACGCGGTGCGCCGGTCCTGCCAGACGATCGCCGGCGCGAGCGGTTCGCCGGTGCGGCGATCCCAGAGCAGCGTGGTTTCGCGCTGATTGGTGATGCCCACGGCGGCGAGGTCGCGGCTCGTGAGGTTGGCTTCGGCGACGGCGCCCAGCGCGGTGCGGCGCGTGGTTTCCCAGATGTCGCGCGGGTCGTGTTCGACCTGACCGGGAGTGGGGAAGTGTTGCGCGAACTCCTGCTGGGCGGCTCCGCGCGAACGGCCGCGCCGGTCGAAAACGATGGCGCGGGAAGACGTGGTGCCTTGATCGAGCGCGAGGATGAACTTCCGGCTCATGGGGTGGCGCGAATTTGGCAACCACTGGAGCCATCGCAAGCTCCGCAGCCGCGAGAAGTTCGAGTCGGGGTCATTTTGACGGAACCCGGACGAGTTTTCGGCGGTTAAAAGTTTTGTAAAATTTGGGTGTTCGCTGCGTTTGTGTGCTTCGGGGGTGGGGGAATGTCCCTTGACATCACCGGGCTCATTCCGAGGCTCGACGCCCACGTCCACATGCCCGGCCTAGTGAGACTTTGCTGATAAAAACCCATCGATCGCCTTGGGGTGAGTTTCCGGCCGCGAGCTGAACCTCTCCCCGTGCGGTTTATCCCGTCGACCGGGCCTGCTCCCCACTCGTCCTCCCATGAACAATCGTTTCCTCCGCTCCCTCGCGCTCCTCGTGAGCGTCTGGGGTGTTTCGTTCTCCAGTCCGGTTTTCGCCCAAACGGCGACTGATTACAAAGCCGCGATCTTCGTCACCAATCGCGCGGGTTCGGCCTATGACGACAAAATCGCCGCCCTCGAAGACTACGTGACCTCGGGTGTCACCGATCAGGGCCTCTCCGTCATCAGCCGTGAAACGGCGCTCAACGCCGTCGGCGGTCTCGATCCGAAGGCCGCGGCCAACGAGCTCGACAAGCAGCTCTCGCAAAGCACCTCGGCCGTCCGTCTCGCCCAGACGCTCGGCGCGGACTTCCTTCTGCAGGTCACGCTCACGAGTTTCACGTCGGTGAAGAACACGGTGAATGCCTACGGCGTGAAGACCACCAACGACGAAAAGACCGTCCGCGTGAGCTACAAGGTTCTCGATGGCGTCAGCGGTGCCAGCCTCATTGCCGACACGGTGAAGGCCTCTCGCACGGTCCAGGCAACCTCGACCGCCGGCGAGAGCGACAACAGCGGCATCCTCGACGAGTTGCTCGAGCAGGCCTCCCAAAAAGTCGCAGCGAGCCTCAAGACCCGCATCGCGCGCGGTCGCCTCGTCGCTCCCGCCGCCGGCCAGAATCTCGTGACCGTCACGATTGGCACCGAGATCGCCGACGTCATGATCCCCGACGTCCGCATTGGCGCGGAAAACACCGTCAGCATTTCCGAGAGCAAATATAAGGTCTCCGCGCTCTCCGCTACGGTCGAGGTCGACGGTATCGCGATCGGCACCGCGCCCGGCGAGTTCCAGGTCAAACCCGGCCTGAGCAAGATCCGCGTTCTCCGTGACGGCTTCGAGCCCTACGAGCGCACGGTCAATTTCACCAACGGTCTGCGCCTCAGCGCGCCATTGCGCATGAACGCCGCCACCTATGCCCGCTGGCAGGACGCCACGGCCTTCATCAACGATCTCAAGAACGGCGCCAAGCTCACCGACGGCCAGGTCAAGGTCCTCGAGGGTCAGGCCAAGATGCTCGAACAGAGCGGCTTCAAGGTGAACACCACCGAGGGCATCACCATCAAGAACCAGTCGATCTTCGATTGAGTTTACCTGCGCTCCCCGTCCCACGTCTTACTCACGTCTCCCTATGAAAACGTTCCGCTTTCTCGCGCTCGCGCTTGCGCTGATCGGTCTTCCCGCCGCCCTCGTGGCGCAGGACGCTCCCGGCAAGAAGAAGATCGCCATCACCAAGATCGCCGCGACCGACGCCCTCAAGTCCCGCATGGCCAAGCAGGGCGTCACGCTCTCGCTTGAGAGCGTGCTGCAGGCGCTCGACTCGCAGGTTTACGACCGCGTGCTCAACACCCGCCGTTTCGACGTGCTGGAGCGCTCCGATGCCGACGCTCTCGCCACCGAAGCCGCCGCCACCGGCAGCGCGTTCAGCTTCAATCAGGTCGATTATCTCCTCACGATCCGCGTCGATTCGTTCAACGACCGCCTCGACACCCGCAAGCTCGCCTCGCTCGGCAAGACCGTCAGCGCCCGCACGATCGAACTCTCCGCAGTCGCCAAGATCACCGAGGTCGCCACGCAGCGCGCGATCGCCAGCACCAACTTCACGGTGACGAAGCGCGACGCCGAAAACCGCTCCGCCAGCCAGATCGAGAAGCGCGGCGAAGCCAGCGACGAGCTGTTGATTCAGGTCGTGCGCGAGATGGCGCAGAAGATCGCCAGCCGCGCCGCCGACGCGATCTACCCGGCGCGCATTATCGGCAAGCGCGACAAGACCGTGACGATCAACCGCAACGACCAGTCCGGCGTGAAGGTAGGCCAGGTTTGGGAAGCGTTCATCTACGGTGATGAGCTCGAAGATCCCGACACGGGCGAGGTCACCCGCGAGGAAGTTTACGTTGGCACGGTGAAGATCAGCCGCGTCACGCCGCAAAATTCCCAGGCTCTCATCGAGGAAGACAGCGGCGTCGATCGCGGTGCCGTCATTCGTCTGAAGGACGACGTCGGGGAAGAGGAAGAAGAGGAGTAATCCTCGCCCGTTCCTTCGATCGTTTTTCCCGCTTCAACTCCACACACATGAAACCCCGATCCATCGTTCGTCCGCGTCTGCTTCTTGGCGCGGCTGTTTCCACCGCTGTTGTGCTGCTCTCGGGCTGCGCGACCTATGAGCAGCAATCGGCCGACTTCGCGCAGTCCACGCGGTCGGGCAGTTTCGCCTCCGCCGTCACGCAGATCGACAAGAAGGCCGAGGCGGCCAAGGGCTCGAAAGACGAGATCATCTGGCGCCTCGAGCAAGGTGCCTCACTGCGCGCCGCTGCGCTCGCGGATCCTTCGCTCGTGCCGCCGATCCCGGCGCCCGTTCCCGCCGCCCCCGCCGTGGAAGGCGAGGGTGCGTCCGAGATTCCCGTCACGCCCACGCGTGAGGAAGTGCAGATGTATTATCTGCGCCGCTCCAACGCCGCCTTCGATTTGGCCGAAGCGCGCGTCAACGCCTACGAGGAAGAGGCGAAGGTCAAGGTCGGCAGCGAGATCGGCTCCGCGCTGACCAACCAGGCCAACATGCCTTACCGCGGTCGCGCCTACGACAAGGTGATGATGAACGCCTACAAGGCCATCAACTACCTCCAGCTCGGCCGCATCGACGACGCGCGCGTGGAGCTCAATCGCTCTCTCCAACGCCAGCGCGATGCCGTTGCCGAAAACGAGAAGCGCATCGCCGAGGCGCAGGAGATCGCCCAGCGCGCCAAGTCCGGCGAAGTTCAGACCGAAGATTCCAAAGCCGCCTCCTACGACACCGAGAAGGCGCTCAATGACCCGAAGACGGGCTCGGCTCTCCAGGCCGCCCTCGACGAATCGCTCGCGCCGATGAAGCCCTACGGCGACTACGTGAATCCGTTCGCGGTGTTCCTCGATGGTCTCTTCTTCTCGACGCTCGGCGAAAACGGCTCCGACTGGGAGCGCGGCCGCAAGTCCTTCGAGCGCGTTGCCGCGATCGTTCCGGAGAATCCTTATCTCCAACAGGACCTCGCTCTCGCCGCGGACGCCGCCGAGGGCAAACTGCCGGAAAACGTCACCTACGTGATCTTCGAGACCGGCACCGGTCCCTTCCGCGAACAGATCCGCATCGATATCCCGACGTTCCTCGTGACCAGCCGCCTCGCGTATATCGGCGCGGCGTTCCCGAAGCTCCGCTACAACCACGATTACGTGCCCGCTCTGGCCGTGTCGGCCGGCGAACTCTCTCTGACCACCGCGACCATCGCGTCCGTGGACAGCATTGTCGCCAACGACTTCAAGAACGAGTGGCCCGAAATCGTCACCCGCACACTCGTCACGACCGCGACCAAGGCCATCACGCAGGCCGTCGCGCAAAAGGTTGCCGAGGACCGCGGTGGCATGTGGGGCGGCCTGATCGCGAGCGCCGCGATGGGCATTTTCAACGCCTCCACCAACATCGCCGACACGCGCGGCTGGCTCAGCTTGCCCAAGGAATTCCAATACGCTCGTCTCGAGACGCCCGCCGATCGCCAGCTCACGCTGCAGGCCGGCGGCACCACGCAGACCGTTTCGCTCGTGCCCGGCTCGGTGAACGTCGTCTACGTGAAAAGCTCTTCCAGCTCGGCTCCGTTGCTCGTCTCTCAATTCGCTCTCAAATGAAAACGCTCGTTTCCTCCTCCCTCCGCGCCCGCCTCACCGCGGGCTTGCTCCTCGGACTCGGTCTCTTCGCCGCCGGCTGTGCTTCCAATGTGAACACCGTCTCGCGCGCCGAGCCGCAGGCCGAGCCCAACCTGATCGCCGACAAGCGCGTCATCACCGACAACACCCTCGCCAACGCCATCCGCATCGTCTCGGTCAATGAGGGCGTCGCGTCGAGCAACCTGAAGCGCATCCAGGTCACGATCGAAAACCGCAAGAACTCCACCCGCACGCTCAGCTACAAGTTCGAGTGGGTGGACGAAAACGGCATGGCCGTTTCCTCGCCCAACGAGACCTGGAAGACCATCCGTCTCCTCGGTCGCGAGACGACCACCATCTCCACGATCGCCGTCACGCCGCGTGCCGTCGATTTCACCCTCAAGCTTCGCGAATAATTTTCCACCATGAAGTCCCTCCGCATCAAACTGCCGCTCCTCGCGGCTTTTTCCGCCGCCGCTCTTTTCCTGACCGGCTGCGAAAGCACCTCCAACACGACCACGATCGATTCCAAAGGTCCGGAGTCGCTCAACACCGCCGAGATCAACTCGCAGGATTGGGCCCGCGCCGCCGATGAACTCGTGCAGTCGCTGCTCGCCTCCAGCGCCCTCGACAACGCGCCCGCGAAGCCCGCGATTCTCGCTGTCGATCGCGTGATCAACAACACCACGCTCTCCGTCGACACCGATCTCCTCATCAAGAAGATCCGCGTCGCCCTCACGCAGACGGGCAAAGTCGCCGTGACTAACACCATGGGCCTCGGCGAGCGCGCCGTCGTCGCGCAGGAAGCCGCCGAGATGGAGGAACTCTCCACCGGCAAAAAGCAGAAGGTGAAGGCCCCGCACTACACCCTCTACGGCAAGCTCATCCAGCAGACCGCCCGCGACGGCAAGAAGACCCAGAACACCTACACCTTCCAGATGTCGCTGATCGCCGTGAAGAGCGGCCTCACCGTCTGGGAGGAAGAGCGCGAAATCGCCAAGCTGACGAAGCGCGCCTCCGTCGGCTGGTAATCTCCGACCAAGCCTCGCTGCTTGAACCTTCAGCCCCGGCCCAGCGCCGGGGCTTTTTTGTGTCCGCACCCGACGTGTCTCCGTTTTCCGGATACAACATCCGTCATCGGGTCGTTCTGAGGGTTGAATAATCGCCGCTTCCAACCGCGGATTGGAATCATCGCTCCGTTCAGAATGACAAAACGCGGGCGCCTTCGTCAGGCTGCCCGCGTCGGACCGTCCCTTTGTTCTCGTGAATTCGCGTCCATTCGCGGCTCAACCGCCGCCCGTCGCGCTCACGTGACTCACTCGATCGGCCGGCCGTATTCGTCGACTTCCACGTCGACGGGCACTTTCACCGTGCGGCCGTCGGCGGTCTTTTTCCTCTTTCCACGTGCGCACGTAGTGGCGCTCGTTCGTGAAAGGCTTCTTCGCTGCGGCGCTCGCGCCTTCCGCCGCGCCCGCGACCGCACCGGCCACGTTGCCTACGACTGCGCCGGTCACCGCGCCCACCGCTTGGCCGACTGCCGGACCCGGTTGCTTCGGATTCGTGCCTGTGTTTTCAGGCCCGGTCGCGCAACCGCTGCTCACCATCGCGATCGCTCCGAGCACTGCCAGCGCCGTGTAGGTTTTCATGCGCTTTGACATAGCACGCACCTGGCCGCCCGCAAGACGATTGCCCGCCCGCACCGCGCGTCGCACAAACCGATATTTCGCGTTGCCGAAGTAGCCGCACCGCGCCTCCTTGTTGCGCGCGTCGCTCAGCGGCGCCCGTTCGCTGCCATGATTTCGCTCCGTTTGCTCCTCGTTTCTTTTGCCGTCGCGTTGATCGCTGCCGGCTGCGCCTCGAAACCCAAGCAACAGGAGACGACCAAATACACCCTGGCCAACACCGAGCGCTTCGTGGTGCTCGATCCACCGTCGCATTATTCCATCGCGTGCACGGGCCTGCAGGAGCGCATGATCGACGGCAAACTCGAGGTCATCGCCAACGTCCGCAATCTCGAGAACCGCGCGCTGAAGCTCCAGGTCCAGTGTGTGTTTCGCGATGCTGAGGGTTTCTCGACCGGCGACGACACGACTTTCCGTCCGCTCGTTCTCGACCGCTACGAAACGGCAGCGGTGCGTTTCCAGTCCGCCACGCCGCAGACCCGCAGCTACACGATTCGGGTGCGACAACTCAGGGAACCGGCGCACCGCGCCCCCTGAGCGCATCGATCCACGCTCAACCCAACGCGAGCGCGATCACGCCGAGCGCGATGATCACCGCGGCCCACACGCGGCGCCGGCCGTTTGCTTCCTTCAGAAAACGCGCGCCCATGAACGCCCCGATCACGATGCTCACTTCGCGGGCTGGCGCCACGTAGGTCACCGGCGTGAAGCGCAGCGCCGTGAGCACGAGAATATACGCGAGCGGCGACAGCAGCGCGACGCCGAAGGCCCAGCGCCGGTTCACACTCCACTCGCGTTTCACTTCCGGCCAGCGCCGCGCGGCAAACGGACTCAGCAAAAACAACTGCGTAAACGCCGTGCCCGCATCGTAGAGCACCGGTGCGATCGCGAGTCCCGCCACGCCGTGGCGATCCCACAGAGTGTAGGACGCGATAAACACGCCTGACAGAATTCCGTAGTTCACCGACGCGGCTGTTGAGCCGACTGCCCGTGGATGTTGCGCGTCGATTGAAAGCTCTTCGCGCCACGCGCGCCGCAACGCCGCTCCCAGCGAGTGCATGCCGCCGGTGAGCCAGAAAATCGCCACCACGATCACCGCGCCGCCCGCGAGTGCGAGCGCCGACGGACGTTCGCCGAGCACGAGCATCGCCGCGAGCATCGAGAGCAGCGGACCGGTGCCGCGCGCCAGCGGATAGATGAGCGAGAATTCTCCGGTGCGATAACCTCGCTGCAGAAAAAGCGAGTAACTCGTTTTCAAAACGCCGCTGCCCACGATCCACGCCACCGCCATCGGCGTCAGCGAGATCGAAGCCACGCTCCCGTAAACCAACAGCACCGGCACGTAGCACGCGCAGATGATTGCGCCGACCAGCCACACAAATGGCAGTCCGCCGCCCGCCCGCTTCGCGCAGTAGTTCCACGTCGCGTGGAGCACGGCGGCGGCGAGCACGAGAAGCAGCGCGGCGAGCGTCATGATTTTGTCCACCTTGAGCCGTGCGTTGATTTCGCGCACGGGAAAATCTCCGTCTCCGATGCAGACGCGCTACAATTGAGCGCGTTGCTGTCATCTGTTTTGCCGTGCTCTCTCGCCCGCGCTGCGGCACGGTGGTCCTTTCATGCAACGCTATCTCCGCGAGATTCGTCCCACGCTCTCGCTGGCCGTGCCGATCATCGTCGGCCAGGTCAGCCAGATGCTCATGGGCGTGACGGACAGCATCATGATCGGCCACACCGGCACCGTGCCGCTCGCCGCGTCGGCTTTCGGCGGCAACATCTTCGGCGTTTTCTACGTGCTCGGCATTGGTCTTATGGTGCCGGTCGCGGTGCTCGTCGCGCGCGCGCGGTGCGAGCGATCCGGTGGGTTGCGGCGAATACCTGCGTCACGGGCTCGCGTTCGCGGTTCTCTTCGGACTGCTCGAACACCTCGTCATCGCGATCCTCGGTTTTCAACTGCACTGGTTCAGGCAGCCGTCCGAGGTGCTCGCCATCGTCGGGCCATATTACCACTGGGTCGGCGCCTCGATCACGCCGGTGCTGCTGTATCTCGCGCTCCGCCAATACGCCGAAGCGATGGGGCGTCCGTGGATGCCGATGTTCATCATGCTCGGCAGCGTCGGTCTCAACGTGTTCCTCAACTGGGTGTTCATTTACGGGCACTTCGGCGTGCCGGCTTACGGACTCACGGGTGCGGGCGTCGCCACGCTCATTTCGCGTATCGTCGGCACACTCGTGCTTTTCCTCTGGCTTCGTTTCGATCCGGCGGTGCGTCCGGCGTGGCCCGAACGCTGGTTCGCGCCGCTTTCGTGCGAACGTATTCGCGAAATGCTGCGGCTCGGTCTGCCGTCGTCCGGCATGCTCACGTTCGAGAGCGGCGCTTTCACCGCGGCGGCGGTGATGATGGGCTGGCTCGGTGCGGTGCCGCTCGCTGCGCACCAAATCGCGATCTCCTGCGCTGCGACGACCTTCATGGTCGTGCTCGGACTTTCGATGGCTGCGGGCATGCGTGTCAGCACGGCGCTCGGCGCCGGCGAGTGCGACCGCCTGCGTCCGATCGGTTTCGGCACGCTTGGCATGGGCGCACTTTGTTCGGCGACGTTCATGACCGTGTTCTTCCTCGCGGGCGACACGATCGCCGGCTGGTTCGTGAAAGACGATGCACCGGTCGTGGCACTGGCCGCGCAACTGCTCGTGGTTGCGGCACTGTTTCAATTTTTCGACGGCGGCCAGGTGATCGGCGCCGCGATTCTGCGCGGGCTCAGCGATGTGAAAATTCCCACCGTGATCACGTTCACGGCCTATTGGATCATCGCGATCCCGCTCGGTTACGTGCTCGGCCTGCGCCTCGGCTACGAGGCGATCGGCATCTGGATCGGACTCGCGATCGGCCTCGCCTTTGCCGCGATCTGCCTCGGCCTCCGCTTCGCCCGCCTCACCCGCGAGATGACCGCCTCGCGCAATCCGTAATTGCCGGACCGCGCCCTCGCGCCCACCCCGGGAGCCATCCAATGCAATGTCAACCAATAGTTGACATTGTATTGGTGTTTTTGGCGCTTTTCGCGCGAAGGCGCGGTGGCGTGCGCTGTGGCACGGCGGTGGGTCGCTTGTTGGAGCAAGTCGGGCGGGGCCTTGGCGCAAAGCGGAGCGCACAGGGGGCGACTCGGTGCGCACTTTGGTTCGATCCGATCCGCACTCGGCCCCGACGCGGAGCGCACCGTGTTCCGACGCGGTCCGCACTTTGTCCCGGTTTGGTCCGCACCTACTGGCGACGCAGGGCGCACTTGGTCGCGACCGTGTTCGCACCTTGTCCCGACCTGGGACGCACCTTGTCTCGACGCGGGACGCACCTTGTCCCGACTCGGGCGTTTTCCGCGTTTCCGCGATTTTCTACGCTTCTTTAGTGCTTCCGTGTGCCCGTGATGAAATCGGGCGTGGGAAAATCACAGCCCCAAGCCGCGTCGCACTTCGTCCAGACTCAGGCCTTCGATGCGGACGAGTTTCTGTCGCGAGGTGTCGCCGCGGAGCACTTCGACGGCGCGCTTCGGCAGATGGAGTTTTTCCGCGAGAAACTCGCACAACGCTTCGTTGGCGCGGCCTTCGACCGGCGGCGCGTGCACTTTGATTTTCACTGCATCACCGAGCCAGCCGACGACTTCGGTGCGCGGCGCGTTGGGGATCGCTTTGATCGCGAGCGTGCAGTGAGCGGGCGCGTTCACGCGAGCGCTTCGTCGAGGGCGCGGATAATTTCTTCCGCCGGTTCGGTGCCGACGCAAAGACGCAGGAGATCTGGATCGAGATGACTGGCCGCGAGCTCCGCGAGACCCGCTGGCGTCGTGACGAGATCGTAGTGCGCGAGATACATGAACGGGCAGATGAGCGTGGTCTTCATGCCGAAGCTCGGGCCTTTCGGCAGGCGCAGCCGGTCGTAGAAACGCTCGAGTGCGCCAATCTCCTTCAACGTAAACGTGATCATGCCGCCGGTTGCGTCGGGCGAGCGCGCGAGGCGAAGGTAGTTTTCGCGCGAGTCGTCCTGGAGTGGTGAATACACGCGGCTGATCGCCGGATGCTTGGACAAAAACTCGCCCACGCGCGCGGCGTTGGTGTGGATCGCGCGGAGCACGTTGCGCGTGTCGCCGATCTCATGGGCGAGGCGAGCGAGGTCGCGCGAGTAAAGCGGCTCGATCTGCGCGGGCAGCGCGCGGCGGAGCGCGTCGGCGTCGGGGCCCTGTGGATTCACGGCGACGAGACCGGCGGTGAGGTCGCCCTCGCTCGCGGTGTATTTCGTCAGGCTGGAAACGATGAGGTCGGTGTGCGGGAGGACCTCGAGGTTGTAGACCGACGTGATCGACGGATCGACGAGCAGTCGCGCGCCGTGCGTGCGACAGAGCTCGGCCAGCGCAGGCAGGTCGGGCGTCTGGATCAGCGGATTGGTCGGCACTTCGGCGATCACGCCGGCGATGCGCGAACCGTGCGCGCGAAAGATGCGGGCGAGCGCGGGTAGATCGGTGACGTTGCGGATGTAAACGTAGTCGTCGCTCGTGCGCGTGAACTTTTTGAGGATCGCGATCGTGTCGAGGTAGAGCCAGCCGAGCTGCAGCCACACGGTGCGACCGCGCTTCGCCTGGAGTTCCGACACGACGTGAAACGCCGCCGCGATCGCGCTCATGCCGCTGCTCGTGAGAAAAAGATCGGTGTTGGATGTGCCGGGGATGGCACCGCGCAGATTCGACTGCACCTCCGCAAGCGGGTCGCGCGCGAATGTCTCCTCTTTGTGGATACGCTCGCGCAGACCGAGGTGCACGAGCTGGTCCTCGGCCGCGCGCGAGGAGAGGAAGCCGCCGAGGTTTTGGAGAAACACCTTGGCGCGACCCGCGATCTCGGACGATTCCGGATGATACACGCCGTGGAGTCCGCCGTGCTCGAGGCGCAGCGCGCCGCTTGATTCGCCAAGGTGCGCGACGAGCGCGATCGCCATGCGTTCCGAAGAGGTGAGCCAGAGTGTGCTGCCGGCGAGCGCGGGCGTGGTGGCGACGAGGTGGTCGGCGAGTTGCCGCGCAAACGGATGCACGACGAAGCGCGGGTAACCCGAACTCAGGTGCTGCATCACCGCGGGGTCCTTTTCCTCGTAGCCGATGACGTCGCGCATCGTGGGCAGACTGCAGGACACCGCGTGCGGTGAGTCTGGGATGCATCGGCCAAGTGGCAGGTGGGAAAAGGCGGACATGAGAAGAGTCGCCGAGCGTTGCCGGTCGGCGGGGCGGACGCAACCGGAAGCTGGGTCATGTCGGGTCATGCGCGTGCGGGCGACTTGCCTTTGCGCACGAGTGAGTGTTCATCGGCGCGCATGAAACTCGTCTCCTGGAACGTGAACGGCATCCGCGCCGTGCTGAAGAAGGGCTTTCTCGATTACATGGAGAAAGTGGATGCCGATGTCATTTGCCTGCAGGAGACCAAGGCGCATCCCGGCGACGTGCAGCATGTCGCGTGGGTCGCGGGCTACACGCCGCATTGGTATTCGGCGGTGAAGAAGGGCTACTCGGGCACGGTGATTTTCACGCGCGTGAAGCCGGTCAAGGTGACGTTCGGCATCGGCATGCCGGGCCACGACGACGAGGGCCGCGTGATCACGGCGGAGTTCGACGACTTCCACCTCGTCAATGTTTACCAACCCAACTCCCAGCGCGGACTCACGCGGCTCGACTATCGCACGAAGGAGTGGGATCCGGCGTTTCTCGGGTATCTGAAAAAACTCGAGAAGAAGAAGCCGGTTGTCTTCTGCGGCGACCTCAACGTCGCGCACACCGAGATCGATCTCACGAATCCGAAGACGAATCGCCGCAACGCCGGCTTCACCGACGAGGAGCGCGAGAATTTTTTCGAAGGTGCTCGCGAGCGGCTTCGTGGACACGTTTCGCGAGTTCGAAAAAGGCCCCGGTCACTACACGTGGTGGAGCCAGATGATGAATTGCCGCGCGCGAAACATCGGGTGGCGCGTCGATTACTTCGTCGCGAGCGAGAAGCTGAAGAGCCGATTGAAGCGCGCGTGGATCTCGCCCGAAGTGATGGGTAGCGATCACTGCCCGGTCGGATTGGAGCTGAAGTAAAACGCGCCAAGGAGCGGACGCGTATGACCGATCTTGGACCCTTGCTGCTCGGACCGCCCCGCTGGACCGTCGCGGCGGCGGAGAGTCTCACCGCGGGCAACCTGCAGGCTCGCATCGCCGCGGTGTCGGGCGCGTCGCGGTATTTTCTCGGCGGCGTGACGGCCTACACGATCGAACAAAAAGCAGCGCTGCTCGGCGTGGATCGTCGCGCGGCGAAGCGCGTCAACGGCGTCTCCGCCGAAATCGCCGAGCAGATGGCGCTGGGCGCTTGCCGTTTATTGGGTGCCGATTTCGGCGTCGCGACGACCGGTTACGCGGAGCCGTCCCCCGACGAGGGCGTAACGTCGCCGTTTGCGTGGTGGGCGGTCGCGCGCTGGCGCGGGGCGCGGAAACCGCAGCTCTGGCACGGGCGCATCGAGTGTCCGGGCGTGAAACGCACCGACGTGCAGGCAGTCGTGGCGGAGGCGGCGCTCGCCGAGCTTGCCGCGATTCTGCGCGCGTTGCGCACGTGACGACGCAGCAAAAAGGCCGCCTCGCGGGCGGCCTTGGGAAAATCGAATCGAGTGCGTGCGACGCTCAGCGCGTGATGTCGCGCACGTAGTTCATCAGCGGCACGACTTCCGGCACCGGCTGCACCCAATCGCTGTAGAGCAGCTCGGGGAGATTGTAATCGGTGCTGTAGAGCACGTGGTTGGCCTCGTCGTTGCGCGAGAGGAAACCGAGCTTCACGGTGGCGCCGGCGTAGAGGCCCTTCGACTTCGAGTAAACGAGCACCGGCGCATCGATGATCGGACGATTGTCGCGCTCGCGTTCCGCGGCCTTCGGACCGGCGACGGCCTTGGCGTCCACGCCGACATTGAAACGTTGATCGAACAACAGCTTCGGCGTCTGCGGATCGGTGAGGACCATCACGGTCTCGATCGACTTCGCACCGACCTGGAAACCGAGGCTGGTTTCACCGGCGTGCAGGAGGGCGGGGACGCTCCAGCTGCCGTCGGGCTTCTTCACGAGGATGACCGCGTAACCGTCTTTCACGCCGAGGAAGAACCCGGCTTTGAACTGGTTGACGATGATGATGCCTTGCGCCTGTTGCAGGATTTCCTGCGGGATCGCGTGCTCGGGGCTGCTCATGAACTCCTGCAGCACGGCCTCGCAAGATTCGACGCGCGTCACGTAGTCGGCGCGGGTCGCGCGGCCGGCCGCGAAGACAGCGGCGGGGCCGAGGAGAGCGACGAGGAACAGCAGGAAGAACTTTTTCATGACGAAAACGTAAAGAATTGGAGCCGAGACTATGCACGGTGCGCACGGCTTGGAAAGCGCGGAGTGTGCGGGCTCACACCGCCGACCAAGGCAGGTGGGCGAAGTTCCGGGTTTGTGCGCGGGCGGGGCGGCCGAGCTTAGTCGAGCCCGCGCGCGGCCAGCTCGTCCTCGTCCCACCCGAAATAATGCCCCAACTCGTGCAGGTAGGTGAGCCGCGTCTCTTCGCGAAAGACCTGCGGATCGCCCTCCGCCATTTCCCAGAGGTTTTCCAGGTAGAGCAGGATGTGCGGCGGGGCGGGGTGATCCTGGCGAAACTCCGTGCCGTGCGGATGCCCGGTGAACAGCCCGAGGATGTCCGGCTCAAACCCTTCCGCGAGCACGTCGGGCGCGGGCACGCGTTCGTAGAGCACCGGCACGCCGCGCGCGAGGGCACGCAACTCCGCGGGCAGGCGCCGCTGCGTCGCGCCGACGGTGTTCGCGGCGATCGTGGTCAGTTGTTCGAAATTCATGGGCGAGGTTCGCTCGAGACGTCGAACCGCTCGAAGCGGCTCCCGACCAGCCACAATCCGCACCAAAGCTCTGCGATCAACACCACCGATGCGACGACTGTGCCGGCGATCGTCGCGGCGGCAGGTCCGACCAGCGCGTTGATAATGAACATCACCAGCGCGGCGCCTCCGCCTGCAGGCAACAGCGCGAGCAGCACGACGAAGATTTGCCCGAAGCCGAAGATCAGCCGCTGCCCCATCAGATCGATGCCTGCGCCGGGCGTGCGGATGGTTTGAAACCACCCGGGCAACAGAATCGGCGCGGCGTTCGGGACCAAAAGTTCGAGTGCGATCAACCACGGGGCGAGAAACGCACCGCAGATCACGAGCACGATGCGCATGCCGGGACTAAACCACGTTTCCGAAAGCGCCGGCGGCTGATGCCCGTGCAAACCCAGCCACCAGCCGAGCAGGCCGAGCCAAACCGCGCCCGTGAGAACCACGACCGGGGTGAGGATTTCGCCGAGCACGATGCGCCATCCGGGCAGCGGATAGGTTTTCAACAGATCGGCGTTCACGAGATCCTGCCGCAGATCCAGCCGCGTGAGCAGCGGGCCATAGACAATCGCCGCACCGCCGATCATCGTCGAAATCGCGGCGATCGTGCCCCCTGCGACCCAGTAGCGGTCGCCGAGGACACGCATCAGAATAATGGATACAACGATCAGCGCTCCCGCCGCCGCCAGCCAGTTGCGACCGGTGAACCACGGACGTGAGGTCGAGAGCAGGTTCTTCCACAAAAACGCCAGCTCGGGCAACGACACTCGCGCGAGCGAGAACGGTTCGCGTCGTGCCGCGCGCGGTTCCTCGCCGACGTGGAGTGCGCCCGTGCGCTGCAGTGCGTTGGCTTTCGCCGCGCGTTTTTCCGCGCGGGCGAGCGATGCCTCCTCGAACGCCACGTTGCTGCCCACCACCCAGCGGTAGTGCAGCGCGAGCACCAGCGCCGCCGGCAGGCATGCCAACGCAAGCTCCGTCGCGCCGCGCGCGAAGAACGGCTCGATCAACGCGCGAAACGGCCACAACAGCCAGCCGAGCGCGCCCGTGCTGGTGACCGTGGCGATCCACCCCGGCACCTGGTCAACCTCCACCGGCCCGGGCGGCAGCTCGCGCCAGATCCACGCGAGTGCGCCGGCGAAAAGCGTGGCGATGATGAACGACACCGCGAAACGCCGACGCGTTGCGCTCACGCCGCCTTCCGCGAGTCGAGAGATCGTGAGTGACGCGGCCATGTAGTGCAGGTTCACGACACTCAGCACGAGCCACCAACCGAGGATCACCTGCGCCGCGCGGCCGTCGGCGAAGCTGCGATGGTTGAACACCACCGTGAAAAACAGCGACTGCACCAACGTGCGGAGTTGCGTGCTGAGGAGCTTGTAGTGGATCAGCGAGCGTCGCGTTACCGGCGCGGGAAACAGAAACGCGATTTCCGCTTCGGTGAACGTCAGCCCCGGATTGCCCGAGGGCATCACCCACATGAACACCATCACCGTTGCGAGCATCAGCGATCCGATGCCCAGCGCCGTGGCCGCGGCGGTGTTCGAAAGCTCCGAGAGACCGTTCGCGCCGCCGTTCGCGAGCCCGGTCTGTCGAAACAGCACGAAGTAAAAATAGCTCACGCCCACCACCGCGCCGATCAGGTATTTCGGCTCGCGCAGCCGCCGCACGCGCGACCACACGAGATTGCGCAACGAGTTCAGCCGGAGATAGACGACCGCGCTCAGCATGCGGGAAAATCAATCCTCCGTGCCGCCGGTCGCGCGGATGAACACGTCTTCGAGATTCACGGCGCCCTCCGCGCTGCCGAACTGCGCTGCGACTTCCGCGATCGTGCCGTGTGCGATTTTCACGCCGCGTTTCAGGATCAACACGTGCGAGCACACTTCCTCGAGCAGGTGCAGCAGATGCGAACTCAGCACGATCGTCGCGCCTTCGCGCGCGCGACGCAGGATCGAGTCCTTCATGCGCCGGATGCCGAGCGGATCGAGTCCGGTGAGCGGCTCGTCGAAGAACATCACCGCCGGGCTGTGCAGCAGTCCGCACGCGATCGCGAGTTTCTGCTTCATGCCGCGCGAGAGCGCGCCCGGCAGCTCATTCACTTTTTCCGAAAGCTCGAGTTCCTCGAGCAACGGCCCGGCGATCTGCTCGTGATCGGGCACGCGATAGATCTTGGCGACGAACGCCAGATGCTGCCGCACCGTGAGATAGTCGAAGAGCCGCGGTTCGTCCGGGAAAAATGCCAGCGCGCGTTTCGCCTCCACGGGATTGGTCGCGAGATCGTGTCTCGCCACGCGGATGCTTCCGCCGCTGGCAGGAATGATGCCCGCGAGGCAGCGCAGCGTGCTCGTCTTGCCCGCGCCGTTCGGGCCGACGAGTCCCAGCACCTCGCCCGGGCGCACCGAAAACGACAGATCGCGCACCGCCGAAAAACTGCCGTAGAGTTTGGAAAGCCCGCTGACTTCGATCATGCTCCGGGCAAGCTGGAGTTCGGCCCCTGGCGTCGCAAGCTCCCGTCCCGACTGTATCCCATGAAAAGCTTCTCCACGTCTTCCCGGATCGTCGCGCTGTCCGCGCTGGTGCTCGCGAGCGTCGCCTGCGCGCAGACCAGCACCGCGCCGCAACCGCGTATCCAGATGAGCGCCGTCGAGCTGCGCGAGCGTCGCCTGAAGCAGCTCGACGAACGGCTCCAGCTCACCGAGGAGCAGAAGGTGAAAATCCGCGCGATCTGGGACGCGTCCGAGGCCCAAGTCCGGGCCATTCAGGCTTCCTCAGGCGACAAACAGCAGCGTCTGCGCGATCTGGCCGCGCAAACGCGCGAGCACATCCGCGTGATCCTCACGCCCGTGCAGCAAAAAGGTGTTCGACACACTGCCCATCGATCAGCCGCAGCCGCGGCGCGCGCTTTCGCCGAAGAAGAAGTAATCGCGCAAACGCGGGAAGGGAGAGAGCAGGGCGCTCTGAGCGAAGCGAATCCATTTGGGGTTTCGTTGCCGGCTCACGCAGCAAAGCGCGCCCTAGATGTCAGGCTAGCCTTCGGCTGAACTTCGCTGCGCTCAGAATGACAACTCATGGGAGCGTGTGTCTGTGTCCATGATGCGAGAGGGTGCGGACTGTGGCTCGACCTGGTGCGCACCTTGTTCCGACGTTGTGCGCACCTTGTCGCGACCGTGTCCGGACCTTGTCCCGACCCGGTCCGCACAATGGCTCGACGTGGTTCGGACACGGGCTCGACTCGAGGCGAGGTGGAGCCCGTCGTCCTCGCCGGGTTGAAAGAAATGAACGCGAGGTCGGTGTAACCGGTTTGCGGATACAGCGTCTCGGTGCGCATGAAAGCCAAATTCGTTTCCCTTCTCGTTCTTTCCGGTCTGGTCTTCTCGAGCCTCGCGCTCGCCGACAATGCCACGAAGTTGTCCCCGCGTCTCGAAGCGCGGCTCCAGTTTCTCGACGAGAAACTCAACCTCACGTCCGAACAGGAGCAGCAGATCGTCGCGATCTGGCAGCGCGCGGAGGAGAAACTCGCCGCTGCTGAAGGCAGTGCGCGGCCGCGCAAGCAGCGCAAGGAACTCCGCAAGGCCATCGGCGCCACGCGCGCCGAAGTGCGCGCGGTGCTCACGCCCGAGCAGCAAACCATTTTCGACGAGTTGAAACCGGCTCGCCGAAACAAGCCGTAAGAACGGCGAGGACTACGGTGGCGGCGGGAGCGAGGCCCGCCGCCACTTTTCCTTGGACGCGCGGGCAGGGGTTTTTCACCCTGAGGCATGAGTCTCACGCGCGTGACGGTCGTCGGCGGCGGTGCGGCGGGTTTCTTCGGTGCCATCGCTTGCGCGGAGAAACTCGGCGATCGCGGCCGCGTGACGCTCTTCGAAACCACGGCGCATCCGCTGGCCAAGGTGCGCATCTCGGGCGGCGGTCGCTGCAACACGACGCATTCCTGCTTCGATCCGCGCGAGCTCGTGAAACGATATCCGCGCGGCGGCCGTGAGTTGCTCGGCGCGTTTCATCGTTTTCAACCGCGCGACACCATCGCGTGGTTTGCCGAGCGTGGCGTGGAGCTCAAAACCGAGGAAGACGGTCGCATGTTTCCGACGACCGACGACTCGGCGACGATCGTGGAGTGTCTGATGCGCGCCGCGCAAAAGGCAGGCGTGGAGATCGTGACGAGCTGCGGTGTCCGCAAGTTGGAACGCAGCGCGGCCGGCGAGGGCGGTTCGAGTTTCTGGATCACGCTGACGAACGACACGGAGTTTCGCTGTGAGCGCGTGCTCATCGCCACCGGCGGCAACAAGTCCAGCGCGGGTCTCGCGATCGCGCAGGCGCTCGGCCACACGATCGAGCCCCCGGTGCCGTCGTTGTTCACATTTCACATCGACGACAAACGCCTCGAAGGCATCTCGGGTGTTTCGGTTGAAAATGCGGTCGCGAGCGTGCCCGGCACGAAGTTGAAGGAGAGCGGGCCGCTGCTCGTCACGCACTGGGGCCTGAGCGGTCCGGCGATCCTGAAACTCTCGGCGTGGGGCGCGCGTGAACTGGCAAATCGCAATTACGAGTTCCCCGTCGCGATCAACTTCGCGCCGCCGCACACGCGCGAGATGGCGCTGCGTGAACTCACGACCGCGCGCGAAAAGAATCCCAAGAAGCAGCTCGCGACGTGGAGCCCGTTTGGTTTTCCGCAACGGCTGTGGGAAAAACTCGTCATCGGCGCCGGCCTCGCGCGCCGACCGCGATCTGGACGAGCGTGAGCAATCAGGCGCTCAGCGCGCTCGCGGGCCAGGTGACCGCGGCGGAGTTTCAGGTCGTAGGAAAGAGTTTGTTCAAGGACGAGTTCGTCACCTGCGGCGGCGTGCGCCTGAGCGAGATCGATTTCAAAACGATGCAGAGCCGCCTCGTGCCGGGCCTGCACTTCGCGGGCGAGGTGCTCGACATCGACGGCGTGACCGGCGGCTTCAACTTCCAGGCCGCCTGGACCACCGGCTGGCTCGCCGGCCAGGCGATGGCGGAGTGATGGGTTTTCCTTTTCGATGAGTTACGGACAACTGCTGCTTTTGATCCTGCCGGTGTTCGCGATGATCGCGCTCGGTGTCGTGCTGCGACGGATACACTGGGTCGAAGGCGAGGCGGAGAAGAGCCTGCTGCGGATCGTGATCTACGTGTGTTTCCCGTGTCTCGTGTTCGAGTCGGTGGTGAGCAATCCCGAGTTGCAGGAGCCGGGCAATCTCCTGGGCGCGCCGCTGGTGGGGTTTGGCACCACGGTGGGGAGTATCGGGCTCGCGTGGATGCTGGGACGCTCGCTGGGGCTCACGATCGGCACCGGACTCCGGACCTTCGCGCTCGCGGCCGGACTCGGCAATTACAGCTATCTGCCGCTGCCGATCATGACGGGACTTTTCGGTCCCGAGAGTCGCGGCATGTTGCTCGTGCACAACGTCGGCGTGGAGTTCGCGCTGTGGACCGTGGGTGTGATCGTGCTGAGCGGACTCTCGCTGCGCGAAGGTTGGAAAAAACTCCTCAGTCCCATGGTGCTGACGCTCATCGGGGCGGTGGTGATCAATCTGACCGGTCTCGGTCCGCGCGTGCCGAAGATGGTGATCGAGTTTGCGAGCACGCTCGGCGCCTGCGCCGTGCCGTTGGGTTTGCTGATGACCGGGGCGAATCTCGCGAACTATCTCGGCGATCCGAAGGCGTTGTTCGAACCGCGCGCGTCGTTTGGCTCCGCGGTGCTGCGCATGGCGGTTCTGCCGCTGGCGTTCATCGCGCTGGCGCGCTGGTTGCCGGTGCCGATGGAGTTGAAGCGCGTGATTGTGGTGCAGGGCGCGATGCCGGCCGCGGTGATCCCGATCATCCTCGCGCAACATTACGGTGGGCGTCCACTTACCGCCGTGCAGATCGTGCTCGGCACGACCGCGCTCGGCGTGTTGCTCACGCCGTTGTGGCTGCGGGCGGGTTTCGCGTGGGCGATATAGGACCCGGTTTTCCCCTAATCGCGGGTAGGCGAGCCTGAGACGCGTTGACCTCGCACCGGCGGGGTTCCTTGTGGCGGGATCATGGAATGGATTTCCGATCCGCAGATCTGGGTCTCGCTGGCGACGCTCACGCTGCTCGAGATCGTCCTGGGCATCGATAACATCATCTTCATTTCGATCCTGTCGGCGAAGCTGCCGCAGGAGCAGCAGGCGAAGGCGCGCACCATCGGCTTGTCGCTCGCACTGATCACCCGGGTGCTGCTGCTGTGCTCGCTGGCGTGGATCGTGAAGCTCACGGCGCCGCTGATCACGGTGTTCTCGTTCGCGCTCTCGGGGCGCGATCTGATCCTGCTTTCCGGCGGTCTTTTCCTGATCTTCAAAAGCGTCCGCGAGATTCACGAGAAGCTCGAAGGGGAGCATCCGGATCAACCGAAGAAAGTCGCGCCACGTTTCAATCAAGTCATCGGCCAGATCCTGCTGCTCGATGTGGTGTTCTCGCTCGACTCGGTCATCACGGCGGTCGGCATGGCCAATCATCTCGCGGTCATGATCGCGGCCGTGATGATCTCGATCGGCGTCATGTTGAAATACGCCGGCGCGATCAGCGATTTCGTGCACCGGCACCCGACGCTGAAGATGCTCGCGCTGTCGTTTCTCCTGCTGATCGGCGTCACGCTGGTGGCCGAAGGCACGCATCAGCACATCAACAAAGGCTACATCTACTTCGCCATGGCGTTCGCCTTCGCGGTGGAAATGTTGAATCTCCGGCTGCGCGGCTCGACCACCGCGTCGAAACACTGACAACAAAACGACCGCGGTCGAAACCGCGGTCGTCGAGAGAAAGCGTTCGTCGGCGCGAACGCGGGAATGGTGCGGAGGGAATTTTTTAGGCAGCGAGTGGATTGCGACGCCGGCGGAGGAGAGCGACGATGCCCAGCACCGCGACACCAGCGAACGCGTAGGTGGACGGCTCCGGGATCGGCGTGATTTCGATGTGAGCGAAGATGTCTCCCGTGGTGATTTCGCCGTTCTCCGAGATCGGTTTGCCGGCGGGCGTGAGAAACGCGCCGTCGGTGAACACGAGCGAGAAGGTGATCTTGGCGTTCTCGAGCCAGACCACCGCGGGCTCCGTGTAGGAGAGCGAGTAGAGGTCCGGGACATCGCCGATCGGATTGTTGGGCGTATTGAGCAGATTGAAGCTCATGGTGGTGAGCTTGAGAGCTGCCGGGCCGCCGACCGGAGACAGATCGAGAAACAAGTCCAAGCTCGCGGTGGTGGCCGTCGAGTCGAGGAGCGTGACGCCGTTCTTGAAGTTAAGAATGCCCAGCGCGATCGCGCCGCCATCGCCAACATCGGTGAAGGTGTTGCCGTTGTAGGTGATCGAGGTGGGCGTGTCGGACGGCTGGTAAGGAATGCCTGACGAAAACACCGAAGTGGTCGTCGAGTTCGTCACCGTCGTGTTGGGAAGCAGCTCGTCGGCGAAGGTGCCATAGGCTTTACCGGAGAGCGTGAGCTGGGCCTGCGCGGAGGCCGCGAGAGCGGCGAAACCGAGCAAGCCTGCGAGAAGCGAAGTGCGTGTGGAGAGCTTCATAGTGACCGCGGAATTCCAAGTGTAGTGTGTGTGTCGCTGACGGCATGAGTTTAGCCGTGGCGGCACGCCTTTCGACAATCGCCGAATTCTTAGGATTCCATGTGCCCTCGCATCGGCGTTTCCCTGAGTGGAAGAACGCTTTAACGCACGAAGGGCGCGGGTCAGTAACCCGCGCCCTTCCAAGCACCTGCTCGCACGAGAAGAAACCCTTAGTCCGCGCTCGGGAACTCGTCTGCGGGGGCCGCTGGCAACGTGGTGTGGCGACCTTCCTTACGGAGGCCGTGACGCCGCGCCAGCAAACGATCGAGTTTGTCGACCAGCAGATCGATGGCCTTGTAGGCGTCCTCGCACGCGACGCTCGCCAGGAGATCCGGACCGCCAATCTCGATGTGGCCTTTTGCGATGAACTCGGTGCCGATCGACGCCGTGCGGTCATACTCGACGTCGATTCGCACCCGGATGATGTGGCCGTTGTGCCGCAGGAGCCGCGCGGATTTATCGAGCGCGTAGCTGTGCATGGCCGGCGAAAGATCGAGATGAATGCCGCGGATCAGGATTTTGGTGAGCGGGAGATCTGCGACAGGGGTATTTGGGATTTTCATCAATGAGTGAGACTCAGCTCGCCTCGAAAAGTTGGCTGGAAATCTCCGTGGCGATTCGACTTGGCGAAATCGTGGTGCAAACGGCAGACAAGTGCGCCCGCCGCGGCGGCAAGAGAAGTGAAGACGCGAGGAGATCGCGGAAACGCGGAACGGCGGGATCACGGAAGCACGGAAAGAGGAGAGGCTGTTTTCCTCTCTGTCATTCTGAGCGAAGCGAAGAATCCAGTGTGCGCGTCGTCGCGTAAACCGGCAGCGAGACTCCGAGTGGATGTCAGGCCAGCCTGCGGCGAACTTCGCTTCGCTCAAAGTCGCGAGCCGCGCGTGGGCAGATCCGCCCGGCGTCTTCTTCCGTGTTTCCGGATGAGTGCAGCCGCGCGAACGCTCAGCGCTTTTTGTTCAACGCGGCGCTGAACCAATCGCTGTTGAGCGACTGTTGCGAGCGAGGCGGAGGCGGCGTGGCGCGCGGGCCGTTGTTCGACGGACGCTGGCCGGGGCTCGTGCGAGGACCGCCCGCACCGGGCGCAGTCTTCGGACCGATCTCGGGGCGGCTGCGCATCGAGAGCGCGATGCGGTTGCGCGGCAGATCGACTTCCACGACCGTCACCATCACGCGCTGCTGCGGCTTCACGACGGACGCGGGATCTTTCACGAACGTGTCCGCGAGCTGCGACACGTGGACGAGTCCGTCCTGGTGCACGCCGATGTCCACGAACGCGCCGAACGCGGTCACGTTGGTCACGATGCCGGGCAATTTCATGCCGGGCTTCAGATCCTCGGGCTTGTTGATGCCTTCCTGGAAACTGAACGCTTCGAACTTCTCACGCGGATCGCGGCCGGGCTTCGCGAGCTCGGTCATGATGTCGTTGAGCGTGGGCAAACCCACTTCCTCGGTGACGTAGTTCTCGAGCTTGATCTGGGCGCGGAGTTTCGGATCGCGCATCAGATCGGAAACGGTCGCGCCAACATCGGCGGCCATTTTCTCGACCAGCGCGTAGCGCTCGGGGTGCACGGCACTGGAATCGAGCGGGTGAGCGCCGTCGCGAATGCGGAGAAAGCCGGCGGCTTGTTCGAAAGCCTTCGGTCCGAGGCGCGGCACCTCCTTCAGCTCGGCGCGCGATTTGAACGGACCGTTTTCGTTGCGCCGGGCGACGATCGCGGCGGCGACGGCGGCGTTGAGGCCGGAGACGTAGCTGAGCAGTTGCTTCGACGCGGTGTTGAGTTCCACGCCGACGCCGTTCACGCACGAGACCACCGTGTCGTCGAGCGAGCGTTTGAGCGCGTTTTGATCGACGTCGTGTTGATACTGGCCCACGCCGATCGATTTCGGATCGAGCTTCACGAGCTCGGCGAGCGGATCCATGAGACGGCGGCCGATCGAGACGGAGCCGCGCACGGTGAGATCGTGATCGGGAAACTCGTCGCGCGCGACTTCGCTGGCGGAGTAGATGGAGGCACCGGATTCGTTCACCATCACAACCGGAATCGTCGCGGGCAGGCCGAGCGTGCGGACGAACGCCTCGGTCTCGCGGCCCGCGGTGCCGTTGCCGATCGCGATCGCCTCGATCTGGAAGAACTTCACGAAGCCGAGGACTTTTTCCTTCGCCTCGGTCTCGTGGCGATCGGGATAGATGACGTCGTTGTGCAGGAGTTTTCCCTGGCGATCGAGAATGACGACTTTGCAGCCGGTGCGGAAACCGGGGTCGATCGCGAGGACGTTCTTCTGGCCGAGCGGAGCGGCGAGGAGGAGTTCGCGGAGATTGTCGGCGAAGATCTTGATGGCGGCTTCGTCGGCGCGCTTCTTGGAATCGAGGCGCATCTCGGTCTCCATCGCGGGGCAGAGGAGACGTTTGCAGGCATCCTGCACGGCGAGCTGCACCTGATCGGCGGCGGGGTTTTTGCCTTTGACGAAAAGCGGCGCGACCTCGGCGGGCGCCATCGCCTCGTCGGGCAGCGTGACGCGCATCATGAGCACCATTTCCTTTTCGCCACGACGCATCGCGAGGACGCGGTGTGAAGGGGCTTTCGCGAGCGGCTCGCTCCACTCGAAGTAGTCCTTGAACTTCGCGGCCTCGGCGGAAGTTTCCTTTCCGATCATCACCTTGGAGGAAACGATCGCGTCGGACTGGTAGCGTGCGCGCAGGCGGGCGCGGGCGTCTTTGTCGTCGCTGATGCGCTCGGCGATGATGTCGCGTGCGCCGGCGAGCGCTTCCTCGACGTTTTCGATCTTGGATTTCTGGTTCTTGCCGTCGTCGGCGACGTATTCACGTCCCACATACGCAGCGGCCTCGGCGGCGACATCGGTTGCGGGATCTTGCGCGAAGATCAGATCGGCGAGCGGCTCGAGGCCCTTTTCCTTCGCGATCGTGGCGCGCGTGCGCTTCTTCGGACGGAACGGCAGGTAAATATCCTCGAGGGCGGTGACGGAGTCCGCGGCGTTGATCGCTTTCTCGAGTTCCGGCGTGAGAAGATTGCGCTCCTTCAGCGAAGCGAGAATCGAGGCGCGGCGCTCGTCGATGGCGCGCAGTTGCTCGAGGCGATCGCGAATCGCGGTGACCTGCACCTCGTCGAGCTCGCCGGTGGCTTCCTTGCGGTAGCGCGAGATGAACGGCACCGTGGCGCCCTCCGCGAGCAGCTGCGCAGTGGCGGCGACTTGGAAGACCTTAACGCCGAGCTCCTGCGAGAGGCGGAGGACGTGGTCGGGATTCGGTTGCGACGAGGTGGCCGGAGACGCGACGACGGACATGGAAAAGCCGCCGAGAACAACGTTGCGCGCGGCGCGTGCAAGGGCAAAGCGCCGCGGTTTTTCGATGTCGCGGACGCGCTGGCGAGTTTTACGAAAGTATGTTCATTCGGGCGCGATGAAATTCTGGCTTTGGCTTGTCCTCGGAGCGGCGATGGTGAGCGGCGCGCGTGCGTCCGACGATGCGGCGGCGTTTGAAACTTCACTGCGCGAACGCGTCGCGAGCGAGCAGGTGACGATCGTGCATTTCTGGGCGCCGTGGTGCGGCAACTGCCGTCGCGAGATGGTGCCGGAAGGCTGGGCGCGCTTCGTCGAAAAGAATCCGGACGTGCAGGTGGTTTTTGTGAACGTGTGGCATCGCGGCATGGATCCGGAGCCGCGCCTGCGCGATGCGCAGCTCGGCGGGCAGCCGAACTTCGTCGCGTTGAATCATCCGATCTCGAGCAGCAAAGCCGGCGAAAAACTGGAGCGCATGCTCGATCTGCCGGTGATCTGGGTGCCGACCACGTGGGTGTTTCGCGCGGGCAAGCAGCGTTACGCGCTCAACTACGGCGAGGTTCGCTTCGAGATGTTGCAGCAGATGGTCGAGGACGCCGCGCGGAAGTGGTGAGTCGCGGCGCGTGAGCCGGCGGTTCTGAACGTGAAGTTCCTCCGGTGAAATGGGGAGGAGCGGCGGCGCGCGCTCAGGTCTCCGCCGAGCCGCGTCAGGCGCCGTCCGGTAGTGAGGGTGGGGACGTTCTCCGTCTGGGCGGAAGACACAAAGCGGGCGAAAGTGCGGGCCAAGAACCACGTGCGCCGCGCTGCACGTCGCAAAACAGGCGACGCGGTGCTCACACCCTAAACACCCACCCACACCACCCCATGAAAGCTCCCCTGGCTTTGCGTGTTGTCGTATTCGGCGCGCTTGGCGCCAGCCTCGTTGTTCCGGCGTTCGCGCAGGAAACGCCCGCCGCTCCGGCGGAGGAATCTCCGGCCTCTCCCACGCCCGATCCGGGTGATATCACTCCGCCCAGCTCTGACATCGTGACGCTCAGTGCGTTCACGGTCGATGTGTCACGAGATACTGGATACATCGCGGTGGACTCGCTCTCGGGCGGTCGCACCAACACTCCGATCAAACTCACACCCGCGGCGATGTCGTCGCTGACGCGCACGTTTCTGGATGATCTCAACATTCAGGACGTCCGCGAGGCGCTGCGCTGGTCGCCGAACGTGCTGCCCGAGGATCCGCTCGCGGGCCGCGGTTTCGGCGGTCAGGCGTTTCACCCGTGGGCGTTCAGTTTCCGCGGCGTCGGCTCCGGCCAGCAAGGCGGCGCGGGCCCCACGCGAAACTATTTCACGTTCTTCGAAAACTCCGATGCGTATAACATCGAGCGCGTCGAGTTCACGCGCGGTCCCAATGGCATTCTCTTCGGTCTCGGCACCGTGGGCGGCACGTTGTCCACCTACACGAAAGTGCCGCGGCTCGACGACACGTTCATCAGCCCGGCGGTCACCGTCGACTCCAACGGCGGACTGCGCTTCGAGCTCGATTACAATCTGGCCGCGACCGATCGGCTCGCGATCCGCGTCAACGCGCTGCATGACACCGTGCGCGGCTGGCGCGACGGCGACGAAGGCACCAAGCGCGCGATCGACATCGCCGCGCTCTACAAGCTGAGCGATCGCACGAGTCTGCGTCTCGAGATCGAAGGCTACCGTTCGAAATACACGCTCATCTCGTCCACCATCGGTGACAAAATCTCCGGTTGGGATGGCACGACCGCGTCCGACACGTGGAACGCGCTTCCGACCGGGGGCGCGCGCACCGTCGAGATGTCGGTGCCGGGTGCATGGGGCACGGGCCTCGATGCGTATCCGGTTTTCGTTCCGTCGCTCTCCGGCAATCAGCGGCTGATGCTGTGGGCTCCGTGGGCGATGGAGGATGATCCCAACAATCCCGGGCAGACGATTCGCACGTATCGTGGCGGCTACGCGACGACGAGTGCGTTGCTCGATCCCGGCCAATCGCTCCTCTGGGCGCCGCACGAAGGCTGGTATCCCGACGAGATCAAACTGCCGTGGGAGACGGAATACTCGTCGACCGCCAATATCCCGGTTCGTCCGAGTCGTGAGTGGACCTACGGCTCCGGTCGCGGCACCAACGATTACGAGAACCTCACGCTCTTCTTTGATCACAGCTTCAACGAGCACCTCGATCTTCAGGTCGCGTTCTTCACCTACGACACGGAGACGACATCCAAAGACTACGAGGGCACCGGTGGCGCTTCCATCGACATCAATCGTCAGCTCCCCGACGGCACGGCGAATCCGAACTACGGCAAACCCTTCGCCGATTTCTTTCTCTCCCGTCAGGAACAGCAGCGCTCGGTGGATGAGATTCGCGCGCAGTTGAACTACAAGTTCGATGGCCAGCTCTTCGGCGCGCGCTTCAACCAACTTCTCGCCGCGTCCGCCTCGCAACGTCGCACCAAGACGTCGGCGCGCCAGTATCTCGCGCAGATCACCAATGGCACGTGGGAGATCAACGAGTGGGCCGACAACATGGTGTGGGGCCGCATCTATCTCGATCAGCCCAACTCCTTCACCGATATTCCCGACGGCGTAAACGGCTACAGCGTGGCCTACGCGCCGGCGCAGGGCTACTGGTTCGATTTCGACGACAAGTTCGATCTCACCAGCTACGCGCTGTTCTCGAATTCCCGTCTCTTCAATGACGCGCTCAGCATCGTTCTCGGTGTGCGTCACGATCGCTACGACGAGGATCTCATCAGCTACCGCCGCGGTCCCAACTTCACCGATCAGGCCGTGAGCGAGAGCGATAACGGCACCACCTATACGGCCGGCGCCGTTTACTACTTCGGCTGGTTCGGCGTGTTCGCCAACTACTCGGAAAATATTCTGCCGCCCAACGCCGGTTCGCAGCCGTATCTCAACGGCGTTCGTCCCGGCCCCGAGCAGAACGAAGGCTATGACTACGGCATCCGTATCTCCACGCCTGATGGTCGTTACTATGCGAGCCTGAGCCGCTACGAGTCGAAGTCGCAGAACCGCAACGTGGAAAATCCAGTCGGCATCCGCGGCGTATGGCAGAAATACAACATCGCCCGCGGCGCCCCGCAGGACGAAGGTTTCGGCGGTATCGCTTATTCGGATACGACGGCGATGGACGCGGAAGGCTACGAATTCGAGATCACCGCCAACCCGTTCCCGAACCTGCGACTGCAGGCGAGCTATGCGCTGCCCGAGACGGAGATCGTGGATTTCTATCCGATGTCGCGCGAACACGTCGCTGCGAATCTCGACACGTGGAACGCCCAGCTCGCGCAGACCGAGGATCCGACCCAGGCCAGCGACCTGCGCAACGAGATCTCCCGCGTGCAGGATACCCTCGCTCAGTCCGTGGCCGGCGTGCCGCAGCGGAAAGCCGTGGACTACACCGCGAGCTTCTTCGCGAACTACTCGTTCGATAACGATGCCCTCCAAGGCTACTCCATCGGCGTCGGCGGCAACTTCACCGGCAAACCCTACGCGGGTTCCTACGGCGGCGAGGAGTATTACGGCTCGTCGGTCCGCAGTTTTTCCGCGGTGCTCGCCTACGAGACGGACTTTGGCCGCGTGAAGGCCCGCTTCGCGCTGAATGTGGACAACATCTTCGACTACGACGACCCGCTCGTGATCGATTACCACAACGACTACACCGACCGGGAGGGCCGCCACATCCGCAACGCCTACTATTACCAGACCCCGCGGACGTTTAAGTTCACCGCCCGCTTCACGTTCTAAACGGAACTTCCCGCAGCGCGGTCCCCGAGGCCGCGCTGCTTTTTGTCCCTCCCGTTTTCTCCCGTTTGTCATTCTGAGCGAAGCGAAGAATCCAGCTGGAGTGTCGCCGCCAGGACCGGCTTCGAAGCGCAAACTGGATTCTTCGCTGCGCTCAGAATGACAGAAAGGGGAGAAGTGCTGTCCGTCACCGAAAACTGGATACAGCGAACCTCCGCGCTGCGCATGAAAGTTCTCTCCTTGTTCGCCCTCGCCCTCGTCGCCGCGGTCGTGGCGGCACGCGCGCAGTCGCTCTACGACCGTCATGTCGTTTTCGCCAACAGCGTTCCCGAGCACGGCTACGATGCCAGCAACAGCTTTGTCGTCGCACCGAGTAAACTCGAGACCTGGCAGGGCAAGTTTCCCGTCGAGACGCGCCATTCCGTCAGTCCGCCCAACGCGCTCCGTCTCTCGTGGCGCTCCGCGCCCGGCGGCGACTGGCGCATGACGCTCGAGGTGCCGCAGCGCTACGCGCGGCCGTTTCACTTCGAGGGGGAGGCGCTCACGTTCTGGGTTTATTCCGACCAGGAGCTCAACACCGACAACTCGCCGCGCGTTTACCTGCTCGATCGCGCGCAGTTCGGCACGCCGGCGGTGACGCTCGTCGAGGGCGACGCGGTGCTGCCTGCGGGTCAGTGGGTGCAGATCGTCGTGCCGTTCGAGAAATTCAAGGGCGACGTTTACCGCGGCACCGACGATCCGCGGTTCAACGTCGCGAACCTCGCCGCGATCTCGTTCATGCAGGGGCTCGACGACAACGAAGAGCACACGCTCTACGTGGACGATTTCCAGATTCGCCCGCTGCTGCGCGACGATCGCGCGCCGCCCTCCGCACCCGAGCGTGTGACCGCCCGCGGGTTCGAGCGCCATGTGGATGTGAAATGGGAGCCGCCGCGCGACGCCGGCGATGTGTTGATGTATCGCGTCTACCGCTCCGACGACGGCCGCGAGTTCGAACCCATCGGCACGCAGCAGGTCGGCTATCACGGCTACGTCGATTTCCACGGCAAGCCCGGCCGCACCACGCATTACAAGGTCACCGCGCTCGATGTCGCGGGCAACGAGTCGCCGCTTTCCGGCGCGGCGCAGGCGAGCACCCGCGAATTCACCGACGACGAACTTCTCACGATGGTGCAGGAGGCGTGCTTCCGGTATTACTGGGACGCCGCGCACCCCGTCGCCGGCATGTCGGCGGAAATTCTTCCCGGTGACCGCAACCTCATCGCGCTCGGTGGAAATGGTTTTGGCGTGATGGCGATGATCGTCGCCGCCGAGCGAAAGTTCGAGTCGCGCGAAGCGATCGCCGAGCGCCTGCTGAAGATCGTGCGCTATCTCGAAAAAAGCCGATCGCTTCCACGGCGTGTGGCCGCACTTCCTCCACGGCGAGACCGGCCGCGCGATCCCGTTTTTCGGCAAATACGACAACGGCGGCGATCTCGTCGAAACCGCGTTCATGATCCAGGGCCTGCTCGCGGTGCGGCAGTATTTCGATCGCGACGACGCCACCGAACGCGAGCTGCGCGAGACGATCACGCGGCTGTGGCGCGACGTGGAGTGGACGTGGTATCGAAAGACTCCCGACAGCGATGTGCTCTACTGGCACTGGTCGCGCGAATACGGCTTTCACATCAACCACCCGCTCATCGGTTGGAACGAGACGCTGATCGTTTACCTGCTCGCGATCGCGTCGCCCACGCACGCCGTGCCTGCGGAACTTTATTACTCAGGCTGGGCCGGCACCTCGCCGCGCCACATCGCGTATCGTCGCGGTTGGGGACGCACGACCGTCGGCGAGCGCTACGTGAACGGTCAGACCTTCTACGGACACAAACTCGACGTCGGCGTCGGCACCGGCGCGGATCTGTTCTTCACGCATTTTTCCTTCATGGGTTTCGACCCGCGCGGGAAACGCGACCGCTTCACCAACTATTTCAAAAACAACCGCGCGATCGCGCTCATCAATCGTGCCTACTGCATCGAAAATCCGCGCAACTACGTCGGCTACGGACCCGACACGTGGGGACTCTCGGCGGGCATCAACACCGGCGGTGGACGCCCCAATCCGCGCGACGACAACGGCACGATCAACGTCATGGCGTCGCTCGCCTCGATGCCCTACACGCCGGAGGAATCGATGGCCGCGCTGAAGCATTTTTATCGCGACCTCGGCCCGCAGGTCTGGGGCCCTTACGGCTTCTACGACGGCTTCAACCAGACGCAGAACTGGTTTGACATGGTTTACATGGCGCTGAACCAGGCGCCGATCACCGTGATGATCGAAAACCACCGCACCGGTCTGTTGTGGAAACTGTTCATGGCGAACGCGGAGATCCAACCCGCGCTCGACGCCATCGGTTTCGAGCCGGACTCCGATCAGTGAAGAGACACGGAAGCAGAGGAAAAATCGCGGAAACGCGGAAGGGCGGAACCGCGGAAACGACCTGAGCAAGGTGGAGCCCGGCGTCCCCGCCGGGCTGAAGAGCGTGCAATCGCGGTCTAGGTCGTGACGATGTCCGCACCGTGTCGCGACAAGGTGCGGACACGGTCGAGACCAGGTCTGAACACGGTCGGGACTCGGTGCGCACCGCCTTGCGACCGTGTGCGCACATGGTCCCACGCGAGTGCGCACCTTCTCGGAACCAAGTGCGGACACGGTCGAGCCACGTTGCGTCCATGGTCGCGACAAGGTGCGGATCGGGTCGCGCCACAGTGCGGCATGACTCGAGCCTCGGTGCGGTTTGAGTCGCAGCACGTTGCGGCGCGGGCGGGGCATGACGCTTGCAACGGCGCGGAGAGCGCGCACAGTGGTCGGTCCGTTCTTTGATTGGGTCGCACCCAGTCGAATTCGTTTATCCCTTTTCGGGGGTGTTCTGGATTCTACCCTTGGTTGGAGTGCGCCGCTGCCTGTCGAGTGTCGAGGGTCACTCGTAAATCCCCCTTCGAACCAATAAGAGGCACCTACGAAGAAATGCCCATGGCGGCTTAATATAGCCGCCTCGTTGGTCCGGCGACACCTGCTAGCCGTGACTAACGTCGACAGCAGGCATAGCGCGTAGCGCGGTCCGCGGACTGCGCGCTGTATCTTCATCTGGGGAATAGCCGATGTCTTAGCACGTGTGGTCGCTTGGCATCGGTGAAACTAAGATCGCACTAAACATGGTAGACGCGGTGTGCAAAGGTCAGGGGCACGCGGGTTCAATTCCCGCCACCTCCACCATCTTCGCCCGGCTGTGCGCACGCGCAGCCGGGCGTTTTGTCATACGTGCGAATCGGCGACATCGAGAGTTGTGAGGCCTGAGCAATTGCAATGTGATTGCGAACACGCACTTAAGGGCGCACGTCACGCTCGCCCTCGTTTCCAGCCACATACTTTAGCTTTGGGCCGCTCCATGACGAAATTCGACGAGGTGACCGCGACGCTGGGCAGCCTGCCGGGGATGCGGGAGGATCGGGCGCGGGAGCTGTGCAGCTTTGTCCTGGAGCACGGCGCGGTGGAGCTGCTCGAGATCGGATTTCTCCACGGCAAGAGCAGTGCCTACATCGCTGCGATCCTCGAGGACCAAGGACGCGGGCATCTCACGACCATCGATCGCGTGAACGTGCGGACGCTTGAGCCGAGCATTTCCGAAACGCTCGCCCGCGTCGGCCTCACGCATCGGGTGACGCCGATCTTCGCGCCGCGCTCACCCACGTGGGAACTGTGCAAAATGATCCAGGACGGACGCGGCACGCGGTTCGACGTTTGTTATTTCGACGGTCGCTACACGAGGGACGTCACTGGTTTGGATTTTGTGCTCGTGGATGCGTTGCTGAAGCCCGGCGGATGGATCGTTTGCGACGGTCCCGATTGGACGATCGCCGATGCGTTCGACCGCAAACGAACGCTGCCGCCCTACGATGCCGAGGAGCGGCAAGCCAACGACGTGCGCCTCGCCTTCGAGATCCTCGGCGACCGCGTCGGCTACCGCACGCGACTCGAAAACAATGGTTGGGGCTTCGCGCAAAAGCCGCGCAAGCGCGGACTCTTTGACGTGAAGCGGTTCGCCTTTCCGTGGGAACAATGACGGCCTGGTTCGGCGTCACGCCGCGCGTTCGCGCGATTGCATCTGCAACGTGGGCGCGCGAAGTTCGTCATCACCCCATGATGAAATCGCTGCTTCTTTTCCTCACATTGCCTTTGCTCGGTGCGATCGGTCTGGCCGCGGAAAAATCCGCGCCCAAGCGAGTCGCTTTCATTTTCGACGACGGTCCGACGCCCGAGCAAAACGCGCGCTTGCTTCGCGTGCTGAAAGACGCCGGTGCGCGCGTGACGTTTGCCCACGTGGGCCGGGCAGTGGAGGCGCATCCGGAGCTCGCGCGTGCGGCGCACGAGGCGGGGCACGAGATCAACAACCACTCGTATTCGCATCCGCATCTGCGCGAGCTCGACGAGGCCGCGGTGCGCAACGAACTCGTGCGCACGGCCGAGGCGGTCCAGCGCGCGACGGGCGTGAAGCCGGCGTGGTTCTGGGCGCCGTTTTTGGAAACCAACGACACGATCGACGCGATCGCGCGCGAGGCGACCGGCGTGGAGCATTTCCCGTTCAAGAAGTTCCACTTCATCTCCACCGAAGATTGGAATCAGGCGACGAGCGCCGACGAAATCGAGCGCGCGGCGACGACCGGCGTGCGCGACGGCACGATCGTGCTGTGTCACGAATGGCGCGCGGAAACGGTGGACCGGCTGCCCGCGATCCTCGCCGAGCTGAAGCGGCAGGGCTGCACGTTCGTGACGTTTTCCGAGCTGCTGGCAAAGTGAGTCCGGGGCGAGGCGGCCACTTCTGAGCCGCGCACGAGCCGGCGGAATTTTCTATAGATAGACCGACGTGGGACGCCTCAACTGGACGATGCCGTGTTCTGTTGCCGGCGCTTCGGTTAGTAAAGTGGCAGGGCGAAACGGCATCGTTCGCGCGGTTACTAGGCATTTCCGCGTGAACGAAAACGGTTCTCCCTGCCGCCCCGTTTTTAGCCGGTCAGGGTCGTGAGGCGCGCCGGATTCGATCGCGCTCCGGGACGCACCGGGGCCCGACTCGGGCCGCTTGCGGGATCGACCCGGTCCGGACAAGGTCCCGCGTCGATCCGGTCTGTGGCGCGACACGGCGCACGATCATTTTTCCCCATGACGATGAAGTTCACCCCTGCCTTCCGTTTTCTGGTTCTGTTTGGATTCGCGCTGTTCGCGGGTTCGTTGCACGCGGGCGACGCGCGCTGGTTGTCGTCGTGGTCCACGACCGTAATGCCCGAGCCGGCGGAGAAACATGATTTGCCGCTCGCGGATGCGACGTTGCGCCAGGTGGTGCACGTGTCGCTCGGCGGCGACGAGGTGCGTATCCGTTTTTCGAATGCGTTTGGCCGCACGCCGGTTTCGATCCGCGCGGGCAGCGTGGCGCTCGCGGGCACGCAGGGCGCGCTGGCGGGGCCGGCGGCGAAGCTGACGTTTGGCGGACGGGAATTCGCGACCGTTCCAGTCGGTGCGTCGCTCGTATCCGATCCGGTGAAACTCGCGGTGCCGTCGCAGACGAGTCTCGCGATCTCGATTCAACTCGGTGGCGAGATTCCTCCGACGCTGTCGTATCACGGTGGCTCGCGCACGACCTCGTATCTGCAGCCGGGCAACGCGGTGATGGCCGAGACGCTGCCGGAGGCGAAGCGTTTCGTGGGCTGGATTTTCATCGCGGGCGTGGACGTGCGCCGCACGGACGCGGAGGCGGCGACGCTGATCGTGATGGGCGATTCGATCTCGGACGGTTACGGCACGACGACCGATCGCAACGAGCGCTGGCCGGACGAGTTGCTGCGGCGCTGGCATGCGGAGGGAAACCGCGCGCCGCTCGGCATCGCCAACGTGAGCCTCGGTGGCAATCGCCTGCTGCGCGATGGCCTCGGGCCGAACGTGCTGGCGCGGTTCGAGCGTGACGTGCTCACGCAGGCGGGCGCGAAGTGGCTGCTCCTCGCGGTCGGCATCAACGACATCGGCACGCGCGTGGATGCGCGGAAAAACGGTCACGATTACGCGACGGCCGACGATCTCATCGCAGCGTATCGGCAGATCATCGCGCGCGCGAAGGCGCATGGGCTGCGCGTGTATGGCGCGACGATCACGCCGTATACGGGGGCGGATTTTTATTGGAGCGAAGACGGCGAGGCGGACCGCCAGGCCGTGAACGCATGGATTCGCGAGAGCGGAGAATTCGACGCCGTGGTGGATTTCGACGCGGCCATTCGCGATCCGGAGAAGCCGGAGCGCCTCGCGGCCGAGTATGATTGTGGTGACCACCTGCATCCCTCGATCGCGGGTTACAAGCGCATGGCGGAGGCGGTGGATCTGGCGCTGTTCGCGCGCTGAGGCGCGGCGCGGTTACGCGCGTTTTTCAGAGAATTGGGTGGGGTATGACGCGAGGCGGCGAGATTGTCCGCCTCCTGTGGGTTTCTCGTGCGTCAGTCACGGGCAACCCCATTCCCCATGAACTTGCTTCGATTCTCTCTCGGCCTGGTGCTGCTTTCGTCTGCCGCGTGGGCAGGCGGCGCGGTCGGCCAGTTTTCCCAACACGGCGATATCGGCGCGCCCGCGATCGCCGGTTCCACGTCCTACGACTCAACCCTCCAACAGTATCGCATGAGTGCCGGCGGCATTAACCTCTGGGGTTCTTCGGATCAGTTTCACTTCGCCTGGAACACGTTGAAGGGCGATTTCATCGTGCGGGCGCGCGCGGAGTTCGTGGGCGAGGGCGTCGATCCGCACCGCAAATACGGCTGGATGGCGCGCGCAGGCACCGACGCGGACGCGGCGTATGTCGATGCGTGCGTGCACGGCGACGGACTGACCTCGCTGCAGTTTCGCCGCACGAAGGGCGGACCGACCGAGGAGGTGAAGGTCAACCTCACCGGCGGCGACGTGATTCAACTCGAGCGGCGCGGCGATGTGTTTGTGTTTTCGTCGGCGCGCTACGGCGAAACCTTCGCGAACGCGCAACTCGAGCTGCCGCTCGGCGAGGAGCTGCAGGTGGGGCTTTTCCTCTGCTCGCACGAAGCGACGGTGAAGGAGGAGGCGATCTTCAAGGACGTGCGCATCATCAAACCCGCGCCGGTGGGCTTCCGCCCGTATCGCGACTACATCGGCAGCCAGCTCGAGATTCTCAACGTGCACACCGGCAAGCTCGAGGTGGTGCATCGCTCGGCCGAGCCGTATGAAGCGCCGAACTGGATGCACGACGGACGCACGCTGATCCTCAACATCAGCGGCAGCGGTCCGAACAAAGGCGTGCTCCGCACTTACAATTTGAAGTCGGGCACGTGGGCGCCGCTCGACACCGGTTTCGCGGTGAAGAACAACAACGACCACGTGCTCTCGTTCGACGGACGTCAGCTCGCGATCAGTCATCACAGTGCGGAAGATGACGGACGCTCGGTCGTGTATGTGTTGCCCGCGACCGGCGGCACACCGCGTCGCGTGACGCCGAAATCGCCGTCGTATTTGCACGGCTGGTCGCCCGACGCGCAGTGGCTCGTTTACACCGGCGGACGCAAGGAGCGCGCGGGCGGTCCCGACAAATACGACATCTACAAGATTCCCGTAGCGGGTGGGGAAGAAGTGCGTCTCACCGATTCACCTGGCTTGAGCGATGGACCGGAGTTTTCGCCGGACGGCGAGTGGATCTACTTCAACTCGACGCGCAGCGGACTCATGCAGCTCTGGCGCATGCGCCCCGATGGTTCGAATCAGGAGCAGCTCACGAACGACGAGTTCAACAACTGGTTCCCGCACCTCTCGCCGGATGGAAAGTGGCTCGTGTTCATCTCCTACGGTCAGGACGTGAAGCCGGACGATCATCCCTACTACAAGCACTGCTACCTGCGGTTGATGCCGGCCAACGGCGGCACGCCGCGCGTGATCGCTTACGTTTATGGCGGGCAGGGGACGATCAATGTGCCCTCGTGGTCGCCCGACAGCACGCGCGTGGCGTTCGTGAGCAATCTCCAGGTGGAGTGAGCGGCGCGACGGCGGATTGGTTTAGTTGCGGGTCGGCCGGCGCTTGAGCGTGCGCCCTTCGACCCAGCGGCTTTCCACCAACTCGATGCGCGGATGCTCGGGAATGCCGAAGTCCTGATTCATGATGCGCGACACGAGCAGCTCCACGGCCCACGCGCCCATGAGCGCCTGATTCTGTTCCATGCCGGAGAGCGGTGAGCCGGTGAGGATCTGCGTGACGGCGGCGACGCCGATGTCACGCGGCACGCGGATACCGTTGTTCTGCAGCACCTGCACGAACTCGTTCACCACATCGTAGAGGTGCACGAAGATGATCACGTCCGGCTCGTGCGCCTTGAGCCACGAGAGCAGCGGTTTTTCCTCCACGCGGTTCATGCGCAGCACCGGAATCGTGAGCGGTGAGCCGAACGCGTGTTCGCACCAGCCGAGATAGGCGCTCGTGTAGGCGTAGGCGCTGCGACGTTCCTCGTAGAGGCCGAGCACGAGACCCGGTCGCCGGTAGCCCATCGCCCACACGCGATCGAGCGTGCGATAGAGATCGCTGAAGAAGTGACTCATCACGCGGTGCAGCGGCGTGCGAATGCTGAGGCCTTGCGCGACGATCGCGTAGTGGTCGAGTTCGGTCGGAAACTCCTCGAGCAGATTCGGGCTCCCGAAGCACAAGAGTCCGTTGATGCCGCGCGTATCGAGGATCCCGCGAAAGCGCCGATACGTCATGCCCGGCGCGCGCAGCCACAAAGGTTCGAGTCGGTAGCCAAGCTCTCCCGCGCGCTGCTCCATGCTCCGATAGATGCGCGAGAGGTGCAGCGATTTCTCCCAGGGACGCGGCGAATCGTAGAACGAGATCACCGCAAAACACGCCTCGTGTGTGCGCTTGCCGGCGAGACGCAGCCGGCTCATCGCCTCGGTGAGTTTCGCGTCGGGACGGTAGCCGATTTTCTCCGCCTGCGCGATGACCCGCGCGCGGGTGGCCGCGGGGATTTTCGGACTCCGCCGAAGTGCCAGAGAGACCGTGGACGGAGAAAGTTTCAGGGCCGCGGCGATGCGATAGACGCTCATGTGGTCAACGTTGACTAAACGAGTCTTTGCGAGCGAAGCGAGCTGATGCAATCGATTCGCCACCCGGTCCTCCAGCGCTGGCGGTTCCTACCCCTGAACGACAACCCCACCCGAACCCAGCTTGGGCTCCGCTTTGTCGGCGCCCTCGCAACTGCCTGGTATGAAAACTATGCACCGACCCCGAATGCTCCTACGCGCGCTCCTTGCGGGCAGCGCCTGCGCCGCGACCCTGACGGCGCAAACGACGACACCTCCCTCTTCGACCTCGGAAGAAGATCCCGTCGTCCTGACTCCCTTCGAAGTGCGCACCGACGCTTCCATGGGCTATCAAGCGACGGAAACGCTCGCCGGCACCCGCATCCGCACGAACCTGGCCGACGTGGGTTCCGCGATTTCGGTGGTCACGCGCGAGTTCCTCGCGGACATCGGCGCCACGGACAACAGCACGTTGCTCCAATACACGACCAACGCCGAAGTCTCCGGCACGCGTGGCACCTACGCGGGTCTCGGCAACGGCACGACGGTCGATGAAATCGGCCTGCTGCGTGCTCCCGCCGGCGCGCAACGCGTCCGCGGTCTTGCGGCGGCGGATAATACCCGCGACTTCTTCGTCACGGATATCCCGTGGGATTCCTACAACGTCGATCGCATCGATATTCAGCGTGGACCCAACTCGATCCTCTTCGGTCTCGGTAGTCCCGCCGGTATCGTGAATGCGGCGATGCGCAACGCGGAGTTCCGCACGCAAAACTCGGTGGAGTTCCGCGTCGGCTCCTACGGCAGCGTGCGCACCTCGCTCGACATCAATCACGTCCTCATCCCCAACAAGCTCGCGATCCGTTTCGATGGCTTGTGGAACGATGAGAAGTTCCGCCAGGACCCGGCCTTCCAGGAAGACAAGCGGCTCTACGGCGCGATTCGCTTCGACCCCGATCTGTTCGGTCGTCGCGACTTCCACACGAGTATCCGCGCGAAATACGAACACGGCGAAATCGACGCCAACCGTCCGCGCATCGTGCCGCCTTCCGATAGCATCACGCCGTGGTTCCGCCCCGTCGACACGACGAGCCTTAACGGCGGCATGGGCAAACTCACGATCGACAATGCGTATCCGATCGGCGCCAACACCGCCGCCACGAATCCGTGGCTCACGGCGGGCATCGCCAATCAGCAGCAGCCGATCTGGTTCATCGATGGCGCGACCGACGAGCTCTACCGCGTTTACGGTGGCTACGTGAACACCGGCGCGCGCAACGCCGACGGCTCCATCCGTGGCGCGGGCGATTCGATCGTCGGCCAGCGTTATTCGGAGCAGTTCTTCGGTCTCGGCAGCCTCGCGACGTATGCGACCAACGCGCGTCTGCCCGGCTACGGCTACGGCCAATATCGCCAGGAGTCGCTCCGCGACCCGAGCGTTTTTGATTTCTACAACAAGCTCATCGACGGTCCGAACAAGAGCGAGTTCGAGGATTGGGATGCCTACAATCTGGATATCTCCCAGACCGCGTGGGATGACCGCCTCGGCATCCAGCTCACCTACGATCGTCAGAAATACAATCGCGGCGGCCAGGCCCTGCTCGGCAATCCGGCGATCACGATCGACGTGTTGCAGAACTTCCAGGACCTCTCCCCGAATCCGAACTTCGGTCGTCCCTACATCGTCGGTGGCCCCGGCGCCGGCACCTCCTATGAGAGCGACCGCGAATACACCCGCGCTTCGCTCTTCGGCGAAGTCCGCTCGAGCGATCTGTTCCGCAACGAGTTTCTCGTGAAGCTGCTCGGCCGCCATCGCTTCAACGGCGTTTACAGCGGCGAGACCTACAACACCGAGAACCGCTCCTGGCGCATGTATGCGCACGGCCAGGATTGGGCCGGCTACTGGAATCGCACCGACGGCAGCACGTCCGACTTCAAGGATCGTCCACCCGTCAGCGCGATCTACCTCGGACCCTCGCTGGCCAATGCGTCGTCGGCCGCGGGCGCGAACATCTCGAACATCGGTGCTCCGATCACGCTGAGCAATGCGCCGATCTACCACTTCGCCAACACCTGGACGAATCCGGCGGGCGTCAACTTCGACGATCCCTGGACTGTTCCGAACAACCTCCTCGCGATCTACAATCCGGAGCAGGCGGTTTCGCAGAACTCCAACCCGGCGAACTACGTCGGCTGGAACACCAACGTGAGCGCGAACCTGCTGCGTTCCGACCTTGGCAACAACGATGCGCTCCTCACCAACGCGCAGATGTCGCTGCGCAAGACCAAGTCCTTCGCCGGTTCCTGGCAGGGCTTCCTCTGGAACGACGCCATCGTGCCCACGCTCGGCTGGCGCTACGACGAAGTGAAGGGCAAGGCCGTGAGCGCCGTCGGTCAGGCGCTCAATCGCAACATGCTCGATCTGAGCGGCGACGTTTACCGTCTCCCCGACGACTATCCGCCGGAGCAGATCTTCAAGGACCACTCCACCAGCGGTGGCCTCGTGGTGCATCTGAACAAGCTCCTCCCGAATCGCGACTTGCTGCCGATCAACGTCAGCCTCTCCTACAACAAGTCGGATAACTTCCAGGTCACCGACACCCGTCGCGACGTCTACGGCAACGCGATCAGCAACCCGACCGGCAGCACCAAGGACTATGGTGTCCTCCTCTCGACGAAGGACGGCCGTTACTCCTTCCGCGCCGTGAAATACGAGTCGAAGGTCTCCAACGCCAGCACCCAGCTCGATCTCGGCGGCCTGTCCGGCACGATCGCTCAGGGTCTGAAGTTCCGCAACGTCTTCCTGTATCGGATGGCTGGATACACCTGGGACACGCGCGAGCAGACGAACCTCTCGCCCGGTCAGCGTTACTTCTGGACGCCGGCCTACCTCGACGCGTCTGGTCGCCCGGTCGCCGATCTCGACGGCAATCCCTCGCCGGTGCCCGCGGGCGCTACGCTCGAGTCGCAAGGGCAGGCCGATCGTCATCGCGACGCGTCCATTCGCGCTTGGAACGAGATTCAGGGTTGGCTCGCCGACAAGGGTTACTTCAGCGCGTGGGGTTACACGCCGACCACGCCGTCGGCCTTGACCGACCGTGCGACTTACGAGGCCACCCTCCAGGGGCAGGATCCGGCGCCGCAGTATCGCCCCGAACTCGCGACGCTCTACGCCTACGCGCCCATCGCGCCTCCCGGCCTTTCGGTCACGGCTGACACGCAGACGAAGGGCTACGAGTTCGAGCTCACCGCCAACCCGCTGCCCAACTGGCGCATCGCGTTCAATGCCTCCGAGACGAAGGCCGTGCGCACCAACGTCGGTGGTCCCGTCCTCGACGAGCTGGTCGCTTATCTCGACGAGCAGATGGCCGGCGTGGCCGGCGACATGCGCCAGTTCAACGGCAACTACGTTCCCTCGAACGAAGTCCGCCAGAACTGGGCCAACTGGCGCGGCCAATACACGCTGCTCAAGTTGCAACAAGGCGCGTCCGCGCCCGAAATCCGCCGCTGGCGCTTCAACTTCGTCACGAACTACACGTTCCGCGAAGGTTTGCTCGACGGCTTCGGCATCGGCGGCAGCTATCGCTGGCAGGACAAGGTGGTCATCGGTTACCCGGTGCTGCCCGGCGAAAACAATCAGGCGAGCTTCGACCTCAGCCGGCCCTATTACGGTCCGACCGAGGACGCCATCGACCTCTGGCTCAGCTACGAACGTAAACTCACGAAGCGCATCGACTGGCGCATCCAGCTCAACGTGCGCAATGCCTTCGCGAAAAAGGACCTCATCCCGATCTCCGTTCAACCCGACGGACAGACCTGGGCGGCGGTGCGCATCGCGCCACTGCAGGAGTGGTTCATCACGAATACGTTCTCGTTCTAGTTGACTGCATGTGGCACCCGGCTTCGCACCACTGCGGAGCCGGGTGCCTTGTTTTTCGTGCCGGCAAACGTTAGACCTGCCGGCGTGTTGTGTGTCGGACCGGTGTGATTCCGCTGAAGTGCCGCGGAATGCCGGTCCGCTTCCTTCTTCACCCATGGAACATCTATCCACCTCGATCTCCGGCTGGTCGCGTGCGTTGCTGGCCGTCTTGCTCTTCGCCAGCGGATCAACCTTCGCCAGCGCCGCTGTGCCCGCACTCCGCTCCAAGGGCGCCACCCGCCAGCTCTTCGTCGACGGAAAGCCATTCCTCGCGCGAGGCGGAGAAGTCGGCAACTCCACCGGCGAACCCGATTACTTGCGACCCTACTGGCCGAAATTTCAGGCGCTCAACCTCAACACGCTCGTCGTCCCGCTCTACTGGGATCAGATCGAACCCGAGGAGGGCCGCTTCGATTTCTCCACGCTCGACGGACTGCTCGCCGACGCCCGTGCGCACGATATGCGGCTCGTGCTCCTCTGGTTCGGTTCGTGGAAAAACAGCATGTCGTGCTACGCCCCCGCGTGGGTGAAGACCGACCTCACGCGCTTTCCGCGCAGCGTCGACGCCTCCGGCCGCACGGTGGAAATTCTTTCCCCGTTCTCCGACGCCAACCGCGATGCCGACGCGCGCGCCTTTGCCGCCGTCATGCGCCGTCTCCGCGAAGTGGATACGCAGCACACCGTCGTGATGGTGCAGGTGGAAAACGAGATCGGCATGATCCCCAGCGCGCGCGACCACAGCGACGAGGCCAATCGTCTTTTCGCCGGGCCGATTCCCGAGGAACTCAGCCGCTACCTCGCCGAAAACGCCGATCGTCTCGTGCCCGCGTTGCGCGACCGCTGGCGTGCCGCCGGTGCGAAAACCCAGGGCACGTGGACCGAAGTTTTCGGCCGCGACGATCTCGCCGCCACCGAGGAGATTTTCATGGCGTGGCACTTTGCACGCTACACACATGCGGTCGCCGCGGCCGGCAAGGCCGAGTTGCCGCTGCCGATGTTTGCCAACGCCGCGCTGATTCGCCCCGCGTATCGTCCCGGTCAGTATCCAAGCGCGGGACCGCTGCCGCACCTGCTCGACATCTGGCGCGCGGGCGCGCCCGCGATCGATTTCATCGCGCCGGACATTTATTTCCCGAACTTCGCCGAGTGGGCCGACCGTTACGCGAAGCACGGCAATCCGCTCTTCATTCCCGAAGCGCTGCGCAACACCGACGCTGCGGCCAACGCGCTCTACGCCTACGGCGAACACGGCGCGATCGGCTTCTCGCCGTTCGGCATCGAATCGATCGAGGCGCAGCCTGCGCGGATGCTCACCGGCGCCAACGACCTCGTGCGCCAGCTCACACCGCTCATTGTGCAGCACACGGGCGAACGCACGATGATCGGTCTGCTCCCGCCAGCCGCCGAGCAACGCAAGCCGCACGAACGCGCGCTCGGTGGCGTGGTGCTCAACGTGACTTACGAACGCGTCGCCGCGCCGTCACTCGCCGATGGCGTGATCAACGAAGCCGGCGACCGTCCTTCCGACCGCACGGTGCTTCCCGCCGCTGCGATCGCGATTCAAACCGGTCCCGACGAGTTCGTCTTCGGCGGCATTGGCGTCACGATCACGTTCTCCTCCGAAAACGCGGGCGAGCACATCGGTCTCCTTAGCGTCGAGGAAGGCCGCTACGTCGACGGCAAATGGCAGCGCACCCGCTGGCTCAACGGCGACCAGACGCACCAGGGCCGCCACGTCCGACTCGAGCCCGGCCGCTTCGTTATCCAGCGCGTAAAGCTCTACCGCTATCGCTGAGGACTCGTCGTGAACCGTTTTCTCCCACGCCTCACCCAGATTCTCGCTCCGCAATCGGGAGCCATCCACAAACGAAACAAACTCATCTGCGGTCTCGCCGCGCTCGCGCTTCTCGGTGTGAGCGCGCTGCGCGCTGCGCTCGGCGATCCGTCGATCCTCAGTGAACCGGGCGCTCGGGGTGCGTTTCCGCTCGTGCAGGCCGGACGCGCCTCCGAACTCCGCGTCGACGAACGCGACTGGCCGGGCGTGCGCCGCGCCGCGGCCGATTTGCAGGCCGACATCGAACGCGTCACCGGCATCAAGCCCGCGCTGCGCTCAGCGGAAGGTTCAGCGTCCGCTCGCACGCCGTTTGTGTTGATCGGCACGCTTGGTCGCAGCGCGGCGATCGATGATCTCGTTGCGCGCGGCAAACTCGATGTGCGTGGCGTCGCCGGCGAGTGGGAGAGTTTTCTTCTGCGCGTGGTCGAGGAGCCGCAGCCCGGCGCCGCGCCGGTGCTCGTGATCGCGGGCAGCGACAAGCGAGGCACGATCTACGGGCTCTACGAACTTTCCCAACAGATCGGCGTGTCGCCGTGGTTCTGGTGGGCCGATGTGCCGGTGCGTCATCGCGCGGAGATCCACATTGCGGCCGAGGGTCTCACTGTCGGTCCTCCCGTGGTGAAGTATCGCGGCATCTTCCTCAACGACGAGGCGCCCGCGCTCACCGGTTGGGCGCACGAGAAGTTCGGCGGCTACAATGCCGCGTTCTACACCAAAGTGTTCGAGCTGCTGCTCCGTTTGCGCGCCAACTATCTCTGGCCCGCGATGTGGAACAACGCGTTCAACGAGGACGATCCCGAGAATCCGCGGCTCGCCGACGAATACGGCATCGTGATGGGCACATCGCACCACGAGCCGATGATGCGCGCGCATCAGGAGTGGCGTCGCCACGGTCGGGGCGAGTGGAACTACGAAGCCAATGCGGACGAGCTGAAGCGTTTCTGGACCGAGGGCATGCGTCGCAATCGCGCGTTCGAGAACATCGTCACCCTCGGCATGCGCGGCGATGGCGACATGCCGATGTCGGAGGAGAGCAACATCGCACTCCTGCAGCGCATCGTGTCCGACCAGCGCGAGATCCTCGCGCGCGAAGTCGAGTCCGACGTCACGCGCGTTCCCCAGCTTTGGGCGCTCTACAAGGAAGTGCAGGAGTATTACGAGCGCGGCATGCGTGTGCCGGACGACATCACGCTGCTCTGGTGCGACGACAACTGGGGCAACATCCGCCGCCTGCCCACGCCGGCAGAGCGCAACCGCGCCGGTGGCGCCGGCGTTTACTACCACTTCGACTACGTCGGCGGGCCGCGCAGCTACAAATGGCTCAACACGATTCCGATCACGAAGATCGCCGAGCAGATGCACCTCGCGTGGCGTTACGGCGCCGACCGCATCTGGATCGTCAACGTCGGCGACCTGAAGCCGATGGAGTTTCCGATCGAGTTCTTCCTCTCCTATGCGTGGCACCCCGCGCGCTGGCGGGTCGATCGCACGGAGGACTTCGCCCGTGCGTGGGCGGCGCGTGAGTTTGGGCCGGAGCACGCGCGTGAAATCGCGGCGCTGCTCGCTGCGTATCCAAAATATAACTACCGCCGCAAGCCCGAGCTCCTTTCGCCGGAGACCTATAGCGTCGTGAACTACAACGAATCCAACCGGATCGACGCGGCCTGGCGTGAGCTCGTCACGCGCGCTGAAAAAGTCCGCGCCGCGCTCCCGCGCGAGGCGCACGATGCGTTTTACCAGCTCGTGCTGCATCCGATCAAAGCCTCGGCCACGGTGAACGCGATTCACCGCCACGCCGCGCGCAACCGGCTCTTTGCGCACCAAGGCCGTGCGAGCACCCTTGCCGAGGCGGAGCGCGTGCGCGCACTTTTCCGGGAGGACGCCGAACTCACGCGCTTCTGGGATGAGGACTTCGCGGGCGGCAAGTGGCGTCACCTCATGGCGCAGGCGCACCTCGGTTACACGATCTGGCAGCAGCCGGCCGCCAACGTCATGCCCGCGGTCACGGAAGTGCAGCCCGCGCGCGGCGCGGTGCTCGCGCTTGCGGTCGAAGGCGATCCCGACGCGCGCCCCGGCGATTATCCCGTTTCGGCGGTCGCGAAACTTCCGCCGCTTTCGGAGCACGGATCGGACACGCGCTGGTTCGAGGTGTTCAATCGCGGCACGCAGCCCGTGCGCTTTGCCGTGGAGCCTGGCGCGCCGTGGATCAAGGTTTCCTCCACGTCCGGTGAACTCGGTCCCGACGTGCGCGTGCAGGTGTCGATCGATTGGTCCGCGGTGCCGGCTGACGAAACGCGTGGAACGATTCTGGTCAAAGCCGTCGAGCCGCAGGGCAACGTGCTGCAGATCGACGTGCCGCTCGAACGCACGCCGGCCGATGCGCGCGGATTCGTTGAAACGGACGGCGTGATTGCGATCAACGCGACGAACTACCAGCACGCGCACCGCGCGGGCGGGATCGCGTGGCGCACGCTGCCCGATTTTGGGCGCGGTGTCGGCGGCATGACGACTTTTCCCGTCGATGCTGCACCGAGCACGCCCGGCAGCTCCGCGCCGCATCTGGCTTACGACGTTTACTTCCGTTCGACGGGGAAGTTCACCGTCACGCTCGAGTGTGCGCCGTCGCTCGACTTCATGCCGGGCCAGCCGCTGCAGCTCGCTGTTTCACTCGACGACGAACCGCCGCAGATCGTGCGGCTCGGCACGGAGGCGACGCCGGCCGACTGGAATCGCGCCGTCGCGGAAGGCGTGCGTCGAGTCGCGGTGCCGCTCGTCGTGGATCGGCCGGGCGCACACGTGCTTAGAGTCTGGCGCGTCACGTCGGCCGTGGTGCTCGAGCGCGTGATCATCACGACCGGTCGCGCGCGTCCGGCGTATCTCGGTGCGCCCGAGTCTCCGTTTCTCGGCGACCCCAGCCATTTTTGACCATGAGTGAACTCACCTATCCTGAAATTTTCTCCCTCCGTGGGGAAGTGGCGCTGATCACCGGTGGAGGCACCGGCATCGGCCGCGATATCGCGCGCTCCATGCACGCGGCCGGAGCCACCGTGATTCTCACGGGCCGGCGCGAAGCCGAGCTCGCGGCCACCACGAAGGAGCTGGGTGAGCGCGCCGCGTATTTCGTGCACGATGTGACCCAACTCGACACCGCCGCGGATCTCGTCGCGCGCGTCGAGCAGGCGCGCGGTCCGATCACCTGTCTCGTGAACAACGCGGGGCAAAACTTGAAGAAACCGGCGGTGGAAACGTCCGACGCCGAGTTCGAGGCGATCTTTCGCACGCATGTGCTCGGCGCGCATGCACTCACGCGCGCGGTCGCGCCGGGCATGATCCAGCGCGGACGCGGCAATGTGTTGTTCACGGCTTCGATGGCGTCGCTTTTCGGCATTCCGCTCGTGATCGCCTACACGGCGGCGAAGGCGGCGTATGTCGGTCTCGTGAAAGGCTACGCGACCGAACTCTCGCCACACGGCGTGCGCGTGAATGCGATCGCGCCCGGCTGGATCGACACCGCGATGTCGCGCAAGGCGTTCGCCGGCGATCCGGCGCGCAAGGAACGTATTCTTTCCCGCACGCCCATGCGCCGCTTGGGCGATTCTTCGGACATCGGTTGGGCGGCGGTTTATCTGGCCTCGCCGGCGGCGAACTTCGTCACGGGCGTCATCCTCCCTGTCGATGGCGGCGTGAGCATCGGGTTCTAGGCCGCACCGCACGTTGGCGCGACCTTGCGCGCACCGTGGCTCGACCCGGTGCGCACCTTGCCTCGACGTGGTCCGCACCCAGTCCCGACGTGGGACGCACCTTGTCCCGACTCGGGACGCACTTTGGCTCGACCCGGTCCGCACTGTGGCACGACTCGGGACCGACAAAAAAGCCCGGCGTGGTCGCCGGGCTTTTTGCTTAGCGGCGAGCGGGGTCGCCGGGGATGTTGCGGCGTTTCACGGACATGTAGTGCTCGAGTGAATACTCGGGCTTTTCCACGTGCTCGGGCAGCGGGCGCTTCGAGAACTGTTGGAAATACAACAGGCAGGCGTCGCGCCACTCGCGGGCTTCGCGTTCCTGGCGACCGAGCAGGGCTTTCACGTGCGTGAAACGCGGAGCGTCGATTTTTCCTTCGAGACCGCCCCAGGTTTTTTGGAAGCGGCGGACGGAATCGACGCCGCGCTGGTAGTAGAAGCCGAGTTCGTCCCAGAGCGTGCGGCCGGACTTCATGCGGTAGTCCCACGGCAGGTGGTGAAACCAGAGGAGAAGTTCGTCGGGCGTGGTGGCGGGATCGCTCCAGCGCTCGCGCACGGGTTTGGCGTATTGGCTGAGCGCATCGGATCCGCGCGCAGTGCGGTCGAAACCGATGCCGTCGACGGCGGCGCGGTGATAGTAAACGGAAGACCAGTCAGCGCGGCCGGCGTCCTTCACGTCGACCCATGGACCGGGGCCGTAGTGGTGACCGACGGCCATGATGTGGTGGAGGCCGAGCGGCATGGAGTAATCGACGACGGCTTCGCGCGATTCCATGAGCATGGCGGCGAGCGGTTGGATGACGTCGGGATCGTTGGAGAAGGTTTGGCGAATCCACTCCTTGGCGATCGCTTCGGACGAGAGCGTGTGATCCCAGGCGAGGCGGCCGTAGGCATACCAGTTGGCCTGCGCGAGCGGGTGGCCGGTCCAGTTGCGATCGCTGCCGATGTTGGCGACGCCAGCGATGGCGGAGATGCCGTGGAGATCGAGCGAGCCGTCGACGATCCGACCAACGGTCGAGCCGGAGCCGGCGGTGTGGGTGTCGGCATCGAGCACTTCCTCGAAGAGCGGCGCGAGGTAGGCGAGGTGCACGGAGCCGCCGAGGTATTCCTGCGTGATCTGCAGCTCGAGCGCGAGCGGCGTGCGCGGCATCGCACCGAAGAGCGGATGGAACGGCTCGCGGGGCATGAAATCGATCGCGCCGTTTTTAACCTGCACGATCACGTTGGAGCGGAATTCGCCGTCGAGCGGCTGGAATTCGCTGTAGCCCTGTTTCGCGCGGTCGTCGGGCATCTCGTGGCTGTAGACGAACGCGCGCCAGAGCACGTGGCCACCGCGAGTCAGGATGGTGTCGGCGAGCATGTTGGCGCCGTCGGCGTGGGTGCGGCCGTAGTCCTGCGGGCCCGGCTGACCTTCGGAGTTGGCTTTGACGAGGAAGCCGCCGAAGTCGGGGATGAGCTGATAAATCTCCTGCGATTTCGCCTGCCACCATTCGCGCACGGCGGGATCGAGCGGGTCGGCGGTTTTCAGTCCGCCGATTTCGATCGGTGCGCTGAAACGAGCCGTGAGAAAAACACGGATGCCGTAGGGGCGGAACACGCCGGCGAGCGCGGCGACTTTTTCGAGATACTTGCGCGTGAGGACGCTGGCGTTGGCGTTCACGTTGGTGAGGACGACCGCGTTGATGCCGATCGAGGCGTTGGCTCGCGCGTAGTCGCGGTAGCGCGGGTCGAGCACGTCGGGGAGATTGAACCAGTCCCAGATCGACTGGCCGGCGTAGCCGCGCTCGATGAAGCGATCGAGGTTGTCCCAGTGGTTCAGCATGCGGAGGTGAATCCGCGGAGCGGAGATCTGGGCGAGCGTGGCGACCGAGCGATGGGTTTGGATGTGGCGCAGCAGCGCGAACGCGCCGTAGAGAACGCCAATGTCGCGATTGGCGACCAGCAGCGTCTGGCGCACGCCGTCGCGCACGACCGGTTGGATGATGTAGCCGTGTTCGCCGGCGGCGCGGCTGTCGCGCTCGCTCACGAGAGCCGCGAGCTCGGGGCTGCGCGTGAGCACGCCGAGCACGAGCGCGCCATCGCGCGTGGGTTTTTCCACGACGGGAACATCCACGCCGAGGAGACCGCGAAGGCCTTCGACGAGTTCGTCGCGCGCGGTAGGAATCGAGCGGGGAAACCACGGCGAGTCGGGTTGCGCGGGCACGACGATCTCGGTGATGGCTTGCGCGTAGGAGGCGCGCAAAGAGTCATCGGCGATGCGATCGTAGCGCAGCCAGAGACGGTAACCGTCGTCGGCGCGGAGGGGGAGCAACGAGGAGCGCGACGAGGGCGAGCAGGGGAGCGAAGCGGAGCATGACGTGGGGGTGCGGGAGGTTTAGTTGGCGGCCGCGGCCGGACCGTAGATGCGGAAGTTTCCGCTGACTTCGAGGAGCGCGATCATCGTGAGCAGACCGCTGTAGTAGCGGAAACGACCGGAGGGGACCGGCATTTCCCAAAGGCGCCTCACCCACGGCTCGCCGATTTCGCGATCGGCCGCGAGCGCGGCGGTCGCGGCCATGGCGACGATGCCCGTGGTGTCCTGGCCCGGCGGATCGAAGGGCGTGCCGTCGAGTTTGAACAGCACGGGGACCGGCCAGCCGGCGGAGGAGAGGAACGAGAGCACACGATTGCTTTGCTCGACCTGCCACGGATCGGCGGCCCACCACGAGTAGTCGACCGCAGGGTTGGAGAGCGTGCGCCAGGCGTCGTAGAGGAAACTGTCGTGATTGCCCCAGAACGCCTTGTAGGGCGTGCCGTCGAAGTTGGAGTAATCGGGCATCAGGCCGGTCTTCGGATGCGCGGCTTTGCGGAAGAGTTCGCGGCTGTTTTGCGTGACCTCTTTCAGAAACTCGCGGTCGGCGGGATCGGCGGCCCAGCGTGCCCAGAGTTCGGAGAACGCCGGCACGTGATACGACGGGTCGGTGAAGTGCGAGCCCTGCGCGTGCGGCACGAAGTTGATCTGCTTGTGCACGGGATCGAACATCGAGGTGACGCCCGGACGGTCGGGCTCCTCGTGCGCGTGGATCATCGTGCGGAGGAGCGTCTGCGCCTCCTGCGAGTAGTTGAAAATACCCTCGCCGTCACCCCAGCGGTGAGAGGCGAAGAACAGCGCCATGACGAACCACTCCTCGCCATCGGGTGCCGGACCGGCGCTCAGGCGGCGGCCGTCGAATGCCGTGTGCCACGCGAAATAGCCGCGAAACGGTCCGCTCGGATACCACATGTAGTGCTTCGCGAACTTCCAGATGCGATCGAACTCCTCCTGCTTGTTCATCTGCACGGCGATCATCATGCCGTAGGAGAGGCCCTCGCTGCGCACGTCGTTGTTGTTAATGTCCGGCACATACGCCATCTCGCCCGGCACCGGGTAGTAGAGGCGTTCGGAGTTTTCGTCGCCGTAGAAGAGCTGGCGCCACGCGCTCTCGATCTTCGCCTGCACCTCGGCGTCGGATTTGCCGAGGTATTCCTTAAAGAGATTGCGGTAGTTTCCGGTGTGGGCGGCGCCTTTTGGGGCGGGCGCTGCGACGGCGGAAACCGCGGTGATGAACGCAAGAACGGGGAGGACGAGTCTACGCATGAGGAGGGTGGGGCAGGAAATCAGGCAAAGGTAGTCGCTCAACGAGAGCAGCAATGTGCACATGCCACTAACAATAGACTTGAAGCGAGGGGAGGATGCGGGTGCGTTTCAACGCTCCCCCGATGAACCAGCGTCGAGTTACCCTGGCCGACATTGCCCGTGAGGCAAATGTGCACGTGACCACCGTGTCGCTCGCGCTTCGCAATAATCCGCGACTCGCGCGCGAGACCGTGAAGCGTATCCGCGAAATCGCGACGAGGCTCGGCTATCAGCCCGATCCCTTCCTGCAGGCGTTGGTGGCCTACCGCGGGAACATGAAGCCGCGGAAAAATCCGCCGACGCTCGCCTACATCACCAACTGGGACACGTGCTACGGCTGGAAAAACGTGACCGCGCATCCGCAGTTCTACGCGGGCGCGGAGGCGAAGGCCACGGAGCTCGGTTTCCGATTGGATCATTTTTGGCTGCGCGAGCCCGGCATGACGCACGCGCGGCTCAGTCGGATTCTCGAAACACGTGGCATCCACGGCCTCATCATCGCGTCACACCAACGCGAGATCGACGTCGCGCTGCACCTCGATTGGTCGCGCTTCAGCGCGGTGAAGATCGACTACTTCCCCATCAACCCGAGCTGCACAACGTGACGAATGACCAGTGCAGCGTCGTCCGCCTCGCGATGCAGCGGCTCATGGCCGCAGGCTATCGACGGATCGGTTTCGTGATGCACCGCGGCTGGGATCATAGCGTCGATCACCTCTGGACCGCCGGATTCCTCTGCGAACAGAGCCATCTCGATCCCAGCGATCGCATCCCGATGCTGCTCTTCCCGGATCTCCATCCCGTCGAGGCGTGGATGAACGAGAGCAACTCCCACAAAGTCGTGCCGCAAACGATGCTGAAGCGGTGGCTCGACGAGTATCAGCCCGAGGTGATCATCAGCAAAGCGTCGTTCGTCGAAGAGCCGCTCGCGGCGCTCGGCGTGCGCTGCCCGCGCGATCTCTCGCTGGTCGATGTCTTCCTCGAAGATTTTTCGGGCAAGATGGCCGGCGTGCGTCAGAACCACGAAACGGTGGGAGCGCTCGCGATCGAAATTCTGGCGGGCCAGCTCTATCACAACAAATTCGGCGTGCCGGAGATTCCCACGACGACCTTTGTCGAAGGCACGTGGTTCGACGGCATGTCGTGCCCGATGCCCTACATGCCGAAACCGCGTCGCGCGGCGCGCGCGGCGATCGCCTGAAAAATCATTTCGCGGGCGGCAGGCCCGGATAGCGCGAATCAAGCGCGCGGGCGCGCGCATACGCAGCGTCTGCGGCGACTTGGGCTCCGAGTGCTTCGTGAGCGCGCGCGAGCGCAATCAACGTGTCGATGTCGTCGTCGATCCAGCGTTCCGCTTCCTGCAGGAGCGGCAACGCGGCGGCGGGCTCGCCGCGCGCAACCAGCATCGCGCCGGCGTTGCGCGCGAGAATCCAATCGTGCGGCGACCACTCACGCGCTTGCGCATAAGCCGCCAGGAGCGCGTCGGTCGCGCCCGGTTGGGAGAGAAGCTGCGTGGCGATCTCGCCCCGGCGCGTCCAAGCCTGAATGCGCGCAGCGCCGTCGGGTTGATCGACGAACGGCGCCCCTTGAAAACGCCCCAGCAACTCGAACGCGATCATCGCCTGCTCGTAAGCGGTGAAGCCGAGCCGCACGCGGGCTTCGTCGTAATCGAACGGCGCGTTGCGCGCGTCCGCGAGGCCGCGACGCTGGAGATCCGCCGCAATGCGCGGAAACAATTCGCGCGCGACTTCGTAGGTGCCGCGGAATGTCAGGTGCACGTGTTCGTAGAGCAGATCGTCACCGGGAATCCCGCCGCGACTGCGCGCGCCGACGGTGCCGACGAGATCGACCAGCTCGGCGGCGCCGGCGTGATTTCGCGCGACCGTGCGAATCGTGTCGTTGAGCGCGCGGTCGGTGCGGAAACGCAGCGCATCGAGATCGGCCGCGCGCTGGAGAAGTTCGCGCGCGCGTGTGACGTCGCCATGCAAAAGTTCGAGCCGCCCGCGACGGAACGTGAGTTCCGCGTGCGAGTCGTCGATCGACGCGGCGGCCTCGAATGCGTCACGCGCCGTGTCGATGTCTCCGCTCGCGAAGGCGGCCTTGCCGCGATCGAAGTGCGCCTGCCATTCGGCGCGTTGCGCAGGCGTGAGGTTTTCCGCGTGGACGGAGAGAAACGGCGGGAAGTCGCGCTGATTGGTCAGCACGGTGCAGAGCAGCGTGCTCGCACCGGCGCCGCGGGCGTGCGCGATGATTTTCTCCAGATTGCGGGCGAAGTGTTCGCGCACCGCATCGAGCCGCGGGTCGTCCGCTGCGATCCGCTGCTCGAGAAACATCTGCATGCCGCGCCATTCGTCGGGCGAACCGCCGCGCGCCTGGAGCGAGCGCGTGAGCGCACCGATCGCCTGGCCCGTGCGCGTGACCTTGAGCGTGGCGGCGAGCCGCAGCGCCGCGTGAAAGCGGAAGAACGGCGCGAACACCCCGGCGGGACCGAAGGGTCCGATGACTTCGTTGTTGCCCTCGTAAACGATGAAGAGGTCGGGCTGCAGCCTGGCGCAATCGGCGGCGATGCCGCGCAAAACGTGCGAGTTGATCGCGGTGATGCCGGCGTTGACGACCTCGAATTCAATTTCTGGATACGCCGCGCGCAGCATCGCTTCGAGCATGCGCGCGAGTGAAAACGATGCTTCCGGATCGCCCATCGCGGCGGAGCTGCCGAGCACGAACACGCGATACGCGCGCGGAGATTTTTCCACCGGAAGGCGGAACGGCACGGGCCTACGCACGAGTTCCGGCGAGAAGTAGGGCGCGGTGCACCAGCGGTTTTCCCGCCAGACTTCGGTGCCGTCGGCGAGCTGCGCGCGCCGCACAAACGACGTCGCATGTCCGAAGCCCGCGATACGCAGGCCGAGTTCGACCATCGCGAGCACGAGCGCCGCGGTGAAGACGGCGAGGATGCCGGCGAAGACCAGCTTGCGACGAAAAGAGAGGACGGGTGCGTCCACCGGACTAGAAAAGCGAATAGATGAACGGAGAGATCGCCGAGACGGCCACGATGAGCAGACCGGCCAGCAGGAGAATCGCGATCACGGGCACGATCCACCACGCCTTGTGAGCGCGGGCGAAGGCGAACAGTTCGCGGAAAAAAGCGAGCAGGTGGCGGGGCGACGGCATGGGATCAATCGGGCGCGAACTCGCGAGAGCGTTGGGCGCGGCGCAGGGCGGGTGGTTGCGCTTCCTTTTCGAGGTAAAACGGACCGAATGCGAGCACGTCCATGTCGGTCGCGAGGAAGCCCGCGGTCGCCTCGCGCGGATGGCACACGGGCGGTTCGCCGCGGACGTTGAACGACGTATTCACCAACACAGGACAGCCGGTGCGTCGTTCGAAGGTGGAAAGCAGCGCGTGCAACGCGGGATTGGTCTCGGCGTCGACCGTCTGCAGCCGCGCGGAGAAATCGACGTGCGTCACCGCCGGGATCGCCGAACGCGCTTCGGCGAGTCGCGCGGACCACTCGCCGGAGTTTTTCACCGGCAGGCAACGAGACACCGCGACGGGCGCGGTGAACAGCATGTAGGGCGAGGCGCCGTCGAACTCGAACCAGTCGCGCGTGCGCTCCGCGAGAACGATGGGAGCGAATGGCCGGAAGGACTCGCGAAACTTGATCTTCAGATTGAGCCGTCGCTGCATCTCGGGCGAACGCGCGTCGGCGAGAATTGAGCGGGCGCCGAGCGCGCGCGGACCGAATTCAGCGCGACCTTGGCAGAAACCCACGACGGCGCCCGACGTGAGCCGCGACGCCACCCGATCGAGGAGAGCTGCGGGCTCGAGTCGCTCCGCGACGAGTCCCGACTCGCGAATCGCGGCTTCGATTTCTTCGTCGGAGTAGGACGGTCCGAGAAACGCGCCCTGCATGAGATCGCGTCCATCGGTCGTCCGCACGGCGCCGTCCTGAGCGAAGTGATACGCGAGGGCCGCGCCGAGCGCACCGCCGGCATCGCCCGCGGCGGGTTGCACCCAGATGTTGCGAAATGGTCCTTCGCGCAGGAGTCGCGCGTTGGCGACGCAGTTGAGCGCAACGCCACCGGCGAGGCAGAGATTATCTTCGCCTGTGAGCGTGTGCAGCGTGCGCGCGAGGCGGAGCACAATGTCTTCGGTGACGTCCTGAATCGAGCGCGCGAGGTCGCAGTGAAACTGAGTGAGCGCGGCGTCGGGTTTGCGCGCGGGCGCGCCGAAGAGCCGTTCGAAGTGAGGATTGGTCATCGTCTGCCCGGCGAGAAAACCGAAGCAGTCCAGATTGAGGGCGAACGAACCGTCGTCGCGCAGATCGAGCAGATGCTCGCGAATCAGCCACGCGAACCGCGGCGCGCCATAGGGCGCGAGTCCCATCAACTTGTATTCGCCCGAATTGACGCGAAAGCCGCAGTAGTGCGTGAACGCCGAGTAGAGCAACCCGAGCGAGTGCGGAAAGTGCAGCTCACGCAGAAACTCGAGCTCGCGTCCGTGGCCGCGCGCGAGCGCGGTGGTCGTCCATTCGCCCACGCCGTCGAGCGTCAGAATCGCTGCGTGCTCGAACGGCGACGCGAAGAACGCGCTCGCGGCATGCGCTTCGTGATGTCCGGAGAAGCGCACGGGCACGCCGCGCTGGCCGAGCCGGGAGAGTTCTTCGTCGATCGCCGCTGGCAGCCACAGCTTGTGATGCACCCAGTCGGGGACCGCCGCCGCAAACGCCCCGAAGCCGCGCGGTGCCACCGCGGCGATCGTGTGCAGAATGCGTTCGAACTTCAGGAGCGGTTTTTCGTAGTAAACGACCGCGTCGAGCGGACCGCTCGCCTGCGAGAGACACCACGCGGCGGCGTGGCGCGGAAACGACGCGTCGTGTTTCACGCGACTGAAGCGCTCCTCCTGCGCGGCGGCGACGATGCGCCCGTCCTCCAGCAGCACGGCGGCGGAGTCGTGATAAAACGCGCTGATTCCGAGAAGGCGCATCAGAACTGGTGCGAGAACCGATCGGCTCGCGGCGGCGGAGGTTTTTGAAAATAGGAACCCTCGCGTAACTCGGGTCGCAGCAGGCGACGGCGCGCGCGCGGCAACAGCACGCGCAGCGGCACAAACACGAGCGCGAACACCAGTGCGAGCACGATCCAGCTGAATACCGCGAGCAACGCATGCAGCACGCGATCGAACATGCGTTGCACGGGCGCGTGGTGTCGCGGCGAGATCCACGCGACGACGGCAAAGCTCGTGAACACGCCCGCGAGCACGATCAGCGCGGGATGCTCGAAGCGCCACCAAAGCAGCCAGCTGCCCGCACAAGCGGCGGTGGCGTGCAAGCGGGCGCGAGCGGAAGGCGCGAGAGGCATGCGGGAGAGGAGTTTCGGCAGCGGACGAGAGTGGGCAATAAAAAGGAGGGCGAGCCGAAGCCCGCCCTCCCAGGAGTTGGTCGCTTCTAAAAACTAGAAGTCGAGGCCGAGCGTGAGCGAGTAGACGACGGGTGTCTTGACCTCGTAGCGCTCGGTCGCGCGGATCGTGGCCGAACCGGTGCCGCGCCAGCCCACGTATTCCTCCTGCTCCGTGATGTTCTTCACGTTGAGTTGGATCAGTGTGCTGTAGCCATTCAGCTTGAACCGATAGCCGGCGAACGCCTCAGCGTAGAACGTGCTGGGGTTGTAGCGGGCTTCCGAGTTCGGGCCGTTGTAATCCTGGAGGGCCTTGCCCGCGTAGTGGAGACCGGCACCGACGTAGGCGCCGTTGAGCGCGCCGTCATTGAAGGAATACTTCGAGAGCAGCGCCCACTGGTTCTTGATGGAACCCTGGGTCGCGAGACCGAGTTGGGAGGCATCGACCGACTCGGTCACCTCGTTGGTGTTGTGAGCGTAGCTGACCATGATCTGCCAGGCGCGGGTGGGCTGGAAGATCACGTCGGCTTCGAAGCCCTTCGACTCAACCTCGCCAGCGGGGAAGAAGTCGCCCTGAGCGAGCAGCGTCTCGCGGGTCTGGCCGGGGAAGTTGGCCTCGCGCTCGGCGTCGCTCATGTTGTCCCAGCGTTGGACATTGAGGTTGTAGCCCGGCGAGACTTGGCGGCCGCCACCTTCCTTGCGGATCTGGTAGTAGCTGAGCGTGCCGCTGATCTTGCCGTCGAGCAGCTCGACCTTCACGCCACCTTCGTAGCTCTTGCCCACTTCCGGCGGCATCTGGACGCTGAAGCTGTTCTTGTCCGTGGAGGGGAACAGCGACGTGGCGTGCACGACGAAGATGGAGATCTCGGGCGTGATGTCGAACATCGCGCCGAACATCGGGGAGTTCTTTTCGACTTCGGTGACGTTGGGGGCACCGCCGGCGCCGGAGGTCTGAATGAGCTTCAGATTCGTGTGATTGATCGCGGCGTTCAGCTTGAGGCGATCGTTGAGCGCGTAGATCTGCCAGCTCGCGAAGTAGTAGTCGTTGGAGTTGTTTTCCCGATTCCAACCGCCGTTGCCGGTGTCGGCGACGAAGTCGGAGGGCGGGACGCTCGGCACGTTGCTCGTGTCGATGTCAGCCTGCACGGGGAGCTCGATGACGTTGGTCGTCGTGGACGGTTGCGCATAGCGCTGCGTGAGGAAGCGCTCGCCCCAGACCGCGGCGCCCGCGGTGACCGTGTGGCGCGTGGGACCGAGATCGAACTTGTAGACGGCGGTGCCGCCGTAGCCGTGCATGCGATTGCCCCAGTCGCGGTAGTGATAACCGAGACGGATGAACTCGTTGGCGGTGGCGGGATTGATCCAGCCAGTGTTGGCGTTGGCGTCCCACGCGGCGGCGCCGCCGGAGCCATTGGCTTCCCAGCCGTTGGAATCGATGTTGAGGCGTTTGGCGTATTGCCAGTAACCCGTGACGCTCAACTGCTCGTTGAAGGCGTGATTGATCGTGCCGCGGTAGAGTTCGGTGTCGATCGAGCGCGGGTTGGTGCCGGTGGCCCAGTTCCACGTCCACGGAATCTCCGGGTGATCGATCTGGAGCGGAATCGACGCGCCGTTGTCGAGCACGTTGCCCGCGGAGTCGCGCTCGGCACGCGTGAAGTAGGAGAGGCCGTTGGTCTTCTCGCGGTAGCCATCCTCCATGAGGAACTTCAGCTGCGTGTTCGGGAACGGCTGCCACTCGAGGTTCAACTGCGCGTAGCGCAGGTGCCCTCGGAGTGCGCGCGCTCGTCTTCGGTGGAAGCGTGGGCGCCGTTGAAGCGAACGCCGAACTTACCGATGCCGACGTTGCCCGTGTAGTTGGCGTCGATCGTGCCGCGATACTCGCCCTCGTTCTGCACGGAGGCGCGGATCGAGGTGAAGTTCTTCGCGAAATCCACTTCCTTGGTGATGCTGTTCATCACACCACCGGCGTAGGAGAGACCGTAGAGCGGACCGGCCGGGCCTTTGACGACTTCGACACGCGCGAGCCCTTGCGTGTCGATCGGATCGTATTGGCGGATGCCGTCGCGCAAGCCCCAGTTCTGCACGAAACCGCGGAAGAGAAACGCGTTGTAGGCTTGCTGGATCGGATTGCTCGAACGGCTGTCCGCGCCGCCGTTGACCAGCGAGGCGTTGTAGCGCTCGAGGTCGATCTGATTGGTGATATTGAGATCCTCGTAGAGGTCCTTGGTGAAGACCTGAATGTTGAGAGGAATATCTTTGATCGGCGTGTTGGAGCGCGTGCCGGCGATGGAGTTCGAAGCACGATAACCGTAGTCACGCTCGGTCGAGACGGTGAAGGCGTTCAGCTGCACCACGTCGCCGTCGGCTTGGGGTGCGGCGGAGTTCGATGCATCTTGCGCTGACGCGGACGCGGCGAGCGCCGGCAGCACAAGCAAGGAGACCGTCCGGGAGAAAAGGGAACGGCTCGTCTGTCGTTTTGTAGGTGTGGGATAGTTCATTGGTCCTGTCGTTTTGCTAACATGCGCGGCACGAAGTCCGGCGCGGGGTAGGCAAAGGGGGTGGGTAAAAACGAGGAGCGAATGCGAGGCGGGCCCGGGCGAAGCACGGGCAGAACAATGTCCGCGAATAGGGGCCAGTGTTTTGCACGGAGCAAAGGCTTCGCCGCTCAAACGGTATAGTTCCTCGCGCTCGCGCAGCGTTCCGCCGCGAGTGTGTCACGTAGCGATTTACGCGCGTGTGCGGCGCGACTCACGACCTTGTGCGGACACTACCGCGACGATGTGCGCACCATGTCGCGACCATGTCCGCACCGAGTGGGGACAGAGTGCGGCACGAGACGGATCAGTGTGCGTGCCGCGTCGCGCCTGCGTGCGGTGCGGCTTGAAGCAAAATGCGGATCGAGTCGCGGCGTGGTGCGCTGCGATGCGTGCAGGGTTAACGTTAAACCCAGATCGGGTGACGGTGCGGACGACTCGATGCGGTGACGCCGTCCTGCCAGTAACCGGGGATATACGTGATCGTTTGCGCCTCGGGCACGCCGCGCTGGTAGGCGTCGGTCATGATCGCGAGTTGCTCCATCGCGCGCTGGCCGACGAGGCGGTGATTCTGCACGACGCCGGCGACGTGCGGCATGCTCGGCGGCACGTCGAGCGAAGCGAATGCAACGTCATCGGGCAGACGGATGCCCGCGGTGGCGAAGGTGTCGAAGAGTTCGTTCCAGTTGGAAATGATGACGTCGACTTTGTTGGCGCGCATCCATTCGGGGATGATGCGCGGCAGCTCGGGCACCTCGGCGAGACTGAAGATGAGCGGCGGCACGCACTCGGCCTCGGGGAGCGACGCCTGCTCGATCAATACGCCCATGCCGAACGATTCGGCCAACCGGGTCTGATCTTCGCGGGCGGTGGCGAGGCCGATGCGACGGTAGCCGAGCTTGCGCAGCCGGCGCATCGCGAGGCGAGCGACCTGTAGTTGATCGTTGGATACAGCGTCGAGATGCGGCGTAAGGTGGAGGCACTCGATCTTCACCGCGCAGAACTGGCTCCAGTCGAGATCGAGTTGTTCGATGTCGATCTCGAAGGTCGAGAGCAGCACGCCGGTGATGCCGCGCGCGGTGAGGATCGTGTTGAGCCGCGCGGGTGCGAGGTGTCCCTGGCCGACGACGAAGATGTCGAGCGTGTGTCCGCGCGCCTCGGCGGCGGCTTTCGCGCCGGCGTAAACGAGCGGTTGATAATGCGCTCCGCTGAAAAGTCGCGTGGTGCCCGCGTGCACGACGAAGGCGGAGTTGACGGTGCGCGCCTGCTGCGTCTGCCGCGCGCGGTGAAAGTTGAGCGCGTCGAGCAGCGGGTCGCGTTGGTAGCCGAATTCCTTCGCGACGGCGCGGATGCGCGCGCGGGTGGAGGGCGGAATGCTCGGGTGATCGCGCAAGGCGAGCGAGACGGTGGTCACGTGCACGCCGGCCTTGGCCGCGATGTCGGCCAGGGTGTGGTAGCGCTTCGGTGCCGGACTGCGCTCAGCGACGGCGCGGGGCGCTTGGTCCGTCTTGCCAGACACTTTGGACATAAATGGAGGAGGGAAACTCGGGCAGGCCGCGCTGCGCGGATTTGAGCTGGGCGACGACGATCGAGACGGCGCGCTCGCCGACCAAATCGAAGTTGGGACGCACGCCCGCGAGTCCCGGCGGCGCGGGATCGCACAAACAGAGCGTGGCGCACGCGACATCGTCGGGGACTTTGAGTCCTTGTTGTTCGAGCAACAGCTGAATGCTCGACCAGTTGCAGATCACGGCATCCACGTGGTGGCGTCGCACCCAGCGCGCGATCATGCCGGAAAGATCCTCGCCGCTGATGTTGTAGGGAAAGAGGAGTGGCGGCACGCGCCGGTCCGGCGGCAGCGGAGCTTCTTCCATGAGGAAACCTGCGGTGTGGCGGTGGCCCGAGGCGTCTTCATCGGAGCGGCCGACGGCGAGCCCGATGCGTTGGTAGCCGGCTTCGGCGAGGTGGCGAAACGCCATGCGGACCTCGCGCAGCTGATCGTTGCCCACCGTGGTGGCCTCGGGTTCCATGTGGCGGGAGTGGATTTTCGCCACGGCGTAGTCGTCCCAGTTGAGTGCGATCTCGGAAAACCCGGGGATGAAAGACCCGAGGATGAGGCCCGAGATCTGGTGCTCGGTGAGGTAGGCTGTGAGGCTGTGCGTATCGTGGTCATCTTCGCCGACCGTGAGCACTTCGAGTTGGTAGCCGAGGAGCTCGGCCTGGCGGCGTGCGCCGCCGAGGATCGCCTCCATGTAGGGGGGCGGGTTCTGCCGGAACCGAGTCCGAGGTTTTCCAGATACGCGATGCGCGGCGCGGGGGCGCAGACGCGGCCTTGCTGGCGGAACCGGCTGAGCGCGTGGTAAACGGGATTTCGCTCGTAGCCCATCCGCCGGGCGATCTCGCGGATCATGTTGCGCGTCGTTTCCGGGATGCTCGGGTGATCGCGCAGCGCCAGCGAGATCGTCGTGATGTGGTAACCTGACTCGCGGGCCACGTCCTTCAGCGTGGGCCGGCGCGTCGGCATCAGCGGGATCGAGTCGGGCTGGATGCTCATGGATGGGGTGAGCAACGGAACGCGGGTTCGCCCTTCAGTTCCGCATCCGAACGGATTGTCGGTTTGCCGGAAAACGACGCGGCGCACGTCTGGGTGAGTGAGCGCAGGCCGGGAGCGAGGGGGAGGAACGGGCATGGAAGACGCGTCGTGGGTGGACGAAGTCGTGTGGGGTAGGGACAGGCTGAGCGCGCCAGTCCCTGTCGCAAACAGACCGCAACTCTAACGTTTAGTGCAATCCATGAGCGATCTTGGTCGCGGGCGATTTGCAAGAGCGGTGCACCCGCGCGGAGTCCGAGGAGAGGTCCGCTCGCGCGTGAATTTGGGTTTTCTGCTTCTGGCTGAGGGCGTTTGAGAATTCGCTGGCCCGGGTCGGAAAAGCAGGCAGAACGTCGTGCGCCCTCGTTGTCGGAGGCGCGCACCCCGCCCCATGAAGACGCTTTCTCCCCGAATGCCGGCTCTCTCGCGCTGCGGCGGCCTGTCTGCGTTCCCGAGTGACTCGCGGTCGGGCGGACGGGACGCCAACGATGCATCCACACTCGTGGTCTCGGGCAATGCAGCGACTGAAACGTTAGAGTTTGCACCAGCCTCGCGCTTCGGACCCGGGCGGAGCCGTGTTCTTCCGGCCCAAGCCTAATCCCTTTCCAGCCCGATGAAGTTCCTAACTCGTTCGATTCTCGCGATGGTGGCGGCCGTGGCGTCTGCCTTCGCAGCCCCGCTCTCGGAGTCGTCCTCCCGCTTCGTGCGCGAGCAAAGTGCGAGCCCGATCAAATGGCATCACTGGGACGAAAAAGTCCTCGCCGAAGCCCGCGCCGCCGGTCGTCCCGTGTATGTTTTTGTGGGTTCCGAGTTGAGCGAACTCAGTCGGGCCACCAGTCGGCAGACGTTCATGCAGGAAGAGGCGGCGGCGCTGCTCAACCAGCACTTCGTTTCCATCTTCGTCGATCGCGACGAGCAGCCCGACCTCGCGGCGGCGATCCAGTTTTATCTCAACAACGAGAAACAAGCGTCCGGCTGGCCGGCGCACGTGTGGTTCACGCCCGAGATGCAGCCGTTCGAAGGCGCCGCGTATCTGCCGCCCACGGAAGAGTGGGGAAAACCCGGTTTCCTGAAAGTCGCCCAACAAGCCGTCGATGCGTGGACGCGCGATCCGGCCGGCGCGCGCGCTCGGGCCGCTCAATCGATTGAGTCGCTCGAGCGTCCGTTCGAGCTCGCGAGTTTCGGCGACGAACCCGAAGCCGGCGACGCGGCCGAAGCACTGTCGGGCGCGATCGAGGGTGTGCTCGCGAGCTTCGATCCCGAGACGGCGGCGTTTGGCGAGACGCCGCGCACGCCCGATGCCGAACTGCTTCGTGCGCTGTTGCGGCGCGACGCGAGTTCCGATGCGCCTGCGCTCGCGTCGCTGCGCGCCATGGCTCGTTCCGCGCTGCGCGATCCGCTCGATGGCGGTTTCTTCCGCAACACCGTGGACGCGCGCTGGCACTTGCCGACTTTTCAGAAAACGCTGATCGACCAGGCGCGCCTCGCGCTCGCGTATCTCGATGCGGCGCGTGCGACCGGCGACGCCACCTACGCGGAGCCCGCGCGCGGAGCGCTCGATTTCACGCTCAACTTTCTGGCGGCGGAAAACGGCGGATTTCTCGCGGCGCAGGATGGGACTGGCGAAGCTCACGCCGGTTACTTCCTTTGGACCGCGCAGGAAATCGACACCTCGCTCGGTTCCGACGCTGCGGCGTTTCGCACGGCGCACGGTGTCGAGGCGGCGGGCAATATTTCCGAAGAAAATGATCCCGGTGCCGCTCTCAAAGGCCGCAACATCCTCCGCGCCGCATGGCCGACCTCGCCGGCGCTCCAAGCCAGTGCGGCGAAACTCCTGAAGCTCCGCCTGCAGCGCGCCGCGCTGCCAGCCGGCGGTCCCGCGACTGCGGGTGCGCAAGGTGTGTTGTTGGCGACGCTCGCTCGTGCGGGCGAGCAACTCGACGAGCCGCGCTATCGCGACGCCGCGCGTCGGCTCCACGCGTTCCTTCAAAAAGAGATTCTGCTGCCCTCCGGCGAACTTCGCCGCTGGGCTGGTTCTTCCGCGATCGCGTCGCCGGTCGATTACGCGGCGGTCGCGCTCGGCTTCCGCGAGTGGTCGCGTGTTTCGCGCGACGCGAAAGCAGCAGCGATGGCCGATGGCTTGCTTGCGCACCTAACGGCGACGTATCTCGATCGCGACCACGGACGCTTCTACGCCTCGCCCGAGAAACTTCGCCCCGGCGTCTTTCTGCGCGCGCCTGCGGTCGGCGAGCCGCTCCTTGCTGAATCGCTTGCGCTGCTCGCGGGCGTCTCCGGCGAAACCGCGGAGGCGCTGCGCCGCGGCCAGGTCTCCTTGCTCGCCGATCCCAGTGTGCCGGTCGCGGGCGACGTGCTCCTTTCTTTGACCCCATGAGTTCAACCGCTTCCTCCACGCGCGGGCTCGTCCGCCACGCCGTCTTCTGGGTGCCGTCGCTCTACTTCGCGATGGGCATTCCGTTCAACGTGATCAACGGCACGGCCTCCACGATGTTCAAATCGCTCGGCGTGAGCGACAGCCAGAACACCGTCGCCCTCGGCAGCATCATCATCGCGTGGTCGTTGAAACCGCTCTGGGCGGCGTTCCTCGACATGTATCGCACGAAGAAATTCTTCGTGATCGCGATGGAGCTGCTCATCGCGGTGCTCTTCGCCGGCATTGCGATGTCGCTGCCGTTGCCGGGGTTTTTCCAGATCAGCATCGCGCTGCTGTGGGTGGCGGCGTTTGCGTCGTCCACGCAGGACATCTGCGGCGACGGCGTTTACCTCACCGCACTTTCGAAAAAAGCGCAGGCGAGCGCGGCCGGTTTCCAGAGCATGTTCTGGAATCTCGGCAAAGTCGTCGCCACCGGCCTCCTCATCAGCGGCATGGAGGCGCTCGCGAACTCGCAGGGCTGGACCACGGTGAAAATGTGGATGGCGGTCTGGATCACCGCTGCCGTGCTCATGGCGTTCTTCGCCGTGTATCACCTCTGGGCAATGCCGACCGGCAGCGTGGCCAATCGCCCCGAAAACGGTCGCGCCGTCATCCGCGATTTTCTCGGCACTGCGACCACGTTTTTCCACAAGCGCGCGTTCTGGGGCATGATCGCGTTCGTGTTTCTCTACCGGCTCGGCGAGGGCCTGCTGCTCGTGGAGGGAAAACTCTTCATGCAGTCGTCCACCGAGTCCGGCGGCCTCGGTCTCACGGTCGGACAAGTGGCCAACATCGACGCCGTGTGGGGCACGCTCGCCAACATTCTCGGCGGTGTGCTCGGCGGACTTTTCCTCGGCAAAATCGGACTCAAGCGCGCGCTCCCGATCCTCGGCCTCTGCCTCAACGTCCCGCATCTCACGTTTGTTTATCTCAGTCACTTCGCCGCTGAGGGCCACGGGCTGAGCTACGCGACGATCGCGACGCTCGTGAGCATCGAGAAGTTTGGCTACGGCTTCGGTTTCATCGGCAACATGGTTTACATGATGCAGCAGCTCGCGCCCGGGCGCTGCACGATGACGCACTACGCGTTCGCGACTGCGCTGATGAACTTCGTGCTCGCGCCGACCACGATGATCTCGGGCCCGCTCGCCGAGTGGCTCGGCTTCGCACCGTTCTTCATCGTCGTCATGTTTGCGTCGGTGCCCTCCGTGTGGGTCGCGTTCAAGGCACCGTTCCCGCAGGAAGACGCGCGCCACGCTGACTCCGAGGAGCACAACGTCGTCACCGCCGACGATCCTTCGGTGCTCGCAGCGCATGAGCGCACGGTGCAACTTGTCGCCGGTCGCGCGTCGATCTACGCGATGCTCAATATCCTCACGCTGCTTCTCCTCGACGCGAAAATCCTTGGTATGCTCCAGGGCCGCGCGGAATGCGAAGCGATGCTGCCCTTCGTGCTCCTCTGCGGCAGCGCGGCGCTGAAGGCGTTTCTTACGTGGAAAACCTTCTCGCTCGCCGCTCAGGCGAATCGCGAAGCCGAGGCCGCGGGCGAAACCGTTTATCGCCGCAATGCCCGCGGTGCGAAGATCGCCACCGCGATCTGCGCGGCGGTCAGCGTGGCCGTGTTGGCGTTCGGCGCCTCGCAGGCTTTCTAAGAAAACCGATTCGAGCCACAGTCCGCACCGAGTCGCGCTCGAGTGCGGACAGGGTCGAGGCAAAGTGCGCACCAAGTCGTGACAAGGTGCGGACACGGTCGAGCCAAGGTTTGAACCACGTCGTGCCGAGGTGCGCACTGCGTCGGGACAAAGTCCGCGTTGATTCGAGCCACGCCTATTTCAGGCGTAAATCGTGCGGGTTCTGAAACAGGCAATTTTTAACTAAATGCCCGGGATAGCGGTATTTATTTGAACCGTATTACGAACATTCGATCCGGTGCGGATGGGAAGTTTGAAAGGTCGAGGCGTGAGAGGAGGCGGGGCGGCGGAGGCACACAATCGATAGAGTCCCGCGCTGATTGTGCGTCCGGGCTCGGTGGAGAAGCTGCACGAGGCGTCGATGCTGTGCGATTTGCGGCGCCTCAGTTTCCCATCTCCCCAAGCATGCAACCGATTCGTTTTCCGTCCCAGTTCACCTGGGGTGTCGCCACTGCTGCCGCTCAAATCGAGGGCGCGGCTTTCACCGATGGCAAAGGTCCGTCCGTGTGGGACACGTTTTGCCGCAAGCCCGGCGCCGTGCACAACGGCGACACGCTCGATGTCGCGTGCGATCACTACCATCGCTTCGACGAGGATTTCGCGCTCATGCGCCAGCTCGGCATTCGCAACTACCGGTTGTCGATCGCGTGGCCGCGGATTTTTCCGAACGGCGACGGCGAAGTGAATCAACGCGGCATCGATTTCTATCACCGGCTTTTCGACTCGCTCGAGCGGCACGGCATTACGCCGTGGGTGACGATGTTTCACTGGGACTTGCCGCAAGCGCTCGAGGATCGCGGTGGCTGGCGCGTGCGCGGCGTAGTGGATGCGTTTGCAAACTACGCCGACACGATCGTGCGCGCGTATGGCTCGCGCGTGAAACGCTGGATCACGCTCAACGAGATTTTCTGTTTCACGCAGCTCGGCTACGGCAACGGGCAGAAGGCGCCGGGCGCGCGTGAGAGCGAAGCGGTCGTGAACCAGACGTATCACCACGCGCTGCTTTGCCACGGTCACGGCGTGCGCGCGGTGCGCGAGTTCGGCGGACGCGGCGCACAGGTGGGGCTGACCGACAACGCAATCGTGCCGGTGCCGGTCGATCTGAAACCGGAAAACATCGCGGCGGCGAAGCGCGCGTTTGTCTCGGAAAACATCCGCACGCTCGATGCGATTTTTCGCGGACGCTACGCGAGCGCGTATCTCAAGGCGGCAGGCGCGGCGGCGCCGAAGGTGCAGCGCGGCGATTTCAAGCTGATCTCGGCGCCGACGGATTTCATCGGCTTCAACATCTACACCGGCCACTTCGTGCGCGCGGGCAAACGCGGTGCTCCGGAGCGGCTGCCGTTTCCGTCGAGTTATCCGCGCTCGGATTGCTCGTGGCTCTACCTGCTGCCGCAGGTGCTGTATTGGGGGCCGAAGTTTTTCACGGAGCTCTACGGGCCGCTGCCGATCTACGTGACCGAGCACGGCGCGGGCTACAACGAGGAGATGGACGCCAACGGCGAGGTGCTCGATCTGCACCGCCGCGAGTGCGTGCGCAACTACCTGCGCGAACTGCGCGCGGCGATGCGCGACGGCGCGCCGGTGAAGGGCTATTTTTTGTGGTCGTTCATGGACAACTACGAGTGGGAGGACGGCTACGACCGGCGCTTCGGAATCGTGCACAACGACTTCACGACGCAGCGTCGCACGCCGAAGCTCAGCGCGAAATGGTATGCGGACGTGATCCGCACGAACTCGCTGATCTAGCGTTCGCGTTTTTCTGCGGCGCGCGCGTCAGAACCCGAGCGGCTCGGTGCTGCGCGGCGTGAAGTCGACGATCTTCGCCGCGCGGCCGTTTACCTCGACCTGCGCGGTGAAATATAGGTGGTCGGAGCTGAAGGAGCCGCCCCAGATCGAGTCGTAGTATTTGAAGGAAACTTCGCCGGCGACTTCGTAGCGACCGGTCCAGCCGGGCACCTCCCGCGGTTCGCCGATGAAGTCGACGCGTGTGTCGAAGACGAGCGTGCTGCCGCTCCCGGCTTTGCGCTGCGTCTCGCAATACGTCTCGGCACGGCGGCGCGCAGTGGAGTGGATGAGCTGCACCGGCGGACCGGGCTGCTGCCAGACTTGAGGTGGTGTGGGTTCGACCCGTTTCACGACCGGTTGACGAGTAACGGTCGGCGTCGCAGCGGGCGCGGGGCGCCGCTCTGCGACTTGCAGGCTGCGTTGGAGCGCGAGGTTTTCGGTTTCGAGCCGGGCGTTGGCGCGCTCGAGTTCGATGATGCGCTGGTCCAAGCCGCGTTGGCGGGCTTCGGCGGTTTCGTTGACCGCGGCGCGGTGCTGCGCGTCGGTGGCGAGGCGTGACTCGTGCAGGCGAAGTTCGTGCGACGCCTGGATGCGCGCTTCCTCGCTCTTGCGGAGTTCGCTCTCAAGCGAGCGCACGCGGGATTGCTGAATCACGTGAAAAATCCCGCTCGCTCCAACCAGCACCACGAGCGTTGCGATGAGAGTTCCGGTTTTCATGACGCGAGCGGTGAAGGTGAGGCTGGGACGTTCATACGCGGTTTAGACCGCGTCGGGTTCCCGGAGCTTGGCGAGGATCGGCAGGTCTGCGGCGGCGAGGTCGAGCGACGACGCGTCGGCGGGCTGTATCCATTGCATGGCGACGTGCTCGCGCGGGACGGGCGGCGGGCTGCCGGGCGAGAGTTCGCAGACAAACGCGCGCATCGAGATCCGGCGGGCGCCATAGTCGTGCGGAAACTCGCCGAGATCGCGAAGCAGGACGAGTTCGCAGCCGAGTTCTTCGCGGATTTCGCGGTGGAGTGCGCTCGCGGCGGATTCGCCGGGCTCAATCTTGCCGCCGGGGAACTCCCATTGGAGCGCGAGGTGTTTTTCGGGCGGCCGTTGCGCGAGAAGAACACAGCCGTCGGGCTGACGGATGATGGCGCAGACCACAGGAATGACCGCGGAGGAAGACACGAGGGAACTGAAGCCGAACCAGATGAGGAGGAAAGCGGATTGCGGTTTTCGTGCATGAGCGCTGCAACTTTTCGCAACGTCGCGGGTTGTTTAGGCATGAAGACCTTCCTGAAAATCGCGCTCCTGATCGTAGCGGTTCTGCTGCTCATGAAACTACTCCCGGTTCTCTTCGTGCCGGTCGTGCTCGGTATCCTGGCGCTCCTCGCCGCTGGCGCGCTGCTCGCGAGCGGCTTGGCGGCGGTCGCGGGGGTCGGACTGTCGGTGATCGGTGCGCTCCTGCTTGTGGCGCTCGTGTTGCTGGCGGCGCTCGCTCCCGTGTGGATTCCGGTGCTGCTGATCGTCGGCGTGATCGCGCTGATCAAGCGCACGAGCCGCTCGGCGGCCTGAGTTTTATTTTGCATCGCCCGCAGCGACGCGGGCGTTTTGCTGGCGGCGCATGACGGGCGATCTCCCCTCCAGCATCGTGGCGGAAATCAGTTTCATCGGTCGCGGAAGCGGCGCGGTGAAAAACCTGTCGGGCTACAAGAAAGGCCGTCACTCGATGCCCGATGCGGCCAACGCCACGACCAACGCGTTCCTGGGGAAAATCTGCGCGACGGAACTGGCCGAGGAAGCCGAGGCGCTGTTTCAGCAGGTGCGCACCGCGATGAGCTACAAGCGGAAGGATTTGAGCCTCAGCGTGACCAGTCCGACGGCGGTGTTGAGCGCGCGGGATTTTTTCCGTCGAGTGGCTCTACGAGCTGCAGGAGCAGGATCCTTCGCACTATGCGACGACGCTCACGCTGCGTGGTTTGCACGATGTGGACGTGGCACGGCAGGAAGGATTCGACGCGGTGTTCGCCGGACGTTTTTCGGAGATCTCTTTCGCGTTACGCAAAGGCGCGCGTGTCGAGGCGGTGATCGATGCGATCGAAGCACTCGAGGGCGAAGCGGGACTGAGCGTCACGTATCCGTCGGATTGCGCCTATTGCGAGATCGGGGCCACCGGCGTCGATGCGGCCGTGCGCTGCAGTGGCGCGTCGCTCGAAATGGTGTTTCCGCGGGGCGGTTCGCCGCGGGAGTTGATTGAGGGATTCGGCGCGCTGCGGGGGGCGTTTGGCATCAGCAAAGCGCTCGCCGGGCTGATCGGATAGCGCTGAGTGCGCGCAAAAAAAAGCGGCGCCCGCAGGCGCCGCTTGAAGAGTAAACGAGCTGTCGAACGACGAACTTAGGCGATCATCTCGGCGACAAAGGAACGCTCGTCGACGAGCTCCTTGTTCGTCGCGGCGATCTTCGACTTCGCGAAGTCGTCCATCGTGAAGCCCTGGATGATTTCGTAGGAGCCCGGGATGGTCGTGCGAACCGGGAGGCCGGCCCAGACATTGGGATCGAAGCCGTAGGCGCCGTTGGATTTCACGGCCACGGAGTGAACGGTGCCGGGCGTCATGAGATCGCGCACGTGATCGACGAGCGCGTTGGCGGCGGAAGCAGCCGAGGACGCGCCGCGGGCGGCGATGATGGCGGCGCCGCGCTTGCCAACGGTTTCGCAGAACGGTCCCTGCAACCACGCGCTGTCGGTAACGATGTCCGTCGCGAGCTTGCCGCCGATGGTGGCGTGCGCGAACGCGGGGAACATGGTCGGGCTGTGGTTACCGTAGATGAAGAGATTGCGGATCGTGGTGAGATCGACGCCGGCCTTCTTCGCGAGCAGCGATTGCGCGCGGTTCTGGTCGAGGCGGACCATCGCGGTGAAACGATCGGCGGGCAGGCGCTTGGCGCGGCTGGCGGCGATCATGCAGTTCGTGTTGGCGGGATTGCCCACCACGGCAACGCGCGCGTCATCGGCGGCGACGGAGTCGATGATTTCGCCCTGCGAGATGAAGATCTTGCCGTTGTCCTTGAGGAGATCGGCGCGCTCCATGCCCGGACCGCGCGGCTTGGCGCCGATGAGGAGGCACCAGTTGGCGTCCTTGAAGCCGACTTCGGGTTTGTCGGTGGTAATGATGCCCTTCAGCAGCGGGAAGGCGCAGTCGTCGAGCTCCATCGCGACGCCCTCGAGGGCCTTCATCGCCTTCTCGAAGGGAGCTTCGATGAGCTGGAGAATGACGGGCTGCTCGGGACCGAACATCGCGCCGGACGCGATGCGGAAGAGGAGGGCATAACCAATTTGACCGGCCGCTCCGGTCACTGCGACGCGAATGGGAGTATTCATGGGTGGACTAAAGTGTAATCAGGATGCGGCGCGGGGCGACACGCAGGAATTGTGAAACTAGGCGCAATTTTAGGCGGATTGCAGCGCTGGATTAGAGGAAGTGTCAGGAAAAACGCGGGGCGAGCCGCTCGTGCACTTCGCGCACGAGCTTTTCCGTCGTGGGCCAGTCGATACAGCCATCGGTGATGCTCACGCCGTAGCGGAGCTTTTCCTTCGGTTGCGGGAAGGGCTGGTTGCCGGCCTCGAGGTTGCTTTCGACCATCGCCCCCATGATCGAGGTGTTGCCCGCGGTGATCTGGTCGAGCAGCGCGCGCATGACGTCGGGCTGAAGCTCCGGCTTCTTGGCGGAGTTGTCGTGCGAGCAGTCGACGAGGATCGACTTGGGCAAACCGGCTTTCGCGAGATGTGCTTCGGTTTGCGCGATGTGAGACGGCGCGAAATTGGGTCCGGCGGAGCCGCCGCGGAGGACCACGTGGCAATTGGGATTGCCGCGCGTGACGATCGCGGACGAAGCGCCGTCGAGATTGATGCCGAGGAAAGTTTGGGGCTGGCCGGCGGCCTTGATGGCGTTGATCGCGGTGGTGATGGAACCGTCCGTGCCATTTTTGAAGCCGAGCGGCATCGAGAGACCCGACGCCATCTGCCGGTGCGTCTGCGATTCGGTCGTGCGGGCACCGATCGCGCCCCAGCAAACGAGATCCGCCACATACTGCGGCGTGATCGGGTCGAGAAACTCGGTCGCGGTCGGCAGCCCCAGGTCGAGCACGTCGCGCAGGAATGCTCGGCCCAAGCGGAGGCCGGCGGCGATGTCGTGCGACCCGTCGAGATGCGGGTCCATGACGAGGCCTTTCCAGCCCACCGTCGTGCGCGGTTTTTCGAAATACACGCGCATCACAATCAGCAAACGGTCAGAGACTTCGCGCGATAGGGCCGCCAGGCGGCGGGCGTATTCGCGTCCAGCGTCGAGATCGTGGATCGAACACGGACCCACAATGAACAGGAAACGTTTGTCGTCCGTGAAGATCAGCCGGCGGATCTCCTCGCGCGCGCGGGCGATGAAGTTGGCCTGCGATTCGGTTTTTGGCAGCTCGGCCAGCAGAGCGGCGGGCGAGGGCAGCGCACGAGTTTCGACGACGTTGATGTCCGATGTTCTCTGCATGAAAGGCAGAGAGTGGGCTTTTCCGCATCGGGCGCGCAAGCCTCGCTTAAACTGCGCTGTTTCCAAGTCGGGCGCTTGCCGGGGCGATCTCGCCGGGTAAAAAAGTGGCCGGCCGCTTACCCCTAAGCGGCCGGCCTTTGCTTTCTTAGTTACCCCAAAACTCCCGCTAGGCGGGAGAAGTGTTAAAGTTGATGGTTGAAGTGATAGAGATGCGCTAGCGTCCGTCAAATCAAAGTTAGCAAAATCTACCAACTATTTTCATAAATGACTTAACGGCAGCAATTAACGATTTAATGATTTTGAACGATTCATTTGCCTTTTTCGCTACGAACCGGCCGCTTCCTTGTATGTAACTGGTGAGGATGCGTTTGTGTTCCTCCAGGGCCAGTTTTCGAACGATCTGCGTCCGGTTCGCGAAGGAAACGGCGCTTACGGATTGTGGCTCAACCAGAAAGGAAAGGTTCTCGCCGACAGCTTCGTCGTGGCCCACGGCGAAGGTTTTCTGATTTTCTCGCGGGAGTCCGCCGCGACCGTGATCCGCGAGCGGCTCGAGGCCTACATTATCGCCGATGACGTGACGCTTGAAGATGTCAGCGGCGCGTGGAGCGCGGTCGCGCTGCGAGGCACGGAGAATGCCGCGCAATCGATCATGTCACCAGAAACTGGATACATCGTGCGGAGCCGCGGGGCCGCGGCGTGGGAATGGTTCTTCCCTCGGGCGGAGACGGCGCGCGTCGACCAGGCGCTCGCGGGTGCGTTCGAGCTGACCGCGGAGCAGGCGGAACAGCGCCGCATCGCCGACGGGATCGCCTCCGTGCCGCGGGACATCGGTCCCGGCGAATTGCCGCAGGAAGGCGGACTCGATGATGCGGTGAGTCATCAAAAAGGGCTGCTACCTTGGACAGGAAGTGATGGCGCGACTGCGCGCGATGGGGCAGGTGCGCCGCCGGATCTTTCGCGTGCGGGCTGCAGGTCCGGCTCCCGCGCGGGGCACGCCGCTGTTTCAAGGCGGACGTCAACTTGGAGAAGTTCGCAGCGCGGTGGCGGAGGGCGATGGCTTCGTCGCCCTGGCGTTGCTCACGACCTTGAACCTCGATGCGACGCGCGCTTTCGCTTGGCACCGCGGAAGCCGAGCCCACCGTGGGATTCGTCGTCGCATGACCGAGGAGGAACAACTCACCGAACTCTGCCGGCGGCTCGGCGCATCGCCGGAGCAGGCGCGAGTCATGGCGGCGCAATTGTCGAAGCGCGCGGATCAGCTCGCGCGCGAACGCGGCATCACACGCGAGAGCGCCATGGCGCAACTGCTGCAGGTGGTCGTCAAAGGTCGCAGCGGCGAAGGACCCGAGTCGACGCCGCGCCGTGAATCGAATTGACCGCGCCGCGACGGCGGCGTTCGTTCGCGGCTCCGCGTTTCGAGCCCGTCAGGTGATGCGGTTCGCGGAGTTCATCCCATGAAAGACGCTCTCGTCCGGCAATTCTCGGAAGCCTTTGGCCGTCCGCCTCAATTCATCGCCCGTGCGCCGGGCCGCATCGAGTTCATCGGGAATCACACGGATTACAACGGCGGCACCGTGCTGGGTGCGGCGATTGATCGCGGCGTGAGCGTGGCGCTGGCGTTGCGCGACGATGGCGTGCGCCGTTTCGGCAGCGATCAGCGCTCGCAGGTCGTCACCCTGCCGGCGGATTCGCTCGAGAAGCAGCAAGGTCCGGGCAGCTGGGTGAACTATCCGCTCGGTGTGTTGGCGGCGTTGCCGGAGTTCTCGCTGCGCGCACCGGCGGGCTTCGATTATTTCGCCACGTCGGATCTGCCCACCGGCGCGGGTCTCAGCAGTAGCGCGGCGATCGAGCTGGCGTCGGGCCTCGTGTTTCTGGCGGCAACGCAGCAAGAGCCGTCGCGCGAGACGCTCGTGAAGATCGGCCGTCATGCGGAAAACCACTTCGTTGGCGTGCCCTGCGGCATTCTCGACCAGGGTGTTTCCGGTTTCGGTCAGCAGGACGCGCTCGTCTTCATCGATTGCCGCGGTCCTCGATTCGACACGGTGCCGCTCCCGAGCGGCGCGCATTTCTGGATTTTCAACACGCACACGAAGCATGCGCTGATCGATGGACTCTACGCCGCGCGCCATCGCGAGTGCATGGAGGCTGCGTCGAAACTCGGGGTGAAACTCCTCGCCGATCTGACGCCCGCGCAACTCGAGGCGCGGCTGAGCGAGTTGCCCGAAGTGGTCGGCAAACGCGCGCGCCACATCGTGGAGGAAATCGCGCGCGTGGACGCGTCGGTCGTCGCCCTCCGCCAAGGCGATCTGGCCGGCGTGGGCCAGTTGCTCACCGCGTCGCATCGCAGCTCGCAGCATCTGTTCGAAAACAGCACGCCCGAACTCGATTTCCTCGTGGATACGCTCACGGCCACGCCGCATGTGTTCGGTGCTCGTCTCACGGGCGGCGGTTTTGGTGGCGCGGTGATGGCGCTGACCGACGAGCATTTCGGCTCCGCGCAGGCCGAGCAGGTTGTCGCCGCCTACACGAAAAAATACGGCACCGCGCCCGAAGTGTTGCACACGCGCACCGGTCCCGGCGCCACGCTTCTGAGCTAAAACTTATCGCGCGCGCCTCGGAGTGAGTGGCGCGCGTTCAGGGCATCGGGCTGCGCTGGAACAGCACGGCGATATCCGCGAACCACGGCTCCACCCAGCGGTGCGCCCAAAGAAAGTAGATCGCTGCGGCGACCGCGAGCATGGGGCCGAAGGGCACGTGCACGCCGAGCCCGATCGGGGCGGTTTCGCCTTCGGGCGTTTCGGACTTGGGCGCGATCGGCGCGGCTTTGCCCGTGAGTTTTTTCCAAACGAGCGCGAGTCCGATCCAGATCGTGCCGACGACGGCGCCGCCAAACAGCGAGAACACGCCGCCCTGCCAGCCGCAGAACGCTCCGATCATGCCGACGAACTTCACGTCGCCGAAGCCCATCGCTTCCTTTTTCAACAGCACCTCGGCGAGCAGTGCGATCCAGAGGACGAGTGCCGAGCCAATCAAAACTCCGATCAGCGCGGTCGTGCCCGAGCGGAGGCCGTCGAGCAGATAGATTCCCTCCACTTCGCCGTGTAGTGACGGCACGAATACAGCGAGCGCGACACCTGTCACTGCGCCCCCGATCGTGAACACGTCGGGGATGATGAAGTGATCGAGGTCGATAAATGTCGCCGCGACGAGCAGGCTCACGAAGAAACAACCCACGAGCGCCTTTGCCGGCGGAAACGCGAACCAGCACGCAAGGAACAGCAGCCCCGTGAGCAGCTCGACGAACGGATAGCGCACTGAAAATGCCGCGCCGCAGCAGCGTGCGCGTCCACGCAGAATCAACCAACTCAGAATCGGAATGTTGTCGTGCCAGCGAATCGGCTGACCGCATCGGCAGTGCGAACCTGGCGTGACGACAGATTTTCCCGCCGGCAGGCGGTAGATGACGACGTTGAGAAAACTGCCGATGCACGCACCGAACACGAAAAGCACCGCGGGAAAAAACCACGGAAAGGCGGCGGCGACTTCGGCCAGCGTCTCGCTCATGACCGACGGAGCGCGTTGCGCGCGGCGAGTTGCATGGCGGGCACGGGCGGTCGCGTTTCGCTCCAGATCGCGAGCGCCCGCGCGCCCTGATGCACGAGCATCGACAAACCGTTCGCGTGCGGGATGCCCAGCAGCGCCGCTTCGCGCAGCAACGCGGTCTGCGGCGGATTGTAGATCATGTCGTAGACGCCGCTGGGCGAGGTGAGCGGACGCAAGTCGATCGGAAGCGGGTCGTCAGGGTTGAGACCTGCGCTTGTGGCATTGATGACGAGCAACCCCGGAGGCAATCCGGCCGCACCTTCGCTCGAGAGCCGCCCCTGTAAACGCGCGTTTCCTGCGAGCGGCGCGAGATCGTGCAGCAGTTTTTCGAGATTCGCGGCGGTGCGATTCACGATCGTCAGCGACGAGCAGCCTTTGGTGAGACATTGCACGGCCGCACCGCGCGCCGCGCCGCCCGCGCCGAGCAACAAAACATCGGCTCCGCGCAACGACACGCCGAGATCGTCACGCACGCCCGCTTCGAGACCGTCGCCGTCGGTGTTAAAACCGTCCCAGCCGTCGGGTCGCCAACGCAGCGTGTTCACCGCGCCGGCATGCGCGGCGGTTTCGTCGACGTGCTTCACGTGCACGAGCGCGAGGACCTTGTGCGGCACGGTGAGGTTGAGCCCGAGAAACTGTTTCTCGTGCAGCTTCGCCAGCGCGGTCGGGAGATCATCCGGCGGAACCTCGAAACGGTGATACGTCCAATCCGCGAAGCGCCGGTCGCGTTGCGCCATCTCCGCCAGTGCGGCGTTGTGCATGGCCGGACTGATCGAGTGCTTGATCGGATGTCCGAGCACGGCGAGCGCGACGCCGGTCGTCGGCCACGCATCGAGATCGCGCAAGGTGAGAACGCTGGAGGGTTCGGTCTTCAATTCCGCTTCGTCGATTCCGCCAGCGCGTCGCGCCGGGTGCAAAATCGAAAAAACGAAATCTTCCCGCGCTTGTCGCTGCGGTTTCTCAGGTCGTGTGCCGCGCGTAAGTCGCCTCGAACTCTTCGACGAAGCTCGCAAACAACCGGGCGTGTTCTGCGTCGTTGGCCGTTGCGAAATGGTTGGCGAGATTGCGGCAGCAGCGGCACAGCACTTCGCGCACGGGCGTCGGCATCAGGTCGGTCACCTTCGGCACCACGTGATGCGAGCGCAGCAGATCGAACACCTCGTCGGGATCGAGAAACACGCCGCGGTCGAACACATCGATGAAGAACGGCGCCGCTTCCTCGAAACAGCCGACGACGAAGTGTCCCGGCAATCCGACCGGCTCCAGTTCCAAACCGAGCCGGTTCGCGACCAGGAGATACACGATGCTCAGCGAAATCGGGATGCCCTTGCGTCGTCCCAGCACTTGATCGAGCAGACTGTTTTTCGGATCGGTGTAGTGTTCGACGTTGCCGTGAAAACCCCACTCGTGAAACAGCACGCGGTTGAGCACGCGGCATTGTTCGCGGGTCGTTGCGGGATGCGAAATCAGCTCGCGGCAGCGCTCCGCGATCTGATCGATCTCCGCGCAGCACGCGCCGACGTCGAGGTCCGGATTCACCGTGCGGCTCAGCAGCAAAATACCCGTTTCGAGTTCGTAGTTCAGCGAACGGATGAAGCCGCGGAACTCCGCTGCGGGGTCGTTGAACTTCAGTTCTTCGAGATACCACGCCGCGTGGCGCGCGAGGATCCGATTGGGGTGTCGCGTCACTTCCTGCAGGAACTGCGACGCGGGTTCGCCGAGCTTGGTGAAGTGAGCGAGGAGGGCCTTGCGCACGGCGACGCTGCGATCGTCCAACAAGTTCAGCAGCGCCTCCCGATCGGCCGCGGACAGAGTCTCGTGTTCCACGCCCGGAAACGAAGGAGCTTTGTGCGGCGCGGCAACTCGGAAACGCCGCTCAATCTCCAATTAAAAAACTCTGATACTGCGCAGCCGCGACACGACCTCAGCGTGAACCGAACAACGCCGTGCCGACGCGCACGCACGTGCTCCCGGCCGCGATCGCGTCGGCCATGTCGCCGCTCATGCCCATCGAGAGTTCCTTGAGCGGCACGCCGAAACGCGTCGCGAGTTCGTCGCGCAGTTCGCGCAGCGCGGCAAACGTGCGCTGCGCCGCCGCGCGCATCTCTTCGGGGACGGCGGTGAGCGGTGCGATCGTCATGAGTCCGTCGACGCGCAGATTCGGTTTGGCGAGCGCCGCTTCGAGCAGGGCTGGTGCCTCCTCGATTTCCGCGCCGAACTTTGCCGGGTCGCGCCCCGCGTTGATCTGGAGCAAAATCGGGAGGACCTTGCCCGCTTCGGCCGCACCTCGATCGAGGTGGTTTATAAGTTTTACGCTATCGACGCTCTGCACGCGATCGAAGTGCTGGGCGGCCAGCTTCGCCTTGTTCGATTGGAGGTGGCCGATCAGCTCCCAGCGGATCGACGCGGTGCATTGGGCGCGTTTTTCGACGCCTTCCTGGACGCGATTTTCGCCCACGGCGTTCAGCCCGTAGCGCGCGGCATACTCGGCCGCCGCCGCAGGATGCGTCTTCGTGACGGCGAGCAATTGCACCTCGCCAGGGCCGCGCCCGGCCTGCGCGCAGGCCGCCGCTATCTGCAGTCGAACTGCTTCAGCTCGGGCATGAAATTCCTCGAATGAAAGAAACATCAGTCTTCGCGCTTATGGATTGCCGTGAAATTAGCGACCATTATGGTCCACGTCGCCCGGGATGCCACTATGCAAATAGAAAACTTCAAAATCTTCGCGGATCTCGTTGAAACGAAGAGCTTCTCGAAATCAGCCAAACTTAACGGCATTACCCAATCCGCGGTCAGCCAGCAGGCCCGCGCGATGGAGCGCCACTTCAAGACGCTGCTGATCGATCGCAGCCAGAAGCAGTTTCAGCTCACTCGGGAAGGTCAGCGCGTCTACGATTCCGCCAAGGAAATCCTGCACACCTACGACAAGCTTCTCAGCGAGTTGCAGGAGATGAAGAAGGTCATCAGCGGCACGATCCGCATCTCGACCATCTACTCGATCGGCCTCCACGAGCTGCCGCCCTACATCAAGAAATTCCTGCACGACTATCCCTCGGTCAACGTCCGCGTCGAATACCGCCGCTCCAATCTCGTTTACGAGGACATCCTGCACAACTCCGTGGACTTCGGCCTCGTGGCCTTCCCGGTCAAGCAGCGCCAGATCGAGGTCCTGCCGTTCCGCAACGACCACCTCGTGCTCATCACGCACCCGCAGCATCCGCTCGCCAAGGTCGGCGAACTCGATCTGCGCCAGCTCACCGGTCAGCGCTTCATCGGTTTTGACCCCGACATCCCGACCCGCAAGGCCGTCGATCAGATCTTCCGCGACAACAAACTCGAGATCGAGCCCGTCATGGAGTTCGACAACATCGAGACCGTGAAGCGCGCCGTCGAAATCGACCACGGCGTGGCGATCGTCCCGCAGGCCACGGTGCAACAGGAAGTGACTCAGGGCACCCTCGCGGCGCTCCGCTTCAAGGGCAAAGACTTCACCCGTCCGCTTGCCATCCTCCACCGCAAGGGCCGCGTGCTCACGCCGGCGATGAAGAAATTCATCGAGATCCTCGGCCTCGAGCTGCACGAAGCTCCGCGCGTCGAGTAAACGAAGCGTTTCTTCCGCGCCGGCGCGTTCTTTCTCGGGAAGAAAACCCCGGTTGCGCTCCTCCCACGTCCACACACTTTCCCTCATGAAATCCCTCCGCGTTCTCTTCGCCGCTGCCGCCGCCCTCGTCGTCACCGCCCTCGCTTCCGCCGAGCCCGTCGCTCCGCAAGCCGCGCCCGCGTGGCAGTTGAAGGATGTCGATGGCAACATCGTCTCGTCCGAGCAGTTCAAGGGGAAGGTCGTCGTGATCGATTTCTGGGCGACCTGGTGCCCGCCGTGCCGTCACGAGATTCCCGGCTACATCGAGCTGCAGAAGAAATATCAGGATCAGGGACTCGTGATCGTCGGTGTCTCGCTCGACCAGCAGGGCCCCGGCATCGTCAAACGCTTCATGAAGGCGACCAAGATCAACTATCCGGTCGTCATGGGTGACGATGCGGTGATCGAAGCCTTCGGCGGCGTGGAAGCCATTCCCACCACCTTCATCATCGATCGCGACGGTCAGATCCGCGACCGCAAGGTCGGCGCCGAGGAAACCGAGGCCTACGAGCAACGCCTCCTTCAGTATCTGAAATCCTGATACACCCGATTTTTTGAAAACGAAGCCCGCCGAAATCGGCGGGCTTTTTGTTTGTCCCGACCCGATGCGCACCTTGGCGCGACCGTGTCCGCACCCTGGCTCGACATGGTCCGCACTCAGTCCCGACCCGGTCCGGCATGCGTCCCGACTCGAACCGCACTCGGGCACGACTCATGCCGCACCGTGGTTTGACTCATTCCGGACAGAAGCGCGCGATGGCGGCGAGTTCGTCGGCGATGCTGCGGTCGGGGCGGCTGCGCGGAAGTTTCCTCAACGGGCTCCACTCGAGCTGTCGTTTCATCCAGCTTTCGAACACGCCGGGCATGACGAGCCGCACGAGCGGCGCTTCGATTCCGCCGCTGCGGCGGCGGGTGTCGTAGGCGGCACAGCGCGGGCGAAGTTCCGCGTCGAGTTCGGGCGCGATCGCGGGGCCGCGCGGCGTTTCCATGGTGCCGGGTTTTAGCTCGAGCCACCATTCGTGGCGTCCGCGTGACTGGCCGGTGAGCGAACTGGTGGAAAGCGGGGCGACGTGGAAATGCGAGACGCTCCAGTTGTGACGCTGGCAAACGGTGGCGAGCGCTTCGGTGAGGTCGCGTTCATTCACCATTTCGCCGAGCGAGTTGAGCGTGAACGGCGTGCGGCCGACGTGCACGAGTCGGGGCGGTTGCGTCGAAGTGAAACGCACGACGTCGTCGAGCACGTAGCGGGTGAGACCGGCGGGCGTCGTGAGCACGATCACGTAATCGCGTCCGACGGTCACGTGTTCGAGCGGCACGGCCTTGGAGCCGGCGTGTTCGAGCGTCGTGGAGAAAAAAAAATCGGCGAGCGGGATGAACTCAAAAAAGAGGCCGGCATCGGTGAAGAGGTGCAGGCCTTCGCCCTCGGCTCCGTCCTGAGCCGCGATGAAGCCCTCGGCGCAGGCGTAGATTTCATGAAATTCCACGGAGCGGCCGACGAACCGACGCACTTCGTCGCGAAACGGCGTGAGCGGAGAGCCGCCGTGCACGACGACCTGGAGGTGGGGCCAGATTGAAGCGAGGTCGCTGGCCGCGTGACCGTCGCGCGCGTGTTCGCGCAAGAGCGCGGGAGCGAGTTCGAGCAGCCAGTTCGGACTTGCGGCGAGAAGCCGGATGTCGCGCGGAAACGCATCAGCGGCGAGCGCGGCGGTTTTTTCCGGGCCGTGCGGCAGATCAGAGACGGAGATTTCGGGAGCGAGAAAGTGATGCGAGGCCCAAGGCCGCAGGTGGCGCGCGAGAATCCCGGCAAGCGGGCCCTCGTGCGCATCGAACGGAGCCGAGGAGATCGGCGTCAGTGCGGTGCTCGCACCGAGCAGCAGCTGGCGACCGTCGAGGACGCGCGTGTCGCGCGCACGTGCGGTGTAGCAGAAGAGCGCACGCAGCGCGGTGTCGCGGAAATGCGCGATCATCTCTGCGTTGAGCGGGATCGCTTTGGGTGTGCCGAGAATGGTGCCTGCGGTCGTGGCGAACGCGGTGCCGTGGCCCGGGCTGAGCACATCGCTTTCGCCGGCGCGCATGCGGTCCAGATACGGCAGCAGAGCGTCGTAGGTCTGAAGCGGCACGCGCTGGCGAAACGTTTCGTAGCGCAGACCCGGTTCGAGTCCGTGATCGTGTCCGAAATCGGTGGCGGCTTGTCGCGCGAGCAACTGGTTCAGTGCGAGCGACTGGGCGGCGGCGCCGTTGTCCTTGCGGCGAACTTGGCGGGCGGTCCGAGCGGTTTGGAGCGAAGCGCCGAAAACGAGAACGCTTTTGGGAAGGACCGGCATCGAGACAGCGCGAGACCTCCGAGGCAGGCGTGACCGGGCAGGGGCGGCAAGCGCATTCCGGGTTCCGCGCGAGGCTTACGCCGTTTTAACGGGCGGTCAGGTGCGCGGCGGCCGGACGCGTTCCTGATTTCTTCGCTTCGCTTGGGCGCGGGTTTCCCTCACATTTCGCGCGCTCATGGCGCTCCCTCCTGTCATTTTTGAAGACGAAGTGATGATCGCGTTCGACAAGCCGAGCGGCTTGTTGATCGCGCCGGACCGCTGGGACAAAGCGCGCGCGAACCTGATGGGTCTCGTGCACGATAAAATGGGCCACGACGTGGCCAACGTGCACCGCCTCGATGCCGACACGAGCGGCATCGTGCTTTGCGCCAAGACCAAGCCGGCGCTGGATTTTCTAAGCGGCCAGTTTCAGTCGAAAACCGTGGAGAAGAAATACCTCGCGATGGCGGTCGTGCTCCCGCCGGAGCAGGCGATGAAGGTCATCGCGCCGATTCGCGACGCGGCGGGGCTGCTGCCCGACACGTTCACGGTGGATCTGGCGCTCGGCGAAGACGAACGCGAGCCGGGTCGCATGCGCGTCTTCAAAAAGCGCGGCGGCAAACCCTCGCTCACGGAGTATCGCACGCTCGAGCGTTTCGGGAAATTCGCATGGCTCGAGTGCCGTCCGGTCACGGGACGCACGCACCAAATCCGCGTGCACCTCGCGGCGGCGGGCGCGCCGATTCTCAACGACCGGTTTTACGGCGACCCCGAGATCAAGCTGCTCCTGTCGGAACTGAAGCGTCGCTACAAAGGCCGCGACGAGGAGAAGCCGCTGATCGGCCGATTGGCGCTGCATGCGAGCGAGTTGACGGTGAAACATCCGCTCACCCGCGAGCCGGTGACGCTCACCGCGCCCGTGCCGCACGAGTTCGAAGTCGCGCTGAAATACCTGCGCAAGTTCGCGACCGCGCGTCCGGGGCGTTGAGCGAGCGGACGCGACACCGCCGCGACGTTTCACACTCCGCGCTCAGGGCACCGGGTGATCCTGCGAAGCGGCGGAGTCCTGTTTCACGCGTTGGACGCTGCGCGCGATCTGCCGCGAAACGAAATACATGATCGCAACGTAAACGGGTGCGACCACCGCCCAACCGAGGATTGCGTGCTCCGCGGCCGAGCCAAACTGCTGCATGAACTCGAGCGGATGCGCGCGGATCAGGCTGCGCAGGTGAGGCAGGTTCACCGGCTCGGCGCCGAGCAATCGTTCGCCGAGTCTCACACACCAGAAAATCGCGGGCAGGTGCACGGGCCAGAGTGCTTGGTTGATCAACTGGATGATCGGTTGGTTGAGCTTCAGCCAAAGGCCGACGACGAAGCAGAGCAGGGTCGTGGTGCCGAGGATCGGGAAGAGCGCCAGCGCGCTGCCCACCGCGATCGTCAGAGCGATTTTCTCGGGCGTGATGCCCTGCGTGAGCTGTGCGACGAGCGGATCGCGCACGCGGCGTTGCCAGAAGTTGCGCGGCACCACCGCTTGAGAGTGGGGAGGCACGAGAGGACGCAGGATGTCAGCCGAGGTTTTGGGTCGCGGCGATGATCACGATCGCGCCGATCAGCGCGAGGCTCCACCCGAGCCAACCGGAACCGTCGCGTCGCGCGGTCAACACGTCCGCGACCGGCGCGCGGCGATCAACGACGAAAAGCTCACGCAGGCAGTAGGACGCGATCGCGATGTTGCCCAGCAGGAGAATCGCGACGAGCCACCCGAGGCGCGCGGCCCACGAGGTTTGTTTGTAGCAAACCCAGACGAAGAACGTCAGGAAGCCGGCATACGCCTCGAAGAGCGTCACCATGAACCACGGATGTGCGGCCATCTCCTCCGGCACGCCGAACACCGGCGATTGCATTCCTGCCCACGTGGTGACGACGACCATTGCGACGAGCACCAGGGTGAAGAGGAAGCGGAGAAACCAAATCATGTAGGGACGAGAGCGAGATTGTTTGGACGCGTATAAACGGCTTGGACGACCGAGATGTTACGCAGAGCAAACGCCGCTTCGCAGTAGCAAAGATAGTAACTCCATTTCCGGATAAAACGCTCGTCGAACTCCAACGCGCGCACGGCCGCTCTCTGCGCCACGAAGCGTTCATGCCACATGCGCAGCGTCCGTGCGTAATCCGGCCCCATGTCGTCGAGCTGGTGCAGCACGAAGGAGCCGGCGCGCGAAAGCAGCGCGTTGACGCGGTTGAGCGAGAGCAGCAGCGAGCCCGGAAAAATGTGCTTTTGGATAAAATCCACCCCGCGCCGGAACTCGTCGTAGCGCGAATCCGGACACGTGATGAACTGCAGCGCGGCGATGCCCTCGGGTTTCAGCACGCGCGCGATCGTGCGGCAGAAGTCCGGAAGATAACGGTGCCCGATCGCCTCCATCATCTCGATCGAGACCACCTTGTCGTAGCGGCCCGTTTCGTCGCGATAGTCGCGCAGCAGCACGTCCACACGATCGGCGAGTCCGGCGGCCGCGATGCGCTGGCGTGCGAGCGTAGCCTGCTGTTCGGACAACGTGAGCGAGGTGACGCGGCAGCCATACGTGCGCGCCGCGTGGATTGACCAGCCGCCCCAGCCGGTGCCGATTTCGAGCACGTGGTCGGACGCGGTGAGTTGGAGTGCGCGACACAGCGCGTCGTTTTTCTCGCGCTGCGCTTCCTCGAGCGAGAGATCGGGTGCATTCGCGGGCCAGCGCGCGCTCGAATACATCATCGATGGATCGAGCCACAGCGCGAAGAAGTCGTTCGACAGATCGTAGTGCTCGCGGATGTTGCGCCGGGCGGTCGCGCGCGAGTTGGGACGCAGCAGGTGACCGAACCGATTGAGCGAGCGCAGCAGATTGAGCGCGAAAGCGCGGTTGCGCGAACCGGAGAGCGTCGGCGCCTGGTCGAGGTTGTGAATGAAAAACGCGATCACCGCCGTGAGATCGGGCGTCTCCCAGTCGCCGTCGAGATATGCCTCGGCGAAACCGATGTCGCCCGCGAGCACGCAACGTTTGAAGAAGCGCTCGTGTTTCACTGCGATCCGCGCGGACGCCGGGATGCCTTGAGGCAACGCTCCTGCGGGAGCACGTTCGCCGAACTCGTGCACGGTGCCGTCGGGCAGCTCGATCCGAAGATGTCCGCGCCGCATCGGCCGAAACGCATCGAGCACCCACCGGCGATACAACGAAGGACGTGCGCGTGCGGACGAAGCCGGGGTGGGCGCTTTAGCGGAGGGAAACGTCCGCGACGGGCGACGCGGACGGGGCGGAGGCGAGCAGATCGTTTCTCATGCGGCTTCGGTGGCGATGGACCCGAATCGGCGAGCGCGGTGCGAGACTCGCTGCAGCGGGCGCGGTTGCGCAGCAAGGGATGCGCTTCGCTCTCAAGTGCAACGTCGCCCCGATGTCAGGCGGCACGGCACCCGTCTCCGCGCTGCGCGGGCACGAAAAAACCGCACCCTTGCAGATGCGGTTTGGAAAACGTCAGAGCGTTGAGTCGCTCGCGCGGACTCAGGCCTGAGGCGGCTGAGCGGTGGGCGGCGGCGGATTCTGTTTCGCGAGCTGGTCGGCGAGTTCGCTCACGTCTTTGTGCATCGCGGGGTCTTCGGCTTTTTTCGGCACGTTGACCTGCGCAGCGGCGGCCGTCGCGACCGCGAGAGCGGCGGCGGCGGGCACCACACGCTTGAGCGAGGAGTATTCCGGATGAACGAGCGCGGCCTGCTGCGCGGCGGCGACGGAAGCGGCGTGTTCTTCGCGCATGCCTTCTTCGAGGATGGATTGCGGCACCGGCTTGAGGCCCCAGATCAGACCGGTCCACGACAGGAACTTCAGGCCGTAGTAGGTCGGATCGATTTCCCACCAGTAGAAGCCGTTGCGTGTGCACGACTGGTAACGGTGGTGGTTGTTATGCCAGCCCTCGCCGAGGCAGATGATCGCAAGGATGAAACTGTTGCGGGAATCGTCGGTGGTCTTGAAGCGGCGTTTGCCCATCAAGTGCGCCATCGAGTTGATACACGACGTGCCGTGGAAGAGCGCGGTGGTGCTGATGAAGAAGCCCCACACGAGCATCTGCCAGCCGTTGGTGCCGAGCCCGGGCGCGTAGATTTCGAGAAGCTTGCCGAAGCCAAACATCGCAAACGCGAAGAGGAACGGCACGACCGTGTCGAAGCGGTTGAGCCACACGAGCTCGGGATACTTCGCGAGATCCTTCACCTTCGTGTAGTCGGTCGGAAAATTGCGACGGCTGGTGATCCAGCCGATGTGCGACCACCAGAAACCATGCACATGCGGCGAGTGCGCATCCTCCTCTTGATCGGAGTGTTGGTGGTGGTGGCGATGATGATACGCCCACCAGAGTCCGCCGCGCTGCACGGTCGTGGCACCCCAGAGCGCGAGAAACAGCTGACCGCCGCGCGACGTGCTATACGTCTTGTGCGAGAAATACCGGTGATAGATGCCCGTCACCGCGAACATGCGCAGGAAATACAGCGCCACTGCGGCCCACACGGCGAACCAGCTCCAGCCGGTCCAGATCACGCCCAAGCACCCGACATGCAGGATGATAAACGGGATGCAGCGGATCCAATCGACCTTGTCGGGCTCCGCTCGCATCTTGTCAGCGCCGCCCGGGGTGTAGTCGGAATCGATCCATTGAAAAATAGCGGCCTTGGCGCGCTGCAGAAAGCCCGATGCGGGCGAAGAGTTCGTATCAGTCATTACAATTACAGGAGGCCACCAAAGGTGGTTCTGACCGGCACAGCAAGCCACGCCGGGATTTAATTTCCAGCCCACCGGAAAAAGCGGGCGCGCTCCCACTGCACGCGTTTTGCATGTGGAGGCCGCCATTACCTCTGCTTTCCGATTGATGAAAACGTGTAACATTCACGGGCCGTGTCTATTTGGTGCTTCCTCCTTTGGCACGGCTCCTGCAATGCTCTGCCTGACGTTTACGTCTTTGCTTTCAAGGAACCCCCGAAAGTCAGCGGTTCTTTGATTTTGCCGGATCGAGCCGATCGAGCTCGCAGGCACGCGCAGCTGAGCTGCGCCGTCTTTTCTTCGCTGCTGTTGCTCTGTGCGACTTTGACCTATGCGGATGTCATGCCGTGTGGGTTGAACTCCGTCCGACGTCTGCTCCGCAGGCGTTGGGCGGTGTTAACCTGAAAACAGAAAAACAAACTCTCCGCCTCACCGCGGAGTTTATACCAATGAAAGCAGCTCACAAACTCGCCGTCCTCGCTGGACTCAGCGCTCTCCTCTCGCTCTCGGCCTCGGCCAAGACGACCGAAGAAGCCTACCTCGAGACGGTGGTGAAGAATGACAACGTGCCTGTGCCCGTGTCCGTCGTCAGCCCGCGCTCCGTGAGCCCGAGCTACGCCGGCACGAAGGTCGAGGTCGCGTTCACGGTCGACGAGAAGGGAACTCCCAAGGAGTTCTCCGTCGTGTCGGCTCCTGACGCGCTCATCGCCTCCGTGATCATGGACGCGGTCAAGAAGTGGCGTTTCAATCCCGCCAAGGTCGACGGCGCCGCCGTCGCCAAGAAGGTTGTTCTGCCCGTCCGTATCACGGAAGGCGTCGCCTTCGCTTCGAACTAAGCGAAACCAAATAGAAAATAACAGGGGCGCTCCTCGTAAAAAGGGAGCGCCCTTTTTCGTATCCGCTTCACCGATACGCGGACCTCGGCGCGATCCGGTGCGGACGTTGTCCCGACTCATGCCGGACCTGGGCTCGACCTGGTGCGCACCTTGCCGCGACCGTGTCCGCACTTGGTCCCGACCCGGTCCGCACTTCGTCCCGACTCAGGCCGCGAGCCAGAAGATCGTGCCGAGCACGAGCGCGATGCCGCACATCAGGAGCGTGAAACCATGCAGGCCGACCAGCACGAGCGCCTTGGCTGCGCTTCGCACCCAGCTCTGGCCGTAGACGTTGTGCAATGCGGCGACGCCATACCAAAGCGCCCAGACAGTCAGGATCCAACCGACCACATTTCCCACTTGGCTGGCGACGAGCCCGGCGAGTGCCACGTAGCCGCTGCACACCATCGCCGCGAGAAATGCCCACGTGTGCACGTGCAGCGAGAAAACGAGATGCTCGATGAAGTAGCGGCCGGAGCGGAGGTGGAAAAGCTTCAGCCAGAGCGCAAAGAGCGGCACGCCGAAGAAGAAGAGCGTGGGCACGCGGTGTTCGACGGCGTCGACGATCTCGGAGAACTTCAACTCGCCGGACTTGAGTTTCTCCGTGAGCCGGTCGCTGCGGGATGAAAACGTGGTCGGCGTGTCGGGTTTTGTTTCGCTCGCGGGAGGCTGCGCGGGCGCGGCTGCCGCGATATCGGTGAGCACTTGCTTGAGCTTATCCGGATCGGCCAGCACGGCGTCGCCGGCTTCCTCGCTGAGGGTCTGGAGGTGTCGATCGAGCGCGGCGCGTTGTTCGTCGGAAAGGCCGTTGACGAGCGCTCTCACCTGGTCGGATCGGGAGCCGACATCGAGCTGGAGGTTGTCGATCTGGCTGCGGTCGAGGTCGAAAAGATGTCCGTGGTTGAGCAGCGCGACCCCGACGAAAAACAACACGCTGACAAAAATGTAGAGCCGCACCGGGTTGACCTGACTCTGACGGCGACCGGCGTTGAATTCGTTGGTGAGGTGTCCGGGTTTCGCGAGCAGCCAGGCGATCGTGGCGAAGAACTTGCCTTCGAAATGGAGCAGGTTCTCCAGCAGATCGTGGATCAGGTGGTGAAAAGAGCGGTGGTAATCGATGTCGTGCTGGCCACAGGCGGAGCAATACGGTCCGCGCAGCGGGGTGGCGCAGTTTTGGCAAAGCCGCGGCGGAAGCGAAGGATCCGAGTAGTCGTGAACAGCGTGAGCGGACACGCGGCGGAGGAGAGCAGCTGCCGTGCAAAAAGAAAAAGCCGCGCGAGCGAACTCGCGCGGCGGAGGATCGAAAAACAGGCGGGCGGAAAATACAATGTCAACTATTGGTAGACATTGTGTGGGTGATCTTGCGGGTGCCGGGTTACTGGGCTTTGCGGAGGGTGATGTCGCCGTTCATCGTGGTGATCCGGATCTCGGTGCCGCCGCCGTTAAGGGTGCCGCTGACGATCTTGCCGCCGGTCATCGGGGGCAGCGGAGGCGTCGGCGGGACGGGCATGTCGCCGTCGTGCTCGACGAGCACGTCTTCGTTGTTGGTGTTGCGGGCCGCTTCCATCGCGGCATCGCGAGCGGCGCGGGCCGCCTCCATGCCGACGCGCACGGCTTCGCGAACCGCGGTGCGGACTTCGGCGGCCACCTGGGCGCCGCCGGTGAAGTTGGGGCCCTGGTTGCGCACCGACTCGGTTTTGGTGACGAGAGATTTTTCGTCGAAGTCGGTGAGAATGGAGCCGTTGTGGGTGCGCAGGCGGATGTTGGCCTTGGCTTCGCCGGGCAGATGGAGATCCACTTCGCCGTTCATCGAGGTGAACGAGAGCGGCTTGTCGGCGCGGAGTTCGCGCACGACGGCTTTAATCTCGCCGTTCATCGTTTCGACGAGCACGCCGCCGGAGACGTCCTCGAGCAGGACTTCGCCGTTGAGGCTCTTGAGCTCGATGTCGCCGGCGATGCCACCGATGACCGTGTCTCCGCCGAAGGAGCTCGAGACGATGATGTTGGTGTTGCGTGGGACGGTGATCTCGAAATCGCCGCCGGGCCCGGGGCCCCAGCCACTGCCGCCGTAGCTGAGCGTGACGACGTTGTCCTTTTCGTGGAGCGAATAGGCGGCGGACGAAGTGAGGACACGGAGGCCATCTTTGCGCTGCTCGGAGGAGGACGGCTGGATTTCGGTGGCGACACTGATCTCATCCGTATCCGAGCCCTGAATACGGAGGTCACCGGAATTGAGGTTGAGCTTGAGCGTGCCGGGTTTGGAGGGATCGGAGAATTTGATCGTGGTGGCGTCGCCGTTTTGGGCGGCGGCCCACGGAACGCCTGCGGCGCAGAGGCCGACGGCGAACAGGGCGGTGGGGAGGAGGCGGAGTGTTTTCATAAAGACGAGGAGGTTGAGGGTGGAGGGAGCTGGCTCGTTCGCGGCCGGCCGTTGCGGTTGTGGAAAGGATCAGAGCTGGGCGAGGGCGCGCTTCGCCGCTTCGCGGACGGCGCGGTCGATGTTTTCGTTGCGGGCGAGCTTCTCGAATTCCGGTGCGGCGTCGCTGGCGCGGGCGGCGACGAGGAAGTCGATCATCGCCACCTGCACGAGCGGGTTGTTCTCGCGCGGCAGCGTGGCGAGCACGCCGGTGCGGACGAGTTCCTGGTCGGCGTGCGGGTAGAGCGCATCGAGGGCCGAGAGGCGGACGTTGACGCTCGGGTCGAGGGCGAGCGCGCCCACGAGATCGGCGAGAATTTTTTGGTTGGGATTCTTCTGATCGAGCGTGGCGAGCACGCCTTGGAGACGCTCGCTGGTGCTGCGCTGTTGGAGAAGTGAGTAGCCGACGAGCTGGCCGACGGAGTCGACCTTGGCGCGCAGCTCGGCGAGTTCCTGACGCGTGGCTTCGTCGATCTGAGCGGGCGCGGCCGCCGGGGCATGGCGGGTGCCCGCGACGAACGCGACGACGGCGATGGCGCCGGCGGCAACCGGACCGAGAATCCAGCGCCAGAGAGAGACGCGTGCCGCGCGGCGCTGGCGTTCGGCGGCGGCGCGAAAACTCGCGGCGGAGTTTTTTTCTTCCTCGAGCATCGCGTAGAAACCGGTGCGCAGACGCGCCGTGGGTTTCGCCGCGGGAAGAGCGTCGAGCGCCGCGAGCGTGCGGCTGAGAGAGGCGAACTCGCGCTGGCAATCGGGGCAGGACGCGAGGTGGGCGCGCACAGCCGCGGTGTCCGTTTCGGCCAGGCGGCCGTCGAGGAGTTCGGCGAAGTGTTCTTGGGCGCGGGTGCAGTTCATGGCGTTGCTTTTTTGAAAGTTCAGGCGCGAGGCTCGCGTTGGAGGGAGAGGAACACGTCGCGGAGATCGCGCAGGGCGCGGTGGGCGCGGACCTTGGCGGCGCCAACTGAGCATTCGAGAATGCCGGCGATCTCGGCGAAGGAGAGTTCTTGAAAACGGGAGAGGAGGAGAACTTCGCGCGCATCGTGATCGAGACGCGCGAGGGCGGTGTGGAGCAGGTCGTGTTCGTCGTGGGCCGCGGCGCGCGCGCTCACCGGCGTGCGGCGCATCGTCGGCATGGTCGCGCAGATCGTGCGGATCGGTTGGCGTGGGCACGTGCGAGGATTTGCGGAAGTGATCCGCGGCACAGCGGCGGGCGAGATGATACATCCACGCGGTGAAGCTGCCGTCGTCGCGGTAGGTGTGACGGTATTTCAACATGCGTTGGAAAACCGTTTGCGTGATGTCCTCCGCGGCGGTGCGGTTGCCGGTGAGTTTGACCAAAAAGCCAAAGAGCTGCCCGTGGTGCCGCTCGAAGAGCTCGCCCAGCGCGTCGAGTTCGCCGTCGCGCACGGCGAGCATCAAATCGTGATCGGTGAGTTGGCTGGCAGTCTCCACGGCGGCGTGCAGGCGTTCAACCACGCGAGAAGCGGGATGAACATGGAATTCTGAAGTCTCGGCGATCACGACGGTGCATCATGGGTTCTGCCGAGGGAAACCGGGCCCGACGAAAAAGGTTACAAAAGTTCTCGTCGGTTGTCTTGATGCCCGCAGCCCCAACCTGTTTTCCCCATGACTCGTCGCGACTTCCTCCTGCGTTCCTCGATCGCACTTTCCGCTGGTTTGTTGGGCCGTCCGCGCCTCTGGGCCCAAGCTGGCGCAGCAGCGTCCGCGGCGCCGAGTTCGACCGGGCCTGTGACCGCGTTTTATCCGCTGCGCCGAGGGGTCGGCTACTTTGTGGGGCGCGGCGGCACGATCGGCTGGCTGGTGAATCCAGATGCCGCCGTCGTGGTCGATACCCAGTTTCCGGATACAGCGGCGGCGTGTCTGGCCGGGCTGCCCGACCGTGGCGACCGGCAGATCGATGCGGTGATCAACACGCATCATCACGGCGACCACACGGGAGGGAACGGCATCTTCAAGGCCGCCGCGCGCACGGTCGTGGCGCACCAGAATGTGCCGAAGCTCCAGTTCGCCGCCGCGGAGCGCAATGGCACGATCGATCGCCAGGTTTACGCGGATACGACGTTCCCCGAAGTGTGGCGCCGTGATTTCGGGAGCGAGATCGTGACCGCGCAGTATTTCGGCCCGGCGCACACGTCGGGCGACGTGGCGGTGCACTTCGAGAAGGCCGGGATCGTTCATCTCGGCGACCTGATGTTCAACCGGATCTATCCCGTGATCGACCGCGTGGGCGGCGCGAGCATTCGCGGCTGGATCGAACGGCTCGGGGAAATCGCCGACACGTATCCGCGCGACACGATCTATCTCTTTGGTCACGGCAATCCCAAGTTCGGTGTCGTGGGCGCGGTCGACGATCTGTTCGTGCTACGCGACTACCTGTCGGGACTTCTCGACTACACGCAGAAGCAAATCTCTGCGGGCGAATCGAAGGAGAAAATCATGACGCTCGAGAACCTGCCCGGCTTCGACGACTTCCATGCCCCGCTCCCGAACCGCTTGAGCGGCAATCTCGCCGTGGCTTACGACGAGTTGACCGAGGCTGCGCGCTGAGCGCGGCCGGCAGTTAAGACTCGTGGCACGGTGCGCCGAGCGGCCGGCGTCTGCTTCGGCCGAACTGCTCGCGAGTCACTCAACTCACGACGCAGCAAGCGGAAGTGTTTTGCGTTTGCGTGGGTTTCTCCGCCGCCCTATGCACGGCGCACACTTCACCAGCGCGTCCATGTCCTTCAAAGTCTTCCTCAAGATCCTCGTCTTCCTCGTGATCCTGTTCGTCATGCTCTATGTGGGCATGAACAACCCGCACGACATCTCGTTCCAGTTCCCGATTGCGGGCACGACGGCGAAAAATCCGATCCACGCCCCTGCGGCCATGCTGTTCTTCGCGATGTTCGCGATCGGCGTGGTGGCCGGCACGATGTTGATCGGTGGCGGCGGCGGCAAAGGCGGCTCCGGCGCCAAAAAGAGCGCTGGCAGCAGCAAGGAAAAGTAAGCCCTGGCTTCACGAGCGCGCAGCGATGCGCGCTCTTTTTGTTTTTCAGCGCGCGAGTTCGCGCAGGAGCCAGCCCACACGGTCGCGCGCGACCTCGGCAGTGCGCAGGTCGTGGCCCGCGGCGTAGGTGACCATCTGTTTCCGCGGCTGTGCGGCCGCGTAGAACTTCGCCGCGGCGGTAGCCGTCACGTATTCGTCGGTCTGCGCGAATTGCAGCAACACCGGCGCGGGCGCGAGTCGTCCGATGAAGTTCACCGGATCGATCGGCGCGAGCTGCGTCTTGTAGGACTCAAGGTCCTTCGGCTTCTGCGCGTAGAGAAACCAGTCGGTGAAGTGCGGCGTCGGCGCCATGAAAACATAAGTCCGCGCGCGGCGATCGAGCGCGCCGGCGATCATGCCATACATCGCGCCGAAATCGTGACCGACAAACGCGACGCGCGTGGGATCGACTTCCGGTAGCGACAACAACAAGTCCATCGCACGGCGGATCTCCACGACCTGGCGAATGGAGCGATCGAAATCCTCCTCCGGCACGCGCGAACGATACCAGTCCGGCGCCGACCACATGGCATCCACGAGCACGGAAGTGACGCCGGTCTCCGCGAGGGCCACCGCTTCATTGAGGAACTCCGCGCGACTCGTGGTCTCCGCCTCGCCGAGCCAGTGGACGTAGAGAATCGCCGCGCAGGATTTCTCCGGACGCGTGTCCAGCGGCTGCACGATGTAGGCGCTCACCGGTTCGCCGGCGGGCGTGAAGGTGATGTCGCGCACCAGCGCGTCGCGACGGGTTTCGCGTTGCACCTCCGTGACGTTGAGCGGGGCGGACTTGTCGTAGGCGAAAAGGGAATCCGGCGCGGGCGCCGCCATGAGCGCCGACGCGAAACCGAGCCCGAGGAGCAGCAAACGCGAAAGGGACAACATGGCCGACAGCAAAGGGGATTTGGGCTGAGTGTCCAACGTCGCTGCGATGGACCGCAGCGAAAGCACGGTGAATAAAAACACAGCCACGGCGTAGTCGGGGAACGCCGCCACACTCTCCCTGATGTCATTCTGAGCGCAGCGAAGAATCCAGCTCACGATTCGAAACGGCTGCATGTTGCGGGAATCCAAGTGGATTCTTCGCTGCGCTCAGAATGACAGGGGAGGGGGCCGCGTGTTTGAGCTGGCCGCGACAACGGAAAATCAGCCGCGGGCGCGACGCAGATTGTCGCAGACGACCGCGGCGGCGACGCCAGCGTTGAGCGACTCCGCGTGGCCGTAGCGCGGGATCGTCACACGGCGCGTGATGAGCGGCTTCACCGCGGCCGAAAGTCCGCGCCCTTCGCTTCCGATCACGATCACGGCATCCGTCAGCCCGGGCAGCGAGTGGACGTCCTCGCCCTCGAGTTCGCAGCCGAGAATCGGGGCGCTTGTTTCAGTGAGCACGTCCGCGAGGTTGGCCACGTGTGTGCACACGCGGGCAAATGAGCCCATACTGGCGTTGATGACTTTCTGGTGAAACAGGTCTGCGCAGTCTGGCGAGAGCACCACGCGATCGAGTGCGAACCAATCGGCGATGCGCAGCAGCGTGCCGACGTTGCCAGCGTCCTGCACGCCATCGAGTGCGAGTGTGAGTCCGCGATTGAGCGCCCCGGCGGGCAGCGGTTCGCGCACGACGCGACCGACCGCGAGCACGCTCGATGGCGTGGGAAAATGACTCGCGCGCGCCATCTCGTCGGACGTGATCACATGGGTCTTTTCGCCGCGCCACTCGGGGGTCGCGTAGATGCTCTCAAACGGAAAACGCGCCGCGAGCAACTCCGACACGACCTTCTCGCCTTCGACGACGAAGAGCCCGAGGGCTTCGCGGTTCTTTTTGTCGCGGAGCGAGCGCAGCCGCTGAATCTCGGCCTTGGTGAGCATCGCGGAAATTGAGCGGGCGCGCGCGTCGGCGAAGCAAGCCGCGCCGAACCCGCTAAAGCGGCGCGGCGTCTTGCGCTTGCGCGGGCGAGCCGTTCATCGTGGCCGCCTATGGCAACTCGGCTCAAATGGGGCATCCTCGCAACCGGCGGCATCGCGCGCTCTTTCGCCAAAGGCGTCGCTCACTCCGCGCTCGGCGAAGTCGTGGCGGTCGGCAGTCGGTCACAGGCCTCGGCCGATGCATTTGCGAAAGAATTCGGCGTGCCGCGTGCGCACGGCACCTACGAGGCGCTGCTCGCCGATCCGGACGTCGAGGCCGTCTACATCGCCACGCCGCATCCGCAGCACGTCGAGTGGGTCGAAAAAGCCGCGGCTGCGGGCAAACACATCCTTTGCGAAAAACCCATCGGCCTCAACCAAGCCGAAGCGGTCCGCGCCGTGTATGCAGCTCGTGAATACAACGTGCTCCTCATGGAGGCGTTCATGTATCGCTGCCATCCGCAGACCGCGAAGATCGTCGAGATCGTGAAGAGTGGCGTGCTCGGCGACGTGCGGCTCGTGCAGGCCGCGTTCGGTTTCGCCAACGGCTACGACCCGACGAATCGCTTTTGGAGCAAGGAACTCGGCGGCGGCGGCATCCTCGATGTCGGCTGCTATCCCGTGTCGTTCTCCCGCCTCATCGCCGGCGCGATCGACGGAAAAGAATTTGCCGATCCCGTGAAAATTTCCGGCGCGGTCGAGCTGCATCCGGAAGCGGGCGTGGACACCTGCGCGGCCGCAACGCTCCACTTCGCCAACGGTCTCATCGCGCAAGTTTCGACCAGCATCCAGTTGATGCAGGAAAACGTCGCGCGCATTTACGGCACGAAAGCATGGCTCCTCGTGCCCGACCCGTGGGTGCCGGTGCGCGAGAGTGGCGCGACCGAGCTCCATCTTTTCCGCGGCGCGGACAAGACGCCGGAGGTCATCAAACTGGAAACGGAAGAGTGGCTCTACGGCACCGAGGCGGACGCGTTTGCGCGCGCGCTGGCGGAGGGCAAACGCGACGTCCCGCAGATGAGCACGGCCGACACGCTCGGCAACATGGCCGTGCTCGACGCGTGGATGACCGCCACGCGCTGAGCCGCCGTTTCGGGATCTTTCTCTTTCTTCTTTCTCTTACTCTTTCTCTCGGCGCGCAGCGCCTCCGTGTTCGCGGCGCGCACGGGGGAGAAAGAGTAAGAGAAAGATGGCCGAACGTTCGCGGGGACGCCGCGACTTGGTCGCGACCGTGTGCGGACGGTCGCCCGACGATGTCCGCACCTTGTCCCGACGTGGGACGGACCTTGGCTCGACTCGGGACGCAATGAGTCCCGACCCGGTGCGCACCCAGGCGCGGCGTGGTGCGAACTGTGGTTAGCTGCCGTGCGCGATCGGGCGCACCTCGATCATCGTGCCGGGTTGTTTCAAACCCGGGCAGCGTTTCGCGATCTGCACGGCTTGGGCGAGGCTGCGGGCGGCGATTACGATGTAGCCGCCGACAACTTCCTTGGCCTCGGCAAACGGACCGTCGCTCACGACGCCACCGGTGTGGATCACCTTGCCGGTGAACTCGAGTCCGTTGGTGCGGACGAACTGGCCCTTGGCCTTCATCGAATCGATCCAGCGTTGGAACTTTCGCATCAGCGCTTCGAGTTCGTCGGGCGCGGGCATTTGGCCGGAATGGCGGAGGAGAAGCAGAAACTCGGACTTGGTTTGGCGGGGCATGAGGAAGAAGGGTTCTTCACTACTACGAACGAGCTCGCTCGAAACGGACAGATTCCCGGAATTTCTGCACACAAAAAAAAGCCCGGCGGTGAGACCGGGCTCGTTTTGAGGCGCGTGAGCGTCGTGGTTATTTTTTGGATACGCCGACCCAGCCGCCGCCGGGAGCGAGCTCCACTTTCACGCGGCGCGAGCTGTCGAGCTTGAGCGTGCGGAGCTGCGAGTCGCGTCCATCGCGGGCGGCGTTGGGGCCGTCCTGCCAGACTTCGAGCGACTTCACCTTCGCGGGGAGGAAGCTCAGGTCGAGCTCCAGCGTGCGCGCTTCGGAGTTGTTGAGCGCGGCGATGAACCAGCGATCGCCGGAGCGGCGGGCCACGGCGACTTTGACGCCGATTTCGGCTTCGAGCACGCGGGTTTCGTCCCAGGTGACGGGCACCTGACGGAGGAATTTCATCGCGTCAGGCGCGGCGCGATAGGCGGAGGGCGAATCGGCGAGCATCTGCAGCGGGCTCTCGTAGACCACGTAAAGCGCGAGCTGGTGCGCGCGCGTGCCCTGGCTCATCGGGCGGCGATTGTTCACGTGGAATTGCTCCTTCTGCGCGTTGTCCATCGCGCCCGGCGTGTAGTCCATCGGGCCGGCGACCTGGCGGATGAAGGGCAGGGTCGTGTCGTGCTCGGGCGTGATCCAGTCGCTCCACTTCGCGTTTTCGAGACCGCGCACGCCTTCGAACGTGAGCACGTTGGGATACGTGCGCTGAAGGCCCGCGGGTTTGTGCGCGCCGTGGTAGTCGAGGAGCAGTTTGCGCTTCGCGCCCTCGGCGGAGAGTTTCCAGTAGAAGTCGACCGCGGGCTGATCGTCGCGCTGGAAGAAATCGACCTTGAGGCCGGCGATGCCCCAGCGCGTGAACTGCTCCATGGCGACGTCGAACTGCTTTTGCAGCGTGGTCGAGGTGGACCAGAGAATCACGCCGACGCCCTTGGATTTGCCGTATTTCACGAGCGCGGGCACGTCGATGTCCTCGGCTTGGGCGGTGAGGTCGCCAAGTTTATACCAGCCCTCGTCGAGGATGACGTAGGGCAGGCCGTTTTCCGCGGCGAAGTCGATGTAGTGGAGATAGAGTTTCTGGCTGACGCCGCCGACGAAGTCCGTGTCCCACACGTTGAAGTTGTGCCACCAGTCCCACTGGACTTTGCCGGGTTTGATCCACGACGTGTCGGCGACGCGCGACGGATCGGCGAGCAGGTAGGTGAGCGAATTGGTCAACAGCTCCGCGTCCTTCGCGGCGAGCGCGACGAAGCGCCACGGAAACGCACGCGTGCCCGCGGTGATCGCGATGTTGGCGTCGCGTTCGCGCACGACGAGATCGCGGTCGGAGATTTCCTCTTCGCGCGTCGGCAGCGCGGGCCAGATCGCTTCGAGCGAACGCGAGTCGGGGCCGACGCGCATCCACTGGCCGGGATAATTTTCGAGCGCGGTTTCGGAGAACAGCAGCGACGTGCCGTCCGCGAGACGCACGAGCAGCGGCAGCGACGTCAGCGCCTCGGGCTTCAATTGCGAGAGTGGCTGCGGCGTGTAGAGGATTTCGTTGTGCGAGTGAAACGTCGTCTCCTCGCCGTAGTAGATCGTGGGATCGCCGGGGAACGTCGTGACGCTCTTTTCGCCGGCGACGGTGATCTGTCCGTCGAGCTTCGTGGCGAAGCGGTAGGCGACGCCGTTGTCGTAGGCGCGAACGATGAGCGAGAAACCGGAGCCGTAATCGAGCACGGCCTCGTTGAAGTGATCGCGCAGTTTCGCGCTCTTGAGCGCGACGGTCGGCGTGACCGTCTCGTCGACCGTGCGCGTGGACACGGTGGCCTGGCTGCCTTGGTCGAGTTTGCGGCCGTCGGCGAGCACGAGCGCGATCTCCTGCTGGAGCAGCGGCTGGCCCGAGCCATCGGTCACGCGCAACGCGAGCGGACCGCTGTCGGAGACGCTCACCGCCCAGCGATTGTGGGGCGATTTCACGGTGACCGGAGCGGCGTGCACACTCATGGCGGAAAGGGCAAGTAATGGAACGAGGAGACGACGGAGGAGCGGAGCTTGCATAGGGAGGGGAGGGTCTTCGGGCGACTGACGCATCAGCCGCAGGGGAGGAGACAAAGTTTGTCGGGTTTCGTGCGAGGGCGATAACGAAACTGCTTTAGGAAAACGGCCGCTGTTTGTTTCGGCGTCAGCGCGCGAACGTGCGTGGCTTCGATGCGATCGTCTGCTCGAATGGCACGTCCCACAACGCGGGCACATCGTCCGGCGTGCGTGCTTCGCCAGGCAGCAAGTGCGCGAACACATCGGAAAAGCGCAGACTGCACTGGAGACGACGCTGACCCTTCGAATCGATCTTGGGGTTGAGCACAAACGTCGCTTCGGAAAACGGCGGCTGTGTTTTCAACTTTCGTGCCGCGGCGCGCGCTTCCTGCGGGGTGAGCGAACGATCTTTGATCACGGCATCGAGTCGCTCGAGGTCTGTGCGCGTGATCGGCCCCCAGAGTTTGCGCCACGTTTCCGGTTCGATGCGCGGCGCCACGATTTTCACGAAGCGCTTCTCGTCGCCCTCCTGACGCCAGTAGCCGATCACCAGCAAAAATGGCTCCGCGATATCGAACTGCCGGAGCGCGTCACCGAGGTCCACGGGTGTGCCGTATTTGGTGGCCTTGGGATTCGCGGGGATGCCGCCGTGTTGTGTGTTGGCTGCGGCCGGGATGTCCCATTTCTGCGTGTAACTCGAAGGTTTGTAGCCGTCGAAAAACGTCTCGCGCACCCACGCCTCGAACACGACACCGTGACGCTGCACTTCCTCTGCAACCGCCGCCGCAGTCGCCGCAAAAACGCTCCACGCAAACGCGAGGGTCAGGACAAGCCGGAGAAGCGGACGCATGTCACCCGCAGGCGTATCGGGTATGTAGGCGAGAGTCGAGCCACACTGCGGAACGACCGTGTCCGCACCGTGGCGCGACTGGGGACGCACTCGGTCCCGACCCGGTGCGCACCTTGGCGCGACTCGGGACGGACTCCGGCTCAGGGCGTGACGGTCACGAGCACGCGTTTGTAGCGGGTGAGCGCGGGCGTGCCTTTGTCGGTTACGCGGAGGATGAGGTGGAGCGTTTCCGGTTTCTCCACTTTCGGTGCGGTGAAGGAAACCAGGTCCGCGTTGTCGGGTTGGTTGACTTTGAGTTCACCGCGGTAGGTGCCGGCTTCGGGATAGAAGAACCAATGAAACGACAGCGAATCGCCGTCGGGATCGGTGGTGCCGCGGGCGCTGAGCGACGTGGTGCTGCCGGATTTCACGGTGAGGCGATCAGGTTGATCGATCGCGGGCACGGGCGGGTGGTTGGCGGCGGCAAACGGCTGCGTGGTCCAGCGGATGCGCGCGGCGAAATCGTTTTGGATATCGTCGCGCCAGCGCCAGAGCGTGACCTTGGCGTCCTGGAAAGTTTTTTTGCCCGGCTGCACGGGGCGACCGTAGGCGGCGCGGACGGGCGGCGTGTAGGTGTCGATCGCGTTGGTCCAGATCGGGCGCGTCTCGGGCGGAAGCGTGACGCCATTGACGAGAGCATCGGGATCAGGCGCGCCGGCTTCGGGCAAATAGAGTTCGTAGCGGCCGCCCCAACCACCCCAGTCGGGGTGCTCGGGTGCGTTGAGACCGTTGGGAATCAGGCCGAGAAACGCGGGCGTGTCGCCTTCCATGCTCCACGACACGTCGGGATACATCGCGCCGAGCGGGCCGCGACCTTGCTGGATGTTTTCCGCGAGCCAGCGGTTGCTGATGGTGGTGTTGTCGATGCCGTCGACGACCGTGTGGATGCCGGTCCAGGTGGCGCGGCCGTAGTTGCCGCCGGGCGTCACGATGTAGAAGAGATTCGGAAACGTCTTCCGAATCCACGGGCCCGAGTCGTCTTGATCGGAAATGGTGTAAACGCGGAGCTTGGCGACGAGGCGGTCGAGTTCCGCAGGAGATTTCGTGGCCTGCAAGGTGTGGAGCGCTTGCGCGAGCGTGTTGGCGCCACCCCAGACGCTGATCCAGAGCGGGCGAGCGTCGTCTGTTTCGAGACAACGAATGATCCAGTCTGAGCCCTCGGTGTCTTTGCCGGCACCGACGCCGCGCAGGCCGTATTCGGGGCGGCCGGATTTCACGAGCGCGCGCAGCCCGTCCGGCGTGGGATAGCGGCGGTCGTGCAGAACCAAGTGATCGTGGACGCGCGCGTAGGCGTCGATGAGCGCGTGCAGCGACTCGGGCGCGATGGAGTTTTGCTTCCACGTGGAGGTCGTGGCGACGAGGCCTTCGAGTTCGATCTCGTTCAGATAAAGAAACAGCCGCACTAGACTCTGCGTGTCGTCGGGATCAGCCTCGATGTCGGTGAGCACGAGCAGGCGCGGCGGCACGACGCCATCTCCGCCGGCGGCGGAGGAGGACACCGGCTGCGCGGCGGAGAGACGACCGACCGCGACGCAAGCGAGTGCGGCCAAAACGAAACGACGGAAAAGAGGGGTGAGCGTCATAGGGAAGAAAGCAGCTGTGAAATGTGATTACGGCGTCGCGGAAGCAGCGGGCGCGCTCTGGTAGGCGAGCAGGCGCCACTTGCCGTCGTCTTCTTGGCGCCAGACAGCGAGAAAGCGCAGGCGGCCTTTGGCGGTGTTGCCGCCGGCTTCGGCTTCGAAGTCGGCGAGGCCCTGCACGCTGATCACGCCGGGTGAGACTTCGAAGAGCTTCGTGTCGATGTATTCAAAAGCTCGATACTTCACGCGGCCCGTCCCGATGGCGGTGACGAATTCGGACTTGTTTTGCACGCGGCCATCGGAGTGACCGTAGATCAGGTCCTCGCTCAACACGGCGAGCAGCCGCGGCACGTCGGCCGCGAGCACGGCTTCGATGCGCGCAGCGTCTGCGCGGCGCACTGCGCTGAACCCTGCCGGATCGGCCGCGAACGTCGGGGTGGCGACGAAGAGCGCGGCGAACCAGAGCGAAAGGCTCGGCTGAAGAAAACGAAGTGCAACGCGGAGCATGGCGGGTGGGGAGGGGAGCCGAAGCGTGTGGTGCGCGAAGGTGTGAGACAAGTATCAGCTCGCGGGGCGGGGCGGCGCTTGCGACGCTGCTTTCCCCCGCGTCTATGCATTCCGGCACGTTTCAACGCTTCCTTGCTCTCACGCGTCCGCACCGCTGGACGATCGCGCTTGGCGTGGTGCTGATCCTTGCGGCTTCGTTGCTCACGCTGCCTGCGCCGTGGATCTTCAAGCTGATGATCGACGAGGCGCTGCCGGAGCGCGATGTGCGGCAGTTTGGCTGGCTGCTGACGGTGTTCACGGCGCTGTTTCTCCTGCGCGGCTGGCTCACGCTCGTGCGCAATCGCGTGCTGCAGTTCGCGGCGATGCGCATCGTATGCGATTTGCGGATACAGCTCTTCGCGCACCTCCAGAAGCTCTCGCTCCGCTACTTCGACGGAAATCAGACGGGCAAGGTCATCTCCCGCATCACGCAGGACACCAACGAGGTTTATCAGCTCACGAACGGCTTTCTCATCACGATCATCGCCGACTCGGTGACGGTCGTGGGCGTGCTTGGATTTCTCTTCTACGTGGAGTGGAGACTCGCGCTCGCGGTCACGCTCGTGCTGCCGCTTTTCGCGCTCAACTACCTCTACAATCGCCGAAAAATGCGCGAGGAGAGCCGCGTGCACCGCGATAACTGGGACAAAGTCGTGGGCTTTCTCCACGAGCGCGTCGCCGCGGCCCGCGTGGTGAAATCGTTCACGCGCGAGGCGGCCGAGACCAACACCTTCGCGAGCGGCATCAACGCCGACTACTTCAACTACTCGCAGATCGTGATGCGCAACACGCGCCTCTCGGTGGTGGCCGATGTGCTCGGTTCGCTCGGTGCGTTGATCGTGCTCGGCTACGGCGGTTGGCTCGTCGTGAGCGGCGCGATGCAGGTCGGCACACTCGTGGCGTTCAACGCCTACATCGTGTTTATTTTCCCGCCGATCGTGCGCTTTGTGGATCTCGCAGCGGTGTTTCAGCGCGCCAACACCGCGCTCGAAAACATGTGGGCGCTGCTCGACACGAAACCCGAGATCGTGGATCGCCCGGAAGCACGCGAGCTGCCGGTGATTCGCGGTGAAGTGGAGTTTCGCCATGTATGCTTCGACTACGAACTCGAGCCACCTGGCGCGGGTCGTCCGCGCACGCTGACGGACGTGAACTTCACGATTCCTGCCGGCAAGGTCGTGGCGATCGTGGGCCCGAGTGGTTCCGGCAAGAGCACGATCATCAATCTCGTCGCGCGGTTCTACGATGTTGCGAGCGGCGAGGTGCTCGTCGACGGCCACGATGTGCGCGACGTCACCGTGGAGTCGCTGCGCCGGCAGATCGGCATCGTGCTGCAGGAAAACGTGCTCTTTTCCGGCACGCTCGAGGATAACATCAAATACGGTCGCACCGACGCCACGCCCGCGCAGGTGCAGGCCGCGGCAGAAGCGGCGAATGCGCACGAGTTCATCGCGAAACTTCCGGATGGTTACGCCACCGTCGTCGGCGAGCGCGGGGCGAAGCTCTCAGGAGGGCAGCGTCAGCGCATCGCGATTGCGCGGGCGATCCTGCGCGACCCGCGGATTCTGATTTTCGATGAAGCGACGAGCGCGCTCGACACGCAATCGGAGCGACTCATCCAGCAGGCGATGGAGCGGCTGATGAAAGGCCGCACGGCGTTCATCATCGCGCACCGGCTTTCGACGATCCAGAGCGCCGATCTGATTTTGGTGATGGAGCAGGGGCGCCTCGCCGAGCATGGCACGCACGCCGAGTTGCTCGCCCGCGGCGGACTCTATGCCCATCTGCACGCGCTGCAGTTTCAGGAAACGGCCTGAGCAGCAGAGGGCCTCAAACGGTTGGCCACAGAGGACACGGAGGGCGGACACAGAGTTCACAGAGTCGGTCCAGGACTGACTCTCCGTGCCCTCTGTGTCGGAGCTCTGTGCTCTCTGTGGCTTCGGCTTGGATTTTGTTCGTTAGCACGTAGGGGATGCGCCAGTCGCGCTACTCTTCGATCTCAGGTGGTTTGATCTCCATCAGCAGCCGGTCGAGTTCGGCCTGCGTGGGATTGCGGATCGAGAGGATGGTGAGGATCGCTTCTCCGGCGGGCAGTCGCACTTGGGTCGATTCGCCGTCGTCGAGACCGAGGATCGCGGTGCCGAGCGGCGAGTTGTGAGGGAGACACTCGATGCCGGTCTCGTCTTCCATCGCGGTCTCGCCGTGCGTCGCGACGAGAAACGTGAAGCGGTGCTTTCGCTTCGAAGCGACGTCCACCTTCTCGATCGAAACGATGTGACCGAGTTGCACGAAGTCCGTGGGCTTGGTGAGCCACGTCGCGGGATCGACTTCGATGAACGTGTTGCGGGCCACGAAGCGATCGAGCGCGGTCATTTTGCGGTCCACGGCGCGGATCGCTTCCTTCGCGGCCTTGAAGCCGAAGTTCTCGCGCAGATCGCCCTGCGAGTGCGCCTCGACTTTGTCCTTCACGAGGTCGACGCGCTTCGCCTTGAGGGCGAGGAACTCGTCAGCGAGCACGCGATTGTAGCCCGGCCGCACGTAGATCGTGGTCGGATCGGGCGGCGGCGGACGAAAGATCTTTTTGCGTTTCAGCGCCATGGGCAAAACGCCAACAAGAAGCGGGCGGTCGTAAAGACAAGATCCTGTCCCGGCGCGTTCTCTGCGGGCGCAAATCTCTCGCGATCGCCCACGCCAATTCCCGGCGCGATTTCTCCAAGCGCTGCGCGACCTTTTCGTTTGGCAACGGCGGCGAGCCTGCCGAGTGTTTGCGCAGTTCCTTTCTCTCGCGCCACACCCCTCGCGTGAGAACACCTCCTGCTAACGTCGTCGTCATGTCGCAACCTTACCTGACCTCCCCGCAGAAGATCACCACGATGCCACCGGGCATTCCCTACATCGTGGGCAACGAAGCCGCCGAGCGGTTCAACTTCTACGGGATGCGCGCGATCCTCGTCGTGTTCATGACGAAGTATCTCGTCGATCGCTCCGGCGAGCTTTCGCCCATGTCGGAAAACGAGGCGAACAAGTATTACCACCTGTTCCTCTTCGCGAACTACTTCTTCCCGACGATGGGCGCGATTCTGTCCGACGCGTTCTGGGGCAAGTATCGCACGATCTTCTGGCTCTCGCTGGTTTACTGTCTCGGCAGTGTCGTGCTCGCGCTCGATCAGACGCGGCTTGGACTTACGCTTGGTCTCACGCTCATCGCGATCGGCTCGGGCGGTATCAAACCGTGCGTATCGTCACACGTCGGCGATCAGTTCGGACCCAACAACCAGCACCTGCTCTCGCGCGCGTTCGGCTGGTTTTATTTCTCGGTCAACTTCGGGTCGTTCTTCTCGATCCTGCTTATTCCGTGGCTGCTCGATCGCTACGGCGCGTTTCCGGCGTTCGGCGTGCCTGCGATCCTGATGCTCACCGCCACCTACATCTTCTGGTCCGGCCGCTACAAGTTCGCGCACATTCCACCGGTCGGAAAATCGTTTCTCAAAAACTCCTTCGATCGCGAAGGCCGCGCCGCGCTCGGGCGGCTCTCGATCCTCTTCATCTTCGTGGCGATCTTCTGGTCGCTGTGGGATCAGAGCGGCGGCGAGTGGGTGCTGCAGGCGCAGAAAATGGATCTCCATTTCCTCGGCATCAACTGGCTCGCGTCCCAGATCCAGGCGCTCAACGCCATCATGATTTTGGCGTTCATCCCGTTGTTCCAATACGTGATCTATCCGCTCGTGAACCGCGTGGTGCCGCTCACGCCGCTGCGCAAGATCGGGGCCGGTCTCGTCGTCACGGGACTCTCGTTCCTCGTCAGTGCGTGGATCGAGTCGCAGATCGCCGCCGGTCTGCAGCCCAGCATCGGCTGGCAGATTCCCGCCTACGCTCTGCTCTCTGCGGGCGAAGTCATGGTGTCGATCACCGGTCTCGAGTTTGCCTACACGCAGGCGCCGAAACACATGAAGGCGATGGTGCAGGCGCTTTACCTGCTCTCCGTTTCCGCGGGTAACCTGTTCACCGCCGCCGTGCACTGGTTCATCGCCAATCCCGACGGCACGGTGAAACTGCACGGCGCCGACTACTACAAGTTCTACGCGTGGCTCTCGATCGGCTGCGTGGCCGTATTCGTGTTCATCGCGCGCAAGTATCAGGAAAAGACCTACCTGCAGGGCGAACCCGAAGCTGCGGTGCCGCTGACCGACGCGCCGACGGGAAAGTAAAACAACGCTCGCGACTCAATAGCCCGCGGACACCGCCGCGGGCTTCTCGCCATTGAACTCGGCAAGAATCGCCGCCGCGCTCGAAGTGCCGAGCCGCGTCGCGCCGGCTTCGATCAACGCGCGGGCGTTGGCGAGCGTCTTGATGCCGCCGCTCGCCTTGAGCTGAATCTTGCCGCGGCGCTTTTCCGCCCATTCGCGGATGTGCTCCACCTTCGCACCGGCGCTGCCGAAACCCGTGGAGGTTTTGATGAAATCAGCGCCCGCGTCCTCGCAGATCCGCAGAGCGGCGATGCGCTGCTCGGCGTTGAGATAACACGTCTCGACGATCACCTTGATCGTTGCGCCCAGAGCGTGCGCGTGGGCCGTGAGCGCCGAGATTTCGGCCGTGGCGATATCCGCGCGGCCTTCGCGCAACGCCGCGTAGTTGAGCACCACATCGACCTCGTCTGCGCCGGCGGCGACGACGGCGGAAATCTCCGCACTCTTGGCGGCGGAGGTGAAGCGACCACTTGGGAAACCGATCACGGTGCCGACTTTCACGCCCGTGTCCTTGAGTCGGCGGGCGGCGTTGGCGACGCCGGTGGGGTAAAGCATCACGGCGGCGAATTTCAGCGTCACGGCCTCATCGCAGAGCGCATCGAGATCCGCGTCGGTTGCGTCGAGGCGCAGATTGGTGGAGTCAAACGTGGCTGCGAGCCCAGCTGCCGTGAGATTCATGAACGAAGCCTAGTGCAGCAAAGACCCGCGGCAAGACCCGGCTGGTTAAGTTGGATCACAGAGGCACGGAAAGCACAGAAGTCCCCGTCCGAATCACGGAATCACGGAAACACGGACCCCAAGTCTTCCTCTCTCGGACCTCGGTGTCGCTGTGGTTCGATTTTCGGTTCTTTTCCGTGCTTCCGCGTTTCCGTGATCCAGCTCCGATTCTCGGTGCCTCCTGTGGTTCGGATCCTCAGGCGTGCGTTTTCAGGAAACGTGCGAGTTCCTTGGCGGTGGGCATCGAAGGCGAGGTGCCCGGTTTGGTGACGGAGAGGGCGGCGACCGCATTGGCCTGACGCGCGGCGGCGATGACATGGGTGGGACTGCGCGCGAGCGCGGCTACGAAGCCGCCGACAAACGCATCGCCGGCTCCCGTGGTGTCCACGGGCTTCACCTTGAAGGCGGGCACGAGTTCGCCGCGGTCGGCCAGTGAGACAAAGCAACCGCGCGAGCCAAGCGTCACGATCACGGTGGGCACGCCGAAGCCGCGGCAGAGTTTTTGCAGCGCGACGGAGTCGAGTTTCGCGAGGGCGGCTTCGTCGAGGGATCGTGAGAGTTTTAGCGCGCGGGCGAGTTGGACGAACTCGGTTTCGTTCGGGATGAGAATGTCCGTGTGCCGCAGAATCGTCGGATCGAAATCGCCGCGCATCGGGGCGGGGTTGAGCACGGTGGTGACGCCTTGCTTGCGAGCGAGGCGGAACACGTGCGCGTTGATGCGCGGATTGGCTTCGTGCTGGCACACGACGATCCGCGATCCGCGCAGCGCGGCCGGCGGTATATCCGAAGGTTGGATACGCGCACTGGCGCCGAGCGCGACGACGATTTCGTTTTGCGCCGTCGCGTCCACGAGCACCGTGGCGGCGGCGGTGGCGTAACCGCGCTTCGGAATCAAAATCGAGCGGATTCCCTCCCTGCGATGAAACGCGCGGGCACCCGCGGCAAACGCGTCGTCGCCGACGGCTCCGATGAACGTGACCGCCGCGCCGAGTCGGGCGGCGGCGACGGCCTGGTTGGATCCCTTGCCGCCCGGACCGGTGAAAAAGCGGCCGAGCGTGGTTTCGCCGGGGGCGGGGAAGTGTTCGCAGTTGAAGCAGAGATCCTGCACGAAGCTGCCGACGATCACGACGCGGGGAGTCATCGGCGCGAAGGCTACGTTTGCGCCGGCACAGGAGACAAGTCGCGCGGTGTGGCGCCGCTCATCCGACAGCCGGTGCCGTTTGTCCAAAGTTTGCCCTCCGCAGCGCCGGGCAACTTACTATGCGAAGAACATGCAACCCCTCCGCGAAACCGACGTGGTCTTGGACGACACAGCCCGCCGCCAGCGCGCGAGAGAGCGGCTGTATGTGATCTGCCAGCTGAGCGGGTGGGGTTTCCTGCTGGGATTGCAGGTGTTCTTTACCTCGTATTTCGATCGGAAAGGCGAGGGCCGCGATCTCGTGACGGAAGTGTCCGTGCTGACGATGGTGATCGCGCTCGGCTTGTTGCTGTCGCACTTCGCGCGGCCGTTGATGCGGCGCTGGGGCTGGACGCAGATGGGCTGGCGACAAGTGGTGCCGCGCGTGTTCGGTCTGTCGCTGGTGCTCTCCGTGCTCTGGAGCGTGCTGGGCTATGGTTTCACCTACGGATTGATGCGCCTGCCGTGGCCGGAGGGAAATTACAGTCCGTTCGTGCTCTTTGCGCTGAGCTGCCTCAACGGCACGGTGCTCTACCTCGGGTGGATGTGCGTGTATTTCATCTACCACTTGTTCGATCGTTTCAATCGATCGGAGATCGAGCGACTGCGGCTTTCGGCGCACGTGAAGGAAGCCGAACTGCGGGCGCTGAAGTCGCAGGTGAACCCGCATTTCATTTTCAACGCGCTGAACTCGCTCCGCGCGCTCATCGACGAGGATCCGGTCCGGGCGCGCGGCGCGGTGACGCAGCTTGCGAACCTGCTTCGCTATTCGCTGCAAAGCGGACAATACGAGACCGTGGCGTTCGAGGACGAACTGCGGATCGTGAACGATTACCTCGCGCTCGAGCAGGTGCGGCACGAGGAACGGTTGCGCGTGAAGCTCGACGTTTCGCCCGACACGCTGGCGCTGCCGATTCCACCGATGCTGTTGCAGACGCTGGTGGAGAACGCGGTGAAATACGGCATCTCGATGCGACCTGAAGGCGGCGAAATCGGAATCACTGCGCGCTGCGAAGACGGAGCGCTGCTTTTGCAGGTGACGAATCCCGGTGCAATCGGTCCCGCGGAAGACCCGGCGCGCACGAGCGAGTCCACCGGCGTGGGCCTGCGCAACGCCGCGGAGCGGCTGCGGATCCTGTTTGGCGAACGGGCGACGCTGCAATTGCGCGAGTCGGCCCCGGCGTCGGTGACCGCGGAAGCGGTGATCCCGCTGCACTCGCCACGCGCGTGATTTTCTCCCCATGAAGGCGCTGATCATCGACGACGAACGACTGGCCCGAAACGAACTGCGACGTCTGTTGGCGGCATATGCCGACCTGCAGGTCGTCGGCGAGGCGGCGAATACGAAACAGGCGCGGGAGCAGCTCGCGGCGTTGAGGCCGGATTTACTCTTCCTCGACGTGCAGATGCCCGGTGAGACCGGCATGCAGTTTCTCGAATCCCTGGAGCCGCCGGCGCCGGACGTGATTTTTACGACGGCTTACGACGAATTTGCCGTGAAGGCGTTCGAGCTGAACGCGCTCGATTATCTGTTGAAGCCGGTCGATCCGCAGCGACTCGCGGCGGCGATCGAGCGCTTGCGCGCACGTCGCGCGGGACCGGCGTCGGCCGCGACTAATGTCGAGACGGGCAAGGGTGCCGCGCGCGAGCGCCTCGCCGCCGAGGACAAGGTGTTTGTGCGCGAAGGTGAGCGGTGCTGGTTTGTCGAGGTGAAGTCCATCCGCTTGCTCGAGAGCGAGGGCAACTACACGCGCGTGCACTTCGACAACGCGCAGCCGCAACTCTTCCGTTCGCTCAATGCGATGGAGGATCGACTCGATCCGAAATACTTCTTCCGCGCGAATCGTCGCCAGATCATCAATCTCGCCTGGATCGAGCAGATCGAGCCGTGGTTCAGCGGCGGGCTGCTCGTGCACCTCAAAGGAGGGGCCAAGGTTGAACTCAGTCGCCGCCAGGCTCAGGAGTTTCGCGAAAAAATGAGTCTCTAGTCGCCGACACTCCGCACACCCGCTGTCCACCTCCCCATGAAGCAAAATAAAACTCCCTTCCGCCTCACCCGGTTCGGCATCGCGATGGGCGCGGGCATCGGCACGGCGCTCGGTGTCTCCAGCGGATGGGGCGTCGGCATCGGTATCGGTGTCGCCGTGGCTCTTTGTTTCAGTCTCACCGGACGCAAAACCTGTTAACTCCGCCCGCATGATTGCAGCCCAACACCTCACGAAGATTTTCAAGGACAAGAAGCGCGGCGAGATTCGCGCGGTCGACGACGTGTCGTTCCGCGCGGAGCCCGGTCGCATTTACGGGCTGCTTGGCGCCAACGGCGCAGGCAAGACCACCACGCTGCGCATGCTCGCGACGCTGCTGCAGCCCAGCAGCGGCACCGCGGTCGTGGGCGGTTTCGACGTGGTCACGCATGCGGAGAAGGTGCGCGCCCGCGTCGGCTTTCTTGCCGCGAGCACCGCGCTCTACGGACGCCTCACGGCGCGGGAAATGATCGAGTATTTCGGCCGGCTCAACGGCATGAGCGATGCGGCGATCCGCACGCGTATCCAGGAACTGGCGACAGAACTCGACCTGCACGAATTCCTCGACCGGCGCTGCGACAAGTTTTCGACCGGCATGAAGCAGAAGACCTCCATTGCCCGCACGCTGGTGCACGATCCGGAGGTGATGATCTTCGACGAACCCACGCTCGGACTCGATGTGATGACCGCGCGCTCGATCGTGCGCTTCGTCCGTCAATGCCGCGATCGCGGCAAGACCGTGATCTACTCGACGCACATCATGAGCGAGGTGGAGAAACTCTGTGACACCGTGGGCATCATCCACGGCGGACGCTTGCTCGCCGAGGGCACGGTTGCAGACCTGCGAGCACGCTACGGCGAGCAGGATCTGGAGGAGGTTTTCGTCAAGGTGGCCGGCATCGAGGAGGCGAACGCATGAACTGGCGCAACATTGTCACCGTCTATCTGAAGGAACTGAAGGATTCGCTGCGCGATCGCCGCACGCTCATCTCGATGATCGTGGTGCCGACGCTCATCATGCCGGGACTTTTCCTCGGCGTGGGCAAGATCGCGACGGGCGTCGTGAGCAAGGTGAAGGACGCGACCGCGCAGATCATGGTTCTCGGCGGCGAGGATTCTCCGGGAGTGGTCGAGCAGCTGCGCCAGTTGGAAAAGGTCGAGCTCGTGCCCGAGGTCCAGGACTGGAAACAGCAGGTATCCGATAAAAAGATACGCGCGGTCGTGGAGCTGCCGCCGGGCTTCGAAGCGGGGCTGAGGGACGGCTCGGCCGGCGAAGTGAAATTCTACCACTACGAGGGCGAGCTGAAGTCGCGCGTGGCGCTTGGCCATCTCGAGGATTTCTTCCGGGAGCTGCGCGAACGCACGGTCACGCGATTGCTGCAGGAGCGCGATTTGCCGCAGCGCTTGGTGAATCCGTTTTCGACGACGCGGCAGAACGTCGCGCCGCCGGAAAAGGTCGGCGGCAATCTCCTCGGTGGTTTGGTGCCCTACATCATCGTCATTCTCTGTCTCACGGGTGCGATGTATCCCGCGATGGATCTCACCGCCGGTGAGAAGGAGCGCGGCACGATGGAGACGTTGTTGTGCAGTCCCGTGGGGCGGGGCGAGATCGTGCTCGGCAAGTTCCTCATGGTGCTCACCGGTTCGCTGGCGGCGATGGTGCTCGCGCTCGTGTCGATGGGCGTCTCGGCATTTGCCGCCGGCATGCTGCTCATGGGCAATGCCAAGCCCGCGGCGGCCTCCGCTGCTGCGACGATGCCTTTGCCGACGATCGATCCGCTGGGCCTCGTCGGTGTGCTCGCGATGGTGGTCCCCGTCGCGGTGTTTTTCTCCGCGCTGGTCTTCACGCTGGCGCTGTTCGCGAAGAGCTACAAAGAGGCGCAAAGCTATGTGACACCGCTGATGTTCGTGGTGATCATGCCGGCCATCGTCGGCATGTTGCCGGGCATCGACCTCAATCCGCGACTCGCGCTCGTGCCGATTCTTAATCTGTCACTCGTTTGCAAGGAGATGCTCTCGGGTGTCTGGAACTGGCACTACATCGCGCTGATCTTCGGTTCGTCTTCGCTGTATGCCGCGATCGCACTCCTGCTCGCGGTGAAAATGTTTAAGCGCGAAGATGTGATCTTTCGCAGCTAAGCCGCAGGCCTAATAAGGTCATGGTGAGTGCTTTTTGCTGTCGCCACGCGAAGGGGCGACAGCATCGTAGCGCGCGATGCTGTCCACGCTGGCCTTCGCGTTCGAAGCAACTCGATGGATGACGGGAAATCCGGTGCTCGCTGAAGCCCGGGAACTTCTCCCGTGGCAGAAGGCGCTCGAAACGCTTGCGGGCGGAGCACTCGCCCTCGCGTGCGGCACGCTCGTTGCGTGGGCCGCGATGAATTGGCCGGTCGGGTGCGGAGTTGCCGGATCGAAACGCGCGACCACCGCCGTCGTAATCGGCGTCGTGCTGGTGTGCGTGCTGCAGTTCACCACGGCCGGTCTGCCGGTCGATGTGGAGGCAGTGGCGCGTGCCGCCGCGGCGCTCGGATTGCTTGCGGCGAGCATCTGGTTTGTGCGCAAGCGCCGCGCGGCTGCTTCGCCGACGGAGCGCGCCCCGCTGATCCACGTTGCTCCTGGCCCGCTCGAGGAGATCGCGCGACTCTATTTGAAGAGCATCCCGTTGCCGGGATGGATCGTGGATCGCGAGGGACGGTATCGCTTCGTCAACGATACGTGGCTCGCTGACGGAGAGTTCGAGTCTTCGCCGGTCGGCCGGAAGTTGAGCGAAGTTTATCCGCCCGAGCGCGCATCGGAGTATGAGGCGGTCAACGACCGGGTGCTGCGCGAAAATCGTCTCGTGGAGGCGGAGCACCACACGCCCGCAGGCATGATTCACGTGTATCTGTTTCCGCTCCGCGATGGAAACGGCGAGACGCTGATCGGCGGTGTCGGCGTCGATGTGACGGAGCGGCAGCGCGTGAGCGGCCTGCTGCGCGCGCAGGGCGAGTTGCTCGCTGCCGTGACCGAGGCGATGCGCAGCTATCTGCAAACGGGCGACTGGCGCGCGGCGCACGAAATCTTGCTGCGCGGTGCGCTGCAGCAGACGAAGAGCGCTCGCGGCTTCGTCGGTGTGATCGTGGGCAATCAACGCCTCCGTGTGCTCGCGCACGTCGGCATGTCGTGGGAAATGATCGTCGGGGCCGACGAGTGGCGGCGCGCGACCGCCGAACACGCCAGCAGTGGTTGGTTGGAGTTTGGTCAGTTTGAAGCGCTCTCGGGTCGCCTGCTGACATCGGGTGGTGTGGTGATCGCCAACGCCGCTGATCCGGCCGACGACATTCCCGCCGCGCCTGATTTACTGGTCTTGCCGGTGCAGCACGCGCAGCAAACCGTCGGCTTGCTCGGTGTCGGCGGCGGTGCGGAGCCGATGAGCCGCGACGCGCGAGAGCGACTCGAGACGCTCGTGCAACAGGCGGGCGTGCTCAGCGATTCATATCGTCGCAGCCTGCGCGAAGTCTCCCTCGAGGAACAGGTGCGCGTCGCGCAAAAGATGGAGGCCGTGGGCCTGCTCGCCGGCGGCGTCGCGCACGATTTCAACAATCTCCTCCAAGTCATCCAGGGCTACACCGCGATGGCGCTCGACTCCGGCTCCACGTGGCCCGAGCGCAAGTCGCACCTCGATCAGGTCAAAGCGGCCGCCGAGCGCGCCGCCCAATTGACGCAGCAACTGCTCGCCTTCGGCCGTCAGCAGACGTTGCGCAAATCCGATCTGGATCTGAATCAGGCGATCTCCGAACTCCTCAAAATGCTCCGTCGCGTGCTCGGGGAGCAGATCTCGGTGGACTTCATTCCCGGCCACGATCTCGGCAACGTTTACGCCGATCGCGCGCAGATCGACCAAGTGGTCCTCAATCTCTGCGTCAACGCCCGCGACGCGCTCGCGGCCGGTGGACGCATCACGTTGGAAACCGAAAACGTGCTCGTGAACGGCGCCTTCCGCGAAAGCCACCCGTGGGCGAAGCCCGGCCGCTACGTTCTCCTCACCGTCACCGACAACGGCGTCGGCATGGACCGCGAGACGCTGAGTCACGTCTTCGAACCGTTCTTCACCACCAAGCCCACCGGCAAAGGCACCGGTCTCGGCCTCGCTGTCGTTTACGGCGTGATCAAGCAGCACGACGGCATGATCCACGTCTACAGCGAGCCGGGCCAGGGCACGACGTTCAAAATCTACCTCCCGATCGTCGCGCGCTCGGCCACCGCCGTCGGACCGAAACACACCCCCGTTCCCGCGCGCGGTTCGGAAACAATTCTGCTCGCGGAAGACGAACCGATGGTCCGCGAACTCGCGATCCGCATCCTCCAACGCTCCGGCTACCGTGTCATCGTGGCGGTCGATGGCGTCGAAGCCTGCGCGAAGTTCGAGGCGCATCAAAACGACATCGCTCTCATCGTGCTCGATGTCGTCATGCCCAATCTCGGCGGACGCGAAGCCTACGAGCGCATCACCAAACTGAAGCCCGGCCTGCCCGTGATTTTCTGCAGTGGCTACGCGGGCGCCGCTCTCGACGGCAGTGTGTTGAACGTCCCCGGCACCCAGATTCTGGCGAAGCCTTACGGCGCCGATGATCTCCTCCATCGGGTGCGCTCTGCCTTGGATTCGGGAAATCGCCCGATTGTAAATGAGGCGTAAAAAATTTGCGTCACGGTAGCCATGGGCCGCCGCGAGCTGTATCTAGCGTGTTCGCAACCAGCTCCGCGTCATGAACTCCACCCAAGCTCCGTTCCCCGCCGGCCGGCCTGTTTTGAAGCTGCCCCGCCGTTCCACGTCAGGCGAGACGAGCGTGCCTTTCGCACCGGCTCCCGCGGCGGCTCCGGACGACGAACTCGCCGCACTCCGCGAGCGGGAGGCGAATCTGCGCTCCTACGAGGAACGGCTCCGCGCGTGGCAGGCGGAGATCGATGCCGCCAGAGCGCCGGTCGGGCGCGTGGCCGTCGGCACGGCTTTTCAGCGTCCCAACAGCAGCACGCCTTTTGGCGATGAAGTCGCGCTTCAGGCTGCGTGGGATAAATTTCACCGCGCGCGTCAGCTCCTCGAAGCCGAGCAGGAACACCTCCGTAATGACCGCCTCGCGTTTCGCGAAGCCGAAGCCGCGCTCCGCCGTCGCGAGTCCGAGCTCATGAAACGCGAAGCCAGCCTGATCGCTCGCGAGCAGGCGTTGTTGTCCGAGGAAGAGCGGCAAAAGGAAAAACCGCTCACGACCATGCAGCGCCTCACGCAAGCGCCGTTCCTCGCCGCGCTCCGAGTCACGAAGTAATCAGCCCCGACTCGCGCCGCCTTTCGTCCCGAGCCGTGCCGCACCCTGGCGCGACTCGGGCTTTCTTTTGTCCCGACCCGGTCCGCACCTTGTCCCGACCGTGGACGCACCTTGGCGCGACCCGGTCCGGACCGTGGCTCGACTCAGGTCGCACGCTGTCCCGACTCGCGCCCGAGGTGACGTCAGCGTTTCGCTGGTGCTCGGCTGGGAGCACTTTCCGCAATTTGCACTTGCACTGCACCTGCGTCGGGCGCATCACGAGCGCTCAATGATTTCCGCCGTCACGCTTCGTCGAGTTTGCACGTCCGCCGTTAAAATGGCGGCCGGTAAACGCGCTTGGTGGCATTCCAAGGGCTCGGCAGAGATGATGAAGGCGCGAAATGGCGCCGCGGTGTGGGAGTAAAGCACACCGCCAAAATAAAATCCCTCATCCCTCCCGAGCCCGACTCATCCGAGTCGGGCTTTTTCGTTTTCCAGATTCCGCCTCCGCTCCTCCCAACTTCCTCTCTCCAACTCCTTCTCGCTTTATGCCTACGCTCCTCGATCCGCCCATAACCCGGCCGCGGCTTCAAACCAGGCCGCGGCCCCTCCCTGCACTCGAGCTGCCCGCCGTGTCGTTCTTCGGCCGGACGCTCGACGAATACGCGCGCTTCTTCGCGCTCGATGTCGCCGCGCTGCGCGGCCTCTCGGTGCTCGACGTCGCCGCCGGCCCCTCGTCGTTCACCGCGGAGGCGTGCCGGCGGGGCATCGACGCCGTGGCGGTCGATCCGCAGTATTCGAAGAGCGGATACGCTCTTTCGGAGCAGATCACGCGCGATTACGACGCGATGTTTGCGCAGATCCGCGCCAAGCGGCGGTTGTTCAAGCTCAAGTCGTTTTCCTCGCTGGAAGCGGCCGAGGAGGACCGCCGGACGGCGGCGCAACGGTTTGTTTCCGATTTCGAAACGCACGCGGTGCACGGTCGCTATGTGGCGGCGGCGCTGCCGCGGCTGCCGTTCTTCGACGGCACCTTCGACCTGGTGCTGTGCGCGCACCTGCTTTTCATCTACGCGCAACAATTCGATTTCGAGTGGCACCTGGCCGCCTGCCGCGAACTCGCGCGCGTGAGCACCGCCGAGGTGCGCATCCACCCGATCGTCGGCGCCGACGGCCGGCTTTATCCCGAGCTCGAGCGCCTGCGGCGCGAACTGCTCGCGCGCGGCGTCACCTCGCGCGTGCAGCGGACCGACTACGAGTTTTTCGCCGGCAGCACCTCCACGCTGATTCTCAATCCGCAGCAGGACGCGTGAGCGCGGCTTCTTTTCGTGCGCGGTGGCGACGCGCACGAAGAGCGCCGGGCCACGAGAATTGCGGGCGGGAGGTGTGCTTACGGATTTGCCCACGGCGCGAGCGCGTGAAACGCTGCGGTCATGTTCCCGCAGCACCTCATCGCCAAAAAACGAGACGGACACGCACTCTCGCGCGATGAGATCGCCGCTTTCGTGCGCGGCGCGACGGATGGCTCGTGGGCCGATTACCAGCTCAGCGCGATGCTCATGGCGATCTGCTGCCGCGGCATGTCGCCGCAGGAAACGGCGCACTACACGGAAGCGATGATGCGATCGGGCGTCGTTGCCGATCTCGCTTCGATTGCGCTGCCGAAAGTGGACAAGCACTCCACCGGCGGCGTGGGCGACAAAGTCTCCCTGCATCTCGCGCCGATGATCGCGGCGTGCGGCGTGGCGGTGCCGATGATTTCCGGCCGCGGACTCGGTCACACCGGCGGCACGCTCGACAAACTCGAATCGATTCCGGGTTTCCGCGTGAACCTCTCGCTCGGCGAGTATCGTCGTGAACTCGAGGAGATCGGTTTGTCGCTGATCGGGCAAACAGCCGAACTCGCGCCGGCCGACAAGAAACTCTACGCGCTGCGCGACGTGACCGGGACGGTCGAGAGCATCCCGCTCCTCTGCGGTTCTATTCTCGCGAAGAAGCTCGCCGAAGGCATCGACGCGCTCGTGCTCGACGTGAAGTTTGGTCGCGGCGCGTTTTTGCCGGAAAAGAAAAGAGCCCGCGAACTCGCGCAGGCGTTGGTGGATGTCGCCACCGCGATGGGCAAACCGACGCGTGTGGTGATGACGGCGATGCACCAGCCGCTTGGTCGTGCGGTCGGAAACGCGCTCGAAGTGATCGAGTCCATCGAGTGCCTGCATGGTCATGGTCCCGCGGACACGATGTCGGTGACCTTTGCGCTGGGTGAACAGATGCTGATTCTTGCCGGACGGGCCGGCTCGGTGGATGAAGCGCGGGCGCATCTGAATCAGGCGATCCACAGCGGACTCGCGCTGGAAAAATTCCGCGCGATGGTGCGCGCACAAGGTGGCGATGAGCGCGTGGCGGACGATCCGTCGCGACTGCGGCTCGGGTCGTGCCGAGGTGCGGTCAGAGCTGCGCGTGCTGGCGTCGTGCGCGATGTCGATGCGCGCGCGGTGGCGCTGGTCGCGCTGGCCTTGGGCGCGGGGCGCGCGCGGGCCGAAGACGCGGTGGATCACTCGGTCGGTGTCGCGGATCTGGTGAAGATCGGCGAGCGCGTGGAGGAAGGCGCTCGGCTCGCGACGATCTACGCGAACAGCGACACGAAACTCGCCGAGGCTCAGGCGGCGCTCGCGCAAGCCATCACGATTGACGACGGTCCGGTGAATCCGCCGGATCTGATTGGCGAAGTGATCGGTGGGTGAACGGAGCGCGCGATCGCGCTCAGGCGTTTTCCATCTCGGACAGCTTCGTCGCGGCCTTTTCCCATTCCTCCGTCGCGGCGGTGATCTGGTCGACGATCGTGCTGAGCTCGCGGTTGAGGTGGTGGAATTTGCCTTTGTCGGCGTAGGTCTCGGGCGCCTCGAGCGCGGCGGTGATCTCGGCCTGTTTCGCCTCGAGTTCGACCACGGCCTTCTCGAGCTGTCCGACGTGCTCGCGGAATTTGCGAATCTCGTTGGGTGAAGGTTTTTTCGCGGCCGGCGTTTTGGCGTCGGAGTTTTCCGCTTTCGCCGCGGCAGCAGCCTGCTTCGGTCGAGCGTCGGTGAAACCGGCGGTGAGCGCGGCGCGGGCGTCGGAGGCCTTCGATTTCTCGAGGTAGTAGTCGTAGTTGCCGGCGTAAGGCGTGAGCCGGCCGCTGTGCACGTGAAGAACGTTTTCCGCGAGCGCGCGGATGAAATGCACGTCGTGACTGATGAAGATGAGCGTGCCTTCGTAGGCTTTCAGCGCGTTGATGAGCGCGTCGATCGACGCGATATCAAGGTGCGTCGTCGGCTCGTCCATCAGCAGCAGATTCGGCGGATGCACGAGCAGGCGGGCGAGCGCGAGACGGGACTTTTTCGCCGCCGGAGAGCACGCCGATGGGTTTGTGCACGTCGTCCTTGCGGAAGAGAAACGCTCCCAGGATCGCGCGGGCCTGCTGTTCGGTGAGCTGGTTCTCGTTGGTGCGCAGCTCCATCACGTTTTCGAGCACCGTCAGCTCCGGCTTCAGATTATCGAGGCGGTTCTGCGCGAAGTAACCGGGCACGACGTTCGAGCCGAGTTCGCGCGTGCCGCCCTGGATCGGCACGACTCCGGCGAGAATCTTGAGCAACGTGGATTTGCCCGCGCCGTTGGGGCCGACGAGCACGATCCGCTGGCCGCGCTCGGCGGTGAAGTTGAGATCGCGATAAACGACGTGATCACCGTAGGCCTGCTGGACGTTTTCCAGCTCGATGACCTTCAGTCCGGAGCGGGGCGGCTGGGGGAACTTGAAGTTGATGCGCTTCAGTTCCTCCTGTGGTTCTTCGATCGCATCCTCGAGCAGGCGCTCGATCTGTTTTTCTTTCGATTTCGCGCGCGAGGCCATCGAGGCCTTGGCGCCGAAGCGATCCACGAATTTTTGGAGATGGGCGATCTCGCGCTGCTGGTTCTTGAAGGCCGCGAGCTGCTGCTCCTTGCGGGCCTCCTTTTCGCGGAGATACGAGTCGTAGTTGCCGTGGTAGTAATGCAGCCGACCGCCGCGCAGCTCGAGCATGCCGGTGCAGAGCGCGTTGAGAAATGCGCGGTCGTGGGAGATCACCACGAGGCCGCCGGGGTAGCGCGTGAGATAATCCTGAAACCACAGCAGCGCTTCCAGATCGAGGTGGTTGGTCGGCTCGTCGAGCAGCAGCAACGCCGGCTCGGCGACGAGCAATCGCGCCAGGTGAGCGCGCATGACCCAACCGCCGGAAAAGGTCTTCGCAAGTTTCTCGGCGTCGCCTTCCTTGAAACCGAGGCCGGCGAGGATTTTGCGCGCGCGCGGTTCGAGCGTGTAGTCGATGTCCCAATCGTCTTCGTCGGGCTCGAGCTTCTTTCCGCTCGTGGCAATGTGGAGAATGGTCTCGTCGCCGGCGGGGGCGCTTTCCTGCGGGAGGAAGCCGAAGTCGGCGCCGCGTTCCCACTCGATGACGCCCGTGTCGGGTTTTTCCTCGCCGAGAATGAGCGAGAAGAGCGTGGACTTGCCCGCGCCGTTGGGACCCACGAGTCCGAGGCGGTCGGTGCGCGCGATGAAGAGCGACACGTCGTGAAAAAGTTCACGCGTGCCGTAGGACTTGGAGACATCGGCAATCGTCAGCATCGGAAAGGGAGTTGGTCAAAAGACCGGCTGGTGCGCGCGGCGTCAAAGATGAAAAACCGGCTCAGCGCGCGAGCGTGAGTCCGATCACGCCACTGACTGCGACCACCGCGCCGACGAGCGAGCGCCGCGTGGGGCGTTCGCCTTCGAGCCAGCGGCTGAGCGGAATGATCATCAACGGCGTGCACGCCACGATTGGCAGCACGAGGCCGCTCGGCGTCGTGAGAAGCGCCCACTGATAACAACCTACGCCAAGCACGGCTCCCGCGAGCGCGTTGAGCGGCACCCATTGGTAGCGACGCCACTCGCGCGCATGGGTGCGGGCGCCGCCACCGGCCAGATCGTCGTCTTTGCGCAGCAGTTTGAGCACTGCGAAATACGCAATGGCGACCGCGAGTCCGCCGAGGATGCGCGGATACGCTGCACTCAGGCCGTCGATCGTTTCGTCCGCGGAAACGGTCACGGCGTTGGCGTGCCGGCTCACCACCGCTCCCAGTCCCTGGCCCGCGGCGGCGAGCACGCCGTAGAAAAAACCGATGGGCTTCACCGCGACGCGTGGCGGCAAACTTTTCGATGGCATCAATGACCACGCGACGCCCGCGACCGCGACGGCACCGCATGCGAGCTGCGTCGCAGTGAGCGCCGTGTCGAGCCACAGCCATTCCGCGACAATCGCAATCGGGGCGGCGAGGCACTGCGTCATCAGCACCGAGAGTCGCGCACCGAGCAGCGGCAGCGCCGCGTAGAGTGCAAGATCACCCAAGCCCATGCCAATGATGCCGCTGAGCAAAAACCAATCGCGACCGGCGCCGCTGAGTCCGGGTCCGAACACGTGCGCATACGCACCCAAACAAAACGCGGCGAAGAGGAGTCGCGCGACGTTGGCGCGCACACCGCCGAGCTCGCGCACCGAGCGATTGGCGAAGATCGACGAGAGCGAAAAAGAAGAGCGTCGTGAGCAGCGCCGCGAGCATGGCGTGGCATCGCAGCGGAGCGGGTCGCCTCGGGCGACGTTTTTTGTGGCGTTGCCAATCGGCGGCGCTCTATTTCTGCGCACTCAAATGAAAGCCAAACGCTCCTCGAAACGACCCGAAGACATCAACGCCGCGCTCGCCGCGAAAAAGGGCCGGTGTCGAAGTTCATCGCCCACAATTACCGCCACTTCAACGCGGCCGCTCTCGTCGACGCCGCGAAGGGCTACGAGACTCACCTCGCCGCCGGCGGCAAGATGCTGGTGACCATCGCCGGTGCGATGTCCACCGCGGAGCTCGGCATCACCCTCGCCGAGATGATCCGCAAGGACAAGATTCACGCCATCGTCTGCACGGGCGCGAATCTCGAGGAGGACATTTTCAACCTCGTCGCGCACGACTACTACGAGCGCGTGCCGCAGTATCGCGACCTTACGGCTGCCGATGAGCAAAAGCTCCTCGATCGTCACATGAATCGCGTGACCGACACGTGCATTCCCGAGATGGAGGCCATGCGCCGCATCGAGAAGGCCGTGCTCGAGGAGTGGGTCGCCGCCGATCGCGCGGGCGAGCAGTTCTTCCCGCACGAGTTCATGTTCAAGATTCTCCGTTCCGGTAAGCTCAAGAAGAGCTACCAGATCGATCCGAAGAATTCGTGGATGCTCGCCGCCTGCGAGAAGAACCTGCCGATGATCGTCCCCGGCTGGGAAGACTCCACGCTCGGCAACATGTATGCGGCCGCCGTGATCCGCGGCGATGTGAAGAATGTTCACACCGTCCGCACCGGCATCGAATACATGACCTGGCTCGCCGCTTGGTATACGAAGAACGCCAAGACGCTCCGCAACAAGGAGGGCTCGATCGGCTTCTTCCAAATCGGCGGTGGTATCGCGGGCGATTTCCCGATCTGCGTCGTGCCGATGCTGCACCAGGATCTCGAGCGCCGCGGCGTGCCGCTCTGGGGCTACTTCTGCCAGATCAGCGACTCGACCACGAGCTACGGCAGCTACTCCGGCGCCGTGCCGAACGAGAAGATCACCTGGGGCAAACTCGCCTCGTCGACGCCGAAATACATCGTCGAGAGCGATGCCACCATCGTGGCTCCGCTCATCTTCAACTGGGTGCTCGGCAAGTAAGCGTCTCCCTTCACTCCAGGCCGGCGGATCTCCGCCGGCCTTTTTTGCGCCTGCTTTTTTTGGCCGCTTCAAAATCATGAAACAGCACCGCTACACCACCCGCGTCGAGTGGACCGGCAACGATGGCGCCGGCACACAGAACTACCGCAGCTATCGCCGCGATCACGTTGTCTCCGCGGGCAACAAGCCGTCGATCGCGGCGTCCAGCGATCCCGCGTTCCGCGGCGATCCGAGCCGCTACAACCCCGAAGAACTCCTCGTCGCGAGTCTCTCCGGTTGCCACATGCTGTGGTATCTCCACCTCTGCTCGGTCAACGCGATCGTGGTCACGGACTACCGCGACGACGCGGAAGGTTTCATGAACGAGACGCCCGACGGTGCGGGAGAGTTTGTGCGGGTTGTTCTCCGCCCGCATGTGACGATCGCTGCTGGTGGCGACGCGGCCAAGGCGCGCGCGCTCCACACCGAGGCGCACCGGTTTTGCTTCATCGCGCGCTCGGTGAAATTTCCCGTCGAGCACGAGCCCGAGATTCGCGTGGCCTGACGCGACTCAGTCGAAGAACTGATCTTCGGCGGACCACGCCGGCACGCAGGTGACGATCATCACGAGATCGCTCTCGGCATGCGCCGTGATCGCGTGCCGCTCGCCCGGATGAATCACGACCGTCTCGCCGGGCCCGAGCTCCGCTTCCTCACCGGCGAGGTGCATGAGTCCGCCTCCGGATACGACGTGATAAACCTCCTCGGTCACACGGTGAACATGCGGCGTCACGCTCGCGCCCGCAGGGATCGTGATGTGCGCGATGCTGTGCGAACGCAGGCGTGAGTTTCCCGGCGCGGCGATCTGGCGTGCGATGGCGCGATCGGGTGCGACGTAGGCGGGTTGGTCAGCGAGGCGGACGATTTCCATGACGTTCGCCCATGCAACTCGCGGACCAACTACGAAATCAGTTTCGCGTTTGGGGAGCGTCGCTCGACCCGCTTTTGCGGCGATAGCGACGAACGATCGCGAGTCCAAGCACCGCACAGCCAGCCAGCGCCGCATACGTGGAGGGCTCGGGGATCGCGGTGCCGGCGAGATTGGTGACGATGGTGTAGCCGCCGAGGTCCGAGTAGCTGCTGAACGCGAACGCGTCTGCGTCGTCGGCAAAATAGCCGAAGAGCATGTCGTCGAGGCCCGCGATTTTCCAGGTGGAGCCATCCCAGATTCGGAAAGCACCGTCGTCGATGAGATCGGCGATGATATGGGTCGCATCGCCTTCGATCGCGATGAAGCCGTCCGCGAAGTTGATGAAGTTGTCCGTGTCAGAATCGACTTTGAGAGCGTAGTTGATATTCCAGTAGTCGCTGATGCGCACGAGTCCTCCGTCTTGGAGCGTCAGTGAGTTTCCTGTGCCTCCTGATACACCGACCGCGAGTTGGGTCATGGAGATTATGGACCCTGGGCCGTAGACGAAGGCCGCGTTGTGATCGCCGCCACCATAGCTCGCCAAGTGGAACGATCCGTCCACTGTGAGCGTCGCTCCGTCGCCCACGTGGAGCGTGTTGTAATGGCCTGCGCTGGAGCCGAGATTCAGCCCCATGAATCCGACGGTCATCGTCGTGCCAGATCCGATCACGCGGAGGCTGTTATAGTTGGCTCCATTTGCCTTTCCGATGTAGCCGACGAGTTGAGCAGAGAGGTGCGCACCATTTTCGACCGTAACTTGGTTGTGGCTGCCGTAGCTTCCGACTTCGAACCAGCCGTCGGTTGTTGTAGCGGGGTTGGAGTCGCCGACGATCCAGGAAGACCCTGGACCGGTGACTCTGACGGTGTTGTGGGTGGAGGTGTCGAAATAGCCGACGACGCCTTGGTTGCCGATGAGGGTGGAGCCGGACTGGATCGTCAGTTGGTTGTAGCTCGAGCCGAAGCCGACATAGGCATACGTGGCGCCAATGTCGCGAGTGACCGCGCCTTCGGTTCCGAGGATGTAGATGGCGGGATCGTCCTCCGTGCCACCCCAGCTCATGCTTGCCGGGAGGTTTTCGTCCGTGGCGAGGAGACCCGCGTGGAGGCTCGGAGCAGCGGACGCAAAGAGGGCGAGAACGGCGAAGCGGGAAACCTTCTGGAAAGTCATGCCGCCACCTTAGCAACAGCCGCGGACAACGGGTATTCCACTTCGGAGGGGGCGCAAATGGCCCCTGCAGCTCACTGCTTCAGTTGGTATTTGACCTCGAGGATCAGCGGCGACCGCGCTGATAACGGCGGGCGATCGCGAGGCCGAGCACGGCACAGCCGGCAAGCGCAGCGTAGGTGGAGGGCTCGGGGATCGCGGTGCCGGCGACGTTGGTGAGGATGGTGTAGCCGCCGAGTTCGGTATAGCCGCTGAACGCGAGTGCGTCCGAGTCGTTGTCAAAATAGCCGAAGAGGAGATCGTCCACGCCCGCGATTTGCCACGTCGAGCCGTCCCAGATGCGAAAAGCACCGTCGTCGATGAGTCCGGCGATGATCTCGGTCGCGTCCCCGTCGATCGCGAGGAAACCGTCGTTGAAGTTGAGGAAATTGTTGTCGCTTGAGTTGATGGCGACCGCGGAGTTCAAGCTATAGTATCCGCTTACGCGGACGAGCCCGCCGTCTTCGATGGTGAGCGCGTTGCCGGTGCCATCGAAGTAGGAGGCGATGGAGAGTTGTTTAAGCGACCACGTGGAGCCTCGTCCGTAAACGATGGCTTCGTTGTCATTCGCACCGGCATTGAAACCGATGTAGGCCATGCCGGTTGTGAGCGTTCCGCCGTATCCAACGCGCAGGATGTTGTTCGAGCCGTAGGAACCGAGAGTGATACCGGTTGAGCTTGAAACGGTCATGGAGGAGCCTGCGCCGAGAATATTCAGCGTGTTGTGGTGGGCTGTTCCCGTGAGTCCCACATAGGTCTTCCCGACGGTGATGTGAGCACCTTCCTCGACGGAGAGGTGATTGTTGCTGCCGTCTTTTCCCACATCGATCCGATCACCGGCGGCCCATGACGTGCCAGATCCGGTAAGAGCGACCATGTTGTATTGGCTGGCGGAACCCGAACCGACGATACCGCCTTTGCTCGTCAGCGTGGACCCGGACGCAACCACGAGAAAGTTGTAGCTGGAGGAGAGGCCAACGTAGGCTCCGGTGTTGCCGACATCGCGGGAGATGGCGCCTGCGAGCCCGAGGATATAAGTCGCAGGATCATCCTCGGTGCCGCCGACATCCATGATCGACGGGACATTGTTATCCGTGGCGATGATGTCGGCGTGAAGGCCGGACGTCGCGAAGGCGAGTGATGCGCAGAAAACGGAAACGTTGCGGCGGAGCACCCGGTGAAGTCGCATTCACCAGTCTAGCAACAAACGCGGATCGCCACCATTGCACTTCGGAGGGGGGCGATGACGGAAGATCTATTCCACGAGGGCTGCGACGTCCACGAAACCGCGCGGCGGTGGGGCCTGCCGGCGCAAGCGGCGACAGGTTTCGCGAGCCCAGACGATGGCGGCGAGGCGATTGCTCGATCCGGTCTTGTCGAAGATTGAGCCAAGGTGCGCCTTCACCGTGTAGAGGCCGATGCCCAGAAGCATGGAGATCTCGTGGTTGCTTTTGCCCTCGTTGACCCACGACAGGACTTCCGCCTCGCGCGGCGTCAGTCCGGCCAGCGTGAGCAACTCAGGCTCAACCGAATCGTCACCGCGTGCGTCGAGCGTGCGGGCGAGCGCGTGCGCATCTGCGAGGTGCACCTGCGCCAACTGGAGCACCGAAAGATCGTCCGCCGAAAAATCCGGACCGCCGGCACGTTCGATTCCAAAAAAGATTCGTTCGGTTGGCGTCGTCGGCACGTGGAAGGCGCAGTGGTTGTCGATTCCGAGCGGACGGAAAACCTCCTGGAAAATATCAAGGTCCGCGAACTGCCGGGGGAGAAAAAGTGGCTCCGGGAAAACGGACGCCCTTCGCAAACAGCGGGATCGAAGTTGAAGAGCGGATACTTCCCCATCAGCGCACCGAATGCCGTCATCGCGGCGGGAAATCCCGGATGCGATGTGTCGAACCCGATCGAGAGACGACGATCGCGCGTCTCGAGCACGCCGCAGGCGATGAACTCGGCGGAGATCACGCCGCGCAGAAAAGCGAAGCTGCGAGACGCGAAGTTGGTCAGGCTGAGGCCGGGAGCGAAAAGCCCGCGACAAGCCTGGCTGAAGGACTGGACGTCGGCCGGCAAGGTTGGGAAACGTGGGGTGGAGTGGAAGCCTCTCGCGAAGAACCGTCAAAAACGGACGCGACTCCTGCGAGATGACGAAGCATTGCAGCAGAAGTTGCAAGTGGAGCAACCCTCCGTCAGCGCGGAAGTCACCGAAGCGCGACAAGGTGCGGGAGCTTTCGCGCGCAGCGCCGCGCGGGCGCGAAACTTCAGAACCACCCTTTGCGCTTCAGATAAATCACCATCAGCAGCGTGGTGCCCATCGTGCAGCCGATCGCCCACGGATAACCGTGCGACAGCTCGGGCATGTTTTCGAAGTTCATGCCATACCACGTGCCGATCGCCATGATCGGAATCGTCACGGCGGTGATCGCGGTGAGGAATTTGATTCCCTCGTTCGCTTCGAAGGCCGCTTTGTTGAGGTAAATGTCGAACGCCATCATCAACCGTTCGTGGTAGCTGATGGCCGTGTCCTCGAGACGCATGAGGTTGTCGCGCAAATCGCGGAAGTAGGGGAGCATCTTCGCGCGCACGAGTTTGCTTTCACCGCGGGCGAGGCGGTCGATCACATCGCGTTGCGGACGCACGATGTGGCGCAGCGTGTTGAAGTCGCCGCGCACGTGCAGCAGTTCGCTCACGAGTTTGTTCTGCCCCGCGTCTTTCGCGAGCACGTGCTCCTCGAGTTCCTCCAGCTCGCCGCGCAGCTCGTCGAGCACCGGCGCGTAGTTGTCCACGAGCATGTCGAGCAGCGAGTGCGCGATGCGGTCCGGACCGCGCGGGCCCACGCCCACGCTCTTCGCGGTGCGATCGAGGTAACCCGTGATCGCCCGAATCGTGGAACGGTGAAACGACACGAGATAGTCCTTGCCCAGAAACAGATCGAGTTCGGTCGTGTTGAACTTCTCCGTGCGGGTGAAATCCACCGCGTGCGTGACGATGAAGAGGTAGTCGTCGTAGTCCTCGACCTTCGGCAGCGAACTCGGCGCCACGCAGTCTTCGATCGCCAGCGGGTGAAACTGAAACACGCCCTCGAGGATCGCTTTGATTTCCTCGTCCGTGGGGTTCTCGAGATCGACCCAGAGCAGCAAGCCCTTGTCGGCGCGCACGAGCCGGAGCGCTTCGAGCTCCAAGTCCCGCCCCACCAACTTACCGTCGCTGAAGATGAAGGAGTGGATCATGGCGGAAGCGGAAATAACCGGAAATCAGGCCGAGCCGAGGAGCTTGTTCTCGGCCTCGGTCACCGCGCGGATGAACTCCTCCGGCGTGGTCGCGGTAAGAAACGCCTCGCGATTGTCCGGCGACTTCAGCAGCCGGCACAGGATGCTCAGCATCTGCAGATAGTCGCCCGGGCGATTCTTCGGCGTGCCGAGCATGAACATCACGCGCACGGTTTCGCCCTGATCGAACAAGACACCCTGATCGCTCCGCCCTACGGCGAGCACGATCTGCTGCACGTGCTCCGTCCGCGCATGCGGCACCGCGAAACCGTGACCGAGACTCGTCGTGTCGAGCCGGTCACGCGCCAGCAACTCCGCATAAAAACCGTCGAAATTCGTCACGCTCGGATGACTGGCGAGCTGAGCCGCCACTTCGTGCAACGCAGCCGTGCGTTTCGTGTTCGCGATCTTCAGTTGGATGCGAGCGGGATCGAGGAGTTGTGAGAAGCGTCCAGGCATGCAGTGGCGCGATGAGATGCGTGCCAAGAGTGACAGCCGCTCGGAAAGTGTTGGCAAGCGTGGAGTCGGCACCGTGGGAAAATGCGTTGCCGGCGTGGCGCGTGCATTGCTCACTCGCCCGCATGAAGACGCCGTTCCGCTTCGCCCTCGGGTCGCTGATCGCCCTCGTCACGCTGACTGCGCACGCCGCGGAGTTTTCCGAAACGCTCGCGCCGGAAGAGTTTGCCGCCGCCGGCCTCGACAAGCTTTCGCCTGCCGAACTCGCGCGCCTGAACGAGCTCGTGAAAAACCAGCGCAGCAGCGAAGTGGCGAAAGCGCGCGAAGACGAAGCCGTCAAGGTGCGCGCCGCACTCGTGACCGAGAAACCGAATCTTCTCGGCCGCATGAAGGTGATGCTCACGCCTGGCACCGAGATCGATTACGAGACGATCGAAACCGAGATCTTCGGCCCGTTCCGCGGTTATGAAAAGGGCACCGTGCTGCGTCTCGCCAACGGCCAGCGCTGGAAGGTCGTCGACGGAAACTTCTGGGCGCCGAAGAAAGACGAAAACAAACCCCGCAAAGCGCGGGTGGAGCCCGGCGTGCTCGGCTCATTTTTCATCCGCATCGAAGACGGCGGCCGTCCGAAGGTGAAGTTCGTCGGCACGTTCGAGCCCTGAGGGCATCACATCCGCACAGCGGTGCGGTTCGTGCCGCCACGTGGCGCGACCCGGCGCGCACCTTGTCCCGACATGGGACGGACCTTGGCTCGACGTGGGACGCAACGAGTCCCGACCCGGTCCGCACTTGGGGGCGACGTGGTGCGGTGCGAGGCTCGACTCGCGCCACGATCGAACCTGCGCACAAAAAAGCCCGCCGGTTTTCGGCGGGCTCGAGTGACAAGTTGGAGTGCGCTTACTTCTGCACCTGCGCTTCGCGGTAGTTCAGATAGCCATCGCGCACGGCGATGTAGGGGTCGAGCGCGCCGGCTTTGAAGTCGTCGTAGTTGCGCAGGAGGTGCGGGAAGTCGCTGACGCCGTCGAGGGCGTTGATGCCGACGCGCGCTTCCCACTCGACGGATTCCATCATGTGCCAGTTGGTGGGCGTGAGGAAAAAGTCGCCCGTGCGACCAAAGAGATCGCGCGTGCTGGTGGGGCCGAAGAGCGGCACCACGAGATACGGACCGGGCTTGATGCCCCAGACGCCGAACGCCTGACCGACGTCTTCCGATGGCACATCGGCGAGCGCGGGAATCTCATCGTGCACGCGGATGAAACCGGCGAGGCCGGCGGTGCTGTTGACGAGAAACTTGCCCGTTTCTTTGCCGGCGCGTCCGAACTTCAGCTGGAGCACGGAGCTGGTGAAGCGAACCGGAAAGCGGATGTTGTCGAAGAAGTTCGAGATGCCGGAGCGCACGGGGCGCGGCACGGCTTTCTCGTAGCCGCGGCTCACGGGACGAACGACGTGGGTGTAGGCGCCGTCGTTGAACTTGAACATCGCGCGGTTGAACTTCTCGAACGGGTCGTGCACGGGCACGCGTTGCACGGCGTATTCGTCGTCGTCGGCATCGGCTTCGACGGCGGGCGCGGGAGCGGCGGGCGTGGTGCCTTCCTCGGGCGTGTCCTTTTTCTTCTTAAATGGCTCGGTGAGCTGGCGCATGAACTCGCCAAACCAGTTGCCCTGCGCGCGCGCTTCAGGCGCGGCGGAGATCATGAGCAGTGCGAGCGTGGCGCTCGCGACGAGGCGCGTGAGTTGGGGGTTCATGTTACGCGGATTTTGCGTTGTCCAATTCGGTGAGCTTTTGTTCTAGCGTGCGAATCACCTCGGCCGCGCCGCCTTTCTGGAAAAGCGCATCGAGCTGCGCGCGGTAGTTGGCGACCATGCTGACGCCCTCGATGACGATGTCGTAGATCTTCCACGTGTCGCCGGTCTGCTCGACGCGATACGCGACGCTGTAGGTGGAACCTTGATACGTGAGCGACGTTTGGACCTCGCGGCGATTCGCAGCGATCTCGGTCGTCGCGCCGAAGGTGATGCGCGGTTTCTCGGTCGGCGTGAACCGATCGGCGTAGGTGCGCAGCACGAGATCGAAGAACAGCTCGACCGTGCGCTTCTGCTGCGCGGGCGTGAACTGACGCCAGCCCGGGCCGACGGCGCGGCGCGTGATGCCTTCAGCGGTGAAGTGTTTCTCGAGCAGCGGACGCACGCGAACCGAGAGCGGCTGAGAGCCGGGATCGGGCGCGTAAACGACGGCGAGAACCTCATCCACGGCGCCGCGCAGAAAACTCTGCGGATCCGTGGCGGGAGCGGCGACGGCGGACGCCCCGGTCAAGAGGGCGGCGACGATCGCGGCAGATGGCGCGAGCAGGCGGAATGTTTGCATGGTGTGAGAGCTGCGTGGGGCTACTGCGAGGGTGCCGGGGCGGGCTCCTTGTCCTTCTGGACGTTACCGAAAGCAAAGCGGCTGATGAGCGACTCGAGGTCGACGGCGGACTCGGTCTCGGTGATGAGGCCGCCGGGGGGAATGGTTTCTTCGTCGCCGCCCGGAGAGAGCGCGAGGAACTTGTCGCCGATGAGGCCGCTCGTGCGGATCGAAGCGATCGTGTCGCTCGGGAGTTGCACGTCCTTGCGGATGCGCAGCTCGACGATGGCGGCGAAGTTTTGATCGAGAGAAATGGATTCGATGCGGCCCACGGTGACGCCCGAGATGACCACGCTGCTGCCGGTGTTGAGCCCGCCAATGTTCGAAAAACGTGCTTTCACGACATAGGTGTCGCTGCCGATGAGGGCGCCGGCGCCGATCTTCAGCGCGAGGTAAACGATGGCGGCGAGGCCGACCAAAACGAAGGTGCCCACGGCGAGCTCGAGCTTGGACGATTTCATGCGAGAGATTCGGAGTTGGCGGTCGCGCCCGAGCGCAGGGCGGCGAGGGAGGCAGTGAGAGCCGCGGCGCTGTCGCGGAACGTGGTGACAAAGGAATCGGTGGAGCGCGCGAACTCCGCGGGCGCGCCGGCGAAACGCACGCGACCGCCGTCGAGCAGCGCCACCTGATCGCTCGCGGCGAGTGCCTCGGGCACATCGTGCGTGACGACCAGCGCGGTGAAATCAAACTCGCGCTGATAACGCACGATCATCTCGAAGACGGAGTTGCGTCGGATCGGATCGAGGCCGGCGGTGGGCTCGTCGAAGAGCACGAGTTCGGGATGCGTCACGATCGCGCGGGCGAGCGCGAGGCGCTTCTGCATGCCGCCGGACATCTGGCCCGGATAACGATCGGCGAATTTCTCCAGATCGAGTCGCGCCAGAGCGGCGCGGGCGCGCTCGCGCACTTCGCGGTCGGAAAGCTTCGTGGTCTGCTCGAGCGGGAGGCCGACGTTTTCCAGCGCGGTGAGCGAATCGAAGAGTGCGTTGCTCTGGAAAAGATAGCTGCAGCGCCGGCGGAATTCCGCGCGCGCGGTCGCGTTGGCCGCATCGAGCACGTGGTCGTCGAAGCGGATCTCGCCCGCGTCGGGCCGCAGGATGCCGGCCACGCATTTGAGCAGGACGGATTTGCCCGTGCCGCTTTTGCCGAGAATCGTGACAATCGTGCCGCGGCGGACCTGCAGGTCGACCGAGTCGAGGACCACTTGATCGCCGAAGACCTTGCGGACTCCGCGAACGTCGAGAAGGAGTTCGTTCGCGGCGCTCATACGAGGAGGGAGGTGATGACGTAGTCCGCCGCAAGCACCACGATGCTCGAGTAAACAACGGCGCGCGTGGTGGACGCGCTCACCGCGCGGGCACCGGTCGCACCGGAGCGGCGGTTGGCGTAGAAGCCGTTGTGCGCGCAGATCGCGGTCGTGAGCACGCCGAAGACGAGAGCTTTCACCAGGCACTCGCGAACGTCCACCGGATCGACCGCGCGAAACACCGCGGACCAGTAGACGTTGCCATCGAGCGCGAGGAGCAGCGAGCCGGAGAGCCAGCCGCCGACCAGACCAATCAGCGTAAAAAACGACGTGAGCACCGGATACACCAGCAGCGCCGAGAGCAAGCGCGGTGCGATCAGGTAACCGTGCGGATCGACGCCCATCGTCTCGAGCGCGTCGATTTGCTCGCTGTTGCGCTGGATGCCGAGTTCCGCCGCGAGCGCGGAGCCGGCCTGCCCAACGATCATGAGTGCGGCGAGCACAGGCGCCAGTTCGCGCGTCAGCGTGAGAGAGACGAGCGTGCCGAGCAGGCTCTCGGAGCCGAAGCGGGCGAGCACATAGTAACCTTGGAGACCAAGGACCAACCCCGTGAACAACCCGACGATCAGGATCACGGGCACGCAGCGGACACCCTGTTCGAAGATCGCGCGCACGACGCGCCGGCCGAGTCGCGGTGTGGCCGGGATGGCCACGAACGACTTCGTCGTGAAGCGGGTGAGGTCCCCGAGTTCACCGATGGCGGCCAGCACGTTCTGTCCAACGGATTGCAGCATGCAAAATTAGTTAGGAGGCTAACGGGTGCCCGGTCTTTGGCAAGATGCCGTGCGAACAGTGGTTGGACTGGGTGGTGAAAGATTGTTCCGCCGAAGCGCGGGAAGGGAGTTTCTTTTGTAAATGGCTGCTTTGTGGGCGGACTACTGTGCGGCGTCCACCACAACCGAACCGCCTGCCTCGAGCGTATGAAAATGCTCAGGTGAAACGTGATATAACTCGCGAGCGATATGGAGCGCTCGCGGCGGATCCTCGCGCCCCTCGTCGGTGAGCTGCCACGTGCCCCAGTGCATCGCGAGGCTGAGCCGGGCGCCGACATCGAGGTGGATACGCACCGCTTCTTCCGGATTGCAGTGCTGCGCGGCCATGAACCACCGAGGCTCGTAGGCACCGATCGGAATCATGGCGACGTCGGGGGCGCCGAGTTTTTCGCGGATGCGGTGAAACAATTCTGTATCGTAACCGCTGTCGCCGACGAACCAGGCAGTCGTGCGGCCGAGGCGCAGGTGAAAACCACCCCAGAGCCGGGCGTTGCGTCGGCCGCTGAGCCGGTTGCTCCAGTGGCGCGCGGGCGTGAAGGTCGCGGTGGCGTCACCGGAAAGTGGATACTGCTGCCACCAGTCCAGTTCGTCCACGCGCGTGAGTCCGGCTCGCGCCACGAGAGAACGCATGCCGAGCCCGGTGATCACGCGTGGCTGATCGCGCCGCGCCAGCCAGCGCAGCGACGCGAGATCGCAATGATCGTAGTGGTCGTGGCTGAGCAGAATCGCGTCGATGCGCGGCAGCGCGGAGAGCGCGAGGCCGGGCGGTTGCACGCGTTTCGGACCGAGCAGACCGAAAGGGCCGCAGCGCTGGGAAAATTGCGGATCCGTGAGGAAATTTCCCCGCGTGGTTTGCAGCAGAAACGTCGCGTGTCCGATCCACGTGATCACGATCTCGTCGCCGCGCGCCGAAGGTGGCGCGGGTTGCGGCACAAGCGGGACGAGTGTGGGCCAACGCGCGGGACGACTCGTCCGTTTCCACCGCCAGACATCCACGAACGAGCGGTTCACGTGGTCGCGGTTGAAGAAGGTTTTCCCGTTGAAGTGGTCGGACGGCGGCAGTGACATCGGAGTCGCGTTTATGAATTCACGACGCAGTTTTCCGCAAACTTCTCAGCGAAAGGCAGTCCCATGCGCATAAGCGGCGGAGCGGCGCGTGGCATCACGCTCATGGTGCCAAAAGGCGACGCCGTGCGGCCCGCGACCGATGGCATGCGGCAGGCGGTGTTTTCGAGTCTCGGCGCGCGTGTGTCCGGCGCAGTGTTTCTCGATTTGTTTGCGGGCAGCGGCGCGTATGGCCTTGAGGCGCTGAGTCGCGGCGCGGTGGGCGGCACGTTCGTCGAAAAGAACGCCAAGGCTGCGGCCTGTGTGCGGCAGAATCTCGCGGCCGTGTGCAAGAGTCTCGGTCGTGCGCCGACGGGTGTGCAGGTGCTGCAGGTGGACGCGCTCGCGGTGCCGACCAGCGGCGGCGTGCCGGATCTCGTGTTTATCGATCCGCCCTACGAAATTATCACGGAGGTCGTTCCGCCGCTCTTCGCGAAACTTACGGAGCTCGCCGCCGCTCAGCCGGACCTGCTCGTGGTGTTCGAGATGCCGGGCGAACTCGAAATCGCGCCGGAGGGTTGGACCTGCCTGAAACGCCTCGGCAAAGGCGCGCGCCAGCCGACCGCGTCATTTTTCCGCCGCAGCGAAAACGCGGGCGCGTGATTCGCTCGAGAACGATTCGGACGGGACGTCTCTTCGAGACATCCGCTACGCAGCGCCCGTTCTAGAGCAAACCCAACTGCGCGCGCACGAGCGTGAGCGCAGCGATGCACGCGGTTTCGGTGCGCAGCACGCGCGGGCCGAGATGCGCGAAACGAAAGCCCGACGCACGCAACCGCGCGCGCTCCGCCGGCGACCATCCGCGCTCCGAGCCGATCGCGAGAACGACATTGTCAACCAATAGTTGACATTCTCCGAGGCGGACGGGCGACTCGTAGTTGTCGAGCGCGATGCGTGCGGAGTCGGAGGGAAGCGATGCGATCACGTCGGCCAGCGAGCGGCCGTGTGTGACCTCAGGCAGATGTGTTTCGAAGGCTTGCTCGACGCCCGTGCGCACGTGGCGCGCCCATTCGCCGCTGCTCCAAAGCGTGCTTTGCGCGTAGCTGGATTCGCCTCGATCGGTGCGCACGAAGTGCAGCGCGGACGCGCCGAGCGTGCTCGCGTCGCGAAGGATGTCGCGCGCGGTTTGCGGACGGGGCAGGCCGACGATCAGCGTGATTCGCTCCTGTGTCGGGACCGAGTCCTGCCACGTGAAGCGCAGCGTCAGGACATCGTCGGTGAACGCGACGAGTTCGGCTTTTCCTTTCGGGCCGTTGACGAGTCCGACGTCGAACGTCTGGCCCGGCGTGCGGCGCAGCACGTTGAGGATGTGGCGGGCGCGCGGATCGTGTCGCGGCAGCGGACGCTCGGTTTCGTCGCGGTCGAAGAGGATCAGATTCACGGCGGCGCTACGCTTACGTTTCTCCGCCGGCCCACTTGGGTTTTTGGCGCAGATGGTAGAGGCGTTCGCCGGCCTTGGGCTCGTAGAAAACGCCCTCGTGCTCGCGGTCCGCGTAGGCCTCCGGATGGATCGTGCGCCAGTCGCGATAGCCGAGATTGATGCGCTCGCAGACCTCGCGTGGAATGCCGGTGGCGAGCGTGACGCGCACGCGCGGTGTTTCGACGCCGGTGGCTGTATCGAAAGTTCCAATACCGTGCACGTGGGTCGAGTGGGCGAGGGTGCCCCACGGCTCGTGTTTGAACTTGTCCCACTGCTTCAGGAAATAATCCACGCAGTGGTAGCCGATGCGTTCGATCGTGCGGCCGTGCACGACCGAGACTTCGCGGATGTGCGGCGCGTAGATGATGAGTTCGCCGCCGTCGGCCACGATCGGCTCGAGTTTATACATGCATTTTCCGCCGACCCAGAGCTCGTCATACATCTTCGGCGCGCACGACAGCACGGTGTGAAACGGCCGGTCCTTGTAGGTGATGTGGAGTTCGCGCGAGAGTTCGCTGGCGGAGTCCCACGCCTCCTCGGGCGTGCCGGCGAAAAGTCCCGCGAGCTGGCCTTCGCCGCGCACGACCATGCAGAAGCAGAGCTTCGGCACCGTGACCATCGCGCCCGCGCGATCGACGACTTTACGGACAGGCGTCCACTTGTTGCCGATGATCATCGGATTGGTGACGACCGCGCCGAGCCAGTGGAAGAAGTTCAAAATGCCCGGACCCGCGACGCCGGGGAAAAGGTATTTGTTGCCGCCCGAGAAACCCACGACCTCGTGCGGAAACACCGGGCCGCAGATGAGGATTCGATCGTAGTCGAAGAGCCGCTTGTTGATGTGCACCGGCACATCCATCGCGAAGCGGCCGCCGGAGAGTTCGCGAATCTCGTCGGCCGTGATCGAGCCGAGGTCGCGCAGCGCGGCGGGGTTGTCCCACTCGTGATTGATGAATTCAACTTTTGAATACACGCCCGCGCGCTCCTCGGCGGTGATCTCGACGCGCGCGTTGATCGCCTCGTCGCTCATCGGCGGATGCGTGCCGAGCGCGATCATGACGTCGAACTTCTTCACGACCGGCGCGAGCTGCGCGTGAAGCGTCTTGAACATCAGCCCCACCGGCGCGGTGCGCGTGCCGTCGGGGATGATCAGGAGGACGCGCTGGCCGCGAAACGCATCGGCGGGGCAGGCCTGCGCGATGAGTTGTTGAACCGCGGCGTCGCTGACGGCCGATCCGGTGGGGGCGACGGTTTGAAAAGGAGCGGGCATGGGAGCGAAGGCCGGGGAGGGGGAGTCGATCGACAGGCACGGTGGCGATCGCCCGTCGCGGCGCAATCTCGACCTCGGAGAGGGCCGGCGCAAAGGCTGGAGCGGGTGGACGGAATCGAACCGACGATACCTCTTTGGAAGAGAGGAGTTTTGCCACTAAACTACACCCGCGAGGCGTGAGGGAGAGCTTCGCTGTGACGCGTCAGCAGGGTCAAGCCTGTGTTCGGTTGTCGAAAGCGCAACGGTGCCCGCACGACCGCGGATAAACGCTGATACGTCTAGCGGGATTTTTACTAACCTCAGGTCGAAAAGGGATTGCGAGCGTCAATGCGTGCTCTTTCCTCGCAGCATGGCTCAACTTTCTTCAGCTGCCTCTTCTGCGGGCGCGCTGGCCCGTCACAACGGAGGCAAAAAGTCAGGGCTGAACGTCAAGGCGGCGCAGGAACTCGCGAAGCAAAAGGCGCTCGAGCGCAAAGCTCAGAAATACAAGCTGCCGCTCGGCGAGCTCGCCATTTTCACCCAGCAGCTCGCGTCGCTGCTCACCGCCGGTCTGCCGCTCGTGCAATGTCTCGAAGCGCTGCAGGATCAGACGGAGGATCCCTGTTTCCGCATCATCATCCGCGACGTCCGTCTGGATATTTCTTCGGGCAATTCCTTTTCCTCGGCGGTGAAGAAATTCCCGAACGCCTTCAACTCGCTCTTCATTTCCATGGTGGAGGCTGGTGAAGCGAGCGGCGGCCTCGCGGAAATTCTCGGCAAGGTCGCGAGCTACTTCGAGTCCACGGTCAAACTTACCAAGAAGGTAAAGTCCGCGATGACTTATCCGATCGCGGTCATCGGTCTCGCGGTCGCGTTGGTGAACGTGCTGCTCATCTTCGTCATTCCGGTGTTCGCGGAAATGTTCGCGGACTTTGGCGCGAAGCTGCCCGCGCCCACGCAGTTCCTGATCGATCTGTCCGATTTCATGAAGGCCTGGTGGTGGGCGCTCCTCCTCGGCTGCTGGGTGGGCTGGTGGTTGCTCGGCAAATACACCGCGACGCCCGCTGGTCGCCGCCAGAAGGACCAGTTCCTCGTGAAGGCGCCGATTTTCGGCAACCTGATCCACAAGATCGCGCTCTCCCGTTTCTGCCGCACCTACGCCACGCTCATCCGCTCCGGTGTGCCGATCCTCCGCACGCTCGAGATCGTGTCCGCGGCCAGCGGTCGCGTGCAGATCGAGGACGCGTGCACCGACATCTCGCGCCACGTCAGCCAGGGCGGACAAGTTTCCGAAGTGCTCGCGGCCAATCCGTTCTTCCCGCCGATGATGAAACACATGGTCAAGGCCGGCGAATCCACGGGCAACGTGGACGGCATGATGACCAAGATTTCCGATTTCTACGACGTGGAGTGCGAAGCGACGGTGGCCGCGCTGACCTCGCTCATCGAGCCTATGCTCATCGTCTTTCTCGGCGTGGTGGTCGGCGGCATCGTCATGGCGATGTTCCTTCCGATCTTCCAACTCGGAGCTGTGGCAGGCGGCTTGCAATAGCCTCTTGCCTCGCGCGTCCGGTTGACTTCCCGCCCGTCCGTCGGACGTATATATCCACTCATGCCTTCTGTCCTCATCGTCGACGACCTGCTCTCGATCCACGAGATGCTCGGCGCCGTCATCCAGCCGACCGGCTTCCAGACCGCCTTCGCCACGGATGGCGAAAAGGCGCTCGCCCGTTACAAGACGGAGAAGTTCGACCTCGTGCTGGCCGACATCGACATGAAGCCGATGGACGGCATCACGCTGCTCAAGCAGCTGAAGGCCTACGATCCCAACGCCATCGTCGTCATCATGACCGCCTACGCCTCCACCGAGAGCGCGGTGCAGGCACTGAAGTTCGGGGCGTTTGATTACCTGCAAAAACCATTCCGCGTGGACGAACTGATCGCCACGCTCCGCCGCGGCATCGAGTTCAAGGATTTCCAAAGCGAGCAGGCCGCGAGCGGCGCCGCGTCGGCCGTGAAACAGGGCGATATCGAGGCCCGCATCGTCGGCCAGAGCGCGGTCGTTCGCCGCCTCATCCAGCAGATCCGCAAACTCGCCGCCGCGCGCACGCCTGTGCTCCTCATGGGCGAAGCCGGCACCGGCAAGCTCATGGTCGCGGAGCTGCTCCACGAAGCGCTCGGCGCCACCGATAATCAATTCATCCGCGTCGACTGCGCCCTCGCGTCTGAAGCGCACATTCGCGAAGGCCTCCTCGGCGAGAACGGCGAAGGCGGCAACTGGGTCCGCCAGGCCAAGGGCGGCACGCTCTTCCTCCAGCATCTCGAGCATCTCTCGCTCGCTGCGCAAAAGGAGCTCGTCAGCGTCCTGCGCAACACTGCGCACGGTTTCCGCCTCATCTGCGCGACCACGGTCGACCTCGAACTGCTCACCGACGAGGGCAAGTTTCACGACGAACTCTTCTACCGCGTCGCCTCGCTGCCCGTGCACATGCCGTCGCTCCGCGAGCGCATCGAAGACCTTCCGCTGTTGGTCAAACACTACGCTTCGCAGGCCACGAATCCGAATTTCGACGCGAGCCTCATCGAGTTCACCGACGACACCCTCGCGATCCTCGCCACCTATCGCTGGCCGGGAAATCTCGCCGAACTCAACCAGGTCGTTTCGCAGATCGCGGCCACGACCGATACGCGCATCGTCACCTCCGAACAACTTCCGCTGCGCCTCCGCGAGATGAAGAGCTGGCCCACGCTCGCCGAATACCTCGCGCAACAGGAAGCGCAGTATCGCGAGATGGTCCTGCACGCCTGCCGTGGCGACAAAGCCGCCGCCGAAAAAATCCTCGGCGTCCCGCTGTAAGCCCGGAGAAATTCCGGGCCGCACGTGCACGGAAGCACAGGGCAAAGCGACAGGTGGAACCCGCCGTCCCCGGCGGGTTTTTGTTTCGCCGGGCAAAGCTCGGACAGCCCGGCGAGGACGCCGGGCTCCACCTTGAGCGGGCAGGGACGGCTCTCCGAGCTGTTCGTCACGCATCGCATGAAAACTGGAGCCGCGGCGCCCAGGCTCCGCGCGTCGCGTCCCCAAATGCAGCCAAGCGGACGGTTCGGAGGACCGTCCCTGCCGAGTCGAGCCAAAGTGCGTCCTAGGTCGCGCCCGTGTCCGTCCCACGTCGGGACAAGGTGTGTCCCGGGTCGAGCCAAGGTCCGTCCCATGTCGGGACAAGGTGCGGACTGGGTCGGGACGGAGTGCGGCATGAGTCGCGCCTAAGTCCGCTCCGAGTCGAGCCAAAGGGCGGCGCGAGGGTGGAGGAGCGCCCGATTTGCAATGCGGTGCCGCTTTCCCGCTTGCCGCGCGTTTCGGCGGTCTCAACCCTCGGCGAAATCCACGCCCATGCCTAAACGCTCCGACTTGAAGTCCATCCTCATCATCGGCGCCGGTCCCATTGTGATCGGCCAGGCCTGTGAGTTCGACTACTCCGGCACCCAGGCGTGCAAGGCGCTGAAGGAGGAAGGCTATCGCGTCATTCTCGTGAACTCGAATCCGGCGACGATCATGACGGATCCGGAGTTCGCCGACGTGACCTATATCGAGCCGCTCACGGTCGAGATGCTCGAGAAAATCATCGCCGCGGAGCGCCCGTCGGCGCTGCTCCCCACGCTGGGCGGTCAGACTGCGCTCAATCTCTCGATGGAGCTCCATCGCCAGGGCGTGCTCGAGAAATACGGCGTCGAGATGATCGGCGCGAAGCCCGAGGCGATCATCAAGGGCGAGGACCGCGAAATCTTTAAGCAGTGCATGCTCAAGATCGGCCTCGATGTGGCGCGTTCGCGCACGGTGAAGTCGATGGAGGAAGCCCGCGCGGCGGCCGAAGAGCTGGCGATGTTTCCCTTGATTGTTCGTCCGTCCTTCACGCTCGGCGGCAGCGGCGGCGGCATCGCTTACAACAAGGAAGAATTCGAGCGCATCTGCGCCAACGGTCTCGATCTCTCGCCTGTCCACGAGGTGCTCGTCGAAGAGTGTCTGCTCGGTTGGAAGGAATACGAGATGGAGGTCATGCGCGACCACAAGGACCAGTGCGTCGTGATCTGCTCGATCGAGAACTTCGACCCGATGGGCGTGCACACCGGCGACTCGATCACGGTCGCGCCGGCGATGACGCTCACCGACAAGGAATATCAGGTCATGCGCGACGCGTCGTTCGCCGTAATCCGCGAGATCGGCGTCGAGACGGGCGGTTCCAACATCCAATTTTCCGTCGATCCGGTCACGGGCCGCATGGTCGTGATCGAGATGAATCCGCGCGTGTCGCGTTCGTCGGCGCTCGCGTCGAAGGCCACCGGTTTCCCGATCGCGAAGATCGCCGCGAAACTCGCCGTCGGCTACACGCTCGACGAGCTGCGCAACGACATCACGCGCCTCACGCCCGCGAGCTTCGAGCCCACGATCGACTACGTGGTGACGAAGATCCCGCGCTTCACGTTCGAGAAATTCCCCGACGCGGATCCCGCGCTCACGTCGGCCATGAAGTCCGTCGGTGAAGCGATGGCGATCGGCCGCACGTTCAAGGAATCGATGCAGAAGTGCCTCCGTTCGCTCGAAATCGGTGCACGCGGTTTCGGTGGCGGCGGCAAGTTCGGCGGCGACGAGCCGATCGAGGAAAAGATCATCAACGCCAAGCTCGGCACGCCGAACTCGGAGCGCATTTTCTACCTCCGCCACGCGTTTCGCGCGGGCTACTCCGTCGAGCGCATTTTCGAGCTCACCAAGATCGATCCGTGGTTCCTGCACCAGCTCCGTGAGATCCACGAGATGGAGCAGGCGCTCGCGAAGGAGACGCTGGCCTCGGTCGACGATACGACCTTCCGCCGCGCGAAGCAGTTTGGTTTCTCCGACGTGCAGCTCGCGCACATCTGGAAGAGCGATCTCGCGACGGTGCGCGCCGAGCGCAAGAAGCGCGGCATCGAGACGACGTATCGACTTGTGGATACATGCGCCGCGGAGTTCGAGGCGTTCACGCCTTACTACTACTCCAGCTACGGCGACGAAAACGAAGTGATGCCGCCGACGGGCAAGAAGAAGATCATGATCCTCGGCGGCGGTCCCAACCGCATCGGCCAGGGCATCGAGTTCGACTATTGCTGCGTGCACGCGAGCTTCGCGCTCCGCGAGGCGGGTTACGAAACCGTGATGGTCAACTCCAACCCGGAGACCGTCTCGACTGACTACGACACTTCGGATCGCCTCTACTTCGAGCCGCTCACGCTCGAGGACGTGTTGGAAATTTACCAACAGGAAGGCTGCTCCGGCGCGATCGTGCAGTTCGGCGGCCAGACGCCGCTCAACCTCGCCAGCGCGCTGAAGAAAAACGGCGTCAACATCATCGGCACCTCGCCCGAGAGCATCGAAACCGCCGAAGATCGTAAGCTCTTCTCTGCGATTCTCGACAAGCTGAACCTCAAGTCGCCCGCGAACCGCACGGCGATGAACGAGACCGACGCGCTCATGTTCGCGAAGGAAGTGGGCTTCCCGGTGTTGCTCCGTCCGTCGTTCGTGCTCGGCGGCCGCGGCATGTTCATCGTTTACAACGAGGAAGAATTTAAGGGCGTCGTCCGCCAGGCGTTCGACGTCATGCCGGACAAGCCCGTGCTCATCGACAAGTTCCTCGAGGACGCGATCGAGCTCGATGTGGACTGCATCAGCGACGGCGAGACGTCGGTCATCGGCGGCATGCTCGAGCACATCGAGTTTGCCGGCGTGCACTCCGGGGACGCCGCGATGGTGATGCCGCCGCACACGCTGCCGAAGAACATCATCGAGACCGTCCGCAAGGCCACCTACGCGCTTGCCAAGGAGCTCAACGTCGTGGGCCTGATGAACATCCAGTTCGCGATCAAGGACGGCGAACTTTACGTGCTCGAGGTCAACCCCCGCGCGTCGCGCACGGTGCCGTTTGTCGCCAAGGCGATGGGCGTGCCGCTCGCGAAACTCGCCGCGAAGGTGATGACCGGCGCGAAGCTCAAGGATCTCGGGTTCACGCGCGAGCAGACGCCGAAGCACTGGTGCGTGAAGGAAGCGGTGTTTCCGTTCGTGCGCTTCCCCGGTGCCGCGATCGTGCTCGGTCCCGAGATGCGCTCCACCGGCGAAGTCATGGGCCTCGACGCCGACCTCGGTGTCGCGTTCGCGAAGGCGCAGGCCGCCGCGAAGCCCGGACTCCCGACCAAGGGCAACGTGTTCCTCTCCGTGAAGGATGGCGACAAGGCCCGCGCCGTGAACATCGCGCGTCAGCTCGAAGCGCTCGGTTTCGCGATCTACTCGACGAGCGGCACGGCGCAGATTCTCGCCGACAATGGCGTCAACGTGAAGCGCCTCTCCAAGATCAACGAAGGCCGCCCGACAGCCGTCGACATGATCAAGAACGGCCAGATCCAGATGGTGATCAACACGCCCGCCGGCATGATCCCGCGCCGCGACGAGAACGCCATCCGTGCCGCTTCCTACGCTCACAACGTGTGCATCATGACGACCATCACCGGCGCCCAGGCTGCGGTGGAGGGTATTCGCGCGCTCAAGACGAAGCCCGTCGGCGTGAAGCCCATCCAGCAGTATCGCGGCAACGTGACGCTCGCGTGATCCAACAAACTCTTTCTCTTTCGTCTTAATCTTTCTCTTTCGTCAGTTCAGCCCCAGTGGCTCGACGCCGGGGGGAAGGATTGAGAGAAAGATCTGTCCATGTCAGCCAACCGCCTCATCGCTCTCCTGCACGGTCCCGATCAACCGGGTCTCGTGGCGCGCGTGGCCGGTTGGATTTTCAGCGCAGCGGCAACATCCTGCACGCCGATCAGCACCGCGACATGGAGGCAGGGATCTTTTTTCAGCGCGTGGAGTGGGTGCCCTCCTACGCGACCGCCGCGGCGGCCAATCCCGCCGACCTCGAGGCGGCCGAGCTGCAGGCCATGGCGGAGTTTCGCGCGTTTGCCGCGTCGCTCGGCATGACGGCCCGCGTCGTCTCGACCGCCAATCGTCCGCGGGTGGTCGTTTTTGTTTCCAAGGAGAGCCACTGCTTCCACGACCTCGTGCTCCGCTGGCGCGCGGGCGAGTTTGCCGGCGATCTCGTGGCGGTCGTTTCCAATCATCCCAACCTCCGCGAAGCCGCGGAGGGCTACGGACTCGACTACCACCACATCCCGGTCACGGCCGATACGAAAGCCGCGGCTGAGGCGCAGCAACTCGCGCTGCTCGAACGGCTGGACGCCGATCTCGTGGTGCTCGCGCGCTACATGCAGGTGCTTTCGGCGGATTTTCTCGGGCAGTTCGCGAAGCCGGTGATCAATATTCACCATTCGTTCCTCCCCGCGTTTGCCGGCGGCAAGCCGTATCACCAGGCCCACGCGCGCGGCGTGAAGATCATCGGCGCGACCGCGCACTACGCCACGCGCGACCTCGATGAAGGCCCGATCATCCATCAGGATGTCACGCGGGTGACGCACCGCCACGGCGTGGACGATCTTATCCGCATCGGCCGCGATCTCGAGAAGCGCGTGCTCGCCCAAGCCGTGCGCTGGCACCTCAACGCCCGCGTGCTCGCCTACGGCAACAAGACCGTCGTCTTCGACTAACGCGGCACGGGCGGCCGCCCTGTGCGGCACCGAGCGCGATTTACACCCGACAGAACGGCGGTTTTTCCTGCAAAACACGGGATGGACACCCGGGGGCGGTTTTGCTCTCGTCGCCGTTTACCAAATCTCCGACCGCATGAGCACCCCCGCTTCGTCTTCCCATTCTGCCTCCGAGGCCGCGACCAACATCACGCCGAGCTTTGAAGATCGCGTGCACATGTTTTGGGAAAAGAATTCCAAGGCTGTCTTCGGCGCGATCGGTGCCATCATCATCGCGATCCTCGCCTACTACGCGTGGGAGTATGTCGCCGAGCAGCGTGAACAGTCCGTGCAAAAGGACTACGCGGCCGCGACCACGAGCGATCAGCTGAAGCGCTTTGCCGCGGAGCACGACGGCCACCCGCTCGCCGGTGCCGCGCAGGTCCGCATCGCCGACGAAGCCTACACGGCCGCCCGCTACAACGAAGCCGTGACCGCTTACGAAAAAGCGCTGCCGGCCTTGAAGAATTCCGTGCTCGCCGGTCGCGCCAAGCTCGGCCTGGCGATGGCCAAAATCGGAGTCGGCCGCACCGCCGACGCCGAAAAGGATTTGAACGCGCTCTCTTCCGACGCGCAGCAAACCCAGGCGATCCGCACCGAGGCGGCGTATCAACTCGCCGTCATCGCCGCCGCCGCCAACCGCGCCGACGACGTGAAAAAGTATTCCGAGCTCGTGATGTCGATCGATCCGATGAGCCCCTGGACGCAGCGCGTGATGATGCTCCGCATGCGCTTCCCCGGCGAAGCCGCTCCCGAGTCCAGCGACGTCGGCATCTCGCTCCCCGGCCTCAACGACTAAGCCTCGTCGAGCAGACGCTTTCCTTTCTCAAAGCGCGGACGATCCCGTCCGCGCTTTTTTGCGCACGCCGCCGGAGCAGAGAAGGCGGACAGGACGACAAACGCGCGCGGGGGCGCGAGGCGAAACGCACGCGTTTACGCGCGAGCGCTACGCAGAGTGCAGCGTGTGGAGCGCGTTTGGCCTGCGTTCAGGCTTTCGCAGCGCGTTGACGGCGACGATACCAACCCGCACCGACGAGAGTCGCAGCACCGAGCCAAGCGGCGTAGGTGGAGGGCTCGGGAATCGCCGCCACATGCGGCGTCCAAATCAACACCAGCGAGCCGCTCTCAAGCGCGACCTGAAAGTTTCCGAGATCGTTCCAAAGCTCTTTGTTGTTTTCCGCCACAGCGACCGAACTGGCGATGATCGAGCCGGATTCGCCTTTGCTTACAATGGTCCACGTCTGCGTAACATCCCAGAAGCCGCCGGCGACCGGAGACACGCCTTCGCCAGCGCCAAACGAGAGCGCGATCTTGGCGCCATCGGCAATCGTGAGCGTGCCCGTCGCGATCGAGAGCGCGTTCGCGCCCGAGGTGCTGGCGGAGTTGAGGGTGCCATTGATAAACCGCGCTCTCGGTGAGCGTGAGCGGTCCCGTAAGCGTGCCGCTGCCGCTGAGCGTGCCGCTGAATTTGCTGTTGTTGCCGAGACCCTGCAGCGCACCGCCATCGAGCTGAATCTCATTTCCGATCGTCACGTTGTCGCTGATCGCGAGCGTGCCGCCCGTATTCACAATCACACTACCGGTGCCGAGCGCATTATCGTGCCCCGCCGTCAGCGTGCCCGCCGAAATCGTTGTCCCGCCGGAGTAGGTGTTGTTGCCGGAGAGCGCGAGCGTGCCCGCGCCCGATTTGGTGATACTGTAGCCGTTGCCTCCGTCGCCAATCGCACCTCCCACCGTGAGTGTGCTGCCGTTCACGGTCACCGTGCGATTGCCACCGCTTAACGCGACGGCACCCGTGCCGAGATTCAGATCATTGGTGCCGGTGAACGTGAAATTGCCGCTCCACGTTTGGGCATTGTTGTTCGAATTGGTGATGGAGCTCCCGCTCGTGTTATCGAGCGTGCCGCCGACTAGCTCGAGAGTTCCAGTGCCGAGAGCCGACGCCGAATTGATGTTAAGTGTCCCTGCGTTGACCTTCACTCCGCCGGTGAACGAATTTGAGCCACTAAGGGTCAACGAACCAGTTCCGCTGGAGCCCGCGCTGTGGTCTAGTGTGAGCTGCTTTGAAGAACCGCTGATATTGCTGGAGATCGTAATATTGCCGGAACCATCGATCAACACGACGTTGGCGGTGGAATTTCCCAGCACCACTCCCAAAGGCTGAGGGCTAGACCCGTGAGTGCCATCGTGCTGGATCGTGAGGTTGAACGATGACGCATTCCTGAGGATGACATTGGCTGTGCCGTTCACAGGCGCGCCATTGAATGTCAGCGTGCTCGGATTGGCTCGGTCGCCTGAATTAACGATAGCAAGGTCGGCTTTGACGTAAGCGGAGGTAAGTTCGAAAGCTCCTATTTGAATGTCATTGAGGACAGGTGTGGTGGTGAAGTTTATGCCAAGTTTGTTTCCCGAGACGCCAGTCGCGCCTACCTGTGCTATATCAGTCCCGCCTGGGACCACGTTTCCCGTCCAGCCATTCGTCGAGCGCCACGCCGAGGCGCCTGAGTTGCCCCACGTAATAGTCGTCTGCGCTCTTAATGCGACACTGCTAGCAAGCATCACGATTAGCGCAGGCAGGAGGGCGTAGCGAGAGGCGCGCATGTTGAAGCTGGAGGTGGGCGCGCAGCAGAGCTTCGGAGAAGGGCTCTTGGTCGCGTCCGAGTTGGCTGGATAACTGGGCGGGGAGTTGAAGCGTGCAAGTTCCTAGAAACGCGCGAGCTAGCGGGCAAGCGGTTAACGGAAGTTTCGCGTGAAGTGGCGGGTGCTGCGGCTGATTGCAGCGCGGCTAATCCAGCAAGTTTTCCGCCAACCGCCGATCTGCTGCGCGTGTGTTGACATGCTTCGTCCGCCCGCGTCCCATCCCACCTTGCACGACGGGGTGTAGCTTAGCCTGGTAGAGCGCCTGGTTTGGGACCAGGAGGTCGTAGGTTCGAATCCTATCGCCCCGACCATCGTGCGAAGCGACTCATCGCCTGCAGGCTTACTGCAGGGCGCGAACGGACGGCAAACCGCGGCCCATCGCGTGCCGGAGTCCGGGCTAAATCCGGGCAGGCTGGGGCGCGTCGGCACCCGAGTGGCGGCGGTCGAACCGAGCTTTCGCCAAATACTTGCCCGCGCTGTTTTGGCGCCATTTTCCGAGGCAAATGCAGCCGTTAGCGGGGGCTCTGTGAATAATCTCTGCTTGATTCACCCCCATGTTCGGATAGTCCTGCACGACTCACTTTTTACCTATGGATACCATCTCGCGGGAAAATAATAGCATGCTTCCGATCGCGGCCGTGATCGCCGGCGTGCTGGCTCTTCTGGTCGGCGCCTACGGCGCGATCAAGGCTTCGAGCCTGCAGAAGATCGTGGCGGCCCAGGAAGAAAAGATCGCCCGCGTCGATGCCGTCGAATCGCAGGTCAGCTCCATGCAGGCCTCGGTCGACAAGAGCGCGCGCGACATCTCCTCGCTCAACCGCAGCACGCAGGACGCGTTCAACACCGTCGCCGCGAGCCTCGGTAACATCCAGGCCTCCATCACCAAGCTCGAAGAAGCCGCCAAGCGTGCTCCGGCTCCCGCCGCTGCCGCCAAGAAGAGCGGTGAGCCCGTCGTCGCCGGTCCCGGCGAATACGTGATCAAGGCCGGCGACACCGGCGCCAAGATCGCTCGCGCTCAGGGCTTCCCCCTCAGCGATCTGCAGGCCGTGAACCCTGGCATCGACTGGACCAAGCTCCACGTCGGCCAGAAGATCAAGCTGCCCGCCAAATAAGCGCCCGCACACTTCGCGCTTCGCAATTTCAGCCTCCTTGCCTTCGCGGCGGGAGGCTTTTTTGTGCCCGCATGAGTGCGTCTCCGTCCGGCCTCTCGCGTTGGGAAAAACTCAGCCACACCTCGCTGCTCAAGACGCGCATCCTCGATCTGCTCAGCGCGCGTTTTCGTCATCCCGTGCGCCAGACCGAACGCGACTTCATCGTTTGCGATCCGCCCGATTGGGTAAACGTGATCGCGCTCACGCCCGACGGACACCTCGTGCTCGTGCGCCAATTTCGCTTCGGCATCGACGGCTTCTCGCTCGAGATTCCCGGTGGCGTGATGGAGCCCGGCGAAGATCCGATCGAGGCGGGCTTGCGCGAGTTGCGCGAGGAAACCGGCTACACCGGCGCGCCCGGCAAACAGCTCGGCAGCGTGCACCCGAATCCCGCGATCCAGAGCAATCGCTGCCATTTCGTCTTCGTCGAACAAGCCGTGCGCACCGCCGACATGGAGTGGGATACCGACGAGGAAATCGAAGTCACCACGCTCCCGGTCGATGAAGTCTTTGCGCTCGCGCGCAGCGGCGGCATCACGCACGGCCTTGTGCTCGACGCGCTTCTCCTCTTCGAACCGATCTGGCGCGAGCGCCGCGCCGCGAAGTAGTCCGCGGGCGCGTGTCGTTGAAATCTGGATACATAACGGATCGAAATCCGCTGCTTTGGTCCGTCATTTGGCAAGAACGGCTCTCCGAGCACGTCCATGCCTCAACTCGTGCCGCACCTTGTCGCGACCGTGTTCGCACCTTGGCTCGACTCGGTCCGCACTTTGTCCCGACTCGGGACGGACTGGGGCACGACATGAGGCGGACTTTGGCCCGATTCGGTGCGCACAGGGGGGCGACGCGGTCCGCAACGTGTTCCGCATCAGGTGACGGCCGGCTCGTTTGACTTCGCGGAGCGCGCACGCTTACTGCGGACCTCACACGCTTCCATGTCTGCGCCACTGTTTGCCAACACCGCCGAGACGCTTGGGTCCGCGTCCGGAGATTTTCTACCGGCGCCACTCGAGCGCGAAATTCGCAAGATCTACGAGCGCAGCCCGCTCTACGGTCAGCGTTTCCCGCTGCACGTCGAGCCGCTGCAATGGTCCTGTTACCGCGAGATTCCGTCGCTTTCGAAAAAGGAAATCGTCGATCGCGGGCATCAGGCGTTTTTCGCGGACTATCGCGAGATCGAGCGCGGGCTCGCGGAAAAGCGTTTCGAATACGAGAGCACCGGCGGCACGACGCAGTCGCCGATGACGGTGATCATGGAGGACGGCTGGTGGAACGCGCAGACGGAGCGCGCGTATCTCGCGTCGCCGATCCTGCGTGAGTTTGTCGGCCGCAAGTATCGCAAGTGCGTGCTCGCGCCGGTGGGGTGCTCGAGCAACTTGTGCCCTTACGAGGATCATCCGTTTCCGCACCGGTATTTCGACGGCACGGTTTATCTGAATCTCTCGAGCGATCCGTTCGCCTTTCCGGAATCGGAATGGGATCGCATCGTGTTGGAGTTGCAGGCGACCAAGCCCGAGGTGATCGAGGGCGAGCCGGTTTATCTGTCGCTGCTCGCGCGGGCCGCGAAGCGTCGTGGCGTGACGGTGCCGAGCGTGCGCGCCGTGATTCTCACTTACGGCAAGGCGAGCGCCCAGCACGGTGCGCGCATCCGCGAGGTGTTTCCCGCGCCGCAGGTCGATCTCTACGGCTCGACGGAGGCGGGATATTTGTTCGTGGGCGAGGCGTTCAAGGACAACTCGCGCGTGATCGACGACAACGCGTTCATCGAGCTCGTGCCGTGGGCTCCGGCGGGCTCGCCGAGCGGTTCGCTGCCGGACGTGTATCAGATTTTTGTGACAACGCGCGATCGCGAGGCGATGCCGCTGCTGCGTTATCACACGGGCGACATCGTGCAGAAATTCCCGACGGGTTTCCGTCTGCTCGGCCGCGAGGGGAATCTGTATTTCCGTCCGGATGGTTCGCTCGTCTCGACGACGGATGTCGATGCGGCGCTGCCGGCGGAGTTCCAGTGCTGGCACTACTCGCTCGTGCAGACGTCGGAGTCGCGTTGGGATTTCCACTACGTGGCGGACGACATCGCGCCGGCCGGCGTGGAGCAGGCGATTGCGAAGCTGCTGGGCGAGGGGACGCGCGTGAGTGCGTTTCGTCGTCGCGTGATCGCGCCGGCGGCGAGCGGAAAGTTTTCGCTGCTGAAGCCGCTCGCGCGCTCGTGAGCGTTTCGCGGCGGGGCGATTGCCGATCGCCCGCTGGGGAGGGTGAGCTTGTATCGGGGAGCGGAGCGGCGAAGCGCCGCAGTGTTTCCCTGGGCCGCGGCACGTTGTGAAAACGCGGCTTGTTGAGATGCGGTCGCGAGAACTTCCCCGATGTGCTTCTTTTTTGGGTTAGTGAGCCTAATTACGCGGCTGCGCTAGAGCGGGCACTTTACAAGGTCGCGGACGCCGTTGAAGGTGGGGAGGTTCTCTGTCGTTTTCCCCCTTGTTCTTGCGATGAATCTTCTTCGTTCCTCCATCGGCCGAAAATTCATCATGGCCGTCACCGGCGTGGTGTTGATCGGATTTGTCGTCGGCCATTTGGTCGGCAACCTCCAGATTTTCCAGGATCCGGATCATATTAACGGCTACGCCGAGTTCCTGCACACGATGGGGCCCATGCTGTGGGTGGCGCGTATCGTGATCATCGCGGCGGTGCTGCTCCACGTGTGGGCGGCCGTCACGCTCTCGATCGAGAATTATCAGGCGCGCGGCAACGAGCGCTACGCGATCAAGCACACGATCCGCGCCACGCTCGCGTCGCGACTCATGAAACAGACGGGCCTCGTGGTGCTCGCGTTTCTGATCTATCACATCGCGCACTTCACGCTCGGCTACGCGCAGACCGAGAACTTCAAGGACAACCTCAACACCTATGTGCTCGAGACCGACTACAAGGTCGCGGGCTTCACGGTGGTGAAGGAAGGCACCGAGGTGCTCGACGTGCACAGCATGGTCATCCTCGGTTTCCAGAACGTGTGGGTGTCGGCGTTCTACATCGTTGCCGTCGGTCTGTTGAGCTATCACCTGCTGCACGGCTTCGACAGCATGTTCCAGACGTTTGGCTGGCGCTCCGGCCGCTGGTCGCCCGCGCTGCGGAAAATCACCGTGCTCTTCTGTCTGGCGTATTTCCTCGGCAACCTCGCGATCCCGGCGTCGATCCTCGCGGGCAAGGTGCAATTGCACGAAGGTTTCACCCGCGAAGCGTTTGAGGAAGAAGTGATTTTCGACGGTGACTTGAGCGAGCTGGATGATGGCGAGGAGGCCGATCAGGCCGACGCCGATGTGTCCGCCGACTCCGAAGACGACTCGTCCAACTCTAACTGATTTCGCTGACCGCCATGGCCACTCTCGACTCCAAAATCCCCTCCGGCCCGCTCGCCGAAAAATGGCGCAAGCACAAGACCGAGATCAAACTCGTCAACCCCGCCAACAAGCGGAAATACGAAGTGATCGTCGTCGGCGCCGGTCTCGCTGGTTCCTCCGCGGCCGCCACGCTCTCCGAGCTCGGCTACAAGGTGAAATGCATCGTGTTTCACGACAGCCCCCGTCGCGCGCACTCGATCGCCGCGCAGGGCGGCATCAACGCCGCCAAGAACTACCAGAACGACGGCGACAGCGTGTATCGACTTTTCTATGACACCATCAAGGGCGGCGACTACCGCGCCCGCGAGGCCAACGTCCATCGTCTGGCCGAGGTGTCCGTCAACATCATCGACCAGTGCGTCGCGCAGGGCGTGCCGTTCGCTCGCGAATACGGCGGCTTGCTCGCGAATCGCTCGTTCGGTGGCGCGCAGGTTTCCCGCACGTTCTACGCGCGCGGCCAGACCGGCCAGCAGCTCCTCCTCGGTGCCTACTCTGCGCTCTCGCGCATGGTGGGGCAGGGCGCGGTCGAGCTCGTCACGCAGCACGAGATGGTCGATCTCGTCGTCATCGGCGGCCACGCCAAGGGCGTGATCACGCGCGATCTCGTCACCGGCAAACTCGTCCGCCACGCGGGCGACGCCGTGATCCTCGCGACCGGCGGCTACGGCAACGTCTTCAATCTCTCCACCTACGCGCGCGGCTCCAACGCCACCGCGATCTGGCGCGCCTACAAGCGCGGCGCGTGCTTCGCGAATCCGTGCTACACGCAGATTCACCCGACCTGCATTCCGGTGTCGGGCGACTACCAGTCGAAGCTCACGCTCATGTCGGAGTCGTTGCGCAACGACGGTCGCATCTGGGTCCCGAAGAAAAAGGAAGACTGCAAGAAGGACCCCAACACGATCCCCGAAGAGGATCGCGACTACTATCTCGAGCGCATCTATCCGAGCTTCGGCAATCTCGCGCCGCGCGACGTCTCCTCCCGCGCCGCCAAGCGCATGTGCGACGAAGGCCGCGGCGTCGGTGAGACCGGCCTCGGCGTGTATCTCGATTTCAGCGACGCCATCAAGCGCCTCGGCGAGGCCGGTGTGCGCGAGCGCTACGGCAATCTCTTCGACATCTATCACGAGATCACGAACGAGAACGCCTACAAGACGCCCATGCGCATCTATCCCGCGGTGCACTACACCATGGGCGGCCTCTGGGTGGATTATAACCTGATGTCCAATATCCCCGGCCTGTTCGTGCTCGGCGAAGCCAACTTCTCCGACCACGGCGCGAACCGCCTCGGCGCCTCCGCGCTGATGCAGGGTCTGGCCGACGGCTACTTCGTCATTCCTTACACGATCGGCGACTACCTCGCCACGCAGAAGCCCGGCTCGCGTCCGAAGACCGACGCTCCCGAGTTCAAGCAGGCCGAGGATAACGTCGCCTCGATCACCAAGCGCCTCATGTCCGCCAAGGGCAAGGAGCCGGTGAACTATTACCACAAGAAGCTCGGCCAGCTCATGTGGACCTACTGCGGCATGGCTCGCACGAAGGAGGGCCTCGAGAAGGCGCTCGTCGAAATTCCGAAGCTGCGCGAAGAGTTCTGGGCCAACGTCAACGTCCCCGGTTCCGCCGACACGCTCAACCAGGCGCTCGAACGCGCCGGCCGCGTGGCCGATTTCTTCGAACTCGGCGAACTCATGTGCCGCGATGCGCTCACCCGCGAGGAGAGCTGCGGCGGTCACTTCCGCGAGGAATACCAATACCCGGACGGCGAGTGCAAACGCGACGACGAGAAGTTCGCGCACGTTGCCGCCTGGGAGTTTCAGGGTGAAGGCAAGACGCCCCTCCGCAATGTCGAGCCCCTCAACTACGAAACGGTCAAGATGAGCGTCCGCAGCTACAAGTGATCTCGGCCCACTGATCGAGAATCAAAAATCGAAAATCAAAAATCGAGAATCCGAACATGGTCGCCGAATCCAACAGCACCAAACTCATCTCCGTCACCCTCCGCGTCTGGCGCCAACCGGCGGCCAACCAGCCGGGCAAGTTCGTCGAATACAAAGCGTCGAACCTGAACCCGAACATGTCGCTCCTCGAGATGCTCGACGTGGTGAACGACAACCTCGAGCGCCAGGGAGAGGATCCGATCGCCTTCGCTCACGACTGCCGCGAAGGCATCTGCGGCACCTGCTCGCTCGTGATCAACGGCAAGCCCCACGGTCCGCACCGCGGCATCGCGAGCTGCCAGACCTACATGCGCAGCTTCAGCGACGGCGAGACGATCACCATCGAGCCGTTCCGCGCGAAACCTTTCCCGGTCGTCAAGGACCTGATCACCGATCGCAGCGCGTTCGACAAGATCCAGCAGGCCGGCGGTTTCATCACCGTCCGCACCGGCTCGGCTTGCGACGCCAACTCGATCCCCGTGCCGAAGGGCGACGCCGATCTCGCGATGGACGCGGCGTCCTGCATCGGCTGCGGCGCCTGCGTCGCCGCCTGTAAGAACGCCAGCGCGATGCTCTTCGTCGCCGCCAAGGTCTCCGCTCTCGGCATCCTGCCGCAGGGCCAGGCCGAACGCGATCGCCGCGTGCTCAACATGGTCTCGACCATGGACGAACTCGGCTTCGGCAACTGCACCAACTACTACGAGTGCAGCGCCGCCTGCCCGAAGCTCATCTCGCACGATTTCATCGCGCGCATGAACCGCGATTACCTGAAGGCGTCGATCCGCTCGAAGTTCAAACCCGAGTCGGTCAGCACCGCTGGCGGCGCCGCTTAAGCGCGCAGCACGCGAAACGCGTTCATCCACTCCTCAAGCCACGTCGCGAGACGTGGCTTTTTTGCGCGCGGATTTTTCGGCCCACCGCAGATTTTTGCACCGCGCTGCAACTTTTCGGCGCGGCGCTGTGTTGTCAGGGCAACAACACCTACGACTCTCATGAAAACGATCCCTGTTCTCCTCTTCCTCTCCGCGCTGGCTGCCTGGCTGGTGCTTTCGCTCTCGGTTGCCACCGCGAGCAGCCTCTTCCTCCTCGCCGGTTTCGGCTGCCTGCTCCTGACCGACTACGCTCGCCCCGCGAAGCGTTACAATTCGGCCAGTGTCGTTGCCGCCCGGCCGGCGCGCTCCGTCAATCTGCGGCTCGCGGCCTGATTAGCTGCGGACCCGCACTGGGGCGGTCCCCGCCTCCTCGAGGCGGGGATCGCTTTTTTATTGGGCGAGCGGACGCAGATCGACGCTGCCTTCCGACTTCGCGGGGACCTTGTAGTCGTCCTCGTTGAAAACCTGGAACAGCACGCTCTCCAAGCGATAGGACGCCGTGCGATCGCCCGAGCGCGCCACCAGCTCACGCAACGCCGCCTGATTTTCGACCGGCACCACGATCACCTGGTCGGCCGCACCCATCGGCGGCAATCCCACCGGCGCAGCGTCCTCGATCTTCGCGATCAGCGTGCCATTGAAAAACACGCGGTGGTTCGAACGCACCACGCCGATGGCAAACACGCTCTCGTTGGCGTAGCGCAGCGTGAGCGTGATCGCTCCGGGCTCCTGCGGCGCGGGCGCGACCGAGGAAATGCTTACGTGAATGCTGTTTTGGATCGGGGACGAGCCGCAGCCGGAAAACGCCAGGGCGAACACGGCCGAGAAAAAGACGAAGAGGGGGAAAACGTTTCATGCGGTGAGGTCTGCCGTCATGCAGGCGCAACGCTTCGGAGACTGCAAGTTTAGCCGCAGCCTTGCTGCGCACCCGCTCGAATCTGGAGCCGCGGCGCCCCCGCCGCGGTCGGTGCGCTTTCAAGACGCGACGAGGGCGTCGCGTCCCCATGCACTCGCATTAGAAAGGTGGAGCCCGGCGCCCGCGCCGGGCCTGTGGGCGAAACGCAGTCGCGTCCACGCGCGAAGCGCTCAGAAGGGCAAACGCCGAACCTTGCACCGTGGCTCGACCGTGGACGCACCATGGCTCGACCGTGAACGCACCTTGGCTCGACCTGGTCCGGACCTTGTCCCGACTCGGGACGCACTCAGGCACGACTTGGTGCAGACAGAGGCGCGACTCGTGCCGCACTTAGTCCCGACCCGGTTCAGAATACCGAGAGCGCGCGGGCGCTCTCGATCACGACCCAGGCTCCACCGCCGGCGACCAGCAGCGTCAGGCCCTGGCGCACGAGTTTGCGGCCACGGAGCACCGCATCGTGGAGATCGGTGTCGAGCGTCTTCCGGTTGCTCTGCGCCATAAAGCTCACGAAGCGCGGATCGCGCAGACGGCTCCGCCGGTCGCTAACGAGACCGAAGCGGACCGCGGGGCGGCGGCAGAGGTTGAGCAGGACGCGCAGCACAGTTTCGCCTTACATCGGAACTTTGGGTTCGTTTTTTCAATGTGAAATTCACTAACTTCGGCCTTTCACGCCTTTTTCTCCGCTTTCCATGCACCACTTCCGCTACGCCGGTTCCGATCTGCAATGTGAGTCCGTCGATCTCGCCGCGGTAGCGCGGCTCTATGGCACGCCGACGTATGTCTATAGCGCGTCCACGATCGAGGATCACTACAAGCGTCTCCAGACCAGCCTGGCGGGGCTCGATCTGCAGATCTGCTACGCGATGAAGGCCAACTCGAACCTCGCGCTGCTGAAGCTGTTTTCCAACCTCGGCGCGGGCTTCGATCTGGTGAGCGGCGGCGAGATCCGTCGCGTGATCGCGGCGGGCGGCAATGTGAAGACGAGCGTGTTCGCCGGCGTCGGCAAGACCGAGGCGGAGATCAAGCTCGCGCTGGAGAACGGCATTTTCTCGTTCCACGTCGAGAGCGAGCCGGAGCTCGCGCGCATCAACCACGTTGCCGGCACGATGGGCGTGAAGGCCCCCATCGCGATCCGCATCAATCCCGACGTCGACGCGAAGACGCACGCGAAGATCACGACCGGCAAGAGCGACAATAAATTCGGCGTGCCGCTTCGCTTCGCGGCCGCGGCCTACGAGGCCGCCTCGAAGTTGAAGAACATCGAGCTCAAGGGCGTGCAGATGCACATCGGCTCGCAGCTCACGTCGGTCGGCCCGTTCGTCGAGGCGGTGAAGAAGGTCGCGCCGTTCGTGGCCGAGCTGAAGGCCAGCTACGGCATCAGCTACTTCTCGATCGGCGGCGGCATGGGCATCGTTTACAAGGACTCGCTCGCGAGCGGCCAGCCGGGTTGGTGGGACGCGCTCCCGCCCGAGCAGCGCCCGCTCACGCCGGAAGTTTACGGCGAAGCGCTGACGCCGCTCCTCCAGCCGCTCGGTCTGAAGATCGTGCTCGAGCACGGCCGCTTCATGGTCGGCAACGCGGGCGTGCTGTTGTCCAAGGTCGAGCACCTGAAGCGCGGCGCGAACAAGAACTTCCTCATCGTCGACGCGGCCATGAACGACCTCATGCGCCCCGCGATGTATGACAGCTATCACGAGATCGTGCCGCTGCACCGCGACACCTCGCGGCGCGCGCTCACCGTCGATGTTGTGGGCCCGATTTGCGAAACGGGCGACTGCTTCGCGAAGGACCGTCAGCTCCAGGAAGTCGGCGAGGGCGAGCTGATCGCGTTCATGAGCGCCGGCGCCTACGGCTACACGATGGCGAGTCGCTACAACACCCGCGCGCTCGCGGCCGAGGTGCTCGTGAAGGGCAGCAGTTTCGAACTGATCAACGCTCGCGAGACGTTCGAGCACATGATCGCCAACGAGAAAGTGCCGGCGTTTTTGCGCTGAGCGGACTCGTGGCTTGCGCCAGCGTCACGAGATTTCAGCGTAGTTGATGTCCACTCACCCATGAAGTTCGCGGTCCTCGGAGCTGGCGCGTGGGGCACGGCTTTTGCCCTTCATCTGGCCCGTCTCGGCCGGCCGGTCGTGCTTGTGCCGCGACGCGGCGAACACGCCGAGGCGATCCGCGCCGCGGGTGAAAATGTGGACTACCTGCCCGGCGTCCCGTTTCCGCGCGAACTCGAAGTGACCGCTGACACACGTGCCGCGCTCGCTGGCACCGATGTGGTGTTGCTCGCTTGTCCGTCGCAGGCGCTCCGCGAAACCGCGCAGCGCGTGCGCGACAATGGCGGCGCACGCATCGTCCTCAGTCTGGCAAAGGGCCTCGAACTCGGCACGCATCTGCGTCCCTCGCAGGTGATCGCGGACGTGTTGCCCGAGTCCGTCGTCGGTTCGCTCTCCGGTCCGACGAATGCCGCGGAGTTCGCGAAGGCAATTCCGTCCGCGATGGTGCTCGCGTGCGGCAACTCCGTCGAAGCGTGCGCGGTGCAGGAGGAAATCAGCGGACCCACGCTGCGCGTTTACACGAGCGAGGATCTGCCCGGTGTCGAATTTGGCGGCAGCTTGAAAAACGTTTACGCGATCGCGGCCGGTTGCTCGGACGGTTTCGGTCTCGGCGACAACACGCGTGCGGCGCTGCTCACGCGTGCGCTCGCCGAAATGGTGCGGCTCGGCGTCACGCTCGGGGCGCGACCGGAAACGTTTTATGGTCTGAGCGGTTTCGGCGATCTCGTGGCGACGTGTCACGGCGCGTGGAGCCGCAATCGCGAGTTCGGCGAGCAAATCGGCGCGGGCAAATCTGTGGCCGAGCTGCTGCAGGGACGAAAGACCGTCGTCGAAGGTTATCGCACGACGCAGTCGTTCCACGGCCTGTGCGTGGAGAAGGGCATCGACGCGCCGATTCTGCGCGAGATGCACGGTATCCTTTTGAAGGCCGCTCGCCGGCCGAGGCGTTGCGCGCACTGATGTCGCGCACGCTGAAACCCGAATCGCTCCCGCCGACGTAAGCGCGGCAGGGATGGCTCGGAGAGCATCCCTATCGATTGCTCCGAGGTGGAGCCCGGCGTCCCCGCCGGGCTGGGCGATGTTCGCCTACGTGTGCGGCCCTCGCACGCCAGCGGCACACAAAAGAAAACCCGCCGGGGACGGCGGGCTCCACCTGTTAGGACCTTGTCGCGACTTGGTCCGCACGGTGGTTCGAGACGGTTCGGACCTTGGCTCGACATGATCCGCACCTTGTCCCGAGTCGTGCCGGACTGTGGCACGACTCGGTGCGGACTGGGATCAATGGCCGGCGCCGGCTGAGTGCTCCTGAATGTATTCCTGCTTGAGCCCGAGTTTTTCGGGCGCGTGCAGGACGAGCATCTTCATGCGGACGTCGCTCGGCACGGTGGTGCGCGTGGCTTTCGAGACGACGATCATCAGCACGATCGCGAGCGGCACGGTCCAGATCGCGGGTTGCTCGCAGAGGATGCGGATGAGCGGATTCGTTCTCCAGAAGACGCCGAGATCGATGATCTTGAGATCGCTGAGATTGATCACGGTGGTGCACGCGAGTGCGGCGAGACCGCCGCCGAGCATGCCGGTCGCGGCACCCTTCATCGTCATGCCGCGCCACCACACACTCATGAAGAGCAGCGGGAAATAACTCGCGGCCGCGATCGCGAACGCCTGGCCGACCATGAAGTTGATCTGGAGTTGTTCGACTTGGGAGCCGAGCACGACGGACACCGCGCCGATCACGACGGCGGCGATCTTGAACATGCGCATGCGCTCCTCGGCGGTGGCGTGCGGCTTGAGGATGCGGCCGTAAACGTCGTGCGCGAGCGCGCCGGTCATCGAAACGAGCAGGCCGCTGAACGTGCTCATGAACGCCGCAAACGCGCCGGCGCAGGCGATGCCGCTCAGCACGGAGCCCCAGATGCCGTAGCGTTCGTTGATGATGCGCGGCAGCTCGAGCACGATCTTGTCGGTGCCCTTGGCGCCGGTTGCGGCGTAGAGTTCGGGCAGGAGGTTGCGTCCAAGAACTCCGAATACAGGCGGAAACACGTAGAACACGCCGATGAGGATCATCACCCACATCGTGGTGCGCTTGGCGGCGACGCCGTCGGGATTCGTGTAGAAGCGCACGAGGATGTGCGGCAGACCGGCGGTGCCGCAGACGAGCGCGATGATGAGCGAGTAGGTGTAGAGGAGCGAATACGGTTTCGTTTCCTCGGGAGAGAGACCGGCGGCTTTCGCGGCTTTCGTGGTGAGCGGACCGAACGGCGAGACCCACGAGACGTCGCTGGGCGCGGTCGCGGGCAACGTGGCGCGCGGCGTGTCGATCGTCTGCACGATCGCGGCGGGTTCGGCGAGGGACTCGGCGGCGGTGCGATTGGCGCCGACGTGCGCGCCGTAGCCACCATACACGGCCATCAGCACGAAGACGGGCACGCTGATCGCAAACATCTTCATCCAATACTGGAAGGCCTGCACGAGCGTGATGCCCTTCATGCCGCCGAGCGCGACGTTGAGCGTGATCACGGCGCCGACGATGGCCACGCCGGCCCAGTAGGGAATGCCCGGGAAAATGTAGGCGAGCGTGGTGCCCGCGCCCTTCATCTGCGGCATCGTGTAGAAGAAGCCGATGAAGAGCACGAAGCAGACGGCGATCTTGCGGAAGAGCGGCGAGTCGAAGCGGCCTTCGGCGAAGTCCGGGATCGTGTAAGCGCCGAAGCGGCGGAGCGGTCCGGCGATGAAGAGCAGCAGGAAGAGATAACCGCACGCGTAACACACCGGATACCACAACGCGTCGTAGCCGGACGACATCACCATGCCGGCGATGCCCATGAAGGACGCGGCCGAGAGATATTCACCGGAGATCGCGGAGGCGTTCCAGCCGACCGAAACGGAGCGACCCGCGACGAAGAAGTCACTCGCGGTTTTGGAGGTTTTCGCAGAGCGGAAACCCATCCAGATCGTCACGACGACGGTGATGGCCGAGAAACCGAAGATCCACGGGTCGACGCCGCCGAGAAACGCCAGCGAAGCGGAGAGAGGAAGGAGCGCGCTCATGTTATTCCTTCCGAACGTTGGCGACGGATTTCACCTCCTGCTCCTCCAGTGAGATGGAGCGGCGGATGAAAAGCCATGAGATGACCCACACCGCGGGGAAGAAGAGCACGCCCAGCACGAGCCAGCTCAACGTGAAGCCGAACACGCGGGTGGCCATGAGTTCGGGCGCGAGATAGTTGGCGATCGGCAGTCCGAAGAGCACGATCATGAACGCGGCTGCGCACGCGATGGAGAGTTGCAGTTGCCGGCGCATGAGCGTGCGAAGAAACGCCTCGCTATGCACCACGTCATCGTGGGGAGGGGTGGGGGAGGGGCATGTGTGCTCCGCAAAAATGTTCTGCACTCCGCTGCTGACAAGTGCGGAGTAGGTAACGATCTGACGTCGGAGCCGCTGCTTATGTTCGCGCCGCGAACAACTCGGAAATCTTCTTCGCGCGGTGGTCGAAGATCGCGTTCACCGTGCGGTGCACCCACAGCCGATCTGCAATCGCGCCGAGAAATCCCCAACCGACATCGTAGCTCACGTGGTCGTGGATCGCGACACCGCCGGCGACCGGCTCGAAACGATGCTCGTGGTGCCACAGTCGATACGGGCCGATGCGTTGTTCGTCCACGAAGGAGCGGCCGGCTTCCAAATGCGTGATCTCCGTCACCCACTGCGTCCACAAGCCTGGAAGAAACGAGAGCCGATACTCGATCAGTTGCCCCGCATACATCGGTGCGGTGACGTTGCCGACGATTCGAAAGCGCAGCGACGACGGCGTGAGCAGGTTCAGGTTGAGCGGCGTGGCGAAGAACTCCCAGACCTGGTCCGGGCTCGCGGGGACGACCTGACGCCGCTGGAGATGGCGGATCATGCGAGCCGGCGCGCTGCCGTCAGGAGTGTTTTGTCTGCTCGATGGCGAAGACTTTTCCGTCGCGGAAAATGATCCGAATGCGCTCCTCTTCCTGATCGTGATACACGTCGGCGACCACAGGTTCGTAGATGACGTAGTGACGCTTCGTGCGGGGATTGTAGATCAGCGAGCGTTCGTAGCCGAGAAACGCGGGCCCCTGATACGAGCGGGAAAACGAGTTGTAGATCCACGTCTCGTCATCCTGATCGGCGGAGCGAGTGGAGAGTTTGCGGTCGGGTGCTCCGAGCGCGATGTAGACCATATCAGGCGTGTTACCGACCTCGATTTCGCCGCGCTTCAGCTTGTCCTGCGTGGCCGTGTCGAGGCTCGCGTAGGTGTCCGCCTTTTCCTGTGCGCGTTTCTCGAACGTGCTGCAACCGGTCGCGCCGAGCAGCAGGGCCGCGGTCAGGAGGAGAGGGGCGATCTTCATCGCGCTCAACATGCGGGAAATGCGGATGCTCGCAAGTGCGCGACCGGCGGCGTCACGGTTTCAGCGGCAGCACGAAATGGTAAGAGCTGATGTGCATGCGTTCGCGGAAGTAGAAGCGATGTGCATCGCGCCGCTGCACGCCCGAATCCAGCTCGAACACGTCGCAACCTGCCGTGCGCGCCTCCGCGATCAGCCACTGGAGCAACGCGGCTCCGTGGCCTCGCGAGCGGCTGGCTTCGTCGGTGACGAGATCGTCCACGTAAAGCGTGCGCCCGGAAAAGAGTTTCTCATGGAAACGATAGCCCGCGACCGCACGCACGACGCCGGCATCGTCGCTGAGCCGGGCGAGGAGAAAGCCCTCTTTCATCATGCGCCGCACCGTCGCGACGAAGTCGGAGGCGTTCAGGTGAGGGCGCAGTTGCACCATGACGGGGAAGCACGCGGCAATTTCCGCGTCAGTTTCAGCGCGAGCGATGTGGGGTGAGGACATGGCGGGAGGCGACGGGTGATAGCGTTTCCAACAGAGTTGTTGGCGGCAACGACGCGCCGAAGACGGTGAGGTGGTTTTTCGCCGTCCGGCTGTGCTGGTCGCTCAACCGAAGAGGAAAAAGAAGAACCCGCGGCGTGTGGCCGCGGGCTCTAGGTATGAAGCGGACCTGGCGGAAAAATTAAGCGGCGACCGGAGCGTTCGCCACCTGGCGGCGCTGACGGGTGCGGGCAATGACCAATCCGGCTACGAGCACGGCACCCGCGATCGAAGCGATGGTGGAGGCTTCAGGGACGGGAACGAGCTCTTGGTTGCCCGGCACGACCGAGATCGCGGCGAACACGTAGTCGTTGGGCAGCAGATAAGAGAGGGAACCGAGATTGGAATTGTAGACGTAGCCGTTGGTGAACGTGCTCGATCCGTTGTCACCCAGTGCGAGGTTGGTGTCGCCACTCACATAAGTGAGCATGAAGCCGTAGGTTTTCGCCGCGTTGGTCAGGTAGCCGAACTCGCTATGCACCAGACCGGAGATCACGGAGGTGAAGTCAAAGGTGACGCTCGTGTTGCGATAGGTCCCATTGTTCACCGGCTGCTGGCTGACGGGATCGATGTAGCCGAGAGAGTTGGTCCAAGCCGGATCGGAAGTAGGAGGAATCGCAATCACTCCGAAATCGACCACCGTATCGGCGACAAATCCACCCGTGCCGTTCCACTCGCCGAACTTGGCGCTCAAGAGCGTCGAGGATTGAGTGGAGTTCGAGTTGGCGGAGCCCGCGAAGAAATTGTAGGTGAGGCTCGTGACCGCCGAGACGTTCGTAAACACTTGGGTCTTCGACGCAGAGTCCAGGAACGTCGTGGTGCTGCCGCCGTATCCAGTCTGCGTCTGATAGGTGACGATCTGAGCTTCCGCAGAAAGAAGGAACGCGAAACAAGTCGCGGCAAAAAGAGAGACGAAGCGGTAAGGTTTCATACCTAGGGTGATTCACCTAGGGTCTGTAGGGTGTTTTGCAAGGAAAATACATCGCAACCCCGAGAGGCCAAAAAAACTTATAGCCCGCTTGGGGGCTTAATAAGCTTTCGAATGATGTGTTGGAGTGCCTCAGCGTCGGGGACGCGTCCTGTCTCGGAGATACTGACTGCGAGCATTTGCGCCGGCTGGTGTTGGCGGTGTTCGACGACCTCTCGCCATTGATGGCGCCACCAATCCAGCCACGTTTCCGTCGGCTTCGAGGGATTCAGCGGCTGGCCACGCGTCGGATCCCACAAGGTGTAAGCGACGATCATATCCTCGCCCGCGCGACGGAAGCGATAAACATAAAACGGGATCTCGAGCCCGTCCCACTGCACCGCGAGCGGATCGAGCGTGGCCATGAGTTCACACCCCGAGAGGGGCATGCAAACGGTCGGGTTGTGGAGAAACGGCACGAAGCGCGCCACCTGTCCGCGTCGCCACTCGATGTAGTAGGCGGCGGAGATTTCGTCGCGTGAATGCTGCCAGCGCCCGGCTACGAAGTGATCCGGCCGCAGCATTTCGTGCGCAGCCTTGCCCAGAGGCTGCTCACGAAAACTCCAGTGTTCGGTGGGCAACTGCGCGGTCCACTGCGGCACGTGGGAGCGCTGCGCCTCGCCTTGAGAGAACCACCAGCGCACGGCGGCTTCGTTGACGAGCAACAGACCCGCGAGCGTCGCGGCCCAGAGCCACGGTTGGCGCGTCGCGATGGGGTGACGCTTCACTGAAAGCTGTTGCGGCCAGCGATAGCCGGCCCAACGGCAGGCGAGCCATCCGGTGAGGAGCAAACTCGCGCCCATCGCGATCCAGCCGGCGAGGTCGTGGAGCGACTCCGCGGCATCGGCGCCCGCATTGACGCGCAACGAAAGGAAAAGCACGCGGCTGAAGTTCCCGAGCAGCGCGGCCCCGATCGCCGCGAGCACCAGCAGGCCGCGACGGGTCCACGAGAAACGAAACCACTCACCGAAAAACAGCCCGATCATGAAACAGGCCTGGAGGGAGCGGATGCCGCCGCAGGCTTCGTCGATGCCAACCCAGCCGGTCGCGAGCTGCACGCTGGTGCCCACCGCGATTGCAGGATGCCCGAGCCAATTGCTGAGTTCCGCGGCGGCCGACGCCATCGTCGAACGCAGTGGCACGATCAGCGAGCTTTCCACGATGCTCGGTGCCGGCAACGCGCTCAGCAGCAGAATCAGCGGCGCGCCGACCCAGCGCACGCCCGACCAGCCGGCTGCCATCCACGCGACAGTGAGCGCCGCCGCCACCAAGGTCGCGGTATACGCCAAGAGCAGCATTGGCCAGAGCGGGAATGGCGTGAGCAGCAGCCGGAAAAACAACAACGCCACGGCCAACGCTCCCAATAACACCCGCCATCCCCAGCCGAGTCGCGTGCGCACGATGCCTTGCGGTCGCTCGTCCCAACGCTCCCACCACAGATACGCGATGAGAAGCGGCACAGCCCAACTGTGGCCCAAGTCGGACGAGGTTGCCCAAGTCACCTGCAATGGCAGCAACCAGCATGCGGCGAAAATTGCCACGCTGAGCCAGATCATGATCTGACTCAGCCGAGAGCCGGCCTGCGTCTCACGGGCGCTCACGATTTCGTCTCGGCGGCGTTTTCGGTGGAATGCTTGGTGGGCTTGGGGGCGGGCGGCTTCCGGTTAAGCTCTTCGCGGCCGCGGGTGAACAAAAGATTTTCCTCCGGCAGGTAGTTCGCGCCGGTCGTGAGCGTCGTGGTGCGCTCAAATTCCTGAGCCTTGCGAGCGACCCCGTAAATATACGCGAGATACGGCTGGCGGGGCGGGTAGTCCCGGTGTTCCGGTGACAGCTTTTCGATCACCGCGAGCGCCTCGTCGGCTTTGCCGTGCTGAGCCAGCGCGAAGGCATAACCGGTCGCAAAGCTCGGGTCCGACGGATCGAGCGAGTGCAGTTGGCGCATCGTGTCCTTCGCGGGATTCCAGTTCGAGGTCGGCTGTGTGAGCAGCGTCAGCAAGGCCCAATCATGCTGGTAACGGCGCACGCTGCCGTCGGACTCGCGCAGCGTGCTCACGACGTCGCGCATCGCCGCGGTGTCCTTCTTTTCGCGGTAGAGATTGAACAATGCCTGGTGTGCCCAGGTTTGGTCGGGGAAACTGCGGGCGATCGACCACAACGTGCGCTCGGTTTCGTCGCGCCATTGCCAGAGCGAAGCCAGCCGGTGCAGCACGCGCAGCGTCACCAGATTTCCTCCGGCGGTGGTGAGCGCCATGTCCCACGTCTCGCGTCGCAGCGAAGGCCGCGTCGGGTTGTCGACCGTCTGGGCCGCAAACGCGATCTGGATCGGCTCCTTCGGCACGGAACCCCACGCGCCGGCGCGGAGCAGGAACGCGAGGCGCTCCCAGTCCTTCAGTTGCGCCACCACATCTGCCTGCACGGCGAGGAGCGGGGGCGTGGTGCGCATCGAGTCGGACAGTTGGCCGAGCCAGCGGTCGGCTTCTTCGGCGCGATTTTGCACGAGGAGCCATTGGGTGAGTTGCGCGGCGGCGAATTCGCTCTTCGCGGCGATCGGCGCGATCTCCTTGAAAATCGGTTCAAACGCAGCGCCCTCGTGCACGAGTTGCACGTTCGCGAGCTGCAGGTGGTCATCGAGCGTCGCGTCGCTGCGTTGCGTCAACTCCACGAGGCGGCGCTTCGCGTCGGCGAATTCCCCGTGTTGCAAGGTGTAGCCCGCGAGCTGGCGGGCGATCTGCGGTTCGAGCCGGGGATGGCTTTTCGCCAGCGACTCGAGTTCCTCCACGGCGGCGGTGCGCGCGGCGGCGTTGGGATGCTGGAGCTTGAGCAACGCGTGCGCGTGCTGGAGATCGGGATCGTTGGGCGCGCGCGTCTTCAGATCCGCCAGCAGCGCGTCGGCCACGGGCGCGTTGCCTGTCGCGAGCGCGTAGGCGAGTGCGGCCTGCACCATCGGTTGCTGCACTGAAATCTCCGGCGATGCGCCGCTGAGCGCGTCCTTCGCGGCGTTGAAATCCCGGAAGCGCAGGCCGCAGAGCACGAGGCGCGCGGTGTCTTCTGCCGAGTCCGGATTCAGTTGCACCAGCGCTCGACGCAATCGCATCGCCTGCGGCGCGCCCACTTGCTCGAGCATGTCGGCGGCGGCGCGGATTGTATCCGGATTTCCAGGACCGGTGCGCAGCGCTACGTCGAGCGCGAGCTGCGCGTTCAGCGGATCGCGTTTTTCAATAAACCCCTTCGCCTGCTCCAGAGCGCGTTTCTGTTTCCATACGCGATAGCGCGCGAGCGCGGGATCGCGCGCGAACCACACGCCGGCAGTGACCACAACTACGAGTGCTGCGACGACAATCTTGAGGTGACGGGACCGTCGCCCCGTAGAGCGCGACTGGAGAAGTTGCATGGTTGAAGCGGAAAAAAGGACCGGCTCGTCCGTCGGAGGCGGACTGGCTTGTTGCATCTGGTGTGAAACACCTAGGTGCAGCAGCGTCGAGGCAGAACCGGCCCGCGAGGCGTCAGCGCGCTTTGGTCGGTCGGTTTTTCGCGATCGTGACGATCGCGACCGCGATCACGATGACCGTCGCCGCCGCGATGGTGCGAGGACCGAGCGGCTCATCGAGCAACAGCCAGCCGAGAAACACCGCTACAATCGGATTCACAAAGGCATACGTCGACACGCGCGCCGGCGTGCTGTGCTTCATCAGCCACACGAAGGTCGAAAATCCTACCAGCGATCCAAAGGTCACCAGATACCAGAACGCCGTCCACGAACGGCCCGAGATCGCCGCCGTTTCCCACGCCGTCCAATCGCCGTGCGCGAGCGCCGCGAGCGCCAGCGCCACGCTGCCGGTCAGCATCTGCAACGCCGACGCCATGAACGGATCCGTGCCGCGCTGCGAATGCCGCGAGTAGATCGAGCCAAACGCCCAGAAGACGCACGCCGCCAACACGGCCGTGACGCCCACCGGATCGAGTCCGCCGTTGCTGCTGTTTTCCCACGGCGCTGCGAGCCACGCCATGCCGCCAAAACCGAGCAGCATCGCACCGAGCGTGATTTTCGTCGGCCGCACGCCGCCAGGCCACGCCCATTCCGTGAGCACAAACAAGAGCGGCTGAATGCCGATCAACAGCGCGGTGATGCCCGACGGGATGCGCTGCTCCGCCCACGCGACGAGGCCGTTGCCGCCGAGCAGGAGAAACGAACCGACAACCGCGTTCACACCCCACTGTCGTGCGGTCGGCCACGCGGCGCCGCGCGATTTCAAATACGCCAGCAACACTGCGCCCGCGATCGCGAAGCGCACCGCGGCCATCGCAAACGGCGGCATCGTCTCCACTGCGACGCGGATGCCGAGATACGTGCTGCCCCAGATCACGTAGATCGCGGCAAACGCGAGCACGAACGCGAGGGTGGAGGGACGCGCCGCCTCCGCGACGATCGGCTCTGCGGAAGATCCGTCTTTCGCGTCGCTCATTTATCGAGTTGCTGCTTCGCGAGCGTGCCGACGGTTTCGAGCGCGTTGGCCACGCGTTCGCTCCACGGCATGCCGCAGTTCACCCGCAGGCAACTGCGATAACGGTCCTTCACTGAGAACAGCGCGCCGGGCGCGAGACTGATCCGCTGCTTCACCGCTTTGCGGAAGAGTTCGATCGTATCCACTCCAGCAGGACACTCGACCCAGAGGATGAAGCCGCCCTGCGGCCGGCTCAAACGCGTGCCCTCGGGGAAGTGCTTCAGGATCGCCTGAGAGAAAAGGTGCAGCTGGTTGAAATACGCGCGGCGGATCGAGCGCAGGTGATGGTCGTAACCGCCGTTGCGGAGAAAGTCCGACACGGTCTTCTGCAGGATCACCGGCGTGCCGAGTGTATTCGTAAACTTGAGACGCCGCACGCGCTCCAGATAGCGGCCGGGCGCGCACCATCCCACGCGCAGCGAGGGCGCGAGCGTCTTGCCGAACGACGAGCACAACAGCACGCGTCCATCGGTGTCCCACGCCTTCAGGGGCTTCGGGCGCTTTTCGCCGAAGTGCAGATCGCCGTAGATGTCGTCTTCGATCGCAGGCACGTCGTATTCGGCGAGAAGATCGTAGAGCTTCGCCTTCTTCTCGTCCGGCATGCACGAGCCGAGCGGGTTCTGATAACTCGGCATCACGATCAGTGCCTTCACGGTGTTGTTCGCGAGCGCGTCGCGCATCGCATCGAGACACAGGCCCGTGCGCGGATCGGTCGGAATCTCGAGCGCGCGCAGGTTCAAGCTCTGGATCGTTTCCAGAAAACCGAAATACGCGGGCGTCTCGATCGCCACCGTGTCCCCTGGCTTCGTCACCGCGCGCAGCGAGAGATTGATCGCCTCGGCGCAGCCGACCGTGATCACGAGTTCGTCGTGCGCCAGCGGCGCTCCGCTCTGTAGATAACGCCGTGCGATCTCGCGCGTCAGCGGATCGTAGGCCCAGTTCATCGCGTAGCGGCCGAGCATCACGGGATCGTTGCGCGCCACCGAGCCGATCAGCCGCGCCAACTTTTTGTTGGGAAACAGCGACGCGTCCGGGCACGCCGCACCAAACGGCACGAAGTCCGGCTCCATCGCGAGCGCCAGCATCTCCGCGGTGAGATCGTTCACGCCCACATAGCTCGGCTTCGCCATCGGCCGCGCCATCCGCGGCTCAAGTGCGAGCTCCGCCAGCCGCGGACGCACATAGAAACCCGACTGCGGCCGTGCCTCGAGCAGACTGCGGTTTTCCAAAACCGTGTAGGCTTGGATCACCGTCGAGATGCTCACGTCGCGCTGCATCGCCATGCGCCGCACCGAGGGCAACCGGTGTCCCGGCCGCAGCGTGCCTTGTTCGATGAGCTCCTGAATCTCGCGCGCGAGCTCCAGATACAGCGGAGCGTGTTCGGGGGTGGTGACGGTTTGGATCATGGCGGCACGAAGGATGAAATTCCGGTCAATTTATCTTTTTCGTTTCGTCACAGGCAGGTGTAGCGGCGGGATTTTGGCACCAGCACAGTTTCGATAGAGCGCATTTGTGATGGTGACAATTTACAAGCGGTCTCCGCGTGATTGACTCTCCGCGTCGAACGCATCGCCTGCTCGCATGACCGACTCTGACGCCGTCCGCTTCGGCGAGCTCGCGACCGCTGTGCTGCTCCGCTACGCCCGCCAAAACGATTGGAGCGAGATCGATCCTGCCACGCTGCGGCCGGCGATCGTCGGATTGCAGAACGCGATCCGCGGCATGGGCCTGCCTCCGCCCGGTGCCAGCGGCGAGCTCGACGACTTTGTGCTCGATGCGATTCTCCGCGAAGTGACCGCGGCGGGCCCGCTCGATGAGCGCTGGGAACACCCCGTGCGCCAGATCGCCAAAGCCTGTTTTTATTCGGACCGCGACGACTGCTGCGAATCCTATTGCGAGACGGATAAACGCGGACGCTGCAAACGTCAGACGCTGGAGAAAGGTCGCGAACGCATCAGCGGTGCGCACTGCGTCGATTGCCCGCACTGGACTGATTCGTCACCCGAGGAACACGCCGCGCTCCTCGAACAAGCCTGGCAACCGGGCCCCATCGCTTTCGCCGACGCGCGGGATATTTTTCTTCCCGAAGACTACCGCGCCCTCCGCGGCTTCATCCGCGATCTCGCCCGCCGCTGAGGCGGTGGACGGCTCTCCATGCCGTCCGCAATCGTTCTCGTTTCTTTGTCATTCTCGTCTCGAAACCGCGCGAGCGACGAGAGAGCCGTCCACAGAACGAGAGCGATTACGAGAACGATCGAGCCGGAGTTTTTGCGAGTGGAGCATTAGGCTCCACCTTTCATCTCACACGTTATGCGTAGCGGGCGAGCGCCTCGCCGGTGAGGCGACAAACCTGCCATTGTTTCATGCGGCGAGCGCCGAGCGATTCGTAGAAGTCGATCGCCGGCTGGTTCCAATCGAGCACGGTCCACTCCATGCGACCGCAGCCGCGCGCGTTGGCAAGTTTGGCGAGGTGCAGGATGAGTCCTTTGCCGATGCCGCGACCGCGGAATTCCAGTTTTACAAACAGATCCTCGAGATACAGCCCCGGCTTCGCGAGAAACGTGGAGTAGTTGGTGAAAAAAATCGCGAAGCCGGCGGGTCCTTCGTCCGCAAATGCCAGCGCGCATTCCGCCGCGCGGCCCGGACCAAACAGCGTGGTGCGCAATTGCTCCTCCGTGGCGGTCACTTCGTCCGACAACTTCTCGTAGTCGGCGAGTCCACGGATGAACTCGAGGATCAGCGGGACATCTTCGGGCGTGGCAGCACGGATCGAAAAACTCATCGCGCTATCGCTTTCGTGCACGAGTTGAAGTCAAGCACGCCTCACGCTGCAACGGCGCGTAAGCACGGGCGCTGTGCCGGTTTGGTGCCAATTTTTTCGCCGTCGCCGACGGAGAAGTAAGTGAAACCTGACCGCTGCGTAAGGGTCCACCGCACAAACATATGAAAACGAAAACCAACCTCCAGTGGTGCAAGGTTCTAACGGTAGCGGTTGCGTTGAGTGTCGCCGGCTTTTCGTCCGGTTGTGTGGCCGTCGTTGCAGCGGGCGCTGGCGCGGGTGCCGTGGCTTACGTGCGCGGCCAACTCGAGACCACGCAGACGCGCGATTTCGAACGCACGGTGCGTGGCACGCAGCGCGCCATCGAGCAGCTCGGTTTCGCCAAGGTCAGCGAGAAGAAGGACGCGCTCCTCGCCACGTTTGTGGCGCGCAATGCCGCCGATAAGAAGATCGAAATCCGCCTCGAGAATCTCGGCCAGGATCTCACCAAAATCCGTATCCGGATCGGCATCTTCGGCGACGAGGAGCTTTCGCGACGCATCCTCGACAAGATCCGGGAAAACTCCTGAGCCGCGACGGTGTAGCCGGTTTCCGGATACAGTCTACGGTCGCCGTTTGCTCTCGCGCGCCGCTCCTGCCGGGCGGCGCGTTTATTTTTTGCCGCTGCACATCGCCGCGAGCTGCGCGTGCAGGTCGGCGAGGCTGATCTGCGAAAGCTCGGCTTCCATCTTCGCCCGCGCGCGGCGGAAAACCGCGTCCAGCACCGACTCGATTTCGGCGCCGATCGGGCACTCCTGGTTCGGCGCGAAGTGCCGCAGGCCGCGATCCGGTTGGGGATTCATCGCACGATAGACGGCGAGGAGCGTCACCTCGCACGGATCGATCGCCAGCGAGAATCCGCCCGCGGCGCCCTTGGTGGCTTTGACCAGTTTGGCTTTGGTCAACGCGGACAGCAGCCGCCGGATCACCACCGCGTGAGTGTCGACGCTCGCCGCGATTTCCGCCGACGACACGGCCTCGTCGCGCCGGAAGGCGAGGTAGGCGAGCACGTGCAGACTGACGGCGAAGCGGGAATTGGCGGTCATGCTGGGCGGGCACCACGAACGTGACAGCGCCGCGGCTGTCAAGCAGCCCACCCGCCACGATATCGAGGATTGCAAACCCGACCCTTTCGGCGAGCGTAGCGGGTCAACACGTTCTCATGCTTAAGAAAATCTTCGCGAAACTCCGCGAAACCATCGCGCCTTCGCGCGAAAAGTCCGCTTCCGGCCCGGCCGGCAAATCCGCTTCCTCTTCCAAGCCGCAACGCGGCCAACCGCATGCGGGTAAACGTTCCGACGGTGGCAAGCGCCACGAAGGCGGCAAGCGCTCGGATCATCCGCGCGGCGAACGCCAGGGTGGACGTCGCGACGAACGCGGCGGCCACGAGTCGCGCGGCGGTCAGCGCTCCGGCGGTGGCGGCGGTCGCCGCGATCGCAAGTTCGGCCCGCGCAACGAGCGCCCGCGCAAGGATGACACTTACGAGCATCCTCACCAGACCACGGTCAAGCCCACCGAGCCGGTCAATATTCCGAAAATGGAGACGGCTTTCAGCGCGCTCGGTCTTTCCGATGCGCTCGCTTACGCCGTGCAGGAAATGGGTTATCAGGAGCCTACGCCGATTCAGAAGCAGGCCATCCCGGTCGTCCTTCGCGGTGGCGATGTGATCGGCTCCGCGCAGACCGGCACCGGTAAAACCGCGGCCTTCGCGCTTCCGATCATCCAGCGTCTCGGCGGACACGGCGAACTCCGCTGCCTCATTCTCGAGCCCACGCGCGAACTCGCGCTGCAGGTCGAGGAAGCGTTTCACAAATACGCCAAGTTCACCGATCTTCGCGTCACCATCGTGTATGGAGGTGTTGGATACGGCAAACAGACCGACGATCTCCGCCGTGGCGTCGACATCCTCGCCGCCACGCCGGGCCGCTTGCTGGATCACCTCGAACAGGGCAACTGCTCGCTCGATAAAATCGACATCCTCGTGCTCGACGAAGTCGACCGCATGCTCGACATGGGCTTCCTGCCCGACGTCCGCCGCATCGTCCAAAAGTGCGCGAAGAACCGTCAGACGCTCTTCTTCACCGCCACGCTTCCGCCGGAGATCGAGCAGCTCGCGAGCTGGGCTCTCCGCGATCCCGTGAAGGTCGAAATCGGCCGCCAGCGTTCGCCCGCTGAGACCGTTGCCCACGCGTTTTATCCGGTCGTCGCTTCGCAGAAGTTCGAACTTCTCCAGCTCCTGCTCGACCGCACCGAGTTCAAGAGCGTGATCATCTTTTCGCGCACCCGCATGGGCGCCGACCGCATCGCGCACAAGTTGAAGACCAAGGGCCACACCGTCGGTGTGCTCCATTCCGACCGCAGCCAGCGCGAACGCGTTGAGGCGCTCGAGGGTTTCAAGTCGGGTAAATTCGAGGTGCTCGTCGCCACGGATATCGCGGCTCGTGGCCTCGATATCGCCGGCGTCTCGCACGTGATCAATTACGACGTGCCGGAAAATCCCGAGGACTACGTGCACCGCATCGGCCGCACGGGCCGCGCCCAAACCACCGGCGATGCATTCACTCTGGTGACCGAGGACGACGTTCGCGACGCCCGCTCGATCGAGCGTTACATGGGCGTGACGGTTGAGCGCAAGAAGGTGGACGACTTCCCTTACATCTACTCCGCGCTCTTCGACGAAAAAGCTCTCGCCGAAGCCGCCGCTCCGAAACCCGTCAGTCGTCTCCACCGCGGCGCCCGCCGCTGATCGGTTCGACAGGTAGGGCGAGGCGTTCCCGCCGAGCCGTTGACCGGGTGGAACCGAGGCGCGTCCGTCTTCGCGATCTTTCTCTTGCTCGAAGCCGTGCGAGCGCACGGAAGAGTTGCGAGAGAACGATTACGAGAACGAGAACGAATCGAGTGCGTTTCGCGCGAATGAAACGTTGAGTCTAGGTGGAACCCGCCGTCCCGGGCGGGTTGAACACGCAACGAGTGCCGAAAAGCCCGCCGAGGACGGCGGGCTCCACCTTCTGGCGCACGTGGGCGGGGTGACCATGTGCGCACCTTCGTTCGACCCGCACGCCCCTTGTCGCGACGTGGTGCGCACCGTGTCCCGACCGTGGACGGACCCTGGCTCGACCCGGTCCGCACTCCGTCCTCACTCACGCCGCCTCGCCCCGACCGATGAGGAGAAACACAATGTCAACTATTAGTAGACATGTGGTTTTGTGCTGCCGCCCGGGGGAGTGGCGCTGGAGGGAGTGGCGGCGGACTTGACGGGCTCCGGGGCCGCTCGCCACCGTGCTGCGATGTCTTCTCCGACCGGCACGAAACCGTTTCCCTGGGTGAAACTCGCCGTGCTGGCTGTGGCGGGTCTCGGACTCGCGGTGCTGCTGTTGCGGGGGCTCAACGTGCGCGAAGTCGTCGAACAGTTGCTCGATGTGATTCGCTCCGCTGGGCCGGTGGTTTTCTTTCTCGCGATGGCGATTCTGCCCGCGCTCGGTGTGCCGATTCTCACCTTTGCGCTCACGGCGGGGCCGGTGTTCGGTGAACAACTTGGGTTGCCGCTCGTGCTCGCCCTCTCGCTCGCGGCGGTGGCGGTCAACATCGTGTTCACGTTTTTCCTGGCGCGCGGCGCTTTCCGTCCGCTGCTCGTGCGCGTGTTTGCGCGACTGGGCTATCGGTTGCCGCAAGTGGATCCGGGTGACGAAACGGGCCTCATCGTGATTGTGCGCGTGACGCCCGGCGTGCCGTTTCCCGTGCAAAATTATCTGCTCGGTCTCTCGGGCGTCGGATTTGCGCGCTACCTCTGGATCTCGCTCGCGGTGTCGTTTGCTTACCAGACGGGTTTCGTGCTGTTCGGCGACGCGCTGCTGCAGGGCAAGGCCAAGGTCGTGCTGCTCGCGGCGAGCCTGCTGGTTGCAGCCGCCGCGGCGACGCAGCTGCTGCGCCGGCGTTATCGCAGGAAAGGAAATGTCGCATGAGAACGCGCGGCTCGGCGCTTTTCGATGAGGACGCGAGCGATCGCGTGGAATCGGTCACGGATTTCACGCGGCGCGTGAAGACGCTGCTCGAAACGGGGATTCGTCCCGGCTGGGTGCGTGGCGAAGTATCCAACCTCAGGATACAGGCGAGCGGCCACGTGTATTTTTCGCTGAAGGACGCGGGCGCGCAGCTCAGCGCGGTGCTTTTTCGCGGCGACGCCATGCGGCAGAATGTGAAGCTGCGCGATGGACTGCAGGTTGTCGTTTACGGCGAGGTCAGCCTCTACGAAGCACGCGGCCAGTATCAGCTCATCGTCCGCGCGGTGGTCGACGACGGCGAAGGCCGGCTCCAGCGCGAGTTCGAGGCGCTCAAGCGCCGTCTCAGCGAGGAGGGGTTGTTCGACGCGAATAAGAAACGCGCGATCCCGTCGATGCCCGCCACGGTCGGGTTTATCACGTCGCCCACGGGCGCGGCGGTGCAGGATTTTCTGCGCATTTTGAAACGTCGCGGCTGGCGTGGACGTGTCGTTGTGCTGCCCGCAAAAGTGCAGGGCGAAGGCGCGGCCGCGGAGATGGTTGCCATGCTCGAACTCGCACAATCGCTGGAGATTTTTGACCTGCTCGTGATCGGTCGCGGCGGCGGGAGTCTCGAGGATTTGTGGGCATTTAACGAAGAGCCGCTCGTGCGCGCCGTCGCGGCGTGTCGCGTGCCGATCGTGTCGGCTGTGGGACACGAAATCGATTTCTCGCTCTGCGATTTCGCGGCCGACGTGCGCGCCGAAACACCGAGCGCGGCGGCGGAGTTGATCTCAAGTAGTTTCGTGTCGTGCGCGGATCGTGTGGCGCAAGCCGGCGAGGCGATGACGGTGCTCGTGGACGCGGCGCTCAGTCGCGCCACGGCCGAGCTCGATCACGCGCGCTCGCGACTTCGGTTGCTCTCGCCCGGCGCGATCGTGGAGCGCGGTTATCTGCGTCTCGACGATCTCACGAACCGACTCGCCGCGGCGCTGCGTCACAACGTGCACGACCGGCGGCAGGCGCTCGCGGAAGCGCGGTCGATGTTGATGCAGCGTTCGCCGGAAAAACGCGTGCAGATCGAATCGCATCGCTTGCTCGCGCTTTGGAAACGGTTGCAAGCAGCGAGTCCGAAATCGGTGCTCAATCGCGGTTTCGTGATTCTGCGCGACGAAAACGGAAAACCATTGCCGCGAAGGAAGGATGTCGCGGCCGGCCAGAAACTTTCGGCGGAGTTCGGCGACGGCACGCTCCCGTTGCGGGCGGAGTAAGTGAGCAGGGGGGCGCTTTGGGTGGAACCCGGCGTCCCCGCCGGGTTTGTTCGTCTTTCGCGCGCGCATTCGCCTTCGAATCTCGCTCAACCCGCCGGGGACGGCGGGTTCCACCTTCCAAACCGTCGTGGGCCCGGACACAGGTGGAATATTTGCGCGACTGTGTTACTCTCAAAAGTGACCACCCGCGAATAGCGCAAATCTACGCGAAGAAACAGCGATCGAGAGATCCGGCTTCGATTTCCGTTCCTTGGCGTTCATTCGCGGTTCGAATCCATTTCCCAAATCACTCCATGAGCTTCCGCGCCCTCATCCCTTTCTGCGTGCTCGCGGCGACCGCCGTGGGCGAGACCCCTATGAAAAACACGAATCCGAACTCCGTGCCCAACAACGATCCGGCGGCCTGCGCCGTGGATAGCGAAAAGTCCGCGTGCGGACTGCCGTCCAAAGTCGTCATCGACATGAGCAAGACGAAGGTGCAGCGCACTGACGCCGAGTGGAAAGCGCTGCTTACGCCGATGCAGTATCGCGTCGCGCGCCAGCAGGGCACCGAGCGGCCGTTTGCGAACGAATACTGGGATCACCACGAAGACGGAGTGTATTTCTCCGTGTGCAGCGAAACACCGCTCTTCGACAGCCGCGACAAGTTCGAAAGCGGCACGGGTTGGCCGAGCTTCACGAAGCCGATCGAGCCGGCGTTTGTCGGCGAGACGCGCGACACGAGCTACGGCATGATTCGCATCGAAGTGCACTGCGCTGTCGACGGCGCGCATCTCGGCCACGTGTTCAACGATGGCCCCCGCAGCAAGGGCGGTCTGCGCTACTGCATCAACAGCGCCTCTCTCCGCTTCATGCCCCGCAAGGACTACGAAGCCTGGGTCGCGAAAAACCAAGGCGCGAGCGTGGCAGCGAAGTGAGCGACCTCGCGCGCATCGTTTAGTTGCATCTCTCAGGTGGAGCCCGGCGTCATCGCCGGGCTTTTTATTTCACGAGCGCCGCGAGCTCCGCGTGGAGAGCGTTGTTACAGCTGCAGCGTCTTCAGCTCGATGAGCCCGTTCATCATCAGCACGACGTTTTGCACCATCGTATCCGGCGGACAGGAGTAACGCACGCGATCGCGAATGTAGGTGATCTCCTCGATGGGCAGCTGCCGCAGTTCGTCATTGATGAGTTTGAGCAGCTCGTCGTCCCACATGTCGGGTGGACGTGAGGCGAGAGTCTTGAGCAGCTTGCGGGTTCGTGGAGTGGGAGACGGCACAACCTCACACGCGTTGCACCGCTCGGCGTCACCGTCAAACGCGCGATGCGTTGTCCGTTTGCGAGAGGGTCATTCGTGGAGGAAATGAAACATCCTCTCATTTCTCGAATCCGATTCCTCAACCTCCACGCCCATGAAAAAACTGACCCCGAAAAACACGATTTGCCTCTGGTTCGACAAAGACGCGCTGGAAGCCGCGCGATTCTACGCGGCGACGTTTCCCGACAGTGAAGTGACGAACATTTTTTATGCGCCCACCGATTTCCCTTCGGGCAAAGCGGGCGATGTGCTCACGGTCGAGTTCACCGTGTGCGGCATTCCCTGCATCGGTCTCAACGGCGGCCCGGCATTTGAGCAGACGGAGGCGTTTTCCTTTCAGATCGCCACCGACACGCAGGAGGAAACCGACCGCTACTGGAACGCGATCGTGAACAACGGCGGCCAGGAAAGCGCGTGCGGCTGGTGCAAAGACCGCTGGGGTGTCTCGTGGCAGATCACACCCCGTGTGTTGACCGACGCCCTCGCGGCCGGCGGCGAGGAAGCCAAGCGCGCCTTCTCGGCGATGATGGAGATGGGCAAAATCGACATCGCGACAATCGAAGCCGCACGACGCGGCGAGTGAGGGCGAAAGGGCGCGCCGCTTTGCCGTTCAACTCTTCCGTGTAAAATCGACGACTTCGATCATCCGCTTCTGCGGATTGTATTGGGTCGTGATCTCGAACTCGCTCGTGGTGCGTTGGAATTGCCGGTTGCGGCTATCCATGATTTGGAGAAATGCCGTGCCCGTGGTTCGATAGCGATTTTCCCAACCGGGCACCTCAAGCGGAGGCGTCCAATCGAAATCGAGCGCGATCACGGCGATGTTGTTCGAGCCGGCGATATGCTCGTAGCGATAGTAGCGGGTCGCGCGTTTTTGCGCGGCCCCGAAATGGGCCTCGGCCCAGCGATTTCGCTTCGCGCTTGTGCTGGCGGACGAGGGCGAAGCAGTTTCACGCCGCACGGTCTGGGACGATTGCTTTGGAGACTTCGGGCGCGGCTCCGGCACGACGTTTGTCTCATCGTCAATCCGCCGCGGAGTGGAGCTGCGAAGCTCATCGACGATCGGCTGTGGAACGAGTTTGGCCGGCACGATCATCGCGTGACGATCGGCGAGAAGATAGAAGCGATCTTTCGCGGGATCGTAGGTTTTGAACTCCACGTTCTTCAGCGTCCGACCATCCCGCAGTTTCAGACTTTCATGACGCAGCGGGACTGTCTCGGATTCTTCAGGACAGGCGGGAGTCGCGAGTCCAACAACACAAACAATCGGAAACGCGAGAAGAGAACGGAGTTTCATGAGGGCAACTAAGGACGGCAAACGCGGAAGCGGGAAAGCTGGACGGCGCGAGGACCATCGTAGCGTCAGTCGCTAACGAGTGCACCTAGGCAATTTCAGTCGCGTAGTATGTAAATGCGCGAAACCGGGAAAATATCCCGGATTTTTTCAGGTTTATCCACGCAGCGGCGATGTCGTGCTCGCAAGGGAGCTAAGCACCGCCGGGAGCGCACGGACTGCTTGGGGGGCGCCCCGCGTGTCACGTGACTGCGTGTGCCACCACCTGTTTCAATCCGCGCGCCCGCGTGGGGCGTGACGCCCGAAGGGCGGACGGTCGTCGTTGAGATCCCGTTTCAATCCACGCGCCCGCGTGGGGCGCGACCAGCAACGCCGCGGCGCAGGCAGGCAAACGCGATGTTTCAATCCGCGCGCCCGCGTGGGGCGCGACCAGCAACGCCGCGGCGCAGGCAGGCAAACGCGATGTTTCAATCCGCGCGCCCGCGTGGGGCGCGACCGGCGTTCGCGTCGCCCGCCGGTTCACCTTCAAGTTTCAATCCGCGCGCCCGCGTGGGGCGCGACCTCCGTCCGTCGGCAACAGCGGAGCGAAACGGTTCATGTTTCAATCCGCGCGCCCGCGTGGGGCGCGACATCCACGGCGAAGAAGAGATCACCGCGCACGAGCAGTTTCAATCCGCGCGCCCGCGTGGGGCGCGACCGTCGTAAGCGACACCCTCCTTCACTTGATCAACGTTTCAATCCGCGCGCCCGCGTGGGGCGCGACGATAATGGATACGTTTTCGTGTGGCATCAACCCGTTGTTTCAATCCGCGCGCCCGCGTGGGGCGCGACGACGATATTGAGTTGGTTTTGTTCGGATAACATAGTTTCAATCCGCGCGCCCGCGTGGGGCGCGACCGCGCAAAGTCGCGCCCCTTAGTCTGCCCGCGAGGTTTCAATCCGCGCGCCCGCGTGGGGCGCGACGCAACGAAATCTCCACGTCCGAAATCTCCACGCCCGTTTCAATCCGCGCGCCCGCGTGGGGCGCGACATTGACTCTAGACACAAAACTGCCGGACGATAGGTTTCAATCCGCGCGCCCGCGTGGGGCGCGACCATGGCGCGGAGAATTCGTTCATCTCCGCGTGGCGTTTCAATCCGCGCGCCCGCGTGGGGCGCGACTTCGGCGGCGTGAAGCATGATTTTACCCTCAAGGTGTTTCAATCCGCGCGCCCGCGTGGGGCGCGACGCGAAAGAGGAGCTGCACCGCGCCGGGGAAAAAGTTTCAATCCGCGCGCCCGCGTGGGGCGCGACGTGTGGCGCGCGATCACGGCGGTGATCCCGCGACCTGTTTCAATCCGCGCGCCCGCGTGGGGCGCGACAGGAGCGCTTTTTTTTGCGCGGCCGGATGATCGCTGTTTCAATCCGCGCGCCCGCGTGGGGCGCGACCGGGCGCGTCTGGATGAATCCGCCCTATGGCCGTGTTTCAATCCGCGCGCCCGCGTGGGGCGCGACGGTGGTCGTGCTGATCCAGAGCTCGTCGGAAGCGTTTCAATCCGCGCGCCCGCGTGGGGCGCGACCGACGATCTCAGCCGCCGTCAGCCCGGTGGTGATGTTTCAATCCGCGCGCCCGCGTGGGGCGCGACGCGCTCTGCGGCGGCGGCGGTGCCTTCGCTGCGTGGTTTCAATCCGCGCGCCCGCGTGGGGCGCGACCGCATCGCCGCTGTCATCAATGATTGGGGTGACGGTTTCAATCCGCGCGCCCGCGTGGGGCGCGACGCGCACGACAGAGGAGCTGATCGACATGGGCACGTTTCAATCCGCGCGCCCGCGTGGGGCGCGACGCCAGTGAGGCGGCATATCGGGAGGCTTCTCGATGTTTCAATCCGCGCGCCCGCGTGGGGCGCGACGATCGACGACCAATACGCAGGGCTCTGCATGACCGTGTTTCAATCCGCGCGCCCGCGTGGGGCGCGACGCGGTGGGCGTCCGCAATGCGCCTGCGTGTCTGAGGTTTCAATCCGCGCGCCCGCGTGGGGCGCGACCATCAGGTTGATTCCGCGCTGGCACCCATCGCGGTTTCAATCCGCGCGCCCGCGTGGGGCGCGACGCGCCTCTGTCTCGATGTTCAATCCTACCGTGAGTTTCAATCCGCGCGCCCGCGTGGGGCGCGACGACAACACACCTCCCATTGAGGTGATCGTGCTCGTTTCAATCCGCGCGCCCGCGTGGGGCGCGACCGTCGGCGGGGTTGTTGCCGTCAGCGATGGCCTGTTTCAATCCGCGCGCCCGCGTGGGGCGCGACGGTTCTTCGCCCGCGAGCGTGAGCGCGCCGACGTGTTTCAATCCGCGCGCCCGCGTGGGGCGCGACGTTCACGGCCTTGCCGACTTTCGTCATGTCGGCGTTTCAATCCGCGCGCCCGCGTGGGGCGCGACCCACCGGAAGATTGGTGATGTCGCCTACCGAACCGTTTCAATCCGCGCGCCCGCGTGGGGCGCGACGCTTGTGCTTGTCGGCGTATTCATGCGGCACATGGTTTCAATCCGCGCGCCCGCGTGGGGCGCGACGTCGAACCGGCGACACTCCAAAGCGGCGATGGAGGTTTCAATCCGCGCGCCCGCGTGGGGCGCGACCGCAGGTCGGTGACGAGAAACCGATGTCGCCTCGGTTTCAATCCGCGCGCCCGCGTGGGGCGCGACGCTCTTCCGGCGCGAGTGCATCCAAATCGTCTAGTTTCAATCCGCGCGCCCGCGTGGGGCGCGACCGCGAGTCCGGTCACGTCGCTGATTTGGTGTCCGTGTTTCAATCCGCGCGCCCGCGTGGGGCGCGACGGCTTCCAGCAACAAGCGTTTGGGTTGCCGTTGTTTCAATCCGCGCGCCCGCGTGGGGCGCGACAATGTCGGGGGGATTGTTCCAGTCAACGGTTTTGGTTTCAATCCGCGCGCCCGCGTGGGGCGCGACAGATGCGGCGCGACGCGTCCGGCGTTTGGCGTGAGGTTTCAATCCGCGCGCCCGCGTGGGGCGCGACGCCATGCGGTCAAAATCCTGAGCTTTGTTAACGAGGTTTCAATCCGCGCGCCCGCGTGGGGCGCGACAAGATGCGCGGCCCTCTTGTGCCCATGCTGGAAGTTTCAATCCGCGCGCCCGCGTGGGGCGCGACGTTGGTTTCTTCCATGGTGATTCAGAGGTTAAAGCGTTTCAATCCGCGCGCCCGCGTGGGGCGCGACCGTAAGGCACCTCATCGCCTGGGTGATTCATGTCTGGGTTTCAATCCGCGCGCCCGCGTGGGGCGCGACGCCCCGCGCCGCCACAATTTCCCAGCTATGACGTTTCAATCCGCGCGCCCGCGTGGGGCGCGACCTTCCGGTGGATTTGCCGATTCAACGCATCTACCTGTTTCAATCCGCGCGCCCGCGTGGGGCGCGACGCGAAGAACTCGTGACCGATATTCTCGCGATTCAGTTTCAATCCGCGCGCCCGCGTGGGGCGCGACAGCAACAAAGCTCCAGCATTTGGGGCGGCCTGTTGTTTCAATCCGCGCGCCCGCGTGGGGCGCGACTTCGCACGCGGCCGTCGGGACCGGCACGACGCCGACGTTTCAATCCGCGCGCCCGCGTGGGGCGCGACCGGCGAGCGAGCTCGAGAAGTTGCTCAAGGGAGAGTTTCAATCCGCGCGCCCGCGTGGGGCGCGACGGGCGCCGGCGAGCCATCGGAGCCGCCGAAGCAGTTTCAATCCGCGCGCCCGCGTGGGGCGCGACGAGATGGATCGCGACCGGATCGTCCTCGAGGATGTTTCAATCCGCGCGCCCGCGTGGGGCGCGACAGATTGCGGGCATGGATCAGAAGCAGCGGCGCTTGTTTCAATCCGCGCGCCCGCGTGGGGCGCGACGCGCACGGCTTCGATCGTGCCGCGGATTTCGGCGTTTCAATCCGCGCGCCCGCGTGGGGCGCGACCGTTAACAATACGCTTCGTCAAAGCATGAAAACGTTTCAATCCGCGCGCCCGCGTGGGGCGCGACCGAGGTGACGCTTGGCCTGCTCGATGGTGCATCCGTTTCAATCCGCGCGCCCGCGTGGGGCGCGACAGAGATACCTGACCACGAGTTTCCGCACATCGTGGTTTCAATCCGCGCGCCCGCGTGGGGCGCGACCGACAAACGCGCAGTTGTGCGAGCTCCAGTTGAACGTTTCAATCCGCGCGCCCGCGTGGGGCGCGACTCGAAGTTCGAGACTTCCCATGCGCCGTCTTCATGTTTCAATCCGCGCGCCCGCGTGGGGCGCGACCCGACTTCATCTGACCATGGAACTCCTCACACCTGTTTCAATCCGCGCGCCCGCGTGGGGCGCGACCGAGCGTTGGCACGGGCGACTGGTTCGACCTTCCGGTTTCAATCCGCGCGCCCGCGTGGGGCGCGACGTAAAACGCCTGCCACCCCGCTATGAAGACTGCGGTTTCAATCCGCGCGCCCGCGTGGGGCGCGACCGACTGGTTTGGCGTTTATCGCGCTTCTACGCGAGGTTTCAATCCGCGCGCCCGCGTGGGGCGCGACTTCGTTCGGCGATGCGCTCTCGGATTTTGGCGCGGTTTCAATCCGCGCGCCCGCGTGGGGCGCGACACTACTGGGTTTTTGCGCACTTCCGCGAAGTCTCGTTTCAATCCGCGCGCCCGCGTGGGGCGCGACACTTCGCCCCCTCGGTCAGAAGATCACGGCGAAACAGTTTCAATCCGCGCGCCCGCGTGGGGCGCGACGTTAAAGGGGGCGGGCTTCGCAGAGCTTGATGACGTTTCAATCCGCGCGCCCGCGTGGGGCGCGACACGCGTGCCGCAGCCGGTGCGGTGTCGCTACGCCGAGTTTCAATCCGCGCGCCCGCGTGGGGGCGCGACCCAACGGTTCAAGCAGGAGGACGCGGGCATTGGTTTCAATCCGCGCGCCCGCGTGGGGCGCGACGCGGGTTTCATGGTTTCAGGAGTTGAGCTGAGGTTGTTTCAATCCGCGCGCCCGCGTGGGGCGCGACGCCCCGCGCACGTCGCGGGCGCAGGTCGGGCGTCGTTTCAATCCGCGCGCCCGCGTGGGGCGCGACGCAAAGAGGCCGCAGGGATGGCCGTTGGGGTCGCGTTTCAATCCGCGCGCCCGCGTGGGGCGCGACGGCTTTCGCGCAGTGGTTCGAGTTCGCGGACGTGGTTTCAATCCGCGCGCCCGCGTGGGGCGCGACTGCATGGGAAAAGCCTGTGCCGAAAGCCAAACCAGTTTCAATCCGCGCGCCCGCGTGGGGCGCGACGAGATAGAGGGAAAAGTCAAGCTTTTTCGCTATGTTTCAATCCGCGCGCCCGCGTGGGGCGCGACTTTCGGGAAATCGCATTTTTAACGGAATATAAGGGGTTTCAATCCGCGCGCCCGCGTGGGGCGCGACGTTGATATGTTTAGCCGTGAATTTCATAAGGTGTTTCAATCCGCGCGCCCGCGTGGGGCGCGACGCGCTTAAGCTGCCGGAGTTGTCGGCGTTCTTGGCGTTTCAATCCGCGCGCCCGCGTGGGGCGCGACGCGAATGATGGCTCTGTAAATGTGGTGAACGAGACGTTTCAATCCGCGCGCCCGCGTGGGGCGCGACCTCGATCCCCAAACCCACCTACTGACATGACCCAGTTTCAATCCGCGCGCCCGCGTGGGGCGCGACGGAATATAAGGGGAACTAATGGCATACCGGTTGTTTCAATCCGCGCGCCCGCGTGGGGCGCGACGAGTCAGCCGGACCGCCCCCATAGTAGCGGATTGTTTCAATCCGCGCGCCCGCGTGGGGCGCGACGGACTTAAGGACGTCGAAAACCGGACATGGCGGACGTTTCAATCCGCGCGCCCGCGTGGGGCGCGACCATACCATTGAAACCGCTGAGCGTGCCGCATGGGTTTCAATCCGCGCGCCCGCGTGGGGCGCGACATGTCGGCGGCGGGGCTATCGGCTGTGATAATAAGGGTTTCAATCCGCGCGCCCGCGTGGGGCGCGACCACCATCGGATTCTGCCCTGTGGCGCTGGCCCTGTTTCAATCCGCGCGCCCGCGTGGGGCGCGACGAACGCCAAAAAACTACGGGGCAAGCTGCTGATGTTTCAATCCGCGCGCCCGCGTGGGGCGCGACATCGACGACTGGTTCGCGAACTTCAAGGTGCGCCACGTTTCAATCCGCGCGCCCGCGTGGGGCGCGACCAGGCGTCGGCTTCAAGGGGCCGGGTCGCGCGGAGGTTTCAATCCGCGCGCCCGCGTGGGGCGCGACGCTTTTGCCGCCCCCTTTTTTGCCGTAGATCGTGTTTCAATCCGCGCGCCCGCGTGGGGCGCGACCGATGCCGGCTTTTATCCACGCGCACACGCCCGGGTTTCAATCCGCGCGCCCGCGTGGGGCGCGACCTTGGCCCACGTGAACGTGGACTCAGCACCGGACGTTTCAATCCGCGCGCCCGCGTGGGGCGCGACACGTTTGAGCCGCCGGAGCCGTTGACGCCTGCGGTTTCAATCCGCGCGCCCGCGTGGGGCGCGACAGCTCGGCGTCGATTTGAAGGAATGCACAGACGAGGTTTCAATCCGCGCGCCCGCGTGGGGCGCGACCGTCATTCGGCTTCTCTTTTGGGCGCTCCGTCAATGTTTCAATCCGCGCGCCCGCGTGGGGCGCGACCTCGCCGAGCAGGCGGGCCGCGTGGCGTTCAACGTTTCAATCCGCGCGCCCGCGTGGGGCGCGACCATCATCGAGAACGCGCAGAAGCTCTACTCGCGGTTTCAATCCGCGCGCCCGCGTGGGGCGCGACACGTGGCCTACACGCGCCGCATCGTCGAGATGCAGTTTCAATCCGCGCGCCCGCGTGGGGCGCGACGCGGGACCGTCTCACGCTGCCTCGTCAAATGCGCCTGTTTCAATCCGCGCGCCCGCGTGGGGCGCGACATGTCGGAGCGCGACATCAAAGAGAACATGAAGGTTTCAATCCGCGCGCCCGCGTGGGGCGCGACCGACGCCGAGATCGTCGCGATCCAGCAACGCTACGCGTTTCAATCCGCGCGCCCGCGTGGGGCGCGACGCTTGCCCAGTGGCACGCCACCTACGGCCGAAACGCGTTTCAATCCGCGCGCCCGCGTGGGGCGCGACGGCGATACTCGCACGAGGCGATCAGGTCGTAGCTGAGTTTCAATCCGCGCGCCCGCGTGGGGCGCGACCGTGCTTCGGCGAGATGTCCAAACCACAGTGGCCGTTTCAATCCGCGCGCCCGCGTGGGGCGCGACCTTTCACGGCCTCGGCCCAATTTCTTTCATCGTGTTTCAATCCGCGCGCCCGCGTGGGGCGCGACCGGCGACCGGTTCGCATGGGTCGCGGAAAGCGAAGTTTCAATCCGCGCGCCCGCGTGGGGCGCGACGGCAACGATTTTGTTACCGGCGGATTGCAGGTCGGGTTTCAATCCGCGCGCCCGCGTGGGGCGCGACTCGGCGGCGTGAAACATGATTTCACCCTGAAAGTGTTTCAATCCGCGCGCCCGCGTGGGGCGCGACGGCATGTCGCCGGCCGAAGTGTCCGTTTTTTATGGTTTCAATCCGCGCGCCCGCGTGGGGCGCGACGGTTCCTCCGTGTCAGCGGCGAGCGTTGCCGCCGTGTTTCAATCCGCGCGCGCCGCGTGGGGCGCGACTGAACGCGGCCTCCAGCCGTCAACTGTCATGAAAGTTTCAATCCGCGCGCCCGCGTGGGGCGCGACCACGCGACCGGGAAAGTCGAGTGAGGGAAATGGGTTTCAATCCGCGCGCCCGCGTGGGGCGCGACCCTGCGCAACAGGCCAAATATTTCGCCGAGTGGGGGTTTCAATCCGCGCGCCCGCGTGGGGCGCGACGCCCGGCTGGACCGGCCGCTACGAGGTCGCGGGCGTTTCAATCCGCGCGCCCGCGTGGGGCGCGACATCAGCGCAAGGGACTTTGGCTCTACCATCTCATCGTTTCAATCCGCGCGCCCGCGTGGGGCGCGACTGATCGGGCAGGATCACCTTGTGCACGCCGCGGCGGTTTCAATCCGCGCGCCCGCGTGGGGCGCGACTGTGGAGGCGACTCCAATCCAGAGCGGGCCTGATGTTTCAATCCGCGCGCCCGCGTGGGGCGCGACCTCCTCTTCGGCTTCGTCGTCACGGCATTTCTGTAGTTTCAATCCGCGCGCCCGCGTGGGGCGCGACGCTGAACCGAGCGTGGCGGGGGACGCTGATGGACATGTTTCAATCCGCGCGCCCGCGTGGGGCGCGACCGGATACCTCACGCAATCGACAAAGGCATCGAAGTTTCAATCCGCGCGCCCGCGTGGGGCGCGACCGCGTTCTGCCGCGGCGTGGTTGCCCTGGGCGGTGTTTCAATCCGCGCGCCCGCGTGGGGCGCGACGCAATCCCCGAGCTGGTGGCTTGCAGGGCCGCGGTTTCAATCCGCGCGCCCGCGTGGGGCGCGACCACAGCTCCGCCGCTCCGGCGGCGGGGCTTTTTAGTTTCAATCCGCGCGCCCGCGTGGGGCGCGACGCCGCTTCTCGTGACGCTGTTCTACGGCGACGTGTTTCAATCCGCGCGCCCGCGTGGGGCGCGACCGAGGGCGGCGAGATCATGTATTGGCTGAAGCAGGTTTCAATCCGCGCGCCCGCGTGGGGCGCGACGCGTTGGCGGCGCTTCCGTCACGGGCAATTCCACGTTTCAATCCGCGCGCCCGCGTGGGGCGCGACGCACGCGGAAAACATGCCGTAAACGCGATGAGTGTTTCAATCCGCGCGCCCGCGTGGGGCGCGACAGTTGTGCGCCTGTTTCGTCGGCATCCGCTCCGACGTTTCAATCCGCGCGCCCGCGTGGGGCGCGACCGAAGACGACGCCGCGTTCTCCGCCGGGCTCGCGTTTCAATCCGCGCGCCCGCGTGGGGCGCGACCATCATCGCGCTCGCCGAGAGCGCCGACGCGAGCGTTTCAATCCGCGCGCCCGCGTGGGGCGCGACCGGGCCGACTGGCTGCGCTCCGCGCTCGAGGAGTTTCAATCCGCGCGCCCGCGTGGGGCGCGACCGACGCCCGGCAAGCGTGCCGCGCTCGTCGACGTTTCAATCCGCGCGCCCCGCGTGGGGCGCGACCTCTCAACTGCGCCGCACCGCGGCGCCCACCATGTTTCAATCCGCGCGCCCGCGTGGGGCGCGACGCGTTGGCGGCGCTTCCGTCACGGGCAATTCCACGTTTCAATCCGCGCGCCCGCGTGGGGCGCGACGCACGCGGAAAACATGCCGTAAACGCGATGAGTGTTTCAATCCGCGCGCCCGCGTGGGGCGCGACAGTTGTGCGCCTGTTTCGTCGGCATCCGCTCCGACGTTTCAATCCGCGCGCCCGCGTGGGGCGCGACCGAAGACGACGCCGCGTTCTCCGCCGGGCTCGCGTTTCAATCCGCGCGCCCGCGTGGGGCGCGACCATCATCGCGCTCGCCGAGAGCGCCGACGCGAGCGTTTCAATCCGCGCGCCCGCGTGGGGCGCGACCGGGCCGACTGGCTGCGCTCCGCGCTCGAGGAGTTTCAATCCGCGCGCCCGCGTGGGGCGCGACCGACGCCCGGCAAGCGTGCCGCGCTCGTCGACGTTTCAATCCGCGCGCCCGCGTGGGGCGCGACCATGGAGCAGATTCGCCGGCTGTGGGACGCGAAGTTTCAATCCGCGCGCCCGCGTGGGGCGCGACCGAGACCAACCGCTCGCTGAATCTGCCGCCGGAGTTTCAATCCGCGCGCCCGCGTGGGGCGCGACCCGTCGTGACGGCGAGCGTGACGCACAAAAACTGGTTTCAATCCGCGCGCCCGCGTGGGGCGCGACGCTCCTCGGCGATCGAGCGACGCGCGCTCTGGAGTTTCAATCCGCGCGCCCGCGTGGGGCGCGACACCGGCTGGACTTTTTGGGCTCGGCGTCATTTGTTTCAATCCGCGCGCCCCGCGTGGGGCGCGACCGTGTAGCCGCCGGCGCCGACGCCCACGTCGACCGTGTTTCAATCCGCGCGCCCGCGTGGGGCGCGACCACCGCTGGCGGTGATCGTCACATACTCTTTCCCGTTTCAATCCGCGCGCCCGCGTGGGGCGCGACAGCGTAAAGAACTACATGGCTTTTCTTACCGTCGTTTCAATCCGCGCGCCCGCGTGGGGCGCGACACAGGCCCGCGACCGCGAGAGCGGCGAGGACGAGGTTTCAATCCGCGCGCCCGCGTGGGGCGCGACGCGGCGAATTCCTCGAGATCGGCCAGCGGCACCGAGTTTCAATCCGCGCGCCCGCGTGGGGCGCGACCACGTTCCTTGTCCCGCTGCGCGATCGCCTGGCGTTTCAATCCGCGCGCCCGCGTGGGGCGCGACACTTCATCTCGAAGCTCATCGCGGGCTCGATCAGGTTTCAATCCGCGCGCCCGCGTGGGGCGCGACCCTCGCTGTCGAGAGTGACCATCTCGAAGACGCTCGTGTTTCAATCCGCGCGCCCGCGTGGGGCGCGACCTGGGCGTCACGCGCGAGTGGGTGTCGCGGCTCGAGTTTCAATCCGCGCGCCCGCGTGGGGCGCGACGCGCGTTGCCCCAAGTATCGGTTCCGTAATCGTGTTTCAATCCGCGCGCCCGCGTGGGGCGCGACAAGGTTCCGACGACGTTTTACCTCTATCAGGATGGTTTCAATCCGCGCGCCCGCGTGGGGCGCGACAGTCGATTTATCGAGCCTGCGACGAAATCGGTCGGTTTCAATCCGCGCGCCCGCGTGGGGCGCGACCCGCTCCAATGGTGACGGAGTGCGTGTGCGCGCCAGTTTCAATCCGCGCGCCCGCGTGGGGCGCGACACTGGTAGATGGGCATGGTGGTCAGGTTTTGATGAGGTTTCAATCCGCGCGCCCGCGTGGGGCGCGACAAGAGAAAATAGGTGGAGAAGAGAAATAAAAGGTTTCAATCCGCGCGCCCGCGTGGGGCGCGACGCGCACCAGTGATACGGTGAGCATCTCCGCCGGTTTCAATCCGCGCGCCCGCGTGGGGCGCGACTCCGCATACTCCAAGTGAGTGATGGATCGTATGTCAAAGAACACAAATCGCGAACGGATGAGTTCTCGTCCCATGCCTGTGCGTGCGCCACGCCGATGCGGCGTCTTGCTCTGTCACTAAGAGCAAGATACGAAGTTCGCGGACCTGCTCCTGTCACTCTGTTCGGCGCGGGTCCGCGCACGCTAGATTACGAGGGGACCTTCAGGATCGACGCTGGGTTTGGCGCCGTGGTGCTCGACGCGTCGCTGCCATTCGTTGCCGAGGAAGTAGAACCGCAGGCTGTCTTGCTCGAGGTCTGCGATCTTCAACAACTCGGCACGAAATGCGATCCACTGATCGTTGGCGAGCAGACACTCAAACACGGAGTTCTGCACGCGTTGGCCGTGGTTCAGACATGCTCGGGCAACGCGTCGCAGGCGTCGTTGCCCAGCGGGTGTCGACGTGGCGACGTCATAGCTGACGAGAATCATCATGGCGCGAGATAGTCTTCCAAGTATCAGCGCCACTCGAAGGGCGGATAGGCGTCGAGGTCGCCGCGAAGGTGGCGCGCAAGCAGCAAGGACTGCGCATGGAGGAGTAGACCGATCGGGAGTTTTTCATCGAGAAATGGGTGCGCGATTTCGTCCTGCTTTCGTTTTTGCCAGGCAGTGAGCACTTCCTTGCGTCCTGCTTCAGTCAGAAGGACCGCTCCCGATTCTGTCGTTTGAAAATGCTGCGGCTGGATTTGCTGTCGGTTGATGAGCGTGAGGGCGAGACGATCGGCGAGAGGCACGCGAAACTCCTCGATCAAATCGAGCGCCAGGCTTGGCCGTCCGGGACGATCGCGATGCAGGAAGCCGACCGCGGGATCGAGGCCGTGACTTTGCAGGGCGCCGGCGGCGTCGAAACGTAGCAATGTGTAGAGATACGAGAGGAGGCAGTTGAGCGGATCGCGCGGTGGGCGCCGGTTTCGTTCCCCAAACGGGAAATGTTCGCGCTGCGCGGTCACGAGCTGAGGAAACACTTCGAAATACAGCGCGGCGGCTTCGCCCTCGATGCCACGAATCGTATCAACAGTGTCGGCGGAGGCGAGGCTGCGCAGACGGTGGGCAAGCGCGTCGGCCGCCTGATCGATTGCTCCGGCAGCATTGTCGCCAGGCGGAAGTTCGCGGGCTGCGCGGCGGAGAACGTGGCGAGTGTTGGCGAGTTTGCCGGCGATAAAAGCGCGGGCGAGCGCGGCGCTGGCGGGGGGATCGTCAGCGCGTCGGTATTGCTCGCGACGAAGGAGCACGTTGCCGGAGAGTTGCCCAGTGACATCGGCGAGGTGCCGACCGTTTTCCGTCAGAAAAGAAACGGCGACACCGGCCTCGGAGCAGGCTCCGAGCAGAAACGGACTGCAGAGCACGTTGCCGAAACAGACGATCCCGCCGAGGTTCAGAAGAGGGAGGCGCAGTCGGATTTGCTTCTCGACTTCGACGACCACGGTTTCGCCTTCACGGCGCAGATACGATCCTTGCGTGGTCACGTAGAGAGTATTGAGGAGGCGTCGCATGAGGTTCAGTCGCTGGCGGCGAGGATGCGGGCGAGATGGGCAGCCGCGCCGCGCGTGGCGGCTTGGGGCTGGCAGAGCGCGTGGAGCGAACACGACGCGCATTTGGGACTGAATTCCGGAGGTGGCGTGCGACCGGCGTCGATCATCGCGCGAGTGGCGAGGGCGACGCGGTGAGTGTCGGCGCGAAGTGAATCGTCGAAAATCACGTCGTGGCGTCGGTGCGAGGCGCCGTAGAAAATCGCGCCCGCCGGGATCGTCGTATGGAGCATTTCTTCGAGGCAGATGGCCTGCGCGCAGAGCTGGATTTCGTCGATGGGCTCGGCCTTGGGACGGCCGCGCTTGTATTCGACGGGGAACGGTTGCCACGAGCCGTCGGGCTGACGGTGAAATTCGACGATATCGGCGACGCCGTGGAGGCCGAGAGCAACGGATTGCAGCGGAAGCGAGCGAGCGATGCGCAGATCGCGCCGCGACTCGGACGAACCATCGTGGGCGCGTTCGTGGAGCACGCGACCTTGAGCGGTGAGGTGATTTTCCTCCCAGGCGCGCTCGATGTGGATGAGCGCGCACTGGCGCGGGCAGAAGGCGAAATGCTGGAGCGCCGAAATCGGAAGAGAATCGAGTTCGGCGCGCATGGGGACAGGAGTTGCTTCGGCTCTACCAGTGAATCGCAGGCAGCGAATACGCTCGGCTCGCTTACGAGCCGCAGAGTTCCTCGTCGGTCATTTCCCAGTTAGGTTCGATGGTGACGTGCGCCTTGCCGGCGAGACGACCGAGCTTACGTGGGCGACGCACAAGTGGTGGTGCGAAAATCGCGACAGGGCGTTTGTTTCGGCCGTTGGTGACGATGACGGACTCACCTTTCTGCACGAGTGCGAGCGCCTCGGAGATGCGGGACCTGAATTCGCCGATGGTGAGGGTGGTGGGCATGAGCGGTTGGGCCGCCCACGAGACGAGACGTTCCGTTGGGCGGCCGGGAGCGGACTGTGCCTCAAACCCACTCTTCAACCGTGACGCCGTCCGGGATCGCGGCGGAGTCGATCGTGATCGTGTAATCGGAGTAGGACCGGGGGGCGTCGACGCCGTCGTTCTTGGTGACCTTGACCGCTTCGAAGAGCTTGTGCGCGGGCGCATTGCCGAGAGCAGTGGCATGCTTGAAGGCGATGAGTCGCTTGGCCCCCATGAGTCCGCGGGCAGCCGACCGATCAAGTTCGAACATCTGACCGAAGGCACTCTTCAGTGTAGCGAGGTCGTCCTCGGAGAAGCCGGTTTGTTTGGCGAGGAACGGATTGATGAAACCATGCGCGAGATAGAGCCCGTAGGGGATCGTGAACTTGCGTCCCATGGTGCGGTTGTCGCCGTCCTGCTTCTCCGCTTCGCGTGTGGTGGTGACGGCACACCGGGTGACAGCATGCTCCAGCGAAACGACAGGTGAAACACTGCGCGCGAAGGTGAGCTGCACGGGGCCGCGGACCTGGCCACAATTCACCTCGGTGCTCATGACTGCTCCGAACGTGCGGATGTCGAAGAAGTTTTCGCACATCCAAGCGCGAACCGCTTCGACGTCGGGAGCCTTGGCTTTCTTCGGATCGAGGTTTTTCGCGGTGTAGGCGCGCTGATGCTGATCATTGAGGATCGCTTTTTCGCGCACGTAGATGTCGTAACCGGCGGCGTCCGCCTTGGTGAGTTGGACGAAGTTGCGGATTTTGCGCTTCAGGCAGACATCGGTGACGATGCCATGGCCGGTTTCGGGATCAACACGCGGGAGATTGCCCGCGTCGGGATCACCGTTCGGATTGCCGTTCTGGGTGTCGAAGAGGAAGACGAAGTCGTAGCGGTTATTCATGAGAGCGAGGAGTTGAGAGCGGAGGGTTGGATGTTGAGAAAAGGGATGAGCAAAGGCCTAGGCGGCAGGGAGCGCTTCGGCTTCCGCTTTGGTGTAGAAGGCCTGGCGTTGGTGATAGTAGCCAAGCGCGAAGAGGCTTTGTCCGGACAAATCGAGGTGGGCGGGCATGTCGCCGAGGGCGGAGAAGATTTCCTGCACGAGGCGTTCGCGATTTACCTTCAATCCTGTGCCGCGCTCGGCGGCGGCTTTCGACAGGTGATGTTGGTAAGTGCGCAGCAAGCGCGGGAAAACTGCTCGCGGCGTGGCAGACGCAGCACTGTAGAAGCGATCGCGAATCGTGGCGTTAATTCCGGGCAGCGCATCTTCCTGGGTTTTTTCGAGGGCGGCGAAAAGCCGGCCGAGGCGGTAGGCAGGTTCAGGTCGGGCAGGATCAAGGCTCATGGGCAGATCGAGTCGGTGGTTGCGGTTGAGAAAGGCTTTCAGGAGGGCGCAGCGCAGGTAGCCGATGTCGTGGTCGGCGCGGATGCGGTTGAGGACGGCAGAGGCGAGTGTTGCCGGATAAGGAGCTCCCGTGAGGACCGCACGGAGCAGCGGTCCTGCAAGGAGCGGGGGGATGTCCTTCGATTCGCGTGCGGTCTGGCGAAGGAGCAGCCAGAGTGCAGGAAATTCCGGCTCCTGATCCGGAAAGCGGCGCACGAGTCGGAGCGCAGTAAAATGATCCCGGAGATGGGCAACGAATCCGGCGAGTGTATCGACTGACCAGAAGCGGACCGAGAGGCGCGCGGCATTGGGCGAAAGCCCGAGCACGTAGAACGGCGTGTCTGCTCGATCACCGAGCGCCTCGATCGATCGGCCGCCGCCGTCGCTCAGAATCTCGAAAAATGTCTGAAGTCGCGCGCGCAGCGGTTCGTCCTGCGCGATCGCTTCGTCGTTGGGAGTGTGGCCGTCCAGGAATTGGGCGAGAAAACCCTCTGTGGTGGTCGGTTCTCCCGTCCAGAAGATGGTCGTGGCATCTCCGATCTGCAGGCGGTGAAGATGCGAACGCGGTCCGGCGAGCAAGGCGTTGAGCGCGGTGGCGTGGCGAAAGGCCGCGGAGACCGAGATGGGCGAGTTGAGCCCCTGGTCCTTGCCATAGGAGGTGAAGGCATCGCAGTTGAAAGAGACGATCTTCGCGCCGCTGGATTGGGCGCCGCTCACTCCTTTGATTGCGGGTTCGACTAGGAGCGCGAGCGGCTGATCGGGCTCGCCGCTAATCAGGCACTGTCCGCGCGGAGCCTCGGGGTCGGCGGCATTCTGCATGCGATCCCAGTAAGCGCGGATCGCCGGGCGCTCGTGAATGTAGCCACGATCTCCTGCGAGCCGAAATACACCGAATCCCGTTGCGGCGAAATCATCGAGCTGAGCCTTGAACTCAAGGGCCCGCTCGGGTCTCCACTCGCGCAGAAACGCACAGACGGCAGCGAAGCCGTCATCCGCAGCGAGCGCAGGTTCACTGGCTGCGAGGTCGAGGTGGCGTTGGCGAAAAGCGGCGAAGGCTTTAACCGTGCGGTCGGGTTTTTCGTCCTCGGCCTTGTAGCCGAGGAGGTAGGCGCTGTTGTCCCAGAGAAAGCAGGGGTTGAGGCCTTGGCCGGGGGGTTTCGATTGTCCCGGGACGGAAAGCTGGCGGGGAAGGAGTTTCTTACCGGATGAATCCCGTTCGTCCTGCGGAGCGCCGACCAGCGAGCCGTCGGGATTCAGAACGAGACAGAAGGAGATTTTCTGCGCGCTGTAACCGGGCAGAGCGAGGCCGTAGCGCTCGTCGCGAGCGAGGCGATCGTAGAGCTGTTCCAGCGCGCGAAGCGGAGACGATTCGGATGAAGTGGACATGGACGAATCAGGCGCGGGTTTGAGAGAAGGGCGGCACGTGCAGGACGCCGTCTTGGAGTTGAGCCGCGAAGAAACGCGGAGTAGCGGAACGGACTGCTTTAGTCTTGGCGTCTTGATCGAAGACGAGATCGTGAAGCATCCAACCGAGATTACGCTGGCGATCGGCGGCCGGGAGGGTGCTCTCGGGCAGTGGATCACCCGGCTCCAAGAGGCTGAATCGCACCGGGAACTCGCGACAGCCGAAGTAGGGTTGTTGGAAACACTGTCCGGCCCGTGCGCGGCGGGTGAACATGTCCAAGTGTTTCCCTTCGCAATCCTTGGCCGGCAGCTCCGGACCACCGCGATCGAAACGGAAATCGAGCACGTCGAAATGAGCTTCAATCACGTAGGCGACGTCGCGAAGCAGGAGTGCGGCGCGCTGTTGCCGATCATCCTCGATCGCGAGACCGAGCGATCCAGCTCCGGCCTTCATTGCCGCCCGCGCCGGTGCGAGCGGGATCTTGGATGCGACCTCGTTGCGACGGACGGAGGTAAACTGGATCGGTCGAAGCACGTGGATGCGGTCGATGACCCAGCGGATCTGCGGCTTCCAATAAATGGCTTCGAGAACGCCGCGCGCGGCGGAGGGGGTGATGACATCGTAGGAGACGCGCTCTGCTTTCATCTCGGGCCGGGTGAAAAGCGCGTAGTCGCCAATGATGTGGAGGCGGATTCCGTAAGGCATGATTAAGTTTCGAATGGAGATCAGGGGAAGGTGGGGTTAGTCGGGACGCATGGTTTTCCTACTCATGCGCCCCGCGTTCTCGGTGAATTTGGTGGGCCAGTTGTTGGAAGATGGTTTTGCTTGAACACAGAATACACATGAAAGATAATGTGGCTGGATTCAAGTAAAATGTCGCTGGGAGGCCAGTGCGGATTGAAACATGTGAATTCATTGTTCTAATGATGAACAACTTCGGCGCGGCTTTGCCGCGCCGATTTTTTTAAGCAGTGAGTTTTTCGGGATCGTAGAGGCGGTCATGAACGAGCTGCAGGCCGAGGGTCGGCGAATACGCGGCGTCGTCCTCCAGCACGAGGAAGCGGTCGTGGAGGCGCACGAGGCCTCGACCGAGAAACGCGTGTGCTACCGGCTCTGGTATCTGCACCACGTAGCGTTGAAGCCGGCGTGCTAAGGTGCGTTGTTGGGCCGGATCGAAGGCCGCACGGAGCGCATCTACCAATTCACGTCCTCGATCGCCATATGGGACGATCACCGGCTCATACGCGGACTCGATGAATTGGAAACGTTCTGCGCAGTCTTTGAACTGCAGCAGGAAAAAATGCTCGGGCGTCCATCGTGCTGGGCTGTCCCGAGGGAAACACTCGAGGATACGCTTCGCGTCGATCTGATCTTCGTGTCGCCAGTAGTGCAGACGGAAATAATCCTCGATGGCAGCCGGAGCGAGAGGATCGCCGATGTGCCGCGGAAGGATTTCGGCTGCGGATTCCGCCGTGCGGCGAAGGAATCCGGCGGGAATGGGTTGTTCGGGCGCGAAGACGAAAACATCTCCCAAACGTGAGCGACCCGCTTCGTCGACGAGTCGTCCTTCGCGATTGCAGCGCCCCGCGGCTTGGGCGATCGAATCGAGGCCTGCGAGTGCGCGATAGACGACCGGGAAATCCACGTCGACCCCCGCCTCGATGAGCTGGGTGGTCACGACCCGACAGGGCAGCCCGTTGAGCAGCGCGTGACGAATCGTGCCCGGCGCAGGCTCGCGTGGGTCGCCGAGGATTTCGCTGCGATGCGCCGGACACATGAGCGCGCTCAGGTGGCGATTGGCGCTGTCGGTGGGGAGACGTTGAAACAGTTCAGCGGCGTGACGCCGGGTGTTGACGATGCAGAGCACCTGAGGGTGTGCCGCGAGTTTAGTCGCGAGTTCGGAATCGGCCAGCGGCTCGGAGCCGAGCGATGTTACGCGCACGCGCCGCAGCGCATCGAAGAGTGATCTGCGATCGGGCACGATTTCGCGCACATCGCGCAGGCCTGATTTGAAATCGTCGCGATATTCGATCGCGGGCTGCGTGGCGGTGCACAGCACGATGGAACTCTGGTAGTTTGATTTGCCGCGGTCGTTCCGCCCCGAAAGCTGGCGGAGTGCTTCGAGGCACGGACGTAGCAACGTGACCGGCAGTGTTTGGGCCTCGTCGAGGATGATGACGCTGCGTGTGAGACGGTGGAGTTTGCGGCAGCGGGAAGGCTTTGCGGCGTGGAGCGATTCGAAAAACTGCACGCTCGTCGTGACGATCACCGGAGCATTCCAGTCCTCGGTGGCGAGGCGTGCAGTCGGAGATTGATGAGAAGCGTCAGGGTCGAGATTGGAGTGATGCTCGATGACGACATCGTTGCCGAATGCGGCAAAGACCTCGCGGAAAACGGCCGCGTTTTGCTCGATGATGCTCGTGAACGGCAGCACATAAATGACCCGTTCGAAATCGTGGGCGATGGCATGCTCGAGAGCGAAGGCGAGAGACGACAGGGTTTTGCCTCCACCCGTCGGCACGGTGAGGGAAAACAATCCTGGCGCGTCGCCCGCACGGGCTAGGCAGGCAGCGAGCACTTCGGCGCGGGCACGCTGCACTGCTGTCGTTGACGTGCCGAAGCGCGCGAGATAGGCGTCCAGACAAGCACGCAGCGCGCGCATCGTCGGGAGATTTCTGCCGTCGCGTTGGGCGGCCCGCTCGGGCGACATGAAACTCTCGGTGTCGCGTCGATCGGCGTCGACGAGCGCGGAGAAAGCGAAGCGAAGGAAGAAACCGAGCGCATAGCCGGAAGTAAATGCATACCCCGGAGGGCGGGGCGGCGGCTGTAGGCCTCGTGTGACTTCAGCGGGCGCAGCGCTGTAGCTCTCGATGGCCTTGGCCAAGCGGGCTTCGAGGCAAGTGGCGGAGGAATCGCGACCGTTGGGCAACCCGCTGTGATGCCCGGCGATCAAATAACCCAGCAGCGGACCGAGTGGTGCAAAGTATTTTGCGGCGTGTTGAGCGCCGGCTGTCGAGTGGTCTGGGCCACGCCCCGGCGATTCTCCATCGGCATCTGGATCCGAGGCCGACACGAGGTAACGCCGAAACGCTTCGGAATATTTTCCGAGGTCGTGCCAGAGGCCGGCGAGGCGGGCCCAGTCCGCGGCGTCGAAGGCAGAGGCGAACTCCGCAGCGAGCCGCGCGACGCCGTCGAGGTGACCGGGGTGTTGTGGATCGCCGGTGTAGAGCGGTTGCCAGCTCGATGGATCAGGGTTGGGCGAGCCGTCGGCCAACGTGGCCGTATGCGCGTAGTATTCCATCAGTAGCGGAGCAGCGATTGCACATCCCAAGACGGGCTGCGTAGGCGGACGCGAAGCGACGTCCGAGTTGGCGAAAGGGCTGGAGAGCTTTCGACCATCGGGGGAAGCCTGAAGTAAGCTTTTACCGCAAGGGATGTGCAAGCCTCCGGCCTCAGGAAAATGTCCCGATTTTGTTCACAAGTTATTCCGACGGTGTGGGTAGATACGTCGTGACGTAATCAAGGTTCGCTTGCTTTGGCGCGTCTGCAGTGGCTCTCGCTACGCGAGGGAGATCCGAGTTCGGAGATGGGAGATCGGGCCGCACGCTGAGCCTGTCTTTGTAAGGGCTCTTTCTTCTTTCTCTTCCTCTTTCTCTTTCGTCAGGCGGGCGCAGAAAAAGCGCTCTGCACGCGAGGTGCAGAGCGCGGAGAGGGAAGCGGTGTATTGGGCCGGGGGCTTCGTTTCGTTCTCGTTCTCTTACTCGTTCTCGTTCGCGAACCGCCTCACGTCGCGGTCGGGCGAGAACGAGAACGAAGAACGAGAACGATCAGGGCCTGCTCAGGCGCGGGGGAATTTCACCCACTTCGCGCCGGCTTTGCTGCTCTTCACCACACTTTCGATGAAGGCCATGCCGGCGATGCCGTCGTCCACCGTCGGAAAGTCGTATCCAGTTTTTGGAGACTTGCGGCCGGCGATCTGGTCCGCGATCGCGGTGGCGGCGGAGCGATACACGTTCGCGAACGCCTCGATGAAACCCTCGGGGTGGGCGAAGGGCGTGCGCGTGGCGTTCTTCGCGGCGTCGGAGAGGTAACTGTTGCCGCGGCGATAAACGACGGGCGGAGCGTCGGCGCGTTTGAAGACGAGCTCGTTGGGGTTCTCCTGATACCACTCGAGTCCGCCCTTGGTGCCGTAGACGCGGATGTTGAGGTTGTTCTCGTCGCCGTTGGAGATCTGCGAGGCGTAGAGGATGCCCTTGGCGCCGCCTTCGAAACGGATGAGGCAGTTGCCGTCGTCGTCGAGCGGGCGGCCGGGAATGAAGGTCGAGAGCTCGGCGCAGATTTCGTCGATCTCGAGGCCGGTGATGTAGCGGGCGAGGTTGTGCGCGTGCGTGCCGATGTCGCCCATGCAGTTGGAGACACCGGAGACGCTCGGGTCCATGCGCCAGTTGGAGATCGAACCGTCCTTGGCGGACTCGAGCGCGGTGATGGCGTAGCCCTGCGGATACTCGGCGACGATTTTGAGGATCTTGCCGAGCTTGCCGCTACGCACCCACTCGCGGGCTTCCTTCACCATCGGGTAGCCGGTGTAGTTGTGCGTGAGCGCGAAAACTTTTCCGGTTTTGCGCACGATTTCGCGGAGCTTGAGGCCTTCCTTGCGCGTGAAGCACAGGGGCTTGTCGCACACGACGTGGAAGCCGGCTTCGAGAAACGTCTTCGCGACGGCGAAGTGCGTGTTGTTGCGCGTAACGATCGAGACGAAGTCGATGCGCTGATCGGCCGGAAGCGCGGCCTCGGCCTTGGCCATTTCTTCGTAGGACGCGTAAACGCGCGACGGATCGAGGAAGAAATCCTCGCCGGAGAGTTTCGATTTTTTCGGATCGGAGGAGAAGCAGCCAGCGACGAGTTCGATCTCGCCGTCGAGGCGGGCGGCCATGCGGTGGACGGCGCCAATGAAGGCACCACGGCCGCCGCCGACCATGCCCATGCGGAGTTTACGGTTGAGTTTCATGGGGGACGAAAAGTTGAGAGATGAGGGTTGAGAGTTGAGAGCTGGTCAGCGGGGGGACGGAGAAGGTGAGAGATGAGAGTTGAGGGTTGAGAGCTGGACAGCGGGATGAACGACAGGATCGAGGGATCGATCTCTCAACTCTCAGCTTTCAACTCTCAACTCGGGCCGCGAGGCCCGCATCACAGCGCGACGGGTTTGCCGGTCGCGGCGGATTTGTAGGCCGCGTCGATGATCTTCATCAGTTTCACGGCTTGGTCGGGCGTGTTGAGCGGTTTCTCGGTGCCTTCGAGCGTGCGCACGAAATTCATCGCGGAGCGCACGCGGCCCATCGTCTCGTCAGGCGAGATGACGATGCTGCGGTTCACCTGACGACCGTGCTCGACGGTGTAGAGTTCGCTCGTGTCGATCGCGGTGGAGTCGATGCCGTCGACGCCGAAGAGGCGCTGCACCATGCCGCCGGCCTTCGTGCCTTGGAACACGACGGAGACTTCCTCGCGTTTGTTCATCTCGGCCCACGAAACCTGGAACGACATCGACTGGCCGCTCTTGAACGACACGAAACCGTGGCCCGCCGCTTCGACATCGGTTGCGCCCTTGGCGACATCGGGAATGCCCCACGGGCCCTTGAAGTTTTTGTCGGTGATGAAGTCGTCGAAGGTTTTCGCGAGCACGTGCGCCGGCTCGGGATAACCCATGAAATACAGTCCGAGATCGATCATGTGCAGCAGGTCGATCATGGGACCGCCGCCGGAGAGCGCCTTGGTGGTGAACCAACCGCCGAAGCCGGGAATGCCGGCGCGGCGAATCCACTTCGTCTGACACGAGTTGATCGTGCCGACCTGGCCCGCGGCGATGTAGTCCATGATCGCGTAGCTTTCGGGACGCGCGCGGTTGTTGAAATTGAACATCAACGTGCGCTTCGCCTTCTGCGCGGCGGCCTGCATCTGGACCATCTCGCGCGCGTTGAGCGCGGGTGGCTTTTCGCAGAACACGTGCTTGCCGGCCTTGAGCGCCTGAAGGGCGAGCGGCGCGTGAAACTTGTTGGGCACGATCACCGAGACGGCGTCGAGTTCGGGCACGCTGCGGAGCATCTCGGCGACGTCGCCGAAGACGCGCTCGATGCCGTGACGCTGCGCGGTTTTTTCCGCGGCGGCCTTGTTCACGTCGGCGAGAGCGACGATCTCCGCGCCCGCGGCACGAAAGCCCGTCGCGTGATAATTGACCATGCCGCCGGCGCCGATGATTCCGATTTTGATGCTCATGTTTTTTGGGGAGCTGAGAGCTTCGAGCTGTGGGCTGTTGGCTAGGAGCTTGGGATGAAAGTGATGACCGCGCAGAAAAAGACGCGCGAGAGCGTCCGAAGATGCTCGCGCGCGTCCGATGACCAGCGAGCTGCGCTTACTGGTTTTCTTTGTCGAAAGCCGCGTCGAACGCGACCGTGCTCGGGGCGAAGTCGATCTTGCGCACAAACGCCGCCGCTTCGGTGCCGCCATGCACGCGATCCATGCGGACGTCTTCCCACTCGACGGAGAGCGGGCCCTTGTAGCCGACATCGTTGAGGGCGACGATGATCTCCTCGAAGTTGATGTCGCCGTGGCCGAGCGAGCGGAAGTCCCAGTAGCGGCGCGGATCGCCGAAGTTGGTGTGCCCGCCGAAGACGCCGGCGTCGCCCGTGCCGTGGCCCCACCACACGTCCTTCATGTGCGCGTGGTAGATGCGGTTGCCCAGCGTGCGGATGAACTTCACGTAATCGACGCCCTGATAACCGAGGTGCGACGGGTCGTAGTTGAAACCGAAACGCTTGTGGTTCTTCACCGCGGCGAGAGCCCGCTGCGCGCTCGCGATGTCGAACGCGATTTCCGTCGGGTGCACTTCGAGGGCGAAGTTGACGTTGTATTTTTCGAACTGCTCGAGGATCGGGCCGAAGCGCTTGCCGAAGTCGGCGAAGCCCTTGTCCCAATACGCCTGCGTCGTCGGCGGAAACGCGTAGATCGAGTGCCAGATCGAGGAGCCGGTGAAACCGTTCACGACGGCAGGAAACTCGTCCTTGCCCTCGCGGCCCGGCTTCGCATCGAGAAACGCACGCGCGGCCTTCGCCGTGAGCGCGAGACGCTTCGCCGCGCGACGGCGCACGCCTTCAGGATCGCCGTCGCCCCACACATCGGGCGGCAGGATGGCCTTGTGGCGCTCGTCGATCAGATCGCACACCGCCTGGCCCACGAGGTGGTTCGACACCGCGAAGCACGTGAGCCCGTTGTCCATGAGGAGCTCCCATTTTTCGGCGACGTATTTCTTCGAACTCGCGGCGGCCTCCACATCGAAGTGGTCGCCCCAACAGGCGAGCTCGACGCCATCGTAGCCCATTTGTTTGACCAACGGGGCGAGTTTTTCGAGGGGGAAGATCGGCCCACTGGCCGGTGAAAAGCGTAACAGGTCTCGACATACGTTATGGGGGTTAAGACTGACGGAGAACGAGCTCCAGATTCGCGCTGCGTCGACGAGAGTCGCAACACGAAACTCGATTTTCCGCGGCGCAAAATGAAGGGCGCGGCAAATCACTGGTGTTATTCCGGGCAACTTCAAACGCCTATGAAAACCTTCGCCCTCCTCCTCCTCGCCACTCTGCTTGCGGCGCCGGTCTCCGCTCAGGTGGGCGCGTCCGATTATCAGCCGATGCGCGTGATCCAGACCGACAAGGTGATTTTTCCGCGGCGCGCGCTCGATCTCGGCATCACTTCCGGCACCGCCATCGTCGCGGTGCAGATCGATGACGATGGCACGCTCACTGACAGCCTCGTGGTGCAATACGATCATCCGTTCTTCGGTGAACGCGCGGCCGATGCCGTCAAACGCTGGCGCTACGAGCCCGCGATCCTCAACGGCCAGCGCCGGGGCGCGATCGCCGAGCTCACCTTTGAGTTTCGCAGCGAAGGCATCGTGCTCGTCGAACTCTCCGCTTCGGTCTTCATCGAACAGCGCCGCTACCAACTCGGCCCCGATTCCTTCCGCTACAGTGCGTGCAGCATGCGCGACCTCGATCGCATCCCGACTCCGCGCAAGATCGTAAAACCGGATTACCCGCCCGAGCTCGCTCCCCGCAAAGCGACCACGATCTCGATCGAGTTCTACATCGATGAACAAGGCCGCGTGCGTTTGCCCGCTGTAAGCGTCGCGACGAGCCGCGCTCACGATGCCCTTGCCACCCTCGCGCTCAACGCCGTGAGCCAGTGGGAATTCGAGCCGCCCGTTTCGCGTGGTCGCCCCGTGCTCGTGCAGGCCCGCCAGGATTTCAATTTCGAGGCCAAGCCTTGAAGCGCAGACCCGTATCGAAAGCTGGTGTGTGTGTAAGAAGAAGCCGGATCGCCAAAGTGCGGTCCGGCTTCTTTACTCGTTCTCGTTCTCTTACTCGTTCTCGTAATCGTAATCGTTCTCGAACCCGCGCGAGCGCACGAGACGGCTGCAAAAAAGCCCGCGAGAACGAGAACGAATCGAGCCGGGATTTCTCGCGAATGAAATGCTTTGGACAGGGTGGAACCCGCCGTCCTCGGCGGGTTATGAACGCGGCGATCGCCAAACAAAGCCCGCCGGGGACGGCGGGCTCCACCCGATCGTTGTCATGCTGAGCGCAGCGAAGTTCAGCTGAAGGCTAACCTGACATCCACTGGGAGTTTCCCAGCCGCAAAGCGGGTCGAAACGCCCCCTGGATTCTTCGCTACGCTCAGAATGACAGGCAGGGGGCGAGGCAGGTGGTCGCGACGATGTGTGCACGTGGTCTCGACGATGTCCGCACGGTGTCGCGACGCAGTCCGCACCTTCGGTCGACCGTGTGCGCACCTGCGCTCGAGCATGTCCGGACGTTTGCTCGACCGTGTCCGGACCTCCGCTCGACCGAAGCCGCACCTCGTCGCGACCGTGTTCGTTCTCTTTCTCTTTCTCGTTCTCTTTCTCCAAACCGCGCGAGCGCACGACACGGCTGCGAAAAAAAAGCCCGCGAGAACGAGAACGATTACGATTACGCGAACGAATCGAGCCGGGATTTCTCGCGAATGAAGCGTCGGCGAGACGGTGAGAACGCTTTTCGTTCGCGAGCTCAGCAGGCGCTGGCTTCGCCGATGTAGTGGGCGAGCGCGGCCTTGAGCTGCTGGCGCGCGCGGTAGAGCCGGGTTTCGACGCCGCGTTCGGAGCAGCCGACGATCTCGCCGATCTCGCGATACGAGAGGTGCTCGTAGTGGTGAAGGAGCACGGCGGTTTTCAGGTCGTGGGGGAGTTGGTCGATCGCCGTGCGCACGGCGGCCTCCGATTCGTCGTGCACGAGCGAGGCGTGCGGCGCGGGTTGATCGGAAGGAAATTCGGAAAAGCCGGCGGGGCTTTCGCTGCGGCCGTCGTCGACAGGGGCGTCCATCGTCACGGTGGGGTGGCGGCGCTTCCAGCGGTGGTGGTTGTGGCAGCGGTTGGTGAGCGCGGTGAAGAGCCAGGCGGAGACGTTGGTGTCGGCGCGCAGGCGGTCGCGTTGCTGATAAAATTTCACGAACACTTCGGCCACGAGGTCGTGCGCATCGGCGGAGTTTTGCACGTAGCGATACGCAAACGCGATCAACGGCCGCTGCCAGCGGGCGATGAGTCGGTTGAGGGCCGAGGTGTCGCCGCGCTGGAGGGCGGCGAGACTGGCGCGATCGATTTCGGGGTCGGAAGACACGGCGCGCTGGGGCGGGCGCTCTCGGTTTAGTTATGCGAGGAGTGGAGCGATTCGGAGGGAGCGACCAGGCCGAGATAATGGGCGCGCTGCTCGGGCGTCATCACGTCAGCCGAGGCGAGCACGAGCTGGCGAGTGGAGGCGATGCAGCGTTCGTTGATCGCGCGGCGGAGCTCCACGAAGGCGGCGAACTCGATGAAATCGACTTTGTCGGTCGTGCGGCGGGTGTTTTCGAACGCCGCAAACTCGGCCTGCAGTTGGGCGACTTCGCTGGCGAGCTCGCGCAGACGCGGGCTGGATTCCTGGTGAAGATCGCGGATGCGGGCGTATTGCGCGTCGGAGAGATTGAGTTCGCGCTTCATCCACGCGAGGTGGCCGTCGAGAGAGTCGCCGGCGGCGGGCTCGTTGTAGTGAAAATACGCGAGGTGCGTGGCGAGGCCCACGCCCAATCCGAGGAGGAGAACGGAGAGCGTGCGTTTCATGGGTTGTGGGCGACGGTGTTGGCCTTGAGCAGCGGATCGATGAGCAGCAGGTAGCTGCGGGCGATCTGCGCACTGCGCTCGCGCTGGACTTGATTGACGCGCCACTCGGCGAGGAACAGTCCGAGCAACGCGCAGCACGCGACAAACATCGCGGCGAGCGACGGCCGCGAGAACCACGCCTCGATGCCGGCCCGGAGTCCGGTGCGGCGGTGGGCGGTCGCCTCGGCCTCTGCGATGCGACGCCAGACCTCCGACGTGAGACGGGGAGACGGATCGGGCACATCGGCCCAACGATCGAGCAGCGGATCGAGGGGATCGGGAGAGGAGTTCATGACGCGGAGAAAGGGACGGACGAATGGCCGACCGGTGTAACACCGCGGCAGCGTGCGGCCCTTCGAAAAAAATTCGCAGAAACGCCTCCGGAAAGCAAAGCGGGAGCGCCGTCTTAATTCATCGTTCTCTTACTCGTTCTCGTAATCGTTCTCGTTCTCGTTCTCAAAAACCACGCGAGCGCACGGGACCGCTGCAAAGAAAAAGACCCGAGAGAACGAGAACGATTACGAGAACGAGAACGAATCGATCGGGGGGGGGCTCGTTGGTTGTGATCGCGGGCTTCTTCTGCGCGACCGCGCGCTTACTGATACAGCCAGTAGCGGCGGCTCTGCATCTGGTAGACGAGAGCGCGCTTGTGCCACTCCTCGACCCAGAGGGAAATGTCGGTGCGGGCACCGTCGCGTTGCAGCACGCGCATGAACTCTTCGGAGCCCATGTGGCGGATGAAGCCGTTTTGCTGCGCGACCGTGGCGGCGTTGAAGGGATTGGAGCCCTCGAGTTTGCACGCGAGCTTCATGAGATAAAAACTCAGCTCGGTCGGACGCCACTCGTCGTAGTCGGAAATTTCCACGTAGAGGCCGACGGCGGGTTTGCCGGCGCGGTTGACGCCGCTCACCCGGCGAAACTGGAGGCCGGGGATTTTCAGCGCCTTCAGCTCTTTTTCGACTTCGTCGATCTTCACCGTGCGGTGGCCGATACCGCGGAAAGGATACTGTTTGCCGACGCCGTGATAGAAGCCGCCGAGGTAAGTGCCGAGGCCGGTCATCGCGTAACCCTGCACGGCGGCGAAATCGGGCACGAAGGGCGACGTCGGGATCCACGTGAGGCCGGTCTCGGGCCAGCGCATGGAGCGTTTCCAACCCCGCATCGGGATGATCGTGAGCCGGCCGCGAGCGCGCACGTCGTCAGGGATGTTGAGCACGCCGGGAGCTTCCTTCGCCATCTTCGCGAGCTCGGCGATCGTGAGACCGTGCACGTAGGGCACGCGGAATTCGCCGACGTAGCTGCGCCACTTCGCATCGAGCAGCGGGCCGTCGACCTTGAGGCCGCCGAGGGGATTCGGACGATCGAGCACGATGACCTCGATGTTGTGCTCGAAGCATGCTTCCATCGTGAGCTTCATCGCACTGATGAACGTGTAGGAGCGCGAGCCCACATCCTGCAGGTCGATCACCATCGCATCGATGCCCTTGAGCTGCGCGGCGACGGGTTTGCGGAATTTTCCGTAGAGCGAGAAAACAGGCAGGCCGGTGCGGGGGTCTTTCGTGTCGTTGATGATGACCTCGGCCGGCGTGTCACCGTAGATGCCGTGCTCAGGTCCGTAGAGCGCGACAAGATTCACGCCCGGCGCGCGACGAAGGACGTCGATCGTTTTCTCGCCGAGACGATTCACGCCCGCCGGATGCGTGAGCAAGCCGAGGCGCTTGCCCTTCACGGGTGCGAAGCCCTGGAGCGTGAGCACGTCGATGCCGAGCATCACCGGATAAACAAAGTCCTGCGCGGGACGCGCGGTCGCCGGTCGGGCCGGAGTGGATACAACCGCTTTATCGGACGCCACAGGACCGGTTCGGCTGCTGCTGCTGGAACTGCAGCTGCAGCCCAGCAGCGTGAGCGGAGCAAGCACGCACGAGAGGAGTCTCGACGGCGTCAGGAAACGAAGAAAGCCGGGCATCGCGGGCTTAGGTTGGCGGGTGGTCTCCGCCCGTCGAGCGGGAACGATTCGAACGCGAGCGATGCTTGTGGTGATGATGATTATGCGGCGGCCGATGGTGATGTTTTCCATGCGCGCGCTGCTGGCGTTTGCCACCGGTGAAGCGCCAGATCACGTCGAGCACGAGACCGAGTGCCGCGCCCGACACGATGCCGCCGATCACGAGCGCGTTGAGGCCCGCGCCGAGTTTGCGCGTCCACTTGAGCCAGCGCGGGGACGTTTCGAGTCCCGCCTGCGTCTGGTCGAGGTGAGGCGTGACCTCTTCGCCTGCGAGCGAAGCATCGTCGTCCACGACTTCGAGCGCGTGGCCGAAGCCCGTGAAATGGATGATCTCGGCGCCCAGCCGGTGTGTCGCGTAGTAAACGGGCACGGCGGTGGCGGGGTTGGTGATGAACTGCAGCCCGCCCGCGACCATGAAGTTGGCCCGCAGCACGAGGCAGATGGCGAATGTGACCGGCAACTGCACGCCCATCAGCGGCAGCAGCGAAATGATCGAGCCCGCGTAGAACGCCGGGCGCATGTGCGCGGTCTTGAACGACCAGAGATACGCACGCTTTCGCGCGAAGTGAGCGAAGCGTCCCACGATGGGATATTTGTGAAATTGCGCCCGCCGCGGCATGAAACGCAGCAGCTTCTTGGCCCAACGCCGCCGTTCGTGGCGGGCGAGTTTTTCTTGGTGGTGTTCGTCGTGCGACATCCGGGGCGGTTTCAGGCGAAGGCAGCTTTCAGAGCGTGAGAAAGAAAAACAGAAGCGCGCGGCAACGCTTCGGCAAGCGGCATCGAAGCCGGCGTGATCGCGTGCATCTGTAAGCCGCTTGCTTCCTTCACCGCGACGCGGCCGGCGAAAACGTGCACGCGCTTGCCGAGCGTCGCGGCGCGAAGCGCCAGCGCGCCGCAGCCTTTGCCGGTGAGCGAAGTAGCGTCGAATGCGCCCTCGCCGGTGATCACGAGATCGGCCGCGCGCAGTTTTTCTTCCAGTCCGAGCCACGCGTCGACGAGGGCAAAACCGCCGAGCAAGCGCGCGCCCAGCACCGCACCGAGGCCGAACGCGATCCCACCCGCCGCCCCGGCGCCAGGAACCGATTGCGCGGCTGCAGGAGTCTCGGTGGCTGCGCACAACAACTGCGCGATCCGCGCCGCTTGCGCTTCCATTTCCGCGACCTCGCCGGGAGCGAGACCTTTCTGTGGACCGTAAACCGCGGTGCAGCCAGGCGGACCGAGCAGGGGATTGGTGACGTCACACGCGATCCGGATCGGGACCGGGTGCGGACCGGGTCGGGACACGATGCGCACCACGTCGCGCCAATGTGCGGGCACGGTCGAGCCAAGGTCCGCACCGTCTCGCGCCACGAGCCGCACCCCGAAGGGCTCGAGTGCGCCGAGCCCCAAGTCATTGGTCGCGCTGCCGCCCACACCGACAAGGATCGCGCGGGCGCCGGCGCTGAGAGCGATCTGCAACAGGTCGCCCGTGCCGCGCGAAGTCGTTTGCCACGGGTCGCGTTGCGCCGGTGAGAGCAGCGCGAGTCCGCTGGCGGACGCCATTTCGACGAGCGCGATGTTGTCGTCGGGCGCGAGTGGGCGGGGCAGCGCGAGCAGCTCGCGCGCGGTCGGCGGCACGTCGCGCCAGCGCACCCAGCCGAGCGGCGCGGAAACAGGTTCGCCGCGCGGGCCGGTGACGACATGCGACTCGAGTTGTCCGCGGAGAGCGCGGGTGAGGATTGCGCAAAAGCCTTCGCCACCGTCGGTGAGCGGGCAGCTCTCGATCTGCCAGTCGCGGTGGAGTTCGCCGAGCACGCGCGCCGCGAGCGTGCACGCTTCGTCGGCGGCGAGTGCGTCCTTGAATTTGTCGAAGGCAATCAGGACGCGCATGAACGGAAAAAACGGGAAGCTCGGTGAAGCGGAGCGACGAGAAAAGTTTTACTCGTCTGCGATCCGGGCGAAGCGCGGCACAGGGCCGTCCGCGAGCTGCACCGTTTCCACAAACATCGCCGCGGGGCGCACCCAGAGCCCGCGTTCGCCGTAGAGCGCTTGGTAAACGACGAGCGGCTCGAGCGTCTCCGAGTGGCGGGCGAGCCCGATCACGCGATACTCCTGGCCTTTGTAGTGCCGGTAGCGGCCGGGCGTGGGCTGGGCGGGCAGAGGAGGAAGCGACACCGCGCCAATCAATTTTTCGCCGCTGGCGACTCAACGAGAAAGGGTTCGGCGCGCGTCATTTTTTGTCGTTTTCGGAGCCGGAAAGCGTGGCTCATAAGGTCGTTTCAGAGGAGCACCGATCATAAAATCGGGGTGGGCTCCAAAGTGAGGTATCAACTGACGTAATACCTCATCGACCACTACAGGTAGTGTATTGACGAGTGCGTCTCCACAATAGCTAGTGGCGGTCCGCGGCTTCTTGCTGACCGAACCCCCAGCAAAACCCTCTCCCGCGTTCACGAAAACCACTCCTTCCTCGCCTAGCTCTGCCATGCCTGCTTCGACCCTCCCTATCACGCACGCCGTTAACGGACTTCAGGATTTCATCGCGATCTCCCGTTATGCCCGCTATTCGCCGGAGCGCCGTCGCCGTGAAACCTGGGCCGAGGCGGTCAACCGCGTGCGCGATATGCATCTCGAGCGGTATGCCGACACCTCGCTGGATGCGGCAGCGTGGACCGCGCTCGAACGGGGCGATGTCACGTCGGCCGAAGTCGCGGCGCTGGGTTCGCTGGGCAACCTGCACGATGCGATCCGCGATGCGTTTTCGGCGGTCGAGCACCGCGAGGTGCTGCCCTCGATGCGTTCGCTGCAGTTCGGCGGCGAAGCGGTGAAGTCGAAGCACGCGCGCATCTACAATTGCTGCTTCACCTACATCGATCGCATGGAGGCGTTTGGCGAGTCGCTCTACCTCTTGCTGTGCGGCTGCGGCGTGGGCTTTTCGGTGCAGAAACACCACGTGGCCAAGCTGCCCCGCTCGCGCCGCTGCAGGAGGATCAAGCGCCGATCACGCACGTGATTGCCGACACGATCGAAGGCTGGGCCGACGCGCTGCACGAGTTGATGCACGCCGCTGTCGCGGGCCGTCAGGTGGTTTTCGATTACTCGATGATCCGTCCCGAGGGCGCGCCGCTGCGCACGTCGGGCGGCAAGGCGCCCGGACCGGAGCCGCTCTTCCACTCGCTCACGCGCATCGAGCGCATCGTGCGCGCCGCGGCGGGCCGCCAGCTCAAGCCGATCGAAGCTTACGACATTCTCATGTGGGCCGCGAAGGCCGTGCTCTCCGGCGGCGTCCGCCGCTCGGCCACGATCTGCCTCTTCTCCGTCGACGACGAGGAGATGATCGCGTCGAAGACCGGCAACTGGTTCGCCGAGAATCCGCAGCGCACCGCGAGCAACAACTCCGCCGTGCTGGTGCGCGACCACACCACGCGCGAGCAGTTCGATCGTCTGTTCGAAGCGCAGAAGCAGTTCGGCGAACCGGGCTTCTACTTCGTCGAGGATACCGAATACGGCGCCAATCCCTGCGTGGAGATCGGCCTGCATCCGCGCCTGAAGGTCGATGCCGCTGCGATCAAGCGTCTGCGCGAACTCGGCTACACGGGCGAACTCCGCGAAGGCGACACGCTCACGGGCGTGCAGTTCTGCAATCTCAGCACGATCTCCTCGGCCGCCGCCGATTCGCGCGAGCGCTTCCTGAAGCTCTGCGCGCACGCGGCCGTGATCGGCACGCTGCAATCCGGGTATACGGATTTTGGATACCTCTCGCCCGTTTCGCGCGTGATCACCGAGCGCGAGGCGCTGCTCGGCGTGTCGCTCTGCGGCGTGCTCGATCGTCCGGACCTGTTGCTCGATCCGGCGGTGCTCCGCGCCGGCGCCGGTGTGATCAAGACTGTCAACGCGATCGTCGCCCGCGCGCTCGGGATCAATCCCGCCGCGCGCACGACCTGCGTGAAACCCGAGGGCACCGCCAGCCTGCTCCTCGGCACCAGCAGCGGCCTGCACCCGCACCACGCGCCGCGCTATTTCCGCCGCGTGCAGACCAACGTGCACGATCCGGTCTTCCTCCACTTCAAGCGCAGCAACCCGCACATGGTCGAGTCGAGCGTCTACGATCCCAATGGACGCACCGAAGTGATCACGTTTCCCGTCGAGGGCCCGGCCTTCGGCATCTATCGCGACGATCTCTCGGCCGTGAAGCACCTCGAGTATATCCGTCTCGTGCAGGAGAACTGGGTGTGGGCCGGACGCCGCCACGAGAAGTTCTCGCCCGGTTTGCACCACAATGTCTCGTGCACGATTTCCGTGCGACCCGACGAGTGGGCCGATGTGGCCGATTTCGTCTGGGATCACCGGCACCACTTCACGGGCATCGCGCTGCTGCAGGACTGCGGCGACAAGGTTTACGCGCAGGCTCCGCGCGAGGCGGTGGTGACGCCCGAGGACATCGCCAAGTGGAACTCGCTCGTGCACGAGCCCGTGGATTACACGCTGCTCGAAGAGACCGAGGATATCACCGAGCTGAAGCAGGTCGTCGCCTGCGCCGGAGGCGCTTGCGAAATTCCCTGAGGTTTGCCTTCGCCGGCGGGGCGAACCTGTCGGCGGGAAAACTCACTTCTGCCAGTTCGGGCCGATCAGGCCTCGCAGCGTTTCCGGCGTGGCCCAGTCGGCCGCGCCGGTGAAGCGACGCACGAAGTCCTCGCCGGCGCCGATCGTCACGCGATCCGGCGTCCATGCGGGCGAAAGCACGTTGGCCATCAGGGCGTATCCAGCTTCTGGATGCAGCTGCAGCGCCTTCCAGCAGTTTCCCGGGACCGCGATCACGAGTTGCTGCCCCGCGGCAAGGTCGCGTCCGAGCGTGATTTTTTCCGCGCGGCCGTCGGGGTGAAAGATGAAGTAGTCGACCGGTCCACCTTCGAGCAGGATGTGGGTGTCGTCCGAAGCGAGCCAGTGCAGGAAATTGGTCGGCAGCTCCTGCGTGAGCAGGTAGTAGATGCGGCTCTGCGCCGGCAGTTCGCGGCCTTCCTGCGTGACGAGTTGTGGCGATTGAGGGAGGAATGCGAAGTAGCCTGACTCTCCCTCGAGGAATTCCATCCGGAGCGTTTCGATCAGCTCCTGTGCTCGCGGATGGGGCGATGCGGGAGCCGTTTGGACCAGCGCGGTAACGACGAGAACGGCGGCGAACAGGGCGGATCTCATGCGGCTCACTTCGCAAAAACACTCGCGCCGAGTCGAGCCTCGGCGGGGTTATTTACTCACCGTCACGGAGAAGCTCCGCGTGGTCGTCTTCTTCCCGTCGCTTACGGCGATCATGACCGTCGCCTGGCCCGTTTTGTTTTTGGCGGGCTTGACCACGATGGTTCGATTCGCGCCGCTACCGCCTAGCTTGAGGCCGGACAACGGCAGCAGCTTTGTGTCGGAGCTGCTGCGCATGAGAATGAGTTTCCCCGCGGCGGTCTCGGCGTCGCCGATCGTGAAAGGATCTTTGGTGTGCTCTTGTTCCGCTTCACCGTTTGCGCGGCGATCTTCGAGAGAGTCGGCGCGTCGTTGACCGACTTCACGGTCAGCTTGAAGGTCCGCTTCTTCGTGACTTTGCCATCACTGACCGTGACGGTGATGTTGGCAGAGCCGTAGCGGTTTTTCGCCGGGGTGATTTTCAGCGTTCGCTTCGAACCGCTTCCGCCCAGCACGAGCGCTTTCTTGGGGGTGAGGGTGGTGTTCGAAGTCGCGACCGACACCTTCAATTTCGAGGCAGACGTCTCGGCGTCGCCGATCTTGAGGGTGATGGTTTTCGAGGTGTCTTCCTTGATTGTGATGTCCTCCAGCGCGCCGAGCGTGGGCGGATCGTTTACGGCCTGCACGGTGACGGTGAAGCTGCGGGTGTGAGAGAGCGAGCCGTCGCTGGCCTTCACCTTGATCTTTGCCTTGCCGGAAAGGTTCTTGGCCGGTGTGAGCTTGAGGGTGCGATTGGTCCCGGATCCGCCGAGTTTCAGATTGGCGAGAGGGAAGAGCTTCGTGTCTCCGCTGCTGCGCGTTACCTTGAGTTTGCTCGCGGAGGTCTCGGTGTCGCGGATGGTGAACTTGATCGTCAGCGGCGTATCCTCGTCGATCGTGTAGTTCTTGATCTTGCTCACGACGGGAGCCGTGTTGGGCGGATCGACGGTGAGCGTGGCTTTTTTGCTCGTGACCTTGGTCCCGTCCGCGCCGGTGACCACGACGTAGTAGGTCCCGGCGTCGGAGGCTTTGACGCTCTTTAATGTCAACGTGGCCTTGGTCTCGGCGAGGAGCATCTGGGGACCAAAAGGCCCGTCCATATACCACAGGTAGGAGAGTTTTCCCCCTGTCGCCTTAACCGAGAAGGTCGCGTCGGACCCTTCGGTCACGCGGCGGCTCGAGGGCTGTTGAGTGATGACGGGCATGAGGTCCGTCACTTCAGCGATTGCGGCTTCGATGAGAGTCTTGCTCGTGTCGTCCACCCCGTAGACGCCGACGACGTCGTCGCTCTCACCGAGACTGCGGGTCAATCCGGATATCAGAACTCCCGCATAGTAGTATTGCCCGTTGGTCGAATCCCACACCCAAACGGGGCCGCCGCTGTTTCCTTGTGCGGTCGAGACGCCGGTCGTCCTGAGATACGTATCCATTACCGTGGAGAACGCGTCGTAGAACGGGCCGGTCTCATGCATCAGGTATTTCCAACTGTGGCTGGAGCCGTATAGACCGGAGGGATACCCCGTGATCAGCTTTTGGCGGACCCCTGACTTCAGTTGGCTGGTCCCGTCGGTCCACCAGCCGGCATAGCCGCCACTTCCCGTGTCCTCGTAGGCGTAGTGAACCACAAAATCGTTCGCGAAGGCGGTGCTGCTGGTGGTGCCGTAGTTCTTCACCGCGGAACTATAACCAACGAAGTAATAGTAGCTGCGCAGCGTCTGGCCTGTGGTCGACGCGGGAAACTGGCCGGAAGACCACGCCCGATGCCATTTCACCTTCGAGAGCCAGGGGTCGACATTTTCCTCTTTGTAGACGACGTGCGCACAGGAGAAGACGACCCGCGGATTGCGCACCAACCGCGCCGCTGCCGGTCTGGCTGTTGATTGTCGTGGCGGTGGAACTGGTGGTGACGGTGATCAGGCCAGTGTATTGGTAGGGATAAAGTGAATACGATCCCGAGGAGATCGGGCTCGGCGTGGTGGCGGCATGGGTCGCAATGACGGCTGGCGCGAGCAACGCGGCGATCGTGAGTCGCCACCGGATCGTTTTCTCAAGGCTGGAGCGCTTTTGTTTCATGGCGTCAGGTATCCTCCGCGTTTGGCCGATGCGACCGATTCGGCCAGCCGCTCCTCCGCGGCGGCCAGGTCAGATTCCCAACGGGCAAAAGCGCTCGAGGTGCGCCACCCCTGCACCACGGCCAGCGTTGCCCGATCGCGTTGCGCCGCCGTCCAGGCGGAGACAACGTGGGGCGGTGTCGCCAGGTTGTGGGACAGTGCGGTGCTGACGTTGGGTAAAAGTTCGAAAAATCGCTGACCTTCCGCGGACGGGATGTCTCGGCGCAAATAAGTTTCCACGACGGCGCGCTCGCTGGGATTCTCCACATTCGCTCGTGCCATCACCCCCGCGCGTAGCATGGGCTGCGAGGCCAGCCAATCGGGGTGCCCGGCATATTGCGCCAGCGTGTCCTGCGGCGCTTCGAGCACCATCCGATCGAGCGTCAGCCACGCCGCCGCGCGGAGCGCCGTCGGCTGTCCGGGGGCGAGCCACTCTTCGAGGCGGGGCACGGCTTCCCACGCGACACTCGCGACCGCGAGATCGAGCCCCTCCAGAAAACCCGCGCTCGGCGACTCGGCCCATTCGTCGCGATGCATCATCTCCAATACGCGTTCGCGCACGGCCGCCATCTCGCCCAGCGGAGCGGCTTCCCGCCACTGATTGCGAAGCGCCACCGACCACTCGTCGGGCGAGTTGCCGGTGGCGAAAATCTCCTCTGCATATGCGGCGGCGAGGAGCCGGTCGAGCTGGCCCAGTCGATGAAGCATCCAAACGCGCAACGTCGGCGCCGAGACGAGCGCACCGCCTGGCCCGACACGAAAGGCCAGCCCGGTCCTTCCATCCACGCCGGCATCGAGGAGATCCACCAACGCCGCTGCGGCCTCCGCAGGTGGCAGTTTTGCGAGCGCGCGCTCCAAATTGGCGATCTCGCTTCGGAGCGCTTCCGGCGTCTGCGTCGTGGCGAATCGCTCGGCCTGCTCGTTCCGAGGCGTCGCCTGGGTGGCCACCCGTGGAGTTGGAGTGGGACCAGACGCGTCTCGCGCTGTCCCGAGCGCGCGCGGCCAGAAAAACCATCCTGAAACGAGGCACAGACCCGCCAGAATCAGTAAGCTTGTTCTCGTTTTCGTGGACATCGCGGCGCTCGCCAGCGGCGCTGTCGGGGTTCATCCGAAAGCGAGAAATCCGGGTTCGAATTTCCCGTCCCAAGGCGCTGGAACCAAGGAACCGGCAGCACCTTGTTTACTCCGCGCGCGCGATGCGAGCCGCTAGTTTGCAAAAACGAAATTTTGCGGCGCGCCCGTGAGCGAAAGGGTCAGCCGCGCCTTGGCGGGTCTGCGGCGGAGAGTTTCCTCCCGGCAAAAACACTCGCGCCGAATCGAGCCGGGGACACGCTCGCGGCCATGATTCTCCTCTGCCAGCCCGGTTACGAACCGCTGCTCACCCGTGAGCTGGCGGAGCTGCATGGCCACCGCACCGAGGAGTCCGGCGGAGGTTGGGTGCGCACTGGCGTCGCGGCGAACGCGCGCGACATCGAGACGGCGGACCTCGCCTTTGCGTCGGTGGCACTGATCGACGCCGTCGAGATCTCGGGTGAGTCGGTCAACCAACTCGCCGCGCGAATCGCCGAGCACTTCCTCTCATCTGCGAAAACCGAACGCTTCGAAGGGCCGTGGCCGCTGGTGTTCGATACGGCGGCGGGGCTCGATGGCCTCGGCCGGCGGGCGGGCGCGGTCGAGGCGGCCTTCGCCGAGATTCTCAAGAAACGCATGTCGCGCGTCGCGAAACTCGCTGTATCCGATTCGCCCCTACGCCAGGGCGTGGTGCGCGGACTTTGGGTGTTTTTCGCTGACTTCAAACGCGTGTTCGTGGCGCGTGAGGCCGTGCTCGGCGCGCAGCGGCGCATGGCCGACGACGCGCTCGCGCCATCGCGGAGTTATCTGAAAGTCGAGGAGGCCTACGGTCTGCTCGGACGCGAACCGCAGGCCGGTGAAACCGTGTGCGATCTCGGCGCGGCGCCGGGTGGCTGGAGCTACAGTGCGGCGAAACGCGGCGCGCACGTGGTGGCGATCGACAACGGTCCGCTGAAAGGCGGCGCGCTCGATCATCCGCGCATCGAGCATCGTCGCGAAGACGCATTCAAGTTCGCGCCGGCCGACGGCGCGGCGTTCGACTGGCTTTATTGCGACATGGTCGAGGAGCCGCATCACGTGCTGCAGCACATCGTCGCCCCGTGGCTCGCCCGCAGATGGTGCCGCCGTTTCGTCATCAATCTGAAGTTTGGTCGTGTCGACGCCGTCGCGCTCCTGCGCGAGCTTCGTTCATCGTCGTCTCCCTTCGTGAGTCACGCCCGCGGTGTCCGCATACGTCATCTCTATCACGACCGCGAAGAGTTCACCGTGGTGGGTGAGGGCAGCGACTGATAGCTTCCAACATCGTTCGCGTTCTTCGTTCCTCCTTTGAAAACCAACGAAATCACTCTCTGTGGCCTGGCGGCCGTGCGGGCGCAGTTCGCGGCCGACGCGGGCGCGATCAAGCGTCTCTTCTTCGACTACCCGACCGCGAAGCGCGTCGGCGTCATGACCAAGGCGCTCGCGAAGGCCAAAAAGATCTACCGCTGTGTCGAACCGGCCGAGCTCGAGAAGATCGCTGGCACGGTCCATCACGGCGGCATCGTGGCGATCGTGGCCGCGCCGACGCTGCGCTCGCCCTTGGCGTCGGAAATTCGCACGTGGGCGCAGCATCGCGAGCCGCTGCTCGTGCTCGATCGCATCGGGAATGCGCATAATCTCGGCGCGCTCGTGCGCACTGCGGCGTTTTTTGGCGTATCTAAAATCGTGATACCGACCGATCCGGCCGCCGCGCTCCCCGGAGATGCGGCGCACCGTGTGGCCGAGGGCGGCATGGCGCACGTGGAGATTCTGCGCGTGCCGGCGCTCGCGCCGTTTCTGCGCGAACTCGCGCAGGCCGGTTTCGAGGTGATCGGCGCCGCTACGCGTGGTGGGCGTCCCGATGCGCCGGTGGCGAAGGATCGCCCGATCGCGCTCGTGCTCGGCAACGAGGAGCATGGTCTCGCGCCCGAGGTGCTCGAGGCCTGCACGCGTCGCGTCACGATTCCCGGCAGCGGCAAAGTGGAATCGCTCAACGTTTCCGTCGCCGGCGCCGTGCTGATGTGGGAGCTGCTCGCACGCCGCTGAGCTTTCTCCCTCCGGTCACGTTCGCCCTCCTCGCGGTGTCCGGAAACAATTAGGCCCGCGGGCGGGGCATCGCGAAGTCCTGTCAGGACCATTGCCAGTCGTTCGCGACGAAACCGCCACGCGGGGTTAGGGAAAACTGACGGAGGCAACGTGTGACCTCGCGCGCGGCGTCACAATGCGGGTTTTGCACTTGCTAAAGAATGAACTGCGGCGTCTGAAATGATCGCGTCATGACTTCGCCCCGCGTCACGATGCAGCAGGTCGCCGACGCCGCCGGCGTTCATCAAACCACCGTCTCGCTCGCGTTGCGAAATGATCCGCGCCTCCCGTCTGCGACGCGCACGCGGATCCAGAAGATCGCGAAGAAGCTCGGCTATCGGCCCGACCCGATGCTCGCCGCGCTCAATTTTTACCGGACCGCGCGTCACTCGGTGCGCGCGCCGATCACGATGGCGTTCCTGCTGAACTTCCGCGACGCCAGCGAACTCGCGACGTCGCACGCGCACCTCCAGTTTCTCGAGGGTGCGCGCTACCAGGCCGACCAGATCGGTTATCAGCTCGAAGTGTTCTACGTCGGCCATGATACCGAGGCCGCGCTCGCGGGACCGCGCATCGAGCGCATCCTGCGGGCGCGCGGCATCACCGGTCTCATCATCGCGGCGTTCGGCGACTCGATGCCGAACTTCCAACTTTCATGGGAGCATTTCAGCGCGGTGCAGATCGAGTCGCAGCATCTCGGACTCTCGCTGCACACGATTTCGAATCATCAACTCATGATCACGCGCGAAGCCGTGCGGCGGCTCGCGCAGCGCGGGTTTCGCCGCATCGGTCTCGCTGTGGGCGCGCGCGAGGAGCGTTATCTGAAAAACGCGTTCACCGCCGGCTACTATGTCGAGGTCGCGCAATCGCCCGGGCTTGCCCGCGTGCCGCCGTGCATCCTGCCGGGCGAAGGAAGCGTCGATATCGACGCGATGCTGCACCAATGGGCGCGCGACAACGACGTGGAAGCCGTCGTGAGCAACTGGATCAGCATGCCCGAAATTTTCCGTCGCAATGGCTGGCGCGTGCCCGGCGACATCACCGTCACCGCGCTCGATCTCAGCCCCGACGGCATCACGTCGGCGGGCATGCGGCAAAATCACCGCACGGTCGGTGTGCGCGCGGTCGAGCAGCTCGCGATTTTGATGAAGACCAACCAGCGCGGTCTGGTGGATAGGCCCAACCTCACGCTCATCGAAGGCCAGTGGGTGGAGGCGAAATCTCCGCGCCGCGCGACCACGCGCTCGCGCAAGGCCTGAGTCGGGACCGAGTGCGGACCGGGTTGCGACAAGGTGCGAACACGGTCGCGACCAAGTGCGGATCACGTTGCGACAAGGTGCGAACACGGTCGCCCCGAGGTGCGGACCGCGTCGCACGAAAGTCCGGACATCCTCGCCCTCCCGTGGGAACCACACCGCCACTCAATCCGCACCGCCCCCGGCAACCATCACCATCCAAAGTCCGTAATACGGACTTTGATAAAGCGGAATGGAGTTTTACCTCGATAAACCGAGAAATTAGAAAGTCCGTATTACGGACTTTTATTTTCTGGCTTGGGGGTGGAGGGCTGAGGCGAGGCGAGGCGGGTGGGGTTCTAGGGGGCGCTGTCTTGGGCGGATTGTTCGGGAGTGGCTCGCGCTTCAGCTCGCGAAACGCTCCTTCGTGAAGCGCTCACTTCTCGCAACGCGTTTCAATCCGGCGGGGACGCCGGTCGTCACCTTTGCTAAGCGCCACTGTGGCGCTGCTCCACTTCCGCGAACTCCGGCAAACGCGGCTCGCGTGTTCATCAGCAAGCACAACAGCGTGCGGGCGAGCCGTTGACGGGCGGTGGTCTGGGCCGGGAAACTACGCGTTTTTCCATGGCTTTCTCGAAGAACTTTGTGTGGGGCGCGGCGACGTCCTCGTTTCAAATCGAAGGTGCGCTCGAGGCCGACGGCCGCGGGCGGACGGTGTGGGATGCGTTCTGCGAAAAGCCGGGCAAGGTCCACGGCGGCGACACGGGTGCCGTCGCGTGTGATCACTACCATCGCTCGAAGGAAGACGTTGCGCTGATGCGCGAGATCGGGCTGCAGGCGTATCGTTTTTCGCTCGCGTGGTCGCGCATCCTGCCGGAGGGCGTGGGCCAGGTGAGCGAGGCGGGGCTCGGTTTCTACGACCGGCTTGTGGACGACTTGCTGGCGGCGGGCGTGCAGCCGTGGGTGACGTTGTTTCACTGGGATTATCCGCTGGCGCTGTATCAGCGCGGCGGCTGGTTGCATGAGGACAGTCCGAAGTGGTTCGCCGACTACACGCGCGTGGTGGTCGATCGTCTGTCAGATCGCGTGCAGCACTGGATGACGCTCAACGAGCCTCAGTGCTTCGTGGGGCTCGGTCACCAGACGGGCATTCACGCGCCGGGCGATCAGTTGCCGCAGGCTCAGGTGTTGCTCGCGGCGCATCGCGTGCTCGTGGCGCACGGTCTCGCGGTGCAGACGATTCGTCAGCACGCGAAGAAACCGGCGGTGATCGGCTGGGCGCCGACGGGCGACGTGCCTGTGCCGGAAACGAATTCCGCGGCCGACATCGAGGCGGCGCGCGAGGCCTACTACACGGTGCGCAACGGCTCGGTGTGGAATCAGGCGTGGTGGCTCGATCCGGTTTTCAAGGGCGAGTATCCGGCGCAAGGTCTCGAAGTCTACGGAGCCGACGCACCGAAGTTCACGGCGGAGGAGATGCGCACGATCCGCCAGCCGTTGGATTTTCTCGGGCTGAATATTTACAACGGTTACCACGTGCGCCGCGCCGCGGATGGTTCCGTGGAGCAGCTGCCGCGTCAGCTCGGCAATCCGCAGACGCACATGCACTGGAACGTGACGCCGCCCGCGCTGTATTGGGGACCGCGATTCCAGTGGGAGCGTTATGGTCTGCCGATCGTGATCACGGAAAACGGCATGTCGGGTCACGACTGGGTCGCGCTCGACGGCCACGTGCACGATCCGGCGCGCATCGATTATCTCTCGCGTTATCTGCGCGAGCTGCGTCGCTCCGCGGCCGACGGCGTGGATGTGCGCGGCTATTTCCAGTGGACGCTGATGGACAACTTCGAGTGGGCCGAGGGCTACCGCTATCGCTTCGGTCTCGTGCACGTGGATTTCAACACCCAGAAACGCACGCTGAAGGACTCGGCGCGCTGGTATGGCGAATTGATCCGCAGCAACGGCGCGACGCTGCCGGCGTGAGCGTCGGATGACGACTTGCTCCGCGCGCGTGCGGAGCGTGTAGTCACCACGTGCAATCCGAAACGGAAGCGTCGACGATGCAGCCAGAGAAGATGTCGCGCCGCGCGATCGTGCGGCTGACGTTGTTCGTGCTGCTGGTGATGGCGCTGGTGTGTCTGCCGTTTGCGCTGATCGGCGAGAGCTATGTGCTGCCGCTCCTCGAATCGCAGGAGCAGCGCGCGGTATGGCTGACGCTGATCGCGATCGTGCTGCTCTCGGCCGATGCGATTGCGCCTGTGCCCTCGGTGCTCGTGATTCTGTTTCTCGCCATGAAAGCCGGACCGATTGCGGGTGTGATCGGCGGCGCGGTGGGGCTTTCGAGCGGCGTGGTGTTCGCGTGGTGGTTTGGTCGCGCAGCGGTGGGACGGATCGCTCCGCGCTTTCTGCCCGATGGCGAACTTGCGCGTCTGCGGAGCGGACTCGAGCGCCGGTTGTGGTTCACGCTCGCCTGCTGGCGCAGCGTGCCGGTGATGGCGGAAACCTCGGTGATGATCGCGGGCGCGTCGGGCGTGCCGTTGCGCCGCGTGTTCGCGGCGACGCTGCTGCCCAATTGCGCGATCGCGGTGATCTACGCGTATGCGGCGGATGATTCGCTGACGACGTTCGTGCTGGCGTTTGCCGCGACGATCGTGGTTTCGCTCGTCGGTTGGCGGCGCTCCGTGCGCTGAGGAGCGCGTATCGATTGTCAGGATACGCTCAGCGCGTAGAGGAATCCACGCTGGGCCGCACCATCCACCAGCCGATCGCAATCGCCAGCTCCACGGCGGCGTCGGCGAGATAGATCGGCCCGATCACCTCCCGCCAAACGAAGATCACATCGATCGCGACCAGCACGAGTGCGCTCGCGGCGGCGATGAAGCGCACCTCGGGGCTCACCGCGCCGCGTCGTGCGGCGAGTAACAGTCCCGCGCCGATCACGGCGAGCAGTCCGCCCACCGTCTGCACGAGCCAGGTGTCGGTTTTCGGTCCCGTGACCGCCATGAAACTTCCAATGTGCACGATTGGCCACAGGCCGGACACGAGCCAGAACCAGCCTTGAGCGAGCGCCATCAGGCGGGCGGAGCGGGACGAGTGGAGCGAAGGTGTTGGGTGGTTCATGCGTATCCTGAAAGGAGATACAAAGCGGAGATGAGTTTAGCCGGCGCGGACCGCCGGCGCCATCGGGTCGATTGCCCGGCGCTCGCCCGGTGCGTTGGCGCTGCGAGCCCGGGGGCGGGCCGGTCCGCCATTCGCCCCGCGCGGCGGTGGAGAAACGACCGGCGATTCTTTGGAGCGGCGCCCTTCTAGTCGGCGTGCGGGGGCCGGGTTACGATGGGCACTCTTTGCTTCGAAACCACCACCGTTCCTCCCATCGCCATGTTTTATCACGATCGAAAACTCCAATATAAGGTCCGCGTCGACCGTCCGAATCCGCACTTCGCCAAGATGCTTCAGCAGGCCATCGGCGGCATCGAGGGCGAGATCCGCGTGTGTTTGCAGTATCTCTTCCAAGCCTGGGGCTCGCGCGGCCCGACCAAATACCGCGACATGCTCCTCGAAACCGGCACCGAGGAGATGGCGCACATCGAAATGCTCGCGACCGCAGTCGCGTTGAACCTCGAAGGCGCGCCGACGGAAACGAAGTCCAACGCCGCGCTGCACCCGATCGTCAACGCCGTGCTTGGCGGCATGGATCCGCGGCACATCCTCTCCACCGGCCTTGCCGCGATGGCCACCGACGCCAACGGCGTTCCCTTCAACGGCTCGTGGGTTGTCGGCACGGGTAACCTCGCCGCCGACATGTATGCCAACGTCATGGCGGAATCGAGCGGACGCGTGCTCGCTACGCGACTCTACGAGATGACCGACGATCCTGGCATGAAGGACATGCTGTCGTTCCTCATCGCGCGCGACACGATGCACCAGAACCAGTGGCTCGCCGTGCTCGAGGACATCGGCGGACTCAATCAAGTGCACCCGATCCCCAACTCCTTCCCGCAGCATTTGGAGAATCAGGATTTCAACTACACGTTCGTCTCCACGCAGGTGGAACCGGAGGGTGATCCCGGCCAGCGCTGGACCACCGGCACCGCGCCCGACGGAAAAGGAAAATTCTCCTTCCAACCGGCCGCACCGCTCGGCGGCGAGCCGAAGCTCGGCCCGCCAATCCCCGAGGGTCACGCGCAACTCGAGCAGATGACCAACGGCGCGAGCGCGATGACTTCCACGCAGATCAGCGTGTAGTCGAGAACGGCCACGCGCGCACGGCATCGCGCGTGCGCGCCAGCGGCGCTCGTTTCGTTTTCCTAATTTCGCCCGCCTGCAACGCGTCGCGTTGGGCGGGCGATTGTTAGGTATTCTTTCACTGCGGCAGCTCGGCCGTCGTTTCCAGATCGGCTTCCTCCAACGGCACGGTTTTGTTTTCGCCGCGCTCGGTGAGATCGTCGGAATCGATCGGCGCCGCGTAGCCTCGGCGTCCCGGACCGGGCCGCTCGAGTCCGGCAAGACCTTCGGGGTGGCTCACGCGCCAGCGCGGATCCGCCTTCGGCGCGCGGTCGAGTTGCGAGGCGACATACGCATCGAGCACCGTGATGCCAGCCACGATGCCCATCGCGGTGAGCAAACGACGCCGATCGGTTTCCGGTTTGCGCGCGGCCGCTCCGAGCAGAGCGAGATCGATCGCATCGCCGCCGACGCGCGACCACATCCACGGCGCGTATTGCGGTTGGCCGAGCAGGGCCACGCCCGCGCCGATTTCGCGCAAGCCCATCGCGCGGAGAAGTGTCGCGTGATTTTCGCTGACGCCGATGAGGCGCGCCACTTGTCGCGGCGCGAAAAGCTCAGCCGCGCCGAGCCCGATGCTGAACCAGCCGAGACCGCGGGAAATTTGTTCGGTTTTCATGGGAGGAGAGGAAGGAGGTTGGAGAACGCGAAGTGAACCGCGCACCAACCTCGCTCAAACGCATCGCTCGCGAAATGGGGGGAAGCGCGGTTCGCGGCGTCGGTCCAACTCGCCGGACGCCGAGCGCGATCTCGCCGTGGCGAAACGCAAAGACCCCTGGAAAGGGGAAGCGCGCCGGGCGGTGCACCCGACGCGCTTCGCGCACTCACGACTGGCGTTCCAGTCACATCAATTTCTTCCCGACGAAAAGTCCGGCGATCAGCATGATCGCGCAGATCGCGAGGAAGATGAAGAAGAGCACCTTGGCGATGCCGGCAGCCGTCCCGGCGATGCCGCCGAATCCGAGCACGCCGGCAATGAGGGAAATGACGGCGAAGATAAGAGCCCACTTGAGCATGACGAATCCTTGGTTGGTTTTGGGTGATGCTCGTGCGGGGTGCCCGAGCTTGACCTAACGATACTTGGGAAAGCGCCGGCCGCCATCGGTCGGGCTACCGCCGCGCGGACCGGGACGTGCCTGATGCCGGCATGGGTCGCGCCATGGTCCGCACCGAGTCGGGACAAAGTGCGGACACGGTCGAGCCAAGGTGCGGACCACGTCGGGACACGATGCGGACGCGGTCGCGACCAAGTGCGGCTTGGGCGGGGACATTGTGCGGCATGGGTCACGCCGCGGTGCGGACGGTTGCGCGCGGTGACGCGGCGGACATCGTGAGGCGTGCATGAAACGCGGAGCATGGATGGCGATTTTTCTGTGTGTGCTGGCCGGGTGCCGCGCGCCTGCGGGCGAAAACGGAGCGGACGCGATGCGGTTTGAAACGTGGAATGGTCAGCACGCGCGGAGCGCGGGTGCGGGATCGCGCGTGATCCACTCGGAAGAGGAGTGGGTGCAGCTTTGGCGGGACATCGGCCGGGAGCCGCCGCGAGCGTGGGGCCGTGGAGAGGAGTCGGCGGTGGGGATTTTTCTGGGTCAACGTCGCTCGGGCGGATTCGCGATCGAGGTGCTCGGCGTCGACCGGGACGGTTCTGTGGTGCGCGTGAGTTATCGGGAGAAAACACCGTCGGGCGGCGTGGTGGCGCAGGTGCTGACCTCGCCGTGGGCGGTGGTCGCGGTGCCGGTCGCATCGGCGGAGGTCCAAGTCGTCGCGCAGTCGTCTCCGCGTTCACCGATCCAGCGGCAGCAAAAGTAAAAACACGGCGAAAGTCCGTGTAGTGGCGAGCGTGCGATCGATTGCGTGAAGTTGATGTTATGGAGGTTGCGGCAGTCGCGCGCGTGCGCGACAGTGGTGAGCCCCTGATGCATCGCCGATTTTTATCTTCCGTTGCTCCGTCGATTCGGGCCCGACTTTGGTTCGTGGTGCTGCTCGTGTCTTTGCCGGCACTGCTGGTCTCGTGCTGGTTGATCATTCTCAGCTATCGCAACGAGCGCCGGGCGATGGAGCGGCATCTGACGACAACGGTGCAGGCGTATTCGTCGCTGCTGGAGGCGGATTTCCGCGAGCGGGTGTCGATGCTGCAAAGTCTGGCGATGTCCACGCGACTTTCCTCGGGCGACCTCACGGGATTCCGGTTGCTCGCGCAGCGGCTCGTGACGCGGCCAGGCGAGTGGGTGGTGTTGACCGAACTCGATGGTCGTGAGCTGGTGCACACGCGCGACGTGCGTTTGGGCGAAATGACGCCGATCGAGGTCACGCCGGAACTGCGCTCGGCTATGGAACGGCGGGTGCCCTACGCTTCGAATCTTCAGCGCAACCGCGGAGAAACACGGCACTATTTTTACATCGCCCATCCGGTGTCGATCGGCGGCGATCGCGAAGGCATCCTCTATCTCGGGGTGACGCCGGCGGCGCTCACGCGCTCGTTGCTCAGCAACCGGCTGACGAACGCAGGCATCGTGGCGGTCGCGGACCGCGAGCGAACGATCGTGGTGCGGAGCCGCGGGCAGGAGACCTTTGTCGGCGGCAAGGGCAGCGATACCATGCGGCGTGCTTCGGCGGAAGGTCGCGAGGGGGTGTTCGAATCGATCACACTCGAGGGCGTGCCCAGCCTCGCGGCGTTTCACGTTTCGCCGCAAACGGGTTGGGTGCTGGTCATGGGGGTGCCCAAGTCCGAGCTCTTCGATCCGGCGAAACAGATGCTGCTGATCGCGCTGACGGTGAGCGGTCTCGTCGGCGTCGCGGTCGGTTTGATCGTATGGTGGGTTAACCGCTCGACCGAGAAGATCGCCGACGCGCTGGTGGGCGATACGCAGGCCGTGGCGCGCGGCGAGAGGGTGGAGGCGCGCCGCACCGGTGTCATCGAAGCGGATATCGTTTCGCGTGCGCTGGCCGACACCTCACATGAACTGGCGGCCCGGCAGGCGGCGCTCGAGCAGGCGCGCGATACGGCGCTCGCAGCCTCGAAGGCGAAGGACGAATTTCTCGCCGCGCTCTCTCATGAACTGCGCACGCCGCTCAATCCCGTGCTGCTCCTCGCGAGCGACGCGGCGCGTGATCCCTCGCTGCCGGCGGACGTGCGAGAGACGTTCGAGACGATTGAAAAACACGTGCTGCAGGAGGCGCGGCTCATCGACGACCTCCTCGACGTCACGCGCATCGGCTCGGGCAAGCTGAACCTCCATGTCGAATCGCTCGAACTCGACCGCATCGTGCAGGAGTCCATCGAAATCGTGCGCCCGCGCGCGGCCGAAAAGCAGCAGCAGGTCGAACTGAATCTCGGAACGATGGGGGCGCGCGTCCGCGGCGACTCGGTGCGACTGCATCAGATCTTCACGAATCTCGTGGGCAACGCGGTGAAGTTCACGCCGCGCAGCGGACGCATCACCGTGTCGAGCCGCATGCAGCCACACGACCGCACGCTCGTGGTGGAAGTGGCGGACAGCGGAATCGGCATGTCGCCGGCGGAAGTGGAGCGCGTGTTCGAGCGCTTCGTGCAGGGCGACCACGCCGGCACCGGCCGCGGTTCGCCCTACGGCGGGCTCGGACTTGGACTCGCGATCGCCCGCAGCCTGATCGAGCTGCACGGCGGCCGGATTCAGGCGGCGAGCGAAGGCCGCGGCAAAGGCGCTGTATTCACTGTTTGGCTACCGGAGGAGCGGACCGCGTAGTTGGGCCGCGTCGAGGTTGACGCAGGATCAAACAAAAAGCCCGGCGGGGACGCCGGGCTCCACCTAGGAAGGTGTGTTGCGCTGATCAGCGCAGGATCAAGGCGCCGAACTGCGATGTATCCTGATAAGCATTACCGGAGAGATCGTTCCAAGTGGCGACACTCGTGCGCGAGCCGGTGCCGGGGTCGTTGTTGACCTGGAAATCGAACCCGAGCACGGAACCTTTCACGGTCTCGCTGGCGTCGATGCGGATTGCGGCTTCGACGACGTAGCCACCGGGCACGATCTGCGTCGCGCTGACGAGATTGCCTGCGATCGCGCTGCCTCCGAAGGAAACTTCGTTGTCGAAGTTTATGCGGAACTGGCCGTCGCCGGCTTCGTAGGTGGTGGTCTGGCCGTTGTTGGGGTCGACGAAGATCTCCACCGAGTCTTCTTCCCACGGATTGGGACTCGCCTTGCTGAGCAACGGGTCGGTCACCGTGGCGTAGAGGTAGAGATAGCCGGAATCCCAGAGCAGCTTCACCTTGGCGGTGGCGCCGTTGCTGCCGACCGGAAACCGCGTGGTCGAGATCTCGGTGGCGTTTTTCCAGATCTTGTCGGCGATGCCGTCGATCGTTGGCGCGCCACGTTTGATCTCGGCGACCAACTTCTCCGGCAACAGTCGGAGGGTGCCGTGCGCGGACGTGTCGGACTCCTGATTTTGGCGTGTGTTGCTCCACGACTGGCGACGATTGGTGGCGGCATCGGTCACGCGGACGTCGAACGCGAGCGTTTGGCCGATGGCGAGCGCGCCGGAGAGCGGAATCGTGATGATCGTCGCGTATCCACGGGGGGTGGGCGTGGTGTGACCTTCGGCGCCGCCGATGCGCTGCATGCCCATTTTGTTGAACGTGTAGGGCGCGTGGTTGCCCAGGAAGATCTCAACCGAATCCCCGCCGCGCATGTGGGTTTGGTCGAACACTTCCACGGCAATGTGCACCGCGCCGAGACTCCACATCGCGCGGAACTCGCCGAGCGAGGGTGCATCCGAGCCCGGGTCGAGCGGCGTCGGCGCGATCGCGGCCCAGTCGTCGAGCTTGTTGAATTTTCCCGTCGCCGGATACTGCGTGACGTTGAGCGATTTCGGTTGGATGGGGAGCTCCGACGGATCGACGACGGCCCAATAAGCGAGCTTGGCCTGCAGGCGTTCGTCGAAGAGCAGCGGCTTGTTGTCGCGCACGACCGGGAAGGTCTTCAGCCAGCTCGTGTCGTCCGACGTGCCCCAGAACACCACGGAGCTGATCTGGCTGCTCTTCGCGCGGAAGAGATTGAACAGATCGCGATAGCGATACGCCTGCTGGAGCAGCGCTTCGGCCGTCGGCGGCGAGGTATCGGAGTCGTTCGTGTAAACGCTCAGATCGAGTTCGGTGATCTGGTTGTCGAGCCCGAGCGCGGTGAACGTGTCGATGCTCGTCGCGATTTCCGAGAGCGGCGGCCACACGATGCTGATGTGTGTTTGATGACCGACGCCATCGACACGCACGCCGCGCGCGAGCAGGCCCTCGACGACGTTTTTCAGCGCCGCGAGTTTCGCGGGCTCGTTGGTGTTGTAGTCGTTGATGAAGAGACTCGCGGAGCCCTGCAGCAATTCGTCGGCGAACTGGAACGCGAGATCGATGAACTCGGGTCCGACGAGTCGCAGCCACGGACTGTCGCGCAAACCACCGGGGCCGGACGGATCGATGACCTCGTTGACCACATCCCAATCCGTGACGACGTCGGCGTAGCGCGAGACGACGGCGTGGATGTGCGTGCGCATGCGATCGATCACGAGCTGGCGGTGCGCGGGATTGCCGGGCTGCAGCGGATTGCCGCCCGCATCCTGAAACACCCATGCGGAAACCTGGCTGTGCCAGATGAGCGTGTGACCGCGGAGCTTGAGACCGTGCGCGCGGGCGAAGTTGGCGATCGCATCGGCCGGGCCCCAGTTGAACACGCCTTCGGTCGGCTGGAGCGAGGACCATTTGAATTCGTTGCCCGCGACGATCGTGTTGAAATGGCGAAGCAGCAGTTCAGCGTGCGCGCCCGAAAGTTCGGCGACGGAAACCGCAGCGCCGACATCGAAGTAGGGTGCGAGCACCTCATGCACCGGCGGCAGATCCTGCACGGTGGGTGGCTCGATGTAGTCGAGGATGAAGTCGTCGATGTAGAACGACGGGGTTCCCTCGGCCGTTTCCACGTAGAGCCGCAGCTCGGACGCATCGAGGCCGAAGGTGTAGAGCGTGCTGAGATCGACCCACGCGCCGTCGGTAACCTCGGTGTTGCCGACGATCGTGTGCCACGACGTGGAACCGTTGTTCACGACCTCGAGACTCACGCGCACCTGCGTCGGCGCTTCGCCGGAAACGAGACGCACGCGCACGCCGATCGCGTATTGCGAGCCTTTGAAAATTTTTCCGAACACATCGATCGCGGGACCCTGCCATGTCGCTTCCCGGCCGGTGACCTTGAGACTGTAAGCGCCGTCGGCCGCGAGTTCGGTCGTGGGCGTGAGCGTCACTGGCCCGCGCGGCATCCAGCCTTCGGCCGTGCCGGTTTCGAAATCGGTAAACAGGCCCGACGTATCCGGCGGCGCTTCCGGTCCCGCGATCGTGAAGTCGTCGAGGTAATACTCGGACGTGGGATCGTCGCTCTCGAGATAAAGCGTGAGCACATCGTAGCTCGGCGAACTCGGCGTGAAGGTGCCCTGCAGTTGCACCCAGCCGCCATCGGTCACCGCGATCGCGTTGTTGACCTGCGTGTATTCCGTGGTGGCCGCGCCGGTGGCGCGCGCCTCGATGGTTAACTTGAGATTGCTCGCGGGCTGACCGGCGACGAGCCGCACCCAGCCGGAGATTTGATACGCGGTGCCCGCGGAGAGCTGGCCGCGGAGATCGAGCGCCGGACCGTTCCAGCCCGCGGTGCGGCCGGTGGTTTTCAAACTGCTTGTGCCGGTGCGCGCCGCTTCGGTGGACGAGGTCACGACGGCGGAGCCGCGCGGGCCCCAGCCGTGCGTGGCGCCACTTTCAAAACCGTGATCGGCAACTTGGGCGACGAGTGCCGATGCACTCGCGACGACGAACGCGGCGGAGGACGTGAGCAGACGGAGAAGTGAAGCGGGACCGAATCGGGAGGAAACAAGGAACGACATGGGGAACGAAGAGTTGGGGATGCGAAGACAACTTCCCGAGGGAGCAGGCGTCAGATTGCGGCGGGGGTAAAACTGCACTGCAAAGAGCAGCGCGGCGAAATGGGGCGACGCCTGTGGTGGGGTGGGCGGGGAAGCGCGGGACCGTCCGCGAGTAGCACGCGCCCGCAAATGAGAGACCGTGCTAACTTTAGTCGCGCCTATGTCGCGAGACAGGGGTGTATCCGTTAAGTGGTTACGCCAGCGGACGAAGCCAAGGCGTATAAGGGAAAGCCCGATAGCGACGTCGGGTGTTATGAAGGCGCGAGGAGCTGAACGGCGCCCGCCTCGAGTTTGACCTCGATGCGCGCGATCGCGCGTGGGAAACGGCGAAAGTCGGCGGCGGTGAGCACGATCGAGTCGTCGATGCGCAGTTCGCAGGCTTCGAGTTCGAGCGAGAGTTTCCTGGTCTTGACCTCGTGGAGGCGCGCGCCGCGTTTGCCAGCGGTGTGACACTCGAGCTTGCGGATGAGTTTGCCGCGCTCGTCGACGGTGATCGAAACGAGGTTGAGCCAGCCATCACTGGGATCGGCGTCACGTGCGAGCACGAGGCCGGGACCCGCGCGGCTGATGTTGAGGAGTTCGAGCAGCAGAAAGTCGTCCTTTATGCGTTCGTCGGGCAGGGTGACACGGGCTTTGATTGGCGGCATCTCATGCGTGAGCGCAGCGAGCACGCATTTGTCGCGATGCAGCTTGTCGGCAGGCGACGGAAACTCGTGGGCGCAGCCGGCATCGAGCGCGTCGAGGATCGAGATTGTGCGACCGATCAGTCCGAAACCGATTCCTTCGACAAACGTGGTGCGGCCCCACGGCCCCTTGGCGACGCCGAGATCGAGCGGACGCGGCGACGTGTTTTTCCAGCCCGCAATGATTTCGGGCAACTCCGTGCCCAAGCGAAGACTGTGCGCGATGTTGTTGGCCGTGCCGAGCGGCAGGATCGCCACCGGTCGGGTGCGCGCCGCGTCGTGCGTCACGACCGTGCGCACGGTGCCGTCTCCACCCGCAGCGACGATCAGCTCGCAGTTTTTTATGCGTTTTGGATCCGCGAGTCCTTCATCGACGGTCGAATAAGTCACTCGATGGCCGTGGCGTTTAAGCAACGCCACGAGGTTCTTGCGTGAATGCGCTTCGTCGCCGGCGCGCTCGTTGTGAAGCAGGAGGACGTCCATCGTGGAAATGGTGAGGAACCTGACAGGCTGCGCCGCTACCTGTTCGCGATGCGAATCCTGATCTCGAACGACGACGGCATTTACAGTCCCGGTCTCGCGGCGCTCGCGCGCATGGCGACGAAGTATGGCGAGGTGCGCGTGGTCGCGCCCGACGTGGAGCAATCCTCGAAGAGTCACTCGATCACCTCGAACCGTCCGCTCACCGTGCGGAGCACGCACGTGCCGGAATTGCGCGACATCGAAGCCTATCGCGTGGACGGCACGCCCGCGGACTGCGTGGCGCTCGGCATCTTCAACTGGGAGAAAGTCGATCTTGTGCTCTCCGGCGTGAACCTCGGGCCCAACATCGGAAACGGCATCTGGCACTCCGGCACGGTGGCGGCGGCGAAGCAGGCGGCGTTGCACGGCGTGCGCGGCATCGCGTTCAGCACGCCGGTCACCGACGACGAACCGGATTTTTCCACGATCATGCCCTGGGCGGAGAAGGCGCTCGAGTTGTTGCTGCCGCAGGAGGATCTCCCGCTGGTCAATGTGAACATCCCGCCCGAGCCGCGCGGCCTGCGTTGGACGTGTCAGTCGTTTCGCCTCTACGACGGGAAAATCTTCCCTGGCGAGGATCCGATGGGACGAAAACACTTCTGGTTCAGCGTGCGCGCGATCGAGGAAGTGGAAGAAGGCAGCGATCGCTGGGCGGTCGAAAACGGCTACGTATCCATGACGCCACTACGCCTCGATCTGACGGACGAAGCCCGGCTCGAGCGCGTGCAGAAGCCGCAGGCCTGAGTCGGGACGGAGTGCGGACAAGGTCGAGCCAAGGTGCGTCCCGGGTCGGGACAAGGTGCGGCGTGGGTCGCGCCTGTGTGCGGACCGAGTCGTGCCGGAGTGCGGACCGTCGGTGCCGGGCTTCGCTCTACCGGCTTTGCGGCTGAGTGAGTTCGAGTTCGTTCGCCAAGCGGCGGCGGAGGAAGGCGGCGAAGGTCGCGAGTTCGCGATCGGGTGATTGGCGCGCGGTGGTGCGATCGGGCGCGGCGGCTTCGATGGTCGCGAGTGTGGTGGGATCGGTGACGCCGAGATCGACTGCGAGAATCTTTTCGATGACGGCGATGCGTTGCGCGCGGTCGGGTTCGCCACGACCGTCTTCGGCGGAGAGGGCGTGCAGGCGGTCGAGGCGGCTGAAGAGCGTGCGGGCGAGATGGTCGGCGCGGTCAGGCATCGTAAGGGGCAAAGTGCAAACGGGAGTTTAGCGTGTGGCGAGCCCGGGGACGAGCTGGCTGCCGGCGACGTCGCGATAGAGGCGGAGCAGCGCGGAGTCGCTGCCGGATTTCTGTTCTTCGGGCACGAGGCGAAGTCCGCGCACGCGGTAGTCGCGGAGCGAAAGTTCATCGGCCTGTGTGCGGAGCGTTGCGCGGAAACTGCAGTCGGCGCGGTCGTCGCGCTGGCGAAATTCAGTGATGTTGAGTTTCAGCAGCACGGCCGTTTCGTTGGGCGTGTCGCGTCCGGTCGCTTCGACAATCGAGCCGGCGTAGCCTTGCTCGACGAACGTATCTCGCAGTCGCGAAACGAGCGCGGAAGCGACGGCGACTTCGTCGGACGGACGCTGGTTTTCGGGAAACGAAACTTGGACCTGAAGCGTGACGCCGGTGTTGGGATCGGCGGGTGGGCTCGCAGCGTGAAGCGCAGGCGTGAAGGAGAGAGCGAGCATCAGGGGGAAGAAAGAGGAACGCATGCGCCAACGTAGCCGCGGTGCGCTCGGCGCTCCATCGGGCTGGTCGCGGCTCGGTGCATCGGGTGGCGACGGCGAGAAAATGAAAAAAGCGGCCGGCGCTTTTGCGCGGGCCGCTTGAGGCGAGAAGGAGGAAGAGAAAGATGCGATGGGACTGGACGAGGGTCTGCCGTGATTCGCGAGCTGCTCAGCCCCGGCGCGATCACTCCCACTCGACGTGACCGAAGACGGTGAGGCGGCGACGGGGGGCGATGCGATGGCCGAAGGCGGGAGACTGGCGGGCCTCCTTCATGGCGCGCATCGTGCGCTCGAAGAAAAACTCGCGCTGGCCGAAGGCGGGACGGAGTTGGTCGAGCCAGGTGGCGTTTTCGTCGAATTTCGCGAAGAACGGACGGCGAACCCAGTTGGGCTCGCGCGCTTGGACGAAGTGAAGGGAGAAGACCTTTTCGCCCATGATCTCGGTGACGCCGTCGACGATGACCTTGCCGGGCGTGGCGGACATGGACGGACCGCGGACGGTGCGTTCGAGACCGGAGACGCGACGGTAGGCCTTTTGGAAAATTTCGTAGCAGCGAGCGAGCGGGACTTCGAAGTAGCCTTTCGGGCCGGTGTCGCGTTCGACGAACATGTAGTAGGGAATCGCACCGAGGCGGACCTGCAGGCGCCAGAGGTCGGCCCACGTGTCGGCGTCGTCGTTGACGTGACGAATGAGCGGAGCCTGGCAGCGGATGACGGCGCCGGTGTTTTTGATGCGGCGGAGCGCGGCTTGGGCGACGGGCGTCTGGAGTTCGCGCGGATGGCTGTAGTGGGCCATGATCGCCAGGTGGCGGCCGGCGGCCTGGACTTTTTCGAAGAGTTCGAGGAGCTCGTCGGCGTCGTTGTCGGTGACGAAGCGATACGGCCACCAGGCGACGGATTTGGTGCCGATGCGGATGGTGGTGATGTGATCGAGTTCGGGCGTGAGGAGCGCCTCGATATAGCGACGCAGGACAGCGGTGCGCATCACGAGCGGATCACCGCCGGTGATGAGGACGTTGGAGACCTCGGGGTGCTCCTTGAGGTAGGCGACGAGCGACTGGGCCTGCTGGCTCGCGAACTTGAGTTCGTCGAGGCCGACGAACTGGGGCCAGCGGAAGCAGTAACTACAGTAGGTGTGGCAAGTCTGGCCCGGGCTGGGGAAGAAGAGGACGGTGTCACGGTATTTGTGCTGCATGCCGGGCAGCGGCTGACCGTCGAGATAGGGGACGTTGAGCTCCATCTGGCCCGCGGGGTGGGGATTGAGGCGACGCTGAATCTGGCGCGCGGCGCGCTCGATGGTGGCGGGCTCGGCTTCGTCGGCGATCAGGCACATGAGCCGATCGAGATCCTCGGGCGCGAGCATGCCGGGCTGCGGGAAGGTGAGTTGGAAAATGGGATCGTTGGGGATGTCGTCCCAGTTGATGAGTTCCTCGGTGACGTAGTGATTGACGCGGAACGGGAGCACCGTGGCGACGGCGCGCATGGCGAGCAGATGATCTTCGGGAAGAGCCTGGAGCTGCGGGATGCGCGGGAGGTCGTGACGCTGGTAGACGCGAAACGTGCGAGGCTGAAGGCGGGCGTGAGCAATCATGATGGCTGGATTCCGGGTTGACGGTTATTGCTGAGGACGAACCGCGCACGCGGAGCGGTCGTCGAGGAAACCAGAGCGCGTAGCGGGATGACGCTGGAAGCGGACAAACGCGAGTTGCGGTCTAGCAGAGGGGTTATTTTCGAGGCGCGAATTGGGATCGGTCGAGGGAAACCGTCGCTGAAACGGAATTTTTTTCGGCGGGCGCGTCAGGCGCTTGCAGATCGGGTCGCGGGCGGTGGCCGTCGGTGGCGGTGCGGGCCGGAGATGGCGCGGAAAAGAAAAAGGCGGCCGGCGCTTTTGCGCGGGCCGCCTGAGGAGAGAACGAGAAAGAGTGAGATGAACGATGAGTTTCGGGCCGCTGCACGCGGCCCGAAAACTCTTACCGATACTCTTCGCCGGTCTGGGCGTTGATGATCTTGAAGTTCTCCACGTGGTAATTGAGGTCGGCGCGGAAGGCCAACTTGATGCCGAAGAGCTTCTCCATGCGCACGAGCAGTTCGGCGTCTTCGCTGCGGAGACGTTCCAGAATGCTCGGATGCACGAGCACGCGCAGCGAGTATTCCTTGCCGTCGTTGCGGAGCTGGAGGCGGCGCGCGACAGCTTGGAGTTTGCGCTGAAGCTCGACGGACATCGTGGTGGCGGACTTCACGATGCCGCGGCCGCGGCAGTAGGGGCAGTCGACGTAGAGATTGCTCGAGAGCGACTCCTGCTGGCGCTGGCGGGTCATCTGCATGATGCCGAGCGTGGAGATGGGGAGGATGTGGTTCTTGGCCTTATCCGTGGACATCTCCTGCACCATCTTCTCGTAAACGGCGTTGCGATGGCGCCGCTCCTTCATGTCGATGAAATCGATGATGATCAGGCCGCCGAGATTGCGGAGGCGGATCTGGCGCGCGGCTTCGGCGGCGGCCTCGAGGTTGACGGCGTAGATGACGTTCTTCTCGTCGCCGCCGCGGTTCTTGTGGGAGCCGGTGTTAACGTCGATCGAGATGAGCGCCTCGGTTTCGTCGATGACGATTTCGCCGCCGGACGGCAGGCCGACCTTGCGCTGACCGGTTTGCTCGATCTGACGCTCGATGTTGAAGCGCTCGAAGATCGGAATCGTGTCCTTGTAGAGCGCGATCTTGGACGCGGAGCGTTTGGAAATCTGGCCAACGAGCTTCTGCGTGCGCTCGTGGTCTTCCTTGCTGTCGATGAGCACGCGGTCGATTTCCTCGGTGAGGAAGTCGCGGACCGTGCGCTCGACGAGATCGGGTTCCTGGTAGAGGCAGGCGGGCGCGCGCTCCGACTGCATCTTGTTCTGGATGTCCTGCCACGTCTTCAGGAGCAGGTGAAGATCGCGGACGAAGTAGCGGGATTTTTTTGCCCTCGCCGGCGGTGCGGACGATCACGCCCATGCCCTCGGGAATGGTGAGCTCGTTGATGAGCTGCTTGAGGCGCTTGCGCTCGTTGGGGTCCTCGATCTTGCGGGAGATGCCGCAACCGTCGGAGAACGGCGTGAGGATGAGGTAGCGGCCGGGAATGGAAAGATTGGTGGTGGTGCGGGGACCTTTGGTGCCGATCGGACCCTTCGTGACCTGGATTACGATGTCCGTGCCCGGCGGATACATCTGCGGGATGTCCTTGACGGTGGGCTCGGCGGGGCGGGGCGGAGCGTTTTTCTTTTTGTTCACGCGCACGACTTCCACGGAGGAGTCGGCGGCGGCGGGGAGCATGTCCCAGTAGTGGAGAAACGCGTTCTTGGTGTAACCGATGTCGACGAAGGCGGCCTTCAGGCCGGGATCGAGATTCTTGATGCGGCCCTTGTAGATGCCGCCGACCATGCGGTTGTCGGACTCGCGCTCGATCTCGAACTTCTCGAGGCGGCCGTCGACGAGCAGCGCGACGCGCTTCTCGAGCGGCTCGGAGTTGATGATGAGTTCGCGATAGGAACTCTTCTCCTTTTGGAACACGGAGAGAATCTTTTGGAGGAAGGGTCGCTGCTTGGCGCGCTCGGCGGCGCCCGCTTTCAGTTCCGCGGCAGTGAGGGGAGTGGATTCCGCGGCGCCGGGCGGGTTGACGAGTTCCTCGTCATACTTCTGCGCGACGTCCTGCGGGATGCCGGGGTTGGGTTGCGATTGATCGCTCATTGTGGGTGTCGTGTGGGTTGAACACGGCGGCCCCGGATGCGGCAGGTGCGGCGCAGGAGATTCCGGCAGAGCGGTCGATAGCGCGAAGAAGGATCTTCATGTGAAATCCTTCCTGAAGCGATAGACGCTTTGGACCAGTCCTTGCAGCAAGCAGCAACTAAGCACGAAGGAGCCACCGTAGCTGATGAATGGAAGTGGTATGCCCGTGATGGGCACCAGCCCGATGGTCATGGCGATGTTCACAAACACGTGCACCATGAACAGCACCGTGACGCCGAGGGCGAGCAGGGTGCCGAAGCGATCTCGTGCGAGACCGGCGATGCGAATGCCGTTGAACAAGACTATCCCAAAAAGGCCGAGAACCGTGATGCTTCCTAAAAAACCTTTCTCCTCGGCGATGACCGAGAAGATGAAATCGTTGTGCGCGACCGAACGCGGCAGGTAGCCGAGGCGCGCTTGCGTGCCCTCGGTCCAACCCTTGCCGGTGAGACCGCCGCTGCCGACCGAGATGAGCGACTGGCGCTGATTCCAGCCGATGCCCATGGGGTCGATCTTGTCGGGCGAGACGAAAGAGATGATGCGGTTGCGCTGATAATCGTGCAGCGGCACCCAGGTGTGCGGCTCGTATTTGCCGCGATCGTTCACGTAGGAGTAGTTGTTCGACTCCATGAACTCCATGTAACGCCACGTGTCCCACGACACCGTGCCGACGATCAGCAGGAACGCTCCGAGTGCGCCCGCGAAGAAACGCGCGGACAGCTTCGAAACGTAAAGCATGGAGAAGACCATCGGGGGCAACACGATCGCGGACTTCAGATCGGGTTGGAGCAAGATAAGGAACATGGGCGCACCCACCGCAAGGGCCAATTTCCCCAGCACGCCCAGCGACTGCCGCACCGTGCCGATCTCGTTGCGAATCAATATGCCTGCGGTGATCAACAGCACCGCGATCTTCGCCGTTTCGGATGGTTGATAGGAAAAGAAGCCGAGGTTGATCCAGCGCTGCGAACCATATACCTCGCTGCCAATTCCTGGCATCAGCACGAGCACCAGCGGCACCATGCAAATCAGATAAAACCAGTGCGCGACGCTCAGCCAGAAACGGTAATCGATCAGCGATACCGCCACATAGATCACCGCGCCGCCCGTGAGCCACACGAGCTGCGTGATCCAGTTGTGACCATGGACCGGCACCTGCGCGCTGTAGATGAAGAACACGCCGAACAAGCTCAGCCCGATCACCGCGAACGGCGTCAGCAGGTCCCAGCGACTGCGCGTCTGAGTCTTGAAGACGGCGAGATAGTCGGTGGGGGAAGCGAGTTTCACGGAGTGCCAACGCTAGAACAGGAGACGCGCGCGGATGGCAACGCCGCCCCGTATCTTTCTCACACGCGGACCGAGTCGAGCGCGTGTGCGGACCGAGTCGCATTCAAGTCCGGCCTAGGTCGAGCCCATGTTCGCACACGGTCGAGACAAGGCGCGAACCATGTCGCGAGGCGGTGCGCACATGGTCGAGACAAGGTCCGCGCTGGGGCGGGAAGAAGTGCGGACACGGTCGGGACACGATGCGGACACGCTTGCATCCAAATGCGGACCGAGTCGGGACAAAGCCCGAAAAGAGGCGAGAGGCGGAAGTGGAGCCGCGGCGCCCTCGCCGCGGCCCGAGCTTGAGTGCGCAACCTCACCGTGCGCCTTTTAGCCGCACCGGGGTTTTCCCGGAAGCGAGACCGGTGCCGTAACGAAGACTTGAGCTTTGGGGGTTCGCACCTAGGGTGCCCGTCCCTTGACGTCAGTGAGCGCAGCCGACTTCGCGTTTCTGATCGCCGAGAGCGACCGCTTTGACTGGCCGCTCCCGGCGGGCTTGGTCATAGGGTTGGCGGTCGGCTTTGTCATCGTCTGGGCGCTCACGCGCCACGCGCGGCGAATCGCCCGCGAACAAGCGGCGGAACTGATCGAAGTCGCTCGCCGCGAGGCCGTTGTGGCCGGCGAGGAGATCAAGCAGAAGGTCGAAAGCGAACTCTCCGAGCGACGCGCCGAACTGAATCGCGAGTTCGATCGCCGCGAGATCGAGAGCGAGGTCCGCCTGCGCGAAATCCGCGCACACGAGGAGTCGCTTGCGCTCCTCGATTACCAACTCGAGCAGCGTCAGGAGCGCCTCAATCGCGAAAACGCCGCCATCCGTCAGGCCCGCGACGCCATCCGCGCACTCTCGAAGAGCGTGCGCCAGCGTTTGGAAGGCGTTTCCCAGATGGACGCCGAGGAGATCCGCCGCGCGCTCCGCGAGGAAGTGCTCCTCGAGTGTCAGGATGAACTTCGCGCGCTCCGTCGCGCCACGTTGGAAAAGTCCGAGCAGGAGCTGAACACCGAGGGTCGCCGCATCCTGATTGCCGCGATGCAGCGCCTCGCCAGCAAACCGCACAACGATCTCACCTCGACCATCATCACGCTGCCCAACGAGGAGATGAAGGGCCGCATCATCGGTCGCGAAGGGCGCAACATCAAAGCCTTCGAAGCGGCCACCGGCGTCACCGTGCTCATCGACGAATCGCCGCAGACGGTTCTCCTCTCGTCCTTCGATCCGGTCCGTCGCGAGGTCGCCCGCGTCGCGCTCGACGCGCTGATCAAGGACGGACGCATCCACCCGGCCACGATCGAGGAGTTCGTGAAACGCGCGCAGGACGAGATTGATCTTTCCACGATGCAGGCCGGCGACGACGCCGTCACGCGCCTCAACATCAACGGACTCCACCCCGAGATCATCACTCTGCTCGGCAAACTGAAGTTCCGGTTCTCCTACAATCAGAACGTGCTGGATCACTCGGTGGAGACCGGCTTCCTCGCCTCGATGATTGCGAGCGAGCTGGGTCTCGATCCCAACATCGCGAAGCGCGCCGGTCTTCTGCACGACCTCGGCAAAGCCGTGAGCGGCGAACTCGAGGGCAGCCATGCGCACATCGGCGCCGAGTTCATCAAGCGCTACGGCGAGACTCCGATCGTCGTGAACGCCGTCGCCGCGCACCACGACGAGGTGAAGCCCGAGACGATTTACGCCGGCATCGTCATTCTCGCCGACACGATTTCGGCCACGCGCCCCGGCGCCCGCGCCGAGTCGATGGAGGGTTACATCCAGCGTCTCGGTCGTCTCGAAAAACTCGCACTCTCGCTGGACGGCGTGCAACAGGCGTTTGCGATTCAGGCCGGTCGCGAGATTCGCGTCGTCGTGTCTCCGCAAACGGTCACCGACGACCGCGCCCGCGAAATTGCCAAGCAGCTTCGCAAACGCATCGAGGCCGAGCTCCAATACCCGAGCACGATCAAGATCACCGTCATCCGCGAGAGCCGCTTCACCGAGACCGCGACCTGATTTGCGCACTCGCCGGCGCGTGAAGCACGCAGGTGGGGCGCTGTCGTGTGCAGGAGACTTGCGCCGGATTTCTCCTCGCTACCCGCGCGACGCTGCGCACAACGTTCGTTCAACCGTATTCATTTCCCATGGCCGATCCGAAGATCCTCGAAACGTTTCCCAATCCTGCGCCGCACCGCGATTTCGTCATCGAACACACGCACCACGAATTTACGTCGGTGTGCCCGATGACCGGCCATCCCGATTTCGGCAACATCACCGTCCGCTACGTCGCCGACAAAACCTGCGTCGAGCTGAAGAGCCTGAAGCTCTACTTCCACGCGTTCCGCAACGAGGGCATCTTCTTCGAAGCCGCGACGAACAAGATCTGTGACGATCTCGGTCGCGCGCTGAAGCCCCGCAGCCTCACGATCATCTCCGACTGGAAGGCCCGCGGCGGTTTCAGCTCGCGCGTCACCTGTGAATGGAAGCCGAAGAAGAAGCGCTGAGCGTTTCGCTCTAGATTTGTCACTCACGTGGAGCCCGGCGTTCTCGTCGGGCTTTTTTGTGCGCAGATCGTTGGGTCTTTTTTCTGATTTTTCACCGGAGGAAACGGAGAGAACGGAGAAAGAACAAAGCCGAGCTCCGCCCTCCGTTCCTTCCGTTTCCTCCTGTTTATGTTCTCGGCGCGCTACGCCCGCCTCTTTTCCACTCAGGAATTCAGCTCCGTCACGACGGTCGCGTGTAGTTCGGGTGTCGCGCACGCAATCGTCGATTCGGCGGGATAAGCCGCGCCGCCTTTCCAGTCGGTGATCACGCCGCCCGCGCCGCGAATCACGGGCACGAGCGCGGCGATGTCCCAGGGATTCATGATCGGATCGAGCGAGACATCGGCGCGGCCGCTCGCGACGAGCAGGTAGCCGTAGCAATCCGCCCACGTGCGATAGAGTTTCGCGCGGCTCACGAGGCGATCGCACGCCGGACCGTTTTGGTATTTCGCGAGATTGAGCGTGTCGCTCGTCAGCACGGTCGCGTCCTCGATTCGCGTCGTCGCGCGACATTTCACGGGACGGCCGTTGAGCGTCGTCGTTGCGCCGTCACCGATCATCAGCTCGCGCAGGATCGGCTGGTGAATCGCGCCGAGGACCGGCTGCCCATCTTTCAACAGCGCGATCAAGGTGCCGAACAACGGCACGCCCGTGATGAAACTCTTCGTGCCGTCGATCGGATCGAGCACCCACACGAACTCAGCGTCGGCGCGTTCGGGACCGAACTCTTCGCCGATCACGCCGTGTGTGGGAAATTTCTTCGTGATGCGTTCGCGCATCATCTGCTCGGCGCCGCGATCGGCTTCGGTCACGGGCGACGCGTCGGACTTCGTCTCCACCGCCACCGCGGGATTCGCAAACAGCGGACGGATGAAGTCGCCGCTCTGCTCGGCCAGTTCGATCATGAAGTTGCGGTAGGGCGTCAGGTCCACGCCATCGTTGAAACCACGAAACCCACCAAACACACGAAAAATACTCGGCCCGGAACCGGGCTCGATTTCGTGCCTTCCGTGTATTTCGTGGTCCCGTGTCTTGGACCGAGCAACCGATCTTCTTTCTCGATTTTGAGGGCAACCGCGTCTCCGGCATCCTCGAATACGGGGTGGTCGAGCTCCTCGGCGGCGAGATCCGCGCCACGCAGACGCGGCTCTGCGGTCCGCTCGGTCGCGTGCGTCCCGAAGACGAAGCCGTGCACGGACTCAGCGAGACGGCGCTGCGTGAGTGCCGGCCGTTTTCCGACGAATGGGAAAACTTCGCCACGCTGCGCGAGCGCGGTCCGCTGGCGGCGCACTACGCCGGCGTCGAAAACTCGCTGCTCAAATCCGTGTGGCCGTATCCGCGCAACTCGCCGGACTTCGCGCGACCTGGCCAACGCGCGACGGAGTGGGGGCCGTGGATCGACTCGGCCCGCCTCTACGCCCAACTCTATCCGCACCTGGGCACGGGTCGGCTCGAACAACTGATCGAGTCATGCCAGCTTCAGTCCCGACTCGACGCGCTCGCCGTCGAGCATTGTCCGCCCGAGCGGCGACACTACCACGCCGCGCTCTACGATGCCCTCGCGGGCGCATTGCTTCTCGTCGCCCTGGCCAAAGAGCCGCTGGTCGCGAAGCTCTCGACGATGCAGCTTCTCGCGCTCAGCACGCTCGACGCCGACCGCCGCGAAAACCTCCAGCAAGGCCAGCTCTTCGATTTGCTCTGAGCGGAGCTCGATACACCCGCCGCTTTCATTGGTTTGTCATTCCGCAGCGCGAAGAATCCAGGGTGGCGGGAAGTTGCGGATTTCTCCAGTGCTCTCCGTGTCCGAGCTCCGTGCCCTCTGTGGCCAATAAATCACTCTCCGCCGCGAAACGCTTCGAGCTCGATCCGTTCGCCAGCCTGCACCTGCGACTCCAAAATCTGGATACGCCGCACGCTGTCGGGGCCCCACACCTGCGCCTCGCCTTCCGCGATCACATCTGAAATCGCCACCCGCTCGGTCGCATATGGCACCACCAGTTCGTATTTCCCGGATTCATCGGCGCGTGTCGTCTGTCGATAGACAAAGCGCCGTCCCGTCGACTGCGCCCGCAACGGCAGTTCGCACGTGATGTAGGCTCCCGCCGGCGCGACGCCGGCGAGTCGCGCGCCCGGGACCTGCTCAAAAAGCTTCACGCTCGCGAGTCGGTGCGTGAACAGCATTTCGACGTCTCCCGCGGGCGGCACGATGGGCGCCTCGTCGCGTTCGCCGGCCGGAATCAATCGCGTGACCGGCCGCATCCGGCTGGTGCTTTTCTCCATCGCGAGACTCAGCTCCATCCGTTGCGGCGATTCATAAACGAGCCGGAAGTGCGAGAGCCCGTTGCCGTCGTTGACGAGCAACCGATACGCAAAGGTCGCTTTGTAGGCATCGCCGAGATTCGTCTGCAGCCGGCTGCGACCATACACGTCGCGCACGAGTTCGATTCCGCGAAAGCGTCGCATGTCTTCGCCGGTGGTCATCAGGTGGCCGCCAAAAAAATCGCCGATGCTGCGCGGGTCGGCCGCCACATAGCGCACCGCGTCCTGCACCGTTGCATCGCCGAGGGGCGCGGCGCGCACCGCGGATTCCTCGGCGAGAAACAGCGGCGCGAGGCGGTCCGCTTCCGGGTAGCGCGACGCGGTGGCCGGACGGTCGCCCAGCGTGTTGACGATGTTGCCCATTGCCCAATCGGTCATCACGCCCGCGCGCCCGAGCGGCAGATTGCTGTCGGCTCCGTCGCGGACCGGAGCGGGAGTTTGGGTGCGCAGCCACGACATCGCCTGTTGCCAGCCGTCGTGCACGAGGAAGCCGCGTTCGGGACGTTCGAGCCAGAACGCCAGCGTTGCCTTCAACGGCCACGCGAGCACGGCGACGGCGATCGTCAGCACGGCGAGCAGAGTAAAACCATTCCACGGCCGCACCGTGTCGGGATGTTCGCCGCGCAGCGCGCCCCAGCCGGCGCCCGCGAGCAACACCGCGTGCAGTCCCGCGAGATAACCATAGTCGTAGGTCCGCACCCACAGACCGACCAAGCCCGCGCTCACGAGCACCGCCGCCCACCAGCCGACGCGCCGCCATGCACCCGTCAGCAGAGCGAACAAGGGCGCGAGCAGTGCGAGCCCGCCCGCGACACTTGTCGCGCCGAAAAAAGTAACGCCAGGTGACCTGCACGTGTTCCTGCACCGAGGTCGGTTTCGGCGCGATCATCGTGGCCAGGAGTTCGCGTGCCGGCGCCATGAACCACAACGTCGCGCCCGTCGCGATTGTCGCCGTCGCGCCCAGAACCGCCAAACGCGCGCGTGGTTTCCACGCGATCGCGTGTGTCTCCATCCACCAGATCGCCGCACGCAATGCCGCGAGCAAAGAAACCGAGCCGAGCAACGTGAAACGCCACAGCTTCGGCTCGAGCGCGAACTCCATGTTGAACAGCGGCGGCACGGCCACCAGAATCGCGAATGCCAGCCAGAAACGCGCTCCGGCCCGCAGCGTCGGTCCCGCGTCGCGTCCGGCGCACACGTCGGCGATGCATTGCCCGATGAGTGCGAGCGCGAAGATCGGCAGATACATCGGCCCGCCGAGCCAGGTGAACTGAATGATCGCGAGCGGCCACGCCGCGCCAAACGCGGGCTCCCACCACGCGTGCACCGAGTCGGGCGCGGACTGGACGAGCCGCGTCCACAACCAGATCGCGAGCACGCTCAGGAGCATCTCCACCACATGGTGATCGCAGAAGCCGAACATCGTTTTGATCACCGAGTCGGCTGGGATCAGCACCACCCAGAGCAGCATCCACGCGGCGATACCCGGCGAGCTCACCCGCCGCAGCACGAGAAACACGAGCGGCAACACCAGCGCCGCACCGATCGGCGGAAACCAAACGCTGACGAGCGCGAGTGCTCGTTCCTTCGGCACGCCGGTGAACGACACGATCCGCGCCGCACCGGCGAGAGCGATGTCGTAGAGTCCCGCGGCATCGCTGCGCATCACGGACGGATAGTGCGTGTAGGCATCCCACCGCAGCACGTGCGGGAAATGGTTCAGCGCGTGTCGCGCCTGGCGGTAGTGAAAATACGGATCCGTTTCCGGCAGCGACAGCTCGCCCGACTCGGGCAACACGCGCTCCTTCACGGGTGCAGTGCGCAGCCAGATCGTCGCCGTCATGCAGACGGCGAGCACGAGCAGGACGGACACCCATTGCCGCGTATTCATTTTCTCAATACGCCGACGGTTCGCGAAGGAGGAGATGTGCGAGGCAACGCTCTGCCGCGTCGAGCGGCGCAAACGCTTTCAGGTTGCGGCTCGTTTTCTGCCAGTGATCCGGATTGCGCAGAAGCGGAGTCAGCGCCCCGGCCGCCGCCGCGGGCGAGCACTCGGTCTCGGGCAGCATGGGGCATCCTGTCGCTCGCGCGAACGCGCCTGCGTTGGCGAGTTGGTGGCCGGCCGCGGCGCCGCTCAGCGGCACGACCAAAGCGGGCACGCCGAGCGCCGCGAGTTCGTGCAGCGTGATCGCGCCCGCGGCCGTGATCGCGACGTCCGCCGCGGCGAGCACGGGCAGAATCGGATCGGCAAACGGTTCCACGCGGGCGACCACCCCCGCTTCCGCATACGCCGTGCGGATCGGCTCGGGATTCACGCCGTGGCCGCATTGATGCACGACCGAAAGCTCCACGCCGCGTTGCGTCAGCTCACGCAGCAGCGCCGGCGTCTGGCGATTGAGAAACGGATCGCCCAGCGAACCGCCAAGCACCGCGACATTCGCCCGGCGGCCGGGCACGGTTCGCGTGCGCACGTGCTTCAGCACGGCCTCGCGCAGCGGGACGCCCGTTTCCACCGTGCCGCGCTCGATGCGTTTCGATGGCGGGGAAAAAAGCCGCGAGACGAATCGGTGTTCAGAAAATGGATACAGCGCACGGTTCGCCACGCCCATGCCGGAGTTGGGTTCGAAGATACTCAGCGGAATTCGCAACGAACGCGCAGCCCAGCCCGGCGCGACCGAGCCGAAACTGCCGAGCCCGATCATGCCGACCACGCGGTGCTCGAGCAAAACGCGTCGCGCGCGTGCGATCGCCGGCACGAGCGCGATCAGCGAGAGCAGGCGGCTGGAGAGTTTCTGCCGCGCAAAGGGAAACGCGGGCAGGCCTTGAAAATCGATTCCCGCCGCCGTCACCAGCTCGCGATCGATCCCGTGGTTCGCGCCGATGAAGAGCACGTCGAGTTCCGGCGCGCGCGCTGCGCAGGGCCTCGATCAGCGCCAGTCCGGGCGTGATGTGGCCCGCAGTGTATCCGCCAGCGATGACGAAGGTGTTTTGCACGGGAAACCGCGCCGAGCCATAGGCGCTTGTCCGCCAAGCACAATTCCGATTTGGTCGCCAAATTCTTGATGCGTTGCGCCTCACGTCCCCATGTCGTTGTGATCGTCCTCGGCGATCTCGGACGCAGTCCGCGGATGCTCAACCACGCGCGGGCATTTCGCGAGCGGGGTTGGCGCGTGACGCTTGCCGGCGCGCTCGAAAACGCGCTGCCGGAGGATCTCGCCAACGACTCCGACGTGCGCGTGTGGGACTTGCGCGCGAACGGCGGGGGACTGCTGCGCGCGGTGTTAACGCTCGGCAGGAAATTGGTGACAGATGACTCGTGGCATCTCGCGCTCGTGCAAAATCCGCCCGGTTTCCCGGCGGTGTTCGCCGCCTGGCTCGCGCGTGGTGCACGCGGCGCAGACGTTGCCATGGATTGGCATAATCTCGGTTTCACGTTGCTCGCGCTCGCGCCGAATCGCGGCCGTGTCGCTGTCGCGCTGTATCGCGTGCTCGAAAAGCTTCCCGCGCTCAGCGCCGGCTTGCACATCGCCGTGTCGCGCGCGCTCGCGCAGTGGCTTGGGTTGAAAAACGCGTGTGTGATTCACGATGCGCCATCGGCGCGCGCGAACGTGGTTCGTCCGACCGATCGCGCGGCGTGGTGGCAGCGCGTCTGGCCGGAGCAACCCATGCCGCGAGTCGATGCGCACTGGGTCGCGGCTCCGTCCAGCTGGGGGCGCGACGAGGACCTCGATGCGCTCCGGCGTGTGGCGCACCTGACCGCGACCCGGTCCGCACCGTGGCGCGACTCACGCCTGGTCGTATTCGCAACGGGACGCGGACATGGACGCGAGGCGTTCGAGCGCGCGTTGAAGGAGCTGCCGGCGGGACCGATCGAGATTCGCACCGGCTGGTTGCCGCCGGGCGCGTATCCAGAATTCCTGACACTCGCCGACGCGGGACTGTGTTTGCACGTGTCGTCCTCGGGGCTCGATCTGCCGATGAAGCTCGCGGATTTTCGCGGCGCCGGGCTGCCGGCGCTCGTGCGTGATTACGGTTCGGTGCTCGAGGAGTTGGAGACGGACGCTGCGCTCGAACGCTTCCGCACCGACGAGGAGTTGGAGGAAAAACTGCGACACCTCGCGCAGCGCGAATCGCTGCCGCCCGCAATGCCGACAGCGGAAACATGGGAAACGCGCTGGCACCGCGCGCTCGACGACTGGCTGCAGCATTTTGAAACGGAGGTCGTGGTATGAAGCCGCGCTTCGCGGTTTTTGTTCGTCCTTGGCTCGGCTTCGGTGGTGCCGATCGACTCGCGATCGATGCGGCGCTCGCGCTGCAAGCCGCGGGCTGGCGCGTGGAGATGTGGGTCAACGAATGCCGCGATCCTGAGGCGATCGCGGAACTCACGGGGGGCAGGTTGACGCTGCGCGTGGACGCGGCCGAAGCGTGGGGCGAGTTCACGCGGTTTCGCCTGGGGAAAAATATCGCGCGGCAGCGTCGCCTGCTTCGACGGCTCCGTGCGAATGACTGCGAGCCCGATCTTCTCGTGTGCGATGCGGTCGTTCACGCGGCGGTGTGGATGCGGCGCGATTGGCCGCGGGCGCGCGTGCTCGTGTATTGCCATTTCCCCGACGCGCTTTTCCCCGGCTCCTGGAGCTGGCCGCATCGGGTGTATCGCTGGGCGGCGGCGCGACTCGAAGAGCGTGGCCTCGCGGCGGCGCATCGCGTGCTCGTGAATTCGTCGTTCACGCGTGAGGCCGTGCGAAACACCTTCGTCTCGCTGCGCGATCGCGAGATCGCGGTCGTGCATCCCGGCACGCCGGTTGTTCCGGTGCCACCGCAAGTCACGGCGGACGCGGAAAAACAGTTCCTCGTGCTTGGACGTTTCGATCCGCTTAAAAATCTGCCGCTCGCGGTCGAAGCGCTGGGCTGGCTGCGCGAGCAGCTTTCGCGGGAGGAATTTGCGCGCTGCCGTTTGGTGTTTGCTGGCGGTTACGATGAACGTCGCCCGGAAGTCGTGGCGTTGGTGGAGCGGTTGAAAGCGGAGGCGACGCGTCGCGGCGTGGCCGATCGCGTGAGCTTTGTGTTTAATCCGAGCGTGCGCGAACTCGAGCGGCGCTGGGCTGATGCGTTGGCGCTGATTCATCCTGCGACGGAGGAGCATTTCGGGATTGTGCTGATCGAGGCGATGATGCGCGGACGTCCGGTGCTGGCGGTGAATGCGGCCGGTCCACGCGAGATCGTTACGGATGGAATCACGGGCGCCTTGCGCGAGCCCACGGCAGCAGAGTTTGGCGCGGCGATGCGCGACTGGTTGCGCGATCCGCCGCGGGTCGAGCGAATGGGCCGCGCTGCCCGCGAGCGTGCGGTGGCGGAGTTTTCCGAAGAGCGTTTCGCGCGAGCATTCGTGCGCGAGGCGGAACAAACGGTCCGCGAGTCATGAGCGTGCGCTGGGGTGTGGTGCATCCGGGCTTCGGCCCGCGAGGCGGTGGTGAATTGGTCGGCGCGTGGGTGATGCAGGCTCTCGCGTCCGAGGGTGAAGTCACGCTCGTGACCGAAAAGCGCGTGGACTGGCGCGCGATCGATGCGGCCTTTGGCACCGAACTGGCGAGTCACTGGCCGAAACTCGCGGTGAAGTTGCTGCCACTGCGCGATCGCGCGTTGTTGCGAATTTTGCCAGGGCGTGGGCACCGCATTCGGCGCGCGCTGCTGGAGCGATTTGCCCGTGCGATCGCGGTGCAGGAGGGAATCGAGCGTTGGATCAGCACGTGTGACGAGATGCGTTTGCCGCATCCAGGTTTTCAATACGTGCATTGGCCGCGGTCGCCGCAGTGCACGGGGCGCATTCTATGGCACGGCATCCCCGGAGCGACGCGTTTCACGAAGCCCTCGCGCGACGGCTCGAAACCGGGGCGCCGTTTGCAGAGCGCGACAACGTGTCCTGGGTGAATTCCCGTTTCACCGCCGAAGAGTGGAAGCGCATCTACGCGTCTTCGTGCACCGTGTTGTATCCGCCGGTGCCGGAACTCGTGCGCGGCGATGCTCTTCGGCCGTGGGCGGAACGTCGCGACCGTGTGGTGTGCGTCGGCCGCCTCTTTTGGGGGCAAAGGTTTGGAACGGGTGCTGCGGATCGTGAACGCGGTGCGACAGAACGGAGTCGCGTTGGAGCTGGTGTTGGCCGGTCGATGGGATTGCGGTGCGCGCGAGCGGCGCGCGATCGAACGCCAGGCGCGCGCGGCTTGCGCGGAGTTGCAGGTGGGCGTGACGCGCACGGAGCTCGGCACGCTGCTCGCGACGAGCCGCTACGGACTGCACGGGATGGAGTGCGAGCCGTTTGGCATCGCCGTGGCGGAAATGCAGGACGCGGGGATGATCGTGCTCGCGCCTGACACAGGCGGGCCTCCGGAGATTCTCGGCGACGCACGCCAGCTTTATCACGACGAGGCGGATGCGGCGGAAAAGCTCGGGCGACTTGTGCGCGACGAAACACTGCAGCGTGAGTTGCACGCGCGTGCGCTGAGTCGGCGCGGCTTGTTTGCCCCAGAACGTTTTGTGGCGCAGCTACGCCGCTCGCTCGCTGAAGCCGGGCCTTGCGCCTCGTAGGGGCCGGCGTTCAAGGTCGTCGGTTCATGGCCCTCGTCAGTCTCCTCGATGTCAGCCTGAGCTTCGGTGGCGCGCCGTTGCTCGATCGCGTCAATCTCCAGATCGACCGCGGTGAACGCGTGTGTCTCGTCGGCCGCAACGGCGCGGGTAAATCGACGCTGATGAAAGTCATCGCGGGCGAATTGAAGCCCGACGAAGGCCAGGTGTTTCGCCAGCCCGAGGCGGTTTTCTCGACGCTGCGTCAGGAAGTGCCCGCCGGTTTGACCGGCACCGTGCAGAGCGTCGTGGAAGGCGAAGGCGGCAGCTACGAGGAGCACAACGACTGGGAACGACACGATCGCGTCGAACGCCTCATCGAGCAGATGAAGCTCCCCGCGACGGACGAGTTTGCTTCGCTCTCGGCCGGACAAAAACGTCGTGTGCTGCTCGCGCGCGGTCTCGTGGAGCAACCGCAACTGCTGCTGCTCGACGAACCGACCAATCACCTCGATCTCGAGTCCATTCAGTGGCTCGAGCAGTTTTTGTTGGAGTGGGGCGGCGCACTGGTGTTCGTCACTCACGATCGCGCGTTTCTCCGCAAACTCGCCACGCGCATCGTCGAAGTCGATCGCGGCAAACTCATCGGCTGGGCGTGCGACTACGATACGTTTCTCGTGCGCAAACAGGCCGTGCTCGAAGCCGAGGAGGTGGAGCGTGCGCAGTTCGACAAGAAACTCGCGCAGGAAGAAGTGTGGATTCGCCGTGGTGTGCGGGCGCAGCGCTCGCGCGCGCAGGGCCGCATTCACGCGCTCGAAAAAATGCGCGCCGAGCGTGCCGCCCGTCGCGAGCGCACCGGCACCGCGAAGATGACCGCGCAGGAGGCGGATCGCAGCGGCTTCAAGGTCATCACCTGCACCGACGCGGGTTTTCGTTACGAGGATCGCTGGATCGTGCGTCATCTCGATCTTCGCATCGAACGCGGCGACAAGATCGGCATCGTCGGTCCCAACGGCGCGGGCAAAACCACGCTGCTGCGTCTGCTCCTCGGCGAACTCACTCCGACCGAAGGCACGGTCGAGCAAGGCACGCGCCTCGAGGTCGTCTATTTCGATCAACTCCGCGCGCAGTTCGACGAATCGATGCGCGTGCAGGACGCCGTCGCCGACGGCAACGCGACCGTGACGATCAACGGCCGCACGCGTCACGTGATTTCCTATCTCGAGGATTTTCTCTTCGAGCCTGCGCGCGCCCGCACGCCGATCCGCGCGCTGTCCGGTGGCGAACGCAACCGGCTGCTGCTCGCTCGCCTCTTCACGAAGCCGTGCAACGTGCTCGTGCTCGACGAGCCGACCAACGATCTCGATGCCGAGACGCTCGAGCTGCTCGAAGATTTGCTCGTGGAATTCGGCGGCACGCTCCTGCTCGTGAGTCACGACCGCGCGTTTCTCAACGAAGTCTGCACGAGCCTCGTCGTGTTCGAAGGCGACGCCACGGTGACCGAATACATCGGCGGTTACGATGACTGGCAGAAAGAAAAAGCCGCTCGCGCACTCGCACTCACCCAGCAACGCGAAGCGGAGAAAGCGCGTGAAAAAGCGGCTACGACGGCGGCTCCTTCAGCGCCGCATCCGAAGAAACTGCTGAACAAGGAGCGCAAGGAACTCGAAGAACTTCCGGGTCGCATCGAAGCGCTCGAGAGCGAGCAGGCCGCGATCACGGAAAAACTGGCCGATCCCGTTTTCTTCAAAACGGCCGGCCCGGAAGTGGCCAAAGCCACCGCGCGCCTCGCGGAACTCGAAGCCGAAATCGCCCACGCCTACGCGCGTTGGGAGGAACTCGGTGGTTGAACCGACTCGGGACAAAGTGCGTCCCGGGTCGAGCCTGAGTCCGCACCGGGTCGAGCCATGATGCGGACCGAGTCGGGACAAGGGGCGGACACGGTCGCGCCAACGTGCGCACCGGCTCGCGACCCGGTGCGATCTACGGCTGAGGTGGGGAAAACCGCGCGATGAGATCTTCGAGTCGGACTTCCGCGAGCGACTTTACGCGCAGATCGGCGTGCGAGAGATCGTGATGCGCGGTCGAGGGGCCGGGCACGGCGACGGTCCAGAGATTGGCGCGCTTGGCGGCGAGCGAACCGGTGAAGGAATCTTCGAACGCGATCGCTTCGATGCCGCGCAGGCCGAAGCGATTGAGCACGAGCCGATACAGATCCGGTTCTGGTTTCGGCGAAGGAGCGTCTCCCCGGCAGGCGAGAAACTCGAAGCGATCGAGCAGACCGAGTCGCGCGAGATGCGGCTCGACCCACGCGTGTTCGGAGTTGGAGGCGAGTCCGATGCGGAGCCCGAGCCGGCGCGCGTCGTCGAGCAACGGCACGACGCCGGGCAGCACTTGTTGTTGTTGGATCAGGGCGTCTTTGTGCGTGCGACGCTCCGCTTCGAGCGCGGCGCGATCGGCGTGCGGGCTGAAACCATGCCACGGATCGAACGCATACTCGGCGTGACCGACGCTGCGGATGAACGCGGCCCGGTCGAAAGCCACGTCATGCGCGCGGTGCACTTCGGCATACGCGTCGATCAGCGGCGTCTCGGTGTCGAGGATCAGTCCGTCGAAATCAAAAATGACAGCGCGAATCATGACGCAGCGTTTCGCGCGAAAGGAGCCGTGTCGCGGGAAAATTTCCCGCCGCGTTCCCGTCCGCGGCTCAAGACTCTTCGGTCTCGTTCATCACCCGCACGGTTTCGGCGCGGGCGGTTTCGGGCGAGAGTCCGGATTCGGTGAGCAGGGCGAGCAGCGCCGCGAAGCGTTCGCGGCGCGCGATGCCTTTGTTGCTGCGATCACGCCGGTCCTTGCAATGCAGCGCGAGCGAAGTGCCGCAGGTGCAGTTGCGGATCAGGATCACCACCGTGCCGATCGCGGGATCCTTGTGCTCCATCAATCCCGACGAACGAAACACCGGCGTCGTGCCCGCGATGAAAGAGCGGATGTCGTCGAACTGCCGCGAGCAACGCACGCAGATCTTGGGAAACACATCCGCGTGGCGGACGTGCAAACCATCGTAAGGCGTGGGTGTCTGCGGAAGCATGGAGGACGCAGTCCGAGGAGGAGGCAGGCGACGCGTCATTGGCAAGTGAGAATGTAAATGGGTGACTTTATGGCGCGCCTGCGGCAGCGAGGTGAGACTTGCGCGCAGCGAAGACGCGCGGTGTTTTGAGCAAAATGAGCACCACTCTCCGTCTCGCGGTGATCGCTGATGTCCATGGAAATGCGCTCGCGCTCGAGGCGGTGCTGGCGGACATCGCGCAGCGTGCAGTGGAGGTGATCGTGAATCTCGGCGACAACGCCAACGGTCCGCTCGAGCCCGCGCTCAGCGTGGCGTTGTTGCGAGCGAGCGGCGCGCTCCACGTGCGGGGAAACGGCGATCGCGCGGTTACGGGCGCGGCCGGCGCCGCGGGAGCTTCGGCGACGTTTGCGCGCGAGCGTCTGGCGGCTGATGACATCGCGTGGCTTGGGAAGCTACCCTTCGAAGTGCGCGGCGACGGCTGGGTGGCGTTTCACTCCACGCCGGTGAGCGATCTCGAATACCTGGTCGAAACGGTGGAGCCGCACGGCGCGCGCGTGTGGCGACGGCGGCGGAGATCGAGGAACGTCTGCGCGGCGTGACGGAGCCGCTGGTGCTGTGCGCACATTCGCACGTGCCGCGCGCGATCGAGTTTGGCGACGGCCGGTTGGTGGTGAATCCCGGCAGTGTCGGCTTGCCTGCGTATCGGCAAAGCGTGCCGGCGCCGCATGTGATGGAAGCGGGCACGCGCCACTCGCGTTACGCGATCGTCGAGCGACGCGGCGGGCGCTGGACGGCCGAGTTGATTGCGCTCGATTACGACTGGCAGCAGGCGGCGGCGCAGGCGCGGAGTTTCGGTTGGGAAGAGTGGGCGCGCGTGCTGGAAACCGGACGCGCGTAGTCGACGCAGGACACACTTTTCGTCGCGAAGCGTGCGAGGTCGTTTGCGCCGGTGCGGTCGGTGCCTAACGTCGCGGCCTCATGCCCAACGCGCTCGCTCACGAAAAATCGCCTTATCTGCTCCAGCACGCTGACAATCCCGTGCAGTGGCTCCCGTGGAACGAGGCGGCGATCGCGAAAGCCCGCGCGGAGCAGAAGCCCATTTTCCTCAGCATCGGCTACTCGACCTGCCACTGGTGTCATGTGATGGCGCACGAGTCGTTCGAGAGCGACGAAGTGGCGGAGCTGCTCAACGCGCACTTCGTGCCGATCAAGGTCGATCGCGAGGAGCGGCCCGATGTGGACAAGGTTTACATGTCCTACGTGCAGGCGATGACCGGCCACGGCGGCTGGCCGCTGAGCGCGTGGCTCACGCCGGATCTGAAACCGTTTTACGGCGGCACGTATTTTCCGCCGGAGGACCGGCACGGGCGGCCGGGGTTTTCGACGCTGCTCCGCGCGATCGCCAACAGCTGGGAAAAGGAACGCGACAAACTCGTGGCCGAAGGCGAGCGGGCGATCTCGGCGATGCGTGAGCACTTTGTCGAAGCGCGTGCGGTGTCAGCCGAGGCCGCGGAAGAATCGGCGTTGCACGAGGCGGCGGGCGAGGCCTTCGAGAAAGGCTTTCAGTATTTCTTCGAAGCGTTCGATCCCGATCACGCGGGTTTCGGCAGCGCGCCGAAATTTCCGCGGGCGTCGAATCTGGCGTTCCTGTTTCGCGCGGCCGCGCTGCAGGGCGTGAAGAGCGAGGCGGGCGCGGAGGCGATCAAACTCGCCTCGCTCACGCTGCAGGCGATGGCGCGCGGCGGCATCCACGATCACGTGGGCGGCGGCTTTCACCGCTACTCGGTCGATGCGGGCTGGTTCGTGCCGCATTTCGAAAAGATGCTCTACGATCAGGCGCAGATCGCGGTGAACTGCCTCGAGGCGAAACAGGCGACCGGCGATGAGCGCTTCGCCTGGCTCGCGCGCGACATCCTCGGCTACGTGGAGCGCGATTTGATGAGCCCCGAGGGTGGATTCTACTCGGCGGAGGACGCCGACAGCGCCGATCCCGCGGACCCAAAGCACAAGAAGGAAGGCGCCTTTTACGTCTGGGCGCAGCCGGAGCTCGCCGCGATTGTGGGCGAGGACGCGCCGATGTTTTGCACGCATTTCGGCATCGCGACGGAGGGCAATGTGCCTTCCGAGCTCGATCCGCATGGCGAGCTCGCCGGGAAAAACATCCTGCACCAGCGTCGTGGAATCCTGGATACGGCGCGAACGGTCGGCCTTTCGCCCCAGGAGGCGAGCGATCGCATCCTCGCGGGGCTGGAGAAACTGCGTGCGGCTCGTGAGCAGCGTCCGCGGCCGCATCGCGACGACAAGATCATCGCGGCGTGGAACGGCCTGATGATCTCGGCCTTCGCCAAGGCGCACCAGGTCCTGGGGCTGTCCGCGACGGGTCCCGACTCGAGCCGTTTTCTGGAACGAGCCACGCGCGCGGCGGAGTTTCTGAAACAGGAACTCTACGACGACCGCACGGGCATTCTGTATCGCAACTGGCGCCAAGGCCGCGGCTCGGCGGGCGCGTTTGCGGAGGATTACGCCTGCGTGATCCAGGGCGCGCTCGATCTCTACGAGGCCGGCTTCGAGATCCGCTGGCTGCGCTGGGCGGAGCAGTTGCAGGCGAAGATGAACGAGTTGTTCTGGGACGAAACCAACGGCGGCTATTTCAACTCCGGCGTGAGCGATCCGCACATCGTGCTGCGGCTCAAGGAAGACTACGACGGCGCCGAGCCCGCGGCCGGCTCCGTGGCGGCGGGCAATCTCCTGCGCTTTGCAGCCATCTTCGAGCAGGGCACGCCCGGCGACAAAGGCCTCGCGAAACTCAGCTACCGCGGTCGTGCGCTGCGTTGTCTGGCGTCCGCTGCCTCGGTGTGGCGGAAGATGCCGCAAGCGATGCCCCAGATGCTATGCGCGCTCGAGCTGGCGCTGGAGCCGCCGCGTCACGTGGTGATCGCGGGTGATCCGACGAAGGACGATTTCCGCGCGCTGGCAGCGGTGTTGCACGAGACGCTCGGACCCCGCCGGACGCTGCTCGCCGCCGACGGCGGAGAAGGGCAGACGTGGCTCGCGTCGCGGGCACCGTGGCTCCGCGACATGCAGCCGGGTGAGGGCGGAGCGCGGGCGTATGTGTGCGAAGAGTTTGCGTGTCGCGTGCCGGCGGAGTCGCCGGAGGCTCTGCGCGCCGAGCTTGCGGGCGGCGGACGGTAGCGGCTTCATCGGGGCCGCGGCGCCTCGCGCGAAGCGGCGGCCGTCCAGCATGTTTCCCCGGCACCAACCACCCTCGCTGATCGACCTGAAGGCGCGCTCCGTGCGGCTCGCCAGCCTGGAGAAACGTTTCCGCCGATGACGGGCCCGGATACGAGAACGGAAAGCCCGGTGCGATCGGGACCGGCTTGGTGGGGCTGGGTGATGGTGGTCGTGCTCTACTATGCGTCGGCCCGGCTCGGTCTGCTGCTGGCGAGTGAGTTGACCAATATCTCGTTGCTGTGGCCGGCGAGCGGCGTCGCGCTTTGGGCCGTGTGGCGTTGGGGCGTGCGTGCGACGCCGGCGATCGGTGTGGCGGCGTTGACGGTGGAGACGAGTTCGGGATTCCCGCTGTCTGCTTCTTTCGGCATGGCGGCCGGAATCGTGGCGGCGGCGCTCACGGCCGACTGGATCGTGCGGCGCACGCGTGCGTGGTTACAGGAGGAGAATCCGGGACTCGTAGAACCGGTTGCGATCATCGGAGCGGCGGTGCTTTCGTCGTTGGTGGCGGCCGCATGCGGCGCGACCAGCCTGGCGCTGGGGGGCGTGGTGCCGTGGGAAAATTTCGTCGCGTCGATGTCGATGTGGTGGATGGGCGATGCGCTCGGCATGCTGACCGTGACGCCGGCGCTGCTGGGCCTCAGCGAGCTGGGGCGGCACGCGCGCACTTCCGGTTGGCGCGCGATGCTGCGGGTGATCGCGGTGAGTGCGACGGCTGTGCTGGCGTGCTGGATCGCGTTTTTCACACCGGGCGGAGGACCTTATCTCTTCGTGGTTTTCCCGGTGTTGCTGCTGGCGGTCACGTGGTTTGACGGCGCGGGAGCGAAGCTGGCGGCGTTTGCCGTCTCGGCGGCGGCGGTCGTCGGCGTGACGATGGCGTCGGGGCCTTTCAGCGGCGGCATGGTGCACGAGGATTTGCTGCACCTGCAGGTGTTTTTGATTTCCGTCGCCGCAGCCGGACTCGTGCTGCCGCTCATGCGGGGTGCCGGCGCGTGGTGGTTGCCCGCGACGGTGCTGTCGGTCGGGTGGACGGTGAGCGGATTCATGTTCGCCACCGCGGAGCGGCAACGCCTGGCCGATGAGCATGCGCTGTTCGCCGGTCTGGCCGGGGACGCAGAGGAGGCGATCCGGCGGCGTATGACCACTTACGAGGACGCGTTGCGCGGCGGCGCGAGCCTGATGATCGCGTCGGAATCGGTCGTGCGATCGGAGTGGCGCGCGTTTGCGGAGTCGCTGGATCTGGGCGGCCGTTATCCCGGCATTCTTGGTGTCGGCGTGGTGTTTCCGATCCGGCGGGGAGACGAGGATGCATTCGTGCGCGAAGTGCGCGGTGCCGGTTCGCCAGGATTCGAGATCCGCACCGTGCCAGGCGGCACGGATCAAGGCGGCGACGAGCGTTTCATCATCACCTACGTGGAACCCGAAGCGCTGAACCAGGCGGCGATCGGGCTCGATCTCTCGAGCGAGCGCGAGCGCTTCCATGCGGCGGTGGAGTCGCGCCTCACGGGCGAGTCGCGCATCTCGGGCACGGTCCGGCTGGTGCAGGACGGTGTGGATCGGCCGGGCTTTCTGTTGCTGCAACCGGTGTTTGCGCGTCCGTCGGTCGAGACGGGCCCACGCGAACTGCGCGCGTGGATCTACGGACCCTTCATTGTGGAAAAATTCCTCGAAGGAGTGTTGGGCGCGCGCCGTTCGGCTCTGCAACTCTATCTCTTCGAAGACGGTGAACCTGCGATGGAGCGGTTGCTCTACTGCTCGGAAGCGGAGCCGGAGGCGCTGCCGGAGTTCGAGCGTGTGGAGACGATCACGCTCGCCGGCCGCAACTTCACGCTGGGCTGGCTGCGCGGCGAAGGATTTGAGCCGCTGAGCGCGTCGCCACTCGCGGCGGCCGCGGCGTCGTTCACGCTCGCGACGCTGCTCCTCGCCGGTCTCATCACGAGCCTGCAGGCGACCAGCCGCCGCGCCCGTGCGCTGGCGACCAAACGCACCGCGGAACTCGCGTCCGCGCAGGAGCAATTGCACGCCGTCAACCGCCTCCAGCGCGCTGTGCTGGACGGCAACACCTTCAGCATCATCGCCACCGATCGCGCGGGCGTGATCCAGGTTTTCAACGCCGGCGCGGAGCGCATGCTTGCCTGCCGGAGCGTCGATGTGGTCGGACGCGCCACGCCGATCTTTGCGCACTTGCCGGCGGAGCTGGAGCAGCGCGCCGCAGAATTGACGCGTCAGCTCGGTCGGCCGGTGAAGCCGGATTTCGAGGTGTTTCAAGTGCTCGCGCAGGATGGGCGCGAAGATCAGCGCGAATGGACGTGTGTGCGCCGTGATGGTCGCCGGGTGCCGGTGCGGTTGAGTGTGACTGCGCTCCGCGATGAACGCGGCGCGATCACCGGTTATCTGGCGATCGCGCAGGATCTCTCGTCGGAAAAAGCCGCCCAGCTTCTCGTGGCGGACCTCCGCGAGCGCTGGCGCCTCGCCAACGAATCCGCCGGCGTCGCAATCTGGGAGTGGGACATCGCCACGGACGAACTGCAGTGGGATCAGGGCATGTTCGCGCTCTACGGCGTGGAGCAGGTCCCGGCCATGCGCGTGAACTACGCGACGTGGCGCGCGCGTGTGCACCCGGAGGATCTGCCGGAGCAGGAGCGTGTATTGAAAGAAACGATACAGCGTGGCGGTCGCGGCCAGCGCGAGTTCCGCGTCGTGCGTCCCGACGGACAGGTGCTCAATCTCCTCGCGGCCGAGCACGTGTTGCTGGACGCCGATGGCAAACCGGCCCGCGTGATCGGCATCAACGTGGACCTCACCGAGCGGCGGCGGGCCGAAGCCGCGGTGCGCGAAAACGAGGCGCGGCTCTCCGATATTTTCCGCTCGATGGCCGAGGGTCTCGTGGTCCACGACCACACGGGCGCGATCGTCGCGTGCAACGCCGCCGCCGAGCGCATCACCGGCATGTCGTCGGCCGAACTGCGCGAATTCAAGCTCGCCGATCCGCGCTGGCGCATGTTCAAGCCGGATGGCTCGCCCTTCCCGCGCGAGGAGATTCCGCCGCTCGTGACATTGCAGACGGGCAAACCGGTGCGCGCGGTCGTCATGGGCCTCGAGCGTCCCGACGGCGCGATCCGGTGGATCTCGATCAACTCCGAACTCATCTCGGGCTCGCCGGGCGAGCGCTCGGTGGTCGCGACGTTTAACGACATCACCGCGCGCGTGACGGCTGAGTCCGCGCTGCGCGAGAGCGAGGCGCGCTTCCGCTCGGCGTTCGACTACGCCGGCATCGGCATGGCGCTCGTGCGCCCCGACGGCTCTTTCCTGCAGGTGAATTCGCGCCTGGTCGAAATGGTGGGTTACCGCGCCGACGAACTGCGCGGCCGGCATTTCCGCGACATCACGCATCCCGACGACAGCGCGGCCGATGAAGCGCTTTCGCAGGATCTCCTGCACGGCAACCGCCGTTTTTATCAGCTCGAAAAACGTTACGTGCATCGCGACGGCCATTCCGTCTGGGTGCGGCTCACGGCGTCGCTCGTGCGCGATGCGCGGAGCAAGCCGCTGCACTTCGTCGTGCAGGCGGAAGACATCAACGAACGCCGCCTCCAGGAAGACGCGCTGCGCGCGCGCACGACCGAGCTGGCGCGGCAGAAATTCGCTCTCGACGAACACGCCATCGTGTCGGTCGCCGACATGGAGGGCCGCATCATCTACGCCAACGACCGCTTCTGCGCGGCGAGCGGCTACACGCGCGAGGAAGTGCTCGGTTGCGATCACCGCGTGGTCAACTCCGGCTATCACCCGCGCGAGTTTTTCGCCGATCTCTACGCCACGATCAAAGCCGGCCGCGTGTGGCACGGCGAGATGCGCAACCGCGCGAAAGACGGACGCCTCTACTGGATCGAGGCGACGATCGTGCCGTTCTTCGACCAGCACGGAAATCCGACCCACTACGTGGCGATCGGCAACGACATCACGGCGAACAAACAGCTCGACTACGATCTGCGCCGCGCCCGCGACGAAGCGCTCGCGGCGTCGCGTTTGAAGTCCGAGTTCCTCGCGACGATGAGTCACGAGATTCGCACGCCGATGAACGGCATCCTCGGCATGGCGTCGCTGCTCGCCGACACGCCGCTCGATGCGAAGCAGCGCGAGATGGCGGGCGTGCTTCTGCGCAGCGCGGAGTCGCTGCTCACGATCATCAACGACATTCTCGATTTCTCCAAAATCGAGGCGGGCAAACTCACCGTCGAAGCGATCGAGTTCGATTTGCATCAGCTCGTGGACGAAACCGTCGCGCTGCTCGCGCCGCGCGCACACGGCAAGGGCATCGAGCTCATCGCCGAGTTTGATCCGCGCCTCGATGCGCGCTTCGTCGGCGACGCGGGCCGCATTCGCCAGGTGCTCACCAATCTGCTCGGCAACGCCGTCAAGTTCACCGACTCGGGCGAGGTGCTGGTGCAGGCCACGCAGATTCGCGAAGACGAGCGCACCACGCGCTTCCGCGTCGTCGTGCAGGACACCGGAGTCGGCGTGCCGCAGGAAGCGCAGGCGCGGCTCTTCCAGCCGTTTTCGCAAGCAGACGCTTCGGCCGCGCGCCGTTTTGGCGGCACGGGTCTCGGCCTCGCGATTTCGCGGCAGCTGATCGACCTCATGGGCGGCGCGATCGGGTTCTGGAGCACCGAGGGGCAGGGCTCCGTGTTCTGGTTCGAACTCGAGCTGCCGCGCCGCCGCGTGGAGCCGTCGTTCACGATCACGTGGCCGGCGAACTCGCGCGTGCTCGTGGCCGACGACAACGACACGCATGCGCGCGTGTTCGCGGATCTCATCGCACGCTCTCACGTGGACGTGGAACGGGCGGCCACGGGCGCGGATGTGCTGGCGCGGTTGCGCGAGGCGCAGGCCGAAGAGCGACCGTTCACCCTGGTCTTCATCGATTGGGAACTGCCGGACTTCGATGGACCGACGCTCGCCGGGCACATCCGTTCCGATCCCCACGTGGGAGCGACGCGACTCGTGCTGCTCGCGCCAGCCGGGCCGATCACGGGATCGCCCGCCGCGGACGATTCCGACTTCGACGCTTCGCTCGTGAAACCGGTGCGCGAGGAACATCTGAAACGCTGCCTCGCGTTCGGCGCGGTGGCGTCGTCGGGCGAGGACGATTCCGCCGGCGAAAATGCAAACGACACGAAACATCGCCCGTCGCGCATCCTCCTCGCGGAGGACAACGCGGCAAATCAGATGGTCGTGCAGATGCTGCTCGCGCGGCTCGGCCACGTCGCCGAGTGCGTGGGCGACGGCCATGATGCGCTCAAGGCTCTGGCGGCGCAGAAATTCGACCTCGTGTTGATGGATTGCCAGATGCCGCAGCTCGATGGCTACGAGACGACGCGCCGGCTTCGTGCGGGCAAGGCCGGTGACCTCAATCGCGAGGTGCCGGTGATCGCGTTGACCGCGTATGCGATGCCCGACGATCGCGCGAAATGCCTCGCGGCGGGCATGTCGGATTACCTCGCCAAACCCATTCGCGTGGAAGAGCTGCGCGCCGCGCTGTTGCGCTGGGGCTTGGCGCTCTCGCCCGCGATTTCGCTCGAGCCCTCCGTGCCCGAATCCGTTGCGCCAAAAACCGCGAACCCTGGGCCGCCGGAAGAATTCGATGCCAACATCGTCGGCGCGATGCAGCGATTGCCCGGTCGTCACGGACCGTCGCTCTGGCCCGAGTTGGTCGGGATGTTTCTTGCCGAACTGCCTGCGCGAATGGCCGAACTGCATCGTCTGCTCGCGGAGCGTCGCGGCACCGAACTCGCGGCGGCGGCGCACACGCTCTCCGGCACGTGCGCGATGATGGGCGCGCTGGAGTTGCGCAGCCTGCTGCTGCAGCTCGAAACCGCCGGCCGCTACGCCGCGTGGGCCGATGCGACGGAAGTCATCACGCGCGTCGAGCGCGCCGCAGCGCGTGTTGAAGCAAAGTTACGAGACGGCCCGAACTGAGCCGCGACTCGCGCCACACTCTGGCGCGACGTGGTGCGCACCTTGCCGCGACCATGTCCGGACCTTGGCACGACTCGGTCCGGACATCGTCCCGACCCGGGTCCGCACTCGGTCCCGACTCAAGCCGCGGGATTCCCGTTGCACGTTAAGGGACGATGTTTTGAATCAACGCACATGAAAATTGTCGCCGCCGAAGACGATGCCGTGGCTCGGACTGTGTTGAGGCAGGCATTGAAAAAGCTCGGGCATGAGACGGTCGAGGCGGCGGACGGGAGCGCGGCGCTCGCGCGGCTCGACGAGACTTCGGCCCGCGTGGTGGTGAGCGATTGGGTGATGCCGGGCGTGGACGGCCTCGAGCTGTGCCGGCGGATCCGTGCGCGGCCGAACACCGACTACGTTTACTTCATCCTGCTCACGAGCAGCGATGCGACGGATGAGAATCGCCGCGCGGCGGCCGACGCGGGCGTGGACGATTTTCTCACGAAGCCGCTGGATTTCACCGAACTTTGGACGCGTCTGCGCGTGGCTGAGCGCATCCTGCGCTACACGACCCAGGTGCGTCAGTTGGAGGAGATGCTGCCGATCTGTTCCTACTGCAAAAAGATCCGCGACGACCAAAATTACTGGCAGCAGATCGAGGGCTACATCAACGAGCGGACGGGCAGCGAATTCAGCCACTCGGTTTGCCCCGATTGTTATCAGCGCGTGATCGTGCCCGAACTCGAGCAACTCCGTCACTCGGCGCCACCGTCCGTCCCCACTGTCACCCGTGAACGACCGTCTGCAGATTCTTGAGGAGAAGATCGCTTATCTCGAGCGACACGTGACCGAGCAGGACAAGGTCATGCTCGAGTTTTCCGAGGAGATCACCCGGCTCCGGCGCGAGCTGCTGGTGATGCGCGAACGCGCGGCGGCGGCTGGAAATGCAACGGACGCTCCCATGCAGGAGCGTCCGCCACATTACTAAACCAAGAGCTGAAAAACGCCGGGGCTTTTATTCGGCCACGCTCTGAGCGGTGCGGTCGCGCAGGTCGTTCCACGCGGCGCGGAGTTTGTCCTTCGCGTCGTCCCAGTTGTCGCGAGTGGCAACGCGAACTTCGCGCGCAGCTTCACGGAGGCGGTCGCCCGCTTCGTCGAGGCGCTCCTTGGCGGATCTGTCGTTCACCGTGGCGCGAAGGTTGTCGTAGTTTCGCTCGATGCGATCGGCGAGTTCCTCGCGGCGGTCATAAGAGTAATCTTTGACTTCGTCCCACGCGTTCGAGGTGGCGGCGCTGAGTTGGGAGGCACCGGATTCGACGGCGGAACCGGTGTCGTTGGCGGCCGTGCGCGCGTCGCTGTCGCTGCGGTTGCAGCCGGCGATGAGCAGACCGGCGCTGGCGATGATCAGGGAGGGGATGAGGGAGGATTTCATATTTGGATCGGGTTGGGTTAAGGAGCGGGGGGGCGGCCGCTGAATGCGTTGACCAAAGGCGGCGATGAGGAGCAGCGCGAGGAACACGTAGAACAGGATCCGCGCGATGTCGGTGGCTGCGCCTGCGATCCCGGTAAAGCCGAGCACACCGGCGATCAGCGCCACGACGATGAGTATCACAATCCAGCGTAACATATTGGAGGCTCCGTTTGAGGTTGAGGGATGAAACGAGAAGGAGACGTCGTTTCCCTTTGCTGATGCGGTGCCATCTGCGTGCTGGGTTTTTGAATACACGCGTGGAGAGAGACTTAAAAAATCGCGCCGAATGAGCGCGGGCGTCAGCGCCTCAAAACCTCATGCAAAACGCGGGCGTGCGCGCGTTGCACAATGCGCCGTGCAATGTGTTTTCGCGCAAAAACACGTGCGCACGTCGCCGCTCAAATGGGGCGCAGCGAAGAGCCTACGCGGCGCGACGCTGATGAATGCGCGCCGTGCCGGATGCGCTTTGAGGAACGAAAAACGACGGCCTAGAACTTCGCGTTCACTTCGGCTTGGTGGCCGGGATCGATCGTGAGTTCGCCGAGGTTCGGGCACTCGATGGAGTCGTTTTTCAACAAACGCACGCGGATGGGGGCGGTCGCATCGGTCGTCTCCCAACGCCACTTGCCGATGGAAACAAACTGGAGCGGCACGCCCTTGTCCTCGCTGAGGCCGGGACCTTCGCCGCGGATGAAGAGACGGTTGCCGATGCCGATGTAGGCTGTGACCAGCAGCCGCGTGGCGCCGTCGGACGAAATGACGCGCTCGGTCGGGGCGGCGGCTTCTTCGAGCGCGGTCTGCGAAAAATCATCGGCGGGCAGCTCCATCGTGAGATCGCTGGAGGGCTTGGGCGCGCGCTTGCGCGACTTCGGCGTCGGCTCAGCGGGGGGCTCGCTCTCTTGCGCCGCGGGTTCGCGAGCGGGCGTCGGTTCGGGCGCAGGCGCGGGTTCAGCTTCGACCGCGGTAGCGGACGGAGTTTCGTCGGCCGGCACTTCGGTCGCGGGCGTTTCTTCCGCGGATGCCGGGGTCTCATCCGCCGGAGGGGGCTCCGGGTTTGCGACGGGCTCCTCGACGGAGACGGACGACTCGGAGGAAACGGCAGGTTCGTCGGCAGGAGTTGCCGCGGTCTCAGAAAGGGCTTCGACGGGTTCGTGGGTAGACGCCTCTGCGGAAATCGGCTCCGCGGTGGGCTCCGGCGTGGGAGCGGGCTCGGGCGTCGGCTCCGGCGTTGCCGCCGCGGTGGGCGTTTCGTCGGGAGCGGTTTCAGCCGGAGTCGTTTCCGGCTCGGGCTCAACAGGGCTCGTCGTGGCGGCGGTTGGCTCTGGAGCGGCGGGCGGCTCTTCGCGGCGTGCGCGGTTCCGGCGCTTGGGCGTGGGAGGTTCCGCTTGTTGGCTGGCGCTTTCGGAAGAGGTCGCGGTCGTTTCGGATGTCGTTTCGGAAGAAATCGGAACCGGCGCCGACGCGTTCGTGGGCACGGCGATCGAGAGTTTGCTCAACGCGGCTTCGATCGTGGCGACGGCGCTGGCGGTGCCGGCGGCGAGGGCCGCATCGATCGCCGCGAGGGCGCGCTCCTGCGCCTCCTTGAGGCGGGTCTCGGCAGCGGCGATGTCGCCGGCCGGCAGTTTCGCGAGACGCTCGGCAGCCGCGCTGGCGGCGTTTTCGATCGCGGTGACGATCTGTGTCGGCGGCTGGGCGGCGGCGTCCTGCGCGGCGGCGAGGTGTTTCTGGATCGTGGACTCGAGCTTCGTCAGGTCCGCAATGGCCTTGGCGATCTTTTCGGCGGACGCTTCGAGGCGGTCGCCTTCGGCGGCGCGCAATTCCTCGAGTTCTTTCTCCAACTGCTCGCGGTCGTCCTCGCGCGCGTTGTCGAGCTGCGCCTGAAACCCGGCGATCTGCTCGTGCAACTTCTGCGGCAGATGCTCGGCGGTCTTCAGATTGCGCTGCGCGAGCTCGGCGATCTGGTGGAGCCCGGAAGCCGCGATGCCGATCTGCTCGGCCGCTTCGTGGACGTTGCGCGAGAGAGCGTCGAGTCCGCGCTGACGTTCGTCGAGCGCCTCGTCCTGCTTGCGCGCGTAGTCGGCGAGGAACGGCACCGCGGCGAGCAATCCTCCGACCGCGACGCATCCCACGATCGCGATGATCGATTCGGTCGAGAGCGGCCCGGCCGAGCGGGTGGCGATGAAAACGGCGGCACCGAGCAAGGCGGCGTCGGCCAGCAGGAAAGGATACTTGGGCAGCTTCGGCGTCTGATCGGGAAGGCTCATGGAGCGCGGCGTTGGGGGCTGGGACGGAGCAGACCGGGCACTCGGCCGCGGCGAGGTTGTTGTGCTCCGCCGCGGTCGTGTTTTCAACTCCGGAGTAACCCGCGGAGGTTGCGTTTCCGCGAACCTCATGCGTGACTGCGGGCCGATGAGCTTCGCCCATTTCCTCCGGATCGAGCGCGAGGAACCCGACGGGTCGCGCCACTATGTGGTGCACACCCACGATCCGAAATTCTCCATGGAACTCGCTCCCGATCGCGATGCGCCCAACAAGCTGGGCAAGGGCGTGATCAAACGCGTGTGCGTGCCCAACTCGTGGGCCGGCGACTACGGCAAATACGCCAAACTGATCGCCGCCGGGCAGGAGTTTTTCACCGAGTCCTTCGAGTCGCCCGTGCCGAAAGCCGTGACCCGCCGCCTCGCGCAGTGAGCACTGCGGGGCCGCTCACCAGCGGCGCCATAGTATCACGATTACGGATACAAGCAGTCCCACGCGGATCGCGCCCTCGAAGGTCAGGATGACGAGCGTCCATTTGATCGTGGTGTTGCGACGCAACAGAAAGCCGAGCAACGAGACCGCGAGGAGTGTCAGCGCGTGCAGCCGTGAAAAGGGTGCGGCGACCAGCGCGATCATCCAGAGCCAGTAGGCGAAGAGTGTTGCGATCCACGCAAACGACGCGACTTCGCTGATCGCGAGTTCACGCGGATCGCCGTTGCGCGCGATCTGTTTGACGCCGAGGTAGCGCTCGCTCGCAACGAGCTGCACCACCTCGAAAACGAGGAACACCGGTGCGAGCCAGAGCAGCAGGAGCATGGGGCCATCGTGTGCGGCGATGCGCGCACGCCAAGCTCAAGCGAGGTGAGTGAACGCGCGGGGACTGACGCCACCTCTGCGTGTCATTCTGAGCGCAGCGAAGGATTCATCTGAAGCCTCGCAGCACGAAGCTGCGACGGAGTGCACACTCTCGGACGAGCCTTCGGCTGAACGTCGCCGCGCTCAGAACGACCACTGCCGGTGGAACCCGCCGTCCCCGACGGTTGTTCAGTGGCGCGTGCGCAAAAAAGCCCGCCGAGGACGGCGGGCTCCACCTGATCGATCTCGCGTGCGCTTGATGGCTGCGCGGCGCGGTTCACTTGCCGTTATACCAGAACGCGCGGCGCCAGTTGTGTTTTTGCAGACGCTTGAGCAGCTCGGGGCTCATGTCGGGCAGATCGCTGACGCCGCAATTGGCCTCGGCCTGCGCGACGTTGCGGATGCCGGGGATCACGGTCGACACGGCTGGGTGCGCGAGCACGAACTTCAGGGCGGCCTGCGCCATCGTGTAGCCGGAGCCGTCGAGCTCCTTGCGCACGCCCTCGGCACGATTGACTGCGCGCGTGAGTCGGTCGCCCGCGAAGTAGTTGGAACGGAAATCGTCGGCCGCGAACTTTGTGTCCTTGGTGAACTTGCCCGTGAGCACACCTTCGTCGAAGGCGACGCGCACGATGATGCCGACGCCGCACTCTTTCGCCACGTCGAGCAACTCGGCGGCCGGCTCCTGTTCGAAAATATTGTAGATCACCTGCACGCTATCGACCCAGCCGCCGCGCATGAGATCGATCACGCTGTTTTGATCGTGCTCGGGCGTGGAGATGCCGATGAGGCCGACCTTGCCCTCGCTCTGGAGCTGGCGGAGCACCTTGAACGGCGTCGGATTGCGATTCCACGCGCGCGTCCAGGTGTGGAGTTGCAGCAGGTCGATCTTGTCCGTGCCGAGATTCGCGCAGCGCTCGGCGATGTCCTTGCGCAGATAGTCTTCGGAGTAGCGCTCCTCGGCGAGGTCGTAGGGCGAGGGCGGCCAGTTGCCCGGTGCGGGCGGCGTTTTCGTTGCTACAAAAACGCGTTCCTGACGGCCGGCCTCCGCGCGCTCGCGCAGCACCTGACCGATGAGGCGCTCGCTGCGGCCGTTGCCGTAGCCGGCGGCGGTGTCGATGAAGTTGACGCCGAGATCGAGCGCGCGATTGAGCGCGGCCAGCGAATCGGCGTCGGCCTGTGCGCCCCACGAGCCACCGATGGCCCAGGCGCCGAAGCCGATTTCGGAGCAGTTGAAACCGTGTTTACCGAAGGGGCGGAATTTCATGGGAGAGAAGTTTCGGGTTGTGAGCGCGCCCGACGAACGTGCGGCGGGGAAGTTGCGCGGGGGGACGCGGCCGAGCGAAGCGCGGAGCGCGACCGGTCTCAATCAACGAAACACCCGCGAAGAAGGAAATCGGAACGCAGGATTTCCGCGATCTCCGGGGCGCAATCGCGGGCGGAGAGGATCGTATGGAAATCCTCCTTGATCGTCGGCGCGAGTTGCACGGCCTCCATCCACTCCGCACGCGAAAACGGATCGGCTGCGACCGCGCGCCAGAAGCCTGTCGCTTCGAACAACCGGGCGATTTCGCCCGAGTTGCGATTCTGCAACCGGCTCACGAGATAGCTCGCCACGCCCACTTGCAGTCCGTGCAGACGCGGCCGCTGGCTGATCGCGTCGAGCGCATGCGAGATCAGGTGCTCGCTGCCGCTCGCGGGACGCGACGAGCCGCAGATCGCCATCGCCACGCCGTTGAGCATGAGCGCGGTGCCGAGCAGTTTCACGCCCTCGGTGTCGCGCGCCGGCCGCGCGATGAACTGATACACCGTCGAATCCGAAAGCAGTGCCGCGAAATCATCCACCGGCGTGCCGCGCGCGTGAAACGCGAGCTTCCAATCGACCACCGCGGTGAACTTCGCCGACAGATCGCCGACGCCCGACATCCACAAGATCTCCGGCGCCGCGAGGCACACCGCCGTGTCGAGCACCACGCCAAACGGAATCGCGGCGGGCAGCGAGCGACGTCGTCCGTCGATCGTGAGGCTCGACTGCGGACTGCAAAAACCATCGTTCGAGAGCGACGTTGGCACCGCGAGGTAGGGCAGCCGCGCGAGAAACGACACGTATTTCGCCACGTCGAGCGTCTTGCCGCCGCCGAGGCCGATGACCGCGTCGACTGCGCCCGGCAGTTTCCTAAAAATCTCCTGCGCCTGCTCGAAGCTCGCCTGTTCGACGCCGAGCTTCTGCTTCACCTCGATCGATGATCCCGCGAGCGCGCTGGCGAGTCGCGCCTGCAGCGTTTCCGGGAGATCCGGCGGATGCAGCACGACCACGCGACGAAAGCCGTGGCGTTGCGCGTAGATGCCGACGCGATCGAGCGCGCCGGGCTTTACGCGGACGAGAACGGGCAGGGCGACTTGCTTGAGCGTGTTCATGCCGAGGGCGACTGAAGTAGCGTGTCCGCGAGCGCGTTCCAATCCGTGAGTGCGTGAAACGCTTCGCCGCGATTCGTCAGTTCACCCGCGAGCCAGCCGCGCGCGAAACGTCGCGCGCCCGGCACGAGCAGCGCCGCGGGCAGATCGGGTCGTCCATCGCCGGCAAACGCGACCTCGGGCGTGCGACTCAGCGCGTCGCGCACGACGCCGACTTTGTCGATGCCGGTGTTGCGATCGAAGAACCGCGAGTTTTCCGGCAGCGTGAGCTTGAGTCCCGCCTCGGGAGAAAATTCGCCGGGATTCGCATGCACCTCGATCGAAACGCCGGCGCGCTGGAGGAGTCGCTTGAGATACCATTCGCAACCGGCCGAGGCCACGACGATCTCCCAGCCCTCGGCTTGCAGACGCTGGATCGCTGACGGCAGTGCGGGGTCGAGCTCCATTTCATCGAGCAGCTTCAGCAGCGTCGTCTCATCCGTGCGGATACGCGCGAAGATCGCCGCGAGCGCTTCGAAATGCGTGCAACGTCCGGCGACATACCAATCCCACGGATCGTCGTCGGCCGGCACGGGCCAGCGCTCGCGCACGAGGTGATAAAAATCCTGGCGCGTCATCGTGCCGTCGAAATCCGACACGAGCACACGACGCGGAGAAGAAGAGGCGTAGACCGCAGACATCCTCTCAGTGGAGCCCGCGTCGCACGCTAGTGCAACCCACGCCGCGACTCACGCCGGACTTGGGCACGATTCGCACAAATGCCGCCCGCCTTGTCATTCTGAGCGCAGCGAAGAATCCAGTGTGCGCTTCGTCACGGTTGCGCGCAGCGAAGCTCCAACTGGATTCTTCGCTTCGCTCAGAATGACAGAAAGGGGGAATGTAACGAGGTCGTGACGCGGCTCGCACCAGGCCTCGGGTTGGGCCGCACCGTGGCTCGACCCATGCCGCACTTTGCTGCGACCCGGTGCGCACCTTGTCGCGACGTGGGACGAACTTTGTCCCGACCCGGGACGTGGTGGAACCCGCCGTCCTCGGCGGGTTGTTTGCGTCGCGGGAAAACAAAAAGAGCCCGACGGGGACGTCGGGCTCCACCTGAAGGGAGTTTATTGAGTCGATTACTCGGCGGGGGCGAGGCGGGCGATGCGGGTGGGGAGGAGCACGTAGAGCGCGCCATCGGGGCCCGTCACCACATTTCGGATACGGCCGAGATTCTTGAAGAGAACTTCCTGGGAAACGTAACGACCGTCGCGGAGCTCGACGCGGCGGAGTTCCTCGGCGGCGAGCGAGCCGACGAAAACGTTGTTTTTCCACTTCGGGAAAAGATCGCCGCTGTAGAAGGTCATGCCGGAGATCGCGATCGAGGGCGTCCAGTGGCGGACGGGTTGCTCCATGCCTTCTTTGGCGGTGAGGTCGGTCATGGGCGTGCCGTCGTAATTCATACCGTAGGTGATGACGGGCCAGCCGTAGTTGAGGCCTTTGCGAACGTGGTTGAGTTCGTCGCCGCCGCGCGGGCCGTGCTCGACATCCCAGAGCGTGCCGTCGACGGGATTGATGCCGAGGCCTTGGGGATTGCGGTGACCGTAGCTCCAGATGGTGGGCACGGCGGAGGAGTCGTTGACGAAGGGATTGTCCGCCGGAATGCGGCCGTCGTCGTGCACGCGGTGGACTTTGCCCATCGGCACAGAGAGATTTTGCGCATTGGGGCCGTGGCCGCGTTCGCCGATGGAGAAGTAGAGATAACCGTCACGGTCGAAGGCCAGCGCGCCGCCGAGGTGAATGCCGCCGGGGCCCGGATAGACGGAGAGCGGCGCCTTGTAGATATCCTGTTGGTCAACGAGTGCTCCGTCGCGGAGCTTCGCGCGGATGATGCGCGTGAGCGTGACGGAGCGGCCCTCGTGTTTTTGCGGGTCGGCGAAGGAGAAATAGATCCAGCCGTTGTTCGCGTAATCCGGGTGGGGCAGGACGCCGAAGAATCCGGCCTGGCCGCCGCTGTCGATCGGCGGGACGCCGCGAATCTGCGTGAGCTTGCGGCCGTTGTTTTCGATCAGCTGCAGCGTGCCGCGTTTTTCGGTGGCGAGAGCGCGACCGTCCGGGAGAAACGCCATCGACCACGGTTCGTTGAGACCGTCGGCCCAGGTTTTCAGCGTGAAACGGTGGAGCTGGCTCGAGGCGACGACGTCGTCCTTGGGCGCGTTGAACTTCGTCTGCGCGCGAGCGGCGATGGCGCGTTGCTCGTGAATGTAGATGACGAGTGAACGGATCTGCTTGTCGTCGAGCGTGGCCGCAAAGGCGGGCATGCCCTTGTCCGGATGACCCTCGCGAATCGACTTGGCGAGGCTGGCGTCGTCGCCGCCGACGAGCCACTGGTCGTCGAGCATCGACGGCGCGGAGCCGCCCTGAAGTTGGGCGCCGTGACAGGCGGCGCAGAGTTGCGCGTAAGTGTCGGCCACCGCGCCGGTGCGGATGGCGTCGGCGGCGGGAAGCGTGAGGCCGCCGAGCGGCAGGAGGGACAGCAGGCGAAGGATACGTTGCATGGTCGCGGAGAGAGGAGGGGAAAGGAGCAGCGATGCGCTGCTCCCGACGCACGGAAAGCGGAACGGTTTCGTTTTCAACGACGCAGAGACTTTGGTGGCGGCGCCGGCGGCATCACGCGCGTCGCGTGATCACCATCGGCATGCCCCAGCGCGGGCGGAGCGTCATGCGACCGAGCGGCTCGACCGAAGTCCCTGGTTTCACGCGCAACTGGAAGCGCTGCGCGATCATCGCGAAGAGCATCGTGGCCTCGAGCAGGCCGAGGTGTTTGCCGAGGCACACGCGAGGACCGGTGCCGAACGGGATGTAGGCGAAGCGGTTCACCTTGGCGGCGTTTTCGGGGAGAAAACGCTCGGGCCGAAACTTGTTGGGCTTTTCCCACCACAGCTCGTGACGATGCAGCACCCACGACGACACGGTCATAAAGGAGCCTTTGCGAATCTGGTGGCCGCACACTTCGTCCGGGCCGATCGCCTGACGCGAAAAAACGTGCACCGGCGGAAACAGCCGCAGCGTCTCGTCGATCACGGCGCGGCAGTAAACGAGCTGGTCGATGTCTTCGAAGCGTGGTTCGCGTCCGCCGAGCACTTTTTCGAGTTCGGCGTGCACGCGCGCTTCCACGTCGCGGTGCTGGTCGAGCAGGTAAAACGCCCACGCGAGCGTGATCGCGGTCGTCTCGTGTCCGGCGAGGAAGATCGACGCGACTTCGTCGCGCACGAGATCGGGCGGCATGGCTTTGCCCTCGGCGTCGCGATAGGCGACGAGCATGTGCAGCAAGTCCGGCGTCGCGGGCTCAGCGCGCTCGCGACCGGCACGGATGATGTCGGCGAGCACGCCGTCGAATTTTTCCACCGCTCGTTTTCCGGCGAGTCGTCCGGGCCGCGGCATCCAGGTGGGGAAACCGAGCATCTCGGCGATGTGCACGCGACCGGCGGAGGCCTGGTAGTCCTTGAACGCTTCGTAGAGCGTCCAGCCCTGCGCGCCGAGCCGGTAGCCAAACATGATCTGCGAAATCACCTCGGCCGTCACGAGCGTGAACGGCTCGTTCACGTCGCACTCGAACGTCGTGCCGCGCTCCTGCCATTCGCCCAGCATCTCGCGTCCGCACGCGCCGATGATCTCGGCGTAGGGTGCGAGGCGGTTCGCGCCGGTGGCAGGCGTCATGACTTTGCGCTGACGCGACCACAGCTCGCCCTCGCTCACGAAAAGTCCGTTGCCGAGCAGCGGCTTCAACGTCGCGGTGTTCGAAGGGCTCTTCCGGTAGTTGGCGGCGTTGGTGACGAAAACGCGCTGCACGCCCGCGGGCGAGTTGATGATGTAGAGCCGCCGTCCGAGGATGTTTTCCTCGATGAATTCGCGCCGGTAAAAACTCTTGGGCCACGCGGCAATCATGTTGTCGCGGGCCTTGGAAAGTGCGCGCAGGGTCGCGCGCGTATCGCGGAAGAAGCTGAGCATGGAAAGGGGAACGCAACTTGACGCGCCGCGGGTCGGAACCCTTGCTCGCCAAGCGTCCTTCTCATGACGCGCCGAACGCGCCGAGTCGAGTTCACCGTCATGAGCTTCAGATGATTCTCCCGCTCACGCCTTTCGAAGAATACCTCGTGCACGAAGACCGGCCGGGCTTCCCGTGCTGGAACGTCGCCCGTTTCTCCTGCGCGGGGCACTTCGACGTCGAGCACCTGGAAACGGCGTGGCAACAAACCGCCGCTGCGCAGCCGATGCTGCGCGCGCGTTTGATTTCGCGATTGCTCCGCGGTCCGGCGTGGCGGATCGATCCCAACTCGTCCGTGCCGCCGGTTGTCGACGTGTCCGCGCTCGGGCCGCACGGCTGGCCCTCGCGCTGGCTGCGGCTCGATCTCGCGAGTGGTCCGGGCGCGCGGCTGTATCTGCACCAGCACGACAACCGCGCGGTGCTCTTCGCGCAGTTTCACCATGCGTTGGTGGATGGGCTCGGATTGGGCGCGATCATGGAGGAACTGTTCGCGCGCTACGCCTCACTCCATGGTGCCAGCGTGAAGCTGCCGTCTCGCGATCCCGCGCTGTTGCGCGCCCGCGGTTCGTCCGGACTTCCTTGGCTGGAGCGCGTGCGCGGACTGCCGATGCAACTCGTCGGCCTGCTCGGCGCCAGTCAGCTTCTCCTTGGCCGGGAGGCTGCGCCGCTTTTGCCCCACACGCTGCTGCCCGCGGATTCGCCGCCCGTGGCGTTTTATCCCGCCGTCGAAAGCCGCGTGCTCGACACCGAGGCCTTTGGCCAGCTCCGCAATGCCGCGAAGAAAGCCAAGGTTTCAGTCAACGAGATGCTCATGCGCGACCTGCAGGCCGCGATCGGCGCGTGGCGCGGCAAACACGCGCCGGATGCGCCGCAAGATTGGATGCGTCTCGCCGTGCCCGTGTTGATTCGCTCGGCAGTCGATCGCCGGATGCCTGCGTGCAATCTCGTGAGCCTCGTGATCATCGATCGCACCGTGAAATCGTGCCGCAATCGTGCCCGCCTCCTTCGTCGCGCGCGCGAGGACATGGAGATAATCTTGAAACACCGGCTCGGTCTCGTCTTCTGGCGCATCCTGAAACTGTGCCGCTGGCTGCCGGGCGGTCTCGCCGCATATTCGCTGCGCCCGAAAGTTCGGGCGACATGCGTGATGACGAATTTCGGGCGCATCTTTCACCAAGGCCCGGTGCCTCATCCGCAGCGCCGCTACGCCGTGCCGGGCGCGGTCTTGGAAAATGTCGTCACCGCGCCTGTGATCCGCCCGGGCACCATTGTGTGCCTTGGCTTGAGCGTGATGGACATGCAACTGCACGCCGATCTGCACTATGATTCGCGCGTGCTGACGCAGGCGCAGGCGGCGGCACTCGCCGACGAGTTTGTTCGCCAGACGGAACTCTCCGTGCGCGGCGAGTAACGCTCGAGCTAAGCGCGTGCGCTCACCAGACGAGTTCGCTGCACGCGATGCGCGTGGCCGCGGGAAACTCCAGACCGAAGTCTGACGCGAGCACGCGCAGCAGCTCGTCGTGGTTTTCCAACACGCGCACCTCCGGTTCGCGGCCTTGGGCGCGCCGGGTGAGCTCGCGGTTTTGCAGCGTGAGATTTCCGTCGCGCGTCGCGCGCGTGACGATCAGCCGGTGGCGGAAATGCGACTCGGGATGCGTGCTCGTGAACCAGTTGCCCACCTCGCGATCGATCGCCGGCATGTCTTCGAGCGTGAACTCGCACACGTCGAGCCACTCGCCGCCGACTTGGGCTTGGTGAAACCAGCGCGTGCCATCGCGCGTGAGCCGCCGCGGGCCGCGCGGGGTGGGATGCTCGGCGTTTTCCGCGAGCGGCATCGCATTCGTGAGCGAGAGACCGCCGATGCCGACATCGACGAGCCACGAGTCGCTATCGAGTTCGACGCGTAGAAACAGATGGGTGCGCGGCGGCGTGTAGTCGGCCGGCTTTTGCCAGCGCACGCGCGCGCCGATCGGGCGCACGGTGAAGCCGAGCCGCTCCAGCACGGAGAGAAACAATCCGTTTTGCTCGAAGCAGTAACCGCCGCGCCGCGCGTGAACCAGTTTGCGCACGAGCGAAGCGTCATCGAGCGCGATGGGGCGCCCGAGCAGCACGTCGATGTTTTCGAACGGAATCGCGCGAGCATGCGCTTCGGCAATCCCGTCGAGCACGGGGCGAGTGGGAACGCGCGGCCCCTCGTAGCCGATACGGGCGAAATAGGCGTCGAGGTCGGCGTCGGAAAGCATGCGAGACAGGTGCGATGCCGTGCACCGACTGGCAAGGGGGAACGCACCGCGGCGCAGGTCATGCCGCACTGCGTCCCGACTCGGTGCGCACGGTGGCGCGACCCTGCACGCACCCTGGCTCGACCGTGTCCGCACTTGGTCCCGACGTGGTGCGGATGCTGGCGCGACGGTATCCGGAATGTGGTTACACTCAGTTCGCGGCGGAGGCGCGGGTGACGTGCTCGAAGTTTTCGGTCACGGCGCGGCAGAGACCGATGAAGGTTTCCTCGCCGAGCGGCAGGCGGCGTCCGCGTAAATGCGCGACGCCCCACGTGCGGCGCAGACGGCGGCGTCCGAGAGGGAAATCCACGAGCGCGCCCGATTCGAGTTCCGCGCGCGCGACCCACGGCGCAAGCACGCCGATGCCGACGCCGATTTTCACGAGCTCCTTGATCGCTTCCATCGAGCCGAGCTCGATGAAGTGTCCCAGCACGATGCCTTCCTCGCGAAAGTATTCGGCGACTAGGCGGAACGTGTAGCTCACTTTGTTATAGAGCACGAATGTCTCGTCCTCGATCGATTCGCGGACCACGCGGCCCTGGCGCGCCCACGGGTGAATCGGCGAGGTGAGGAAGCGGAGTTCGTCCTGAAAGAGCGGCACGAACTCGAATTGTCCGCGCTCGGCCTCCGGCTCGAGCATGATGGAGAGATCGATCTGGTGGCTTTCGAGCAACTCGACCTGACGCGCGTGATCGCCGGGTTCGATGGTGATCACGCTTTTCGGGAAACTCTGCTTAAATTCCCGCAACACCGTGGGGAGAATGTATTGGCACGCCGTGGTGCTCGCGCCGACGCGCAGGCGACCGTGGCCCCAGCGCGTGAGTTGATCGAGTCCGGCACGCGCGGCCTCCATCTCGCGCACGATGCGCTCGGCGTGCCGGAGGAGCTGTTCGCCGGCTTGCGTGAGCATCACGCGACGTCCCGCGCGATCGACGAGGCGGCTGCCGACTTCGGTTTCCAACGACTTGATGGCGTGACTGACGGCGCTCTGCGTGAGGAACAATTCCTTGGCCGCGCGCGTAAAGCTTTGGCAGCGCGCGAGCGCGACGAAGGCCTGGAGCTGACGGCTGTCGAGGATGCGACTCATCGATGAAAGCGTTTCATGGACCGGATGAAATGTTTGCAAAGCACTTATCGGGCCAGAGACGCCCTTTGGCACATCGGCGGCTGAGTGAAACCTGTCATGAAAACTCCGCCCGTCTTTGGCTCCGCCGCGTTCGCCCGCCGCTCGCTTCGCATCGGTTTCCTCGCCTTGAGCGATGCCGCGCCGCTGATCGTGGCGCAGGAGCACGGGCTCTTTGCTCGTCACGGGCTCAACGTGACGCTGCAGCGCGAAGTCGGCTGGGCCACGATTCGCGAGAAGATCATTTACGGCGAACTCGACGCGGCGCCCGCGCCGGCGCCGATGCTGTGGTCGGCCACGCTGGGGCTCGGCTGCGCACCGAGCGCGGTGCTCACGGGTTTCGTTTTCAATTTGCACGGCAACGCGATCACGCTCTCCAACGCGCTGCGGCAGGAAGGCGTGAAAGACGGCCCGTCGTTGCGGGCCGCGGCGCGCGCGCGGCGCGGCGAGAGCCGGCTGACCTTTGGCGTGGTGTATCCCTATTCTTCACACCACCTGCAGCTGCGCCAGTGGTTGAAAGCGGCGGGTGTCGATCCCGATGCGGACGTGCGCATCGCAGTGGTGCCGCCGGCCCAGATGTTTCGCAACCTGTCCGCAGGCACGATCGACGGTTTTTGCGCGGGCGAACCATGGAATACGATCGCGGTGCAGGCCGGCACGGGGTGGTGCCCGACGTGGAGCGCGTCGCTCTCGCCCGGTCAGGTCGAAAAAGTGCTGATGGTCGGAGAGCGTTTCGCGGTGCAGCGGGCGGAGGAGCATGCGGCGTTGATCTCGGCGCTGACCGAGGCCTGCGAGTGGTGCGACGAACCGCAGCATCGCGAAGAACTGGCCCGGCTGCTGAGCGGCGCGCGTTATCTCAACGTGCGCGCGGCGGCCATTTTGCCGGCGTTGACGGGACGTTTCGATTGCGGCCACGGCCACATCGAGCACGTGCCGGACTTCGTCGTTTTTCATCGTGGCGAAGCCAACGTCCCCACGGCCGACAAGGCCGCGTTGCTGCAAGCCGAACTGCGCGCCGCCGGGTTGCTGCCGGCGGGCGTCGATCCCGCGTTACCCGGAATGCTGTTTCGCGAAGACCTGCATCGCGAGGCGCTCCAAGTCCGCACATGACTCTTTCACATCTCAAAAAATCGGGCCACTGGCCCACGCTCGCGACCGCGTTTCTCTACTTCGACGTCAGCTTCATGGTGTGGACCATGTTGGGCGCGCTCGGGGCGTTGATCGCACCGGCGCTCCACCTGAGTTCGGAGGAAAAATTTCTGATGGTTTCAACGCCGATTCTGGCGGGCGCGTTTCTGCGGATCGCGCTGTCGCTGATCGGCGATCGCATCGGCATCAAGCGCACCGGACTGCTCGCGCAGCTCGTGGTGATGGCTGGACTCGCGATCGCATGGCAGGCGGGGCTGTCGTCGCTCGGCCAAGCGCTCGCGCTCGGCGTGGTGCTCGGTGTGGCGGGTGCGAGCTTCGCGATCGCGCTGCCTCAGGCGGGCCGCTGGTATCCGCCCAACATGCAAGGCGTGGTGCTCGGGCTCGCGGGCGCCGGCAATGTCGGCGTGGTGATCGACCACCTGCTCGCGCCTCGCATCGCGGCGGTGTGGGGCTGGCAGGCCGTGTTTGGTGCGGCGCTGGTGCCGCTCGCGCTGGCGTTTTTTCTCTACGCGTTTTTCTCGAAAGAGCCTCCGCTGCCGTCGGGGTTTAAGCAGAAAAAACTCTCCGACTACGTGAAGCTGCTGCGCGAGCGCGACGTGCACTGGTTCTGTTTCTTCTACACGATCAGCTTCGGCGGATTCGTGGGGCTCGCGACGGCGTTTGCGCTGTATTTCCGCGACCAGTTCGGGCTGTCGCCGGTGCACGCGGGCGAGATGGCGGCGTTTTGCACGCTCGTCGGCGCGCTCGGGCGTCCGGTGGGCGGCGCGATGGCGGATCGGTGGGGTGGGATTCGCTCGCTCGGTTTCTTTTATAGTGTGGCGGCGGTGGCGCTCGTCGCGGCTGCGCTCATGGACAACCTCTGGGCGTGCGGCGCGGCATTCTTTGTGGCGTCGGGCGCGTTCGGCATGTGCAACGGCTCGGTGTTTCAACTCCTGCCGCAGCGCTTCGCGCGCGACATCAGCGTGATGACCGGACTCGTCGGCTGCGGCGGCGGTATCGGAGGCTTCGTGTTGGGAATGTTGTTCGGCACGTCGAAAGGCCAGACCGGCAGCTACGGGACGGGCATTTTGCTCTTCGCCGGATTGTGCGTGCTCGCGCTCGCCGGACTCGGCGCGGTGAAACGCCGCTGGCGCACGACGTGGGGCGCGACTGCGATGGCGCGCATCTGACACGCACGCGTGCGCTCGCGTCGACCGCCTCACGGGATCAGCCTCCTCATTCATGAAAATGCTCTGCACGGCGCACGGTGTTCCGCGCGAGGAAGCGCGGGCGTCGGACGATGCGTTTCGTGTGGTGGAACTCGACGGCGGTGCGGTCGCCGTGCTCGCGGATGGAGTTGGCTCGGCTCGCGAGGGCGGGGCGGCGGCGCGACGCGCGGTGGAGATGTTTCACGACTATTACCGGTCGCGTCCGCAGGCGTGGACGCCGCGCCGCGCGCTGTTGGAATTCGCGGGACAGATCAATCGAGTGTTTCATCAGGAGTCATTGATGCGGCACGAATCGCCGGAGCTGCTATGCACGCTCAGCGTGGTCGCGATCGAGGGAAGCCGACTCTACGGACTCAACGTCGGCGACTCGCCGGTGTTTCTCGCGCGTGCCGGAAAACTCTCGCAGCTCTCCGAGTCGCACGCGCGCAGCGAGGAAGGACTGCGTCACGTGCTGACGCGGGCGATCGGCCTCGAGGCGTCGGTTGAGCCGCATTGTTTCGAGTGCGAAATCGAGTCGGGCGACGTCGTGCTCCTGTGCTCCGACGGTGGAGCACGGCGCTGCCGTCGGAAGAACTCGCGGGTCTGCTCGACCGGCACGCGAGCGCGCGGACTTTGGTGAACGCCACGCTGGCGATCACGCGCGAAAACGAGGAATTGCGCGACGACGCGAGCGCGATCGTGCTCGATGTCGTGGAGCCCGGCTGGCGAAGCGAACACGCGCGACGTCCGCTTGTCGTTGTCGGCGCGTTGCAGCCGGGCGAGACGATCGACGGCTACGTGCTCGAGCGAACCCTGCAGGATAATGATCGTGTGTGGCTCGCGCGCGATCCGGCGGGACGTGCGAAGATGTTGAAGTTTCCGCCGCTCGAGGCCGAGACCGACGAAGTGCGACGCGACGGTTTCGTGCGCGAGGCGTGGAACGCGACACGCGTGCAGTCGCCGGATTTCGTGGCCGCGCAACTGCCTGAAACGGAAACGCTGCGCTACTACCTGATGGATTACGTGGAGGCGCCGACGTTGCGCGACGTGATCCGCCGCGCGCCGCTTCCGGTCGAGCAGACGGTGGAGCTCGCTCGCACGCTCGTGCGCGCGGCGCAGTTTCTCCTCTCGCACGATCTCGCGCACGGCGATCTCAAACCTGACAACGTGCTCGTGCACCGCACCGGCAACGAAACGCGTTTTCTTCTGCTCGATCTCGGCAGTTCGGCGGAGGTGTATGCGGTGAACTCACGAGCCGGGACGCCGAGTTATCTCGCGCCCGAGCGGTTTCGCGGCGGCGCTCTGTCGGAAAGCACGGAAATCTACGCGATCGGCGTGACGCTCTACGAAGCGCTGACGCGCGCCTATCCCTATGGCGAAGTAGAGCGATTTCAGCAGCCGAGCTTCGAGCGCACGCCGCGCCATCCGAGTCAGCTCAATGCCGCCGTGCCGTCATGGCTCGACGCGATTGTGTGCCGCGCGATCGCCGTGGACCCGGCCGATCGCTATCGGTATTTTTCCGAGCCCGCCTACGACTTGGAGCATCCCGCCGAGGTGCCGCCGTTTCAGCGCCGCGGCGCTCCGCTCCTGGAGCGCGACCCGCTTCTGTTTCACAGAGCTCTGAACGCGATCCTACTCCTCGTGATTGCGGGGCTGCTGGTGCTATTCGCGCGTCACTGACGGGAAGTGCGTGTCATTCGTCGACAGATGACGATCAGTCCAGCCACCGCACCAAAGGAAAGTGTATAGTGCATGGGTTCGGGGATGGCGGTGACGGACAGTCGTGCGGTGTAGTCCAAGGAGGCGCTTTCCTGGCGGTCGCCATCAAAATAGTCCGCGTAGAGAAGTGCAGCGATGACCCCCGTATATGTCCCTGCCTCCAGCCTGAGCGTCGTGTTTATTGGGTCAGTGTATTCTATCCCCCCGATCTCGATGCCATAGCCTGTCGTCGACCAATTTAAGGAGGAGAATTCTGTCAGTGCGATAAAGCTCCATTCCAAGTGGACGAGAGATTCTTCTTCGAGCGTGAAAGAGAAAGAGAGGTTACTCGCTCCTATATGGTAATTGAGCGGTCCAAGTATCGGACTGGCGATACGATGACTACCCGTGACCTCCAGTTCGTTTCCAGATGCGTTCCAAGCGAGATCAACGCCATAGCCGTCCTGCTGGTTGTTGGAATGGAGCGATCCCGCAAGCGTTATGGGGGCAAAAAGCGCTTGGCCCTCTTCGGTCCCGTAGTAGTAAACGGGTTCGTCCGAGACGTAAACGCCCGCGCTCCAAACCGTCACGGTGTCCAGCGAGAACGTCGCATCCTGCGCGTCGGCGCGAATGCTCAAACCGAAAAGAAACAGCAGGGCAGAGAGGAGCGGCGTGGCTAATTTCATCAGCTGGACTGGCCAGCGTAATTTGCAGATGTTTGGCCTGTCTAGTCCCGATCCGATCAAAACCAGTAAGGCGATGGGATCGTGTTCGCCCCGACGGCGGAAAGCGTTGGGCGACCCCTTTCCATTTTTCCTGCTACCGTTCGACGCTGGCTACCTCGTGGCTCGCGCGTAGACTCTTTCCCACCATGAAAACGAAGCGCAGCTTTTTCTCCTGCGTTGGCGCCGCGCTGGCGTCGACTTTTCTAGGCGCTGGCCTGTTCGGAGCTGAGTCCGCGGCGGCGGCGGCCTCGATCGAGGAGGCATTCACAAACGGAAAAGTCTGGCTCAACATTCGCGCGCGCTACGAAGGCGTGGAGCAGACCGGGCTCTTGGATGCCGATGCACTGACGATTCGCACGCGACTCGGTTTCACCACCGCTCCGCTCTACGGCTTCAAGGCCATGCTCGAAGCTGAGGACGTGACGGCGATCGATGGTGATCGTTATTCGCAGGCGGGCATCAATCCCGGCGGTGCGCGCCGTGCGGTCGTCGCGGACCCGGACGACACTGAGATCAACCAGGCGTGGCTCGCCTACGCGACGGGCAACACGACGTTCACCGGTGGACGTCAGCGCATCGTTTACGACAACGTGCGTTTCGTCGGCGACGTGGGCTGGCGTCAGAACGCGCAGACGTTCGACGCCGTGAGTCTCACCGACAAAAGCGTCGATAAGCTCACGCTTCACTACGCCTACCTCTATCGTATCAACCGCGTTTTTTCGGACCGCCACCCACAGGGTAACTGGGACAGCGACTCGCATCTCTTCAATGCGAGCTATGCGCTTTCTCCTGCCGCGACGCTCACCGGTTACGCGTATCTACTCGAATTCGGGAACGCGGTCGCAAACAGCTCCGCGACCTATGGTGCGAGCGTCACGGGCACGCCGGCGCTGAACGACAGGCTCAAGTTGTCTTACCGCGGTGAATACGCGCACCAGAGCGACTATCGCTCGAATCCGGTCGGTTACGACACCGACTACCTGGCGCTCGAACTCGGCGTCATCGCGAAACAGGGAAGCCTCTCACTCGGCTACGAGGAACTCGGCACGGACAATGGCGTGGGCTTCAAGACGCCGCTCGCCACGCTGCACGCGTTCAATGGCTGGGCGGATGTGTTTCTCACCACGCCGGCCGACGGTCTCCGCGACACTTACGTGAAAGCCGGCGCCAATCTGCCGGCCGCGATCTCGCTCCTCGCGTTCTATCACACGTTTGAAACCGATCGCGGCGCCGATCTCGGTGACGAGTGGGATGTCCAACTCAGCCGCAAATTCGGCAAGTATTTCACCGGCCTCGTGAAATACGCGGACTTCCAAAGCGACTCGGCGATGGCCGATGTCCGCAAAATTTGGATACAGGTCGAGTTCGTCTTCTGAACGCGATCACTGTGTAACTTTCCCAAGGCCGCGCCGGCGTGAGAGTTGTCGGCGCGGCCTTTTCTTTGGTGGAGCATCATGCACGGAATTTATGTGAGGGATTAAAACAATTCAGGCCGTTGATGGCTCCACGAGGCAGGCGTGGCATCGGCAGTGCTCGAATGGCGGCAACCTTTTTCATCGTGACTGCCGCCGTTCAGACCCTGCCGAACTCCGCTCCGTTTTCGCCGGAACAGAAAGAATATCTCCAAGGCTTCATGGCCGGCGCGATGGCGAGCGGCGCATTTCCGTTCGTCGGACACACGGCGGCGGGGCAGTTGACTGCGTCGCCAACTGCCGCGGCCACGGGTAACCTCGCAGCCGTGCCCACCGAGGATGCGGTCTTCGGCACGCCGGTCAGCGACTTGTGCAAAGAGGAACGCTGGAAATACGACGAGGATCCGCTCGACGCGTGGGACCGCCTGTTGCGGCACGCCGACGAGAACAAGATTCCCGATCCCGAGCACACGTATCGTTTCAAGACCTTCGGGCTCTTCTACGTCGCGCCGGCGCAGGACAGTTTCATGATCCGGCTGCGCATTCCGGCCTGCGAGCTCACGGCAGTGCAACTGCACGGGCTCGCGGATCTCGCAGGTGAACTCGGCGGCGGTTACGCGCACATCACCACGCGCGGCAATCTGCAGATCCGTGAGTTCAAGCCGCGCGACATCGTCAAAGTTCTCACCCGCGTGCAGGAACTCGGCCTCACCTCGCGTGGCTCCGGCGCGGACAACGTGCGCAACATCACCGCGTCGCCCAACTCCGGTTTCGATCCTGACGAGTTGCTCGACGTGCGGCCGTTCGCGAAGGCGCTGCATCACTACATCCTCAACCACCGCGACCTCTACGGCCTGCCGCGGAAATTCAACGTCGCCTTCGACACGGGCGGCAGCATCTCCGCCGCCGCCGACACCAACGACATCGGTTTCCTTGCCGTGCGGGTCACGGAGTCGTCGCTCTCAACTCTCAACTCTCAGCTCTCAACTCGCCCGGAAGCGGGCGTTTACTTCCGCGTGCTCCTCGGCGGCATCTCGGGTCACGGCGACTTCGCGCGCGACACCGGCCTGCTGATCCGTCCGAGCGAGGCGGTGGCAGTATCCGCGGCGATGATACGCGTATTCGCCGAGAACGGCGACCGCACCAATCGCAAGAAGGCCCGTCTTAAATACCTGCTCGAGAAGTGGGGCGTGGAGAAGTTTCTCGAGGAAACACAGAAGAAGCTGGCGTTTCCGCTCGTCCGTTTCCCGCTCGAAGGCTGCGAGCCGCGACGCCCGGTCGTGAAACACGGCTGGCTCGGCGCAGCGCGTCAGTCGCAGCGGGGACTCAACTCGATCGGCTTCGGCGTGCCGGTTGGCCGCATGAGCGTGAAGCAGATGCACGCGCTCGCGGACCTCGCGACGCACTACGGCAAGGGCGAATTGCGCCTCACCGTGTGGCAGAGCGTAATCGTGCCGCATGTGCCGGACGCGTTTGTCGAAACGGTGAAGCGCGCCGGCGTGCGCATGGGGTTCTTCCACGACGCGAGTTCGGCGGCGGGCGGGATCATCGCGTGCACGGGCAACCGCGGCTGCAAATACGCCAGCGCCGACACGAAGAGCCACGCGGTGGCGCTCATGAAGCACCTCGGCGCACGCCCGCTCGTGGAGTCGCCCGTGAACATCCATTTCACCGGCTGTCCGCATTCCTGCGCGCAGCACTACTGTGGCGACATTGGCTTCGTCGCGACGAAGCTCGGCGACGGCACCGAGGGCTACCATGTCGTGCTCGGCGGCGGCATGGATCACGAGCAGGGCATCGCGCGGGAGATTTTCCGCGGCGTGCGCGCCACCGAGGTCAACCCGCTCGTGGAACGTTTTCTCCAGACTTACAGCGCAGAAAAGCAAAGCGGCGAGAGCTTCGTCCAGTGGGCGCGCCGCCACTCCGTGAAAGAACTGCAGGAAAAATTCAGCGAGTGATTCCCACGATGAACACCCTCCCTTTGATTCCCGATTCGGCTCCGTTTTCTCCCGAACAGCGTGCGTGGCTGAACGGATTTTTCGCCGGCCTTTTCTCTCGCGGTCCTGCCACGGGCGCCGCCGCCGCTCCGATCGCCGCGGCTCCCGCGCTGGTGCCGCTCACGATTCTCTTCGGCTCGCAGACCGGCACGGCTGAGTCGCTCGCGAAGCGCGTCGCGAAGGAGGCGGGCAAGCGCAACTTCGCCGCGACGATCCTCGACATGGCGCAGACCGATCTCGCGAAACTCGCGGGCGAGAAAAACGTGCTCGTGATCACGAGCACCTACGGCGACGGCGAACCGCCGGACAACGCCAAGGCGCTTCACACCGCACTCGCCACCGCTACCGGCGATACGCTCAGGCAGGTGCGCTTCAGCGTCTGCGGTCTCGGCGACACGAACTACACGCACTTCAACCAGTGCGCGAAGGACTTCGATGCACGGCTGGAAAAACTCGGCGCCGTGCGCGTCGCCGAGCGCGTCGAGTGCGATCTCGACTACGAAGAAAAATTCGCTGCGTGGCTCTCGGCCGCGCTGACGGCGTTCGGGACGGAAACGGCCGCGAGCCCGAGTTCCGCGCCGGTGATCAGTGTGACCGAGTCCGTGCATGAGTCTGCGCCGATGGTGGTGTCGGGCTACTCGAGGCAGAATCCATTTCCCGCGCTCTTGCTGACGTCGCGCAATCTCAACGCGCCCGGCTCGGCCAAGCAGGTGCATCACATCGAATTCGATCTCGCCGATTCGGGGCTGACCTACGAAGCGGGTGATGCGCTCGGCGTTTGTGCGCACAATTGTCCGGAACTCGTGGCCGATGTGCTCACGGCGCTCGGATGCGACGGCGAGGAAGCGGTGCCGGCGCCGGACGGCAGCAGTCTGCCGCTGCGTCGCGCGCTCACGGAGTTCTACGATCTCGGCAAGCCAACGCCCGAGTTGCTGCAACTCGCGCCGGTTTCTGCGGGCACGTTCGCAGGGGGCACGGCGCCGCTCCAAGTGATCGATGTGCTGCTAAGTTCGCCCAGCGCAAAACCGTCGGCGGTCGCGTTTGTGAAGGCGCTGAAAAAACTTCAGCCGCGACTCTACTCGATCTCGTCGTCGCCGCTCGCGCACGCGGGCCAGGTGCATCTCACGGTCGGCGCCGTGCGCTACGAGAAAGACGGCCGCGCGCGCAAAGGCGTGTGTTCGACGTTTCTCGCCGAACGCGCGAAACCCGGCGAAGCGCGCATCGGTGTGTTCGTGCACGCGAACAAGGCATTTCGCCCACCGGCGGATGCGTCGCGTTCGGTGATCATGGTGGGCCCGGGCACGGGCATCGCACCGTTTCGCGCGTTTCTGCACCATCGCCTGGCGAGCGGTGCCACGGGAAAGAACTGGCTCTTCTTCGGCGACCAGCGCGCGGCGACGGATTTTCTTTATCAGGACGAACTCGACACGCTCATGAAAGCCGGCGTGCTCACGCGCCTCGACACGGCGTTCTCGCGCGATCAGGCGGAGAAAATCTACGTCCAGACGCGCATGCTGGAATACGCGACGGAGCTCTTCGCGTGGCTCGAGCAGGGCGCGCATTTCTATGTGTGCGGCGACGCCAGTCGCATGGCGAAGGACGTCGATGCCGCGCTGCACAAAGTCATCGAGCGCGCGGGCCAGCGCACGCCCGAGCAGGCCGCCGACTATGTGCAGGCGCTGAAGGCGGCGAAACGTTACGCACGCGACGTGTATTGAGCCGTGGTTGCCTCTCGCGACACCTTCCCGCTGCTCGCCGAACTGCTCGCTGATCAACAGCGCTTGCAGACGCCGATCGCGCGCTTCTCCGATCTTGCGGCGATCACGCCCGCGCTGGCTCCGGTGTATCGCGATCTGATCCCGCTCACGGCGCCTGCGCCCGGCGAGCAATACGCGTTCGAGGTCGATCTCGATGCGTGCTCCGGTTGCAAGGCCTGCGTCGCAGGCTGCCACTCGCTCAACGGACTCGACGAAAACGAAACGTGGCGCGACGTCGGCGTCGTGCTCGGCACGCAAGCGGGACATCCGTTTCAACAAACGATCACGAGCGCGTGCCATCACTGCGCGGATCCCGCGTGCATGAACGGCTGCCCGGTGCTCGCGTATGAAAAGGATCCCGTCACCGGCATCGTGCGGCATCTCGACGATCAGTGCATCGGTTGCAGTTACTGCGTGCTGAAGTGCCCGTATGATGTGCCCAAATACAGCGAGCGACTCGGCATCGTGCGCAAATGCGACATGTGCCACGGCCGGCTCGCGGCGGGCGAAGCGCCGGCGTGCGTGCAGGCGTGTCCGACGCACGCGATTCGCATCGTAAAGGTGCCGGTGGAAAATGGTCCGCACGGTCGCGTGACCGACACCACACACTTTCTCGCCGCCGCACCGAGTCCCAACTACACGCAGCCGACGACACGCTATGTCTCGCGTCGCGGTTTGCCCAAAAAACTGGTCGCTGCCGATACCGCCACGCCGCGCGCGCAACCGGCGCACTGGCCGCTCGTGTTTCTACTCGTGTTCACGCAGATCGGCGCGGGTCTGCTCGCGGCGCAGGTGTTCGGCGGCGCGGAGTCGCCCGCGGTGCTGTGGTCGGGCGCGGTCTTTTTTGCACTCGGTGTTGGCGCGAGCGTCGCGCACCTCGGTCAACCGCTGCGCGCGTGGCGCATTTTTCTGGGGTGGAGAAAATCCTGGCTCAGTCGTGAAGCGCTCGTGCTCGGTGCGGCGGCGGGTGCGATCGCGGGCGGACTCGCGTTGCCGGGAGAGGGTGGCGAACGCTTGCTGCAGGCGGGAATTCTCGCGGCGTTCGCGGGCATCTTTTGCTCCGCGATGATTTACGTGGACACGCGCCGCCGGCTTTGGGCGGGTGAGCAAACATGGGTGCGCATGGGCGGCACGGTCGCGATTGCGGCGACGTGGTGGACCCTGCCGGCGCTGGCGGTGACGCTTCTCCTTGGAAAACTCATTGTCGAAATGGCCACGCTCGCGCCGGGATCGATCCAGGGGAAACTTCAGCGCGGGCCGCTGCGGCGATTGTGTTTCGGACGGTTCGCGTTTGCGGCGATCGCGCTCGCGAGCATGACGACGGCGCCCTCCGCGTTTACGTTTGCGATGTTCGTGACGGGTGAGCTGCTGGAGCGGGCGCTGTATTTTCGCGCCGTAGACGCGCCGAAAATGCCGGGCATGGGAGGGCAGCCCAAATGACGATTGTAGTGGAAAACTTGTTACGCGCGCGCTCGGGACCGATGACGTCCGAGCTGGTCTTGCATCCTGCGCAATTCGGGCTCGGTCGTGTGCCGGCGCGCGTGCGTCCGCTCGGGACCGTGCGCTCGACCTGCGGGTTTTGCGCCACGGGCTGCGGATTGAAAGTGCACCTCGGTGCCGACGGCGCTGCGATCAATGTCAGTCCCGACACGGATTACCCTGTGAATCTCGGCATGGCGTGTCCGAAAGGCTGGGAGGCGCTCACGCCTTTGCGCGCACGGGATCGTGCCACGATGCCGCTCGTCCGTGACCCGAGTGCGGACCGACTCGTGCCAACGTCCTGGCCGACCGCGATCGCGACGTTCGTTTCGCGAATGAAGGCGATCCAAGCGCGACACGGAAACGAGGCGATCGCGTTTCTTTCGACCGGCCAGATTCCCACGGAGGAAATGGCGTTCCTTGGTGCGCTCTTCAAATTCGGCATGGGCGGGCTGCACTGCGATTCGAACACGCGTCAGTGCATGGCGACGGCGCATGTGGCGTATAAACAATCGTTCGGTTTCGACGCGCCACCCTACACGTATCGCGATTTCGAGGAGAGCGACGTGATGTTCTTCGTGGGTGCGAATCCCGCGATCGCGCATCCGATTCTGTGGCAGCGTGTGATGCGTAATCCGCATCGGCCCGAGATTGTCGTGATCGATCCGCGGCGCACGGAGACGGCGATGGCGGCCACGCGGCATGTGGCGATCGCGCCCAAAGGCGATCTTTGGTTGTTCTACGGCATCGCGCACGAACTGATCGCGCACGGAGCCGTCGATGAGCGGTTTATTGCGTCACATACTTCTGGATACGCGGAGCTGGAGACGTTTCTCGCCGACTACTCGCCCGAGGTTTGCGCCGAGCCGAGCGGCGTGCCGGCGAGCACGATTCGCGAGCTGGCGACGCTGATCGAACGCGGACGTGCGGTGTCGTTCTGGTGGACGATGGGCGTGAATCAGGGACACGAGTCCACGCGCGTCGCGCAGTCGCTGATCAATCTCGCGCTGATGACCGGCAACATCGGGCGGCCAGGCACCGGCGCCAACTCGATCACCGGTCAGTGCAACGCGATGGGATCGCGTTTGTTTGCCAACGTGACCTCGTTGTTTGGCGGACGTGCGTTCGACAAGCAGGCGGATCGAGAGGAGGTCGCCTCGATTCTCGAAGTTCCGGAGCAGGTCATTCCATCGCGCGCGTCATGGGCCTACGATCAGATTATCGATGGGATCGAATCGGGAGCGATCCGCGGGCTGTGGGTCATCGCAACAAATCCCGCGCACTCGTGGATCAATCACGGACGCTTCCGCGCGCTGCGTGAGAAATTGGAGGTCCTTGTCGTGCAGGACATGTATGCGACGAGCGAGACGGCGCGCACGGCGGATCTCGTTTTGCCGGCGGCGGGGTGGGGCGAGAAGACCGGCACGTTCATCAACTCGGAGCGTCGCATCAGCGTGATCTCGAAAGTCGCGCGTGCGCCCGGGGAAGCGCTGAGCGATTTCGCGATTTTTCGGCTGATCGCCGATGCATGGGGACGCGGAGAGCTATTTCGCCGATGGAGTTCGCCGGAAGCGGTGTTCGGTTTGTTGAAGGAACTCAGCCGCGGACGGCCATGCGATTTTTCCGGCGTGGAAAGCTACGAGCACCTCGCGCGACTCGGCGGGATTCAGTGGCCGTGTCGCGGGGAAGATGCCGAGGCGATCGACGCGGCGCATCATGAACGTTTGCGGCGCCCGTCTTCGCCGCTCGAGGGCGCGAGTCGCGAGAACAGCGGTGAGCGGCGGCTCTTCGCGGACGGAAGGTTTTTCACGTCCGACGGACGCGCGCGTTTTCACTTCTCGCCGCCGCAACCGCCGCCAGAACGTCCTGACGAGGCGTTTCCGTTCTGGCTCAACACGGGCCGGGGTTCATCGGCGCAGTGGCATACTGGTTCGCGCACGAACAAAAGCGATGTGCTGCGCAAGCTCGCACCCACGCAGCTCTACGTGGAGATCGCGGTGGAAGACGCGGGGCGACTCGCGATCGAATCGGGCGAGCGCGTGGCGGTGAGTTCGCGGCGCGGCCGCGTGGAGGCGGAGGCTTTGGTGACCTCAACCGTGCGACCGGGGCAGGTTTTTATGCCGATGCATTTCGACGGCGTGAACACGCTGACGTTGCCGGCGTTCGATCCCCATTCGCGCCAGCCGAGCTACAAGGCCGCGGCGGTGCGCGTGCAGAAATTCGAGCGATGAAACTCGAACACATTTATCTCTCGCCCGGGCATAATTTCTTCGGGCATCACGGTCAGCCGGCCGGCACGCATCCGATTGCGGAATGCGACACGGCGGAGTGCGTCGCGGGCCGCGGACTGCGCGGCGATCGCTTCTTCGATTATCGCGAAAACTACAAAGGACAGGTGACGCTCGTCGCGGCGGAGGTGTTCGAGGAGTTGTGCGATGCGCTTGGGCTCGCGGGCGTTTCGCCGGCCGCGATGCGGCGCAACCTCGTCGTGCGTGGTGGAAATCTGGATACACTCATCGGACGGGAATTCGAATTGCAGGGCGTGAAACTGGCAGGCGTCGAGGAGTGCAAGCCCTGCTACTGGATGGACCAGGCGCTCGGGCCGGGCGCGGAGATGTGGTTGCGTGGTCGCGGTGGGTTGCGCTGCCGCGTGCTCACGAATGGGTGGCTGCACCGGGAGGTCTGATGTTCGACGCGCCGAATTCTTTTTCCGGCGCGGTGCTGGCCGGCGGCGAATCGCGCCGCATGGGGTCGGACAAAGCGCTGCTCACGGTAAACGGCGAAGCGCTGTGGCAGCGTCAGAGTCGTGTGCTGCACAGTGCGGGTGCGGATCCGGTGGTGGTGGTGCGACGTCGGACGCAGCCACCGCTCCCCGGGGCGAGGGCGGGTGTGTTCGACCGCTTCGAAAACGCCGGACCGCTGGCCGGACTCGAGGCCGCGCTGGAGGCGGCACGCAGTGATCTGGTGGCCGTGCTCGCGGTGGACATGCCGGCGATCGAAGCGGGCTGGTTTTCGTTTTTGTTGCGGCACTGTTCGCGCGGGCAGGGCGCGGTGGCGCGTTCGTTGCACGGAGTGGAACCGCTCGCCGCGATCTATCCACGCGGGGCGTTGTTTTGGGCGCGAGGGCAGATCGAAGCGGAGCGTTTTGCGCTGCAGGAATTCGTGCGCGTGCTCGAGAATCAGACGCTCGTGAGGGTGGTGGACCTGCCGTCTGCATTTCGGAAACAGGCGGAAAACTGGAACGAGCCGGGCCGATCTATTCTTTAGTCAGAATACTTTTCTCCTGCTGGTGCCTCGACCGGGCGGGAGCGTTCTGCGTCACTGAACACTCCTATGCAGAGTCCAGTGAGTAGTTTCCCCGCCGACTTCACTTGGGGTGTTGCCACCGCCGCCCCGCAAATCGAAGGAGCCGCGTTTGCCGATGGCAAAGGCGAGTCCATCTGGGATCGTTTCGCGCGCATCCCGGGAAAAGTTCACGGCGGCGACACGCTCGACGTCGCGTGCGAGCACTACACGCGTTTCCGCGAGGACTTCGCGCTGATGCGCGAACTCGGCATCAAGAATTACCGCCTCTCGCTCGCGTGGCCGCGCATCTTTCCGAACGGGGATGGTGCGCTCAATCAGGCTGGTCTCGATTTTTACCACCGTCTCTTCGATGCGATGGCGGAGAACGGCATCACACCGTGGGTGACGATGTTTCACTGGGATCTGCCGCAGTCGCTCGAGGATCGCGGCGGCTGGGCGAGTCGCGTGACGGTCGATGCGTTCGCGACCTACGCCGACACGATCGTGAAAGCCTTTGCCGGAAAGGTGAAACACTGGATCACGCTCAATGAAATCCGCTGCTTCACGCTGCTCGCTTACGGTTTCGGCGGCAAAGCTCCCGGGCGCAAACTCTCCGCGGCCGAGCTTAACCAGACGTATCATCACGCGTTGCTCTGCCATGGTCACGGTGTGCGCGCCGTGCGGCAGTTCGGCGGAGCGGGTGCGCAGGTCGGCCTCACCGACAACAGCGACATTTGCTTCCCCGTTTCCGAAACCGAGGCCGATATCGCGGCGGCGAAAGCGTGGTATGCGCAGCGCAACGAGCATCTGCTCGGGGCGATCTACGGCGGCGGTTACTCCGATGCTTATCTGAAACGCTGCGGCGCGGACGCACCGAAAGTGCAGGCGGGCGACTTCGATCTGATCAGCGCGCCGACGGATTTTCTCGGTCTCAATCTCTACACCGGCACGTTTGTGCGCGCGGGCGCCAACGGTCAGCCGGAGGAGCTCACGCTGCCGCCCGCCTATCCGAAGGCGGACAGCCCGTGGCTGCACCTCGCGCCGCAGGTGATGTATTGGGGCACGCGCCTCGCACAGGAAACCTATGGCGTGAAGGCGATCTACATCACCGAAAACGGTTGCGGCTACAACGACGAGCCGGTCGTCAACGGCGAGGTGCTCGACCTGCATCGCCGCGAATATCTCCGCAACCACCTGCGCGAACTCGAACGCGCCATCCGCGACGGCGTGCGCGTGCGCGGCTACTTCGTGTGGTCCTTCATGGACAACTACGAGTGGGAGGACGGCTACGAGCGTCGTTTTGGCATCGTGCACGTGGATTTCACCACGCAGAAGCGCACGCCGAAGCTCTCGGCCCGCTACTATTCCCAAGTGATCCGCGAAAACCGGATCGTCTGATCCCGGCGGACGCACGGAGAGGTCCGACGCCGAAGCGTCGAATCACTGAAGCAAGGCTTTACCAGAGCACGGTAACGAGCCCCTGAAGCGCATCGCTTCAGGGGCTTTTTGTGAGCTGCGTAATGCGCCGAGGCGATTTCCTCCTGTTGATAATTAGTGCTGCCATTTGTCAAATTGCTCGTGTCAAAAGAGATATCGATTTTGTGACATAATCCTACTAATTTAGTTTACATTGAACAGGTGAGGTATCACGGTGCGCGGCGATTCGACGCTGCGTGGCGAGAATCAGAGGTCCCGATCCTTCACTGGCCGACAACGGCAGGCGGGAGGGGATGAACAAGCAAACCACTCTCCGCGGACTACCGGATAGCCGGACAATCCCGCGAATCCCTGGCCTCCGCAGCGGCGTCGCTTCGCGCGCGCTCGGCATGGCCGTCTCCCGATTCGGTCCTCCATGAGCGACATTTCACACCTCACACATCCTCCGCGACGGAGTCCCCGTCTGCGTTTATCGATTCTGGCTGCGGCGCCAGTGTTGCTGACGTCCGCCTTCGCCCAACAAGCCAATCCGCCTGCGCGCAACGACGCCGTCGATCTCGGCCAAGTCGAAGTGCAGGGTTTTGCCATCGACGACACCGTGCTGCCGCTGCGCCCGAGCAGCTCTTCCAGCGGTTACGAAGAAGTCATCAAGGAGACGCCGCGCTCCGTTTATCAGGTCAGCCGCACGCAGCTCGACCGCGACAATATCACGACCTTCTCCGATCTCGCACTCTATGCGCCGGCGGTGCAGCGCGGCTCGGCCAATCCGTATTCGACCTTCGCGAACATCCGTGGCGGCAACACCGACACGATGCGCAATGGCATCCTGTTGCTGAACCCCGCGGTCCGTCCGTTCAACAACAACGCCTGGGAAGCGGTCGACGTCGTCGCCGGCGCTCCGAGCGTCGTGTATGGTTCGACGACGCGCACGGCCGGTTTCGTGAATTACATCACGAAGACGCCATCCTTCGACGCGCCGAGCACGACGATCACCACGGCGTTCGGTCGCCTCGGTCTCGATAGCAAAGGGACGTATGGTCAATACACCGCGCAGATCGATACGACCAATCAGATCATCAAGGACAAGCTCGCCTACCGCGTGAGCGTGCAGAAGTCCGAGGCCGACACGTATTGGGGCAACGCCGAGGCCAACTTCGTCGATCTTTACGGCGCCCTCAGCTGGCGTCCGACCGATCGGCTGAGCTTCGACCTCAACCTCACCTACACCAACTCCAGCGGTCCGCTGCCCTACGGCACGAATCGCGTTACGCAGAACCTCGTCGACAACGGCATTTACCTCGCGGGCAAGGCATCGCCGATCGTGCGCCTGCCCAGCAATCCCGGCGCGCAGGGCGGTCTCGTCGGACCGTTCTACCGTCAGAGTGCCGATGGCAGTTTCTGGGATGTCGGCACCGTCGAGGGCGGTCGCTTCGTGGCGAGCGGCGAGACGGTCGCCACGCAGCCCGGCACGCAGGACGTGCCCGCCGATATCGTCGGCTGGGTCATCCACGAGGAAAACGCGCGCGAGGTGAAGGTCGACGGCAACGACGTCATCTATGACGACGATGCCTTCGGCAACGCGGACGAATACGTTGCCCAGCTCATCACCAACTTCGCGGTCAACGAGAGCATCAAGCTCCGCAACAACACGCTGTTCCAATACAGCAAGGACTACCGCTACGGCTACGATCTCTACCAGAGCTACATGGTGAACAAGCTGATCGCCAACCGCACGGAGGTGATTCAGGACCGCACCTACACGCTCTTCGGGAAGGATATCCGCCACCTCAGCAACAACGGCATCGATTTCCGCCACCTGTGGAATCTGTGCGACAACCTCGGTCGCAGTTCCGAGTCCGCGATCCAGGCGGCCGACGTGACCGTCCCCGGCGTGCTAAGCACGAGCAAACTCGTCGGAGCCAACGTCCATCCGGATCCTGTGATCGACTCGTCGCTCTTCAACGCGGTGCTCACCGACTTCGGCTGGCTGCGTTTCGCGAAGAGCTACGATCAGGGTCCCCTGCGCCGCAGCGGCGTCTCCGTGCCCACCAACGTTTACGGTTCCGACATCCGCGTGAACCAGCTCACGACCACGAGTCTCTTCAGCGAAAACAAATTCGAACTCGATAAGTGGGCGCTGCATGTCGGCCTGCGTCTCACCTACATTCAGGACTATCTCCGCGCGACCGGGATCACGTATGAAGTTGCGGAGCAGGGCGGTCTGCCCGGTCAGAATCTCTCCGACCAGAAGCACGCCAACAACGGCGAGTATGTTGTCAGCCTCTCGTATCGTCCGACGCCGTGGGCCACGCTCTACGCGACCTACGACTACAACCTCGCTTCGACGGATTGCGGCTGCTGCTTGACGCAGGGCTTCACCGGTCCGGGCAACACGATCACGTATTCCTATTTCCGCACGCTCAGCGAGCTCAAGGAAGTCGGGGCCAAGTTCGAGCTGCTCGACGGCAAGCTCTTCGCCTTCTTCTCGGCGTTCCAGCAGACGCGCCACGTCTCCTCGACCATCTCGCCGTCGTCGCCGAACTACTTCCCCGTGAAGCTGAAGTTCGACGGTGGTGAAGTCGCCTTCACCTACCACCCGAACAAGCGCCTGCAGCTCGGTCTCAACTACGCCTATCTGCACGCCGTGCTCGACAACCAGGTGCAGTCCGCGCTCTCGAGCCAGTTCCTCGGCTTCATTGCCGACGGCTCCACGATCCTGCACAACGCCACGGGCAGCAACGATCCCGCCGCCGGCCTGCGCGGCAACTGGCGCGCCAACGGCGCTCCGCTGCACACGGTCAACGGCCACATCAGCTACTACCTCGGTCGCGGCTTCGGCGTGCGTCTCAACGGTTGGGTTACTTCCGAGTGGTCCGTCGTGAAGGACGTGGAGGTCGGCACGCAGTTCCAGTTCGGCGCGGGTGTCTTCTGGAGCGATCCGCACTGGAACGTCTCCCTCGATATCCAAAACCTCACCGACGAGCGCAACTGGAGCCGCGGCTCCGGCATCGGCGGTGACACCAGCAACTACCTCTTGCAGCGCGAGCCCTTCGGCCTCTCGGGCAAGGTCACCTACAAGTTCTGATCAGTGCCTCTCTGCGCGCCGTCGGTTGCGATCGGCGGCGCGCATCCTCCGCCATCACTCCTCCGATCCTAGCGATGAATACGAAACGTTTCGCTCTCGCCACGCTTCTCGCCGGTCCGCTCCTGTTCGCGGGCGCGGTTTCCCTTCACGCCGCCGGCTGCTGCTCAGGCGACGGAGATTTTGGTTTGGACGGCCAGTGGGAACGTCCCGACTCGAAGGACAAAGGCCCGAAGGTCGTGACCTTCGTTCACGCGTCGTTCGAATCGAGCCGCCCGTTGTTCTCCGAACTCAATCAGGAGTTCGCGAAACGCTGGGCCAAGCTCACGGGCTACAAGCTCACCGTCACGGGTTCGCACGGCGGCACCGAAGCGCAGGCACGCTCCATCCAGCACGGCGCCGAGCCTGACGTGGTCAGCCTCGATAATCCCGGTGCGCTCGACGAACTCGCGCGCAACACGTCGCTCCTCCCCGATTCCTGGCAATCGCGTCTGCCCAACAACAGCGCGCCTTACACGACGACGATCGTCTTCGTCGTGGAGAAGGGGAATCCCAAGAACATCCGAGATTGGAGCGATCTCGTGGCCGATGACGTGAAGGTCATCACGCCCGATCCGCGCACGAGCGGTCGCGGTCGCTGGAACTATCTCGCCGCCTGGGGCCACGCTCGTCGCACGTTGGGTGGCGATGAAGCCGCCCGCGATTTCGTGAAGAAACTCTACGATCGCGTGCCCGTGCTCAACTCGAGCGCGCGCGGCTCCGCCGACACGTTCACGCGTCGCGGCGAAGGCGATGTTCTCCTCGTCTGGGAAAGCGAAGCGCACGCGCTCGTGAAGGAGGCCGGCAAGAACCGCCGACTCGAAGTCGTCACGCCGCCGTCGAGCCTCCTCGTCGAGCCGCCGGTCGCCTGGCTCGATGCCAACGTCGGCAAACACCAGAACGCGCGCGTCAGCATCTCGTTCGCCAAGTTCCTCTACACGCCCGCCGCGCAGGAAATCATCGCGCGCCACCACTATCGTCCACGTCTCCCCGAGGTCGCTGCGAAAGCCAAGGTGAAGCTGCCCGCGATCGAACTGTTCACGCTCGATGAGCAGTTCGGCGGCTGGTCCGTCGCCGCCCGCGAGCATTTCGACGAGGGTAAACTCGCCGACCAAATCCTGAACGTCGCCGACCTCGCTCCGCGGGCGAGCGATCGCGTCGCCGGCCGCTAAGCGGCCTCTCGTTTCCGATCTCTGATGTCTGTCGAAATCGTTTCTCCTCCTTCCACGATCAGCGTGGTCGCGTCCTCCGCGGCACCGGCGGTCGAAGCCGAGTTGCCCCGGGGTTTGTTCCCTGCGCTCGCGGTCACCACCGCGACCCTACACCTGCTCGCCGTCGGCGTGCTGGGCTTTGGGCTCGGCGACGATCCCGCCGTGCGCGTGCGTTCGGGCGACAAGATCGTGCCGCCGACGACGCTCGAAAAGCCCGTGGATCTCACGCCTGCTCCCGTTGAGGAGCTGCCGATCGAGGACACTCCGCTGCTCGAGGAACTTCCGCCGGAGCTTTCCGCGCCGGTCGTCGCCGATCTCGCGCTGCCGCCCGTGCCGGAGCTCACGCCGATCGCCGCCGTGCCGCCCACGGTGCCGGTCGCGTTTGCGATTCCGGTGAGTGGTCCGGTGCGTCTGACCGACGATCCCGCGCGCGCCACGGGTGCGGTCGGCGGCATCGCCGGCCCGATCTCGCTCGATGCCGACGGCCAGCTCGCCCGCAACCTGATCCTCCCGCGGCTCGAGTATCCGCTCGCGGCGTTGCAGCGCCGCATCACCGGCAGCGTGGACATCGAGTTTCGTGCCGCGGGCAGCCGCATCACCGACGCGCGCGTTCGCCGCAGCTCCGGTTTCACCGAGCTCGATTCCGCTGCGCTCCTGAATCTCCGCCGCGGACGCTGGCTCGGGGCGCCCGGCTACTACGTGAAGACCTTCGTTTTCAAACTGAACTGACCTGAACCAACCCTCCGAACACTCTCATCATGACGACTCCCGTCCTTGCCAACCTCCTCGTGGATACCTTCGTCCGCGGCGGCATCATCATGTGGCCGTTGCTGGCCCTCTCGTTGCTCTCGATCGGCATCGTGATCGAGCGCCTGATCTGGTTCCTTGCCGCGCGCAAGGCCCGCTCGCCGAAAACGCTGTCGCAAGTTTACGCCGCTCTCACACGCGGCGATAAGGAAGAGGCGCTGCGCTACGCCCAGAGCTCGGCCGATCCGCGCGTGCGCGTGATCGGCTACGGCCTCGAACACGCCGAGATCGATCTCGAGATCGCGACCGAAATCCGCGCCGAGGAGGAAGTGAAACTCGGCCGCCGTTTTCTAGGTGCGCTCGACACGATCGTCACGCTCGCACCGCTGCTCGGTTTGCTGGGCACGGTCGTTGGCATCATGCACTCGTTCCAGTTCGTCGGCGGCGACCAGGAACTCGCCGTCACGAAAGTGAGCGGCGGTATCGGCGAGGCGCTCATCGCGACCGCGTTTGGTCTCGGCGTCGCGATCTTCACGCTGATTCCGTTCAACTATCTCAGCCACCGCGTGGAAGAACTCGAGGTGGAGTTGGAAACGGTCGGCAAGAACGTCCGCCTGCTTCTCCAAAAGCTCCAGAATTCGCAGCAGTCCGGCGCTGACGCTTACGCCGAAACCGCTTCGCGCTGATCGTTACCATGGCCAGACGTCCCAGAAAAAAAAGCGCGGATCGAGATCATCCCGCTGATCGACATCATGTTCTTCCTGCTGGCGTGCTTCATGATGGTGAGCCTCACGATGGCCACCACCAAGAGCGTCAAGGTGAACCTGCCCGTCGCTCAGTCGGCCGATCCTGACCGCGTGCCCAACACCGTCGTGATCTCCGTCGACGCGACCGGTGGACTCTATCTCGACAAGCGCCCGCTCGGCCGCAACGAGCTCGCCGCCGAACTCGCCCGCCAGCGCGGTCTCGATCCCTCGCTTCGCGTGGTGATCACCGGCGACACGGATGCGCGTCACGGCGTGATGCTCGGCGTGCTCGATCGCGTGCGCCTCACCGGCATCCAGAACGTCGCGTTCGAAACGCGAGACGCCAACTGACCGCTCCCTCGCCATGCTCGCCAATCTTCATCGTATTAACTTCGCCTTGCTGCTCGCTCTGGGTGTCCTCTGCGCCTTCCAGTGGGGCACAGAGAAAACCGCCCGCGGTCGCATCAGCGGCCTGCTCAAGTCGCAGGCCGATCTCACGCGCAGCCTCGCCGAACAGACCGAGTCGCTGAACGCTGCGCGTCAGGATCTCGATGCGTTTCGCGCGCAGATCGTTTCGCTCAAGACCCAGAGCGACGAACAAGCCGCCACCATCCGCTCCCAGAACTCGCAGATCGCGCGCCTCGAAAACGTCGAGGCCTCGCTCACGCGTCAGCTCACGGCGTGGAAGGAAGCGGTCGAGGAATACCGCGTCGCTCTCCAGGCCCGCGACGAACAGATCGCCACGCTCGTCGAGCAGCGCAATCAGTTCTACGAGGCCAACAAAGCCTCCGTCGAACGCGCCAACGCTGCGATCGCTGCGCTCAATGATCTCAACGAAAAATATCACGACGTCGTGACGCGTTATAACGACCTCGTTGCGCAAGTGCAGGCGCAGACGCCGCAGAGCGGCAACGGCAGCTGATTCGCACCGCAATCGTTCCGCTTCGGGTTCGCGGCAGCGACGAGGCTTTCGTCGCTGCCGCACCGGCCCGACATGAGCCGAGCGCACCGCATCCTCCACCATGAGCACCACGCCTTCGTCGCAAACGCCGGAAACCGGCGCGCTCTACCGCGCCGTGTGGCGGTTGCATTTCTACGCCGGCGTGGTGGTGGCGCCGTTTGCGATCTTCCTCGCGATCACGGGTGCGCTTTACCTGTGGAAACCGCAGTTCGAGGAGTGGCACTACCGCGAGATCTTCAACGTCCCGATTCCCGCGAACGAACCAGCGTTGAGTGCCGACGAACAATTCGCCGCCGCGCGTGAAGCGTTTCCGCCGTTTCGTCCGGTCACGTTTACTCCCGCCTTAGCGCCGGGCCGCTCGAGTCAGGTCGAGTTCAACACGCCGCGCGGACGCCTCTCGGCGTTCATCAATCCTTATACCGGCGAACTCACCGGCACGATCGACGAGACGACACGGCCGATGAACGTGCTCCACGATCTGCACGGCGAACTACTCGCCGGTCCCGCGGGCGGCTACATCGTCGAGCTCGCGGCGAGTTGGGCCTTCGTGCTGTTTCTCTCGGGACTTTATCTCTGGTGGCCACGTCCGCGCTTTGCCGTGTGGGGTTTTCTGCTGCCGCGTCTTCGCGCGCAGGGCCGCATCTTCTGGCGCGATCTTCATGCGGTGCCGGCGGTGTGGTTTTCCGTGATGACGCTTTTCCTGCTCACGACCGGACTCCTGTGGTCGCAGGCGAGCGGCAAATGGTATCGCACGATTTCCGCTGCCCTGGGGCAGGGCACTCCGGCCGAAACGAGCGCCGGCGCTCATCGCTCCGAACTCACGGGTTGGTCTCCGCCTTTGCGCGCCGGTCTCGCGGAAGAAATCGATGCGCTCGCGTCCACGCCGCCCGCGGAGCTCGATGCCCACGGTTCGCGCGCGGCGAATCTCTCCACATCAGACTACGAAGGCCCGGAAGAGGGCGCGCTCGCGCTCGATCAGGTCATCGCGATCGCGGCGGAGCGCAACGTGCCGCAGCCTTACACGATCGCGCTGCCGGTGGGGCCGACAGGCGTTTACAGTGTGATCTCCGATCGCCACCAGGCGCTCTCACGCACGTATCTCCACCTCGACCAATACTCGGGCAAGGTGCTCGCCGACGTGCGGTTCAAAGACTTCGGCTATCTCGCGCAGTTTTTCCTCTGGGGCATCATCGCGCACGAAGGCCGGCTCTTCGGACTCGCCAACCAAATCCTCGGCTCGATCGCCGCTGCGGGCGTGCTGCTGCTCGCGGTGTCCGGTCTCGTGATGTGGTGGCAGCGCCGCCCGGCTGGTTCGCTCTCTGCGCCTGTATCCAATTCTTCACTACCCAAGCCGGTGGTGTGGGGCACGCTGGCGCTTTCCGCCGCGCTGCCGCTCCTCGCCGCGAGTCTCGCAGCGTTGCTGGTGTTCGACCGCGCACTGTTTCGTTTCCTGCGCAAACCGCAGCCGCACGCGGTCTGATTTCGCCGACACCATGATGCCACCGGCCGACACAATTTTCTTTCCCTCCGATTCGACGCGACGTCGCGAGAGTCACTCCGCTGCGACAGCGGACTCCAGCCGTCCACGGCAGACCTCGGGAAACTCCTCCATCCATGCGCTGGCACCGGACCGCCGGATTCCAGCGCCTTCACGATAACTCAACCTGCTCCTGCGACGCCGTGGTTCTTCGGAACTCTCGCGTCGTGTTTCATCTCCCAGCCTGACGGCCGCGTGCCGTCGCGACCCATGAAATCCTCCTCCAAGAAAACCCTCAGCCGCATTGTCGTCGGCTCCCTGACCGCCCTCACGTTGTTGTCACTCCTCGCGCCGCCCGCGCACGCGCAGGCCACGCACACCGCGCAAGACTGGGCGCAGTCTCCGGCCGCGCTGGCCGACAACCAATCCGTTCGCGATTTCCAAGCGCGTTACCGCTCCGCGGCTTTGCTCGCGCAAAAGAGCCCCGAAATCAAAGAGCCGCTCAAACTCTCCGCGCGCGTGGTCTCCGAGAGCCGCACGGGCGTGCGTCGCTTGCTCATTCGCAACTTCCAGATTCTCAGCGACGGTCCCCGCGAGATTGCTGAGTCGAATCTCGGCGCCGGTTCCTGGCCGAGCGTCGTCGGCGCGCTCGGCAGCGCGGTCGCGGGCGATTATCTCACGCAGGCCGCGCTCGCGGGCATTCCGATCGACGAGATCGAAGTTATCTTCACCAGCGAGCCCGGCACGGCGCCGTCGCAGACGACCGGCACGCAGGTCACGTATCCGCGCAATCTCGCCTACAAAGCCTTCATCGTTTCGCCCGCGTCCGACGAGCAACTCGAGGAGCTGCGCAAAACCGTCGAGCGCGTTTCGCCCGTGCTCAACCTCGTGACGAAGTCGCAAGCCATCGATCACGGTAAGCTCAACTACACGCGCACGCCGGCCGAGTTCGAGAAGCCCACGCTCGATGGTCTGCGCGAATTTCTTCGCGACAAATACGCTGCGAGCCAGGGCGCCACGCCGCGCGAACCTTCCACGCGGCCGAAGAAAATCGAAGGCCAGCCGCCGCTGCGCTCGCACGTGAAAGTCGAAGGCGCGACCGGCCTCCGACACATCCGCACCGACGTGAGCAACTTCCAAGTCATCCATGATTTCCCGCGCTATCTCGGCGGTCACAATCTCGGTCCCGTGCCCGAGGAACACATCCTCGGCACGATGATCACCTGCCTCACGCACATCTATCAAATCGAGGCGTCGAAGCGTCAGGTGATTTTGGATACGCTCGAACTCGAAGTCGAAGGCACGCTCACCAGCCGTCTCGGCAACAGCGAGAATCCGCCGAGCTACCGCGACATCAGCTACCGCGTGCACATCGGCTCGCCGGAGCCGAAGGAAAAGATCGAAGAACTCCAACGCGCCGTGGAGTCGATCTGCCCGATCTACAACATGCTGAAAGACTCGCAGCCGGTGAAGAGCACCATCATCCGCGGTCCTTACTCCGCGGAAAAAGAAGCGCAGGCCAAGTAACCTACTCCCGCGCGGCTTGCGACACGACGCGAGCCGCGCCATCTCTGGTGCGAGCGCGTTTTTCTCATGAGCTGCAAACGAATCCTTTCCGTTCTCCTCGTTTTGTTTCTCGCGGGAAACGCGCTTTGTGCCGCCGATTCCAACTTCGCTCGCGAGATCGAGCGCGCACGCGCGGCGCGCGTCGACGAACTCGTGAAGCCGCTCGGTTGGCTCACGCTCACCGATCGCGTGTTGCTGAAACCCGGCACGCACACGATCGGTCGAGCCGCGGACAACGACATCGTGCTCTCGGTCGGCCCGGCGCATTTCGGCACGCTTACGTTCGAAAACGATCGCGTGACGTTTTCGCCCGCGTCCGGCGCGGGCGTGTGGGTCAACAGTCGGCCCGCTCCCGCCGTGGTCGAACTCCTAGCCGGCGATGCGCAGCGTCGGCCCACGCTCGTGAGTGCTGGCACCGTGGCGTTTCAACTCGTCGAGACCGTCCGCGGAAAAGGAATCCACGTGCGCGATCTCGCACATCCGCAGCTCGTCGATTTTCCCGGGCTCGACTATTACGCCATCGATCCCGCCTGGCGCTTCGAGGCGGCGTGGGAAACGTTTCCCGAACCGCGCACGCTCACGATCACCAATCGCGCGGGCGACAGCTTCCCCGAGCGCGTGACCGGGCAGGCCGTGTTTCGTCGCGGCGACGAAACGATCGCGCTGCTGCCGCTCGAGAATCCCGACGGCTCGCTGCTCTTCGTTTTCTCCGATTCCACGAGCGGCGACGAAACGTATCCGATGCGTTTCTTGGAAACCGGACCGCCGCGTGACGGGCGTCTCGTGCTCGATTTCAATCTCGCGGAAAATCCGCCGTGCGCGTTCACGCCGCTGGCGGTGTGTCCGCTTCCGCCTGCGCAGAATCGGCTGAAGTTCCCCGTGCGCGCAGGCGAAAAACTCTTCCGCAGCGCGACGCACTGAGTCGCGACGCCCTCGCCGCGGCCGAGCGCATCACGACGCGACGAGGGCGTCGCGTCCCCATTGGTCAGCGCACGGCCTCGACTTTGCGCGGACATGGTCCCGACCCGGTCCGCACTTTGTCCCGACTCGGTGCGCCATGAGTCCCGAGTCGGGCTGCACTTTGCTGCGACTCAGAACCCGTCGGTGCGGAAGGGCGCGGCGGGAAGGCCGTCGCTGTTTTCCAGATTCACTTCGAGATAATCGGCCCAGCCGTAGCGCACGCTTTGCGGACGCGGGACGGCAGGCGAAGTGACGATCACGGTCTCGCCGTCGATGCGCGCGTTGGCGGGGTGATAGCGTCCGTCGGCGCCCGCGAGCGCGAAGCCGAGGACTTCGGGTTTGCCGTCGCGCGTGCGGAGTCCGGCGGCAGAGCGGAAGAACACGCGGACTTCGTTTCCATGGATCGCGACGCGCGTGAGCGTGGGACCTTCGGCAACGAGATCTTTTTCGCCGTAGATGTCGCGGCGAGCGAGGAGCGCGAGACGGCGGCCGACGTCCTGTTTGTTGTTGGGATGAATGTCGGTCGCGTTGCCGATATCGAGCGAGACGGCCATGCCGGTTTGCGGTTCCGCGAGCGTCTGCGTCTGCGCTTCGCGGAGATACGGCCACTGCCAGCTCTGCGTGAACGCGGAGAGCTGCACGAAGTAGAACGGCAGGTTGCCCTGGCCCCAGCGCGTGCGCCAATCGCGGATCAGCGCGGTGAAGCGCGCGTGGTAATCGGCGTAGTTGCCGATGTTGGATTCGCCCTGATACCAGAGGAAACCGCGGATGCCGTAGGGAATGAGCGGCGCGACCATCGCGTTGTAGAGCGCGGCGGGCTGGCCGGAGAAATCGAGTTCGGGCGGATTGCCGGGATGCGTGGCGTAGATGTTGCCGGTGACGCGCGGAATCGTGCGCTCGACGGCCCAACGCCACGCGCCTTCGAGCGGGAAGCGTTCGCCGTTGGATTCGGCGAACATCTTCACCGCGGGTCCCATGAAGCCGCCCTCGCCGAAACGATCGAACACGCGCACGGCGATCACGTTTTTGCCCGCGCGCACGAGATGCCCGGGCACGGTGTAGCGACGTGGCGTCTGATACGATTGAAACGTTTCCTCGCCCATCGCGCCGACTTGTTCGCCGTTGAAATAGGTGATCTCGAAATCGTCGACCGCACCGAGTTCGAGCACGAGCTCGCGGCCCGCGGCGCTGGCAGGAAGCTCGAGCACGCGACGCGCCCAGAAGGCGCCGTTGTTGGCGAAGCCGGTGCTCTGAAAGGTATTCGGCAGCGTGATCGTCTGCCACGCGCCGTCGTCGAAATCGGGCCGCGCCCAGCCGCGCGCGAGGCCTTCGTTGCCGGTGTCCTGCGGGAACACGCTGCGCTCCCAAGCGAGGAGACGTTTCTGGTGTTCGGCGCGAATGCGCGGGAGATCGGGATCGGCGGCGGCGATGCGCGCGAGTTGTTCCTCGACGCCCGGCCAGACGGCGCGGAGTGCTTCGCGCGAGATCCACGGCTCAATACGCGTGCCGCCCCACGTGGTGTCGATGATGCCGACGGGGACGTTTTGCGTTTGATGAATTTCGCGGGCGAAGAAGTAGCCGACGGCAGTGAAGCTCGCGGCGGTTTCGGGCGAAGCCGGGCGCCACTCGGTGACGACGTCGGTCTGCGGCGTGCGCGCGGTTTGTAGTGGAATTTTGGTTACACGGATCGCGGGGTAGCGCGCCGCGGCGATCTCGCGGTCGGCGTCACGAGCGCGCGAGAGCGGCCACTCCATGTTGGACTGGCCGGACGCGACCCAGACGTCGCCGACGAGAACATCGTGGATTACTTTTTCCTCGGAGCCCTGAACGCGCAGGCGATACGGACCGCCGACCGGAAGCTCGGGCACCTCGAGCCGCCATGTGCCGTCGGCGCCGACGGTGACTTGCACGGTTTGCACGGGCGTGGGCGCGCCCTCGACCGTGAGCGTGACGACTTGCTCAGGCGTGTCGGAACCCCAAATGGGGTTCTGACGTTCGCGTTGCAGAACCATGTGGTCGGAGAACAAGCCTCCGAGCGTAAGGGCAGCGAAGAACATGGGGGAGGAGTTGGAGAACCAGCGCGCCGAAAACGGCGCGGGACCGAAGGCGATCCGTGGAAATATTCCAACGCGGTTCGGATTCGGCGATCAGCAAAATTTCACGTTCGCCCGCGGTGATGGAGCGCGAGCGTTCTTCATGGATGGCTGTGATCGACAGCGCGGGCGATCGCGACCGTGGGAGATGCGAGGAAGCTGGCCAACCCGCTGATCTAAAGGCAAATTTGGCGCAACAGCAGGGCTTGTGATGCAAGAAATGACCAGAAGGGGCGAAACCTCGTAGACATGCGGAACCTGTTGGCTCAGCAGCACGTGCGCAAAAGGTCTTAAAAATGCCGGAAATTTAAGGCTAAATCGTATTGATCCTCCGCCCGAACTATCCTTGCGTCGCTACCTTCATGAGTGACCCCGCTCTGACCTCACAGCTTCGTGTGGCATCATCGCATCCGGCGAACGGCGGCGGTTTAGGGGCGCGGGTGAAACGCCTCTTGTGGTGTGCGGGTTTGTTTTCTTGCGGCGCGATGAGCTTCGCGGCCGAGAAGGTGAAGGTCGTTTATTGGGACAAGTGGACTGGCCCCGAAGGTCGCTCGCTGCGTGCGGTGGTGGATGCGTTCAACCGCTCGCAGGATCGGATCGAAGTCGAGGTGTTGACCGTGTCGCCGGTGGACCGAAAGACGCTCGTGGCGACCGCGGGCGGCAATCCGCCGGACATCGCGGGCCTGTGGGCTTACAATATCGCGTCGTTTGCCGATGCGGGAGCACTGACGCCGCTCGAGCCGTTCATGCGCGAGGATGGCCAGACGGCCGACGAGTGGCAGGCGCGCTACTATCCGGTTTACCAGCGGATCACGCGACACAATGGCGTCGTTTACGCGGCGGTGTGTCAGCCGGCGATGATCACGCTGCACTGGAACAAGCAGCTTTTCCGCGAGGCCGGACTCGATCCCGAGCGTCCGCCGCGCACGGTGCACGAGCTCGACGAGTATGCGCGCAAACTCACCAAACGCGATCCGCGCACGGGCGAGATCACGCAGATGGGTTTTCTCCCGCAGGAGCCAGGGTGGTGGCCGTGGGTGTTTTGCCGGTGGTTCGGCGGACAACTTTTCGACGGCGAAAACATCACGCTCGCGACCGATCCGCGAAACCTCGAGGCGATGCGCTGGGTGGCGAGTTACACGAAGGACTACGGCAAGGACGCCGTGACGAAATTCGCCTCCGGGTTCGCCGGACAGTTCGCGTCACCGCAGGCGGGGTTTTTCTCCGGCAAGGTCGCGATGGTTTTGCAGGGCGTGTGGTATAACGCCTACATCCGCGAATATAAACCCGGCCTCGACTACGGCGTGGCGCCCGCGTGGCCTTCGGCCGTGCCGGGCATCGACGACTTCTCGCTCGCGGAAGCCGACGTGCTCGTGATCCCGCGCGGCGCGAAACATCCGCGCGGGGCGTGGGAGTTCATCAAATATCTCAGCTCGCCCAATCTGCAGGCGCAGTCGCGCGAGGAGCTCACGGGCATCGAACTGCTCAGCTACATTCAGGAAAAAAACTCGCCGTTGCGCGAGTGGAGCCCGTTCTTCGCGAATCATCACCCGCATCCGAAGATCGACGTATTTCGCCGCCTCTCTGCGAGCGAGCACGCGGAGATCACGCCCGACATCGGCATCTGGACGGAGTATCACCGCGAAGTGCTGGCGGCATTCGCCAACGTGCGCCTGCTCACCGCCACGCCGGAGGAGGCGCTGGCTGACGCGCATCGCCGGCTCGAGAAGAGCTGGGCGCGTCATCGCCGCAGTCTGGAACGTCACGGGCAGTTGCCGGCGAAACAAAACGCGGAGGTGAAACCATGACGCGCGGCGAACGGCGCAGTTTCTTCACCGGTCTGGCGTTCACCAGTCCGTGGATCATCGGCCTTGCGGTCTTCACCGCGTATCCGGTGCTCGCGTCGCTTTTCTATAGTTTCTGCGACTACTCGATCCTGAAGACACCGGTGTGGTGCGGACTCGAGAACTACAAGGAACTCGTGAGCGATGACCTCTTCTGGCTCTCGCTGCGCAACACGCTTTTCTACGCCGGTCTCTCGGTGCCACTCGGCACGATCGTGGCGCTCTCGCTCGCGCTGCTGCTCAACGCTGACGTGCGCGGGAAGCCGTTTTTCCGCGTGTTGTTTTATCTGCCGTCGATCGTGCCGATCGTCGCGGCATCGATGCTCTGGATCTGGATCTTCAACGGCCAGGTCGGCTTGTTGAACTGGATCCTCACGCCGCTGCTCGCGCCGTTTGGCCTGACGCCGCCCGCGTGGCTCGTCGATCCGACGTGGGCGAAACCTGCGCTGATCCTCATGAGCCTGTGGGGCACGGGCAACGCGATGGTGATCTACCTCGCCGGCCTGCAAAACGTGCCGAAGGAACTCTACGAAGCGGCCGAGATCGACGGCGCGACCGGCTGGCGACGTTTCTGGCATGTCACGCTGCCGCAGCTCGCGCCGGTGATCTATTTCAACGTCGTGATGAGCATCATCAGCTCGCTGCAGATTTTCACGCAGGCGATCGTGATGTCGTCGGCCGCGAGCGGCGGCACGGGCACGGAGACCGACGGGTTTCCCGCGCGCTCGACGCTGTTCTACACGATGCACCTGTTCGCCACGGCGTTCTACGACCTGCGCATGGGTTACGCGAGCGCGATGGCCTACGTCCTCTTCATTATCATCGCCACGCTCACGTGGCTCGCGACGCGCATCTCGCGTGACCGGCTGAACTGACGAATGCGCCCTCGCATGAACCTTCACGTCGATCATTCGCCCCAGTGTCATTCTGAGCGCAGCGAAGAATCCATCTGGTGCTGCGTGGGCTCCCGGCGTGTCGCGAGTCGCACCGGATTCTGCACTGCGTTCAGAATGGCAGGCGGGATTTGCGAGATGGGGCTTGGCGGGAGGCTCGGCCCACTTGCCGCGGAGGATGCTCGCCGATGAAGCCGCGCACCGTCTTTTTCCCGTTCGGTTCTCTACGCGTTGCTGATTCTCGCGTCGGCGATCTTCGCCGTGCCGTTTGCGTGGCTCGCGCTCTCGTCGTTCAAACCGCTCGACCAGGCGATGGCGATGCCGCCCACGCTGTTCCCGCGCGCGTATTTCGCGCCGATTGGTGGCGAGCGCGTCGAAGTCACGATCGACGGTCCCGTGCGGCAGGGTGGGGTGGTGGCGGACATCGTGGCCGGCTCCGATGCTGGCAAACGCGTCTTCCTTCCCGCCGACCAGGCGCTCGCGCGTGCGAGCGAACTGACAAACGCTCATCGCGTAGGTGAAAACTGGATACGCGTGATCGAGCGCGAGCCCGCCGAGCGCGGAGCGGCGCCACGCTGGGACATCGTGCCGCCCGAGGCGGTGGATTCGCGCATTCGTTTCCGCTGGAAAAACTATCCCGAGGCACTGGCCGCACTCGGCGGCAGCGAGGACGGCGGCGGCGTGAGTTTCTGGCGTTTCCTCGGCAACACGCTGGCCGTGTGCGTGCTCGGCGTGATCGGCACCGTGCTGTCGAATGCGATCGTCGCTTACGGTTTCGCGCGCGTGAAGTGGCGCGGTCGCGACGCATTTTTCTCGCTCACGCTCGCGACGCTCATGGTGCCGTTTCCCGTGATGATGGTGCCGCTCTACGGTGTGTTTCGCGAACTCGGCTGGATCGGCACGCTGCTGCCGCTTTGGGTGCCGGCGTTTTTTGGCAGCGCATTCAATATTTTCCTCATGCGCCAGTTCTTCCTCGGCATTCCCGAGGAGTTGAGCGAGGCCGCGCGCATCGATGGCAGCAGCGAATGGACGATTTTCTGGCGGATCATTCTGCCGCTCAGCAAACCGGTCCTCGCGGCGTCGGCGGTGTTTCACTTCCTCTATGCGTGGAACGATTTCATGGGGCCGTATCTCTACCTCACGAAGAAGGAAACGTTCACGCTGTCGCTCGCGCTGCAGGCGTATCAGGCGCAGAACGGCGGCGTGCAGTGGCACTACCTGATGGCCGCCAGCACCGTGACGATCCTGCCCGTGATCGTGCTGTTTTTCTTCGCCCAACGGACGTTCATCCAGGGCATCGCCACCACCGGTTCAAAAAGCTGAACGACGCGCGTATGGATTTTCCCGATACGATCCGAACTCTGCCGCGACCCGGTCCGCACGTTGTCCCGACGTGGTGCGCACATGGTCCCGACTTGGTCCGCACCTTGGCGCGACCCGGTGCGGACCTTGTCCCGAGTCGAGCCGCGCACGGGCGCGATCCCTTCCTGTTTCAACCCTCAACCTGATTTCCTATGAAGTTCACTGACGGCCAATGGTTGCTCCGACCCGGAGTCACGGCTCACTACGCGGCGGAAGCCCACACGATCACTGCCGAGGGCAGCAAACTCGTGGTGCACGCTCCCGTGCGTCCGATTCGCCATCGTGGCGACACGCTCCAGGGGCCGTTGCTCACGGTGACGTTGAGCTCGCCGATGGCGGACGTGATCCGCGTGCGCATCGAACATTTTGTCGGCGGCCATTTGAAAGGTCCGCACGTGCCGCTCGAAGTGCCCGCCGAAGGTCCGGCGACGATCGCGGAAGACGAACAGTCGGCCACGTTGACCGCGGGCGGACTCACCGTGCGCGTGAAGAAGCCGGGTTGGGAGCTGAGCTTCGAGAGTGGTGACCGCGTGCTCACGCGCAGCGGCTGGCGCGGCGTCGGCTACGTGCAGACCACGGACGGCAAGGCCTACATGCATGACCAACTCTCGCTCGGTGTGGGCGAGTGCGTTTACGGCCTCGGCGAACGTTTCACGGCCTTCGTGAAAAACGGCCAGACCGTGGACTGCGATAACAAGGACGGCGGCACGGCCTCGGAGCAGGCGTATAAGAACGTGCCTTTTATCTGACGAATCGCGGCTACGGCGTGCTCGTGAGCGAGTGCGCGCCGGTGTCGTTCGAGGTGGCGTCGGAGAAAGTCGCGCGCGTGCAGTTCTCGACCGAGGGCGAGGCACTCGAGTATTTCGTGATCCTCGGGCCGAACCCGAAGGACATTTTGCGCAAGCTCACCGCGCTCACCGGCCGGCCGGCGCTGCCGCCGCCGTGGAGTTTCGGTCTGTGGCTCTCGACCTCGTTCACGACGAATTACGACGAGGCGACCGTCACGAGCTTCATCGACGGCATGAAGCAGCGCGATCTGCCGCTGCATGTTTTCCACTTCGATTGCTTCTGGATGCGCGAGTTCGACTGGACAAACTTCGAGTGGGATCCGCGCGTGTTCCCGGATCCGGAGGGCATGCTGCGACGCCTGCACGCGAAGGGCCTGAAGGTCTGCGTGTGGATCAATTCGTATATCGGGCAACGCTCGCGGCTCTTCGCCGAGGGCGCGCAGAAAGGTTATTTCATCAAGCGCACGGACGGCTCCGTGTGGCAGACCGATCTGTGGCAGCCGGGCATGGCGATCGTGGACTTCACGAATCCCGCCGCGCGCGAGTGGTTCGCGGGGCACATCAAGCGACTGCTCGATATGGGCGTCGACGCGATCAAGACGGACTTCGGCGAGCGCATCCCGAGCGAGGGCGTGGTTTACCACGATGGCTCGGATCCGGCGAAGATGCACAACTTCTATCCGATCATTTACAACGAGACCGTGTTTCGCGCGATCGAGGAAAAGCGCGGAGTGGGCGAGGCGGTGCTCTTCGCGCGCTCGGCGTTTACCGGCGGTCAGAAGTTCCCCGTGCACTGGGGCGGCGACTGCTGGTCGACGATGGAGTCGATGGCCGAGTCGCTGCGCGGCGGTCTCTCGCTGTGCCTGAGCGGCTTCGGTTTCTGGAGCCACGACATCGGCGGCTTCGAAGGCACGGCGCCGGCGTATATCTACAAGCGCTGGGCGGCGTTCGGCCTCCTGTCGTCGCACAGCCGTTTGCACGGCAGCAGCAGCTACCGTGTGCCGTGGGCGTATGACGACGAGGCGTGCGACGTCGTGCGCTTCTTCACGAAACTGAAGAGCCGCCTGATGCCGTATCTCTGGGCGAAAGCCATCGAAGCGCACAAGGAAGGCGTGCCGACCATGCGTGCGATGTTGCTCGAGTTCCCCGACGATCCCGCGTGCGACACGCTCGACCGCCAATATCTGCTCGGCGACGCGCTGCTGGTCGCACCGGTGTTCACGGAAGACGGCTCGGTCGATTACTACCTGCCGGCCGGGAAGTGGACGCACCTTCTCACCAACGAAGTGCAGGAGGGTGGACGCTGGCACCGTGGGCAATATAGCTTCTTGAGCCTGCCGCTTTTTGTGCGGGAAAACTCAATCGTGGCGCTCGGCGCACGCGACGACGTGCCCGAATACGACTTCGCGGATGGCGTGACGTTTGTCATCGGCGCGCTGACCGAAGGCCAAACTGCTCGCACGGAAGTGTTCGGCCGCGATGGACGCGTCGCGGCGGTTTGCACGGCAACGCGCACGAAGAACGTGGTGCGAGTTGAGGCGAATGGTGACGCACTTAAGTCGTGGAGCGTGCGTCTGCCGGCGCACAAGATCGGCAAAGTAGCAGCAGGCGAAAAGGCCGGTGAGGCCGTCCGTCCGCAGGGCAACGCCGGCTCGATCGAAGTCCATCTCGACTGATTCCCGCTCGCTTTCGGTGACAAGCCAGCGCCTTCGGGCGCTGGCTTTTTTTGTGCTTATGACGCCGTGCGTAAAATGACGGGGACCAGCAAATAGACTCAATTTAACGCGAAATTTTGCGGAAAAATATTGCAGCAAGTCATTTTCGCTTAAAGAAGGTCGGTCGGAATTAGCCCCAAGGAAACACCCCGTCCTGATTCCACCCCTTTGCGTGAGCGGCGTCGTCCGTCCGCGCAAAAACACAGTAAACCTACCCCTAACATGCACAAAAAGATGCAAGCGCGTGGCGTGCTGGCTTTGTATTCAGCACTCACCCTCGGGTCCGGTCTCGCTTGGGCGCAAACTGCGCCCGCGGCGAGCTCGGCTCCCTCTGACGACGAGACGATCGTGCTCTCGCCGTTCGTCATCGAAAGCTCGCAAGATGATGGAAAGTATCGCGCGACGGAAACCCTCGGTGGTTCTCGTATCCGCACCAACCTGCGTGACATCGCCTCGCCCTTCAGCGTGGTGACGTCTCAGTTCCTCCAAGACACCGGTTCCACGGACAACCAGTCGCTGCTGACCTACACGACCAACACCGAAGTCGGCGGTTTGCTCGGTAACTGGGGTGGCTTCGGCAACTCCCAAGGCGTGAGCGATCGTGGCTCACTGCTTTCTCCGCAATCGAACACCCGCGTGCGCGGTCTCGATTCGGCCGACAACACCCGGAACTTCTTCCTGACGGATATTCCGTGGGACAGCTACAACATCGATCGCGTCGAAATCCAGCGCGGCCCGAACTCGATCCTCTTCGGCGTCGGCAGCCCGGCTGGTATCATCAATGCGAATACGGTTCAGGCGCGTTTCGATGGCAACCGCGGCAAAGTCGAAAATCAGTTCAGCAAGCACAACTCGCTGCGCTGGACGCTCGACTACAACCTCGAGCTCATCGACGACCTGCTGGCCGTTCGCTTTGCCGGATTGCTCAACAATCAGCAATTCCGCCAGGAGCCGGCGTTCAGCAAGGACCGCCGCGGCTATGTGACGGCTGTTTTCCAGCCGCAGGTGTTGCCGAAGGAATGGGCCGGCAAGCTCGACGTTCGCGCGAGCTTTGAACGCGCCAAGATCACGGCCAACCGTCCCCGTGTCCTCCCCCCGAAGACGCCATCTCGCTCTGGTTCGACGATGCTGGTGGCGACGGCGTGAAGGACAAGATCGGCTTCGGCAAGCGGGTCTATGACATGTTCCTTTGGAGCCAGGCGGGTGGTGGCGATCCAGGTCGTGGTTCGCTCGCTTCCGCGGCCGGCTCGATCCTGAACCCGCTGCCGCACCAGCCTGGTGCGACCGGCATCGATGGTGGCCCGCTCAACAACGGTGGCATCGGCTTCTGGTATGTGAACGGCGACTCTCGTCCGTTCTTCACCTCCCGCCAGGCTCCTCGTGCCTTCCCGGGTGCGCTGAATGCCACGGGCGGGGTGGACAATGCCATCGATATTCCCTACGGCACCCCGCTGCGCGTCGGCGGCTTGAATGCGTATGCCCTCTCCATGGACAAGATCGCCGAAGTGGAGGGCACGGCCTCGCTCTACCCGCTGGCCACGCGCGGTTATTATAAGGACAAATCGCTGACCGATGCGACGATCTTCGATTTCTATAACAACCTGATCGACGGTGATAATAAGCGCGAACACCAGCGCTGGGATGCCACCAATCTCTCGATCGCGCAGACCCTCTTCGACAACCGTATCGGTATCGAAGCGGTTTACGACAGTCAGAGCTACTCGGAGTGGCGCACGGGCGCGACCTGGGCCCGGCCGTATATCTCGGTTGATATTAACAAGAACCTTCAGAACCAGCTCACCCAGTATGATCGCGTGGGTGACCTGCTCGATACGAGCAGCTACCGGGTTTACGGGTTCGATCCGTCGGACTCCCAGCCCTATGCGAACCCGTATGCGGGTGCGGCTTTCACGGCTGGCAGCTTCCAGGCGAACAACCGCACTGATCGGGATCGCGAGAACTATCGCCTGACGCTCTTCGGTGAGCTGCGCGCGGAAGATTTCCTCTCGCGCGACTCCACGCTCGCCAAGATCTTGGGCAACCACCGTATCACCGGCCTCCTTTCCCGCGAAGAGCGCTGGGAAGCCCAGACGCAGTGGCTGCCGAGCGCGGTTCCGTATGATTGGGCGTATTCGCTGTCGGTTTCGGGTGAGGACACCAACCTCACGGGCGCGACCCGCGGCGTGACTCCGATTATCTATCTGAGCGGTCCGCTCTTTGATCGGTCCACGGCCCATGGCCTCAACCTCGGCCCGATCCAGACCTACTACAATCCGTCCGGCGTTTACTCGGTCGACTACTTCAAGACGGAGTGGCTGCCCTCTCGCAACCCGGCTGATGCGAGCTATGTCGATCCGGGCGCTGCCTGGACGAACCTCCTCGGCAATCCCACGGGCGTGCAGGCGGACAATCCCTTCAACTACGCCGGCCGCACCAACGCCCAGGTTCGTATGCTCAACGCGGATGAAGGCGACTTCTCGCAGTTGGTAACCAACTACGGCGTGACGGAGCAGACGATCGATTCGAAGGGCTTGGTCTGGCAGGGTCACCTCTTCGGTGGCAACATCGTCCCGACCGTGGGCTGGCGCGAAGACAAGCTCGCGACCTACACCGCCACGGGCGCGCAGGACGACACCGGCATCGTCGCGACCAAGGTCGGCAAGACCAGCCGCGTTCTGCAGAACACCGGTCGCACCACGACCTGGGGCGTCGTCGCCCACATGCCGGAGTCCATCATGAAGAACGTGCCCGTCATCTCGGGCCTCAGCGCCTACTATAACCACGGCGAAAACAACCGTGTCGAAGCGCGCTACAACTACGACGGCAACCCGCTCGATAATCCGTCGGCCGAGAGCAAGGACTACGGTATCGTGATCAGCGCGCTCGACGACCGGTTGAACATCAAGATCGGTAAATACGAAACCAAGGTGAAGAACGCCAACCTCCCGGGCGGCAGCTCGATCCTCGGCAGCAATCAGTATTACCTCTATCAGCTCGAGGCTTGGGGCACCGCCAATACGCTGCTCTATGCCTTCGGCCGTGCCGGTCTCGATCCCAACCAGAACTGGCACTGGAACTGGGCGATCGTGGATGACAACGGCTGGGACAACGCGGCTGCCTATGATCCCGACACGGATCTGTTCAACAACCACGCGAGCTCCACTGCCCAGCTGGCCGCGATGGATGCGTGGATGGCCAACATCGATGAGCAGTTCTTCAAGAACTACGCGATCAATGCGGACGTCCCGGCTCTCAAGTCCGCTTACGAGTCGTGGCGTGCCACGGGCAACATCCAGCCCTTGGTGAAGGCGGCTCAGGACAGTGGCTTCAACCCCGGAGCCTACACCACCGGCTTCTCCTCGCAGAACAACGGTCAGATCAATGGTATCTCGCCCAACGGCACCATCGACAACACCTCCGAGGGCTATGAGTTCGAAATCGATTTCAACCCGGTTTCGAACTGGAACATCAAGATCAACGCTGCGAAGACGAACGCGTATCGTGAGGCCCTCGGTGCTCCGATGCTCTCGTTCATCGAGCAGCAGTGGTCGAAGCTCCAAGGTCCGGCTGGTGATATCCGCCTCTGGTGGGGTGGTGACAACACCCTGCGCCGCTACTACGAGGACAACATCATCTCCGCAGTGGAATTCCAGAAGGAGTCCATCGGCTTCCAGGTGCCGGAAATGCGCCCGTGGCGTTTCGGTGCCATCACGAACTACAGCTTCAAGGAAGGCACCTTGAAGGGCTTCAATGTCGGTGGCGCGTTCCGTTGGGAGGATAAACAAATCCTCGGCTACGGTCTGAAGGATGACTTCAGCGGCCTCGATGTTCGCAAGCCGATGTTCGGCGAAACCGAAGAGCACCTCGATCTGTGGCTTGGCTATCAGCGCAAGATCACCTCGAAGCTCTCTTGGCGCATCCAACTCAACCTCCGCAACGTCGGCGAGAAGGTGGGTCTCACCCCCATCTCGGTTAACCCCGACGGCGAGATCGCTGCCCAGCGTATCACGGAAGGTATGTCTTGGACGCTGAGCAACTCGTTCATGTTCTAAGGCTTTGAGGGCGGCTCGTCCCAAGCCGCCCTCTGCATGTAGTTAGTTGTCCTAGAAAGGGCGCCACGGCTTCGGCCGTGGCGCTTTTTTGTTTATGCTAAAGCCGCGGGGTAAGTGTTTACGTAATTATTTCATGAATAACAGGTCATGGAGAATAGTTTGCGTGGGGGAGGAATCAGGTAACCCCTGATAGCGCGATCCGGATGCACAGGATAAGATTTCGTAAACTACGAAGAAATAGAGCATTGATTCAGTTTTTCTAAAGCTGAGAAGCTGGTCAGAATGGCACACTCGCACGTTAGAGTAAAATGAGTTAGCGCTAAATCACGTTGAATCGGGGTTTTGCGGCAGAGGAGGGCAAAAAAGGTTGAACCTCGGCGACAAGGCCTAATGGATTTAACGATAAACGCCTTCTTAGGCTTCGGTTACACCTCCCAACCCCTCTCTTAACCCTCTCTCCGGCTGCGCGTTAAGCGTGGTCGGAATCAGTAAGCAAACCTACCCTAACATGCACAAAAAGATGCAATCCCGTGCAGTGCTGGCCCTCTATTCAGCACTCACTGTCGGGTCCGGGTTGGCTTGGGCGCAAAACGCTCCCTCCGCCGCCCCGTTGGCCCTGGATGATGACGAGACGATCGTCCTCTCCCCCTTCGTCGTTGATGCCGAAGAAGACGCCGGAAGCTATCAGGCCACCTCGACCCTCGCCGGCTCGCGCGTGAAGACCGATCTTCGCGACGTTGCTTCTGCCATCACCGTCGTGACCGCCGAGTTCCTGAAGGACACCGGCGCTCGCAACTCCCAAGACCTCCTCGTTCTCACCGCCAACACTGAAGTCGGCGGTATCTCCGGTAACTTCGGTGGCGTCGGTAACACCTACATCAACGGCGCCTCGGAAGGTAACGCGAACCTGCTGCGTCCGAACACCAACAACCGCGTCCGCGGTTTGGACTCGGCCGATAACACCCGCGACTTCTTCCAGACCGACATTCCGTGGGATTCCTATAACACGGGCCGTATCGATCTGCAGCGCGGTCCCAACTCGATCCTGTTCGGTATCGGCAGCCCTGCCGGTATCATCAACGGCAGCTTGAACGGCGCCTCCGTCGCCAAGAGCTCCGGCAGCTTCGAGAATCGCTTCGGCAGCTACGGCTCCTTCCGCAATTCGTTCGATTACAATCGTGTGTTGCTGAAGGGTGAGCTCGGCGTTCGCGTCTCGCTGCTCGACGACTACACGAAGTATCGTCAGGACCCGGCGTTCAACCGCGACCAGCGTGCGTATGCCGCGGTGCGTTACTCGCCGAAGTTCCTCAACACGGACTCGGCCCGCACCTCGTTCCGCGCGAACTTCGAAAAGGGCGACGTGAAGGCCAATCGTCCTCGCTCGCTCCCGCCGTGGGACAGCATCACGCCGTTCTTCGACCCCAACGCCATCAACAAGCAGACGTGGGATCCCTACTATGCTTGGGAGTCGGGCGCGATCGGTTATCCGAGCGAAGCGGCGAATGCGATCGAGCCGAAGAACTTCTGGATGGTGCAATACATGGCGCCTGGCATCCAGTCGACCTCCAACCCGATGTTCTTCTACGACAACGCCAACGCTACGGCGCAGTCGTATGTTCGTCAGGCTTCGCCGGCCACCTACTGGGGCCTCGCAGCCGACCGTTCGTTTGACCGCGGTATCGATGGCTTCCCCTACGGCAGCAACATCGGTATCGGCAGCTACAACGAAATGGCCTACAGCGACTGGCGCACCAACGGCCAGGAGAACACGGCCTTCCCCGGTGCTGACAAGGGCTTCTACAAGTCCAAGTCCCTCACCGATCCGACGATCTTCGATTTCTACAACAACCTGATCGACGGTCCGAACAAGGGCGAGTGGCAGAAGTGGAAGGCTTACAACGCCGCCATCGAGCAGACGTTCCTCAACGATCGCGTCGGCTTCGAACTCGCTTACGACTATCAGGACTACAACGACGGTTCTTACCGCACGTTGAGCAACCCGACCATCTCGGTCGACATCCGCGAGAACCTCATGGTTTATCCGTGGGCCTATGATGGTGCGGTCGCCAACCCGAATGCCGGTCGTGCGTTCGTCGGTGGCAGCGGTCGTGGGGGTGGCTATGCCTACTCCAGCGAGCGCGAAAACGTCCGCCTCACCGCTTACGGTGAATTCCGTTTCTCGGACGTCCTCGGCCAATCGCGCCTCGCCCGCATCCTGGGCAAGCACCGCGTGACCGGTCTCTTCAACCGCGACACCCAGGTTACGGAAACCCGCTCCTGGGCGCTGTGGAAGACCGACAGCACCTGGTCCGATGTCCTCGGTAACGGTTCTTATGACGGTGGCTCCGGCATCGGCGGCCTCGTCAACGGCGACGTCGTTCCCGATGTCGTGACCTACATCAGTGGCGATCTCCGCAGCCGCTCCAGCGCGTCCGGCCTGTATCTCGACAGCATCAACGTCGTTCAGGGGCCCACCGCCGGCAACTACACGATCCCGTATTTCGACTCGCACTGGGCCGCGACGGATGTCGATCCGTCCGATCCGTGGACCAACCCGGCTCGCCAGCTCTATCCGGGCGGCAACCAGGAATCCACCCAGTCGGAAAATCCGGCCAACTACGTCGGCTGGGTCGACGGTCAGTTCAACGTCTTGAACTGGCAGAACGGCAACGATATCGACAAGCTCTACACCGACATCGGCAAGATCAAGCGCACGACGAACTCCAAGGGTTTCACGATCCAGAGCTTCGTTCTCGACGACCTGCTCGTCGGCACGTTCGGCTGGCGTCGCGACGAGCGTCGCGAGCGCTCCGGCACCAGCACGGCCAGCACCGAGGCCGAGGGCTATGCGAAGGTTAACCCTGAGCTCGGCTCCGAAGTTCAGCGCTCCGCTGGTGAGAGCAAGACCTGGGGCTTGGTCCTCCACACGCCGCGTCGCATCCGCGATCTGCTGCCGGCTGGCACCAACATCAGCCTTAGCTACAGCAACGGCACCAACATGCGCGTCGAAAACCGCTACTCGTTCCAAGGCACCGCCCTCCCGAACGCCCGCGGCAAGACCGAAGACTGGGGCATCACCCTCAGCACGCTGGATGACCGCCTGATCTTCAAGACCACGTTCTACAAGACCACGGTCAGCGACGCCAATCTGTCCTCCGTCACCACGGAGACCACGACGCTCGGCGCCAACACCTACTACCTCCGCAATCTCGAAGGCTGGGGCACCGCCTCTGCTCTCATCGACCTCGCCGGCCACGCCGGTCAGGCCCCGGGCTGGGAGTGGTATTGGAACTGGGCGCACATCGCCGAAGGTTACACGCCTGAATCCGCCAGCCCGAACTCCGACATCTTCCTGAACCACCCGGAGACGGCGAAGCAGAAGGCTGCGATCACCTCCTGGCTCGATCAGATGCCTGACCAGGCTTGGTTCGACGCCTACGGCTTCCCGGTTGATGTCGCGAAGGCCAAGGCCGGCGACTTCATGGGTGCGATCGCGGGCTGGACCCCGACCGCTGGCGTGGGTGGCCTGCAGCCCTCCGGTGGCGGCCGCATCAACGGTGTGTATCCCACGGGCACGGCCAACAACGAGTCCAAGGGTGTTGAGTTCGAGTTGATCGGTCAGGTCACCAAGGGCCTGAACATCTCGATCAACGCCTCCAAGCAGAAGGCCTCCCAGACCGCTCTCGGTGTTGACCTCGTCAACTACCTCGAGGAGCTGCACGAGAAGTATGAGTCCCCCGCTGGTGACCTCCGCCTCTGGTGGGGTGGTGACGCCACGGTGCGCGAATACTTCAACAACAACATCTGGTCCGCTTACCAGTTCCAGCTTCAAACCAACGGCCGCATGGTCGCTGAAATGTCGCCCTGGAAGGTCAACTCGACCATCAACTACGTGTTCCAGAGCGGCGCGCTCAAGGGAGCCTTCGTCGGTGGCAGCTATCGCTGGCTCGACAAGAAGATCCTCGGCTACCAGCTGAACGACACGCAGGACAACCTCGATGTGGATCGCCCGATCTGGGGTGACACCGAGGACTACATTGACCTGTGGGTCGGCTACTCGCGCAAGCTCACCTCCAAGATCGACTGGCGTGTTCAGCTCAACGTTCGCAACGTTGGCGACAACCCGCACCTCATCCCGCTCAGCGTGCAGCCCGATGGCTCGCCCGGCATGATGAAGATCCAAGAGGGTATGACCTGGTCGCTGACGAACACGTTCTCGTTCTAAGTCACCCTTCAGTTTCCCTCACCGGAGACTGTTTAGCAGAACACAACAAGTGCCGGCACATCGTGGCCGGCACTTTTCTTTTTTACGACTCGCGTGGTCGCGCGCAGAACGGCATCTCGCTTCTTGCTCGCACCCCTTCGGCGAGCCATACCCCCGATGTCCGGTTATCTGCTTTCCTCAAAATGAACCGCGCCAACCGAGCCGCCACCCTGGCTGATGTGGGCCGCGAGGCGGGAGTGTCCGCCATGGCGGCTTCCGCCGTCCTCAACGGTGCCCGCACCTCCTCGCGCATCGCCCCCGAAACTCGCGAACGCATCCTCGCTGCCGCCGCCAAGCTGCGCTATCGCCCCAACGCCACGGCGCGCGCGCTCGCCAACCGGCGCATGAACACCATCGGCGTGGCCGGCACGATCGACGGCGAATCGGTCAACCATTACCTGCTTGAGATTCTCAGCGGCATTCTCTCCTCCGCGTCCACGCATCAGCAAAACACGACCGTCTTCACGCTCCACGATTGGGAGCGCGATGCCGAACGCCTCCACGATTTCTGCGATGGCCGCATCGACGGATTGATCCTGCTCGCTCCGATGCTCACGCGAGCGCAGGCGCGCCTTCTGCCCTCGCACACGCCGTTCGTCGCGCTGCACGCCAACGCGCCGATGCCGCACGTCCTGAACATCGAGTCCGACGAAGAGCACGGCGCCTTTCTCGCTGTTCGCGCGCTCGTGCAAAAAGGACACCGGCGCATTCTGCATTTCGCGGGATCGCCCGGACGCATCGGCGCCGAGCGCCGCATCGCAGGTTTCAAACGCGCACTCTCCTCGGCCGGGCTTCCTTTCGACGAATCACTCATCGTCCCCACGGGTTTCACCACGGAGGAAGGCCGCATGGTGATGCGCCGCTGGCTCAGCGCGCACACGGGGCAGCCACTGCCCACGGCCGTCTTCTGTGCCAACGACGGCGTGGCGATCGGCTGCACAGAAGCGCTCGCCGAAGTCGGCATCCGCGTGCCGGAGGATATTTCCGTCATCGGTTTCGACGACACCTTTGCGGCGCGCTCGACCGCTCCGCAGCTCACCACCATTCGCCAGCCACTCCGCGCGATGGGCAGCCGTGCGGTTGATCTTTTGCTCGAGCGCATCGGCGCGTCCGGTGCCTCGCAACTGCCTGAGGACGTGCCGCCCGTCGTGTTTCCCGTGGAGCTGATCGAGCGGGCGTCGACGTCGGTGCCGCCCTCGACCGATCGCCTGATTCCGGCCGCCAGCGTGCGCGTCTGATCCCGCGTTGGTGCCCGGGGCGGGGCTCGAACCCGCACGCCTTTACAGGCAAGGGATTTTAAGGCGTAAGCATCCGTCCTGAGCCGTCTCGGGGCGCTTGCTAAATGCCTCATGAGTCGAGGGTGGACGTTTCAGGATGGCCTGGGACTCCACCACGATTCGTGCGCGGTGGACAAGAAATGGACAAGACTCTGTCCACCTGCGGATCCGCTTCCGCGAAGTCGTCCATGCTGAAGCTGTGCGGAGTTCGGGTCAATGCACCCCCTCGGGTCGTTCGAGGGCCGGTGCTAGAATCCTACCAACCCTCCAGCGACCATGACTCCGCTTCGAAAATTCATCACGCGATCAGGCCACACCCTCTGCAAGCAAGTGCGTCAGAAGAACGGCAAGAGCTACCTCTCATACGATTGGTATATGCGCGTTCAGCACCGCGGCTGCCGAAAGTGGGTATCGCTCCATGAAAATCCTAAAACCGCCGAACGAATGGCAAACGAGCTTGCTGCGGCGCTGCGGTCCAAGGAGTCGAACACGCGCACGCTGGGCGAGATACTGGCCGCGATGGAGCAGAGCGGGGAGCGGTTTTCGCCGAAGCCGCGGGCGGTTCAGAACGTGTCGACGCTGGGCGAACTGCGGGACGCCGTGGACTTGGGCGGAGCTAATCTAGGAGTGAATCTGGTGACCGCCCGCGAGTATGTGCGGAGCACGTTCACGATTGTTTGGTGTGTTCTCGGAAAACGGAAGAAGCAGATCCAGTGGAAGAGTCAGATCCCTGAACTCCCCGTCAGTGTCCTGACTGCGAGTCTCCTCTACGATTTCAAGAGCGAGCGACTCCCGCCGGGCCTGCAGAATCACACCGAGCCGGCGCGAAGGGCGAAGGCGACGGCGAACCGGCACCTTCGAAACACCCAAGCTCTTTTCCGGGATGAGCGCATGCAGTTCCTTCGGGCAGCGGGTCTTCGGCTGCCGGCCATGGAAGAGTATAGGGCGGTGTCCACCTTCACGTCAGCCGTGCAGCGGTATGAGCTTCCGGAAGGTGAAACGATCCTGCGAGTGGCGAAGAAGATCGTGTCCGAATTGCCCCAGGAGAATCGAAAGCTCTATGTCGCAGCAGTCCTGGCTTTGCACGCCGGGTTGCGGAGGCAGGAGATCGCCAGTGCTCGCTGGTCTTGGGTCGTGCAGGAGAGCGACGGACTTAAGCTGCACGTCAAAGCTGAGGAGGATTTCGCTCCGAAGTTCGGAACGAATCGAAAGGTGAAAATCACGGGGTGGCTTGCCGCTCAGCTCGGACACCGGGATTCCGCCAAAGGCGTGACCATTCTGGGCGGCTCTCTAGCCGACAATCTGGCGACAACAGAAAGGCTGGTTTTGTGGCTCAAAGGTGCGGGCGTTACAGCGAAGAAGCCGATCCACGAACTCCGAAAGTGGTTCGGTAGCTTCTTCGCGACCGAATATGGGATCACCGTGGCGCAGCGGCAGCTGGGCCATTCCACGCCGATGATAACGAACAGCCACTATGCCGGGATCAATTTCCCGCCGAGTCTCCGGATGGTGTGGTTTGACCCGGAACTCAGTGCGCCGCTTGAGTCTCTATTGGCGCGGCTGCACCAGCCGGTTGAAGGCCAGATTCGCGACGCATTTGGATTTCCAGCGAACCGATATCACGAAGCCCAATAGCGTCGGATCCATCGAGGTGAGAACCCCGTGAGCACGTGAATAGCCGGGAAATTTTCCCGGCTAAGTGGGCTTGGCGAACGTGCGGCCACCTCGCAGAATCGTGCGGCTTGGTTACCCCTCCGCTTCGACTGAAGCACTTCGTCCTAGAAGTGATGGGGCGAAGCTCACGGCGAATTCTGCGATCAGGCGGCGCCCCAGGGACTTCGGGTTCCGACACTCGGACGGTTCGCCACGTGGAGGTAGATCTGTGTCGTGCTAACGCACGTGTCGCGCCAAGCAAAGGTGTGGCTGATCTTTGATCATGGACGAACCCCAACGGCTTTTTCTTGGTGATCTTCCTGAGGAGCTGCGCTTCGAGGCCTCGCAGCGCTTGGAGCCATTCACGACAATCTTAGGTTGGCCTGGTGAATTGGTAGGGAGCGGGACCTTTGTCAGGGTCAACGGCCGCTCGGGAATTTTGACCGCTGCGCACGTCTGGGATCACCTCTACGAGAATCGAGAGAAGAACCGGGAAATCACTTTGCTGGTGGCACGCGGTTTTCACTCCTTCAGCGTCCCTGTGAACCTGTGCACGCCACATCTATCGATCGAGCGCAAAACGGACGAATGGGGGCCGGACATTCAGTTCATTGAACTGCCGCCCCACAAGGCGTCGCAAATCGCCGCGACCAAATCCTTCGCTGAAATTTCAGCTCTTGCCGACAAACGCTTCGCCACAGCATCGAGTGATGTAGGCTTCGGTTGCATCATGGGCTTTCCGGCGGAACAGTCGAAGCGCACTGATTACGGGCCCGACAAGGTGGCACTGGAGCTCCGTGGCGGCTTCCTTTCGGGAATAGAAAACGAAACGGTTCGAGGTGAGTTCGATTACGTAGAGACGTTAGCGACGCCTGATGTAACTGATCAGCCCAAGAGTTTTGGTGGTGTCAGTGGCGCTGGCCTTTGGCGTGTTACCCTGCGCTTAAAGAAGGGGCGTCCGATCGGAGAGGCTGAGATCGATCCGGATTTCGCCTTGGCGGGAGTCGCGTTCTACGAGGAGCCAACACCGAACGGGGGAAAGCTGATCCGATATCACGGGCCCAGGACGATCTATCGGAAGTTAGTGGAGTTGGTCCCGCGAGCTTGAGATCAATTAGCAGGACTGCACCGATCTCGCCAAACACTAGGTGGTAACGACTTCGTTAAGGTTGATTGTCACGTGTCATGCAGCTCGAAGCTCTCCCAAATATCCCAAAGTGATGGAAGGTGGAGGGCATTTGCGGAGAACAGATCAACACGCAGCAGGAGTTGAAGAGCCGTATTCGTGCAATTGCTGGCCGCTCAGGAATGAACCAGCCGCTGCAGGGCGAGGATCTCAGATTCATGATCGAGGTTCTTCGAAGGAATCACAAATGGGCCGAGAAGCAGGGGCCAGGTGTCGCGTCGCTCGTGGTTCGTTTGAATCCACCACCGGGGTTCGGATCAGCAACGCGCGGATTTTGGATCGTTCGCACCGATGGCTCGGAGCGAGATATCTCATGGGTGAACTGCCTTCCTCCCCGTAGCGCCGGCAATCCGGATCTCGATATCGCACTTGCTGCGCGTCGAGAAATTTCGCCTCAGACGAGGAAACTGCTCAAGTCGTGCCGTGGGACGCCCGGAGGGTGCGTGAGCGGGGCGAGGTGCTCTTCAGGATCCGAGTCAAGGGCGGGGGAGAAGGGCTTCGGGGAGGACGCCATGGGGCGACGCCTGTCGCCATTGGCCGCCCGGGTGAGTTCACCGAAAGAAGGCAAACGGTGAACTGGAGGGGAGAGGGGCGGGCGGGAAAAGGGGGATCCGTGGGCCGCATCTATGGGGGACCCATGAAACCATTCCTACTTCTCACCGATACGTTGGGCGAAGAGCGCACGCTGGACCTCATTGGGGAGGTTGTCCGCGAGCGCTACGACACGGCACCCGCTCTCCGGGCGATCCTCGAGGCGACCACGCTGGAGTTTCTCGCGCGGAATCCCCAGTGCTTCTCCCGGATCATGGCGGACACCCGCTGGCTTTGCGCGCATCCCGAGGAGGCGGAAGCGATCCTTCGATGCGCCTTTGCCCACGCGGAACTGCCGGAGGAGCGGGAGCACATCGCGGCCCTTGCAGCGAAGCTGAGTGTGACCTTGGCCGAACCCAAGCCCAAGGGGACGATGGCGCTCACGGCCTCGCAGGAGGCGGGGCTCGCCCGGATGGAAGCCCTCGCAAAGCTGCACTTCCAGGGCGGCACGCGGTTCGGCATCGCCCTTCGCACGTGGCCACTTCTCGTGGGGCCGTCCGGCGTGGGAAAATCGAACTTGGTTCGGCTGCTGGGCCGGAAGCTCATGCTGCCCGTCGTGAAGCTGTCCTACGGCGAGTGGCTCGTCACGGGATCGCGCGCGGGCACGACGACCACCTTGGGGCGGATTCAGGCGGTCCTGAAGGAGTATCCGCAGTGCATCGTCTTCATCGATGAATTGGACAAGATTCGGCCGAGCGACGATGCGTGGTCCCGTGCCCTCACGACCGAAATCTTCGCGCTCCTCGATCAGCAGGTCGCTAGCGCGGAGTGGACTCCCGAACTCCTGAAACGACTGCGGAACGGCGTCTTCATGGTCGGCGCCGCCACGTGGCAGGACATCTGGCGAAAGCAGAGCGCGGGAGGGATGGGGTTTGGTGCCGCGTCATCCTCCCGGAATCTGCAGGGAGAGATTCGTCAGGCGGGCATTATCCCCGAGGAACTCCCTCAATCGCTTCAACGCCGACTGGGTGATGCTCAATCCCTACACGCAGGCGGACTTTGAGCAGATCGCGCAAAAGCTCCGGATCGATCGGGTGATTTTGGATCCGGTCGCCGCCGCCGAAAGCGGGCTCAACTTCCGTGCCGTCGAGGCGGCGCTCACCAACCGCGCGGTCCACGAGATCCTCACGGGGGATTTCTAAAAAGATCCTTTCACGCATGAGAGTGCTTCACTCCGCCGACCTCCACGGAAACCTCCGGTGGCTTGGTTGGCTTCGCCAAGCGTCCGCGCGTGTCGACCTCGTGGTCTTCGCGGGCGACTTTTTAGATGAAACCAAAGGGCCACGCGATCAGCAGATCCGTGCGGTGAGAGAGGAACTCGGGGCGTTTCGTTGCCCGGTCGCCTTGTGCTCGGGCAATCACGACTGCACCGAGGACGAGCCGTGCGACAACCCCCCGGTGGATAGGTGCGCTCCGTCGCCGTGGCGTTTGGGTGGATGGCGACCGCTTCCAAATGGAGGGAGTCGTGTTTCGGAGTCTCGGCTACTGGGACCCACTGCCGGAAAAGGGCCGGGGAAAGATTTGGATTCGACACGTTCCTCCGGGAGAGAGGCGGGGCGCCATCGATCCCGAGTTTTACTCCCTCGCTGAAAATGGGTGCCGTCCGGCCGCAGTCCTCTCTGGCCATCTGCATCTGGCGGCGTCGATGCACGAAACGATTGGCGGCACGGAAGCGTTTTGTCCGGGGTTCAATGGTTCCTCCGAAACGCCCGCGCATCTCCTCCTCGCAATCATGCGGAGCGACGGTCGGCCCGTGAACATCCGGATCTGCACCTCTCAGGAATTATGAAGATACCACCACATGTCAGACTCTGTATCGCGTGGGCGCTCCTCTCCGATATCTGCGGGCGGACGTTCCACTTCACCTGCATCGTCGTGTTTTCGCTCCTCATTTTCTCGATGGGCTACATCGCCTACCGAGATCACGAGTGGGCCGGTGGCGTCCTCCTGTGGGACGGCATCGTGATCCTGATCCTCACCTGGAAAGTCCTCCGTTGGATTTCACGCCTCTTCCTATGAACACCCAGAACCTTCGCTTGTTTGGGAAAGAATTCATCCGGATGCCGGTTCTGGTCGCGGTCTCCGTCGTGCTCCCGAGTTTCGATCGCATCGTCGCCCTTCGTCGGTGCAACGAGTATAGCAACTCCCAATGGGGACGGCGCCAGGAGCTCCAAGCGACTTGGTGGTATCGCTGGGTTCGCCGAGCAGCGCATCGGCAAGCCGGGATCAACAACATCGATGTGCCTCGTCTTGAACATTTGAACGCCCATGCTCACGAGCGCGGCACAGCGTATCTTTTCATGATTGGGCACATCGTCGTTTGGATGGCGGCCCTTCGTGCGCTGGGTGCCTTCGACATGCTGCTTCTCGAGCATGCGCCGATGGTCAAGGAGCAGCTCGATGCGGTCGCGAACGTGCTCCTCGAACTGATCGAGCTCCCTGCTTTGTGGGTTGTCGAGTTGGGGAATCGACTGCCTAGGTGGTGACCGCGTGATCGGGGTGAACAGCCGCAGCCTGCAGAAGCGTGCATCCGGGACTTTTCCCGCATGCATTTGCTTGGCGAAAGCGTTGCGAGTCAGCAGAGTCGCAGCGCTTGGTATCTGTCCACTTCAACCAAAACACTTCCCTGGAAGTGATGGGGCAAAGCTCACATTGGCGCCTGCGGCAATACGTGCCCCGGTGAGTTCACGTTCGAGTGCCAAACACGTAAATATCCGGAACTTTATAGAGATGATGACTAGTGTCGCTGACTTCTTTGATGACGCCTTCGTCGGTGATCGTAGAATATTTGGCAGACCTTAGATCGTCTTGCTGAATATGCACAACGTCACCGCGAGCGATTTTTCCGGAGCATTTCTGTCTGCCTCGGCCGAAATCTTTGGGCCTTTATCCGATGCGGCGTTGCAGGCCATTCGATCAGATAAACGGAGCATGACCTCCATCATGCTTGGGGGGGCATGGGTGGGTCGGGGTGCTGCCGTTGACGGTGCAAAAATGCAATCGCGACGATCTGGGAATTCGTTCGGAGTTATGTGCTTTTGACCTTTCGATTTTTGATAAGCGGCCTATCCCGGGGAATAAGCCTGAGTATCGGCAGCCGATCCACGTATATGCGGTGGTAGAGCATGAAAACGGAGATCACCCCGAGGAGGAATTTTGGAAGATGGTCCACTTTTATGCGCCTCTTAAGGTTGTGGTATTTTACTCTCGTACACCGGAGCATCATCTTGAGGGGTTTCGTAACGTGTTGAAACAGGCTAACGCCTTTCATGCGCGCAATAAATCAGAAGAGTATCTGGCGATTTGCACTTCCCCCGGGGGAGCGATGCCAAAATGGACAGCGTGGCTCCTTACTGGCGACTGTGTTTGGTCGGTGCTAAAAGGCGACAAGCCGATCCGAACGCCGCTAGGCGAAGCAGGGGCGCCCGTACTTGGAAGATCTTGAAGTCCCAAACTCTGTTCACCCTCGGCCGGGGCACCTGAGCTGCGACGCTCACGAATCGATGCAGCGTTATACGTTAGATACCAACTGCGTATTTGCTCTTGAGGAGGAACGGGCGGAAGCGGTCTTCATCCGTCGACTGCTAGCGCGCTGTGCTTCGGGGCTAGCTACGACCCAAATTGCTGCGATCGCTGCTGCGGAGCGAAGGAGATGTGGGGAGCCGATCGAGAACTTCAGCGAGTTCCAAAGGCGGCTTGATCAGCTAGGTTTCGGGGCAGCCACAATACTCACGCCTCCCGCGTATGTAGGCATCGCGTTTGTGGATTACTGCCGGATTCACAGTGATGAGGCAGAGGAACTCGAACGGAAGATCCACGACATTCTTTTTTCTTCGGTGCCTTTTGAGTTCGTCGGAGGCGAAATGGGGACAGCGGCGTGGAAGCGGTGGCTGAATGCGAAGTGCGATGTGCTGACGATGTGGTGTCACCTGCACTACGGAGGGGAGGTATTTGTCACAGCCGACGAAAATTTCCATAGGGCCTCTAAGAAGCCGAGATTGGTTGGGCTCGGAGCCGGACAGATTGTTAGGCCTAGTGAGCTATAGGTAAGGCCCCATGCACGTATCGAGGATCGCTGTAGTTTTGAAACCACGAGCCGACGCACCGATCTTTGTTACCGCTTGATTCTGCTCGGAGCACATGGCTTCCAGAACGGCCGCTGGGCGCATTCGATTGATGAGTAACTCCCCGCACCGCCTCCTCGCCCCGTCCACTTCACCGAAAGGGAGGAAACGGTGAACTCTGGGCGCAAGCGCCTGAGGAGAGGGGGGCGTGAACTTTCCGGGGAATTTCCCGGTCGAACGGGCTTAGCGAATGCGTTTCCACCCGGCAGGATTGCGTGGCTTGGGTTACCCGTTCGGTTTCGATTCGAAACACTTCGTCCCGAAAATGATGGGGCGAAGCTTGCGCGATCTTCGAAGGCGTTGGACGGGATGCTGAGCAGCGTTCGGTCGGGCGTGTGGGGAATCTATGAGGGACGGCGCGGGTTTTACCGATAAGCGCTCGACCGATTAGCGAACGCGCGTGAGAGATAGTTGCTTAAGTAACCTCGGCACGGATTACTGGTGGCAGCACCAAGATGACATTGGTGCCGCTCCACGGCATCGGGGAGTTTTGGCATAACACTACTGATCGGCGGAAGAAAGATGAAAGGACCCTCACCCCAGGCGAAGAAGTTCTTCGGTGTTCTCATTTGCGGAATTTCCGGCGTCGCCCTGCTGATAGGGGTGAAGCTGTTGTGGGATGTGGTCCCGTCGTGCATCCAATACCGAGTCTTTTCCGAAGAGCTTTTCACTGCATGCGTTGGTTCTTTGGGTTCGATTGGCGGCATGCTGTATGGCCGTAGTTTAGTGCGCTCGGCCTCTTCTGACCTCTAGTGAAGATGGCCGATCCAGTCGCCAGTGCCAACGCGCGGGAACGGCACGTGATTCGCATGGGCCGCCTCCGCTCCACATTTCAAGTAATTCAGAAGGGCTCACTCTCTGCTCGCCCGCGCGCGGCACATCTCTAACGTTCGGCAAAGAAAAGCCCCATGGCGCTCACGCAAAAAGGTAAGTTCCGATATGGAGAGGCACAAGCGGACATCCGCGCAGAGATCGTCCGCAACAGTGAGCTCAATGGCTATCGAGCCACCGAATTCGTAGACACAGGCTGTAAGTGCGGCAATCGAGAGTTTCACCTGCATTTGGACGACAATGAAGGTGCGGCCTGCGTGAATGCTCCCGATGCAAGCAAAAGCACCCAATCGGTGATTCAGAGGATTATCTCGCCGATGCGGAGTTACAGGAGTGCGAGTGCCCGTGCGGTGCCGGCTCGTTTGAGATCACTGTTGGCATTTCACTCTACGAAGGGAGCGAGGACGTCCGTTGGCTGTATCTCGGCTGTCGGTGTCCAAAGTGCGGTTTGACCGCCTGCTATGGCGATTGGAAGAATGAGTTCACCGATTACCGGAAGCTCCTCGCGAATGTTTAAGAAGCCGAACCAATCGCCACAGACAACTCCGGGGAGCCTCGCTCCCCTCCTTGTCTGAGCTGAAACGTTCGGCAAAAGATGATCTTCCGCACGCCAACTCCGCAGGCTCCGACCAAAGAAAAGCGGCCGTCCAAGGTGCTGGTGGCCGTCTTCGCGCTGGCGGCATGTGGTGCTATCATCGCTCACTTTTTTGCTCCGCCAGCAAGTGAACGTCCGCCGCCTGCATCGGTCGCGTCTAAGTTCGAGCGCACTTGGCGCACAGATTTTCATTTCGGCATATCGAAAGCGCTCGCGGCGAATCACGTCTCCGGCTGTGGTGAGCTCAAGTATAAGCAGCGAGCGGATGGTTCTTCGGAGTTTGTCGTTTATTGCACACGCGATGGCCATGTTTGGCAGAGTTACCTAGTCTGGCCGTCGATTCAAAAAGTGATGGGACCTTACCCACCTGATCCTTCGCTAGAATGAAAAGGCCGAACCAGGCGCTACAGCCACACGTATGCTTGTCACGTTCTGTGCTTACGCACAGCCCGCGCCAAGCACACGTGTGGCTGATCTTTGACGTTAGGCAGAAACAAACCATGAAGCGTGACCTAGAGATTATACGAACCATCATCCTCAACGTCGAAGCCGATAAATACCAATACGGAGATTATATCCGCGTGGAGGGCGTTGATCCGACGATTTGCGCCCATCACGTTGCACTAATTCTAGACGCAGGCTTAGCGGAGGGGCGCGTGATTAAGTCGGTTTCTTACGGGATAGTCCACGGACAGATCGACCGACTCACCAACAGCGGACATGATTTTTGTGAGGGTATTCGACAAGACACGATATGGACCAAGGTAAGAGAGCGTATCATTAAGCCTGGAGCAGCTTACACCATATCAGCCGTTGTTGAGATGGTCCGCGTTCAAGTTCAGAAGCAAGTATTCGGAGCAGAATGAAATGAAAACTGAGCCTGACAAAGCGATGGAGCCAACTCCGACTCACCTTTGACGTTAGCCAACAAACGCTGTATGCGTGCTATCACCTTATGTCTTCTCGGCCTCGCTATCGTGCTTTGCTCCTGCTCGGAAAAGTCTAGGCATGAAACACGCGCAGCCGCTATAGGCGAGAAAGCGGTCGCGAACTGCGTCGACTACATGAGGACGTATTATAGCGATTACGAGAAAGCGATAGTCGGTGCATCATATGCATGGAATGATCCTGAGACCTCACGACTGAATTGTGCGCTATTGGTATATCTGACTTTTCGTTTACCTGGACCCAGTGCCACCGGTTTCGTGAAGTGTCAGGGCGTTTACGCGTGCGACGGCGCTGGGAACGTGATCGGATGCCTCCGGTTTCCGACACCGTAGATTATGCACATCTCCGGAGTAGATCGTGAATAAAGAGGCGAACCAGGCGCCAGAGCCCACGCCACTGCTTGTCACGCCTCGTGCCGGCGGGCGAGTCGCGCCAAGTAGCGGCGTGCCATCGTTAACGTTGGGCAAAGAATGAGCTCACCTGAAGACGTCTTCTTTCGCATTCAACGCGGCCTCGCAGGCTACATCAGCTATCTTGCGGCCTGCGAGATGAACCCCGCCTTCAGCGAGTACGTTCTCTACGAACCTGCGCTTCGTATCTTCACCGCTCGCTGATTCACCGTGCGATGCGAAGTTGCCTGTCCGGGATTAGTGCGCGCAGGCCGAGGTGATAAGAAGAAGCTCGATTTCGTCGCCGAAGGTCACGGCTACCATTTCGCAGTCGAGATGAAGTGGGCGCGGAAGTTTCATCGCGATATTTCCACGGATCGCGAAAAGCTCGCCGCGTTCAAGGCGCATACGGCCGGCGCAAGAGCGTTCTTTTGCGTGTTTGGCCGAGATAGTGTTTTGTCGAAGTTCGAAGCGGGAGCGGAATTTGGCGAGTTTGGTCGCTACGTCGTCGCCGATCTTACAAGGACACGTTACGGCTGTTCTGTTTTCGAGCTTCGATGAAGAAAAGCCCAACCAAGCGCTACAGCCAATACGTATGCTTATAACGTTTCGTACTGCCGCACGACCCGCCTAGCACGCATGTGGCTGATCTTTAACATTAGGCAAAGGTGGCCGCGAGACGTTCACGTTTTTGTAGCCGGCTTGGGGATCGCGATTCTCATGCTCGCGATTGGGTTGTTTTACCGGTCGGCGACGATGCTCCGGCCGCCGCCGCTGTTGGAGCTTTCGCCGGCGGTTGGTTATCTCGGAGTGTCGCTACTTGCGACGGTTGGTGTGGCGAAGACCAATCAAGAGGGGTGGTTGATAAAGCACCCAGCTAGCGAACCGCCGGGCGGCTTATGACGTCTTCGCCGCACCGCCTCGCCGCCCGGGCCTATTCACCGAAAGCAGCCAAACGGTGAACTGACAAAGGGGCGGGCTGACGGGAAGGAAGAGTGGGGAGACGGGAGGTGAGGGGGGCAGGGCTTTGCCCTGAAAGCGCAGCTCTCCTCCATCATGGCAGGACGTCGATCACTTACTTCGGAAGAGGAACGCCGACTGATGCAGGTCGTGCGAAGCCTGGAGCCGCGGGACCGGGCCTTGGTCACCGCCCAATGGATGACGGGGTTTCGGATCAGCGAGGTGCTCCAGTGGACCGTGGGCACCATCGTGAAGAATGGGGTGGTGGTGTCCAAGGTGGGACTGCCGCCCCGGAAGATGAAGGGCGGCTATGGGCGGACCCGCTGGGTGCCGGTGCTCCCGGAACTTCGTCGGGCGCTCGAGAGCTACTTGGGGTGGCTCAGGCGCCGGTTGGAACTGGCGCCGGATCTCCCCCTCTTTCTTTCGCGGGAGTGCGACTCAGCAGGCGACGCGCGGGCGCTGTCACGCTTCATGGCGCGGCACATCATCAAAGGTGCGTTCGAGAAAGCGGCGATCGAGGACGACGGGCGGTTGGGGACGCACACCCTGCGGAAGACCTGGGCTCGGAAAGTCTACGAAGCCAGTGGTCATGACATCCTGGTCGTGTCCGCCGGGTTGAATCATTCGTCCATTGCGATCACGCAGCGCTATCTTGAGCCGGATGAAGACGAGGTGCTCGCCGCGATGATGAGCTGCGACTTTACGCGGGGCCCACGCAAGCCACGGCTTGCGGTGATCGCGGGAGTATCAAGCGCCGGGCTCAAAGTTGCGTGAGAAGCTGGCGAAGGCATGGCGACGAGGGCGACGGACCTTTTCATGCACCGTATCGGATATTACGGTGCGTATAGTGCAGTCGAATTTATGCAAAACCGTGTTGCGGCTTCGCCGGCTCGATTCGTGTCAAGACGCATTGCGGTAATCAAATCGGGATATTTTCCCGGGTTTTGTATTTGATTTCCGAAGACAATGCGGCCTCAACCGAGGGGCAATTCGGTGGCGGTGCTCTCGAGCCCGGTGTCGGTTATGCAGAGGTCGGACTCGAGCGGTCTCGTTGCTGGCGTGCGATTCCAGTCCCCGGCGCTCCAGCGCCCTCCAGCCTTAACCTCAATGAACGCCCTGAATACCGCATTCGCGGTCCGCTTGCGCGGGCCCGCCTTCCTTGGTCATGTCCGTTTCGGCGCTTCGCTCCTCTTCGCAGGCGCCTTGGCGGCCTCCGCTCAAACGATCTTTGTCCCGGGCGGGACGGTGGGATCGACCACTTCCACGAGTGTCGGTATAGGAATATCGACGCCTGACCGACCGCTCACCTTCGCGAAGACCACTGGAGAGAAGATCAGTCTCTATTCTAGTTCGTCTACCGCGCAGGACTACTACGGTTTCGCAATCGAGTCCTCCGAACTGCGATATCAAGTTCCTAACGCTCGTCATCACTCGTTCTTCGTTGGCGCTGCCGAAGCTCTCCGCATCAATTCTGATAAGGTCGGTATCGGCACCAATGCGCCCACGAGCCGCCTTACGGTCGGAGGGACTACCGCATCGATCGACGAAGTCATCACGGTCAAGAGTCTGAAGCTCGCCGGGCTTGAACTCCAAGGCGACACTGCCAACGCGAGTGGAGAAGTGGGCGGGGCCTACGTCCTTTTGTCGCAGGATGGCGGGACCGTTTACGGAATCGTCGGAATAAATCAAAAAGCCGAGACCGACCCGAGGGGCACGGGGTTTGATTATCCAGGCACACTCGATAATTCGCTTCTCATTGGCACGAAGACCTCTTCCGGGAGCGTTCAATTAGGAACTTACGGGGCGGTTAGATTGACCGTCACGCCTGCAGGAAACGTCGGCATTGGAACCACATCGCCTACTCAGAAGCTCGCCGTGAACGGCGGAATCCGGGCCAAAGAGGTCATAGTCGACTCTGACTGGTCCGACTACGTGTTCGCACCCGAATATCAACTGGCGTCACTCTCGGCCGTGGAGGAGCATATTCGGACCCACGGGCACCTGCCTGGGATTCCATCCGCGAAAGAAGTTGCCGAGAATGGGGTGAGCTTGGGCGAGATGCAGGCGCTACTGCTTGCAAAGATCGAGGAACTCACTCTGCACCTCATCGAGCAGGAGAAAAAAATCGATCGGCTCGAGTCAGAGAACCTTAGCCTGAGAACATCCAAGTAAGCAGCCGGATAGTTGGGCGTAGAAGGCTGCAGCGCTTAAACAGAAGGGGCTACCATGAACATGCGACATCGATTCTTGGCGTGGGCGATTGTTGCGGGCGTCTCCGGCGGCCCGCTAATCTCGAGTGGTGATCAGACCGTGCCCGCCACCACCATTTTGGCCGGTGAGAGCAGCATCGTGCTCGATAACGGAGCGATCCTCACGACCTCAAGTAGCACGGCCGAAAAGGTCGTCGTCCAAAAGGACGGAGCGCTCATCTTCTGGTCAGGAACGAAAGTAACGCTTAAGCCCGGCTTTCGCGCCAAGCCAGAGTCATTCTTTTGGGCGGCGGTGGACCGGGACATGAACGGATTTTCAGACCAAGAGGAGATCACCGACAGCGACGGCGACGGCATTCCGGACGCATGGGAGACCGTTAACGGGCTCAACCCTGCCGACTATAGCGACGGGTTCGCCGATCGCAATGGCGATGGCGTTGTAAACCTTCTTGAGTATTTCGCGACCATTGCCCCGAGGGCGGGAGCAACTCTGCCTTCGGAGGCGCAAGTGGTTCTGCGCACTCCATCCGGGCAATATTTTGCGGTGAAGACCGGCACATGGGCGCTTTCGCCCATAATGACGCCGTAAAGATTCATCCTGCTTAAATGAATACAACGGTTCGGCGCCGGATCGGCTGGTTCGGGCTCGCCTGTGTTTCAGGTGGGCTGCTTTATTGGCTTCTTCAAGGCCCCCCGCCCAAACCCTCTCGCGTCTCTTCGGGCAAAGAGGCGGGCCGACCAAACGTGGAAACAACTGAGCGGCGTTTGGTCGACGGTGCTGTGAGTACTTCGGATCCGCACCCGGCAGCGCTGCCGGGTGCATCGACTCCGACGGTCGCCACCCGGCCAGCAGCGACTGTAGCTCAACTCCCCGAGTCGCCCACGGGGGAGCCGGTGCTGGAGCCTCCGCCGATTACTCGTGAACAATCCGCTGAGAACGAAGCTGCCACTGCGCGCATGGTCATGGCGCACGCGCCCCTCCGGGCTGCGGCCGAAGCCGATCCGGATTCTCCGGAGAACCGACGGGTCCTCCTAAAGATGGTCTCGAAAGCACTGGCCCGAACTCCGCCCGCTGCCGGGCCTGCTCCCGGAGAGTGACTCTCCCTCTCTCAATTCTGCCCCAACGGCTGTCTTCGAATAGCACCCACTTCTGCCACGCTTCACATTCGAATGCCGTCTAGGGGTGATCGCTGCACCTCTGGCCTCCAGAGCGGCATTCCCACTCGCACCGCAAGCCTCACATTTTATGCAGTCGGTCCGTTACACTCTCTTTGGTCTGCTCGGCCTTTTCCTGGCTGCGACCATTCCCCTCGTTCGCGGCGAAATAGCCGGGACCCTCGGAGGCGATTTTTCGATCGATAACCATGGCGCGGCGAATTATTCGATCGCGCTCCTGACGCCACCGGGTCGAGCGGGCATCGCGCCGGCGCTCTCCATCAACTACAACAGTTCCGGCGGCAATGGCCCTCTGGGCCTCGGCTTTTCGATTTCGACCGGGTTCCCGCAGGCAATCACCCGTGGGCGTTCTATCCTGGCGCGGGACGGAGTCGTGCGAGGGGTAGAGTTTAGTTCGAATGACAAATTCTACCTCGATGGGAAGCGCCTGATCTGTGTGAGTGGCACCTACGGAGGAGACAACAGTGTTTATCGAACCGAGGTGGATTCATTCGTCGTAATTACTGCCGATGCGGATTCAAACGGGAACATCATCACGTTCACGATGAAGACCAAGGACGGCAAGATCATGACCTTTGGTAAGCTTGGCAGCACGTCAGATGCCTACCATAGAGCTCCGTCTTGGGTGACCAGCAGTGGTTCATTGGGTGACGGGGCGCTCGACAGCAAGGCTTATCAATATGCGCTGAAGGAAGTGAAAGACACGGTGGGTAATTATCTCACACTTACCTATGTCACTTCCAATAACGGTGAGTATCAAATCAGCCGAATCGACTACACTGGCAACATCAGTGGCTCGGTGGCGCCAATCCAGTCTATCGTCTTTGCCTATGATATTAATGGTCAGCGACTCGATCAGCCTGCGCGTTATATGGGGGGCGCAGGATAGAACAGCGCAAGCGGCTGGACCGGATTTCTTGCAAAACAGAGGGCCTTGAGGTCGCGACGTACGATCTTACCTATGTTTATGCACCCGAGGCTGGGCCTACTCAATTGACTAAAGTTCAGGCCACGCTGCGGGACCCGAATACGGGCGAACTCGATACACTTCCGGCGACTACATTCACCTGGTCGGATGGCGATTGGGCGTATTCCGACATCGACACGGCGACTTTGGGGATTTCCGGAACAACGATCCCTGACCTGACCGCGTTCGGTGACGTCAATGGAGACGGGAGGGACGACTACGTCGAGATGCGATCAGGCGGGAAAATCTACGTGTCTTTGTCGGGCGGAAGCAGTCTCGGCTCCGCGACCCTCTGGGCAACCTCGCCTGCCGCAGTGCAGAGCTCGATCCGCCTCTGCGATGTAAATGGAGACGGTCGAAAAGACGTTCTGTTCAGTGACCGGAACGAGTCCACTCCAAGCCCGACGCAAAAGCTCTATGTTTTGGTCGCGAATACTGCCGGGACGGCGTTTGTCCCCCTAAGCGGCACAACCGCGTCTCCAATTTACACGACGAGCGACGAATGGAAGGACCCTGGTTTCGCCACGTACAATTTCCTCACGCAAGAACGCACGGGAGTTTGGAATCGCACGACTGCGGCTGACTTCGATGGCGACGGGCGGGACGACATCCTCATCCACCGCTATGACGGCAAACTCAAACTGCTTCTCTCTACCGGAACGGATTCGCAGCGCAGGCCACGGAAGATGTCGGGGCTAGGCAAATTGATGGCACTGCGGTGTGGCAATCTTTCTCGCTGAAGTACCTTGGGTTCACAAAAATGCAGTTTTTCAGCGTGTCGCCCATGCCGTGCGATCTCAACGGAGACGGCCGTACGGACTACGCGTGGCTGGAAGTCGAGTCGGGTATGGCACCTGGAGATGGATCATCCTATTCTACGCTCTCCAGTGCCAAGCTGCTCTCGAAACTCTATGCGGTGACGTCGTTGCCCGGTGGCGGATTCTCGGAAGCGACAAAAGTGACAGAATATGCGTTTTCGGCAGGTGGTCCATATCTGATCCCCTATAGAAGCCTTGCCACCCTTATCTCGCCAGCGGACGTCAATGGCGATGGCCTAACCGATTTTGTCACTGTTTATCCGGGGCAGATCGTCGACGATGGTCTCTACGGGGTGCCTTACCGGGTGCTCCACCATAATGTGCTGTTTTCAGTAGGCTCTAGTGGCCGGCCTGTGTTTCGCGGTGCGACCCAAACGCCAATCCCGTCAACAGTAACTGTGAACGGCAAGAACGTTGTGCCCTACTTTGACAAGGTGAGTCGTGGAAATTGGTTCAACGACAATTATTGTAATATCAACAATTTTAAGAATGGAACGGCCCAAACCGGAAACTTCATGTCCTCAGGGCTTTCCTCCTCATCAGCCGACAATTCCGCGTTGGTTGATATCAATGGTGACGGCATGGCTGATTGGGTCTGGTACGTAGATGACGCCGGGGCGACTGGCTGGTGGGTGATGTATTCGCGAGGGGAGGTTTTCACTGATCCGGTCCCGTGTCCCGTAGGATGGAAGCCCACTGTGAAATTTGCGGCAGGGCTTGCCAGTCCAGCAACGCTGAGCAACCGGGCAGGTCTCGATCTCAACGGAGACGGAATCCAGGATTACGCGTTTGGATATGGCTCTTCCTCCTCGCCGCCGACGTATACGGGAATACACCTGAGCAGCGGCATGCGCGGGAGTCGTGTTGTCAGTGTGAAGAATGGACTCGGATCGACATCGAAAGTTGCGTACGCGCCCATCACCAGCGACGAGGTTTATACCACCAGCGCCGTTGTCTTGAAGTATCCAATCGTTGAGCGCAGGACTCCAACCTATGTCGTGTCTGATCTCTTCCGGGACAGCGGCAACTCGAGTTCTCCAGCGCATTTCACCTATCAGTATTCGGGGAACCGGATCGATTTGTCGGGTCGCGGAAGCCTCGGTTTTCACAGCTTTGTCACGTGGGACATGGAGACCAATGTGCTGAAGTATCAGTTTCTGACGCAGTCTTTCCCAATGACGGGATTAACGGCCCGGGAGCAGACCTACCGCTGGCTAAGCACGACCACCGGTACCACGGGACAAGTAAAGTTCCGACTCGTTTCGTCGCACGACAACACCGTGGTATTTGACAACGTCGTCACGGGACCAAGTTCGACGACGAAATTTGGTACGGTGTATCCGTTCATCTCCCAGGCGGTCGAGTCACGCTGGGAGGATTCGTCCACGGCCAACGTGACGGTGGAGAACTCGAGCAGTCCCAACTCGGAGGCCGAAGGCCTGTTTCCACTGGCATTGCCGGCGTCGCACCACATCAGAATCACAGCTAAGTCTTGGTTCGACGATCAGGACCAGTCAGCGGCGCCCCCGACCACGATTCCGGGCTCCTTGGAGGCGAGTGACACAGACGCGACGACGCGTGCAAATGAAGTTTATGGCTATGTAAATTACAGCACCTTTTCCGCTCTGGATATGCCCAACAAGATTACCTACGGGAATCTTGTGCAGCTCACAACTGACTATGGCGATGGCTACACCGAGAAAGTAAATACCAAGTACGAATCGGCTCCCTCAGGGACTAATCTCACCGGCTTGGTCGATGAGGTGAAGACGACCGTCTCCTCTCCGAGTTATAACACTCAGGCAGCCCCGATAAAGACCTACGACTACAAAGCGGGTACGCCACTGGTAACAAAAGAGAAGTCCAATAGCACGGATGACTCGCTCGATTTCACGACGTATTACACGCGCGACAGTCTCGGACGGGTCGAGAAGACTGAGATTGAGAGCCCGAGCATAGGCGGCCGCTACACGGTTTCGAAGGTTCTCACCTTTGACGGCCGCTTTGATTTGCCGGTGGCTGTCGAAGACGCCTACGCCCATCCTACGGTCACAATCTACGACGCGATTCTGGGCAAGCCGATAGCTACTACAGACGTCAACGGCGCTCGAGTCGTGAACCAGTATGATGCTGTGGGGCGATTGGTGAGAGTGCGCGACGATCTACGTGAGCTGGATACCACTACCAGTTACTCGTTCACGAAGACCAGTTACGACAGCGACGATTGGCGCTACCCTAAAACCGTCACACCGCCTTCCGGCCTGACGGATGCTCTTACTCTCACCTCCAAATATGCCGTCCGAACCCGAGTTTATGGCAGCCCTTTGAAGGAAGCTACGCCTACGTCCAATGTAGCCGTAGATACAGTGACAAGTTTCCAGCCTCCTCTTAACGTTTACTACGACCGCCTAGGTCGGGTGATCCGCACGGTAAAAGAGGGCTTCAAAGGGCAAAAGACCGTCACCGACACGATTTACAATACCTTGGGGCAGGTGATCGCGACCTCGGTGCCATACGAGGACAGCACAACTCCCGCGGGATGGACAAAAACCACCTATGATCCGTATGGACGTGCCGCCGTTGTCACCGCGCCAAACGGAACGACCACCACAAACACTTATAACGGCCGCGCGACGACCGTTTCGGTGAACGCCCCCGAACTCGGCGGCGTCAACCCTGGTAGTCAAAAGAACACTACCGTGGTGGACGCCAAGGGGCGGACGGTGGCTGTTTGGAACGCTGACAACGTTCCAACATTCTCAAATACTTTGGGGACCACGTCCACAGAGCCGTCGATACGATTCACCTTGGACGGGTTCGGTCGCATGCGCGTCACAGAGCTCAAGGGACAGACTCAGAAAATCACGGCCGCTTACGACGACTTTGGCCGCCAGACCCAACTCAGCGATCCAGACAAGGGAACTTGGAACTACGAGAACGATGCCCTTGGTCGCGTGACCTCACAGACGGACGCAAAAGGCACGGTGACTACGACCACCTACGACCGTCTCAACCGACTCCAAAGGCGCACGATCACCGAAACCGCAGGTCCCGTTGAAACGACCGACTGGTACTATTATGATTGGCTGTCAACGACCTCACCACATGCCGTGGCGGAAGGTAACAAAAGCTGGCTGCTCGCGCCGGCCCGGGAGGAATGCTCGACTACCAATCAGCCGGGGTACCCCGCATCCAAAACCACCACAGTTCACTACTACACCGCAAAGGGGCAGCCGGCAATTGATCTCTCCGTCATCGACGGAAAATACTTCTACACCCACTCGAGCTACGACGAGTTCGGACGGCTGGCGATGTCTTGGCACTATTGGCGTCCCCCGGGGGCTGAATCACCATCGACCACACCGTATGCGTGGCAGGAGTTTGGCTACGTGTACACCTACAACAGCGAGAGCTACTTGCTCTCGATTAATGACAACAAGGGACGCACGTGGTGGAAAGCCGACCCGGAGATTGGCTATGATCATCTGGATCGGCCGGTAGCCGTGGGGAAGGGATTCCTCCCTGGAAGCGCGGACGGACTTTGGACCAAACGGACCTATCGCGCCACCGACGGCGTTCTGTTGAGCATCAAGACGGGTCTCGGTGTCGGTGGAGACTCGAGGCAGAATCTCAGCTTCGACTACGACGGATTGGGTAACCTGCGCTCGCGCACAGGTGCTGGCGGCACCGAGACGTTAACGTACGACAACCTTAACCGACTCACGAATAGCTCGAAGCAGGGTGCCACGACCTACTTCGAGAACGGAAACATCCGGAACAAGCCGGTGGTTGGCGATTCGACGACTGCTCCAGATTTCACCTACGATACTGCTCGACCGCACGCGGTGAAGACCGCTCGTGGATACACGATGGGGTACGACGCCAACGGAAACGTGATCTCACGAACGAAGGAGGGCGAGACGTGGAGCTTCCGATATGCAGGCTTTGATAAACCTCGCTGGATGGGGAAGACAACTGGCACGACGACCACAACCACGGTCGGTTCGGAATTTATCTACAACGCGAATCACTCGCGTGTGATGCAGCTCGAGTTTAGCGGCTTCACTGACGGGAAGCCTTCCGGGTATGTGCGGAAGCGCATCTACGCCATGGGATCTACGCTTGAGGTAAATTACGAGAAAGCCGCGAGCGCTGATGATACCGCTTGGCAGATGAAGAAGGTCCGGGTGTATGTGCCCGGACCTGACGGTGTGGTGGGCTCCAGAGAGTTCGACCCAACGGAGCCGGTCGCTACCCAGGAGAAAGCTTACATCTATCACTATGACCACCTAGGTTCCATCGAACGGGTCACAGACCTCGGCACTAGAAACACCGCGTCGGATAATGAAGGAAAACCGAGCCTCTTCAGCGAAGACGCGTGGGGACAACGGCGCAATCCAAACACTTGGACGGGCATACCGTCCACCACTGACGATGGCGGCGCTAACAGTGTAACTCCACGTGGCTTCACAGGACACGAGATGTTGGACGACTTGGGCCTCGTTCACATGAACGGCAGAATCTACGATCCACTGCTCGGTCGTATGCTGTCTGCGGATGTTGTAGTGCAGGATGCCGGCAATCTTCAGGCCTACAATCGGTATAGCTACGTTTGGAACAATCCGCTCCGATTTGTCGATCCAACCGGCTTCGAGGTCTATGCGGCCGCCCGTGATCTAAACGGCGTTCCAATCGGAACGCATCAATTCACGATCGCGGTGCCTGACGACCCGAGTAAGTTTAAGAATCTTGTCGACCTTGGCGGCGGGAAAAAAAGGGATCGTTCTCGGGGCGCACAACGTGGACGGCAGGTTGAAATTCGTCCAGAACCAGTCTGCGGACTTGCAGGCGGCCAAGGAATGGGCGGACCCGAAGGAAAACGTGAAGTGGTATAAGTCCGATTATGATACGGAAACGAAGTTGGTGAAAACCCCTGATGGTAAGACCGACTCCGAGTTCATCTCCGAGCTTGTGAAGAACGCCGCAAATTACGCGGCCAACGAAGAGGAGCCCGGGAAGAACATCCCTTATCCGGACGCAACTACCAATGTCAAAGGGGGCGCGGTGAACAGCAATAGCTGGAACGAATCTCTGATTGAGAGCGCAGGAGGTAAGACCGACGCTGACTTCAAGGGATTGGATACAGCTCACGACAAGCGGATTGATCCCAGCTACTTCAAAGACCCGAAGAAGGACCCTCCGGCAAACACGTCGACCAACTCGGGAACGGGGGACACATCAACGTCCAGCGCTCAAACCCAACAGCAGCAGAGCCAAGCTGCTGCTGAAGCTGAGAGGCAGCGACAACTGGAGGAGGAACGCAGGAAACAGACCCAAAAATGAAGACGCTGAGCAAACTTTCCGTGGTTCTGCGCGGGGTTGTGGTCCCGGTGACGGTGTTCGCTGTCAGCCTGCTGGCCGTCGTCGCTTTGGACCGGCACTTGCGGTTGCGCGACGGAGAAATCCGAACCGGGGGCTTGCCGGAGATCGTCTGGTTTGGGGCTCATGCGCTGTGTGCTTTGATCCCGCTTGCGCTGGTGATCGCAGTAGTGCGCCGGCTGGAATCTGTTTGGGCAAAGATATCGCTGATCGCCGCCACCCTCGTTATCGGGTGGCTGCTATACATCTACATCCTCCTGCACTACGTCACCGGTAGCGGTATCGACTCGCTCTAGCTTCGTCGTGTTCGAGAACCGGTGCGTTCTGGTCGGCGTAATCTGAACGGCACTACGCGACGGAGCCGGGACCGGCGGGAAGGGAGGGAGGTTTTAAAACGCTGGGCGGAGAAGTCCGTCCTGCGTTTTTTTGTTAAAGCTGTTTGGGAAAGCGGCCGATAGTGGCCTCATGGAGTTCCTAAAGCCGCATTGCGGCCAAGGGCTCGGTTCTTCGCCGGGGGAAACGGCGACGAAGGCTTAGCGGGGCTAAACCCTCCGTTACGCAATGCAAGCCGCCTCTCACTGGGCGGCCTCCTCCTCCCTCCCGCTAAGCGGTGCAGAAGGAGCGAAGCCGGTGGGCCGTCTTCCATGGCCCGCCCGACCACGCGAAGACGTGCCCCCGCAATCCCCGGGCACCCTTCGCCAATGAAACAAGAGTCCAGTGAGTCAGAGCCGATGCCAGTCGCCGCCTACGTGCGCGTCTCGACGGCGGAGCAGTCGCTCGACGTGCAGGAGCGCGACCTCCTGAAATACTGCACGGCCCGCGGGTGGGAGCCGGTGATCTTCCGCGACGTGCAGAGCGGCGCCGATGCGAGCCGCCCCGGGCTGGAGGCGATGCTGCAAGCGGTGCGGCGTCGCGACGTCGCGGCCGTCGTGTGCGTGAAGCTCGACTGGATTGGGCGCTCGCTGGTGCACCTCGCCGTCATGGTCGGGGAACTCTCGCGGCTAAATGTCCCGATCATCTGCACGAGCCAGGGCATCGACACCTCCGAGGATAATCCGGTGGGCCGGCTGCAACTGGCGGTGCTGATGGCGGTGGCCGAGTTTGAGCGCAGCTTGATCCGGGAGCGCACCATTGCCGGGTTGGCGGCGGCGCGTTCCCGTGGTGTGCACATCGGCCGTCCGCCGCTGCTGACGGCGGAACGCCGTGCTCAGATCCTGCGCTTGCACGGCGAGGGTCAGAGCATGCGTGCCATTGCCCGGTCCATGGGCGTGGCTCCGTCTTCGGTGTTACGGTGCGTAGGTAGTGGGGGGTAGAAGGGGGGATCGAGTTCTAGAAATTTCGCGGTCGAATTGAGTGAGCATGCGTGAGAGCAAGAAACCTTTTGTGGCCACAAAGCGGGGATTGCGGCGAACGATCGAATCGTTGCGCGGTTGCATCGAGGCGACCTCTTCACGCCCGCCGGTCAGCCCAAATTGACGTCCTCAAAACTGGGTGACTTAGGCCGGTAGGAAGTGCCGCCAATCCTTACCCATGGATCCCGAGAACGGACGGGCGTCGCTCGATTTCAGCTTCGCTGTCAGGCTGCCCCAAAAAAATCGCTTCTCATGTGAAAAGGCGGAAATTGTGTTCTCCTTTTGTTCCCCTTTTTTAGGTCTACCTATGAAAAGGCTGCCCCGTGGGGGCGCCACAATCATGAGATCATAAGAGAACGGCACCATCTCGTGCGATGAGTTCCTCGGGCCAATTGGAACTTGCCGTTACTCGTAGCCCCGAGCAGACAGCGCGTCTTGACGGATTTTGGATCGTAAGCATTACAACGGCTACGAGGGCCGTAGAGTGGTACCGTCTCGTGCACCCGTTTAGTTCCCTTCCTAGTGTTCCATCAAAAACGTTGATCGGTTTCTTGGAGTCGAAAACGCAATCGTGCGGAATGCTCTTCCGCGCGAATGATCTCCGCGGGGCAATGAACGCGGCGGAGGTCTGCTGCAACGCTGCGCAGTGCGGTTTCACGCTGATCTTTGTCCACGCTTTTTACCCCTCGGTGGAGAGCGAACCGTGCGAGACGCTGCCAAGCTCCCCATGCGCCAATGGTTCGCGAGTCTCGGACGTCGGGATTGCCACTCTCGCATAGGTCCACTGCCGCTTTTCGAATGTCGGAGGCGCAGAGTGCTCTTTTCCCTGCTACACCTTGCGAAGCGAACGATATGATCCGGAGTTGAGTGATAGTTTTTGGCGTTGAGCGAAGCGCCGACAGGACGCTGGGGCGGAGCAGGGGAATGACGTGCAGCAGCGCTGGGTCTACCGTAAGCGTCGCTCCGAGTGCCTCGTTGTTACGGGAACTCCAATCGTGTAGATTGGCTGGATGGGAACTACGGTAACGACGGAGTTGGTGCATCACGGAGAGCGGCGGGATCGAGCGGGACGGCAGCACGTGCCGCGGGAGCGGCGCGAGGGGCTGTTGGCAGCGTTTCGGGAGAGCGGGCTGACGCGGCGAGCGTTCGCGCAGCGTGAGGGCATCCGGTATACGACCTTCTGCAACTGGACGCAGCGGGCGGCGAAGCGATCGAATGGCGAGATGCCCGCAGTGGCGTCGGTGCGCTTCGCGGAGGTGGCGTTGCCGGTGAGTGCGGGCAGCAGCAGCGGAATGGAGGTGCGACTGGCTGATGGCACCACGGTGCGCGGCGGGCGTGTCGAGGAAGTGGTGGCACTCGTGCGGGCGTTGCGGAGTTGAAGCGCGATGCTGGCCTTCCCGCGTTCGGTCCGGATCTTCGTGGCGGTGGAGCCGGTGGACATGCGCAAGCAATACGACGGGCTGTGGCTCGCGGCGCAGTCGCAGTTGGGCGAGAACCCGAAGGACGGGGCGGTGTTCTGCTTTACGAATCGGGAGCGGACGCGGCTGAAGCTTTTATATTGGGACGGCACGGGTGTCGTGATCGTGGCGAAGCGGCTCGAGTCGGGACGCTTCTCCTGGCCGGAGCCGAGCGAGACGAAACGCAAACTCTCGCTGACGCCGGAGGCCCTGGCGTTGATCGTCGGCGGGGTGGAACTGAAAGGGGCCGCGCTGAAGCCATGGTATGAGCGCTGAAGGCCTGGGGCATGTATCATGCTAGTGGATACGGCGATGTGCGCCACTGCGACGACCGGCGAGGAAGTGCGACAACTCCGCGAGGAGGTGGCAGTCTTGCGGGCGCAGATCGCGTGGCTGAAGCAGCAGCTCTTCGGGCCGGGAAAAAGTGAGACGCTGGACCGGGCGCAACTGCTCCTGCAACTGGGCGAACTGGAGAAACTGGCGACCGCGACGCACCCGACCGAGATCATCACCTACGAGCGTGCGAGCGGACCGGCGCCGAAGCGCACGCTGCCGGCGGAGTCCTTCGCTCACCTGCCGGTGAAAGAGACGGTGATCATCGAGCCGGAGGCGGTGAAGGCCGAGCCCTCGCTCTACGAGCGTATCGGCGAGGAATGCACCTTCGAAGTGGATGTGATCCCGCCCCAATTGTTCAAGCGCCAGATCGTGCGCCCGAAGTATCGCCACCGCCTGGATCGGAATCGTGCGCCGCTGCTCGCACCCGCGCCGAAACGCGTGGTCAACGGCGGCTTCGCCTCGGCGGGATTGATCGCGTGGGCCCTGACCGCGAAGTTTTGCGATCACCTGCCGCTGTTCCGGCAGGAAAAGATGCTGGCACGGTGGGGTGCTCCGATCTCGCGGCAAAATTTAAGCGACTGGGTCGGAGCGGCGACGGCACTCTTGGAGCCGCTGGTGAAGCAGATGAAGCGCGAGCTGCTGCAAAGCGGATATGTGCAGGCCGATGAAACTCCGATCCGGTGCAACGACCCGGACCTGCGCGATGGGAAAACAACCACGGGTTGGTTGTGGGCGCTGTCACGTCCCGGAGGCGACGTCATCTTCGAGTGGCGGTTGTCCCGCCGGCACGAGGAGGCCGAGCGCCTGCTCGGCGAGTATCGCGGCGTTTTGCACTCGGACGGCTACGAGGGATACGCGGCGTATGCGCGTGCTCATCCCCACGTCGAGTGGGCCGGATGTTGGGCGCATGCTCGTCGGCGGTTTATCGAGGCGGCTGCCGAGCGGCCGCGCACGGCCGAGCGCGTGCTGCGCCTGATCGGTGAACTCTACGCGCTCGAAGCGCAGTGGGACGAGCAACAGGTCGGCGACCGTCGCGCCGCCCTCCGGCAGGAACACTTTGCGCGACCGCTGGCGCGGCTGCGTCGATTGGTCGTCGCATTGCAGAAGCGTGTGCTGCCTCGCTCCGGTCTCGGCCAAGCCTGCACCTATCTGCTCGGGCAGTGGACGCCGCTCACCACGCATGTGCGGCACAGCCAGACCAAACTCGATACCAATGCGGTCGAGAACGCCATCCGGCCGAGCAAACTCGGAGCGAAAAACTGGCTCTTCGTCGGCCACCCCGACGCCGGCGATCGCGCGGCCGTCATCTACTCGCTGGTCGTCAGTTGCCAGCGACATGGTCACGATCCCCACGCTTACCTCCGCGACGTGCTCACCAGGTTACCTGCGATGACCACCGCTGACGACCTGCGCCCACTGTTGCCCGCGCACTGGCGCACGGCGGCGTCACCATCCTGATCGGATATACCGTAGTTACGGCATATCCAGTCCGCGCATCGCAACTACCGTAGTTACCTCGTCAAGGAGGCACTCGGAGCGACGCTTACGGTCTACCTCCGCTGCCCTTCGGATCAGATCTTGGCGATGTCGCTCCGTTGCTTTGCGACGGTTCACGGTGCGCTTGCAGGGGAAGGCAGGTGCAGTCGGGGGGATGTTCCATCCCTATGTTATGGGCAAATAGGGACGCCGCCGGAAAGATTCTGAACGCCCATAATAAGGGGGTGATGACACCTCTCCTTCAACTCGTGCGCAAACGTGCCGCCGGTGGATACCAACTTATCCGAGACCTTTCACTACTGAAGACCGTGGGGTTCGTTCACCGAGCTCGCGGAGAACGGATGAGCTATTCGGAAAGCGCCGCTCTCCGAGATTTGTTCGGTCTCGCCAAAGACAGCGGTGCATGGATCCGGGTGTCGATGGGCGGAGAAGTAAATGAATTCGCGGTGGTCGTGCAACGCCGTGGATCGAGAACTTTCTTCCAGTTGAGGCCATGTGGTGGCGAACGGAAGGTTGTTGCACCTCGCGAACTCTACCGGGCCAACCTCCAGCGGCCCCTCGACCTCGTGCGGAGCTTTCCTCGATGTCAGCGCATTGGGGTTCGACCTCGTCAGCGGGAGGATCCGGAGTCTAACGCTCGGATCGGCTGGCGGGCCTGCTTAGGCGGGCACTTTGGAGTGAACATCTCTGTGAGTGGCCGCGGCCCACGAGCATAACGGTGGAGTCGACCATGACGGGCGACCTCCAGCATCGCGGACCGTAGATCGCTCGCGAGTTGACGGTTCCGGATGATAGCGTCGAGCTGCGGGTGGTCAATGCAGATTAAAAACTCCCCGCAGTGCAGATTATTCCTCCCCATGGTTTGAGAGGGCGCCGCAGCGCGGCGCCGGGGGATGGAGGTGTGGAGGAAGGGGCCAGGCACCTCTGCTTTGAGAGGTGCCGGATCGGGCCCCTTCCTCCACCTCTGGACTCACGCAGCCGCTTTCGTTTTGGCCGACCGGGCACGGTGACTGTCGCCGGTAAACTCGAGGATCACGGCGTGGTGCACGAGTCGGTCGATCGCGGCCATGGTCGTCATCGGGTCCTTGAAGATCTGGTCCCATTGGCTGAAGACCAGGTTCGAGGTGATGATCACGCTCTTCTTCTCGTAACGTTCCGCGAGGAAGGTGAAGAGCACCTCCATCTCCTCACGTGATTGCTGCACGTAGCCAAGATCGTCGAGTATCACAGCGTCGAAGCGGTCGAGGCGCGCGAGCAGGTTCGGCAACTTCAGGTCGCGTCTGGCGGCCAGGAGATTGGAGACCAACTTGAACGTCGGCGTGAACAGGACGCGCAGCTGGTGCCGCGTGATCAGTTCATGGCCGAGAGCGGCGACGAACAGGGTCTTCCCGCGACCGGGTAATCCGAACGTCAGTAGATTGTCGCCGCGGCGGATAAACTCTCCCGAGAGCAAGGTCGGCAGCTGCCGCCGCACCTTCTCGGGCAGACGATCCTCGTCGATTGCACCGAGGGTCTTGTTAGCGGGCAGCCCGGAGTTTTTCCGCAATCGCTCCACGCGACGCCGTATCCGTTCATTGGATTCCTCTTCGAGTAGCCGGTTGAGGAACCGGGTGTAGCCCCAGTTCTCGGCCTCGGCTCGTTTGGTCATCTCGACGTGCAGCCGTGCGGCGGTGGTGAGCCCCATCGCGCGCAGCAGGATGGCGGTGGATTCCGCGCTCATGCGCCCACCTCCAGCAGTTGATCGTAGCCATGCAACTCGGGCTCAAACCGCGCCATTGCCGGCGGCGCCGCCGTGGGCGCTGCGAGCCGAGCTCGCACGGCGTCTTCGTCCGGCACGGTGCCCGCGCGCAACAGTGTCCCGAGCGCATCGGCCACGGGCTCCTCGCCCGCTTCGGCCGCGACGGCGAGGACGCGGACGTAAACCGCGTCGCAGCGTTTTTCATCCGCCTGCTTCAATCGGTCATACGCCTGCCGGAACACGGGCCGCGGGAACAGCTCCTCGCGGTAGATGTAGCCGGCAAACGCGCCGGGCTTGCGCACGAGGCTGTGGATGACGTGTCGGTAGTCGATCGCCGGCTCCTGTCCGCGACGCCGGCGATAACGTGCGACCTCTCGCCCCGCGTGCACGAAGGCGACTTCGCTCTCCGTCACCTGCGCGGTGACCATCGCTCCGATGAGCTGGCTCGGCAGCGAGTAGGCGCAGTTCTTCACGCGCGCGGTCGAGAAGCTCGAGACCCGCACCGCCATCTCCTCGGCCTCGGGATACCGTGTTGCCGGCAACGGCTTCAGGAGGGCGATCTCAGCAGCCACTTTGGCCTGCCGCAGGCCGTTGGCGCCGCGACAAACCTGAGCGACAAACGCCGCATAATCCGCTTCGCAATCAAAGTCGCGGCTGCCGCGCAGCGTCAGGTGCGCCTCCAGGCGACGCTTCAGATGGCCGTGCGCCGACTCCACATCGCCGTTTTCTTGCGGGCTGGCTTTGTTGATCGTGCGCGCGGCGATGCCGACGTGGGCGCAAAACGCCAGATACTCCGGGTTGAAGCCACGCTCGCGCGCACCCCGCCGCAGCGGATGCGTCGCCGTTGAGCTCTGGTCGGTCTGCAACTGCTCCGGCACGCCGCCGAGCTCCCATAGCGCAGCGGACAACCCTGCCTTGAGCGACAGGAACGACTCCGAACGACACGGCACCGCCCACTCCCAGTTCGAGTAAGGCAGCACCGCATGACACAGCAAATGAGGGAAGGCCGCGCCGGCGATCTTGACCGACAGATCATTGGCATACGTCCAATCCAGCTGGATACAGCGTCCCGGCTCCCGCGCTTGCGGGAAAAACACCTCCCGTGGCGCTCCGTGTTCGCGCTTCCACTGGGCGACTCGCTGATAAAACGTCCGCAACGACCGCGCACTGATCTCGTCGGGCCGCGCCGCGAGCAGGTGCTCGAACAACGCCTTCGCCTCCAACTCCGGTGCTCGCCCCAACCATCGCTCCGCCTCCGGCCACACCGCCTTCAGCGGATCCTGCCGTGTGCGCCACCACCGAGCCTCCCGCACCTCAGGTCCCTGGCCGCGCGCGATGTATCGCGCCGCCGTTTTCCGATCCATCGACGCCTTCAGCGCCGCCCGGCCAACCTGGCCGCTCTTCTGATACTCTTTCATTAGCCTCCGATATTGCTGCTCGGTGATCATGGGCCGTCGTGGGGCCCGAGCTTCACCCAGCACGCCAACCGGTGCCGGTCTTTTCCCTCCGCCTACACGGGGAGGAATAATCTGCACCGATGGGGAGGTCTAATCTGCACTACACACGCGGGATCCGCCAGCCGGCTGAGCGCGTCGGTGTCGGTTTCAATTCAAAGATGACCCCGGACCTGACCCCGACCTCAAAAGCACGAGGCCCGTCCCAACGCTTCTCGGCCCCCGCCAGTCCACCAAAATAAACAAAACGGTGAACCGAGGGGTGGCAGACGGCGGACGGGGGAGAGACAGATCGTCGGTGCGGCGAACGGAGTGCCACTCGTTCGGTATATCTGAAGTGCGCCCCGGAGGTCGGGTGTCCAATGAAAACTACACGGTTCTCAAACCCGACCCCCGTGGCGCGTACTCGGCTTACCTGTGGGATCTGCATCGGTCAAGCGGGGCTCTTCTCATCCTATTGCGCCGCCCATGGTTTTCGTCATGACAGATGCGTGGCCGACTATCTAAAGAAGCTTTCAGTTGGGGTGCTGCTCTTCGCCCTCGTGTGCGGCGGTGTTGGTTACGGAGCCGCATACCTGGCGTTTCGCATGGAGGATAAAGAGCGGCAGCGGGAGTCACTGGATTTGCATGCGGCTGTAGAGATGCAGCGATTGGTGCGGCGGTATAATGCCACACACTCTGAACCCTTGGACACGTCTTCAGTGGACAGCGTTGTCACCCAACTTGTGGGTGCAGGCGGGTTCGACGGAAACGTTTGGGAGTACGTTACCTTCAATCCCGACCGTTTCGTTATCGTCGGGGGAGATTTGGTCATCGATGCCCGCTGGGTGGTCGAGGAGTTCGGCCGAGCAAAGAGCAAGTGAAGCCGATTCCTTTCGTCATAGTTTGCGCTACGAGCCTCGTGGACGCGGCGAGCACCTATTTGGCGATGCGAACTGGCGGGGTAGAGGAAACGAGCTGGGTCTTGGCACAGGTGATCGAACGCGGAGGATGGCTGGTATTCTTTCTCTTCAAGGCACTGTCAGCGGTCGCAGCCTTGGGCGCGGTTCTGCCCGTAACTCGTTTCTTCGTGCAGAAAGTTGCGGGTAAACCAGTGCCGCGCGGGAAAACTGATGCGTGCGGTCGCGAGCAAAAGATCTTTTGGATCGCAGCTTTGCTCATGAGTGGAGCCTACCTAGCTGCCGCGTTTTGGAATCTCCGGTTCGTAACGTGAACGAATCAAGGGGCTGAGGCCCCTTTCGCGTAGACGAAACGTAGCTCCGGCACAGACTCTCGCGTCATGCGCTTCTGGCTGTGCTTAGCAGTAATCGCTTTGGTGGGATGTTCTCGGCAAGTTGAGCGTCACAATCCCGACCCGGAGTATCTCCTCCATCTTCAGGAGCGGAGGAAGGTGAACGATCTTGACCGACTCGTCTTGGTCGCGAGGTGCGGCGAAGTGATCGATCTATGGCAGGTGGCGATCGCGCAGGATGCGGCGGCGGGCGTGATGGTGTCGGACTTTGCAGAACGCCTTCGCTCGTCGGAGCGGTGGGCGGAATTTCGCGAACGAAAGAAAATGCAGGACGATCTGATGAGAGCGCTCATGGATGCGCCCCCGCGCTTCCGCACCCAGTATGAGAAGGTGCTCAAGCAATACGGCCTTCTGTCGCGGCTCCTGGCGCTCCTCGAAAAACCCACGGGTTCCCTCGTAAGCTACACGGCGGAAGTGCGTGCAATCGCGTCCGAATACGACCAGTTGAAAGCGGAACTCGATGTGAGTCTCCCCGTGATCGAACTCAGTCCTGTTTTTGACCGTCCCAAGGCCTGATGGAGCGGAAGGATCATATCCCGACGGCTCGACGGCTCGAGTATGCTGCAGGCTATCTCGCTCTCGGGATGCTGAACCAAGCCTCCGACGAAATGGAGGCGATCTCGTTTGAGGACCGGCAGAGCGTCGAAGTCATGTCCGCGCGGCTCGATCTTCACGCCGCCGCCGGCCACTGGGACATCGTGGAGAGTTTTGCCCGCACGATTCTCAAGCAGGATTCCAATCACGTGCAGGCGTGGGTTTCGCTCGGGTGTGCGGTGCGAAGGACGACGAGCGTGGAGGCCGCACGCGACGCCTTGCTGGCGGCAGAGTGCGCGCTCAAGGAAGAACACGCGATTATTCACTACAACCTCGCGTGCTACTACTGCCTCTTGGGAGACCACGAGACGGCGAAAATGCGGTTGGGACTCGCGTGTCGAAAGGACTCATCCTTCAAGGCGGCGGCCTTGGATGATCCCGACTTAAAGCCGATGTGGGATCATATGGCCAAGGAGACCTGAGGCGAAAAGGTGCGCACCAAGCGTCATTGCCGTCCGCGGGCCCTGCTTAGAACCACAGCAGACTCCTCGCTCGGTGCGCGTCCCAAGTGATGAACGCACGAAGGCTGAAGGTCAACGAATGTGGGGAGCATGGGATGAACCGTATCGCCCGTTTGGGGGCATGACCTCCAACCAGCCTTGATGCGCGGTGTAACAAAATGGGCGCATCATAACTCCGGTGGCAGTTTCGTTGCACCGGCGGCTCGTCAGGAGGCGAGCGCCATCGCGGGCGTCGGCTCCGCGAGCCGGACCGGAGGCATCTGTCCGAGGCCAAGGACCAGGTCGTCCAAGTCGGACTGGGTGGTTCCGAGATAACGCGCGGTGACCAGCGGCGAACTGTGGCCCACGATTCGCTGCGTTCGGATCAGATCGTATCCAGAAGCATCATACACGGCACGGACGAACGTCTTTCGCAGAGAGCGCGTGGAGATGTGCGTCGCGTCGAGCTGCGGAGCGAGCGCGGGATCAGTCAGCCGGCTGAGCGCGTCGGTGTCCGTTTCAATCCAAAGATGACCCCGGACCTGACCCCGACCTCAAAAGCACGAGGCCCGCCCCAACGCTTCTCCGCCCCGGCCAGTCCACCAAAACATGCAAAACGGTGAAGCGGTATCTGGGTAGGCTCGCACATGTGCAACTGCGAACACATTCTCACGGCCGTGTGATTCGGCGCGGGGAGAGATTTGGGGCGGAGGATACGCTGGCGGGAAAACGGGCTTCCGAATGTGACGCCCCGGTTCATTGCGGGAAGCGGGGTGTTTGGCCCTGAAAAAGATCTTTTCGACCCGGTGAGAAGCTCGGGGCAGTAAGATTTGAACGGCGCAATGTCTGCATGATTGCTAGCTCTGGAGTTCGGTTGAGGGCGGGAATCCGATTTCAAGTGATCGTATCCTCGAGTGGCTCAGCTGAGAACGCCCACGAGCTTGGCCGCGAGTTTCGGTGAGAGTTCCGGGAGGAGGTTTCGAAGGACGACCTGCACCTCCGCTTCGGATATGTGCGAGAGCATGTAGTCGCCGATGGCCCGTTTCAACTTTTCGGAAAGTTGTGCCTCTGATCGCGCGACTTGGGCGAGAATCGCTTTCCGTTTCTTTTCGAGATCTACGATGCGTTGAGTGAGTCGTTCTACTGATTCTGGATTTTTGTTCATGGCACTTCCCATCTTAGCATGCGAAAAATCGCCGCCGACCGCCTTTGCGGCTCAGGCCACATTCGCGATTGCGTGGCAGTCGCCTCACTGCGGATGCGTTAACCTAGGCCCACGGAAGCTGTCAGCGCACCTTAAGCATTGGAAGGCCTCTCAGGGAAAGGTCGGGCGTGTGCTACAATGTCCGAATGGCTATCTTCCATTGCTCTGTTAATGTTATACAGCGATCAAAAGGGCGTTCGGTAATCCAGCAAGTGGCGTATATCTGCGGCGTGACGCTGCGAAGTCCTCGATGTGGAAAGAGGTACCGCCGCAAGTCGTCTGACCCGGTTTTGGAATTCAGAACCTGCGGAGCCGACGAAGACCTCCAGACTTTGTGGACCAAGGCTGAGGCTGCCGAAGCACGGAGAGATTCTATCGAAGGGAGGCACGTCGTGGTGGCGTTGCCGCGAGAGTGTCCGCCGGACGTTCAGATCAAGCTTCTGGCGGAGCTAGCTCACTTTATTTCTGGCCGGCTGAACGTGCCCGTCACTTACGCGCTCCATCGAGGGGGGCCGCGCAACTGTGCATCCAACAATCCCCATGGTCACCTCGTGTTCGCTTCGAGAGAGTGGTGTCCCGAGAAAAAGATCTTTTTGCGCAAGACTCGTGAACTCGACGTTGCGTCTACCGGTAGCGTCATAATCGAAGAATTGCGTGCTTACTGGGAGCGTTCTGTGAACGCATCGCTGCCAGCTGAGACAAGGCCGGTCTCTCGGCTATCGCATGCGCGGGCAGGAAGGATGAGAGTGCCTCGGAGGCATCTCGGAAGGGCGGCCGCGAATAAAGAGCGGCGCGGAGAACCTACGCCAGCGGGCGACCTAAATCGCGCCTTGGATCGTCTTGAGGAGATCAACAAGACACTCGATCTTGGTCGAAGCGAGCTGGTGAAGGACTGCGATGAGGTCATTACGCCGCGTCCGCTTTCGCTCGAGTTGGCGACGGCGATGCGAGGTATTGCCCCTCACGGTGTCGATTCAGGTGTCCACGCGAGTGCGCTGCTGGTGCCAAATGGCCTCGATTTGGAACTTAGACTGGCGCGGGAGGCAGTGAGCCCCGGTTCGGGCATTGTTCCACCGCATCCTTGATGATGCATCCGGCTCGATTTTCGCGTGATATGATCTTAGCGTGAATGCTTAAATCGATGAATACGGACGCCGTGGGCGTCGCTCCTTCACATCGTAAACGCCGGCTACGCTTTGGCGAAGCGGCTCAACCATCGCGAGTGTCGTCTCGCTAAGCGCCTCGTCTCCGGAGAGGCGCTGGAGATTAGAAATGCCGTCCTCGGCCGTAGGCTTCGCCAAGTGGCGCTTGCAGTTCAGGCCGTGGAAGAGCTCGGTGAGGCACGGGTGGGGAAACGTGATCGCCGCCGACTGCGAGCAAAGGTGCTAACCATGCTTCACCGTCTTTCCGAGCACTCTGGAGCGCGCTTCGGACATGCTTCACCTCTAACCGTGATGGGGGAGGGGAGCAGGGCTCAGCACAGATTTTTCGCATGCTATGATTTGAAGCGTGAAGGCTCCAACCGATAAAAACAAACAACAAGGTGCGTCGCTCCTTCGTATTGTAAACGCCGGCTACGAATTGGCCGAGCGGCTCAATGAGCGCGAGAGTCGTCTCGCCGCGCGACTAGTCTCCGGAGAGGCGCTTGAAATTCGAGACAAGGTTCTCGGGCTGAAACTTCGCCAGGTAGCGCTTTCCGTCGAGGCAGCGGAAAAGCTTGGTGAGGCGCGAGTGGGCAAGCGCCATCGCCGGCAAGTTCGAGCAAAGGCGCAAACCATTCTACGACGTCTCGCCGGGCACTGCGGAGTGCGGCTCAAAAAGGTGGTGAAGATTCTGACGGAGAAGATCAGCTGTTTCTCTCGTGGTGGCATCGGCCCCTTCACGCGTTCGAAGAGGGGGCAGGGCAACACTGAGAAACGGGTCGATAGTGGGCTGCGTCGCGTGGGGGCACTGGCGGAACGTTCCGCGGTTCTGTGCGAATCTGCTGCGCGGATCGAGTGGATGCGACAAGAGCTAAGCTCCCTTGCAAAAAATGGTAGCGGAGTCTGGATCTACGAGATCTGAGTCCGCCGGTCAACCAGCCGTTGTGAGCGCTTCTCGCCACACCCTCGGCGAGGGATGGAGACCGATGTCGCATCGTCGCTCGCAGGACTCCTGATAATTTCGTGCCGCTGTAAGTCGAGGAGGAGCTTTCCGACCAGATTTTCCAAAAACGCTGCTTTTTTGGGAAAATCGTCTGTGAGATCTGGAATCCGCACTTTCGCAAGAGCCTCCTCGCAATGGTCGGCACGGTGAGATTCGAACACACGACCTCTACGTGCTGAACGCTCTGGGCTCGATACGCGTTTTACTTTCTTTGAAAAGAGTGCCGGCTCCCGAGCAGCGCTGTCGTAGAAGTGTTTGGGTGGTCGACACCGATTCGCCAGCGTCAAACGCACCGCCGTCATCGCGTTTTGCGATGTGCTAGGATATTGGTGCCATGAAAGCACCTGAAGAGATCCACGGCCTCCCTATTAGGGAGGTGGTGGGAGAACAAGCGAAACGCGAATTGAAGTCGGGCGATGATCCCATGACTCAATTCGCCTTACAACACGATTTGCCCCTGCCCATCGATCGATGGTTGGAGTTTGCTTCGCGGAGTGAATTGTTTGCGGCACGTGCGAGAGGAGAGATCAAAATCTACGTTCAAAATCGGAGAGCGGCGTGCCGTCCCTCCGATGTCGCACGTTATCTCAAGGCGAAAATGAGTATTCCTGACCCGCGACATGGCGTTAAGCCGGAGGTATGAGCCGAGACGATGAGATCGACGGGGATTTGCGCTCGTCGGAAAAACCGGCTGAAGAAGTTGGTCGAGATTACGTCCGGAACCGCCACCTCAACCCTTGTGCATCCTCGCGAGGTATTCCGTGTGCTATCCAACACGGAGCGACGGCAGTCGTGTGCATCCACAATCACCCAAGCGGGGATCCGGCGCCTTCGGCTGCGGACCAACAAGTAACCCGGCAGCTCAGGGAGGCAGCCCGAATTGTCGATATCGAGCACTCGACCACGTCGTCCTCGGTCGTTCCTTAGCGGACCCCTGCGGTCGTGGATACTATTCGTTCAGAGATGCGGGGACTCTGTAGGTAAATTAGGCTCCGAATACCCGCTTTGCACCGCGCTTTGGTAAGCCGAGGAGATATCGGCGGCCTGGTAATCCACGCGCTGGCCTGGGTGCGGATCACGTCAATGCCATCGGTGTCGCGACCCAAGGTCAGCTACTTTATCAATCTAGCGGCACTTTGGTCTGCCCGCTTCGCCGACTGCTGTTGCTAGTGCATGTGGACGGCAAAGGAAGAGTCAATGCAGCGGCAACCAATTGTTGTAGCTGTTGCTTGTCAAAGGTGGGCGTTCGCGCACCCTATTCGCGTGGGTCGTCTTGTTCCGCTCAAACGCTTCAATCGGAAACGGCGGTCCTCGGCGCGCCGCGACACCGCGATTGTTTTCGATGGCGACGATACGCTGTGGCTGACACAACGCCATTACGACGAGACGATTCAACTGTTCATCAGCTTTCTGAGCGCCCAAGGTTTCCCTAGAGCGATTACTCGCCAAGTTTTCGACCGCATCGATCTGGCAAACGTCAGCAAACACGGATTCTCGCGCGAGCGTTTTCCCCGCTCGATGGTGGAGACCTACCGTGATCTCTTGAAGCAGAGGGGAGGGAAATACGAACGCGCGGTTGCTGCGCGCGTGCGGATGATCGGGCGGGATGTATTTGCCTCGCTTCCCGAACTGCGACCGGGTGTTCGCACAGTATTACGCGACCTGCGTCGCGGTCACATGCTTGTATTGCTCACAGCCGGTGACCGCCTCGTTCAGCGCGCGAAAATTCGCCGGCTTGGGATGGCGCGCTATTTCGATCGCGTGGTGATTACGCCTCTCAAGAATGCCAAAGTGATGCGCAAAGTGGTCGACGATTTAGGGATCCCGCCATGCTGCGCGATGATGGTTGGCAATAGTCTGCGGTCGGATATTCTTCCGGCTCGGGAAGCTGGGCTAACTGCGGTGCAGATTTTGGCGCGCGGCTGGCATTATGACCGGAGTGTGCGGAGCACGGGACACTTGAGAATTCGAAACTTGCAGCGAGTGCCTGAGATCGCGAGGAAGGTGCTCGGGCCAAACTATGTCGGATAGTGTGCTTTTCCTGTTTTCCTCCAATGCGGAGGCCTTGTATGCGCAGGATGCGGTCAATGTAGTTGGTTTGCCCCGCGGAGCCCTTGCTCATTTCCGATACGACAAGCGCTGGGTCGATCCGCGCGTTTGGACCGAGATCGAAACCGCGCAGAAGTCCGAACCGAGTTGGTGGCGTAAAAGCGGCCCTGGCTGACAAGCGAGTGCTCTGCGTCTTCGTTGATCGATCCATCCATTCCGGGCTGCCTCATTTCGTGCCGACGCGCTTCGGGAGAATCGTCACTTGTGAGACGAGAGGATCCATTTTACACTGTTACTTCAAATTGGAGGGATTTTACGACTGGGATCATGCTGCGCGCAAGGCATGCAGTCTGTCGCCGGGTACCGAAGTGTTGGCGGAGCACCGTCAGAAGGCGATCAAGGAGCATCGCGGCAATCTGCTGTTGTGGCTGGGGCAATATCAGAACGAGAAAAACGAAACAAAGCCGAGACTCCCCCTCTCGCTATTCGCCGTTCGGGCCACGGAGGACGACCTGAAGAAAAGCAATGGGAAGGTCTTGAGAGAAAGCAAACCGGCTGAGGACCGGCACGCGTGGGAAAGCGTGGTGAAGACACTCCACATTTTGCCCTACTTTGGGGACACCGTTTTTTATCGTTTAACCAGCATGCAAATGGTGGGAAGGCCGGAGCGTGGACTCTTGGCGCCGATCCCTTGGTTTGCGAAAGATTGGGCCAAGGCCAAAAAACGCACCGACTACCCAGTTAAACCGATCTTGCCGTTCGTCAATGGCTACCGCTTCAAGTGGATCGCGCCCTACGAACTCGTCTTGGATTTCTATCAAGGACGCTCGTCGCTTTCGGCGCGAATGAAGGCGGTCACCATCAAGCTTACGTTCGAAGATTCGCAATTTTTCCGTTCCGTTGAAAGCGTGCCCATCCTCGGACGCTTCGACAGCGCAAGAGTCGTGATCTTTCCGATTTTCGGCGCCCTGGATGGTCCGTCCCACATGGTGATCCAAGCGGCGGAAATTCCTGCGGACATATTGGCAGCTACCCCGGTATGCGCAGAGGTAGCCAAGCTCAGCGCAACCGCGACCGACACCCCCAACACGGAGATTGGTGGCTTCTCGTGGTATGAGCCGCGGGAACTGAGCGACTATAAGACCGCTTGGGATGCCGAGAAGAGCGAGCGCGATATCAAACAGAAAGCGGGCATCAAGGTCGATACTCACGTGCATATGCCGGTGGCGGCGCAACCTCCCGTCGCGCCGCAACTGAGCCTCCCCATCGAGTCAGTGCATTCCAAGCATTACTTGATGGTCGGGGGTTTTTTGGGCTTTCGTAGGTTTTTCGCTGCATTTTCTGGCGAACGAGCGGACCCTGACCGGCTTGGCCAACACTGTTCCCGCTTCGGTGCGCGCTTGGCCGATTGCACAATTCTGGATCGCGGAAGCGGCCCTCCGTCTGCTGGGTGCGTGGCTTATTTTCAGAGCCTTCGTTTTCGCTACGCGGAAGCTGCCCACTAGCGGCGTTAAATGAACGGCCGAGGGAAAGAAGGACGGTGGCTCAGTGAACGCGGTCAGATGCAGTATTTGAGGTTGCGGGGGCACGTTAATGGCGGCCGCATTTATCCGAGCAGTTCTTGAGCACTTGCGGAACCAATTCGGTTGTAAGTGCGGGTATCTTTCCGAGATCCCGGAGGGAGAATGCCGCATCGGTTCAGAGTTTCGCGAGAATCTCTTGATGAACGGCCGGACGGTTTCGCGAGAGGAGAAATTCATTAATGATCTCCACGGGCGACGCGGCGTCGTTGCGGTAGCGCTTGGTCAACGGGTGCGCGTCACTAGCCGTCTTGGCATAGAGGCCATTGGCGGTGCCGATAAGCAGGCGCTGCCCTCGGCGTTCGGCGATTAGTGGCAGAGTAATCGGTCCGGCTTGAACACCGAGTTGAACGCTGACTCCGGACTTTTCGAGCATCCGCGCGAGCGGCGCAAGGGCTCTCGTTTGTGCGGTCCAGTCGTCGAGCGGAGGGAGTGTGCCAACCAGCGCGTAATCCAAGAGCGCGAGCGCAAGATGACGGTCGAGTTGGTTGTGGAAGTATTGGTTGCCGTAGTGCCGGAGGCATTCGTAACACGACCGGTCGCAATTTGCCGGGCAATGGCCGAGGAGGTGGCGAACCTCCTGATCGAGGACTTCTCGCAGTTCTAGTCCGATCTGGCTGGCATAGCCGGCGCCGCCTGAAAGTGTGTCGAAAAGATAGATTTCACCGATGATCTCCTGATTCTGTGGATCGGTCGGGTAAACCCGAAACCCGCTGCTGAATTCGGAGGGGTCGAGGTCGAGGCGGCGGCTGGCGGCAAGGTTCAATGCCTCCGCAAGCGTCTTCATGGCGTGCTGCATTGCCATGAACGCTGCACGGCCGGGATCGGATTGGGTTTCCAAGGGGGCTAGCGCCTTGAGGCGCATGATCATCAAATCGGACTTGAAGTCATTGCCCAGAAGCACAGATCGCGACACCCCATCGCAAGTAGGCGCGGGCCGCCTCCCGCGACCGGGGATGTAGCTGATTTGGTAGGGCCGCTTGTGACTCGCGAGTCCGCCGGCATCCTGATCAACCGCGGCCTTACCGCACAGGGTGCACACCTGAAATCCCCGCAACAGGTCGGGATCGCCTTTGTTGACCACGACTAAATGGCGATCTTCGGCAAAGGTCTTGAGAGCATTTTTGCCGAGCGCCGTCCAATCCTCCTTCTCCTGCCGAAGCGGGATGGGAAATTGCGCGGGTGAGGCAAAAGTATATTCTTGGTCATCGTCGGTCTCATCGATCTCCTTGCCACAGTGCGGCAGAAATACCTCTGGTTTGAGGATGTCACCCATCGTTAATTGCGACTGGCAGAGCGGGCAATTGCCGTCCGGATCGGTGCGCTGCGGATCGGTTTCCTGCACGAACGAGCAAAGCGGATTGCTGCAAAAAATATAATTTTTGAGCTTCTTCGCGAAAAGCGGCGCGGCACGGTCACGTTCGAAGGGACTGGTATTCGCGGTGACCGCCGTGCAGCGGTAGTTCTTCTTGTCAATGACGACAATCCGGCCGGGAGCGTATTCGCTGAGTGCTTTGGTTACCGCCTGCTGCGGCTTTTCGCGAATCCGCACCAATGTATTGTCGAGGTATTCGACGTTGAAGCTGCACAAATCGGTCGGGAACGCGTAAGTCGGAAGCATTCCACGAGCGAAAAAGAAAATCGAGCAGCTTGTCCTCCTGGTCGTCATCGTCTTCCTCCTCGTCGTCCGCCTCGGGCGTCGATGGTTGGCGCAGACTTGCGAGGAAGTCCTCCCCGGCCGCCGCGAGATCACGGACGAATTCATTCGCGACTCTTGCAACGAGCTTCGCCGGTTGGCTGCTCACCCCTTCGGGCAGCCACGCGGTGATCTTCTTCACCAAGTTGTGCGGGGCCTGGATAATCTCCGTGTCGATCCATATCCGAAAATGCTCGAAGCAGGGCATCCCGACATAAGGGGAATAGAATTCGGTGGTGCGTCCTAGCGCGGAGGTGATGACGCCTGTGAGGTTGCCGGGAAATCCTTGAAAATAGGTTTGGATCAGAAAGGCGTGGATGTGCCGACGGACGATTTTTTCGTTGTCCGTTTTCACCACTGGCGTGCGGGGAGGCCCGGAGACCATCTTAGCCACGTTGTGGAAATAATGACTGTCGTGCGGTCCACCATGACAATAGGTGACGACGGAGGATACCGCAGAACCACGGCGGCCCGCGCGGCCGGCACGCTGCTGATAATTTTCCCGCTGCGGGGGAACGTTCCGCAAGCCGACCGCGACCAACGATCCGATGTCGACGCCGACTTCCATGGTGGTGGTGCAACTGAGCACGTCGACTGGGCTCTCTTTCTTGGTGTCGATGATGATGTCCTGGAACAGCAGTTCGTGCATCTCCGTTGTCGCCAGAACCGTGCCGGCATCGCGGTAGGACAGTTGGGCAGTGTGCTCCTCGGCGCTGATGCAGCGCGGTTGTCGGACGCCGGCGAGGCATTCCTTCAGTGCGTTCCGCCAAAGACCCTTTCGCGACGCGATGTAGGCGTTTGAATCCGGTTTGATTTCAGCCAAGTCCGTCAGATTGCATGTCGGACAATGGCCGAAGGGCGCGACCGGGCTCAGATTATGGCAGCGAGTGCACTCAAACCAATGTGCCTCCAAATCGACACGGAGTAGGATCCGATCCTGATCGAGGAAATATCGACCAGCGGGGTTGGTCTGGGCGAAAGCCCGCAGAAGATGGCCGCTGATCTTGTCGATGACATCGGGAGCAAAACCTTCAGTGGTGAGTATGGCCCGCAGGTTCTCCGGCAAGGTTGGCAGGACGCCCCAATGGTCGCGCGGCCAGCCGTCCGCAAGTTCGCGAATACGATCTGGGAACGCGCCGATCGCAAAATCAGCCGCGAGTTCGGCCATCCACGCGATCGCCAGATCGCGCGCCTGCGATCCGGCCAGCGCGATTCCGTCAGCGGTCAATCCATCGGTGAACATCCGCGACGCGTTGCGTGCGGGCTCCAGCCATCCGGCGGTGACAAACGGAATAGAATAATAGGGGCTGCAAAGCTGCCGGAGAAGTGCGTGATGGAAACGCGGCGGTGGATTGATCTGGTTCCACTCATCATGCGCCGTAAGGAGGTCGCGCAGGTAAGTTTCGCGATACTTCTGGACATGATTCAGCAGGAGCTGGTGATCGCTCTTGTCAAAATACGAGAGATTGAATTCCGAAACGACATCAAGGAACGCGAGGTAGATGCGCTTATCGGAAAGCGTCGGCTCTTTCTGGATTTTTTGTAGTCGCTGAGTTGCAAGCACCAGACTTTCCCGGAACGAGTCGTATTCTACTTCTAGTGGGATATTGCGCGCCAGGCGGGCGGCTTTTTGGCGGCCGTCGGAGAACAACAGAACTTTGCGACCTTGGTTCGGAAAATCCTCCTTATCGGCCCGCGTGGGCGGCTGGAGAAAAGTCTGGCTCTTGACCAATGCGGCGAACGGCTGCTCGCCCTTGGTCTTCAAGTCCATGATCTTGGTTTGGCCCGCACGCCAGCGCCCGCGGCAGACCGGGCAGCGGTCGAACGAATGCGCCGAGTGGATTGACGAGGTTGGGGATCGCCGCACGCGCGGGGAGGAAGTCGTCGGGATCGGTGGGAGGCTGCCACGTGAGCTCGCCGGACTTGATGTCGATCCAGACCTCCTGCGTCGGCTGGGACTGGGGATGAGGCTGGCCGCCTACCAGCAGGTGGATTTCGCGCAAGCGCGCCCTGATTCTGAAGTTCCGAAATTCCGACCGGCGATTCTTTTTCGTGAAACAGATATTCGGGGCGACCTCGCGATGAAATGTAGCCGCGGAGATATTCGATTCCGCAGTCACGGTGGGTGAGAAGTTCGTAGACACGGCTGCCGCACTTACAGGTCTCGCGAGGCTCATGCCACAAGGCGCCGAGCAGGCTACGGCGGGACGTGTCGTGGCGGTGTGCGCAGTTGGGGTTAATGCAGGCGTAAAACCCTTGGAGCCCGCGGAAAAATAAATGAAGTCGTGCGGGTAGGAAGACTTTGTCCGTTGCAGTCGAGCGGGCGAAATTGGCCAGCGATAACAAGGCCTCGGTTGCCTTCGCAGCGGTGTGCGCGTCTGCCTTCGGGAAGACGGTGGCTGCGAGGACCGAGAATTCCTTAGCCGCCGCAGTCGCCTCGCTCACGAGCAGGTTGGCGACCGGCAACGTGGGAAGTTGAGCATATAGCCAATCCGCCAGCGTGTCGGCGGTGACGCCAGTGGTATCCCAGCCAAGCTTCAGCGCTACTACGCGCACGGCGTCGAGCGCCCGCGGTTTGTTCTCTCCGAACCGGACGAAATCGTTCAGGGAAAATTCAGCCAGCGCCGTCGTCTGTTCAGCCGAGGCCGGAGCGGCGGCGGCGAGCGGCGCGAGCTTTCCGGTAATCAGCTCGAAACCGGGCTTTCGCCCTTGCTTTAAGCCGGTGAGTTCGCCGGCAAACTTCAGCGCGTCGATCTGCGCCGCACTGTCTTTGCCCATGCTCGCGCTGGTGAGAATACAACGCAGTCGCTCGCGGGGGATCTCCAGCCGGGCCATGAGGCGACGAATGAGCATGGCCACTTCCGCACCGCCCGTGCCGCGATACATGTGGGCCTCGTCCAGGACTAAGGTGAGATAGTTATCCTCATGTTCGTCGAGCCACGCTTTGGTTTGATCAAAAATCGTCCGCTCGATGGGCCGAAGCAGCATATACTCCAGCATCGAATAGTTGGTGATGAGAATGTCCGGACATTCGCGCTGCATTTCATGGCGCGTGAAAAGTTCGGTATCGTTGGGCTGAGTCTTGAGGCGCCGGTCCCAATTGCTGCCTGGTTCCCCGTAGAAGCCCGGTAAATCTTTTTTGGGCCAACGTCCTTTCTCTTCCAACTGGCGCTTGAGCACGGAGCGCTCATCGAGTTTGAGATAGAACTTCTCGAACAGCGGTTTGATCTGGGCTGCGGCTTTTTTGCTGTTGGGTTCTCCGGGATAGGGGGTGCGGCTAGTATACATCCCGAAACGGATTCGGCGGCCGAACTTCGACTGGAATATCGTCGCGACCCGCTCGTCGCCGAACAAGCGGCGGATGCGCCCGAGCTGATCGGTTACCAGCGCATTCATCGGGTAAAGGAGCAATGCGCGGCAGCCACTCATGCGCGCGGATTTGCCGCGTTTGGCCGCCGCTTCGACCGCCAGCGAGCCGAGAATATTGTGGAGAAAAGATTTCGGTTTTGCCCGACCCGGTTCCGGTGGCCGCAAGCACGTCCTTTCCTCGGCCGAGAAACGCCTCAAGGGCGTCCGCCTGGTGGTTGTAGGGTGCGGGAAACACGCCCACTTTGAGCGGAGCGAGCGCCAGCAGGAGGCCGCGCGCCGCCTCCGGAATCCTCAAGTCCGCGAGGCGTTTTTCGCTGGCATACGACGGCGTGGCTTCGACGTAAGCGCGCTGGGCGATGATTCCCGGCGTGGCGAACAGCTTCTGCCGTTCCTTCACGAGGGCCTCGTCGCGAATGTGATACTGCGCCTGAAGGTATGAACTAAGCGCCTCTTTCAACCCTTCGACGACTGCCGTTACTCCGTAGTCTTGGTTCATGGAGACAAACTTGGAAGGTGCATGGCGTATCGCCCAAGAAAGCCTCGGACGGCGTAGCGCAGGCTTGCGGAAATCAGGAATTCAAGCTGGCCATTTTCCGATAAGGTCCAGTCATGGCACAGGGCTTTCAGCAACCGGAGGACTTCCGGTAGCGAATAGCGGTGGAGACGAATAGCGAAAAAGTCGCCGCGTTCGACGGCTACAACACGACGATTAATCCCAAGGATTAGCTTTTGTCCGTGCAGTAGCCGGCGGCAATCGACGTGGGAAACGGGACGGGACGCCACCGCGGTTAGCATGCCTTCCTTGCGTTCGAGCCGGGCGATGAATTTCCGTGAGCCGTTCACGTTTTCCCGCAACTCGCGGCAAATGAAGATGCCGCGGAGTGCCGGGAGCAACGTGGCTTTAGTCCAAGGCGGACCGTCGCGCAGGTTCGCTACTTCCCATTCTTCGGCCGCAATGTTCGTACGTTCTAGCGGCACCTGCAATTGCTCGCGTGTCCATTGCCTGAGTTCAACGGTCGGTGCCCCCAGCCATGACGCCAAGTCCTGCTGGGGCAGCGAGGCCGATGGCGATGGGACAGCAAGTCGGGCCAAGGTCGGGCGCGATGTGTCCACGTCAAACTGGGGGCCGAGGTGACGGCTGGGGGCGCCTCCGATGATCAAACAGGTTTGCGCGTCGAGCCTGACGAGTCGCGGTGCCGCTGGATAGTGATAGCCGTTACCGACCGAAACGAAATCGCCGATCTGCACCAGGTCATCAACCGCACTTTTTACGGACGCCGATTCGTCCTCTTCCTCGTCGCCGCCAAAGAAGGTTTCGACGGTGCGAGACCGAAACCGGACCAAAGGTTGCAGGCGTTCCTCGACGCTTCCGCAGAGTTTCTGCGTGGTGACTGGCGGACCATCGCACAGCGCGAACATCGCGGTGCGGGCATAGTCCGCCGCTATGGCCGCCGGAATGGAATCTCCCGTTCTCGCCCCCATTGCGGCGAGGACTTCCGGTTTGGTGAGAGTCGCAATCATGCGGAAGTGTCGGGCGGAAAAAGCAGACTGCGATGACTCGCGAAAACATCGTCGCCTTGCACCACGGTTTCAATCGGTGCGAGTTCGTCCCGCGGGCAGTGCGTCGCCGCGAGAAAGGGGAGCACCCACCAGCAGAGCAACGATTGCAGCGCGTATTTCGACAGCGTGTCCGTCGGCGTCGCGGTGGGTAGAGTTATTCCGCGCAAATGGTGCAGTGCGGCGTAAGCGCTTTTCGCATTTGCAATGAACAACGCGGAATTGCGGCTGATGAAAGCGCTGCGGAGGAAATCCAGGTCAGGGGAAATCGCTGCGTCCAGGGAAGGCGTTCGCACGCCATAGAACCGGGCACCAGTGGACTTCCCGAGCAGGAACGCCATGAAACCGCATCGGTATGAATCACGGGGCCGAGTTCCGAGAATTTAGCCGTGGGAGCGAGCGCACTCGGGCCTTCGCGCAAGCTGAACATCGCGAAGGGCGAAAGCTGCTTGCCGAGCGATCCCCAGGAGCGGTTGGCCACTTGCTCGACGAGTTCGCCGCCGAATGCGTCGAGGCAGGAGCGGTTGGCTCCCTGCACTATCACACCCCACGTGGCGGCATCCGATACCGCGTCGCGCCATGGCTGTAGGCGAATCAAATCGAGGTAGCCGACCGGCACGTCAAAGGTGATCGCAGCGTTGCCAAACAGCGAAAGACCGACGGCATTTGCGACCATGCTGGACATGGAGCCGCGGAAGGAGACCGCTTGTCCCGTCAGCGTAGCGGCGAGAATCTCGCAGCTCCATTGATGGGCGCGCGGTGGCGTTAGTCCCATCGCCTGAAGGTTACGCGCGAGATGGGCGAGCGCCGCTTTCGGTTCACGCAGCGGAGTGGCTTCGGCCTTAGCCATGGAAAATGGCGTGAGGGGAACCGGCGCCGGTGCTGTCGGCGTCGCGGGCGCGGCTTGCGGAGCATTGAGGAATGGGCGCAAAACAGTGATCTCGGAGAGGAGCGCGACAGAATTTTTGGCCGCCTGCTCGAATTGCTGTCGGATCGCTTCGTCGATCCTTGCGCTCGCAGCTGCGCGCTCTGTTTGGAGGGTTTGAATCTCCAAACCGAGCGCCGTCTTCTTGTTTTCGAGTTCAAGGATGCGGGCCTGTGTGGACTCCGCCTCTTTTTGGAGACGGGCCACGGTTGCACGCGCTTCAGTCTGTGCGCGCACAATTCCGGCAGCGGCTTCGGTTTTCGCCTCTTCGATGGCGGCCATGATGCGGGCGGCTACGACGGGATGCGGTAGAAGCTCTTGAATCAGCCGCGCGAATTCCGTGTCGAGCTGGGCGGCACGATTGAGCTGGCGCAGGACCGTATCAATGCGCCCCTTGGTCTCCGCGTCGGACTGGATTGATGCCAAGGTTTGCGCAATCGCGGCGCGCTTGGCCTTCGTCAGGGCAGCCTCGAGGAGCTTTTGGTCATGGAGAGCGTCGAGGATTTTCTTCAGCGAGTATTCAAGGGGGGCGAAATCGAGATAGAATTCCGCGGCCGGAATTTTTGGACCAACGAAGATTGCGTTGTAGCGTTGGTTGACGCGGACCTCAAAAGGGTGGAGCGCCGCAGCGCTGCGCCACGCAGACTTGACCGCCAATGTCGAGTTCTCATCGAGCACATAGAGCGTGCTCTCCGGGTTGTCGGGCTCCTTCAGCTTCATTTCCAGCGGACCGGAGACGACGCCATCATTCAGTTGAACATAGAGCTTAGTCCGCGCTGTGAGTTCGCCCAGCGCGTGGATGCCACTCTTGAGTGCCGCAACGATCTCCGTCGTTTGCTGCGAGGACAGCTTCAAGGGATAGAGCTGGAAAATGCAGGGGATGATCCGAATCGCCCGGAACTTCGCCGCGTTCGGATCGCTGGCGATTTGATCGAAGTTGGGTGCTTCACTTACCTCAAAGACGCCGAGGTTCCCGATGCGGGAAGGCGCGACGTTGAGCGCGTTGTGGATAACGCGAATAGTACCCCGGTTGGGGAATCGTTCCTTCGGGTGCGCTACCCGGTGCCAGGTCCCCTCCCCGTTGACAGTGCCTTCAACCCGATAGAAGGCGAAGATCCCGGCGGGATCGACATAAACGCAAGTGCCGAAAACGTGGCTCATGATCGCACACCTCCGGAGCTGAGAGAGGTTGCCGAATGTGCGCACGCAGCCGGGCGGCTGGTTCGCCGACACGCGCACCATTGCGGCGCATCAGCGCCGGTGCCGCGAGGGTGACCCAAGCTTGTCGCGCGGCCAGAACGGGAGAAATCCGGGTGGAGTCATCCAAGCGCGCTGGCTTTTGGACTGGAAACGCCAGTTTACCGAAGCCTCCCGCATCGAGTTCGAATACCGGCCGGACACTTTTGAGCACGCGTTCGATCGCCCGAACGAGAGTGGTTCCGGCAGCTTCGCCTTGAGCCAGCGAGTCGCCGCTGTCGATGGTTTGCCGCTGCTGCTTGGTTCCTGCGCCGATGGCGAACGTGATTCGGACGCCGGGCGGAATCGAGATTTCCACCAAGCTGGCCAGCCCAACGGACACGCCATGGAGGCGCGGTGCGAGTTCTGTGCTCCAGAGATATTCCCGCTCTATCCGTCCGTTGACGCTGAAGAGAAAGTAGATTCCGGCCTGCTTGGCTTCCTGTCCCGGTGGCGCCACCGCAACCGTCAACAGCACTGCGCCGGTATCCGCGCGTTTGATTTGATACAAACCGGAGTGCGGGGTCGGGATTTGTAGATAGGCCTCGCGTTGGGCCGCGATGCCCACTGACTGAGTCTTGCCCGCGGTATTGTGGACGACTGTTAGTGCTGAAGGGGGGCGTGATCCGCGCCGAAAGCAAACGCCATCGTGATTGCCGGCGTGGGGACAGTCACCATCCATGCGCCATCGTCGAGTCGGTAGGCATCAGCCGGGGCAAGGATCGAGGCACTAAAGTCCCGCTCGGTAATGCGCCGGTCGAGTTTAGCAGCGACCCATTTCACGACGTCCTTCGTCGGCGATGCGGGGAGAACGAATGCAAATCCCGACCAACCATCGGTCGACAGCAACGGTTGCGCGGTCACCAATCCGGAAGGTGGGGCGAGATTTGTCGCAGCGGGATGGATAACGACATACGCCTCCCCGGCAATCAGCGGCGCCCTTCCTTCGAGGCGGCTGCACAGATGGGAAGACAGTCGGAAGAGCGTGACCGAAGCGAAACCCTCCACCATGATCCGTTCGGGCGGTTCGTCGGGCTCGAACGTGATGATCACGTAGGTCGCCTGTTGGACGGTGACAGGAAAAGAATTGCCGCCCTCCTTGATAGCGGAGACCGGCACCCGGCTGTAAATCGTCGAGTTCTCGACGGAAAACGACGTCGCGCGTTCAAATCTCGGAATCAAGATGCAGGCCTGCCAGCGATAGCCGTTGCTTTGCCGGTTGAGCAGTTGGAGTCGTAAGACTGGCTCCCGGACGCGATACGCCCGTTCGTTAACAACGCGTTCGACATCGGTGTCGTGCGGGGCGAAGTAAAGCGGGCAGTCGGGTTCGGCTTGGTGCGGGCGGTGGCCAAAAAAAGCGACGCGATAGTTGCTCACCGCATGGTAGATCAACGAGCCGGCACAGATCGGGCACGCGAACTGACGGTTCGGGGTTTTTTGCGGCCGCTGCCGCGGTCACGATGCGCCCAGTAATCCTTTCGCGGCCGGTATTCATGGCGGCTACATGTTCACGGCAGCGGGCGGCGCCGCTTCCGTAACGGGTGTCGGCTGCGCTTCGCCTCTGATGAGACGCAGCGTATCCTCCAAGGTCCAGTTTCGAAACTCGGGTCGCCGTAGAGCCCGCGGGGCGAGCCAGCGCTGGCGTGCTGCAATGGACACTTCAGCAGCAGAGATGACATCGCGGACGTTGGGCCTGACGGCCCGGCCGGTGAGGAGCTTCGAAGCGTTCTTGGCCAGTGTGCAGATGAATACTTCGCGACGCAGGTTGTGCTTGAGGATGTCCGGATTCATGCCGAGCGATTCGAGGGCCAGGCGAACTACACGGATGCGATAATTCGGTCCTTGGCCGAATTGGTGTGCCTTGGCGCGTTTCGCATACTTGCCCCGCTTACGGGCGAGGAAATTTCGAAGGTCGGCGAAGAGCCGGTCGTTGATTTGAAAGTGCCCCCAGCCCGCCGTGAATCCAATCGATTTGAAATACTGGGTATCGCCGAGGCGTAGGCGATTGTAGAGTGAGGAGCGTCCGAGAGAGGAAGTCGTCGTCACGACAAACAGACGCGCGTGTTTGCGCTTACCCGAAATGATTCCCTTGGTCTTGCCGTATTTCTGCTCGAAAGCTTCTGCGACTTCTTTCGTGCGGACGAGACACGCTACGAGTTTGCCGGCGAGCAGTTGGTTGTAAGGTGGGACCGCGCCGAGCACGTAAGCGTCCATGACGTTGACGAGACCCTTGCTGCGCTGCTTCGCGTTCCAACCGAGGTGGCTGTCGCGCGCTGTCATGTTGAAGACAGGATCGCCCAGCGCAATGATGCCCATGAGCTTGTTATTGCTGCGGTCCCAAACAAGAAACCGCATCCGGCGACCATACCCGGCGGAGACCGGCACGCTCCAAGTGAGGCTTGCTAGACGAAAGAGATACCCGCGCCAGTCTTCCTTATTTTTTCTTGCTCGGCGGAATTTCCTCCAATTCCGCAACGACGTTCTCCGGATCGATGTCCGCGCCGGCGGCAAAATAACCCTTCAACTCGTCTACCTTCTTTTTGAACCAGCGATCCGAGCGATCGAGCTTTGCCTTTTTTTGCTTCCGGTGGAGATGGCGATACGTTTCTTTGGACAAGTCCGGAGGTTGCAGCGACCCATCCTCCGCCTTGGTGAAGCCCAGTGATTTGAGGTGGGCGCGGATTCGTCGTTTGATGTTAGCTTCGTCCTGAAGCGCGGGGATGACCTTCACGGGCATAAAAAAAGTGGATCGCTGTTGAGCGCGTCATCATTCGCGCACGCCAAGCGTGTCCAACTGCGCAGTGCAGGGACGTTCGTCTCACTAGCGACGAGCAAGTGACGAGTGCGGACGCAGCATGTTTGCCCCAAGAGGGGGCCGGCGGGGCTGGAGCAACCATAACGCCCAGCCAGCTTGTAGGTTTTTTACAGACGCGCCAGACTACAATATGCTGACGGCTACGGTCTTTGCCCGCGGGATTGGCTCTGCTGCGCCGCCAAGTTCTGGCCAACTGCTCGACGTGCCGTCGCTTGCCGTAGCAGCGATTCGGCTACGGTTTCTGAGCCAAACTCTACGAAAGCCTTCACCTCGTGTTTCGTGCGGATGTGGTCGGCTGGACCCATTTCTTTCACCTTGAGTTGTTCGGTGATGGCGCGGACCGCGTCGCTTCCTTCCGCTGGGCCACCGCCAAAGCACATTCGGCGGTCGTGTAGCTGGCGAATCCGGAAGGCGCCAACTGGGAAATGTTACAGGGCAGCCACTGGACCAAGCGTTACTTTGCCCCAGCGGAAAAGGTCTCACTGAAAAACGTTAAGCGTTAGAAATCGTCGAGAGGCCTAAGCTGAACTCGATTCGACGACCCGTTAGGAACTCGGCGATTCACTGCGCGTGAGATCGTGCAAGGTGCCACTCCATACTTCCCGCCCAGAACATCATTGCGATGCTTACCTGCGACTCGGACTTCTATAGTGTTACTATATCTTCATCAGCTTCAGCCTTAGCTCGACTTGACCCGGTGAGGCGCAGCCGCGCCGCCCGACGTTCGCCGCTTCGAGATTGATGACGGTGGCGCAACGTTTGTGTCGAAAAAATGCGTCCGCGGGACGTGGGCCCGCGGACGCATTTTTTCAGTCTAAATAGACTGAAAAATAAGCAGCGGAAGTGCAGATAATTATGAATCCCAAAAGGGTGGAATTTTTGCTTAGAAAGTTAGCAGCGGTGCGCGGGGATACCGGGGCAGCAAATGTAGCCGTCACAACGACTGCTGCGGCTGAAAATCACCTATGAAAACGATACTAGTCCACCGTCGATCCCACAACATCCTGTTGACCCACGCTTCGAGACCATCTCGCCACCTGCTTATTTCCCCATGCTTCAGCTCGGTCCCGACCATCATTTCGGTCTTTGTCGGAGCTACTACTACGGATTGGAAAGGGCGGGAATCATCCGGCTGGCGCGCCCGCGTCGCCGCCCCGGCCAGCTCCGGTCTAAGGTATTGGTGCCTTATAAAGAAGTGCTGACTTGGATCGAACGTGGTCATCATACCGTGTTGCCGAAGCCCTCTGTCACCAGCGATGAAACGGAAACGGAGGTAGTATCGTGAAAGAGCAGAGGAAAAAATTCGCTTCCGACTACGGATTTCAGGGAGATCCAAAGCTCAGGAGCAAAAGTTACCCCCGATTCGTTGAACTGTCGCGTCCCACCCAGACGTGCCGCCATTCCGTTTTGAGCGGAGCGCTCCTACGCAAGCTCGTTGCAAAGCCCAAGGATGGAGCGCCCTTGGTCGACTCGATTGAGATTCAGATCCTCGGTCGTGAGCGGCGCATGATTGTCATGGATAGCTTGTTCAGCTTCGTCGAACGCCAGATCGCCGCGTTGCTGGCCACCAGTAACGCAGCGGAGAAGTCCACCCGCGGCTAAACCCCCAACACGCCCATCTAGCCGCATCCCTGACATCCCCACCCAAACCATTTGCGGTTTTGGGTGGGGAGCAGATCGATCGCGCAACAGCGCAGAATAAATACCGCGGTCACGATGAACTCGCCTACGCCCAGCCTTCAACGGGTAGTCGAACGTGCGTCGGGTTATCTCAGGGCCTCACGTTGCTCCAGCAATACGGATGTGGTTCGGGCCGCCTTCGATCTGAGCAAGGGCTTCGAACTCCCAACATACGACGCCCTCTACCTGCTCGCGGCCTACTGTAAGCAATACTGCATTAGGATCACCGAGATGGAGCTGAGGGCCGTCTTGCACCGCGTGGAAAACATCCGCTGCAACACGGGGTTTCTAAAATACGAAACGATGACGCCGAAACTTTTCTCCGCGTGGGAAACCGGTCTTCGGACGCTAGGCGAGGAGACGAAGCAGCAGACCCGAATCGACGACCTGTTTCTCTCGCAGGTCGCGGCAGTCGTAAAAGTTTTCTCCCGGACGTCCCGAATCTCGGCGAACTTCCCCGCATTTGTTGCCAGTCCTGTTGCCAGTTTTCCCGTTCGGGAAAATGAAAAGCGTTCAAGCCGCTACCAGCTAAACGCTTTTAAGCTTGGTGCCCGGGGCGGGACTCGAACCCGCACTCCCTTTTGGAAATCGGATTTTAAGTCCGAAGCGTCTACCATTCCGCCACCCGGGCCGCGTGACTCCTCTTTATGGGAAACTGATGCGTTCGGACGCGAGCCTATCTGTGGTTTGGTTGGTTGCTGCGGACGATGTGGACAAGAAAGTGGACAAGACCATTTAGTCGTATCTTTGTAAGACGTTGTTCTTTCCGGGGCTCGAACCCGCACGCCTTTACAGGCAAGGGATTTTAAGTCCCCAGCGTCTACCATTCCGCCACCCGGGCGCGGTGTGCCGATCGGCCGGATGCCAGAGGAAAGGGCGCGTTTCGTCCATCGCAATGTCACGCGCACCGCCCGCCAATCCGTCGGTCCATGGACGGCATGGCTCCGGAAAAAAACACCCCGTCTCCTGCTGCTGCTTCTTTCGCGCGCAAAGTCGCGCTCGTGACCGGCGCCGGTTCCGGCATCGGCCGCGCCAGCGCGCTTCATCTTGCGCGCCGCGGCGCGCGTGTCGCGCTGCTCAGTCGCGATGCCGAAGAACTTCAGGAAGTGTGCGAAGAAATCTCCGCGCTCGGCGCCGAGTGCCTCGTCATCACCGGCGATGTGTCCTCCCCCGAGCACGTCGAAGGCGCGATGCGCCGCATCGAACGCGAGTGGTCGCAGCTCGACTACGTCGTCGCCAACGCCGGCATCAACGGCCTGTGGGCGCCGCTCGAAAAAATCTCGCCCGACGACTGGGATCAGACGCTCAACATCAATCTCCGCGGCACCTTTCTCACCGTGAAATACGCGCTGCCGCTCCTGAAAATCGCCGGTGGCGCGGTCGTCATCGTGTCGTCCGTCAACGGCAACCGCATGTTCAGCAACACCGGCGCGAGCGCCTACGCCACGTCGAAGGCCGGCCAGGTCGCATTCGCGCGCATGATCGCACTCGAACTCGCGCGTTTTCGCATTCGCGTGAACACGGTGTGTCCCGGCGCGATTGAAACGAAGATCGACGACAACACGCAGCGCGAGGATCTCGGGAAAATCCGCACGCCCGTCGAGTTTCCCGAAGGCTCGATCCCGCTGACGCGCGGCGCCGCTGGTCGCGCCGAGCAAGTTGCGCGCGTGATTGGCTTCCTGCTCTCCGATGCCGCCGATCACGTCACCGGCACCGAGATCTACGTCGATGGCGGCGAGTCGCTGCTCGAAGGCTGACTCGCTCCACACCCTGACTCGACGTGGCGCGGACCTTGGCTCGACCCGGTCCGCACCGTGTCCCGACCGTGGACGCACCTTGGCTCGAGTCGGTCCACACTCAGTCCCGACTTGAGCCGCACTCAGTCCCGACTCGGTGCGGACTGTGGCATGAGACAGTTCGACCTTGCTCGTGGCGATGAGCGTCCACACGTTGCGCGCGAGTGAAAATCGGCTTTCTGGGCGGAAGTTTCGATCCTGTGCATTTCGGTCACTTGCTCGCGGCGCAGGATGCGATCGAGCAACAGCATCTCGACCGGCTGATTTTCGTGCCGGCAGCGCAGGCGCCGTTGAAACCGCAGGAGGTGAGGGCGCCGGCCGCGGATCGGCTCGCGATGCTGCGCGCGGCGGTGGACCACGATCCTCGTTTCGAGGTGTCGTCGTGGGAACTCGAGCGCGGCGGCATCAGTTACACAATCGATTCGGCGCAGTATTTCCGCGCGCAGTTTCCGGACGACGAACTCTACTGGATCATCGGCGGCGATCAGTTGCCCAATCTCCATCGGTGGCATCGCATCACGGAGCTCGTGCAACTGGTGGAGTTCATCTTTCTCGAGCGCCCGGGTTATCCCGTGAAAGCGCACCCGGTGATTCCTGGTCTGCGGTTGCATCGTTGCGACGGTCATCTCCTGGCGGTGAGTTCGAGCGAGTTGCGCGAGCGGGCGGCGCAAGGTCTGTCGCTGGATTATTTCATGCCCCACAAGGCCATTGTCTATTTGCGCGAAAACGGTCTCTATCGCGCCACTTCATGAAAGGGAAATCCTCGTCCTCACTCGAGTTGGTCAAGCTGTGCTGCCGCGCGCTCGATGAAAAGAAAGCCGGCGATCTGCGCGTGCTCGACGTGAGCGAGCAGTCCTCGATCACCGACTACCTCGTCATCGCGACCGGCACGTCGGAGCCGCATTTGCGCGCGCTGCGCATCGAGCTGGAGAAGGCGATCGACGCGAGCCACACGCGCATCGTCGGCATGGAAACCGCCCAAGAGAGCGGCTGGCTGGTCGTCGATGCGTTCGACGTCATGGTGCATCTTTTTCCTGCCGGATGTTCGCACGCGCTACGGCCTGGAGAATCTCTGGGCCGACGCCACCGAAGTGTCGGTGCCGAAGCTGCTCGCCGCGCCGAAAAAGAAAGCGAAGTCCGCCACGAGCGACAAAACCAAGAAGGCGGCCCCGAAGCCTCGCGCGACCAAACGCAAGGCGGCGGCACCCGCGAAAAAATCTGCCAAATCCCGCAAAGTGTAACGCTTTACGGAGGTTATTAACAAGAGTTTGACCTTGCCGGCCTTGACCTAATGAGGCCTACTCCCTCCACTGCTCACGTCTGAGCCCGTTTCGTATATTATTATCATAACCATGAAGAAGTCCTCCTCCAACAAGGGTTTCACCCTCGTCGAAATCATGATTGTCGTCGTCATCATCGGCCTGCTCGCGGCGATGGCGATTCCGGCCTTCCAGAAGGTGCGTCAGTCCTCGCAGGACAAGGCCGTCCTCAACAATGCCCGCCAGCTCGGCGCCGCTGCGGATCAATACTTCCTCGAAAACGGCACCTCGACCGTGCTCCTCACTTCGTTGGTCGGCTCCACCGGCTACATCAAGGCTATGAACACGGTCGCCGGCGAAACGTATCCGACCACCTACACGCAGGGTGAGACGATCACGATCACCGGTATCGCGGGCTCCCGCACGATCACTTACGCCCAGTAAGTTTCGGGTTTTCGCTTTTCAAACCGCCCGCACACTGACGGGCGGTTTTTTTATGTCCCGTCGCGTCCTTCTTCTCCTCCTGATTGTCGCCCTCGCCCTCACTCTGGGCTTTTGGTCGTTCGCGCCACGGGAGGCGATCGCCGCCGTGAGATTCGGCGGCTACTGGTTCACGCTGGTGGCGACGGCCTGCTTCGTGGTGACGCTCGTGCGGAGTTTGCGCGGCGACGCGTGGAGCGAAATTCGCGCGTGGCGCGGTTGGTGGAAGCCGGTCGCGGTCACGTTGCTCGCGACGGGTTTTCTGCATGTCCACGAGCGTCATGAAATCAAGATCGTGGCCGACGAGGTGCTGCTCGGTCTCACGGCAAAGTCGATGCACACGGACCGCCAGGCCAGCGTCGTCGTGCGCGGGTATGACTACGCCGGCAACTTCACGCCGATGGCGAGCTATGTGGACAAGCGTCCGCTCTTCTTCCCGTTTCTGCTCGCGACGGTGCACGACCTCACGGGTTTTCGACCGGAAAATGTCTTCGCGCTCAACGCGGGGCTTTCCGCGCTCTTCATGTTGCTCGTGCTGCTGGTGGGGCGGCGAATCGGTGGTTGGCCGGCGGGCCTCGCGGGCGTGGCGTTGTTCGCAGGCATCCCGCTGATCGCGCAGAATGCCGCGGGCGCGGGCTTCGAGTTGCTCAATCTATTGATGATCGTGCTGGCCCTGTGGCTCGGCATGAGAGCAGCCGAGCAACCGCGCGATCCGGATCGGCTCGGCGCGTTCGTGTTGTGTGGAGCGCTGCTGGCGCAAGTGCGTTACGAGTCCGTGCTCTTCATCCTGCCGGTGGGCGCTTCGGTGGTGTATTGCTGGTGGCGGGCGCGTGAACTGGTGCTGCCGTGGTCTGTGTTGGTGACGCCGCTGCTGCTCGTGATCTGCCCGCTGCACTACAATGTTTTCAAGGTGTTCGAGTCTTCGTGGCAGATGAGCGATATCGCGGGCGCGGACGTGCCTTTTTCGTTCCGGTATTTCTACGACAACATCGGACACGCGCTGAATTTCTTCCTGTCGTTCGACGGCGCGCAACCGAGCTCCGCACTGGTCGCGGTGCTCGGCGCAATCGCCGTCGGGTTTCTCGTGCTCGTGGTGTATCGCGAACATCGCGAGATCTTCACCGCGCGACCGGGGCTCGCAGTGTTTCTCATCTTCATGGGCGGCCTGGCGATCCACACCGGCTTCATGCTCTGCTATTTCTGGGGCCATTGGGACGACCCGATCATCCGGCGACTGAGCTTGCCGGCGAACCTCATGCTCGTGATCGCGATCGTGTTCATCTGGCCTCGTCTCGTTCGCGCGCAGCGCTCGTGGAGTATTCTTGGCGGCTTGGCGGCCGCGTGGATCGCGTGCTTCGCGCTCCCGGCCAACGCCAAGCAGCGTTTCAACAACGAGAATTTCGCGGCTCGCACGACCAACTGGATCGCCGAACACGTGAAGGCGGTGGGCTCACAGTCCGCGCTCGCAGTCGATCCTTACGCGCAGCTCGTCTGGATTCTCCACGGGAAGTCGAGCGTCACGGCGGTTCAGCTCGCCGAAAAACCAGAGGGTTTCGCGCTGCATTTCCGCAACCGGTCGTTCGCAAACTTCTTCCTGGTCCAGCGGCTCACGCCGAACGTGGAGACCGGTGGGCGCTGGATGGGCGACGACGATCACTTCGGTGGCGCCTTCAAGTTGGAGATGATCGAGGAGCGCGCGTTTGCGCCGCTCTACCTCGTGCGCATCAACCGCATCGTTGACGTCGACGAGGAGAAGCTCGTCGCGTGGGCGAAACAGCGTAAGGAAAACCCGCCCCCGCCTCCGGCCAAGCAGAATGGCGAACTGTCTCCGACGGACAATGAGCAGCTCTTGCTCTGGTTGCGTCAGTTGCCCTGACCGTTGCCGCTTTGGTCGAGGCGCAAGATCGCGTCGGCGAGTTCAGTGAAGTTGCCATCGGCCACTACGCGGAGCTCCTCCGCGGTGAGGCGGTAGATGAAAATCGAGTTGCCCACGCGTGCGTCCGGCGTGCGGTGCCGCAGATACAGGGTGAAACGCGCGAAGCGCGCGCGATCGGCGTTCCAAAGCAGATGCTCCGGGCCGAGCCCAAACTCGCCGAGTCGCGTGCTGCGACGTCCTTCAGCGATCTCCTCGCGCATCGCCGGGATGAGTTTTTGATAGCTGGCCTCGTGCTTCACCGACCAGGGCCCTGCATAGGGGCTGTAAACGTCTTGAAGCATCGTGGCGCTCACGCAGTAGAGGCCGGGCTCCAGCTCCACCCAGTGCCGCTCCCTGCCGAAGCTGAAGTAAGGCGCGAGTTCGATGCCCCGAATTCCGTGATAGAACGGATCGTCACTGCCGAAGAGTGAGAGATAAACACGGCCGCCGGGCGGAGCATTTTCGTTCAACCAGCGTGCGAGCTTCGGCACGTTTTGCCCCCAATCCAGCGAGCTGTCCACGAGGTGCCGCCAGCCTTCGCGCGGACCGCCGGCGAGCGAGTTGAAGAAAGCGAGGTGGTCCGGGGTGACTCGCACCAGCGCCGACGTGCCGAGGGCCAGCAATGCTGCGCACCACATGGCGGACGCGCGCGTGACGTGGCGGAGAAGTCCGCCGGAAAAAACGAACAGCACCGGGTAGAGAACCAGCACGTGCCGATGCCCGATGTTGAGTGAACTCGCCATCGCGGCACCAAGCACCACGACGGCCAGAAGCGCGAAGGGGAGCAGTGGTTGAAGTTTGCTCGCGACACCGCGCAGTCCCGAACGCGCGAACGCGAATCCCGCCATCAAGAACAACCCGGACGCGGCGAAAAGTTCAGCGAGCGAACTTTTCACGAGCAGCGCATAGGGAAAAAACCACCACCAGCCCTTCGTGCTAAACTCGCCGGCGAGAAATGCGCCGCGTTCCTGCGCGCCTGCCATCACGTGAGCGAAACCATGGAGATAGGCTTCGGGGAGTAGCTGGTGAGCGTGCGCGAACTCCAACACTGCGCGCAGCAGACCGTGCTTGGGCAGCACGGAGCTCCAATCGAGATAGAACGAAGCGGCGGGCGGCATCAGCGGTGCAGACGCCGGGAAGCGAAAACCGAAAAACGCCCAAATGATCAGCGCCGTCGTGAGCACGTGCACGCCACCGAGCGCGGTGAAGGCGGCCAACTTTGTTGCCCTTGTGGTCAGGGCTCCGCCGATCGGCGACACGAGCGGTGCGGGTCGCAGGCTTTGCCAGAGCGCGATTGCCACGAACACCGGGCCAAGCAACACGACGGAAAACTTCGCCACGGCGGCGAGACCGAGCGCGAGTGTGCTGGCGATCAGTCGCGGGAGCGTGAGCCGTTGGCAGAGCTGCCACCACGCCGCAGTTGCCGCGAGCATCCAAAACGCGGCGCACATGTCCGATGTAATCAGCGGTCCGTGCGCGAGCATTGTCGGCGAAATGGAAAAGAGCCCCACGGAAAACACGCCCGCCGCATCGCCCCACAGTTTTCGCGACCAGAAAAACACCAGCAGCCCCGTCGCAACGCTCCAACCGACCATCGCTGCGCGCGCACACAGGAGCAGGTAATCGGTGTTGTTGCCCGACGCGAAAAGGAAGCGCTGCGCGATCAGCCACTGCTGCGAGGATGTCCACAGTTCCGGTGCATCCGCCGGCTCGAGCCGCGGTGCAGGCGTCTGTGCGAGGAGCGGCAGTGCGGCCCAGCGCTGGGGCAGGTTTCCGTTCTCCGGCTGAAGGCGATAGTCGTTGTAACGCCAGTAGCTGTAGCCGCTCGTCAGATGGATCGTTTCGTCGGCGGTCACGCCAAGATCGATTGTCGCTCGCAATGCCAGCCACGCGTGCATCGCGAGTAGCAACGCGACTAAGGCGACGACGATCGCACGTCGTTTCGGAGGGAGACGGAAAAACGCGCGCAACGCCGTCACGGCTGAGTGGGTGATTGCCCGATGATCTCGTGGGCCGGCGCATAGAGCGCGCGCCCGACTTCCTCGTCCGACAGTCGGAAAAGGAGGATCGATCCACCGATGAGCTCTTCCGGTCTGCGATCACCGAGCGTGTGCATCAGGCGACCGAACTGCAGAATTTCGATGGCGCGCGCGATCGTGACCAACCGAGCGTGCTCGGTTTCATTTTCCGGTGGGCGCGTCCCAAATGCACGCAGTTGAGCGCGGAGGTCTGCGTAGAGTTCTTCGTGACGTTGTGTCCACGGTCCACGGACAGGCAGGTAAACGCGCTGATACTGCGTCGCGCCGATGGCATACCAGCCGCCACGAAGTTGTGCGGGATACGCTCGAGGTCCGTGATCGCTGAGATCGTCCGCGAGGCGGATGGCGTCGAGCCCGCGCGCTCGCGGCGAATCTGCTCCGAAATAGCTGAGAAAGACCGACGCCTGGTCGCCGCGTGCGGCTTTTTCGCGCAACCAGTCCGCGAAGTCGGGCAGGCCCTGGCCCCAGTCAAACGAGCTGTCCACCAAGTGCTCGTAGCCACGATCGATTCCTCCGGCGAGAGGGTGGAAGTAGGAGAGATAAAACGGTCGCGCTGCCGCCGAGTCGATTGCGAGCAGTCCCAGCAGCGCGCCGCCGGCGAGTTTGCCCCAGCGCAGGCGCTTCGCCCACAACACCGCCGCACCGGCGAGAATGTAGAGCACCGGATAGATCGGCAGAATGTGGCGATGCCCAATGTTGAGGTTCATGTTGATCGCCATGATCGCGTAGAGCACCAGGAACAGCAGGAGCGGTGTCATGCGATATTGGATACGTCGCCGGGTGGACCTTCCGCGGGCGGCGCACAGTGCCGCGATTCCGGCGGCGATCAGTGCGAGCGTGGGGAGCGGCGTTTTATACCAAAACGCTTTCGGGAAGAAGCTGCGCCACCCGGTGCGGGAATACTCGCCATCGAGAAAGGCCGCGCGCTCTCGCGAAAATTTGTAGGTGTGCGCAAAGCCCCACAGATATGCTTCCGGCAGGACGCGCAGATCCCGCAGCGTGCCGATCAAGCGCGTCATGGAGGTGGGGCGCGGAGGCGGAAGACGCTCCAGCAGCACATCGAGCGGCTCTGGATCCAGCGTGGGCATGGACGATTGCTCGAGGACCACGTCCCAGCTCAGGCTGAAACCTTCGTTGCGGGACTTCTCGTCGTTGAACGCAGAGTAGCGGAAACCATACGCCGCCCACAGGACGACCAGGCTGCCGACCGCGATGGCAAACGTCGTGGCGGTGGCGCCGACGACAATCTGTCCGCGCGACCGCCACCAGCGGCTTTGTCCACGCCAGCGAGTGATGAGCGGCGTTTTCCGCATCCAGCGAATCGCGAGGATGCCCGCGATCACCGGCACGATCAGCACGCCGGACATTTTCGCGAGAAAGGCCGCACCGCACGCGAGCGCTGCGAGTGCGATGTTGATGACGGTCACGCGATGCAGTGCGCGCCACGTGGCCGAAAGGGCGAACAGCACGCAGGCGGTGAGCGCGATGTCTGACGTGGCGAGTCCGCTGTGCGCCAGCAATGCCGGACAAAACATCGCGAGCCCGAGCGACAGCCAGCCTGCCGTCGGCCCGAAGAGGCGACGCGACCACGCCCAGATCAACCATGCGGTCGCGACGCCAAAGAGTGCGATCATCGCCCGCGAAAACTGCAGCATGCGGTCGACGGGATTTCCGAGATCGAAGAAGAAAGTGCGCCCCGCCATGTGCGCGCGCGACTGCAGCCAGTCCGGATCGTCGAACGACGGAAACGCGAGCTCCATGCCCAGCAAGGGAAGCGTGGCCACGCGCATCGCGAGCGTGCCGTTTTCCGGATGCAGCCGATAGTCGTTGAACTTCCAGTAGCTGTAGCCGCCGGTGAGGTGCACGACTTCGTCGGCCGTCACGCCGAGCCGCGGCGACACGCTCACGGCCATCACCCAAAACGCCGCGAGTCCGAGCGCGACGAAGATGCCAATCCGCCGCGCCGTCATGCTTTCGGATCGGAGTTCGGCGTCGGAGCGCCCCGCTTCACGATGTAGAGGGGGGCGCTGCTTCAACTCGTCATAGACGCGCGCCAGATATTCGCCGAGCACGCCGATGCCGATCAGCTGCACACCGCCGAGAAACGTGACGAGCGTCACGAGCGTGGTGAAACCCGTGCTCGCGGTTTCCAAACCCAGCAGGCGTTTCGCCACGAAGAATACACCGATCGCAAAACCCAGTCCGCTGATGCACAGCCCCGCATACGTCAGCAATCGCAGCGGCAGATACGAGAAACTGAGCACGCCATCCAAGGCGTAGCGCGCGAGTCGCCGGAAACTTTGCTGTGATTGCCCGGCGGCGCGCTCCTGACGATCGTAGAAAACGTCGCCCACGTCGAAACCGATCCACGCGCGCAGCCCGGGGAAAAAGCGATGCCGCTCCGGCAATCGATTGAACGCCGCCAGGGCTTCGCGTCCGAGCAGGCCAAACGTTCCCGAATCGCGCTCCACCGGAGAGTCGGTCAGGCGGCCGTAGAACCGGTGAAAGAGATCGAAGCCGAGCCGCCGCACACCGCGTTCGGCGCGCGAGCGACGGATCGCACGCACGACTTCAGCGCCGCCTTGCCAGGCCTCGACGAGCTGCGGGATCAATTCGGGCGGATCCTGCAGATCGGCATCCATTGTCACCGCGGCATCGTCGCCATCGACGTGAGCGAGGCCGGCGCTGAGCGCGCTCTGAAAACCGAAGTTGCGCGAAAGCTCCACCAACTCGAAACGCGGGTCCCGCGCCGCCTGTTCACGTATCAGGTTTCTGGATGCGTCGCGGCTGCCGTCGTCGACCAGCACCGCCCGCCAGCGGTAGCGCGGTTGTCCGTCGAAAACGTTCGCGAGTCGGGAGAAGAGCTCGGGGAGCACGGCCGCCTCGTTGAAGACGGGGGTGACGATCGCGATGCGGGGCGGCAGGTCGGACATCGGGGAAAGAATCCGGTTAAATTCGTGCAAGTCGTCCGGCGCGCTCAAATACGAAAAACTCCGCGCTGAACTCCATCCCATTTCGGAGGCATGTTGTGCGCTGCGCGTCGCGGCCGCTCATCGGAGCAGGTTGTATTTCACGATCGCCCAGATCGCGCGGAAGCCGTCGCGCCAGCCGATCTTTTTCCCTCGGAGTAGGTGCGGCCGTAGTAGCTGATGCCGACTTCGTAGATCACCACGCCGAGCTTCGCGACTTTCGCGGTGATCTCCGGCTCGAAGCCGAAACGATTCTCCTCGATCGTGATCTTCTGCAGCACCTCGCGACGGAAGACTTTGTAGCATGTCTCCATGTCGGTGAGGTTGATGTTCGTGAGCATGTTCGAGAGCAGCGTCAGGAACTTGTTGCCCAGCATGTGCCAGAAATAGACGACGCGATGCGCCTCGCCGCCGGCGAAACGCGAGCCGAACACCACGTCGGCTTTGCCATCGATCATCGGTTTCAATAACCGCGGATACTCCTGCGGATCGTATTCGAGATCGGCGTCCTGCACGACGACCGCGTCGCCTGTCGCGGCGGCGAAACCGGAGCGCAGCGCGGCGCCTTTGCCCTGGTTGACCTCGTGGTAAATGATCTTGTCGACCAGCGGTGCGATCTCCGTGCGCAACAGATCGCGCGTGCCGTCACGCGAGCAGTCGTCGACGACGATGATCTCCTTTTCCGCGACGGGTGCGGCGCGCACGCGATCCACGATCGCGCGAATCGTGCGAGCCTCGTTGTAGCAGGGGATGACGACGGAAAGCTTCATACGCTGGAGTGGCCGAAGCCACGGAGACTGTCGTGGCATACTGGTTCGCGCGCGGAAAGCGATGCCCGAACGCAGCATGCGACTCAAGACGCCGTGCCGATGCGGGCTTTTACATGTCGTTTACCCGTGAGAACTTTGCTCTGCCCTGACGCAAACAAAGCTCCGACGCGATCCACACTTCGTCGCGACAAGAGCCTGACCCTGGCTCGACCATATCCGCACCGTGGCTCGACATGGGACGGACCTTGTCCCGACCCGGTGCGGACTTTGGCTCGACCCGGTGCGCACACAGTCCCGACTCGGTGCGCAAACTGTCCCGACTCGAACCGCACTCTGGCACGCCCCCATCCGCATTTTGGCATGAATGACTCGGGGCGAAACTTGACCCAACTCGGGCGCAAAGAGTGCTCCACACAATGTCAACTATTGGTTGACATTGTGTGGAGTGGGGCGGCGCAGAGGGGTTTTCCCGTTGCGTCGGGGGAGGTTTGAGGGTGGCGTGCGCGGTTTCGCATGAAGCTCGATATTCCCGCAGGTGAGTTCGCTGGTTACATTTTCGATCTCGACGGCACGTTGATCGACACGATGCCGCTGCATTATCGCGCGTGGGACGGCGCGATGCGAAAGGCCGGTTTGAAGGCCCCGCTCGATGAGGATCTTTTTTATTCTCTCGGCGGCGTGCCGACGCGACGCGTGGCGCAACTGATCGCGGAACACTACGGGCTCACGATCGATGTGGAGCAGGTGTTTCACGACAAGGAGACGCTCTTCATGGAGATCCAGCAGGACGCGCAGGTGATCGCGCCAACGGTGGAGTTTGCGCGTGCGGCAGCGAAGACGCATCCGCTGGCGATCGCGTCGGGCGGACCGCGTCCGGTGGTGTTGCGCTCGATCGAGTTGGCGGGACTCGCGCCGCTGTTTCGCGTGGTCGTGAGCGCGGACGATGTGGTGCACGGCAAACCCGCGCCGGACATGTTTTTGCTGGCGGCGAAGTTGCTCGGTGTGGAGCCGACACGGTGTCTCGTTTTCGAGGATGCAGAGCCGGGAATCCAGGCGGCGCTCGCGGCGGGAATGCAGGTGGTGCGCGTGCCGAGTCGACGCTGAGCAGGGGGTCGCGATTTGCGACGCTGTTGCGCGAAATGCCGCGCAATTCTCACGAGGCACCAAGGGGAGGTTGGACGGACAATTAAGGTGCTATGAAAACCACTAAATCCCCCCTCATCCGCGGTGCGCTCATGGGCGCGCTGCTTGGCTCGAATGTGTTCGTAGCGTCTGTCTTTGCCCAAGCTTCCACGACCGGTGACAGCCGCGCTACGACGTCGGGCACGCAGGTGCGCGACGATCGCGCGACGAACAACGATTTGAAGAACGACAAAGCCTCTCGCCTGAGCTGGGGCGACAAGCGCTTCCTCAACAAGGCCGCGAAATCCGGCGCGGAGGAAGTCGCCGTGTCGCGCATCGCACAGGAGCGCGCGACGAATCCGCAAGTGAAGGCGATGGCGCGCAAAATCGTTTCCGATCACGAGCGGTTGAACTCCGACCTGATGTCGCTGGCCGTCGCTCAGCAGGTGACGTTGCCCGACAATCTCGCGCAGAAGGATGACAAGCTGATGTCGAAGTGGCAGAAGAAGGAAGCCGGCGCGGACTTCGACAAAGAATACGTGAAGCAGATGGTCCGCGACCACGAGGATGCCATCGAGCTCTTCGGCGGCGCGGCGAAGTCCGAGGATCCGCAGGTCGCGGCGCTCGCGGCCAAGGCGCTCCCGAAGCTGCAGGAGCACTTCACGCACGCGAAGGAACTTGAGAAGACGCTGCGGTAAACGAATCCCGCACGTTTGTTTCTCTCCCGAGCGGGGCCCACGGGCTCCGCTTTTTTCGTGCGTGTCATCCGCACAGCGGCGGCGGAGTTTTGTGCGGCGCTGGGTCGAATCGGTGGCGGTAAGGGAGCGAAACGGACTTTAACTCCGTGCGGTTCGGCGTCATGTCACGGAGCGATGAAATTCGAAGCCTTGGTGAACCCCTCTGTGTTGACGCAACCGGTGTATGAGCCGGGCAAACCGATCGAGGACGTGGCGCGCGACCTCGGACTCAATCCGGCGGAGATCATCAAGCTGGCGTCGAACGAAAATCCTTTCGGCCCCTCTCCGCGCGCGAAGGCGGCGGCCGTGGCGGCGCTCGAGCACGGCGAGTTGTATCCAGATGGTGGATGCTTCCGGGTGCGGCAGGCGCTCGCGCGCGCCTACGGCCTCGTGCCGGAGCAATTCGCCATCGGGAATGGTTCGAATGAGCTGATCGAGCTGCTGGGGCACGCGCTCCTGCGTCCGGGCGACCAAGTGGTGATGGCGACGCCGTCGTTCATCGTCTACAAGCTCGTCGCGCTGCTCTTTGGTGCGAAGCCGGTCGAGGTGCCGCTGGTCAATCACACGCACGATTTGCAGGCGCTGCGGCAGGCGATCACGGAGCGCACGAAGCTCGTGTTCGTGTGCAGCCCCAACAATCCGACGGGCACGGCGAACAGCGAAGCGGAGTTGCTCGAATTCGCGCGCGCGCTGCCGCCGCACGTCGTGTGCGTGTTCGACGAGGCGTATGCGGAGTATCTCGAGACGCCGCCGGATCTGCGTCCGCTGATCGCGGAGGGCCGAAACGTCGTATGCCTGCGGACGTTTTCGAAAATTTACGGGCTGGCGTCCTTGAGAATTGGATACGGCTACGCGTCGACGGAAGTCGCGGCGCTGCTGAACCGCGTGCGGCAGCCGTTTAACGTCAATGCGATCGCGCAGGCGGCCGCGGTGGCGGCGCTGGAAGATCGCGAGTTCACCGAAATGTGCCGGCGCCAAAACGCCGCGGGCCTGCGTCAGATCGAAGCCGGTTGTGCACGGCTCGGTTTCGCGACCGTGCCGAGCGTGGCGAACTTCATCCTCGTGCGCGCGGGCGATGGCGTGCGCGTTTTCGAAGAGTTGCAGAAGCGCGGAGTCATCGTGCGCCCGCTGAAACCTTACGCGATGCCCGAGTGGATTCGCGTGACCGTGGGCACGGCGGCGCAGAACGAACGCTTGCTGGGGGAACTCGCGCGCTTCGCTTAAATCTGCGGCGCGTGGCGCGCACTCGACAGCGCCGCTTCAGCGGCATGCAGCGCGTTTTCGCGCGCGGGATCAAAGAGGAAACGATCGCTGCTGAGGAAGCGGTGGGCGCGTTGCAGCACGTCAGGTGACGGGCGCCGCATACGGCTCAGTTGCTCAAGATGGCCAGGCAGTGAAATCGCTTCGGCCAGATCGATCTCGAGCGAGACAAGTTCGGTGAGCGCGGCTTGATTGGCCGGATCGAGCGTGGCGGCGCGCAAAAGAAGCGAGCGCGCCGGAACCACCGCGCCCGCCGTGACGAGACGGCGCGCGATCATGAGGAGATTGTCCGCGCGCAGTTCGGCGTGGGCGATGAAGTCTTCTAGCCGGAGGTGGGCCGCAGCGGAATCGCCGAGCCCGAAATGCGCGACGGCAAGCAGGCTGTTTACGAGAGCGCGCTGGCGCGAATCCCTCGAGAGCGTTGGGGACGGAAGCGACGAGAGAAGCGCGATCGCCGCGTGATAGTCTTTGGCGGCGATCATGGCCTCGGCGGCGAACCACGTGGGAAACGTCCACGGCAGCTTGCGGCGCTGGCACTCGCTTCGAATGCGTTCGGCAAGGGAGATGTTGCCGGTGTCGGCGGCGAAGGTCGCCAGCGCGGTGGTGGCTTGCTGGTCGAGCACGCTGGCGGACAGGGCATGGGCGACCTCGCGCTCGATCCCGGCGTAGTCGGCGGCGTGGTGCAGCGCGTAGAGCAGCTCGGTTTGCGGCGCGGGGTTGTCGGGCTGCGCGAGCAAACGGAGCAGGCAGACGCGGCGGAACTCCGCAAACTGGTGGGTCGAGCGAAGCCACTGGCCGAGTTGGGCGAGCGCAGGATCGTAGTTGGGAGCATCCTGCAATAGCGTGCGGATATATTGGAGCGCGAGGGCGGGATAGCCGCGTTCCCACTCGAGTTGGGCGGAAAGGAGACGGGCCTCGATCGTCTGGGAAATCTGTCCGGCGCGAATTCGGTCTTCGGCGAGATCATACTGGCCGCGGAAGTAGTGGGCTGATGCAATTGCCAGGCTGATGACGGCGCGGCTCTCGGGAGAGAGGGTGGGGCGGGCGAGAAGATCGGTGCCCCGGGAACGAACATCGTCGTCGAGTTGCTGCTGAAGCAGGAAACCGAAATAGGCGCGTAGGTAGACGGCGTCGTTTTCCAGCCAGGTGAGGCCGTGCTCCAAGACTTCGCGCGCGAGATCGGGTCGGGCGGCGCCGGTCAGGAGCTGTGCGAGCTCAAGGCGACCTGCGCGGTGATCCGGAATTTTCGCAAGTCCTGAGCGATAGCTCGCCAACGCGGCCCGCGGATCTCCGCCGGCCAGCAGACGGCGGCCTTCCGCGATCTGAAACTCTCCGGATTTGAGACGGTAGTTATGCCAACGGTGGGGAAGGGTGAGATCGGCGTAGGAAACGGCGTCGAACCCGCGATTATATTTCACGAAGAAATAGGCGGTCGCCGTCAGCACGCCGTAGCTCGTGAGGCAGATCCCCAAAAGCATGGCCACGGTTTCCGGCCAGTGGAGGCGCACGCGCCGGTGGCCTTCGGGAAAACTCACACGTAGCGGCAGTATTTTGCGCCACCCAGACAGGCGGGCGGATGCACCGGATTCAGCAAGCTTGTGGCGCGAAGAGGAGGTCATTATTGCAATCTTACTGCGAAGCCTTGCCTGGGCGGGATTTGAAAAAACACCTTGCTCACGGCTCAACGCTTTTCTACGCCTTGCATCTGAGTTTCTAAAGATCCACACACCTCGACCTTTTAGAGTCCCGTCCAGCTCGCCGAGGTTTTCCAGCCAGGGGTTTTTAGCGGCTTTTTGATTCGTCCATTTCCACCTTCAACCTGACACCAAATGAAGCAATCCCTTAAGTTCCTTGCGGCAGCTGTTGCGCTCGCCGGTAGCGCCCATGCGGCACCGTTCCTCGCGGGAGAAAACGCTGAAGTATTTTTCACGGGCACCGCCGGATTGCGGATGGACGACAATATTTTCCTCGGCAACAACGCTAAGGACGACGTCATCTATAACTTCGACCCGGGCGTGGAGGTCATCTTCGGCAACAAGTCTACGCTCAGCGGCCGCGGTCGCGTGGGTGGCAGCTTCAACCGCTTCACCGATCACGACGACCTCGATTCGGAGCTTTTCTCCTCGAGCCTCAACGTTGCTTACGATGGCGGCAAGACGACGGGCTCGTTCAGCGCCAGCTTCGCAGAGATGAATCAGAACACGGTCGACGTGCTCGGTTTCGATTCGCTCATCGCGCGCAACGTTTTCAACACGGCGGGTAACGTCGAGGTGTCCGTGACCGAAAAGACCTCGGTTACGGCGGGCTTCGGCTACAGCAACACCGACTATCGCGTCGCGGGCTTTGCGGATCAGGAAAGCGTCAACATCCCGCTTCACTTCTACTACGAAGTCACCCCGAAGGTGGACCTCGGTCTCGGTTACCGCTACCGTGAGTCGTGGCTCCTGTTCGGTCGCGACAGCCGCGATCATTTCGTGAGCGTCAGCACCCGCGGTGAGTTCAGCCCGAAGCTGACCGGCACGTTCGACGTTGGTGTGACGCACCGCGACCACTCGCCGGGCGGCACCTACTCGATGCTCGGTATTGATGGCAGCCTCTCTTATGCGGTGACCCCGAAGTCCTCGCTCCAGTTGACCGCCTCCCGCAACTTCGACGTCAACTCTCAGGCGCAAGAGCAGAAGAACACCTCGGTCGGCGCGTTCCTCACCTCGAATATCACTCCCGAATTCGCCGTGACGGTCGGCACCGCCTTCCGCGCCATTAACTACTACATGCCCGCGGTGAACGTTCCCGCCCGCACGGACGACTACTATGATTCGTTCATCGGAGCGTCCTACACGGTCAACGAATACGTCCGCGTCGGAGCGAACTTCTCCTATCGCAAGAACGACTCCGAAGTGGTCTCTTCCGACTTCCGTGCGCGAGTGCTGAGCCTGTCGGTCAGCCTTCGCTACTAATTATCTTTTACGACACGCTTACTGAGGCGCGTTTTCTTTTGATTGCGGAAGAAGACCGGAGCCGGTCTCCTTCCGCTTTTTTATTGCCCATGCGTCGAATCATCACCCGCGTTTGTCTCCTTCTGACTCTGGCTGTCGGCGCGTCCGTCAGCGCAGCGAACGAAACAACGTCGGCGGATTACGTCCTTCAGCCCTCGGACCTCATCCGGGTGCAGATCTTCCAAGAGGATGATCTGACTCGCGAAGTGCGCGTTTCGCAGGAGTCCTCGGTTTCGCTGCCGCTCATCGGCACGATCGACCTGCGCGGAAACACCATCGGCGTCGCGCAGGAGCGGATCCGAGCGCTGTATGCGGCCGATTACCTCGTGAATCCCCAGGTCAACATCATCGTCGTCGAATACTCGAAGCGGACGGTGAACGTGCTCGGTTCAGTCAATGCGCCGGGCTCCGTCCCGTTCCCTCCCGAGCAGGGCATGAACCTGGTGGACGCCATCGCCAGAGCCGGCGGCTTCAATCGCCTCGCCGATCGCAAGCGCGTCAAACTCACGCGCGTCACCGACGGTAAAACCGAAAATTTCATCATCAACGCCGACGAGATCATTCAGGGTAACACCACCCAAGCGTGGCAGTTGCAGAAGGACGACGTCATCTACGTGCCCGAGCGCGTTCTCTAGTCACACTCGTATTTTTCACATGGAGCAGGATTCAAAGGCCAAGGGTGGCCAGCAGGGTTATAGTTATGGTGGCGGATACGCCGGGTATTCGGCGATTGGATACGGTCCCGACGAAGGCGGCGCGGCTCACAAGCGGCTGCAGGACTACCTGCTCGTTCTGCGTGAACGCATCTGGTATGTCGTCGTCGTCTTCCTGATCGTTTTCTCCTCGTCGCTGGTCTACACCTTCAGTCAGACGAATCTTTATGAATCGACGGCCACGGTGCAGGTTTTTCGCCGTGATCCGACGATCATGCAGGTGCAGGCGGTCCGCGAAAACGAGATCCGCTCCGCCGAAGATCTGAATACGCAGATCAAGATTCTCGAGAGCGCTTCGATCATCGAGAAGGTCGCCGCTCGTCTGACGGGCGAGGATCTCAAGCGATTCCTCGCTCCTTACGAGAAGGAGAGCGGTGGCGAGCCCGTTTCGGTTGCGGCGATCCTCGGCTCGAATCGCAAGATCGTTCCGCAGCGTCTCACGCTCATCATTCTGGTTCAGTTCCGTCACCCGGACAAAGTCGTCGCGGCGAAGGTCGCGAATCTCTTTGTCGACGAGTTCATCGGCTATAACGCCCGCCTCCGCATCGACGAATCGATGAAGGCGGTCGAGGATCTCAACATCCGCGTCGAGCAGCAGCGCAAGAAAGTGGATGAACTCGCGATCGGTCTTCAGCTCTACCGCGAGAAGAACAACCTTGTCTCGCTCGATCAGCGCAAGGACATCGTCACCGAGAAGCTCAAGGCGCTCAATAGCTACGTCACCCAGACGACGTCCCGCCTGAAGGACGCCGAAGTGCGCTGGGCGCAGGTGCAGGAACGTCTCGCGTCCGGCGGTGATGTTACCGAGCTGCCGTTCATCGCTTCGCAAAGCCTGATTGCGCAGCTCACCCAGCAGCTTTCCTCCCAGAAGATCGCCCTCGCTCAGATGACCGAGCGCTACAAGAGCAAGCACCCGAAGATGATCGAGGCGCAGAACTCGCTCGCGCAGACTCAGCGGGAACTCGACCGCGCCATTCAGTCCGCATCTGCCATCATCGAATCGGAGTATCAGACCGCGCTGCGCAACGATCGCGAAGCACGCGCTCAACTTACCGCGCAGGAAGCCGAATCGCTTTCGATCGATCGCTACGCAGTCGAGTATGAGAACATGTCGCGCGATCTGCGGATCAACGAACAGATCCTCCAAAATTTGATCGCCCGCACGCGTGAGACGTCGATGACGAGCACGCTCGAGACCCAGAGCGCTCGTGTCGTCGACCGTGCGCGCCCGACGAACCGTCCTGTTTCGCCCAAGGTGGCGCTCAATCTCGGTCTCGGTCTCGTGGGCGGTCTCGCGCTCGGCCTTGGTTTTGCGTTCTTCGTCGCGTTCATCGACGACCGAGTGAAGAGCTCGTTCGATATCGAGAGCGTGATCGGACTGCCGCTCATCGGCATCATCCCGCAGATCAAACGCATGGAGCAGCCTGACAAGGCGCAGATCGTCGCGAACAACGCCGATCGTCAGGTCGCCGAGGCGTTCCTCACGCTTCACTCCAGCCTGCGGCTCAAGGACGACAGCAAGAACGCGAAGTGCATCCTCACGACCAGCACGATCCCGGGTGAAGGTAAATCCTTCACCACGACCAATCTTGCGCTGACTTTTGCCGCGCACGGCGAGCGCGTGATCATCGTCGACTGCGACTTGCGCAAACCCAATGTCCACAAGTCGTTCCGTCTGGAAAATGTGAAGGGCGTGATCGACGTGTGCACGAAGGCCGCGACGCTGGACGACGCGGTGATTCGCGGCGTCCACCCGAACCTCGATTTGCTCACCACCGGTGGTCGCGCTAAAAACCCGACGCAGATTCTCAACAGCAAGGGCTTCGAAACGATGGTGCTCGAGCTGCGCAAGCGCTACGATCGCATCTTCTTTGACACTCCGCCGCTCGCGGCGGTGAGCGATGCGTTGATCATCATGCCGCTCGTCGACGGCTCGGTCTTCACGATCTTCTTCAACAAGGTCCGCCGTCGCGCCGCCCAGTTTAGCGCGAAGAAGCTTCTCGAGGCTAACGTGCCGTGCTTCGGCGCGGTGCTCAACGGTCTCAACCTCGCCGTGTCGGGTTACTACTACGCCCAATACTACGACAAGTCCTACAAGGACTACTACGTCGTCGCGGCGAAGGAAGACGACAGCGTCGAGCGCTGAGGCGCTTTGTTGCTTACGCCTTGGCGGCGGCGCGCTCGAGACGATCGTTGATGGCGATCGCGAGCCCGTCGCCGCTTGCGCGTTCCACGTGCAGGTGCTGATAACCGGCGCCGTCGAGTTCGCGCAACACGCCAAACAGCCGGCGAGCCACGCCTGCGAGACTGCCGCGGCGATCCAGCCAAAACACATTGGGCGGAAGCTTGCCGGCAGGCTTCGCGAGAAACACCCACGCTTCGCGTTTTCCCCCCGTCGAACGCGCCACATCGCGCAGCGTTAAGCTCGAATGCAAACTGACTGGCGTGCGCGGGCTGTAGTGACGCGTCAGTAATCCGGGCGCGATCTGCGCGCTCATTTTCTTCGCGCGCGCCGGTTTGCGCGCCGCGACGGGCACGCCGAGCACCGCTGAAATTTCGTCCGCACCGATCGCTCCCGGGCGGAGGATTTTTGGCTGCGTCGGATCGCGCAGATCCACGATGGTCGATTCGAGTCCGATGCGAGAGGCGCCGCCGTCCAAGATGTGCGAGATGCGGCTGCCCAGTCCGGCCAGCACGTGATCCGCATTGGTCGGGCTCACATAGCCAAACGGATTGGCGCTCGGTGCCGCGAGTGGAGTGCCGGCAAGCGCGATCAAGCGCCGAAACGCGGCGTGTCGCGGCACGCGCACCGCGACGCTGGGCAAACCGGCGGTGACGAGTTCCGGCACGATCGGTTTCCTTGGCAGCACGAGCGTCAGCGGCCCGGGCCAGAAGTGTTTCGCAAGTTTCCACACGGCTTCGCTGGCCTCTGCCACCCGCGTCAAATCGGACGCCTTGGCCAGATGCACGATGAGCGGATCGGAGGTGGGCCGGCGTTTCGCGCGGAAGATTTTTCTGCAGGCGGCCGCGTTGAGCGCATCAGCCGCCAGCCCGTAAACGGTCTCGGTCGGCACCGCTACCAACTCGCCTTCCCGCAGGGCGTGCGCGAGTCGCGCGAGATTCCGCGAAGTAGGGCGGTAGATTTTCGCAGTGCGCTTAGCCATCGTGCCGCAAAAAAGCCGGAGTCCTTTTCAGACTCCGGCCGGAGAATCGGTTCGCAACCGGAAAGGTTACTGCGCGAGCAGCATGTTGCGCGCACGCTTGATGGTCTTCGTGATCGCGCGCTGGTGCTTGGCGGAAAGGTGGGTGTGCTTACGGGGCAGGATCTTGCCCGTGTCGGTCACGTAGCCACGGATCGCTTGCGGATTCGTCGTGAACGGAATCTCGTCGGGAGTAAGGCTGCGCTGCGGCTGTTCGTTGGTGCTCATGTCTGAAAAGTGGGAGGGGTCACAGTGAATTCGGTGCAGTTGATGTCAACCCGCATTTTGGTGATGCAATTCCCGCGAAAAGTGGGTCACAGTGAGCGTTCCCTCAGTCCCCGTAGCTCAACTGGATAGAGCAGCGGTTTCCTAAACCGCGCATCCCGGTTCAAGTCCGGGCGGGGGCGCCAATTTATGGCGACGACGAGAGTTTTGCCTCATCGGCTGTCGCCAGTCCACGAGCCTTTCGCTGATGCAGCGAGTCGCTGGCGGCCGGATATTCCGCTTTTCGGGGAAGGGTAGAGTGGCGGGATGAAATGCCCGTTCTTCGCAGGATTTGCCCTGCTGATCTCACCCCTGGCGGCAGTTGCGCATGCGCAGATCGTCCACATCTCGGCCACATCGGAGAACCTCTGGGGGGCAGCTCGTCGGATATCCTCAGGACGAACATCCCATGGGCGGCGTGGCTAAATTCGACCTCCACTACGATGCGTCCATCGCGGGCGCAGGCGGCATCTTCACCTTTGATGATCCCACGAAGAATTATTGGACGCTGTCGGTTGCCTTCACCGACTACGAACCGGATGCCAGCCCGCCGTTTGCCGATTCTCGGGAGTTCTCGTTTCCGCTGGAGACCCTGTCGTTCGGCCTCGCCACGGAGAGCGGGATTCCCCGCATGTATGCGTTAACGTCTCTGATGGAAGGCCGGTATTTTGATTTTGGGCTGATTCCGTCCGGATCGCCGACGGTCCTGCCTGTGCCTCCCTTTACGTTCGGAACCAACTTCAACCTTTTCCACGTAAGCTGGCGGGAGGCGGGATGGGAAGGCGACCACACCTTCTCAGGTCCCTTGAACCATTTTACAGCTGAGGTCGTGAGCCCAATCCCCGAGCCATCCGTTTATGGAGCAGGTGGAGCGATCGCGGTGCTTTGCTTCATCAGCTATCGCTGGAGAGGGCGTGGCGTTTAGCGTTTTGCAGCGCGTGGACTTTGTCGATTGCGGCGTTTACCGAGCCCACCCTATGAGCAGGGTGCTACTTTGCATGGGTCGGCGGGTCTGCGGCACCCGCTCGACTTTCGGCGGTCGCACCCCATCCTGCCTCCCATGTTGCCACAAGCTCCTCGTGTTCGGGCCGCGCGTTACGGCCGTCGTGCTTTCACTTTGTTGGAGATCATGATCGCGTTGGCGATTCTCGGTCTGCTCGTCGGATTGGCGGTGACCAATCTCGATACGATCTTTGGCGGCGCCCAAGCCAAGACCGCTCAGTTGTTCGTGAGCGAATCGATCAAGCTCCCGCTTACCAGTTACCGCATTCAGATGGGCGACTACCCGAGCACCGCAGAAGGCTTGCAGGCGCTCGTCGCCGCTCCCGCGAATCGCGGCGACCAGTGGCGGGGCCCCTACCTGGAAGGCGGCAAGGTTCCGCTCGATCCTTGGGGTGAGCCGTATGGCTACCGTTATCCGGGCGTGAAAAACAAGCACAGCTACGACGTGTTCTCGAAAGGCCCGGATCGCACCGAAGGCACCAAGGACGACATTGGGAATTGGACGGAAGAGAAGTAGTTCCGCCAGCCACGCGCGGATCGGACAGTCCTTGTCGCCGCGCGTCGTCGCGCCGTTGCGACGCGAGAAACTCATGCGCAGAGAAGGCTTCACGCTCCTCGAGATCCTGCTCGCGCTGGGGCTCATCGGATTGCTTTCCGCGGTTCTGATCACGGGTGGCATCCGCGTGCTCACGGAGAAGCCGCAGAGCGTCGAGGATGTGTTTTGGCAGGCGGTGCGTCGCGCCCGCGATGTGGCATTGGAGCGGCAGATGGACGTCCAGCTGAAGTTCGATCCGAAAACACGCGAGTTCACGGCGCAGGGCACCGGTTATGCCGAAAGTTTCACGGTGGCCGCGCCGGCCAATGTCGACCTCGCCGTCGAATTTATTGCCCCGGGAGACTCTCGTGGCGCGCTGCTGATCGGCGGTATCCTGACCGAAACGCAAACGATGGCGGGCGCGACGTTCTATTCCGATGGCACCTGCAGTCCGTTTCGTCTGCAGATCCGACGCGGCGGTGTTCCGCGGGTGCTTTCCATTGATCCGTGGACCTGCGCACCGATGCTGCGCGCGAGCGATGAACGCCGTCCGTAAAGACTCCCGCGCGTTCACGCTGCTTGAGGTGCTGATCGCGCTCGCGATCTTTGCGCTGTCGGCCGTCGTGTTGGGCGCCACGTATCTCAACGTTCTCAACGCCTACGAAATCGCCGCCCGTTCGAACGAACGCGAAGAGGACATCCGTTTCGCGCGCCTGCAGCTCCTCAGTCTGCCTGAGCGTCAGCGCGCCGAGGAGGGCGACACGTTTGAAACTCCCGGTGGCGAACGCGTGCGCTGGCGTTCCACGATCGAGACGACCGGCATCGCCGATCTCTTCCTTGTTACGCTCACCTGCGAAATCGAAGCCACCAACCGGCCGAGCGAGACCGTGACGCAGACCTTTCATGTCGTGCGACCGACGTGGGCCGACGCCGCCGAAAACAGCCGCTTGCGCCAGGCCGCGCGCGAGCGCATTGCCGAGATTCTCCGCCAGACGCCATGAATTCAAATTCTGGATACACGGATACCCGGCGGACGCGCGATGGCTTCACCCTGCTCGAGATGCTGCTCGCTCTCGCGCTCGTCGGTTTGGTGTTGGTGGGGCTGAACAGCTTCATCTTCTCGATGGGCGAGCTGTGGGGCCGCAATTCCGACGCGCGGCTTTTCGAACAGCACACGCGCGCCGTCACCCGGTTTCTCGCGGAGCAACTTCGTCAGGCCTCGCTGCCTCCGGCGGGCACGGGCAACAAGCCGATCACGGTTCAGGAAGTGCGCGTCTCGACGGGCGCGACGGAGAATCTTCTTACGTTCGAACTCCTGCAGGGCAGCCACGTGATTCCATGGCCTGACAAACCGTTGCCGGAAGTCGTCTGCTCACTCCAGTGGCGCGAGCGCGAAGGGCTGGTGTTGCTCTGGCGTTCGCGACTCGAGACGCGCTTCCTGGAGGATCCGCCGCATGAGACCGTGGTTTCTCCGCTCGTGAGCGAGGTGCTCTACGACTACTACGACGCTGATTTCAAAAACTGGAAAACCGAGACCGCGCTGCAGCGCGGCGATGACGACGAATTTCTGGTGCCTCAGCGTCTCCGTTTGAAGTTCACCTATGCCGGTCGCACGCGGGAGATGCTCGTCGCGGTCCCGACGGTCACGGAGGGACTGCCCGTCTTCTGACATGATCCTGCGCCGTTCCATTCGAGGCTCCGTGCTCGTGGTCGTGTTGGTCACGCTGATGTTCGCGACCTTTGCGCTCGTCGCATTTGTGCAGAAGGCGCACACGGACCTCGTCGTGGCGTCGCGCGAAGCGATCAGCCGGAATTTGCGCCAGGATGCCTATTCGGCCCTTGAAGTCGTCGTGGCGGTCCTCGCGGAATTTCGCACGGCGGGCCAGTCGCTGCGCAGTCCGTCCGAAGGCTGGGATCAACCGCTGGAGTTCGCCGGCTGGACCCCCGGCGAAGGACGCACCGCACAGGTGGAGTTCGAGGACGAGAGCGGCAAGTTGTCCCTGCCTCACGCTGACCGGGCCACGTTGATCAACCTGTTTCGCTCGTGGTCGTTGAGCGATGCCGACGCCGAGCGACTCACCGATGCGCTGCTCGACTGGATGAAAAAGGATTTTGTGCCCGGCACGCTTCAGCTCACGAGCTACGATCGCGCGAACCTGCCGTATCATGCCCCCAAGCGCTCGCTTCGGTCTTACCGTGAGCTGGCGGCCATCGACGTCGCCAGGGACTTCTTCTTCGATCGCGAAGGACTGCCCACCGAGTATTACCAGCGCTTCGTCGACGCCGTGTCGTTGTTCGATTTTTCAAAGAGCAATCTCAACGGAGGTCGCACCGATGTGCTCGCGGCGCTCGGAGTCGGCGACGAAACGAGTTCACAGACCGTTCGCGAATACCTGTCGGGCCGCGGTAGTTACGCGCAATCGGGCGCCCGGTATTTTCGCAGCGTGGAGGATGCCGCCGGCCTGCTCGGCGCGGGCCGTGTGCCGGATGCCCTCGGCACCGAGATCAACGCCCTGCGGGTGCGAATCACGATCACGCAGGGTCTGACGCAGTTTCACCTCACCGCAGTCCTCGCACCGCCAGAAGGGGCGAAACTTGTGGAGGAGAAATCGGTCGTGGAGGAGGCGTCTTCCTCGCGTTCCAATCGCTCGGCTGCACGGGACGAAGACGAAGATGACGACGAGGACGATGATTCCGGCGACGGAAGTGCTTCGTCCAAAAAGCTCAACTATCCATTTACGCTCTTGGAAATTCAGGAGAATATTGAGATTTCAACCCGCTCCGAAGACGCGTCGGCATGAAGTCGCCCCTGTTCAAATTCCCCCGTGCGGCTCAGCCCCCGAAAGTGGTGCTGCTGCCCGACTCGCATTTCTTTGTGCGGGTGGTGCCGATCGCGCCGGGCAGTTCGGCAGCCGAAGCGGCCTCGCAGGCAGAACTGGCCGTCGAGTCGCTGTCTCCGTTTCCCGCCACGCAGCTTTTCTACGGCTTTTACTGGTTGCCTGGGGCAGATGACGCCGTGATTTATGCGGCGTATCGCCGCCGTTTCACCCCGGAGCAAACCGCAACGTGGAACGACGCCCAGCTCGTCATTCCGGCTTTCGTCGCGGCACTTGGCTTGCCGACGATCGATGGTTCCACGTTGGTGCTGGATACCGTCGAGGGCTTCACCGCGATCCGCTGGGCGGCGTCACCCATTCCCGCTGCGGTTGCACATCGGCCCGCTCCGCGCGAGCTCGACGAAGTGATTCGCGCCTCCGAGCGGCGCGCGCTGCTCGCTGCCGTTTCGGCCGGCGGCGTGATCAACGACATTGCGACCGACCCGGTCGTGGTGGAGGGGAATCCCGACGACGGCGTGGTGTTCCGCGTGGCTGAAGCCACCGCGCGACTCGACGCCGCGCAGGCTTCGCGTGCTGACGTGCGCGACAAGGCTGCGCTGGCCGAGATCAGCCGCCGCAATGCGCGTGCGCGCTTGCTGTGGCGCGGATTTGTCGGCACCGCGGCGGCACTGGTGGTGCTCGCCGTGGGCGAACTCGCGCTCATCGGCGGCGGCGTGTGGCAGCGCTCGCGCGAAGCGCAACCTCAACGCGCAGCGCCCCGTGGTGCAGCGTATCGAGACGGCGCAGAATCTTTCGAACCGCATCCACGAGCTTTCCACAAAACGGCTGCTGCCGCTCGAAATGTTGTCCGCGGTGAGCGCGGGCAAACCCGACGCGATTACGTTTCTCCGCGCGACGACCAACGGACTTTACTCGCTCGTGATCGACGCCCAGAGCACGGCGCCCGATGCGGTGTCCGCATTTCAGGCCTCGCTGGGTTCGCGCGAAGGCTTCGAACGCGTGGAGATCCGCGATCAACGCACGCGTGAAAATGTCATGGCCTTCACCATGGCGGTCACGTTCCGTCCCGAAGCGCTTAAACCCGCGACCGCGCCATGAACCGTTTTCGCGTCTTCTTCCTTTCGCGGGCCCTGCGTGAGCAGGTGATGCTCTGGCTGCTCGTGCTGCTCGGCGTCCTCATGTGGTTTTCGAGTTTCGGCAGCCGCGCCGCAGCGTTTTGGCGGCAACAGCGTGCGACGAGCACGGAGCTCGCGGTGCAATCGCAATGGCTCGCCAACCGCGAAACCATCGAGCAGGCGGCCGAACAGGCCGTGAGTGATCTCGATCCTTCGCGAACGTTCGACGACACGCGACTCGTCGGCGAGCTCACCGCTCTCGCACGCGAACACGGACTGCGTTTTACCAACGACACCCCGCGCACCGATCGCACGGCGGATTTCGCGATTCACACCGTGCAGTTCACGCTGCCGCGCGCGGAGTGGGGGGCGCTGAAGCGCTTCTACCTCGCGCTCTCGCAACGCTCGCCCTACATCGGCATCGAGCAATGCTCGCTCGCTGCCGATCGCGCGAATCCCGCGCTGCTCAACGCGTCGCTGCGCGTCTCGTCGGTCGAAGTCATCCGCTGATTCGTCCCGAGTGTGGCTTGAGTCGGGACCGAGTGCGGACACGGTCGAGCCAAGGTCCGTCCCACGTCGGGACAAGGTGCGCACCGAGTTGGCACGACATGCGGACCGTCTCGGGTCAAGGTCCGCATTCTTTCGCGACCACGTGCGGACTAGGTCAAGGGACGGAGGCAGAAAGTCCGTAATACGGACTTTCAAGCGAGGTCTCAAAACAGGTGCTGTCTTCCTCGAGCGTAGAGCGAAATCGACGGAGAAAAACCGAGGACAATCGGACGGCTTCTCAGACAAAAGTCCGTATTACGGACTTTCTCGTCTGCCATCCGAACAAAACCTGGGGGAGTGCCGATCTGCGCGGCTCGGGTTCAACCGAGTTGGAAACTCGCGCTGACTTTGAAGACCGCAGCGACGATCGAGAACGCGATGAAGCCCACGAGCACGAACACCGCGAGCAGCACACCGCTCGCGATCACCTTGGTGAAAACGTTCAGCTGGTTCGTGACGATCTTTTGGTAGTTGCGCGCGATGTCGCGGAGACTCGGCACGACGTTGCCGGTGTTCTCGCCGACGGCGAGGCGGTCGAGCACGAGATCGGGAAAGCACTGCGTGCGCGCGAGCGATGAGGAGAGCGCTTCACCTTCGAGCACGCGGCCGGTGGCCTCGTTGAACGCGCGACGGTGGACGCGATTCGCGATTTGTTTCTCGGTCATGCGCAGCGCCTCGGCGGCGGTGATGCCGTTGGCGAGCAGCACGCCGAGCGTCTGGCTGAACGAGAGCACCGTTTGCGCGACGACGAACGGGCCGACGAGCGGAAGCTGGAGCAGCCAGCGATCGGTCGCCTCGCGTCCGGCCTCGGTTTTTCGCCAGCGCCAGAACGCGCCGAAACCGAACACCGCGGCGGCGATGATGAAGATGCCGTAGTGCAGCGTGAAGTTGGCGAAGCCGACGAGGAGCTGCGTGGAGAGCGGCAGTTCGCCGCCGAGCGAACGGAGCAGCGTCTGCAGCCGCGGCAGCAGGAAGAAGAGAAAAACAGAATCACCAGGCTCGCGACGAACACCATGAACACCGGGTAGGCGAGGGCGGCGACGAGCTGGCGGCGCAGTTCGCGTTGCTCGGTGAGGTGCGTGATGAGGCGCGAGAGCGTATCGTTGAGCGAGCCGGTGGCTTCGCCGGCGTTGATGAGATTGATCGTGGCCGGATCGAACACGGCGTCGAAATCGGCCATCGCGCGCGAGAGCGGCGCGCCTTCGCTCAAGCGTTCCCAGAGGCCGCGACTGAGCAGGCGAAGTTTCGGCTCCTTGATGCGGACCGAGAGAAGCCGCACGGCCTCGCCGGCGGAAAGACCGCTCGAAGTGAGGTCGTGGAGCGCTTCGAGAAACGGGAGCCGCTCTTTCCGCGTGAGCGGCGTCTTCGCGGGATCGGCTTCTTTTGGGGCGGCGGCTTTGGTCTTCGCCTGCGATGCGGTGGGCGCGGAGCTCGCCTCGGACATGCCTGTGACGTGGAAGCCGCGGGCGGAGAGCAGGCGCAGCGCATCGCGACGCGAAGGAGCGTCGATGGCGCCGTTGGCGTTCTGGCCGGAGCGATCGCGCGCGGTGTAGGTGAAGCGGGGCATCTTACTTCTCGGCGACGGTGATCACGCGGAGCACTTCGTCGAGAGTCGTGTGACCGGCCTTCACTTTTCCCCAACCGCTCTGGCCGAGCGTGCGCATGCCGTGCTTGCGCGCGCATTCGGTGAGCGTGCGTGCTTTCGCGCGCGAGCACGGCTCGTGCATCTCGTCGTTGAGCCGGAAAATTTCGAAGATGCCGATGCGGCCACGGTAGCCGGTGTTGCGGCACCGGTCGCAGCCGACGGGCGCCTTGAGCGTGTCGATTGACGCGGCCTCCTCCTCGGTGCAGCCGAGGATGGCGAGGTTTTCGCGGAGCTTGATCTTGTTGACCGGCTCCGGACGCGAGCACTCGGGGCAGAGGCGGCGCACGAGACGTTGTGCGATTACGAGCTCGATCGCGGACGCGACGAGGAACGGCTCAATGCCCATGTCGATCAGACGCGTGATCGCGCCGGGCGCGTCGTTGGTGTGCAGCGTCGAAAAAACCAAGTGACCGGTGAGCGACGCGCGAATCGCGATCTCGGCGGTGTCCTTGTCGCGGATTTCACCGACCATGATCACGTCGGGATCCTGGCGCAGCACGTGGCGAAGCGCGTCGGCAAACGTGAGTCCGATCTCCGGCCGCACCTGCATCTGGTTCACGCCGGGCACCTCGTATTCGATCGGGTCCTCGATCGTGATGATGCGCAGGTCGGTGGAGTTGATCTTCCGGAGAAACGCGTTGAGCGAGGTCGACTTGCCCGAGCCGGTGGGGCCGGTGACGAGAATGATGCCGTGCGGGTAATCGAGAATCTGCGTGATCTGCGCCTGCTCGTGCGCGCTCATGCCGAGGCGCTCCATCGTGTAAGCCTCTTTCTTCTGATTGAGGAGGCGCAGCGAAATCGATTCGGCGTAGATCGTGGGAATCGTGGAGACGCGGATGTCGAGGTCGGTGGCGCCGGCGCGGAAGTTGATGCGGCCGTCCTGAGGGAGACGTTTTTCCGAGATGTTGAGCCGCGCCATGATCTTCAGGCGCGAAATGATCGCGTCCTGAAAACGCAGGAGATTTTCCGGCACGGGCACAGGCACGAGCAAACCGTCCACGCGATAGCGGATGCGGAGCTGACCTTCCTGCGGCTCGAAGTGGATGTCGGTCGCCTGATCTTCGATCGCCTGCGAAATCACATCGCTGACGAAGCGAACCACCGCGGCGTCTTCGTCGACGACTTCCTCGGCCTGAATCTGTGTCTCGGGCGCGACGTAGCTGTCGTCGGAGTCTTCGAGCGAGCCCGAGCCGACGCCGTAGTTTTCGATGATGAGCTGATGCACGCGCTCCGGCACCGCGAGATGCCAGACCAGCGGCCGCGTGGTGAACGTGCGCAGCCAGTCCGTCATCACCTCGTCGGGCAGCCACGCCGTCGCGAGATGGAGAGGCGCGTGCGCCTCGGCCACGGCATCGACGGTCTCCGCTTCGGTGCGGAAGCGAATCGGAATGATCTGAAACTCGTGCGCGAGTCGCGCGGGCAGGAGACCGCGTGCGGTGGGATCGATCTCGAGATTGGTGGCGACGTCGAGCGAAGCCGCTTCGGCGAGCAGTCCCAGCGTTTCGGCCTCGGTGAGCGAGAGCGCGGCGGAAAGGACCGCGAGCCGTTTTTCGCGCAGAGCCTCCGCGAGCGCGACGCGTTGTTCGTCGGTGAGCCGCGCATCGAGCGCGGCCGGAAGTGCAGCGGAGTTAAACGCGATCATGGCGGGAGAACCGGCGTGGAGCGCGGCTCAATCGGACTTCTTCTTGTCGGCTTTTTCAGAGCCGGGTTTTTCCGGCTGCTTCGACGGATCGATGAGATACTGGTTGATCTGCTCGCGATTCGAGAGCTCGTCGATTTTGCGGATCGTGTCGGCCGTGCCGTCGGCGGGGCGAATCACATGCGGGCGGATGAAGAGCAGCAGCTCGGTGCGCTCGAGTCCCTTCGTGCGCGCGCCGAAGATGTGGCTGATGATCGGCAGCTCGTAGAAGAACCCGAGCTTCGTGCGGTTGTTGCTCACGCGATTCCGCTGCAAACCGCCGAGCACGATCATCTCGCTGTCCTTCACGTTGACGAACGAGGTGGCCTGACGGCGGCCGATGATGGGCTGCTCGTTATTGTCGATGACGACATTGCCGGTGATGTCGTCGACCTTCTGGTCGATCTTGAGCTGGATGCTTCCGTCTTCGCCGATGAGCGGAGTGACCTTCAGGTCGATCGCGATGTCGGTGTAGCTGACGGTCGAAGACGTGACCGGCGTCGCCCCCGCGGTGACGATGCTGCTTTGCGTGCCCGTGATGAGCGGACGTTTTTCGCCGACGAGAATCTGCGCTTCCTTGTTGTGCGTGGTGACGATCGTGGGGGAGGAGAGCACGCGCACGTCGTTGCGGGCGCCGTTGTCGCCGAGTGAGGCGACAAACGAGAGCGGGTTGGTGACACCGTTGGTGACCGTGACGCCCTGGATCACGCCGTCGAACTTCGTGATGCGCGTGACGCCGCCGTCCTGGCCGAAGGTGAGATTGAGCTTCTGGAGGCCGCTCTTGTCGTTGTCGTTGAGCGTGACCTCGGCGATGACGACCTCGATGCGGACTTGGGCGAGGAGGATGTCGATCTTGTCGATCAGGCCGCGCAGGAGCCGGATGTCGTCGACCGTGCCCGAAACGACGACGGCGTTGCTGCGTTCGTCGGGCAGAATCGTGATGAGGCTGCTGAACTCGTTGGACTCGGTGGTGAGGCCGGCGAGCGCGGCTTCGCCAGCGTTCTCGGCACTGTCGGCGGCGGGCTGCACGACCTGCGGATTGCGAGCGTTGTTGCCCGAGGCGCGCTGCGCCGCGGTGTTCTGGCCGGAGACGAGCTGGCTGAGAAGTGGCGCGACGTCTTTCGCGGAGGCGTGTTTGAGATAGATGACCTCGTTGCGCGTGTTGGGCTCGGCCTTCACGTCGAGCCGCGCGATCAAGTCGTCGAAGAGCTTCTGCTGGCGCGGATCGGAGAGCAGCACGATCTGGTTGGTGCGATCGTCGGCGCTGTAGGACGTGGCAGAGCCGAGCTGGGCTTGGAGCGGGCCCTGAAACATCGCGCGGAGCTTATTGACCACGTCGGAGGCCTTGGCCTCGCGCAGCGTGTAGAATTTCGGCGTGAGCCCCGTCATCGTGGGCGCATCGAGCGTCTGCAGGAGCAGTTCGACGCGCTGCAGGTTGCTGATCGAGTCGGTGATCAGGACGGCGTTGGATTTCTCGAGCGGCACGATGCCGTTGGCGACGCCGGGCGACATGAGCGGCGAGATCAGCGGCACGAACTCATTGACGCGGAGAAAATCGAGTTGGAAGAGCTTGGCGGCCACGCGACCGCTCGGCGGCAGCTTCAGCGTGGACTCGGTGATCATCTCGGGCGCCTCGGTTTTGAGTTGGGCCAGCGCGACGACCTTGAGGAATTTGTCTCCGAGCGGAGTGACGCCGACCTGGTTCAGCGCGAGCACGGTCTCAAGCGCGAGGATCGCCTCGGCCTTCGGGATCTTGCGATCGATGACGAGGTGGTAGTTGGCGGACGGAAGTTGCTGCGGACGGAGGATGATGCGCCCCGTGTAGATCTCGAGCAGCCCCAGCACCGTGTCGATGTCGGCGTCCGGGAGCTTGATGGGCCCCACGAGCTCTTCCTCGGCGGCCGCAACGGCGGGCACGTCGGTGGGCGTTTGCGCCTGCAATGTGCTCAAGCCAGAGCAGAACAACACACTGAGGCAAAATTGGCGCAGTCTCATGTAACGAGAGAGAAAATACCGGGGCGAGTGGGCTGCAAATCAGAGGAGAAGAGAGTGAGGATGTAAAGGGAGGTTCTATGACGACGATCCTCCGGGAATGTTGCCTGCCGTTTTGGGCGGATTTGCCGCTTGCCGGTGACGCGCGCGAACACACGCTCTCGCTCCGATGCCGAACAGCTTCGGAAAACTCTTCACGATCTCCACTTGGGGAGAAAGCCATGGGCCCGCCGTGGGCGTGGTGCTCGACGGGTGCCCCCCGAATCTGCCGATCTCCGTCGAGGAAATTCAAGCCGAGCTCGACCGCCGTCGTCCGGGCCAGAGCGACATCGTGACCCCGCGCAAAGAAGAGGACCGCGTGGAAATCCTTTCCGGCGTCTTCGAAGGTCGCACCACCGGCGCTCCCATTTCGATGCTGGTGCGCAACGCCGACCAGCGCCCCGGCGCTTACGACGAGATGCGCGAAAAATTCCGCCCCTCGCACGCCGACTACACTTACACCGCGAAATACGGCCTTCGCGATCACCGCGGCGGCGGCCGCAGCTCCGCACGCGAGACGATCGGTCGCGTCGCCGCCGGTGCGATTGCGAAAAAAATTCTCCGTCTCGCCGGCTCGATCGAGCTGCGCGCGTTCGTGACCGCGGTGCACGACATCGCGGTGCCCGCGGGAGCGATCGCGAATTTTCCCTCCGAAACCGAAATCGAGGCCAACGCCGTGCGTTGCCCGCACGCGCCCACCGCCGCCGCCATGATCGAGCGCATCAAGGCCGTGCGCAGCGAGGGCGATTCGGTGGGCGGTGTCATCGAGTGCCGTGTGCGTGGCGTGCCCGTGGGACTCGGCGAACCGGTATTCGACCGCTTGGAAGCTGATCTCGCGAAAGCCATGCTCTCGCTGCCCGCGACGAAAGGTTTCGAAGTCGGCAGTGGTTTCGCCGGCACCTTGCTCAAAGGCTCCGAGCACAACGATCCTTTCGAGGCGCGCGACGGCGCGATCCGCACCACCAGCAACCGCTCCGGCGGCGTGCAGGGCGGCATCAGCAACGGCGAGGAGATCGTGTTCCGCGTCGCGTTCAAACCCACCGCCACGATTTTGCAGCCGCAGAAAACCGTGAACGTGCAGGGCGAGAACACCGAGCTCGCGGCGCGCGGCCGCCACGATCCCTGCGTGCTCCCCGCGCGCGGTGCCGATCGTGGAAGCGATGACGGCGCTCGTGCTCGTCGACCACTGGCTGCGCCACGCGGCGCAGAACCGCACGTTGAAATTCTAGTTCGCGCCCGCGGCCCGCGCAGACAGTTGCGCTTCGCGACACCGCGTGCTTGGTGAGATCCATGAACGAACGTCCGCTCGTTTTCATTATCCTCGGTTCGCCGGGTTCCGGTCGGCGCGAGGTGCTGCGCGACTTGATCGAAGACGGCCTCGACGAAGGCGATGTGCCGGCCGTCCTGATCTCCGAAAACGAAACGCCTTCCGAGAACGAAGCCGCACTGCCGCAAGTGACTCGCTGGCGCTGGACCGGCGAGTTCATCGAAGCCTCCGCGCCCGAAGGCGCGACGCACATCTTTCTCGTGCTCGACGGCCGCTCCAATCCCGTCGACCAACTCGAAGTCGCCAAAGCCTGGATCGAGGCCCGCGGCGCCGAGCTCGGCCGCATCGTCACTGTCATCGATTGCCAGCTCGCGGAGAAAAATCCTCCGCTCCTCGCGTGGTTCGACGCGTGCGTGCACTTCTCCGACGTCGTGCTTCTCAACCGCCGCGAAAGCGTGCCCAACAAGTGGATGAGCGATTTCCAAGCCCGCTACAAAGCACAGTTTCTGCCGTGCCTTTTCGAGCTGGTGAAAAACGGTCGCGTGAAAAACCCGCTCCTCGTGCTCGAGCCGCAGGCGCGACGCATGTCGCACGCGTTCGATGACGAACAGGACTGGATCTTCACCAACGCCGAAGGCGAGGAGATCGACGAGCAGGAAGAGACCGAGGACGACGAAGACGTAAACGCCACGCCCGAGGTCGATCCGTATTTCGAGCGCCGCAGCGGCGGCCGTCGCGTGAAGGAGATTCCCGACATCGCGCGCTTCGTGCCTCCGGCGGAAAAAGCCTCCGCGAGCTGAGGGGAATCTATTTTCTTGCCCCTCGTCGTCCGGCCGTATCTTTTGCCCGTCCCGCTGCTGCCCAGGTGGTGGAATTGGTAGACACGCAGGTCTCAGAAGCCTGTGCCTAACAGCATCCGGGTTCGAGTCCCGGCTTGGGCACCAAAACGAAAAGAGTCGGACATCACGTCCGGCTCTTTTGTTTTTATCGGACGTTCGCTCGATCGTGTGCGCGCTTGGTCCCGGCTCGATCCGCACCTTGCCGCGACCGTGTTCGCAACGTGGTCCGACGTGGTCCGGACCTTGGCTCGACTCGGTCCGCATTGTGTCCCGACTCAAGCCGCGCTCTGACACCTCTCGCGCTTGCGAAAGGTGGAGCCCGGCGTCCCGCCGGGCTGGTGTGCCCCGGCACGCTTAAAAGCTTGGCGGGGACGCCAAGCTCCACCGCTTCCGCAAGTTCCCTGAACTCGAGTCCTGACTCCGTCGCCATCAGCGAAATCCGTGCGCCGATTCGGCAAGATGACCGGAGTGGGAAATCGGGAAATGCGCGGGGCCGTGCGCATTGCGAGAGCCGAAGTCCGCCGCACCTTGCGCGCATGAACGGCAGCTCGGGGTCGATCTTCGACCCAGTCTCTCCGCACACGCAGGCGATCAGCGATCTGTTCGTGATCACGTTGTGGATCTGCGCGGCCATCTTTGCCGTGGTGGCGGGCATCGTCGGTTACAGCCTCGTGCATTATCGCTGGAACGAGGGCGCGGCCGATCCGGTGCAGATCGCGGGCAGCAAGCGACTCGAGATCATTTGGACCGCGATCCCCTGCGTCATCGTGCTCGTGTTGTTCGGGCTGACGGTGCACGCGATGGAGCAATCCGATCCGGAGCCGCCGGTGGGCGAACCGGATCTCGAGGTGATCGGCCATCAATGGTGGTGGGAGGTGCGCAGTCCGAAGCTCGGCTTCGTTGCGGCCAATGAAATCTACATTCCGGTCGGGCGACCGATGTCGATCCGCCTGGATACGGCGGATGTGTTGCACGAGTTCTGGGTGCCGCAGCTTACGCGCAAAATGACGACCGTGCCCGGGCGCGGAAATCACGTGTGGATGCAGGCGGACCAGCCGGGCATTTATCAGGGCGTGTGTTCGGAATTTTGCGGCACGCAGCACGCGTGGATGCGTTTCGAGGTGATTGCCGTGTCGGAGGAGGAATTCGACGCGTGGGTCGAGCAGCAGCGCCAAACGGCGGCGGTGCCAACCGGCGATGCGGCGCGCGGCGCGCAACTTTTCCGCGATCTCACGTGCATCAATTGCCATGCGATCCAAGGCGTGGCGTCGCATCCGACCGCGGGCCCCGATCTCACGCACGTCGCGAGTCGGCGCTTCCTCGGTTCGGGCATCGTGCCGAACACGCCGGAAAATCTGCGCCGCTGGATGACCGATCCGCAGGAAGTGAAACCGGGCGCGCTCATGCCCAATTTCAAACTCAACGACGAGCAGCTCGCGCATCTGCTCGCGTATCTCGCCACGCTCCGATGAACGCCGCGTCACCGTCCTCCGCGTCCGCGCTCACGGCCGAATCCGTCGCCGAGGCCAAGCGCGCACACTGGCGTCTCGCGTGGCTCTCGACCGTCGATCACAAGCGCATCGGAATTTTGTATCTGTTGTTCGCGTTGCTGTTCTTCGTGATCGGAGGACTTGAGGCGCTCTTCATCCGCCTGCAACTCGCGGTGCCGAACAACACGCTCGTGTCGCCCGACGCGTTCAACGCGCTCTTCACGATGCACGGCACGACGATGATTTTTCTCGTCGCGATGCCGGCGTTGTTCGGCTTCGCGAATTACTTCGTGCCGCTGATGATCGGTGCGCACGACATGGCGTTTCCGCGGCTCAACGCGTTGAGCGTGTGGCTCGTGCCGTTTGGCGGAGCGCTGCTGCACTTCTCGATCTTCGTCGGCGTGCCCGACATGGGCTGGTTCGCCTACACGCCGTTGAGCGAGCGACCTTATTCGCCGTCGTTGGGCGTGGATTACTGGCTCATCGCCTTGATCGTGCTCGGCATCGGCTCGGTCGCGACCGCGATCAATCTCATCGTCACCGTGCTCACGGTGCGCGCGCCGGGCATGACGCTGCGGCGGCTGCCGCTCTTTGTTTGGATCAACTTCGTCAACTCGTTCATCGTGATCTTCGCGCTGCCGGTGTTGAACGCCGGACTCGTGATGCTCCTGATGGACCGGCAGCTCGGCACGAGCTTCTTCATGGAGCGCGAGGGCGGCTCGTCGATTTTGTGGCAGCACATCTTCTGGTCGTTTGGCCACCCCGAGGTCTACATCCTCGCGCTGCCGGCGTTCGGGATCATCTCGGAGGTGATTCCGGTTTTCTCGCGGAAGCCGATCTTCGGCTACGAGTTTGTCGCGGTGTCGTCGGTCGCGATCGCGCTGCTGAGTTTCGGCGTGTGGGCGCACCACATGTTCACCGTCGGGATGGGGCGCGGGCCGGACACGTTTTTTGCCATCGCGTCGATGCTGATCGCGATCCCGACCGGCGTAAAAGTGCTCAACTGGAGCGCCACAATGTTCAAGGGCAGCGTGAAGCTCACGGTGCCGATGCTGTATGCGATCGCGTTCGTGGTGCAGTTCACGCTGGGCGGTCTCAGTGGCGTCACGCACGCGTCGCCGGCGCTCGATTGGCAGACGAAGAACAGCTACTATCTGGTCGCGCATTTCCACTACGTGGCGGTGGGCGGCATCGTCTTCGCGATCCTCGCGGCGATCCACTACTGGTTCCCCAAGATGAGCGGCCGCATGCTCTCGGAGCGGCTGGGGAAGTGGACGTTCTGGTGCATGGTGCTCGGTTTCAACGGCACATTCGCCATCCAGCACATCCTCGGTTTCCTCGGCATGGGCCGCCGGGTCTACACGTATCCAGATTTTGAACACTGGGGCTGGATGAACTTCGTCTCGACGATCGGCGCGTGCCTCATGGCCGTGGCGGCGCTGCTCCTCGTGTGGAACCTGCTTCGGAGCTTCTTCCGCGGCGCGCCGGCCGGAACGAATCCGTGGAACGCGTGGACGCTCGAGTGGGCGACGACCTCGCCGCCGCCCGTGCACAACTTCGACGCGCTGCCGCCGATCCACAGTCGCCGGCCGCTCTGGGATTACGCGAATCCCGATCGCCCCGATCCGCGCGTGGGCGGCGATGCGCTCACGGTGCCGAATCGCGCGAACACCTCGTCGTGGAGCCTCATCGCGTCGGAAGCGGCGTTCTTTGGCACGCTGCTGCTCGTGTTCTTGTATTTCAATCTCGAGCCGCGGCCGGGCCCGAACGCGAAGGATTCGCTCGATCTCGCGACGACTGCGGTGTTCAGCGTTTGTCTCTTCGCGAGCAGTTTCACGCTCTGGCGCGCGGAAGCCGCGGAGCGAGCCGGGCGGCGCGGCGGACTTGTCGGCTGGCTCGCGCTCACGATCGCGCTCGGCGCGGTGTTTCTCGTCGGGCAGGCGCTGGAGTATCGTGAGCTTTACCACGGAGGCGTGACGCTCACCGCGAATCTCTTCGCGTCGTCGTTTTATCTCCTCACCGGTTTTCACGGCTTTCACGTGCTCGGCGGCCTCGTGGCGCTGCTGATCGTGTTCGGGCTGCTCGTGACCGGTGACTACCGCAACCGTCCGTCGCCGCTCGTGGCGGTGGGACTTTACTGGCATTTCGTGGACGTCGTGTGGGTGCTCGTGCTCGCGGTCGTTTACGTGCTGCCGCGCTTCCTATGAAACCGCCGCCGCTAAAACTCGCGCCGCGTGACCGAGAGGAGGAACTCGCATGAAACCACAACCGGCATCGCCGGCGAGCCCGTCGCACGCGCAGGGCTCCACCGAGACGCCGCCCGGCTGGGAGCGGATCGTCGCGGGACATCTGCCCGAGCCGACGTTCTGGCCCGCGGGCCTGGGGCTCGCGATCACGTTTCTCTTCTGGGGCTTCATCACCTCGTGGGTGGTGTTCGTCGTGGGGCTGCTGCTCTTCGTGTGCTCCCTCGTGGGCTGGATCCTCGATATTCGCCGTGAACGAAACTCCGACCACTCCTGAACACGGCGGACCGCCGCCCAGCGTGCCGACGCGCGAGGTCGCGGCGGTGATTTCGCGCCGTCGTTTTCTTACGCGACTTTCGCTTTCGCTCGCGGGCGTGTGCGCCGGCGTGCTGGGCGTGCCCGTGGTCGGGTTCATCGCGGCGCCCATTTTCAGAAAAGTCGCGGGTGTGTGGCGCGACGTCGGCGCCCTCGACGATTTCAAGATCGGCGAGACCGTGAGCGTGACATTCGAGGATCCGTCGCCGTTGCCGTGGGCCGGCGTGACCGCGCGCGCGGCGGCGTGGCTGCGACGTGAGAATGAGCGGCAGTTCACGGCGTTCTCGGTGCATTGCACGCACCTCGGCTGTCCCGTGCGCTGGATGCCGGGCGCCAATCTCTTCATGTGCCCGTGCCACGGCGGCGTTTACTACGCCGATGGCAGCGTGGCGGCGGGGCCGCCGCCGCATCCACTTTTCAAATACGAGGTGCGCGTCGTCGACGGCCGCCACGTGCAGGTCAAGGCCGACGCTATCCCGATCACGACGACGCTATGAGACAGCTGTTTTCATCGACGTGGCGGTGGGTGGACGATCGGCTCGGACTGAGCGATCTCTTCGGGCCGTCGCTCAAGCACCTCGTGCCCCGCGATGCGAAGTGGTGGTATGTGTTCGGCAGCGCGACGCTGGTCGCGTTCATCGTGCAGATCGTCACGGGTGTGGCGCTGGCGTTTTCGTTCGTGCCGTCTTCAGCGCAGGCGTTCGACACGCTGCAGTTCATTACCGACGAGGCGCCGTTCGGACATTTTCTCCGCGGGATGCATTACTACGGTGCGTCGGCAATGGTGCTGATGGTCGGCGCGCACATGGCGCAGACGTTTCTTTTCGGCGCCTACAAATATCCGCGCGAGATGAGTTGGGCGACGGGCGTGCTGCTGCTCGGCTTCACGCTCGTGATGGGGTTCACGGGGCAACTGCTTCGCTGGGACCAAACTGCCGCGTGGTCGGTCGTCGTCGCGGCCGAGCAGGCGGGACGCGTGCCGCTGATCGGCGACTGGCTCGCACGCTTCATTCTCGGCGGCAACACGCTCGGCGGCGCGACGCTCAGCCGCTTTTTCGCCATCCACGTTTTTCTGATCCCGGGAATCATGTTCGCGTTCATCGGGCTGCACCTGTGGCTCGTGTTGCGTCATGGTATTTCCGATCCGCCGAAGCCGGGAAAGCCGGTGAACCCGAAAACCTACCGGCAGGAATACCACGCCGAGCTCGAGCGCACGGGCGTGCCGTTCTGGCCGGACGGCGCGTGGCGCGATTTCGTTTTCGGCACCGCGCTGATCATCGTGATCGCAGTGCTCTCCATCGTTTACGGTCCCCCGCCGATCGAGACGCCGCCCGATCCGAGCATTCTCAACGCGGACCCGCGGCCCGACTGGTATCTGTTATGGTATTTCGCGGTGCTCGCGCTGATTCCCGAGTCGCTTGAAGGCATTGTGATGATTCTCGGTCCGGTGCTGATCGCGGTGGTCCTGCTGCTCGCACCGATCATCAATAATCGCGGCGAACGCCACTGGTCGCGGCGTCCGTGGGCCGTGGGCGCGGTGCTGCTGACCGTGCTGATGATTGGTTCGCTCTGGATCGCAGGCGCAAAAGCGCCGTGGTCGCCGCTCTTCGAGGCCGATCCACTGCCGGACGAAGTCGTGGGTGCGACCACGGGGCCGATCGCCGACGGCGCGCGCGTCTTTCACGAACGCGCCTGCCTCAACTGTCACTTGATCGAGGAACATGGTGGACGTCGCGGTCCCGATCTCACGACCGTGGCGAACCGGCTCACGGAAAACGACATCATCATCCGCATCGTGAACGGCGGGCGAAACATGCCTGCGTATGGCAACATTCTCCAGCCGGGCGAAATCGACGCGCTTGTGGCGTTTCTGAAGTCGCGCCGCGGTCCCGATCGCACGCAACAGGGCGGTCTGCGCACGGAGGGCGGTCCGAGCGATTCGCAGAAGTAACCACAAAACGGATACGCATGATTTTTCGTCAGCCGCTCTTTCGCGCCGGACTCGTGTTGGGCCTTGGTCTGGGTGGTTTCGTTGATGGCATCGTGCTGCACCAGATCCTTGGCTGGCATCACCTCATCTGCACGACCGCGACCTGCGCACCGGAATCGATCGCCACGCTGCAGCGCCAGAACACGCAGGACGGATTTTTCCACGCCGCCACGTGGCTGCTCACGGTGCTCGGCGTGGTGTTGCTCTGGCGAGCGCGGGACACGCCGCCGGGCAGCACGGGCGGGCGAGTCGTCTTTGGCGGTGCGGTCGCCGGGTGGGGCGTCTTCAATTTCGTCGAGGGCCTCATCGATCACCAGCTGCTCGGGATCCACCACGTCAAACCCGACAGCTCGCAGTGGCTGATCTACGATCTCCTGTTTCTCGCGTCGGGCGTGGTCTTGGTCGCGGTGGGATGGGTGTTGGCCCGTAGCGGGCTCAACACCAAGGCGCACAAAGCTTAAAATTTTCGCAAAAGTTAGGCGTAAAGGAGCCGATCATGCGGGGTGTTCACCCTATGATCGCAGAGCCGGGCACTTTTGTGGATGGCACCTTCGGTCCCGACGACATCGTTCGGGAGCTGAAGCATTTGCCCTCGGCTCCGAAGGTTCTCCCGCGATTAAAACGGCTCCTGAGTGACGGCAACTCGTCCCTGCTCGAGATCGTCGCGCTCATCCGGCTCGATCCGGCGATCGCAGCCCGCGTGCTGGCGGTCGCAAACAGCGCTTACTACGCGAAAGGCGTTCGCTGCTTCAACGTGGAGGAGGCCGTTCATCGCGTCGGCTACGCTCAAGTGTATGAACTCGTGTCCTTCGCGGTCGCCTCGCAGGTCCTCATCCGCCCGCTCGCCGTTTACGACATCGAGGCCGACGATCTTTGGAAATCCTCCGTCGCCTGTGCACTCGCTGCCGAGATGCTCGCGACGCGCAGCGGTCAGGATCGCGATATCGCTTACACGGTGGGCCTGCTGCACTGCCTCGGCATGGTGGCCATCGATACGTGGGCGCTGCTCCATCGTCCCGAGTTGCGTCTGCGCAACACCGGTTTCCCGCGCGAAGCGATCGGGGCCGAGCGCGCCGTGTTTGGTTTCACGCAGGCCGACACCGGCGCCGCGCTGCTGAAACATTGGGAATTTCCCCGCGCGATGTGCGAACCGGTGCGCTGGCAATACGCGCCGCGCGCGTCGGACGGCTACGCGCGCATGGCGTGTCTGCTGCATTGCGCGAAATGGCTTCGCAGCGCCGCGTGCGCCGCGCCGGGGGCGGAGCTTCCGCCGCTTCCTGCCGAAGCCGCGCAACAAATGGTGCGGCTGCGCGCGGGCGAATTGCCGTCGCTCGTGAACGAACTGAAACATCGCGTGGACGAGGTGAGCTCGCTCCTCGACGTCGAGGACGACGGCACCGCGGCGTTGCGGGATCACTTTCCCGCTCAGATCTGGGCGTGAGTCGCGCCAAGGTGCGGCTCGAGTCGGGACACGTTGCGCACCGAGTCGGGACAAGGTGCGGTCTGACTCGGGACTGATTGCGGACCGGGTCGAGCCAGGGTGCGGACAAGGTCGAGCCAGGGTGCGGACCGGGTCACGCTAGGGTGCGGACAAGGCCGAGAGGATGTGCGGGTCGTCGCGGGAAAATCTCAGGCGCTGGTGCGCGCGTAGATTTTCTGCAGCAGCGCGGCCGAGGGCGCGGTGGGATTCGGCGTCGGTTTCGGGCCGGACAAGCTGTAGCGGAGGAGCAGTTGCTCGTTCTCCTTATCGAGCTGCAGAATCTGGAGGATGCGCGAGCGCGTGCTCTCGAGAAGATCGCGGGTTTCGGGATCGCGCACCGGACCGGCGGAGAGGCCCCTCAGGTTTTCGAGCGACTGGTCGAGCCGCTCGAGGAGGGAGCGTTTCTTTTCGACGAGTTCGGGCGAGAGCGGCTGCTGGTGCTGGCGCAGAAAACGATTCTCCTCCAACGCGCAGGCGTGGAGATCGTCACAAAGCTGGCGATGTTGTTGTATCGCTTCCGAGGTCGTCATTGGTCGGCGGGGCGGCGACGGCGGTTTTTTGGCCGGTCGTGGTGTCGAAAAGGATGGAGACTTGGTTGTCCACCTTATCGCGCCAGGCGACGTGAGCAAGACGTGTCTCGGCCATGAGCACGAGATCGGCGATTTCGGGCGAGGGATTGGGGCCGGCGAGTTGGATGACTTCGCGGAAGGTCGCGGACGCGCGGGCGATGTCGCCGAGTCGCTCGAGGCAAAGGCCGACCTGATAGGTCGCGGGAATTTTCCACGCGAGCTCGGGCGTGAGGGCGGCGAGGGCCTGGTAGATGTGGAGCGCGTTGGCGATGTCGCCCGAGGAGAAGAACTCGTTGGCGAGCTGGTTGCCGGTGCGGCGCTGCCAGTAGGCCCAGCGTTTGGGATCGGCGTCGACGTGCGCCTGCTCGGCGCGGAGCAGTTCGAGCGTGGCGACGAGCGCGTCCTGCGGGCGCTTCAAGTTGCGCAGCGAAACGGAAAGAAGGTAGCGCGCTTCGGGAACGTTTTCGTCGGACGGCCACTGCTCGAGAAAGGCGCGGAGCGTGGTGACGGCGGACTCGTGGTCCGAAAGCAGATACTGCGAATAGGCGGACTTGAAGTGCGCGCGCGCGCGATCGGACGGCGCGAGATCGAGCATGCGCAGGCGCGAGAAGAACTTCGTGGCTTCGGCGAAGTCGCCGACTTGGAAATACGTCTCCGCCACTTCGAACTGCGCGGTTTTCGCGAGCAGTTGGTAGTGCTCGAAGCCGTCTTCGGAGGGCAGCTTGAGCGTGGAGTTGATGACGTTGTAGAAGCGCGCGATCGCGAGCTTCGTCGCGCCCATCGCGCGCAGCGTGCGACCGAGATCGAGCAGAGCATCGGGCACGCGTTCGTCGGACGGGTATTCCTTGAGATACTTTTCGTAGATCGCGGCGGCCTTGGTGAGCGCGCCTTGCTTGCGGTGCATCTTCGCGAGGCCGAGCAGCGCGGACTTCGTTTCCGCGAGCGGCGCCTTCTGATTCAGCACCTGGCGAAACGCGATCTCCGCGGCGTCGAAATCGCCGCGTTCGGTGAGACTGTTGCCGAGATTCACGAGACCCTGCGACTCGCGCTCGGTGAGTTGCGAGAGGTCCTCGGGCGCCGAGGCGGCGGTGGGTTCCGCTACGCTTTCCGCTGCCGGCGCAGCGTAGTCGGAAGCCGCCTGGACCTCCGCCGACGATTCCTCCGCGGCCCACAAGGGCACGCGTGCGAGCAGGAGCAGCGTCGCTGCGAAACAGCAGCGGCGGAGCGTGGAGAGCGTCGCAGAGCGGAGGATCATCGAGGAGTCTGAGTGTAAGTCGCGGAACTCGGCGGCAGCGGAGCGGCCGTGGGCGCGGTGCGCGGCACGGGCACGATCACGCTGGGATCACCAGGGTGCGCGGCCGGAATTTGGAAATAAGGCAGGAAGTCCTCGGCGCGCACCGGCGGCAGCGTGTCGTCCGGCAGAATCGGCGGCGGAACGCGAACGACCGGCGGCTGAATGGCTGCGGATTCGGTGCCCGGTGTCAAAACCGTGCCCGGCACGTAGACGGACGAGACGACGACTTGGGCGGCGTTGTTCTCCGCCGTGGCGGGAGGAAGCGTCGAGACCACGTCGGACGACGCGTCGTGCTGCTGATGGTGAAGAGCGTCGCGTTGTTCGGAAAGAGGCAGGGGCGGAGCCGAAGCCGGCGGGTGGGTGGTGAGATCCGGCGGAGGTAGCGGTTCTTCGAAGCGCAACGGAGGCGCGCCGAGAACGGTGAGATACGGTTTGAGAGGCAAAACCGCTATACTGTAAGCGTGCGAGCCGCACCATGCTTTCGCCACGGCGAGTAGCGGAAAGAGGAGCAGCAGCAGCCATGGCAGTGCCGGGCCTGCACCGAGAGAGGGTGCCGGCGTTGGTTCGCGTTGATTCATTGAAAAAAAGACAGTCCATGGAATGGATCGTCCTGATGTGCCCGCCGATATATCGGCGCGAACCGGGCGGGCCTGAAGCGAGTTTTACGTCAGAAGCCGGCTCAGGTCCGGCTTTCGTCGAGGAGCGCGCGCATGCGGCGGCCGACTTCCTCGAGACGGTAGGGCTTTTGCAAAAACTCGTTCTGGTTGAGCTGCTTGAATTCTTCCCGCACGTCGGCGGAGATGTGGCCGCTGACGACCAGAACTTTCACGTCCGGACGGCAGACGCGCACGATCTTGAGGACCTCGAGCCCGTTCGTGCCGGGCATATTAAGATCGAGCAGAATGGCGTCGATCGGACGCGTGGTGTCGCCGATGAGTTCGATGGCTTCGAGGCCGGTGGCTGCGGTGGAGACGCGGTAGCCTTTGCGCGTGAAAGCCGTCGCGAGCAGCGTGCGGAGCGAGTTTTCGTCGTCCACGATGAGGAGCGACTCGGTGCCGCTGGGAAACTCGCCGTCGGTGGACGTCGGAGTCGCGACCGCGACGTCGGCCGCGAGCGGGAGATAAACGTGAAACGTGCTGCCCACGTCGATCGTGCTGTCGACGTCGATGAAACCGTGGTGGCCGGACACGATGCCGTAAACGACCGCGAGCCCGAGGCCGGTGCCCTGGTTGGTCTGTTTCGTGGTGAAGAACGGTTCGAAAATGCGCGCGCGCACTTCCGGTCGCATGCCGCAACCGGTGTCGGCGACATCGAGGCGCACGTAACGGCGGCCCGGCTCGGCAGGCAGGTGTCGCGCGATGAGTTCGGCGGCGGAGCGGATGCTGGTGGAGACGGTGATCGTGCCGCCCTTGGGCATCGCATCACGGGCGTTCACGCAGAGGTTGAGCACGATCTGCTGAAGCTGCGTCTGATCGCCCATGAGCGCCGGAAGCTTGTCGGCGAGCGAGAGCTGGAAAGTGACCGTGCGCGGAAACGTCTCCGCCATCAGCGCGATCAAATCGCGCGCGAGCTGGTTGAGATCGACGGGCGCGTAGCGCACCTCGGCCTTGCGGCTGAACGTGAGGATCTGCTTCACGAGTCCGCTGGCGCGCTGCGCGGCGCGGTGAATTTCCTGCAGACCTTTTTGGAGAATGGCCGGCTCGGTGCCGCCCTGCATGCAGAACTCCGCGTAACCATGTATGATCGCGAGCAGGTTGTTGAAATCGTGCGCGATGCCGCCGGCGAGCGTGCCGAGGCTCTCCATCTTGTGCGCCTGGCGCAGCTCGGCTTCGAGGGCTTTGCGGCCGGTGATGTCTTCGCGCAGGCAGAGGAGGTTGGTGATTTCGCCCGCGGGATTGCGCACGGGGGACACTTTCACCGACTCCCAGATCGTGGCGCCGTCGGTGCGGCGCGTGGCGAATTCGCCGAGCCACTCCTGGCCCTTGCGCACGGTGTCCCAGAATTGTTGATACGATTCCTCGCTCGTGTGGCCGTCGCGGAAAACGTCGACGTTGGAATCGAGAATGTCTTCGAGCGTGCGGCCGGTGACTTCGGTGAACTTCGGGTTCACGTATTGCGCGCGGCCGTCGAGATCGGTGATGACGATCGCCACGGGCGACTGCTCCACCGCGCTCGAAAGCCGGTGATATTGCTCCTCGGCGAGACGCTGGCGCGTGATGTCGCGGCCGACCGCGCGGATCGCGGTGATCTGGCCATTGGCATCGAGCTGCGCGACTTTTTCCCACGCGAACCAGCGGATGCCGGCGGCCGTCATCCAGCGGTTTTCCGTGACGCCACGGTGCGGCGGTCGGGCGAGCTCGGCAAAAGACGTCTGCTCGAGCGCGGCGTCGTCGGGGTGGATGAGCTCCAGCAGCGACAAACCGCGCAGCATGCTCACCGCACGGCCGAATTTGCGCGCGAAGGAAAGGTTTCCGGCAATGAGGCGACCGTCGGGCCCGCAACAATACGCCGGATCGGCGCTGTTTTCCCACGGGCCCAGCAGATTATCCACCGGCGATGGCTCGCCGGTGATCGAGTCGCTCAACAGGACGGACATTTTCCGCAATTTATCGGCCCAAAACGCCTCGGGTTGAGGGAGAAACCTCAGACGAGGCCCTGGAGCATCGACGGAAGACGTTGCAGGATATTGGCCAGCGAGGCGCGTGCGAGCATGGCCTCGGGACCTTCCGCTCCGTAGAGAATTTTCCACCCGTCGAGCGCGAGCCAGGAGTCGGCTTCGACCGGAGGGACGTTTTCAAAACCGCCCGTGATCCCGGCATGGCGCACCACGTGGTCCGCCACCTGCACGGCGGCGGCGAAGATGCGGTGATTCGGCGCGCGATCCGGATCGTTATGATAAAGCACGGCGGCGATGATCTCCGGCGCGATCTTGTGGCGGCCAAGATAGTAGGCGCCGATGCGGGCGTGATCCCAGCCGATCAACTCGCGCTCCATGCGGCACACGTCCGCGGAATTGCGCGCCGGCTGGTTGATCAACGCGCGCAGCTCGTCGGGAAACGCCGTCGCCATGACGACCTTGCCGACATTGTGCAACAGGCCCACGAGGTAGTCCGTGTCGTCGTCGATCTGCACCGTGGTCGAGGCGAGGATTTCGCGCGTAAGGATCGCGGTGCCGATACTGTGGCTCCACAGATCCTTCCAAGGCAGCGAGGCTTGGTTGAACTGGAGTTTTTCCAGATCTTCGATGACGGGAGTGGCCATCGACAGCTCGCGAATCTGACGGAGACCGAGGAAGAACACGGCTTCCTCGATGTTGTTCACGCGCGTGGAGAGCCCGAAGTAAACCGAGTTGACCATGCGCAGCAGGCGCGCGGTCAGCGAGGGATCGCGGCGGATGATTTCGGCGATCTGGGAATTCAGGCTCTGCTCGGCGGTGAGCAGACTGTTGAGTTGTCGGTTGATGCTACCGAGCGAACCGAGCTTGGGGCACCCATCGATGCGACGCATGATGACGTCGTCAGAGAAGGGACCCGCGCTCGCGGATGCGGTGGCGGACGCAGAAGCAAGAACCATGGAGAAATTGGGTAGTTACGGCATGCCCCACTGGGGGTGAAACCGCAGCAGCTTTATCGGCGCGGAAGCGGGTTCGCTTGAGTGCGATTGTGCTCAAGCTGCACGATCGGCGAGCCGATCAAACTCTCGCAGTCGCAAACGCCCAGAGAGTGTCGATTTCCATCACCCAGCGTCGGTTTTTCGGCTTTCGAGCTTCGAAAGTCGCGCTGTCGCGTGCCGGTGCGGCTCGACTCGGGCTTCGCGACGGATGCTGACGCCCGCGTTGCAACAACTGCTGCGCGACGGTGAAGCGCATCACCAACGCGGACGGTTTGCGGAAGCCGCGATGATCTTTGCGCGTGTTCGCCAACTCGCGCCGCGCGATGCCGCCGGTTGGCATCATGGCGGGATGACGGCGCTCGCGGCCGGACAAGCCGCCGAAGCCGTTTCGCTGCTCGCGCGTGCGCTGCAACTGAATCCCGCGGCGGTCGCCACGGCGTTTGGTCTCGGGGTCGCGCGGGTCGCGGCCGGCGATCTTCCGGGGGCGGAATCGGTATTGCAACAGGTCGTCAAAACGCATCCCGCCATGGCGGAGGCGTGGCATTATCTCGCGCTTGTATTCAAAACTTCAGGACGAATCGACGAGGCGATCGCCGCCCAGCGCAAGGTCGTCGCGCTCAAGCCGAACTACGCGCCCGGCTGGCATGCGCTCGGATCTTCACTCTCCACGCACGGGAGCCCGACGGAGGCGCTCGGCTGCTTCGAACGCGCGCTGAAACTCGATCCCGGCAATCTGCGTTCGCAGCTCGGGCGGGGCATGGTGCTGTTCAAATGTTTCCGCGTGGAGGAAGCCGAGGCAGTCATGGCTTCCGTCGTCGCCCGCGATCCTCGTCAGCTCGAGGCGCACAGCTATCGGCTGATGGCGCTCAACAGTCTCGAGCATCGCTCGAGCGAGAGCGTTTTCGCCGAGCACGTGGCTTTCGGTCGCGCGTTGCCAAAATCGCCTGCGCCGGTGTTCGGTCAACGTGCCGAACCTGCGCGGCGCCTGCGCCTCGCGTTTCTCTCGCCGGATCTGCGCGAGCACTCCGTCGCTTATTTCCTCGAACCACTTCTGCGGCACCTCGATCGCGCCGGGTTCGAGATTTTCCTCTATCACGATCACGCCGTCGTGGACGCGGTGACCGAGCGCTTGCGGAAGCTGGCGGATGGCTGGCGTCATTTCGCAGGTCAGGCGGATGGTGTAGTGGAAAAAGCGTTACGCGAGGATGCGCCCGACGTGTTGATCGATCTCGCCGGCCACACGGGCCTGAACCGACTGCCTCTTTTCGCGCGGCGGCTCGCTCCCGTGCAGGTGACCTATCTGGGCTACCCCAACACCACCGGGCTGCGTGAAATGGATTATCGCTTCGTCGATGCGTGGACGGATCCCGCGCCGACCGCCGATGCGTTGCACACGGAAAAACTGGTGCGCTTCTCCGCGACCGCATGGAGCTACCTGCCGCCTGCGCAGGCGCCCGAGCCCGCGCCCCCGCCGTCGATCGGCGAGGGGAGAATCACGTTCGGCTCTTTTAACAACCTCACCAAGGCGACCGACGGCACACTGCGCCGCTGGGCACGCCTGCTCGAGGTCGTGCCGGGATCGCGACTGCTGCTGAAATCCGGTGGGCTCAACGAACCTGCCGTGCGGGAACCTTTTCTGCGTCGCCTTGCGGCCGCGGGCCTGAGTTCCGAACGCGTCGAGTTGCTGCCGCATGCGCGTGACACCGCTTCGCATCTCGCGCTTTACGGGCGCGTCGACATCGCCCTCGACACGTTTCCGTATCACGGCACCACGACCACGTGTGAAGCGCTTTGGATGGGCGTGCCCGTCGTGAGTCTCGCGGGCGACCGCCATGTCTCACGCGTGGGTGTTTCGCTGCTCAACGCCATCGGACATCCCGAGTGGATCGCCACGCACGAGGATGATTACATCCGCATCGCCACGGAGCTCGCGCACGACGCCGAGCACCGCGGTGTGCTGCGGCGGGAGTTGCGCACCGAGATGTTGCGTTCGCCATTGTGCGATTATTCCGCGCAGGCGCAGTGTTTTGGTTCCGCTCTTCGCCAGTGCTGGGAGACGTGGTGCGCGAGTGTGGCGGAAAAGGAGAGGCAGGCGTCATGATGGCCGCGAAAACCGCTCCCGCGCGTTCTCCGCGCGCGTTGCTCGAGCAGGCGCTGCAACTGCACCGCGCCGGCAAACTCGACGCGGCCGAAGCGCTCTACCGTCAGGTGCGCGTGGCCGATCCGCGCAACTTCGATGCGCTGCAACTCTCGGCCTTGCTCGCGCAGCAGCAGGGGACGAGTGCCCGAGGCGCTGACCCTTTTCCAAAGCGCACTGCGCGTGCGTCCCGATGCGAGCGATTGCCAACTGCGCTACGCGAGCGCACTTGCTTCGGCCGGTCGACATACCGAAGCGGAGAAGATCCTGCGCCTGCTCGCCCAGCGCGGCTCGGCCGAAGCGTGGGATCAACTCGCGCTCGTGCTGAAGATGCAGGACCGCCTCGGCGACGCGATCGCGGCGCACGATCACGCGGTGAAACTCGCGCCCCAAAACGCTGCCTTCTGGTGCAACCGCGGACTCGGTCTCAGCCTCGCGGGCGATTATGCCGCTGCACTCGAATCGCAGGAGCATGCGCTGAGGATTGCGCCTGATTTTGCCGCCGCGTGCTTTGGTCGGGCGCAGTCGCTGCATCAGCTCCATCGTCTCGCGGAGGCCGTGGCCGACTACGATCGATTTCTGACGACCGAGCCGCGTCACACGCAGGCGCGCAGCTATCGGCTCTTTGCGTTGCAGCATCTCGGCACGCTCTCGCGCGAGGCGTTGTTCGCCGAACACGTGGAGTATGGGCGGGTCGTCAGCCCGGCGCCGGCTCGTGCTTTCCCAAATTCTCGCGACCCGGAACGTCGCCTGCGCGTCGGCGTCGTTTCGCCGGATCTGCGCGAGCACTCGTGTGCTTACTTTCTTGAGCCGCTGCTGCGACACCTCGATCGCGCGCAATTCGAGATCGTGCTTTATCACGATCATTTTCGTGAGGACGCGATGTCGGCGCGATTCCGCGAGCACGCGTCCGCGTGGCGCAACACCGTGTCGCTGGCCGATTCCGCGTTCGAGAAACTTGTCCGCGACGACACGCCCGACGTGTTGATCGACCTCGCCGGCCATACGGGCACGCGCAACCGTCTGCCGGTTTTCGCGCGGCGACTCGCGCCCGTGCAGATCACGTATCTCGGTTATCCCGACACGACCGGCGTGCCGGCGATGGATTATCGCTTCGTCGATCCGATCAGCGATCCGGAAGGCGAGGCCGATGCGTTCGCGACTGAAAAGCTCGTGCGCTTTTCGTCGACTGCGTGGTGCTACTCGCCGCCGGCCGATTCGCCGGAGGTTTCCTCCGAGCCGCGTCCGGCGGATCGTCCGCTTACGTTTGGCAGTTTCAATCATCCCGCGAAACTCACCGACGCGACGCTCGCGTGCTGGGCCGAACTTCTCGCGCAGACCCCGGGCTCGCGTCTGTTGCTCAAAGGCTCCGGACTCGGCGGCGGACCTGAGCGCGCGGCGTTCGAAGCGCGCCTGGCGCGGAATGGCCTGTCACTTGACCGGATCGAGCTGCTCGAACGCACCCCGGACACCCGTTCGCATTTGCAACTCTACGCGCGCATCGACGTGGCGCTGGACACATTCCCGTATCACGGCACGACGACGACGTGTGAAGCACTCTGGATGGGCGTGCCGGTCGTGACACTCGCGGGCGATCGTCACGTCTCGCGTGTCGGCGCGAGCCTTCTGAGTGCGGTGGGACTCGACGACTGCATCGCAACCACTCCCGCCGACTACGTGAAAATCGCCCGGGCACAAAGTAAACTAATAGATGACTTTGGGCGAAAGGCTCTCCGCGAGCGGATGCAGCGCTCGGTGTTGATGGATCACGCGGGACAAGCAGCGCGCTTTGGCGCGGCCGTGCGCGCATGCTGGCGCGAGTCATGCCGCACCTTGGCTCGACCCGGGACGTAACATGGCGCAACCGAGGACACTTCAGCTGCTCCAGGCCGCGATCGCGCATCACCAAGCTGGTCGGGGCGCGCAGGCCGAGGCGCTCTATGGCCAAGTGCGCACGGCCGATCCGCGCAACTTCGACGCGTTTCACCTTTCCGGATTTCTCGCGCTGCAGCAGAAGCGTATCCAAAACGCCATTACGCTTCTCGAACAAGCGGCCCGGCTGAATCCTCGTTCGGCGCTTTGCCTGCTGCGGCTTGGTCACGCCTATCGCTCGGTGGGGCGAATCGCGGAATGCCGCTCGGCCGTCGAGCGCGCGGTCGCTGCCGACCCGAAGTGTGCCGACGCCCATTTTCTCCTCGGCGAAATGGTCGGTAAACGTGACGGCATGGCCGCGGCGATTCCGCATTTCCGCCGCGTGACCGAGCTTCAACCGGACGCGGCGGATGCGTGGGCCAATCTCGGCGTCGCGCTCGCGCAAACTGCGCACGCGGACGAAGCGTTATCGTGTTTCGACCGTGCGCTCGCGCTCGATCCGGCGAACGCGCAGGCGCTCACTGGTCGCGCGCTCGCGCTCCAATCGCTGCATCGTCCGACTGAGGCTGTTGCGGTTTACGACGAGGTGCTGCGCCGCTATCCGCAGCATCACGAAGCGCGCAGCGCACGGCTGCTGGCGCGCCACTACGTTGATGATGTTTCGGCTGAAGCGCTCTTTGCGGAGCACGTCGAGTTCGGGGCGCAGCTGCCGCCCGCACGCTCGGCGGATGAGTTCAAAAACGATCCCTCGCCGGACCGGCGTTTGCGCGTGGCGTTTCTTTCGCCCGATCTACGGGCGCACTCGGTCGCGTATTTTCTCCAGCCGCTACTCGCGCATCTTGATCCGGAGCAGTTCGAGATCGTGCTTTATCACGATCATGCACGTGTGGACGCGATGTCCGCGCGACTGCGGGCGCACGCGCGTGTGTGGCGTGAGTTCGCCGGGCAATCCGATGCCGCGGTCGCGGCGACGATCGCCGCCGATGCGCCGGACATTCTCATCGATCTGGCGGGACACACCGGTTTCAACCGCCTGCCACTGCTCGCGCGGCGACTCGCTCCCGTGCAGGTGACGTATCTCGGCTATCCCGACACGACGGGCGTGCCCGCGATGGATTATCGGTTTGTCGATGCGATCAGCGATCCGCCGGGCGAGGCGGATTGTCGCGCCACCGAACAACTGGTGCGTTTCGCGCCAACTGCGTGGGCTTACGCGCCGCCCGTCGATGCGCCCCCCGTCGCGGAGGGGAGGGCGTCGGGCGCGCGGGTGACGTTTGGTTGCTTCAACAACTTTTCCAAAGTCTCCGATGCCACACTGCGTCTGTGGTCCGATGTGCTCGCCGCGGTGCCTGGCTCGCAGCTCGTGTTGAAATCGCAGGGGCTCGACGATCCCGCCCAACAACCGCGCCTGCATGCACGCTTCGCCGCCGCAGGCATCGATCCGCAGCGTGTGCGGTTGCTCGGTCGCACGAGCGGCATCGCGGAGCATCTCGCGTGTTACGCGCAGATCGATGTGGCGTTGGACACGTTTCCGTATCACGGCACGACGACCACGTGTGAAGCGCTCTGGATGGGTGTGCCGGTGGTCTCGCTTGTGGGTGATCGGCACATGGCGCGGGTCGGCGCGAGTTTGCTGCGCGCCGTGGGACGCGAGGACTGCATCGCGGCGACGCCAGCCGACTACGTGAAAATCGCTCAGACACAAAGTAACCTAATAGGTTACTTTGATCGCAAGGCACTCCGGGAGGCGGTGCGGGCATCGGTGTTGCTCGATCACGCGGCGCAAGCGCAACGATTTGGCGAGGCGCTGCGGGTTTGTTGGCAAACGTGGTGCACGAAGCGCCACGCAGATCGCGCAGACGCATGCGTTTCTGCTAAGACCTGAGAGGTTTGGGCCGATTTAGGGCACATGTTCGCTACGCCGATTCCGCGCGAGACGCTGCTGCATGTCGTTAAGTCGCTCCCTGCTTCCCCCATATCCTTGTTCAGCTCGGGCATCTGTTGCTCGATCCGAACTCCGACATGGACGAGGTGATCAAGCTGTTGCGCTGCGACACGGCGCTCACGGCGCGGATCATTCGCATCAGCAATAGCGCATTTTACTCCACGGGGCAGCGCAACGCCTCGCTGGAAGAGGCGCTCGCGCGCGTCGGCTTCAACGAGGTTTATCGCCTCACCGGCCTGGCGGCGCTCGCGCAGTTGGCGGATCCGGATCTCACGGCCTACGGCATCACCGGCGCGCAACTCCGCGAAAACTCGCTGCTCACCGCGATCGTCGCCGAGGCGCTCGCGGCCCACACCGCCATCGACCCCAAGCACGCCTACACGGCCGGCCTCCTGCGCTCGATCGGCAAGATCGCGCTCGATGGCGTCATGCGTGCTGGCAGCAAACCCGCCGTCGCGACGCTTTCCCCCGGCGACAGCCTGCTCGACTGGGAAACGCGCGCGGTCGGTCTCCACAACGGCGAAGCCGCCGCCACGATCCTCGCCGAGTGGCGTTTCGCGTCGCACACGATCGACGGTATTCGCGGCCACTACCGGCCGCTGCCCTCGTCCCCGGCGCTCGCCAGTTTGCTCAATCTCGCCGCGGCCGCGGCCGATCGCGGCGGTCACGGCCTTCCCGGCGAAACATCCTATTGGGACGTCACGCCCGAAAAACTCTCCGCCGCCGGCGTCTCGGAAGAAGAGGTCGAAAACGCCACGCGCCTGGCGTTGATCCAGTTCGGCCCGCTGCGCGCAGCGCTCCGCTGAGCCGTTACGTGGACGAGATTTTTCCTCGAACGCAGCTTCTGTCGGCTGCGTTTGCGCGCTGTTTTGGGTGAAGAAATCCGCCCGGCAAAATCTGCCGCCGAACCGCCGCGCGGGCAGGGAAGCGGTCGTAGATCGCTAACGGGCTGCTAAAAAGAATATTCTTATTATTGGTAATAAGCGATTTGCGACGATGCTTTCCGCATAGGCCTGAAACTTGCAATCGCGGGAGGTCCCATGACTTCCGCGACCCTCTCGTCTCCCCCGCATTCCATCTCGATCCAGCCGGGTAACGACGACACACCGCGCGCCACCAGCGCCTGTGCGGCGGTTCTCCAATCCGCGCATCAAGCGCTCGCCCGCCACCTCGCGGAGTCGAACAGCGCCGCCACCTTGCCCGCGCTCACCAACGCGCTCCGCGTTGCGTCGGCGGCCGTCGCCACGCTCAACCGCACGCAGCCCAAGGTCCCCGAAGTTTCCCAAGCGCTCGCGATCATTCGCGAGTTGATCGCCGCCGATCTTCATCCGCGTCTGGCTGCCGCGATTCCGCAGACGGCGCCCAGCGCCAAAGGCTGGCCCGGATTGCTCGCGATGATGCTCCTGCATCCCGCGTGGCATTGCCCGTCGGCCCCGACGCTCGACACCGTGCCCGAGTGGCTCGGCGAGGTTTACGCGTCGTGGCTGTTTGCCGTTCCGCAAAATTTCTCGGCTTCCGGACAAGCTGCGGCGTTCCTCGCGCACACCGAGCGGCACCTCGAGTCGCTCGCGCGCTGGACGGAAATGAACCCCGGCTCGGGCGTCGTGAAGACCGCGCTCGACCGCTATCACTCCGGTTCGCATTTCGCGCGGCTGAAACTCGCGTGCGCCGATCTCCGCCGCGTATCCGAACTTCATGGACGCCTCCTCACGCGTCTCGTGCGCAAGCCCGGCAGCGATCCGGTGCTCGCCGCGTTCTCGCGCGAAGGTCGCCGCCTGCGCGTCGGTTTTGTGGCCCCGTCGTTCGACGACAACGTGCAGACTTGGGCCGCGCTTGCGCTCTTCACCGAACTCGATCGCGAGCGTTTCGACACCGTCGTCTACGTCGTGAAAACGACCGAGTCGCGGCTCGAGCAACACGCCCGCCAGAGCGCGGGTGAGTTTCAAGTGCTGCCCGCCGATCTCGCCGAGCAAGTGCCGATGCTCGCCACCGCGGGTTTGGACGCGCTCGTGTTTCTCGACGAAGTCACCGGCTCGACCGCTGACGTCGCCCGTCTCGCCACGCATCGCCTCGCGCCGCTCCAGATCGCGACGAGCGCGCATCACGACGTCACGACCGGTCTCAACACGATCGACCTCTTCGTGACAGATGCCCGGGCGCGCGACGTGTCGCACCAGTTTACGGAACGTCTCGGACTCGTGAACGGACCGAGTCGCGCCTTTGAGCGGCTCGACCCGAGCCAAGGTCCGGACACGGTCGCGACCCGGTCCGAACTCGGTCTCCCGGAGAACGGCACGCTCTTCGTGACGGCTGCCGACTGGAACCAGATTTCCCCGGAAACGCAGGACCGTTGGGCGCAAGTGCTCAAGCAGGTGCCCGGCAGCTATCTGCTCATCCAGCGCACCGTGCGCGACGAAACCAGCGCGGACGATCCCGCGGCATTCGCGGCGAATTTTGACCACGTGCTTCACACGCACGGGGTCACTGACGACCGCCTGATTATTTCGGCCACGGCGTTGCCGAGTCACGACGAACTGCAGCGACTCCTCGCGGCCGGCGATGTGTATCTCGACACCGTGCCGAGCGCGGACGACTACGTGGCGCTGCTCGCGCTGCGCGCCGGTGTGCCGGTCGTGACGCTCGCGGGCGACACGCTCCGCACGCGCCGCGTCGCTTCGCTGCTCGATTCTCTTTCCGCGACCGATCTCGTCGCCAGCGACACCGCCGCCTACGTTGCCCTCGCAGCGCAACTCGCAGGCGATGCGGACCACCGCGCGGCCCTGCGCGAACAACTTCGTGCCCGCGCCACGGCGCTCCCTCGCGCGCTCGATGCGCTCGCGACCGCGGATGCGTTTGGCGACTTGCTCGAAACCGCGCACGACGCGTTGGAATCGGCGGGCCTCGCGCGTTTCCGCAATAACCGCGAACCGATCGTGGTGGCTGTTGATGCGGGCGATCCCGCGCAGCATCTTGCCGCCGGTCAGGACGCGCTCGTCGCGGGCGATTTTCTCGCGGCCGCGACCTCCGCGCGTCTCGTGCTCCGCGCCCAGCCCGATCATGCGGCAGCGCGGGCGCTGCTCGGTCGCGCGTTGCTGTCCGTCGGACAAGCGAAACGCGCCGTGGATTATCTTCTCGCTTCGATCGAAGCCGCGGACGCCGATGCGACGCGCTGGTTCGATCTCGCTCGTGCTCTGCAGCAAAACGGCCAGCACGCCGATTCGATTCAGGCGCTCGAGACGAGTCTGCGCATTGATGGAAAACGGGCCGACGCCTGGCTGATGTTGATCGAACTCGCCGAAGCCTCCGGCGTGACCGACCTCGCGCGCGAAGCGTTCGAGGCGTTGCGCGAAGTCGCTCCCGATCATCCTGAACTCGCCAACATCGCCGCCCGACTCGGCTGATCCGGCATGCGCGTTCTTTTCGCCACGGGTTCGCCTGCGCACTACATGGCTCCGCCGCAACTCGGCGAAGAGCAGGTGGTGTGTGGTCCCGACTGGAAGGACGAGCGCGCGCCGAACGGCCGCTGGGTGTCGCTGCACACCCCGGCGGGCAGTTACGATCTGAGCGCCATCGCGGCGAAACTTCCGCCCGAGCAACAGCCCGATGTGGTGGTGTGCCTCGTGGACGCGAGCTGGCGCAACACGCCGTGCGGACTGTCGAAGTTTGCGTGCCCGCGCGTGCTGCTCGTCGCGGATACGCACCATCTGCAGCAACCGTTGGCGCAGATGATCCGTTACGCGGCCTCGGAGCCGTTCACGCGCATCGTGCTGCTCTACGACCGACATCACGCAGACGTTTTCCGTGCGGCCGGAGTGAAGAATCTTTTCTGGTTTCCCGGCCTCACGTTTCCGCACTCCGACGCGGTGGTGCGGCAATCGCGCCAAACCTCGCGCGCGGCGCAGATCGGGTTTGTCGGCCAGATCGGCAAACATCATCCGCGGCGCGTGCGACTTTCCGAGGCGCTGACCGCGCGGAAGCTCCCGCTGCGGGTGCAGGCGCTGCGTCAGGCGGCGGCGATGAATTTCTACGGAGCTTCGCTCGTCGGTTTCAACGCGAGCCTCAACGGCGATCTCAACCTCCGCGTGTTCGAGATTCTTGCGAGCGGCGCCGCACTGCTCACGGACGCGCTCGCCCCGGCGTCGGGTTTGGCGCAGCTGCTCGGAGACGGACGCGAGATGATCACGTATGGCTCGCCCGAGGAGCTGGCGGAGCGCGCGGCGCACGCACTTGCGCGTCGGGCGGAGACGCAGGCGATCGGCACGGCCGGCGCGAAGTGGTTTGATGCGCGTTTCAACGAGCGGCGTCGGCGGGATGCGTTTCGCGCGTTGGCGGTCGATGGGGTTGCGTTGCCAGAATTTGCGCTCGAGCAGGGGGAGTGCGAGTCGCCTGTGGTTTGGCGGCGACAAGCTGCGGCTTAACCAAGCGGTCGGCGTTTACGAGACGATGCAGGAGCTGCATCGCACGCAGGAAAACGTGACGATCGCGTGCGACGCCTCGGTGCCCGCGGACGTGGTGGAACTTTACGAGACGTTGCCGCGCATGAACGTCGTGCGCGCGGCGTCGGCCGCGGATCTCGCGATTTGCAGTCGCACGCAGGCGAGCGGCGAACTTTCGAAAAGCGCCGCGCGTGTATGGTGCTGGGACGCGGGCGCGAGCGAGCTGCCAGTGCTGGCGAAACATCTTCAAGCAAGCGGACTCGCGTTGCAGGCCGGCGCGCATGCGCTGTTCGCGCGTGGCGATGTGGCAACGGTTGCAAGCGCGGCAGAGGACTTGCCGGAGTTGTTGAAGCGTGCTGCCGAGAGGCTCGCGCAGGAAGATTTCACCGCAGCGGCTTCCCTGGCCGAACGTGCGGTGAAGATGGATAACAAGAACGTGACCGCCTACGGGCTGCTCGGTCGCGGTTTTCGCGGCATGCAGCTCTTCGACGGAGCGGCGGTGGCGTTCAAACTGGCGTCACATCTCGAACCGAAAAACGCCGAGTGGAAATGCGAACTCGGTCTGACGCTGCGGGAAGCGGGCAAACTCGAGGAAGCCATCGCGACGTTTCAAACTGCGGTGCGACTCGACTCGCGTCACGATGCGTCGTGGTTCGCACTGGGGAAGGCGTTGTTTGCGGCGAAGCGCTACGATGCGGCGGCAGACGCATTTCAGCGCGCCCACACACTCGCGCCCACCGATCCGCAGCCGCTGCTGTGGCACGGTCATGCGATGAAGCGGCAAGGGAGACTCCTGGAAGCGCTGCAACTGCATCAACGGGCTGTCGGTGGCTCGGGCGATGTTTCCGCGCCGCCGCCCGGCGTGCGCCGTCGCGTGATGTTCGTCGTGCAGCACGGTCCGTTTTGGCCGAGCATGGCCTCGGTGTATCGCGCGTTTGCGGCGGACCCATCGTGGGATGTCACGGTCGTCGCGTTGCCTTACAATCATCCTTACTACGTGAAGGAAGAGGAGCGCGAAGCGGTTTTCGCTTTCCTGAAGAAAGAGGGAATTCCTTACGTGCACTGGTCTGACGTTCGCCTGCAGCCGGGCTGCGCGGATGTGGTGTTCCTGCAGAATCCCTACGACGTAAGTCGCCCGGAAGGCTGGCGCACGCACGAGATCATGCGCTCGGTGCCGCGCATCGCCTACATTCCTTACGCGCTGGAAATCCATGGCGGAACGGAAAACGCGACGATGCACGTGAACCTCACGTTGCAGCAACTCGCGTGGGCGGTGTTTGCGCGCAGCCGACGTCATCGCGCGACCTTCACGGAACTCTGCGAAACGGGTGATGCGCACGTGGCCGTGACGGGGCATCCGAAAATGGACAGCGTGCGCGACCTCGCGTCTGTGCGCGACGAGGAGTTGGAACGCTTCATCGCCGGGCGAAAAATGGTTTTCTGGAATCCGCAGTTCGATGTGCGGCTCGATAGTTCGGCCTTTGGCAAAGGTTACTCGACCTTCCTGCGTTGGCAGGAGTTTCTGCCCGCGGAGTTCGCGCGGCGTCAGGACCTCGCGTTCGTGATTCGTCCGCACCCCCTGTTTTTCGCGACGCTGGAGCAGCGGAAAATACTCACGGCGGAACAGATCGCAGCCTTTCTCGAACGCTGTGCCGCGGCCGGAAATATTTTGGTCGATCGTCGCTCGAGTTATCTCCCGGTGTTTGCGGCGGCCTCGGCGCTCATCACGGACGCGTCCTCGTTTTTGCTCGAATACGCCGTCACGGGCCGTCCGCTGCTTTATTTGCACAACCCGAACGGGCCTGGCCTCAATGCCGATGGCGCTTTCGTGCACGAACACTGCGCGACTGCGACGACAGAGGCGGAGATCGCGGCGTTCCTCGACGACGTAACCAGCGGCCGCGATCCGAAGGCGGAGTCGCGCCGCGCTGCGGTTAAAGACTACATGCACCTCCCGCCGGAAGGCGTGGCGACCGCGATCAAACGCACAATCGAAGAGCGCCTCTCGGCGGAGTTCGTCGCACTGCGTCAACGGAGGGCCGGTCGTCTTGCTGAAGACAGCTCGGGTTTCTTGATGAACCACTCCGCGCGTTCTTCAGGATTGGCTGAGCAATCGATGGTGCGGAAAAGATCTGCTCTCGTCTTGGGCGGGGCTGGACACGGAAATCTAGGAGACGAAGCTTTGCTTCTGTCTGCGGTGCAGTGCACCTCTTCGGCTATTCCGGGCTGCCAAATCGTGGTGGCCACTCCCGACGAGACGGTGACGCAGAAGACACTCGGAGATATTCCCGCGATGCTCGTTCCGGCTCCGCGACGTTGCTTGTTCCGGATCGATCAAGATGACGAGTATTGGAAAGCGGGTGAGGTTTTCGTGGAGCGCTGGACGCAGCTGAGGACCTTTCTTGTGGCAGGTTCGCAAGCGGAGACGCTGGCTAGTCTGCGCGCTGGGCGCGGGCCGCGTTTTGTCGATCTTGCGGAGACGTTGCGACTCCTGAGCGCGATCGGCGATGCCGACGTAGTCGTGCTTCATGGGGGCGGCATTCTCACGAGTGCCACTCGGTCACGACTGTGGGACTGCGCGTTGATTGCAACACTGTGTGAGCATTGGGGGAAAAAGCTGCTGTTGCGGAGTCATCAGATTGGCCCAATCGAGGGCGACGAAGACACGCAGAGGCTTCGCGAGATTCTTGGCGCGAGCGTCAAGGTTACGACGAGAGATCGGAATAGTCTCGAAGTCGCCCGAGCGATTGGCGCCACGACGCTTTCGATCGCAGAGCGCCCTGATGATGCATTCTTTGCCAAGATTCCTGTTCCGGACGCAGCCCAATCCTTGCGTGCCTACGGACTGGAACGCGGTTCATACATTGGCGTGTGTTATCGCATGCACCCCGGGGTGGGAGTGAGGGACGCGTTCATGGAGGAGTTCGCGGATGTTTGTCGGAAAGCCGCCGAGTCTTTCACTCTGCCGTTGGTCCTGGTGCCAATGATGCCCGGAGATGTCGCGCCGCTGCACGCGTTGTGCGAACGACTCCGCGGTGATGCCACGGTGATCGAAGGTGGAGAGCGCGTTTGGGAGCGCGTGATGTTAATCCAGAACGCGCGCTTGGTCGTGTCATTGCCACATCACCCATTGATCTTCGCTCTGAGAGGCGGGGTCCCCGTGATTTCGCCGGTGGATGGGGACTACTACCGACACAAGAATGTCGGAAGCATGGGCCTGTTTGGCTGCGAAGACGACGTCATCATGCACAGCGGGGACAGCGCGCTTTTCCACGCTACTGTGCGAGAGCGGTTGTTGTGGCTGCGGACGAACGAAGCGGAGGTTCGGAGGCGATCGGCTGCGATTGGGCAGCAGCTCGACAAAGAGCACTTCGCGGCAGAGGCGTGGTTTTGGACCGAGGGTCCAGCGGCGATCTCGCCAGAGCGAGATAACCACGAATTGCAGTCAGCGGAACAGCTAGTCCAAGGACCAGCTGTTCGTGCCACAAGCCGGCTTCGGACGACTGTGACTTCGCAAGCAAGCGCGGCCTGATCACTAAGAGAAGTCGCTGACGTCTCTCTCTCTCTCTCTCTCTGACGAGGAGCCGCCGGCAAAATCTGCCCATTTTGTCATCACGGGCTGTTCTTATGAGGTGCTGAAAACATGGCACTAGACGAAATTTTTCGTAAGAAGTTGTATGATAATTATATGGGTGGGTGTAATGGGGGTAGGCGCGGAATTTGCATAACGGACGGGATATGAAGAGAACGGTGTTTTTTTGGTCTCCAAGTAAGGGCGTCCGTTCGATTTGGAGCCCAGATTCGCCTGCCGACGGTGTGACCGTAATCCAAGGGATCGAAACGCGGTAGAAAGACGTTCTGGTCCGCGTATGCGTGTTCTCTGCTGGAGCGATTTTCCCCCCGAGATCCATCCCGTGCCTCGGCTTGGGGTGGAGCAGGTGAACTGTGGACCGGCGTATCGTGATCGGATTTTTGGCGGGTTTGTGCTCTCGCTTGCGGCACCATTTGGAGAAGAGGCCTTGGCGACTGTGCTGAGCCGTTTGCCGTCGGAGCAGCAGCCCGAGATGTTCGTGCGGATCTTTGATCCACGGGCGCCGCAGCCGTTGCGCCTCCCTCCGTCACTGACGATCCCCAAGGTTCTGGTCGTCGGCGAATGCGTCTATCCGGGCACTCCGATCCAGGCAGCGATCTCCGAGGCTCAGTCTGGGGGTTACGACGCAATCGTTTATGGCGGTGAGAAGCGGGATCTTGCCTATTTCGAAGCGGAGGGTTTTCGCGCGCGCTGGATGCCCTGGCGCGAAACGACTGTCGAAAACGAAGGCCCGCTAGAGTTCGAGCGCGCTTTAGAATTTGAGACATGGATGAGTCGAGGCGCCGAAGAACTGGTCGGGGCCAAGAGACCGATCCCGCTCGAGCTCACGTTGTGTGAAACCGTCCGGAGTGTGCGCGCGGAGTCGGGCCGCATCACGTTCGTTTGCAGTGCCAATGCGCGCGCAATGAGGCTGGCGATATCATTGCGCAACTCGAGACCGAAGGGACTGGGAGTGAGGGAACGGCAGTGTCGGCGCTCATTTTCTCGTGCTTACCCAAGGTGAGGTTTTTCCGGACAACGTCGCACGCTTTCGCGGCGTATGTTGGGTAGGCGGAAAAAATGACGGTGTCGTGACACAGGTGGCGGTGGCGCAGCGCCGTGGCTTTGCGGTGGCGGGACCGACTTGGGCCGTGCGTCCGATGAATTTGAAGCCCGCAGAAATCGCGGCCCAGGCGGCCTTGAGCGGGGCGACTACGTGGACGCGGTGGAGCGGGCGAAGGAAATTTTGAAAGGGCCGAGTCGCAGCACCATCGCGTTGCGGGTGATGGCGGAGGTGGCATTTGAGGCGGGCAATCGGGATCTCTTTTGGGAAGCTGGCTAACCGGCTGAAAGTTGAAGCGCCGGCAGATCCGCAGTGGCGGAAACTCGAACAACGCGTCCAGGCAGGTGAGCGACCGCTTCATGTGCAGCGGCTCGTCCGACACGGCTGGCGCGAGTTGACGCAGAATCCCGGTGCGACGAAGGCGAGCGCGTTGTTGGCATCGCGCACCGACCCAAAAAACGCGGAGGTGATTTTCCTAGCGATGGCGTATTGCGCTCAGCAGGGAGATTTGGCGAATGCGGTCGCGATGCTGCCCCAGCTCACGGCGTCACCGTCTGGGGATGTCCGATCCCTCGTGGAACTTGCTTTGCTACTTTTGCAAAAGGGGGCGGGACGAGGATGCGTTTGGTCTCCTGTTGCATGCGACGGTTTTCAACAAAACCGACGGGGTCGCGCAGTTCGCGTTGGCTCACGTGGCCCTGCTGCGAGGCCGACCGGAGATCGCGGAAGACGCACTGCATGACGTCCCTGCTTGGCACCGCGCCGCGCCGCTGGCGAAAAAATGGCAGGCAAAACTTTGCGCCGATTTTTCCTCCGCGGAAAAAGAGGAACGCGACCTCATCGTTTGTTACAACGAGGTCTCGAGGTTCCATGGCTCTGGTGTGCTGATGAAACGGATGTTCGCGGCGGGTGAACCGATGATCACAGTGCGCTCGCTGACGCTCTATGGAGGGAAGGTGGAGATACCGGGTGATCATTTCGTGCTGAAAGGCACGGGCTTCACGATTGAGCAACGGATGGACGTGTTAGGGAAGCTGCTGAAACGCTTCCGCATCCGGCGCATTCTCTGCGTGCCTTTTACGGCCGAGGACTTCGAAAACGCGATCGCGGCGCAGCGGTTGTCGGGTGCGCCGATGTGCACGTATGTGATGGACGATCAAACGCTCTATGCGTCGAGCGTTCCGCCCGAGATCGCGCAACAGACTTTGGCGATGTCGTCGCTGCGGCTGGCGATCTCGGCCGAGATGCGCGATGCGTATGAGGCTCGGTTTGGCCTGTCGATGGGCGTGGTGCCACCGTTGATGGATTCGCTGGCGTTGCAGGCGCCGAATCACTGGCAACCAACGGACGACGCGCCTCGCGGTGTGCTGGTGGGGAATATCTGGTCGGAGGGACAGCTTGCGCAGCTGCGGAGCTTGGTCCGAGCCTCGGGCCTGCCACTTGACTGGTTCGGCAACACGAACCTGTCGTGGTATGGAATGACGAAGGAGCAACTGGAGCAGGAGGGAATCCGTTGCTGTGGATTCATTGCTGAGTCGGAGTTGGCCGCCAAGCTGGCCACGTATCCTTTCGTGATCGTTCCAAGCGGAATGCTCGACGGCACGGAGAAGGACGAGTGGTTGACGCGACTGAGCCTCCCGTCGCGTATGGTCTTTATCCTCACGCAGTCGTTCACGCCGATGCTTGTGTTGGGGCACCCTGACACGGCGGCCGCTCGATTCGTCACGAGCTTAGGAGTAGGACGGTGCTCGAGTTATCATCCGGATGAAGCTGCGCGCGCGATCGCTGAACTCATGCGCGCGGACGTGCGAACGGAGTGTATCCAGAATGCCAAGACAGTGACTCCGGCGTTCGTGAGTCCCAACTACGGCGAGTGGGTTTGGGCCTCGCTTGAGGCAGGGCGACCGCTTCCGGCCTCATGGCAGTGGTATTTTGAACCTCGCTCTGAACTCCCGCTCGAGCTGGAGGGCGTTGTTTAGCCCTCGTTTTAGCGCATGCCCATGACAAACGTGCCTTCATCCACTCAACTTTACCAATCACTCCTTGCTGCTGCCATGCGAGGAGGGAAGCCTGAGAGTGCGTTGGATGTTTTTCGAGCGGTCGCGTATGATCCAGAGGTTCATTACGACGCCGCGCTTAAGCTCATCCAATTGATATCTTCCATCGGGGCGACGCGACGCGATGCTCAGTTGGCTCGTCAGCAAGCGGGGCTCGGAGGGCGATGTGGGATCATCGTATTTCAGCCGTGGTTTTATTTTGATTGGGTCGAGTTGGTGCGAAAGACCCTGGCGAACGGCTGGTTCACTCCGGTGTTTGCGGCCAGTCGATGCACGGGGAGGCGGTCTCTTGAGGGCCTTACGCCAGGAAGCGTGCGGCATTTTGCCCATAAAGGCCGCGTGCTTTGGAAGCTTTGCCAGTATCCGCTCTCGCTTCACTTGCGAGCGCTCCCTGAGGAGATCGATCCACAAGAGCCTGCTCAGTTTAGCGTGATCAAACGGATCTTTGCTGAAGCCGCGGAAATGATCGATGAAGCGGACGATTTTGTCGCCGCATATCAGCCCGAAGTGGTTCTTCTCGCGCAAGGGTATCATCTGATCGCGGCGGTGATGCGAGATGCTGCGATTCGTTCCGGCATTCGGGTCGTAGCGGTCGAGAATACACTCCGAAAGGACCTGTTGGTGTGGGAGGATATATGCGGCATCGCCGTAAATACCCACTTGGCCCAAAATTACTATTGGCGACTAGGCGACTTGGTGGACGACGTCGTTGCGACGAGAAGCACCGAGAATTATTTGGCTTCGCTTTCCATCTACAAGACGGCCGAGCACAACTCGCCCAGCGGAGCCGCTCTGCCGGAGATCCCCGGCGGGCCTGTTATTGTCTATTTGGCACAGGTGGGGACCGACGCCTCGGTGGTGTTTGGCCGACGGGGGGTTACCTCTCAGATCGATGCCATCCACGCTACTGCCGATTACGCGAGAAAGCATGGCGCGACGTTGATCGTGAAACTACATCCAAAAGAGTGCGCCACCTTCAAAACGGACGAACCGTTTTATCGCGAACTGACGAAAGGGTGGCTGGCGCGTGACGAGCGTTTTTCGGCGTGTCGCGACGAGATGGGCAATCGCCTCATTGTCGATACGGAGAACAGTTTTTCGACCTATGGATTAATCAGCCGAGCGGACGTTTGTGTGACCATGAACTCACAAGCAGGCCTTGAGGCGTTACTGATGGGGAAGGAGGTTCTGCTTTGTGGATCGGCCTACTACGGCGGCCTCGGGTTTACGCACGAAGCGGACGATGCAAGGGCAGTTGCTCCAGCTTTGGACAGAGTGTTGAACGAAGGGCTGCGGAAAAATGATCACCGCGCCTGCTGCCGCTTTTTCCATGTCTTCACCGAGTATTATTGCATTCCCAAGGAACTAGACGCGTTCCTCGCCCTTTTGGCGGGGCCTCCCTCGTTTCCGCTCGTGGGAGAAAGCGTTCCAACTGCGCGGCTCAATGGAGAGCGCTCCTTAGCCTCCGTCCACCAAGGATGATGTTGCGCATTCCGAGACGCGGCGGATCCACGAGAGAGAAATCTCGGCTCTGGCTGGCCGCTCAACGTAGATAACTTTCCCACGGACACCCCTCATGATCTCTCTGGTTACCGCTTGCATGAATCGTGAGTCGCATCTGCGACACACGCTCCCGGCATGGTTGAAGTTGCCGGACATCTCGGAGTTCGTGCTGGTCGATTGGTCCACGCGTGAGCCGTTCGACGATCTGCTAGCCCTTGATCCACGTATTCGTATCATTCGCGCAGTCGACGAGCCGAAGTGGGTTCTGGCGTATGCCTACAATCTCGGTGTTTCTGAAGCGAAAGGTGACGTCATCCTGAAGTGCGATGCCGATTGCTTGCCGGATGCGGCCATTGTGTCTCTCCAACCTGCGCCCGGCCGTTTTTACGCCGGCAACTGGCGGGCCGGGAACGCGGTCGGCAAGACGTGCGCGAACGGGCAATGCGTATTCACCCGCGCGCAGTGGGAGGAAGTAAACGGATATTCGGAGGTGATTCGTCGCTATGGCTTCGACGACGAGGATTTCTATGAACGGCTCAAGCAGGCTGGGCATTCCCGAACCGACATTGATCACCGGCAGCTGGAGTTTCTGCGCCACTCAGATGAAGAGCGCGTCGTAAATTCCACCCCGCCTGCTCCCAGCGCGTCCGTCGATGAGTTTCTCAATCGGCAACTTCACTTTCAGGAGGCGATCAACCGGATGGTCGCTGGCATGATGCCGTGGGGACGCTGGTTCACCCGAGCGGCTTATTCTGTTCAATCCTCAAGCGAGCGACTCACCATCGTCCGCCGAGATGTCACGCGTGAGATCCCAATCTCACCACCGCTGCAACAGCTCGCGCGCAGTCAGGCCATTCGTCTGATGACCAGTCTGCTCTGCAAGATTCCAACCCCGGTTCTCGCCAAGATGGACGAGGCAGCCTGTCTGGCGCATCTCTCGCGCCTGGCGAAGTCGAGTGCGGTGCAGGCTGCCTGAGCGGAATAGTTCCCGTGCGCGTCCTCTTCCTCAGTTGCCAGCCTCCGCATCACATGGCGCCGCCGCGTCTGGCTGCGGAACAGATCAACGCCGGACCGTTTTTCGTGAGCCGGCAGATCGACGGTCGCTGGATCTCGAAATCGACGCCTTACGGCGCATTCGATCTCGCGGAGATCGCCCGCGACATTCCGAGTGATCAGCAACCCGATGTGGTGGTGTGTCACGTTGATTGCGGTTTCGGCATCAAGCCTCGCAACATCCGGGCGTTTCACTGCCCGGTGGTGTTGTTCGCGGCCGATTCACATTGGGGTGAACGAGCGTTGTCGGAGATGGTGCGCTATGCGGCGAGCGAGCCCTTTGACCGGGTCGTCGTGTTGTATGATCGCCACCACATCCCGTTCTATCGGGCCGCGGGCGTTCGCAACGTGCACTGGATTCCCGGCCTCACGTTTGTGCACGGCGATGAACGTGCTCGCACGGCGTTGCAGGACACGCGGCGCGCACAACTGGCTCTGGTCGGCAAAGCCGGCTATCACTTCCGGCGTCAGCGATTGTTTGCTGCGTTGATCGAAGCCAAGCTTCCGCTCGCGTGGAAGGAAGTGCGGCAGTCCGAAGTGCTCGCGCACTATGGCGAGTCGCTTATCGGGCTGAATGCGTCGATGAACGGCGATCTGAATCTGCGAGTCTTCGAGACCATCGCGGGTGGCGCGATGCTGCTGACGGATCGTCTCGCACCTGGATCCGGGTTGGACGATTTGCTCCGCGAAGGCGTCGCGAAGGTTTCATACGAGAGCGCGGAAGACCTCGTCGAAAAAGCCCGTCACTTCCTCGCGCATCCGGACGAAGCGCGGGCGATCGGCGAAGCGGGTCGTCGCTGGTTTGAAGAGAACTTTAGCTTGGCGCGGCGGCAGGCGGCGTTTGCCGAACTGGTTTTTTCAGGACAAGAGCAGGCCGCCTTCGCGACTCCGAGTGCGGCATCGACCTCCATCACTTTCCCCGGAGGGACTCAACTCGATGGTGTGCTGGTAGCCTACGATGTCGTCAACGAACTGCACCGTCAGCAGGAACATGTGCTCGTCGCAGTGGATGAGGCTCAGCGGCCAACTTGGGACGCGATTGCCGCGACTTTGCCGCGCGTGCGAGTGGTTGCGCTCGATGCTCAGCAGCAGATCGCGCCGGATCTCGCGATCGTCAGCACAAAGGGCATCACGACCGAAGCGGCAGCGACATCGGCCCGCCGGTTGTGGTGTTGGGATGCGTCGCCTTCAGACATTGCAACGCTGCAGCTACGGTTGGCTCCGATGGGCTTGGCGCCGAGGCAAGCATCGCAGGCGCTTTTCGGTCCGAGCAAGAAGTCGGCTTCGCCAGCGGACGAATTGGCAAATGAAGCCAAAAAATACCTCGATGCCGGCGATGTTCAGGGGGCGCTCCTTCGCGCAAAAAACGCGGTGACGCAGAACCCTCGACAATCCGACGGCTACCTCGTGCTCGCGGAGCTTGCGATCGAGGCGAAGAACGAAGCCCTATTTCAGAAGATGGTCGCGAGCGCCCGACGTGCGCAGCCAGACAATCCTCGCGTGGCTCTGCTTGAGTGGAGCGCGCGGGCGATGCCTTGGCCGTGGATCTCGCACCGCTATCTTACGATCGCGTGGAAAGCGACCGAGATGCTCGATTTTGCAGCCGCGCAGCATTACGCGAATCTCGCGCTGCGCACGGACTCCGCGTTGGCCGAACCTCATTTCATCTGTGCGATCGCCGTGGCGCGGCTGGCGGAACGCGAGCCGCGGACAGACGTGCGCGATGAGCTGCTGCAAAAAGAAAGAGCTTTCCTTGAGGCAGCGGTGGCGGCTGATGCGCGACGAGCCGACTTCCGTTTCGCACTGGGTTGTGCCTATCGCAGGACCGAGGATTTTTCGCTCGCGGCCGAGCAATTCGCACAATGCGTCGAAATCGAGAACGACAATGCGGATTTCTGGTTCGCGGCCGGTGAAGCATGTCTGCGGATCGGCAACGCAGAGAGGGCGTCGGCATATTTCCAGGGGGCAGCGTCACGGTGGCCCGACGATTCGCGGATTCGGGATTGGGCATCGGCGCTATGCACGTCAGATGCGAGCGCTTGTTCTGCCGCTCTCAACGGTGACACAGTTTAGTAGCAGACTGAAGGCAACCCGATGAGCACCGTGCATGAAAAATCCGATCCAGTGCCTTTGGCGCTTCGTTCACCGAAGGAGCGTGCGGACGCACTTCTCGCGGAGGGGCGCTTTCGAGAAGCGGCGAACCTTTACGGAAGCCTGGTGGGCCGTCATGCCGATCAGGTTGGGGTGCTGCTCGGTTTGGGACGCGCTTTTTGCCGTCTGGGTGATTGGGCTGGGATGCAGGCGTGCCTTGAGACGGTGCTGAAGATCGACCCGTCGAATGAGTGTGCGTCCGCAAATTTGAATGCGCTTCAGCAGGGAAGCGGCACGGAAACCCCAAAAGCGCCGCCTATTGACACTTGGTTCAATCTGTTTCGCCCCAGCGATCGTATGCAGGACGACCTCGTTTACGACGTCGGGATGAATAACGGCGATGACACAGCATACTATCTCCACCGAGGGTTTCGTGTTGTGGCGGTCGAGGCCGATCCCGACTTGTGCCAGGTCGCGGCGGCTCGCTTTGAGAAAGAAGTTCGAGACGGGCGGCTTCAGATCGTGAATCTCGGCATCGCGGCCAAACCGGGTGTGCTCGATTTCTGGATCTGTGAGAAAAATCGCGTGTGGAATTCCTTCGATCGAAAAATCGCCTCTCGCGACGGCCTGCCTCACCACAGCATCCAGATTCCCTGTCAGACTTTCGGGTGGATTCTCGCCAACTACGGCATTCCGCACTTTCTCAAAATCGATATCGAAGGTCACGATTACCTCTGTATCGAGGCGCTCAAGATGGCGTCGGATCTCCCTGCATACCTGTCCGTCGAGTTGGGTAATCTGGATCGCTTCCTCGTCCAATTGACGGAGCTTGGTTACAGCGGATTCAAGTGCATCAGCCAATATCACTTTCTTCCACTCCAACTGCCTCCGGTTGCAGAGCAGTTGGCGCTCGAGGCGGGGACGGCCAGCGGACTGAGGCAGTTCAATGGATGGAGTTTTCCCGAGGGCACTTCTGGTGCGTTCGGCGAGGACACGCTGGGGCGGTGGCTCGATCGCGAAGAGGTGGCGCGCACCCACAGCCACTATCTGCGGCTGCGCGAACAGCAGATACAGACGCCATTCTGGTTCGGCGCGGGTTACTCCTTTTGGCTGGATCTGCACGCGAAACGCGAAGTCCGGAAACATAACGCATAACGCGATTCGAATCCGCTTAGCTGATCATGACTCTCGAGAGTGCAGATTTGACGGGTGAAGGAGTGAAGAAGCGGCGCGTGCGTATTTGTTATTTCAATACGTGGGCGGGATCGCTGGAGGACGCGGCCGCCTATGTGGCGCGGGTGCGAACGATGGAGCTGGCGCCGTTTGTCACGAATCCGAAGGACCAGGCGCTCATGCGGAAGGCGCGGCTCGACTGCGATTGGTATGGTGAAAACACGCGGTGCTTCGCGGCGATGCACCACGAGGCCTTCGAGTTTCTGCCGGCGTGGGTTTCTGGTCCGCGCGGATTGATCGAGCTCAACGAGCGGCCGCGCGAGGCCGGCGAGGAGCGCTGGCTGATTTTCATGGGACATCAGCCGCAGTCGCTCGGCGCGAACGCGGGCAAGGTGTTTTCTCTGCTCTCGCGGATGCGCGTGAAGCTGCTGTTCTACGCCTTCGACGAGGCGAGCCGGTTCATGCCGTGTTTCCCTGAAATTGCGCCTTATCTTGATGTGCTCATCCACGACGAGGCGCCGCTCGATCCGCGCGGTGCGGCGAGGCTGAAGCCGGGATGCCTGACGATTCACCGCAGTTGGGTGGCCAATGTCGTGCCGTTTGCCGTGCCGTTCCGCGAGGAGCCGGAGGAAAAGATCGTGTTTCTCGGCTCGCAGCTCGGCCTCACGCCGCATCGGTTGCGGCAGATCGAGTATTTGAAAAAGCGATACAAGGATCGCTTCGTGCCGTTTCACGATCACTCGGTGGACGTCGCGGATCGCGATGCGTTTTGTCGCTACAAAGTGGGCTTTTGTCCCGAGGGTCGAAAATTCACCACGCCCGCGATGGCGAAGACGCACACGGATCGCCCGTTTTGGTCGGGCTGTATCGGTCTCGTGCCGGTAAGCGAGGATTCGGTGAGTGGCGGCCGGTTGCAGGAGCTGCACGACGCGCAGGCGATCGTGCGTTATCCGCACGCGAATCTCGCCGCGCTCGGCGAAGCGTGCGATCGCGCGCTGGCGATGAGCGTCGAGGAGCGCCGCCGGATCTACGATTATTTCAACCGTCACGAAACGGTTGGGACCGTGGTCGTCGAGGCGATGGCGCAGAGCTACGCGCGGAGATAGCACCGGATAAAAAATCCGAACCTCAAAAGACGGGAGTGACCCCGTGGCGCGGAGTGACGTGGACGCGTTTCCCTGGTCCGGAGTGAGAGACGTGCCGCGGAAAAAGGAAGGGACGTCTGCGATCGCGGTTGCAGACTTCCCTATCGGCTGATCGTGGCTTGAATACGTTTTCGGCCATGCTCCCCATCACGCGAAAGACGGCGCTCCTCCTGAATTTCACCGGTAATGTCTACCACTGGGGCTGCTACGGCACGTCGACGGAGATTTATCTCTCGCTCGTGGAGCGGGGCTATTCGGTGACGTGGCTTTCGGTGCGCTATAGTCGCTCGTGTCGGCCGGTGCCGACGAATTTGGCGGAGTTCCAGTCGGAGGAGTTTCGAGAGCGTTTTCTCAAAAAAAATCGTGCGCTGCACCACGCGCTAAAGGAGACAGACGTCGTCGTGGTGAACGGCGAGGGCACGTTGCATGGACGCGAGAACGAAGCGCCCCGAAATCTGCTCTACCTGATGTTTCTGGCGGCGACGGTGTATCGGAAACCGGTTCATTTGATTAACCACTCGTTCTTCCCGGCGGATCACGATGTGCCGGATGCGACGGCGGATCTTCTCTACCAAACCGTGGCGTCGAAGCTCACCGCCATCGTGGCGCGGGATCCGATCTCGTGTCGGATTCTGAGACGGCTCGGAGTGTCGCACGTGCAGAGCTTCGATTGTCTGCCGCGGTTTTTGCAGCGGCATGATTTTCGCCCGGGCACTTCACCGTCAGGTCCGGTGGTGGTTTCGGGTGGAGTGTCGCTCTCCGAAAAAGCGGGCGCGGCTGAGGCGGTGGCGCAGGCGTTGCGACCGGCAATCGAGGCGCGACGTGAGATCGTGTTTCTCGCCGGAGCGAAAGGGCAGCCCGACAAAGGCGACCGACGTTGCTACGAAGCGTTTCTCGCGCGCGTGCCGACGATGCAGTGGCATGAGGCGAGATCGATGGAGAGTTGGGTCGAAGCGATCCGAACGAGTGCGTGTCTCGTGTCGGGCCGTTTTCATCACTCGATCGCGGCGATGGCGCTCGGCACTCCGTTTGTGGTTTTCCCCAGCAACACCTCGAAAGTGGAAGGCATCTGCGAACTCGTGGGCATGCCGCCGCCGATCCCGTATGCCGATCCGCAGTTCGCCGAAAAGATCGAGGACGCGGTGCGTCGCGCGCTGAGCGGAGATTTGCCTGCAACGACGCCGGAGATGCGCGCGCACATGGTGGAGTGGGGCGCGCGGAATTTCGAAGGATTGTAAGGCGGGATTTATCGCGGAAACGCGGACGGGCGGAAAAAGTTGAATCACGGAAGCACGGAAACACGGAAGAGGCGCGGCGGACGGGGAGAAAGAGTAAGAGAAAGAGAACGAGAAAGATTAGGAGAATGAGTGGTGCGGGTGGGGTGGGGACGCGCGAAGGGGGACGGGACTCTGTGCACTCCGTGTCCGAGCTCTGTGCTCTCTGTGGCCCACGGTTCTGGCACTCGCTTCACGCGCTCCAAAAACGCGAAGGCCCCGGCGGTGAGGCCGGGGCCTGAGCATTGTGCAGGCAATCACGACTGCATGGCTTATACTAAACCAACTAAAACCTGACGCCTGACTCTGACGCTCTCCATTAACCGAGGGCCTTCGCAGAGGATTGGTTTCCCGCCCGCCTTAGCCTGGCCGCCGTTTTACCGGCGGCCAGGAGGGCGAATCAGGAAGATCCCTGTTGTGTCATCAGTTTACTGGAGCAACCGGAGCGCGGTCTGGGCGCTCTGATTGGCCTGCGAGAGCATCGCGGTGCCGGACGAGACCAGAACGTTCCAGCGGGCGAGCTGGGTCGATTCGGTCGCGACGTCGACGTCGGTGATGCGGCTCGAGGCGGCCTCGAGGTTGGCCTTGTTGACCGTGAGGAGCTCTCCGGCGAATCCGAGGCGGCTTTGTTCCGCGCCGTTTTGGGCGCGCATCGTGGCCACGTTCTGGATTGCGTCGGTGATGTCCTCGAGCTCGATGCCGCTCAGCGTCGTCACGCTCGAAGAGGTCAGCGCGCCGATACCGGTGCTGGAGTCCGCCAGGTCGCGACCTTTGATGGTCACGGCCGAGGAGGAGCTGGCGTCTTCCGTCACGTTGACCGTGAGGTCACCGGAACCGAAGAGAGCCACACCGTTGAACTTCTCGCTGGTGATCGAGGTGAGCTGCGACTGCAACGCGGTGAATTCCGAGTCGTAGTTCGCGAGGTCATCCTCGTTCTTCGTCGGATCCGCGTAGAGCGTCTTGAGCTCGCTCATGCGGTCGAGGATCTTGGCCGAGACTTTCAAGGCACCGTCCTGAGTCTGCAGGTAGGACGTGGCGTTGCCGATGTTGCTCGCGACGGCGCCCTGGCGGACGGCGGCGGCGGACAGCTTCATCGACACAGCCAGACCGCCCGCGTCATCGGAGGGGCTGACGATTTTCGAGCCGCTGGAGAGCCGGTTAAGGCTCCGCTGCAACGAGGCGTTGGAGGCGGCGAGGTTGTTCGCCGCGATGGTCGCGGCGTAGTTGGTATTAATCACGACTGACATGGTCTATCCTTGATCTTGTGCAACTTCCGCAGTTGCCGCGGGCCTAGATAGTCGGCGTTGGCCTCGCCGTTCGAAGCATGCACTTCAAAGTAGGTGCGCATGGGGTGCGCAAAGGGAGGGAAAGGATCAGGAAACCCGAGGCCCCACAGATTCAGACAACCGCGTGAGAATCTCTGCCGCGGGCCGGGTCACTACTCCGGCCGCGCGGTGAGGAGGTGGGCTAACTGCTTCCTTACTGGAGCAGCTTGAGCGCGGTCTGCGCGCTCTGGTTGGCCTGCGAGAGCATCGCAGTGCCGGATTGGACGAGGACGTTCCAGCGAGCCAACTGGGTCGATTCCTTGGCGACGTCCACATCGGTGATGCGACTCGCGGCGGCTTCGAGATTGGCTTTGTTGACCGTCAGGAGCTCGCCAGCAAATCCGAGGCGGCTCTGCTCGGCGCCGTTTTCGGCGCGCATGGTGGCCACGTTCTGGATCGCGTCGGTGATGTCCTCGAGCTCGATGCCGCTCAGCGTCGTCACACCGGAGGCGGTGAGGGCGCCAATACCGGAGGCGGAGTTCGCCAGGTCGCGACCCTTGATGGTCACGGCGGAGGAGGAGCTGGCATCATCGGTGACGCTGACCTTTAGGTCGGTGGAACCGAAGAGCTGAACACCGTTGAACTTCTCGTCCGTGAGCGCCGTGAGCTGAGACTGCAACTCGACGAATTCCGCGTCGTAGTTGGCGAGGTCGTCGGCGTTCTTCGTCGGATCCGCGTAGAGGGTCTTCAGTTCGCCCATGCGATCGAGGACCTTGGCGGCGACTTTGAGCACACCGTCCTGCGTTTGCAGGTAGGAGGTGGCGTTGCCGATGTTGACCGAGACGGCCCCTTGGCGGACGGCCGCGGCCGACAGCTTCATGGACACTGCGAGACCGCCGGCGTCGTCGGCGGGGGTGACGATCTTCGAGCCGCTGGAAAGCCGGTTCAGGCTTTTCTGCAACATGGCGTTGGAGGCGGCGAGGTTGTTCGCGGCGACGGTCGCAGCGAAGTTGGTGTTGATGACAACAGACATGGTATCTTCCTTGATTCTAAGCGCGACGTCCGTGTCGCAGTCGTATCCGGGTGGTCGGCTCCGGATCGCGCCGGTCGAAACTTTTGTTCCGACGCCGGCATTTATCGACGAGGGGCAAGCTCAATTTAGCGAAATTCTGGAAAAGTTTGTTTCGCTTAAGTTACGAGCGGAACGAGCCGATACCCCCTGTTGATTTATTGCATCCTTTGTCCCCATGGCTGGCATCTCTGTAACAGGTCTGATCTCAAACTCCTTCGACTGGCAGTCCGTGGTGGATCAACTCATCACCATCGAGAAGACGCCGATCGCGCGCCTTCAGACCGAGCAGGCGAAGAACAACGACAAGCTCGCCAGCCTGAATGCCATTCGCAGCTACCTGACGGATCTCCAGGTGTCCGCAATCTCGCTGCGCTCCTCGACTCTCTTTAAGACCCGCGTCGCCACCTCGAGCACCGTCGGTTCCACGTGGACGCCCTCGGCGAGCTTCGGCGCCACCTCGGGTTCGTTCACGTTTTCCGTTTCGCAGCTCGCCACCACCTCGCGCCGCCTCGGCGAGAGCGGCGTCTCGGCGAAGCTCGCTCCGGATGGCGACACGTCCGCGGTTACGCTCGCGACGGCCAACACGTCCACCGCGATCACCGCCGGCAAATTCACCGTCAACGGTCAGGCTGTGACCGTCGAGCTCACCGATACGCTCGACGATGTGTTCGCGAAAATTTCCACCGCCACCAACGGCAAGGTCACCGCGAGCTACAACGCTGCGTCCGACAAAATCACCCTCGCCAACACCGACGAGAACGACACGAGCGCGATCGAGCTCGGAGCGGTCAACGACACGAGCAATTTCCTCACCGCGATGCGGCTGAAGAACAACGGCACCGGCGCGGTCACCAGCTCGGCCAAGCTCGGTGCGGTTTCTCTTTCCGCCACGATCGCGCAGGCCGGACTCGCCGGCTCGCTCGAGGCCGATGAAGACGGCAACGGCAAGTTCTCCATCAACGGCGTCGAGATCAGCTACAACGTGAACACCGACACGCTTCGCAGCGTGCTCAACAAGATCAACGTCTCCAGCGCCGGCGTCACCGCGAGCTACGACTCCGCCAACGATCGTTTCGTTCTCACCAACAACTCCACCGGCGACACCGGCATTGGCGCCAACGAAGTCTCCGGCGGTTTGCTCAACGCGATGGGTCTCACGACCGGCTCTTCGCTCGAGCGCGGCAACAACGCGCTCTTCACCGTCAACGGTGGCGACACGCTCGAGAGCACGAGCAACACGCTTTCGTCCGATCTTCACGGCATCACCGGCCTCTCGCTGAAAGTGGATTCGACCGGCACGCAGACGATCACCGTCGGCTCCGACACCGAGACCATCAAGAGCGCGATCACGGACTTCATCGAGAAGTTCAACGCTGTCCAGGAGCTGATCGAGGCGGAGACCTCGATCACCAAGGGCGCCGATGGCAACATGGTCGCCGCCACGCTCGGCGGAAACCGCGAGGTCGAGTCCTGGAGCCGCCAGCTCCGCGCGATGGCCTTCGACGCGATTCCCGATCTCAGCTCCACGATGTCGCGCCTCAACGATCTCGGCATCGATATCGAGACGATGACCTCCAAGATGGTCATCAAGGACGAGTCGAAGCTCGACGAAGCGATTCGTAACAACAGCGACGACATCAACGGATTCTTCACCAACGCGACCAACGGCTTCGCGCAGAAGTTTTCGTCCTATCTCACCAAGCTGCTCAATTCCTCCAACGGCGGCATCGCCACGCAGCAGAACACGCTCACCACGCAGAACAAGAGCATCGAGTCGCAGATCGAGACCCTGAATCGCCGCATCGAGGCGCAGCGCGAATTGCTCACCAAGGCCTTTCTCGCGATGCAGGACGCGCAGTCCGCCGCGTCGAGCCAGCAGAAGACCATCAACGACATGTTTGCGAAGAAGAGCTCCGACAGCTAACCGTCCCGCCGTGTCACCGCTCTCTCTTTCCCGTCGGACTTTTTCGCGTTTCGCTTTGCCGCTCTCGCTCGCTGCCGCGGCGCTTTCCTTTTCCGGCTGCACGTCGCCGGCCGTTCACGATCCGGCGCGCGTCGGGCCCTTCTACACGCCGCGCAATTTCGCCGGCGATCCGACGCTCCCGGCCGACATGCGCCGCGTGGTGCTTTTCCCGGTCTACGGCGGCAACGTCACCAACCCGGAGAGCACCAGCGCGCTCGATCCCGTGTTCGTCACGGAACTACAGAAGCAAAACCGGTTCGAAATCGTCGTGCTATCGCGCGAAGAGTGCCTTCACCGCTACCGCGTGCCGGAGATCTCCTCCACGGCCGCGCTGCCGCACGATTTCGTCGAGGCGCTGCGCCGCGACTTCGGTGCCGATGGCGTGATGTTCATCGATCTCACCGCTTTCAAATCCTACCGCCCGCTCGTGCTCGGCGTGCGCGCCAAGCTCGCCTCCATCACCGGCGATACGCGGCTGGTGTGGACCTTTGACAACATGTTTGCCGCGTCCGATCCGGCCGTGGCCAACAGCGCCCGTCGTCACTTCATCTCCAGCGATCCGCGCGGCGTGCCGGCCGATCTCACTCCGGCGACGCTGCAATCTCCGGCGAAATTCGCCAGCTACGTCGCGGCCACCACATTCTCCACGCTGCCGCCGGTTTTATGTGCCGCAGCCAGCTGCGACTTCCGCGAATCCACGCTAAAGTCGCACGCTGTTTTACCGATAAGTTCTACATCTGCAACGGCGTTCCCTGTAATCGAACTCAGAGGCTGACCGTTTCGTTATACGAAACCCAATGATCAACTCTACGACATCCACCGACCGCGCGGTCCCCACGCCGCCTGTCGCGCCTGCCGGTCACTCGGGGACCCGTCCGCTGACGCAGCGTCCGGACCAGCTCAGCACGGAAAACGTCGAACATCTGAAGGCCGCGCTCGCCGCGCAGCCTGAGATTCGTCCCGAAGTCGTCGAGCGCGCCAAAGCGCTCGCCGCCGATCCGGAGTATCCCTCGCTCGACATCCTGAAGCGCGTTAGCGGGATGATCCTCGCTGCGCCCGACCTCAGCGAAGATCAGTCCTGATCCGCCCATGGTTGCCGCCGGCTATATCAAGACCTACCGTTCGAACGCGGTCCTCACCGCGAGTCCCGGTCAGTTGGTTCTGATGCTCTACGATGGGGCGCTCAAAGCCATGGCGATCGCTCGCGAGGCGCTCGAGCAGCCCGACGAAGGCGATCCCCGCCGCATCGAGATCATCAATCACCAGCTGCAAAAAGCGCAGAACATCATCGCCGAACTTCAGAGCGGTCTGAACTTCAACGCGGGTGGTGATCTCTCGAAGACCCTTTTCAGCCTCTACGATTACCATAATCGTCGCCTCATGGAGGCCAACCTGCGCAAGCAAGTCGCCCCCGTGATCGAGGTCGAAGGCCTGGTGCGCGAGCTGCGCAACGCCTGGGCCGAGATGCTCATGAAGCAGGAAGGCACTCCTTCCTCCGGCGAAGGCATGCGCGTCGTCGCCTGAGCGCTTCCGCTCGCTCTGCATGGAAACGCCCGCTCGTAAATTCGCCCGCCTCGTCGACGTGTTCGACCGGCTCGTGAACGAAGAGAGCGCGATCCTGCGCGAGTCCGAGTTCGAACAACTCGCCGACCTGCATCGCCGCCTGCAACCCGTCGTCGACGGACTCGTGGCGCTCGGTCTCGACGTCGCGAGCAACACCGATCGCGATCGCCTCGCCGCGATTCACGCGCGTCGCCAAACCAATCTCGACCTCATCGAGAACCAGCTCGTGACGACGCGCACCGAACTCAACGCGGTGCAGGAAAGCGGCCATCGCGTCGCCAAGATCGTTCCGCTTTACGGCAAAGCCGACGCGGAGTTCGCGACCACCGGCCGCCTCTCAGCCTCCGGCTGATTTTTCTCCGCGCGAGAAACCGCGAGTCCTTTTACAGCCCGCCCTTTCCCGGCGGGCTTTTTTGTTTTTCGAACCTCGATCCGGATCACGGAAACACGGCGGAACGGAATGGGTGGGAGGGGCCCGTGCAGGTGGAGCCGTGCAGGTGGAGCCCGGCGTCCCCGCCGGGCTTCCGGGACGCGCGCAGGCTGAAGCTCGCTGAGAGACGTGTTCGAGCTGCTGCTTGGGAGGAAATTCGAGAACGAGAACGAGAACGAGAACGAGGACGCGGACGTCACGCGCACCTCGTCGCGACCGCGCACGGATCGTGGCTCGGCGCATGCCGCAACGTGTCGCGACCGTGTTCGCACCTCGTTGCGGCATGGTCCGGACGTTGGCTCGACCATGTCCGCACCTTGTCGCGACCGTGTGCGCACTTCGTTGAGACCATGTCCGAACCTTGTCCCGACTCGGTGCGTGCTCGGCCGCGGCGAGGGCGCCGCAGCTCCAATTTTCTCGAGCCTCGGCGGCGAGTGATCGTTCTCATTCTCGACCACGCGTGCAGCGCCGGGAAAAGCGAGGGTGCGCGCAAAGAAAAACCGTCGTGGGTGACGACGGTTTTGTTTTTCGAAAAGCGTTTCGCTCGAGATCAGCCGGCCGCGGCGAGGGGGATGTCGCTGGAGGCGTCGGTCGTGGTCGCGGTGGCTTCGGGCGGAGGACCGTTGAGCCAGGTGGAGGCGATCCGCGCGGACTCGAGTTTCCAGTTAAGCGTCGGCGTGTCGTAAACGGAAACGACCGTCGGCGTGTTGCTGCCGCTCCAGGAAAGGTGCGTCTTGATGCAGAAGGAGCCGTCGGCGAGGCCGAAGTGTTGCACGACGATCACGCCTTGCGGCATGCCGGGCTCGGCGTCGGGTCGGAGCGTGAGCGTGAGGCGCGCGATGCCGGTCTGGAAGTTCACCATCCGGGCTGATTCCCACACGGTGTTTTCCGCGGCATTGGCCTCCATGAGGATGGCGCGTTCGATGTCGGTGAGAAAGGAGAGCAGGCGCATGGATTTCGGAGAAGTTGGACAACGCTGCGTCGTAACTACATCGGCACCTGTCGCCGCAAGTTTACGGAAAAAATCCTAAAGTTTCGGGTGCGGACACCGAATGGCGGCCAGATGGCCTCGTCCGCGGCACCGTTTGTCAGTCCGACTGCAGCAGATCACGCCGCAGAGGGCTCGGTGAAGCCGGGCGTCCTGCTGGTGGAGGACGAGGAGTATCTGTCGTTCATGCTCACGCAGCTCCTGAAGCGCGCGAAGTGGTCGGTGTTTCTCGCGCCCGACGGCACCAGTGCGTTGAAGCTGATCGAGGAACGCGGCGCTCAAATCGGATGCGCGATGGTGGATTGCCAGTTGCCGGACATGGACGGCGCGGAGCTTTGTCACAAGATCCGCACGTTGATTCCGGGTCTGCCGCTGCTGCTGACGAGCGGTCGCGATCAGCACGTGTTGCTGAAAACGCTCGAGAGTTCGGGGCGCACCGGGTTTTTGCCGAAACCTTACATGCCGGCCGATGTGCTCGAAGGCGTGTCCGGTTTGCTGCGAGCGGCTTGAGTGATTTCGCGTCGGCCGCCGATCGGGCGGAGGCGAACATTTGTTTGAATTGCTGGGTAGGTGTGTCTTAGTGGCTCTCTCTCCGGTTCCGCAGGTCGTGCGCGAGAACCGTCCATTCCCCGCACCGCATGTCTTTCGAAAAGATCCTCATCGTTGAAGACGAATTGGTCGTTCGGAACCTGCTGCAGAGTATTTTCCAGCGGCATAAATTGCCGGTCACGTGTGCAACCAGTCTGGCCGAAGCGGCGGCGGTGCTGCAACGCGAGCAGTTCGACATGATGATGCTCGATATCCGGCTGCCGGATGGCGACGGACAGAAGTTTCTCGAGCATGTCGCGGCGATGCCGGAACGGCCGCTCGTGGTGATGGTGACCGGTTACGGCACGATCGAGTCCGCGGTGGGTTGCATGCGCGCGGGCGCGTTCGACTACGTGCTGAAGCCTTTTTCGCCGAGTCAGATCGATGTGATCCTGAAAAAGGCGCAGTCGTATCGGCAGCTCATCAAGGTCAACCGGCTGCTCAGTGACGACCCCGAGGACGAAGACGGCGTGTTCGTCGGCCGGAGTCCGGCGATCATGCGACTCCGTCAGTTGGTTGACCGCGTGGCGCCGACGGATGCGACCGTGCTGATCACGGGCGAGAGCGGCACCGGCAAGGAAATGGTCGCGCGCGAATTCTACCGCCGCAGTCCGCGCCGCAGTCATCCGTTCATCAAGGTCAATTGCGCGGCCGTCTCGGAGAATCTCATCGAGAGCGAATTTTTCGGCCACGAGCGCGGCGCGTTTACCGGCGCGACGGAACGCCGCGAAGGCCGCTTCGAACTCGCGCATCAGGGCACGCTGCTGCTCGACGAAGTCAGCGAGATCCCCGCGAATCTGCAGGCGAAACTTCTGCGCGTGTTGCAGGAGCGTGAGTTCGAGCGCGTGGGCGGGAGCCGCACGATCAAGGTCAACGTGCGCATCCTCGCCACGTCGAATCGCGATCTGATGAGCTACGTGGAGAAGGGCGAGTTTCGCCAGGACCTCTACTATCGCCTCAACGTTTTCCCGGTGCACGTGCCGCCGCTGCGCGAACGTCCCGACGACATCCTCGTGCTCGCGGAGCATTTTCTCCGGCGTTTCGCGCGTAAGCATGGCGTGAAAGTCACCGGCCTTTCCGATGCCGCGCGCGCCGCGCTGCAGGGCTATCGCTGGCCTGGCAATGTGCGCGAACTGCAAAACACGATCGAGCGTGCGGTGATTCTCTCCGAGTCGGGCCGTCCCGTTTCGTCGGGTGCGCTCGGTCTCACTGCGTCGTCGTCCGTCACGAGCGCTCCCTTTGTGCCGGAGCCGGCCGCACCGCCTCCGCCCGCGCCCGCGATGCCCGACTTGCCCGTCGAGCCACTGGCGAACGAGACGCCCGAGCCTGCGTCGGTATCAGATGTGGTGCCGTCCGTCACCAATGGCGAAGGCCATGTGCTGCGTCTCGACGAGTTGGAGAAACAGGCGATTCGCGCCGCGCTCCGACAGACCGGCGGCAATCGCACGCAGGCCGCCGCGGAGCTCGGCATCAGCATCCGCACGCTGCGCAATAAATTGCAGGAGTATCGCCAATCCGGCGATCCGGTGGACGCCGATTTCGCCGCCGCAGACTGAGCGCAGTTTGGCTTCGTCGCCGGCGAGAAACGGCGGGTGAGGGCAGACAATCGCGGCCATGCATTGCGCTTCGCCCGGCGGGCACCATGTCGCTCGCCTGAGCGCGGAACAGCACGCAAAACCCGGTCCTGCGCGCGTTCTGAGTTACCGAACTCGCCTCCATTGCGGGGCTTCCGGAGGGTTGTTGCCGCCTGTCATTTTCAGTGCGGGTGCAGATTTTCATTAAGCGCGCCCGGAAATGCGCCGATAGCTGGCGGAGTAGTTTAATCCAGCCACCTCGTCATGCCCGCAACCGAGCAAATCACCGAACACCTCATCCGCGACAATATCGCCCGTGCAGTGGCTGACGTCTTCAAGACCATGCTGAGCCAGGAGCCGACGTTCACGCCGGTGGTGAACAACCTGGACACGGTGTGGCCCAAGGACCCGCTCGCCGAGCACGGTCGCCCGCATGTCGTCGGCACCGTCGGTTTCATCGGCGAAGCCAACGGACTCATCTATCTTTACCTCGACCTCAACTTCGCGCGCACCTGCACCTGCAGCCTCCTCGGCATGACCGATGAAGAGCTCACGGAAGCCGGCGACGAGGTCATGAACGATGCGATCGGCGAACTCACCAACATGACGGTGGGCAGCTTCAAGAACGGTCTCTGCGACGCCGGCTACACCTGCAAGCTCACGATCCCCTCGATCCTCCACGGCAGCAATTTCTCCATCGAGCCGATCAGCTCCGTCGCCCGCTACATCTACCACTTCGATTGCGGCGGAAATCGCATTATTGCGGACATCCTCCTGAAGCACGACGAATCCGAGCCGATTTAAAGCCTCAGCACCTCTCGATCTTTTCCGACCACCATGCGCTATAAGATTCTAACCGTAGACGACTCCAAAACCGTGCGCATCATCGTGCGGAAGGCGTTCAAGTCCTACGACTGCGACATTCTCGAGGCCGGCAACGGCGTGGAAGGCCTCGCCATGGCCGCCAAGGAGAATCCCGACCTCATCCTCCTCGACGTCACGATGCCCGTCATGGACGGCGTCGAGATGCTCACCAAGCTCAAGGCCGACCCCGCGCTTAAGGGCATCCCCGTGATGATGCTCACCGCCGAAGGTGGTAAGGACAACGTGCTCAAGATCGCGAAGATCGGCGTGCGCGATTACATCGTGAAGCCGTTCAAGGAAGACGTGCTCATCGAGAAGGCCGGCCGCATCATCGACCTCAAGCCGCTTTCCGAGACTCCGGCCAAGGCCAAATCCATTTTCGATCCGGCCGACATCCTCATCGTCGAGGACAAGCCCGCGATCATCCAGCAGATCCAGGAGGGGTTGAAGCACACCCCGTGGAAAATCCACGGCGTTGCCACCCAGGGCGAAGCGATCGATTTCTGCACGCGCACGCCGCCCGATCTCATCGTCGTCAGCCTCTCGCTGCCCGAAGATTCCGCCTTCACGCTCTTCCGCCTCGTGCGCACCAACGTGAAGACGAAATACACGCCCGTCTTCGCGCTCGTCGTGAAAACGGAAACCGGCCAGCAGCAGCAGGCGCAGACGCTCGGCTTCAGCGCGATCGTCACCAAGCCGATCGATCTCACCGAACTCGAGACCAAGATGGCCAAGGCCATGAACCTCGACACCTCGCAACGCTACTACGCGATCGAGGGCGACTCGCTCATCATGCGCCTGCCGGAGAACTGTTCGCCCGCGGTGATCGCCGAAGCGGCGACCTACCTGAAGCCCAAGTTCGCCGAGGCCGTGGACGCCGGTCACAACAAGGTCGTGATCGACATCCACCAGCTCAAGTCGCTGCACATGGGCATCATCAAGCTCCTCTTCCAGGCGATGCAGACCTGCCGCGAACTCGCGATGCACTTCGCGCTCGTCGCGAACCCGCAGATCATCACCGAGTGCAAAGGCTTCGAAGACACCCGTGGCTGGACCTTCTACGACTCGCTCGACGAGGCGAAGGCCAACCTCGGCAAAGCCAGCGCGCTCGCCGGCGTATCCAGCTAAAGGATACAACCAGGTCCTGAAAAACTTTCGGGCGGGCGATGCGAAAGCACGTCCGCCCGATTTGTTTTCCGGATCCGAATCACGGAATCACGGAAACACGGAAGAGCGGAGATGCGGAATTTTCCTCTGTGATCGAAACCGTCCAACAAAACCCACCGGGGGACGGCGGATTCCATCTCTTGTGAAAGTCCGTAATACGGACTTTGGGATTTCGTTCGGTGGTGGGCGAGCGAGGGGGCTCGCGAGCTTTGCCCGGAAGAAGGGACGTTTTTTAGGAGAGCGCTTCCGCGGGCAGTGCGCGACGCAGGAGCGAATCGAGATCTTCGTCGGAGATCGGCTCGACGAAAAAGCCTGCAAGGGGGAGGGGAGGCTGCGTCGGTGACGGCGTCGAGCGATGGCTGGCTGGCGACGATCGCGACTTTCGGAGCGTCGGGTTCGCTCACGACTTGTTTGATCCAGCGCAGCCCTTCGCGGCCGGGCATGACGGGGTCGGCGAGGATGAGTTCGAAACGCGCGGTTTTCATCGAGGCGATTGCCTCGGTGGTGTCGCACGCGATCGCGACAGGCAGTCCGCGTTTGAACACGCGTTTCGCGAGTTGGGCGGCTTGGATCGGATCGGGCACCACGACAAGCACGGGCGAGGGGGGCGGGGTGCCGGACGGAGCGTTGGCGCCGGGAACGAAGAGGAGGGTCGGGCCGACACTGTAGGCAGCGAAAGGCGAGTTGGTCTGGAGGGAGGGACGGTGTGACATAAAGGAAATGGAGGAAGAAGCCGCCGGGGGACCGGTGGTCTGTTGCTCCTTTCCCTTGAAGGCCGTTTGCCTACCCGAAAAAGGCGGCTGCGCATCGCGCACCGCAACGTGGGTGATATTCGACCGAGTGGAGCGAAAGGTTAAGTCCGCGCCGCTCGGGTGAAATCCTGATGTGTTTGGAGGAACATTTGCGTTGCCCTGGCGCAACGCGGCCCGTTTGCAGGCGGGAACGCGGCGGCTTAACGCGCGGCCGTGGACCGCGGCACCAGGCGCAGGAGGCGTTGACGCAATTCGCCGAGTTCCTTCGAGCGGAAGCTATGCTTCGTGCGCTCGAGGACGGCGATGGCGTCGGTGATCGCGTCCTGAAAAACGGCGGGATCCTGGCTGCGGCCGGCGAGTTCGCGCGGAGAGCGTTTGCCTTCGGCGTGCAGCGCTTTGGCGAGCCGACCGAGTTCCTGGGCGAGCGCGGGCGTCGGTGCATCGGGACCGGTGGAGTCGGCGAGCAGCGCGCAGAGTTCGCGCGAGACCGCGATCAAATCGCGCCGCCGCGCGTAGTCGTCGGTGAGTTGCGCGATGAGCCGCTCGGTGCGCGCGAAGTTGATCGGTTTGAGCAGATAGCCGGCGATCGGAAGGTTGGCCGCGCGCATGGCGCTCTCGAGCTCCGGAGAGCCGGTCATGAGCAGCACGGGCGGCGGGCATTCGATTTCGAGCAGACGCTCGATCCAGACGAGGCCGCCATTTCCCGGCATCAAAACGTCGCTGAGAATCAGGTCGAACGACTTCCGCGCGCGAGCAGCTCATCGGCGGCTTTCGGTCCTTCAGCGTAGGTCGGCGCGTGACCGCAGCGCTCAAGCCAGACGGTGAGCGCGAGACCGGTGATGGGCTCGTCGTCGACGAGCAGGATTTTGCGGCGCGTCATGGGAGATGCCGCAGCGACCGGGGAAGGGATGGCGAGCGTGCTCAGGAGCTGGTGGCGCGCACCATTTCCTGCACGGCCTCGGGAGCGACGACGCGGTCGATATCGAGCAGCGTCTTCACCTGACCTTTGACCTTGGCCATGCCGAGGAGGTAGGTCGTGTCCACCTTGGCACCGAATTCGGGCGTGGCTTCGATTTCCTCGCCGTTGAGCGAGACGACTTCCTCAACGGAGTCGACGATGAGACCCATCTGCACGATCTGCTCGGTCGGCAGTTTGACCTGGACGACGACGATGCAGGTGCGCTCGGCGAACTCGGCCTTGAGGCCAAACTTCACGCGCAGGTCGACAACCGGAATCACGCGGCCGCGGAGATTGATGACGCCCTTCACGTAACCGGGCATCTGCGGCACCGGCGTGATTTTCTGCATGCGGATGATCTCGCGGACCTTCAGCACCGCGATGCCGTAGGCTTCGTTATCGAGGACGACCGTGAGATATTTACCGGCCAGAGTGGCTTGGGTGGAACCGGAAGCGGAAGCGGCGTTGGACATGGAGAAATTTGGGTCTTGGCGACAAGCTGGCCCCGCGGGGGCAGGGCACAGCTCATCTCCTGATATTTCGGATGAAATTGGACTAAATTTAGCAAAATGCGACCGACTCAGGACGAGTGACCGTTGTGGCCGTTCGTGATGTCCGCGAAGTGGAGATCATCCGGCGTGCGGGCGGGGCTGGAGAGATTCGGGCGACGCAGGGCCGGGACGGAGGCCTTCGGCGGAGAGCGGCGGGCGATCGACCGGGTGGAGTTGGTCGAGGGCGTGTTGTTCGCGGACGTGCCCCCTCCCTGGACGAGCCGGCGGAGTTCGGCGACCGCTTCGCGCATGGCGATGGCCTGGGCGTTGAGTTCCTCGGCCGCGGCGGCGGTTTCCTCGGCGTTGCCGGCGGAGGCCTGGGTGACCTGATCCATCTGGGTGATGGTCGTATTCACTTGGCTGATACCCTGGCTCTGCTCCTGCGAGGCCGTGGCGATCTCGGCCACGAGGCCGTCGACCGTGCGGGCTTTGGAAACGATTTCGTTGAGCGATTCAGCGACTTTGCCGGAGAGCTGCACGCCCTGATCGCTCTTCTGGATCGCGATCTCGATCTTGCTGGCGGTCTCGCGAGCGGATTCGGCGGAGCGCTGGGCGAGATTGCGAACTTCCTCGGCGACGACGGCGAAGCCCATGCCGGCTTCACCAGCGCGGGCGGCTTCGACCGCGGCGTTGAGCGCGAGGATGTTGGTCTGAAACGCGATCTCGTCGATGGTCTTGATGATTTTGGAAATGTCGGCGGAGGAGGCTTTGATTTCGTCCATCGCGTGGTTCATCGCCTCCATGTCGGAGGCGCAGCGATCGACGACGCTACGGGTTTCGTTGGAATATTCCTTGGCCTGCTGGGCGTTGCCGGCGTTGCGCTTCGTCATGCTGGAGAGCTCTTCGATCGAGGCGCTGGTTTCTTCGAGGCTGGCGGCCTGTTCGCTGGCGCCTTCGGCGAGCGACTGGCTGGCGTTGGCGACCTCCGCGGCGGCGGAGGTGACTTGAGCGGAGGAATCGTCGAGCGCATCGCTCACGCGGCGGATCGTCTTGTTCACGCGACGGGTGATGAGGTAGCCGGCGGCGAGAGAGATCACGATGACGGCGGTCGTGAGGACGACGCCCGTCATGCGGGTGCTCGTCATGACCCCGCGGATGTCGATCATGGATTGGGCGGTTTCCTTCTGATTGAAGGCGAGGATGTCATTGATCGATTGCTCGAACGCGTCGTAGAGCGGGCCGGCTTCGCGGACCTTGAGGGCGGCTTCCGTATTGTTGCCAGCGTAGCTCAGGGTGCGGATCTCACGGGCGATGTGACGGCACGCTTCGAGCGCAATCGGGATCTTGTCGAAGAGTTCGCGCTCTTCGGTCGAGGAGATCGTCTTCTCGTAGAGGCTGAGGTCGCGGAGGATTTCATCGGCCAGCGCGTCGGCCCTTTTCTCGAGCACCTGCATCTCCTCCACGTTGGAGCTGATGTAGTGCTTCAGCGTGACCACGCGGTAGTCCAGCATTTGCGCGAGCGCTTTGGTGCTCGCAGTGACACCGGGAAGATCGTCCTCGGTGATCTCGCGGATCTCTCCGTCAATGCGGTGGAGGTTGTAGAAGAAGCAACCCGCCAGAATAACGATAAGGCAGAGCGGGGCGGCGAAGCCCATGCTCAGCAAACGACCGATCGTCCATGATTTCATCATCCGCGCTAGTGCGGCGCTCGCGGCGGCAGGATTAAGCAGGGAGGGGGGGTTAACGCTTTGTTAGCAAAGAAAGCGCTTGCGATGCGCAGATATTGCGCTCGATGCCGGGCACTTGCGTTTCGCTGTGACGCGATTGGGCGTGGGAAGCACTTAACTTTGCGGCGGCGCGTCCGAATAGGGGAGTGGCTTATTCTGCCCTCTCATGCCCATTCCGTCGGAATCTCTACAGGCGCTCGATGACCTGATCAGTCGTCTGGCTGCCGAGTCCATCCTCGCCCAAAGCGGTCGCGATGATGGTTTGGTGCCGTCCTACAGTTTGCTTGGCGACCTGCGGGAGCTATGCGCGAGCGAGCCGGTGATCCACGACGCCCTCACGGCGATGCACACGGCGCTCGAGCAGATGCTGGATGCGGCCAAACCGTTCGACGATGCCACCCTCCGCCGCCTGCGCGCGATGGTCGAGTGGCTGCCCGTGGCGGTCGAGTGCGTGAAAAATCAAAACGCCATCCCGCCCATCGAGGCCACCGCGGCCGCGGCGCCGACTCCGCTCGCGCCGGATGCCGCGACCGAGAACGATCCGGCGGCGGGCAACGTCCTCCTCGATCTCCACATGGAGGAAAACAGCGAGCTGCTGACCGAATTTTACGGCGAAGCCGTCGACCACCTCGCGCAGATAGAAGCCGCGCTGCTCGCGCTCGATCAGGAGCCCGACAATCCCGAGGCGCTCAACTCCATCTTCCGCTCTTTCCACACGATCAAGGGCAACGCCGGCTTCCTCGGTCTTGTGCCGATGCACACGCTCGCCCACGAGGTGGAGTCGCTGCTCGATCTCGCGCGCAACCAGAAGCTCCGGCTCAACGCTGCGATCATCACCGAGATTTTGCGCAGCCGCGACGCGCTCGCCGCGCTCACGAATCAGATCGGCAACGCGCTCCAGCGCGGTCAGCTTCCGACCGAGATCATCCCGGTCGGCCATCTGATCCGCAACGTCCGCCGCCTCGCCGCGAATCCTGATCAGGCCGTCGCTACCGAAACGCCCGCACCCACCGCCACGAGCACGCCCGAGGTTCCAGTGGCTCCGGCCACGCCCGCTCCCGCGGAAACGCAACCGGCCCTCGCGCCCGTCATTCCCTTGGCTTCCGCGCCCGCTGCCGATGCCGCACCCGCGGCTGACACGACCGCGATTCCTGCCGCCCAAAAATCTCCCACCGCTGCCGCCGCGCCCAAGGCCGGCGCCGGCGGTGCGACCGTGCGCGTCAACACCGAGAAACTCGACTCCCTCATGGATGTCGTGGGCGAACTCGTGATCGTGCAGAGCCAGCTTCTCGAGACCGCGCGCGCCCATGGCGATGCCGGTGCCGGCACACCGCTCCAGCGCAACGTCGCGCAGCTCTCCCGCATCACGAAGGAGCTGCAGCACACCGCGATGTCGCTGCGCATGATTCCGATCAAGCCGACGTTCCAGAAAATGGAACGCCTCGCGCGCGATCTCGCCCGCGATTTCAGCAAGAAGGTTCATTTCGTCACCAGCGGCGAAGACACCGAACTCGATCGCACCGTCGTCGAGGAGATCGGCGATCCGCTCGTTCACATGGTGCGCAATGCACTCGACCACGGTCTCGAGCCCACCGCCGACCGCGTTGCCAGTGGCAAACCCGAGACCGGTTCGCTGCACCTCAAGGCCTACCACCAGGGCAGCAACATCGTCATCGAACTCCAGGACGACGGCCGCGGCATCAACCCCGACAAGATCTTCAAGAAAGCCGTCGAAAAGGGCATCGTCGCGCCCAATGCGCAGCTGAGCCGCGACGAGATTCTCGCGCTCATCTTTGCGCCCGGTTTCTCCACCGCGGAGAAAGTCACCTCCGTCTCCGGCCGCGGCGTCGGCATGGATGTCGTGAAGCGCAACATCGAGAAACTGCGCGGCAAGATCGAGATCGCGTCCGAGGTGGGCAAAGGCTCCATCTTCAAGATCAAGCTGCCCCTCACCATGGCGATCATCGACGGCCTCGTCGTGCGTGTGGGCGAGGATCGCTTCATCCTGCCGAGCACGTCGGTGCAACGCGCGCTGCGCCCGTCGCGTGAAGCCATTTCCACCGTGCAGGGGCGCGGCGAAGTCCTCGATCTGCGCGGGCGCCTCGTGCCGATTCACCGGCTTCACCGCCGCTTCGGCATTCCCGCCGACTCCGAAAATCCGTGGGACGGCATCATGGTCATCGTCGAACACTCCGGCCGCATCTCGGCGCTGCTCGTCGACGAGATGGTCAGCAAACAGGAAGTCGTCATCAAAAACCTGGGCGCCTTCATGCAGGGCCTTCCCGGCGTCGCCGGTGGCGCGATTCTCGGCGATGGCAACATCGCCCTTATCCTCGATCCCGGCACGCTGCTGCAGGCGGCCTGAGTCTCCCAACCCACTTTTCCCGTGCCTGACCAAACACCGCCCACGATCGACCAGGTTTGCGAGCGCGCGCTCAACCTTCCGTGCGCTCCGGCACTGCTGCCGCGCCTGATCACCACGCTGCAATCCACCGATAGCAGCGCGGACGACATTGCGGCGATCATCATGGTCGATCCCGGCCTCGCGGCCGCCACGTTGCGACTCGCGAACTCCGCCTTTTTCGGACCCTCGTCGCCTGCGGCCAGCGTGGCCGAAGCGGTCGTGCGTCTCGGTCAGAAGGAACTCTACCGCCTCGCCGCGCTCGCGCTCGTGAGCCGGTGGGAAACCAACTCGGGTCACGGTGACGCCGGCGATTTCTGCCGTCACGCGCTCTGCACCGCGCTTGCCGCCGAGGTGCTCGCCGAGACCAGCGAACGCGTCGATCCGCAGAGCGCCTACACCGCCGGCCTCCTGTGCGACATCGGCAAGCTCGCCGTCGCGCACGCGTGCGACAGTTTTTATCCCGCGATCCGCGCGCACAGCGCCGCGAATCAATGTGCCTGGACCGACAGCGAACGCGCGGTCCTTGGCTACGATCACATCCAGGTCGGCGCGAAGCTCCTCAAGGCGTGGAATTTTCCGGCCGTGTTCGTCGAGATCGCCGAGCACTACCTCACGCCCGCGCAGGCGACCGCCGAGGCGCTCCCGCTCATCGCGCACCTGCACGCCGCGAAATACATCGCGACTTCGTTTGGTCCTGGCGTGGGCGAGGACGGCTTCCTTTTCGTGCTCAACGAATCCTTCCTGCTCGAGTGGGGCTTCACGCCCGAATTGCTCGAAGAAACGATGCCGATCGTGCACGAGCGCGCCATCTCGCGCCTCCGCGAAACGCTCACCACCGGTGGCGTGAAGTTCTGATCCGCGGAGAGAACCGCGGAAAGCTGGAGAAGGCTGCTCCGCTGCGCGCGGTAGGCAGGTCGTTCTCTTACTCATTCTCGTTCTCGCCCGTTCGTCGCGAGAACGAAGAACGAGAACGATCGGGACTGAATACGGCACGGATCGGACCGCTGTGCGGACACGGTCGGGACCAAGTGCGTCCACGGTCGCGACAAGGTGCGGACCGGGTCGCGCCAGCGTGCGGATCGAGCCGAGCCTGGGTGCGCACCGCGTCGAGCCGCGGTGCGGATTGAGTCGGGACAAAAGAAAAACGCCGCCTTTTTTGAAGGCGGCGTTTCTTGTATTCGGAAAGTGGATGCGCGGCTCAGGCGGCGAGGGAAATGGCGTCGTTGCCTTCGGGGGTCTTGAGCGTGAGGTCGCCGGTCTGGATGCTCAGGTGCACGGTGCGGTTGGTGGTGCCGCCGGTCACGATCTGGCGCGCGCGCAGGCCGTTGGCGGCGAGAAAGTCGAGCGTGGCCTTGGTGTTGCGCTCGCCGATCTTGAAATTGTCCTGGCTGTTGAGCACGCAGGCGCCGCCGGTGACGAAGATGCGGATGCGCGAGCGGTCGGCTTTCAAACCGGTGAGCGCGCGGAAAAAGAGGGGCAGGCCGGTGTTCGCAAACATGGCGGGCTGCGTGGCGGCCTTGTCGGGCGAGATGTTGGAGTCGGGCAGCATCAGGTGGAGAATGCCGCCGACGCGCACGACCGGATCGTAGGCCACGACGCCGATGCACGAGCCGAGCGCGTAGGTGCTCAGCGTGACTTGTGCGTTGTTGGAAACGGCCATGTCGCCCACGCCGATGACGACGCGTTGCGCGAAAACCGAGGCGATAGTGGGTGCTCCGGCCATGGATCAGCAGGCGGAAGCACTGCGGCGGCTTCCGAGAAAGGAGATGTGAGAGGCGGGCATGGTCCGGCGGTTTGCGTGAGTCGTAGATTTATACGGTCGCGGCCCGCCAAACTTGAGGGCAGCAGCGTGGATTGACAGAAATTGCGCAAGCACCGCGGGATAAAAACGCAGGAAACGCCATTGCGCGTCATCAACCGCGAAAAACGCACGGAGAGCTTGGGTTTATCCTGCCATTCCGGGACACGACGTCTCCGGTTCCGTGGCCAACCGCTCGCGTGGCGCGTGGCGGCCGCCACGGATTTGCACGAGGCGGCCTAGATGCGGACGAGCAATCGCTGATTGATCGGCGTCACCTGATTGTGGCTGCGGATCTTCGCGATCGTGCCGGGGCTGAGCTCCTGGCCTTCACCGATGAGGAGCAGGCCGTGCGGACTGTAAATGCCGCTGGCGAGCACCATGCCGGGCTCGAGTTCGTGCAGCGTGATTTCGCGGACCTGACGGGGAGCTGCGCGAGATTGGTGACCTTGAGGAAGAGACGCACGGCCTCGGGATCGTAGGCGGTGCCGGACTGCGAAAGGATGAAGTCGATCGCCTGCGGCTTCGACAGGCCGGACTCGACAAAACCGACGGCGACCGCGAGGCAGCGCGCGGGCCATGGAATGCCGTCGCCGGCGAGACCATCGGGAAAACCTTTGCCGTCGAAACGTTCGTGGTGCGCGCGGATGACCTCGCCCACACCGGAGCCGTCGTCGACGAGCGACGCGAGCGTCTGGCTGTAGATCGGATGGTTGTGGAGCAGCGCGCGTTCGCGCTCGGTGAGCTGGTCGGTGCCGGAACGAAACGCGCGCAGCATCTCGCGCGGCACGCCGATGAGTCCGAGATCGCAGAGCCAGGCGGCGGTGCGGAGCGCGTGTTTCTGCGTCTCGTCGAGCAGATCGCTCTCGGCCATGTGGCCGGCGAATTCGACGAGCGCCTTGGCCTGTCCGCCGAGGATCGGATCGTAGGTGGTGAGGATGCGGCGGCACAGCTCGAGCGAGTGCTCGTAGTTGGCGGCGAGCTGGTGGTTGGCTTCGTCGAGATGCTTGCGCTGGCGCTCGAGGTCTTCGACGCGCGCGGCGAGGGCGGCGTTGGCTTCCTTGAGCTGTTCGTTGAGACGCTGGGTCTCCGCCGTGAGGATGGCGTTGTGCGTGACGAGCTCGTGACGGTGCACGGCGTTGCGCACGGTGGCGATGAGCTCCTCGCGCAGCCACGGCTTGGCGACGAAGCGGAAGATTTCGCCCTTGTTGATCGCATCGACGATCGTCGGCAGCGAGAGCACCGCGGTGATCAGAATGCGCGAAGCGTGCGGCCGCAGGCGGCGGCTCTCGACGAGGAAATCGAGCCCGAGCATCTCGGGCATCTTTTGATCGGAAATGATGACGGCGAAATCGCGCTCGGCCAGGATCGACAGCGCCTTCGTCGGGCTCGTGCACGCGACGACGTGAAACTTCTCGCGCTCGAGCGTCTGCTGCAGCGCCGACAGCACCACAGGCTCATCGTCGACGATGAGGATGGTCGAGGGCTGCGAGGGAACTGCCGCGGGGTCGGTCATGAGTGCGAGGAAGCGAGCGCCGGGTGTTCGGCGTGGGGTCGGGAAGGGTGAACGATGAAATCGGCTACGCGGTCAAGTGGAAGCTGTCGCTGGGAGGCGCCGTTTTCCCACGCTGCACGTGGCATGCCGTAAACAACAGAAGTCGCCTCATCTTGCGAGAACGTCGTGGCACCGGCTTCGCGCAGGCGCAGCAGGCCCTCGGCGCCGTCCTTGCCCATGCCGGTGAGCACGCCGGCGACCGTGTAGGGCGCCGCGCCGCAATCGGCGGCGGACTTGAACAACAGATCGACCGCCGGGCGCTGGTGCCAGATCTGCGGACCGGTCGTGACGCGCGCGCGATAGTGATCGCGCTCCCACTGGATGAGCAGGTGGAAATTGCCCGGCGCGACGAGCGCGAGACCGGGGCGCAGGATGTCGCCATCGACCGCTTCGCGCACTTCGAACGCGCACTGCGTGCGCAGGCGGTCGGCGAAGGCTTTCGAGAACACCGGCGGGATGTGTTGCACGATCGCGATCGGCGGCAGGCCGCCGGGCAGACGCGTGAGCACTTCGCGCAACGCTTCGGTGCCGCCGGTGGAGGCGCCGAGAAGAATGAGCTGCCGCGACGCGAGCGAGCCGCCGCTCGAGGGCACGCGCGGAGCGATCGGCTTCGGCTTGGGCGCGGGCACGGCGGGACGCGCGCGCACGAAACGCGCACTCGCGGCGGCCTTGATGCACGCGATGAGTTTCGGACCGAGATCGCCGAAAGAGTAGGAGCCGGAGGGCTTGCCGAGCACGTCGCACGCGCCGAGCCGGAGCGCTTCGAGCGCGTAGTCGGAGCCGCGCTGCGTGAGCGAACTCATGATCACCACCGGCATCGGGTGCTGCTCCATGAGGATGCGCAGGAACGTGAGACCGTCCATGCGCGGCATTTCCAAGTCGAGCGTGAGGACGTCGGGGGTGAGTTCCTTGATCTTGTCGCGGGCGATATAGGGATCGATGGCGGTGCCGACGACCTCCAGTTCCGGATCGGCGCGCAAGGCGTCCGTGACGAGCTTCCGCACCACAGCGGAATCGTCGACTACAAGGACACGGATCGGACGGGAAGGAGAGCTCACGAGGAAAGAGGCTTGCGGTAAGTGGCGGGCCGGACGCTTTGCAGCGAGTGTTTGATCGCGGTGAGGCTCTCGGCGTGGCCGACGAGCAGATAGCCGCCCGGCACGAGATGGCGGGTGAGCTTGTTCACCAGTTCCTCCTGCGTCGGCCGATCGAAATAGATCATCACATTGCGGCAGAAGATCACCTGGAACGGCTCCCGAAACGGCGGCTCGCCCTCGAGCAGGTTGAGGTGGCGGAAGTTCACGCGATTACGCAGGTCGGCTTTGACGCGGAAATTGCCCTCGTGCGGACCGAAGCCCTTCTGGAAATGGCGCAGCACCGTCTCGCGCGGCATCTTGCCGAGCGTTTCCTCTTTGTAGATGCCGTCGCGCGCTTTCGCGAGGACGCGGCGCGAGATGTCCGTCGCCTCGATCTGCCAGGGAAAATCCGGCATGCAGTCGGCGAGCGTGATCGCGATGGAGTAGGGCTCCTCGCCGGAGGACGACGCCGCGCTCCAGACGTTGAAGCGCGACCAGCGCTCCTTGGCGGCGCGGGCGCGCATCTCGGGCACGATCGTCTGCCGCAGGAAGTCGAAGTGCGCGATCTCGCGAAAGAAAAACGTGTGGTTCGTCGAGATGACGTCGATGAGGTTGGCCAACTCCTCCTCCGCACCAGGTGCTTTGAGCAGCGCGCAGTAGTCGGAGATCGAGTCGAGCTTGGTGGCGCGCAGCCGCTTGCCCAGACGCGCGGCGACGAGCTCGCGTTTTTCCGCGCTCAGGCTGATGCGGCTCCGCTCGTAAACGAGGCCGCGGATGAACTCGAAATCACTATCCCTCATGAGGTGTGGCCCCTCTATATCGTCGCGCTCCTGCAAGAATGAAGCGCTCCGCTCGTTTTCATCGGGCTCGCGGCAAAAATTTCCCACGCCGATCTGTTTTGCTTCCGCGAATGAACGGCAAAGAAGAAAACTGAGCTTATAAATGATTGTTACAATGTATGTTGCGTATCTGATCGCCCCGATGGCACCTCGCTTGCTTAAGCATGCGCGCTCATGATCGACCCGATCTTCCACGCCGAAAACTACCAGCTCGCACGCAAACTCCTCGATGCGACTGTGCTCCGCCAGGAAGCCATCGCGTCCAACATCGCCAACGCCGAGACGCCGGGCTACCGCCGTCTCGATGTCGCGCCCGATTTTGCCGCGCAGTTGAAGTCGCGCCTCGCGGCCGGCGACCTCGCGGCGACCGCCGACCAGGTTCGTCCGCAGCTCGCGGAGGACATGACCGCCCGTTCGATGCGGCCCGACGGCAACACCGTCGAACTCGAGCGCGAACTCATCGCGATGAACACCAACGCGGTCCAGCACGAGTTCCTCACCGAGATGATCTCGAGCAACATCAAACAGCTCCGCTTGGCCATCACCGGCCGGGCCATGATGTAAGCCACCTCGCGCCATGAATCTCATTTCCGGCATCGACGTCACCAGCGGCGCGCTCAACGCGCAGAAGACGCGCCTCGACATCATCGCGCAAAACATCGCCAACGCGCAGACGACGCGCACGGCCAACGGCACACCTTACCAGCGCCAGGTTGTGTCGTTCGAAACCGAGTTGATCCGTCGCGCGGGCAACAGCGGCCTCTCTCTCCAAGGCGTCAAAATCTCCGGCGTCACCACCGACCGCACGCCCGGCCAGCAGGTTTATAACCCCCAGCATCCCGACGCCGCCCCCGACGGCACCGTGACGATGCCCAACATCAATCTCTCCTACGAGATGGTCGACCTCATCACCGCTTCGCGCGCCTACGAGGCCAACCTCGCGGTCGCCAAGAACGCGCGCCAGATGGCGCTCAAGACTCTCCAGATCGGCAAGTGATCCGCGCTTCCCGCTCCTAACTCTCCGGCCTTTTCCCCTTCGTCATGTCTCCCATCGGCTCCGTCAATCCGCTCGCTGCGTCCGCCCTCACTCGGATCGATGCTCCGTTGCCGAAGCCGGCGCTCACGCCGACCGGTCCGCTGACGGCGGCGCCCGCCGACGGTTTTGGCAACATGCTCGAGGGCCTTGTCTCCACGACGCTCGACAAGATGGAGGCTTCGAAGGTCGCCACGCAGAAGGTGCTGCTTGGCGAAAGCGAGAACCTGCACGGCGCGATGATCGCGATGCAGGAGTCGTCGATCGCGTTCGGCCTCATGGTCGAGGTCCGCAACAAGCTCGTGGAATCCTACCAGGAGCTGATGCGCATGCAGGTGTAAGACCGCGCGCTGTTTTTCTTTTCCCTGAAATTTTTGCCCGGCGAATCGTCCGATGAAGAACTTCACTCAATCCCTGCTCGAACTCTGGAAGCAGCTCGGCCTCAACCAGCGCGTATCGCTGATCGTGGCCGCGATTGCGGTCGTGGGCGGCATGATCGCGCTCGTCATGTGGTCGCGCCGGCCCGACATGCAGCTCCTCTACGCGCGCCTGAGTGAGAAGGACGCCGCCGCGATCATCGGGCAGCTCCAGTCGCAGAACATTCCCGTCGAAGTTTCCGCCGGCGGCACCGCGGTGTCCGTGCCGGCGGACCGCGTTTACAAGCTCCGCATGGATCTCGCGGCGAAAGGCCTCCCCGAGCGGCGACGGCGTGGGCTTCGAGATTTTCGACAAGGGCCAGTTCGGCCTCTCCGACTTCGTGCAGCGCACGAACTACCTTCGCGCCGTGCAGGGCGAACTCGCCCGCACGATCATGCAGCTCCACGGCGTGCGCGCCGCGCGCGTGATGATCGTGCAACCGGAGAACCGTTTGTTGCTCACCGAGCAGGGCGTGAAGGCCACCGCTTCGGTGTTCGTCGATGTCGGCGGCGGTCGCCTCGACGTCGATCAGGTCAACGCCATCCGCCACCTCGTCGCCAACGCCGTTCAGGGTCTCGCGCCCGATCAGGTTGCCGTCGTCGACAATCGCGGCCGCACGCTTTCCGAGGAGTTGAAACAGGATCCCACGCTCGGCACTGCTTCTTCGCAGATCCGCTACCGCCAGCAGGTCGAAGATTATTTCGCGAAGAAAGTGGAGACGATGCTCTCCGCCGTGATCGGACCGGGCAACGCCGTCGTGCGCGTCTCCGCCGAGATCGAGACCGAGGCGATTACACAGGTCTCGGAAGCCTTTGACCCCGAAAGCCAGGTCGTGCGTTCGCAGACCACCACCGAAGACAGCTCGTCCACGGCCGAGACGCGCACGTCCGGCGGTCTCGTCGGCGTGAGCGCCAACGTGCCGGAAAAAGGTGCCGGCGCCGAGACCTCGCGCCCCGTTTCCAATTCCGAGCAGACGCGCAAGAACCGCACCACCACTTACGAGATCAACCGCATCACGACGAACACCACGCGCAATCCCGGTTCGATCAAGAATCTCACGGCCGCCGTGTTCATCGCGCCGCGTCCGGCTCCCGCGCCGGCCGTCGGTGCGACTGGTGCTCCCGAGCCCGCCCAAGTCGAAGCGCCGCGCCGCACGCCGCAGGAGCTCGAGGCGATCCGCCAGCTCGTGATCAACGCGCTCGGCCTCAAGCCCGTCGCCGGCCAGTCGCTCGAGAGCCTCGTGTCCGTGCAGGAGATGCCGTTCCAGACGATCGAGCGCATCCCCGAACAGATCACCGCGATTCAAAAGGAAAACCGCTGGCAGGGTTGGATCGAAGCCGGCAGCCGCTGGGCCGCCGTCGCCGGCGCCGTGATCATTCTGATGATTTTCTGGCGCATGCTTTCGAAGCAGCGGCCCGAGCCGGTGCCGGTCGAGGTGCTCTCGCTCAGCCCCGAAGCCGCGCAGCGTGCGCTCCCGACGGGCAACGGCATCACGCCCGATCTGCTCAACGAACTCATCCGCCAAAAGCCGGCCAACGTCGGCGTGGCCCTGCGCGACTGGGTCGCCGCCGGCAACACGAAGAACTGAGCCCGCCCACCGCCCGCCTCGTTCCCCGCCATGGCTGAAATCGACTTCTCCAAGATGAGCCGGCTGCAAAAGCTCGCGGTGTTCCTTGTGACCATCGGTCCCGAGGCCGCGGCCAGCGTGCTGAAGCAGTTCGAGGACGCCGAGGTGGAAATCCTCTGCCGCGAGATGTCCGCGCTCACGATCATTCCCGAAGCGGTGCAGAAGGCCGCGATCGAGGAGTTCGCCTCGGTTGTTGCGCAGAGCGCCACGTCCGCCCTCGGCGGTCTCGGCTACGCGCAGCGCACGCTCGAAATCGCCAAGGGCGATTACAAAGCCTCCGCGATCATCAGCCGCGTCGGCCCGGTCGGCACTTCGGTCGAAGTGATTCAGGAAATCTCCGAGATGGAGGGCCGCCAGATCTTCAATCTCATCAAGCACGAGCAGCCGCAGACGATCTCGTTTGTCCTCTCGTATCTCGACGGCGCCAAGGCCGCCGAGGTGTTCGGTCTGCTCGGCCCCGAACTGCGCGAGGAAGTGATCGAGCGTCTCGGCACGATCGAATCCACCTCGCTCGAACTCGTGGGCAAGATCGCCCGCAGTCTCGGCCGCCACTTCGACACCAAGGCCCGCCCGTCCTTCCACCGCAGCGGTGGCGTGCGCGCGGTCGCCGACCTGCTGAACCAGCTCGAGAAGGACATGAGCAAGAACCTGCTCGCCCGCCTCGAGGAGCGAAACGCCCAGCTCAGCGCCGCGATCCGCAAGAAACTCTTCTCGTTCGAGGACCTCGGCCGTCTGCAGCCGCCGGATCTGCAGCGCGTGTTGCGCGAAGTGGATTCGTCGAACCTCGCGATCGCGATGAAGTCCGCCAGCGAATCGCTGCGCGAAAAAATCTACGGCGCCATCTCCAAACGCGCGGCCGAAAGCCTCCGCGAAGAAATCGATCTGCTCGGTCCGGTTCGCCTCAAGGACGTCGAGTCCGCGCAGGACAACATCATCCAGACGGTCCGTCGCCTCGAAGAGGAGGGGCAGATCACGCTGGAAGCCGACGCCGCCCAAAACCTTGTCGCCTGAAAATGGATACAATCCTCTATCTCTCGAAGCCCCGTCGTCCGAGCCCGCGCCGCCGCGTCGGCCCGCGCTCGCTCAAGGCCACCCGTGTCTCGCTCGAGGATACGCTCGAGCGTCTGTGCGCGGACATCTTCGGCGTCGTTCATCCCGTTTCCACCGGAGGCATGCGCCGCACCGTGGCGCGTCCTGAACCCGCGCTTCGCTCCTGATCCTTCATGGCCTTCGCGAAACTCATCGCCTTTGACCGTCCTCTCATCGGTGTCACCGCGCCCGGTGTGGGGGGCCGCGTCTACACCGAGGCGGAGGTCGCGAAGCGCGTCGAGGAGGCCTATCGCCGTGGAGTGGACGATGCGCGCGCGTCGGCCGACCAGCAGATGGTCGAGTTCCGCGCCGACATCGAACAGCTCAACGATGGCCTCCTGAAAAAACTTTCCGGCGTCGAATCGCTGCTCGTCGCGCAACTGCGCGAGGCGCTGCCCGAACTCGCCGTCGATATCGCGCGCCGTCTGCTCGCGGGCTACGAGCCGCCGCCCGAACTCGTTTCCCGTCTCTGCGAGGAGGCGCTCGCCGAGCTGTTTCCCGAGCGCGAAAATCTCGAGCTCGTCGTCGGTCCGCGCGACGCGGATTTCCTCACGACGCTCAACCCCGAGTGGATGATGCGCTATCCGGGGCTGCGCGTGCGCATCGATCCGACGCTCGGTCCGGGCGATTGCCAGGTGCACAGCCGCTTCGGTCTCACCGATGCCCGCCAGCAGACAAAGCTGAAGGTGCTCGCCCAATCCCTCTCCAACCGCTGACCCCGTCATGATCTCCCTCTGTCCAGATCCCAAGGCGTGCCAGCGATGCGGCTGCAAAGGTTTCTGCCGGTTGCCGGTCGGTTCGTTCTACACCGTCGATACCGCGCCGCCGCCGACGGTATCCACTCTTCGGATGCGCCGCCAGTCCTCCACGCGCCGCAAGCCCCGCAACTGATCCGTCATGTCCGCCGTCGCTCCACTCGTCGAAGTGCTCCGCACGCAGGTTCGCCACCTGCCGCCGGTGCAGCGCATCGGCACGGTGACGGGCGTGCAGGGACTCATCATCGAATCCGATGGTCCCAATGTCGGACTCGGCGAACTGTGCCTCGTCCGCTCGCCGCGTTTTCCGTTTGAGGTGCGCGCCGAGGTCGTCGGTTTCCGCGAGCATCGCGTGCTGCTCATGCCGCTCGGCGACGCCGCCGGTCTGCACGTCGGCTGCGAAGTCGCCGCTTGCGAAAAACCCGCGCTGCCGCGTCCCGGTCCCGAGATGTTCGGTCGCGTGGTCGATGCGCTCGGCCGTCCGTTCGACGGACTCGGCCTCATGCCGGTGGATCGCAACATTTCCCACAACGCGCAGCCGCCGCACCCGCTGCATCGCGAGCGCATCAGGCAGGCGTTCACCACCGGCGTGCGCGCGATCGATGCGTTTATTCCGTTCGGTCGCGGTCAGCGTCTCGGTCTCTTCGCCGGTTCCGGCGTCGGTAAGTCCACGTTGATGGGCATGATCGCCCGCGGCTCCGAAGCCGACGTGATTGTCATCGCGCTCGTCGGTGAGCGCGGTCGCGAAGTTCGCGAATTTATCGAAAAGGATCTTGGCCCCGAGGGCATGAAGCGCGCGATCGTGGTCGTCGCCACGTCCGACACGCCCGCGCCGCTGCGCCTGCGCGCCGCGTTTACCGCCACGGCGATCGCCGAAGCTTGGCGCGACAAGGGCAAAAGCGTCCTCTTCATGATGGACTCGGTGACGCGCTTCGCGATGGCGCAGCGCGAAATCGGTCTCGCCGTCGGCGAACCGCCCGCGACGCGCGGTTACACGCCGTCCGTGTTCGCCATGCTGCCGCGTCTGCTCGAGCGCGCCGGCGCGGGAGAGCAGGGCGCCATCACCGCGCTCTACACTGTGCTGGTCGAAGGTGACGACATGAACGAGCCCGTCGCCGACGCCGTGCGCGGTATTCTTGACGGGCACATCGTGCTTTCGCGTCAGCTCGCGCACTTCAATCACTATCCCGCCATCGACGTGCTCGAGAGTGTCAGCCGTCTCACGCGCGACGTGTGCACGCCCGAGGAAGTCGCGCTCGCCGGCCGTGCGCGCGAGGTGCTCGCGCTGTATCGGAAAAACGAGGACCTCGTTTCGATCGGCGCCTATCAGAAAGGCGGCAACACCGCGCTCGATCGCGCCATCGCGCTGCATGAGCCGCTTCGCAATTTCCTGCGCCAGCCGGTGCAGGAGCACACCCCGAGAGCCCAGAGCTTTCAGACCCTCAAACAAATCCTCGCATGAAACGCTTCCGCTTCCCCCCTCCGTCCGGTGGCCGTTTTGCGCGCCCACCGCGAAGCTCGCGCCCGCGAACAGTTCGCGACCGCCGTTCAGGCTTACGTTCAGGCTGAAGAAATCCTTTCGCGCACGCGCGTGCGCATGGCCGCGCTCGAGGCCGCGCTCTTTTCCGGTCGCAGCCGCACCTATCCCGCCGCGGAAGCTGCACTCCTCCTTTCCGACTACCGCCGCGAGTGCGCGGCCGAAGTCGAGACCGAGCGCGCGATGATCGCCGCCCGCGAAGAGATGGAGAAACACCGCGCCGTTTATCTCGAAGCTCACCGCCAGGTCGAAGTCGTGCGTCGTCTCGAAGACAAGGCGCGTCTCAAGCACCGCCAGGAGACCGACCGCGAAGAGCAGGCCGCCTTCGACGATCTCGCGGGTCGGCGCCGCCTTAAACCGTCCTTCCTCTCGTCATGACGACGCTGCTCCGTTCTCCCTACGTCACCGCCGCATTCGCGGTGCTCCTCTCCGCCGCGGTCGGGCTTTTCTCCCTGCATCGCGCGGCTGCGCCCATCGTCGCGCAGATCCTCGAGGCGCGCGCGCAAGTCGAGGCGGCCAAGCCGACGAAGGAGCGGGGCTGGGATTTCTGGACCATCGAGATCGAGAACCTCTCCAACGAACTCAAAGAAGAGCGCGCGCGACTCGCAAAACGCTCCGAACAACTCGATCAGCGCGAAGCTCGCATCGCCGCCGAACGGCAGGAACTCGCCGTCATGCGCGCCGAGATCGAGGGCCTGCGTCTCGAAATTTCCGAGCGCGTCGTCGCCATCCGCGAAGACGAAGCGAAGAACCTCCGCGCACTCGCGCAGACCTATTCCGCGCTCACGCCGCGCGCCGCCGTCGCGATCATCCGCGAGTTGGACGACATTACCGCCGTCAAAATTCTCTTCCTCATGAAGCCCGACGTCGTCGGACCCATCTTCGAGGAGATGAGCAAGACCACCGGAACCGACGGCCCGCTCGCGCGCCGCGCCGCCATCCTTTCCGAAAAGCTCCGCCTGATGAAGGCCGGCCGCGCCCAGAGCTGATCTTTCCTTTTCCTCCCGCGCCACGGACCGGCGCGGTGACCGCCACGGAGGGTTTTTACCAATGCAACTCTCCGTCCCCACACTTCCTCCTGTTTCCGCCGCTCCCGGCACCGGCTCCGCTGTATCCACTGATGTGATACCCGAGGCCGCCCTCGAAGGTTTCGGCGCCGTTCTCCTCGCGGCCACGCAACCGCCGGCCCCGGAGATCGTGCCGCCGACGCAAGCCGCACCCGGCGGTGAGCCCGTCCTCCCCGAGGCCAGCGTCGAGCCGCACACGGGCACGACGCAGACCGCACCGAGCACCGAGACGGTCCCCACCGGGGCCCAAGTCGGTCCGCACCTGGTCCCGACCCGGTCCGCACCGAGTCCCGACTCGGTCCGCACGGTGTCCCGACCCGGTCCGCACTCCGTCCCGACTCAAGCCGAACACGCTCCCGAAGAAGGCGCGGAAGAACCGGCAAATCCGATCGCGGTGGCGGAAGTGCCCGTGAGCATGATTTTTCAACCGCAGGTGGCGGCGATGCCCGCTGCGCCTGCGACGCCTGAGAACGAAGTGGTCGCTACGGACACGCGCCCGACAGAGACGGTTTCCTCGCGCGTCGCTCCGGCCGCGCCCGAAAAGTCGTCTTCGCCGGAAGTCGCGCAGGGGCAGGGCAAGGCGGACGTTTCTCCGGTGGTCACGGTCGCGGCGGCTCCGCAATCCGAACCGCAATCGAGCGTGCCGGAAGCGTTGCTGCCCGAGATCGCGGCGGTGGCGCGCACGTTTACGCGTTCGGCTCCGGCGGCGCGTCCTGAAAATATGGATACGGTTGCGGTTCCGGTTCGTCCGGAAACGCTCGCTCGCACGCAAGTGGCGCAGGCCGAGGTGGCGTCGACGCGTGTTTCAAAACCCGCCGTCGCAGCCGAAACGACCACGGAGGCGGAGGAGAAAATTGTTGCGGCGATTTCGCCGGAAGCGCGGCGCTCGATCGATACCTACCGCGCCTTCGCGCGCGGTTCCGGGGTGGAGGCGCACACGACCGGCGAGCACCGGGAAAATATTGCCGTTTCGACCCCGCGCGGGGAGGTGGCTCCAGCCACGCCGGAAAAGGCAGTTAAAAACGCTGAGTTAATGGCTAGCAAGCAGCAGGTTGCAAAACAAGAACCTAACGTTGGCACCCGCGCTGCTAACTCGAGTGAGCCCATGCCTGTTTTGTTCTCACACGACTATGTCTCTCCCGTTTTTCGGGCGGAGCCGTTGCCGAATGTGACGGTTGCTCCCGTCGCGTTCGAGACCGTGGCGAGTGAGGCGACGGGCGAAACCGAGCAGGTGGCGACCGCGCGGCGCGCGATCGCGACGACGCTCGAGACAGTGCAGCAATTTTCGACCGCCGATGCGCGGGGCGTGAATCTGAAGTTCTCCGTGTCGGGCACGGACCTCGCGGTTCACGTGGCGCTTCGTGGCGGCGAGATTCAAACGACGTTCCGCACGGAATCCCCGGAACTGCGCGCGGCGCTCGCCACTGAGTGGCGCTCGGTGACGGCGCAATTCGACGCGGGCGCGCAGCGCCTCGCCGAGCCGGTGTTTTCCACAAATCCCGCGTCGTCGTCGATGCAGGCCGATGCCGGTGCTTCGCACCGCGAAGGTCGCTCCGCGCAACAGCAGCAGGAAGCGCCGACGACGCCGTTCCGTATCTCCACCGCCGAGCGTGAATCCGCTGCACCCGCGCAGCCGGTCGCGCCGGCCATCTCGATCACTCCGGCTCCGCTGCCCAGCACGCGCCGGCTCCACGCTTTCGCCTGATTTTTATGCAAGTCACCTCCGCAACGTCCGCCTACGCCGCCTCGGGCACGACGTCCGAAACGACGCAGACGGCCTCGACCAAGAAGACTGTGCTGGGGCAGGAGGATTTTCTCCGCCTGCTGGCCGTGCAGTTTCAGCAACAGGATCCGATGAAGCCCATGGAGGATACGGCTTTCATCGCGCAGATGGCGCAGTTCACTGCGCTCGATAACAGCAGCTCGCTGCTGCAGCAGATCACGCAGCTCAACAACCAGCAGGACGCGCTCACTGCCAACAGCTACATCGGCCGTCGGGTGACGGTCGATGACGGCCAGGGCGGTTTGGTGACGGGCGACGTCTCCGGTGTGGAATTCATGGATGGCACGCCACGCATCGTGATTGGCGATTACACCTATCCCGTTTCCGCGGTGCTGCTCGTCGAGCCGGCGCCTGTTTCCGAATCCTGATCGAACCTGCCACCTCTCCAAATCCAAAACTCAACTACATCTCACCATGGGACTCATCGGCACTCTCACCTCCGGCGTCAGCGCTCTCCGCACCTTCAGCAAAGGCCTCGAGGTCATCGGTAACAACATCGCCAACGTGAACACGACGGCCTTCAAGGCCTCGAACGCGAATTTCTCCGACACCTTCAGCAACACGCTGCGCTCCGCCACGACCGCCGCCGGCGACGCCGCGGTGCAGGTTGGCACGGGTGTGCAGATCTCGAGCATCTCGACGAACTACACGCAGGGCTCCTTTGCGGGCACGGGCGTGGTCACCGACCTCGGCATCTCCGGCGCCGGCTACTTCGTCGTGCGGAACGGCACGCAGAACTTCGCCACGCGCAATGGCGCCTTCACCTTCGACAGCTCCGGCAACCTGGTCAACGAGCAGGGCTACCGCGTGCTCGGCTCCGACGGCAGTCCGATCGTGGCCGCCAACTACGAAGACGTCGCCTCGGTGAGCATCGGCAGCGATGGTCTCGTGAGCATCTTCTACGCGGACGGCACCACCGACACCTCGCAAAAGGTCGGCCTGCTGAAAGTGCCGGAAGAGTCCAAGCTCATGAAAATGGGCAACAGCCTCTTCGACTTCTCCGCCACCGGCGCTGCGGTCACCGACATCGCCGAGGCCGGCACCTCCGGTCTGGGCTCCATCAAGTCCGGCGTGCTCGAGCAGTCCAACGTCGATCTCACCGATCAATTCTCGAACCTCATCACGACGCAGCGCAGCTTCCAGGCTGGTTCGCGCCTGATCACGGTTTCGGACTCCGTCCTCGAGGACATCGTCAACCTCAAGCGCAACTAATCCTGCCATGGCCAAGGCTGCTCCCACTGCTCCTGCCGGCGCGCCCGGTTCCGCGGCTGCGCCGGGTGCGGCTCACGCTCCCGCGTCGGCGGCTCCGACCGCCGCCAGCGGTGGGGGCCTCAAGGCGTGGCTCCCCACGCTCGCGGCCTTGGTCCTCGCGCCGGCCCTGACGTGGGCGGTCGCGCAGTTCGTGCTTATCCCGAGCCTGCAGCAGAAACTCGCCGCCACTCCGGTGGCCGCGCCGAGCGGCGAATCCTCCGGCTCCGCGCACGGCGAACACGGCAAGGCTGCGAAAGACGGCAAGGATGCCGGCTACGAGTTTCAGAACATGGTCGTGAATCTCGCGGGCACGATGGGCACGCGTTATCTGAAGACCACGTTCCTCGTCACCGGCGCGCCGGATGTGAACATCAAGTCGGTCTTCGAGAGCAACAAGCCTCGCCTGACCGACGTGACGCTCAACGTGCTCTCCTCGCTCTCGCTCGCCGATCTCGAGGAACCGGGCGCGAAGAACGTGCTGCGCGAAAAACTCGTCGCGGCCTACAACCAGGCCCTCGGCAAGAAGGTCGCCGAACAGGTCTATTTCTCCGACTTCGTCGTTCAGTAACGCGTCTCCATGGCGGATGATCCGAACAGCTCAGGCGGCGGCACGCTCGACCAGTCCGAGATCGACAAACTGCTCGCGCAGGAAGTCATCTCGGCTGCGCCGAAGCAGCTGCTGATTCGGCCCGACGGCACGCGGCACGGCGGCGCCGAGATCAAGGTCGAGCCCTACGACTTTCGCAATCCGGTCTTCCTTTTCGGAAATCGAACTGCGGCGGCTCCGCCTCCTGCACGAGGATTTCATCCGCTATCTCTCCGCGCGGCTCTCGCTGTATCTGCGCATGGAGTTCGGCCTGAAGATGGCGCGACTCACGACGTCGACGTATTCGAAGTTCACCGACTCGCTGCCGAATCCCACGCATCTAAGTCTCTTCAAAGTCGATCCGCTCGTCGGCGTCGGCATCCTCGACACGAATCCGCGGCTCGCGCTCACGATCGCCGATCGTCTGCTCGGCGGCCGCGGTCACTCGGTCAAGGCCGAGCGCTATCTCACCGAGATCGAAATCGCGCTGCTCGAGGATGTGATCAACATCGTCCTCGAAGAGTGGTGCGCGCAGTGGAAGACCGAACAGGAACTCCACCCGATCATCATCGGCCACGAAAACAACGGCCGCTTCCTCCAGACCTCGCCGAAGGACGCGATCGTGTTGATCCTCACCCTCGAGGTGAATTTCGGCGACTGCTCCGAGCAGATGCAGATCGGCGTGCCGTATTACACGATCGAGCCGGTCGTGAAGAAGATGCAGGCGCGCCGGCAAAAGGACACCGCCGTCTCGCAGCCGCAGAAACGCGCCGAGTGGCAGAAGTCCTACGAAAACATCACCATGCCCGTGCGCGCCGAGTGGAACGCGCTCGAGCTGAGTCTGCGCGAAGTGACGAGCCTGCGCGTGGGCGACGTGATCGAACTGCCTGCGACCCTTTTCCATGACACCCACGTGCTGCTCAACGGCACGCCCAAGTTCGTCGGCACCGTCGGACTCGATTCCGACCGCGTAGCCGTGCAACTCACCCGCAAACTCCCTCCGCCGACTGTGACCCAGCCGGCCAAATCCGATGGAAGAAAAGACACTTGATCTCGTTCTCGACGTAAAGGTGAAGGTCACCGTGCAACTCGGCTCGGTGCAGCTGCCGATGCGCGAAGTGCTCGAACTCGCCCCGGGCTCGGTGCTGCAACTCACCCAGCACGCCAGCGATCCCGTCGGCCTCTATGTGAACGACCAGCTCGTCGCCTATGGCGAAGTGGTGGTCGTGGAAGACAACTTCGGCATCAAGATCACCGAGTTGGTGGGTAGCTCCTCGTCATGAGGTCGATCGCCCGCTGGGTAGCTCTTTTCACCGCGCTTTGCTTTGCCGCGGTGGTCGTCGCTGAAGGCGCCGAGGAAGATCGCGTGATCGTGCCCGGCCGCGCGGCCGATGCGTCGACGGCGGCTTCGTCGAAGACCGAGTCCACGGGCGGTTCCGGCGGGATGACCATCGCGCTCGTGGTGATGCTCGCCGGCGCGGGTGGCTGGATGCTCTGGCGCCAGCGTATCCAACCGGCTGGGACGCGCACGGTGCGTCATCTGCAGATCGAGGAAACGCGTTCGCTCGGCGGCCGCCAGTTCCTCGTCGTCGCGTCGTATCGCGAAAAGAAGTTTTTGTTGGGCGTCTGCCAGGGACGCATCGATCTGCTTTCGCCGCTCGACGGTGAAGCACCGGCCGGAAGCAAGGAGTTGTCGTGATCCTCGCCCGTCGCTCCATCGCACCGCGCGTGCTCTGCCTGCTGGCCGTGGCGGTTTTGCTTTGCCTGCTGATGCCGCTCGCGCACGCGCAGCCCGGCGTGATTTCCCCGGGCGATGAAGTGCCCGATGCCACGTCTGCGCCCGCCGCTCCGGGGAGTGGCAACGCGGCGCAACCCGCCGCGGACCCGTTTCGCCTGAACATCGGACTCGAGGGTTCGGGCAACGGTCAGGTGAGCGTGGCCGTGCAGATCGTGCTGATCATGACGCTGCTCTCGGTGGCGCCCTCGATCGTGCTGCTGATGACGTCGTTCACGCGCATCGTGATCGTGCTCGGTTTCGTGCGCACGGCGCTCGGCACGCCGAGTGCGCCCTCGAATCAGATCGTCGTCGGCCTCTCGCTCTTCCTCACGTTTTTCCTCATGGGCCCGGTCTTCGATCGCGTGCACAAGGAGGCGATCACGCCTTACCTCGATCAACAGATCACGTCTGCGGAGGCGATGGATCGCGCCTCGCAGCCGCTGAAGGATTTCATGCTGAAGCAAACGCGCACGCGCGACCTCGAGTATTTCCTCGAACTCGGCGGCTACGGCCCCACGGCCGTGCGTGATCTGCCGATGCGTGTGGTGATTCCCGCGTTCGTGGTGAGCGAACTGCAGACCGCGTTTCAAATGGGTTTTCTGCTGTTCCTGCCGTTCCTCGTCATCGACTTCCTCGTCTCCTCGGTGCTGATGGCGCTCGGCATGATGATGATGCCGCCGGTGACGGTGGCGCTGCCGCTCAAACTGTTGTTGTTCGTGCTCGTGGACGGCTGGCACCTGGTGGTGCAGTCGATCGTGCGAAGTTTCGCCTAGGCCCGAACCGCAGCCCGTCTCTTTCGCATGAATCCCGAACTGGCGATCGACCTCTTCAAATCGACGGTGATGTTCTCACTCTACGTCGTCGCGCCGTTTCTGGTCACGATGCTCGTGGTGGGCCTCATCGCGAGTCTCGCGCAATCCGTCACCAGTCTGCAGGAGCAAACGCTGACCTTCATCCCCAAGCTCGTGGCGATGGCGACGTTGTTGATCGTGCTGACGCCGTGGTTGCTGCGCACGCTGACCGAGTTTGCCGTCTCGAGCCTGACGCGCCTCGGCACGATGGGCCCGTGAGCGCCGCGCTCACGCCCGTAAAATTTAGCTGACGATGACCACCGGCCTGCTCGTCACCTGGATGATGGTGTTCCTGCGCACGCTGGGTATCTTCCTGCAGCTTCCGGTGCTCACGAATCGTCCGCTGCCCGTGACGGTGCGGCTGGGCATCTGTCTCTGTGTGGCGACCCTGCTCTCCGCGACGCTGCCCGAAGCTCCGGTGCCCGCGACGTTGGGGCAACTGGTCGGGACCGTGGCGAGCGAACTGATTCTCGGTCTCGCGATGGGTTTTGTGGGGCGGCTGTGTTTTGGCGCGGTCGAAATGGCCGGCCGCGTGATTGCGACGGAAATCGGTGTTTCGGCGACGCCCGGCATGGGCGTGCCCGAGCCTTCGCAGGAAGCGATCGCGGCCATGCTGATGACCTTCGCGGTCGTGTTGTTTTTCATGTTTGGCGGCCACCTCATGATGGTCAGCGCGCTGGCTCGCAGCTTCGCGTGGGCGCCGGCGGGCGCGCCGATGTTCGTGGCCGACGCGGGCGATACGATCATCCGGGCCACGAGTCGCGTGATCGAACTCGGCGTGCGCATGGCGGCGCCGTTCATCGCCATGAACTTTCTTGTGACAATGACGTTCTCAATTCTCGGCCGGGTTGTGCCGAAGATGAACGTGTATCTGGTCAGTTTCTCGATGCGCGTCATCGCGGGCTTCACGCTCTTGGCCTCGGCCGGCGCGCTGCTCGCGCGTTACCTCTACACCGAATTCGGCGAGGTGCCGCTGCGCATGTTGGAGCTCACGACGCGCTAAGCGCCGCAGGCAAAAATTGCCGCTGAAAACGGTTAGCAGCGTTCAGAGGAGATTTACATGGGGGCGAGCGGAAAGAATGTAGTATAAGTTAGCTCCAAATAACAGGTTGCGATTGGAAGAGGAGCGTTGGCATTGGCGTTGCTTAAAGGGTGGCGCGCGCAATGGCCGACACCGACCAAGATCAAAAAACAGAGCAGCCGACCGAGAAGAAGTTGTCGGACTCGATGAATCGCGGCCAATTCGCGAAGTCGCCCGAGATGCAGGTGCTCTTCATGTTGGCGGCGGTGTTGGGCGGACTGGGTTTCACGGCGACCACGGCGTCGCGGGAAGTGGCGGAATTTGCGGTCAGCGTTTTCACGCGTTTCGGCCAGACTCAGGTCGATCGTGACACGGTGGTGGTGCAGCTCGCGGACGTGTTGCTCACGACGCTGCGGGCGGGCGCCCCGATCCTGATCGGCTGCATCGGCGCGGCGCTCCTCGCCGGCAGCATCCAGAGCGGTTTTCACCTCTCGCCGGAAGCGGTCGGCTTCAAACCCGAGAACCTCGACATCAGCAAGGGCTTCGGCCGCGTCTTCAACAAGAGCGTGTTCGTGCGCGCCGGCATCGATCTGCTGAAACTCATCGCGATCGGCGGCACGCTGTATCTCGGCGCACGCGGGTTGATGCTCGATCCGCTGTTCAGCGCGCCCGTCGAGGCGGCGTATCTCGGCCAGTTTCTCAATCAGGCCACGGTCATCTTTCTCTCCCGCATCATCCTCGCGCTCGGCGTCGTCACCGCGATCAGCTACAGCTACGAGAAATACAAGACGCGTCGTCAGATGATGATGACGAAGGAGGAAGTGAAGGAGGAGCGGAAGAACGCCGAAGGCAACATGCAGGCCAAGGCCGCCATGCGCCGCATGGCCCGCCGCTTCGCGCAGAAGCAGATGCTCAGCGCCGTCGCGACCGCCGATGTGGTTGTGACCAACCCGACTCACTACGCCGTCGCGCTCAAATACGAACGCGGCAAGGACCAGGCGCCGATCGTGCTCGCCAAGGGCGAGAATCGTTTCGCGCAGCGCATCAAGGCGCTCGCCGCCGAAAACGGCGTGCCGACGGTCGAGAACAAGCCGGTCGCTCGTCTGCTCTTCGCGCTCGGCGAAGTAGGGGAGGCGATCCCGCCCGAACTTTATCAAGCGGTCGCCGGCATCCTCGCCGTCGTGTATCGCACGCACCGCTACTATTTCCACCGCCTGAAGGCGCGGCGGCTTGAATTGATGGCTTGATCCGATGAGCGCCGCCACCCCCACCTCCTCGGCTTCCTACAACGCGCTGCTGAAGCGCGCCGATCTCGTTTTCACCGGCGGTCTGTTCATCACCGTCCTGCTGCTGATCCTGCCGATCCCTGCGTTCCTGCTCGATACGTTCCTCGCGCTGAACATCGGCATGTCGCTGCTCGTGCTGCTGGCGATCATCTACATCAAGGATCCGCCGGAGTTCTCCAGTTTTCCGACGATCCTGCTCGCGCTGACGCTCTTCCGACTGGCGCTCAACATCAGCTCGACGCGTCAGATTCTGGTCCACGGCTACGCGGGCGAGATCATCGATTCGTTCGGCAACTTCGTCATTCAGGGCAATTACATCGTCGGTGCCGTCGTCTTCCTGATTCTCGTCGTCATCAACTTCGTGGTGATCACGAAGGGTGCCGGTCGTATCGCCGAAGTGAGCGCGCGCTTCACCCTCGATGCGTTGCCCGGTAAACAGATGGCGATCGATGCCGAGTTGAACGCCGGCATCATCGACGAAGTCCAGGCCACCGCGCGCCGCCTGAAGGTGCAGAAGGAAGCCGACTTCTACGGCGCGATGGACGGTGCCTCGAAGTTTGTGCGCGGCGATGCGATCGCCGGCATCATCATCACGCTGGTCAACGTCGTCGGCGGTTTCGCGATCGGCGTGTTCCAGATGGGCCTCTCGCTCACCGAGTCGCTGAGCAAGTTCACGTTGCTTTCGATCGGTGACGGTCTCGTTTCGCAGATCCCCGCGCTGATCCTCTCCGTCGGCGCCGGTTTGCTCGTCACGCGTGCCTCCGAAAACAACAATATGGGCACGCAGCTCGCCGGTCAGCTCCTGCGCTACCCGCGGGCGATGAAGATCGCCGCCGGCATGCTCGTCGTTTTCGGCCTGCTCCCGGGCATGCCGATCGTTCCGTTCTTCATGCTCGGTGCGATGGCGGGTTTCATCGGCAAACTCGTGCAGGAGCAGGAAGATCTCGCCGCGGCGAGCGAGGCCGCCATGGCCAAAGCGGGTCCGGCCAAACCGGGCGCGAAACCCGGGGCCGAGGGTGCCGCACCTGCCGCCGGCGGTGCAGCGGCCGGCACGCCTTCCGAGGATGTGCGCAAGCTCATCGAGACGGATGTCTTCGCGATCGAGATCGGCTACGGTCTTCTCCCGCTCGCCAACGCCAAATCCGGCGGCGATCTGCTCGCTCGCGTCACGGGCGTGCGCAAGACGCTCGCACGCGAAAAGGGCATCGTCGTGCCGCCGGTTTCCGTGCGCGACAATCTCGAACTCGAGGCCAACGACTACCGCTTCCTCCTCCGCGGCAAACCGATCGCGCGCGGCCAGCTCCATCCGGGCCGCTCGCTCGCGATGAATGTCTCCGCGAGCAAGGTCCGCCTCCGCGGCGTGCCCACGCGCGAACCCGTTTTCAATCTCGAAGCCACGTGGATCGACGAGCCCGAGAAGAAGACCGCCGAGCTCAACGGCTACACGGTCGTCGATCCCGCGTCCGTGCTCATCACGCACCTTTCGGAAACGCTCAAGGCGCACGCGCACCACCTCATCGGCCGCCAGGAAGTCCAGTCGCTGATCGATCACGTGAAGGCTTCGCAGCCCGCGCTCATCGCCGAACTGCTGCCCGATCTCGTCAACCTGGGTATCATCCAGCGCGTGCTGCAGAACCTGCTGCGCGAGGGTATCGCGATCACGAATCTGCCGCTCATCCTCGAAGGCATCGCCGACTTCGCGCCGCTCTCGAAGAATCCCGACGATCTCAGCGAACTCGTGCGTCGCCGCCTCGGCTTGTATTTTGTTCCTGAATACGAAGTCCGCCCCGGCGTCATTCGCGCGGTCACGCTCGACCCGCGTCTGGAGCAGTGGCTCACCGGCAAGGTCCAGCGCTCCGCGACCGACGTGGGTCTCGCGCTCGATCCGGCAACCACGCGCCATCTGCTCGACGAGATCAATCGTCGCACGGGCGAACTCGCCGCGCAGGGCCAGCCCGCGCTCATCGTGGTCTCCACCGAGATCCGTCTCGCCCTCAAACGCTTCTTCGAATCGTCCTTCCCGCGCGTGGTTGTTCTCGCGTTCCAGGAATTGCCGGCGTCCACGGAAATCGAAAACGCCGCCATCATCACCGCACCGCCGCATCTCGCGCGCGAAGCCGCCGCTCCGCTGAAGGCCGCCGCCTGATCCCATGTCCGCTCTCACCACCACGCCGGCTCCCGGCACCTGCTACAAGTTCACGGTCGATTCCGCCGATCAGGCGGTGTCGCTCATCCGTGAGCGCCTCGGCCCGTCCGCGCGCGTGCTGTCCGTGCGCTCGATCGAGCAGAAGGGATGGAAAAAACTTTTCCGCGGTTCGAAGCTCGAGGTCATCGCGCAGATCGACGCGCCCGAAGCCTCGCCCGCCGTCACTTCGCCTGCCCCGGTCGCCACGCCCGCGGAGAGCGCGAAACTCGCCGAAGTCTCCAACGAACCCGCATTGCCGTCGTTCGTCGAAGAACCCTCGCGTGCGTCCGTGCCGCCGCCTCCGACGGCCACGCTCGGCCTCGCCGATTTGCTGCGCCGCTCGGGTCTCACCGAGACCGCGCTCAATCGTCTGCAGGCGAATCAAAACTGGCGCGATGTTTCGCGTCTGCCGCTGCACCGCGCGCTCGTCGAGACGTCGCGCCTGCTGCGCGAGCAAGCCGAAGCGCGTGCGACGCGTCCGCCGCTTTCGCGCGCGGCGTTTCTCGGCGCTCCCGGGGTCGGCCGCACGACCGCGCTTTGCAAGTGGCTCGCGCTCGAAGTGTTTCGTCACGCGCGCATGGGCCACGTGGTCACGGTCGAATTCGATCGTCCCAACGCGCCCGGTCCGCTCCCCGTTTTCGCCGAGGCGCTCGGCGTGCCGCTCGCGCACTTCCCGTGTGAAACACGTCCGGCGATGTCCGGCGGTTTTGTTTATTTCGATCTGCCCGCGCTCTCGCCGCGTCGTCCGGCCGACAATGCCGCGCTCGCCGCGTGGCTCGACCGCGAGCAGATCACCGAGCGCGTGCTCGTGCTCAATGCCGCTTACGATCGGGCTTCGTTGCGCGACGCCTACGCGGCCGGCCGCGATGTCGGCGCGACGCATCTGGTCTTCACTCACCTCGATGAGGTCCCGCAGTGGGGCAAACTCTGGGACTACCTCTTCGACGAAACCCTCGAACCGCTCTTCCTCGCGACGGGACCGTCGCTCACGGGCGATTGCGAGGACGACGTTTCCGGCGCGCTCGTGCGACGCACGCTCCCTGACAGCGCCACGTGAACACATTTTTGGACATGAAATTCGTTTTTCTCGCAGGCGGTGCCTTCGGATTCGTTCTCGCAGCTCTCACGGGCTGGCTGAGCGACCACTCCGCGCGCCGCATTTTTTCTCGATGGCGCCGTGGGCTGTCTCACCGGCGCTCTGCTCTTCCGCTGGTTCTGGACCCAACTCGTCCGCGGAATCCGCGAAACCATTCTAGCCCGACACCAGGCCGCCACGGCCGCCGCTGAAAAGCAAAAGTAACCCTTCCAATAACCGGACTTAGTCATGAACAGCACCACCCCCAGCCAAGCATCGGGCACGGAAGCGACTCCCGCCGCCGTCTGGCGCGCCTACCAGGGCGTCCCCAATGCCAGCGGCGCGGTCGATGAGAAGGACCTCATCGAGCGGCACCTCTACATCGTTCGCAACGTCGTCGATCGCATCAAACTCAACCTCCCGACGCACATCGACGCGGACGACCTCTACAGCGTGGGCGTGACCGGCCTGATCGCCGCCGTGCGGAAGTTCGATCCGGAGCAGGGCTGCACCTTCGCGAGCTACGCGGCGATGCGCATCCGTGGTGCGATTCTCGACGAGCTCCGCCGCATGGACTGGTGCCCGCGCCGTGCGCGTGCCCGTTCCCGCAAGCTCAAGGAGACGATCAACGAAGTGGAGCAGAAGCTCGGCCGCGCCGCGACCGACGAGGAGATCTGCGCCGCCCTCGGTCTTTCGCAAAAGGACTACGCCAAGTGGGTCGAGGACGCGCGTCCGGTCACCTTCCTCGCCATCGATCATCGCAACGAAAATGAAGAGGGCGAGGGCGCCTCGCTCCACGAGCTGCTCGCCGACGAAACCGACGTCACGGGCCGTGAAAATCTCGAAAAGCGCGAGCTCCAGGACCTTCTCGCTCAACGAATGGCGGAACTGCCCGATATACCGAAGAAGATCCTCGCCATGTATTACTTTGAAAACATGCGTCTGGCCGAAATCGCAGCGGTCTTCGGCCTGACGGAATCCCGTATTTGCCAGATTCATGCGCAGACCATCCTCGGGCTGCGCGGCTACCTGCAGCGGGTGCGTAACCGCTGAGTGGCGAATCCAGCACGGATGCGAGCATGCTGATCATCATCGGAGGTTTTATCGTTTTGGCGTCCACGCTGGGCGGCTTCATGCTCGCCGGCGGTTCGCCGCTGGTCCTGTTGCACGTCTCCGAGTTCGTGGTGATTGGCGGCGTCGCGCTGGGCGTGCTCATCATCGCCAGCCCGGGCCACGTGCTCGTGGAGATTCTTCACAAGATCAAGGGCTGCATCGGCGGCAAAACCACCGGCAAGGCCGAGTTCTTCGAGCTGCTGAAACTGCTCTACGAAATTTTCATGGTCGGCCGCCGCAACGGTCTCATCGCGCTCGAAGAGCACGTGATGGAGCCGCACAAGAGCCCCATTTTCCAACGCTATCCTTCGGTGCTTAACCACCACGAGCGACTCGAGTTTCTCGTCAACGGCCTCAAGCCCGTCATCGACGGCAAGATCAAGCCCGACCAGCTCGAGGAGCTGATGAACGCCGAGATCGAGGCCAAATCCGACGAGTGGGATCACCCCGTGCACCTGCTGCAGCTCGTGGGCGATTCGCTGCCCGGCATTGGCATCGTCGCGGCCGTGCTCGGCATCATCAACACCATGGCGGCCATTTCCGAAGGCCCCGAGCAGGTCGGCCAGAAAGTCGCCGCCGCTCTCACCGGCACGCTCCTCGGCATCTGGGGCGCCTACGGTTTCGTCAATCCGGTGGCCAACCGCATCAAGTTCAACAACGCCTCCGACCTGCTCTGCCTCCGCTGCATCATGCAGGCCGTGGCCGGCTTTGCCAAGGGCCTCGCTCCGCTCACCGCCGTCGAGATCGCGCGCCGCTCGCTCGACAGCTCCGTGCAACCCGGCTCGAGCGAACTCGAAGTCGCCCTGAAGTCCCTGCCCACGAAGTGAGCGAGCCGAGAGCGCGAGCCCTCCTCTCCAACTCTCCACCCTCAGCTCACAACCTTCCACCCATGGCGAAAAAAGGAGGACATCACGGCGGCGCTTGGAAAGTCGCCTACGCGGACTTCGTGACCGCGATGATGGCGCTCTTCATGGTGCTGTGGATCTCCGCGCAGGATCAGAAAATCCTCATCGCCACCTCGCAGTATTTCCAAAACCCGTTCCGCGCGCCGGTCGACGCCACCTCGGGCGTCATGCCTTTCAACAGCCAGAACAGCCGGACGAACGGTGAAGGCTCCGGCGAGGCCCAGCAGGATCGGAACAAGCAGATCGAGATGACGTTTCTCAACTCGGTCGCCGCCGACTTCTACCGCCTCCTGCACATCGAGGAAAACCTCTCCGAAAAGACGATCGACATCCAGGTCACCAGCGACGGCCTGCGCGTGACGCTCTTCGATCGCGCCAGCAAGCCGCTCTTCGTCGACAACACCGCGGAGTTCACGGAGTGGGGCACCTTCGTGATGCAGAACCTTTCCTGGACCATCGATCGCCACAAATTCCGCGTCACGATCGACGGCCACACGCGCACGAGCCTCGAACTCGACCGAGAGAATTATTCCGCCTGGGAACTCTCCACCGATCGCGCCAACGCCGCCCGCCGCAGCCTCGTGCACTACGCGGTCTCGCCCGGCCTCATCGAGCGCGTGACCGGCTACGCCGATACCGTGCCGCTCGCCGGAGAAGCGGCCGACTCCGAGTCCAACCAGCGCATCACGCTCAGCCTCGCGCTGAGCAAACGCGAACGCGACAAACCGAAGATTTCCATTGAGGAAGCGGCCCGTGCCGCTCAACCCAAGCTGCCCGGCGTATGAAATCGTTTCTCCAAGGGAAAAAAGCTCTCATCGTGCCGCCGCTTCGTCCGCTCGCCGGCCCCGCGCCTGCCGCCGTCGCGCAGAAAAGCACCGCTCCGGCGCCGCACACGCACGCGCCGAAAGCCGGCGGTGGCACACCCAACGTCGAAGTCGTGAAGGAAGGCGACAAGATTGTGCGCCTCGTCGTGGTCTGCTCCTGCGGCGAACGCATCGAGATCGAGTGCCTGTATCCTTCGGGCTAAGCCGCCCTTCGTTCCGACCCGAGCCGCACCCGGCCCCGACGCGGTGCGCACATTGGCCTGACTCAAGCCGCACCGTGTCCCGACATGGTGCGCACGTGGTCGCGACCTTGTCCGCACTGTGGCTCGACATGGTCCGCACTATGGCGCGACTCGAGCCGAACTCGGTCGAGACCCGGTCGTGTTCAAATGGAGCACGCGATAGCCGCCGATCGATTTGAAGTAGAGCAGCAGGGCGAGATAAACCACCGCCATGAAAGCCGGCACGAATGCGTCGGCGCGCAGCGTGCGGCGATCGCCGGCGATGCTCGCTTCGTGGACCGTGCGCTCAATGGGCGTCAGCGCTTCGTAGGCCGCTTTCGGATCGGCGGTGTTGCGCGCGGCGGCGAGTTTTTCGGCGATGCCGCCGAACTTGCGTCCGTCGAGCCCGGTGGCGTCCGCGAAAAAGAGAAACTTCGACGGCGTGGGCGAACGGTATTCCGCATAGGCGGCGGGATTCGCCCCTGCGAGTTCCTCGCCCGCGAAACGATCCTTGGCGTAGCCGAGACCGGGTCCGCCGATCACGCCGGCGGAGAGCATGCCGATGCCGCCCATGATCGAAATCGCGAGCGCGCCCGTGCGCGGGAAACGATCGGAGGCGACCGCGAGCATCGTGGGCCAGAAAAAGGTTTTGCCGATCGCGTAGATGCTGAGCGCGAGCAGCGCCATGCCGAAGGAGTTGATCTGGCTCGTGAGCGCGAGGCCGAGCGACGCCAGCAGCGCACAGACCAGCAGGAGACCGACGGGAGAAAGTTTCAGGTGTCGCTCGATCCAGTCGGCGCAGAAGCGGAGCGCGAACATGAGCGCGGACGTCCAGATGAAGAGCCATTTGCCCTGCTGCGAACTGAACAGATTGCCCGTGATGTTCTGAATCCAGCTATCGGTGCCGAGCTCAACTGCGCCCACCAGCAGATGCGTGGCGAAGAGGATGAAGAGGAGAAACGAGCCGAGCGAGAAGCGCGTGATCACGCCGACCGCCAGCAGCAGCGCGCCGGCGATCATGTATCCAGTATTCTGTGACAGGCCGAGTGCGTTGGCGAAGAACAGCGACAGCAGATAGCAGACGACCAGCGAACCGAGCAGGCCGACCTCCTTGAACATCTCGGCGAGGCCGATGCCTTTCTCCGAGGCTTCGGACCGGGGCGCCTTCTGGCCGAGAAACATCCAGCCGTAAACCGCCGTGGGAATCAGAAAGAGGCTGAGCTGGATTTTCCAACTGAGGTGGAAGCGGTCGTCGAGAATCCAGCCGAGCGCGGAACCGAGCACGAGTCCCGCCGGCCACGCGGCGTGGAGGATGTTGAGATAGTGCGTGCGGTTGTGCGGAAAGAGCGTCGCGACGAGCGGATTCGCCACGGCCTCGAGCGTGCCGTTGGCGACGCCGAAAAGAAACGTGCCCCAGTAGAGGATCGCGTAGGGATTTTCGGGACCGGCGCTCAGCGTCACGATCGCGGAGAGAACGTGCATCACGAAGGCGGCGACCACGAGTTTGCCGTAGCCGATCTTGTCGGCGACGAGGCCGCCGATGATCACGCCGAAACAGAATCCCGAAAGACCGGTGCCGCCGATCGCGCCGAGTTGCGTGGCGGTGAAGCCGTATTCGGCGCCCCAGTTGTCGAGAATGCCCCCGCGAATCGCGAAGCCGACGGCCGTGGCGAGGATCGCGGCGAAGCCGGCCCAGAGAAGTCGTTTGGCGTGAGGAACGGTGCTGACGTTGCCGGTGGGGGTTGGGCTCATGGGGCGGGGAAGAAAGCTCAGAGTGTGAAGGCGGGGAGTTTCACGATTTTGCCGCCGGCCAGCGCTGACTCATGGGCGCAGAGACCGACGCACGTCCAGTTGGCGGATTTTTTCGCGTTGGGGTAGGGATCGCGATTTTCCACCAGCGCGGAGACGAACTCGTGCGCGAGATGAGGATGCGATCCGCCGTGCCCCGCGCCTTGCGTGAAGCTGAGGTGCGCGTGTTTGCCGTGATCGTAAACGCCCTTGGTCGTGAAAGGACGCAGACCTTTCGGCAGTCGTTTGGCGTAGTCGGGCACCTTGATCCGCTTCGGGATTTTTTGCTCGGGCAGCTTGGCCGTGTGCAGAACGTGCGGCTCATGCTCGATCAGCGTCCACTCGAAAGATTTCTTCGAACCGTAGACGTCGATCGACTCGCGATACTGCCGCGCCGTGTCGAAGAGCGAGCGAATGATCCGCGCGGAGAGATCGGAGCTGCGGAACTTGATGTGCGCGGTCTCGACCGCGAACGGCGAACCGTAATGCTTCACCAACTCCGAGCGGATCGTGCCCGAACCGAAGCAGGAAACGTATTCCGCCGTCGCATCGGTGAGTGCGAGCATCGGCCCGACGCAGTGCGTCGCATACCACATCGGCGGAAGCCCGGGCCAGTAGTTGGGCCAGCCATCCATGTCCTGCTGGTGGCTGGCTTGGAGGAACTGGATTTTGCCCAGTTCGCCGCGCTCATGGAGTTCCTTGATGAAGAGAAATTCCCGGGCGTAGACGACCGTCTCCATCATCATGTATTTCAGGCCGGTCTTGCGCGTGAGCTCGACGATGCGCCGGCAATCCGCGATGGACGTCGCCATCGGCACCGTGCAGGCGACGTGCTTCCCGGCCTGCAGGGCCTTGATCGTCTGAGCGGCATGATCGGGAATCGGCGTGTTGATGTGCACCGCGTCGATCTCGGGATCGCGCAACAACTCGTCGTAGTTTGTATAACCTTTCTGGATACCGAAGGACTCCTGGATCGCGGCGAGTTTCTTCGGGTTGCGCTGGCAGACGGCGACGAGTCGCGCGTTTGGATGCGCTTGATAGATCGGAATGAACTCGGCGCCGAAACCGAGGCCGACGATCGCGAGGTTGATTTTCTTGGGCATGGGACGCGCTTATTGGGGGAGCGGCACCTGGCTGGAGCTGCGCAGGTAAGCGATGAGATCGGCAACCTCGTCCTCGCTCATGCCGTGCAGCAGGCCCGGTGGCATGAGCGAAAGTTCGAGTTGAGAAGAGCTCTTGATGCTGTCGCGCGGCAGCGTGACGGACTCGACCTGGTTCACGAGCGTGACCGTGCTCGCGGTCTCGCGTTGGAGGATGCCGGCGGCGGTGCGTCCGTCCTTGGTCTCGACCGTGGTCAGGAGGTAGTCCTTTCCGATGACGGCGTTGGGGTCGAGGATGTTGACGAGCAGGTAATCGAGGTCCGCGCGGTTGGAGCCGGTGAGTTCGGGCCCGATGTGCTGGCCGTCGTCGAACAACGTGTGGCAAAGCGCGCACGACTGCAGGAACTTCGCGCGACCTCGCGACGGGTTGGCGGCGGCGAGCTTCTCCGGCGTGAGGATCTTTTTCCAGTGCGCGATCTCCTTGGCGGCGGCTTCGGGCGATTCGCGGACGACGCCCCAGAGTTCCGCAGTTGCTCGAGTGATCTCCGGGTCCTGCAGCAACCCGAGCTGGCGAATCACCGTGGCATCGACGTCGCCCTTCGGAATCACGCCGTTTCGGACCGCCTCGATCAACTTGGCGGCGTAGGCGGGACGCGCGGAGAGCACGGAAAGCGCGGCGCGCTTTTCGGTGTCATTGAAAGTTGAATACAGCGCCAGGATCGCCGCCGGTGTGGTGGCGACGTCGTATGCCGCGAGCCCACGCAAGGCGCTCAGGCGCAGCGCCGGTTCCGGGAGAATCTTTTGGTAGATCGGCGTGAGCTGGAAATCGCGCCGGTCGAGCAGCAACTGCAACGCAGCGAGGCGCGATTGCATCGGCGCGAATGCATCGAGCACGATCTCCTGCTTGCGCCAGGAGATGGCGTCGTCGCCAAGTCGCGCGGCGAGCACATCGGCCTTGGCGACCATCTGCGGGTCTTCGTTTGTGCTGAGCTTGTTGTAAACCTCTCCCCAACGTGCCGGCGGCTTCAGGTCGGAACGTCCCTCCGTGGCCCGCATGAGGCTGTCGATGATCTCGTGTTGATAGGCGACGTCGTTGGTGTCGGCCAACGCGGCGACCAAACCGTCAAGCGAGCGTGAGGGGCCCTGTTGACCTTGCGGAGTTTCGTCGGCCAGCGCCGCCTGTCGGCGTGCGACCCAGCCGCGAAGCGCGGTGATCGGAGTCTGGCCGCCGAGCGCGAGAGAGCGCGCGGGATCGAGGGGCACGAGTGGTTCGAGCGCGAACCAGTAGAGCAGCGGCAGATTGTGATCGGACGCGTCCTCGCCGTGCGCGATCAGGTTCTCGACGATTTCCCAGCGTTTTGCGGGCGCGATGCGTTGCGCCGCCGAAGCGAGAAAAACGGCGCACAATCGGCGACGGATCGTTGCGTGCGAGATCGGCGAAGGCGGCGAGCAGCGCGGGCGAGGGGAGTTTGTCCTCGCAGGTGAGCTGGATGGTCCAGCCGCGCACGTAGGGCTCGGGATGTTTCAGCAGCTGCAACGCGACCGCTTCCGTCACGCCGCGCACGGCGTGAAGCGCCCACAGGCTGCGAAGCTGGCGCGGCACGGTCGTCTGCGCCTGAAGTTGCGCGAGTAGATCGGCGGCGACTTCCGGGTTGGGGCCGCGTTCCTGCAGGATGAGGCGCGCGCGGCGAACCCACCAGTCGTTCTGGTGGAGCTGCATCTCGACGAGTTCGGCATCGGAGAATTGCTTCAGATCGACGCGCACGGGTTTCGAGTTGCCGTAGGAGAGTTTGTAGATGCGACCGTTGGTGCGGTCATGCGGACGCTGCTGGTGGCACGCGCGGGCGTCATACCAATCGCTGTTGAAAATCGATCCGTCGGGACCGACCTCGAGGCGGAGGCCGCGGAACCAGCCGTCGTTTGCCTTCATGAAATCGGGAGCGTGGCGCCCGACGTAACCGGAGCCGGACGGCTCGAGCACGTCGCGGTTGATCCGGTTGCCCATGATATTGTGCGTGAAGAGCGAGCCGCGATACTCCGCGGGAAAACTGTCGCCGAGGTAGATCAACGTGCCGGCGTGCGCATGTCCGCCGCCGAAATCGTCGGTCTCGCCCTCGCCGAGACGCGCGGCTTCCCAGCTCTCACCGCGATCGTAGTGGAAGTGGTCGGCGATCGTTTTGATATCGTCGTAAACGTGCGGGTTCGCGTGAGGTCCGGCCTGGCGTTGATAGCTGCCACCCTGAATCACGTGGTAAAGATGCGGGATCACGCACGCGGTGACGAAGGCGTCGCCAACGTCGTTGAAGTCGAGACCCCACTGGTTGCTCATGCCCTCGGCGAAAACCTCGAAAACTTTTTTCGTGGGATGGTAGCGCCAGACGCAGGCGTTGAGACGGATGCGGCCGGCGTCGCCGGCGCCGGGCCGACCGACGTGCGAATGGGTGAACACACCTTGATTGCCGTAGAGCCAGCCGTCGGGACCCCACACGAGACTGTTGAGCGTTTCATGCGTGTCGTCGTGACCCCAGCCATCGAGCACGACTTCCGGCGGACCGTCCGGCACGTCGTCGTGATTTCTGTCGGGAATAAACAGCAGGTAAGGCGCGCTGCCCACCCACACGCCGCCCAGGCCGACCGCGATGCCTGAGCCGAAGTTGAGCTGATCGTAGAAGACCTTCTTCGTATTAAAATGTCCGTCGCCGTCGGTGTCCTCGTAAATCACCACGCGGTCCCGGCCGTAGGGCGACCAGTCGGGATAGGAAAAATTTTCGACGACCCACAAACGTCCGCGTTCGTCGATCGTGAACGCGATCGGCTGGTGCACATCCGGCTCGCCGGCAAAGAGCGTCGAGCGGAAACCGGGTGGGAGCGTCATCGCCTTCGCCGCTTCGAGCGGAGGAAGTCCGGTGCCGGGTGCGATCGGAAATCCATCCTGCGCGTGAAGCGCCGCGCCGAGTCCGTGCGCGGCCAGCAGGAGTGTAGTGAAACGACGGATACGGGTGGGGGACAGCCAGTGTGGGTTCATGAGCGGTCGGTGAGGAACATCAGCAACTCGATGACTTGGTTTTCAGGCAGCGCCTGGAGAAGCCCGGCGGGCATGAGCGATTGCTCGAGAACTTCGCGGTGCTTCACGTCGGCCTTCGGCACGCTGAGCGTTTCGGTCGCGGTGCGGACCACGAGCGAGCTCTCCGTCTCGCGCTCCACCATGCCGGAGACCACGCTGCCGTCGCGTTTGGTGATGACGTTGAGCTGAAAATCGGTCCCGACGACAGCGTTTGGGTCGACGATGTTCTCGATGAAATACTCCACGCCGTTGCGCCACGAACCGGTGAGATCGGGACCGAGGTTGCCGCCCTGACCGTCGAAGACGTGGCAGGTGGCGCAAAGCTGCTGGAACGTTTCGCGACCGGCGGCGGCGTTGAATGCCCAACGCGGCGCTTCGGTGAACATCTTTCGGTAGCGCGCGATATCCGCCTTGATTTCCGCGGGCGAGTCGGCCGCACGGCCCCAGACGCGGTCGAGCCGCGCGTCCACCGATGGATGGCGCAGATTGCGCAGCTGGCGCACATGCAGCGAGGTGAGGTTTTTCTTTGCGAACGAGCCGGTGCTCACGGCTTCGAGCAGGGCGAGGCCTGGAGTGGGGTGACTCGTCAGCGTGGCGAGTGCGGCGGCGCGGTCGGCGTCGTTGAGCGCGGAAAAATGCCGCAGGATGCCGGCCGCCGCAGCGCGGTCGTCGACGCCGGCGAGCAACGGAATCACGGCGCTGCGCAGGCGCGGGTCGTCGAGCAGACGGATGTAGACGGGCACAGCCAACGGATCGCGGGCGCGCTTCAAAAGCGTGAGTGCCTTCTGCCGGTCCTCCAAGCGGGCGTGCGAATCGGCAAGCACCGCGCGCGTCTGGGCGAGAATGGATTCGTCGCCGAACAGCGCCGACAACTGCGCTGCGACCTCACGCTCTTCCGACCGGTCCGTTCGTTCGAGGAAGGGGCGCGCAAATTCCACCCAGCCGCGCGGCATCGGCAGCTTGTTTTCGCTTTCGAGCGCGAAACCGATGATCCGCAATCCGCGGGCGGCCGTTTCGGGCGAAGCCTGCGCGAGGTGGGCGATAAGCGCATCGCGGCCTGCCGCGCTCTGGGCGGTGAACCACCGGATCGAATCAGCCAGCGAGGGAAGCGGCGTGCGCGCGGCGATTTCCAGGCCGCGCGACGGATCGGCTTTTGTGAGCGGCGCGAGACCGAACCAGATCATGTTCGGGAGAAAACGGTCGCCGGCTTCGTTGCTGCGCAGCGCGAGCGCGGTGCCGACGGCCCAGCGATCGGCTGCGGCGAGCGCGGGCAGCGCGGACGCAAGTGCGAGATGCACGGTGGGAGAGGGATCGTTTTGCGCCGCGGCGACGAGGGTCGCGACCGGAAGCTTCGGCGCGAACGGGCGCTCGGTGGCGAAGTAAACGCCCCACGAACGCACCAGATCGCTCGGATGCCGGAGCAGGGCACTGAGGTGCGGGATATCCAGCGCACCGACGACGTGCAGCGTGAAAAGTGCACGCAAGGTCTGCGAAACTTCCGCGGACTCCGACGCCTGGCGCCGGAGTGCGGCGATTGCGGCGCGATCGAGTGGCCGCGCCGCAGCGCGCTCCTGAAGAAGGCGACGCGCGGTGCGGACATGCCATTCGTTGCGATGGGTGTGCAGCGCGGCGAGTTCGGCATCGCTTTGTGCGGCGAGGTTCACCTGCACGGGCTTCCAGGTTTCCTTCCACGCCATGCGATAGAGGCGGCCGTTGGTGCGCTCCCAGATGTCGTCGCGCGGAGAATGGCAGTGCTGGTGATCGCACCAGTCGATGATGTAGACGGCGCCGTCGGGACCGTATTGCAGGTCGACGCCCACGAACGTCCGGTCCGGCACGAACAACGGATCGAAGCCGGCGTGGAAGGTCTCGTAACCGGAGCCCTGCCGCACGTTGTGCTGATGGTTCATCTGGTGACCGTGCAGGTTCAGCGTAAAGAGATGGTCGCGGTAGATCTCGGGCCAGTTGTCGCCGAGATAGATCATCGTGCCGACGTGAGAATGCCCGCCGTAGATGGCGGTCGAGCCGGGTTTGCCCGCGCCGCCCTCGCCGCTGTCGTAGCGCGCGGAAGAGGGGAGGTAGTTCTTCAGGGCGGGCGCGAAGGCGGGTCCACGATTCGAAACAAACGGCGCGTAGTCGGAGTTGGCCTGATTCCAATAGTGCCCGTTGCGAATCATGAACGTGGTGCCGCCTCCGCCATGGAAGCTGCGGCAGTGGGTGATGAAGAGATGACCGGCTTCGTTGAAATCGATGCCCCACTGATTGCTGCCTCCGCTGGCGAAGACCTCGAACTCGCGGCGCAGAGGATGATATCGCCAGACGCCGGCGCGCAGCGCGACGCGCTCACTGGCGGGCGCGCCGGGTTTGCCGATGTGCGAGGTCGTGAACACGCCTTGGTTGCCGTAGAGCCAGCCGTCGGGGCCCCACGTGAAGCTGTTGAGCGTTTCGTGCGTGTCCTGATAGCCCCAGCCGTCGAGCAGCACTTCCGGCGGACCATCGGGGCGATCGTCGTGATCGTGATCAGGAATGAACAACAGCTCGGGCGCCGCGCCGATCCACACGCCTCCGAAACCGACCTCGATGCCGCTGACGAGATTCAGGCCCTCGATGAACACCTTGCGCGTCTCGAACATGCCGTCGCCGTCGGCATCCTCGAAAATCAGAATGCGGTCCTTGCCTTGACCCTCGGGTTGTCTCGACGGGTAGCTGTAGGCCTCGGCGACCCAGAGCCGGCCGCGCTCGTCGATGGCAAAGGCGATTGGCTGGTGAATGTCGGGCTCGGCGGCGACCAGATCGGCCTGAAAGCCGGGCATGAGCTTCATGTCGCGCACGACTTTTTGCGCATCGACATTGGGCACGCGGCTCGGGGCGGCGGGATTTGGGTGGAGATGCCAGAGGACGGGGCTTTCGTGCTGACGAAAATCGTCGGTGTTGACCTCGAAGTCGGGCTCGCGGTCGTGAAACACGAAATCGTCGAAGGCCAGGTAGCCGAAACGACCCTCGGTCGCGTGGTCGACCAACCGGATGAAAATGCGGCGGCCCAGGGCGCTGTTGAAGTCGATGATCTCGCGCCGCAAGGCGTCGGTGCTGCGTCCCGACGACGAGTGCAGGATCGCACCGCTGGCGGCATCGACGATCTCGACGCGCGTCTGATTGATGTCGTCTCCGCCACCGACGAGATAGCTTGCCCAGCGGTGGGTGACCTCGAACGCGAGCGAAGTCAGGCGACCGGTGCCGCGCGGTCCGGGCTTGTTGGCCGGACCGATCCAGAAGTTGCCGACTGGATCGGTTGGCACGTCGCCTTTGCGGCGCGGAGTCGAGGGTTCCCAATATCGCACCGGCTGCGCGGACCACGCGTCGCCCTCGACGGTCCAGTCTTCGAGCGACCCCTTTTCGAAGCCGAGATTCAGCGGCTGGCCGTCGGGACCGACCGGCGGCAACGAAGCAAGCGGAGTGTCGTCGACTGTGTCGTCCGCGGGCGGTGGCGGGAGTTCCGTGCGGCCAAGGTGCGCGACCCGGATGTTGCGGAACTGAATTTTTGCCGGGCCTTTTCCGCTGTGGAGCTGAAACGCGAGACGTCCGCAGAACTCGGCCTGGCCGGTCTGGGCATCGTCCAGCACGGACACGAGCGTGCCGTTGATCCACAGCTCGACGTGCGAGGCCCGGGCCGTGATGCGATAGGTGTTCCAAGCGTCACGCTTGAAAAGTGTTTTGAACTCCGCCGCCGGAGCGAATTCGTCCACCCAACGGCCTCCGTTGGGCGCGATTGCGACGCGCGTGCCGCGCTCGACGATCAGTTCGCGTCCGTGCTCGTCGTAGATGCGGCCCAGCCAGGTCGCGCCATCGTCGAGATCGGCTTGGTAACCGGCCGCGTCGCCATTGGGCAATCGCTGGGCGCGAAACTGAATGCCGGAGTTGGCCGAGGGATCGCCTGTGAGACGAAACTCCAGCTCGAGTTCGAAATCGGCGAGCTCGCCTTCCCAGAAGATGAACTGGTTTTCGTGCAGCTCGCCGCCGGCGGGAATCTCGCCCGTAATCGCCGCGTCCTCGACGCGCCACCAGCGCGAATCCCCGGTCCAGCCCTCGAGCGTGCGACCGTTGAAGATCGGCTGGAGCGAGGCCGCGGACGAAGAAGCGGACGCCGACGAGGAAAGGAAGACGAACGCGCCGCGCTTGTTCACGGTGATGAGATCGGGGCGCCCGTCGCCGTTTGCGTCGGCGGCGACGAGTTGCGTGCCCACGCCGGAGGCATCGTCGATGATGAACGGTTCGAACGAAACGTCGCCGCTCTCTGAACGGCGCGGCAGAAACGCGCAAAGCACGGGAGCGGCGTTGGGCTCCGGATCGCCCTTCGGACCGTGAGCCCACCAGCGTTTGCCGGTCACGATGTCGGGGAGACCATCGCCGTCGATGTCCGCGATGGTGACGGCGTGGAGTTGAGAGAACTGCACGCCGTCGAGCGTCTTGCCGCCGATGCGCGCGAGGATCTCGTGCTCGCGAAAACCGATCGTGCCATCGCTCTCGCGCACCTGTTCGAACCAGCTCAACCCGTAGCCATGCGCATCGCGCGACGTGACGACGTCGGCGAGCCCGTCACCGTTGACGTCGACGACGTGCATGTGCGCTCCGCTGCCGAAAGGAACCGCGTGATGTTTCCACTCCGGATCGCCGTCGAGCGAAGCGGGCTGCTGCCACCAGCCGTCTTTTTCGAGCAAGTCCGCGCGGCCATCGCCATCGATGTCACCGAATCCGAGTCCGTGGGTGAAACGATCCCAACTGCGCGTCGGGCTCGCGGCGTGGAAAATCCACGGTGCTTCGGGGCGCGCGGGATCGGGCGTCGCGTAGCCGATGCGTCCTTCGCTCATGCAGACGAGAGCGACGGAATCGGAAGCGAGAAACGGCCCGAACGTCGGTGATTCGTTATCCACCGGCTCGAACGCAAGGTGGCGTTTCCACGGTTTGCCGCTCGTGCCGGGATTTTTCCACCACGACGCATCTTTGCCGGGAAAGCCGATCACGAGCACGTCGGGCCAGCCATCCGCGTCGAAGTCGTGCACGAACACGGAGAAGTTGTCGGAGTAGTTCAGCGGATCGAAAGGCTCCGCCGGCGCGTAGATTTCGTGACGTTCGATGAAGTCCGGTCCCGCATACCAGAAGGGCCCCGCGATCGCGTCCAGGTGCCCGTCGCGATTGAGATCTCCGAACGTGCCCGCCTCGGCGTGGAAGGCGTCACTCAGAACGATTTTGTGGAAGAGCGGTGCCGTGTTTGCTGCCGTTTGCTTCGCGACCACGAGCGGGACGATCCCGACGAAAGCTCCGATGAGCGCGCGGCGAAACAGAGGGACAAGGGCCATGCGGGGAAAGGGGTGCGGAAAAGTAACACAGTTCCCCGGCTCGGCCCATGAGAGTTGGCGCAAATATTCTGAGTTTTTTCACCAAGGGAGCGGTGACTGCTTTCTCAGAGGGGAATGAGGGAAACGCGTAATTTAGCGTGACGGCGCTCGATTGATTTTTTGCGAAAGGCCGCTCATACCCATCGCATGCCGGACCGTCCCCGCCGTCGCACTCGCCGCCGCCGCGATGTCGCGTTGTTGATCGAGACGTCCAACGCCTACGGACGCGGGTTGCTTCAAGGTGTGATCCATTATGCGCGCGAGCACCCGGCATGGTCGTTTCATTTGATGGAGCAGGGACGCGGAGCGGAACCACCGGCGTGGCTCAAAGGCTGGAAAGGCGACGGCATTCTCGCGCGCATCGAGACTCCGGCGATCGCGAGTGCGGTGGCGCGGGCGAAGCTCCCCGCCGTGGATCTGAGCGCCGCGCGGCTCCTGCAGAAGCTTCCGTGGGTGGAAACCGACGATGCGCAGATCGCGTCGCTCGCGGTGGGCCATCTGCTCGAGCGCGGCTTCAAGCATTTCGCGTTCTGCGGCGATGCGCGTTTCCAGTGGTCCATCTGGCGCGAGCAGTATTTCACGCAGCGCCTGCGCGAAGCGGGGCATGATTGTCGCACGCACTCGGGGTGGAGTGGGGCGGGCGATCCCGCGGCGGAGCGCCGCGCCTTGATCGCGTGGTTGCGATCTCTGCCGAAGCCCGTGGGCGTGTTGGCCTGTTATGATATCCGCGGCCAGCAAGTGCTGGACGCCTGTCGCCAGGCGGGGCTCGCGGTGCCCGACGAAGTGGCGGTGCTCGGAGTGGATAATGACGAACTCCTGTGCGAACTCGCCGCGCCGCCGCTCTCGAGCGTGATTCCCAACACGCATCGCACCGGTTACGAAGCCGCCGCGCTGCTCGATCGCATGATGTCGGGTGAGGAGGTGGCGGCGGAACCGCATCTCATCCCGCCGCTCGGCATCGCGGCCCGCCAATCGACGGACGTTCTGGCGATCGACGACCGCGAAGTGGTGCGCGCGATGCAATTCATCCGGGCGCACGCCTGCGAAGGTATCGACGTTTCCGATGTGCTGGCGGTGGTGAATGTTTCGCGGCGTGTGCTCGAGCAACGTTTCCGCAAACTCCTCCGTCGCTCCCCGCACGAGGAGATTCTTCACCTCAGGCTGGCGCGTGTGCAGCAGTTGCTTTCGGAAACGGATCTTCCGCTTTACCTGATCGCGGAGTCGACCGGGTTTGAGCACGTCGAGTATCTGAGCGTGGCTTTCAAGCGGGAGTTGGGACTCACGCCGCGAGAGTTTCGCGAGCGCGCCCGCTCTTAGTGCATACGAGCGGCACTGCGCGTGTTGCGCGGATGTGATGCTGGCAAATCCTGCCTGAAATCACGGCGGCAAGTTTTGCCCGTCCAAACGGTGAAATATCGTAAAAGGCGCTAAAATAACGAGATGCGAACATGGCATCGGCTTTGCTGAGAGTCAGCCGCCATGAACGTAGGTATGTATCAAAGTGCAGCTTCCATCTCCGCCCTGGAGAAGTGGCAGGACCTTGTTGCACAGAACATCACCTCCAACGATCAGACGGCCTACAAGAAGAAGACCGTCAGTTTCTCGACCGAAATGGCCGGCGAGATCCAGGCCGACGCGCGTCACGCGATCGGCCGCGGCAATGGCGTGCCGATGCTTTTCCCGAAGATCAATACGGGCATCAGCTTCAACTACGGCGAGAGCCAGCGCACGCGCGGCGAGCTCGACGTGGCGATCCAGGGCGAGGGCTTCTTCGAGGTGCAGAACGAAGACGGCTCCAGGATCTACACCCGTAACGGTCAGTTCCGCATGCGCACCGACCGCACGCTCGTCACGAGCGCCGGACAGGAAGTCATGAGCACGGCGGGCGGCCCGATCACGTTTCTCCCCAACGGCGGTGCGATCGTGATCAACGAAAACGGCACCGTCATGCAGGGCACCGCGGCCGTCGGTCGCCTCGCGCTTTATCAATTTCCCGACAACAGCCAGCTGATCAGCGCCGGTAACGGCTACTACCTCCCCCCAGGGCGTTGAGCCTGAGGAAGTGGAAAACCCGGAGCTGCTGCAGGGCTATGTCGAGGGCAGCAACACGTCCTCCCTGCGTGAGATGGTGGATCTGGTCCTCATCTCCCGCGCCTACGAAGCGAACCAGAAAATGATCACCACGATCGACGAGCAGATGGGCAAGGCCCTCGACGCTCTAGGCTGATCGCTGCCCCATGAGTTCCCCAGACAGACAACCGCAATCACGACTGCATGGCCGTGCCCGCTATGGGGGCGGGCCGGCCCCTCTTTTTCCCTCCGCGTCCGTAGCGGCGACTCCGGAGCCTGATCGCTCCGCTCACTCACTCCTCCAGCCATGAACCTCTCTCTCTACTCCGCGGCCACGGGCATGGAGGCCCAGCAGCTCAACTTGAACACGATCGCGAACAATCTCGCGAACGTGAACACGCCCGGCTTCAAGCGCAGCAAGATCGAGTTCCAGGATCTGCTCTACCAGAAGCCCGCGCGCGCCGCCGGCACGGATTCCGGCGGCGGCAACATCGTTCCTTCCGGCGCGGAAGTCGGCAACGGCACGCGCGTCGCCTCGACGGCGAAAGTGTTCACGCAGGGTCAGCTCACCAACACCGGCGAGCGTCTCGACCTCGCGATCCAGGGCGACGGTTTCTTTGAAGTCCAACGTCCCGATGGCACGCTCGCCTACACGCGCGATGGTTCCTTCAAGCTCAACGCTCAGGGCCAGGTCGTCACGATCGACGGTCTGCCGGTTTTGAGCGGTTTCCAGAACATCCCTGTCGGCGCCGACGTCTCCATTTCCGAAAACGGCCAGGTCACGATTCAAACCGCCAACGGCACGACGACTTTCCGCCTTAACCTCACGCGCTTCGCGAATCCCACCGGTCTGCGCAGCCTCGGCGGCAATCTCTACGAAGAGACGGCCGCGAGCGGGACGCCCGAAATCGGCCAGCCCGGCGAGCAGTCCTACGGCTCGATCATGCAGGGCTACATCGAAGGCTCCAACGTGAACATCGTGGAAGAGATGGTCGCGCTGATCATCGCGCAGCGCGCCTACGAGATTAATTCAAAGTCCATCCAGACCTCCGACGAGATGCTCCAAAACGTGGCGCAGATGAAACGCTGACCATGAAACTCGCCCGCTTCTTCGCCCCCTTCCTGCTTTGCCTCGCGTGCCTCGGCACGGCCTCCGCCGAAACCGCCGCCACGCCGCTCACGCGCGATCGCTTCATCAGCGAACTCGCGCGCCAGCTCACGCTCCACTTCAATCTCGAAGGCGATCTGCAGCTCGACCTGCTCCGTCCGTGGTCGCCGCCCGCGCAGGTCGCGACCGCGTGGGACATCGAGATCGCGGAGTATCCCGTGCTCCCGTCCGCTTCGATGCTCGTTCGCTGCCGCATCCTCGGCGACGCGGAGTTGCTCGCCGATTCGACGATCGTCCTCCGCGCGAGCCTGTGGCGCGACGCGTGGATTGCACGCCAGCCGCTTCCGATCGGCAGCACCTTCGATCCTTCGGTGCTCGATGTGCGCCGCGTGGATCTTTTCCGCGACCGCGATGCGCTTCCCGCTTCGGTCGGCGATCGCAACTACATCATCGCTCGCACGGTGAACACCTCGCGTCTGCTCACGTGGCACGACATCGCCCGCCGCCCGCTCGTGAAGAAGGGCAGCCTCGTCGAAGTCTCTGCCGCCGACGGCATGCTCTCGATCACGATGAAAGCCGTCGCGATGGAAAACGGCGGCCCGGGCGACACCGTCACCGTTCGCAATCCCGAATCGCGCAAGGAATTCGCCGCCATGGTGGTCGACGAAAACCGCGTCCAGGTCCGCTTCTGAGCCCATGCGCGCCGTCCTTCTTCTCTCTCTGATCGCCAGCACCGCGTGCGCCGGTTCGCTGTGGCCCACCAATGGAGTGGGCGAGCGCTCGATGGTCGCCGACAAGAAGGCTGCCTACGCCGGCGACATTCTCACGATCGTCGTGAGCGAGGCCGTCGCCGCCAGCAACAGTCAGAGCAAGAAGTCCTCGCGCGAGTCGTCCGTCTCCGACGCGGTTTCCAGTTTCCTTTATCCGCAGACCGGCCTGCACAAGGGCATGTTGCCCAAGGTCGGCATGTCGGCCGCGGCGAGCAACTCGGGCGGCGGAGACGTGAGCAACAACCAGAGCCTGGTGTCGCGCGCGGCGGTGCTCGTCACCGATGTGCTCCCCAACAACAACCTCGTGATCGAAGGCGTGCGCGTGGTGACGTTCTCCGGCGAAACGCAATACGTCGTCCTCCACGGTCTCGTCCGTCCGTCCGACATCACGCCGGACAACACCATCCTTTCCTCGAACATCGCCGACGCTCGCGTCGAGTTCTACAGCGAAGGCCAGCTCACCGATGCGCAGAAGCGCGGCTGGCTCTCGAAACTCTACGAAAAGCTGCGGCCGTTCTGATCAGAGAATTTCGAACAGCGGATTGCGGAAAAACATGGTGACTCTTCACAGCTCTCTCGTGCAGCGCGGCGGCGGTTTTAAGAAATCCGCACTCCGCACTCTGCACTCCGCAGTTTGCGCCGTCGGCTGCCTCCTCCTCTCGCTCACGGCGCACGCTTCGCGCGTGAAGGATCTCACGCTCGTCGAAGGTGGACGCGAGAATCAGCTCGTCGGCTACGGTATTGTCGTCGGTCTGGCGGGCGATGGTGACAGCAACGCCGCGACCACGCTGCGCAGCGTGGCCAACATTCTCGAGCGCTACGGCCTCACAGTGAATTCCACCGATGTGAAGGTGAAGAACGCTGCGGCCGTCATGGTCACCGCCGACATCAGCGCCTTCCTCAAACCCGGCGCGCGCATCGATGTGAACGTCGCCTCGATGGGCGATGCGAAATCTCTCCAGGGCGGCGTGCTCCTGCAGACTCCGCTGCTCGGTGCCGATGGCCGCGTGTATGCCGTGGCGCAGGGCCCGGTCGCGATCGGCGGTTTCGTCGGTGGCGTGGGTGGGGTGGGCGGTGCGACCGTGCAGAAGAATCACCCGACCGTGGGCAACATCAGCAGCGGCGCGATCGTGGAGCGCGAAATTCCCGCGACTTTCGTGCGCGACAACCAACTTCGTCTGCTCCTGCACAATCCCGATTTCACTTCCGCGGCTCGCATGGCTGAAGCCATCAACGGTCAGTGGCCGGGCGCCGCCAACGCGGTGGACGCTGCGACCGTGAACGTCGCCTTGCCGGAAAATTATCGCGGCCGTGATGTCGCTTTCATTTCCGATCTGGGCGTCATCGAGGTCATGCCCGACACGCTCGCGCGCATCGTCATCAACGAGCGCACAGGCACGATTGTGGCCACCTCCACGGTGAGACTTTCGCAGGTCGCGATCGCGCACGGCGCGCTCACGATCACCGTCACGAGCAATCAAGGCGTGAGCCAGCCCAATGCATTCAGCGGCGGCACCACGCAGCAGGTGCAGAGCACGCAGACCGCGGTCAACGAAACCAAGGGCGGCTTCACCGTCATCAACGATCCTCCGACCATCGAGCGGCTCGCCGCTGCGCTCAACGCGCTCGGCGTCTCGACGCGCGCGACATGATGGCCATTTTCCAAAGCTTGAAGCGCTCCGGTGCGCTGCAGGCCGAACTCGTGATCAACTGAGCCATGAACGTCGTTCCGCTCAACGCCACGTCTTCCGCCACTGCCGCCGCGCACGTCGCCGAGTTCACACGTCCGGCTCCCGCGCGCCCGCTTTCGAAGGAGGCGCTCCGCACCGCCGCTCCCGAAGTGCAGCGCCGTGAAGTCGCGCAGCAGTTCGAAGCCATTCTCGTCCGCCAGCTCCTCGGCAAAACCATGAACTCCATGCTCGGCTCCGACAACGGCGTCGCGGGCAGCGTTTATGGCGACATCATGACCGAGACGCTCGCGCAGCAGCTCACGCGCGGCCAGGGCCTCGGTCTCAGCCGCATGCTCGAGCAACAACTCACCCCGCGCGGTTCCACCGCGTCCGACTCCTCTTCCGCCACGGCCTCCTAATCATGCACTGGCAAACCATCGCCGACTCTCTCCGCACCGAACTCGCCGAATACGGCGCGCTTCTCGGCCTCTTCGAACAGCAACAGCAAAGCCTCTTTGCTCGTGATGCCGATGCCGTGCTCCGGATTGGCGGCGAGCTCGAAGCCCAGGCCGCAATTTTGCAGGAGTGCCGCCGCGAACGCGAACGCGCGACCGCATCCTTCGCCACCGCGCACGGACTTCCCGCCGATTCCACCCTGCGCAGCTTGCTGCCGCACGTGGAAGCCGACGCCCGTCCACTGCTCGAAGCTCTCATCAACGAGGTCAACCACCTCCTGCACCGTGTGCGCCGCACCAGCCGGCAGAATCACACGCTGCTCTCCCGCGCCGTGGAGCTCAACCAGGAGCTGCTCCGCCAGCTCCGCCCCGACGCGTTCACGAAAACGTATTCCGCCGCCGGTCGCGTCTCGCTCGCCGGCGCCAACACCCCCGCGCTCCGCGCCGCAGGCTGAACCCATTTTGGATTTTCGATTCTCGATTTTCGACCGAGCCCAGCATCACCGCCTCCGATCGATCCTCCTGAAATCGAAAATCAAGAATCCAAAATCGAAAACCTTCCATGTCCGGTCTCTTCGCCAGTCTCAACTCTTCGGTCCGAGCAATGTCGGCGCACAGCCGTTCGCTCGAGATCGCCGGCAAGAACCTGGCGAACGTCAACAACACCAGTTACGCGCGCCAGCGCGTGATCTATGGTGACCGTGGGACGGTCGTCACCGCCAGCGGTGCGGAGAGCCTGGGTCTCGAAGCGCTCGGCATCCAGCAGCTCCGCGATACGCTGCTCGACCGCCAGGTGGTCCGCGAAACGTCGCTCACCGCCTATTACAAGGCCATGCAAAGCGCGTATCAGCGCGCGCAGGCCAGCCTCGGGCAGAGCGTCGCGAGCACGTCCAACGCGAGCACGTCGACCGACACCGGCATCGCCGCCGCGCTCGACGGTTTCTTCAACTCTTTCCAGGCCCTCGCGGCCAATCCCACCGACTCCGGCCAGCGCGCGGCGCTGATCCAGAGCGTCGGCATTCTCACCGACCGTATCCAGTTGGCGGATGCGCGCCTCGCGCAGGTGCAGAGCGATCTCGACGTCCAGATTTCGACCGATGTCGCCGAGGCCAACACGCTCCTCACCACGCTCGCCGATCTCAACAGCCAGATCGCGCGCTTTGAGATCAACAATCCCGGTTCCGCCGTCGACCTGCGCGACCAGCGCCAGGCCACGCTTGAAAAACTTGCCGCGAAACTCCCGTTCAGCGTCAGCGATCCCGGCGACGGCACGCTGCAGATCTCGGTCCAGGACAACGACGGCAACGACGTCCTGCTCGTCGACGGCATCAACGTCACCAACTCGCTCGGCTACAACGGCGGCGTGATCACCGCCGGCGCGGCCAACACTCCGATCGCGCTCGCCTCGGGTTCGATCCAGGGCTCGCTCGATGCGAAGAACAGCGGCGTGCAGGCCGTGCGCTCCAATCTCGACGCGCTCGCCGCGCAGCTCGTGGCCTCGGTCAACGGCGAATACGGCGGCGCTTTCTTCGCCGCGGGCGGCACCACCGCTGCGACCATCCGCCTCGACAGCTCGATCACGACTGCATCGCTCGTCGCAGGCACCGGCGGCTCGGGCGACAACAGCATCGCGCTCGCGATCGCGCAGCTCGCTTCGAAGCAATTCTCCACGCCGGGCGATTCGATCGACGGCACCTTCCGGTCGTTCTATTCGCTCACCGTCAGCGAGCTCGGCCAGGCCCTCGCCGGCGCGAACACCCGCGTCACCGACCAGAACAACATCGAGACGCTCGTCCGCACGCAGCGCGACACCGTGAGCGGCGTGAATCTCGATGAAGAGATGGCCGACCTCATGAAATTCCAGCGCGCGTTCCAGGCCTCTTCGCGCGTTTTCCAGACCATCGACAACCTCCTCGAGGTCGTCGTCACCCAGCTCGGCCGTTAACCTGAACCATCGCCCACCTCGCCATGCGCGTAGCCAGCAACACCGTTTCCGAAGCGATGCTCCGTCAGATCCAGCAGCTGACGGTCGATCAGGCCAAACTGCAGACCCAGGTCGCCACCGGCCGCCGCGTGCTCAATCCCGAGGACGATGCCGCTGCGATGGGTCGCGTGCTCAATCTTCAGAGCGAGCAGCGCCAGCTCGCCCAATACGTCAACAACGCCAACCGCGCGATGGCCATCTCGCAGGCCAGCTACTCCGGCCTGCAGAGCCTCAAGAAAGTTTCCGACCGCGCCGGCGAACTCGCCACCCTCGGTGCCAGCGCCATCGGTCCTGACGCGATGAAAGGCTACGCGGCCGAAGTCGATCAGCTCATCGAGCAGGCCCTCGAACTCGCCAACGGCAAACTCGGCAACGACTACCTTTTCGGCGGCACCGAGACGGCGACTGCGCCGTTCTCCGTCACGCGCGATGCCGATGGCGCGATCACCGGCGTCACCTACGACGGCAACAACGACCGCGCTTCGATTCCGCTTTCCGAAACCTCCAGCGTCTCGCCCCGCACCAGCGGAGCCACCAACGCCGGCATCGCTGATTTCATCACCAATCTCGTCGCGCTGCGCGATGCGCTCAAATCCGGCGACACCGGAGCCGTGGCCGCCGCGCAAAGCCCGCTCGTTGCGAGCGAAGACGTGATCATTGAAGCCATGGCCGACACCGGCGGCGTGCAGTCGCGCATCGAAGCCGCTCAGGCCCAGCAGGCCACCCGCGCCACCAATCTCGAATCCCTCATTTCCGGCGAAGCCGACATCGATCTGCCCAGCACCGTCGTGAAACTCAGCCAGGCGTCCACCGCCTACCAGGCTGCGTTGGCGTCTGCTGCCAAGGTCATGAACCTCTCTCTCCTCGACTACATCTCCTAACCCAACTCCGCGCCCCTTCCCATGAAAGTGCTGTCAGACATCACACCGATCGACTTTGGCGCCTCCCCCGCCAATCAGATCGAGCTGCCGCAAGGCATCATCGGCTTCTCCGCTTACAAGCGCGCGGAGCTGCTTTACATGCCCGATCACCTGCCGTTCCTCTGGCTGCGTCTCCATGGACCGGATACGATTCATTTCGTCGTCATGGAACCGGGCGGCATCATCGCCGACTATGAACCCGAGATCTTCGATGAAGACGCCGAACAGCTCGGCATCGGAGACCCCGCCCATGCGATGGTGCTCAACATCGTCACCCTCCGCCAGCAACAGCCGGTGGAGGCTACCGTCAACCTCGTCGGCCCGATCATTGTGAATCGCCGCACGCGGATCGGACGTCAGCTCGTCATCTCCAACTATTCCCGTTACAGCGCCCACTACGCGCTCGTCGACAATTCACCCGCGCAAGCTTGCGCACGGATCGCGTAAAGCACCCACCGCCATGCTCGTCCTCTCACGGAAGGTTAACGAGGCGATCGTGATCGGCGATTCCATCGAGATTCGCATCACCCGCATCGAGGGCGACTTTGTGAAGATCGGCATCTCCGCCCCGCGCGAAGTTCCGATTTTCCGCAAGGAAGTCCTCTCCGATATCGCGGCCAGCAATGAGGCTGCCGCTGTTCGCGCCCCCAAAGCCGATTCGCTCCCGATTCTCGCGGTCAAGCCCAAGGCCAAGACCGCCACGCCGCCGCCTCCCGCGCAAAACGCCGGTGGCGAAGCCGTCGCCGCGAAACACGGATAGGCCGCTACGCGCAGCGTTTGTTCTCCGCCCGACTCGAGCTCCCAAGGCTTCGAGCCGGGCGTTTTTTTTCGCGCGCGGAGAGCTCGATCGCGGAAACACGGAAGAGGGGAAGCAGCGGAAATCTCGGAAACGCGAAACCGCGGAAGAGGGGGAAGCAATGTGGAAAGCAGGAAAGGAGGAAAGGGCATGAGGCGTCTTCCTGCGGTCCTCTTCTGTCATTCTGAGCGAAGCGAAGAATCCAGTGGGACTTTCGTCGCCGCGCGCCGCCGCGCAGGGATTCTTCTTCCGTGGTTCCTCGCGACCGAGTCCGCACTTCGCCTCGACCGTGGCTGCACCTCGTCCCGACTCGAGCCGCACCTGGGCTCGACCCACGCCGCACCTGGGCTCGACCGTGTTCGGACGTGGGCGCGACTCGGTCCGCAACCTGTCCCGACTCGGTCCGGACCTTGGCTCGACCCGGTGCGCACTCAGGCACGAATCACGCCCGGGTGTTTCGCGGCCATTGGCTTTCACTAAAGCGCTCGGGACAGGGAAATTGCTGCCCAGCGTGGCTTTGCGGACTCCCGGTAAGATTTGCCTCTGTGAAAGAGAGAATTTCTAAAACACGGTAAAACAACGAGTTGGGTAACTGGCATGGCGCCTGCACAAGGTTGGGCTCTCCCAAAACTCCCGACCAAAGAAGAAGCGTCCTTTCAACCGTCCCAGTCATGAGCGTCATCAACACCAACATCCAAGCCCTCGCGGCCGCCCGTCAGCTGAATGCCAGTCAGGAAGCCCTCGGCCGGTCTCTGACGCGGCTTTCGTCCGGCTCGAAGATCGTCAACCCCTCCGACGACGCCGCCGGTCTCGCGGTCTCCGAAAAACTCGACGCCCAAAACCGCCGTGTGCAGGCCGCTTCGACGAACGTCCAGAACGCCATCTCCTATATCCAGACCGCCGACGGCTTCATGAGCGGCATGACGAAGATCCTCTCGCGCATGAGCGAGCTCGCGATCCTCGGCAAGGACGTCACCAAGAACTCGACCGACCTCGATCTTTATCAGCAGGAATTTGCCGCGCTGCAGGATCAGCTCCGCGACACCATCGGTGGCACGCAGGCGCAGATCGGCGGCACCGCCGACATCGACACGCCGCTCGGCGCGTTTAACGGCATCACGCTCTTCGGCTCCGACTCCGCCGCGCTCACCGTCACGATCGGCCAGGCCGTGGGTCAGACGATGACCATCGGTCAGACGGATCTGCGCAAGGGCGCGATGAAGGACCTGATCTCGAAGGACTCCGCTGGCGATTATGAGACTTCGCTGGGCGACCCCGACATCATCGCGACGATCACCGACGCCATCCAACAGGTCGCCACCGAGCGAGCGACTCTGGGTGCTTCGCAATCGCGTCTCGAGCTCGCCGCCACGACCCTCTCGATCGAATACGAGAATCTCTCCTCCGCCATCTCGCGCATCCGCGACGTGGATGTCGCGCGTGAGTCCACCGATCTCGCGAAATACAACATCCTCGTGCAGTCCGGCACCGCGATGCTCTCGCAGGCGAACCAGACGCCGCAGTCCGTGCTCAAGCTCCTCCAGAGCTAAGCACGCTGAGAGCGGGTAACGCACTTCTTTCGGTTGCGTGGAGCTTTGCTCCACCGGCCCGCGCTCGTGGAAGGGCGCGGGCCTTTTTTGTGTCCATGGTGACGCGCCCGAGTCACGCATCGCCTCCCGCGCGCCTCCGGAAAACATCAAGCCCCCGGCAGCTCCACCGACCTCCACCTCTCCCATCGCGGCACCGTTGTCGGTCCCTACAAAGTCAACTATTGGTTGACTTTGTGCGGAGTGCGGTTGCCCCGGGCAGAAGCAGAATGGGGCGGCCCAAGGGAGAATCTGGCGGTGTGGCCACGCCAGACGAGGCGTGCGGCGGAGAGCGGGCTTGCGGATGCGGCAGCGCGCGGGCAGTGTCGCCGGCTTAGCTTTGGGGCCTGATCGTCGCTCCGTGTTCTTTGATCCCAAGATGCGGGTGCCGCCGCATCCGTTTTAGAACAAATCGGAGAGGAAAGTCCGGACACCGCAGGGCAGGATGCCGCACGAGCTTCACCGCAAGTGCGGGCGCGGCGTTTCAAAGCGCCGCGACGGAAAGTGTCACAGAGAACATACCGCCGCGCGGGCAACCGCGAGGTAAGGGTGAAAAGGTGGGGTAAGAGCCCACCGCGCCGTCAGCGATGACGGCGGCACGAAAAACCCCATCCGGTGCAAGGCAAAATAGGCGGCTGGGCGGCCCGTCCGATAGTCGCGGGTATGCTGCAGTCTCTTCGGAGACCGGGCGCGTCGCGAGATGCGCGCGAGAGAAATGACGATCGAAGCGCCGCAAGGCGTGGAACAGAATCCGGCTTACCGGCCCCAAAGCTAATTTTCTTCGTCGCCAAGGCTGCGGAGAGGAGAGATGAGGCGGAAAATCCGACTCATCACGGAAGCACGGAAGCGCGGAGAAAGGGAGGAGGGGCGGAGAAACCGCGGAAACGCGGAAGGGCGGAAGCAGGGAAAGGTGCGATGGTGGAAGCGGGAAAGGGGGAAGAGGGAAACCGGGGACGGAGTTTTGGGTGCTGTCATTCTGAGCGGTGCCAAGAATCCAGTGTGCGGTGCGCCACGCTTTTGGGCAGCGAAGCTCCAAGTGGATGTCAGGCTGGCCTTCGGCTGAACTTCGCCGCGGCCGGAGCGCGCCGACGCGACGAGGGCGTCGCGTCCCCATCTTGGTCCTCAGTCAGGTGGAGCCGGTGTCCTCGCCGGGCGGTGCGAGAGACGAAAGCACGCTGACGCTCATGCGCTCGCTCGCGAGGCGATCTGCTAAAGGTAGCTGCCGACGCTCTGCCGATTCACCCTGCGCTGACCGCGCGGTGTTCTACGTCAGCAGCCCTTCGGTGAAGCGCGGCGGCGAAGAAGAACCAGCGAGCGGTTCGCCGCGCGTTCCGCTCCGCCGAAACTGGCTCCGTTCTCCGAGCCTCCGTGACCAAAAAAGCCGCGGCGTTTTCGCCGCGGCTGCAGTTCTATCGATCCGCCCTCGCTCAATCCGCCAGCGCTTCGATCGCGGCTTTTTCCGCGGCGTATTCGGTGGCGCTGAGTTCGGTGTAGTGCAGGCGCTGCGCGTTGAGCAGCGTGGGCTCGAGCGGGACGTCGTGGTTCGCGTTGCGCAGGCTTTGGTGCAAACCCCAGTAGCGGCCCGCGCCGGTGTAGAGGCGGATGCTCCACGGCTCGGTCCCGATCACGCTGCTGAACATCGCGACCATCGAGCCGCGGATATACAGGCCGGTGCCGGACCAATTTTCCAGGAGACGGGGATAGTTGTGCACGCCACCGCTGGATTGGTGCGAATCGGTCGGCACGATGCCGGTGAGCAGACAGGTGGAAATCTCGGTGACGACGGGAGAGAACTTTTGCTGGCGATTGTTACCACCGCTCACGGCATAGCTGAGGTTGGGCATCGCGGCGGGCGTGAGCGCGGTGTTCACGCCGTCCTGGCGATTGCTGCCGCTGGGGTTGGAGGTCGCCCACGAGGAACTCCACGCGAAACTCGAGCCGTCGTCACGGCGGTGACCGCTGAGCGAATCGGACCAGCCGCTGGTCTGGCGGTAGGTGGTGCCGCTCGGGTTGCTGAAGGTGGGCTGTGAGAGAATCGTGATCGAATCGGCCATGACGGCGCAGAGCATCTCGTCGGCGTTGTCAGGATAGCGCGCGCTGTAGCCGCCGTTACCGGTGGAGTTGGAGTTGGAGTTGATCGAGCCGTCGGCGTTGAAGTGTCCGACGATGTAGGCGGCGTCGTTGGTCGCGAAGCTGAAACCGGTGCGTCCGGAATAGGTGCTCGGATCGAGCGAGATGACGCGGCCGCGGCCGTTCCAGAGGCGCACGCCGGAATCCTGGCGATTGAGCACACCGGCGGTGCGCGTGCGGTTTTCCGCATCGACGGAGTTCACGTAAACCGTGATGCCGTCGAACCACGGCGAGCTGCCCGAAGTGCTCACGAGTTCCGAGGCCGGCACGGCGGTGCCGTTGGTGTAATAGATGCGAAATGGATCCGAAGTGATGACGCCGCCGGAGGTGGGGAAGGTGTTGTAGGGCGAGGGTTGCGTGGTGGGACCGAGGCCGTAGCTGGTGCGCGTGGCCGACGGGTTGAAGATGAACGCGCTCCACTGCGTGGAATTGGTCGGGACCGACGGATAGTAGATCGAGCTGCTGGTCGCGGCGCCGTTGACCGAGCGTTCGACCGTGAGGCGGAAGCGGATGAGGTCGAAGTCGATCTTGGCGATCGGGCGCGGTTTGAAAGGATTGGCCGCGCTGCGGTTGAACGGATGGCCGAGGCTGTTGTCGGCGCGACGCAGATCGTAGAAAAACGCGTCGGGGATGATGGTGGTGCCATTGGTCAGCTGCGCGGTGCCGCTCGGCGGCGTGGTGGCGTATCCAGTTTTCAATGACGTGTCGGCGAGCCAGCCGGAAATCGGGGCGTCGGTGCTGCGACCGGAGAGCGGAATGCGCAGGACCTGATTGATGCCGATCGCGGTTTTGTCGGTGAAGCGATTGGGCAGATCGTTTTGCGTGGCGTTGTTGGCGCCATAGCTCGGCTGCCCCGGCAGCACGACCTCGGTGTAGGAGTTGGAGCCGTCGTGCGAGACGGTGTTGAGCCAGCAGCGATAGGAGTAGGCCGGCATCGAAACGGTCGCACCATCGGGGAGCACGCCGGAGCGCGTCTCGTTGTCGGGATTGACGATGATGTAGAGTCCGGCGCGGCGGGAGAACTTGGTCTGTTTGACGCCGGCGGAGTCCGCGGCCGAGGGCGCTTCGATGATGGTGCGGCCGCTGTTGGACTCGGCGTCGGAGTCGATGCCGGGAAGCACGAGCGGCGTGGCGCCGTGCACGCTCGTGCGGAGATTGCCGCCGTAAGTGGAGGTGGCGAAGGTCTTGAACTGGTTGAGCGAGGTGGCCGATTCGGACGCGTTGCCGAACTTGTGGTCGCGCCACACCCCGCTGCTGGATTTGATATTGGTGACGGTGCCGGCGGGGTTTTGGAAATTGAGCGGGCCCGTGCCGCCCGGTCCGTTGTCGGCGGCGTCGGTGTCACTGTAGGTGGCGCCGCGATGTGCGGTGTTGGCGTAGAAACCGCCGGACGCCGTCACGCGATCGGTGAACTGCACGGTGTTGGAAAAACCAGTCTGGCCGCGCGCGATGAGGTTGCCGTTGGCGTGGACGGGACCGGCGATGACCATGTCGGCACCGGGCGAGAACTCGAGGTCCTGGTTGTAGAAGATGGCGAATTGAAACAGCGGGATCTCGGTGACCTGCAGCTCCTGTCGCGCGTAGGCCGTGACGGAGCCGATGGACGGATGCGTCATCGTGGACTTGGCGAGAATGGAGACGTTGCCCGTCGCGACCTGCAGGCCGTGGTTGGAGCTCGTGGTGTCAGTGACGAGAGCGAGCGGCGTGTTGGAGACGAGGCCCGCGGAAACGGCGACGTCGGTGGGGCCGGAGAACGACGTCGTGAGAACGTCGTCGGGCGGCAGATAGATTTGGTTGGTGCCGGTGGCGAATTTGCGCGTGGCGAGATTGCGGAGGCGGTAGAGCTTTACCGTGATCTGCTCGGATGCGTAGAGCGCGACGTTTTCGGCCATGTTGCGCGCTCGCAGAATGAGACGTTCGCGCTCGTTGGAGCGCCGCTCGGCGCCCGAATATTTCAACATGCTCGCGGTGAGCAGGCCGAACACGACGACGAGAAACATCGCCAGAATGAGTGCGGAACCGCGGCGGCCGCGAAGAGTGGAGCGAGGCGAGTGCATGGCTTACTTCCGGGGTGAGATCGTGTAGTTGAAACTGCTGCTGGAGAGCATGTGGGTGGCGGCGTTGCCGTTGATGACCTCGACGTTGATCGAGACGCTGTCGTTGGTCGGCGAGGCCGTGGCCGATTCAGTGGAGAAAATCGGGTAACAATCCGTCTCCGAGCCGTTGACCGGCCGGCCGCGCGCGCGGGCGACGATCTGGCGCGAGCCGCTGATGAGCGGCGATTGTTTGAGGTTCACTGCGTTCACGAGCGCGGTGAGTGACGTGTTCGTGCCCGTCGTGCCGTAGTCGGTGCTTTCGTAGTAGCGGAGCGGCGCGATCGCGGCGGCGCTCTCGTTGGGTTTGCGCACGCGATAGTAGATGCGGAACTGCCGGACGTTGGACGTCTCGTCGCTCGCGGCTACCCGGGTCGCAAGGACGAGGCAGTCGCCATACGCGAGATAGGTGCCGTAGGCGTCGGCCTCGAGTGCGGAAACGTCGTCGATGAGGTTGACCGAGCCATCGAGCGATTCGTAGGTCGGGAAAACATAGAACTCGGTCGAATCGAGCGTCTCCTTCGAAACCTGCGCGATGAAGTAGCGCAGCGAGGCGTTGGTCTCGAGTCGCTTCGAGTCGCGATACATCGCGCGCATGCCTGCGATGAACACGCCCATCGTGCCCGCGAGCACGATCGCGCCGATGGTGAGGGCGACCATGAGCTCGACCAGCGAGTAGCCGCGTTGAGCCGGGGAACGGCGTTGAAAGGGGGAGGGGCTCATTGGTCGTAGCGGGTGCGCAGGAAGACTTCGCGATCGATCGCGGTGCGGACGCGTTGGCCGTCGTTATAGGAGTAGCGATAGACGACGGTGATGCGTTTCACCTCCGTCACGTCACGGTCGACGTCGGGAATCTCGTCGATCCAAAGCCACACGTTCATCGTCAGGCTCTGCGACGCGGCGCCGGCGACGTTCGAAAGCGGGAGCGGTCCGATGATGTTGTCGGGCACGCCCAAGCTGGCGGCGGTGGCGGACGCGGCGGGCGTCGTGGTCGGGCCCTGCGGCGCGCCGGGGGCGGGTGTATAAACACACTGCAGCCAGGTGACCTGGTCCTGATTCACTCGCACGCGCACGTAGGGTGGCGCCTTCGAGCCCGCGCCCGGAAAAGAGTCTTTGGACGATTGGTGGGGATCCACCGCCGTGCTGGGAAGCAGCGTCGTATAGTCGAAGCCTTTGATCTGCTCGACCAAGCCGTAGATGAGCGACGAGGCAGCCGCGTGCATGACGCTGTCTTCGGTCACGCGCCGCGATTGCACGAACGCGCCCAAGAATCCGATGAGCACGGTCGTGAGGATGATCAGCGCGATCATCACCTCGATGAGCGTTGTGCCTTTTTCTTGGTGTAAGCGGGACCGGAGCGCGCACGGCATGATGCTTCAGAGCATAGCCGAGCCGCGGACGACTGCGTCAGGGCCGCGCGGTCTGAGATTAGGCCCTAGGCCGACTAGGGCCGATTGGCCCCCTCGGCTCGATGAGTCTGCTGCACGTAAAGAGCAGCGGCCTGTGCGCGGCTCGTCACATGGAGCTTCTCGAACGCCGTGCTGAGATAGTTCTTCACCGTTTTTTCGCTAAGACCGAGTCGGGAGGCGGCTTCCTTGTTGGTGCAGCCTTCGGCGACGAGCGCGAGCACGCGTTTTTCTTGCGGAGAAAGCGCCGCCACCGCATCGCGACCGCTTTCTCCCGAACGGGCGACCTGCATCACTCGCGCGGTCACCGCGGGGTCGAGGATGGATTTGCCTGTATGGACATCGCGAATCGCCTGCAGCAGGCCGCGACTGTCGATCTCCTTGAGCAAATACCCGTGCGCGCCGGCGCGGATCGCATCCAGCACGATCGAGTCGTCCACGATCGAGGTCAGCATCAGGATCCGCACGTGTGGCACCGCCGAGAGTATCCGCCGGCAGGCCTCGATCCCGGTGCCGTCTGGCAAACGAATATCCAATAACACCACGTCCGGCCGCAGTTGTTTTACGACTTCGATGCCCGCCGTCACGGAGCCCGCTTCGCCCACCAACTCGATGCCGCCGGCGTCGGGGTGAGACGAAAGCACCGCCCGCAACCCCTCGCGCACCAACGCGCTGTCGTCGACCACCACCAGCCGGATCCGGGTGCCGAAGTTCGTCATTCCGCCGCAATAAAAGCCAAGCGAGGCTGAACTCCAGCCTCATTCGCCCCCGGGTGGGCGTCCGAAAAAACCGTTGACTCTCCCTCGCGGGTTTGGGTTTCTGTCCGGCTTTCAATCTTTCCATCGATCATGGCCAACACGAAATCTGCCATCAAAGCCGCGCGTAAGTCCGCTCGTCTTACCATCCGCAACCGTATGACGAAGACCCGTCTGAAGACCCTCCACAAGAAGCTGGAGACGGCCGCGAAGGGCTCGGATGCCGCCGCGACGAAAGCCGCCGCGAGCGCCTACGCTTCCGCGATGGACAAGGCCGTGAAGTCGGGCGTCGTGCACCGCAACGTCGCTTCCCGCGCCAAGTCGCACGTCGCGAAGTATCTCGCCGCCAAGTAAGGCCGGCAGTTCTGCCTCCTCTTTTCGCCCCACGGTCTTCCGGCCGTGGGGTTTTCTTTTTGTCCGGCAGGGAGCGGTTTTTCGGAGCTTTGGATTGAGCCGGCGCGCGGTTCACGCGTTCAATCGCCGCGTGTTGCAACCGCGCATCGCCCTCCACCTCGCCCGGCATGCGGACACCGCCTGGAGCGGTGTTATCCGCCCATGGCTCGAAGCCGGACGCGGCCGGCTGGTGCGCTCGCACATCATCGTCCCCACGCGCGGACAGGCCCATGCGTTCAAGCAGCGGTGCATCATCGACAACCTGTCGCTGGTCGGGGCCGAGTTTCTCACGCCCGGTCTGGCCCGTCAAAAATGGCGCGCGCTCGGTTCGGGCTCCGGTGCAGACCAGGTCGAGCCGCGGCCCGCGATGGGTCGCGAACTGTTGCTCCTCGGTCTGCGCGCGCTCGTGGCGCGGCGCCTCGCGCCGCTCGAACCGGCATCGCCCGAGTGGGGTTTCTGGAAAAGCCTGCAAAGCGATCCCGAGCGGGCGCTCGATGATTTCGACGCGTTGTTGAAAAATGGATACGACGCCAACGCGTTCGCGCTTCCGCCGCTGCGCGAGATCTTCGGCGAACTCACCGCGTGGGTCGACGCCCGCGGCTACACCTTTGCGTCACGCGAGGCGGCCGATGCCGCACTGGCGCCTTTGTCGGAAGACGCACCGCGGATCGACGGACGCGTGCTCGTGACGGGTTTCGGCCCCGAGGCGGCGGGTGAGTTTTTCAACGTGATCGCGTTCGTGCGACGGTGCGACGACGTCACGATCGTTTTGCCCGAGCCGGAGTTTCGCGGCCGGTTTGATCTCGACGAACGGTGGATCGAGCAATGGAGCCGCGCGCTTGGGGTCGAGCCGGAGCCGATCGATGCGGGCGATCCGGAGGAAACCTGCGAAGCCGTCGGCGCGCTCTGGCTGCGGGAACACGGCGACGCGGAGCGCGCGAGCGTGCTCGTGGGCCGCACGCGCGGCGACGAGATGCGGCTCGTCGCGGACGAGATTTCGCATCTCCTCGCCCGCGGCGCGGAATCGATTGCGGTGATTTTTCCGCGCGCGGACGCTGCGCACCTGCAGCTCGCGTCGTTGCTGGCGGCGCGCGATGTGCCGTTTGTTGATCTGCTCGAAACCGCCGGTCCGCCTCCGGTCGACGTGCAAGCGCAGCGCGCGATTCTCCAATTCTACGAACGTGGCGCGCGCGTCGAAGATCTGCTCGCGCTCTGGCCGCTCCTGCGCGCCATCGGCAGTGTGACGCTTTCGCAGGCCGAAGCGCGTCGCGAATGCGAACGGAGTTTCGATCAATGGCAGTCGCATGCCGTCGCGACGCATCTCGAGACGTGGCGCGAAAAAGCGTCCGAACTCGCGCGCGTTGCCGAGATTTTGCTGCCCGCGTGGCCCGAGGAAATTTCGGTCGCGGACGCGCTGCAGTGTTTTCGCACCGTGGGCGAGAAACTCGATCTCGAGCTGCCCGAAGGCTGGGGAGCGCTGGATGCCTTCGCGGCCGGCGACGAAACGACGTATCCCACGACCGCGGTGCTAGCCACGCTCGACTCGTTCCTGCCCGCGGCGCTGCCGGTGAAAGGCGGCGCGGGACGCGGCAATTTCGCACGTGTCGTTCTGGCCACACGGCGTCGCGCCGAAGGGCTGGCGTGGTCGCACACGATATTGGTCGAGAGCAACGCCGGCATCTGGCCCGAGCGTCGCGATGCCGGACCGTGGCTGCCGGACGAGCGTCGTGAAACTTTGAATACAGAGCGAGGCGGTGGCGTGCTGGGTCTGTTTACCAGCGATCAGGCCGCGGCGCTCTCTCGCGTCTGGCTTTCGCCGCGATGGCGCGCGACACGCGCGAACACGTGATTTTCTCCGCCGCGCTTTTCTCGGAAGAAGAACCGGAACTGCGGCTCTCGCCCAACAGCTGGCTTGAGCGCGTGCTATGGTCGCAAGCTCGCACGACGGGTGCGACGGACCTCGATGCGGTCTTCGCTGGCCTCGCGCAGTCGCGCCCGGTCGCGGTCGCGGAGGACAGGCCGGAGCTGCAGCACTGGCACGAAGTGTGGAATGCGCGCCGCGATCCCACGCGGCCGTTCGACGAGTATTTCTTTGCCGGCGATCCAGTGATCGTCGCTCCCGAAAAACTTTCGGCGAAATTGATCGAGCAGGGCGTGGCCGATCCCGCGGTGCTATGGTTTCAATCGGTGTTGAAGGTGTGGCCCGTCGATTGGGAACCGCTCGCGCGTGCGCGGCGCAAGGCCCTTGGTCAGCTCGCGCACGAGATGCTCGCCGCCGCGCTGCAGCCGGGCGAATCGGCGCACAAAGGTTTTGGCCGTATGCCGGGCGAAGACGCGGCGCGGACGGAGCTCGATCGCGCGTTGCGGCGTCTGCGTGCGCGCTGGCCGGAGGATCGTTATTGGGATTCGTTTTTCGCCGAGCTGACGCACGTTTGTCACGGCCTGCTGCGCAACGTCTATGCGATCGAAGCGGGTGACTATGTAGCGACGGAAGCGTGGCTGCCCGAGGCCGCGCGGCTCAAACTGCCGTCGCGCGAACTGCGCGTCGTCGGCCGGCTCGATCTCGTGCGGCTCGATCGTCCGAGTTGGGAAGGCGCGCGCGTGGACATCGTGGACTTCAAAACCGGCGGCGATCCGAAGTTCTCCGCCGAACGCATGGGGCGCACGGGTGCGTCGTTGCAGCTCGGCGTTTATTTGTCCGCGGTGGCTTCGCTCGGCGCCGCCAGCGGACGCGTGTGGATGATCAAGCCGGGCCTCGACGAAATCGCCGGTGTCGATGTCTCGGAGTTGTCGCTGGGTTTGGACAAATTGAACTGGCTCGACGAAGCGCTGACGCGCGGCGTGTTCGGTGCGCGCACGCGCGACCGTTCGGACTATGAGCCCGTCGGCTGCACGTGGCCGCTCGCAAGCGCGCCGATCGCGTGGGCCGTGCTCGAGGAAAAATTCGCGCGCACGTTCGACGTAGGCGGCGAGGGAGGTGACGCGTGAGCCAGGAGTTGATCGACGCGATCGCACGCGAGCGTTTCCGCAGTGAGTGGGACCAGAACTTCGCCGTCAGCGCGAACGCCGGTTCCGGCAAAACCACCGCCATTTCGGAGCGGCTCGCTGCGCTGGCGTTGTCGCCCAACGGCGCGGAGTTGCTGCGCAAGACCGCCGTTGTCACCTACACGAAGAAAGCCGCCGCGCAGATCGGCCAGCGTGCGCGACAGGTGTTGTTGCGACGCGTGAGCGAAGGCGGCAGCGGCGATCTTTCGGCGCTGGATCATCTGGAGCGCGCGTTCTTCGGCACGATTCACAGTTTCTGCCTGAAGCTCGCGCAGACCTACGGGCAGACGCTCGGCATCAACCTGAACCCCGAGGTCGTCGCGGAAGACGATGCGATGTTGTGGGAGGAGTTCGTGGAGCAGGACGAAATGCAGTTCTCCGTGCTCGCTCCCGAGGAATTGCAGGCGTTTCTGCGTCACGTGCCGCTCGAGGAAATCTTCGATTTCGCCCGCGAACTCGACGCGGCCACGGCGGCGACGCTGCGCCATCGCCGTCCGTCCGGACCGCCGCCAGCCCCCAACGAAAATGCTCGCGAGCGCTTGTTCGCGGTCGTGCCGAAAGGAACCGGTCGCGCGAACATTGAGAAAAGCCAGGCTGCTGCGCGCGTGTGGCAGGCGGCGTGGGAGAAGGGCGAGGGGTTTCTTCCGCTGTATGAGCCGGTCGGCTCCGCGAAGGCCATCGTCGAAGCCGCGACGGAGTGGATGGCGCCACTCAAGCGCTGGCTCGCTGACGCCGCCGCCGCGCTCGGTGCGGAGCTGGCGGAGCGCTACCGCGTGTGGCGTTTTCAGCGCGGCGTGCAGACCTACGCGGATCAGATCGATGCCGCGATGGCCGTGCTTGAAAACGCGGAACTGCTTGACCGTATCCGCCGCGAAGGCTGGCGCATCATTCTTGATGAAGCGCAGGACACCGATCCGCAGCAGTTCGCCGTGCTCGTTGAACTCGCGCGCGAACCCGGCGCCTTGCGTGGCACGTGGCCGGGCGAAGGCAGTCCGCCGCGACCCGGACATTTCTGCATGGTCGGCGACGGTCAGCAGGCGATCTACGGCAGCCGCGCCGATATCGGAAACTTCACAAGGCATCTCGCGGCCTTCCGCGAAGGAAACGGCGGCGAACTGCTGGAGTTTCAGGTCACCTTCCGTGCGCCGCACGCGGTGATCGATCTGCTCAATCGCACGCTGCCCGTGGCGTTCGGGCCCGAGCAACCGCACAACTTTGGCCTGCCGCCCGACGAAGGCGCGCCGGCGCCGTATCTACAAGTTGAATACGTTCCGCTCGCGGCGGGTCCGGCCAATGTCGAGGGCCGCGTGGGGCGTCTGCCGCTGACGCTGCCCGATTCCGCGCCGTCGGGAGTCGAGGGGTGGCTCGAGGCGGAAGCGAATCAGGTTGGCTGCTGGCTCGCTGCGCACGGCCCCGCTGCGCTCGGCGTGGAGACATGGGGCGAGGTCGCCGTGCTCGCGCCGCGCAACGAGTGGCTGCTCACCGCGCGCGAGTGTCTCGAGCGCGCGGGCCTCGAGGTGGCATTGCAGACACGCAAAATGCGCTGCGGCGATAATCCTGTTTACGCGTGGCTCACGGGTTTGTTGGCCGCCTGTGCGGACCCGGAAAACGCGTTCGAGTGGAACGGCGTGCTGCGCGAGGTTTTCGCGGTGAGCGACGCGCTGCTCGCGGCCGAACTCCGCTTGCACGGGAAATTTGCCTGGGAGGAGCCGACGATTCACCCGAGTCCGCTGCGCGAAGCACTCGAATGCCTGCGACCGTTCGTGCTCCGGTTCAACGACGAGGGGCTCGCGCTGGCGAGGTTTGCCGAGGAGCTGGTCGCGGCGTGTGCGTTGCGCGAGAAAGCGTGGCGCATCGATCCGACCGGCGGACTCTCGGAGGAGCTGGATCGGCTGCTCGCGCTCGCGGCGCAGATGGGACTCGACGGTTCCGGTCCGCGTGCGTGGCTCGATGAGCTGCTCAGCTGCATCGACGACGGACGTCCCGCGGGCAAGCCGACGAGCAACGCGATCAACCTGCTCACGTCGCACTCCGCGAAGGGCCTCGAATGGTCGGTCGTGATCGTGCTCGGACTTTGGCGCGGTATCGGCCAGGCCCCGGATCGCGGTTTGAAACTCGTGCGCGACGCGAGCGGACCGCAGGTATACTTCGATCAAGCGAGCATGCCGGCGGACACGCGCGAATCGCGCGAACGCGAACGCTACCGCGAGTTGACCCGTTTGCTCTACGTCACCCTCACCCGGCCGCGGCGCACGCTGCTGATTCCATTTGCGGACGGATTTGGCGGGCGGCAGCGAACAAGCCCGAGTTTCGCCGAACTGTGGGGCATCCGCGCGGACGACCTGCCGGAGTTTGAGCCGGTTGCCGAAAAGGATACGGCGGCCGAAAGCGGAATCGGCGCGGAGCGTATCCAACGTGTGGAGACGCAGCCCGAGCTGGCCGTCGCCGCGCTGTCGCCTTTGCCGCGGCGATTGTTGCCACACCAGTTGGCGCACAAGCCCGATTTGGTGCGCGCGGTGCGTCACGAATCGGGACTCGATGCGCCGATGCCGCTCGGGCGAGGGGAGGAGGCCGTCGCGTATGGCACGTGGTGGCACGAGACGATGGAGTTCATGCCGTGGACGGCGGACGACGAGATCGTCACGGCCTATCTCGAGCGCGCACTGACGCGAGCGGTGAGCGAAGGTTTTGCCGAGCGCGGCCGCGAAGAACTCGCGCGTCTGCGTGCGAGCGGCGTGTGGTCAGAGTTGCGCGATGCGCGCTGGCAGCGGCAGGCCGAACTCGGCGTGCTCGCGCCGTTGTCGCCGGGCGAGTGGATCGATGGCGTCATCGATCTCGTATTGCACGATCCGGCGGCGAAGCGCTTGCGCATCGTCGACTGGAAGACCAACCGTCGCGCGTCCGGCGAGAGCGACGACGCGTGTCTGCAACGTCTCGTGGCCGAGTATGCGCCGCAGCTCAGTGCGTATGGCGCGAGCGTTGCGCCGCAGTTCCCCGGTTGCGCGTTGGAGCTGTTGGTTTATTCGAGCGCGATCGGTTCATGGCGCGCGGTGACGCCGGCCGAGCCGCACTGAGTCGCGACCCGGTGCGCATCGTGTCGCGACCGTGTGCGCACCTTGGCTCGACCCTGTCCGGACTCTGGCGCGAGTCGGTCCGCACTCAGGCTCGAAACGGTGCGGACATTGGCTCGATTCAGGGTGATTACTGGGGCTTAAGTTCTGGCTTTACAGCGTCCGCGCCGGTCCGCACGTTGCTCCATTCATTCTCTCAAATCATGGGCAATCTGAAAAAGAAACGTCGGTTAAAGATGTCGAAGCACAAGCGCCGGAAGCGCCTCAAGTCGAACCGGCACAAGAAGCGCACGTGGCAGAAGTAATCTGCGCGTAGTCGCCCGCCGTTTTCGGTCCAATTCCCGACCCGCCGCACCCGCGGCGGGTTTTTTATTTGTTCCAGAACGGATGTTTAAGAAACCGTAAATAGGTAATCGACCGGGGGTAGAACCGGGTTTTCTCTTGTCTAGCCCTTGCGGTTTGCCGAAGTTCCGCATCCGGCTTGCGCCGACGGCCGCTCGGGTCACGTGCTTCTGACTGGCAAGAAGCTCGTCCTTTGGGCGGACGAAAATCCCCTCTTCCTGCTTCCAACTCCGGCATGTTTTTTTCGGCCAAGTCCAAAGGCTTCTTCGTAGAGCAGAGCGAGCATACGACGCTGTTGGCCAGGACGTCTGCTCCGGTGGCTCCGTTTACGATCGAGGAAGTGCGCGAGTGTCCGGCCGGCGATGCCGCCGCGCTCGCGGAGGCGGTGAAAGCGCTGCAACCCAAGAAAACGCCGAGCGGCTACCTCAATGCGTGTTGCGGCATCTATCCGGCGAGCCGGTTCGTGCGCCGCGCGAGCCTCGAACTGAAGCGCGTGAAGGAGCCCGGCTATCTCGCCGAGGTGCTCAGCCAGCAGTTTCGCATCGAGGCCGAGAAACACACGGTGCACGTGCTCAACGCGACCGATGGCACGGATTTCGACGTGAACCGCGCGGTCCAGAAGGAGACGCTGTTCTGCGGTTTGCCCGCGGATGACGTGACCGCGATCCAGGATCGACTGCTCGAGAACACGATTTACCCGGAGCGGTTGGAGCTGGGATCGGTGGCGATGCTGGGCGCGCTGTCCGACTATCTGAAGTTTACCAAGTCCAAGTCGCCGACGCTGGTGCTCGAGATCGGTGCGGACGTGACGCACTCGTTCATCGTGTCGAGCGGTGGCGTGGAGGCGTCGCGGCCGATCGCACATGGCCTCGAGTCGATGATTCCCGTGGTGCAGAAAGAACTCGGATTGAAGGATGAGGAGTCGGCCAAAAAACTGTTTCTCTCGAATACCTTCGATTTCACGGGCATGGGCCCGCTGCTGATCAAGAAGCTGCTGAAGGAACTCCAGTCCTCGATCGGATTTTACGAAGTGCAGACAGGTATGTCCGTCGGGCAGATCGTGTGCACGCAGCTCCCGGCCAAGCTCACTTGGCTGGAAAACGCCATCGCGAACGCGCTCGGCATCAGCCGACTCGAGCTCGCGTTGGTGCCGTGGCTGCAATCCCGCCAGATCATCGTTTCCGACGCAGTCATCTCGAGCGGTTTCGATCCGCGGTGGATCGGACTGCTCGGGCTCATGATTCAACACAACCTCTCCGATGCTGTCGCGGCTGAAACGAAAGACTGACGCGGCCGGAGCCGCCGTGGTGCCCGCGTGGCACCCGAATTTCCGCAACTTCGAACGTCTCCCGGACACGAAGGTGGTCCGCACGGCTTTCTTCGTGAACGGCCTCGCTGCGGTGTTCGCGATCGTGCTGCTCGGCTGGCTCGGTTATCAGGAGCTGCAGATCCGTGAACTGCGCCAGAGCATCGCGGACTGGGAGCAGGAGATCGAGCGGGACCGCGCCGGCAGCGGACGCGCGGTGGCGCTCTTCAAGAAATACCAGGCCGAGGCCGCGCGTGTGACGGAGATCGACGGTTTCCTGAAATCGCGGCCGAAGGTATCCAGTTTGTTGTTACATCTCGCCGCGACGCTGCCGGGCGATATCGCGTTCGATACCTTCGAGCTCAAGGACACGGCGCTGCGTCTGCTGGTCACCGTGCGCGGCGCGCCGGACCGCGCGAGCGGCACCGCGTCCGCCTACGTCGAGCAACTCCGCGCCGATCCGGAGATCACCGCCACGTTCGACGACGTGTCGCTGAGCAATCTCACCCGCAACCCGCGCAACGGCCGCCTCGCGGCGGAATACACGCTGCGCCTGAAATCCGCCGAGCCGGCCAAAAAGCCATGACGTCGCAGGAGCTTGTCGCGGTGTTGAAGAAGAACCCGTTCAGCACGGTCTGCGCGGCCGTGGCGATCGTATCGTTGGGCGTCTCTTACTATCGCAGCTCGGCGGTGCCCGAGTTGGAGAGCCAGCTCGAGGAGCGCTCGGCCGAAGGACAGCGGCACAATCTCAATCTCAAGAACGCGGTGCAACTGCCCGAGCAAGTCGCCGCACTCGAAGCAGCCACCGCGGCCATCGAGCCGCGGCTCGTGAAAGCCAGCCGGCTCGCGACCAATCTTCAGTATTTCTACAAGCTCGAGGCCGACACGGGCGTGAAACTCGTCGAGCTTCGCCAGAACGCGACCCGCGCGCCGCAGGGCAAAAACGCACCGAAGACGTTGTTCACGGGCGTGAATTTTTCGGTGAGTGTCGAGGGCGACTACGCGGCGGTCGTGGATTTTCTCCGTCGCCTGGACAACGGCACGCACTTCGCGCGCGTGCTCACCGCGTCGGTCGCCGGCCTCACCGTCGAAACCGGCAGCAACATCGATGGCCGCACCAATCAGGTGCGCGCGTCGCTCACCCTCGAACTTCTCGGCCAGCCATGAACCGATTCGTTCTCCTCGGGATTGTGCTTTTGACTGCCGCCTCGCCGCTGTTCGCCGCGCGCTCGACCTCCGACCTGCTGCCGCTCGAACGCCGGCGCATCGTGGTGGAGCGGGCGGAGGAACTCGCCGCGATCCCCGAACTTTCGCCGCTGCCCGAAGGCTACGTGCAGCCGTTCGCGCCGGCCGATTTTGATCGCGTCGACTCCGAGGAAGCTCGGACGTCCGGCCCGGGCGCCGCCGCGCAGGCGCAGGCTCGTCCCGGCACCGATCGCGAGCTGCTCAATCTGATCGCGTCCAAGATCTCCCCGAGCGGCACGCTGATCCTCGGTGATCAATCGCTGCTCATCTTCGGCAAGAAACGTCTGCGCGTGGGCGACCGGCTCACCGTCACTTACGAGGAACAAGACTACACCCTCGATCTCGTGGCGATCGACCGCACGACCTTCACGCTTCGTTACAACCAGGACGAAATCACCCGGCCCATCCTCAAAACTGGAAAGACCCATGAATAAACGTGTCCCGCTTCTGCTCGCTTTTGCGCTGTTGATTTCGCGCGGTCTCGCCCAAGTGGATGAGGCGGTGGAGTCCGCCGAGCTGCCGCCGCCCGCTCCCGAGGTTTCTGTCGCGCCGGCGCAGCCCGAAGTTCAGATCAAGGAGGAGCCGGACCACACCTCCATCGAGAAAGGCAAGAGCTCGTCCGGCTACGACACGCTTTCCGTCGATTTTCCCGATGAGGAGATTCGCATGATCCTGCGCAACGTCGCGGATCTCTTTGAACTCAATCTCATCATCCCCGAAACGCTCCAAGGCCGCGCATCGATCAAGCTCCGCGACGTGAGCTGGCGCCAGATCTTCGAGTCCGTGCTCGATCCGGTGGGCTACACCTACGTTGAGGACGCGAACATCATCAAAGTCGTCAGCAAAGAGTCCCTTAATGACGAACCCGTCACGACCGAGGTGTTCATGCTCAACTTCGCCCGCGCGGCCGACGTGATGCCCACGGTGTCCTCGCTGGTCGATCCCGCTCGCGGCAAGATCATGGTCGATGGGCGCAGCAACAGTCTCGTCATTACCGAGCGGCCGACACGCATGAGTCGCATTCGCCCGATCCTCGAGAAACTCGACCGCGCCACCGACCAGGTGATGATTGAATCGAAGTTCGTCGAAGTGACCGACGAAGACACGAAGAACGTCGGTATCAACTGGAGCTCGCTGGGCGGATACAACGTCAGCGCCGGTCCGTTCTCCCGCAGTTACAGCAACGAAAACGGCCGCGTGACCTCCCGCGAGCGCACCGAGACCAACATCGACGTGCCCTACATGCGCGACGGCTACAACCGCGCCGCCGATGTCGCCGGTGTGCCGCGCGGGTCCATTGGGCCGCCGCGCGAAGTCGATTCCGACACCGGTGCCGTCACGTATCCCAATCTCGGACCCGGGTCCAAGGACGTGTCCAACTACACGGGCGACCTCTCGCGCCTCACAACTGCGGTGTTCAACGCCGACAAGTTTGGCGTCGTCCTGAGCGCGCTCCAGACGTTGAACAACACCAAGGTCGTTTCCAACCCGACGGTCGTGACCCTCAACAACACCGAGGCCACCATCAACGTCGGCGAAGAGCGCCCGATCCCGAACTACGCTTACAGCGAGCAGACCGGCACCTTCCAGATCAGCGGCTTCACTTACAAACCGATCGGCGTGATTCTGAAAGTCACCCCGCAGGTCAACGCCCAGGGGCTGATCAAACTCACCGTCTCGCCCGAGGTGAGTCAGACCACGAGCAGCGTTTCCTTCGGCGGCGCCAGCGCGACCGAGATCCCCGTCATCTCCACGCGCAAGGCCACCACGCAGGTGTCATTGAAAGATGGATACACGATGGCGATCGGCGGCCTGCTCACGCAGAACCTGATCAAGGGAGAAACGAAGGTCCCCGTGCTCGGCTCGATCCCTGGACTCGGCCGGCTGTTCCGCTCGGATAGCAAGGACACGACCACGAAGAACCTCATCATCTTCATCACCGCCAAGTCGATTAACGCCGAGGGCGCTTCGTCCGAAGAGATCTTCAGCTCGGAGCAGATCCGTCAGCTGAACATGCGGAAGGAAGATCTTCCCGGCTATCGCGACGGCTCCGATCCGTGGGTCAAGGACCCGCCGCCCGACGAGAAAGACGGCGACAAGAAGGCCAAGAAGGCGGCCCGCAAAAAGTAATCCTTCATCAACGGCTCGAAGCAAAATGCTTCGAGCCGTTTTGCTTTTGGGCGCGACGCAGTCCGCACCGTGTGTCCCGACCATGCCCGCACCTTCGCACGACTCGGTGCGCATCGTGCCTCGACCGTGTCCGGACCTTGGCGCGACCCATGCCGCACTGTGGCTCGACTTATGCCGCACGTTGTCCCGACCCGGTGCGCACTCAGTCCCGAGTCGGTGCGGATTCAGTCCCGACCCGAGCCGCACCTTCTCCCGATCTGAGCCGCACGTTGGCGACTCGCGCGTTTACCAGAGTCCGCCGACGAAGCCTTGCGCGTATTTGATGCCGAAGACGCCAAGGTTTTTCGCGGCGTGCGCGATCACGCAGGGCAGGAGCGAGCGGTTGGCATTCCACGCCGCAAAGCGGCTCACATACATCCAAAGCGAAAACGAAAAGGCCATCGCGGTGCTGAAGACGCCTTTCGCCGACCACACGATCGCGAAGCCATTGTCGTCCCACGACCAGAGAAACGGATGGATCAGCGCGAACACGAGCGAGGCGCCGATGGCCGCGGCCCGGAGCGTCGCCCGACCGCGGTTTTCCACGACGAGATAGCCGCGAAAAATGAGTTCCTCGAGCATCGGAGCCACGAGCGTGTAGAGACCGAAGAGCCACGTCATGGTGGACTGCTCGGCGGTGAGCCCGAGCGCGTTTTCGCCGATGGTTTCCACGGCGAGCAGCACGAGCGCACCGATCGTCGCGATAAGCACGGCGGCGCGGGTGGGGCGGACGGCGCCCGGAAACGCGCGCGGGTTGGGCTGACCGGCTTCGGCGTTTTTCAGGTCTCCCCACCAAAGTTTGGCGATAAAGAGAGCGCCAGCGAACATCAGAAGCAGGAGGAGGGGGTCGTTGGTCATCTTATGGGGCGACTATTGATTAGCCATTTCGGAAACCGTTCCTAGCGTCGAGTTATTCATGAGTCACGCCACGCCCACCGCCAATCCCGTGCCGGCACATGCCTTTGCCGGTGTGTTTGCGCAGCTCGCGCCGCACATGGCGGCTCTCGACGAGTTCCTGCGCGGGCAGCTGGAAGCTTTCGAGCCGGAGATCCGCGACATGGCGGACTACTGCATCGACACTTCGGGCAAACGCATCCGCCCCGCGCTGGTTTTTTTGAGCGGTTGGCGCGGTCCGGGGGTGGTCACGCCGGAACTCGTGAAAGTGGCGGCCGTGGTGGAGATGGTGCATCTGGCGACGCTCGTGCACGACGACATCATGGACGAAGCGGACATGCGTCGCGGACGCCCGACCGCGTCGCGCCACTACGGACCGACCGCCGCGGTGTTGCTCGGCGATGCGTTGCTGGCGCACGCGGTGCACCTGGCGGCACAGTTTCCCACGACGGAAATCTGCGCGGCGGTGTCGGAATCGACGCGTCGCGTGTGCGCGGGCGAGATCGTGCAGACGCTGCGTCGCGGTTCGACGAACGTGTCGCGCGCGGACTACGATCGCATCATCGATCTGAAGACGGCGGAGCTTTTCCGCGTTTCGTGTTTCCTCGGTTCGCGGCTCGCGGGCACCGCGCCCGGCTTTGTGGAAGCGGCGGCGAGTTTCGGGCGCCACCTCGGCATCGCGTATCAAATCTACGACGACCTCGCGGACTTTTTCGGCGAAGAGCGTCGCATCGGCAAGACGCTCGGGACGGATCTCGCGAGCGGCAAACTCACGCTGCCGCTCCTCACGCTGATGGAAAAACTGCCGGCGAACGATCGCACCGAGCTCACGCAGGAAATCCTGGGACAGCGTCCGCCGCAGCTCGCGCACCGGCTCGCGCAGATGGCGTCGCATGGCGTGTTCGAAGCGGTGTCGGCCAACGTCGAGGCGGAGATCGGTCGCGCGGTGGCGGCGTTGCAGCCGTGGTCCGAAGAGGCACCGACCGAAAAACTGCTGTCGTTGTGCGATGTCCTGCGCGGCCAGCTCAGCGCGTTGCGCGGGCCGCAGTAGGCGGCGGAGCGGAGGCGTGAGGTTATCGTTTTTTGCTTAAGCGGTTGGGAACCGTTCCGTAAGAAAAGTGTTTGTGAGTCCCATGCACCCCGCGCGCCCCATTTTCCATTTGCCCCGCTTTGGGCTGCGCATTTCGTCTTAACCTGCGATGGATGCCGCTAAGACCCTAGGCAAGGCGCTCGTTGCGTCACCGGAACGCCAGCAGGAGGCGGATTCCGACATCGTGGTCGTGCGGCAGGTGCAAGCGGGCGACGTGGCGGCTTTTGACCAACTCGTCCGAAAATATCGCGAACGCGTTTATGGCGTCGTCTACCACCTCACCTCGAATCGCGAGGATGCGTCGGACCTGACGCAGGACGCTTTCATCAAGGCTTTCCAGTCGATCAACCGCTTCCAGGGGCAGTCTTCCTTCTTCACCTGGCTCTACCGCATCGCGGTCAATTCGACGCTCACGCACCTCAGAAAACAGCGCCTCCGGACCTTCTTTAGCTTCGACAAGATGGATCCGGAAGATACGGTGTCCGCGGAAGTCATTGCTGCTCTGACGGATAACACCGGCGCCGATCGCGGAACTTTTGCACACGAGCTCCAGGAAAAAATTGAACGAGGCGATGCAAAAATTGTCTATCAAGCACAGAACCGTGATCACACTTTTCGAGATAGATGGCCTCAGCCACCAAGAAATTGCAGAAGTCATGGATTGCTCGGTGGGCACGGTTCGGTCCCGCCTCCATTACGCCAAACAGCTCCTTCAATCTGAGCTGCAGGCCTATATTCGCCGATGAACTCCACGCCTAAGAAAACCACTGTCACGTTGGAGGATTTGCTGCGGGTGAAGCGGGCAGAGCGGCCGCCGCCGGAGTTCTGGGCCGAATTCGAGCGCGAGATGCGTTTGAAACAACTCGCCGCGATCGTAGAGCCGCGTCCGTGGTGGGCGCCGTTTATCCGCGTCGGCGCGCGTATCGCCCGTTACCAGGTGCCGGTGGGCGCTGCGGCGATTCTCGCCCTGTCTTTTGTTACGATCAGCGAATACCGCAGTGGCATGGCCGTGGAGCCGTCGTTGACGATTCCGGAATCGAGCCTCGCCCGCGTTTCCACTCCTGCGCCGGTCCGTCCCGAATACGTGGCGCCGATGCAGGTTGCGGTGGTTTCCGCTCCCGAGCTCTCCTCCGAAATCGAACCAGCTGCTCCGGTCGTGGTGGCCGCGACGGCTGACACGGGCACCAGCTCGCACGTGATTCCGCTGCCGACCATGGCGCTGGTCAGCGCTGAGCCGAGCCCGTCGGCTCGCGCGATCGCCGCCAATCTCGAGGCTCTGCGCGCGACCGATCCCTCGATCATCGATGAAGTCTTTGGCCGCAGCCACGTGGCCCTCGAAGTTCGCCAGCCGGTCCGCGATCCGCTGGAGCAACTCGGAGCCTCCCGTGACTCGCGCCGCGCGCGCCTGCTCGCGGCCGGAATGCCCGCTTCCTCGGCCAACAACGAGTTCGTGCCTGTTTCCAGCAGCGACCGCGTGACGCGCTCGCTCACCGAAGAACGACTCTATGACTCGGTGAGCCGGGTAGGCGTCAGCGGCGATCGCGTGGCGATCCGGTTCTGAGCCGTTTCAAAGTTTAGCTTTTCAAGCCCCGCTTCCCGCGGGGCTTTTGCTTTTCCGACACGATGGATACGCTGAGCGCACGATGAGAACCGAACGCGACTCCATGGGAGAAATGTCCGTGCCCGACGACGCGCTTTACGGCGCCTCCACCCAACGAGCGGTGCTCAACTTTCCGATCAGCGGCCACACGATGCCGGAAGGTTTCATCCGTGGCCTCGGTCTCGTGAAGCTCGCCTGCGCCCGCGCCAACGAAGACCTCGGTTTGCTCCCGCCGGAGAAAAGTCGCGCGATCCAGCGCATCGCGCGCGAGATCTCCGATGGACAGCTCTCGGCGCATTTTCCCGTCGATGTGTTTCAGACCGGCTCGGGCACCTCGACCAACATGAACGCCAACGAGGTGATCGCTCAGCGCGCGCGCCGGCTCGCTCGCGACGACGCATCGCTTCCCGCACTGCATCCCAACGACGACGTCAACCTCGGCCAATCTTCCAACGACATCATCCCCACCACGCTGCACGTGAGCGTCGCAGTCGCGCTGCAGCAAAATCTGCTCCCGTCGCTCATCGAACTCGCCGGCGCGCTTGACCGCAAAGCCGCGGAGTTCGACGCCATCGTGAAGATCGGCCGCACGCATCTGATGGATGCCACGCCGCTCACGCTCGGCCAGGAGTTTTCCGGCTACACCGCGCAGACGCGCAAAGCCATTCGCCGCGTCGAGCATGCGATCTCGCTCATGTCCGAACTCGCGATCGGCGGCACCGCCGTCGGCACCGGCATCAACTGCCATCCGGAGTTTCCCGCGCGCGTCTGTCGCATCTTGAGCGACGAGACGGGCATCGCGTTTGTCGAAGCGCCCAACCATTTCGAGGCGCAGGCTGCGCGCGACGATGCCGTCGCGGTTGCGGGCGAACTCGCGGCGATTTCCGCGAGCCTGATCAAGATCGCCAACGACATCCGGCTGCTCGGCTCCGGTCCACGCGCGGGTTTAGGCGAGCTGAGGCTGCCCGCTACGCAACCGGGATCGTCGATCATGCCGGGCAAGGTGAACCCCGTGATGAGCGAGATGCTCGTGCAGGTCGGTTTCTACGTGCAGGGACTTTCCTCGACGGTCGTCCAATGCGGCAACGCAGGTCACTTCGAACTTAACGTCACGATTCCACTCATCGCGCACTGCCTGCACGAATCGATCGCGTGCCTCGCCAACGGCGCGCGGGTTTTCTCCGAGAAATGCGTGGCCGGACTCGAAGCCGATGCCGAGCGCTGCAGCGAACTCGTCCGACGCTCGCTCATGCTGGTGACGGCGTTGAATCCATATATTGGATACGACAAGGCCGCGGCCGTCGCCAAAGAAGCGCTGAAGACCGGCCGCACGTTGCGCGAAATCGTGCTCGAGCAAAAACTGATGGATGCCGCCACGCTCGACCGCGCCCTCGATCCACGCCAGATGACCCAGCGCGGCGGCACCGTCCCCGGCATGGGCGGCGGTTGAGCGCGCGTTTGGGTTTTACCTGCTGGCCCTCACAGTCCGGCCGTTGCGTTTGGCTCCGTTCCCGTTCTGATGGCGGGCGGGCGCAATCGATGCGCCCGCCTTTTCTTTTCGTCATGGCCGTCCATCAGGAAACGCTGACCCTCCGCGCGCGCGGCGCGGGCACGCACGAGATCACCGACGAGGTCGCCGCCGTCGTGGCGCGCAGCAAGATTGCGCGCGGTATCGCGACCGTGTTTTGTCAGCACACGAGCTGTTCGCTCGTGATCATGGAAAACGCCGATCCCTCGGCGCGGCGCGATCTCGAAGCCTGGCTCGACCGACTCGTGCCGGAGGATGATCCGCATTTCACGCACACGCTCGAAGGCCCGGATGACATGCCGAGTCACATCAAGATGGCGCTCACGCGCACGAGCGAGACGATCCCCGTATCCGAAAACAAACTACAGCTCGGCACGTGGCAGGGGATTTTCCTTTGGGAACACCGCCGTGCGCCGCACTCGCGTCGCGTAATCGTGACGGTGCTCGGCGAGTGAGGCGGCGAGGGTTGAGAGTGCCATCGAGCCTCTCGCTATTTGAGTGTTTTGAAAAACAGAAACGCCGGACCCGCGTGGCAGGTCCGGCGCTCGAAAGAAGCGAGCGGTGCGCGAGTGGCTTATTTGCCCGGAGCGCAGATGCCGCAGACGTTCACGAAGAAGTCGTTGCCCTTGTCGTCGACGAGGATGAACGCGGGGAAGTCTTTCACTTCGATCTTCCACACGGCCTCCATGCCGAGTTCGGGATACTCGAGCAGCTCGACCTTGGTGATGTTTTCCTTGGCGAGAATCGCGGCGGGGCCGCCGATCGAGCCGAGATAGAAGCCGCCGTATTTCTTGCAGGCGTCGGTCACGGCTTTGCTGCGGTTGCCCTTGGCAAGCATGACCATTGAGCCGCCGAGCGACTGGAAGAGATCGACGTAGCTGTCCATGCGGCCGGCAGTCGTGGGGCCGAACGAACCCGACGCGTAACCGGTCGGCGTCTTCGCGGGACCGGCGTAGTAAACCGGGTGGTCCTTGAAGTATTGCGGGAGGCCCTGGCCGGAATCGACGCGCTCCTTGAGTTTCGCGTGCGCGATATCGCGCGCCACGATCACGGGACCGGAGAGCGAGAGACGCGTGGTGACGGGATACTTCGAGAGTTCGGCGCGAATCTCCGCCATCGGCCGATTGAGGTCGATTTTGACGATGTTGTCGTCCTTGAGCGTGCGCTCGCTGGCGGGGATAAAGCGGCCCGGGTTGGTCTCCATCTTTTCGATGAAGATGCCGTCCTTCGTGATTTTGGCTTTGATGTTGCGGTCGGCCGAGCAGGAGACGCCGACGCCGACGGGGCAGCTTGCGCCGTGGCGAGGCAGGCGAACGACGCGCACATCGAGCGCGAAATACTTTCCGCCGAACTGCGCGCCGATGCCGCTTTGCTGCGCCATCTTCAGAATCTTGGCCTCCATCTCGAGGTCGCGGAACGCGCGGCCGTGTTCGTTGCCGGTCGTCGGGAGCGCGTCGAGATACTTGGTGGACGCGAGCTTCACCGTCTTGAGGCACGCCTCGGCGCTGGTGCCGCCGATTACGAACACGAGGTGGTAGGGCGGGCACGCGGCGGTGCCGAGATAGGAGAGTTTGTCGGCGACGAACTTCTCGAGGCTCTTCGGGTTGAGCAGCGCCTTTGTTTCCTGAAACAGGAAGGTCTTGTTCGCCGAGCCGCCGCCCTTCGCGACGAAAAGGAATTTATACTCGCTGCCCTCGGTGGCGTAGAGGTCGATCTGCGCGGGGAGATTGGTGCCGGTGTTGACCTCTTTCCAGAGATCGAGCGGCGCGGTCTGCGAGTAGCGAAGGTTTTCTTTCGTGTAGCACTCGTAGACGCCCTTGCTGAGAAACTCCGCGTCGTTGGCGCCGGTCCAGACCTGCTGACCCTTCTTCGCGACGATCGTGGCGGTGCCAGTGTCCTGGCAGAACGGCAGAATGCCCTCGGCGGCGATCTCGGCGTTCTTCAGCAGCGTGAGCGCGACGTAGCGGTCGTTGGCCGAAGCTTCCGGGTCATCGAGAATCGCGGCGACCTGGGCGAGGTGCTTTGGACGCAGCATGAACGAGCAGTCATGCATCGCCTGCTGGGCTACAAACGCGAGCGCTTCGGGCGCGACTTTCAGGATTTCCTTTCCCTCGAACGTCGTCGTGCTCACGCCCTCTTTCGAAACGAGGCGATACTCAGTGTCGTCGGGGCCGAGCGGGAAGGGGTCTTGATAGAAGAACGGCGGAGTAGCCATGCGGCGACGATGACGGCGCGCAGGGGGCGAGACAAGCGGTGTTGCGGCGCTCCAGCAGGTTAGCAGCCGCAAAGCAGCAGGGCATTAGGGCCTGCTTGCGTTTCTGCGATTAGTTTACGTCTGCGATGTGGGTTCGGGCGCCGGCGGCGTGGCATCCGCGACCATCTGACGGATAACGTCGTGGAAGCGCGAAAGATCTCCGCTGCCCACGACCTCGCCTGGGGTGGCGCCCCAGCCGTTGGTGCTCGGCCAGATTCCGTGCTGAACAAATGCGTCCTGCGCGATCTGCAGTCCGGCGACGGAGAGGTAGTCCTTCTGGTCCTTGTCGTCGCGCGATTGTGAAACGCGGTCGGGCGGGATCTGCGTGATGCGCCCGCTGGAGACATAAGCGAGATCGTGCAACGCCACGAACGGGCGCGAATCCGTCAGCGTCGTCGCCGGCCGCGAGTTCGAGCCGCGCAGGTAGCGGGCGTATTCCAGATGGTTTTCCAGCAGCGGATCGAACGGATCGAGCGGCAGTCGTTCGATGCGTCCATCGCACCAGCGGATCTCCGCCGTCTGGCCGATCACGTAGCGGATCGTGGCCTGTTCGCAGATGACGACCTCCGCCTGCGAGGCGGAATTCGCACACGCATGGGAGACGGCAACGCGCATGTTCACGCCGCCGGTCGTATCCGCTTCGACGAAGAATGTATCCGCTCCTTGAATACTGTGGGCGCGGTAGAGTTCGCCGCGGACGGCCGTGAGTTGCGCCCAACTCATCAGGTCGCCACGGCCGGCCCAGAAGAGGAGATTGTGCACGAAGTGCGCGAGCGCGTTGCCCAGGCACGAGTCGAGGACCATGCGGCCTTCGATCTCGAGACGTCCGGCCCAGGGCGCGCGGCGGAAGTAGTCCACCGGTCGCGGCCAGAGCGCGGTCAGGGTGGCTCCGCGCACGGCGCCGAATTCGCCCGAGAGCACCCGCTCTTTGAGCGAGAGACGCGTCGGCTCGATGATGAAATTGAAACCAACCAGCGAGGCCCGCCGCAGCGTTGCATCGCGCTGGATCATCCGGTCGAGCTCCGCGTAATCGAGCGTCGGCGGTTTTTCCAGGTAGCTCGGCAGCCCATACGAGGCCGCGGCCGCGTGCATTTCGGCGTGAAGCTGGATGGGCGTGGGGATGACCACCATGTCGAGGTCCGCGTGGCAGGCCTCCAGCATTTCGCGGTAGTCGCCAAACACGCGCACGCCGCGCGCGCCGAGCTGCCAATGCTGCTGCAGCGCCTGGAAGCGCGCGGGCTCCGGGTCGCAGGTGCAGACCAGACGCATGACGCCGCGGTCTTCGAGCTTGCGCACCGTGTCGTGGTGCGCCCCGGCGAAACCGCCCATCCCGATAATGCCAATACGCAGGGGCGGCTTCACACGATCTTCAGTTTCGGCAGATCTTGGCCGTCGATCAGTCCGACGGGCCTTCCTTTCGCGTCGATGACGATGAGGTCGTCGATCTTATGCGCCTCGAACAGGCGCAAGGCATCGACTCCGAGCGCGTTCTCGGAGATGACCTTGGGGTTGCGCGTCATGAAAGTGGAAACGGGCTTCTGCAGAAAATCCGGCCCGGTGAGAGCGCTGCGACGAAAATCTCCGTCGGTCAGGATGCCCGTGAGTTTTCCTGTCTTGGGGTGAACGAGAGCGATGCTGCCGGACTTCGAGCGCGTCATCGCGAGGATCGCGTCCTGCGTGGACACCGATTCTTTCGCCACTGGCAGGCGATCGCCGCGCCGCATGATATCGCTCACACGCAGCAAGAGTCCGCCGAGATTTCCCGCGGGGTGAAAACGTGCGAAATCGTCGCGCGTGAAACCGCGGGCTTCGAGCAACACCATCGCGAGTGCGTCGCCGAGCGCGAGGGCGGCGGTGGTGCTGGACGTGGGCGCGAGCGCGAGCGGGCACGCTTCGCGCGGCACTTGGTAGATCAGGTGAAAGTCGGCGTTCTTCGCGAGGTCCGAGTCGGCGTTCTTCGTGAGCGCCACGATGCGCACTTCCTGACGTTTGAGCACGGGCAGCAGGCGCAGGACTTCCTCCGTCTGGCCGCTGTTGCTCAACACGATGGCGAGGTCGCCTGCCATGCAGAGCCCGAGATCGCCGTGCAGCGCCTGCGTCGCATCGAGAAAACTCGAGGTCACCCCCGTGCTGTTGAAGGTGCCGGTCAGCTTCTGGGCGATGTGGGCCGATTTGCCGACGCCCGTGAAGATCAGCTTGCGGCCCGACGCGATCGTCTGGGTCACCGCGTTGAATGTCTTCACAAACTCCGGCCCGAGCGCTCCGGCGGTGGCCTCCAACGCCTCCGTTTCCAACCGTATGCAAGCACGCGCACGGGAAAGGACGGTTTTAGGTGAGAGCGCCATTTAGGATTTGAGTCGCGGGGAGAGTCTGCGGAATTTACGACCCACGAACATCCGTTCAATTCCTTTTCCTGATCTGATGCGAACCCTTCGGCTCTTCCTGTTCTGTCTCGCCCTGCTTGGCTGGGGCCTGACGACGGGTTGTGAGCGCAAAGACAGCTCGGCGCAGTCGGCGGAAGTGGACGATCCCGCTTACCGGCAGGCGCAGCAACTCGGTCGCCAGGGCCGCAGTCAGGAGGCGCTCGCGTTTTATCTGAAACTCATTTCGAAGCGCGGCGACTCCGCGCCCGAGTCGCACCTCGAGGCCGGCCTGATCTATCTCCAGCACATTAAGGACCCGCTCGCGGCCATCTATCATTTTCGCAAATACCTCGAGCTGCAGCCCAACTCGCGCCAGGCCGTTTACGTGCGCGGTTTGGTCGACACGGCGAAACGCGAATTCGCGCGCACGCTGCCTGCGCAACCGCTCGAGAGTCAGGCCGAGCGACTGGACATGCTCGACCAGATCGAGCGTCTGCAACGCGACAACGAGCAACTCCGCGCGGAACTCGCGGCCGCACGCGCCGGCGGCGGCGCGGTGACCGTGACCAGCCGCGCCACGCTGCAAGCCGATCCGCCGGTCCAGCGCGCGCGCACGACTGATTCGTCGGAGCCGCGTCCGTTTTTCACCGGCCCCACGCCGGTGACGTTGCCCGCCGAAGAAGAATCGCCGGTCACGCTCGCACGCGAAGAACCTTTTGTCGCCCCTCCGACGACCGCCGCGAGCAACACCCCTGCAACCAACACCGCCCGACCCGCGATCAACGCCGCACAGCCTCCGACGCGCCCCGGTGTTTCCCGGCCTACGCCGCCTGCGGGTTCACCGCGCCGTCACACCGTCCAAAAAGGCGACACGCTCTTCAATCTGGCTCAGCGCTACTACGGAAATCGCTCGCGCTGGCGCGACATCTACCAGGCCAACCGCGACCAGATGCCTAGTGAAAACTCCATCCGCATCGGCATGGAGTTGCGTATTCCATGACGCGATCCGGCGCACGGCCGGCTTTACGAGACGAGCACGCGCGTTCATTCCCCTGAGCGGCCGCTGCCGCGTCATGCCGTCCACCTCCCGTCGCACGTCCGTTTTCACCGAGTCGCTGATTCGCGAGATGTCCCGTGTCGCCGCGCGACACGGTGCGATCAATCTCGCGCAAGGTTTCCCCGACTGGGACCCGCCTGCCGCACTCGTGCAGGCCGGTCGCGATGCGATGGACAGTGGACGTCACCAATACGCCGTCACATGGGGATCGCCCGAACTGCGCAACGCGCTCGGCGCCAAGATCGCGCGCTTCATAGGCGTGCCGGTCGAGGCCGATCGCGAACTCGTCGTCACCTGCGGCGCGACTGAGGCGATGATGGTCGCCATGATGACCGTGTGCGATCCCGGCGACCGCGTCGGCATGTTCTCGCCGTTCTACGAAAACTACTCAGCCGACGCGATTCTCACGGGCGCCACGCCCGTCCACGTGCCGCTGCATCCGCCCACGTATCGTTTCGATCCCGACGAACTTCGCCGCGCCTTCGCGAGCGGACTTAAGGCTTTCGTGCTCTGCAATCCGTCGAATCCGTGCGGCCGCGTTTTCACGCGCGAGGAGCTGCTCTACATCGCTGCGCTCGCCGAGGAGTTCGACGTCTTCGTGCTCACCGACGAGGTTTACGAACACATCGTCTTCGCGCCGCATCGGCACACGTATTTTGCGACGCTACCCGGCATGGCGAAACGCACGCTCATGTGCTCGTCGCTGTCGAAGACGTTTTCCATCACGGGCTGGCGCCTCGGTTATGTGCACGCCGCGCCGGAGATCATCGCGCAGGCGCGCAAGGTCCACGACTTCCTCACCGTCGGCGCCGCCGCCCCGCTGCAACACGCGGTCGTCACCGCGCTCAATTTTCCGGCGAGTTACTACGACGAACTCGCCGCTGAATACGCCGCGTCGCGCGACGTGCTGCTCGGCTACCTCGATCAAACCGGTCTCACCTACACGAAGCCCGAGGGTGCGTATTTCGTGATGCTCGACATCTCGCCCTTCGGCTACGCGAGCGACGTCGAGTTTTCGCACTGGATGACGCGCGAGATCGGCGTCGCGCCCGTGCCTGGCTCGAGCTTCTTCGCGCATCCGGAAAACCGCTACGTGCGGCTCAACTTTGCGAAGAAACCCGACACGCTGCACGCCGCTGGAGAGCGGTTGCTGAAGCTCCGCCGCTGAGCGGAGCCGACGGCGTATTCGCCGTGCCGATACCGCGACCGACCGAGCGTTGGCGCGGATCAGTGTTTTGCCGACATGCGGACTCGTTTCGCTCCGGACGAACCGGAGTGGGCGCGATCGGTCTAGCGCTCACGCCCTGCTCTAGAAACCTCACTCTGCTCCGCCCATGAACAAACCCGTTTCCATCGCTCTCCTCATTGTCGGCGTCATTCTCGTGATCTACGGAATCAACGCCGGTGATTCCGTGGCCTCCGAAGTGTCCGAAGCCGTGACCGGTGCGCCGACCAATCGCACGATCTGGTTCCTCGTCATCGGCATCATCGCCGGACTCTTGGGACTCTTCGGCCTCCTTCGCGGCCCCAAGGTCTGATCGCACTGCGTCCCGACACGGTCCGCACCTTGGCTCGACCCGGTGCGCACCTTGTCGCGACCGTGTTCGGACCTTCGGTCACTCGTGTCCGCACATCCGCTCCACCGTGTTTGGATGTTCGTGCGACCGTGTCCGCACCTTGGCTCAACCAAGAACGCACCGTGTCCCGGCCCGGTGCAGACGGCATCGTTGTCATTCTGAGCGAAGCGAAGAATCCATTTAGAGAATCGCGTCCGTGATCCGCAGCGGGGCTCGAACTGGATTCTTCGCTTCGCTCAGAATGACACGAGGGACGGGGAGCACTTCCGCTTCCGCGCTTCCGTTCCTCCGCGTTTCCGCGATTTGCCCGGTTCCTTCCGTGCTTCCGTGTTTCCGTGATCGCCCCGTCTTTCACTTCACACCGAGCGGAGCGCTTCGTCGAGAGCCTCGATCACGAAATCGATTTCCGCCGGACCGATGCACATCGGCGGCGTGATGCGGAGCGTGTTGCTGAAAAGTCCGCTCTTGCCGATGAGAAGACCGAGTTCGCGCGTGCGCTCGAAGACGCGGGCGCATTCCTCCTTCGCTGGTTCTTTTGTCGCGCGATCTTTCACGAGCTCCACGCCGGCGAGCAAACCCGCGCCGCGCACGTCGCCGATGAGCGTGTGTTTCGCGGCGAGTTTCTCGAGGCCCGCGCGAAGACGCTGGCCCATGTGGAGCGTGTTCTCCTGCAGTTTCTCGCGCGCGATCACGTCGAGCACCGCGCGGCCTTGCGCGCAGGAAACCGGGTTTCCGCCAAAGGTGTTGAAGTGCAACCGCGCGGCGTGCGCGGCGGCGATTTGCGGCGTGGTGACGACGGCGGCGAGCGGCGCACCGTTACCGATGCCTTTGGCCATCGTGACGATGTCGGGCACGACGCCCTGCGTTTCGAAGCCCCAGAAATGCGTGCCTGTGCGGCCGAAGCCCGCCTGCACTTCGTCGGCGATGCAGAGTCCGCCGGCGGCGCGCACGTGTTCGTAAGCGTGGCGCAGGTAACCGTCGGGCAAAACGACCGCGCCGCCGACACCTTGGATCGATTCGGCGAAAAACGCGGCGATGCGACCCGAGGTGCCAAACTGGATCAGGTCGCGCACGTCCTCGGCGTAGTGTTTGCCGGCATCGGCATCGGCGCGTCCGAACGGCCCGCGATACGTGTCCGGCATGCGCGCGTGATGCACGCCAAAGGTGTGCGGCACGTTGAACTTCCACGTGCTCTGCGACGTGAGGCCCATCGTGGCCGAACTGCCGCCGTGGTAGCCGTTGCGCAGCGCGATCACATCGAAGTTTCCCGTCGCGGCGCGGGCGAGCGTGAGCGCGAGGTCGTTGGCTTCGGAGCCGGAGTTGACGAAGTAAACGACCTTGAGATCGCCCGGCATCCGGGCCGCGAGATCCCGGGCGTAGAGCGCGATCTCGGGATGCAGATAAATCGTAGTGGTGTGCTGGATGCGCTCCTGCTGGCGGCGCGCGGCCTCGAGCACGGCGGGGTGCGAGTGGCCCGCGCTCACGGTCACGATGCCACCGAAGGCATCGAGATAACGGCGGCCTTTTTCGTCGAACAGCCAGCAGCCATGGCCTTCGACCACCATCAGCGGATGCTGATAGTAGTGAAACATCGCCGGGCTCAGAAACTCGCGGCGCAGCGCGAGCACTTCGTCGGCTGACGGACCGGCGTAGGGCTGCGGCTGATACGGGCAGGGCGGGAGCGGGATCGAACTCATCGCTCCCGCAGTCTCAACCCGAGCGGCGGCCGGCGGCGAGCGCAGAGCGCAGCGAACGCACCTCGGCGAGCACCTCGCGGGCGGCGGCGAGCGCGCTGCTTTCGCCGGACGCGGGAATCGCGAGCGGCGCGGCGGGCGCGTGATCGGTCAGATGAGGATCGTCGGGATCGCCGAGACTCGCCTGGCGGAAGCGTCGGAGACGGTCGAGGATCAGATCGCGAATCTCCGAGGCGTTGGTGACGCTGTGAAAGATCGCGGCGTGCAGCGAATTCGCCTCGTCAGGTTGCGCGCGTTGCGAGCTGCCTCCGCCGCCGGCGGATTGCACCCGCACGTCAGCGAGTCCGAGCAGTCGCTGCAGCGGACCTTGTTTCACCTCGACCTGCTGGAGATTGGCGAAACTCATCGTCGTTTCCGTGAGCGTGAAAACACCCGCGCGCAGGCGCAGGCTGCGGTCGGTGACGATATACCAGCGCTGCTCGAAATCGAGGCGCACCGCGGCGAACGTGATCGGCAGCTGCGCGATGAAACCCGCAATGGCGAGAAACTCGAACAGCTTCACCAGCGGCAATGCCCACCACGGTGCGCGGATGAGGAACTGTTTGGTGCCTTCCACGGCGGGCGGCGGGAGGATGGACTGGATGACGCGAAAGGCGCGAATCCGGCCGTCGTCGGCCGCCTCGACCTGCACTTGCGCGGAGGGCTCCTGGGCCGCGCGCGCGGCGAGGACCTCGCGTTCCACCTCGTGGATGAAGGAGAGGGAGAAAAGGATGCCGATCACCGCACCGATTTGCGTGAGCACCCAGCCTCCGAGCCGCACGTAGAAATAGTTTTTGCCCGCGTGAAAAACCCGCACCGACTCGGGCGCGCCCGTGGGCGGCTCCGGCTGCGGAGGCACGCGCAGGAGTCTCAGCAACCACTTGCTCGCGCGATCATACATGGCGGTTGTCCTCCGTGGTCGCACGCGTTGAGGCCACTTCGGCGCGCAGCGCGCGAAGCTCGGCGGCGATTTCGCGCAGCGTCAGCGCGAGTTCGTGGTCACCCGCGGGGACGGCGCCGGTCGGCGTGGACGGTGCGGGGTGTGGATCCTTCACGCCGCGCATCTTGTGGTAGAGAAAATCGCGGACGGCCTCGAATTCCTTGAGTCCTTCGATCGTCATCTCGGCTTCGGCGTTGCCGCTCGCCGTCTGCACGAGCACGCGCGCGAGACCGAGCCAGCGTTCGACGACATTGGAGCGAAGATGGATATCCTGAATGCGCGCGTAGTTGATGATGATTTCGCGGCGGAAAAGAACTCCCCAGCGCATCGACACGCCCTCGTCGGTGAACCGATAGCGCATGGTGTGATAGCGAAAATACGCCGGCAGCGCGAGGAACGGGAACAGCGGCGGAAACACCAGGCAGCTCAGGAGATAATAGGTCAGAAGATCGCGATGGGGACGCTCGATCGCGAAAATGGTGCTGTCGTGGGGCGGCGGTTTCACACGCGAGTCTTTTGCGCGAACGTGCTCGCGGCACAAGGCTGGAGCATGACATCACGCGAGTGCGGAGAAGAAAGCGGACGCGGTGCGACGTGCGATTTGTTTGAACTTGGTCACGTGCTCGGCTCCGATGCGCGCGCATGACGTCGCCCTCTTTCGCCGAGGCGTTTTGGTTTTGGCTGAAGCTGGGTTTCATCAGCTTCGGCGGGCCGGCTGGTCAGATCGCGATCATGCACACGGAGCTCGTTGAGCGGAAGAAGTGGATCTCCGAGCGCCGGTTTCTGAATGCGCTGAATTTCTGCATGCTGTTGCCCGGACCGGAGGCGATGCAGCTCGCGACGTATTGCGGTTGGTCACTGCACGGTGCGCGCGGCGGCATCGTCGCCGGCGCGCTCTTCGTGCTGCCGGCCGCGGTGCTTTTGTGGGCGCTGAGCTGGCTTTACGCGGCGCACGGCTCGGTCGCGTGGGTGACGGCGGTCTTTGCCGGACTCAAACCCGCGGTGACGGCGATCGTCGCAGCCGCAGTGATTCGGATCGGTCGCACGACGCTCAAGAAAACCCCGCAGTGGTTCGCGGCAGCAGCGGCGTTTGTGGCGATCTTTTCCCTGCAAATTCCGTTTCCCGCGATCATCGCGGTTGCGGCACTGGTGGGGTGGTGGCTCGCGATCGGTGAGTCGGCGTCGGCGACGCCTCACGTGCCGAGTTCGCGCGAGTTGTTGACGGAGCCGAGCTGGCGGCGGTCGCTGAAAATCACGGCGCTGTCCGGCGCGCTGTGGTGGGCGCCCATCGTCGCGCTCGCGCTGTGGCAGGGCGGCGGCAGCGTGTGGGTGCGCGAGGCGATTTTCTTCAGCAAGGCCGCGATGGTCACATTTGGCGGTGCGTATGCGGTGCTGCCTTACGTCGGTCAGCAGGCGGTCGAGACGCATGGCTGGATCACGGCCAGCCAAATGCTCGACGGACTCGCGCTCGCGGAGACGACGCCCGGGCCGTTGATCATGGTGCTGCAGTTTGTCGGATTTCTCGGTGGCTGGCAGAATCCGGGCAACCTGTCCCCGCTGCTCGCGGCCACGCTTGGCGCGGCGATCACGACGTGGACGACGTTTCTGCCCTGCTTTCTGTGGATCCTTCTCTGCGCGCCCCACATCGATCGGCTCGGCCGCAATCCGCTGCTGAGCGGCGCGCTCACGATGGTGACCGCCGCGGTCGTCGGCGTGGTGCTCAATCTAGCGGTGTGGTTTGGCTGGCACGTGTTTCTGCCGGAGCCGGGACGGATCGACGGTTTTGCGATCGCGTGGGCGGTTCTTTCCTTTGCGGCGCTGCAATCGGGCCGTGTCGGCATGCTCACGGTGCTCGCGCTGAGCGCGCTCGCGGGCGTGGCCAAGTTGTGGCTCGCGTGAACCTCTTCGCGAGACGTTTCCGCACCGCACGGCCGGGTTCCGCTTTGTCATTCTGAGCGAAGCGAAGAGTCCAGTGTGCGCTGCGCCGCGGTGCATGGCTACGAAGTTCCAACTGGATTCTTCGCTTCGCTCGGAATGACAGGAGAAATTGAGGGCACGAAAAAGCCGGCCCCTTGCGGAGCCGGCTTCGAAAACAACAAGCGACGCTGCGATCAGCGGCGGCCGTTGAGAATCTCGTTCACGAGCGGCGTGGCATCATAGGCTTTGCGCAACGCTTCGATGATGAAGGCGCTGTGCACGCTCAGGGCGCGCGACTGTTTGTCGTCGTAGCCGAAGTCGGACACGAGCGACTGGATGTTGCCGTCGAAGATGATGCCGATGAATTCGCCGGCGGTGTTCACCGTCGGGCTGCCGGAGTTGCCGCCGATGATATCGCACGTGGTGACGAAGTTGGCCGGCGTCGTGAGGTCGAATGCGGACTTCTTCGCGTGCCAGTGCGCGGGCAGCTCGAACGGATCCTTGTTGCCCTGCTTCTCGCTGCGCTCGAAGAGGCCGCTGAGCTGCGTGATCGACGGCACCTGCACGCCGTTTTCCTCGTAGCCTTTCACGGGACCGTAGCTGAGGCGCAGCGTGAACGTCGCGTCCGGATACGTGCCGGTGCCTTGCACGGCGAAGCGCGCTTTGCCGATCACGGCCTGCGCCTGCTGCTTAATTTCGTCCTGCTCCTCGACGATCTTGCGGAGCGCGCGAGCTTCGTCGTCCACGAGGCGCGCGAGTTCGATCATCGGGTCCTTCGCGGCGGTCACGGCGGAGGCGCCGCCTTCGTAGAGCTTGCGACGGAACGCCACGTCGCGCACCTGCGTGCCGTTGATGAGCTCGGCGGCGCGCACGCGCGGCGACTTGCCCGCGAGGACTTGCTTCACGAGCGGATCGTTGGCGCCGAATTTCTCGACGAAATACGAGAGCGCGTCGGAGAGCAGCACGATCTCGAGATCGGCGTAGATCGGCTTGTCGGAAAACAGTTCCTGCTCGAACGACTCGCGGCGCGAGTCGGTGAACTCCTTCAGGCGCTCGCCGTTGGGTTTCGCGCGTTCGACGCCGGCGCGCAGCAGTTCGCGCGCGAGAGCGAACGATTCCGAGTTGAACGCGAGGCCGCTCTCGAGGAAGCGATGACGCGTGACGATCGCCGCGATCTTCTTCTGCGCCTCGGCGATGCGGTCGAACGCCGCGAGCGCTTCCGCGCCGTCCTTCACGTCCTTGAGCTGTTTCTTGAACGCGGCTTCGGCGGCGACTTTGGCCTCGAAGAACTCCGGATCCTGCAACGCGGCGAGCGCGCCGTCGCGGGCCTTGCGAGTGTTCTGGATGCCGAACAATTCGTCGCGGGCGCGGCGGGCGTTCTCCGAGGAGCGACCGCTCCACGCGAGCAGCGCGACCTCACGGCGCTTCAGCAACTCGAGTTGAAACGGATACTGGTTGTCGCGGATGTATTCGAGTTCGGGCACGGTGAGCAGACGACGCGTCGTGCCCGGATGACCGGAGACAAACGCGAGCTCGCCGTCCTGCGCGCCGACCTTGGACCACTTGAGGTAGTTCGCCGGTTTCACCGGCTGGCCGTTTTCGTAAACGCGCAGAAAAGCGACGTCCAAATTGTAGCGCGGGTATTCGAAATTGTCGGGATCGCCGCCGAAGAACGCGACCGAAAGCTCCGGCGCGAAGACAAGGCGGACGTCGGTGTATTTCTTGAAACGATACAGATGATAGGCGCCGCCCTGATAGAGCGTGACGACGTCGCTGCGCAGGCCGGTTTTTTCGAGCGACTCCTTTTCGATCTCGGCCATCACCTTGCGGCGCGCGGCAACTGCGGCCTCGCTCGTGGCGCCGACCGGGATGGCGGCGTTGACGCGCGTGGTGACGTCTTCGATCGACTGCAGCACGTTGAGCTCGAGATCGACGCACTTGAGTTCGTCGGCCTGGGTCTTCGCGAGGAAGCCGTCGCGCAGGTAATTGTGCTCCTCCGACGAGAGCTTCTGGATCGCATCGGCGGCGACGTGGTGGTTCGTGACCACGAGACCATCGGCCGACACGAACGAGCCGGAGCCGCCGCTGTTGAAGCGCACGGAAGATTTCATGAGGTGGTTGAGCCACGCGTCGGTGATCTCGAACCCGTATTTCGCCTGGATCTCTTCGCGCGGCGGGGCGGAAAACAGCCACATACCCTCGTCGGCCCGGGCCAGCGTCGCAGCGACCAGAGCGGACAAGCCAATTGCAAAAACGGCTAAGTTTCATGGTGCGGCAAAAGTGCCGCAAACGCCGCGTGGCGCGAGTCGGAAGCGACGAGCGGCACAAACCCCGGGCCGAACGGCAACATGTCCCGAGTCAGGCCGCACCATGGCTCGACGCAGTGCGCACTCAGGCACGACCCGAGCCGCACCTTGTCCCGACGTGGGACGAACCTTGGCTCGACCCGGTGCGGACCTTGGCTCGACTCGGCACGAACTTGGTTGAACTCGGAGGAGCAGAGAACGCAGAGGCGGAGGAAAGACTTTCTCCTGCTGTCATTCTGAGCGAAGCGAAGAATCCAGTTGGAGCTTCGTAGCCATGCGCCGCGGCATCGCGCACAGTGCATTCTTCACTGCGCCCTCGCCGCGGATGAAGCGTTGCGACGCGACGAGGGCGTCGCGTCCGCAGCTGTTGCACCGGAAGAAACGAAGAGAACGGAGCAGGGGTTTTGCTCCGGTTTCTCTGTTGCGTCCCCCGCGAAGAATCCCGCTCAGATCACCCAGCTCTGGAGGATCTTTTGGTAGTTGGCGCGCTCGTAGGCGGCGGGGTCGGGGCAGCGGCTGTGATTCATCGCGCCGCGGAGTTCGTCGATGTCGGAATACTCGTGCTTGATCATCCACGCTTCGAGGTCGTGGAGGATCGACGAGAGAATCCGCGGGCCGTGCTTCAATAACACGGACACCATTTGCACGGTGGTCGCGCCGGTGAGGAGCGCCTTGACGACATCCTGTGTGTTGTGCGCGCCGCCGCTCGAGGAGAGCGAGAGCTTCGTCTGCGCGGAGAGGATCGCGAGCCACCGCAGACGCAGGAGCAGTTCGCTCGAGTCGGAGAGGCGGATGATCGGCATCGCGTCGAGGTTCTCGATGTCGATGTCGGGCTGGTAGAATCGATTGAACAACACCACACCCGAAGCGCCGGCCTGTTCGAGCGCGGCGACGAAGTGCGGCAGCGCGGAGTGGAACGGCGAAAGTTTTACCGCGACCGGGATGCGCACCGTCTTGGTGACCTCGCGCACGACCGCGAGCATCTGCTCCTCAACCTGCGCCGCGGAGAACGCCGGGTTGGTGACGAGTTGATAGAAGTTCAGCTCGAGCGCGTCGGCGCCGCAGGCTTCGCACTGGCGACCGTAGTCGACCCAGGCGCCGAGCGTGCGACCGTTGAGCGAGGCGATCACGGGAATCGTGAGCGCGGACTTCAGGTGCACGATCTGCCGCAGGTATTGGTCCGGCGCGAGCTGGTAGCTTTCGTAGTTCGGAAAATAGGAGAGTCCCTCGGGATTGGTGTCGGCCGGCTCCTCGGTGAGCCGGTTGAGCGCACGTTGCTCGAGCACGATCTGCTCTTCGAACAGCGAGCGCATGACGATCGCGCCGGCGCCGGCTTCCTGGAGTTGCAACGCAGAATCGAGATTGTCGCAGAACGGCGAGGCGCCGACGACGAGCGGATTGCGCAGGCGAAGTCCGAGGTAAGTGGTTTCGAGATTCATGACGAGAGCGGGCGCCGAGAACCGGCGTGAAAAGCGGCCCATGTCGGCCCCGCACAATGTCAACCAATAGCAGACATTGTGCGGGGCCAGCCGGGGTGTGGTCAGTTGGTGCCGGCGGTGTTGGCGGGGGCGGCGGGCTTGGGTTGCGGCGTGGTCGGTGCCGCGGCCTTTTCGCCGCTGCCGTTGCCGGCGAGGTGTTTGTAGTAGGCGTAGTGACGGGTCACCTGATCCTGCGCGCGCGTGGTCAGCTCCGAGGCTCGTTCGGCGTCGATGTTCTTGAGCATCGAGAAGCGGGTCTCGTTGGCCATGAACTTGGCGACCTCGACCTTCGGCGCGGCGGAATCGAGCTTCATCGCGACTTCGCCTTTTTCCGCGAGACGCGGATCGTAGCGGAAGAGCGGCCAGTAGCCGGAGTCGACCGCGAGCTTCTGCTGCTCGAGACCGAGGTGGAGCGGGAAGCCGTGCGCGATGCAGTGCGAGTAGGCGATGATGAGCGCGGGACCGTTGTAGCTCTCGGCTTCGCGGAGCGCGGTGATCGTCTGGCTGTCCTTGGCGCCGAGAGCGACACGAGCGACGTAAACGTGGCCGTATTGCATGGCGATGAGCGCGAGGTCCTTCTTCGCGACGGCCTTGCCGCCGGCGGCGAACTTCGCGACCGCGCCGATCGGCGTGGACTTGGAGGACTGGCCGCCGGTGTTGGAGTAAACCTCGGTGTCGAGGACGAGCACCTTGACGTTGGCGCCGGAGGCGAGGACGTGGTCCAGACCGCCGTAGCCGATGTCGTAGGCCCAGCCGTCGCCGCCGACGATCCACACGGATTTCTTCACCAGATCGTCGGCGAGCGCGAGCAGACGCTTCGTATCCGGATGTTCGATACCGGCGAGTTTCTCGCGGAGCGCGACGACACGTTCCCGCTGCGCGGCGATGCTGGCTTCAGTGGACTGATCGGCGTCGAGGATGGCCTTCACGAGATCGTCGCCGACGCGCGGTGCCTGCGCGGCGAGGAGCATCCGCGCGGTGCGGCTGCGCTGTTCGACGGCGAGGTGCAGGCCGAGACCGAACTCGGCGTTGTCCTCGAAGAGCGAGTTAGCCCACGACGGACCGCGACCGTTGTGATCGGTGCAATAAGGCGTGGTCGGGAGGTTGCCGCCGTAGATCGAGGAACAGCCGGTCGCGTTGGCGATGAGCAGGCGGTCACCGACGAGCTGCGTGAGCAGCTTGAGATACGGCGTCTCGCCGCAGCCGGAGCACGCGCCGGAGAACTCGATGAGCGGCGTGAGGAACTGCGTGCCCTTCACCGTGGTGGCGTCGATGCGCGTGCGGTCGGGATCGGGGAGCTTGGTGAAGAAGTCCCAGTTGGCGCGATCCTGCGCGAGGCGCGGCTCCTGCGCGACCATGTCGATGGCCTTGTGCTTCGGATTGGTTTTGTCCTTCGCGGGGCAGACCTGGACGCAGAGCGAGCAGCCGGTGCAATCCTCGGGCGCGACTTGCAGCGTGTATTTCTGGCCAGGGAACTCCGTCGAGCGGAACGCCGCGGTGAGGAAACCTTCCGGTGCGCCTTCGAGCGCGTCGGGCGAAACGAACTTCGAGCGGATCGCGGCGTGCGGGCAAACGAGCACGCACTTGTTGCACTGGATGCAGATCGACGGATCCCACGCGGGCACTTCGAGCGCGATGTTGCGCTTCTCGAAACGCGTGGTGCCGGTCGGCCAGCAACCATCCAACGGAATCGCGCTGACGGGCATGAGGTCGCCTTCGTTGGCGAGCAGGCGCGCGGTGACTTCTTTGACGAAGCGCGAGGCGCCGGGGTAGGTGGGAGGCACGGTGACAAACGCATCCGGCTCGGGCTCGGCGGGGATCGTGACTTCCTGCAGACCGGCGAGCGCGGCGTCCACTGCGGCCCAGTTCATCTTCACGATCTGCTCACCTTTGCGGCCGTAGGTTTTCTCGATGGCCTTCTTGATGTGCTTGATCGCTTCCTCCTGCGGCAGCACGCCGGAGAGGGCGAAGAAGCACGTCTGCAACACCGTGTTGGTGCGGCGGCCCATGCCGCTCGCCTGCGCGACGTGGGTGGCGTCGATCACGAAGAGCCGGAGCTTTTTCGCGATGAGCGTGCTCTGCCAGTCGCGCGGGAGTTTCTTCCACGTCGTGGCGGCGTCGTAGGGCGAGTTGAGAAGAATCGTGGCGCCGGGAGCGGCGAAGCCGAGCACGTCGGCCTTGCCGACGAAATTGAACTGACTGCAGGCGACGAAACCGGCCTGGCGGATGAGATACGGCGAGCGAATCGGACGCGGACCGAAGCGCAGGTGCGAGACCGTCATCGAGCCCGACTTCTTCGAGTCGTAAACGAAGTAGCCCTGCGCGTAGAACGGCGTCTGATCACCGATGATCTTGATCGAGTTCTTGTTCGCGCCGACGGTGCCGTCCGCGCCCAAGCCGACGAACACGCAGCGCGTGACGTCGTTTGCCTCCAGATCGAAATCCGCGTCGAACGGCAGCGAAGTGCCCGTAACGTCGTCGAGAATGCCGATGGTGAAATGGTTCTTTGGTTCCGGCTGCTGGAGATTGTCGAACACCGCGCGTGCCATGCCGGGCGTGAATTCCTTCGAGCCGAGACCGTAGCGACCGCCGACGACGCGCGGCGAACCCGCGAGCGGCGAGCGCGCTTCGGCGAGGGCGCCGAGGACGCTCAGATAGAGCGGTTCGCCGAGCGAGCCGGGCTCCTTTGTGCGATCGAGAATCGAGACGGCCTTGGTCGTTTTCGGCAGCGCGCCCATGAACGACTTCACGTGGAACGGCAGGAACAACCGCACCGCGAGCACGCCAGCTTTTTCGCCTTTGGAAACGAGCCAGTCCACCGTCTCGCTCAACGTGTCGACGGAGCTGCCCATCGAGACCACGACGCGCTCCGCCTCGGGGTGACCGTAGTAATCGAAGAGCTTGTAGCTGCGGCCCGTGACCTTGGCGAAGCGGTCCATCGTTTCCTGCACGATGGTGGGGAGCACTTCGTAGAAACGGTTGCCCGCTTCGCGGCCCTGGAAATACACATCAGGATTCTGCGCGGTGCCGCGGACCGTCGGGCGATCGGGCGACATGGCGCGCTCGCGAAAAGCGGCGATATCGGACTCGTCGATCACGGCGCGAAGGTCGTCATCGGAGAGCGGCACGATCTTGGCGACTTCGTGCGAGGTGCGGAACCCGTCGAAGAAATGGATGAACGGCACGCGCGAGCGGTAGCTGGCGGCGTGGGCGACGAGCGCGAGGTCCTGCGCTTCCTGCGGAGTGTTGCTGCAGAGCAGCGCGCAACCGGTGGCGCGGCAGGCCATCACGTCCTGGTGATCGCCGAAGATCGACAGACCCTGCGCGGCGAGCGCGCGTGCGCTGACGTGCAACGTCAGGGGAAGCAGTTCGCCCGCAATCTTGTAGAGATTGGGGATCATCAACAGCAGGCCCTGCGAAGCGGTAAACGTGGTCGTCAGCGCGCCGCCGAGGAGGCCGCCGTGCACGGCGCCCGCGACACCGCCCTCGGATTGGAGCTGCGTCACGCGGGGCACTTCGCCCCAGAGATTCTTTTTCCCCGCGGCGGCCCATTCGTCGCACGACTCCGCCATGGGGGAGGAGGGGGTGATCGGGTAAATCGCGATCAGTTCGTTGAGGCGGTAGGCGACGGAAGCCACAGCTTCGTTGGCATCGCAGATGGAGAAAGCGGGTTTGCGGCCGTTGGAGTTCATGACGTGCGGCCGTATCCCGGGCGGGGTTGGGCCGAGCTTTATCATGTCACTGGTGGCCCGAACCTGCTGCGCATGGGTTGGCATTGCGCGCGCAGAAGTTGGCGGGATGACGGTGAACTTCTACTGGCGAGCGCAAAAAAGGCGCGGACCGGGTGGTCCGCGCCCGAAGGAGAAAGCGCATCTCCGCCGGTCCTGTCATTCTGAGCGTAGCGAAGAATCCAGTGGGAGCCTCGCAGCGACTGACGGCTGCGACGATCGTATTGGATTCTTCGCTTCGCTCCGAATGACAACCGTGCTTACTTCAGCGCCGCGGCGATGCGCTCGAGCGCCTGCTCGACGTTCGCGCGCGAGTTGAAGGCGCTGATGCGCACATGGCCTTCGCCGCACTTGCCGAAGCCGGCGCCGGGCGTGCAGACGACTTGCGCCTTGTTGAGGAGAAGATCGAAGAATTCCCACGAATCGCGTCCGACGTTGACCCAGATGTAGGGCGCATTGTCGCCGCCGATGCAGGAGAAACCGAGCTTCTGCATCGCAGCGCGGATCAGCGCGGCGTTGCCGAGGTAGAAGTCGGTGAGCGCCTTCGTCTGCGCCTTGCCGGTTTCGGTGTAGATCGCGGCGGCTGCTTTCTGGATCGGGTAGGCGACGCCGTTGAACTTCGTCGTGTGGCGGCGCGTCCAGAGCGCGTGAACCGATTGCGCGTTGCCGGCGGCGTCGTAGGCCTTGAGCGCTTTCGGCACGATGGTGTAGGCGCAGCGCGTGCCAGTGAAGCCGGCGATCTTCGAGAAACTGCGGAACTCGATCGCGACTTCGCGCGCGCCCTCGATTTCGTAAATGCTGTGCGGAACCTCCGGGTCGCGGATGAAGGCCTCGTAGGCGGCGTCGAAGAGGATGATGGCCTTGTTCTCACGCGCGTAAGCCACCCAGGCGGCGAGCTGTTCCTTCGTGGCGACCGCTCCGGTCGGGTTGTTGGGAAAGCAGAGGTAAATGAGATCGGTCGCGACGCTCGGAATCGCGGGCACGTAGCCGTTGGCCGGCGTGGAATCGAGATACGTGATGCCGGCGTAGCGGCCATCGACGTTGGCGCCCGTGCGGCCGGCCATCACGTTGGTGTCCACATAAACTGGATACACCGGATCCGGGATCGCGAGGCGCAGGTCCTCGGAGAAGATTTCCTGGATGTTGCCGCAGTCGCACTTCGAGCCGTCGGACACGAACACCTCGTCCGCCTCGATGGCGCAACCGCGCGCCACGAAATCGTGCTGCGCGATCGCCTCGCGGAGAAACGCGTAGCCCTGCTCGGGACCGTAGCCCTTGAACGACGCGCGCTGCGCCATCTCGTCGGTCGCGGCGTGCAGCGCATCGACACACACTTGCGGTAGCGGCTCGGTGACGTCGCCGATGCCGAGGCGGATCACCGGCTTGTCGGGATTGGCGGCGACGAACGCGTTCACGCGTTTGGCGATGTCGCTGAAAAGGTAGGAGGCCTTGAGCTTGGTGTAGTTCTCGTTGATGCGGATCATGGCGGTGGTGTGCGGGGCAAAAAGATTGTCTGCCTCAAGCGGGCAAAAACTTGAACAAACGCGCGGCACCACGTTAGTTCAAGCCCCGACGTTGCCCGTCCTGCTGCGCCCCATGCATAAAATCACTACTGTCGCGGAGATGCGGTCGCTGGCCGCCGAACTCAAGTCTGCCGGGAAGAAGATCGCACTTGTCGGCACACAGGGCGCGTTGCACCCCGGGCAGGAGGCTCTGATCCGTGCCGCCGCGGAGCGAGCCGATGTTGTCGTGGTTTCGATTTTCATCAACCCGCTGCAGTTTGGTCGCAACGAGATCGCCACCAGCTACCCGCGCAATCTCGAGGCCGATCTGCAGATCTGCGAAAGCCTGCGGCGCGCATGTCGTGTTCGCACCTTCCGCTGACGAAATGTATCCGCGCGGCTACTCGACTTTCATCACCGAGGAGACGATCGCCAAGCCGCTCGACGGCATCTCGCGTCCCGCGCATTTCCGCGGCGTCGCCACGATTGCGGCGAAATTGTTCAATCTCATCCAGCCCGACTACGTGTTCTTCGGCGAGAAGACCGCGCAGCGCGCCGCCGTTGTGCGCAAGATGGTGCAAGATCTCAACATGACCGTGGAGATCGTGCTCGTGCCGACCGTGCGCGAAGCCGACGGACTCGCGCACGGCGTGCGCAACCGCGAACTCACTCCGAGTCAGCGGCAGGACGCGCTCTCGATTCACGCGGCTCTCGTGCGCGCGAAGGAAATGGCGGCCCAAGGCGTGCGCAGCCCGGACCGTCTTGTCGCGGAGGCGACCCATATTCTCGGTCAGCGCCGCCGCGTGCGCATCATCTACATCGCGATTGTTGATCCGGTCACGATGGAGCCGGTGCGCGAGATCTCGCCCGGCGTGATGATGGTGATCGCCGTGTGGATCGACGAGATCCGCATGCTCGACAATATGGTGCTTTGAGCGCGCAGCGCTCGGCGATTTTCGCGCTCGCGCCGATCAAGGAAGCCGCGAACGTGACGCCATGAGCGAAACCGTTTTCAAGCTTCCGTCTCCGCGCGATAAACTCGCGGGTTGCGTCTGGCTTCCCCGCATCGTCGCCAAAGCGCGACTCTTCGCCGCGGGAAAGTTGCCGGAGGATTACGCGTCGCGCTTCGGCCACGTGTCCGGCGTCGACGGATATTTCCTCACGCACTTCCGCCTTACGCGCGACGAAATCCTCGCGATGGCTTCGCAGCCGGACGCGGAGATCGCGGGCTGGTTCGCCTCGCGCATCGATTGCAGCGAGAAACAGATCGCCGAATGGAATCACATCGCGGTGAACCTCGGCCGCCCCGGTTTTCCGATGGCGGAGCGTTTCCCGATCGCGAAGGCGACCATTTATAAACACGTCGCGAAGGATTCGCACGAAACCGTGTTCGAGGTGCTCGAAGCCGACGAAGGCATCGAGCCGCCTGCGAACTGATCCACGATGGGCCGCAGCGTCGTTCTGAAACCGAGCCGGCGCTGCGAGCGCTGTCAGCTGCCGCCGCGCTGGTGCGTGGCGCGGCGCATCGCGAGATTCCGTGTGCCCTCGCGGTCGACGTGCTCGTGCACAAACGCGAACAATGGCGGCCCAGCAGCACGGGCAATCTCATCGCGCGCACGCTCGCCGGCGCGCGACGTCACATCTGGACCCGGCAGACGCCGCCCGCGCGCGAGGCCGTGCAGCGCGACGAACGCGAGGTGTGGATTCTCCATCCCAACGGCGAACCGCTTCCGTCCGCCGTCTCGCCCGAACGCACGCAAGTCGTGTTGATCGACGGCTCGTGGCGCGAATCGCTCGAGATGACGCGCTCGATCGCGAGCTGGGGACGCACGGTGAGTCTGCCGATGACCGGGGAAAGTCGCTACTGGCTGCGCACGCAGCAGGAAGGCGCACGGTTTTCCACGGTCGAGGCGCTGCTGTTTTTGTTGCGCGCGATGGGACTCGAGGAAACGCGCGCCGCGCTCGAAGCGCAGTTCGAGCTGCACGTGTATGCGAGCCTGCGCTCGCGCGGGGCGCTGGAGCGCGCGCAGGAGTTTCTGGAAAACTCGCCGATCCGCGCCGCGTTCCCGGAAGTGATCGAGCAACTGCACACGCGCCGGCCACTCGAAACCGGGCAGTAACGAACCCCTGTGCGTCCCACGTCGCGACAAGATGCGTCCCATGTCGGGAAAAAGTGCGGACTGGGTCGAGCCACGGTGCGGCGCGAATCGGGCTTGGAGGCGGCGCGAGTCGCGGCATGATGCGGGCACACCCATTCCCCCCGCCATGAAACTTGCCAGCTTGCTTGGGGCTTTTCTCGCGATGGCCGTTTGCGCCGTCGCTGCGATCGAGATCGGAGATTCCTACGACAAAGTGATCGCGGAGCTCGGCACGCCTGCGGGCAAACTCGAAGCCGGCGCGACGATGGTGCTGCAATATCCGGAGTGCACCGTGCGGTTGAAAGACGGCGCGGTGACGACGATCGAGCGCAAGCGCGGCGCGGCACCGAGCGCGAATGCGTCCGCGCCCTCGACGAAAGCGAAGCACGATTCAGCGTCGTCGAACGACATCGTTCCGCGCTGGATCACGGATTTCGAATCGGCACTCGCCGCCGGGCGTGATTTGAACCGCAACGTGTTCGTGTTTTTCACCGGCTCCGACTGGTGTGGCTGGTGCAAACGGCTGAAGGGCGAGGTGCTCGATCAGCAGGAGTTCATCCGCTACGCCGACGAGAATCTTGTCCTCGTGGTGATCGATTTTCCGCGCACGTGGCAGCAGACGCCCGAACTGAAAGCGCAGAACGAACAGCTCGCGCGGAAATACAAGATCCGCGGTTTCCCGACCGTGCTTGTTTTCGGTCCCGACGGAAAACAGCGCGGCAAACTCGGCTACCAGCCGGGCGGTCCAAGCCCGTTCGTCGAGCGGTTGAAAGCGCTTTAGCGGGCGCCCGCGATCGGGATTTTTCCCGGGTTTGCGGGTTTGAGGGCCGGATTGGGGCCGGGCAATCTGGAGCCGCCCCATCTATGAAAACCTCGCTTCTGCGTTTTTGTTTTCTGTTCGCGCTCTTTGCCGCGCCGCTCGCCCAAGCCGCGAAGTATGTGCATGCGCCGATCACGTTCAGCGGCTCGTTCACCACCAACCGCGACTTCATCGAGGGTGGCAACTATATCGAGGTGAAGCCGACGACGGCGAAATACACCAATGCCGATCTGCTGAAATATTATCGCAAGAAGGGGCTGATCCCGAGCACGAGCGGATGGTCAATCTACTGCTATCTCGATTCCGCCTTTGGTGATGATCCGCCGCTGAAGTTCGAGCTGCGGCACAAGTCAGGCAAACGCGTAAGCCTCTCGAAGGAGATCAAGGCGAAGCTCATCTCGTCGACGGGCAAGGGGCGTGTCACCGTGAGCTCGTCGGCCAAGCTCTCCGGGACGCTGACGTTGAGTGGATTTTATCGCTTCACCGTCGCGTTTCAGGGCTACACCGCGACGTTCTACGGCGACGTGGAGATCCCGTTCAAAGTGACGGGCGACGAGAAGGCGCAATATGTGACGCCGAGGAAGATCGCCGGCTCCCTGGCTGGCTATGTCGACGACGAGACTCGTGGAAAACTGACGATTTCTGCGGGGGCGTTTGAGAAGCGCTGACGACGGTCGGGTGCAGGCGGGAAAAACCGGGACTTTTTCCCGGGTCGGCGGAGTTGCGTCGTGTCTCAGGAAGATGGATACACGGTGCTTCCAGCTCTTTGCCCGTCGTTCCCGGCCGACGGGCCGGTTTGTCCTGCTTCAACTCCCCATGCCCCTCGACTCTCATCTGCCCCGGCCGTCGTCCCTCGTGGATCGCGCGGCCATCGCTAAAGCGCACCCGCGAGTGCAGAGTTCCGCCCGGTGGTTTTGGTGGATCGCCGGCCTCTCCGCGATCAACTCGCTCGTCGCTCACTTCGGCGAGGGCGGCGTCAGCTTCGTGATCGGACTCGCCGTGATGCAGATCGCGGATGCGGTCTTTCGCGAGATGGCGTTGGTCGCGCTGGCGTTCGACGCGCTTGTGCTGGGCTTCTTCGTTTTCATCGGCGCGATGGCGCTGCGGGGGAACCTGTGGGCGTTCATCGTCGGCGGAGCGGTTTATCTGGCCGATGCCGCAGTGTTCGCGTTTTTCGGCGACTGGCTGCCGGTCGGGTTTCACGGCTACGCGCTCTATTGCATCTTCATCGGTGCGCACGCGCTGCGTGAAGCGCTCGCGTCGGCGAAGCGGGCGGCCTCGGGCGAAGTCGATGCGCTGCCGGGTGTTTGATCCGTGCTGGTTTCGTGCGCGCGTGGGGCTGGTGAGAAAACGCGCAGGCTTCCGGTTTGATTCGGACGGCGCGCGGCGGAAAATGGCGCCATGTTTTCCCCCGGAACTCTCGGCACACCTCTGACGGGCGGCGCGACGCGCGTGCTGCTCCTCGGCTCGGGCGAGCTCGGCAAGGAAGTGACGATCGAACTGCAGCGGCTCGGCTGCGAAGTGATCGCGTGCGACCGCTATCCGAACGCGCCCGCGATGCAGGTCGCGCATCGCAGTCATGTTTTCTCGATGCTCGATGGCGACGCACTGCGTCGCGTCATCGCGTTGGAGAAACCGGATCTGATCGTGCCGGAGATCGAGGCGATTGCGACCGACGTGCTCGTGGAACTCGAGCAACAGGGCCAGCGCGTGGTGCCGACGGCGCGCGCCGCGCAGCTCACGATGAATCGCGAAGGCATCCGCCGGCTCGCGGCGGAAACGCTGAAGCTGCCGACATCGCCGTATCGTTTTGTGGCCACCGAAGAGGAAGCGCGCGCGGCGGCGGAGGAGGTCGGTTTTCCGTGTGTGTTGAAACCGCTCATGTCGTCGAGCGGTCATGGCCAGAGTGTCGTGAAGTCCGCGGAGCAACTCGCCGAGGCGTGGCGCTACGCGCAGGAAGGCGCGCGGGCGGGGGCGGGGCGCTGCATCGTCGAAGGATTTATTCGTTTCGATTACGAGATCACGGTGCTGACTGTATCCGCGTCGAACGGCCTTCAGTGCTGTCCGCCGATCGGCCACGTGCAGATCGAAGGTGATTATCGCGAGAGCTGGCAACCGTGCGCGATGAGCGAGAGCGCATGGGCCAAGGCGCAGGAGATCGCGAAGGCCGTCGTCGGCAATCTCGGTGGCTGGGGCATCTTCGGCGTGGAGTGCTTCGTGCGCGGAGACGACGTGATCTTCAGCGAAGTGAGTCCGCGTCCACACGACACCGGGCTCGTGACGATCGGCAGTCAGGCGTGGAGCGAGTTCGCGCTGCACGCGCGAGCGATTCTAGGTCTGCCGGTGCCGCCGATTCGCGTGCTGCGTCCGGCGTTCAGTGTGGCGCTGCTCGGACACGGCAATGGCGTGCCGCGTTTCCGCGGGTTGGAACGCGCCCTCGCGGTGCCGGAGTCGCAGCTGCGTTTGTTTGGCAAACCCGAGTGTCGCGGGCATCGCCGACTCGGCGTCGCGATCGCTTCGGGCGGCACGCTGGAAGAAGCACGCGAGCGCGCTCGTGCTGTCGCCCGTGCGGTAGCGATCGAACTCGAGTGAACAAAAAGCGGCGTCGGAGGGCGCCGCTTGCTTGGGAACGTCACTCCGCAGCTGTCTGCTAAGCGGCGAGACGGCGGCACATCGAAATGGAGATTTTTCGGAAACCCTGTTTCCGGAAAAACCGCTGCGCCGCGAGATTGCGGCCGCCGCTTTCGAGAAAGATCGCGCTTTTCCCGGCCTTGCGCTCTTCCGCGAAAAGCCAGCGGACCAGCACGCGGCCCACGCCACGACCGCGCCGTTCGCGCCGGATTACGATATCCTCCAGCAGCGCGTAGCGTCCGAGATCGACGACGACGGCCATGCCGACGAGTTCGTCGTCACGCTCGACGACCGCGATGTGTCGCGTGCGGTCGCGAAGGGCCTCGCGCAGTTCCGTCGTGATCACCCGGCGCAGGCTCGGCGACCAGTGTGCGAAATTACGGGCGCGTCCGCTCCACAGCTCGGTGTGCGAGATGTAGCAGGTCGGAACGTTGGCGACAAAGAAGGTGGCGAGTTTCGGGATGAGAGCGCGTTCGCGGCGGGCAAGCCAGCGAGGCACGGGGCGAGAAGGTCGGGCCGGATGCGGCGCGTCCTCCGAAGAAGAGTTGGAAGAGCACATGATGGCGTGGCGACGCGCGGGCGAGTGCTGCGCGTGCACGACATCGGTTATGTCCGATCCGGGCAAATCCCCAAGCACGCTCCGGAGCACAGAGGGGAAAGCGGACGGGCCAACGACTTAGCTCATGGTTTCCGCACTCCCGGAGAAAGCGGATCTGCTTCCTGCTGCGCCGCCAAAGGTGGCACGCGGTGGAGCTGCCATGAGTTCCACAGGTTGTGCCAGAGCACGTAAAACGTCGGGCCGAGTGCCACGATCGGATTCGCATACGTGAGCGCGAGATAGAGCGTGAACATCGTATTCTTCTGGCCGAGCGACTGACTCGCCTCCCGCGGGAAATCGCGTCCACCGATCCAGCGACCGAGCGCGAAACTCGCCACGCATACTGCGATCGAAACCGCGACAACCTGCAGCACGACGCGAAGCGGCGCGTCGGTTTGCGTGCGGAGAAACGCTGAGGCGTGTCCGCAGATGATCAGGATCGCCAGCACCCAGAGCGCGAAGGAGACGTTGCGCAAACGCGCGGGCCATTGCGTCGCTGGCGGGTGCGCGCGCCGCACGAGAAACGCCGCGAGCATCGGCACGAAGACGACGAGCGTGACGCTCGCGAGCACCTGACCAAATGCGTGCAGATCGGCGCGTCCGAGCACCAGTGGCAGCATCAGCGGCAGGAGCGCGGTGATGGAGAAGTTGGTGATCAAAAACGCCGCGACAACGTAGTCCACGCGTCCGCGCAGAAAACCGATGATGACTGGAGCGGCGGTCGCGGTTGGCGTGATTCCCGTGAAGAAACCTGCCAGCGCGACATCGCGTCCACCGACGAGCCAGCCGAGTCCCCACGCGACGAAGCCGAGCGCGAGATTGGCGAGCAGAAGCCACACATGGCTGCGATGCAGTGCCGAGCGCGACCAGCGTGTTTGCAGAAACACGAGGAAGAGCATCGCCATCACAAACCACCGCACGGCGCCGGTGAGCGCATCGAGTTGCGGCAGCAGCGAGCCCGCCACGATGGCGGCGACGATCGAGAGCGTGCGGGCGGGGCCGGGTTGCATGAGAACGGTGGAGTTTCGGTTCGTGGCCCGGCGGCTGACCAGCGCGAATCTTGCAAAGAGATCGCGGTGCTTGCCGCAACTTAAGCGGGCGCGGATCGTCCGGCAGCTCACCCCACCATCCCTCATGAAAACGTTCCCCCGTGTTCTTTCGCGTGCCGCCTCGTGGTTCTTCGCCGGCGCGCTTGGTTTTCTCGCGCTCGCTTCGGCGGCGCACGCCAAGGTCGACTTGTTGTTCGATGGCAAATCGCTGCGCGGTTGGCGCGCGGCCGAGAACCCGGCGGCTTTCCGCGTCGAGGATGGCGCGATCGTGTGCAACGGCACGCGCGGGCATCTGTTTTATGTGGGCGAGGGGGGCACCGCGGCGGAGTTCGAGAACTTCGAGCTCACCCTCGAAGTGATGACGCGGCCCGGGGCCAACTCGGGCGTGTTTTTCCACACGGCCTGGCAGGACAAGAGCTGGCCGGAGCAGGGATTCGAAATCCAGGTCAACAACTCCCAGAAGCAGCACGGCGACTATCTCGAGTTGAAGATGACCGGCAGCCTCTACGGTGTGCGCAACGCCTACAAACCCCTCGGTCGCGACAACGAGTGGTTCACGATGAAGATCATCGTGAGGCGTCCGCGCGTGCAGGTGCACATCGACGGTGCGCTCGTGGTCGACTACGTGGAGCCCGTTTTCCCGCTGCCCGAGAGCGCGCCGAAACTGAACCGTCTCGGCCGCGGCACGATCGCGCTGCAGGCGCACGATCCGGACAGCACCGCGCTCTATCGGAACATCCGCATCCGCCAGTTGCCGCCGGGGGAGGATCCGTCGGTTACGCGCCCGCACGTGGACGAAACCGGCGCGCAGGTGTTGGCGCTCGCGAAGGATAACTTCCCGCTCGTCGATCTGCACACGCATCTCAAAGGCGGACTCACCCTCGAGAAGGCGCTGAAACTTTCGCGCGAAACCGGCATGGGGCTCGGCATCGCGACCAACGGCGGACAGGGTTTCCCGATTCAGAACGACGCGGCTGCGCTCGCGTTTCTCGAATCGATGAAAGGCGTGCCCGTGTTTCTCGCGCTTCAAGCCGAGGGCCGCGAGTGGGTGCGGATGTTCTCCAAGGAAACGCGCGCGCGCTTCGATTACGTTTTCACCGACTCCATGACGTGGACCAACAAGGCCGGCAAACGCCTGCGGCTCTGGATTCCCGAAGAATCGGACATCGGACCCGACGTCGAAGGGTTCATGGAGGAACTCGTCGCGCAGACGGTGAAGATCATCTCCGAGGAGCCGATCGACATTTATGTGAACCCGACCTTCCTGCCGGATTCACTCGTGTCGCGCGCCGACGAACTCTGGACCGAGCAGCGCATGAAGAAGATCATCGACGCCGCGGTGAAGCATCAGGTCGCGATCGAGATCAACGCGCGCTACAAACTTCCCTCGGAAAAATTCATCCGGCTCGCGAAAGCGGCGGGCGCGAAGTTCACGATCGGCACCAACAACGCCAGCGACACCGACTACGGCGATTGGTCGTATCCGCTCGAGATGCAGCGCAAGCTCAAGCTCACCTGGAAGGACATGTGGGTGCCCGGCCACGGCCCGAGCCGTGCGCAACGCGACCTCGCGGCGCGGTAAGCGCTGCGCACGTGTGAGTTGACGCCGCCCGGCCGTGCCGCACTTTGGCGCGACTCATGCCTGCCACCGTATCCGATTTCCGGAGACTCATTCGTGCCGCCCGCTCGTCGATTCACGGGCGCGGGGTCTATGCGATCGCGCCGATCGCCGCGGGCACGCGGATCATCGAATACGTGGGCGAGCGGATCACGAAGGCCGAAGCACAGCGCCGTGAAGACGCCCGCCTGCGACGCCTCGCCCGCGGGCAGGACGGCAGCGTTTATCTTTTCGATATCAACAAACGCTACGACCTCGACGGTCGTTCGGGCGGAAACATTTCGCGGTTCATCAATCACTCCTGCGAGCCCAACTGCCGCAGCGAGACGATTCGCGGCCACGTGTGGATCATCGCGGAGCGCGACATCGCGGAGGGCGAGGAGCTGACCTACGATTACGGTTACCCGTTCAGCGAGTGGCGGCAGCATCCCTGCCGGTGTGGCGCGCGCAGCTGCGTGGGTTACATCGTCAACAAAGCGCAGCGCTGGCGCGTGCGGAAGGCGCTGCGCGGTCGCTGAAAATTCGCCCCCCGGGGAGGGTGGGGCGATTTGCTCAGGGAGCTTCGTTGAGTTGAGCGACATCGGTCGGAGTCTGCCCGACCGAGCGTGACGTTCGTGGCCCCATAGTGCGGGCGCGAAGGGTGAATATGTTGAGGCCACGCACAACCCCTGTGCGACCCCCAGAGGGGTTCTGTCTCCTCGTGAAACCTCAACGTCTCATCTAATGAAAACTCCCATCCGTAATCTTGTCATCATGGGTCTCGCTGCCGCGCTTCCGCTGGCGGTCTCCGCCCAATCTTCCACTGGCTCACAATCGAGCGACACGACTTCTTCTACGCGGCCGAATTCTTCCGGCTCGTCCACCTATGATTCCACCAGCACCGGCTCGCACACCGCCGGCATGGGCGGCCTGCAACGCGTGACCAAGGACTCGCTTGATTCGCAGCTCACCGCGAAGGACCTGATCGGCAAGGACGTCTACGATAATGCGGGCAAGAAGGTCGGCAGCATCGACGATGTCGTGCTTTCGTCCGCCGCTTCGAGCCACCTCGCCACCGCTTTTTCGAGCAAGGATCGCGACCAGAGCGACAGCTCTTACCAGACTGCCAGCGGCAACACCGGCGCCGCGAGTGGATCGGCTAACAACAGCGGCAATACGTATGGCAGCACCAGCGGCTCCAATGCCAACACCAGTTCGACCGGATCCGACGGCATCGCCACCCGGAGCAGCTCCGGCAATTACGCGGCTTCGAACGCCACGGGCTCGACCGACTCCACGAGCACGAGCGGTTCGATGAACTCGTCGACCCGCGGCACGCAGAGCGCCCTTGGTTCTGTTGGTTCGGCCATCGATTCGACGATGAGCAGCCTCACTTCTGAGCCGGCCGCGATCGTTTCCGTGGGCGGCTTCATGGGCATGGGCCGCAACATGGTCCGCGTGCCCGTTTCCCAGCTGAGCTTCGATGCCAGCAACGAGCGCCTGACGATCAACGTCTCCGAGTCTGAACTCGCCGCTCTGACTGAAAATTCCGACACCGGCCGCAGCGCGGCCGAGTAAGTCGGCTGAACGAAGAGATAGAGATAGTTCGTAACGCGCCGCCGGGTTCGCCCGGCGGCGCTTTTCTTTTCCCGGATTATTCCGCGCGGCCGGTCAGCGTGGGGCGCTTGGGGTCGCCGAAGCCGACGTTGTATTCAGAATCCAACGACACCGTGTCGCCGTCGAAGCGCAGCTTCATCGTCACGATGAAGGGCGTTTCCACGAGGCAGAGCTTCAGGGTGAAAGTGTCGTCCGCGGTCCATGCGCCCGCGGTGGCGACGTCCTGCTCGGGCTGATGAGAAACCGCCTGACGCGAACGGCGCCACGCGTCGCCGCACACAAATTCGTTGGTTCGGTCTGCCATTTGGAACCGCACCACGTGCGATCCGGCGTCCGAACCCTTCGCGATCGAGACGGATTCGATCTGCTGCTCGTTGGCCTCGAAGCGATACGTGCGTCCGAACTGCGCGGTCACTGCATCGGCAGGTTTGGAGCCATTCGCCGCCGGCGGCGGAATCGTGAGCGCGGCGACGGCGCGTGTGAGTTTTTCGTGCGCGGCTTTGTCGGCGCGCAGCGCCTTCGGCTTCATCGCGGGCACGAGTTTTTCCCAGACGAGATTCATCACGTGGCCCATGTCGCGCGTGCCGCTCGTGATCGCGACCACGGCGTCGAGTTCCTCCAGCACGATGCAGAATTGTCCGAACGCGCCATCGCCGCGGTAGAAACCGTGACGGCTCCGCCAAAACTGAAAGCCGTAGCCCTGCTCCCAATCGCTCTCGGGATTGCTGCCGTTCGACACGTGGCGCGCGGTCGCGAGCTCGACCCACGTGGCGGGCACGAGTGGTTTGCCCTGCCACTTGCCCTTCTGGAGATACAGCTGGCCGAACTTCGCGATGTCCTCGGTGCGACCGCTCAAACCGAAACCGCCCAGCGAGATGCCGTGCGCGTCGGCCTGCCACTGCGGATTCTCGATGCCGAGCGGGTCGAACAAGCGCGGGCGCAGATAATCGAGCACCGACTGACCCGTGACCTTCTGCACGATCGCCGACTGCATGTAAGTCGCCGGCGTGTTGTAGACGAAAAAACGTGCCGGGCTTGTGCGCGACCGGGAGCTCGAGGAATTTCTTCGCGAGCGATTCCTGCGAGTTGAAGGGAAACGTCGCGATGTCCTCGTCGTGATGCCCCGTGGTCATCGTGAGCAGATCGCGCACGCGCATCGCCTTCAGATTCTGGCTCGGCTCGGCGGGCAGTTCGTCGGGGAAGAACTTGATGACCGGATCGTCGATGCTGAGCAGACCCTCCTGCACCGCGAGACCGACCGCGGTCGAGGTGAAGCTCTTGCTCAACGAGAAAAACGTGTGCGGCGTTTTCGCATCGTAGGGCGTCCACCACGCCTCGCTCACGACCTTGCCGTGACGCACGAGCATGAAGCTGTGGATCGTGTCCACGCTCGCATCGGCGGCTTGGATGAATTCGAGAATCGCGTTCGACGAGATGCCTTCGGCTTCGGGCGTGCTGCGCGGCAGAGAAGTCGTGGCGGCGATCGCAGGAAGCGAAAACGCGGCCGCGACGCAGGAGAGAAACAAGTGACGTAATTTCATGGGGCGGGGAGAAAAACCGTGCGCCTGACGCGCTGCTCCACGCAAGGATGCGTTAACGCACTGAGCCGGGACAGAGTGCGGCTCGAGTCATGCCACGGTGCGGACCGGGTCGCGACGAGGTGCGGACCGGGTTGTGGCGGTGGCTCAAAGACGGCGCGCGTTTACTTCGCGGCGGCGCCGGGGTTCCAATCCTTGATCGGCGTGGCGAAGCGATACTCGATGTCCCACGGGAAGTGGATCCACTTGCTCTGCTTAAACTCCTTGATGCAGGTGTCCACGATCGGGCGGCCGGCGGGTTTGGCGTAGAGCGTCGCGAAATGCGCCTTGGGCAGCATGCGGCGCACGTGTTGCGCGGTCCGGCCGGTGTCGACGAGGTCGTCGATGAGCAGAAAACCGTCGCCGTCGCCGCTCACGCCTTTGAGCACTTCGATCTCGCCTTGCTCGGTGGCGGCGCCGCCGCCTTTGCCGGTGTAGCTGGAAATGCACACGGTATCGACGAGGCGGATCTCGAGTTCGCGGGCGATGAGCGCCGCAGGCACGAGTCCGCCGCGCGAGATGGCGATGATGCCTTTCCACTCGCCCATGCCGTGGAGGATTTCCGAGAGGTAGCGGGCGTCGCGGTGCAACTCGGCCCAGGAAATCACGATTTCGTCTTCGTAGCGGGAGCGGGCGATGGGGGACGTGCTCATGCGGGGAACAGGTTGCGCGCGAGCAAACGCAGGACGCGTGCGAGAGTCACGCTTCGACTCCGCGCATGCGTTGGCGAAAACGTGCCGAGAAAGCAGCGAGAGTGGGATAGCAGGGAGCGACGACGGCCAGCGTGGCGAGGGGCCATGCGATCCATGGCGGGATTGGAGCGAGTGCGGCCCAAGCCAGGAGAGTGCCGACGGAAACGAGAAGACAAATGGGGAGCCAGCGGCTGGAGGCGGCGGCGGGGAGTGGTTCTTCGTTGGGTCGTGGAGTGAGACGGATACCGCGATCGGCGAGCCACCAGCAGAATGCGGACAACGGCACGGCAGCGATGATGTCGACGGCGTAGTGGTAGGCGAGGGTCAGGGTCGTGGCGATCTGGAGGAAACCAAGAGGCAGGCAGGCCCAGAAGAAACGGCGCCGCCACTTCCAGGCCGCGGTGAGGGCGACGAGACTGAAGGCGGTGTGCAGCGACGGCATCGCATTGCGGTAAAACCGGCGCGGCACGGTGATTTCATCGGGCCCCTCGAGAACCGCCGTGCGGATGGCCTCGGCCTTGGCCTGGCGCTCGGGGGTGTTGAGATTATGATGGAGAGGGGGTGTAGGCGAAGATCGGCCCGATGGCGGGCACGATGCGGTAGCAGGTGAGCCCCGTCACGCCCACGAGGAAACTGACAAAGAGGGCGCGTCGAGCATGCGCCCAGGCGCGCGCGATGTGGAGACGGGCGATCACGAGCGCGACCAGGAGGCCCAGCAGGCGGTAGGCGACAGAGCTGAAGTCGTAAACCCACGGCGCGTCGTAGCGCCAGGAGTAGGCGATCTGGCTGGCGCTGAAGCCCAGGGACAGGTCCATGCGCATGAGCGTGGGGTCCTTCACCTCAAGCGTCCTGACCGGCAGGGCGGCGAGGGCGAAGCCACAGAAGGCGAAATAGATCAGATAGGGCCCCCACAGCAGCAAGGTCTCTGCGATCGTGCCGACCACGCGACGCAGGCTGACAAGCCCGGCCACGGGCAGAAACAAAGTCAGGGTCAGCGCGGTGAGCACCATGCCGAGCATGGAGGATTCCAGCAGGCGACCGAGCTGGGTGGCCTGCGGCGTCGGGACCAGCAACACGCAGGCAAGCGCGATAGCCGAGGCGAGGAAGGCCGCGTTGCGGGTCCAGGTGCGGCGCTCGGCTTCGGGCACGTAGCGGAGCAGGGTCACGCTGTAGGCCAGCGTCATCATGAGGTGGCTGGAGGCTGTGAAGGCTTGGGCGAGGTGTCGGTGCAGGATGACCCCAGCCTTCACCCAGCTAACTGGCGTCTGAAGATAGGCCCAGAGGCCAAAAGCCACGAAGGCGAGGCCGACAATCCACTCCGCCGGCGGGCAACGGAAGCGGCGGGTGGGCACGGGCGTCCCGGACTGGTTCAAGGCGGGGACCTTTTCGGAAGCGGACTTCAACGGCTGCGCGCTTCGATGCCTGCGGTTTGCTGGAGAAGGGTTGGCTGCGGCTCGAGGGCCGGCTTACGCCTGCGGCGGACGTTGTTGGTGGTCAGCCCCGCGCACGTGGCGGCGGCGCCAGCGCACCCACAGGGCCGCCGCCAGGACGGCACCAGCGGCGAGGGCGGTGGTGGTCGCGGGCTCGGGGACGGCACTGACCGCAGAGGCCGTGATCGAGAAGCCGCCGACTATGCCGGTCGACAAGGGGGCACCGCCGGCGTTGAGGACGTAGTAGGTGAACGTGGTGCCGTCCTCGAACGTGTCGTTCACGTAGACCGGGCCGCTGCCGGTTGCCGAGCCGGTCGTGGCGTTCCATGCGAAGGAGTGGGTGCCGAAATAGCTGACGCCGAAATAGTAGGTCGTGTCGGCCTCCAGCGTAAGCGAGGTCGTAGCGGAAAATGTGTAGATGCCGAGGGTGCTGGTGATGTTGCCGGTCGAGGCGAAGCTGGCAACGGGCGTCGGAAGGCTGGTTTCGTTCGGTGGAAGCGAGTCGTAAACCTCAACGGACAGGTCGGAAAGGCTCACGGTGCCCGAAGGCGTGCGCAGCAGGAGGTTGGCGGAGGTCAGGGTGTAGTTCTCCAGCGAGCTGAAACGGAAGGGAATCACCACGACCGAGCCGGAGGAGAAGTTCACGAACGCGTAGTCGCCGCCGGGGACGGTTCCGTTCGAAATCGAATCATAGCCTACCTTGGTCGGCGTCCCGAGCGGGGCGGCGGGGTTCGGCCCTTCTCCCTCCGGCGGAGGGCCGCCGCTGCTGCCGCCGCCGCTGGTGCTGGGGTCGCCGCCGCTGCTGCTGCCTCCACCTGTCTCTGCGTCGCTCGTCTCGCCACTCGAATCGCCGAGGGTGCTGGGGACGGCGATCAGCGCCAGGAGAAGGAACAGGCCGGCGCCAAGCGACTTGAAGCGGGAGAAGTCGGAAGATGGATGCATGGAAAGGGGCAGTCCGCGGGGTTCTCCCGAGGCTGCGGCGCGATCTTATCGGCGAAGAGTGGGCGCAACAACCCCCACGCGTGAGGGATCGCGATCCGGCGAAGGCGGCTCATGTCCGGACTTGAACCAGTCCAGGTTGGATGCGCGCAGATCGCGCCGCTCGAGGGCGTATTTCGGGGTCTGGAATTCGAGCCAGCGGTTGCGGTCGGTGTTGAGGACCGTGGGCGTGGCGGCGAGCAGCGCGGGGAGTCGGGCGGCAGGCACGAGCTCCGTGGCGAGGAATTCGTCCAGAATGGGTGGACCGGTGATGCGGCGTTCCGCGGCGAGCGCGGGGTCGTTCCGCCAGCGTTCCCACGTGGCGGGGTTGAGGGTTGGCGGCTCGTCGGAGGCGAGGAAGCAGGCCTGCGAGTCCACGCGCCATACGGAGACGTAGCGGAACTCGGCCTGCGCCGAGGCGAGGATGGAGGCGATCTCTCGCGGGGTGAGGTGGTGGAACTGAATCCATTGCACGAGCACGCCGCCCGGAGCGAGGCGCGACCGGGCCAGGGCGTAGAACTCGCGTGAGTAGAGATTCGTGGCGCCGGCGAACCAGACCGACGTGAGTTCGATCTGGATCGCGTCGAAGCGCTCGCGGGACCGGAGGAGGTAGTTGCGTCCATCTTCGACGTGCACGCGGACCCCTGGCTGGTCGAGCACGCCGGCGTTAATGTGGGCGAACTGGTCGCGGGCGGCGGCGAGGTGCGCGGGCGAGAGTTCGGCGAGGTCGACATGCTCGAATCCGAGCCGGGCGATGGTGGACAGCGTCTGGCCGGAGCCGCAGCCGATGACGAGGGCGCGGTGGGTGGCCGGCGCGTGCAGCGCCGCGACGAGACCGAAGCCGATCTGGGCGCGCATCTGCCCGGCGTCGTCGGCGTCGAACTTGCCGTTTTGGAGCAACACTCGCACGGCCTCGGGCTCGTATTTCTCCGGCTGCTCCACCACGGTCACGAAACCGGTGGCGAAGTCCTCCCGGAAGAACGCGAGCTCGCTCCCGGCTTGGAGGGGAGATTCCTGCAGGTAGACCGCGTGGCCGCTGGTGAGTCGGAGCCGATCCCAAGCCGGAAGCACCGCCAGTAATCCGAGGCCGATAGCACCCGGCACAAACCAATCGAGGAGCCGCGGTGGCCGGAGCGCCAAGGCGAGCCACCCGGTGGCCACGAGAATGGCGATTCCCTGCAGGGCGCGTTCGGCGCCGAAGGCGGGGATGAGGATGAAGCCGGCCACCAGCGCACCAGCGATGCAGCCCGCGACGTTGGCGGCGCAGAGTGAACCCACCGCGTGGCCCGGAGCCTCAGATTCTTCCGTCAGGCGGAGGAGTCGCGGAAAGACCTGGCCGGCGAGCGCGGCCGATGGCAGCGCGATGAAGGCGATGACGCCGAGTTTGACGAGTTCGCCGGCCCAGAAGGACTCGATCTGCTGCGTCTTCGCCACGCGCGCCATGAGCGGGCCGGCCCAAGGCCACAGCGCGTTGCTGATGGCGAGCGTGACCACCAACCATCCGAGCAACGGCGTGAGCGGCATCGCCTGCCGCGCGGCGGCGCGCCCGCCCAGTGCGAGGCCCAGCAGCACGACGGCGAGCAGGATGGAAAAACTGTAGACGCTCGCGCCACACACGGCGCTGATGAGGTGAAACCAAATCACCTCGAGTGCGAAGAAGCCGAAGCCCGCGGCGAAAGCTCCCGTAATCGGGCCAGGTTGCTGACGAAGCGAAAATGACGAACGCGCGACGGTGGTCGCCGAGGCTGCTGCGTTGGGGAGCGCGAGCCGCAACACGACGGCGACGGCGAAACCGAGGACTGCGATGCTCCAGAGCGCGCCATCGGCGCCGACCGTGTTGAAGAGGAGCGGCGGCGTGAGGACGGTGAAGGTGAAGGCGCCGGCGAGATTGACCGCGTAGTAGTGCGTGATTCCTCGACTGCGTCCGCGTGGCTCGCTCGAGAGCGCGGCGGCGAGGGTCGGGAGCTGTGCGCCCATGGCGAGGGTCGGAGGAAGGATCCAAAGGATCGCGATGCCAGCGCGCGCCGCGGCCAGAGTCACGGCGCTGCCGCCGGCTTCCGCCAGCCAATGGCCGAGCGCGTGGTCGATGGCGAAAAAAGCCAGTCCCACGACCACCGCCCACACCGCGATGAATCCTTCCAACAGAGCGAGACGGCGCGGAGCCCCGACGGGATTTTTGGGACAAAGCCAGGCACCGAGTGCGAGACCGGTGAAGTAAACCGCGAGCACGATCGTCGACGCGTAACGGCTCGAGCCCACCAGCGTGGAAAGATATTTTTCGCAGATCTGTTCCAGCACCAGTGCGATGCCACCGGAACAGAAAACGGCGGCGGTCAGCAGGCGTTCCCGAGCGCCGTCGGTGAGGAACGGGCGGCGGGTGGGAGTGGGTGGCATGGTGGCGGCGCGGGAGAAGCGGCGAAAAGGGAGGAGAGCCTACCGATTGCCGCGCGCTGCCTCAACCCTCACGCGTGAGGGTTGGTGGTCGGTGTCATTTCCCGGCGAGCCGGCTGAGCGTCTGGACGGTGAGCGCGTGACGATTGGGCACGCGCAGCTTGCGCAGGATGTTGCCGACGTATTCCTGCACGGTGAAAAGGCTGAGACCGAGCAGCTCGGCGATCTCGCGGTTCTGTTTGCCGTCGGCGATCCAGAAAAGGACGTCGGCTTCGCGTTGAGTCAGGCCGAGCTCGCGGAATCGCTGGCGCAGAGACAGCGGGTGATTGATGCGCTGAAGCGTGGGCTGTTTGTGACGCAGCCACGCCTGGCGGAAATGCGGACCAAACAAATCGAGCAAGGTCCGTTCGCGAACCGTGAAATCGCGCCGGACACGGTTGAAGGACAGGGCGGCGATGGTGTGCGCGTTGACCGCGACCGGGAGAACGAGACCGTAGAGATAGCGGTTGCGCGCGAGGCAGTTCAGGTAGTGCGGGTGACGCTTGAGCTCGGAGACGGAAATCACGTCGGACATGCGGCGCGCATGGGTCCGGCCCGTGCGCTCGTAGTAGGCGACGAGCGGATTCAGATGCGAATTTTCCGAGTAATACTGCAGCTCCTGTTCGGTGTGGGGATTCGGCTTCGACATTGCCGCGGTGATCTGGCCGGTGCGGCGATCCAGCACGTGCATGATGCAAAGATCAGCGGGAATCAGCCGGTCCATCGCCGCCAGCACCGCCGCCGAAAAATCCGCGTGGTCACGGGCCGTGTTGATTTCGTAAACGGCGTTGAAGAGCGGACGCCAATGGCGCGGATCGATACGCTTCATCATGGGCTGGAGCGGGAAAGGCACGCGCAGCTAGGCGGGGGAGGAAGCGCTTGGCAAGTGCAGGGGCAGGTCAGTTGCGTCAGCGGCGAGACCTTTGCGGGCGACGAAAACTCGAACCGCGTCACGGGTCGACTGGCCGGACCGCGATGGCGGAAGCACGCGTGCTTGCGCGCCGGTCCGGCAGGGCGGGCCGTCTCTCAACCGAGCTGGTTTCGGCGAAACGACGAACTCGCGTAATGGCGGCTCGCCGAAGAGGCGGGCCCGCCCTGCCCGGGCGAATATTTAGCTCGCGGCAGCGAGCGGCTCGGACGTCGTGCGGCTGGCAGCAGCGAGCCGGCGGACGTCGTCGCCCGAAATCGTTTCGCGAATGATCAGTTCCTCGGCGATCGCATCGAGCGCGGCGCGGTGCTGGCCGAGGGCGGCGTGCGTGGCGGCGTAATTTTCGTCGAGGATGTCTTTCACGTAGCCTTCGGCGCGGTGAAACGTCTGCGGGCTGGCGAGCTGCTGTTCGCCGTCGCCACGCGAGAGCGCCATGAAACCGAGCGGCGACATGCCCCATTCGAAAACCATCTGGCGCGCGGTGCGCGTGGCCTCCTGGATGTCACCGGAGGCGCCGCTGGTGATCGTGCCGATGGCGAGTTCCTCGGCGACGCGACCGGCCATGAGGCAGCGCATGCGCGCGATGAGTTGCTCGCGCGAGTAGTTGAGCAGATCGCGTTCGGGCGTGAAGTGCGTGCTGCCGAGCGAGCGGCCGCGCGGGATGATCGTGACCTTCTGGAGCTTGATCGTGTCCTCGCCCATGAGGACCTGCATGAGCGCGTGGCCGGCCTCGTGGTAAGCAATGACCTTTTTGTCGTGCGGCGACATGGCACGGCGCGTTTCGCGGCCCCAGTTGATTTTGTCGCGCGCCTCGTCGAGGTCGGACATGAGGATCGTGCCGCGGCGGTGACGCGCGGCGTGGATGGCGCCCTCGTTGAGCAAGTTTGCGAGATCGGCACCGGAGAAGCCGGGCGTGGCCTTGGCGATTTCGTTGAGATCGACCGTGGCGTCGAGTTTCACGGCGCCGGCGTGGACTTGGAGAATCGCAAGGCGACCCGCGAGGTCGGGGAGACCGACCGAAACCTGACGATCGAAACGGCCGGGACGGAGGAGCGCTTTATCGAGCGTGTCGGGACGATTGGTTGCGCCGAAGACGACCACCGCGTCGCTCGAATCAAAACCGTCCATCGCGACGAGCAGGGCGTTGAGCGTCTGATCGTGCTCCTGTTGCGCGCCGCTGGCGTCGCCGGAAGAACGCTGGCGGCCGAGCGCGTCGATCTCGTCGATGAAGATGATGCTCGGCGCGGTCTCGCGGGCCTTCTTGAAGAGATTGCGCACGCGGCTCGCGCCGACGCCGACGTAGAGCTCGACGAAATCGGAACCGCTGAGGCTGTAGAAATGCGCCTTGGCTTCACCCGCGACGGCCTTCGCCAGCATCGTTTTGCCCGTGCCCGGAGGACCGACGAGCAACACGCCCTTCGGCATGCGTCCGCCCGTGGCGCTGAAGCGCGCGGGATCTTTCAGGAAGTCGACGACCTCGACGACTTCGTCCTTCGCTTCGTCGCAACCGGCGACTGCGGAAAACTTCACGGTGGTGCTCGAAGGCTTCAGCGCGCCGCGCGAAAGCGAGCCGTAGCGTCCGGCGAAACGCTGCGCAAAAATCAGCACGCCGAGGATGATCGCGGCGCCCGCGCTCACCTGCATCAGCACGTGGACGACGCGGGCAAACTGTTCGCGCGGCGAGGCAGCATGAACGCGCGCGAGCGTGGTGGCGTCGTCTTCGCTGAACTGCTTCTGCCGCAAAAGCTGCAGATCCGCATCGGTGAGTCGCGCCGCCGTGTGCACGGCGACCGTCTCGCCGTCGATCGCGCGCGCGGCGCGAAGGTCGGCGAGTGTGCCGCTGCTGCCGCGGTAGATGATGCTGCCCGACGACAACTCACCCGCTTGTGCGGCGGCGAAGAACTCCGCGGCACCGATCGTCTTCTCGCCGTCCGGCGGCGCGGTGATGGCAGACGAACGGCTCAAATAAAGGTCGGCGCTTCCCAGAACCGCGAAAGCAGCGACGGCGATGAACAACCAACGGAGAGAAAGGGTGGGCACATCTCCTATGCGACGCATCCAGAATTCCCCTACAATCCAAGAAATGGCCGCCTCATGGTTCGCGCGCAGACCCGCTCCGCAACATACCGCTGTGGCGCGTAACCACTTCGTGGATACGAAGCCGATTGCGCGCTAACGAGTTCCGCTCCGAGTCAACGCGCGTCGCCAAGAGGCCGACGATTTGCAACCTGTTGCAAATCGTCGAAGCCAAGAATCTGTGAAAATGCTCCGACCTGTCGTCGGAGGCTCTTCCGACCGCTCAGATCGAGGTCGGACTGCGCGTGCCGGTCGACGCGACTTGATCGAGATTTTCCTGCAGCTTGTCCGGGAACTCGTCGGACGATACTTCGCGCGCGGTCGCAGGCGCGCTGGTGTCGCGGTTCGCTACGGACGTGGAGCGCACGCCCAGCTGTTTCTCGGCGGTGAGCCAGTATTCGACGTCGCGACCTTCGGGGCGGCCGGCGGCGTCCCACAGTTCGTAGGCGCGCTCGGCGATCTGCTCGCGCGTCACCGTGGTGAGAAAGATGTTTCCAGCCGGGTCGGCGGTCTTGACCTGTGCGGAAGCGCGCGGAGCAGCGGGCGTGGACGAGGAAAGGGAAGCGGAACTCTTCTTGTTTTTCATCAAGGTATATAGAAGCGAACCCTGCCGTTTCCCGCCATCGGGCGGCGGCCCCAAAAAGGTCCTCCGGTCTTGCGCGGAAAGACGGGCGGAGAACGCTCATCTCGCGCGGACACATGTCGTTGTCGGCATGAAGACGACCTCTCCACTCACCCCTGCGGAGACCTTTGCGCGCTTGGAGCAGATGATCGGTGAAATCCGCGTCGGCATGCTCACGACGCTCGGCGAGGACCGCGATTTTCACAGCCGCCCGATGGCGACGCTCGACGTCGATGCCGTGGCCGGCGCACTCTGGTTTCTCACTGCTGACGACTCGTTGAAGGCGCGCGAGATCCACGACGATTGGCGCGTGGGTCTCACGTATTCCGACGCGGGGCGCTCGGTGTTTGTCGCGCTCAGTGGCACAGCGCAGCTCATCGAAGATCGGGCAAAAGCGCGCGAACTTTGGAGCCCGATGATGAAGGCGTTTTTCCCCGGTGGCGTTGATGATCCCCGGCTCGTGCTTTTGCGCGTCGTGCCGGAACGAGTAGAATACTGGGACGCCTCCGAAAACCGGATGCAGCAACTCTTCAACCTCGCGAAGGCAGCCGTCACCGGCGAGCCCCCGCAAAACCTCGGAGACCATGGAAAAGCACACCTCAACTGACGGCACCACCGGCGAAGCGCAGGGCTCGGCCGCCTCGCGCACCGCTTCGCTCCCGATCCTCTACATCAAACCCGGCTGCCCGTGGTGTCACGAGGTGATCGATTTCCTCATGTCCAAGGGAATTGGATACGAGGAGCGCGATGTCCTGCGCGATCCCGAGGCCATGGCGGAGATGCGTCGCAAGTCAGGCCAGACCTCCGCGCCGACGCTCGATTGGAACGGCAAAATCCTCGCCGATTTCGGCGTGGCCGAGCTCAAACCCTTTCTTCGCCAGCAGAACGTGAAGTTCGAAGACAGCTGAGCGGCCGGCGCACACGCGCGCCCGCTCGGTTCAGGCTTCGAGCTTCACCTGGAGATCAGCGATGATGCGCTGACCTTCGGTCTCGAAATGGAAGATGTGGCGCGTCGCGGACTTCACCGCGGCGACCGCGATGTTGTTGCCGCGCACGATGGTCGGCAGCGTGAGTTTGCAGGGGAAACCCAGGTCGCAGATCTGATTTTTGAAACCGCCGACCGTCATGTTCGTGAGTTCGCCGATTGCGTCCTTCACGACTTCGGGACCGCTCATGTCGACTTCAGCCAGCGACATACCCAGCACGCGGCTCGTGACGAGAAACGCGTAAGGCTCCGGAAAGCGCAGGTAGATGAGACCGTTGGCCGAGCCCACGAAGCCGACGCTACCGATGAATTGCGGGTCGTTGACCACCAGCATGCCGTGATCCTCGATTTTCTGCACCAGTTTGATCTGGTGGCCGACCATGGTGCGGAAAACGTGCTCCATGGCCTTTATGACCGCGTCGTCGATCGTTGAAACAGGCAGGGCAGAAGCGAGTGACATGAGTGAAAGTGCAGACAAGTTCGCCCTGCCGAAAGGGCAGGGTCTGATCGTCTCGTATCGGCACAAACGGACCTTTCGTGGAGCGATTTTTACAACCCGTTCTGCACCATGACACACCGCGAGAGGGGCTTTGGCTCAACCTAGTCCGGGCCGTTGCTGAGCGTGGTCCGCACGGAGGCTCGATCAGGTGCGGACAGTGACTCGACTCGAGCCACACCTTGGCTCGAACCAGAAACGCGCCGTGCGGCGACCTGGACCGCACCTTGGCTCGACCCGGTGCACATCGTGGCTCGAGACGGGAAGCGCCGTGGGCCGACAGGATGTGGATCGTGGTTCGAGCCGGGCTCGCTGTGCGCGCGAGTGCGCTGTTTGGTCCCGGTGACGCCAGGGTCCGGGCCGCCGCGAGCTACGTTGCGAACGAAGTCATCCCCGAATGCGCATCCCTGCTTTCTCCCTCCGCCCCGCCAAAAGGGCCAAGACAACATGTCTACTATTAGTTGACATGTGGATTGGTGTTCGGAGCCAAAGGGGCGAGAGAATCGAGGTCGGTGGGGAGAGGGAAACGGCGATTCCGGCGACGGCTCGGGAGTGCGTTGTGCGCAAAAACTACTTCGTTTGCGCGGTTTCGCGGCGGGACTTGGCTTCGGCGATGAGTTTTTGCGCGAGTTCGTGTGGGACTTCGGCGTAGTGGCTGAAGGTTTCGGAGTGGCGGCCGCGTCCGCTCGTCAGCGAGCGCACGGTGGTGCTGTAGTGATAGAGCTCCTTTTGCGGCACCTGCGCGCGGACGAGTTGGAAATGTCCGTCGACGTCGACGCCGAGGATGTGGCCGCGGCGTGCTGAGATGTCGCCCATGATCGCGCCGACGTGTTCTTCGGGCACCGTCACGACGACATCGTAGATGGGCTCGAGCAGGCACGGCGTCGCGGCGAGAAACGCTTCCTTGAACGCGTGATAACCCGCGATCTGAAACGCGATGTCCTTCGAGTCCACGGGGTGCATCTTGCCGTCGAAGAAATCGGCCTTCACGTCGGTCACGCGGTAGCTGGCCAGAATGCCTTCGAGTGTGGCGGTGCGGATGCCTTTCTCGACCGACGGCACGAAGACGCGATCGACGTTGGTGCCCACGAGCGACTGCGTGAAGACGACTCCCGCGTCGCGCGCGGCGGGTTCGATGCGCAGCCACACTTCGGCGAACTGGCCGGCGCCGCCGGTTTGTTTCTTGTGACGATAACGCGATTCGCCGCGGCTGCGGATTGTTTCGCGATACGGCACGCGCGGCTCCTCGAGTTCGACCGCCACGCCGAAACGTCGCAGCAGCCGCTCGACGAGCACCTGGAGCTGAATCTCGCCCTGACCGGAGACGATCGTCTGGTGCACTTCGTCGTCCACGCGGTAGTGAAACGTCGGGTCTTCGGCGTGCAGCGTGGCGAGACCGACCGCGAGTTTGTCCTCGTCGCCCTTGGAGCGGAGTATCAACGCACCGTGAATGTTCGGCGCGGGATATTCGACCGGTGGCAACGAGACGACGTGCTTCGGACTGCACAGCGTGTCGCCCGTGTGCGTGGACCGGAGTTTCACGACTGCACCGAGATCCCCGGCGTTGAGCTGCGGGACCGGCGTGCGTTCGCGTCCGTCGAGCACGTAGAGCTGCCCCATGCGCTCGGTGACGCCGCGCGAGCTGTTGAGCAACTCGTCGCCGCTGCGCACCGTGCCGGCGAACACGCGGAAGAGCGACAGCTCGCCGACGCCCGGCTCGTTCATCGTTTTGAACACATACAAAACCGGCTCGGCCTGCGTGAGCGGCACCGAGCCGGGGAGTCCCACTCGCATCCCGCGCGGGCACGTCCGCGCGGTCCATCGGCGACGAGCCGTATTTCGCGATGAAATCCATCAAGCGAGCGACGCCGACATTGGTCTCGGCCGACACCGGCCACAGCGGCACGAAGACCTGATTCTGAATCGCCGCGTGCAGGCCCGCGCGAAACTCCTCCTCGGCGAGAATGCCCTTTTCGAAGAAACGCTCCATGAGCGAATCGTCGGACTCGGCGACGTATTCGATGAGCTGGCGGTGCAACTCCTGCACCTGCGCCGCGAGTTCGCCCGTGGCGGGTTCCTCGGTGTAGCGACCGTTGCCGCCCGGCTTGTAGGTGACGACTTCGTTGCGCATCACGTCGAGCACGCGGCTGAAGCCGGGACCGCCGTCGAGCGGCAGCGCGAGCGGGAAAACGTTTTTTCCAAAATGTTCGCGCGCGCTCGCGAGCACGTAGTCGAAGCGAACGTTGGCTTTGTCGAGCGCGTTGACCACGAGCATTTTTGGCAGACCGAAACGTGTGGCGTAGTCCCACACCGCGTCGGTGCCGACGCCGAGACCGTGCGCGGCGTTGATCACGATCAGCGCGAAATCGCCGACGCGGAGCGCGCCGAGACCTTCGCTGATGAAGTCGGCGTAACCCGGGCAATCGACGACGTTGAACTTGCGGCCCTGCCACTCGAGGTTGAGCAGGGAAGCGTGCACGGAGATTTGATGCAGGTGCTCGCTGGGGTGGTAGTCGGAGACGGTAGTCCCGGCAGCGATGTTGCCCATGCGGCCGATCCGACCGGCACAGGCGAGCATCGCTTCACACAGGATCGTCTTGCCGGCTGACGCGTGACCGAGGACGGCGAAGTTCCTCAGGTCGGGGGAGGCGTAAGCATTCATGGGCCGACGGGTTGAGGGGAAACCACGAGGGTGGGGCGGGGAACGCGATCAATGTAGCCCGCGCGCACGCGGATGCCTCCGCGCCCGTTGCGGGTGTTCGCGCACATTTTGCACAAAGACTCGCCGAACGGAAATCGCCCGCCCATTTTATTAGGAAGACCACCGCTGCAACGCACTGAGCAGGACGCGGTCACAACGGGATGTTCCAACGCTTGCGACGAGACTGGAAGGAACTCCGCCACGCCCCGCCCGGGCAGCGGTTTCAACAGCACTACGAGCGCACGCGCCACTTGGCGGACCGGCGTTTCTGGCCGCGCCTGTTCCGGATGATTGTGGTCATCGGCTGTCTGCTCGTGGGGCTGGCGCTGACGGTGCTGCCCGGACCGGCGATCCTATTCTTTGCGATCGCGGCCGTGTTGCTTGCGGCGGAATTCGAAGGGATGGCGAAGGCGCTGGATCGCGCGGAACTCTGGGGCCGCAAAATCGCCCGCCGCTGGCGCGACAAATGGCGCCACCGCCGAGCGCGACGACACGGGAAGAAAGCGGCCGCGCGGACGGGCGGATAAGACGGACTCGAAAGGAAGGCGGGAGGCTTCCACTCTGTCTGTCATTCTGAGCGCAGCGAAGAATCCAGTGGGAATTTCGCCGCGCGATCACGCAGCGAAGCGCGCACTGGATTCTTCGCTGCGCTCAGAATGACCGAAGGCCGCACCCGGAAAGGTGAGGCCTTGCCTGCGGATCGCTCAGCGTGCGAGCGGTGTGACGACGATCGCGAGGTCGTCGCTGAAGTCGGGCAGGGGCACGGTGAGCGTGCTGTGGGTGGTCGACGCAGTGGTTTCGTGCAGGCGCTCGCCCGTGCGAGGATCGAAGGCGGCGATGCGATACTGACCCGCCGGCCAATCGCGGAGCGGCACGGATTGTCCGCGGAGGAGCGGACCGTCGTAGCGGATCGCGCCGGCAGGGTGCACCATCCACGGCGAGTTCACGTAGAGGATCGCCTTCCTGCCCTGGCGGAGACCGACGGACTCGGGCGGAAACTCCCAGCCGCCGGCGAACTCGCTGTAGCGCACTTTTTCGAGCCGGAGCGAGTCGATCACCGCCCAGCCGTCGCCTGTATTCAGAATTTCGATATGCTGCTCGCCGGCGGGGAGCGCGACGGACACCTCGCGATTCAACTTGGGCGCGGTGGTGTTCACGTTCACGCTCGGCGCGTCGATCTGTTCGCGGTGAAGTTCGCGCTCGCCTGCGCGCACCACGATGCTGACGGGACCGCCGACCGACTCGACGCGATAGACGAGGCGCGCGCCTTCGCCGAAACGCGCGAGCAGCCGCAACGGCCGTCGCTGTTCGGCCGGCGTGTTCGCGCCGCGGAGAAAACCGGAGAGGGCTTCCGAGGCGCGGGCGGCGGAGAGCGGATTGGCGATGGCGGCTTCGCCCGAGAGGAGAATGCGGCGGAAAGTGTTGAGCGCGACAGACGCGTTGAACGTTTCACCTTCACGGATCGTGGCGCCGAGTTTCAGCGGCGGCGTGCTGCTCGGCAGCGTTAGCGGCGTCCACGTGCCGTCGTGCCAGCCAGCGTCCTTCAACACGCGGCTCAGCGCGGAGATGAGCGAATACGCGCGATCCTCGTGCACGTCTTCCCACCACCAGGTCATGCTCGTGCCAACGGAGCCGCCGAGCGCGCCGCCCCAGAGAGCCTGGCGCAGGCCGCGCAGATGCGGATCGAGCGGACGCGCCCAGTTGGCGCCGAGCACGCCGAATTCGCCGATCATCACCGGCTTCCCATAGCGTTGGACAAAGTCCTCCGAAAGCCGCGCGATCTTCTTTCCCGGCGAGGGATCGGCGTAGGAGTGATACATCGAGAATTCGATCTCGGGAATTTCCCAGATCTCGGGCCGATCGCTGCCGCCGGTGAGACTCGTGGTGATCAGGCGTTGATAGGGATCGTTCGCACGGAGCCAGCGCGCCATGTCGCGGTGCCAAGCGGCGACATCGGCGGCGACGAGGTTGCTGCGCGGCAGGTAGGAATTGTCGATTTCGTTGAAGAACTGCCACGAGTGCAGCAACGGATTGTGGCCGTAGCGCGCGATGAGGTAGCGCAGACGTTTCTGGTAGAGCTCGCGCGCTTTGGGATTGGTGAAGAAATCGTTGGGCGAGCTGCACGGGCCGCCGTTTTCGACCGAGTAGGGGTTGCTGCGCGTCCAGAAGTTGTTGCTGCCGCCCCACGCCGGATCGTTGGCCATATACATGCCGTGGTGATCGAAGCAGAGCATGAGGTAGAGCCCGTGCTGCTCGGCCAAGTCGAAGACGCGATCGAGCTGCCACGCGGCGTCGAGTTTGTAGCGCGTGAGCGAATCGGGTGCGTGCTCGATGCCGGCCCACCACGGCGCCATCCACAGTCGCGCGAAGTTCTGCCCCGACCGCTGCATCTCGGTAAACCACTCTTCGTAGTCGAACGTGCCGCGCGACTGCGGCCAGCAGACGTTTTCGCCGATCAAGCGGAGCGCGCTGCCGTCGCTTTTCTCGAAATAACGCCGATCGGACGCAATCCGCACCGTGCCGCGCGCGGCGGCGTTGGGCGATGGCGCGACGTCGACGTTTGCCGTCGCGAGTTTCCGCGGCGCAGAGCCGCGTTCGGACACGAGCAGTTCGACGCGGTGTTTGCCGCTTTCGAGTGAAGTGAAGCGGAGGCGCCACTCGGGCGATCCGGCTGGCGAGAGCACTTCGGCGCCTGCCTCGAGACGGCGTGAGTAGTCTTGAAACCAAAACGCGGGCACCGTCGTGCGCGCACCGGACGGCGCGGTGATTTCCGCATCCACGCGAATCACGTCGGGATCGAACGGATTGGCGGCATCGGGCACCCCGGTGAGACGAAACTCCAGACGTTCGCCGGCGCTGCCGGAACGTAGTGCGACAATTTCTGCCGCTTGGGCCGGAGAAAGAAATGCGAGAGCCGTGGCGATAACGAGGAGCAGGGTGTGCGGCAGGGGAAGGGAGCGCATGGGAGGAATCGACGTTCCGGCGCGACGGAAGTGGCGCGCAAAAATCTGAGGGACCGCTGCGCCGTGACGATCGCGGGCGTGTTCGACGGGCCGAATGTCGCGAAGGAGGAAAAATACTACCAGTTCGACTCACCGCAGTATGCCCGCATGTTGCGCAAGCTCGGCGATCCACCAAGGAGAAGTTCGACGAGATCTCCCCGATCCGGCGCGTCGATCCAGTGCGCGTGCCGATGTTTGTGTCGTGCGTTGGCGGAAACGAACAACAAAAAAAGCCGGTGCATTTCAGCACCGGCTTTTTGATGAAGCTTGGTCAGCTTACTCGCTGAGGCCCGGCCACGGCGTGATCGCGTTGAGCGCGGGAACGATCGCGCGGCGCAACGCGAGAAAATCGATCGAGCCGGTCTGGCGATAGATCACCTTGCCCTCGGGATCGATCAGGAGCGTGTGCGGCAGCGCGCCGTTCCACTCCGGGTCGAGTGCTTCGACGAGCGCGTATTTGTCGGTCGAGCCGAAGATCAGGTTGCGCGTCGACGCGTGCTTCTTCTGGAGGAACTTCAGCACCTTCGCCTCTTCGTCGGGGAACTGCGCGGCGAGCGTGACGAGCTCGAAGTCGCGCTGACGGAAAATCAGATTCTGCTCCACCAGCTCGTCGAACTCGGACACGCACGGGCCGCACCAGGTCGCCCACACATTGATCATGCGGACCTTGCCCGTGCCGGCGTTGGCGCGCAGTTCGCGCAGGGCGGCGGCGTCGGCGCGCTCGAGCGAGACGGGTTCATTGCGCACCTTCTCGCGCCAGCGCTTGTTGTCGGCGACCTTGTCGGCCCATTTCGTCGAGCAGCCGAAGACACGCGTGGTGGTGACGGCCGGCTCCTTGCCCGCGAGCAACGCCTCGATCGCGTTGGCCGTGTCGCGATGCTTCACGAGATCCTCGCGCTCGGAGTCGTCGATACGACCTTGGAAGCGGAGCTTCCGCTGCTGGTCGAAAATGAAAACGTGCGGCGTGGCGATGACGCCGAACTTCATGGAAAGCGCCTGCGTCGGACCATCGTCCGCAAAGGGGAAATTGAAGCCCGCGTATTCGGAGCGGATTTTCATTTCCTCGAACGTGTCGCCGAGATCGGTGTAGGCCATTTCGTCGAGGCGCACGGCGTCGGCGTGGTTCGGGTTGATCGCGAGGAAGCCCACGCCCTTGCCGCGATAAGCTGTCACCAGTTTCTTGATACGCCCTTCGTAGGCCTGCGCGGTCGGGCAGTGGTTCGACGTGAAGATCAGCACCAACACTTTGTCCGACTTGAAGTCAGCGGGCGTGTAGTTTTTGCCATCCACGGCCGGCAGATTGAAATCCGGCAGATCGGACCCCAGAGGGAGCACGGGGTAGTCGGCGGCAAAGGCGCGACCAACCGACATAAACAACGCGAGGCATGCGAGAAGCAGGGCAGGGGTATAACGCATATAATATATCCGTTAAGCGGGACCGGCCGTGCCGCAAGGATTTCGGGCATTTTTGCCGATGCTTACTTTAGCAATGCAAGCGACTCGCGTCACGGTGCGCGCCGCGTCGTGCCAAAGTGCGCACCGAGTCGAGCCAATGTCTGCACCGGGTCGGGACTAAGTGCGGACCGTGTCGCGACCAGGTGCGGACACGGTCGAGCCCCGGTGCGGCTCGAGTCGGGACCAAGTCCGACCTCGCTGCAGACGTGACAAGAGCGAGGCGTCTTCGTCAGGCGGTCGCCACGGGTTCGCGCCGCGAACGCTTGGGAGCGGCGGGCGCGGAGGGCGGCGGCGGTTCGTCGATCGCGATCGCGGGCGTCTCCTGGCCGAGCACGCTGGCGCGAAGGGCGTGCACGGCTTCGCGGAAGGCTTCGGCGCGCTTCTCGAGTTCGTGCGCGTGCGCGGTGGTTTCCTCGGCGGAAGCGGCGTTGGCCTGCGTGACGCCGTCGATCTGATGCACGGCTTTGGTGATCTGACCGATGCCGGAGGTTTGTTCGCGCGAGGCTTCCGCGATGGCGTTGACGAGGCGTTCGACGTCGCGGGCCTTGGCGAGAATGTTGTTCAGCGTTTCGGCGACTTGGACGGTGATGTCGGCGCCGGCTTTGGTGCGCACGCTGGAGGCGGTGATTTTGTCGGTGGTCTCGCGGGCGGCGTTGGCGCTGCGTTGGGCGAGCGTGCGGACTTCGTCGGCGACGACGGCGAAACCGGCGCCTGCTTCGCCGGCGCGAGCGGCCTCGATGGCGGCGTTGAGCGCGAGGATGTTCGTCTGGAACGCGATCTCGTCGATCGTCTTGATGATGCGGGTGACGTCCTCGCTGGAGCTGCGAAGCGCATCCATCGCTTCGGTGAGCTGGGTCATCTGCGCGGCGCCCTGCTCGGCGGCGGTGCGGGTTTCGTTGGCGGAGTGCTGGGCCTGTTGCGCGTTGTCGGCGTTGCTGCGGGCCATGCCGGAGATCTCTTCGAGCGTGGCGCTGGTTTCCTCGAGCGAGGCGGCTTGCGAGCTGGAGCCTTCGGCAACGGTGGCGCAGGCGGTGCGGACGGAGGCCGCGTTTTGCGCGGAGAGCTCGGCCTCCGTGAGGAGGCGTTCAGTGGTGGAAGCGATCGGCCGGCTGATGCTGCGGCCGAGCCGGTGGCTGAGCCAGAAGACGACTCCGATGCCAAGTGCGAGCGTGACGGCCGTCCAGAGGCGGACGCGCCGCGCGGAGGCGAGCGTGTCGGCGCAGGTCTGCACGAAGTCTTCGCGCAGCAGGCGATTTTCCTCGGCCATCTGGCCGGTGAGGAAACTCCAGCTCGGACCCCAACCTTCTTCGGAAGGGATGGGTGGCTCGGTGTGATTGAGCGCGGCTTCGCTGTGGAGGCGGAGGAGTCGATCCACAGTTTTCCACTCTTCGGATTCGTAGAGTTGGACAAAGTGTTCGCGGAGTTCGCCCTGACTGAGGGCGATGACGTCCTGCCAATAGATCTCGGCGAGTTCGGCGCCGTGGGCGAGGGAGAGGGCCTCGCTGGGTGTGAAACGCCGGTCGGACTTGGAGGCGCGGAGTTGGTGATAGTAAAAAATCATGCCACCAACATCCATGGCGGATTTGCGGACGAGCATGAGCTTCGGCATGACGGCGAGCTTGCGCGCGATGACGTCGCTCGTCGTGGCGTCGACGAGGAGCGGGAGCACGGCGTCGATGTCGTGGCGAAAACTGCGATAGGCGGCCATGATGCCGACCGAGTCGCTGTCATCGGTCTGCGTGTCGACGGTCTGGCGAAGTTGCGGGAGGCTTTCCACGTGCTTCTCGATGCGATCGAGGGCGGCGCGGAGTGGGGTCGAGAGGGCTTCGTTGTCGACCGCGGCGCGTTGCTCTCGGTAGATCGCGACAGCCTGATCGCTGTCGATGCGCCATTGATCCTGATCGATGCGGGCCTGTCGGCGTTCGGCGTCGGTTGTCTCGAAGGTGGGTTTGAAGAAATACCAGTTAGTGGACTCCTGATCGATGCGGGCTTCGAGATCGCCGAGTTTCCACACGAGGCTGGAGAGTTCGCCGAGATTTTCCAACTCGCGCACGTCACGATGGGCGCGCCACGTCATGATCGTCCCTGGAATCAAACCGCCGAGGAGGGGAACCAGGACGAGCAGCAGAATCTTACGTTCCAGGTTGAGGGCACTAAGACGCATAACGTCCTAGACGGCACGAATTGAGGTAAACTTTAGATGAACCGACAGTGGGCGCGATGCCGGTATGTGGCGAATACGGTGGGGAAACGACGCGCAACTTCTGGGAAAGAGGTGCGTCGGGCCCATCACGTTAAATCCCCATGACCCGTCGCGACTTTATCGTTTCCTCGGCTGCTGCTACAGCCGGTCTCATGCTTCCCTCCTCTCTGAGCTTTGCAGCCAGCACGAACGCTGCGGTGCGCCAACCGAAGATCCCGCGCTGGCGGGGTTTCAACCTTACCGAACTCACCGGCGGTCGCCGCGGCCAGGCGTTTCGCGAAAGCGATTTCGCGATGATGGCGGAGTGGGGCTTCGATTTCGCGCGTTTGCCGCTGTCGTATTGGGCGTGGTCCTCGGCGCAGGACTGGATGAAGATCGACGAAGATGCGCTGAAACCCGTGGATCAGGCGATCGAGTGGGGCCGGCAGTATGGCATCCATATCAATCTCAACTTCCACCGCATCCCCGGTTACTGCGTGAACGGTCGCGAGCTGGAGCCGTATCAGATGTTCGACAGCCCGCGCGACTCGATGGAGCGCGCGCTCGAAGCGGCGGTGCACCACTGGAGCTATTTTGCGCGGCGCTACAAGGACCAGCCGGCGAGCCGGGTGAGCTTCGATTTGTTCAACGAGCCGCCGTTCATGCAGACGCATGATCGCTATGTGGAAGTGGCGCGCGCGCTCATCGCGGCGATCCGCGCGGAAAATCCCGACCGCCTGATCGTGGCCGATGGCGCCGACATCGGTCAGACGCCGGTGCTCGGGCTCGCCGACCAAGGCATCGTGCAGAGCACGCGCGGCTACCTGCCGAAGATGGTCAGCCACTACACGGCGACCTGGGTGCCGGAAAACGAGTTCGAATCGAAAGCCGTGCCGACCTGGCCGATGCGCGCCGACAACGGCGAACTCTGGGACCGCGCGAAGCTGAAGAGCGAACTCATCGACAAGTGGCAGCCGCTTGTCGCCCAAGGCGTCCCGGTGCACGTGGGCGAGTGGGGCTGCTTCATCAAAACGCCGCACCGCGCGACGCTCGCCTGGATGAGCGATCTGCTCTCGCTGTGGAAAGAAGCCGGCTGGGGTTGGGCGATGTGGAATCTCCGCGGCGGCTTCGGCATCCTCGACAGCGGCCGCGAAGACGTCGCCTACGAGGATTTCCGCGGGCACAAACTCGACCGCGCGATGCTCGAGCTCTTGCTCGCCAACTGACGCGCGGAAGGCCGCGCGCTCGTTGAACGAAAACGGAAGAACCGGGAGCCGCGCTCAGACGCGCTTCCGGTTTTCGCGCGCGGCACGTTTCACGGGCGGACGCGAACCGGTTTCCTGCGTTTGCGCGCGGGCGTTGCGCAGCTCGGCTTCCGCGGCGAGCCAGAACTCGACATCGCGGTCCGGCGGACTGCCGGCGTTGAGCCACATCTCACGCGCGCGGGCGGAGATTTCGGCGTGGGAGCTTTCGGAGGAGGAAGAGGTGGAGTCCATGAGAGGGGGCGATTGCGGGTGGTCGTCACCCACGCATCCCCTTCATGGTCCACTTGCGCTGCACGCGGTTCCGCGTGCGCAGGTGCATGCCGCTCAACTCGCGACGGCAACAGCGGACGGATCCGCAACTCGCCGTCCCGTGTGGGCATCGAAATGCAAAGTTGCCCCGCTCACGGAGAGAACTGCGAGCACTTCATTCTCTTCGCCCAGGATCGCCGCGCACGGATCGTCGGCAAACGGCCACTCCGCGACCCATTGCAGGCGCAGCGCGGCGTCGACGCAGTAAAGATTGGCGATGCCCGGCAGCAGCCCGAGCGGATTCTCGCGCACGTAGGTGCGAAGCGGTCCCGGCAAAAACTCCACGATGGCCGTCGCCAGCGGCGGGTGCGCCGCGATCCGGCGGCCGCGCGCGTCGAGGCGGCAGAGCGTTCCGTCGAGAATGGCGGTGGCGGGAGTAGTCGGGGAATTCACGGCTGGGGCGTGCAAGGCAACAGCTTGCGCGCGACGTTGGCCACAAGATTTTGCACGGGAAATTCGCGACGCAGCACGCCGGAAAATCGCCCTGCCGCAATGCGGGCGGGTGCGCTGTATCCACAATCTGGTGACTGTCTGGCTTGAGTCGGGCCGCAGTGCGGACGGACCCGCACCCAAGTGCGGACACGGTCGAGCCAAGGTGCGCACCGGGTCGTGCCAAGGTCCGGACCGAGTCGCGACAATGAGCGGATCGGGCCGGACCTCGTGGCGGCGCGACTCAGTGCGAGTGCGGAGCCGGCCGCGGGAGTCCGCGCTCCGAACGCGCGCAGAACTCCAGGAAGTCATGATGCGCGGTCGCAGGCGCGGCGGTTTCGGCCGACCGACGCAGGGGCTCGAGCAGCGGTTGCGGTTGTTCCGTGCGCGGATGAGCAGCGGTGTAGTCGTAGGCTTTGGCGGTGTTTTGCATGGCGGATTTATGGGTTGGAGCCCGCCCGGGGTGTCACCGCAGGAGCAAAAAAAGCCCCTCCGGTGTGGCACCGGAGGGGCAAATTCGTGTGAACGATCAGGCCCCTCTCGGCGCGTGGGTAACGACGACGGCAACAACGGAAGCGACGACCACGGAGGCGAGGTCGGAGCGAAGAACCGAAGTTTTGTTGCCGGTAAGGGACATGCGTTCGGGGCGAACAAAGCGGCGCGCGCAGGGCGGTGTCAAGCGCGCTCACCGACGAGGGCCGCAAGTGCGTGCACAAAAAAGAGGAACGGATCGCTCCGTTCCTCCAGATTCACACAACACCAAAGGGGGGCTCAGAAACGATAGCCGACGCCGACCGAAAAGAGCCACGGGTCGAGCTTGGCTTCCGTGAGTTTGGCGCCGCCGGCTTTCACGGCGGTGTCGATCAGCACGCGCTTCACGTCGACGTTGAAGTAAACCTTGTCGGTGATCTTCACGTCCGCGCCGACCTGGCCGGCGAAACCGAGGCTCGTGTTGTCGAGGTCGAGTTCGACGTCGGCGACTTTGAGGTCGACGTCGTGGATAAGCGTGAAGTTCACGCCTGCGCCGATGTAGGGTTGGATGCGCTTGCCGGGGAGGAATTGATACTGCGCCATCAGGGTCGGCGGCAGGTGTTTGAACGTGCCGAGTTTGCCGACGCCGAGGAGCTTCACGTCGTGCTCTTGCGGGATGGTGAGCACGAGTTCCATCGAGAAGTGCTCGGTGAAGGCGTAAGAGATATCGAGCTCGGGGATGACCTTGGCGTTCACGCGCACGGCGTCGTGGGCGAAGCCGAGACCGAGGGCGGTGAAGCTGTCGGACTTGTTGGCGGGATCGAGGGCGGTCGCGCGCAGGCGAACCGTCCATTTGCCTTCGGTTTGGGCCGAGGCGGTGACAACCGTGGCGAAGAGAGCCGCAAAGCACGCGGCGAGTCGGAGGAAGCGGGAAGACATAGGGATGATGGGTCCCCGCGCGCGGCTCGCACGATGTCGAATCGGCGCGGATGAAGTGCGGCCACCATACCTGCAAACGGCGGAGTCGACTCCGCATCGCTTGCTGAAGGGATTGCGTTCGTTGCGCTTATTTTGGCGCCGGTCGTTTGCAGCTGTGCTGCGTCAGCGGATCGGCCCGAGCGCGCGATCAACCACGTGGCGGCGGTCCCAGCGCGGATCGTAGTAATCGCAGGGCAGGTAGTCGCCCTTGATGCGGCTCTCGGCGTAACCGACACCGACGGTGAGGCTCGGCGTGAGATTGGTTTCCACATACACCGCTCCACCGATCTCACTGTAGTTGCCGCTGCCCCAACCGGCGAAGAGGGAAACGAAACCGTGAAACTCGGGACCGCGGCGGACCTTGATGCCGATCGGCGGAGTCGGTCCGCCGGAGGACGCGGCGATGTTCGCGCTCGCGCCGCCGTCTTCGTCATCTGCCGGAATCACGCGGGCTGCGAACTGGTCGAGCTGTGCGCGCTGTTTGGCGGTGAGACGATCGAGGCCGCTGTTGCGGAGTTCGTCGGCAGACAGGCGTGCGGAAAACGCCTTCGCGCGTGGCGTGCGCGAAACAAAACGCGTGGCGGCGATGTCGCGACGCACGAGCGCGTCGAGCACGGCGAGTTGATCGGAGTCGAGTTGGTCGAGACCCGAGGCGGAAATCTCCTCGGCGGCGAGCGTCCGAGTGAAACGCACATCCTCCGCCGCCCGCGCAACAGTCGCGAATGCCAGGCCGGTGAGGAGCAGGAGGGAAAAGAGGAGGCGTTTCATGGGGAGAAGCGTGAAGGGAAACGAAGACGCCGGCGGGGTGCGGCGGGTTCCATCAAGTTGAAGCGCCGCCGGCGCGGCGCAACTTACTTGAAGAGGAGCGGCAGAAACTCGCCGAGGTAGCGACGCCACACCGGCCACTCGTGTCCGCCGGGCGTCAACAGCCACGTATGACGGATGTTCTTCTCGGTCAGCCAGCCGACGAATGTCTTGTTCTGCTCGAGGAGAAAGTCGTCTTCGCCGATCGCGATCCAGAGGAGGCGCGGCTCGCCGGATTTCTTCGCGCTGGCATCGACGAGCGAACGGAAGGTGTGGTCGAGATTTGCCGTGGGCGCGCTCGAACTGAAGCCGCCGATCCAACCAAACAAATCACCGTGCTTCAGGCCGATGTTGAGCGAGTGACCGCCGCCCATCGAGAGGCCGACGATCGCACGGCTGGCGGCGTCCTGCTTTACTGGATACGCGCTTTCGACGAGCGGCATGACTTCGTTGATCAGCTCCTGCTCCATCGCGGCGAGATTGTTCGCGCTGTAGTCGGTGGGGCGGGGTCCGGTCGGGATCGGCACGGGATGGCCGTTGGTCATCACGATGATCGCGGGCACGGCGCGTTTTTGCGCGAAGAGATTGTCGGCGATGAAATTGGCGCGTCCGTTTTCGGCCCACGCAGTCTCGTCGTCGCCGAATCCGTGCAACAGATACACGACCGGATATTTGGTCGCCGCGCGCGGATCGAAGCCCGGCGGCGTGTAAACCTGGATCGCGTTGGGCAACTGGCGTGTTTTCGAAAAGAACGTGTGACGATGGATCACGCCGTGCGGCACGCTCTCGACCGACGCGAGTGAGCCGGGAATCTCGAACATGCTCTCGCTGCGGATCCATTTCTTGATCGCGCGATTGAGCGGATCGGTGACGGTCGCGCCCTCGAGACCAAACGTGTAGGAGTAAATCTCGGGGGTGAGCGGACCGACGGTGAGACTCCACACACCTTGAGAGTCCTTCGTCATCGCCTGCGGCTGTTTGGCGAGACCCTGCACGGTGACTGCGGACGCACCTGGCGCGTAGAGACGGAGCGTCACGCGATGGTCGGGGTGGATTTCGGGCGAGATGATGTTGGGCGGTTGCTGCGCGGACAGCGCGAGCGCGGACGCGACGAAAGCACAAAACAAAAGGGCGGGGCGGGGTAGACGAATCATGGGCAGGAGGATGCTCGTGCGAGCGAGACGTGCCAATGTCCGAATCGATGCGCGCCAACGTGCGAGCCGGGGCTGGCGGCGGGACAAGGGCAAGAGGGGGGAGTGGTGGCAACGCGGAAGGGAGGGACTTCGGCCCGGTCCTAACGCGGCGGGCTCCACCTTGGATCCACCAAAGTCCGTATTACGGACTTTGGGTTTTCGCGTTGCGGGGTTCCGCGGCGTGGTAGACTGGCGGGATGTCGTCGTCGGATTACGAGGATCGTTTTGGCGGAGTGGGTCGCCTGGTGGGGCGCGCGGGACTGGAGCGTCTGCGCGCGGCACACGTGGCGGTCGTGGGCGTCGGCGGCGTGGGCTCGTGGACGGTCGAGGCGCTTGCACGCAGCGGCGTGGGCGCACTGACGTTGATCGATCTGGACGACGTGTGCGTGACGAATGTGAACCGGCAGTTGCCGGCGCTCGATGGTCAGATCGGGCGCACGAAAGTCTCGGTGCTCGCCGAGCGCGTGAAGGCGATCAATCCCGGCTGCGCGGTGTCGGCCATGGAAGAGTTTTTCACGGCGAGTTCGGCGGAGCGGCTGCTCGCGACCAAGTTCGATTTCGTGGTGGATGCGATCGACAGTTTGTCGAACAAGGCGCTGCTGATCGCGGAGTGCGTGAAACGAAGAATCCCGGTGCTCACGATCGGCGGCGCAGGTGGGCGGCAGGATCCGACGCAGGTGCGAACGGGTGATCTGGGCGATGCGTGGGGCGACGAGTTGCTGCGACTCGTGCGGCGAAAGCTGCGGCGCGAACACGGTTTCGAACACGGCACGCAGACGGGAAAAATGCATTTCGGCGTGCGCTGCGTGTGGTCGAGCGAGCAACAGGTTTTTCCGTGGGCCAACGGCACGTGCGCGGCGGAGCCCGAGCCGGGCAGCAATCTCCGACTCGATTGCGAGAGCGGTTTCGGCACGGCCTCGTTTGTGACCGGAGTGTTTGGTCTCGCCGCGGCCGGAGTGGTCGTGCGCGAAATCGGGGCTCGAGTGGCGGAGTAGGCCGGGCGAGCGCGGATCAGGCGATAGCGGCGTCTGGCGCAGGTCCGAGGAGGACGCGAATGACGTCGGCGGCCGTGTAGCCGGAACGCGTCAGGTCGAAGTAGCGTCCGAGGTGAGCGAGTTCGTCGCCGGCGGTGATGATCGGGAGTTCGTGGTCGCCGTTGGCGCGGCGTTGCGCGAATCCGACCGTGGCAGCGAGCCCGTTACACAGACATTCGCGACCGAACGTGGCGGCTTCGTCACCGGCTTTCCGGAGGAAGTCAGCCACGGGCTCGGCGGCGCAGCGATAGCCGATCGTGCCATCGGCGCGGCGAAAGAGTTGCCGGAGATATCCGAGATCGCAGATGCGCTGGCGCTTCGCGTAGGCGGCAGCGTCGGAGAGCGACTGGGTGAGCTGTGCGATCTTGAACGGAAATCCAGTCGGCGAGGCGAGCGGGTCCGTGTGCACGCGAGCAACGCCGGCGGAGATCAGTTCGCGAAAGCGTCGTTTGAGATCGGGAAGAATGCCGGACTCTTCGCAGAAGGCGAAGGCGGTGCCGACCTGCACGCCAGCGGCGCCCTGGGCGCGCGCTTCGGCGATTTTGCCGGGACGAGAATACGCGCCCGCGAGCCAGAAGGGGAGACCGAGGTCGCGAATCTTCGGCAACTCGGGAAGATCGCGGGGACCGTAGATCGGCTCGCCGCCGGGCGTCAGTTGGAGCGGACCGCGCGGCGGTGCGTTGTGCCCGCCGGCGACAGCACCTTCGACGACGAAGCCATCAACGCGGCCCGACGATTTTTTTCGCCAGCGTGCTGGCGAGTGTCGCGGACGAGACAATGGCGATAAAAGCAGGCCGGTGAACGGCTGGGATGCGCTCGGGGAAAATCGTGCGCGGGTTGAAACGCATGACGCGGACGGGGTCGTCGGGCGCGGCGCCTTCGATGTCGATCTTGAGTTCCGCGGCTTCACCGCGCGCGAGTTGGTCCAAGACGCCGGGGATGGCGCGGGGAATCCCGGCGCCCATCAGCACAGTGTCCACGCCAGCGAGCATCGCGCCGTAAAGCGATGGCAGCGTGGGGAGCTGAATCTTCTCGAGCAGGTTCATGCCGACACGGCCGGAGTGGCCTTCCTTGGCGAGAAATACTTCCGCGAAGCAGGCGACGACGATGAGTTCGGTGAAGGCTGCGCTCGGCGTGAGCGTGGGCATCGGCACGGCCTTGAACGGCGCATCCGGTGCGATGCCGCCGGGGACGAAGTAGTTGTTCCAAACCCGCTCGGCGACGGCGGGCGCCGGGAAGCGGTCAAAGGCGCGCCGCAAATGTCCACCCGGGTCGCCCTGCTGAAGTATCCGCGATTGCACTACAGCCAGCAGAGTGCCGGAAACGACGCCGAGTTGGCCTTCCTTCGAGACGGCGCGGGCGAGCCGCCAGTTGGAAACGGCGACGCCCATGCCGCCTTGGATGATGGAAGGATGTGACATGTGAGTGAGCAGTAATTCTGCGTCTCTCACGGTGCCGGCGCTTCTGCGCTGGCGGAAGTCCGCACATTACGCACGAACGCGAAAAGGCTGCGCGAATCTTGCGGATGGGCGAGGCCGCAAACTGAAGCGGCCAACCCCGGAGGGCTGGCCGCTTGGCAGGATGCAGGGATCACTTCACGAGCGACTCAGTCGCTCCGTCACGTCACTGCGCAGACGTGAACTTGTAGAGCAGCACGTCGTGCGCGGGCACGGAGATCTCGAGCTGCCCGTCGGTGAAGGTGGCGAGATCCTTCTGGCGCCAGACATCGCGCACGTGGCGCGGACCAGGGAGACCGAGGCGCTCGAACTGCACCGGGAAGCTCTGCGTGGTTTCGCCGCGGTTGAAGAAGCCGATCGCGACGCCACCGTCTTCGAGTTGCTTACGATAGACGTCCACCGAGCCAATCGTGGCAATGCGATGCGCGGTGTGGCCGAGCGCGTCTTGGTTGATCGCGAGGACCTCGTCATTGGTCAGCAGATTGAGCGTGAATTCGTCGAGGCGCTCGAGGTCGCAACCGATGAGAAGCGGCGATGCGAGCAGGGCCCAGAGGCTGATGTGCGAATACTGCTGCGCGGGCGTGAGATTCGTCGGGTGAAGTTTCGGTCCCCAACCCACCCAGCCGACGACGAGCATGTCGGGATCGTTCCAGTGGCCGGGGCCGCCGTAGGGCACCCATTTGTCCTGATTGAAACCGATCTCGGAGACGGAATTTTGCCACGGTTCGGGCGTGGGCGGAGTCCACGCATCGACGATGTCGCCGGTGGTGCGCCACGCGTTGGCGTATTTGGCGAGCTCGGCCACGTCGTCGAACGGCGCGGTGTTGGAGAGGCTGAAGACGATGTCGCGACCCGTCGCGCGCAGCGCCTCGGCCATGGCTTTGGTGTGCGCGATGTCGTTGGGATTCCAGTCGTATTTCAGGTAGTCGAAGCCCCACTCGGCCCATTGCTTGGCGTCGTTTTGCTCGAAGGTATATTTCCCGAGGCGATGGTTGGCTTTGTATTCGGTGTAACTCTCGATTCGCGTCCACGCGCCGTCGGGCGTGTCGCTGGAACCCCCGCGATAACCCGCGTAGGTGGTGACCCACGGCGACGAGTAGATGCCGATCTTGAGCCCGAGCGCGTGGATGTCGTCGCAGAGTTTCTTCATGTCGGGAAACTTCTCGTTGCCGAGGATCGCGAAATGCGGGCCGCCGCGCTCGCCCTGCCACGTGTCGTCAATGTTGACGTAGGTCCAGCCGTGGTTGGCGAGGCCGGAGGAGATGAGCATGCGCGCGGAGCGCATGACCTTGTCCTGATCGACAGACGCGGCCCAGGAGTTCCAGCTGTTCCAGCCGAGCGGCGGGGTGAGGGCGATCTTTTCGCCGACGACGATGCGGAACTTCTTCTCGGCTTTTCCGAGTTTGTTGCTTGCGCGGAAAACGACCTGATATTCGCCGGGCTTTGTAATGCTGCCGGTGATACGTCCGGTCGCCGAGTCGACGGACAGCCCGGCCGGAAGATTGTCCACCGCGTAGTTGATCGGTCGTTCGCCGGTGACGGGAATCGTGTAGAGAAACGGCGAGCCCGGGCGGACGCCGAAGATCGTCGGACCGTTAATACGCGGTGTCGGCGGAGGCGGCGGTGTGCGAATGTCGGCGACCGCGCTGAAGACCGGAGCGCTGGCAACGGCACCGAGGCAGCCGAAGAGGAGGGTTTTGAACCAAGGGAGACGAGTGATCATGGGAGTGACGCGTCGGGGCGGGGGTGGAGGGCAGATAGTCTGATCGTTCGAACCGCGCGAGGCGTGATAGCCGGATAATATCGAATGAAGGTTTGGTGCTGCAATGGTCGTGAAGCGCGATTGATAGTCATTTTGTGACAACATCGAAACCCGATCAGTTGCGTGAATGGCGGCGACTATTTGAGGAGCGGCGGAGGGATGGTTTCGTCCACCTTGGGCAGTCGTTGATCGCGCTCGGTTGCGAGACGCGCACGGTGGCGCGCGAGTATGTTTGGGACGGCATGAAGCGCGGCGACGATCCCGACCATCCGCACGTGGTGTTGCAGGTGACGCTTGGTGGTTGGGGGAGCTTCGAGACCCGGCGGAAGACGTGGCGCGTCGAGGAGGGGAAGGCGTTCTTCGCGGTGTTGCCGTCACGTCATATTTACCGGCTGCCGCCGGAGAGTCCGGAGTGGAGTTTCTTCTGGTTCAACTGCGGCCACACGTGGGTCGTCGAACGGGTGCGGCACATGGCGGCGCGTCATTCGCCGGTGTTTCCGATCGGGCCCGATTCGAAGTTGATGGCACGGTGTCGTTCGTTGTTTGCGCGGATCTGTCAGGGACGCTTCGAGGATGCGTTCGCGGAGGAGACGGCGCTGCTGGAGTGGTTGCTCGAGTGGGAGCGCCACCTGCACGAACTCGCGCATCCGCGCGGGCAGCGCGAAGTGTTGCTCGAGGAGTTGCGCGCCTACACGCAGGCGAATCTCCACCGCGCATTCGGCATTGAGGAGTTCGCGCGCAAGCAGGGACTCTCGCGCAGCCACTACAGTCACCGCTTCCGCGCGGCGACGGGTTTATCGCCGGCGACGTTCGTGCTCGAGACGCGGCTGGCGGAAGCGCGTGGTTTGTTGCGCGAGACGCGTGCGCCGCTGAAGGAGATCGCGGAGCGCACGGGCTTCGCGGATGCGAATCACTTCTGCAAAGCGTTTCGCCGCGTGTATCACCTGAGTCCGGGCGCGTTTCGCCGGCAGGTGAGTTGAGCGCACTTTGTTTCAAACCGCGCCAAAGAGCGTGCGGAAATTCTCGAGCGTGTGCGCGGCGAGTTCGTCGCGATCGATGCCGAGCCACGCGGCGAGCCCGGTGCACGTCGCGTCGAGGTTGGCGGGATGATTCACGATCGAACCGCCGGCTTCGCGCGGGAGTTTGTGCGTAGCCCATTCTTTCGGAACCGGCATCGCGGGGGCGTCGGTTTCGAGGAGTAAACGATCACGCGGGATCGCGCGAAAAACGGGCTGCAGTCGCGCGGCGCGGCGCGGATCGAGAAAGTAGCCGTTGAAGGAAAAATACGCGCCGAGATCGGTGAAGCTCTTCACGAGTTCGAGCGAACCCGCGTAGGCGTGGAGGAGAAAACCGCGTGCGGGTCGCGCGCTCGTTTGGAGCGCTTCGAGCAACGCGCCCCACGCATCGAGACAATGAATCGTGGCCGGCAGATTGCGCGCGGCGGCGAGCTCGAGCTGACGGCGAAACACGGCGATCTGTTCGTCGAGCGGCGCGCGTCGCAGGCCGTGGAGTCGCGGGTCGTCGGGCTTTGCGCGATCGAGCATCCAGCGGTCGAGTCCGATCTCGCCGATGCTCGCGCCCGGCGTGGTGTCGAGCGCTTCGAGCAGCGCGCGCTCCCAGTTTTCCGAGCGATTTCCTGCGTGCCACGGATGCACGCCGAAGCTTGGTAACAAACGCACGGACCGATGCGTCGAGGCGGCGTCGGCGCAGAGTTGCTTCACGTCGGCCCAGTCGGCTTCGTTGGTGCCGTTGACGACCGCGGCCACCGTGCCGACGGCGGCGAGATCGCGCAGCACACGTTCGCGGTGCGGAAGCAGCCACTCGTCGTGGTAGTGGCAATGCGCATCGGCGAGCTGCATGGCGGCGAGTGGGTTGCGCGCGCGGAGAAACTCAGACGTGCGCCGCGGCGAAACCGCGGATGCGTGCGCGCACGGCGGAGAGACCGTTGCGACGCGTGGGCGAGAGATTGCGTGTGATGCCGAGCGTCGCTAGGGGATCGGCGTCGAGGGCAACGATTTCCGAGGGGGTGGCGCCGCTGAAGAACTCGGCGAGGAAGATCACCAGCGCGCGCACGATCGGCGAGTCGGCGTCGCCTTGGTAAAAACAATGTCCGTCGCGCTGCTCGCACACCAGCCACACCGGCGACACGCAGCCCGCGATGCGGTAAGTTTCGCTCCGCAACTCAGATGGCAACGGCGGCACGCGTCGCGCGCGATCGGAGAGAAACGCCAGGCGCTCCTGCGCGTCGTCGATGAGCGAGGCTTCATCGAGCAATTGCTGCTGTTTTGCGGCTAAGAACATGTGAAACGCGAGCGTGGCGAAATGTGTGCTTAAATCCAAACGAAGTTGGCCGTAATATGGATCAATAGTGGATCTCATCATGACGGACAACAACCTCATCCCCCTGCACGGTTTCACGCTTCCGACGGATTTTCCGTGGCGCGTGCGATTCATCGCGGCGGTGGATGAGCATCTGCGCCGCTTGCGCGCGACCGGCCACTTCGTGCCCGCGCGTTTCTTTGGCTACTATTTCCGGGGCAACGTTCCCATGGCGGTGAGCGGCAACTGGACGGTGACGCTCGAGTCGCATCCGCCGGTTTCGCAACTGCCCGAGGTCATCGACTATGTGACGCAGGGCCAGTTCAGCATCGCGAGCCCGAGCCGCGATCGCCTGCCCGATCACATGCTCGTGCATGATCGTCGCGACGGCACGTGCTGGCTCCTCACCTTCGAACACGGTCTGCGCTTCGTGGAAGCGACCGAGCCGGTCGTCGAGTCGGAGGAGAGCAGCACGAAGAACTCGAAGTTGCTCGGTCCGTAACACTTTTCAGCCAAAGGCATCCAGGCCACGCGACAACTTGAGCCCGATCCGCAAGGATCGGGCTCTCTTATTTCATACTGAGTTTTAGCCCTTTTGGGGCGTCACAGCTGCGACCAATCGCGTGGGATCGGGCTCGTGCCAATTGAGCTGCGAATGGAGCGAGGGTGGCGCGGACGCAGAATTGGTCCGTGCAATGACTGCGTCGGTATGCGGTCAGACTAAAACTACGCGCGTCGTCGGCGGCGGATGGCCCAGATGATGCCGGCTCCCCCGAGAATCAGGGCGGTGGTCGAGGGTTCGGGCACGGCGGCAACGACGACGGTATCGATCGTGGGGCTGCCGCTATCCCCATCGAAGTAGAAGAAAGGGTAGAGCATGCCGGAAGAGGACAGGCCGCTGTTGGTGAAAATCTGCGCACCTTCCATGATGGCAGCGCCTAGGTCGGCACCGTCGGAGTCACTCAAGGTCGCGGAATACGTGGCCGTATAATTCGAGCCATCGAAACGGATGGAGAGAGAAAGATGGATCCAATCGCCGATCTCGTAAGCTGCCGGGGAGGAGACAACGTTTGGAAGCGCCCCGCTGGAATCCCAGAACCCCTCGTCGCCTGCGTATTCGGTGCCGGTGCTGTTGAGGTCGATAAACTGAGAAACCCCACTGATCCCGAACAGGATGGAATGATCTGGATACAACGCGCCGGTGGCGGCGGTTGGATCGTAGGTGAAGCCGATGCCCGCGTAGCTATCGACCTTGAGGTAGGCGGAGATGCTGTAGTCCACTCCCTGTGCGAAAACCAAGCCGTCTTTTGCGACCCAAGACTGGCTCACGTAGTTGGGATTCATCTGCACGGCACCGCTGCCCGAGAGGCCGCCCGTCGCCGTGTAATCGGCAGCCGTCCCTGCCTGGTTGTAGCTCAACTGAACGTTGAACCGATCCACATCCGCGGGATCGTCGAACAGGAACACGTCGGCCGACGCCAATGAGGCGAAAGCCAGCAGCAGGAAAACCCGGGACAAGAATCTCATGGGAGCCACCGATGTTGTATTTAATTTATATAGCGATCGTGGAGCGGCGCTCCGTAGTTGGTCTTTGAGCGAGCTCACCAGTATTTCGATCTTCCGTCAATTTCGGTCGGGCACGTTCCGCGGTGACATGGCAGGGGAGGCCCGTTGGCAGGGCTTGGAGCCCGATCGTGGCAGCGAGGAATGGAGCGCGAACGGTGAAAGGGTTTTGAGACCCTCTGATCGGCTCAATACTCGACGTCGCGGCAGCGCGTTTCGAGCTGCCGGGCAATGAGATCCACCTGGCTCGGCGTGAGGACCGGCGTGACCGTCGCGTCGATCGCGGCGGCGAGTTCCTTGGGATTCACAACCGTGACCGAACCGGTGCCGCGGCGGATGATCGTCCAACCGGGAAACACGAGGACGGGTGTAACCACAGTTTGGATACCGAGCTTCAGCGCGAGCCAGTCCTCGAGCCACGCGGCCTGCTGCCGGCTTTGCTCGAGACCGTGTCGATCCTCGCCCCACGGATACGCGAGGACGTTGCCGTCGAAAATGATCTCGTGCGCCGCAAAGCCGTTACGCGCGCGGCCCTTGCGTCGCGTTTTCGTCTCGATCGCGAACACACCGGCGGGGCCCACGACGACATGGTCGATGTTGAAGGTGGGGCCGGTCTCCGCTTCGCCGGGCAAATCGTGAAATACGCGCCAGCCTCGCGATTTCAGCGGCTCCAATGCTTCGGCGACGACGCGTTCGCCGAAATAGCCGAGGTAGCGGTTGGCCGATTCCTGCATCCGCGCGACGAGAAAACGCGCAAGAAAGAAGAGCCCGACCACGAGCAGCGAGAGCGTGGCGGCGAGCGCGATGATCTGCAGGTCGCCGTCGAGGTGCAGCGTCATCCACCACAGCGCGGCTCCGCACGCGACCGGCAGGGAAAACAGCATGAGAAGCTGCGTAATCGTGCGCTCCTCGAGCGCCTCGAGCCGGCGGCGCTGGCTTTCGCCCGGCCCGCGGAGCAGTTTCAGCGTGTCGGGAAACGGCCGCCGGTTGCGCCGCAAAAACAGTCTCCAGAAAACCAATACACCGACGAATCCGACAAAAAGCGCCGCATAAGCGACCAACACGATCCACGGTTGAAGCATGGCGTGACGTCAGCGTTTTCGCCGCAGGGACGCAAACCGTTTAGCCGGCTGCGCCGGTGTCGTCAGCGGTGAGGAGCGGCAACGGAACGTCGAGCGCGGCAGCGAAGGCGCGGATCAGTTCCAGCTCGCCCGCACTCAGGTGTCCATCGGCGTTCACGACCGCCGCGGCGGCGGTCAGCGTGCGCTGTTTGATCGGAAGACTTGCGGTGGCGAGCCGGTCGAGCGCGGCGTCGAGTCGCGCGGAATCGTCGGCCCCAAGCGGCGTGAAGCGCAGCTGCGACTCGATTAGTTTCAGCTGTGCGGCGCCGCTGGCGAACGATTGTTCGGGTGCGCCGCTCGATTCCTGTGCGAGCGCGGAGAGCACGAGGGAGATCTCGGCGGCGACGGCTTTGAAGGAGTAAATCTCGACGACATCGGACGTCGGTTTGTTCGCCAGCCGCAACGAACGCGCGAGCAGTTTGTCCACGGCGAACTCGAACGTGCTCACGCGATTGTCGGCCTTTACGAGCGCGTCCACGGTTTGGAGGAAACTCTTCTGCGCGTCGGCGGAGAGTTGGCGCAGTGCGGGTAACGCGAGTTGCACCAAGGGGAGCCGGTGTTCGGCGCGGGTCGAGCCAAGGTGCGGCTCGAGTCGGGACAAGGTGCGGACCGGGTCGGGACCGAGTGCGGACTGCGTCGCAACAAGGTCCAGCTGGTGTTGCCGCACGGTCGGGTTCGAATCGAGCAGCAGAGCGAACACGAGCGCGGGAGCGTCGGCACTCGAATGCGCGGCATCGCGGAGTTCCGCGGGAATGCTTTCGAGCAGCGTCTGCGCGTTGGCGACGTTTTGCGGAGCGACCGTGCCGGCATTGGCGATGAGCGCGGCGGTGAGGACGGGCGGAAGCGGCGCGGCGTTTTTGGGTTTTCCAGGATGCAGGCCGGCGGAGACGAAGGATTTTTTGGCGACATCGACGACCTCGGGTGGCTGGAAAAACTTTCCGTCGAACTGAGGATCGATCGCGCGGATGCGTTCCACAAGCGGCGGGTGCGTGGCCCAGAGTCCGCCGAAGCTCGAGCGAAACGCTTGGGAGAAAAAGAAGTGGCCGATCGAAGCGGCCTTGCTGGTTTGCAGCGAAGAGCCGAGCGCGTAGCCGCTGATCTTCTTCAGAGCGCCGGTGATGCCAGCGGGGTTGCGGGTGAATTGAACGGCGGAGGCGTCGGCGAGAAACTCGCGCTGACGGGAAACGGCGGACTGGATCATGCGGCCGAAGAAATAGCCGATGTAGCCGATGATCATCAGCGAGAGTCCGACGACGAGGATGACGATGGCGACGTTGCCGCCGTTCTTGTCATTGCGCGAGGAGCGGACGCGCGTGCCGTGGAGTGACCAAAGAACGGCGCGGCCCGCGAGGCCGAGCACGAGGATGCCGAAGATGATGGCGGTGATGCGGAGGTTGAGCCGCATGTCGCCGTTGAGGATGTGGCTGAATTCGTGCGCGACGACGCCCTGGAGTTCGTCGCGGGTGAGTTTCTCCATCGTGCCGCGCGTGACGGCGACGACGGCGTCGCTCGTGGTGAGACCGGCGGCGAAGGCGTTGATGCCGGGTTCGTCGGGCAGGATGAAAACCGCGGGCATCGGCACGCCGGAGGCAATGGCCATTTCCTCGACGACATTAAGCAGGCGGCGCTCGGCGAGATCGGTGGTGTTGGGATCGACTTGTTTGCCGCCCACGCTGCGGGCGACCGCGGAGCCACCGTGGCTGAACTGCGCCCACTTTGAGAGCGAGCCGAGTCCAACAATCAGCAGGACAAAAGCGGAGACGCCGCCAAACAGGGCGGGGCGCCAGAGCGTATCGTCGTAGTATTCGGCGGTCTGGTTGGCCGCGAAGAGCGCGACCGCGTAGCTGGCGAGAATCGTGCCGAGCACCGCGAGGATGAAGAGCACGACGAGACGCGAGGTGCGTTTCTTCGCGCGGGCTTGGGCTTCGAAGAAATCCATGAGCGGGAAACGCGGGACGCGCCGCTTACTTCACCAAGCGAAGCGTGAGGGGATAGCGGTAGCAGCCGCCGTCGGCGGCTTTCACGGCGGCGATGATCGCGAGGATCATCGCGGCGAAACCAAGAATCCACAGCAATGGTGCGCCGATGAACGCCACGATCAGAAGAGCGCAGACGAGGCTGTAGAGGAAGACCGAGAGGTGAAAGTTGAGCGCTTCGCGGGCGTTGTCGGCGACGTAGGCCGAGTCGCCGCGCATCGCGAGGTAAACGATCAGGGGCAGAATAAACGGCACGCCGATGAAACCGGAGAGATGACTGAGCAGCGCCCAGATCTTTTCGGAGCCCTTGGGCACGGGATAGACGGTGATCGTTTCCATGAAGAATGGCGGGGTGGGGATCGCGGATTGCGGAGTGACGGAGCCTCAGGCAGAGCGCACGGGAACGGACGAGTTAATCCGCACGCCGCAGTCCGAACTCCGCAATCGAGCGATCAGGTGAACTGGACCTTGGGCGCGTTGCGCTCGGAGGGGTCTTCGATCTTGAAGAGCTCGGCGGCCTGGAAACCGAACATGCCGGCGAAGATGACGTTGGGGAACGTCTCGCGGGCGTTGTTATAGGCCATGACGCTGTCGTTGTAAGCCTGACGCGCGAAGGCGATCTTGTTCTCGGTGGAGGTCAGCTCCTCGGTGAGCTGGGCCATGTTTTGGTTGGCCTTGAGATCGGGGTATTGCTCGGAAACGACCATCAGGCGCGAGAGGGCGCCGCCGAGGCCGGCCTCCGCGGAGAGGAGGCCGCGCATGGCGTTGGGGTCGGCCGGATTCGCGGCGGCGGACTGCGAGGCGGCGAGGGCGATGTTGCGGGCCTTGATGACGGCCTCGAGCGTTTCGCGCTCGTGCTTCAGGTAGCCTTTGGCCGTTTCGACGAGATTGGGGATGAGATCGTAGCGGCGCTTGAGCTGCACATCGATCTGCGCGAAGGCGTTTTTGAAACGATTGCGGAGGGCGACGAGGGAATTGTAGATGCCAACACCCCAGAGGGCGAGGAGCACAATCAGACCGACGAGAACAAGAAGGATAATCAGGGCAGCGCTCATGGTGGGTAAATGGGACTCAGAAACGCCAGAAATGTGTCGACCGCAAGAAAGCGGCGCGAGCCGAAGTTTTTACAACGCGGTTGATTGTTTCCAACGTGCGACGCAACGTGGCGCGGTCCGCATGCGTATCAGCAGATTTCTAGTCGTCTCCGCATTGCTCGCGCTGGTGCCGCTCCCGGCACAGGAGGCGTTGAATCCGCCCTCGCCGTTTGTGCCGGCGGCCGCGCAGAAACGCTCGGCGGCGAGCGGGGTGGTGACGCTGGCCGCGGCGCAGCGAGCGCAGGAGTTGGGATTTCCGTCGGTCGCGGCCGTGCTTTATAGAGAATTGTGGGAAAGCGGCTCCGTGGATCCCACGACCGCGATGCTCGGACTGACGACGGCGTTGATCGACGAGGGGCGGTTCACGGAGGCGGAAAAAATGCTCAACGAGCACACCGGTCCGAGAGATTCGGCGTGGAATCTCCGCGCGGGCTTGGTCGCGATGGCGCAGAAACAACTCGGGCCCGCGCGCACCGCGCTGATGGGCGTTCGCGGCGCGGACCTGATGCCGGAGGACCGCAGCTGGTGGCACTATTTGCAGGCGATCGTCTCGGAAGCGGGCGGCGATTCGTCGTATGCGCGCACGGAGTTTGGCCGCGCGGAAGACAGCGCGGTTTCGGCGCAGGCGAAGGCACGTTTTCAAATCAAGCGCGCGCAAGCACAGCTCAAATCGGGCGTGGCGACCGAGGCGATGGCCGAGGCGCAGCGCCGGAGTTGGCAGGAGTATCAAGGCCGCAAGGTTGGCTACGAAATGGCGCGCACCTACGCGACCACGCTCGATGCACTCGGCCGCACGGAAGAAGCGATCACGCTGTTGCAACGGGAAATCTCGACTTTGCCGGCGGCGGAGCGCGCCGAGCTCGATGACATGCGATTGCTGCTCGGTTTGATCGCCGGAGCGCAGGCGGGAGCGGGCCGCGCGGCGCTCGAGCAACTTCTGGATCGCGGTTCGGATCTGGAGAAACAACGCATCGCGCTGCACCTGCTCGCGCGGGCGTCGGCACGCGAGCCGCAGCGTTCCGCGTTTCGGGCGCAGCTCGACCGGCTGGTCGAAGCGTCGCCCGTGCATCCGGCGCTGGAGGATTTGCTGTTGTTTCGCGCGGAGGTCGCGCTCTCGACGAAGACGCTCGATGGTTATTCGCAGGCGGAGGAGGACGCGCGGACGTTGCTGGCGCGTTTCCCTGGTTCGCCGTTGAAACCGCACGCTTATGGCGTGCTCACGCAGTCGGCCTGGGAGCAGCGGCGGTATCGCTCGGCGGCGGACAATGCGTCGAAGGCTCGCGCCGAATTGAGCGACGGTGCGGTGCGAGGCTCGCTCGGCGTGCTCGTGGCGGAAGCGTGGTATCGCGCGCGGGATTTTCGCGCGGCGGCGGACGCGTATGCGGCGGCGTTGCGCGAAGTGCCGGCGGGCGTGTCGCCCGGCGAACTCATGTTTCAACGCGTGCAGGCGGAGATCGAGGCGGATGCGCCCGAGCCTGCGGCGCGCGTGCTCGATGAGATGGCGGCGGATCCCGCGTTCGATCCCGTGAACCGGTGGCAGGCGGAGTGGAATCTCGCGCGGGCGCTGCAGGTGCGCGGGCAGACCGCGGCGGCCTTTGCGCGCGTGCAGGCGTTGTTGTCGGGGCCGCTCGCGACCCGCACAGAAGTGCCGCCGGAACTACGCGCGCGCATGGCGTGGTTGCAGGCGAAGCTCGCGTCGGAGTCGGGACAGGCCGATCAGGCGCTGCAACTCGTCGATCGACTCGCGGGCGAACTCGAAGACGCGCCGGCGAGTTTGCGCAGCGAGATCGCGAGCTCGGCGGGGCTGTTGCGCGCACAGGCCTTGTTTGCGCTGAAGCGCGAGCGCGAGGCGCTGGAGGAGTTGAAACGCGTGCGTGCGGATTTCCCGCGCTCGGACGCCGCGGTGTATTCGTATTTTGACGAAGCGGACTACTACGCGCGTCAGGACAACGCGGTGGAGGCGCAGCAGCTTCTCACGAAACTCGCGGAGGATTTTCCGGAGCATCCGTATGCGCCGATGGCGCTCTTGCAGGCGGCGCTGCAGGCGGAGCGTCGCGGGCAGGACTCGAACCTCGTCGAGGCGAACCGGCTGATCGAGGATCTCGTGCGGCGTTATCCGAACAGCGAGCTCGTGTTTGCGGCCCGGCTTCGTCAGGGCGATTTGCTGCGTCGATTGAATCAGTATCCGCAGGCGCAGCGCGCCTATGAAGATCTGGTGAACAAGTATTCGCAGCGCGAAGACGTGGCGCTCGCCCAGCTCGCGCTGGCGCAGTGTCACAACGCGCAATCGGCCACGCAGCCCGCGCATGCGGAAAGCGCGTTGGTGTTGTTCGAACACGTGCGCGATCGCGTGGACGCGCCGCTCGATGCGCGCGTGGAGGCCGGTTATAATCTTGGCCGGTTGCTGGCGCGGCTTGGCCGCACCGGGCAAGCTGAAGCCGCGTGGTGGCGCGACGTGGTGCATCCGTTTCTGCTCGATGCGACGTTTGCGGAGCAGCTTGGTGAGAAGGGACGTTATTGGATGACGCGCACACTGCTCGAACTCGGTGGACTTTTCGAAAGCCAGGAAAAACTGGAGCAGGCGAAAGAAGCGTGGTCGCTGATCCTGCGCACCCGGTTGCCCGGTGAAAATCTCGCGCGCTCGCGTTTGGCGCGCTACGGGATCGGAGACGCGAAGTAACCCGCAGAGACATTCCCCTTCATGACGATGCTCGATTTCAGTTTGTTCGCCAAAGGCGGCCCGATCATGTGGGTGCTGCTCCTCTTGGGGCTGCTCGCGCTCATGCTCTTCGCCGAACGCGCGCTCTATCTGCACCGCGGGCAGATTCGCTCCACGTCGTTTATCAGCGGCATCAAGAACATCCTCGCGAAACGCCGCATCGTCGAGGCGTTGACCGTGTGCGAGGAAACGCCGGGCCCGGTCGCGGCGATCGTGAAAGCCGCATTGCTGCACGCGGACGACGATGCGGAGACGCTGCGTTATTACGTGCAGGAGGCCGGAGTGGTGGAGTTGCCCGCGCTCGAGCGCCGGCTTGGCGGACTCGCGGCGATCGCGCAGGTGGCGCCGCTCGTGGGTTTGCTCGGCACCGTGCTCGGCATGGTGACGACCTTCGTGGAATTCGAGCGCGACTACATGACCGCGAGCGCGCTTTCGGCGGGCATGTGGCAGGCGCTGCTGGCGACGGCGGGCAGTCTGATGCTCGCGATCCCGACTCACTTGGCTCATCACTTTTTGAACGGCCGGGTGCGCGCGATCGTCCGCGACATGGAGTGGGCGGGCAACGAGATCATCCGGTATTTGCTTACTGAATACAGGGACAACCTGCCGACGGCAGGCGGCGAGCAAAGCGGTGTGGACGCACCGGCCTCGAAGCCCACGCAATCGTGATCACGCGCCCTCTCCAACTTTCATCGCGGCTCTCGCCGCCGCCGCGCAGCATGGACGCGCTGTTCTTCGTGAACGTCGGCGCACTGGTGCTGTTTTTCATGCTATTCGGGTCGCGCTTCGTGCTGGCGCCTGGACTGGGGGGTGGATTTCCAAATTCCCACGATGGCTGGCTCGCGCGCGGGTGCGGCGCCGGCGGAGCATGTGATCAGCGTGCTGCCTTCGGGCCAGGTGTTCGCTGACGGACTGTTGAACATGGCGCAGCTCGGCGACTGGCTACGGCAACAGGCGCGCCGCTCGCATCAACCGACGTTGCTCGTGCGCGCAAGCGTGGGCGTGCCGGTCGAGCAGATCACGGAGATTACGAGCCTGGCGCAGGCGGCGGGGTTCGTGCGCGTCGTGGTCGGGGCGGAGGATCGCTCCGTAGACTCGGCCAAGTCTGCGAAATGAAGTGGCCCGAAAGCAGTTGGAGCACCTGGCTCGTGGCTGCGGCTCTGGCTGCGCCGGTGCTCGCATTGCTCGTGCTGCTTTTTGGTGCGCCGCGGGTGGGGCAGATCGCTTCCTCGAATGACGCGGCGGAAAAGCGTCCACCGCTGGTGCTGGCGAAGACCTCGGACGCGTTGCTGAACGAAGAAGCGATGTTTCGCGATCCGACGCCGTTGTTTTTGCCGACGCGGTGGAATGCGACGGAAGACGCGATGCCGGCCTCGGTGCGCCGCGACCCGGTTGGGGCGTTCCAGCCGTATGCGTCGAAGTTTGTCTTCAAGGATTCGGGGCTGGGGCTGAGTTTTCCGGAACCGATCCAGACGCCGACGCGAGGCGTGGATGCGTTTGCGGTCGAAAAAACCACCCGACCGATGCTGGGTTTTGGTGAGCGGGAGAGTGAGGTGCCGGTGCTTCGTGCCCGCGGGGCTTTCGTGGAGATACTGCGTGCAGGCGATGGCCGACGGCTACTGGCGCAGGATTTGCCCGAAGCGCGACCACCGGGCGACGTCGGCTGGCAGCCATTGGAATTTCTGGTCACCGTCGGGGTTCAAGGTGTCGTTCGCCCAGCAGTGCTCATTGAAAGCTCGACGGTCGCGGAGGTGGACCGTTACTTTGAGAACTATCTGTTGAAAACGCTCCGCGTCGGCGAGCGTTTGCGACCCGGAATGTATCGAATCTGCGTCGGACCGTAGATTTCGAGCGAATCGTCAAGTTTGCTGTTGACGGGTATTTTTCCGGAGCGCACTTTCTTCGCTCTTTTTCGTTTTTTGATCCCTCCCTCGGTCTGCCCAGATAGCTCAGTTGGCAGAGCACGTCCTTGGTAAGGACGAGGTCGCCGGTTCAAATCCGGTTCTGGGCTCCAGGGTCAGACGTCGCGTGACTTCCGCGACGTTAAAATAGAGGTCAAAACAGTCTATCCAACTAAATCACGTCTCCTAACTCCCATGGCTAAAGGCACATTCGAACGCAAGAAACCGCACGTGAACGTCGGCACGATCGGCCACGTTGACCACGGCAAAACCACGCTGACCACGTCGATTCTCGCGTGCCAGGCGCGCAAGGGCCTCGCTGAGGTCAAGACCTATGCTGACATCGCGAAGGGCGGCACCGTGCGTGACGCTTCCAAGATCGTCACCATCTCGGTCGCGCACGTGGAGTATGAGACCGAGTCCCGCCACTACGCGCACGTTGATTGCCCCGGCCACGCCGACTTCGTGAAGAACATGATCACGGGTGCGGCGCAGATGGACGGCGCGATCCTCGTCGTTTCCGCGGCTGACGGCCCGATGCCCCAGACCCGTGAGCACATCCTCCTCGCCCGCCAGGTCGGCGTGCCGAAGATCGTGGTGTTCCTCAACAAGGTCGACCTCATCGACGACGCCGAGCTCCTCGACCTCGTCGAGATGGAAATCCGCGAGCTCCTCAGCAAGTATCAGTTCCCGGGTGACACCACCACGATCGTGCGTGGTTCCGCCACCGCCGCTCTCGAGGGCAAGCCCGAGGGTGAGGCCGCCATCGCGGCGCTGATGAACGCGATCGACACCGACATCCCGGAGCCGGTTCGCGAGAACGACAAGCCCTTCCTGATGTCCGTTGAAGACGTCTTCTCGATCACCGGCCGCGGCACCGTCGCGACGGGCCGTATCGAGCGTGGCGTTATCAAGGTTAACGACTCCGTCGAGATCGTCGGCCTCCGCGACACCGCTACCTCGGTTGTGACCGGTATCGAAATGTTCCGCAAGCTGCTCGATAGCGGCCAAGCCGGTGACAACGTTGGTATCCTCCTCCGCGGTATCGAAAAGGACGCGATCGAGCGTGGTCAGGTGCTCGCCGCTCCGAAGTCCATCACGCCGCACAAGAAGGCTAAGGCCGAAATCTACGTCCTCTCCAAGGACGAGGGTGGCCGCCACACGCCGTTCTTCAATGGCTATCGTCCCCAGTTCTACTTCCGCACGACGGACGTGACGGGCGTCGTCAACCTCCCGCAGGGCGTCGAGATGATCATGCCCGGTGACAACATCACCGTGGACATCGAGCTCATCTCGCCGATCGCGATGGAGAAGACGCAGAAGTTCGCCATCCGCGAAGGCGGTCGCACCATCGGTGCGGGCCGTATCACGGAAATCACCGAATAAGGCTCGTCAGCTATCTGAATTCCGACTCGCCGAGGCCTCGTTCAGGGGTCTCGGCGGTGTCGTCTAGAAATAGTTTCCCACAGGCGTGTAGCTCAATTGGTAGAGTAGCGGTCTCCAAAACCGTTGGTTGGGGGTTCGATTCCCTCCGCGCCTGCCAAATTTCCAGTCTCCCATGAAAAACCCGTTCCGCTCCGTGCGCATCTTCGCGATCGAAACTGTGGATGAGCTCAAAAAGGCCTCCTGGCCGACCATGCCCGAGCTCCGCGACTCCACGGTGATCGTCGTCGTCGCCGCGGTCATTCTCGGCGTTTTCACGAGCATCAGCGATTTCTCCCTCTACCAATTCGTGGACCTGTTCACGAAGATGGTCAACTAACGACCGCCTCATGTCCGCCCAAACGACCGCGCCCGCCGGCGCCCAGTGGTTCGCCCTTCACACGCTCTCCGGCCAGGAGAACAAGGTGAAGAACTACATCGAGAAGTTCAAAAAGGCCGAGGAACTCGACGAGTATATCTTCGAGGTTCTGCTGCCGACGGAGGTCGTTTCGGAGGTTAAAAACGGCAAGAAGAGCACCAAGGTCCGGAAGCTGTATCCTGGTTACGTCTTTATTCAGATGCGTCTGTATGGAGACGACGGCAAGGTGATCAACCGCCCATGGTATTTCGTGAAGGAAGTCGCCGGCGTGATCGGGTTCGTCGGCGGAGACCGCCCGGCTGCATTGAAGCAGGCGGATGTGGATGAGATCTTTGCCCGCATCGAAGCAGCCAACGGCAAGGAAGTGCCGAAGGTTCAATACTTGGTCGGCGAAGAAGTGAAGATCACCGACGGTGCTTTCGCCTCGCTCACCGGCCGCATCGACGAAATCGATCCGGAGCGCGGCAAGCTCAAGATTTCCGTTTCCATCTTCGGCCGATTCACGCCGGTCGAACTCGAATACTGGCAGGTGCAACGCAACACCGAGTAATCGAATCAATTTTTTTCGATTTTGGATTTTCGATTTCAGCCAGCCTCGGGCCGGTCGGAATCCCTGAATCGAAAGCAGTATAATCGAAAATCCAAACTCCTCGTATGGCCAAGAAAATCCAAGGCTACATCCGCCTCCAACTGCCCGCCGGTGCTGCGAATCCCGCGCCCCCGGTCGGTCCTGCGCTCGGTGCTCAGGGCGTCAACATCATGGCGTTCTGCAAAGACTTCAACGCCCGCACCAAGGATCAGAACGGCATGATCCTGCCGGTCGTGATCACGGTCTACACCGACAAGAGCTTCACTTTCATCCTCAAGTCCCCGCCGGCTTCGGTGCTCCTGAAGAAGGCCGCCAACATCGCCTCCGGTTCGGCCAAGCCCAACCAGGACAAGGTCGGCAAGGTCACGCGCAAGCAGCTCGCCGAGATCTGGAAGATCAAGAAGGCCGACATGAACGCGAAGGACGAGGAAGCCGGCATCAAGATCATCGCTGGCACCGCCCGCAACATGGGCATCGAGGTCGTCGACTAATTTTGTTCAGCAACGCTCATCGCGGGAGTCCTCACGGACGTTCGCACCGCAAGGAGAAATAAATGCCCAAAACGCACAGCAAACGCTACAACAGCGCCGTCAAGGTCGCTGATCTCACCAAGGAGTATCCCCTCGCGGAAGCGGTGGAGGTTCTCGCGAAGTTCCCGAAAGCCAAGTTCGACGAAACCGTCGAGCTTTCGTTCCGCCTCGGCGTCGACGCGACGTCTGGCGAACAAAATGTCCGCGGCACCACGCCTCTCCCGAATGGGTCCGGCAAGAAGGTGCGCGTGCTCGTCTTCACCGACGATGCCCAAAAGGCGCTGGACGCCGGCGCGGATCACGCGGGCCTCGATGATATGATGGCCAAGGTCAACGAAGGTTGGCTCGACTTCGACGTCGCCATCGCGACCACGGAAGCGATGAAGAAGGTCCGCACGCTCGCTCGCGTGCTCGGTCCCAAGGGCCTCATGCCGAACCCGAAGTCCGGCACCGTCACCGACGATATCGTGGCGGGCATCAAGGCCGTGAAGGCCGGCCGTGTGGAGTTCAAGATGGACAAGACCGCCAACATCGGCGTCGGCATCGGCAAGCGCTCCTTCACCACCGCGCAGATTCTGGAGAATGCCCAGTCGGTTGTTGATGCGATCGGCAAAGCCAAGCCCACGACCTTCAAGGGCGGCCAATTCATCAAGAGCGTCACCATCTCCGCGAGCATGAGCCCGGCGGTGAAGGTCGCCTCGAGCGAATTCAACAAATACTAAGGAGCCCCGACCATGAGAGCAGAAAAACAATACCTGATCGACGAAGTCAGCGGGCACCTGAAGAAGTCCGACTACGTCATCCTCGCGAACTTCACCAAGTTGACCGTCGGTGAGACGGCTGATCTCCGCAACCAGCTCGCGGCGCACAACGCCGAGTTCCACGTGGTGAAGAACAGCTCGCTTCGCGTCGCGGCCAAGGCCCTTGGCCTGCCGGAATTCGACGAAGCGCTGATCGGCCAGACCGCGATCGTCGTAGGCGGCAACAACTCCGCCGGCGTTGCCAAGGTCCTCAAGAAGTTCTTCACCGACAAGCAGAAGGTGGAGATCAAGGTCGGCGTGATGGAGAAGAAGATCGTCACGGCGGCCGAACTGTCGCAGATCGCTGATCTGCCCCCGTTCGAGGCCCTCCGTGCGCAGTTCCTCGGCCTTCTCACCAGCAACGCCGCGGCTTTCGTTCGCGTGCTCGACGCCAAGGTCAAGAAGGAGGAGCCTGCTGCTCCTGCCGCCTAAACTCAACCAACCCATTAACCCAATTTCGGCGCCGCGTCTCCGGACGACGAGCGCCGGGAAGCAAAATCCAACGAGGCAGGCTAGGAGATACGTCTCTTAAACGCGCAGCACTCCCGCTGCCGCTAGTCGCCCAAGGAAAGTCAACATGAGCAACATCACCAAAGAACAAGTCATCGAGTGGCTGTCCGCGCAGTCCGTTTTGGACCTCGCCGCCCTCGTCAAGGACCTCGAAGGCAAGTGGGGCGTTTCCGCCGCTGCTGCTGTCGCCGCCGCTCCCGCGGGTGGCGCGGCCGCTGGCGCTGCTCCTGCCGCTGAGGCTCAGACCGAGTTCACCGTCGTCCTCGCTGACGCCGGCGCGAACAAGATCGGCGTCATCAAGGAAGTCCGTGCCATCACCGGCCTGGGTCTCAAAGAGGCCAAGGACCTGGTCGAGGGCGCTCCGAAGCCGGTCAAGGAGAACGTCGCCAAGGCCGAAGCCGAGGAGCTCAAGAAGAAGCTCGAAGCGGCTGGTGCCAAGGTCGAGCTGAAGTAAGACCGCTTGGCGATTTTACTCGCACAACTTCCGATTCCTTCGGGACAGGCCGTGCCGGTGCGCGGCCTGTCCTTTGCCTTTTCCTCTTCCGTTCTTTTGTTAGTCTTGCGCCTCGTCTGCTGACGGCGGCGCTTTGTCTCTTTTTGCCCAATCCTTCATAGGGAACTCTCATGGCCGACCGCACCCATTCCGAACGCATCAACTTCGGCAAGCTCCGCGAAGTCCTTCAGCCGCCGAACTTGATCGAGATTCAGATCACGTCCTATCTCGATTTCCTCCAAAAGGGTATCCCCGAGAAGCAGCGCAAGCCGCAGGGACTTGAAGCGGTTTTCCGCGAGGTGTTTCCGATCCTCTCCTACGACGAGCGTCTCACGCTCGAATACGTCTCCTACACGCTGGGCGATCCGAAGAACACCGAGATCGAGTGCTTGCGCGAAGGCATCACCTACTCGGTGCCGCTCTACGTGAAGCTGCGCCTCCGCGAGGAAGACTTCATCAAGGACGAGGAGATCTACATGGGCGAAATCCCGATGGTGACCGAGCGCGGCTCGTTCATCATCAACGGCGCTGAGCGCGTCGTGGTTTCGCAGCTTCACCGTTCGCCCGGTATCGCGTTTGAGGTCACTCCGCACCCGAACGGCAAGCCGCTCCACTCCTTCCGCATCATCCCCGATCGCGGCACCTGGCTCGAAGTGCAGTTCGACAATAACGATCTGCTTTACGTTTACCTCGACCGCCGCCGCCGTCGTCGCAAGTTCCTCATCACGACGCTGCTTCGCGCGATCGGTTACTCGAGCGACATCGACATCCTGAATCTCTTCTACGAGATCAAGGACCTAAAGGTCTCCAAGGCGCTCGACATGGAGAACGTCTCCACGCTCGTGCTCGTGGAAGACGCGATCGATGCCCAGAAGGGCGTTGTGCTCGCGCGTGCGTTCGAGCCGCTCACGAAGGCGATCGTCCGCACCTTCGAGAAACACGACATCACCTCCATCCGCGTGATCGACACCGCGGTCGACGAAGGTGCCATCATCCGTGCGCTGAAGAAGGATCCGACGCGCAACGAAGAAGAAGCCCTCAAGGAAATCTACAAGCGCCTCCGTCCGGGCGAGCCGCCGACCACGGCGAACGCCAAGGCTCTCCTCAAGCGCCTGTTCTTCGATCCCAAGCGCTATGACCTCGGCCGCGTCGGTCGTTACAAGGTCAACCAGAAGCTCGGCCTCAAGGTCGACCTTGAGCAGCGCATCCTCGAGTCCGGCGATGTGGTTGCCGCGACCAAGTATCTCGTTCGCCTCAAGAAGGGCGAGGGCGTCGTCGACGATATCGATCACCTCGGTTCCCGTCGCGTCCGCACCGTCGGCGAGTTGCTCGCCAACCAGTGCCGCGTTGGCCTCAGCCGCACCGAGCGTCTCGTGCGCGAGCGCATGACGATGTATGATCAAAGCGTCGATTCGATCACGCCCCAAAAGCTGATCAACCCGAAGGCGCTCACGACCGTCATCCGCGATTTCTTCGCCCGTTCGCAGCTGTCGCAGTTCATGGACCAGATCAACCCGCTCGCGGAGGTCACGCACAAGCGTCGCCTCTCCGCCCTCGGGCCTGGTGGTCTCAACCGCGAACGCGCCGGCTTCGAAGTCCGTGACGTCCATCCGTCGCACTACGGCCGTATCTGCCCGATCGAAACCCCTGAAGGTCCGAACATCGGTCTGATCAACTCTCTCTCGACCTATGCTCGCGTGAACGAATTCGGCTTCATCGAGACGCCTTACCGCGTCGCGAAAGACGGCCGCGTCACCGACAAGATCGAATATCTCACCGCCGACCAGGAAGAGGGCAAGGTCATCGCCCAGGCCAATTCCGAGGTCGACGACAAGGGCCACTTTGTGGGCAAGGTCACCGTTCGTAAGGACGGCGAGTTCCTCGAAGTGCCTGCGGCCGACGTTCAGTTGATGGACGTGTCGCCGAAGCAGGTCATCTCGATCGCGGCCGGTATGATTCCCTTCCTTGAGCACGACGACGCCAATCGCGCGCTCATGGGTGCGAACATGCAACGCCAAGGCGTGCCGCTCCTCCAAGCCGAGGCGCCGTTCGTCGGCACCGGCATTGAAGAGCGCGTTGCTCGTGACTCGAAGATTGTGGCCGTCGCCGAAGAGGCGGGTGTCGTCGCTTCAGTCGACGCGAAACGCATCGTCATCACCAAGGATGGCGAGATGCCGCGCAACCTGAAGACCGACCCGAAGAACGGCGTGTTCGTTTACGAGCTCCGCAAGTTCATGCGCTCGAATGCGGGCACCTGCTTCAACCAGAAGCCCATCGTCAAACAGGGCCAGAAGGTCAAAGCAGGTCAGATCATCGCCGACGGTCCCTCGACCGATCACGGCGAGATGGCGCTCGGTCGCAACGTGCTCGTCGCGTTCATGCCGTGGAACGGCTACAACTTCGAAGACGCGATTCTCATCTCCGAGAAGGTGCTCCGTGAGGATATCTTCACCTCGATCCACATTCAGGAGTTCGAGGTCACCGCTCGTGACACGAAGCTCGGGCCTGAGGAAATCACGCGCGATATTCCGAACGTCGGTGAAGAGGCTCTCAAGAACCTCGACCACAACGGCGTCATTCGCATCGGTGCGGAAGTGAAGCCCGGCGACATCCTCGTCGGCAAAATCACTCCGAAGTCCGAGACCGAACTCGCTCCCGAAGAAAAGCTGCTCCGCGCGATCTTCGGCGAAAAGGCCGCTGACGTGAAGGACACCTCGCTCGTCGTCCCGTCCGGCGCCGCCGGTATCGTGATGGACGTGAAGGTTTCTTCGCGTGTCGACTTCGAGAAGGAGAAACTCTCTCCCTCCGACCGCCGCCGTCAGGTGAAGCAGATTCAGGAGGAATACAAAACGCAGATGGACAAGTTGCGCGAAGGTCTCACCGAGGCCCTCTCCAACATCCTTCTCGGCGAAAAGATTCCGCTCGACGTGATCAACGGCGAGACCGGCGAAATCATCATCCCGGCCAATCGCAAGATCACCAAGACGCTGCTGCGCAAACTCGCCGCCGTTTCGAAGCACATCCAGATCGATCCGTCACCCGTGCGGATCAAGATCATGGAGATCATCGGCTCGTATCAGACCAAGTTCGACGAGCTCGAGACGGACCGTGAGCGCAAGATCGCGGGCATCGAATCCGGTGCCGACGCGGGCGACGGCTCGATCAAGCAGGTCAAAGTCTACATCGCCACGAAGCAGAAGCTCGAAGTCGGCGACAAGATGGCCGGTCGTCACGGTAACAAGGGTGTGGTCGCCAAGATCGTGCCCGAGGAAGACATGCCGTTCCTCCCGGACGGCACCCCGATCGAGATCTGCCTTAACCCCCTCGGCGTGCCTTCGCGCATGAACGTGGGGCAGGTGCTTGAGACGCACCTTGGCTGGGCCTGCAAAAAGCTCGGTATCAAGGTTGCGACCCCCGTCTTTGACGGCATTCCGGAAAAAGAAAGTCCGTGAATACCTCAAGGAAGCGAAGCTGCCGCACTCCGGCAAGAGCACGCTCCACGACGGTCGCACCGGTGAGAAACTCGATCAGGAGGTCGTCGTCGGCTACATCTACATGATGAAGCTGAACCACCTTGTGTCGCACAAGATTCACGCGCGCGCGGTCGGTCCTTACTCGCTCGTCACGCAGCAGCCGTTGGGCGGCAAAGCCCAATACGGCGGTCAGCGCTTCGGCGAAATGGAAGTGTGGGCGCTCGAAGCCTATGGCGCGGCGCACACGCTCCAGGAACTGCTCACCGTCAAGTCCGACGACGTGCAGGGACGCACCAAGATCTACGAGTCGCTCGTCAAGGGCGACAACACGCTGCAGGCCGGCACGCCCGAGTCGTTCAACGTGTTGATCAAGGAAATCCAGTCCCTCGGTCTCGACATCAAGCTCAACAAACGCGACTCGCTCGGCTTCGGCACCTGATGCCGCCGGCACCCCGCGTATCCTTTTCACAACTACAGGGAGAAATTAAATGAGCATTCAACCCAATGACATCGCCGCCTCCTCCGCTCGCGAGGAGACCCGGAACGCGCTCGGTCTCGAGGAAAACGCGTTCGATTGCGTGTCGATCACGGTCGCTTCGCCCGAGACCATCCGCAAATGGTCGAAGGGCGAGGTCAAGAATCCCGAAACGATCAATTACCGCACCTTCAAGCCCGAGCCGGGTGGCCTTTTCTGCCAAAAGATCTTCGGCCCGGTGCGCGACTACGAGTGCGCGTGCGGAAAATACAAGCGCATCAAATACAAGGACGTCATCTGCGATCGCTGCGGCGTGGAAGTGACGATCGCGCGCGTCCGCCGCGAACGCATGGGCCACATCGAGCTCGCCGTTCCGGTCGCGCACATCTGGTTCCTCAAGAGCATGCCGAGCCGCCTCGGTCTCTTGCTCGACATGACCGCGCGTTCTCTCGAGCGCGTGATCTACTACGAGAACTACATGGTGATCGATCCGGGCAAGACCCCGCTCGAGAAGCACCAGCTCCTCACCGACACCGAATACCGCCAGGCGATCGACGAATACGGTGACGATTCCTTCGTCGCCAAAATGGGCGCCGAGGCTGTCCGCGATGCGCTCGTGCGCACCGACATGGAGACCACCGTCACCGAGCTGCAGGAGCAGATGCGGGCGACGAAATCGAAGCAGATCAAAAAGAAGCTCTCGAAGCGTCTGAAGGTCATCCAAGGCTTCATTCACTCGAACAGCCGTCCGGAGTGGATGGTGCTCGAAGTGCTCCCGGTTATTCCGCCGGACCTCCGTCCGCTCGTTCCGCTCGAAGGTGGCCGTTTCGCGACCTCCGACCTCAACGACCTCTATCGCCGCGTCATCAACCGCAACAACCGTCTGCGGAATTTGATGCAGCTGAAGACGCCGGATGTGATCATCCACAACGAAAAGCGCATGCTGCAGGAAGCGGTTGACGCGCTCTTCGATAACGGCCGTCACGGCCGCCCCGTCACGGGTGCCGGCAACCGCCCCTTGAAGTCCCTTTCGGATATGCTCAAGGGCAAGCAGGGTCGTTTCCGCCAGAACCTTCTCGGTAAGCGCGTCGACTACTCTGGTCGTTCGGTCATCGTCATCGGTCCTGAGCTCAAGCTCAACCAGTGCGGTCTGCCGAAGAAGATGGCGCTCGTCCTTTTCGAGCCGTTCATCATCCGCCGTCTGAAGGAGCTCGGCTTCGTGCACACCGTTCGTGGTGCGCGCAAGATGATCGAGAAGAAGTCTCCCGAAGTGTGGGATATTCTCGAGGAAGTCACCAAGGGCCACCCGGTGCTGCTCAATCGCGCGCCGACGCTCCACCGTCTCTCAATCCAGGCGTTCGAGCCGGTGCTGATCGAAGGTGAAGCTATTCGCGTTCACCCGCTCGTCTGCACCGCTTACAACGCGGACTTCGACGGTGACCAGATGGCCGTGCACGTGCCGCTTTCGCTCGAGGCGATCCTCGAGTGCAAGCTGCTCATGATGGCGACTTCGAACATCTTCTCGCCGTCTTCGGGCAAACCGATCCTCACGCCGTCGCAGGACATCGTTCTCGGTGCTTACTACCTGACCATCGAGCCGCGCAAGAAGCCCGCGAAGGGCGAGCGCGTGCCGTTGCTCTCCGGTCTGCAGGAAGTGCTCTACGCCGTCGCTGATGGCGCCCTCCGGAAACACGATTGGGTCGAAGTGCCCAATCCGGATTTCGGCAAGGAAACCGTCTATGGTAACAAGGACAAGAAGGTCCTTCGCACCACGGTGGGCCGCGTGATCTTTAACCAGATCTGGCCGTCGGGCTTGGGCTTCGTGAATTTCCCGGTGCCGAAGGGCAAGCTGGGAGATCTCATCCTCAACACGCACAAGATCGTCGGCAACCAAGCCACGGTTGAGACGCTCGATCGCCTGAAGGAGCTCGGTTTCCAAACCGCGTTCCAGGCCGGCATCTCGATCGGTATCGACGACATGATCATTCCGGAGGCGAAGAAGGAAATCGTCGCTGAAACCCGGAAGAAGATCGCGGAAGTCGAAGGTCAGTTCAACAAGGGTATCATCACCGAAGGCGAACGTAAGAACAAGGTGATCGACCTTTGGACCGGCACGACCGATCGCATCGCGAAAGAAGTGTTCGCGAAGCTCGAGAACAACGACGGCCGCAACGAGGTGAATCCCGTCTATATCATGATGGATTCCGGTGCGCGTGGTAACAAACAGCAGGTCCGCCAGCTTTGCGGCACCCGCGGTTTGATGGCCAAGCCCTCCGGTGAAATCATCGAGCGTCCGATTCTGTCGTCCTTCCGCGAAGGTCTGACCGTTCTCGAATACTTCATCTCCACCCACGGTGCCCGCAAGGGTCTCGCTGACACCGCGCTGAAGACGGCTGACGCCGGTTACCTCACGCGTAAGCTCTGCGACGTGGCGATGGACGTCGTCATTGCTGAGGACGATTGCGGCTCTCGCGATGGCGTGTGGAAGAAGGCGATCTTCGAAGGCGACGACGAAATCGTCGGCCTCCGTGAACGCGTCGTCGGTCGCTTCTCCAGCGATGACGTCTTCAACCCGCTCAATCCCTCCGAACTCCTCGTGGGTTCCGGCGAACTGATCACCGAAGAAATCGCCCTCAAGATCGAAGAGGTCGGCATCGAGCGCGTGAAAGTCATGTCGCCGCTTACCTCGACGAGCACGACCGGTATCGACGCCAAGTCCTATGGCATCAACCCCGCCACCGGCAAGGTGGCGAAAGCCGGTGATTCCGTCGGTATCATCGCAGCCCAGTCGATCGGTGAGCCTGGCACGCAGCTTACGATGCGCACTTTCCACATCGGTGGTGTCGCGTCCGGCGGCTTCAAGACTCCTGAAATTCGCGTCCGCTCGAGCGGCGTCGTGAAGTATCGCGGCCTCCGTCTCGTGGAAACCGCCGAAGGCGGCAGCATCGTGCTGAACAAGACCGGCACGATCCAGATCGTCGACGCCGAAGACAAGGAACTGGAAACCTACAACATCGTTGTCGGTTCCTTCCTCCACGTCGGCGACGGCGAGAAGATCGAGAAGGGTGAGGTCCTCGCTCAATGGGATCCCTACAACATCCCGGTGCTCTCTGAAAAGGGTGGCACGCTGGCGTTCAAGGACATGATCCCTGGCGTCACCGTTAAGCGCGAACTCGACGAAGCGTCGGGCCGCATTGCGACGGTTGTCATCGAGCACAAGGAAGACCTCAATCCGCAGATCGAAGTGCGTGACGCGAAGGGCAAGCCGCTCTCGGCTTACTCGATTCCCGTCGGCGCGCAGATCGCCGTCAACGAAGGCGACATCATCCAACCGGGTGCGTTGCTCGCGAAGACGCCGCGTCAGGCCTCCAAGACCAAGGACATCACCGGTGGTCTCCCGCGCGTGGCCGAGCTCTTCGAAGCTCGCCGCCCGAAGGACGCGGCCGAAATGTCCCGCATCGATGGCATCGTGTCGTTCGAAGGCACCGTTCGCGGCAAGCGCAAGCTCGTCGTGAAAAACGAAGAGACGGGCCAGGAAGAGGAGCATCTCATCCCGACCGGCAAGCACATCATCGTCCAACCGGGTGACGTTGTGCACAAGGGCCAGCACCTCACGGAAGGCTCCGCCGATCCGCACGAGATCCTCGAGATCCTCGGGCCGTCCGCGCTCTACGACTTCCTCATCTCCCAAGTTCAGGAAGTTTACCGCCTGCAGGGTGTGACGATTAACGACAAGCACATCGAGATCATCATCCGCCAGATGCTCCGAAAGGTCCGTATCACCGATCCGGGTGACACCGAGAACTTCTGGGGCGAGCAGGTGGATCGCTCGGCGTTCCTTGCTGAGAACAAGCGCATCGAAGCGGCTGGCGGTAAACCCGCTGAGGCCGAGCCGATTCTCTTGGGTATCACCAAGGCGTCGCTCGAGACCGAGAGCTTCATCTCGGCCGCCTCCTTCCAAGAGACCACGCGCGTCCTCACCGACGCGTCCACCCTTGGCAAGGTCGACCTCCTGAAGGGCTTCAAGGAAAACGTCATCATGGGTCACTTGATCCCGGCCGGCACTGGCCTGCCGCGACACAAGAACCTCAAGATCACGCTTCCGTTTGGCGCCGACCTGCCCACCGAGGAAGTGCCGGTGGTCGCCTCCGAGGCGAGCTAAGCAGAGGATATCTTTTAGGCGAACGCTGCAGGTGGATTCCACCTGCAGCGTTTTTTTTGCGCGTCGCTGACGGGTGAAAGCATGAGGAGAAAAAGGACTTGTCTCGGAGCGCCAGGATTTCAGGATTGTGCTCCTCCCGCCAAAAATCACCCGTTGAGCCTAGCTCCGTGTGATTTATCGCCCGGCCTCACGGCCGGGCGTTTTTTTGTGCGCGAAAGCGAGGGTGGGAGAGAATTCGCTTGTGTTCTGCGGTGATGCTCCGCTTTGTCCGCGCCTCCATTTTCTTTCTGCGCGCTTTCGCCACCTCGGTGACAGCGTATTCCTCCTCGTGAATCGAGGCTCTCGCCCTCGCTCTTCACGCCTATCTTCTACTTTCTGCCAAAAAGTTCTTGCCGAGCTTTTCGGCGGCGGTAGTTTTTTCCTCTTTTCTCCAATTTTCCACCCTCGAAATTTGTATGCCGACCATTAACCAACTCGTGCGCAAGGGCCGCCGGAAGGTGCGCATTAAGTCGAAATCGCCGGCCTTGACGGCAATCCGTTCCGCCGTGGCGTGTGCGTGCAGGTGATGACCCGCACTCCGAAGAAGCCGAATTCCGCTATTCGTAAAGTCGCGAAGGTTCGCCTGACCAACGGCAACGAGGTGATCTCCTACATCCCGGACGAGGGCCACAACCTTCAAGAGCACTCGATCGTGCTCGTTCGCGGCGGCCGTGTGAAGGACCTTCCTGGCGTCCGCTACCACATTGTCCGCGGCACCCTCGACGCTACTGGCGTCGAAAAGCGCCGTCGCTCCCGTTCCAAGTATGGCGTGAAGCGCCCGAAGGCCGCCAAGTAATCGTTCATTTAATCAAAGAATTCCGCCATGTCTCGCCGCCACAGAGCCGTCAAACGTCAGGTCGTTCCCGATGCTCGTTACAAGAGCCCGCTCGTTGCTCACTTGGTCAATGTGATCATGAAGAGCGGCAAGAAGAACATCGCTCAGCGCATCGTCTACGGTGCCTTTGAGAAGGTTTCCGAGAAGCTCGAAAAGGGCGATCCGGTGGATCTGCTGCTCGGCGCCCTTGAAAATGCGCGTCCGCGCCTCGAGGTGAAGAGCCGTCGCGTTGGCGGTGCTACCTATCAAGTTCCGATCGAAATTTCCTTCGAACGCCAGGAGAGCCTCGCGCTCCGCTGGATCGTTGACGCCGCAGGCAGCCGCAAGGGTCTGCCGATGAAAGACGCCCTCGCGGCCGAGATCATCGATGCCTACAACAACACGGGCACCGTCGTGAAGAAGAAGGAAGACACTCACAAAATGGCGCAGGCCAATCGTGCCTTCGCCCACCTGCGCTGGTAAACAGTCCAGCCCCTGCTACTCATGTCTGTTTCTGCTCCCAAGATCACTGTCGTTACCGACAAGTCGAAGATCTCCCCGGCCAACGCCAAGGACCGCCCGTTCCCGCTCGAGTGGACCCGCAACATCGGTATTGCCGCGCACATTGATGCCGGCAAGACGACCACCAGCGAACGCATCCTCTTTTACACGGGCTCCGTCCACAAGATGGGCGAGGTCCACGAAGGCACTGCGGTGACCGACTGGATGGAGCAGGAGCGCGAGCGCGGTATCACCATCACGGCGGCCGCCATCTCCTGCGCCTGGAATGCCTCTTGGGGCCCCTGGAAGGGAATCAAGCAGCGTATCAACATTATTGATACGCCCGGACACGTCGACTTCACCGCCGAGGTCGAGCGCTCCCTCCGCGTTCTCGACGGAGCGGTCGCGGTGTTCTGCGCCGTTGCCGGTGTGCAGCCCCAGTCCGAAACGGTCTGGCGTCAGGCCAACAAATACAAGGTTCCGCGCGTTGCGTTCATCAACAAGATGGACCGCACGGGTGCCGACTTCTTCCGCGCCATCGAAGAGATGCGCACGAAGCTCAAGGCCAATGCCCACGCCCTCTTCCTCCCCATCGGTGCGGAAGAGAACTTCAATGGCGTCGTCGACCTTGTTCAGAACATCGCCTACATCTTCGACGAGACGAAGGATCCGCTCGGCATGGTGCCGGTGACCTCCGAGATCCCGGAGAACATGCGCGAGCAGGCGAAGGAATACCGCGAGAAGCTGATCGAGGCGGTGTCCGATTTCGATGATGTGATCGCCGAAAAGTATTTGGGCGGTGAAGAAATCACGGCGGAAGAGCTCATGCTCGGTATCCGCAAGGCCACGATCTCGCTCCAGTTCACGGGTGTGATCCCCGGCTCCGCTTTCAAGAAGAAGGGCATCCAGCGCCTGCTCGATTGCGTCATTAATTACCTCCCGAGCCCGATCGATCTTCCTCCGATGAACGGTCAGGATAGCGACGGCAAGGAAGTGTTCGCGCCTGCGGACGACAGTGGCAAGCTCGCTGGTCTCGCGTTTAAGCTGTGGACCGACCCGTTCGTTGGTAAGCTCGTTTTCTACCGCGTCTACACCGGTATTCTTCGCAAGGGCACCTCGCTCTACAATCCGCGCACCCGCCGCAGCGAACGCGTCTCGCGTCTCGTGCTCATGCGCGCGATGGATCGCGAAGAAATCGATATCGCCTACTCGGGCGACATCTGCGCGCTCGTCGGTATCAAGGACGTCATCACTGGCGACACGCTGTGCGATGAGGACTTTGACATCCGTCTTGAGCCGCCGTCCTTCCCGGAGCCCGTCATCTCGATGTCTATCGAGCCGAACTCGAAGGCCGACCAAGAGAAGATGAGCAACGCTCTGCAGCGCCTCGTCGCGGAAGATCCCACGCTGCGCGTGCAGACCGATCCCGACACCGGCCAAACGATTCTCGCCGGCATGGGCGAGCTCCACCTCGACATCATTCGTGATCGTATGAAGCGCGAGTTCAAGGTCGAGGCGACCTCCGGCAAGCCGCAGATCGCTTATCGCGAAACCGTCACGGCTCCCGCCGATGGCGAAGGCAAGTTCATTCGCCAGTCGGGTGGTAAAGGCCAATACGGTCACGTGGTCGTCAAGATCGAGCCGAACGAGAAGGGCAAGGGCGTCGAGGTCATCAACGAAATCGTTGGTGGCGTCATCCCGAAGGAATTCATCAAGCCCTCCACCGACGGTATTCTCGAAGGCGCCAACAACGGTGTCGTCGCCGGATATCCCGTGGTGGACGTCAAGGTTCGTATCGTCGACGGCTCGTTCCACGAAGTCGACTCGTCCGAACTCGCGTTCAAGATGGCTGGCATCTTCGCCTTCAAGGAAGCGATGAAGAAGGCCGGCCCGATCCTCCTCGAGCCGATCATGGGCGTCGAGGTCACCACGCCGGAAGAGTATCAGGGCGACTTGATGGGCGACATCAACCGTCGTCGCGGTGCGATCCAGGGTATGGAGAACAAGGCCGGCGCGTGCATCATCAATGCGCACGTTCCGCTCGAAACGTTGTTCGGCTACGTCACGGATATCCGTTCGCTGTCGAAGGGCCGTGCCTCCGCCGCGATCACGCCTTCGCACTTCGAACAAGTCCCGAATTCGCTGCTCGCAAAAATCGTCGAGACGTCCTCCAAGGCGCCGGCGCGCACCTAAACTCCCGTTCTTTGCCACCATGAAAGGCCAACGTATTCGCATCAAACTTCAGGGCTTCGACTATCGCGTGATCGATCAGTCGGCCCTTGAGATCGTCGAGACGGCGAAGCGCTCCGGCGCTCGCGTCTCCGGCCCGATCCCGCTGCCCACGCGCATCGAGAAACTCTCGGTCAACCGCTCGCCGCACGTGGACAAGAAGTCCATGGAGCAATTCGAGTCGCGCACGCACAAGCGCCTGATCGACATCATCGAGCCCACTGCCCAGACGGTCGACGAGCTGAAGAAGCTCAATCTGCCCTCCGGCGTGGACATCACCATCAACGTTTAATCACCCAGTTTCTTAGCTCTACAGTTAGCAGCTGCCTGTGTGCCCTCCGCGGCACCGCCAGGCCTCTCGCTAAAGTAGGTCACAAACGGAACCTCCACCTACCGCTTAGCCCATGATCTCATCGCTCCTCGGTAAAAAACTCGGGATGACGCAGGTCTACGACGCACAGAATGTGCTCGTGCCCGTCACCGTGGTCGAAGCCGGCCCCTGCTCGGTCGTGCAAGTCAAGACCACTGAAACCGACGGCTACAACGCCGTGCAAATCGGCTTCTCCACGAAGAAGCCCAAGAACACGAGCGCCGGCGAACTTGGCCATGCCAAGAAAGCCAATCTCGAAAACGCTCCCCGCGTCCTCAGCGAAATCCGCCTGGATGCTCCCTCCACGCTCAAAGTGGGCGACGTCGTCAATGTCACCGCCTTCACCGAAGGCCAGCTGGTTGACGTGATCGGAGTCACCAAGGGTAAGGGATTCCAAGGCGTCGTGAAACGCTATCGTGTGGCCGGCGGTCCCGCCACCCACGGTTCGATGTTCCATCGCCGTATCGGTTCGATCGGTATGCGCCAGACGCCCGGTCGCACGTGGAAGAACCAGCCTATGCCCGGTCACATGGGGCAAGAGAAGCGCACCGTGCAGAACCTGCGCGTCGTGAAAGTTCTCCCTGAGAAGAATCTCATCCTCGTGAAGGGTGCGATCCCTGGCGCAAACGGTGACGACGTCATCGTCCGTTCCGCGATCAAGGGTCAGCCGAAGAAAGCCTAACCCGGAGAAGCCTTAAATGAAACTCACCGTTTTTAGCTCCGACGGCAAAACCAGCAGCGAAAAAGACTTCGCCGGTCTGCCGACCTTCGAAGGCGACAAAGGCCTCCAAGCCGTGAAGGAAGTGATCGTCGCCATCAACGCGAACAACCGCCAAGGCACGCACTCGACGAAGACTCGCGGCGAAGTTCGTGGCGGCGGCAAGAAGCCGTGGCGCCAGAAGGGCACCGGCCGCGCTCGCGCCGGCTCGACCCGTTCGCCCCTTTGGGTTGGCGGCGGCGTGGTCTTCGGACCGAAGCCCCGCGACTACTCGAAGAAGGTCAATGCCAAGGTGAAGGCGCTGGCGTTCAGCCGCGCTCTCTTCGACCGCGCCTCCGCCGGCGAAATCGCCGTCATCGAGGCTTTCGCGCCTGCTCAACCGAAGACGAAGGTCGTCAGCGAAGTGCTCGGACGCATCGCCCCGAAGGGCAAAGTCCTCCTCGTCGACGCTCCGTTCTCGACGGACGCCGTTCGCGCGGCCCGCAATATCGAGCGCGTGTTCCTTCAGGAAGCCGCCAAGCTCAACACCCTCGATCTCGCCCAATACAGCAAGATCATCGTCAGCACCAAGGCGCTCGAGGCCATCATCGCCCGCGTCAACGGAGGTAAGAACTAATGCAAGCCGACAAGGTTCTCAAACTCGTTCGCCTCTCGGAGAAGTCCAACAAGCTCTCCTCCGAGCTCGGCCAATACACCTTTGAGGTGTTTAAGAACGCCAACAAGCACCAGATCGCCGAGGCCGTTGAGCAGACCTTCAAGGTCACCGTCCGCCGCGTGAACGTGCAGAACTACCGCGGCAAGAACAAGCGCAGCCGCGCCGGCCGTCCCTCCGTCGGTTCCGATTACAAGAAGGCGATCGTCACCCTCAAGGCTGGCGACAAAATCGAGCTCGTCTGAGTTCGCTCCGGAGAAATCCCACCATGGCTATCAAATCTTTCCGTCCCCTCACGCCCGCGGGTCGCTTCACCTCCCTCAACAAGATCGAGGGTCTGGCCAAGAAGCGTCCGGAGCGCGCGCTCACCCAGTCGCAGAGCAAGAGCGGTGGTCGTAACGTCTACGGCCGCATCACCACGCGTCACCGCGGCGGTGGCCACAAGCGCCTCTACCGTATCATCGACTTCAAGCGCAACATCCTCGATGTGCCCGCCAAGGTGCAGGCGATCGAGTATGATCCCAACCGCACCGCGAACATCGCCCTGATCGCTTACGCGAACGGCGAGAAGCGCTACGTGCTCGCGCCGAAAGGCCTGAACGTGGGCGACACCATCGTCACCTCGAACAAAGCCACGACCAATGATTTCAACGTCGGCAACAATTTCCCGCTGGAAATTATCCCGCCGTCCACGCGCCTCCATTGCGTGGAGTTGATCCCCGGTCGCGGTGCGCAGATCGCCCGTTCTGCCGGTGCTGGCCTCGAGCTGGTCGCCGTCGAAAACGGCAAGGCCACGCTCAAGATGCCTTCCGGCGAACTCCGCATCGTCAGCCCCAAGTGCCGCGCCACGATCGGCGAAGTGGGCAACGGTGACCACAATCAACAATCCCTCGGCAAGGCCGGTCGCCGGCGCTGGCTGGGTATTCGCCCGACCGTCCGCGGTATGGTGATGAACCCCGTCGATCACCCCAACGGTGGTGGTCAGGGTAAATCCAAGGGTGGTGGCGGCCGCCAGCAGCTCGTGTCGCCGTGGGGTCAGCTCGCCAAGGGCTTCCCGACGCGCCGTCGCTCCAAGCAGTCCAACGCCCAAATCATCGTTCACCACAACGGCCGCAAGCCGCGTGGCCGGAAGTAATCCCAGCCTTTTCGCACCATGGCACGTTCCATCAAAAAAGGTTTCTTCGTCGACTACCACCTTCTCGAGAAGATCGAGAAGGCCAACAAGACCGGCACGAAGAAACCGATTCAGACCTGGTCCCGCCGCTCGACGATCACGCCCGACTTCGTCGGCCACACGTTCAGCGTTCACAACGGCAAGGCGTTCATCGCCGTTTACGTCACCGAGAACATGGTCGGGCACAAGCTCGGCGAGTTCGCCCTCACCCGCGTCTTCAAGGGCCACGGCGGCATGACGCGCAAGGAAGTCTAAAACTAGTTTTTAAACCAAACACCGAAACAAAAGGGTAGGGCCCCAGCGCCGCTATCGCCGTCCTCCGGGCGGAATCCTCGACAATACCATGGAAGTTCAAGCCCTCACTCGCTACGCCCGCATGTCCCCCAAGAAAGTGCGCGAAGTAGCCCGCACCATCCAAGGCCGCAAGGCTGCGGAAGCCGTCGACTACTTGTCGCTCATCCCGCGCAAATCCGCGCGCCTGATCGCCAAGACGCTGAAGAGCGCGATCGCGAACGCGGAGAACAACAACAACCTCTCCGCCGACTCGCTCACCGTGAAGAGCGCCATCATCGAGAATGGCCCGGTGCTGAAGCGCTTCAAGGCCGCCGCGCGTGGGTCCGCTGCTCCCCGTCGCAAGAAGATGTCGCACATCAAGATCGTCCTCTCGGACGGCAACAACAACTGAGGATTTTTCCATGGGTCAAAAAACCAATCCCACCGGTTTCCGTCTCGCCGTCCGCCGCAACTGGCAGTCCCGCTGGTATGCCGGCAAGAAGGACTTCTCCAAGCTCCTCCACGAGGACCAGATCATCCGTGAGAAGCTGATGGAGAAGCTCAAGCAGGCTTCCGTGCCGCGCATCTTCATCGAGCGCGCCTCCAACCGCGTCCGCGTCAAGATCTACACCGCCCGTCCCGGTATCGTCATCGGCCGCAAGGGTCAGGAAATCGACAAGATCAAGGACGAGCTCGCCAAGCTCACCGGCAAGGAGATCCTCCTCGACATCCAGGAGGTCAAGAAGCCCGAGATCGAGGCCCAGCTCGTCGCTGAAAACGTCGCGCTGCAGCTCGAACGCCGTATCGCTTTCCGCCGCGCCATGAAGAAGGCCGTCGAGATGGCCATGACGCTCGGTGCCGAAGGCATCCGTATCCAGTGCTCCGGCCGCCTCGGTGGTGCGGACATCGCCCGCCGCGAATGGCAGCGCAAAGGTCGCGTGCCGCTGCACACCCTCCGCGAGAACATCGATTACGGGTTCTCCGAGGCGCAGACCGTTTATGGCAAGATCGGCGTGAAGTGCTGGATCTGCAAAAAAGAGTCCGACAACAACTGATCCAGTTTTTGGATACATATCCACCTAGGAGATAACTCCCATGGCTCTCGCTCCCTCTCGCACCAAGTTCCGCAAGACGATGAAAGGCTCCCGCGCTGGCAATGCCAAGCGCGGCAATACGCTCGCTTTCGGCGAGTTCGGCCTCCAGTCGCTCACTCGCGGCCCCATGACCGGCCAGCAGATCGAAGCGGCTCGCGTCACCATTTCCCGCCACCTCAAGCGCAAGGGCAAACTCTGGATCCGCGTGTTCCCGCACAAGCCGGTGACCAAGAAGCCCGCTGAAGTGCGCATGGGTCAGGGTAAAGGTCCCGTCGAACTCTACGTCGCCGTGATCAAGCCCGGCGCCGTGCTCTTCGAGCTCGCCGGCGTGCCCGCCACCATCGCCAAGGAGGCTTTCCGCCTCGCGGACGCCAAGCTGCCGTTCCGTTGCCGCTTCATCACCCGCGACAGCGCCGCGGCCTAATCCTTCAAAAAACGTTCCGTCATGACTTCGAAAGAAATCCGCGACCTCGCTCCCGCTGAGCTTCCTGTGAAGATTCGCGAGACCCGCGAGCAGCTCCTCCAGCTGCGTCTGCGCAAGCAGACCGGCCAGGTGGAGAAGACCCACGAGATCCGCACGCTCCGCAAGACCATCGCGCGCCTCGAAACCGCGCTCACCGCTTCCAAGAAAAGCAAACCCGTCGCCGCCTGAGCGCACGAAACCAGTAATCCGCCATGTCCTCTACCGCTCCCGGCGAGCGCAGCTCGCGCAAAACTCAAATCGGCTTCGTCACGAGCCGTTCCGGCGACAAGTCCGTCAAGGTCACCGTCCCCTTCAAGACGCCGCACCCGCTCTACCACAAGGTGGTTAATCGTCAGACCGTCCTGCACGCGCACGACGAGAAGAACGAGACCCGCGTGGGCGACAAGGTCGAGATCATGGAAACGCGTCCGCTCAGCCGCCTCAAGCGCTGGCGCATCGTCTCCGTGATCCAGAAGGCCATCACCACCGATGCGATCGCCGTCAGCGAGACCGACGTCGCCGCCTCCGTGCCGACGAAGACCGCCAAGTCGGACGAGTCCGCTCCGCAGGCCTGAACCGCTAACCAAGAATATCATTTAGGAGGCCCGCCATGATTCAACTGCGCTCCATTCTCGAAGTCGCCGACAACACCGGTGCCCGTCGCGCTGCCATGATCTCCAAAAAGGTCAGAACACCGACACCGCCGCCGTGGGTGACATCATCACCGTCCACATCAAGGAAAGCACCACCGACGCCACTGTTAAGAAGGGCGAAGTCGCCAAGGCCGTCGTGGTTCGCACCAAGGCGCCCGTGCGCCGCGCGGACGGCAGCTACCTGCGTTTCGACAGCAACGCGATCGTCATCATCGACGCGACGAACAATCCCCGTGGCACCCGTATCTTCGGCCCGGTCGCCCGCGAACTGCGCGCGAAGAACTTCATGAAGATCATCTCCCTCGCTCCGGAGGTTCTCTAACATGGCTACGAAATTTCACGTCAAACGCGGCGACCAGGTCGTCGTGATCGCCGGTTCCCAGAAGGGCAAGTCGGGCAAGATCCTCGAGATCCTTCCCGGCAAGCAGCGCGCGCGCGTCGAGGGCGTCGGTTTGATCAAGCGCCACCTCAAGAAGTCGCAGGAGCACCCGCAGGGCACCATCGCCGAACGCGAGGGCACCATCGCTATCTCCAACCTGATGCTCCAGTCGGTTTTCGACTCGAGCAAACGCAAGAAGGCGACCGCCTGATGCACTGCGCGCTTGCCAAAGGGCGGGCGCGCCTGCGTTACTGAGCGCTTTTCCACTTAAAACATCACTCACCTCTGCCTCCGGGTCGGTAATCCGGGGCCTTAAAAATGAGCTACGTTCCCTCTCTCAAAAAACTCTACGTCGAGCAGGTCGCCCCTGAACTCGTGAAGAGCCGCGGCTACAAGAATAAGCATCAAGTGCCGAAGCTGCTGAAGATCAGCCTCAACACCGGCATCGATTCTGAAGCCGACAAGAATGTGATCAGCGACATCCAGCGCGACCTCGGTCTCATCGCCGGTCAGAAGCCCGTCCTCGCCAAGTCGCGCAAGGCGATCGCTAACTTCAAACTCCGCGCCGGCCAGGTCGTGGGCTGCCACGTGACGCTCCGCGGCAGTGCCATGTGGGAGTTCCTCTACCGCCTCATCGCGGTTGCGCTTCCCACCATCCGCGACTTCCGCGGCGTGCCGACCAAGCTGGACGGGCAGGGGAACTACAACCTCGGCATCACCGACTTCACGATCTTCCCCGAAATCACCGTGGAAAACGTGAAAAAGCAGATGGGCCTCGATATCACCATCGTCACCTCGGCCAAGACCGACGACGAAGGCCGCGAGCTCCTGCGCCTGCTCGGCATTCCCTTCCGCCGCGCTGAAGGTGCCGCGCCGAAAGCCGCTTAATTTTAACGACCATGCCCAAGACCTCTGCCATCGAGCGCAACGAAAAAGCGCAAGCGCCTCGTCGCCAAGTTCGCCGCCAAGCGCGCCGAGCTGAAGGCGATCCTCCTCAATCCGGCGACCACCGACGAAGAGTTTTTCGCCGCTCAGAAGAAGCTGCAGAAGCTCCCCCGCAACTCGTCTTCCGTCCGCGTGAAGAACCGCTGCTCGCTCAGCGGCCGCCCGCGCGCCTACATCCGCAAATACGGTGTGTCCCGTATCCAGTTCCGTGAACTGGCCCTCGCCGGCAAAATCCCCGGCGTCACGAAATCTTCCTGGTAAACTCTTCGGCCCACGGGGGTCGGATATGACCCGCGCGGCTGTAAAAAATAACATCCACCATGACCGATCCGATCAGTGACTTCCTGACCCGCCTGCGCAATGCGTCCAAGGCCGGTCTCGCCGAGTGCGTTTCTCCGCACTCTCAACTTCGCGAGGCGATCGCGGCTATCCTCAAGGCAGAGGGCTACGTCAGCGACTACAAGAGCGGCACCGATGAGAAGGGGCACAAGACGCTCGTCGTCACGATGAAGTATGTCGACAACGCTCCGGCGATCACGGGCCTCACCCGCGTCTCCACTCCGGGTCGTCGTCTCTACTACAGCTACACCGAGATTCCGCGCGTCCTCAACGGCCTCGGTATCAGCATCGTTTCCACGTCGAAGGGCGTGATGAAGGACGCCGACTGCCGCCGCAACAAGGCCGGTGGCGAACTGATCTGCAACGTCTGGTAAGGAGCCAAGCACCATGAGCCGCATCGGCAAACAACCCGTTTCCATCCCCGACAAGGTGAAGATCTCCGTGAACAACGGCACGGTCGTGGTCGAGGGCCCCAAGGGCAAGGTCGAGAAGACCTTTTCGCCCGTCGTCACCGTCACCGTCGCTGACAAGAAGGTCACCTTTGCTCCCGCTGAGGACAGCCGCTTCGCCAACGCCATGTATGGCACCGCCCGTTCGATCGTGGCCGGTATGGTCAAGGGCGTGACGGAAGGCTACACCAAGGAGCTCGAAATCCAGGGCGTTGGTTTCAAGGCCAACCTCAAGGGCAAGCAGCTCGACCTCGCGCTCGGCTACTCGCATGCGATCCTCATGGACATCCCTGAGGGCATCAAAGTCACCGTCACCGACCAGACCAAGCTGAAGGTCGAAGGCGCCGACAAGCAGCTCGTGGGTGCTGTCACCGCGGAAATCCGCGGCTACTACCCGCCGGAGCCCTACAAGGGCAAGGGCGTGCGCATCGTTGGCGAGCGCGTCCGCCGCAAGGAAGGCAAGACCGTCGCCTAACGCTAAACCTCCAAGAAATTCTCGCTCCCATGAGCAATACCATTCGCAAAGCCAATCTCCTGCAGAAACGTCGCTGGAGGATTCGCAAGAAAGTTCAAGGCACCGCCGCCCGTCCCCGTCTCTGCGTGCGCTTCACCACGAAGCACATCTACGCCCAGGCGATCAACGACGACGCGGGTGCGACCCTCGTGTTCCTCTCGAGCCTCGACGAGGGTCTGCGCAAGCAGAACCTCAAGGCCAATGTCGCCAGCGCCAAGGCCCTCGGCACCGCGTTCGCGGAAAAGGCCAAGGCCGCCGGCATCTCCTCCGTCGTGTTCGACCGCGCCGGGGCTCCCTATCACGGTAAAGTCAAAACGTTCGCTGACGCTGCGCGCGAAGGCGGTCTCCAATTCTAAAGTCATCGCATGAGCACCGAACCTACTTCTGCGCCCTCCACTGAAGCCGCTCCCGAAGCGCCGGCGCGTCAGCCCCGTCAACCCAACCGCGGCGGTCCCCGCCGCGATGGTCCCGGTGGCCCCCGCCGCGATGGCCGCCGCGACAATCGCGACAACCAGGCCCCGACCGACGGTCCGCAGATGATCGAGAAGGTCGTCTTCATCAACCGCTGCGCCAAAGTCGTGAAGGGCGGTCGCCGCTTCAGCTTCGCCGCTCTCGCCGTCGTCGGCGATGGCAAGGGCAAGCTCGGCATCGGCTACGGCAAGGCCAACGAAGTTCCCGACGCCATCAAGAAGAGCACCGCCAACGCGCACAAGAACCTCGTCACCGTGAAGCTCAAGGGCGACACGATCCCGCACGACGTCTTCGGCGAATACGATGGCGGCAAGGTTCTCCTGAAGCCGGCCTCTCCTGGCACGGGCCTCATCGCTGGTGGCGGTGTGCGCGCGGTCCTCGAAGCCGCTGGCGTGAAGAACATCCTCACCAAGTCGATGGGTTCCTCGAATCACATCGCGGTGGTGCATGCCACCCTCAACGGTCTCCTTCAGCTTCGCCTGCCGGATGACTTCGCCAAGACCCGTCAGTAATCTTTTCGCATAAATCCGAGTCCTCTCCGCGCCAAGATGCGGAGTAGGGCGCCCTCCTGAGGAAATACATGAAACTCCACGAACTGAAGAACGTCCCCGGTGCCGTGCACCGCAAGAAGCGCGTTGGCTGCGGCGAAGGCGGCGGCCACGGCAAGACCTCCGGTCGCGGCGGCAAGGGCCAGACGGCCCGTTCCGGCGGCAGCATCCGTCCTGGCTTCGAAGGCGGTCAGATGCCCCCTTTACCGCAAGCTCCCGCACCGCGGTTTCAACCAGGCCAACTTCCGCATTGAGTTCGCCGTTGTGAACGTGGGCGACCTCGCCGCGCTCGACGCATCCATCACCGAGGTGAACGCCGAAGTGCTGGCGGCCAATGGCCTCATCCGTCAGGACGAGAAGTCGATCAAGATTCTCGGTGACGGCGAAATCAGCCGTGCCCTGAAGGTCACCGCCGCCAAGTTCTCCGAGTCGGCGAAAGCCAAGATCGAGAAAGCGGGCGGTCAGGCCATCGTGGCTTGATTCCCTTGTCAGCGGTGCAGCGACTAAGCTGAATCCTCACGGATAAGCTCAGTCGCTGCGGCCGTTTTTCTGGCGTCAGCGACAAACCTTTTCTTCCCCTGTGTTCTCCGCCTTCACGAATTCCTTGAAGATTCCCGAGCTGCGCTCGCGGATTCTCTACACGTTGGCGTTGCTTTTCGTTGCCCGCGTCGGCGCGCATATCCCGCTGCCTGGCATCGATCCGCACCCGCTGCAGAACTTCTTCGCCGATCAGACCGCCAGTGGCGGTTTGGGCGGTGCAGTCGCCGGACTGTATAACATGTTCACCGGCGGCGCGCTCGTGAAGGGCGCCGTGTTCGCGCTGGGCATCATGCCCTACATCAGCGCGTCCATCATTTTCCAGTTGATGACCGCGGTGGTGCCGGCTCTCAGCCGCCTGCAACAGGAGGGTGATGTCGGCCGTCAGAAACTTACGCAATACACCCGCTATGCGACGGTGTTGATCTGTTTGGTGCAGGGCACGCTCCTCATTCTCGCCCTTGAGAATCCAGGCCGCCTCTTCCCCGGTTACGATCTCGCCACCTACGGCAGTATCGTAATCGTTAGTAAGGTCAGCTTCCTCCTCACGTCGGTGATTTTCATGACGGCGGGCACGATGTTGCTGATGTGGCTCGGTGAGCAGATCACCCAGCGCGGTATCGGCAACGGCGTCTCGTTGCTGATCACGGTCGGTATTCTTGCCGACATCCCGGGCGCGGCGCAGCAGACCTACCAGCTATTCTTCCGTCCGGTTGGCACGGGCGTCAGCCTCGGCCTCCCCCAAGCGGTCATCATGCTCGCTCTGTTCGTGCTCGTGATCATGGGCATCATCATGGTGGTGCAGGGCCAGCGAAAGATTCCGGTGCAATACGCGAAGCGCGTGGTCGGCAACAAGGTCATGGGCGGCCAGAGCTCCTTCCTTCCGCTCAAGGTCAACTACTCGGGCGTCATGCCTGTGATCTTCGCCAGCGCGATTCTGCTCTTCCCGCAACAGATTTTCTCCCAGCTCGGCGCTGCGTTTAATATCAAGTTCCTCGTCGAGTTCTCGCAGAACCTGCTCCGCGGACACTGGACCTACTACGCGATCTACACCGCGCTCATCCTTTTCTTCAGCTATTTCTGGGTCTCAGTCATGTTCAAGCCGATCCAGATTGCTGATGATCTGAAGAAATACGGCGGCTACATCCCCGGCGTGCGCCCCGGCGAGCCGACCGCGCAGTTCCTCGACTTCATCATGACCCGTCTGACGCTCGCGGGCGCGATCTTCCTCACGGTCATCGCCGTCATGCCCGACGTGCTGCTGTTTGAATTGGATGTGCCGCAGCGTATCGCCATTTTCTTCGGCGGCACCGGCATGCTCATTACGGTGGGCGTGGTGCTCGATACGATGCGCCAGATCGAGACGTTCCTGCTCCAGCGCCACTACGACGGTTTCCTGAAGAAGGGCCGCGTGCGTGCTCGCAGTGCTGCCACGATTGGAATGACCGGCGAAGCTCTCAACTCCGAGGCGCTCGCGAAGCTGCTCACCGCGGTTTCCGTGATCTTCCTCGTCGGCATCGTCTCTTGGGCGATCAAGCACTTCGCACTTTAGTTCTTTACTCTGGTCGCGATGGCCGCCATCACCGACCCTTTCGCTCGGTCCGGCGTCCCCGCCAAAACCAAGCTGATCCTCCTCGGTTCTCCCGATTTTCTTCCCGAAAGTTTGATGAACCGAGCCCGTTCTTTGAATCTTGAGCACGTCTCTCCCGATCGCCTGAAGGGTCCGGAGATTTCGCGCCGCCGCAGCTCCGCTGCGTCGGAGGAAGCGACCACGATCGCAGTGATGCGACGCTGGTTCTTCGCGCGCAAACCTGATGCGGGATTTGTCCTCAGTGACTTCCCGGCTACGCTGCTCCAAGCAAAAGTGTTCGATGAATGGCTCGATTCCCGCGACGAGGCGCTCAGCGCCGTGATCGCGACATCAACGGGCTCCGTCGGGCCGGTCGCCGAACACTATCGAACGCTTGGTCTCCTCCTGGAGCCGAGCGACCTCGCCGCATGACGATTCCCATTAAAAACAAGGAGGGCATCGCTCGCATGCGCGAGGCGTGTGCCATCGCCGCGACGGTGCTTGATAAACTCAAGCCGCTCGTGAGGCCTGGCATCACGACCCAAGACTTGGAAGAGGCGGGCCGCGATTGGATTGCCCGCCTTGGAGCCCGCAGCGCCTGCTACGGTTATCGTGGCAGCAACCGACCCTATCCGGCCCACACCTGCATCTCGGTCAACGAAGAGGTCGTTCACGGCATCCCGTCTTTCCGACGAGTCCTGCACGATGGCGACGTTGTCTCGCTCGATATCGTGGTCTGGCACAACGGCTACGTCGGCGACAACGCTTTCACAATGCCGGTCGGCGCCGTGGATCCCACCGTGTTGAAGCTCCTCCGCGTTACGCGCGAGGCGCTCGATCTCGGCATCCGCGAAGCGGTGGTCGGTAATCGCATCGGCGATATCTCGGCCACGATCCAGCGTTACGTCGAAGGCCACGGTTTCAGCGTCGTTCGTGACATGGTCGGCCATGGTGTCGGCACCTCGATGCACGAGCCGCCGGAGATCCCGAACTTCGGTCGCAAGGGCACCGGCGAAAAGATCAAGCCCGGCATGACCCTGGCCATCGAGCCCATGGTCAACCTCGGCGGCCATCGCACCAAGATCCTCTCGGACGGGTGGACGTGCGTTACGGCGGACGGTTCTCCTTCGGCGCATTTCGAGCACACGGTTCTCACGACTGAGAACGGCCCCGAAATCCTCACCGTGCCGCTCGCTCAGATTCCCGGTTCTGTTTCCTAATCACTTTCATCACTTAACTCTAAACTAACAACAACATGCCTCGTCTCCTCGGTGTAGATATCCCCGCGAAGAAAAAAGTCGCGTATTCCCTCCGTTATATCAACGGCATCGGGCCCACCCGTGCCGACCTGCTCGTCAAGGAAGCCGGTCTCAATCCCGACATGCGGGCTCAGGATCTCACCGAAGAGCAGCTCAACAAGATCATCCAGCTCATCGCCGAGCACAAGTGGGTGCTCGAGGGTGACCTCCGCCGCGAGATCGCCGGCAATCTGAAGCGCCTCCAGGCGATCAGCTGCTACCGCGGCGTTCGCCACCGCCGTAGCCTCCCGGTCCGCGGCCAGCGCACCTCCACCAACGCCCGCACCCGTAAGGGTCCCCGCAAGACCGTGGGCGTCACCAAAGCTAAAGAATAATTTTAAAACGCCATGGCCGAAGAAAAGTCCGCCCCCAAGAAAGAGAAAACCGCCAAAGCCGCGGCTCCTGCCGCCGAAGGCGCTGCGCCCGCTCCCGAGAAGAAGGCCAAGGCTCCCAAGGCCGCCGCTCCGGCTGCCGAGGGTGCTGCCGCCGCTCCCGCCGCTGCTGAAAAGCCGGTCGAGCTCATCGGTGGTGTGGCCAAGCAGCCCACCGCTGAAGACCTCCTGAAGGAAGAGCTTGGCGTCATCAAGGTCCGCAAGGCCAAGGGCTCCAAGAACATCACGTCTGGCATCGCCAACGTGCTGGCCTCCTTCAACAACACGATCGTTTCGATCACCGACCAGAAGGGCCAAGTCATTTCCTGGTCCAGCGCCGGTAAGTGCAATTTCCGCGGCTCCCGCAAGTCCACCGCCTACGCCGCTCAGGTCGTCGCTCAAGACGCCGCGCGTAACGCGATGGCTCACGGCCTCAAGGACGTCGTCATCCGCATCTCCGGTCCCGGCCTCGGCCGCGACTCCGCGGTTCGCGCCCTCCAGGCGATCGGCCTCGAGATCACCTCGATCATCGATGTGACCCCGGTCCCGCACAACGGCTGCCGTCCCCGCAAGCGCCGCCGCGTCTAACGCGCCGCTTACCACCCTTCACAAAACTAAAAACTAGGTTCCACCATGGCTCGTTATACCGGACCCACCACCCGCATCAGCCGTCGATTCGGCCAGCACATCCTCGGCTCGGGCAAGGCCCTCGAACGCCGCAACTATCCTCCGGGCCAGCACGGCCCCAAGCTGCGCCGTAAAGTTTCCGAATACGCTCTCGGCCTCAACGAAAAGCAGAAGCTCCGTTACACCTACGGTCTGCTCGAGCGCCAGTTCCGCCGCCTCTTCGAGATCGCCAAGCGCGAGCGCGGCGTCACCGGCGAACGCTTCCTCCAGCTCCTCGAGACCCGTCTCGACAGCGTCGTTTACCTCCTCGGTCTCGCCAAGAGCCGCGCGGCTGCCCGCCAGTTCGTCAACCACGGCCACATCCGTGTGAACGGACACAAGGTCGACATCGCCAGCTACTCCGTGAAGCCCGGCGACGAGATCGAAGTGCGCAACGCTCCGGCTTCCCGCCAGCTCGCCACCCGCAATCTCGAGGAAAACCGCATCCGCAACGTCCCCGGCTGGCTCACGCTCAACGCCGAGAACTTCAAGGCCGTCGTCAATCGCCTGCCCACGCGCGATGAGATGGAGCAGGGCATCAACGAGCAGCTCATCGTCGAGTTCTACTCGCGCTTCTAAGCTCGCCGCCTCTGCTATTTAACCACTATCTTCCGCCCTCACCGCCATGCCCAAACGTCTCGGAAAGTTCGAACTCCCGTCCAAGCTCACGAAGGTTGAGGAAGGCTCCACGCCAACCTACGCAAAGTTCATCGCTGAGCCCTTCGAGGCCGGCTATGGACACACGATTGGCAACTCCCTCCGTCGCGTCCTCCTGAGCTCCATCGAAGGCGCTGCCATCTCCTCCATCCGCATCGACGGCGTGAACCACGAGTTCCAGTCCATCGACGGCGTGGTTGAGGATGTCACCGACATCGTTCTCAACCTCAAGAAGGTCCTCCTCGTCTCGCAAAAGCGCGAGCCGATCACCCTCTCCATCCGCGCCAACAAGGCCGGTCCGGTGACCGCGGCCGACATCCAGGCCGACGCCAACATCACCGTCATCAATCCCGAGCAGGTCATCTGCACCCTCGACTCGAAGAAGTCCTTCGAAGCCGAGATCGAGATCAAGACCGGCCGCGGCTACTATCCCGGCGAAGCCAACAAGAAGGAAGACCAGGCGATCGGCGTCATCCCGATCGACTCGCTCTTCTCGCCCGTGCGCCTCGTCAAGTATGCCGTCGAAGCGACCCGCGTCGGCCAGATCACCGATTACGACAAGCTCGTTCTCGAGATCTGGACGGACGGCCGCATCACGCCGGACGACGCCCTCAAGCAGGCCGCCTCGATCCTCAAGCACCACCTCGACGTCTTCGACCGCGTTTCGCAGGAGCAATACGAATTCGAGAACCAACAGTCCGAAGTCAGCGAGGAGCAGAACAAGCTCCGCAAGCTGCTCAACATGTCGGTCAACGAAATCGAGCTCTCCCGTCCGCGCCGCGAACTGCTTGAACAACGCCAACATCACCACGGTTGGCGAACTCGCGATGAAGACCGAGCAGGAGATGCTCAAGTATCGCAACTTCGGCAAGAAGTCGCTCAACGAAATCAAGGAGAAGCTCGAAGCCCTCGGCCTCTCTCTTGGCATGAAGTTCGACGAGCGCCTCCTCGACACGAAGAAGGAAGCCTAAGCGAATTTTTGATTTTCGATTTTGGATTCTCGATTGCTTCGGCGCTCGGGAATCCGAATCGAAGATCGGGAATCCAAAATCGAAATTTCTTCGGTTCTCGCGCCGTCCGCTGCCGCCCTACGCTGCGACCGGATCGCCGATCGGGACCGCCTAAAAGCCAAACACCATGCGTCACAATAAACACCACGCCTCCCTCGGCGTCACCCGTGAGCATCGCCGCGCGATGCTTTCCAATCTTGCCGCTTCGCTCATCGAACACGGCCGGATCAAGACCACGCTGACGAAGGCCAAAGCCCTCCGTCCCTTCATCGAGAAGGTCATCACCAAGGCCAAGAAGGCCGCGGCCAAGACCGAGAAGAAGGACGCCATCCACCTTCGCCGTCTCGCGCTGGCGGACGTCCGCAACGAGGACGCCGTCACCAAACTGTTCAACGAAACCTACAAGGAATTCGCGAACCGCAACGGCGGCTACACCCGCATCTACAAGCTCGGCGCCCGCATCAGCGACGCCGCCGAGATGGCCCTCATCGAATTCGTGAAGGCCGATGATCCGGGCTATAAGAAGTCGAAGGGCAAGAAGGCCACCAAGGCCAAGAGCAAGAAGGCCAAGGCTGCTCCCGCCGCCGAAACCGCCGAAGCTCCTGCTGCTGCCGAAGCCGCTCCCGCGGCCGAGCAGAAGTAATCGACCTCTCGGTTTTAACTCTCAAAGCGCCGACCTCACCGTCGGCGCTTTTTTTTATGCCCGCACCAAGTCGGGTCCGGTTGCGCACCGACTCGGGACACGGTGCGGCTCGAATCGAGCCAAAGTCCGGATCGAGTGTAAGCGTCGCTCCGAGTGCCTCCTTGACGAGGTAACTACGGTAGTTGCGATGCGCGGACTGGATATGCCGTAACTACGGTATATCCGATCAGGATGGTGACGCCGCCGTGCGCCAGTGCGCGGGCAACAGTGGGCGCAGGTCGTCAGCGGTGGTCATCGCAGGTAACCTGGTGAGCACGTCGCGGAGGTAAGCGTGGGGATCGTGACCATGTCGCTGGCAACTGACGACCAGCGAGTAGATGACGGCCGCGCGATCGCCGGCGTCGGGGTGGCCGACGAAGAGCCAGTTTTTCGCTCCGAGTTTGCTCGGCCGGATGGCGTTCTCGACCGCATTGGTATCGAGTTTGGTCTGGCTGTGCCGCACATGCGTGGTGAGCGGCGTCCACTGCCCGAGCAGATAGGTGCAGGCTTGGCCGAGACCGGAGCGAGGCAGCACACGCTTCTGCAATGCGACGACCAATCGACGCAGCCGCGCCAGCGGTCGCGCAAAGTGTTCCTGCCGGAGGGCGGCGCGACGGTCGCCGACCTGTTGCTCGTCCCACTGCGCTTCGAGCGCGTAGAGTTCACCGATCAGGCGCAGCACGCGCTCGGCCGTGCGCGGCCGCTCGGCAGCCGCCTCGATAAACCGCCGACGAGCATGCGCCCAACATCCGGCCCACTCGACGTGGGGATGAGCACGCGCATACGCCGCGTATCCCTCGTAGCCGTCCGAGTGCAAAACGCCGCGATACTCGCCGAGCAGGCGCTCGGCCTCCTCGTGCCGGCGGGACAACCGCCACTCGAAGATGACGTCGCCTCCGGGACGTGACAGCGCCCACAACCAACCCGTGGTTGTTTTCCCATCGCGCAGGTCCGGGTCGTTGCACCGGATCGGAGTTTCATCGGCCTGCACATATCCGCTTTGCAGCAGCTCGCGCTTCATCTGCTTCACCAGCGGCTCCAAGAGTGCCGTCGCCGCTCCGACCCAGTCGCTTAAATTTTGCCGCGAGATCGGAGCACCCCACCGTGCCAGCATCTTTTCCTGCCGGAACAGCGGCAGGTGATCGCAAAACTTCGCGGTCAGGGCCCACGCGATCAATCCCGCCGAGGCGAAGCCGCCGTTGACCACGCGTTTCGGCGCGGGTGCGAGCAGCGGCGCACGATTCCGATCCAGGCGGTGGCGATACTTCGGGCGCACGATCTGGCGCTTGAACAATTGGGGCGGGATCACATCCACTTCGAAGGTGCATTCCTCGCCGATACGCTCGTAGAGCGAGGGCTCGGCCTTCACCGCCTCCGGCTCGATGATCACCGTCTCTTTCACCGGCAGGTGAGCGAAGGACTCCGCCGGCAGCGTGCGCTTCGGCGCCGGTCCGCTCGCACGCTCGTAGGTGATGATCTCGGTCGGGTGCGTCGCGGTCGCCAGTTTCTCCAGTTCGCCCAGTTGCAGGAGCAGTTGCGCCCGGTCCAGCGTCTCACTTTTTCCCGGCCCGAAGAGCTGCTGCTTCAGCCACGCGATCTGCGCCCGCAAGACTGCCACCTCCTCGCGGAGTTGTCGCACTTCCTCGCCGGTCGTCGCAGTGGCGCACATCGCCGTATCCACTAGCATGATACATGCCCCAGGCCTTCAGCGCTCATACCATGGCTTCAGCGCGGCCCCTTTCAGTTCCACCCCGCCGACGATCAACGCCAGGGCCTCCGGCGTCAGCGAGAGTTTGCGTTTCGTCTCGCTCGGCTCCGGCCAGGAGAAGCGTCCCGACTCGAGCCGCTTCGCCACGATCACGACACCCGTGCCGTCCCAATATAAAAGCTTCAGCCGCGTCCGCTCCCGATTCGTAAAGCAGAACACCGCCCCGTCCTTCGGGTTCTCGCCCAACTGCGACTGCGCCGCGAGCCACAGCCCGTCGTATTGCTTGCGCATGTCCACCGGCTCCACCGCCACGAAGATCCGGACCGAACGCGGGAAGGCCAGCATCGCGCTTCAACTCCGCAACGCCCGCACGAGTGCCACCACTTCCTCGACACGCCCGCCGCGCACCGTGGTGCCATCAGCCAGTCGCACCTCCATTCCGCTGCTGCTGCCCGCACTCACCGGCAACGCCACCTCCGCGAAGCGCACCGACGCCACTGCGGGCATCTCGCCATTCGATCGCTTCGCCGCCCGCTGCGTCCAGTTGCAGAAGGTCGTATACCGGATGCCCTCACGCTGCGCGAACGCTCGCCGCGTCAGCCCGCTCTCCCGAAACGCTGCCAACAGCCCCTCGCGCCGCTCCCGCGGCACGTGCTGCCGTCCCGCTCGATCCCGCCGCTCTCCGTGATGCACCAACTCCGTCGTTACCGTAGTTCCCATCCAGCCAATCTACACGATTGGAGTTCCCGTAACAACGAGGCACTCGGAGCGACGCTTACGATCGAGTCGTGCCCGAGCCCGCACCATGTCGAGCCCACGTGCGGACACGGTCGAGCCAGGGTCCGGACACGGTCGCGACCAGGTGCGCACCACGTCGCGCCAAGGTGCGGCTCGCGTCAGGACTTGCTGCGCACCGACACGCCGCGTCCGTAGCGACGATAAAGGTGGCGCAGAATGAGGGCGCACACGACGAGCTTCACCGCTTCCACGGTGCCGCCGATCACGAGCTCGCGCGTGGTGGGCGCGGTCGCGAGTCCGCCGAGCATCAAGGCGAGATACGAACGCCCGACGTAAACGGGCAGGCACACGAGCCAGTAAACCACGAAACGCACGTCCGTGAGCGCGAGCAGGTAATTACGGATGAAATACGGCACGCCCGGCACGAGCGCGCCAAACGCCGCGATCTCGGCATCCGCCGCGCGCGGCAGATGAGGAATCCGCCAGCCGCGTCGCTCCAGCGCGTGCTCGATCTTTTTTCGCAGCAACCAGCGTCCGATCGCGTGGGAGAAAAACAGATGCAGCGTCGTGACCGCCGCGACCAAAACGCCGCCCCACCACATGCCGAATCGCGCGCCGGCGACGATGTAGACGACGCTGATCGGAAAACCGAAAAGCGGCAGCAGCGCCATCGCGAGAAACAGCCAGCGGAGATCCAGTGCCACGAGGTGATCGCGCACGGCGAGCCAGTCGACGAGCGTCGCGAGCCAGCCGAGCAGACCGAGCACGAGCAGCGCGCAGAGGGCGAAGACGCGGAATCGGCGGCTGCGCCATCGTTGGGTGAGTTGACGCAGAGGGGACCGCATCGGGGCAACACGGACCGCGGATTGCGCGCGCGGTGCGCGGGGGAACTGGTCGGGCAAGCATCGGTCTAGCGCCGCACGGCATCACGGACCTTTTGCCAGTGATGCAATTACCCCACGATGTTTGCCTGGCCGAAACGCCGAAAGACGGAGCGCACGCGTGCGCCTCGCGAGCCCAACCGCGGCAAGCGGTTTTGGATCACCACGCTGATCTGCGCGGCGATCGCGCTGGCGATTTTCTTTTGGTATACCTCGGCCCGCGTGCTGAGTGAGCCGGTGTCGCTCGACGTCGGCCCGGCGGCCCCCGAGTTTGCGGCTACGCTTGGGCCGCTGGTGAGCGCGGAGTTTTCCGGAGGGAACCGCATCGAGCCGCTGCTGAACGGCGACGAAATTTTTCCCGCCATGCTTGAGGCGATCCGCAAAGCGAAGCGCAGCGTGACCCTCGAGACCTACATCTGGGCTTCGGGAAAAATCAGCGACGAGTTCATCGAAGCGATGAGCGAACGCGCGAGGGCAGGTGTGCCGGTGCTCGTGCTCGCGGACGGTATGGGTTCGCTGAAATTCAAACGCGAAGATCGTGATCGGCTGCGTTCGGCGGGCGTGAAGTTCGTGATCTACGGCCGCGAGCACTGGTGGCAGATCAAACCGAACATCAACCATCGCACGCATCGAAAGATCCTCGTGGTCGATGGACTCGTCGGTTTTACCGGCGGCATGTGCATCGCCGACGAGTGGCTGGGCGCGGGCGATCGTCCTGATGTCTGGCGCGAGACGGGTGTGCGCGTGCAGGGGCCGGCGGTGGCGCAGATGCAGTCGGTGTTCGCGACGAACTGGCTGCAGACGACCGGGGAACTGATGGTGGGCGAGGCGTTTTTTCCGCCGCTCGGCGAGCGCGGCTCGAGTTTCGCGCAGTGTTTCAAGAGCGGACCGGGTGAAGACACGGAGCGCGCGCGCATCGCCTACTTGCTCGCGATCGCGTCAGCGCGGAAATCGATCAAGATCTCGCACGCGTATTTCGTGCCGGACGAAATGGCCATGGAGATGCTCGTCGCGGCGCGCGAACGTGGCGTGGACGTGGAAGTCGTGGTGCCCGCGAAAAACGATTCGCGTTTCGGGCGTGCGGCGTCGCGTTCGCGGTGGGGGCCACTGCTCGCCGCAGGCGTGAAGTTTTATCGCTTCGAGCCGGCGATGTTTCACTGCAAGGCGATGATCGTGGACGACGTTTTCCTGACGATCGGCTCGGTGAACTTCGACAACCGCTCCTTCGCGATCAACGACGAGATGAACATCTGCGTCATCGATCCGATCGCCGTGCGCGAACACGTGAAGGTGTTCGAACGAGATCGCGCGCAGTCCACGGAGCTGACGTTGGAGGAGTTCAACGCGCGACCGTTTTACGTCAAAGCGGCGGACTGGTTCTGCGGGTTGTTTCGCTCGCAACTGTAGCAGCGCGAATGGGTGATTGCGCCGTGCGAGGCGACACGCACTGTGTCGGTTATGGTCGATTTCCAAACCGCCACGATTCTCTACTGCGCCCTGGTCGCGGTCGTGTTTCTTGGCCTGTGGCTTTGGTATGATCGGCGCGATCACCGCATGTTCGAGGGCGAGCGCCGACGCACGACGTTCCACTGTATCCGGTGCGACAATCTCTATACGGCGCCGGTCGGTCCCGAGGTGCGGCCATGTCCCCGGTGTGGGCATGAGAATACCCGGCTGAAGTTCTAGGAATTCGCCCGGCGAACCACGGCGCTCGCGGGAGGTCAGCTAGGCTGCAGCCATGCGCTGCACGCATGATCTCCACCATCGACTTCACTTCCTTGGCCGGCCGCACGGTTTTGGTTCGCACGACGCTGCGTCGTCCTGATTTGCCCGTGACGCTGCGCGGCACGATCGAGCTGCGACAGGGAGAAGGTCCGGAAGCGGTGCCTTGCGTGCACCTGGTGCTACCCGGATCGGCCACGACCGAAATTCCGCTCGATGATTATGCGCTGAAGCAACTGCTGGCCTCGGAGCAGGAGGGGGAGGAATTGGAGTTCTTCATCTCCCCGAGTCTCGATTAGCAGCCTGCGTCGCGGTGCGGGCAAAACTTCCCTTTATAAATGAAAAACAAAACCCGCCCCAAAATCGTCTGAGTCGTCCGCCAAGTCCGCAGGCAACACGTCAGCCAAATCGAGTTCCGCCAAGGCCACGGAGAAAGCGAAGCGCGGAGAGCCTCTGCGGGCCGACCGGCCTTCGGAGCGTTCGCCGAAGCAGGAAAATCTCTGAGCGGACGTAGTCTCCCGCGGCGAAGCGCCGCAGGGTTTATCGCCGCTTGGTTGCGTGTGTGCGGCGTGCGTCCGGTGAGTCTTGCGCTGGGCGAAATCCAGCGCTGAAATCAGCGCGAGTTCGCGCTCGTTTGTCCGCCGACGAAAGAGCGCCGTTCTCCGTCACCCCATGAACGTTTACCCCACGTTTATTCGCTCGGTTATTGCGTTGGTGCTGCTCGCGTCGCTGCCCGGTCTGCGCGCACAGGACATGAAATCGTTCACGCTGCCGTGGAACGACAGCAAGAACACCGTCACGAGCCTGAAGTCATGGAACGCCGCTCCCGCCGGCGGCAAAGGCTGGGTGACCGTGAGCCCCAAGGGGCAGTTCGTGGTGGACGGAAAGCGCATCCGTTTCCTCGGCGTGAACGTCGGCGCGGGCGCGGCGTTTCCCGACAAAGACAAGGCTGCGTCGATCGCGAAGCGCATGCGGAAGTTCGGCATCAATGCCGTGCGCTTTCACCACATGGACGCCGCGTGGATGGCGGGCGATCAGCGTGCGTGTCTGATCGATTACGAGACCGACGATTGGGGCAACCCGATCGGCAGCGATCCGAAGAAGCTGCGGCCGGACGCACTCGATCGTCTGCAGTATTTCATCTCCGAACTCGCGAAACAGGGCATCTACTCGAACATCAATCTGCTCACCGGTCGCCAGTATTTCGCTTCCGACGGCCTCCCCGCAGAGGTCGAGGAAATGGCGTGGGCTGACCAGCACGTGCTCGGGTTCTTTAACGATAAAGCGCGGAAACTGCAGGAGGATTTTGCGACCCGGCTCCTCACTGCACCCGACAAATACTCCAAGGTGCCGCTCGCGAAGAATCCCGCGCTCGCCTTCGTCGAAATCAACAACGAGATGGGTTTCGTCCAGAAGTGGATGGACGGCGGCATCGATCTGCTCCCAAAGGTCTTCAAGAAGGACTTGGAGAAACCGTGGAATGCGTGGTTGAAAAGTGAATACAGCAGCGAAAGCGCGCTGAAGAAGGCGTGGGGTGCGGTGGACGAAAAGCTCGGGAAAAATCTGCTGAAGAACGGCGCGTTTGCGTCGGGCGCGGCAGACTGGAATGTGGAGCAACACTCGCCGGCCGTCCGCACGTTCGAGGTCACGAAGGACTATAGCGGCAGCAAACCGAGCTTGAAGGTGGTCGTCTCGCAGCCGGGCTCCGCGGGCTGGCACGTGCAGGTCAATCAAGCCGGCCTTTCGCTCAAATCAGGACAGGTCTACACCGTCACGTTCGCCGCCAAGGCTTCGACGCCGGTTCCTCTCACAGCCGACCTGACCTACGCCGGTCCAACTTTGTGGGATAATGTCCAGTCGCTCGTGAGCACGACGCTCGGAACGAGTTGGAAGACCTACACCGCCGTCTTCGTCGCGCCCGTCAAAGCATCGAATCTGCGCATCAATTTCAGCGGGTTCGGCTCGACCAAGGGCACGGTGTGGATCGCCGACGTGAAGTTCTCGACGGGCGGGAAGATCGGGCAGTTTCCGAGCGGGGTTTCGTTGAAGAAAGGCAACATCCCCATCGTCGCTTACAGCGCGGAAAACGGTGCGAGTCTGCCGAATCAGCGACGCGACTGGATCAAGTTCATGGTCGCGCAGGAGCAGAAGTATTGGAAGACGATGCGCGATCACGTGAAGAAGCTGCGCGGCGACAAAGGCATCGTTTTCGGCACGATCATCTCGACCAGCACGCCCAACGCCCAGGCTGGTATGGACGTTGTGGATACACATTCCTACTGGGAGCACCCGCAGTTTCCGGGCGACGCGTGGGATTCGAACAACTGGCTCATCAACAATCGTTCGATCGTGAACCACCTCGACAACGCGCTCACCGGACTCGCCGTGCAGCGCGTGAAGGGCAAGCCGCACATGGTGACGGAGTATCAGCACGCTTCGCCTAATCTTTACGGTGCCGAGGCGCCCGTGCTGCTCGCGGCCTACGCCGGTCTGCAGGATTGGGACGGCATCTGGATGTTTTCCTACGGCTCCGGCACCTCCGATTGGAATCGCGGCTACGTGTCGGACTTCTTTGCGCAGGACACGCATCCGTCGAAGATGGCCAACCTGTTGCTCGCCTCCGCGCTCTTTCGCCGCGGCGATGTCGCTCCGGCGAAGAGCGAATACGTGCTGCGCTTCCGTCCCACTGACGAAGTGAAAGCCATCACCAAAGCCGGCAACGCATGGAAAATCGCCGACGGCGAAGTCGCCGGCTACCCCGCGCGGTTGACGTTGCAGAAACGCTTCGCGCTCGCGGTGGGCAGCAAAGCATCCGGCAAAACGAAACTGCCGTCAGCTCCCAAGGGCAAAAAGCTGACCTCTGACACCAAAGAACTCGCGTGGGATACTTCGGTGAAGGAACGCGGTATTGTAACCGTGAATACAAAGCGCACGAAGGCGGTGGTCGGTTTTGCCAACGGACGCTCCTTCAATCTCGGCGGAGTCGTGTTCAAGCCCGGCAAGACGCGCAACGACTGGAGCACTGCGGGCCTCGTGTTGACCAAGGGTTCGTCGATCTTTGACCAGAAAGGCAGCACCGGTGTGCTCGTGGTCACGGGCGAGGTTGCCAACACTGGCCAGAAATGGACCGACAGCACCAAGAGCTCCGTCGGTTCGAACTGGGGCAAGTCGCCCACTTTGGTCGAAGTCGTGCCGATGACGGTCACGTTGCCGGCGAAAGCTTCCGGCGTGAAGGTCTATGCGCTCGACAGCAAGGGCGTGCGGAAGAAGTCGGTTAAAGTGAAGTCACTGTCCGACGGCCGCAGTCAGTTCAAACTCGGTTCGTCCGGCACCACGTTGTGGTATGAAGTGAAGATCGCGAAAGGCGCGGCGATGAAGCTGCCCACGATCAAGACTCAGCCGAAGGCGGTGACCGTGAAGAAAGGCGCAAGCGTCAAACTCACGGTGAAGGCATCCGGCACGAAGCCGTTGAAGTATCAGTGGTATAAGGACGGCAAAGCGATCTCCGGCGCGAAATCGTCCACCTACAAAATCTCCAAAACCAAGTCTTCGTCGAAGGGCTCCTATACGGTGAAGGTCTCCAATCCCGCCGGCTCCGTCACCAGCAAGGCCGCCAAGGTGAAGGTGAAGTGACGGCGAGGTGGTGCTGACTCGAGCCCATGTGCGGCGCGAGTCGGGACTGAGTGCGCACACGGTCGGGACAAGGTCCGTCCCGGGTCGGGACAAGGTGCGGACACGGTCGTGCCACGGTGCGCACCGCGTCGTGCCAATGTCTGGCGCGAGTCGGGGCGGTGTTCGGCGTGGGTCGGCGCGAATCGCGGATTGAGTCGGGCGTGGGGCTCGGAATAGTGGCCGCACACAAATCAACGCATGGCTTCTCCCGTCGTTCCCAAAATGGAACCGTTCATCGCTCCCGAAACGAGGATGCGCGAGTTCACGGTCCGCGCGGTCCTCACCGGCGCAGTTCTCGGTCTGATCTTCGGCGCTTCGTCGCTGTATCTGGTCCTCAAAGTCGGCCTCACGGTCAGCGCTTCGATTCCCGTCGCGGTCATCTCGCTCGCGATGTTTCGCGCTTGGTCGAAGATGGGCGGACGCGACTCCACGATCCTCGAGAACAACATCACGCAGACCGCCGGCTCCGCCGGTGAATCGCTCGCGTTCGGCATCGGTGTCACGATGCCGGCGATCCTGATTCTCGGTTTCGACCTCGAGCTGCGCGCGTGCTGCTCGTGGCATTGCTCGGCGGTTTGCTGGGCATCCTCATGATGATTCCGCTGCGTCGTGCGTTGATCGTGAAGGAGCACGGTATCCTGAAATATCCCGAGGGCACGGCGTGCGCCGCGGTGTTGAAGGCGGGTGCGAATCCCGAAGACCGCGCGCTCGCGTCTCCGTCGGCGCAGGCGGAGATCCGCGCGGCGGAAGCGGCGGGGCTCGGCCAATCGCCGGGTGCGAAGGTCGTCTTCACCGGTTTTGCGCTCGGCCTGCTCTACAAGACGCTGAATGTCGCCTTCAAGGGCTGGAAGGACATCCCCGAGCGCGTGTTTGGCGCGCCGCTGAAATCGAGTTCGGTCGCGGTGGAGGTTTCGCCGGAGTTGCTCGGCGTCGGTTACGTGATCGGTCCGCGCATCGCGGGCATTATGTGCGCGGGCGGTGTGTTGAGTTATTTGTTTCTCATCCCGCTGATCAAATTCTTCGGCGAGGGCATGCCGGAGCCGCTCGCTCCCGGCACGATGCCGATCTCGGAAATGGGGCCCAACGACATCCGCGGTGCCTACATCCTCTACATCGGTGCGGGCGCAGTCGCGGCGGGCGGCGTGATCAGCTTGATCCAATCGCTGCCGACGATCTGGAACGGTTTGCGCGCGGGTTTGAAAAACGTCGGCAGCGCCGGTCTCACCGCGAGTGCGAATGGCGAGATGCCGCGCACGGATCGCGATATCCCGATCAAGTTTGTGGGCATCGGCGTCGTGGTGTTGCTCGCGGTGATCATGCTGGCGCCGTCGTTGCACATGAACCTGCTCGGCGCGCTGATGATCGTGTTGCTGGGTTTCCTGTTCGTGACCGTGTCGTCGCGCCTGACCGGTGAAATCGGTTCCACGTCGAACCCGATCTCAGGCATGACGGTGGCGACGCTGTTGTTCACCTGTTTGGTGTTTCTCTTGGTGGGCTGGACGGGCGGCACGTATTACGTGACCGCGCTCTCGGTTGGTGCGATCGTCTGTATCGCGTCGTCCAACGGCGGCACGACGTCGCAGGACTTGAAGACGGGCTTCCTGCTCGGTGCGACGCCGAAGCTGCAGCAATACGCGATTCTCGTGGGCGCGTTTGTCTCGGCGGTGGCGCTCGGTCCGATTCTGCTGAAGCTCAACGAATCGGCGATCGTCTACGTGCCCACCGCGCAGGTCGCGCCGGGACTGCATACGGATGTGACGAAGCTCGAGCCGGAAAAGCAGGGCCTCGTCGGTCCGCAGTATCGCGACGACCAGGGTCAGTATTTCGTGTGGCACAAGACCGACACCGTCGGCGGCCCCGCGGGCAAATACTTCGTGAACGACGAAGGCGCCGCCGTGTGGCTCGTCGATCCGGGCATCAATGGCGCGTTCAACACGCGTCCCGACGGTTCGACCGTGCGCAAGTTCGATGCGCCGAAGGCCACGCTCGTTTCCTACATCATCAAGGGCATCCTCGATCAGCAGCTCCCGTGGGCGCTCGTGCTGCTCGGCGTGATGATCGCGGTGACGCTGCAGATGTCGTTCGTGCCGGCGCTGGCGTTTGCGGTGGGCGTGTATCTGCCGCTCTTCGCTTCGACGCCGATCTTCGTCGGCGGCATGATCCGCTGGCTCGTCGACCGCAAGCTGCGCAAGCGGCCCTCGCACGCGTCGATGACCGAGGAGCAGTTCGTGGCCGAGAGCGACAAGAGCCCCGGCGTGTTGCTCGCGTCGGGTTACATCGCAGGCGGCGCGATCGCCGGCATCATTATCGCGTTCCTCGCGGGCGTGCTGAGCGATTTCGATCACGCGGTCACGACCTGGTCGCTGGCGAACAATCCGTTCTTCAACGGCGAATATTCCGATGCGCTGTCGCTGCTGCCCTTCGGCGCGATCGCGGGCTTCCTGTATTTCGTCGCGCGCGAAAAGCTCCTCGCGCCGAAGAAACAGAGCTAAGCCAAAGTCACTGTTAACGAAGCTCGTGCTCGCGTGCGCTCCACGCGGTCACGGGCTTTTTCGTGTCTGGGTGGAACGAACGGGTGGGGCGGTCGTGGCATTTTTCGTGCTAAACGCAAAGCACCCACATGCCCTATCACGCCGATCCAGCGTTGGCGGAGTTCGTTCGTGCTCTGCCGAAGACAGAAACCCACCTCCACCTCGAGGGAGCGTGTCCCTTCGAGCTGTTGCAGAAACTCGATCCGGTGAAATACGCGCAGCCGCCGCCGTTTTGGGACGACGCGTATCGCTACCAGAGTTTCAACCAGTTCATGGATCTCTACGTGGAGTATTGCGCGGCGTTCTTCACCTCGGCCGACCGCTACCACGAGGCCGCGAAGATCGTGCTGCAGAAATGTGTCGATCAGGGCTGTCGCTACGTGGAGACGAGTTTCCATCTGCCCGCGCTGCTGTTCATGAAGGACAGCGGTCCCGAGGTCATCCGCGCGATTCGTGCCGCAGCGCCCCGAGGGCTCGAGCTGCGGGTGTTCGCGGGGATGTGTCACAACGACTATCGCGACGCCGGCCGTGAATTGATCGACGACGCGCTCACGTGGCCCGAACTCGATGGCATCGATCTGCACGGCTGGGAAGATATCCCGCTCGAGTCGTGGACGGCCGACGTGTGGGCTCGGGCACGGGCACGCGGGAAATTTACCAAGGCCCACGCAGGCGAATTCATGGGCGCGGACTACGTCGAAAAGACGCTCGATGAGCTGAAGGTCACGCGCATCGAACATGGCGTGCGCTCGGTGGAGAATCCCGCAACCGTCGCGCGGCTCGTGCGCGAGGGTGTGGCGCTGGATATTTGCCCGATCAGCAATTTGAAACTCGCCGTCCGTGGTGTCACCGCGATGAGCGCGCATCCGATCCGGAAGCTCTTCGACGCGGGCGTGACGGTGACGATCAACTCCGACGATCCCTTCTTTTTCGGCAACGCGCTCGCGGAGGAATACTACGCGCTGCACCAGGATCTCGGTTTCAGCCGCGCGGAGTTGGTGAAGATCGCGGCCAACGGCTTCCGCGTCGCGCTCGTGCCCGAGCACCAGCGCAAAGCCTGGCTCGACGAACTCGCGCCCTTCGCCGTGGAGGCGGCTTTCCACTCATGAGCACCACCGTCCAATCTCCGCCCAACAGCGCGCCGCAGGTTGCGCTGCCGATTCACTGCACCTTCGAGGAGACGGAATGGCGTGCGCTCGCGCGCCATTGGTTTCCGATCGCCTACAGCGACGAAGTCGTGGACAAGCCGCTCGCGCGCACGCTGCTCGATCAGGAGTTGATCGTATATCGCACGACGGGAAAGCAGGTCGTGGTTGCACGCGATCTCTGCATCCACCGCGGCGTGCCTATGCGGCACGGCTGGCAGGAGGGCGACGAACTCATCTGCGCGTATCATGGATTCCGATACGGCGCCGATGGACGCTGCACCAAGGTCCCCGCGCAACCCGATCTGCCCGTGCCGCGCAAACTCTGCCTCGAAACCTACGCGTGCATCGAGCGCTACGGGCTTATCTGGACCTGCCTCGCCGTCGACTCCGATCACCCGACCTCGATTCCCGACTGGCCCGAGCTGGAAGATCCGGCGTTTCTCATGATGCACGATCCGCCGCCGGAGTGGAACGCCACGCCGGGGCGTCAGCTCGAGAACTTCATCGACGTCGGACATTTCTCGTGGATTCACACCGGCACCTTCGGAAACCGCGAGCGACCGGAGGTGGCTCCTTATGAGGTCGAAAAACGCCCCTATGGTTTCCACGTCGAGTATCCGTATCTCGCGGCGAACTCCGCTGATTCTGCGCTTGGCGATTCGCCGACCATCCAGCGCTGGATGGCTTACGATCTGCACCTGCCGCTCGCGTGCCGCCTGACCGTCGACTACGGCGAGGGCCGCAAGCACTGCATCTTCGATGCGCCGACGCCCGTATCCAAGAAACGGACACGCATCTTTTTCTTCATCGCGCGTAATTTCGATCATCACGTGCCGACGCGGCAGCTTCTGGATTGGGAAAACTCCATCCTCGCCGAGGATAAACCCATCGTGGAGAGCCAGCGGCCGGAGGAGCTGCCGGTCGATCTGAGCGAGGAGTTTCACATTCGCAGCGACCGCTTCGCCACCGCGTATCGGTCGGCGATGAAGGGACTGGGCCTCGGCAAGAACTACTCCGCATGAAGCTCTTCGTTAAGGGAGACCTCGACGGGTTCTTCGCGCTCGCGCTCGACAATATCATCAACCTGCTGCTGATCGCCGGGTTCTGCCTCGGGCTGCTGCAGTTCACGCCCGAAATATTTTATGGTCACGTGTTGCCGGCGGTCGCGATCTCGCTGGTCGTGGGCAACGTGTTCTATGCGCGGCAGGCGCGGGCGCTCGCTCGTCGCGAAGGCCGCGATGACGTGGTGCGCTGCCGTATGGTCTGAGTCTCTTCACCGTGCTCGCGTTTTCGCTGCTCGTGATGCTGCCCGCTCAGCAGGCGGCGCTCGCGCGGGGACTCGAGAAACCTGCGGCCGACCTCGAAGCGTGGCGCGCCGGCATCGCGGCGTGCTTTGCGTCGGGTCTTGTCGAGTTGTTCGGCGGATTGTGGATCGATCGCGTGCGAAGTTTCATTCCGCGTGCCGCGCTGCTCGCCACGCCGGCGATGGTGGGGTTGCTGTTCATCTCGGGCGACTTCTTCTTCCGCTGCGTGGCGTATCCGGAAATTGGATTCGTGACGCTCGGGCTGATCTGCGCGGTGTATTATGGCCGCATGAAACTCCGCGGCGGAGTGCCCACGTCGCTTGTTGTGCTCGTCGTCGGCACCGCACTTGCGTGGTGGCTGCATCGTGACGGACCGCACGCGCTCGTGCCGGTCGGCACGCTGGCGAGCGATCAAGTCGGACTGCGGCTGCCGATTCCGGTGATCGGCGATTTGATCGCGGCGATGCCGTATGTGCTGCCCTATCTGCCCGTGATTTTGCCGATGGGCCTGCTCGGTTTGGTGGGATCGCTGCAATGCCTCGAGTCTGCGGAGGCTGCGGGCGATAAATTCGCCGGACGCCCCGCGCTGGCGATGAACGGCGTTGGCACGATTGCCGCCGCGTGCTTCGGCTCGCCGTATCCGACCACGCTTTACTACGGCCATCCCGGGTGGAAGGCGATCGGTGCGCGGGCGGGTTATTCGACGCTCAATGCCGTGTTCTTCGCGGTCGTGCTGCTCACGGGCACCTTCAGCTACATCGCGTATGTGGTGCCGGTGGAGGCCGGCATGGCGATCCTCGTGTGGATCGGCGCGACGATGTTCATGCAGGCGTTTTCCGCGGTGCCGACCAAACACTATCCTGCGGTCGCGATCGGCATGCTGCCGCCCGTGGCCGGCTTCGCCGCGTTGATGCTTCGTCACGCGCTCGCCGGCGCGGGCGTGGAGTTTTCGCCGGAGCTGCTTTCGAAGATCGAGGCGACGCGAAACTACGCCGTCGGCGGTGTGTTCGCGGGCGATTCCGGCTATATCTTCATGTCGATCTTCTGGGCGGGTGCGGTCGCGGCGCTGTGCGATCGCAAGTTCCGTGTCGCGGCGTTGTGGATGGTCGGAGCGGCGGTGTTTTCCGCGGCGGGCTTCATGCACGCCGTGAAGATCACGCCGTTCGACGTCATCGGCGCCGTCGAGCCGGCGTGGCGCTGGGTGGGCGCTTATCTCGCCACCGCGCTCGTGCTGGCGCTCATGCCGTGGCTCGGCCGGGAAACCGACGAAGAAATCGTTGGCTGAGCCGATCCGCGCTGTGTCGCGACACGAACCGCATCGTGGCGCGACCCGGTGCGGACCTTGGCTCGACATGGGACGCACTCCGTCCCGACCGGGTCCGCAACGTGTCCCGACTCGAGCCGCACTTCGTCCCGACTCGGGACGCGCGGGTCAGGCGGCGGCTTTCTTGCGGCGGAAGAAGCGGCGCCAGCTCAAGGCAACACCGGTGTAAACGAGGAAACAGCCGCCGAGCGAAGCGACGCCGGCGAGGAATTGTCCCACCACGCCGAGCGCTTCGCCGGTGTGCAGGAAACGCGTCCACGTGCGGATCTTTCGTCCCGTGCTGAGACTCGCAAAGGTATCGGTGCGCAGTTCGTCGCCGGTAAACGGATCCAGCGAAACTGTCGTGCTCGCGGTGCGCGGCCAGGCGCCGGGCGTTTTGACGACGAAGGTCGCGGGCTGCACGGCGGGGCGAGTTTCGCCCGCGCGTGCGTCACCGCCGGCGGGACGGTTTTGGCGGGTGGCGTTGCCTGCACCGGGAGCGCCGGCGGGCGGACCGCCGCGACCGGGGGCGGCGAGGCGGAGCGTGATCTCGGTCCAGCTTGTATGCGAAATCTGGATACGCGAAAGAAGTTCGTCGCGTCCGAGCGGGCGGACGCCAGCGGGCGGAGTGGGCACCTGCACTGGCGCGCCTGCCATGCCGCCAGGACCGGGCGCGGGAGCTTCCTCGCCGGCGAGGGTGTAGATGAGATTGCCGGCCCAGCGGTAGGAGATCGGCAGGGCGGTGAGCGTGAGGACGATCAGGATCGGAGCGCTCCAGAGGCCGATCACGTTGTGCCAGTTGAAATCGCGGGCTTTGCCACTGGCCGAGGGGTTGAAAAGCGCAACGGCGCGCACGCTGCGCCACGACCAGTTGCGCGGCATCCAGAGATAGAGGCCGGTGACGGCGAGAACGAAGAAGGCGACGTTGCACGCGCCGTTGATCGCTTTGCCGATCGGGCGATTGTCGCCGGAGAGCGCGAGCCACCGGTGCCAGTCTTCCATGACGTGCATGAAGTCGTGGACCTTGGTCGACGCGGGCGTGCGGATCTCGCCGGTGTAGGGATTGGCGTAGAGCGCGCCGTTGCGGCCGAGGGCAAACGTCACCGCCGCGCGCGGATCGGCGGAAACGGTGATCGCCGTGGGCTTCGCGTCGGGGGAGTGCGCGCGGACCGCGGCGGAGAGTTCATCGAGGCTCAGGCGCGGCGTGCCGGGCGCGGGCACCTCGACAAGGCGCGCGTCGCGTTCGGACCATGCGACGATTTGCTTCTCGAACGCGAGCACCGTGCCGGTGAAGCACATGATCGCGATGGAGAGGCCGGCGATGAGGCCGGCTGCGAGATGAAGCCAGAAAAGGAATTTACGAAACGTCATGGAAAGCTGGAGCTGGACATGACGCTCCGCGAGCTGGGGCAGTTATCAGAAAACGAGCTGCTCTTCGGCGGCTCGGACAAAGTGAAGCTGCGTGAGGCGGCCTCGCGTCGGACTCACCAGGGCGGCGGACAGGCAACGGTCGCAAATGGCTTCGAAACAGGGCAGGTCGAGGCGGAGCGCCACGCGAATCGGCTCGCCGCAGCGGCCGCATTGCACGCGCGCATGAAACTGACTCTCGAGCCAGCGGCGCAGACGGTAACAGGCGAGGTAGTGGCGCTCCTGCACGACGTCGCGCAGAATCAGAAACGCGCGGATGATCGTCTCCGGCGACGCCGACCGGCGCGCGAGAACCAGTCTGAAATCCAGCGCCGCGTCGAGCGCGGCCGGGTCGTTTTCCCGCGTGGCGGCCGCCAGCAACTGGTCGCACACGAACAGGCCGCTGTTGAGCAAACAGGCCGAGTCGGAGGCGACCTCGGCGGAGGGAAGCAGGCTGGGTGACATCGTGTTATTGCGAACGGGAGTGAAACTCATTCTCAGTGAGACCTCAAAAAAGGCGCCGACCGGAGTCGGCGCAAGAAGAACGTGCAACGACGTAGGCTTTTTACACGGCCTTGAGGTAGCTCTTCAGCATCCAGCTCGTTTTCTGGTGCCACTGGATGCAGCCGATGGCCATGTCCTGCGTTTCCAAGTCGTTGACATTGCCCGCCGCGTCACGGAGCGCGACGGCGTCGGCGAGGGCTTTTTCGTGGGCAACCACGAGGCCGGCGACAAAATCCTTGGCGGCGAGGGGACCGGTCGGGAACTCCTCCATGCCGGCTTCCTTGGCGAAGGCGCGGAGGCCACCGAGCGCGTAGGCGTCGAGCGCGCGGATGCGTTCGGCGATTTCGTCGATCGTTTCAAAGAGATGGTCGTATTGCTCCTCGAAGGCCTTGTGCAGCGAGAAGAAGCCGGGACCTTCGACGTTCCAGTGCGCATGATGCGTGAGGGCCATCAGCGCGTAGGAGTCGGCGAGGTAAAGATTGAGCGCGGCGACAACGGTGGAATCGGTCTTGGTTTTGGAATCGGCAGGAGCGGTGGCTTTCATGGCTTTAAGTATGGAACGCGGAGGATGTTTCGCAACTCAGGGTTTGGTTGGGAACGAGATTTGACCGGCGGCGGCCGGAGCGGTGCCTGTTCGCGGGCGGGCAACCTCGCCCGAGTGCGAATATGCCCAAAGGACAGCGAGCAGCGCAAGGGCCAGCGCCAGTTCGCTGACAAAATGCCACGTCTCGCGGTCCGTGCGGTTCATGGCGATCATGCGGTGCGACGGAGATCGTGAAGGGAATCGTTGCCGTCCGCGGTGCGGACGGAGCCGGAGCGAAACGCGGCTTCGCCGAGCACGAGCACGCTCACGCGGGCGTCCGGACAGAAGCAGGCAAGCCGGCAGGCGAGGCACCAGACCTGGTGCTGACTCGACGCGAGCGAGAGCGGCAGGTGCAGTGTGAGTGTCGGCTCGGAAGCCACGGGCCGCCCCACGTGCAATGTGCGCACCGCGAGCGGCAGGCCCACGTCGTCGGCACACGTGACCGCGATTTCGGCGAGTGCGGCGGCCGGAGCGGGCGCTGGCGAAATGATTTCACAGACGAGCGCGTCGTTGGTTTTCGGCTGCGCGCGCGAAGGCTCGGAAGGAATGGAAAGAGGGGAGCGCGAATCGCCTTTCATGACGCTGCCATTGTCGCCGATTGGCGGGACGATTTTCCACCTGCGCGCGGCCTATTCCTGCTTGCTGGCGGTCAGGCGTGAAGCGCGTGCGGCAGCTGAGGGGTGAGCACGAAAACACGAAAGCACGGAAAAGGCGCAAACCGCGGATTCTGAGAATTGGCCCCGCGTCGTTGTGAGAGAATGCGACGGAAAAGGTGGAGCCCGGCGACCTGGCCGGGCCGTTGGAGCAAGCGTCTGCGCAACAAGTCCGCGGGGACGACGAATTCCGCTGTGCGGAGTCGCGCGCGGTGCACGCACAAAAACGGCGCGCTGGCGGGCGCGCCGTTGCTCGAAGAGAGAAACGAGGCGACGTGCGAGTCGCGTCTAGAACTTCACCGACGCGGAGAGCACGAACTCGCGGCCTTTGGCGGGGAAGCCGATGTATTTGCCGGTGCCGCTGTGATAGCTGTAGGTCGCGTGGTCGTAGTAGAACTCGTCGAACACGTTGTTGATCGAGAGCGAGAGCGTGAGGCGACGGTTGTCGAACGGACGCCAGTGCGCGTGCAGGTCCACCGTGGTGCAGGCGGGTTTGTCGGGCGCCGAAGGCGCGATCGCGTTGGGCTCGGCTTCCACGTGGCGGGCGCGCACGCCGAATTCGGAGTGAGTCGTGGCGGACCAGTCGAGGCGCGCGATCCATGTGCGGCCGATGCTGGTGCCGAGGCCGAGGTCGGCGTCGGTGAGCGCGACGCCGTTGAAGGAGTTGTCCGCCTCCCACACGCCGAGGCTCAGATTGACGGTGCGCCAGCGGTGGCCGATCTCGGCTTCGTAGCCCTCGACTTCGGCGTCGCCGGTGTTGCGCCAGTAACCCCAGACAGGCGTGCCGACGTAAACGGCGTTGATGTAGTTTTCGATCTTCTGGCGGTAGAGCGTTCCGCGGAGGAAGAAGCCGTTTTTCTCGTAGGAAAAACCGAACTCGAGGTTGTCGGCCTTTTCGGGATCGAGGCCGCCGTCATGGATGTAGAGCCCGCTGAAAAACGCCTCGCGAATCGTGATGCCGCGGAAGGCCTGCGCGTAGGACGCGCGGAGCGTGAGACCGGGCAGCGCTTCCCACTCGAGGCTGGCGTTGGGACTGAAGCCCGAGTCGCTGTTGCTCACGCCGGCTCCGACGCCGCGATCGACATCGTGTTCGTAGCTGTCGAAGCGCAGGCCGGCCGACAGCGTCACGGTCGAAGAAACTTTCCAGTTGTCCTGCGCGTAGAGTCCGAGGACGGACGCGTTTTGCTCGCTGAAGCCCCAGAACGGGGGCGGCGTCGCCTGCTGGCGACCGAAGGCATCGTCGGAACGATACTCGATGCCGTAGGTGGCAGCGTGGTGTTCCCACTGCGACGTGTTGCGCAGATCGAGACCGATGCTCTTGAAATCGCCCGCACCGTAGAGCGCGCCCGTGGTGTTGCGGTGATTCTCGAAATCGTTCGCGGTCCAAAATACGGTGGCGCGCGCGTCGATGAGTTCGTTCGCGGGATTGAAGCGGTGGTTGTAGGTGACGGTCTCGCGGTTCACCTGGTGATCGGAGAGGATGTAGGTGCCCGTGAAGTTCACGAAGTTGGGCCGCTCGTAATACGTGCCGGTGTCGTGCACGCGCTCGTAAGCGAGGCTCGCAGCGTGGTCGCCGAAGCGACCGTTGAGCTTCGCGTAGCCGCGCTCGTGCTCGAATCCCGTCGGGGTGACGAGATCGCCGTGTCCGTCCTCGTAATCGTCGCCACTCTGGCGCGAGAAACCGATGACGAGGCCGACGTTGTCCGTGAGTTTGCCGTAAACAGAGCCGACGCCCTGCCAGGCGTTGTCGCCGTTGACACTCACCGACGCGCGCGTCGAAACACCGAAGCGCTGGCCCGGCTCGAGGAGATCGAACGCGTCCTTCGTCGTGACGCTCAACGCGCCCGTGAGTGCGCCCGCGCCGGCTGTGGCCGCGCCCGCACCGGCATCAAGTTGGATGCTCTTGATGAACTCGGGCTCGAGCTGGAGTCGACCTTGGTGGTGGTAAAGTTCGCCGGCCTGGGGCGCGCCATCGATCGTGACGTTGAGGAGAACGTCCTCGAAACCGCGCACGTAGATCTTCTGCGCGTGTGGAGCACCTCCGCCCACCGCGAGCGTGGAGAGATTGGCGAAGAGTTGGGAAAGATCGACCGCGTTGGTGCGCTCGATGTCTGCCGCGTCGAGAATGAAGTTTCCGGGCTCGCGTTCCGCGGCGACCACCACGGCGTCGAGCACCACGGAGCTTGGCGCGGCGTTCGTCTCGGGCGCAGGCGTCTGCGCGACGGCGAACGGCGAGGCCGCCACGCACAACGTGGCGAGCGCAAGAATACGGCAACCGGTTTGACTAGAGGAGTGCATAGGTGAGGCCGCCGTTTCCTCGTCGACACACGACCGGAAGCGGCGAACGGCCAGTATCTCAATTGCACGTCGCTGGATTCTACCCGCTGTCGTTCAAAAACTACCTGTCGGCGGTCGCGCCCGTGTGTGGCGCGAGTCGGGACATGATGCGCACCGGGTCGGGACAATGTGCAGACACGGTCGCGACCATGTCCGCACCGGGTCGCGTCAAGGTCCGCACCGGGTTGGGACTCAGGCCGTCGCGCGGCGTTTGAAGAAACGGCGCCAGCTCAGCGCGAAGCCGGTCCACACGAGGACGAGCGACGCGGCGGTCGCGAGCGTAGCGATGATCTTTCCGGGCAAACCGAACGCGGCCCCGGTGTGGAGAAAACGAATCCAAACGCGCGCCTGCAGGCCCGCGCTGCGATCGGTGAAACGCACGGCCTGCAGCACCTCGCCCGTAAACGGATCGAGCGCGACCGGCACGTAGGCGCGGCTCGGCATGTAGTCGGGCAACGTGACGCCACCGTTGATCGGCTTGGGCGCGGTGAGAGAAATTTCCGCAGGCAATCGGATCTGGATTTTTTGCCACTCGGGAAACTCGCGGCGCAGCGACACGATCCAAGCTTCCGCGGCGAGCGGAGCGGCGTCGGGCACGGGCAGGGGAACGACCGGCGGAGGCACGGCCATCATGCCGTAGTTGCGGGCCTTTGGTGGCTCTTCGCCGGTGAGGATGAAGACGAGACGGTGTCCCCACTCGAACGAGATCGCGACCGCGGTGACAGCGAGCACGAAGAGCACCGGCAGCGACCAGAAGCCGAAAACGGTGTGCCAGTTGTAGTCGCGCGCTTTGCCGCGGTAACCGCGCACGAACCCGAGCAGCGGCCGCAGTGCGCGACGACTCCAGCGACGCGGAAACCAGAGATAGAGTCCGGTCACGCACAGCACGACGAACGCGAGATTGCAGACGCCGGTGACGAGTCGCGCGGTGGAGTTGAGTCCATCCTTCGCGCCCAACCAGCGATGCCATTCCTCGAGTTTGTGGATGAAGTCGTGCGCGGCGTGCGCTTCGCTCTCGCGCATCGCGCCGGTGTAGGGATCGACGTAAAGCAATCCGTCGCGTCCGGCGTGAAACTCGTAGGCTGCGAGCGGATCGCTCGAAACCGTGACGGCGTTGACCGCGAAATCAGGCCGCTCGGCCGCGATGCGTTGCGTGAGTTCGGCGATCGACAGAGATGCTGCGCCGGGCGTGGCGGGCGCCTCAATCCGACTGACATCGCGATCGATCCACGCGAGGATCTCCTCCTCGAACGCGATCGCGATGCCGGTCGCCGACATGATGGCGATGACAACGCCCGCGATCAGGCCGGCGAGCAGATGGATCCAGAAAACGATTCGGCGAAGAGGCATCGTGAGTGAGAAAAAGCAGGGCGGAAAGCGTCGGCCGCCCGGTCGAATCAGGTGCGCGCGCTGAGTTGGTATTCTTTGGGGTTGAGGCCGAATTGGGCGCGGAACGCGGCGGCGAAATTCGAGGGGTTGCTGTAGCCGACGAGCGCAGCGGCTTCGAGCACGGTGGCGGTGCCGGCTTCGAGGAGCTCGCGGGCGCGGTCCATGCGGCGCGCGCGCAGATAGCCGAAAGGCGTGGTGCCAAAAACCTGATGAAAGCCGCGCTTGAGCGTCGATTCGCTGAGTCCGACGTGACGGGCGAGAGCGGTGAGCGAAGGCGGATGCTCGATTTCTTCGCGTAGTCGCGCGGCGGCGGCTTCGATGCGCGCGGTGAGGGTGGCGAGTGTCGGGGCGGGACGCGCGGGCGCGATGCTCAGCGTGGACAGAAACTCGACCAATAGGTCGTTGGCGCGCGCGGAGAGCGCGAAGGTGCGGCAGGCGCCGACGAAGGGGCAGCGGCGAATCGACTCGAGCGCGAGCCGTGCGGTGGGAGTGAGACTACGCTCGAGAGGCGTGTCGTCGGCCGGGCCGGAAACGAATCGCCGGAGCTCCTCGGCGCCCGGACTGGCGTCGGAATCGAGCTGCCGCGCGAGCGCTTCGCCGGAGAGCGAGATGGCGGCGTGAAACTCGAAATCGGCCGCATCCCACGAGGTGGGCGAGCGATGCAGCGTCATGCGCCCTCCGTGGGGAGAGAGTTGAAAAAGAAAGTTCGCGGCGCTGTCGCCCTGCAGTTCGGGCAATCCGGCCTCACGCCAATACAGCGTCAGGCCGGGAAGGATTTCCTGCGCATGCGCGAAAGACGTGGAGGTCGGCGAAAACACGGCGAAGCCGCGGGATCGATCAGGCGATTTCCTCCGCGACGAGTTCGGGTTGTTTCGCCGCGAGCGGTTGCGCGGCGCGCCGACGCTGGCGGAGCCACCAGATGCAGAAGCCGGAGACGCCGAGCGCGCCCGGCGTGAGGCCGCCGATGCACCAGAGGATTTTCACGGTGAGCCCGCCAAAGGTGCCATAGTGCAGCGGGGTGAACGTATCGGCGAAGCGCGTCCACCAGCCCTGCGCACGGAGGTCGGTCGTCGACTTGTGTTCGCCGGTCTGCGGGTCGTAAACGACCGTGCTGCCATAGGGACCGGTGAACGGACCGCGCGGCTCAATCGCGCCCCAGAATGTGATCGCGGCCGCGGCGGGATCGAAGGGCATGGAGATGTAGTTGCCGCGGAAACCGGGGAGGCGCTGCGCGGCGTCGGCGGCAAGGGCGTCGAGCGAAAGGCTGTCGGAGTAAAGGCGGGTCTCGATCTTCGATTGTTCGTATTCGCCGTTGATGAATTCGAAGAGGACGTGGGTGATATTCCAATATGCGCCGGTGAAGCCGACGATGAGGTTGAACACGACGGAGGTGATGCCGAGGAACTTGTGCGTATCGGAAAACAGGATACGCGCACCGCGTCCCCAGCGGAAGGTGAAGAAGTTCTTCCAAAACTCGCGGTAGATCCACACGCCGGTGACGCCGAGCACGCAGAGGAGAAGGCCGAGGAGGCCCACCGCGATCATGCCGACGTGGTCGGCGAAAAACGCGTAGTGCAGATCGAGCATCCAGCCGGTGAAAGTCGTGGTGCCGAGTCGCGGAGAGGCGAGCAGCTGACCGGTGTAGGGATTGAGTGTGGCGATCAGCCACTTGTTGTCGTCGCGCTCTATGACGTAGAGGACGTCGGCGGAGTGAGGCTCTTCGTAGCGCGGCAGCCAGCCGGTGATTTCGTGATCGGGCAGCTGGCGTTTTGCGTCGGCGAGCAGCGTGTCGAGCGGGAGGCGTCCGGCTTCGGTGGGCTCGACGAGCGCGAGAGAAGGATTGAAGACGTTTTCCAACTCCTCGTGAAACACCAGGAAACTGCCGCTCACGCCGATGAGCAGGAGGCCGAGGCCGGCGATGAGCCCGGCCCAAGAGTGAATTTGCCAGAGACGTTTGCGCATGGAAGGGAGGTGGGAAACGGAGCGGTCCCCCGCGACGGATTGCGGGAGACCGGAGGGAGTGTGATGACTATTTAGAGTTTGTATTCCAACGCGACTGAGAACTGACGCGTCGCACCGTAGATGGCACCAAACTGGACGGTGCGCAGGTATTTCTCGTCGGTGATGTTGTCGACGTTGAGGCGGATCGTGGCGTCCTTCGTCAGCTCGTAAGCGGCGAACGCGTTGACCAGCAGGTATGAATCCTGGCGGACGCTGCCGATTTTGAAGACGTCGGATTGCCAGCGGAGGCCGGCGCCGAACTTGAGCTTGGGCAAGCCGGGCAGACGCGTGTCGGCGCGCAGGCTGAAGATCGTGCGCGGGATCCATTCGTAGATGTCGTTGCCGTCGGGACCGGTGAGCTCCATGCGGGTGAAACCGGCGGAGAGGTTCGTGTTGGCGCCGATGCGGCCGATGACTTCCAGCTCGAAGCCGCGCGACTTCACGTCCTTGGGCTCGTAGTAGGATTGCTGAGCGATCGGGTCGAAGCCGGCTTCGGTGGCGAGGCCCTTTTTGCTCCGCGTTGAAGAACGCGACCGTCGTGAGAAGGCGGCGATCGAGCCACTCGGCTTTCGCACCGACCTCGACGTTGACGCCTTTCATCGGGGCGAGAAAACGTCCGTTTACGTCGCGCTGGTCCTGAGCCGCGAAGATGTCGGAGTAGGAGGCGTAAACGAGCGCGTCGGAGGTGAGATCGAACGTGAGGCCGGCGTAGGGGCTGACCTTTTCGGTGGTTTCGTTGTCGAGATTGACGCCGCCGCCGTAGATCGAGGTGCCGTCGCGCTTGAGGTTGATGGCGTTGAGGCCGGCGATGGCCTTGAGGCGGTCGGTGAGCGCGAGGCGGGTCGCAGCGTAGACGCGGGCAAGCTTCTGTTCGCCGTCCGCGGAAACGTAGGTGTCGCCCCAAACCGGTTCGGCGTAGACGGCGCCGTTGTAGGGGAAGGCGGGAAGATCGGAACTGGGAGCGCTGACGATGTTGTAGGCTTCGGAGTAGGTGTCCTGCTTCGAGAGCGCGAGACCGAGGATCAGCTCATGACGGCGCCCGAAGGCGTTGAAGTGACCGACGACGTTGGCGTCGACGATGTCGGCCTTGGATTCGGAATCGCTGCGATAGGGCCAGCCGACGAGGCCGGTGTTGTCGTTATTGAGGTAGCCGGTAAACGTGTAGGCGTAGAAGAGCTTCACGCCTTCGTCGCCAGTGCGGTGATTGTAGGTGAGCTTGGCTTCCCAGTCGGGGGAGAACGTGTGCACATACTCGACGAAGGCGTTCGCGGACTTCAGGTCCCAACGGGCCCAGTCCTGCGAAGTCGAAGCGGACGAATCGAATTCGAGCTGCGTGCCGTCGGCCCGCATGAGTGTCAGCGAACCCCACATGGGCGAGCGCTGCAGCGAATCGGCGTAGGAGAAACCAACGGTGAGTGCGCCGGCGGTGCCGACTTGGCCTTCGACCACGCCATAGACGGTGGTGCGTCGATCCTGCAAACCACGCAGGTAGGAATCCTTGTCTTCGTGCGCGACGACCACGCGACCGGCCCAGGTGCCGGACTCGGTGAGGACTTGGTTGTAGTCGAGCGCGGCGCGCCAGAGATCGTGCGAGCCGCCGCGGACGATGATCTCGCCGCGGTTGTAGTTAATCGGGCGCTTGCGCACGTAGTTGATCGTGCCGGAGGCATTGCCGACGCCCGTGAGGAGACCGTTGGCGCCGCGGATCAGCTCGATGCGGTCGAAAAGGTAGGTGTCCTGCTGGCCGACGACGAGACCCCAGTCGTTGGTCATGCCGAGGCCGTCGACCTGCGTGAGCATGATGTCGAAACCGCGCGAGCTGTAGGACGTGCGGTTGGTTTCCCAAGCATCGACGGTGATGCCGGTGCCGAGTCGCAGCGCTTCATTGACGTCGGTCGTCGCGAAGTCGCGCATGACGTCTTGTTCGATCGTGCTGATCGTCTGAGGCGTGTCCTTGATCGTCAGCGGGAGATTGGTCGCACCCTTGGAGGTGCGGTGCTCGCGCTTCGCGGTGACATCGAATTTCTCGAGCACCACCGAAGCGTCGTCTGACTGAGCGGTCGCAGAGACCGCGCCGAGACAGAAGACGGCGAGCAGGGCAAGGGCCGCGGAGTGGCGGACGCCTGCGAATTTCGACGCAGAGGAGGACGGGTTGGGTTTCATGACTAGATCTGGAAAAAGGCGGGCCGCGGCATCGCTGAGAGCGCGACGCGTCTCGAGCAGTCGCTCGGTCGTAATCTCGCCGGCGACGAGCACGCGGGCTTCCGAGAGATCGCGGAGCGTGGCTTCGATGGTTTGGCGAGCGATCTCGGTGAGATCGGAGTCTTGCTGCCACGCGGGCGGAGCATCGGAGCCGATGGTCTCGAGGATGAACTCGGCGAGAAAGTGAGGCTGGTGGCGCCGGTAAAAACCCACGCCGACACGAAACAACCGCACGGCGAACGGACGCAGCGGTTGCACACCGGCGATTTCCCAATGGCGGGCCAGCGCGAGGCCCTCGTCGATCGCATCGCTGGTCAGGCCGACGAGTTCGGGTTGCGGCCGCACGACCAACAGGCGGGCGAGGGCCATCAACTGGGCGCGTCGCCCCATGAGCGAAAGTTCGGCGAACAACGCGCTGCGCTCGGCTTCGTCGGCGGCGAGTGCGAGCGCTTGTTCGGCGGCTGAGCGCGCTTCGACGAGATGATCGTCGCTTTGCAAGGCGAGCAGCGCGTCCGCGAGATTGATCCACGCGCCGGTGAGATTGGCGCGATAGGGGAGCGCGGAATCGCGCGGCAGCGTGGCGAGCACCGCGATCGCCTCGCGATGACTGCGGACCGCCTCGGCGGGATTGGCAATCGGGCCCGGTTGCTGGAGCGCGTGGCCGCGGTTGAGCCAGGCGGCGCCGAGCTGATTGCGCACTTCGGGTTCGGCGTCGACGGCGAGCCTCGTCAGGCCGGCGATCGCTTCGTCGTAAGCGCTGATCGCAGCCTGCTGGCGGCCGGAATCGGCGAACCGCTGGAGCACGTTGCCGCAGTTCATGCAGGCAAGGGCGTGCAGGCGGAGCGCAGCGGGCTGCGAACCTCCGAGAACCGTTGCGCGCGCCTGTTCGTAGCAATGGAGAGCGGCAGACAGGCCAAACTCGGTTCCCTGCGCTTCGGCCTCGCGGCCGCGGCGCAGCCACAGCGTGGCCGAATTGACGATGTCTGCTGTATCCATTTTCCGGATATGGGCGGCGCGGTTACATCTCCGCCCACTGGCGGAGCAGGTTGTGATAAACGCCGGTGAGCTGGACCACGCCCGGGTGGCCGGGCTGGGAGGCGCCCACGCGCTGGATGCCGACGTCGAGATCGAAGAGGAGCGCGCGACGCGCATCCTCGCGGATCATGCTCTGCAGCCAGAAGAACGAGCAGAGGCGCGTGCCACGCGTCACCGGCGTGACGTGGTGCAGACTCGTCGACGGATAGAGGATCATGTGACCGGCGGGGAGCTTCACGCTCTTCGCGCCGTAGGTATCCTCGATCACCAGTTCACCGCCGTCGTATTCCTCGGGGCCGGCGAAAAAGAACGTGCAGGAAACGTCTGTGCGGATGCGGTGCGGCGTGCCCGGAATCTGGCGGATCGATCCATCGACGTGCGTGCCGAACTGTTGGCCGCCCGAATAGCGGTTGAACATCGGCGGCAGGATGTGCAGCGGCAGCGCCGCGGACATGAAGAGCGCATTCTGGCTCAAAGCCCGCAGGAGCATTTCGCCCACCTGACGGGCCACGGGGTGCTCGGCGGGGATCTGTTGATTGTCCTTCACACGAGCGCCCTGGTGGCCGGCGGTGACCTTGCCGTCGACCCACTCGGCGGCCTCAAGGAGGCGGCGCGCCTCCGCGAGTTGCTCCGGTTTGAGAACGTCTGGAATGGCGAGAATCATCGTGGAAGCTCCGGATCAGAAGTTGAGCGTCGCGGAGACGAGGACGCTGCGACCGGGGCCGGGGATCACGTGGCCGCCGTTGCCGCGGTCGATGTAGCGCTCGTTGGCGAGATTGTTGACGTTGAGCCGCAGCGTGAGCTGCCGGTTCACTTGGTAGGACGCCATGGCGTTGTAGAGCCAGTAGCGCGTGCCGAGACCTTCGTTCGGAGTCGGATTCGTCGCCGAGGGCAGCGCGTAGAAATAGCCATCGGTAAACTGCGCGCCCGCACCAATCGTGAAGTTGGCGGGCAGGCGGTAGGTCGCCCAGAGGTTGAAAGTCTGACGCGGGACGTATTGCAGCGCGGCATCGACCTGTTGAGGGACGCCGGAGGATTGCACTTCGCCGTCCATGTAGGCGTAGCCGCTAAACACCGTCAGGTCGTCGGTGATGTTGCCCGTGACGCCAAACTCCACGCCGTCGACGCGCTGTTCGCCGGCGAGCACGGTGTTGCCGAGGGAGTCGGTGGTGCGAGCGTTCGTCTTCTCCGTGCGGAAAAGTGCGGCGGTGGTCGCGAGACGGCCACCGAGCAGATCCCACTTCGTGCCGATTTCGGCGCTGTCGTTCTTTTCCGGAGCGAGGTTCGCGCTGTTGTTGCCCGTTGCACTGAGCGTGAGGCCTTGAGAGCCGTCAGCCGAGGGATTGAAGGACGTGCCGTAGCCGGCGTAAACGCTGCCGTTTTTCGCGGGTTTGTAGAGGAGCGCGGCTCGCCAGCTCACCATGTCGTCGGAGCGCTGGAATCGTTGCACGGGCGTGCCTGCGCCGGTGGCGGGGACGGACTTGTAGGCGACATCGAAAACCTCCCAGCGGGCGCCGCCGGAAAGTTCCCACTGCGACCCGAACTTGATCGTGTCGAAAGCGTAGACCGAGCCGGAGTCCGCGACAGCGCTCGTGCGTGCACCGGTGCGCACAATCGAAGGTTGGTAAGCGTCGTTCGGATTCGGGTTGTAGAGATCCGTGACGGGCGGGCGACCATTGGCGTAGGTGTCGGTGCGAGCCCAGCTCTTCTGTTCTTCGCGGGACACTTCGATGCCCGTTACGACGGTGTGCTTCACCGTGCCGGTATCGAATTTGGCCGTGAGATTGGTCTGGTTCGCGATGACCTCGTCAGCGCGCTCCTGATACTTCGCATCCGTGCGGCGAATTTGCGCGACGGTCGGATCGTAGCCGGGGTCGGTCGCGGCATTGAGCGGGGTGGCGGCGCGAGGCGAAGTGACGACCGCATCGCGACGGTTGCGACCGTAGCGCGTGGTGTTCAGCAGACGGACATCGGAATTGATCGTGTGATCGATGATCGCGGTCGCGGCGTCGGTCTCGACCTTCTCGTAGTCGCGCGAACGCAGACCGTAGAAGTTCGACCAATCGAGGTCCTGAATGGTTTTGCCTTCCGCGAGTGCGCGCTCGGGCAGCGTGCCCGGCAAACCGTGGTCGAGGATGTTGTCCTGCGACATGTGCACATAGCCGAGCGTGAGCGTGGTCGGTGTGCCGAGACCAAACGCGAGCGACGGCGCGACGCCCCAGTTGGTGTTCTTGATCACATCGCGTCCTGGGACACCTGCGTCGGTCCACACGGCGTTGACGCGCACCGCGGTGCCCTTGATCGGGCTGCGGGCGAGTTCCTCGTTCACGTCGAGGGTCGCGCGGCCGTAGCTGGCGTTGCCGGCCGTCGCGATGATTTCGCGCGTGTCGCCGAGATGCGGTTTTTTCGTCACCTGATTAACTGCGCCGCCGGTGGTGCCGCGACCCGCGATGGCCCCCGTCGGACCCTTCGCGACCTCAACGGATTCGACGTTGAACGTGTCGCGCGCAAGCACGCCGGGGTCGCGCACGCCGTCGATGAACACGTCGTTGCGCGCGCCGAAGCCGCGGATGAAGAGATTGTCGCCCGGAGCGTTGCCGCCTTCGCCGGCCTGGAACGTGATGCCCGGCGTGTTGCGCAACACATCGCGCAGGGACGTGGCGCCTTGCTCCACGTAAACCGACTTCGGAATCACGGCGATCGTTTGCGGCGTATCGCGGAGCGGCTCGGTGAATTTAGGAGAGGCCAGGCGGTCCGCTTTCTGGTCCTGCACGGTGAGGCGGTCGAGCCGCGTCGGCTCTCCGACGGTCTCCTCGGTTCGGGCGTGAGCCACTCCGGCGAGAGTCTGCGCGACGCATACGGCCGCGAGCGCCGTGCGGGCACCCGACGTGGGAAGGAAAGAGGGAAGAGATGCGGACGGTTTGTTCACTGGTAGTAAGGCGGGAAATGAAGGGTTTCTTTGATGCAGAGACTCGATCTCATTACAACAGGAAAGTTGAGACGGTATCTCAGTCTCAATAAAACACATGATTGACGTGCTTGGTTTCAAACGGTTTAACGCGACATGCCCGTTTTGCAGGTTTCACTAAGCACGCGGAGTTATCCCATTTCCATTGAAGTGGATGCCATCGCGGCCGCGGCGCAGACGGTCGCAGACCTCCAGGCTGGAGGGCGTAAAATCGCGGTTGTATCGGACCAAAATGTCCTTTCCGCGCACGAAACGCGGCTGCGGGAGCTGTTCGGGGCCGATGTGCCGCTGCTCGCGATCGCGCCGGGCGAGTCCTCAAAGTCGTTGGCCGAATTTGGCCGCATTATGGATTTTCTGGCTGAGCATCGGATCGACCGCACGGGTGCCCTATGGGCAGTCGGTGGCGGCGTGATCGGCGATCTCGCGGGTTTCGCGGCGGCCTCGTGGCTGCGCGGAATCGAATTTTACCAAGTGCCGACGACTCTGCTCGCGATGGTTGACAGCTCGGTCGGTGGAAAAACGGGCATCAACATCACGGCAGGCAAGAACCTCGTTGGCGCCTTTCACCAACCTCGTGCGGTTTTTATCGGCACCCGTTTCCTCTCGTCGCTGCCGCCGCGCGAATTCGCGGCAGGCGCGGCTGAGATTATCAAGTATGGGCTGCTCGGTGACGCGGCGTTGGTCGCGCGGCTCGAGCGGGAGCCCCTCACACCGACGAGTGCGGACTTGGGTGAAGTTATCCGCGGCTGCTGCGCGCAAAAGGCTGCGATCGTCGCCGCCGACGAGCGCGAACTCGCGAAGGAGGGCGGCCGCGCGCTGCTCAATCTCGGCCACACCTTCGGGCACGCGATCGAGCAGGTCGCCGGCTACGGCACCTATTTGCACGGAGAGGCGGTGGCGATCGGCCTCAATGCCGCGACGCGTCTCTCGCATCGGTTGGGCTTGCTCGACGCGAGCGAGATCGGCCGGGTCGAGCGTCTGGTCGAAGCTCATGCGTTGCCGTCCCGGCTGCGTGAGCCTCTCGCGGTGACCGAACTCATGGCTGCGACCGCCCGTGATAAAAAGGTCCGCGCCGGGGTGCTGCGTTTCGTGGTGATGGCGCGTATTGGTGAAGCCATTACACGCGACGGTATCCCGACCACGCTGGCGGAGGAGTGCTTCCGCGAGGTCGGTGCGGCGTAAGCCACAGCCACCCGAAAAATCCGCGCTTTCGTTCGCAGGCGCTTCCGCGATAGTGTCACTGCATGTCCGCCATCGACGAAGGCATCGTGCGCGAGTATTTCGAGCAAAATGGTTTTCTCGTCCGCCAGGTGCGCAAGTATCAGGTCACCGCGCGCCGCAAGAGCGGCGACGAGGAGATCGATCTGCTGGTCTACAATCCCGCGTGGGAGCGCGGGTCGCGGCGGCCGGATTTCTTCCTGTTTTCGACGGAGCTGCCGTTCATCCAGCGGGCGGTCGTCTCGGTGAAGCCGTGGCACACGAACGTGTTCTCCCCGGGCATACTGAAGAGCAGCCCGGAGATTTTTCGTTTCCTCGAAGAGAAGGTGTTGAAGGAGGCGACGCGGCTGTTTCCCGCGACGGCCGACGGCGAAGGCGAGGCCGAGCTGACCAAGATCCTCGTGCTGCCGAGCCTGCCGACCGCGGAGCCGTTTCGCTCGCAGAGCGTGGAGTTGCTCAAGCAGAACGGTGTCGATGCCATCATTTCCTTTCGCTCCATGCTGCTCGATTTGCTCGAGAAGATCGAAGTGAACCAAAACTACACCAAGAGCGACACGCTCCAGGTCATGCGCATCCTCAAGAACTACGATCTCCTGAAGGATGCCCAACTCGACATGTTTCCGGACCGCGTGGTCGCGGCGACGCGTCGCCCCAAAGTCTAGAGCATGGCTACGAAGATTCATCCCGCCGCGATCGTCGAAGACGGCGCGCAACTGGGTGTGGATTGCGACATTCGTGCCGGTGCGTTCATCGGGCGGCACTGCGTCCTCGAAGACGGCGTGGTCGTGCATCCCTACGCGGTGCTCGGCGGCGATCCGCAGGACCTGCGTTTCGATCCGCGCGTGAACAGCGCCGTGCGCATCGGAGCGCGGACGACGGTGCGCGAGCACGTCACGGTCCACCGCTCCACGCGCGAAGGCGCGGCGACACAGGTGGGCGCGAACTGTTTTCTCATGGCCACGTGCCACGTCGCGCACGATTGCGTCGTGGGCGACAATGTCGTGATCGCCAATGCGGCGCTGCTCGCGGGCCACGTGCACGTGGGTGCCAACGCGTTTCTTGGCGGCGGCGCGGTGTTTCACCAGGGCGGTCGCGTGGGCGAGAGCGCGATGGTGGGCGGTTGTTCGCGAATCGCGCTGGATGTGCCACCGTTCGTGATGGCCGCCGAGCGCAACGAAATCATCGGACTCAATCTGGTGGGCCTGCGCCGTCGCGGTTTTCCGCGCACGACGATCGTCGAGCTGAAGGACGCGTTTCGCGAAGTGTATTTCACGCCTGGCAACATCCGCACGATCGCAGCGGATGCGCTCGGATCGGGACGCTACTCGTCCGAGCAGGCGCGGCGTTTCCTGGAGTTTTTCACCACGGGCAAGCGCGGTATCGCACGGCCCCGCCGCGACGCGGTGCTGGAGGAGGCGGATGTCGGATAAGCTCGCCATCACCTGCGGCGATCCCGCGGGCATTGGGCCGGAAGTGATCGCATCGTGGCTCGACTCGAACCGCGATGCGGCACGGGATGTGGCGGTCATCGGTCCGGCCCGATGGATCCAAAAACTGGATACAGCGGCCGAGAAAATCGCCGTTGGCCTCGACGAGTTCGAACCGGTCGCGGGCCAGCCCTCCCCGGAGGCGCGCTTGTGGCGTGGGCCGCGATGGAGCGCGCCGCGCAGGGTTGCGTGCGCGGAGAATTTTGCGGCGTCGTGACCGGTCCCGTGAGCAAGGCCGAACTCGCGAGCATCGGTTACGCGTTTCCCGGCCAGACGGAGTTTTTCGCCGCGCGGTGGGGCGGGGAGCCGGTGATGGCTTTTTGCGGCGGACGTCTTCGCGTCGTGCTCGCGACGTGGCACGTGCCGTTGATCGAAGTGCCGCAGTTGCTCGGACCGCAGCTCTTGCGCCGCACGATCGCGGCGGCCGATCAGCTCGCGCGCGCGGAAGGCATCGCGCAGCCGCGGATCGGCGTGTGCGGTCTCAATCCCCATGCGGGCGAGGGCGGGCTGCTCGGTTGCGAGGAAAAGAGCTTCATCGATCCCGCGCTCGATCATCTTCGCGCGGAGTTTCCCGGCGTTTCGTCCACGCAACCTGCCGACACGCTGTTTGCGCGCGCGGCTCGCGGCGAGTTCGACGTGATCGTGGCGCTTTATCATGATCAGGGCCTCGCGCCGTTGAAGCTGGTGGATTTCGACGAGGCGGTGAACGTCACCCTCGGTCTCCCGTTCGTGCGCACGAGTCCGGATCACGGCACGGCATTCGGCATCGCGGGGCAGGGCAAGGCGAGCGCGACGAGCTTCGCCAACGCCGTCTCCGTGGCGCGGCGCTTGATAAAAGCGCGACGTAGCCGATAGTCGTGCGGTTCATGTCCGATTCCGCCGCCACGCTTCCCACTCCCGAACCTGTTTCTGCCGCCGTTCCGGCGCTTCCGGAGGGCGTCCGTGCGGGCAACGAAAACCTCATCCGGCTCACCGACGCAGCCGGCCGCAAGGTCGAGGCGCTCATCGCGCGCGAACAGCAGGGCAGCTTCCTGCGGGTCGCGATCACGGGCGGCGGTTGCAACGGCCTGAGCTACAAGATGAAATTCGTCCCCACGCCCAAGCGTGGCGACATCGTCGTGCGCACGGCGGGCGTGGATGTCCTGGTGGACAGCAAGAGCGCGCTCTACCTGAAAGGCACGCATTTGGACTACTCGTCGGCGCTCGTTTCGGGCGGTTTCAAGTTCTCCAATCCCAACGCGAAGGCGAGCTGCTCCTGTGGCGAAAGCTTCAGCGTCTGACCACGCGGTTAGGGAAGTTCCCTGACGCGCCTCTCCGGCTCCGCCTGCTAAATAGAGATTGTCTTCATTCGGAGGACGCGAGAAAAGCCCTCCGACTTAAGTCACCAGACCCAACCTTATTGATGGCCAATTCGTTTTCTTCATCCGGGGGACGCCCCGGTTCGTATTATCGCCGCAACAACGATCCGTTCGCGGCCATCCGCCGCAATCACCGCATCAAAGTTCCGCAGGTGCGCGTGATTTCTCCCGAGGGCAAGCAGCTCGGCGTCCTCGACACTCCCAAGGCCATCAATCTCGCCCTCGAAGTCGGTCTCGACCTCGTCGAAGTCGCGCCCAATGCCACGCCGCCGGTGTGCCGCATCATGGACTTCGGCAAATATGTCTACGAGGAGCAGAAGAAGAGCTCCCACTCGAAGGCCACGGCGAGCAAGATCAAGGAGATCGAGTTCAGCGCGCGCATCGAGCAGAACGATTTCTACACCAAGCTCCGCCACGCCGAGGAGTTCCTCTCCCATGGCAACAAGGTGAAGCTCCGCCTCAAATTCCGCGGTCGCGAGATGGCGCACACCGAGATCGGTTTCGACGTCATCAAGCGCGCCGTCAGCGAACTCTCCGGCATGGGGCATCCCGACTCGGAGGCCCGCCTCCTCGGCCGCAACATCAACGTGATGCTTTCGCCGCTGCCTGAGAACAAGCGCAAGCCCAAGTTCCACGTCGACGAGGACGGAGAGAGCGAAGGCGAAGAGGCCGCGCCCGAAGAATCTCAGAGCTGAGGCGGGCGACATGCGCACCATGGCCGCGCGGTTCGCCGTGGTTCTTGCGCTCATCGGCGCGGGACTGACGTTCGACGCGCAGGCGCAACAACCCGTCCGCGCTGCTCCCACGCGCCCCGGGGCGACGCCTTCGGCACCGGCCGCGACGCCATCCCGCCCCGCAACCACGCCTCAGAAATCGTCGTCTGCGGCCGCGACGAAAAAGAAATCGACCGCCGCCTCCGCCGAGGCCAGCGCCACGGCGTTGCTCAGTCTGCCCGAGATCGCTTCGCGGCTCGGCTTCACCTATTCGGCCGCTTCCGGAAATCGTCCGTCGGTCTTGAGCGGGCGCGGGCATCGCGTGGAGCTCAACGGCGGCAGCCGCGAGGTCACGGTCGACGGACTGCGCATGTTTCTGGGGGAACCGGTGCTGGTGCGCTCGGGCAAGCTCCATCTCTCGCGCATCGACTACGAACGCCGGCTCCTGCCGATTCTGCGTCCCGACTTGGTGCGTCCGCGTCTCGTCAAACCGCGCATCATCGCGATCGATCCCGGCCACGGCGGCGTGGACCGCGGCACACGCAATCCCAAGCTTGGCCTGGAAGAAAAGGGCTTCGCGCTCGACGTCGCGAAACGACTCGAGCGCCTGCTTGAGGCGCGTGGTTTCAAAGTGGTTCTCACGCGCACGGAGGACGTGAAACTCGAACTCGCCCAGCGCGCGCTCATCGCCAATCGCGCCAACGCCGACCTCTTCGTCAGCATTCATTTCAACTCGCTGCCCAACGACGCGCGCACGCGGGGCGCCGAGATTTTCACGTTTGCGCCGCAGTATCAGCGCTCGACGAACTCGTGGGGCCCGTCGCAGGCCGACGACACCGAGCGCGCCGCCGCTCCGGTCAATCGTTACGACGCGTGGAGCTCCGCGCTCGCGCACGGGATTCATCAGGAAGTGATCGAGCAGCTGAAGGTTTTCGATCGCGGCCAGAAGATCGCGCACTTCGGCGTGCTGCGCGGCCTCGATTGCCCCGGCGTGCTCGTGGAGTCCGGCTTCCTCTCCAACGAGGAAGAAGCGCGCAAGATTGCGACGCCCGCTTACCGCCAGCAGATCGCCGCCGCGCTCGCCGACGGCATCGTCAAATACGCCAAGACGATCGAGGCGTCGCATCGCTGATTCCCGTCTGTCATGAAAAACTGGATACGTTTCTCCGTCGTCGTTCTTTCCGCCACGCTGGGCAGCTCGCTTTTCGCGTGGGATTACGAAGGCCATCGCATCGTGAACCAGCTCGGGCTGGCGGGGCTGCCGGACGATTTTCCCGCGTTCGTGCGCGAGCCCGCGGCCGCCGAGCGTATCGCGTTTCTCGCCGGCGAACCCGATCGCTGGCGTAACGTGCAGGATCTGCCGATCAAGCACGGCAACGGCCTCGATCACTACTGCGACTTCGAATACCTCGCCAAGGCCGGTCTCGATCACCGCACGATCAGCCCGCTGCGTTATCAATTCGTCGCGGAGTATGCCGCCGGTCGTGCCGCCAACGCGGACGCCTTCGCGCCGATCAATCCCGCGAAGAACACGGATCACTCGCAGGAGTGGAGCGGTTTCGCTCCGTGGATGATCACGGAGATGTTCGGGAAGCTGAAATCCGGTTTCTCTTACCTGAAAGCGCTCGAGGATCTCGGCACGCCCGAGGAGGTGGAAAACGCGCGCGCCAACATCCTCTACATCATGGGCGTGATGGGCCACTACGTCGGCGATCTCGCGCAGCCGCTGCACACCACGGAGCACTTCAACGGTTGGGTCGGCGACAACCCCAACAACTACACGCGCTGGAACGGATTTCACGCGTGGATCGACGGCGGCTTCATCGGCCACGCCGGCATCGGGATCGACACGTTGCGTCCGCAGGCCCGACCCGGTGCGCTCCTTGCCACGACTCGGAGCACCACGGGACGCGATCCGATCTTCGAGGCCGTGCTCGATTATCTGCTCCGCCAGCACACGCAGGTCGAGCCGCTGTATCAGCTCGAGAAGGACGGTCACTTCGATCGCAAGAAAACGCCTGCCGACCCCGTCGCGGTGGATTTCATGACGGGCCAGTTTCTCAACGGCGGCGAGATGCTCGCCAGTCTTTGGATCACCGCTTGGCGCACCGCCGGTCCGGATACGTATCTGCGCGCGCAGTTGATCAAGCGCCAGACCGCCGCGGCGCAGTAACGCGCGCCGCGATTGCGACTCGAAAAGCTCCGCCACGCTGTCCACGCTGCGCGGCGTGATGCGTTTCCCGAGGAGATTCCGCACGCTGCTGCTGGGACTGTGCCTGCTCGCGCCGCTTCTCCGCGCCGCGTCCGAGGCCGATCGCGTCATCGTCCTCGCCAACAGCAAGGACCCCGGCTCGCTTCAGATCGCGCGCCACTATGTGAAGCAGCGCGGCGTGCCGCCGGCCAATCTCGTTTCGCTCCCGCTTTCCACGCACGAGTCGATTTCGTGGACGGAGTTCGTGGAAACGCTCTGGTCGCCGCTGCTCGAGCGACTGGTCGCCGACGCGTGGATCGATGCGATCCCGATGAGCGCGCACGACGACATGGGCCGTCGCAAATACGCGATCTCCGGCCATCGCATCGCCTATCTCGTGATCTGTCGCGGTGTGCCGCTTCGGATCAATCACGACGCCAAATTCGTCGGCCCGGCCGGTTCGAAGCTCAACGCGAGCTTCCGCGTCAACAACGCGTCCGTGGACTCGGAACTCGCGCTGCTGCCGCAGTCGCCGTATTCGACCACCGGATACGTCAGTAATCCGCTCTTCCGCCGCGACCAGCCCTCGCGCCTGGAGCTCGCCAAGATCGTCCGCGTGACCCGGCTCGACGGTCCCACAGTCGAGAGTGCGATCGGGTTGATCGATCGCGCCATCGAGGCCGAGCGCACCGGACTGGTGGGGCGCGCCTACGTGGACATCGGCGGGGTGCATCCCGACGGCGATCGCTGGCTCGAAGCCGCCGTGAAACAAATCGAGCAGCTTCGCTTCGATCTCACGGTGGATCGCGCCAAATCCACCTTCGCTCTCGGCGCGCGCTTCGATGCCCCCGTGCTCTATCTCGGCTGGTATGCGGCCTCGCTCAACGGCCCGTTTCAGCTCCCGCAGTTTCGTTTCCCGACCGGCGCGATTGCCGTGCACATCCACAGCTATTCCGCGTCGACCGTGCGCTCGCCCGGTTCCAACTGGGTGGGCCCGCTCGTCGCGCGCGGCGTTACGGCCACGGTGGGAAATGTCTTCGAGCCTTATCTGCAGCTTTCGCATCGTCCCGATTTGCTCCTGAAGTCGCTCGCGCGTGGCGATACCTTTGGCCAGGCCGCGACCTATTCGGCGCCGGTGCTCAGTTGGCAGACGGTCGCCATCGGCGATCCGCTCTATCGTCCCTTCGCCAAATCGTTCGCCGAACAATGGCGCGAGCGCGAGCAGCTGCCGTCATCGCGCGCGGCTTATCTGGTCGTGCGGCGCATGATCGAGCTTGAGCAATCCGGACGCGCCGCCGATGCGCTCGCCCTCGCGCGGCAGGTGCAGAAAGACACGCCGTCGCTCGTCGTCGCGCTCGCGCTTGCCGAACGCCTCCACAGGGCGGGGGACACCGAAGGCGTGGCGCGTGCGCTGGGCTTCGTTCCGCTTCTCACCCGCGTCGAACCGGCCGAAGGCGCGCTTGTCGCGCGCGCGGCCGAGTTGCTCGCGCAAAACGGCCGCTCCGATCTCGCGTTCGAGACGTTCGATCGTCTGCTCGCGCTCGATGTGCCGCGGGCGCTGCGTTCGGCGTGGATGCGTCAGGCGCGCCAGACGGCTTCCGATGCCGCCGACGTGAAACGCACGGCGCAGTGGACCGAGGTCGAAGACGCTCCGGCGAAATCCGAGAAATAAAAAAGGCGAACTCCGCAGAGTCCGCCTTTCGCGAGAGAGTGCTGGTCCGACTCAGACCTTGTCCACGATCCGGTCCGCGAGGCCGTAGGCGATCGCTTCCTTGGCGTTGAGATAGAAATCGCGATCGGTGTCCTGATTGATGCGCTCGATCGGCTGTCCGGACGCATCGGCGAGGATCTGGTTCAACTCCTGGCGGAGCTTTTCCATTTCCTTGGCCTGGATGTTGATGTCGGTCGCCGGACCCACCATGCGGCCCGAGATGAGCGGCTGGTGAATCAACACGCGCGAGTGCGGGTAGAGCAGACGGCGACCCTTCGGCGCACCGGAGAGCAGGATCGAACCCATCGACGCGGCCATGCCCGTGACCACGACCGTGATCGGCGAGGTGATGAGCTTCATCGTGTCGTAAACCGCCATGCCGGCCGTCACGGAGCCGCCGGGCGAGTTGATGTAAAACGTGATCTCTTTGCCGGGATCGGTGGCTTCGAGATAAAGGAGCTTCTCCGTGAGATCCTTGGCGGATTCGTCGGTGACGGCGCCCCACAGGAAAATTTTCCGCTGCTCGAGAAACTTCTTCTGGATCAGCATCGCGACCGGGGCCGCGTTCTTCTTCGCCTGCTTGTCTTCCTGCTCGTCGTCATCGTCGTCGTCGAGACGGGGAGCGGGAGCGGCGAGTCCGGGCTGAAGATTGGCGAAATGCATAGGCCGCGAAAGTGTGCGGGCTCTCTCAGATTGGCAAGTGGACTGTGGCAAGCTCTTGTCCGCACGTGGTCCCGACCCGGTCCGCAACGTGTCGCGACCCGGTCCGCACCTTGGCTCGACCGTGGACGCACCTTGGCTCGACCCGGTCCGGACAATGGCTCGACCCGGTCCGCATTCAGTCCCGACTCGAGCCGCACTTTGTCCCGACTCGGGTCAGTAACGGACCTTGTCGGTTTTTTCCGCCCATTCGCGGAAGGCAACTTGCGCTTCGTCGCGGAGGAAGAGCTCCATCTTGAGCGTGCGCTGCTCGGGCGGGAGCGGGACTTGTTGGTAAATGAAATCGTCGTCGAAGCCGATCGCGGCAGCGTCGGTGCGCGTGTTGCCGTAGAAAATCGACGGGATGCGCGCCCAGTAAATCGCGGAGAGGCACATCGGGCAGGGCTCGCAGCTGGTGTAGAGTTCGCAATCGTCGAGCTGGAATGTGCCGAGCTTCGCGCAGGCGTCGCGGATCGCCACGACTTCGGCGTGCGCGGTGGGGTCGTTGGTGGAGGTCACGCGATTGTTGCCGCGCCCGACGATCTCGCCGCGCCGCACGACCACGCAGCCAAACGGTCCGCCGCGTCCCCCGCGCATGCCTTGCTCGGCCAGACGGATCGCTTCGCGCATGTAGTTTTCGTGACTCATATGTGGCGTGATTTTTGCAGAGCGGAGAGTGCAAGCGAGCTAGTTGCATGCCGCTTCGCAAATCGATAATCATCTGCTTCACGCCACCCGTTTCTCCATGCCCTCCGTCCTGATCTCCGGCCTGCAAATCGTCGGGCCGATGAATCCGCGCTATGCGGAAATCCTCACGCCGGCCGCGTGCGCGTTTGTGGCCGAGCTGTGTCGCCGCTTCGGTCCGCGCCGTCGCGAGTTGTTGGCGAAACGCGTCGAGCGCCAGGCGGCGATCGATGCGGGCGTGCTGCCGGATTTTCTGCCGGAAACGGCGCACATCCGCGGCGGCGATTGGAAAGTCGCGCCTGTGCCGCCCGATCTCGTCGATCGTCGCACGGAGATCACCGGCCCCGTCGAACGCAAGATGGCGATCAACGCGCTCAACTCCGGCGCGCAGTGCTGGATGGCGGATTTCGAGGACGCGAACTCACCGACGTGGAGCAACGTGATCGAGGGCCAGATCAACATGCGCGATGCGGCCAACCGCACGATCAGCTACACGTCGCCCGAGGGAAAATCCTACGCGTTGAAGGACAAGATCGCGACGATCATCGCGCGTCCACGCGGCTGGCACATGGAGGAGAAACACGTGCTGCTCGAGGGCGAGCGCATCTCCGCGTCGCTCTTCGACTGGGGTCTCTACTTTTTCCACAACGCGAAGACGCTCATCGCGCGCGGCAGCGGTCCGTATTTCTACCTGCCGAAAATGGAGAGCCATCTCGAGGCGCGCTTGTGGAACGACGTGTTTATCCACGCGCAAGACGCACTCGGCATCCCGCGCGGCACGATCCGCGCCACGGTGTTGATCGAGACGATCACGGGCTGTTTCGAGGCCGAGGAAATTCTCCACGAATTGCGTGAACACGTGTCGGGCCTCAACTGCGGGCGCTGGGACTACATGTTCAGCATGGTGAAAAAATTCCGGAATCACCGGACGCACCTTTTCCCCGACCGCACGCTGATCACGATGACGGTGCCGTTCCTGCGCGCCTACTGCAAACACGTGATCAACGTCTGCCACCGTCACGGCGCCTACGCGATGGGCGGCATGGCCGCGCAGATTCCGATTCGCAACGATCCGCAGGCCAACGAAGCCGCGCTCGCGAAAGTGCGCGCCGACAAAGTGCGCGAAGCGACGGACGGTTTCGACGGCACGTGGGTCGCGCACCCGGGCCTCGTGCAAACCGCGCTTGATGCGTTTGCCGAACACATGAAGGGGCCGAATCAGCTGCATCGTTTGCACGACGAGAAAATCACCGCCGCCGATCTGCTCGCGCCGCCCTCCGGTCCGATCACCGAGGCCGGCGTGCGATGGAACATCCACGTCGGTATCCGCTATCTCGAAGCGTGGCTCGGCGGCTCGGGTGCGGAGCCGATTCACTATTTGATGGAAGACCTCGCGACCTCGGAGATCTCGCGCTCGCAGCTCTGGCAATGGCTGCGCTTCGGCGCGAAGCTCGACGACGGGCGTCCGATCACGCTCGAACTTTACGAGCGCTTGCTGAAGGAAGAACTCGCGGTCATTCGCGGCGAATATGGTGCAGAGGTTTTCGACGGCGGACATTTTCCGCAGGCGACCGAACTCTTCATGCGCATGGTGAAGAGCGAGGAGTTCGCGGAGTTCATGTCGCTGCCTGCTTACGAGCTGCTGCCGTAACCGATGACGCTCGATTCGATCAACGCACTCGATCGCGCCGGCTTCATGGCGAAGCTCGGACATCTGTTCGAGCATTCGCCTTGGGTCGCGGAGGAGACGTGGTCGCAGCGACCGTTTCGCGATGTCGAGCAATTGCACGCCGCGCTGTGCGCCACGATGCGTGCGGCGTCACGCGAACGTCAGCTCGCGCTCATCGTGGCTCACCCGGATTTGGCGGGTCGTCTCGCGCAGCAGAAAAAACTCACGCAGGAATCCACGCGCGAGCAGGCGGGTGCCGGTCTTGACGCACTCTCAGATGCGGAGCTCGCAGAGTTTCAGCGCATCAACGCGGAGTATCGCGAACGTTTTGGTTTCCCCTTCATCATCTGCGCGCGGCTGAATGCGAAAGACGCGATCCTCCGCGCGATGCAGACGCGTCTGCCTAACTCACCCGAACAGGAATTCGCCACCGCGCTCGCCGAGATAGAAAAGATCGCGAAGCTGCGGTTGTTGGATGTAGTCAACCCCTGAGCCCGACTCATGCCTGCCAAGCTTTCCACGCACGTGCTGGACCTCACGATCGGCCGACCGGCCGCCGGGATGAAAATCGAATTGTGGCGTCGTGGCGAAACGCCGCAGCGCATCGCGACCGTGATCACCAACAGCGACGGCCGCACCGATGCGCCGCTGCTCGACGCCACGCAGATGGCGACGGGCGACTACGAACTCGTGTTTCACGTGCGAGCGTATTTCGCGGGCCGCTCGATGGAGAGTAAGTTTCTCGACGAAGTGCCGATCCGGTTCGCGATCGACGACGCGACCGCCGGTTATCACGTGCCGCTGCTCGTGACACCCTGGGCCTACAGCACGTATCGAGGAAGCTGATGCGCTCGCCCAAAACCACGATTGCCGCGGCGACCGCGTTGCTCGCGCGCCGGCTCGACGAACTCGGTCGCGTGACCGACGAACCGGGTCGACTGACGCGCACGTTTCTTTCGCAGGCGATGGAGCAGGCGAACCTGGTGGTCGGCGATTGGATGAAGGAAGCCGGCATGAGCGTTCGCGAGGACGACACCGGTAACTTGATCGGACGGCTCGAACCGAAAAACGCGGCCGCGAAAACACTCCTGCTCGGCTCGCATCTCGACACGGTGCGCAATGCCGGACGCTTCGACGGCGCGCTCGGCGTCGTGCTCCCGATCGTCGCGCTCGCTGAGTTGAAACGGCGCGATGTGGAGCTGCCGTTTGCGGTCGAGGTGCTTGGTTTCTCCGAGGAGGAAGCGGTGCGCTTCGCCGGCGCCTACATCGGCAGCAAAGCCTACACAGGCACGCTGCGCGCGGCGGACCTCAAGTTACGCGATGGACGTGGCAACACCTTGCGCGAAGTGATCGAGGCGCACGCGGGCCGGCCGTTCGTGCTGCCGCGTGCCGCGCATGCGCGAAAAAATCTGCTCGGCTACGTGGAAGTTCACATCGAGCAAGGACCGGTGCTCGAAGACAAAGGACTCGCCGTCGGTGTGGTGTCGGCGATCGCGAGTCAAACGCGCGGGCGAATCACGTTTCGCGGCAAGGCCGGACACGCGGGCACGACGCCGATGTCGCTGCGACGCGATGCGCTTGCGGGTGCCGCCGAGTTCGTGCTCGCGGTGGAAGCGTTTGGACGTGCGACCAGGAATCTCGTGGCGACCGTCGGCACGGCGCAGGTCCCCGGTGGCGCGGCCAATGTGATTCCCGGCGAAGCAATCGTGTCGCTCGACGTGCGGCATCCCGACGACGCGACCTGCGCGCGCGCGGTGAAGGACCTCGTGCAACACGCGCAGACAATCGCGCGCCGCCGCAAACTCGGCTTCGTCTGGGAGCAAACCATGTCGCACGCCGCGACGCCCTGCGACGCGGAGCTCAACCGCGCACTCGCTGCCAGTGTGCGCGCCGTGCAGGGACCGTGTCCTGTGCTCGTGAGTGGGGCGGGGCATGATGCGGTGGTGGTGTCGCGCATCGCGCCGGTCGCGATGTTGTTCGTGCGCTGCCGTGAAGGGTTGAGTCATCACCCTGACGAATTTGCGTCGCCGAAGGATCTCGGCGTTGCGCTCGAGGTGGTCGTCGATTTGTTGCAGCGGCTCGCGGCCGAACACGCATGAGTGCCATGGCTTCGACATTCGACATCATCGTGCGCGGCGGATGGATCGTGACGCCCGAAGGTTTGCGACGCGAGGACCTCGCGATTGCCGACGGTCGCGTCGCCGCGCGGTTGGCGAATCTCGCCGGCGACGCGTCGCAGGTGATCGACGCGAGCGGCAGCTACGTTTTTCCCGGTTTCATCGACGCGCACGTGCATTTCAACGAGCCCGGTCGCGCGGACTGGGAGGGCCTCGGCAGCGGCTCGGCTGCGCTCGCGGCTGGCGGTGGCACGTGCTTTTTCGACATGCCGCTCAACTCCGAGCCGCCGGTGCTCGACGCGGTGCGGTTTCACGAAAAAGAAGCGCTCGCGCGCGAAAAATCGCACACCGATTTTGCGCTGTGGGGTGGATTGACGCCGGCGAATCTCGACCGCCTCGCCGAACTGCGCGACGCCGGCGCGATCGGCCTGAAGGCATTCATGTCCGAGAGCGGCATCGCGAGCTTCGAGCGCGTGGACGAACCCTCGCTGCGCGCCGGCATGCAGGCGGCGGCGCAGCTCGGACTGATTGTCGCGGTGCACGCGGAGGACAACAGCCTCGCTGCGCGACACACCGCGGAAAAAAAGCCACGGCTCGCGACGCGCGCGCGTATCTCGCATCGCGCCCGGTCGAGGTGGAACTCGCTGCGATTCGCGAGGCGTTGTCGCTTGCGCAGGAGACCGGCTGCGCACTGCACATCGTGCACGTGAGTTCGCCGGAAGGGCTGGCGCTCATCGCAGACGCGAAGAAACGCGGCCTCAACGTCTCCGCCGAAACCTGTCCGCACTATCTGCTGTTCAACGAAGACGACGTCGTGCGCATCGGCGCGCCCGCGAAATGCGCGCCGCCGATCCGTGACGAAGCACGCCGCCGTGCGTTGTGGGAGGCGCTGCGTGCGGGAATTTTGGATACGATCGGTTCCGATCATTCGCCCGCGCCCGGCACGATGAAGACGGGCGACGATTTCTTTGCGATCTGGGGCGGCATCGGTGGCGTGCAGCACGGTTTCGAGCTGCTGTTTTCCGAAACTCTCGAGTCGGCGGAACGCGACTGGCCGTTGTTGTCGGCGCTGTTGAGCCGCAATGTCGCGCGGCGTTTCCGACTCGGTCGTCCCAAAGGTTCGCTCGACGTCGGCAGCGACGCCGACCTCGCGATCGTGACGCCGTCCGAGCCCCGCGAGATCGCGGCGTCGGAGTTGCTCACGCGCCATCCGATCTCCGCGTATGTTGGTCGCCGGAGTCGCGTGCGCGTGATGCATACGCTGGTTCGCGGCCGCGCCGTCTGGTCCGATGGCCGACTCGTGGACTCACCACTCCAACCCCAGTTACTTTCACCCCCAATCCGCTACGTCATGAACCTGCCCTTTGGCCAAACCCGCACTCGCATCGCCGCTCGACACGCGCTCATCGCGCCCGATGGACACGTGAAGAGCAACGTCCCGGGCATCACCGGCGCTTCGACCGTGATCCTCATTTCGGAAGGCATGGGGGCCAACGTCGCGCAACTGCTGGTGACCTTCGAGGCCAACGGTCGCGCCGAGCTCGCGTCACCCGGCATCGAGACCGCCGGCTATTTCGAAACGGGTGGCGCGACGCTGACGCTCGCGGGCAAACGCCACACGGTGCGTGCAGGCAGCTACTTCTTCGCGCCTGTCGGCGAGGCGTGCACGATCGAGTCGCCCGAGCCGGGCACGCGGCTGACGTTGTTTCAGAAAAAGTTTGTCGCGCTCGGCGGTGTCGCCGCCCCGCAGCCGATCATCGCGCACGCGAGTGACGTGAAGGGCGAGCCGTTCATGGGCGATCCCGATGCGCGTCTGCAGGTGCTGTTGCCCGACGAGCCGGCCTACGATCTGGCGATGAACATCTTCACGTATCAGCCGGGTGCGACGCTGCCGTTTGTCGAGACGCACATCATGGAGCACGGCTTGCTCATGCTGGCGGGGCAGGGGGTGTATCGCCTCGAGGATTCGTGGTATCCGGTGGCCGCGGGCGATGTGATCTGGATGGCACCGTATTGCCCGCAGTGGTTTGTCGCGATGGGTAAAACGCCGGCGAGCTACCTTTATTACAAGGACGTTAACCGCGCCGCGTTGTAAGTCGTTTGCCGAGGCGGTGGGCCCGGTTAATGCTGAGGCCGCAGCCATGAGTGGTTCCATCGTCGAAACTCCTTCGTCCCGGGCGGCGAACTCGTTCGAGTTCGTTCTCAACGGCGAGCGCGTGCGCGTGGAGAATGTCCCCCCGACGACCACGTTGCTCGACTGGCTGCGCGCGAGCGGACGCACCGGCAGCAAATGTGGCTGCGCGGAGGGCGATTGTGGTGCGTGCTCCGTCGCGCTCGTCGATCGCAACGCCAAGGGCGAGGCCGCCTATCGCGCGATCAACAGCTGCATCGCGTTTCTGCCGATGTTTGCCGGCCGCGAGCTCGTCACGGTCGAGGGTCTCGCGCGCGGCGGTGGCCTGCACCCGGTGCAGCACGCGATGGTGCATCACTACGGCTCGCAGTGCGGCTACTGCACACCGGGGTTTGTCGTGTCGATGTTCGAGGGCTACTATCGCGGCGATAACCGCGCGCCCGGCGCCATCGCCGATCAACTCTGTGGTAATCTCTGCCGCTGCACCGGCTATCGTGCGATCCGCGACGCCGCGCATGCGGCCAACAATCACCGCTGCGCCGAGCGCGATGCGTGCGATCCGTTTGCGCAGCGACTGCAAGCGCCGGCCGAAGCGGTGCCACCGCTGGCGTATGAGACACGTGACGAAAAATTTCTCCGCCCGGTCTCGCTCGCGGAGCTGTTCGAGTTCCGCGCAAAGCACCCGGACGCGAAGCTCGTCGCCGGTGCGACCGAGCTCGGCGTGGAGCTCAACAAGAAGTTCAAAACGTTTCCGCAGCTCATCTCGGTCGAAGCGGTGGCGGAGCTTACGCAGATTCGCGCGACGGCGTCCGAATGGCGCATCGGTGCTGCCGCGCCGATCACCGCAATCGAGGAAGCGCTCGCCGGGGAGTATCCCTCGCTCGCGAAAATGTTCTCGGTGTTTGCGTCGCGGCAGATCCGCAACCGCGCGACGCTCGGCGGCAATCTCGTGACCGCCTCGCCGATTGGCGACAGCGCGCCGGTGCTGCTCACGCTCGATGCCTCCGTCGTGCTTGCGAGTCCGGGCGGCGAACGCACGGTGCCGCTCTCCGAATTTTTCGTCGGTTACCGGCAGACGCAGCTCCGGGCCGACGAAGTGATGAAGGAGATCGTGCTGCCGCGGATCGCATCGGTGACCGGCGGTGTGCGGCGCACAGAGTTTCAGAAAGTGTCCCACCGCCGTGAGCTCGACATCAGCATCGTGGCCGGCGCGTTCTGCGTGGAGACGGATGCGCAGGGCGTCGTGCTGCACGCGCGCATCGCCTACGGTGGCGTGGCGGTGAAGCCGATGCGTGCGTTGCAGGCGGAGCGGCGTTTGCTCGGACGAACGCTCGCGGAATCGCTCGACGAGGTGCGCGACGCGTTGCGCGAAGAGTTTTCGCCGATCTCCGACGTGCGCGCGCGCGCCGGGTATCGCAAAGCGCTCGTTGTTGCGCTGTGGGAAAAGTTCGTCGCGGGCGACGCCAGTCTCGCGATCGATGCGAAGCCGGAGTTTGCCGGCAGCGAGCCGTGGCCGATCGACGACGCCACGCGCACGCTGCGTCACGAAAGTGCAGTTGGTCACGTCACGGGTGGCGCGCGCTACGTCGATGATATCGCGCAGCGCCGCCCGATGCTCACGCTCTGGCCCGTGATGTCGCCGCACGCGCGTGCGAAGATCCTCCGCCGCGATATCAGCAAAGCCCGCCATGCGCCGGGCGTGGTCGCCGTTTTGCTGGCCGAGGACGTTCCCGGCGAAAACAACACCGGTCCCGCGCGCCACGACGAACCGCTCCTTGCGCGCGACGAAGTTTTGTTTCACGGGCAGGTCGTGGCCGTGGTTGTCGGCGAGTCGATTGCGCACTGTCGCGCGGCCGCGGCGCTGGTGGAGATCGACTACGAAGAACTTCCTGCGATCGTCGGATTACCTGCGGCGATCGCGGCCGGCAGTTATCACACCGATCCGCACGCGATCCGGCGCGGCGATTGCGCGGCCACGCTCGCTCGTGCGCCGTTGCGCTTCGACGGTGAGTTTTCGTTTGGCGGACAGGAGCATTTTTATCTCGAGACGCATGCCGCGTGGGCCGAGCCCGCGGACGATGGTGGGGTGCAGATCTACTCCTCGACGCAGCATCCCTCGGAGATCCAGGCGATCGTGTCGGAAGTGCTCGGCTGCGCTCGGCACAAAGTCGTCGTGCAGTCACCCCGCATGGGCGGCGGTTTCGGCGGCAAGGAAACACAGGGCAACGCGTGGGCGGCGCTGGTCGCGCTCGCGGCGACGAAGACCGGTCGGCCGGTGCGCGTGCAGCTCGACCGCGATCTCGATATGAGTCTCACGGGCAAGCGGCATCCGTTTCACGCGAAATTCTCGGTGGGACACGACGCCGACGGCCTGTTGCAGGCGGTGAAGGTGGAGCTCACCGGCGACGGTGGCTGGTCGCTCGATTTGTCGCAACCGATCGTGGACCGCGCGCTCTTCCATCTCGATAACGCCTATTATATTCCCGCGGTCGATTTCAGCGGACGCGCGGCGAAGACCAACGTGACCTCGCACACGGCGTTTCGCGGTTTCGGTGGACCGCAGGGATTGATGGTGATCGAGGAAATCATCGACCGCGTCGCGCGTCGCACCGGTTTGCCGCCGGAAGTCGTGCGCCAGCGCAATCTCTACCGCGGCACCGGCGAAACCAACCGCACGCATTATCTCGAGGACATCGGCGACAACCGTATCCAGGAAATTTGGACACGCGTGCTGGCGGATTCGAAGTTCGCCGAGCGTCGCGCGCGGATCGACGCATGGAATCGCGGACATGCTCGGATCAAGCGCGGCCTTGCGGTCACGCCGGTGAAGTTCGGCATTTCCTTCACGCTGACGCACTACAATCAGGCAGGCGCGTATGTGCTGCTTTACTCCGATGGCACCGCGCAGGTGAACCACGGCGGCACCGAGATGGGACAGGGCCTGCACACCAAAATCGTGGGCGTCGCGATGCGCGAACTCGGCCTCACTGCCGACGCCATTCGCATGATGCCGACGAGCACCGACAAAGTGCCCAACACCTCGGCGACCGCGGCATCGAGCGGCGCGGATCTCAACGGCGCGGCGGTCGCGGCGGCGTGTGCGGAGTTGCGCGAGCGACTGCGGCCGATCGCCGCCGAAATGCTCGGCGTGGCGGCGGACAAGGTGGAGTTCGCGGACGGTTTCGCCTGCGAGCGCGAGACGCAGAACAAGGTGCCGTTCGGAAAACTGTGCAGCCGCGCCTACGCGGAGCGCATCAGTCTCGCAGCGACGGGTTATTACAAGACACCCGGAATTCACTGGGATTGGACGACCGCGTCGGGTCGTCCCTTTCACTACTTCGCATGCGGCGCGGCTGTGGCGGAAGTGGAAGTCGACGGCTACACCGGCATGACGCGCGTCGTGCGCGTGGACATCGTGCACGACGTCGGCGATTCGCTGAACCCCGGTGTGGACCGCGGACAGATCGAGGGCGGTTTCGTGCAAGGCATGGGCTGGCTCACGAGCGAAGAGTTGAAGTGGGACGCCAAAGGCCGGCTGCTCACGCACAGCGCGAGCACCTATCAAATCCCCGCGATCAGCGACGCGCCGATCGAGTTCAATGTCACGCTGCTGCCGAAAGCGAATCAGCCGAACACGATTCACGGCAGCAAGGCCGTGGGTGAACCGCCGCTGATGCTGGCGTTCTGCGTGCGTGAAGCGATTCGCGATGCGGTGGCTTCGTTCGGCGGTCAGGGCGAAGTCGCGCTCGCGTCTCCCGCCACCGGCGAAGCGATCCTCAGCGCGATCCAGCAACGCCTCGTGCCGTGACCCTGTCCGGCTCGAGTCGCGTCAGAGTGCGGCTCAAGTCGGGACTGAGTGCGTCCCAAGTCGAGCCAAGGTGCGGACCGGATCGCGGCAAGGTGCGGAACGCGTCGCGATCATTCTCGTTTCTCTTTCTCTTTCTCGACCGTGCGCGTTTTCGTGAAAGAGAACGAGCGGGCGTTACGATGCGACCTGCGACGTCGGAGCGCTGGCGGCGATTTCCGAGGGGAACCCGAGCACGAGGAGCCACTCATGCGGAGTGGTCGGCACCGGGCCGGGGGATGGCACGGTGGCGTTTTCGTTTTCTTGAACCGCGAACGGAGGACGGGAGGTCGGGGCGTTCATCGCGAGCGCCACAGACCCATTTCGGCGCGAGAGTTGCGCGCGCGGACGCAGTCTCGCGTGAGTTTTCTGTAAAAGCCTATTCCTCGCCGTCGTAGTAGTCGGCCTCCGTCATGCGGAAATATTTCCGCGGCGTGCGCACGCCCCATTTGTTCGAGTCGGGATAGTGCCAGTAATCCACGAGCGGATTGTCGGCGATCAACAGATAGTCGAGCGGTTCGGAGCCGGAGTTGCGAAACTGGTGCGCTTCGCCGGGCGGATGCAGCACGATGGTGCCGGCGGGAAACTCGTGCGTCTCGCTATCGGCACGCACGGTCGCGCGACTGCTGAGGAAAATGAACAGCTCCCACTGCGCGGCGTGGCTATGAAACGGGCAGCCGCACTCCCCGGGCGCGAGTCGGCCGAATTCGACGTCGAACGGATGCCCCCCGAGACCGGTGGCCGTGTTGCGTTTCGCGCCGAGCGCGATCGAGAGCTCCTTGCTGTTGCCGCGGAACGTTCCTTTGGGAGAGGACCAGGTTTCCCACGGCACGTCGTCGAGGTTGAGTTTTCGCTGCGACCAAGGGAGCGCAGGCTCCGGCAAAGGCAGAAGACCGCGCGGCGTCGCCGATGGATCAAACACCTCTTCGCCGTCGAAGTAATGCGCAGGCGTGGGACGGAAAAAGACGTCCGGCGGGCGCAGGCCCCATTTGTCGGAGTCGGGATAGTAGAACGCGTCGAGCTGCGGATTGTCGGCGACGATCAGCACTTCGAGATCGTCGGTGCCGTTGTTGATGAGCTGATGGGCCTCGCCTGGAGGGTGAAGGAAGAAATCTCCCGGCCGCACGGGGTCGTGGCCGTGAGCCGTGCGCACGTTGCCGGTGCCCGAGCGCACGAGGAAAAACTCCCACTGATTGAGATGCGCGTGAAACGGACACACGGCGGCGCCCGGCGGGATGCGCCGGATCTGCACGTCGAACGGATGGCCGCCGCCCCACGTCCCCAGATTTCGAATACAGCCGAGCGCGATGGAGATGTTGCGGGCGAACGAGTGAAACTTGCCGGAAGGAGAACGTTGCTCGTTCTCGGCGATCTCGTGCAGGGCGAGGGCGTTCATGCGGAGGGGGCCGGTTTCTTTTCGAGGTTGGGCAGAAAACCCGTGAGCAGCCCGATCAGAGGGAAAAAGCTGCAAAGGTAAAACACTTGCCCGATGCCGACATGATCCGCCAGCCGGCCGAGCGTGGCGGATGCGATGCCGCTGACGCCGAACGCCACGCCGAAGAAGAGCCCCGCCACGAGCCCGACCTTACCGGGCACCAGCTCCTGCGCATACACGAGGATGGCGGAAAACGCCGAGGCCAGCACCACGCCGATCACGGCGCTTAGCGCCACGGTCGTGGCGAGTCCCACGTGCGGAAGAATCAAGGCGAACGGCGCGGCGCCGAGGATGGAAAACCAGATCACGTATTTGCGTCCGAAGCGGTCGCCCAGCGGGCCGCCGAGAATCGTGCCGGCTGCCACGGCGAACAGAAAGACGAAGAGGTAAAACTGCGCGCCTTGCACCGAAACGCCGAAGCGATCGATGAGGTAAAACGTGTAATAGTTGGTGAGGCTGACGAGGTAGAAGTATTTCGAGAAGATCAGCGCGATGAGGATCGCGAGCGACGCCACGACCTGGCGGCGCGACGGTTGCCACGCAGGGTGGGGAACGCTGCGCGACTGCGTGCGGCGTTCGTCGAGATGAGCCTGATACCAACGGCCCACGCGTCCGAGAATGTAGATGCCCGCCGTCGCGGCCACGGTGAACCACAGGATCGAGCGCTGTCCGTGGGGCACGATGATGAGCGCGGCGGCGAGCGGCCCGAGCGACGAACCGAAATTGCCGCCAACCTGAAACAGCGACTGCGCGAGACCGCGGCGCCGACCGGCCGCGAGGTGCGCGATCCGCGACGCTTCAGGGTGAAAGATCGACGAGCCCACACCGACCAGCACGGCGGCGACGAGAATCACCGGATAGGTTTCGGCGCGGGAGAGCAGCACGAGGCCGATGAGCGTCACGGCCATCCCAGTCGCGAGCGAGTAGGGCATCGGTCGCCGGTCGGTGTAGCCGCCGACCACCGGTTGCAGCAGCGAAGCCACGACTTGAAAAGTGAACGTGATGAAACCGATCTGCGTGAACGAAAGTCCGTAGCTCTCCTTGAGCAGCGGATAGATCGAAGGCAGCAGCGCCTGGATCGTGTCGTTGAGCAGATGCGAAAGACTCAACGCCCAGATGACGGGCATGACCGTGCGCGGAACCGACACGGTTGCAGAGGAGAGGGGAGGAGCGGAATCGAGCGCGGAGCGCGATGACATCCCGCCAGTTCACCCGGCGGCACGCGACGTGCAAACTTCGAGAAGCGACGCCGACCGACAGTCCGGCTCGAAATCGCGATCCGACTGTGTGGCGGAAATCGCCTGGGCGTCAGGGCGCGCCAGCCGCTGCGGTCGAAACGGCTTTCGCAGTTGCGGGTCGTTTGGCGAGTTCGAGTTCGCCCTGGCGCGCGTAGTCGATCGCTTCCGCGAGAATGCGGGCGGCCTCCTGCGAGGCGTGGAAGCCCATGGAGTTTTCCGCGTAAACGAAATCGAGGCGCCACTGGGCCTTGCGCTGCAGTTCGCGAGCGGCGGCGAGATCCGCGTCGTTCGCGCCGGCCTCACGCGCGGCGGAGAGGGCGGTGATGAGTTGCACGATCGCATCCTGGCCGCGGTCGAGCAGCGCGCGATTGCGATCCTGCACGAGTTCGACGCGCGTCTTCAGTTCTTCCTCCGGGATGCGATGGCACGTCTGGCAGGCGGCGGCGACATTGAGGAGGGGCGAGCGCACGTGGTGGTTGCTGACCTTGATCGCGCCTTCGCGCTGATACGGCATGTGGCAGTCGGCGCACGACACGCCGCTGCGCGCGTGGATGCCCTGGCTCCACATTTCAAACTCGGGATGCTGTGCTTTCAGGACGGGCGCGCCGGTCTCCTTGTGCGTCCAGTCGCTGTAGTTGTTTTCGTCGTAGTAGGCCTCGATCTGTTCGACGCGCAGACCGTTGTTCCACGGGTGGGTGACGAGCTTTTGCTCGCCCTTGAAATAATACTCGTTGTGGCACTGCGCGCAGACGAGCGAGCGCATCTCCTGGCGCGTCGCTTCGGTGTTGGGTTGGTATTCGCCGCGGCGGCCTTCCTTGCGCCAGCGCTCGATGCTGGGGAGATGCGGCGTGGGATAATCGGATTTCGCTAGCGCGCGGATGCCGTTGAGAAACGCCGGGCGGGAAACGCGCAGGTTCATCGTTTCGGCGTCGTGGCAGTCGATGCACGAGACCGGATGCTGCACGAGTTTTTCGACCTCGGTGTAAGGCATCGGGCAGATGACCTCGAAGCCCTTCTGAATCTGTTCCTCGCGGTGTTCCTTGCCCGGACGCGCGCCAGCTTTGAGGCCGGCTTCGATATAGGTCGGGATGACGGAGGCGTGGCACTGCAGACAGGAGCCTGGCTGCTTGAACTTGTGCACGCGCTCCGTCTCGCGCTGGTCGCTGAGCATGTAGGCGTGGCCGCGCTCCTCGCGGTAGTCGATCGCGAACGCGTAACCGGCGAAAATCCGGCGCCACGCCGGATCGCGGTCGAGGTGCTGGAACGCCTCGCTGCCGCCGTATTTCGTTTCGATGACGTCCACGGTGCGGCGGTAGCTGTCGTATTGGCGCGGGTAGTTTTTGCCCCACAGCACGGGATCGGTCGTGTTTTCGTCGACGTCCACGACGCGGAAGACGTGCTGCGTGGCCTCGGCCTTGCGTTCGACGATGTTCTGCTGGAGCAGCAGCACGAGGAAGGTGGCGACCGCCACGCCGGCGAGAGCGAGGATGTAAATCCAAAGGGCGACGCCGCGTTGGCTCGAGAGAGGAGACGTTTTCATGGCGAGTTCAGGAAGACGATGACGTAACCGAAAATTGAATACGCTAGTTCACGGGGCCGTGGCCCACGTCGCGGTGGCAGCTCATGCAGTCGAGCATTTCGCGACGGTTGCCGGTGTGGGTGTTGATGCCGGAGACGATCTGCTGGTGACAGCTGACGCAGTTCTTCTGCAGCACGACGAGGTTCTTGGGCCGGATCATGATCGGCTCGTGAAAGTCCTGGAGGGTGAAACCCTTCGAGTGCCAGTAGCCGTTTTCGGCTTTGGTGATGTATTTCCCAAGAAAATCGTGCGGCGTGTGGCAGTCATTGCAGGTGGCGACGGCGTGATGCGGCGACTTGAGCCAGCCATCATACTGCTCGCGCATGATGTGGCAGTTTACGCACGCGGCGGGATCATTGGAGAAATAGGACAGCCCGTGCGCGTAGTAGAACGTGTAGCTGCCGATACCCGCAAAAAGTCCCAGCGTGCTCGCGAGGGCGAGCAACAGGAGAATGCGGACGCGGGTGGTGGGGAGTCTCACGCAGGGTAGGGGTTGATCTGCGAAAAAATGCGATCCGCGGAAGGCCGCTGGAAGGGAAAGGTGACAAACCCTTGATCTAGATCAAGCCGAGCGAAGGAAAATTCATCCGCACCGGTGCGTCGGGGGCAGGCTGACGCTGGACGGCAAACCCGCACCCGGTGTCGTGCCAAAGTGGATACGTCGTCGCGCACCCCAATGCAGCGCGAACCGTGTCAGCGAAGACGATTCAAGATGCGTCTCAGCGGTTGGGCCGAGGGGCGACTTTACGCCGGCGGGACTTCGATCCGTATTTTTGCTGAGACTCGGCGGCGATCGGAAGTGCGGCGTCCAAGTCGACCAATTCGCTCAGGGTGAGACCGAGGCCCTCGGCCATCTTGATGAGCGTAGAAAGACGGATGTCGGGTTTCCGGCCGGCTTCCACCTGCTGATAGTGCTTGTAGGTGAGACCGGCGCGTTCGGCGAAGGACTCCTGGGTGAAGCCGTGGGCTTCCCGGAGGGTTCTGATGCGCATCAGCAGGCGCTTCGCCGTGTCGTTTGCCACGCGCGAAGATAGCGGGTGGTAAACGGAGGGAACACCTCACCAAAGGTAGTGAATGCTGGACACCACGGCATCGGTAGTGCGAAGTGGAAAGGTCCATGGCTCGTAACTATGATGACCTTTCGAGAGAGCAGCTGATTGCCCTGCTGCAGGCCCGGGACAAGCGACGGTTCGGCTTAGTCTGGGAGAGGGACAAATCGTTGATTGGGGTCGATGGTTCGCTGAACGATGATTTTGTCGCCCTTGAGGCGGACTTAGAACTCTCCGTTGGGGCGGGGCCATGGCACAACATCCTGATCGAGGGTGACAATTACGATGCCCTGCGCGCCCTCAGTATTTCGCATAAGGGACGCATCAAGTGCATCCTCATCGATCCGCCTTACAACACTGGTTCAGGCGATTTCATTTACAACGATCGCTTTCTCGATCGAGAACATCGCTATCGGCATTCGGTTTGGTTGGAGTTCATGTTCCAACGCCTCCAGCTGGCGAAAGAACTTCTTACCGACGACGGAGTGATTTTCGTCTGCATAGGTGAAGAGGAAGTTCACCGTCTTGCGTGCCTGATGGATCAAGTGTTTCCCGGGCAAAAGGTCGGCACGTTTGTGTGGAGAACCCGTTCCGGCGCGAACGATTCGCGTGAGTATTTTCGAAGCATCGATCACGAATACGTGCTGTGCTACGCGAGACCCGGGTTTTCGTTTGGTGGCCAGGCGAAGGATGCCTCGGAATATACAAATCCGGACAATGATCCGCGCGGACCTTGGTTAAATGATAACCTAGTGAAGGCACATAATCGCCACCAACGCGCCGATGCCTTCTATCCGGTCTACAATCCGGAAACCGACGTTTGGTATGCTCCCGATCCTGATAGCGTCTGGCGTTTCGCATCGGAAAAGAAACTGAAGCCCGGGCAGAAGCTCCGTGCGAAGCCGATGGAGCAACTGATTCGTGAGGGGAAGGTATTGTGGCCCGGGGATACTCGAACGGTTCGCTACAACACATTAGAGGAGTTGCTGGCGGCGATTGATGCCGGCACGGCGCCGCGCAACCTGCGGCGCGATATTCCCGACTTGGAGTTCTGGGTGGGAAAGACAATCGGCTATGGCAAGCCGCGCTACAAGCGCCACCTCTCCGAAGTAAAGCGCACGGAGAAGCCCTTCTCGACGTGGATCCGGCCCAGCGCGGATAAAGAGGAGGCTCCAGAGGATGTGTCTTCGCTGGAGGTTGGTGGAACAAACGAAGGCACCGCCTTGCTGAAGCAGATTCTCGGAAACAAGAACTTTCCGTATCCGAAGCCGTTGTCCCTGATCCAAGGCTTGCTGGCTCAGGCGACCGGGCCGGACGATATCGTGCTCGATTTCTTTGCGGGTTCCGGGACCACGGGCCATGCGGTGCTCGCTTTGAATGCGGAGGATGGCGGCAATCGGCGATTCATCTTGGTGTCCAGCACGGAGGAAACTGTCGACGAGCTAGACAAGAACGTTTGCCGCGATGTTTGCCAGGTTCGCTTGGCGCGCGTGATTTCCGGTTACGACTATCGGACCAAGGATAAGCTCAAGCACGTCGAGGGTGTTCCCGGAGACTTCATCTACCTTCGGACGAAAAGGATTCCACGCGGCAAGGTGCTGACACGTTTGTCGCATGGGCGCATCTGGACGGCCCTGCAGATGCTTCACTGCAAGCAGATCAATCCAGCGCAACCAGCCGGAGGTATTTGGGAGGCCGGGAGCGAAGAAGACCGATTGATCTATCTTCCGAAGGCAGATGCCGCGACGCTTTCCGAGCTCAACGGCAGGCGCTTACACACTGCGCACGCAACCATCTATGCCTGGCAGCCAGAACTGGTCGCGCAGCATGTTTCGAAGGCGGTCAGCGTGCGCCCTGTTCCTCAGTGTCTGCTCGAACGTTTCGGTCAAAAGTCATGATCTCATTGCGCCCCTATCAAGAGACTGCACGGGACCAAATCCTCGAGAGTTTCCGATATCTCGCAGGGCAACTGCGGGTGCTTACGACCTCGGAGGACCGTGCCGGAGCGATTGCTCACAACGGGGCGGTGCTGTTGAATGCACCGACTGGTTCGGGAAAGACTGTGATCGCGGGAAGTGTCGCCGAGGCGTTGAGCCGTGATCGTGGAATGAAGGTCGTTTGGTTTTGGTTCGCCCCGTTCAAAGGATTGATTGGGCAGAGTGAGTCTTCGTTGCGGGAGAAATTTCCGGGGCTGCGGATTCGGCCAATCAGGACAGACCGGCAGCCGGAGGGGACCAGAAGCGGCGATACGTGGGTTGCCACTTGGCAGTCGGTAGCCGCGCGCGATGCTGATGCCCGTAAACTTCGAGCGGATGCCGAAGCCACACTATCGATCGATTCGATGGTAGCGGCGTTGCGTGAAGAGGGGTTTCAGGTCGGGGCTATTATCGACGAGGCCCATCACGGCTTCGGGCATGGCACACAGGCTTTGGAGTTTTTCAGAACGATATTGCGGCCTGAGTTCACACTGCTGGTAACGGCGACGCCGGACGACGAAGACGCTGAGGATTTTAAGCGAGCGGCTGGGATTATGCACTTACGACGAGTCACAATTGGTCGAGACGAGCCGGTTGCCGAAGGGCTCATCAAGCCGAGTGTTCGTTCGATCGCTTTCGTAGCCGAGCAAGCAAATCAGAGCAAAATCGTAGATTTTGAAAGCACTGCGCTCTCGCAGGGCACCTTGATGCACCAGCGTATCAAGGCCGAGCTTATGGCTCATGAAATCGACCTCGTGCCATTGATGTTAGTGCAGGTGGATTCGAGCAAAGACAGCGAGCAGCGTGTGCGGGCCAAGCTGGTGAGCTTGGGGTTTGCGGAGAATCAAATCGCGACACATACAACCAACGAACCGGACGCAAACTTGCTGGCGCTTGCAGTCGATGAGGAGAAAGAAGTCCTGATCTTCAAGATGGCCGTGGCGCTCGGGTTTGATGCGCCCCGCGCGTTCACATTGGTTTCGATGCGCGGTGTGGTGGACCCTGACTTTGGCACACAAATCGTCGGGCGTATTCTTCGAGTGCACCCTCGTTGTAGAGGACGCGCGCTGTCGCCGCTGTTGCGTAATGCTTACGTGTTTCTCGCCGATTGTGAAATGCAGGCAGGTTTGACCACGGCCGCACAGAAGGTGAATCGAATCAAAACGGAGTTTGGCCAGGTTTCGCCCTACGCGCTTGTGGTCAGCGTCGCGGGCGCGAATCAGCTGCAGGTTGTCAAGGACGGTCAGACGGTGCTGTTTCCTCCGTCTGCGTTGCCGGTGTCCACCGCGGGAGTGGTCGAGAGAATACCTGCCGCAACAGTCTCGGACATTATCCAAAATGAATGGTTTGGACTGCTGGATGGCACCACGGGCCAGACGCTTCCTCAAGCCTCACCAGTGTTTGTGGCGGCGGTTGCTGGACCGTTGAATGCAGGCAAACGTTATCCGCTGCGCGAGGGAGTTCCGCAGCGCTTCATGACGCAACGTATTCGGGCGATCACGGACGGTCTCGCGTGCTCGGTAGCTCAGCGTATCCGATTTGATGATCATGCGTTGCTGGCGGGCACACGAGAGCAGGTGCATGTATTGCGCCGTGAACAGGATGTTTTTGAGGCCAAGGAAGATCCTGTGGCACGCATCCAGGCCGCGCTCGATCTGGCGCAAGCCGAGGACCAGGCACAACGAATGTTGTTGGAGTTTGGTATGATTGATCCGCGCGAACTACACGCGGAGCTCATCAAGAGACTGCGTGACGAATATCAGCGTGCGGGACTGCCCATAGCAGGAGACGATGACGCATTGGAGTCGGCTTTGGCGCTGATTCTAGTGCAGAATCCGAAGCTACTACGTGCGGCGGAGCGTGAGGCTTTAGCCGGCTATGCGGAGACGCTGCCTTCCGGCACGCTGCCGGATGCGATTTATGCTGAAGCAGAGCTGCCGTCCTCCCGCCACAATGTCTACGGCGTGCTTCCGCCAGGAGTGAATGACTGGGAACGTAGGTTCGCGAACCTGCTCGATCTCGATCCGGATGGGCATGTCCTCTGGTGGCATCGTAACGAGCCGCACAAGCCATGGTCGGTTGCGACGACGTTGCCGAATGGGCATCAGTTCTTCCCAGATTTTCTTGTCGGAATTCGAGGGCGCCGCACGGCGGATAATGTTCTGCTCGTTGACACCAAACGCGCGATCAATGACGACCTGAACGCAAAAGTGAAAACCGTCGTGAAGCACGATTCCTACGGTGCAACAGTGATTCTTTTCTATGAAGCAGCGTTCGATCGATGGATGACTGTGCGCTATGACGAACAAAGAGACAAAAATGAGTTGGATGCGGTGTTTAGGCTGAGTGCGGCTGCGGCTTTTGTGTAGCGGTGGGCCTTTGGAAAGCTACTGGAAGGCTCCAAGCTTGCGGGAAGCGGGCAGGCAGATAGGTTGGCGGCATGAGCATCACCGAGCTGCCGATTCGGATCGATCGCGAGAAAGTCGCGGAGTTCTGCCGTGCTCGGGGGATTCGCAAGCTGAGTTTGTTCGGCTCCGTGTTGCGTGATGATTTTGATCCCGAGCGCAGCGATGTGGATGTATTGGCGGAGTTCGAGCCCGGGGCGTTGCGCGGGCTGGGATTCCGCTATTTCGGCTACGGCGATCAGTTGACCGAGATTTTGGGATGTAGGGTGGATTTCTTTTCTCGGCTCAGCCCTCACTTCGATACCGCGATCCGGCGCGAGGCGCTCACGATCTATGAGTGTCCGTGATCCGCGCGCTACTTTGCGGCAGATGCGCGAAGCTGCTGCTCGTGCACAGGAAATTTGCGCGGGCAAAACCCTCGAGCTGTTGTTGATTGATTGGCAGGCCACGGCCGCACTCGAGCGCTTTTTGGAGATAATTGGCGAAGCGGTGAAAAGGCTACCACCCGATCTGCGCGATCGTTGCCCGCAAGTGCCGTGGAAGGAAATCGCGGGAACGCGCGATCGTTTGGCCCACGGCTACGATGTCATCGAACACGAGGTGCTTTGGGATGCGGTGCAAAATGACGGGCCAGTTTTGCTCGAGGTCGCTGACCGGATACTTGCCGAGTTGGGAACAGCGCCATGAAAGATTCTGAAAAGAATGGGAAACGTTTCTCGGCGAGTGGGGCTCGGATAGCAGCGCGACGGTTGGCCGAACCAGGCGGCACGGATCGTCGGGCTGAGGCCACGCCTCGACGAAAGGGGCCGTAAAAAGCCCCGCGGATGGCGGGGCTGGAGGGGCACAAAACGCTTGCGCTTCGGGCGAATCCAGCCGGCCCGCCGATGACCTCAGGCGTTCGCTCCCTCGGCGTAGGCGTCCATGCCGACGCAGGAGCAGACGAGGTTGCGGTCGCCGTAGACGTTGTCCACGCGGCCGACGGCGGGCCAGAATTTGCTCTGGCGCACCCAGGGCGAGGGGAAGGCCGCGATCTCGCGCGAGTAGGGACGCGTCCACTCGTCCGCGCAGACGACCTTGGCGGTGTGCGGCGCGTTCTTGAGCGGATTGTTGGTCTTGTCGGACTCGCCGTTCACGACGGCCTGCATCTCGCCGTGGATCGCGATGAGCGCGTCGCAGAAACGATCGAGTTCGGCTTTCGATTCGCTCTCGGTTGGCTCGATCATGAGCGTGCCGGGCACGGGGAACGAAAGCGTCGGCGCGTGATAGCCGTAGTCCATGAGACGCTTGGCGGCGTCTTCGGCTTCGAGGCCGTGCTTCTTCCAGCCGCGGAGATCGACGATGCACTCGTGCGCCACGAGGCCGTTCGCGCCGCGATAGAGGACCGGGAAGAACTTGTCCAAACGGTGCGCGACGTAGTTGGCCTTCAGGATGGCGAACTTCGTGGCCTCGGTGAGCCCCTCGGCACCCATCATGCGGATATACATCCACGAAATGACGAGAATGCTCGCGGAGCCAAACGGCGCGGCGCTGACCGCACCGCCGGCGCGAAGTTGAGCGTTGAGGGTCGAGAGTTGAGAGCCTGCAAACACATGGCCGGGGAGGAAGGGCGCGAGGTGTTTCGCGACGCCGATCGGACCCATGCCGGGGCCGCCGCCGCCGTGCGGGATACAGAACGTCTTGTGCAGATTGAGGTGGCAGACGTCGGCGCCGATGTGGCCGGGCGAGGTGAGGCCGACCTGCGCGTTCATGTTGGCGCCGTCCATGTAAACCTGGCCGCCGTGCTCGTGGATCGTCGCGCAGATTTCGCGGATGCTCGTTTCGAATACGCCGTGCGTCGACGGATACGTGACCATCAACGCGGCGAGGTCCTTGCTGTGCTGCGTGGCCTTGGCTTTCAGGTCGGCGACGTCGATGTTGCCGTTGGCGTCGCAGGCCACGGGCACGATCTTGAAACCGCACATCGCGGCGCTCGCGGGATTGGTGCCGTGCGCGCTCGTGGGGATGAGGCAAATGTTGCGATGACCTTCGCCGCGCGACTGGTGATAGGAGCGGATGACGAGCAGGCCCGCGTATTCGCCCTGCGAGCCGGCGTTCGGCTGGAGCGACACGGCGGCGAATCCCGTGATTTCGCTGAGCCAGGTTTCGAGATCGCGGAAAAGTTTCTGATAACCGCGTGTCTGCTCCGCGGGCGCGAACGGATGGAGCTGGCTGAACTCCGGCCACGACACCGGGAACATCTCGCTCGTGGCGTTGAGCTTCATCGTGCACGAGCCGAGCGAAATCATCGAGTGCACGAGCGAGAGATCCTTCGACTCGAGCCGCTTGATGTAGCGGAGCATCTCGTGCTCGGTGTGGTAGCGGTTGAAGGTCGGGTGCTGCAGGAACGTCGAGCGGCGCTCGAACGGCGCGGGGAAGTATCCGGATTGTGGAGACAGCTCCGCGACCTGGGCGTCAAACGTGCCCACTGCGCCTTCGCTGAAAAAGCCGACGAGCGTGCGCACTTCCTCGAGCGTGGAAGTTTCGTCGAGCGATACGCCGACCGTGTAGTCGTCGATGCGGCGGAGGTTGAACTTCTTCGCCTCGGCGGCGGCGTGCACGCGCGCGGCGGAGACGTTGCGGATCGTCAGCGTGTCGAAGACCGGCTCGTCGTTGACCTTCGCGCCGACCTGGCGAAGCGCATGGGCGAGGACCTCGGTGAGGAGTTTCACGCGGCGCGCGATGCGGCGCAGTCCGTCCGGCCCGTGATACACCGCATACATCGACGCCATGACCGCGAGCAGCACCTGCGCGGTGCAGATGTTGGAGGTGGCCTTGTCGCGACGGATGTGTTGCTCGCGAGTGCCGAGCGCGAGGCGCATCGCGGGATCGCCTTGGGCATCCTTGGAGACTCCCACCAGGCGGCCCGGCATCTGGCGTTTGAATGCGTCCTTCGTCGCGAGGAATCCCGCGTGCGGTCCGCCGAAGCCGAGCGGCACGCCGAAACGTTGCGCCGAACCGACCGCGACGTCGGCGCCGAACTCACCCGGCGCGCGCAGCAGCGTGAGCGCGAGCAGATCGGTCGCGACGATCGTGAACGCGCCGGCCGCGTGCGCGGCCTCGAAGAATTTTCCGAAGTCGTGGATCGATCCCGTCGTGTCCGGATACTGCACCAGCACGCCGAAGCAGTCGGCGCCGGGCGTAAACGTGCGGTGATCGCCCACCGTGATTTCGATCCCGAGCGGCGTGGCGCGGGTTTTCACGATGTCGATCGTCTGCGGGTGGCAGTTTTCCGAGACGAAGAAACGACGATGCGCGGCGTCGCCGCCTTCTTTGAGGCGGTGACACATCATCATCGCCTCGGCGGCTGCGGTGCCCTCGTCGAGCATCGAGGCGTTGGCGATTTCAAGACCGGTGAGGTCGGTGACGAGCGTCTGGAAATTGAGCAGCGCCTCGAGGCGACCCTGTGAAATCTCCGCCTGATACGGCGTGTAGGCCGTATACCAGCCCGGGTTTTCCAAAATATTGCGCTGCACGACCGGCGGCGTGTGCGTGCCGTAGTAACCCAGCCCGATCACGCTGCGGAAGATCTGGTTCTGCGCGGCCAGGCCGCGCAGCTCCGCGAGCGCGGCGCTCTCACCCAGCGCGGGCGGCAGGGTGAGCGGACCGCGACGAATCTGCGCGGGCACGGTGGCATCGATCAGCGCATCCACCGACGGCTGGCCAAGTTCGGCCAGCAGGGCGGTGGTTTCCGCGGAAAAATTGCCGGTGTGGCGGCGCGCAAACGTGTCGGTGGGGGCGAGCAGGTCGCGAAGGGACATGAGGAGGATTTTGGCCCACCGTAGCGGTGCGCCTGCGCGCCGTGCAATGGCGATTTGGCCGCGCACGCATTTGCGGTTGAGAACCACGCCCGAAGCTCTCTCCGTTTGGCCTTCCGGTGGACTCAGCCAACTCTCCCAAACCGTTCTGCACGCGTGTCGAGCGCGCCGCGTATATCGATCGGCGGCTCGCCGAACTTTATCCCGCGCCCGCGATCCCGCTCGACCACAAGGACGCGTTTACGCTGCTCGTGGCGGTGCTGCTTTCGGCCCACACCACGGATAAATCCGTCAACAAAGCCACTCCCGAACTCTTTCGCGCTCGCCGACACGCCCGAGAAAATGATGCACGTGCCGGTTGAGGAGATTCAGCGTATCATCCGTCCGGTCGGACTCTCCCCCGCGAAATCGAAAGCGATCGCCGGCCTCTCGCGCATTCTGGTCGAAAAACACGGCGGACAAGTGCCGCGCACGTTCGAGGAACTCGAGGAGTTGCCCGGCGTCGGCCACAAGACCGCGAGCGTCGTGATGAGCCAGGCGTTCGGCGTGCCGGCGTTTCCCGTCGACACGCACATCCACCGTCTCGCACAGCGCTGGAAGCTCACCAACGGCCGCAGCGTCGAGCAGACCGAGGCCGACCTGAAAAACTCTTCCCGCGCGAGCATTGGAACGCACTTCACCTGCGCATCATTTACTACGGACGCGAACACTGTTCCGCGCGCGGCTGCGACGGCACCGTGTGCGAGATTTGCCGCACATTGTTTCCTGAACGCAAACGCGCTGTGAAAACCCGCGGCTGAGTCGCGTCGCCTGCGGCTCAATTACCAAACACGGACGCCCGGAAGAGGAGGACATCGCGGAAACGCCGGAGGAGGGGGAGGCCGGGTGAGCGTGCTGACACGGACTCCGGATCGAGTGGTGCCATGGTTCGGCCTGCGGCGCACCGCAGCGCGCACTGCGTCGAGCCAGGGTCCTCCCCGGGTCGGGACAATGTGCGGACGGGGTCGCTACGAGGTGCGCACCGGGTCGAGCCAAGGTCCGGACATGGCCGAACCTTGGTGCCCAGTGATTTGGGCCATCTGCACATCCCAAGGAAAGCATAAGGGGCGCCCCGATGGCGGGATCAGGGCGCTGAGCGGCGGGTGCGGGGACGCACTCCGGCGCGAGTGCTGTCCGTGGGGGCCAAATGATCTTCAAAGCTACCCCCGCTGGGCCGGATGCGCACGAATGGGCTGCATCTGGCATGTGCTGTTGCGCTTCTTTTCTCCGCGTCTCGCGGGTTCTCGGCTGACACTCCGGGACTGGCGCAGCCGTTCGGCGGGTCCGGTTTTCTGGTGAATTTGCATGAACCGAAACCGATCGCGGGTTCGGTCAAACTCGTCGCGACGGGCGTGGCGCATTCGGCATTTATCAAAACCGACGGCACGTTGTGGACGATGGGTTTCAACGAGCATGGTCGCCTCGGCGACGGCACGACGGTTACGCGCACCAAGCCCGTCAAGGTGGCGACCCAGGTGGCCAAAGTTTCCGCCGGCATGGAGCACACGATGTTCGTGAAAACCGACGGCACGCTCTGGGCGATGGGCGCCAACCACGTCGGCCAGCTTGGCGACGGCACGACCACTTCGCGCTCCACTCCGGTGCAGGTGGCGACCGACGTCACCGACGTGAGCGCGGGCATGACGCACACCTTGTTCATCAAAACCGACAAGACGCTCTGGGGCGTCGGCGGAAATTTGGTCGGCCAGCTCGGCGACGGCACAAAGACGAACCGGCCTTCGCCGGTGAAGATCGCCGACGACGTGGTCGGGATCGCGACAGGACCCAACTCCAATTTCACCTACTTCCTGAAGAGCGATGGCACGCTCTGGTCGACCGGCGAAAACTTCGTCGGCCAGCTCGGCGACGGCACGCGCACCAATCGCAGCACGCCGGCGCAAGTCGCGACGGGTGTCGCGTCCGTTTCGTGCGGCATGCGCCATGGATTGTTCGTGAAAACGGACGGCACGCTCTGGGCGATGGGCGGCAACGAAACGGGGCAGCTCGGCGACGGTTCGTATTCCGTGCGCACCACGCCGGTGCAGGTCGCCACCGATGTCGTGCGCGCAGATGCGGGCGCGGGGCAGAGTTTGTTCATCAAGAAAGATGGCTCCCTGTGGGGCATGGGCACCGATGTGGATGGCGCGCTCGCGGAGCCCAATTTCAACCAGATCCGCAACACGCCCGCGAAGATCACCACCGGCGTCGCCGAAGTCGCGACGAGCCAGTTCACGCTCTACGTCACGACGAAAGGCGTGATGTATGGCGCGGGCCTTAATTACTACGGACAGCTCGGCGATGCCCAACAGACGCCGACTCTGCCGACGCTCGCGGACGACGTGATTTCTGCCGGCACGGCGGCCGAGCACGCCAATCTTCTCGTCAAAAGCGACGGCACGCTCTGGCGGCAGAAGGGCGCGGCGGTGACTAAAGTTGCGAACGTCAGTGACGTCACGCGCGCGTGGGTCGCGAGCAACGCAGGCATCCATCTCTTCCTCAAAAGCGACGGCACGCTATGGCGCCTCGCCGCCAACGACACCGCCACGCAGCTCGCTTCCGACGTCGTCTCGGCGGGCGCGGGCATCGGCTATTATGTTTTCCTGAAAAGCGACGGCACCCTGTGGGGAAATGGAAAAACCGCCGGCAAGATCGAGTTCGGCGCCGGCACTGCCGACGTGAAAATCGCGGAGCAGGTCGTCGCCGTTTCCGCGGCGGCGAATCATCTGCTCTTCGTGCGCAGCGACGATACCTTGTGGGGCATGGGTTCGACCGCTGCCGGACTTCTTCCGGGCGCGACCGTCGCCAACGCCGTTACGGCCCCCGTGCAACTCGAGACCGGTGTGAAGGCCGCGTTCGCGAACACGGGCCAGCAGCTCATTCAGAAAACCAACAACGAACTCTGGACGCGCGGCGATGGCTGGCACAATTCCACGGGCCCGGCCGCGCTCGTCGACGCTGCGCCGACCGCATTTGCGGGCACGGGTGAGGGCACGCTTTATCTGCGATCGGATGGGATTCTTCGTTACCGCGAAGGCGTCAACGGCACGCTCGGCAGCGCGCGGGAAGTCGCCGGCGGCGTGCTCGACGTATCCGGCTCGGCGAATGGTTGGGCCGTGTATTTGCAGACGCCCGGTCACGGCACGGCGCCGAAGATTTCCAAGCAGCCGGTGGCCGCGATCGTGGTCCCGGGAAAAGCGCACACGCTTTCCGCCACCGTAACCGGCACGCAGCCGATCGCGTATCAATGGTATAAGGACGGCCAACCCATCGCTTGGGCGCGCAATCCCACGCTCGTGCTGCCCTATTCGGTCACCGCGCAAACCGGCAGCTACCGCCTCGAAGCCGTCAATGCTGCCGGCACGGTCACCAGTTCCACGGTGAAGATCACCGTCAACGCCACGCCCACGATCAGCGCGATCGCCGCGCAGAGTATTTCCGAGGACAAATCGACCGCGGCGATTCCCTTCACGATCGCCGACGCGGAGACGTCCACCAGCAAGCTCACGATCACCGCCAAAAGCTCCAACACGAGCGTTGTTCCCGCCGCGGGCATCGTGCTCGGTGGCTCCGGCGCGAAGCGCACCGTGAAGATCACGCCGGCGAAAAACAAACACGGCACCGCCACGATCACGCTCACGGTCACCGACGGCGTGAGCACGGCGACGCGCTCTTTCACCGTAACCGTGAAGTCGGTCAACGACACGCCGACGATCTCGAAGATCAAGACTCAGTCGGCGACTGAGGATAAGACGAAGAAAGTCACGTTCACGATTGGCGACGTCGAGACCTCCACCAAAAAGCTCAAGGTCACGGTCAAGAGTTCCAACACCAAGCTCGTGCCCAAATCCGGCCTGAAGCTCAGCGGCACCGGCTCGAAACGCACGCTTTCGATCAAACCGGCGAAGAACAAAAACGGCACCGTCAAAATCACCGTGACGGTCAGCGATGGCAGCAAATCGAAGAAGCTGACCTTCAAAGTGAATTTCAAGGCGGTGAACGACACACCGACGATCTCGAAGATTGCGAATCAGACGATCACCGCGAACAGCAGCACCAAGAAGCTGAAGTTCAAGGTGAGCGACGTGGAGACCTCGTCGAAGAAACTCAAAGTCACGCGCAAGAGTTCCAACAAGAAGCTGATCCCGACTTCGGGCATCAAGCTCGCCGGCAGCAGCAAGAATCGCACGGTGAAGATCACGCCGGCCAAAGACCAAACGGGCACGGCGACGATCACGCTCACCGTCAGCGACGGCAAAAAGAAGAAGAGCATGAAGTTCAAAGTGAAGGTGCAGGCCGCCAGCAAGACGAAGGCCGTGGCCTCGGCCGGGCCGATCATCACGCAGCAAGTGGAAGATCGCTTTGTGAAAGTCGGGGACGACCTGACGCTTGAAGTGCGCACCAGCGACTCCTCGGCGGCCGTGCAGTGGTTCCGCGACGACCAGCCCGTCGAGGGCGCGACCGCCTCGAAGCTGAAACTCTCGAAGATCAAACTCACCGACGTCGGCGGCTACGACGCCGTCCTCGCCGGCCGCAGCGGCACGACCACGAGCCGCACGGCGGAAGTCGCCGTGGTCGATCTCTCCGCCTCGGCACGTGCCGGCAGCAGTGGAAAGACGATCACGATCACGCAAAAGCTCGCAGTGGCGGGCGACGCGTCCGATCTCACGCTCGAACTCCTGTTGCCGACCGGCTGGAGCTACAAGGAAGGCACCGCGCTGAAGGACGCCACGTATCCGAAATCCGGTGACAAGAAACTCCTCGCGTGGTCGTGGAAGAAGCCGCCGCAAAAACCGCTGACGCTGACTTACACGCTGCGCCTCCCCGCTGGCACGGTGCTGCCCGCGAAGCTCGAGGGCGTGCTCCGCGCCCAACAGCCCGGCGGCGAAAAACAGCTGCTGGTTGAGATCCCGCTGAAGTAAGCGCGGCGCCTCAGTCGAGCCCATGTCCGGCCCGGTTCGCGCCTGAGGGCGCACCGGGCCGCGCCATTGTTCGGACCGGGTCGAGCCAAGGTGCGCACCGCGTCGAGCCAACGTGCGGACACGGTCGAGACCCAGTGCGGACATGGTCGCGACGAGGGGCGCATACGATCGAGATCGATCACGGGAGAGGGAAATCGCGGACACTGGGGGCGAAACGAGTAACGCGCAGCGGAAGGTGAGCTTCTGTCATTCTGAGCGGAGCGAAGAATCCAGTGTGCGCTTCGCAGCGGCTGCATGCTTCGAAAGTCCAGCTGGATTCTTCGCTCCGCTCAGAATGACAGAGGGAGTGACTTGGGAGGGAAGGGGGCGCGCTCTGGCGGTAGCAGGCGCAACGACGCAGGGAGGACGTAGCGTCCGTGTGTATTCACGATTTCATTACACTCACCTTTCTCTGGAGTTGCGGGGTTTACCTGAAAACGGGCCGGTGGTTCCGCCGCGACACGAAGAGTTTCGTTAAAAAAATCTGCACCTCGCGCGCTCGCGCGTGCGGCAGCCGATACACGATGCACCGAAGTCGCGTCCGCGTTTCCCAAGTTCATTTGCGTGCAGGTGAATTTCCGCGGCTCCCACGCGGCTTCGGCGGGTTGGGTGAAATCGCGTCTCTTCATGAAAAATTTCCTGCATCTTTGTCTCTTCGTTCTCCTGGGGGTTGTGGCGGCCGTCGGTGCGACGCCGGCATGGAAGTTCGAGACGGTCGCGGGTCTCGCCGCGGGCGATGCAGACGGCACGGGTGCCGCAGCGCAGTTCCGCAATCCGTCGGGTGCGGCCTACGATGCCGCGGGAAATCTCTACGTGGCGGACACGGACAATTACACGATCCGCAAAATCACACCGGCCGGGGCGGTGACAACGATCGCGGGCCGACCGGGCGTGCCGGGCTCGGACGATGGTCCGGGTGATGTCGCACGCTTCACGTCGCCATGGGGTGTCGCGGTGAACAGCGCGGGCGAGGTTTTCGTCAGCGACTACTTCAGCGCCACGATTCGCAAGATCGCGCTCGACGGCACTGTGACGACGGTCGCCGGCATGGCGGACGAGTGGGATCAGGTGGACGGGCAGGGCACGGCGGCGCGTTTCACGCTGCCGACCGGTCTGGCGATCGATGCCGAGGATAATCTCTACATCGCGGACGCGGCGGCGATTCGTCGCATGTCGCCCACGGGACTGGTCACCACGGTCGCCGGCTCGGCGCTAGCGTGGGACACCGGCAGCGCGGATGGAGACGCGGTGGACGCGCGCTTCAATTTCCCCGAAGGCGTCGCGATCGCGAACGATGGGAGTATCTATGTGGCGGATACGCAGAACGAAACGATCCGCAAAATCTCAACCTCGGGCGTGGTCACGACGGTGGCGGGCGCGGTGGAAGAACCCGGCAGCGCCGACGGCGCGGCGGCAGTGGCGCGTTTTCGGCGGCCGGCGGCGCTCGCGTTCGATGGCGCCGGCGATCTGTTGATCGCCGATTTTGGCAATCACGTGCTGCGCAAACTCGCGGGCGGCGTGGTGACGACGGTCGCGGGAAAAATCGAAACTCCTGGTGCGATCAACGGCGTGGGCGGAGCGGCGCGGTTGCGTCAGCCGACCGCACTCGCGCGGGCGGCGGACGGAAGCGTCGCAGTCGTCGAGATGGCGAACAACCAAGTGCGACGTTTCGCGGTGGGTGGGGCAGTGACGACGATCGCCGGCTCCGCGAGCATCGGCACGGTCGACGGGACCGGAGCGGCGGCCAGGTTTCACGAACCGGTGGCGGTCGCGCCGGATTACTGGGACAATGTTTACGTCGCCGACGCCACGGCGCACGTGATCCGCAAGGTCACGCGGGAAGGCGTGGTGACGACGTTTGCCGGCACGGCCGGCGAGCCCGGCAACGCGAACGGCACGGGTGCGAAAGCGCGTTTTCGCGAGCCGCGCTCGGTGGCGTCGGATGTGGCGGGCAATGTGTATGTGGCCGACACGGGTAATCATCTCGTGCGGAAAATTTCGCGTTCTGGCGCGGTGAGCACGCTGGCGGGGAAGGGCGTCGCGGGTTTTGCAAACGGCTCGGGCGCCAACGCGGCGTTTTCTTCGCCGAGCGCCGTCGCGGTGGACCTCGACGGAAATGTTTTTGTCGCCGACAGCGGCAATCGTCTCGTGCGCCGCATTGCGCCGGACGGAAAGGTGACGACGTGGGCGGGCCAGGAAGGCGTCGACGGTTTCGACGACGGCGCCGCCGACAAGGCGAGTTTTGGGGAGATGTATGGCATCGCGGTCGATCGCACCGGAAACGTGTTCGTGGCGGAAGATGCGGTGCTGCGGAAAATTTCGCCCAGCCGCGTGGTGAGCACAGTGACCGCCGGCGCAGATCTCCTGTGGAGTCCGCAGCAGCTTTCGGTTGGAGCAGCGGGCGATGTTTATGCGACCTCGTGGTCGAGCCACGCGATCGTGCGACTTTCGCCGGACGGAGACGCCGAGGTTGTGGGCGGCACCGAGTTCGTCGCGGGTTCGGCGGATGGCGTCGGCGTAGCCGCGCAGTTCAGCGGACCAGCCGCCGCAGCCATCGATGGACAGGGCTATCTCTGGGTGGCGGACACCTACAATCGCACGCTTCGACGCGGCACGCCGGTGGCATTCACGACAATGCACGGCGAACCGCAGGGCATGATGGATCGCTCGACGTCGCTCGCGCAGAAATTCCAACTCTCGCGTCAGAGCCTCGTATCCGAAATTATCCTACGTCTCACGCGCGAGGGCTCGAGCGGATCGCTCGCGGTCGATCTGTGCATCGACGTCAACGGCCGGCCGGGCGCGTCGATCGCGCGTTTCACGCAGGTCACGGCGATGAGCGCGACGCAGACGGCGGACGTCGTGTTTGCGCCGGAGGAAGAGGCGCCGTTGCTGGAGCCGGGGTCGTATTGGGTGGTGTTGCCTGGTTCCAACGAGGACGACGAACAGTGGCAGTGGTGGTATTTGAGCGAGCTCGCGACCGGCTCCGGCGAGGGCTGGTCGGCGGACAACGCCGCGCTGCCGATCGGCGGATCGGACGATCTCTGGCAGGTGTATAACGGCTGGCCGATGATGATGAGCGTCGTCACGCCTGCGCCGGTTGAAGACGCGCCCGTCGTTGTGAAAACGGCCGCCGCGGGTCCGACGCTGGCCGGCAACAGCGCGCAATTTTCCATCGTGGCTGGCGGTGCGACCGCGATCCACTGGCAGTTTTCGCGCGATGGCGTCGAGTGGGAAGATCTCTCCGACGGCGGCCACTACTCCGGCACGTCGACTTCGACGCTGACGCTTACCGGCGTGACCACCGCGATGAACGGCTGGAAATATCGCGCGGTGCTCCTGAACTCCGGCGGCGCCGCAGTTTCCGCGCCGATGGGGCTTTCCGTGGCTCCGCCCAACACCGCGCCGACGATCGGCACGATCGCGGATCAGACGCTCGATGAAGATACGCCGAAAACCGTCTCTTTCACCGTGAGCGATGCCGAGCAGGGATCGAGCGGACTCACGATCACGCGCAGTTCGTCGAACACGACGTTGCTGCCCACGTCCGGTCTCGTGCTGGGCGGCTCAGGCTCGAAGCGCACGCTCAAGATCACGCCCGCGAAAAATCTCTCCGGCACGGCGACCGTTAAGCTTTCGGTGAGCGACGGAAAATTGACGGCGACACGAAGCTTCAAGGTCACCGTGCGCGCGGTGAACGACGCGCCTACGATCGGCGCCATCGCCAATCTGTCGTTGAAGGAAGACACCTCCTCGAAAGCGATTTCGTTTACCATCGGCGATGCGGAGACGAGCGCGTCGAAGCTCAAACTCACCCGCAGCTCCTCGAACACGAAACTCATTCCCACCTCGGGGATCGTGCTGGGCGGATCGGGTTCGAAGCGAACGGTCACGATCAAGCCCGCCAAGAACCAGTCGGGCAAAGCCACGATCAAGCTCACTGTGAGCGACGGGACACTCTCCGCGAGCCGCTCGTTCACCGTCACGGTCAAGGCGGTGAATGATGCTCCGACGATCAGTGCGATCGCGAATCAGACGATCAAGGAAGACAAAACGAAGACGATTTCGTTTACCATTGGCGACGCGGAGACGAGCGCATCGAAGCTCAAGCTCACGCGCAGCTCCTCGAACAAGGAACTCATTCCCACGTCGGGCATCGTGCTCGGCGGCAGCGGTTCGAAGCGCACGGTGAAGATCAAGCCCGCGAAGAACCAGTCCGGCACGGCCACGATCAAGATCAAGGTGAGCGATGGCTCTCTCACCGCGACCGAGTCGTTCAAGGTCAAGGTGACCGCCGTCAACGACGCGCCCACAATCACCAAGATCGCGGATCAAACGATCGCGAAGAACAGCCGCACCGCGAAGCTGAAGTTCAAGATCGGCGACGCCGAAACCTCGACGAAGAAACTCAAACTCACGCGGTCCTCCTCGAACACGACTCTCGTGCCGACCTCCCGGATCGTGTTGGGCGGAAGCGGCGCCAATCGCACTGTGACGGTGACCCCGGCGACGAATCGCACCGGCTCGGCGAAAATCAAGATCACGGTGAGCGACGGAAAACTCTCCGCCAGCACCACGTTCACCGTGCGTGTCGCGGTGACCGCGAAGGCGAAGTCGAACGTGACGACCAAGTCGGCCGACGCACCGAAATCGAGCGGAACGTCCGGCAGCTCGGGCAGCGCTTCACTCGATCGACTGGCGAAAGTCGGCAACGCCGTGACGCTCGACGCGCAGGTCGGTGGCAGCACCGCGCTCTTCCAATGGTTCCGCGACGACGCGCCGCTCGCGCGTGCGACGTCGTCGAAACTGAAACTCTCCGCGGTGAAGCTCACCGACGCGGGCGCCTACGATGCGGTCGCGATCGAACGCTCCGGCACGAAGAACGGTCCGACGATCGAGCTGGCCGTCGTCGATGTTTCTGCGACCGCCCAGTCCGTCGGCGGCGGTGTGGTGATTGTCACCCAGACTCTGCGTGTCGCCGGTTCGGCCGACGAACTCGTGCAGGAACTCCTGCTGCCAGCGGGCTGGAGATACATCTCCGGCGGCATGGGCGGCGCGCGTTTGTATCCGGTTCCTGGTGACACGGGGCTGCTTGCGTGGACCTGGAGCCAGGCGCCGAAGGATCGTGTGACTCTCACTTATGTCCTACAGGCGCCGACGAGTGCCAGCGTGCCTGCAAGCCTTGAGGGCGTGCTGAGCCTGCGGCCCAATCCGAACCTCCGTCGCGTGCGGGTGGAAATTCCCATTCAGCGTTGAGCTTTCGTTCCCCGCGGCCGGATTTTCCCGGCGCAGCGGGGCCGAAAGGCAGCGGGAAAACGGACCGCTCCGGCGGTGTTTGCCCCCTGCGCGACTCGCAAAAAAAGAAGGGTTGATTTTCGCCAGGCGGAGCGGCACCGTGCGCCCCCTGTTTTGGACGCTTAGCTCAGTTGGTTAGAGCACGTGCTTCACACGCACGGGGTCACTGGTTCGAGTCCAGTAGCGTCCACCATCGCTCGCCGTGAAACGGGAGTGATTGCTGCCCCGCGAGATGCGTAGCATTTACGCCCGTCGAGAAAGCTGACCGCCGACGGCGACCGATTCCCACGTGAACTGTCCCATCGCGAGCGGAAGCCACCATTTTGCGGCGCGGGCGGATCGCCCGAAATGCTCCAGAGCCTCGCCCATCCGCCGACGCTTGGCCTGCAGCACCGCGTGCGACAGCCACGCACAACCGAGCGCCACCGCGACGCGCCGGCTCCAGCTCGAGACCGGTTGTTCGGGACGAAATCGCCGCGCGATCTCCGTGAGCAATTCGTCGGCTTCACGCGACTCCGCGGGCGTGAGCGGATACCGCAGCCAGAAGTCCCGCAGGAGGATCATCTGCTCGCGCGAGACGTGGAGTCCGCAGGAGCGCTCGATCTCTTCGCGGCAGGCGAGGAGACTGCCATCGGCGTAGCGAAACTTGTTTTGTTTCGTCACCGAGTTCGGATTGTCGACGCGCCAGAGATAAAGCGGCTCCGGCACGATCGCCGACCGCGTCGCGCGCACCATGCGCAGCCACAGCTCGGTGGCCTCGCTGAGATGGTATTGCTCACGGTAGCCGCCGAGCTGGCGCACGAGCTTGGTCGAGTAGATGACCTGACCGTGCGCATTGAGCCGGTTGTAGAAGAGCAGGAAAAACGGGAGCGTCTCGCGCTGGTAACAAATGCCGCGCCAGCCCGGCTTCCGGCGATTTTGCGAATCGATGAGATCGAACGGGCTGGTGACGAGGCCAACGCGCGGGTTCTCGCGCACGACCTTCATCTGTTTCTCGAAACGATGCGGCAGCGAGAGGTCGTCGGCATCCATGCGCGCGATCCAGTCGGCGCGGACAAGCGAGATCGCGCGATTGAGCGTTCGCGTGACGCCCATGTTGCGCTCGTTGGGACAACTCCGGATGCGCGGATCGCGCGCGGCGTAGTCTTCGATGATCTCACGCGTGCCGTCGGTGGATCCGTCGTCGATGATGATAAATTCGAAGTCTTTCCAAGTTTGATTCAGAATGCTCTCGATCGCGGGCCGAAGATAACTGCCGGCGTTGTAGGCGGGCATGATGACGGACAAAGCCGGCGTCTTCGTCGTAAGCGAGGAGGTCGGCTGTGACAGTTCTGACTCATGGAGCGGAGCGGAAGGGTTCGAGATCACGAGTGGTGAAGGAGTGTGGACGCGCCGGAAGAGGCGGACCGACGAGAGAGCACGTTGCGCAAACGCTGGCGCAGCACGTAGGCGTTGCGCCGCACGTAGCGGGTGAACGCGACTGCGACGAGTTGCCGCAGCGAGACGGGCTGTTTGCCGATGAAGCGCACGTGCTGGAGATGAGACAGGCTGTGTTCGTAGATCGCCTGGTTCTTGAAATACGCATTGCGGTAGAACCACACCTCGCGGCCCATCATGGCCGCAGTGATCGCGGCGTGGGTCCGATCGGTGTGCACCACCGAGAAACGGGCGACGTAATCCAGCAGGCGTTCCGGCTGGGTGTCCGGACCGCGCGAGATATCCATCCCCGGTAGATCAAGGGGGCGGCGGTCAAAAACCGCCTCACGGTCGCGCCGGAAAATTCCGACGGTGCCCGCGTGCGACATGAGAGCCCACGACTGGAGGTCGTTCCAAAACGCGAGATCATGCGAGAGGTAAATGTTCTTTGCCTTCAGCCCGGCGCGCGTGAGCTGGCCGTAGCTCACTTTTTCGCGGCAGAAGACCGTGTATTTGTTGTCCCATGTCTGCACGAAGCGCCGCACACGCGCGCTCTCGAGGTCGAACGATGACGGCAGAATCACGACCTGTTGCACCTGCGGTGCATACGCCTCGACGAGATCCGGCAGGGTATGGGTGCCGCGGCTGAACGCGCCCGCGCCGGTCACGAGCAGCACCTCGGCGTTGATTTTCGCGGGCGCCTCCGCCTCGCGGATTTCCTGCCACGTCAAATCCATCGACGAGAGCAGCTGTCGCGCGCCGAGGTGGATCACGCCGTCGCCGCGATTGCCGAGATTGAGCAGCAGCGCGAGTTTGCGTCCCGGCAGCGCGGAGAGCGTTTCCATCAGCGGTTCGATCTCCGCGGCTTCGATGCGAACCGCAAACGGCTCCACGCGGGGCGCCACGCCGGTGACGGAATCGGTGCGCGGCGACGCAGGAGAGGAGCGATCAAAAGCGCCAACATTCATGATGTCGTGGTTCGGAGAGCTTCGGTGCGGAGGAGGGTCCCGTCGCGCACGCGGCGGGAGCTTCCAAGAAAAGAAAATAGGGCCCCGTGTTTCCTAAAAGGCACAATTCCCCCCCGGAACGCACCATTGCGTCATCGGGCGGACACTGACTCTCGAGCGCATTCCTGCGGGAGATTTACCTAGGGAGGGCGGGGCGCTGAAAAACGTCCCAGCTTGAAACGACACCGCGATGCAATAGTTCGAACAATAATGTCGCGCTCCGACGGACCGCGCAACTCGACTCCCTTCGCGCACGCGGCACACTCGCTCTCTACCCCATGTCGAAGAAGCAAATCCTCGAACGCCTCCGCGCCGCTCGCGTTGTCGCTTTGATTCGCGCGGACAGTGCGGACAGCCTCGTCGATTGCGCCCGCGCGCTCGTCGCCGGCGGCTTGTCGTGCATCGAACTCACGATGACGACGCCCAATGCGATCGAGCTGTGCGCACGCGTCGCCCGTGAGTTGCCCGAGGTCACGCTCGGTCTCGGCACGGTGCTCGATGCCGCGACGGCGACCGAAGCGATTCGCGCCGGCGCGCGTTTCATCGTCACGCCTGCGGTGCGGCCCGAAGTGATTGCGACCTGCCGCGCGGCGGATGTCGCGGTGCTCGGCGGCGCGCTTACGCCGACCGAAGTGCACGCCACCTGGGAAATGGGCGCCGACGTCGTGAAAGTTTTTCCCGCCGAGTTCTTCGGTCCCGCTTACATCAAATCGCTGAAAGCGCCGTTCCCTGCGATCGAGCTCATGCCGACGGGCGGCGTCACGCCGGAGACGATCGGCACGTTTCTGAAAAACGGCGCCTTCGCCACCGCTGCGGGTTCGGCGCTCGTGTCGCCTGCTGCGCTGAAGGCGCGCGATTGGGCGGCGATCACGCAACGCGCGCGCGAGTTCGTCGCCGCGGCGCAGGCTGTCTGATTTTCTCCATGTCGCTTCCTCTTCGTCCCCGCGGTTCCTGCGCTTTCGAACAGATTTCCCTCGGCGAAGTGATGCTTCGCCTCGATCCCGGCGAGGGCCGCATCCGCACCGCGCGTTCGTTCACCGCTTGGGAAGGCGGCGGCGAATACAACACCTCGCGCGGTCTGAGAAAGTGCTTCGGCTTGAAAACCGCCGTGTGCACCGCGCTCGTCGACAACGAGGTCGGGCACCTCATCGAGGATTTCATCATGCAGGGCGGCGTCGTCACGGATTTCATCCGCTGGCGCGACGACGACGGCATCGGCCGCACCGTGCGCAACGGGCTCAACTTCACCGAGCGCGGTTTCGGTGTGCGCGGTGCCGTGGGTGTTTCCGATCGTGGACACTCGGCCGCATCGCAGCTCAAACCCGGCGACTTCGATTGGGATCATCTTTTCGGCAAACTCGGCGCGCGCTGGTTTCACACCGGCGGAATTTTTGCCGCGCTTTCGGAGAGCACGGCCGCGCTCGCGATCGAGGCCGTGCAGGCCGCGAAACGTCACGGCACGATCGTCTCCTACGATCTCAATTACCGTCCCTCGCTCTGGAAGTCCATCGGCGGACTCGCGAAGGCGCGCGAGGTCAACCGTGAGATCGCGCGTTACGTCGACGTGATGATCGGCAACGAGGAGGATTTCACCGCGTGCCTTGGTTTCGAAGTCGAGGGCGTCGATGCCAACCTCGCGCACGTGGAGGCCGATGCGTTCAAGCGCATGATCGGCACCGCGGTGCAGGCGTATCCAAATTTCAAGGTCGCCGCGACGACGCTCCGCCGCGTGATCACCGCGACCAAGAACGACTGGAGCGCGATCCTCTGGCACGACGGAAAATTCCACGAGAGCCGCGCGTATCCTGGACTCGAGATCCTCGACCGCATCGGCGGCGGCGACAGTTTCGCGTCGGGCCTGCAGTTCGGTTTCCTTGAATTCGACGATGCGCAAAAAGCCGTGGACTACGGCGCGGCGCACGGCGCACTCGCTTCGACCACGCCCGGCGACACCTCGATGGCGACGCGCAAGGAAGTGGAAAAACTCATCGCGGGCGGCAGCGCCCGGGTCGTGCGCTGATGCAGACCGACTCGGGACAGTGTGCGCACCGAGTCGGGACCGAGTGCGTCCCGACTCGAGCCCCAGTGCGGACAAGGTCGCGCCAAGGTGCGGTCCGGGTCGCGACAGAGTGCGCACCACGTCGAGCCCAAGTGCGGCCTGAGTCGGGACATGGTGCGAACCGCGTCACGACCGTGTGCGGACTGAGCCGCAATCGGGAACGTTCTTCTCTCTGTCATTCTGAGCGCAGCGAAGTTCAGCCGAAGGCTAGCCTGACATCCAGTGTGCGCTTCGTCGCGCGGCGTGGCAGCGAAACTCCAAGTGGATTCTTCGCTTCGCTCAGAATGACAAAACAGGAGGCGAATTGTCCGCACTCACGCGTGCACTCCCGCGCAGGCTAAGGCTCGCAAAATCGATTTCCCCATCATGGCTACCCCAAACACCGCAGAGACAAACCCGCTCGGGAATTTTCGTTGGTATGTGTGCGTATTGTTGTTCTTCGCGACGACGATCAACTACATCGACCGGCAGATTCTCGCGCTGCTGAAGCCGCTGCTCGATGAGGAGCTGCATTGGACGAACGAGCAGTTCGGCCTGATGAACACCGCGTTCCAGGGCGCGTATGGTCTCGGGTTGTTGTGGTTCGGCTGGTTCGTGGACCGCTTCGGTTCGAAGATCGGCTACGCGGTGTCGATCGCGGCGTGGAGCCTCGCGGCGATGGCGCACGCGATGGTGGGCAGCGTCGGTGGCTTCGTGGCCGCGCGCGCCGCGCTCGGCGTGAGCGAGGGCGGAAATTTCCCGGCGGCGATCAAGGTCGTGACGCTGTGGTTCAAACCGCAGGAGCGTTCGTTTGCCACGAGCCTCTTCAACTCGGGCGCCAATGTCGGTGCGGTGGTCGCGCCGGCGCTTGTGCCGGTGGTCGCGTATATGTGGGGTTGGCAGGCGGCGTTCCTGCTCGCGGGTGCGGCGGGCTTCCTGTGGTTGATTATCTGGCTGCGGAGTTATCGCGAACCGGCGGAGCCGGCGACGACCGAGCCGACGCCGACGGATGTCGCGAAGGCGCGCGTGCCGTGGAGCGCGTTGCTGCGCTACCGGCAGACGTGGTCGTTTATCGTGGCGAAGTTTCTCACCGACCCGGTGTGGTGGTTTTTTCTCATCTGGCTGCCTGACTATTTCAAACAGACGCGCGGTCTGCAGTTGAAGGAGAGCTGGGTGCATCTCGTGACGATTTATCTCATCATCACCGCGCTGAGCGTGGTGGGCGGATGGATCACGGGTTATTTCGCGAGTCGTGGCTGGTCGGTCACGCGGGCGCGCAAGACCGGCATGTTCATCTTCGCGCTCTGCGTGGTGCCGATCTTCGCGGCGACGAGCGTGGGTGATTGGACGGCGGTGTTGCTCATCGCGCTCGCGGGCGCGGCGCACCAGGCGTGGTCGGCGAATCTCTATACGACTGTTTCGGACATGTTGCCGAAGCGCGCGGTCGCGTCGGTCATCGGCCTTGGTAGTTTTGCGGGCGCGACGGGCGGCATGCTGTTCCCGTATTTCACGGGCAAGCTGCTCGATGCGAGCAAGGACGCCGGCGGCATCACGGGCGGCTACACGATTTTGTTCACGATCTGCGCGTGCGCCTACTTGGTGGCGTTTGCGATCCACCATGTGCTCGCGCCGCGTTTCGAACAGATCGAGAAGGCGGACGATATTTTGAAATGAAACTCGGACTCGGACTTTACCGGCACATGCTGAACGCGGAGAACTTCGCGTTCGCGCGCGCAGGCGGGCGCCACGCACATCGTGGCGCACCTGGTGGATTATTTTCGCGGTGGCAGCGGACACTCCGCGACCGACGACCAGCCGCTGGGCACGGATTGGGGCTGGGGCCTCGCGGGCGAACCGGAAAAGCTCTGGACGCTCGAAGAACTGGTCGAACTGCGCAAACAGGTGGAAGCCGCCGGCCTCGTGCTGGAGGCGATCGAGAACTTCGATCCCGCGCATTGGGGCGATGTGTTGCTCGACGGTCCGCGTCGCGCGCAACACATCGAAAATGTGAAGACGATCGTGCGCCGCGTGGGCGAGGCGGGCATCCCGATCATGGGTTACAACTTCTCCATCGCCGGCGTCGCGGGTCGCACGAAAGGCAACTACGCGCGCGGCGGAGCGGTGTCCGTCGGCATGGAAGGTCCCTACGACCAACCGATGCCCAACGGCCTCGTGTGGAACATGGTCGTCGATCCGAGCGCGATGACGCGTGAGACCGGCGTGATTCCGTCGGCGACGCACGAACAGCTTTGGTCGCGTTTGCAGCGGTTTCTCGACGACGTGCTGCCCGTTGCGGAAAAAGCCGGCGTGCGGCTCGCGTTGCATCCCGACGATCCGCCGACGCCGACGGTGCGTTCGCAGCCGCGGCTCGTTTACCAGCCGTCGATGTATCAGCGCGTGATCGATCTTAACCCGAGCCCGTCCAACGCGCTCGAGTTTTGCGTGGGTTCGCTCGCGGAGATGACCGAGGGGGACATCTACGACATCGTCGATCACTACAGCCGGCAGAACCGCCTCGGCTACGTGCACCTGCGCAACGTCCGCGGCAAAGTGCCGACCTACAAGGAAACGTTTATCGACGACGGCGACGTCGACGTGCTGCGCGTGCTCGAGATTCTGAAGCGCAACAAATTCGACGGCGTGATCATCCCCGATCACGCGCCGCAGATGAGCTGCGCCGCGCCGTGGCACGCGGGCATGGCGTATGCGATGGGCTACATCCAGGCCGGCCTGAAGACGCTCGAGCGCAAGGGCTGAGCGTTTCCGCCGTAAGACGTTTCCCCTCCTGTCATTCTGAGCGAAGCGAAGAATCCAGTGCGCGCTGCGCCGCGGTATCCGGCGTCGTTTCTCCAACTGGATTCTTCGCTTCGCTCAGAATGACACTCGGGAGCGGGTGACGTTTGCGTTTCGAGTGCATCGCTAACCCGCTGACCGACCGAATTCGCGCCCGGCGTTGGCGCGACCACGCCATCAGTGGCTTGCATGCGCGCGACGAAGTGGCGAGAGTCCGCGCACCCCACATGGTCAGCCCCCATTCCCCCGAACCCCTGGGTGAAACTGCGGCCTCTGCCGGCGCACCCCGGTCTCTTCACGACGTTGTCATCCGCCTCGCGGGTAATTCCCAAGACGGCATCCAAACCATCGGAGGTTTTCTCGCGCGACTCGCGGGACGCTCCGACCAGGACGTGATGACCTACATGACGATCCCGTCCACGATCTCGGGCGGGCCGTCGATTTTCCAAGTGCGCATGGGCACGGGAGACATCCTTTCCGCGGGCGATCAGGCGGACTTTCTCGTGGCGTTTTATCAGCACAGCTACGAGAGCCACATCAACTCGCTGCGCACCGGCGGCGTGTTGATCTACGACGCGGCGCACGTGACGCCGAATCCCGACGACAAACGCTTCACCGCCGTCGGCGTGCCGATTACGACCGGCACGATCGAGGCGGTTGGTGGCACGGGAAAAGATAAAGGTAAGAACATCTTCGTGCTCGGTCTGATCGCGCGGATCTTCGGTCTCGACGTCGAAAAACTCACCACGCTCATCAAGGAGCGTTTCGGCGGACGTTCCGAAGATCTCGTGCGCAACGCCATGCTCGCGTTCGACGCCGGCTACGCGTGGCCGGGCGAGAGCATCCGCGACATCTTTGTGCGCTTCGAAGATCATGCGCGTTCCAAGTCGGGACGTCCGCAGGTCACGCTCGATGGCAACACTGCGCTCACTTACGGCCTGCTGGCTGCGGGCGTGCGCTACGGCGCCGGTTATCCGATCACGCCGTGGTCCTCGATCATGGAGCTGCTCCGCACCGAGCTGCAGAAATACGGCGGCCTCTTCGTGCAGGCGGAAGACGAACTCGCCGCGGTCTCGTATGCGCTCGGTTTCTCCTACGCGGGACATCTCGCCGTCACGGGCAGTTCGGGTCCGGGCCTTTCGTTGAAAATGGAAGCGCTCGGCTGGGCGTGCATGGCGGAGATTCCGCTCATCGTCATCAACGTGCAGCGCGGCGGTCCTTCGACCGGTTTGCCGACCAATGTCGAGCAGAGCGATCTCATGCAGGCGATCTACGGCAGCCACGGCGACACGCCGCGCGTGGTGCTCGCGCCGAAAAACGTCGAGGAATGCTTCTACGTCGCACTCGAAGCCGCGCGTATCGCGCGAAAATACAGCACTCAGGTCATCATCCTCACCGACCAGGCGCTCGCGACCCGCATCGAGGCGTTCGACGAACCCGATCTACCGTCGCTCATGGTCGATCCGAAACCGGACCTCTCGGAGCGCCCGGCGGATTTCAAACCGTATCCACTCAATGGTTACACGCGCCACGCGCCGCCGGGCTCGCGGATCGCCACGGGTATTTATCCGACGGTGACCGGACTCGAGCACGACGAAGCGGGCCATCCCACCGGCAGCCCTGCGCTGCACCGCAAGATGACCGCCAAGCGCCGCGAGAAACTCAAAACACTCGGCGAAGAGTTGCCCGTGCCGGAGGTCTTCGGCGATCCCGAGGGCGACGTGTTGCTCGTGGGGTGGGGCTCGACCTTCGGTCCCTCGCGCGAGGCGCTGAATCGTCTGCGCCGCGAAGGACTCAAGGCCGCGCAGGTTCATCTCATGCACCTGCATCCGCTCGCGCCCGGACTCGACGCGATCTTCGCGCGTTATCGCTCGGTGCTCGTCGTCGAGATGAACGACGAAGGTCTCTACGGCTACGGCCAGCTCGCGACGCTGCTGCGCGCGCGCTACGCGATGCCGCACATCCGCAGCATCACCAAGACCGACGGCCTCACGTTCAAGGTCGCCGAAATCATCGAAGGCGTTTCCCACCATTCCGCTTACGGCGCACTGCGTGACGTTCGTGCCTAACCCCAAAACCTTCCGCGATCATGTCTGCCGTTGATTCCACTCTTCCCACCGTCCCGACCAACGGACGCGCTCCGCTCACCAAGAAAGCACTCACCGCGGATCACCCCACGTGGTGCCCGGGCTGCGGCGATTTCGCCGTGCTCGCGTCGTTTTATCGCGCGCTCGAGAAACTCAACCTGCCTCACGAAAACATCGTCACGATGGCCGGTATCGGCTGTTCGTCGCGGTTCCCGTATTTCGTCAACACGCACGGCGGCCACTTCATCCACGGACGCTCGCTGCCGTTCTCGGCCGCGGTGAGTCTCGGCCGCGACGATCTGCACGTCTTCGTGTTCGGCGGCGACGGCGACGGCTTTTCCATCGGTGGCAACCACCTCGATCACGTTGCCCGCAAGAACGTGAACCTCACCTACGTGATCATGGACAACTCTGTCTATGGTCTCACGAAGAAGCAGACCTCGCCCACGTCGCCCCTCGGTTTCAAGACGAAGACCGACCCGACTGGTGCCATCGACCAGCCGGTGAACCCGATGAAGAAGCTGCTCAACAGCGGCGCCACCTTTGTCGCGCGCAGTCACGCCACGCAGGTGAACCACATGGTCGAGATGATGATGCGCGCGGCGAAGCACAAAGGCTTCTCCGTCGTGGAAATCCTCTCCGAGTGCGTGGAGTTTTTCCCGGGAGCGTTCGACGCCGGCAACCCGCGCAAAGGCGGCGCGTTTCCGCTCATCGACGAAAAGAAACACGACGGCACGCCCGAGGATGAAGCGCGCCACGACGTCACCGACGAAGTCGCGGCCTACAAACTCGCCTCGCTCGCGTGGCCCGGCGCGTTCGGTGTGTTCTATGAGGTGAATCGCCCGTCGAAGAACGAACTCGAAGCCGGCCTTATCGCGAAAGCGAAAGAGCGCACGAAAAACGCGAACGACCTCGCGCTGCTCCAGGCTTCCTTCGCGAAACTGCGCTAAACCTTGAGCCGAGTCGCACCCGAGTGCGGCGCGACTCGGGACGCGGTGCGCACACGCTCGGGACGCGGTGCGCACCGAACCGGGATATTTTCCCGAAAGTTCGGAATGGCGGGAAAGTGTTGATGCGGATTTTCTGCATCTATGACTCTCCAGCGCTGGTTCCACTGGCTTTTGATTGCGGTGCTTGTTGGCCTGTCGCGCCTGGTCGCGCAGCCCGTGACGTGGGTCAGTGCGGGTGACAACAACACCGTTTTCCTCAAAGCGGATGGCACGCTTTGGGCCACGGGGGAGGGAGCGTTTTACGGAGCGGACGGAGAGGCGGAGCGCGAGTTTCAGCCGAAACCGGTTCGCATCGCGACCGGTGTTATCGCGGCACAAGCAGGTGAGAAATGCGTGGTGTTTCAGAAATCCGACAAGTCGCTGTGGCTGCTCGGGCAGTTTAGCGACACCGGAAACGCGGTGGATGAGTTAAAAACGCTCGAACCGCTCCGGCTAGCGACGAAGGTTCGCTGGTTCACCACCGATGGCATGCGGCTCCTTTTCCTCAGATCGGACGACAGTCTCTGGCGGATGGGCTGGCGCTCGTCTGACGAAGAGTTTGTGGCCAAGCCGCAGAAGCTGCGCAAAGATGTGAAGGCCGCATCGCTCACACCGAGGTATCTCTTGGCGATCCGCAAAGATGGAGCGCTCATGGCGGCACTGTCCGCGAGCAATGCCCCCGTCAAATGGACGAAGGTCGGGAAAGCAAAGTCCTTTGCCGACGGTGCGTGTTACTTGATGAGAAGTCCGCTCTCTGGTTCGTGAGCGAAATCGGCACGGACACCACCGTCGTCTGGGAGACGAAACGGGTCGCAGAATCGGTCGTGTCGGCGGCGACCGGCGGCCACCTGATGTTCATCAAGAAAGACGGGACGTTGTGGGCCGAAGGCGCGAACGATCGCGGACAGCTCGGCGATGGCACGCGGACGGAGCGCAACACACCGGTCAAAGTGGCGAACCGCGTCGTGGCCGTCTATGTGAACCAAGGTCGGACCGCGTTTCTGAAAGACGATGGCAAGCTGTGGGTGATGGGCGCCAACGATCGCGGCCAACTCGGCGATGGAACGTTCGAGGATCGCACCAGACCGGTGCGGGTCGCGACCTCGGTGGCACACGTGGCGATCGGCAGGGAGCATATGGCGATCCTGCGAAAAAACGGAGAGCTGCTGACAGTGGGTGGGGCTCGCAACGGCCAGCTTGGCAATGGGCAAGTCGGGGAGGGCGCGAAACGGGCCAAGCCGGTGCACATCGCCGGCAACAAGAAGCCCTCGGTCCTCACGTCGGCGGGGGCGCTGCGTTTGAGCAAGGCCAACAAAAACTACACCCTCGATGCGGACATGCAGGTGTGGTCGAAGAGCGGCAAACTGAGCCAGGCGACGTTGACGATCAGCAAAAACCTTCGCGCGAAGGATGATCGTTTGGTGTTTGTCGCCAACCCGAGACAGATGGGCGACATCTCCGGAACCTATAGTAAATCGAAAGGAAAGCTGACGCTGAAATCGGCCAGCGGTGGCGCCACCGTGGCGCAGTGGCAGAAGGCGCTGCGAGCGGTGAAATTTCAAACCGCCAATCGGGGCAGCAAGGTCCGCGAGGTGACGATCGCCGTGTATGACGGCTCGGCCAAAAGTGCGAAGTCTACGCGGCTGGTCGATCGGCCTCCGAAGATCAGCGAACTGAAGGCGCTGACTTTCTCGCTCGGGGACACGGCTCGATTGAAGTTCAAGGTCTCGGACGGCGAGACCGCCGCGAAGAGTCTTGTGGCGTGGGCTACGCTGGCGAAGGAAAGCCCACTGCACGGCAAGGTGATCGATGCCGAAGGCACCGGTGCGACTCGCGTCCTCACCTTGACGGCGTGGAAACGGGGCACGGCGAAGCTCAACGTCCATGTGAGCGACGGCATCTTGAGCACCACCAAAACTGTGAAAGTGACCGTGAAATAATCTGACTCGCGACACTGTGCGCACACGGTCGGGACAAGGTGCGCACGGAGTCGGGACACGGTGCGGACAGGGTGGCGCGGCGGTGTGTCTCACGGCGGTGCAGGTTGGCACGGCGAGGTGTTGGCGGAGTAGTGGCGTCGAGGGGAGGATGAGCGCGACTTGCTGGCGCGGAGTTTGCGAAGACGTTTTATCATGGATTTCGCACAACTTACCCAGATGTCTCGCCAGGCGGTGACGGAGGCGCAGAGCATCGCACGCCGTCTCCACCACAACGAGGTGGATACCTGGCACCTGCTGTCGGCTTTGCTCGCGCAGGAAAACGGAATCGTGCCCGGCCTGATCGAGAAACTCGGGCTGACGACGAGTGCGATGCAGCTCGCCGTGGAGCGCGAGTTGGAGCGTTTGCCGAAGGTCACGGGCAGCGTCGACACGTCGAAAATTTACGTGACGCAGGCCGTCAACGAAGCGCTCACGCGCGCGGAGGACGAAGCAAAGAAACTGAAGGACGAGTTCATCTCGGTGGAGCACCTGTTCCTCGGTTTGCTCGAGGTCGGCAAGCCCGAGGCGCTCGCGAAACTGTTTAAGAGTTTCGGGCTCGATCGCACGAAAGTGCTTGGCGCGCTGAAGGACGTGCGCGGCTCACAGCGCGTGACGACCGACAATCCCGAAGCGACCTATCAGGCGCTCGAGAAATACGGCGTCGATCTCGTCGCGCAGGCGCGCAAAGGCAAAATGGATCCGGTGATCGGGCGCGACGAGGAGATCCGCCGCACGATCCGCATCCTTTCGCGCAAGACGAAGAACAACCCCGTGCTCATCGGCGAACCGGGTGTCGGCAAGACCGCGATCGTCGAAGGGCTCGCGCAGCGCATCCTGCGCGGCGACGTGCCCGAGGGACTAAAGGACAAAATCATCTTCGCGCTCGATATGGGCGCGCTCGTGGCTGGTGCGAAATACCGCGGCGAGTTCGAGGAGCGTTTGAAGGCCGTGTTGCAGGAAGTGAAGCAGAGTGACGGCCGCATCATTCTTTTCATCGACGAACTGCACCTGATCGTCGGCGCCGGCAAAACCGATGGCGCGATGGACGCGGGCAATCTGCTCAAGCCGATGCTCGCGCGTGGCGAGCTGCACTGCATCGGTGCAACGACGCTCGACGAGTATCGTCAGCACATCGAGAAGGACGCGGCGCTCGAACGGCGTTTCCAGCCGATCGTGGTGGATCAGCCGACGGTGGAGGACGCGATCTCGATCCTGCGCGGCTTGCGCGAGCGTTTCCGAACTGCACCACGGCGTGCGCATCCAGGACAACGCGCTCGTGAGCGCGGTGGTGTTGTCGAATCGCTACATCAGCGATCGTTTTCTGCCCGACAAGGCGATCGACCTCGTCGACGAGGCGTGCGCGATGATCCGCACGGAAATGGACTCGATGCCGCAGGAGCTCGATGCGCTCACGCGCAAGGCGCTGCGGCTTGAAATCGAGGAGACCGCGCTCGCGAAGGAAAAGGACGAGGCAAGCGCGCGGCGCCTGGAGGCGTTGCGCAAGGAGCTCGCCGAGACCCGCGAGCAGGCCAACGCGATCAAGCTCCATTGGGAAAAGGAAAAGGCCTCGGTCGATCGCACGCGCAAGCTGCGCGAGTCACTCGAAGCGGCGCGCCTCGAGATGGAGAAGGCCGAGCGCGCCTACGATCTCAACAAGGTCGCCGAGCTGCGCCACGGAAAGATTCCGCAGATGGAAGCCGAGCTGAAGAAGCTCGAGAAGGCCGGCAACAGCACGACGCTGTTCAAGGAGGAGGTTTCGCAGGAGGAAATCGCCGAAGTCGTCTCGAAGTGGAGCGGCGTGCCTGTCACGCGACTCGTCGAAGGCGAAAAGGAAAAGCTGCTTCGCCTTGAGGAGGTGCTGCACAAGCGCGTGATCGGTCAGGACGAAGCGGTGACGCTCGTCACCGAAGCGATCCTGCGTGCGCGCAGCGGCATCAAGGATCCGCGTCGCCCGGTGGGTAGTTTCCTGTTCCTTGGCCCGACCGGCGTGGGCAAGACCGAGCTCGCGAAGACGCTCGCCGAAACGCTCTTCGACACGGAAGCGGCGATCGTGCGCATCGACATGTCGGAATACATGGAGAAGCACAGCGTCTCGCGTCTCATCGGCGCGCCTCCGGGCTACGTTGGTTACGACGAGGGCGGACAATTGACCGAAGCCGTGCGTCGTAAGCCGTATGCGGTGATCCTCTTCGACGAAATCGAGAAGGCGCACCCGGATGTATTCAATGTTCTGCTACAGGTGCTCGACGACGGTCGCATCACCGACTCGCAGGGCCGCACGGTGGATTTCAAGAACACCGTGATCATCATGACCTCGAACATCGGCTCGCGCTACCTCCTCGAAGGCGTGACCGGCGAGACGATCCCCGAGGGTGTGCGCGAGAGCGTGATGACGGAGCTGCGGCAGAGTTTTCGTCCGGAGTTCCTCAACCGCATCGACGAAACGATTCTCTTCAAGCCGCTCACGCTGGAGGAGATCTCGGAGATCGTGGATCTGTTGCTCGCCGACTTGAACAAGCGCCTCGCCGACCGCCGCGTGACCGTGGTGCTCGGCGACAAGGCCAAGGAGTGGGCGGCCGAGAAGGGCTACGATCCGGTGTTTGGCGCGCGTCCGCTGAAGCGTTTCCTGCAGCGGAAGATCGAGACGAAGCTCGCGCGCGCTCTCATCGCGGGCGAAATCGCCGAGGACTCGCAGGTGAACTTCTCCGTGAGGGACGATGAACTCGCGATGTCCAACCAACCGGTGAAATCCGAGTAGTCGCAGTGCGCGGGTGAGCGCGTCAGGTGGAGCCCGCCGTCTTGGCGGGCTTTCGCGTTTTCGGCGTGTGGATGCTGTCCGGCGAAGCGTCGGACAGCGGATGGTGCTCGTTCAATCCGCCGGGGACGGCGGGTTCCACCTTGGGTGTTGAGGCGTGCAGTCGCCGCCAGCGCGGGGGCTGCGTCTCGCCTTTTGTCATTCTGAGCGAAGCGAAGAATCCAGTGCGTGCAGCCGGTGGGAAACGAGGCGCGGCCAAGAATAAAACTGTTTCATAATAAATTAAACACTTGAGTTGAGCGCCGAAAGTTTTCATTTGCAGGTCATCGGCGGTCTTCGCCGGTTGCCCCATGTTTCCGTTACCCCGGATTTTCGCGCTTCGTTGGAGGATCGTGTCGTCGCTCGCCTGCGTCGTGTTGGCCGGGTGTGCGAGTTCTCTTGAGCCGCAGGCTTCGAACACATCGACCGCCGATGCCGCATGGCTTGCGGGTGCCGATGTTTCCGCGCTACCGGTGTTCGAATCGCGCGGCGCGCGTTACAGCGCCAAGGGGCGGAGCGGCGATGCGCTGGAGATCCTGCGCGACGCGGGCGTGAATTGCTTCCGGGTGCGGCTGTTCGTAGCGCCGGACGGGGAGGGGATCGTGACCAACGATCTCGACTACACCGTGCGCCTTGCGAAGCGGATCAAAGCCACCGGCGCGAAGCTGCTGCTCGATATCCATTATTCGGATACGTGGGCCGACCCGGGCAAACAGTTCAAACCGGCCGCGTGGGAGAATCTCGGTTTCGATGAACTCGTGGAAAAAGTGGGCAGCTACACGCGCGAGGTGCTCGCGCGATTTGCGGCCGAAGGCGCCACGCCCGACATCGTGCAGATCGGGAACGAAATCACCAAAGGTCTGCTCTGGCCCGATGGCCGCATCGAATACGCCGAACGTGAGCGCGACGCCGAAACCTGGCCGAAGCTCGCGCGCCTGCTCCGCGCGGGACTTGAAGCTGTGCCAACCGGGCCCGGCGCTCCGCAGCGGATGATCCACATCGAGTGCACCGGCAATCTGCCGCGCACACGCTGGTATTTGAATCACCTGCGCGCGGAAAACCTGCATTTCGATCTGCTTGGCCTCAGCTACTATCCGGAGTGGCACGGCACGCTGGCGGATCTGCGCGAAACGTTGTCCGGGATCGCCGAGGAGTTCCGCTTGCCGGTGGTCGTCGTGGAAACGGCGTATCCGTGGAAGCACGACGAGCATTTCGACGGGAAGGAGAATCTGGTTTTCCCCTTCACGCCGGCCGGGCAGAAGGCGTTTCTCGCAGACGTCGCCGCGGCGGTGCGCGCCACGCCGCACGGGCTCGGTCGCGGCGTCGTTTACTGGCACCCGGAAGTCGTGCCCGTGCGCGATCTCAACATCTGGATCGGCGGATCCTGCGCGCTCTTCGACGAGCGCGGCGAACTTCTCCCGGCAGCTGCGCAGCTGCGTTGAATTTCATTTCCCCCAAACAAACCATGTATGCCACCTACCCCCGTCGCAGTTCGGCCGCCCTGTTGATTGGCGGCTTGCTGTCGTGTTCCTCGATGCTGGCGCAGCCGGCGTCCAATCCGGGCTCGACCGATGAAGTCGTCGAACTGAGCCCGTTTGTCGTAAACTCCGCTCAGGACAACGGCTACCTCGCGCAAAACACGCTCGCGGGCAGCCGCCTCAACACGAGCCTCAAGGACACCGCCGCCGCAATCTCCGTGCTCACGCCCGAGTTCATCAAGGACATCGGCGCGACGAACATGAAGGACGTGATCCTGTTCCAAAACAACGCCGTGCCGGACTACGGTGACGCCGACAGCAATTTCAACGGCAACCCCATGGTCGGAAATAGCGAGTGGCAGCTGCGCATCCGCGGTCTCAGCGCAAGCTACGCGCGCAACTACTTCCCGTGGCGCGTCTCGACGGATTTCTACAACGTTGATCGCATCGATCAGTCGCGCGGTCCCAACGCGATCCTCTTCGGCTTTGGCGCCGCCGGCGGCATCGTGAACACCACGACCAAACAGGCCGTGCTCGGCAAAAAGGACGACGAAGTCTCGCTCAGCGTCGGCAGTTGGAACCGACGTCGCGGCACGATCGACGTGAACCACGTGCTCGTGCCGAACACCTTCGCGATGCGCGTCAACGCGATGGCGGAAAACGGCGAGTCGTGGCGCGAGTTCGAATTCGACCGCGCGCGTCGCGGTCACCTCGCCACGACGTGGGCGATCACGCCCACCTCGCGCCTCCGCGTGGAAGGCGAAGTCGGCAAAGTGACCGACAATGTCGCGCGTCCGTGGCTCATGATCGACCAGAGCTTCATCTGGCGCGAGCGCGGTCGTCCGCTCTACGACTCGCAGTGGGCCGATGGCTGGGACACGCCGATCGACTCATTCTGGCCGGATCATCGCGTCGTCGCCGACGATGGCGTCGAGCGCAACTGGCTCGGTTTCCCCTTTGCGAGCAACGCCAACGGCTACACGGAGACGAGCAACTGGCAGTCGCCGACCTGGTCGCAGATCGCGCTCACGCCGGAAAATCTCGCGATCGTCCCGCTCAACTCGAATCCCGCCGGCCCCGACGCGGTGCGCACGACGCGCTATCACGCGATCACCGGCGTCTATGAAAACCAGGTCACCGATCAGCTCTCGATCGAGCTCGCGGTGAACCACCAGTATTCGCGCTTCAACGGCTACGATGCCAACGGCAGCCGCGCGACGAACTACTTCGGCGACGCCAGCGAACTGTGGGGCGACGCGAGCGCGTTTCTTCCCGATTGGTCGCCGAATCCCAACGCCGGCCGGCTCTATCTCGAGAACAACTGGACGCGCCGCAAACAGACCGACGAGGCGACCTTCCTCCGCGCGACCGGCGCCTACAATTTCGAGACGTCCACGTGGGGCCGCCACCGCGTCGCGGCGATGTATGAGTTTTCCACGACCGATGCCTTCCGCTCCGAGGAAGCGGAGGTGTTTGTCGATCGCATGCCCGGCAGTTTCGCGGTGGACGACGTGAACCGCCTCTATCGCCGCCACTACTTCACCGAGGGCGACTCGTCCGACATCCATGTCGGCTCGTGGCGTGACGCGGTCGCCGGCTCCGGCTGGGCGCCGACGCAGGATATTTCCGATTTCACCGACCGGCAGCACACCGTGATGGCCGCGTTGCAGAGCGAGTTTTTCGAGAAGCGACTCGTGACCACACTCGGCGCGCGCGTCGACAGCTTGAAGCACACCTGGACGCCGGTGCTCGCGCCGGACCTCGCGGACAACCGCTACGTTTATGCGCTCGATACGACCACCCGCCTTTCGGAGTCGTTCGATCCGCGCACGTTTACGGCGGGTGCGGTGTATAACGTCACCAACTGGGTCTCCGTTTACGGTAACTACTCGAACAACCGCCAGCTCCCGAATTTCAACATCCACCTGATCGATTCCTACATCGCTCCGATGACGAAGGGGCAGGGCAGCGACTTCGGCGTGAAGTTCGATCTCTTCGACGGCAAAGTCTACGCCACCGTGGGTTACTACACCACGAAGCAGGAAAACACGACCGACTGGGGCAACGTCGCCGGCATCACGTCGCTCAACAACCGCATCCTCGATGCACTTTACGCGGCGGAGCGTATCACGGCGGCCGAGCGTGACGAGAACCGCCTCGATCCTTCGATCAACGGCTACCTCGCCGATCGCGACGCCGACGGTTGGGAGTTTTCGGTCATCGCCAACCCGACGAACAACTGGCGCATCAGCGCGAATTTCTCGATCAACGACATTCGCTACAAAAACATCATGGCCGACGTGAAGGCGTGGGCCGAGCCTGCCACCGCATTCTGGCTCGCGAAGGGCGGCGGCGACTTCCTCCTCGGCGGCGGCGATTGGGATACCATCGGCAACCAGATCGGCTGGACGCTCGGCGAAGTTTACACGACCGGCGGCTCCGCGGATCCGAGCACCTGGACGCCGGGCACGCTCACCGGCCTCGAAGGATTGCAGGCGCGTGGTCAGCGCAAATACGGCGCGAACCTCTACACGAAATACACGTTCAGCGAAGGCGTGCTCAAAGGCTTCTCGATCGGCGGCGGCGGTCGTTATCAGAGCTCCAACGTGCTCGGTTTCTACTACGGCGATCTGCGCAAGGGGCGTAACCTCACGCTCGCCGACGCTTCGATCGGCTACTCGTTCCCGACGCCGTTCTTCGGTCAGGGATCGTGGACCGAGTTGCAGCTCAACGTGAGCAACGTGTTCGATTCCGACAAAGTGCAGGTCTACACCCTCGCGTGGTGGGACACCTCGGCAACCACGCCGGAGCGCATCGGCTTGCAGGAGCCGCGCCGCTGGACGTTCTCGGCCACGGTGCACTTCTAAAACGCCGACGCTCGTCCTTCGCATGAACGCGCGCGCAGTCCAGCTCCCGCAAAACGAAGTCAGACGTCTTCGTCAGCCTGACCGGGCTGCGCACGCCCAACCCTCCGCTGCGGTCGGCGGTCTCCCACTCGCATGAGCGATATCTCGCCTGCCGCTTCGGCTTCCGGCTCCGCTGCCCTGCGCTCCTCGGATCGCGTGGGCCGCGGGGAAAAACTCGCGCTCGGCGTCGGCGGGTTGCCGATGTTCCTCGGGCTCGCGGCGATCGGTAGTTTCGCGACGCCGTTCTACCAGATGACGCTGAAGCTGGATCCGGTCTGGCTCGCGGCGGCGCTGACGATCCCGCGTTTCCTCGATGCGTTCGTTGATCCGATCGTTGGACGCTTTTCGGACAACTTTCATTCGCGGTTCGGCCGGCGTCGTCCGCTCGTCGCGTTTGGCGCGATCGTGCAGGCGCTGGCGTTTGGCATGATCTGGATGGTGCCGACGCACTGGGATCAGGTCGCACTCACCGCGTGGCTCGTGGCGACGCAGCTCGTGTTCTACATGGGTTACTCGTTCTTCTCCGTCGCGTTTCTCGCCCTGCAATACGAGATCACGCCCGACTACGACGAACGCACGCGCGTGTCGTCCTATGTCGGCTTCTTCGGCAAGGCGGGCGAGATGGGTTACAACTACATCTTCCCGATCGCGAGTTCGGTGATGTTTGTGTCGGCGATCGTCGGCGTGCGCACGCTGGGCTGGGTGGTGGGACTCGTGTTCCTTGGCGTCATCGCGCTGCTGCCCGCGATCTTCGTGCGCGAGCGGTTTTATCAGAAGACGGCGAAGCAGGAGACGGTGAAACTATTGCCCGGCATCGCGGCGGCGTTTGCCAGTCGTGCGTTCACGATCCTGGTGGCGCTCACGCTGCTCCAGATCGTCGCGGGCATGTTCGCGAGTAATCTCGACCGCTACCTGCTCGTTTACTTCCTGCACGGCGGCGATGTCGCGCTCGGCGAGACGTGGAAGGGCCACCTCTCGCTCGCATACGCGGTGGTCGGTATTCTCGCGATCTATCCGGTCTCGTGGCTCGCGCAGCGCATCGGCAAGACGCAGACCGTGATGGTCGCGTTTGCGCTCACGTTTGTCGGCGCGATTGGCAAATGGGTGCTCTACACCCCGGGCTACGAGTGGAAGATCCTCTTCGACCCGCTGTTCTGCGGTCCGGTGTGGATCGCGATCAACATCCTCACGCCCGCGATGCTCGCGGACATCTGCGACGAGGACGAGCTGCGCGGCGGTCTGCGGCGCGAAGGTCTTTTCGGCGCGATCTTTTCGTGGGTGCAAAAGTCGGCTACTCCGCCGCGTTCTTCGGCGCGTTTCTCTCGCTCAAGATGACCGGTTTCGACGCCGCGCTCGGCGGCGCGCAGACGCCGGAAACAATCCTGCGCCTGCGTCTGATCCTCACGCTGTCCACCGCCGCGTGGGCCGTGCTCGCCATCCTGTTGCTCCGCGCGTATCCGCTGGACCGCGCGCGGGCGCACGAAATCCGCGCGGCGCTGGAGGCGCGCCGCGGCCGCGTATGACGAATCGGTTTCACCTCTCCGTTGTCCGCGTGCAGCCCTCGCAACGACATAGAATTCGCCGCCCGGCGGCGCTTCGCGCAAACTGACCGCCATGGCTCGCTCTCTCTCCGGCGGTCGTTCCGCCAAACGTCCCACGATTTACGATCTCGCGCGCATCGCCGAGGTCTCGCCCGGCACGGTCTCGCGCGTCCTCAACAATCGCGACAAGGTTCATCCCGAGACGCGCGAGCGCATCCTCCGCGCCGCGCGCGAACTCAATCTCAAGCCACAGGTCGCCGTGCGCATGCGGCAGGTGGCGATCCTCTCGGAGCCGACGTTTACCGATCGCATCGAGGGTTACGCGGCGACGCTCACCGCGCACCTGTCGTTTGCGTTCTCACGCCGCAACATCGGTGTGATGCTGCCCTCGAACCCGCTCGAGCAGCTGCCGAGTTCGTTTCTCGACGGCATCGTGGCGGTGACGTTCGACCAGAATCTCTGCTCGCTCCTGCAGGAGTTCGAGACGCGCATGCCTGTGGTCTACATGGACAAGTTCGACGCGACGTCTTCGCAATACGTCGTTCGTTCCGACCACTTCGCGTCCGGCTATCTCGCGGCGCAGCATTTTCTCTCCCGCGGACGGAAGCGTCTCGCGTTCATGGGCGGCGACGCTCCGGCGTTTGCCGAACGCCTCAAGGGCTACCGCAAGGCGCTCGTCGAAGCCAAGGTCCCGATCGACGAACAACTCCTTCAACTCGCCGGCCCGCATCTCAGCCACACCGCCGCGATCACGCGGATCGTGCGCGGCGGAGCCGACGCCGTTTACGTGCCCGGCACCAGCTTCCAGGCGATGGAGGCGTTGCACATCCTGACCTACGTCATGGGCGTGAAAGTGCCGCAGGAGATCTCCGTGATCGGCGGCGAGAACGAAGGCATTTCCGTATTTCTCAATCCTCCGCTCACGACGATCGAGGACCCGCTCAAAGACATGGCCGAACAGGCGGCCGCGATGCTCGAGCGGCTCACGACGGGCGAGCGGGTTTCACCGCGGCAACTCACATTGCCCGTGCGCCTGCTGCCGCGCTCGTCGGTGGCCTGAACCTCTCATGACTCTTGTCCTGCCGCTCGCTCAACAATGGAAATTTCGCCGCTGCGAATCCACCGACCCGGAGCCTGGGGCTTGGACGATCGTAGAACTGCCGCATTCGCCGTTTGTCGCCGACCTCGACGGACGTGATCACTGGTTCGGCGAGTGCGATTATGAACGCACGCTGCAACTCCCGGCCAACGCTCCGGCCGGCCGAATCGCCCTCCACGTCGGCGCGGCGATGCACACAACGGTGGCGTTCGTCGACGAACGCGAAGTCGCGCGACACGAGGGCGGTTATCTGCCGTTCGAGGTCGACCTGACCGAAATTCTTCGCGATGGCCAACCGCACACGCTGCGGCTGCGGCTCGACAACCGTGACAATCCCGACGTCCCGCCCGGCAAGCCGCATGCCGATCTGGATTTCTGCTGGTATGGCGGACTCTATCGCGACGTCGAACTACGCTGCTATCCCACGCTGCACCTCACCGATGCCGTGGCCGCGGGCGAGATCGGGGGCGGCGGGGTTTTTGTCCGCACGCTCGAGGCGAGTGAAGCAAGGGCAACGCTCAGTGTGCGCGTGCACGTGCGCAACACGGCGGAGCGTCCGGAGGCCTTCAGTCTCGAAACCGAACTTTGGTGCGGTGACGAGTGTGTCGCGCGCAACACATGTGCCGCGCTCGTGGTGGAGGCGGCAACCGCACAGCATTGGGAGCATGAAATGGTGGTGGAGAAACCGCGGCTCTGGTCGCCGGAATCTCCTGCGCTGCATCGCCTGAAAGTTGTTCTGCGTGCGCCCGATGGCACCGTGATCGATGAGCGCGTTGAGCGCTGCGGCATCCGGCGGATCGCGTTTTCACGTTCCCGCGGACTCGAGCTCAACGGCCGCACGATCCGGCCGCGCGGCACGAACCGGCATCAGGAGTATCCTTACGCTGGATACGCCGTGCCGCCCGCGGCGCAGCGCCGCGATGCGCGTCGGATCAAGGAAGCGGGCTTCGACTACGTCCGGCTCTCGCACTATCCGCAGTCGCCCGCGTTTCTCGATGCCTGCGACGAACTCGGCATCGTCGTGATGAACGCGATTCCCGGCTGGCAGTTCATCGGCGGAGAGAAGTTTCGCGACGCGTGCGAACGGAACGCGCGCGATCTCATTCGACGCGATCGGAATCATCCGAGCGTTATTTTGTGGGAGTTGTCGCTCAACGAGACGGCGATGGACGACGCGTTCATGGCGCGCATGCAGGCGGTCGGTCACGAGGAGTATCCCGGCGACCAGATGTTCACCTGCGGCTGGATCGATCGCTACGACGTGTTTGTGCACTCGCGGCAGCACGGCGAGATCCATCGCTGGCAAAACGGCGACAAGGCGCTCGTGATCGCCGAATACGGCGACTGGGAATTTTACGCGTCGAATCACGGTTTCGACCAGAAGACCGGCGCGGGCGTGTTTGCGCGCACGAGCAACAGCCGGCAGCGACGCGCCGATGGCGAACGGGGGCTGCGGCAGCAGGCGGAGAATCACATCCTCGCGCTCAACGATACGCTGGCGTCGCCCGCCGTGTGCGACGGACAATGGGCGATGTTCGACTACGCGCGCGGCTACGATCCAAATCGTGCCGCGTGCGGCGTGATGGATATGCTGCGTCTGCCGAAGTTTTCGTGGTGGTTTTATCGCAGCCAGCGCGATCCGCGGGAGAACGGCGGAGCGGCGTGGACCGGAGGATCGGTCGTGTTCATCGCGTCGCACTGGACGCCTGCGTCGGATTTGCGCGTGCTCGTTTTCAGCAACTGCGACGAAGTCGAGCTGACGCTAAATGGGAAATCCCTCGGACGAGTGCGTTCCGCGTGGACCTGGAACACGCAACATCTGCCGCATCCGCCGTTCGTGTTCGATCTGCCGACGTTCACGCCCGGACGGTTGGATGCGACCGGTTTTATTGCGGGCCACGAAGTGGCGCGGCACGCCGTGACGACTCCGGGCAAAGCGGCGGCGGTCGAACTTTCCGCCGATGCGATGCCGGGCGACAGCAACGTTGGCGAACCGGATGTGCTGATCGCGCATGCGCGCGTGCTCGATCCCGCCGGCACGCTGTGTGTGGACGCATCGCCACTGCTACGCTTCACGCTGGAAGGCGCCGCGGAGCTGCTCGGCCCGGCCGAGATCGCAGCCGAGGCCGGAATCGCGTCGACGGTGATTCGCGTGCCCGCCGCGAGCGAAGGCTTCAGCCTTCGTGTCAAAGACCCCGCGGACCAGTTCCGGGCAGCGACGCTCGCGTGGAGCCGCGCGAAGCCGATGCCGGTGCAGGTGTGAGTGGGGAGGAGGCAAGACGCGGTGAGGGCACCGCGTCCCTATTTTCTTGCGACGGACACATGGAGCCGCGGCGCCCTCGCCGCGGCCCGTTGATTTCAGAAAGTCAGATCAACCAGTCGCGCTTTCCAGGACCATTCCTCCGGTGTGGCACACAGACCCTTTCGCACGGGATTGTTGGCGACGTAGTCCCACTTCTCGGAGTAATTGTCCGCCGAACGCAGGAAACGATCAAAGTAGTCTCGTTGCCACAATGATCCGTCGATTGGCATGGCGGATTTCAGGGCGCGGGTGCTGAGTGATTTCCATGTTCGCACCCAAGCTGCGAGCGGCTTGGCGTCACGACCGCCGCGGGTGAAAAGGTGCACATGGTCGGGCATCAAAAGGAAATCGCCGACCGACCAGCCGTCGACTTCGGGCGAACGGCTCCAGATTGCATGGAGCGCGTCGAACGCTGGGCGGCAGGCGAGAATCGGACGCCGTTGGGCTGTCACGACCGTGAGAAACACAATTGGCTCCGCTGAGTAGGGGCGAAGGTGCGGCAGCCTTCGGTGTTCAGCCATGCGTGTGAGTTTCAGCCCCACGCGCGAAGAGGCAAGACGCGGTGAGGGCACCGCGTCCCCATTTTCTTGCGACGGACAACATGGAGCCGCGGCGCCCTCGCCGCGGCCCGTTGATCTCAGAGGTAACTTACGCCGCGAGTCGGAGGATCTCTTCGACTTTGGCGGGCGTGAGGTCGCCGCGTTCGCCGATGGCGGTGACGCCACGTGAGGCAAGGCGCTTCGCGACTTCGGACGCGACGCTTGCGGGCACGTCGTAGTCGGAGAGCTTCGTCTTGATGCCGATGTTCTCGTAGAACGCCCGCGTCTTGGCGATCGCGGCGTCGATGCGCGCGTCCTCCGTGCCTTCGCGGATGTCCCACACGCGCTCGGCGTATTGCAGCAGCTTCGCGCGCTTGGTGCCGCGCTGCACGTGCATCAAATTCGGCAGCACGATCGCGAGCGTGCGCGCGTGGTCGATGCCGTGGAGCGCGGTGAGTTCGTGACCGATGGTGTGCGTGGCCCAGTCCTGCGGCACGCCCACGCTGATCACGCCGTTCAGCGCGCAGGTGGCGGCCCACACGAGATTCGCCCGGGCGTCGTAGTCGGTTGGGTTGGCCAGCGTTTTCGGTGCGACCTCGATGAGCACGCGGAGAATCGATTCGGCGTAGCGATCCTGCACGGCTGCGGCGGCGGGGTAGGTGAGATACTGCTCCATCACGTGGCAGAATGCGTCGCCGATGCCGTTCGCGATCTGGCGCGGCGGGAGCGAGAACGTCGTCTCGGGATCGAGCACCGAGAACTTCGGAAACACCACGGGGCTGATGAAGGCCAGCTTCTCCTTGATCGCGCGTCGCGAGATGACCGAAGCGCCGTTGGCCTCGGAACCGGTGGCGGGCAACGTGAGCACCGCGCCGATCGGCAGAGCGGTTTTCAACTGGGTGCCTTGGGTCGTGAGAATTTCCCACGGATCCGAGCCGGTAAACGGCACCGCGGCCGCGACGAATTTCGCACCGTCGAGCACCGAGCCGCCACCGACGGGGAGGATCCAATCCACCTTTTCCTTCCGGCAGATTTCCACGGCCTTCATCAGCGTGTCGTAATCCGGATTGGCCTCCACGCCGAAGAACTCGAAGACCGCGCGCGAGCCGAGTGCCTTCTTCACCTGTTCGTAAACGCCGTTCTGCTTGATGCTGCCGCCGCCCGCGAGGAGCAGGACGCGCGCGTCGGCGGGCAGTTCGCGGTCGAGCTTGGCGATCTGGCCGCGGCCAAAGTGGATTCGGGTCGGATTGTGAAACGTGAAGTTGTCCATAGGTGGGGATATTGCTGCGCGCAGGCGGGCTGCGGCGCAAGCGGCTGACGCAGCTTCCCGCCGCAAGTTGCGCGTTGAGATTCCGATGCCACTCGTCGACAGTGCGCCTCCCATGCCCGCGCAGCCCATCCATTACTACGACCGCTACCGTCGCACGACCGAGACCGAGCTCATCTACGGTGAAGATTGGTTGCGTTTCGGTTACGAGAACCCGATGGGCCGCTGGTTCGTCTGGCTGCTCGCCAAGCGTGCGATCTTTTCCTGGTGGTATGGCCGCAAGATGAACAAGCGCTTCAGCGCGCTGCAGATCCTGCCGTTCATCGCGAAATACAACATCGACGCCGACGAGTTCGCGAAGTCGGCCTTCGATTACAAAACGTTCAACGAGTTCTTCTACCGCTCGCTCAAACCCGAGGCGCGTCCGATCTTCCCCGGCGAGCGCATCGCGGTCTTTCCGGCGGACGGACGTCATCTCGCCTTCGACAACGTGGACACGGTCGAAGGGTTTTACGTCAAAGGAGCCAAGTTCACGCTCGCCGAACTTCTCGGCGAAGACCACCTGCCCGAGGACCAGCGCACGCAGTCGCGTGCTTTCGCCGGCGGGGCGATGCTGATCTCGCGTCTCTGCCCGGTGGATTACCACCGTTTCCATTTCCCTGTCGCCGGCACGCCGGGCGAGTGGCGGCTCATCAAGGGCCCGCTGTATTCCGTGAGCCCGATCGCGCTGCGGCGGAAGATTCGTTATCTGGTCATGAACAAGCGCATGATCACGCTCATCGAGTCGCCCGTGTTCGGCACCGTGGCGCAGATCGAAGTCGGCGCGACCAATGTCGGCAGCATCAAGCAGGGCTTCGTGCCCGGACGTCCCGTCGCAAAGGGCGACGAAAAAGGACTCTTCGCGTTCGGCGGCTCGTGCGTGATCACGCTCTTTCAAAAAGATCGCATCCGCTTCGACGCCGACATCCTCGAACAAAGTCGCGCCTTCGTCGAAACCTACGCCCGCATGGGCGACCGCTTGGGCGAAGCGGTTTAGTGAGTGCGGAGTGAGGACCGCCGACCGGTTTAGGCCTTGCGCCTTTCAATCCGAAATCTGCAATTTGCAGTCCGCAGTTGTAGCGCCCGGGTGGTGGAATGGCAGACACGACGGTCTTAGAAGCCGTTGCCGTAAGGCGTGCAGGTTCAAGTCCTGTCCCGGGCACCACGCCGCATCTTTTTGCGGCAAAGTTAGTTCGCGGGATTTGCCTTTCTGCGTGGCGGTCGCACGCTCGGCGCATGGTCAAAAAACTTCTGCACACCCGCATGCGCGTGAACGATCTGGAGCGCACCGTGAAGTTCTACGAAGAGGCGCTCGGACTCAAAGTGTCCCGCCGTCACACGTCCCCCCGCGGCGCGCAACTCGTCTTCCTCGCCACGCCCAACAGCGACGAAGAAATCGAACTCTGCCAGATGCCCGGTGCCCCGAGCGTGGAAGTGCAACCCGACCTCGTGCACCTCGCGTTCGAAGTGGATGACCTCGCGGCGTTCGAAGCCGAACTGAAGAAAAAAGGCTACGCACTCAGCGATGGCCCCACGCCCACCTCCACTGGTTCGGTGATCGCGTTCGTCGACGCTCCGGAAGGCTACGAAGTCGAACTGATCCAGCGCGCCAAAGCCTGAGTCACGCGTCGGATCGGTTTTTGAACCACAGAGATCGTAGAGGGAAGGGCGGGTTTAGGCAGCGGCCGAAAAATCGCCGCGGCAGGTAAACCCGCAGTTCTCTGTGTCCTCTAGCTCTTTTAGTCATTCTGAGCGAAGCGAAGAATCCACTTGGACACTCGTTGGCTCTCCAAGCACTGCGGAGGTCTCACTGGACTCTTCGCTTCGCTCAGAATGACAAGGCAGTTCACGGGATACGCCGATGGAGCGAAAAATTGCTCCGTGTTTCCGTCCTTCCGTGATTCCGTGATTAAGGCCGATTCCGGTCTTTCTCCCGCCTCTCACCGCTGCGCGCGTTCGTAGGCGAAGAGGAACTGCTGGGCCAAACCGGCCAGCGGCCCGAAGTGCACGCGGCCGAAATGCGCGATCTGCGCGGGTGACCAGTTCTCGAGTCCGTAGCGCGTCGCCATGGTGCGGATGATCCACACGTCCACCGGAAACGCCTCGAGTTTGTTGGCGCCGAAGAGCAGCACGCAGTCGGCGACTTTTTCGCCGACGCCCGCGAGCGAGCAAAGCCGCGCTTTCGCTTCGGCGTAGGGGAGCGCTTCCGTTTCGTCCAGCCAGCCGGGATGGTTGGCGAGAAACTTGGCCGTGTCGCTGATGTAGCGCGCGCGGAAACCGAGCAGACATTTGCGCAGCTCGGGTTCGGGCACGGCGGCGAGTTCGGTCCACGTCGGCAGACGGAAGACGCCGGGTGCGATTTCCGCGCCGTGACGCTCCGCAAGCAGCGCGACCATTTGTTTGATCTGCACGATCTGCTTCGTGGCGCTGCACAGAAAACACAGCAGTGTTTCGCCAAATGGCTGACGCAGAATGCGCAGTCCGGGAAACTCGCTCAGGCAGCGTGCGAGATGTTGATCGCTGCGCCACGGCAGCGAATCGGCAAGCGCGTCGGCATCGCGGTCGAGATCGAGATAGTGAAGCAGCGCGGGCGCAGTCTTTTTCGCGAGTGCGGCGGGCGCGGACCATTCGACGCGATTCCTTGCGGTGTGACGCAATCGCACCACGTGCTGGCCGAACACGCCGTGCCAGAGTCCGTCAGCGGAGAGCGTCCAGCGAAACGCCTGTCCACCGTCGAGCGTTTCGCGCAGCACGCGCGCGGTGGGCGTCCACGATGCCGGCAGCGGTTGCCAAGCGGACCAGGTTTCCGCCATGCGAGGGAGGCGGCGCGATCAGTTGCTCGGATTGCTCCAGAGGAAACTCTGGGCCGAGGTCAGCACCGTGCCGTCGGAACCGCTGAGCGTGACGCGCCATGCGACGGGATAGGTGTCCTCGTCGGGCCAGTCGGAGCCGGTGACGCCGATCTGAAACACCCGCGAGCCGCGCGGGATGTCCGCGGAAAATGAATACACGCGCGGCTGCGGGTTGCCCGGTGAAACGATCTCGAGTTTGAACGTGGCGCCGGAGATCGCCGCATCGGTTTTCGTGCGCGTGAGAAAATAAAACCCCGCGCGCGCGTCGGGCTGCGTGCGAAGCACCGTTTCGCGTCCGGTGTTTTCGCGATAGGTGAAATACTCGGAGATGCGGACGAACGATTCTTCGTCGCGCCAGCCGGGCCACACGCGAACGAACTCGACGCCAGCGGCGTGCGCGGACGCGGCGAGGGCAATGAGGCAGAAAAGGGTGGCGGAGACGAAACGCATGAGGGCGACGTTGAGCGGTGGACGCAGGGCGCTCAAGCGTTTCAATGAGCCGCACGGCCCAGAAAGGCTCCCGCACATAACCGCGAATGAACGCGAATGAGCACGAATCCGGCGCACATGTCCCGAATCACAAAGTAACCTATTAGGTTACTTTGCTGCGACTCGGTCTGCACTTAGTCCCGGCTCGGTCCGCACTTTGGCGAGATCGTATGCGGACTGTGGCACGACATGGCGCGGACTGGGGAGCGACATGGTGCGGAGATTGTCACGTCGTGGTGCGCACCTTGGCGCGACACGGGCCGGATCCACTGGCGACCGGAGACGCATTTTTTCGCGTCCATCTGCGGTTCTTACAGCATGGCTTTCGACTCAGCGTCGAAAGCGCACGAGCTGGTAGCGGCGCCAGCCGAGTTGCGACGGCGGCCAGCCTTCCACGCGCGGATCGAGCAGATAGGTGGCTGCGCCGTTGAACACCGGGGTGATCGGAGCGGCTTCGAGGAGGCGCGCTTCGGCCTGTTGGAAAAGCTCCTCGCGGCGCGTGGGATCGGCGAGCGGCTCCGCTTCGGCGATCAGGCGGTCGTAGTCGGGATCGGACCAGCCGGTCCAGTTGTAGCCGCCGTCGCTGCGAAACAGGCCGAGGAAATTTCCGGGATCCGGCACGTCAGCGAGCCACGAACCAAACGACAGCGTGTAACTGCGCGACTGCTGATTTTGCAGCCAGATCTTCTGCTCGCTTTGCGTGAGCGTGATGCGCACGCCGAGTTCGCGCTGCCACATGGCCTGCATCGCTTCGGCGAGTTTCGGCTGAATCTCGTCGTTGCGGCACGCGAGTTCGACCTCCGGGAAATCGCGTCCGCCGGGAAAACCTGCTTCGGCGAGCAGCCGGCGCGCGGCTTCGAAATCGGTCGGCACCTTCGCACGCGCAGTGTAGCCGCCCGTGTTGGGCGGTGTGAGTGCCGTCGCGGCCGCACGAGTGCCTTGGAGCACGGTGCGCGCGAGCGTTTCGCGATCGATACTGAGCGCGAACGCGCGGCGCACGCGCACATCGTCGAACGGCGGCCGCGTGGTGTTGAAGCGGATGAAGTTGGCCTGCGAAAGCGGATCGATGCGGAGCTTGGCGGGGTCGCGTTCGCGCCAGCCGGCGACCTTGGCGGTCGGGAGCGAAAGTGTGGCGTGCACCTGGCCCGCGCGGAAATTGCGTTCGTCGACGTCGGGATTGTCCGTCGGCAGAAACACGATCGACGAAAGCGCGACCGAGGCGGCGTCCCAGTGATGCGGATTCTTTTCGACGACCACACGCTGATTGGGCGCCCAGTCCTTCAACTGAAACGGACCGCTGCCGACGAGATTGCCGGGCCGCGTCCACGCGGTGCCGCGCCGCTCCATCGCGCCGAACTTTGCGAGCACGCGCGGGTTGAGCGCGAACGTGGCGACGTTGGCGGTGAGCATCGCGAAATACGGCGTCGGTTGCTCGAGCGTCACGACCAGCGTGCGCGCGTTCGGCGCGGTGGCGCCGAGCTGTGAGAGATCGGTGATCGAGCCGCCGTTGATGGCCTCGGCGTTTTTCACCGGATAGAGCAGATAGGCGTTGTCGGCGGCGATCGCGGGGGAGACGAGCCGGCGCCACGACTGCACGAAATCGTCGGCGGTGACCGGCTCGCCGTTGGACCAGCGGAGATTTTCGCGGAGATGAAACGTCCACGTCAGTCCGTCTTCAGAAACGTCCCAGCGCTCGGCGGACGACGGGAGCGGGGTGAGTTTTTCTTCGTCGAGCGCGGTCAGTCCCTCGAAGAGCGCCATGTGGATGTTGCCGTCGGTGTAGGCCGTCATCGTCTGCGGATCGAGATCCGCGGGCTCGGCGCCGTTGCCGATGATCAACGTGCCCGTGCGCACTCCCGCGTCGGCGGGCGTCTCGCGCGGAGCGCAGCCGGCGAAAACGAGAGCGAGGGCGAGCGTGAGCAACACACGGAGGTGCAGGTGCATGGCGGTTTCTAGAAAACACCGTCTTTGCGCAGCGGGCAAAAAATCTTTCTAAGAAACGGACGCGCCATGCGTTTCTCCTCCTGAACCCCATGTCCACCGATTCACCGACAGGACGGGCGTCCCCACATGAAGCAGGATTCTTGGAGCGCATTTTTGCGGAGCAGCAGGCTCCGCTCACTCGCTACGCCGCGAAGTTTCTCGGCGATCCCGACCGTGCGCGCGATGTCGTGCAGGACACGTTTGTGCGCTTCATGGCGCAACCGCGCGAGACGGTCGAGGGCCACGCGACCGAGTGGCTGTTCACCGTTTGCCGCAACCGCGCGCTCGATGTGCTGCGCAAGGAGGGCCGCATGAGGGCCTTCGAGGAAGGCGAGGCCGAGCGCGTGACGACTGCCGAGCCGCGTCCGGGAAAAGCGCTGGAGCAAAGCGAGACGCACGCCGCGCTGTTGCGGTTGATCGACCGGCTGCCGCGCAACCAGCAGGAAGTCGTGCGGCTGAAGTTCCAAAATGGATTCAGCTACAAGGAAATCGCCCGCATCACCGAACTGTCGGTGGGCAACGTGGGATTTCTGATTCACACCGCGGTGACGCGGCTGCGCGCGGAGTTCGCGGCGCAAAAACCGTAAGCGAGGAACCAGACGATGAACGAAAAGATTTTGCCCGATGACCCGCGCGTGACGGCTTTTGCGCTGGGCGAGCTCGAAGGCGCGGAGCGCGCCGAGATCGAAGCGGCCGTGCAACGCGACCCGGCTTTGCGTGCCGCGGTGGAGGAAATTCGCGCGATGGCACGACAGCTCGAGGAAAGTTTTTCGAGCGAACCGCTGCCGGAAGTGAAGCCGATCGCAACGGCGAGCGAGAAACCGCACGCACAGAAAACGCATGCGGCCCCGCAAGGAAAGCTCCTGCGTTTCCCTCAACTCTACTACGTGGTTGGTGGACTCGCGGCGGCGTGTTTCGCGGTCATGCTCGCGTGGCACCAGCCGGAACTCGAACGCCGAGAAGCCGAACGCCGCCTGGCGATGGATGCGCGCACTCGTGAACTCGCGGAGTCGGCCGCGCTGCAGCGGCAACGGGAGGCGGTCATGCTCGCGATGCCGGCGGCGCCCATGGAGCAAGGTTTTCGAGATGCGTCGCATCCGATCATGGCGCGGAAGGCCGCACCGGCGGCGCTCCTGGCGAGGGTGGACGCTCGGCTGAACACCGAGTCTTACGCTTATCGCGCGGAGAGCGATTTTCTCTCCGTCGCGGAGAATCCGCTTTCGACGTTTTCGGCCGACGTGGACACCGCGAGCTACGCGAACGTCCGGCGCTTTTTGCGCGAGGGGCGTCGTCCGCCCGTCGATGCGGTGCGCGTCGAGGAGATGTTGAACTACTTCCCGTATCGCTACGCGCCGCCGGCGACGGATTCGTCGGTGCCGTTTGCGGCTTCGATGGAAGTCGCCGAGGCGCCGTGGGCGTCCGAGCATCGTCTCGTGCGCATCGGTCTGAAAGGTCGCGAGATCGCGGCGTCCGAGCGCGGCGCAGCCAATCTCGTGTTTCTCCTGGACGTTTCGGGCTCGATGAACGCGCCCAATAAACTCCCGCTCGTGAAGGAATCGATGCGACTTCTGCTCGGCCGGTTGCGTCCGGACGATCGCGTGGCGATCGTGACCTATGCGAGTGGGAGCGGACTCGCGCTGCCGTCCACGCCCGCGGCGAAAGCCAGCCAGATCATGGCGGCGCTCGACGAACTGCACGCCAGCGGATCGACCAATGGCGCGATGGGGCTCGAGCTCGCCTACGAGATCGCGAAGGCGAACTTCGTCCCCGGCGGACTCAACCGCGTCGTGCTCTGCACGGACGGCGATTTTAACGTCGGCCCCTCGAGCGAGGGCGAGTTGCACCGGCTCATCACCGAAAAGGCGAAGTCGGGCGTGTTTCTCACCGTGCTTGGCTTCGGCATGGGCAACTACAAGGACGCCACGCTCCAGCAACTCGCCGACGCGGGCAACGGGAACTACGGCTACATCGATACGCGCCGCGAAGCGGAGAAACTGCTCGTCGAGCAGGTGAGCGGCACGCTCGTGACGATCGCGAAAGACGTGAAACTCCAGGTCGAGTTCAACCCGGCCAAGGTCGGGTCGTATCGACTGATCGGATACGAGAAACGGCTCCTCAAAAAGGAGGACTTCAACAACGACGCCGTCGATGCGGGCGAAATCGGCGCGGGCCATACCGTGACCGCGCTCTACGAAATCGTGCCGACCGGCACGGAAAGCTCTTCGACTGCGACCACCGACGTGGACGAGTTGAAATACACGACCGTCGCGCCGCGCAGCGAGAACGTTGCCGTGAGCCACGAACTGCTTACGCTCAAGATTCGCTACAAAGAGCCAGAGGGCACCGAGAGCAAGAAGCTGGAGTTTCCGCTGGTGGACGAGGGTCGGCGCTTCGCCGATGCGAGCGAGGACTTCCAGTTTGCCGCCGCCGTGGCGGGGCTCGGGATGATTCTTCGTGATTCGCCGCACCGCGGCAGCGCGACGTTGGCGAGCGTGACGAGTTGGGCCGAGCGTGGCTCGCGCTGGGATGTCGGCGGCTATCGCGCGGAGTTTCTCGCGCTCGTGCGTCAGGCCGAGGCCGCGATGCAGTAACCGCGAACGCGGGCAGATACGAAGCGCATGCCACGAGCCACAAAGTAACCTATTAGGTTACTTTGATGTCATCGGATCGGCTCGGTTCGCACCTTGGCGCGACTCGATGCGGACATGGTCGCGACACGGGACGGACCTTGGCTCGACCGTGGACGCATTTCGTCGCGTCCATGCACATCTCAGAGCAGTGGCTCAAGATAGGGCCACACCGCGTCCGCGACTTTTTGGTGACCTTCGGCGTTGGGGTGAATCGTGTCGGGCTGATTGAGCGCGGGCACGCCGCCGACACCTTCGAGCAGAAACGGCATGAGCGTGAGATCGTTTTCGCGCGCGAGGTCGGGAAAGATCGCGCCGAATTCCTGCGCGTAGTTTTCGCCCATGCTGCGCGGCATCATCATGCCGGCGATCACGATCGCGGCGCTGGGATACTTGGCGCGCACGCGGTCGATGATCGCTTGGAGATTTTTCTTCGTGAGCGCGGGCTCGATGCCGCGGAGGCCGTCGTTGGCGCCGAGCGCGAGGAAGAACACGTCGATCTTCTGGCGCAGAATCCAATCCACGCGGCGCAATCCGCCAGCGCTCGTTTCTCCACTGAGTCCGGCGTTGACCACGCGATGCGCGGCGCCGGATTGCGCGAGTTTCTTCTCGATGACTCCGGGATAGGATTCGCCGAGCGGATCGTCCAAGCCGTAGCCGGCCGTGAGGCTGTCGCCGAAGAACACGATCGTCTTTCCGTCGGCACCGAGAGCGGCGGGAGCGACGAGTGCGAGGCTGGCGAGGCAGAGAAGTTGTAACAGACGGACGCTCATGGAGAAATTCGACCGCTCGAACTAGCTTTCGTGCAAGAAGCTGTATTCAGTGGCGGCCTTTTGAAGCCCATGACTGACCAAGCGATCCTAAAAGTCGAGCGACTGGCGCGAATCTACGACACGGCGGCGGGACCGCTCACCGTGTTGCACGAAGTGAGCTTCGAAATCTCGCCGGGCAGCACGCTCGCGATCGTGGGCCCGAGCGGCAGCGGCAAGACGACGCTGCTCGGACTTTGCGCGGGTCTCGACGCAGCGAGCAGCGGCAGCGTGCAGCTCGCGGGCGAGCGTTTGGAAAAACTCGACGAAGATGCGCGGGCACGCGTGCGCAACGAGCATGTGGGCTTCGTGTTTCAGAACTTCCAACTCGTGCCCACGCTGACCGCGCTGGAAAACGTGCTCGTGCCGGTGGAGCTCCGCGGCGAGAGCGGCTGCGAGCCGGAAGCGCGCCGGTTGTTGGAACGCGTCGGGCTGGGGTCGCGCACCGATCACTATCCGGTGCAGTTGTCAGGCGGTGAACAGCAGCGCGTGGCGCTCGCGCGCGCGTTTATCAACCGCCCGAAGATTCTCTTCTGCGACGAACCGACGGGAAACCTCGACGCGGACACGGCGCACCTCGTGGCGGATTTGATTTTCGAACTGAACCGGGAGCGCGGCACCACGCTCGTGCTCGTGACGCACGACCTCGAACTCGCGCGGCGTTGCCACCGCATCCTCCGCCTCCGCGGCGGTGCCGTGGTGAGCGACGAGCAGGTTGGGGGTTAACCACGAAACAGACGAAGCACACGAAAACCGGACATGAGTGACATCATTTACGCGGAAGAATCGTATCGCATCATGGGGGCGTGCTTCGAGGTGTATAAGGAGAAGGGCTGCGGCTTTCTCGAAGCGGTTTACCAGGAGTGTTTGGATATCGAGATGCGAGATCTGGGCATTCCATTTTACTCCTCATCCGGTGTTGCCGCTGTCATACAAGGGACGGCCTCTGCGCCAGACCTATACTCCAGATTTCGTTTGTTTCGACAAAGTCGTCATCGAGATCAAGGCGGTGTCGCACTTGGCAGGCGAACATCGTGCGCAGGTTCACAACTACCTTCGCGCCACGGGCCACCGCCTGGGGCTGCTCGTAAACTTCGGGCACCATCCGAAGTTGGAATGGGAGCGGGTCGTCTACTGATGAGTTTTCGTGGGTTTCGTATCTTTCGTGGTTCCCAAATGCATTTCATTCTAAAAATGGCGTGGCGGGATTCGCGGGCGTCGCGGCGGCGGCTCTTGCTCGTTTCGCTTTCGGTTGTGATGGGCATTGCCGCGCTCGTCGGCATCGGCTCGGTGGGCGACGATCTGCGTCGCGCGATTTCCGAACAAACACGCAGCCTGCTCGGCGCCGATCTCGCGGTGACCTCGCGTCAGCCGTTTTCCGAGGCGACGCTCGCACGGCTCACGCGAGACACCGAAGCGATTGCGCAGGAAGTCTCGGTGACCTCGATGGTGAATTTTCCGACTCGGGGCGATCAGCGGCGGCTCGTGCAGGTGCGCGGCTTGGACGGCGAATTTCCGTTTTATGGAGAAATGGTGACGGAACCCGTTGGAGCGATGGCCGCGCTCGCGGACGGAAACTCGGCGCTGCTCGAGGAAACCATCCTCGTGCAGTTCGGAGTGCAGGTGGGAGATCCGGTCGTGATCGGCAACGCGCGGTTCACGGTGGCGGGCGCGCTGCGCAAGATTCCGGGCGAATCCGCGGCTGTATCCATGTTTTCACCACGCGTGTATCTCTCGTCCGAGGCGATGGCCAAAACGAGTCTGCTCGAGCGTGAGGGTATTCGCTCGTATCGCGCGCATCTGAAACTGCGCACCGGTGTCGAGGCCGACGAAGCCGCGGAGGCGCTGAAACGGGATCTCGCGGGCGAGCGGCTGAACTTCACGACCGTCGAGGATCGCAAACGCGATCTCGGCGCGAGCATGGGCGACGTGGAGTCGTTTCTCAGCCTGGTCGGTTTCATCTCGCTCTTTCTCGGCGCGGTGGGCGTCGCGAGCGGCATGCACGTTTATGTGCGACAGAAACTCGCGACCGTGGCGGTGCTGCGCTGCCTGGGGGCGTCGGCGCGGACGAGCTTTTCGGTGTATATCGTGCAAGGCATCGCAATCGGTCTGATCGGCGCCGTGTTGGGTGCGGGACTCGGCATCGCGGTCGAGCAGGTGCTGCCGCGGCTGCTGCGCGATTTTCTGCCGTTTGCGTTCGAAGTGAGTCTGTCGTGGCGCGCGGTGGTGCAGGGCATGGCCGCGGGTTTGATCATCTCGATTCTCTTTGCGCTGCTGCCATTGCTCGCGGTGCGCCGAGTCTCGCCGCTGCTGGCGTTGCGTTCGGCGCAGGGCGTGAAGGTCGCGCCGGATCGGCTGCGCTGGTGGATTTATCTCGGCATCAGCGCGGCGGTGCTTGGCTTCGCGGTGCTCGAAGCGGGCAAGCGTCGCGGCCTCGGCTTCACGGTGGTGCTCGCGTTGAGTTTCGCGGTGTTCTGGGCGGTGGCGAAATTCGTGACGTGGATGACGCGCCGATTCGCGCCAGGCCGGCGCTGGCCGTATGTGCTGCGTCAGGGACTCGCGAATCTGCATCGTCCGAACAACCGCACGGTGCTGTTGGTGACCTCGCTCGGGCTCGGCGTGTTTCTCATGCTCACGCTGGTGCTCACGCGCGAAACCTTGCTCGGCAAAATATCGAGCATCGCGGCCGGCGACCGACCGAACCTGATGTTCTTCGACATACAGGAAGACCAGATGAGCGATTTCCGACGCATCGTCGCGAACAGCGGTTCGCCGCTCATCGCTGACGCGCCGATCGTCACGATGCGACTCACGCGCGTGCGGGGCATCGATGTGGATATCTTGTTGCGCAACGGCGGCGCGGGGATCCCGGGCTGGACGCTGCGTCGCGAGTATCGCTCGACCTATCGTTCGTCGCTCTCGGACACGGAGAAGGTTGTGGGCGGCGAGTTCGTGAGCGCGGTCGAGCCGGAGGCGGAACGCATTCCGATCTCGCTCGAGCAGGGGCTCGCGCGCGACCTGCAGGTTGGCCTCGGTGACGAGCTCGTGTTTTCCGTGCAAGGCGTGCCACTCACGACCTATGTGAGCAGCCTGCGGCAGGTGGAGTGGCAGCGCATGCAGCCGAATTTCTTCGTCGTGTTTCCGTCCGGCGTGCTCGAGGCGGCGCCGCAGACGTTCGTCGCGGCCGTGCGGGCATCGTCGGCCGAAGCGTCGGCTAAACTTCAGCAAGCGATCGGGCGCGAACTCCCGACCGTGTCGGCCATCGATCTCGCGCTGATCATGCGGACGATCGACGACATTCTCGGTAAAGTCTCCTATGTCGTGAGCTTCATCGCGGCGTTCACGGTGGCGACCGGCGTGCTCGTGCTCGCGGGCGCGGTGTTGAGCGGACGGTTTCAGCGGATTCGCGAGACGGTGCTGCTGCGCACGTTGGGCGCGACGCGACGGCAGCTCTGGCAAATTCAGTTGGTGGAATATGCCGTGCTCGGCTTTCTCGCGGCGCTGGCGGGTGGGGGACTGGCGCTCGGGGCCAATGCGCTCCTCGCGCACTTTGTTTTCAAGACGTCGCCTGTTTTCCCTGTGGCCACCGTGGTTTGCGCGATTGTGTCGGCGATGGGCATCACGTTGCTGGTCGGGCTGCTCGCCAATCGCTCGGTGACACGCCACCCGCCGCTCGAAGTTTTGCGCCAGGAAGTTTGAAGCGCCGACGGCGCAGAATGCTCTTGGAGTCGCCGCGCGCATCGCTCTGATGTGGGCTCCCCCTCACGCATGAGTTCTTCCTTCGAGCCACGGGTTGTCACCTTCCACTACACGCTCCGCGATCCGGAGGGGCGCATGATCGATACGTCGGCAGGTGGATCGCCGGTGACCTATCTCGAAGGCGCGGGCCAGATCATCGAGGGGCTGGACCGGCAGCTGCGCAGCGTGCAGGCCGGCGCGAAGCAGCGCGTGCACGTGGCCGCCGCTGAGGCCTATGGCGAACGCGATCCCAATCAGATCCAGCGCGTGCATCGCGGACTTTTGCCAGTCGAAGGCGAGTTGCAGCCGGGCGATCGTTTTCAGGCGGGCGAGGACAATTATGCGCCGGTCGTCACGGTCGTGGCTGTCGAGGGCAACGAGGTTTTGCTCGATGCGAATCACCCGCTGGCGGGCGTCGATCTGACCTTCGACGTGGAAATCACCGCCGTGCGTGCGCCCACCGCCGAGGAGTTGAGTCACGGCCATGCGCACGGCGCGGGCGGAGAGTCCTGCAGCGGTTGACGCGTTTAGTTCGTCCCGTTCTCCGAACGCGAAAAAACAGGCAGGCGTATGCGCGAAGGACACACTCCGGGATTGCGCACGCTTCCGCCTGACGAGACAGTGGTCAAATTCGTCGTCTGAAACGTGATGTCCGAGGTGCTTATCGTAGGCCAGGGACTTGCCGGCACGGTGCTCGCATGGGAGCTCGAGCGGGCGGGCATCGCCTGCGTGATTGCCGATGCCGGCCATGAACAGGCCGCTTCGCGCGTCGCGGCGGGCGTGCTGAATCCGGTGACGGGCCAGCGCATCGTGAAAAGCTGGCGCGTGGACATCCTTTTGCCGATCGCGCGCGAAGCTTACCGCGCGATGGAGAAGGAACTCGGGCTTCCGCTCTGGCGCGACGTGCGCGTGCGCCGACTCTACCTCGATGATCGGGAGCGCACGGTCCTCGCGGAAAAACAGGCGAAGGGCGTCTTGGGCGATTATATCGGCGGCGCAGACGAGGAGGGTTTTTGGATCGAGGGAGCCGGCAGCCTCGATTTGCCGGCGCTGTTGATCGCGGCGCGGGCGCGGTGGAAGGCCGCGGGCGTTTTGCGCGAAGAGCGCGTCGATTTCGCCAAAGCGCTGAACGAGTTCGAACTCGTGATCGATTGCACCGGCGCATCGGGCGGGCCGTTCGGCTTTGTGCCGTGGGCGTTTTCAAAGGGCCAGATTCTCCACCTCGATCTTCAAGATAGGCTGGAGCCGGACGTCGTTTTGAATCGGGGCTACTGGCTGCTCCCGATGGGTGAGCGTCGCGCGAAAGCTGGCGCGACGCATGAACCTGCCCGCACGGATCTGGCACCGACGCCCGACGCACGCGCGGAACTCGCGAAAGGCGTCAGCGACATGAATCTCGGCGACTACACGATCACCGCGCACGAAGCGGGTGTGCGTTCTTATCTCGCCGATAGACGTCCCGCGGTCGGCCGCCATCCCGGCAATCCGCGACTCGGCGTGCTGAACGGCCTCGGCGCGAAGGGCACGTTGTTTGCGCCTGCGCTCGCGCAACAATGGGTGAGGCATCTGGTTGAGGGCATGCCGTTCGAAGCGGAGGTCGACGTGGCGCGCTATTGGAAGGGCCAAACCGGCCTGCGGCGACCGCAGTAAAACCGCCGTTCGTCGCGCAAAAACGACCGTTCGTCGCAGCGGGGCGCTTATGCGCTTGAAGTCATCTCCGTGGAGAGGAACAAGCTCGGGCGGATGCGCAACCGGGGCACCGTGATTCTCATCGCCTTGGGCGGGTGGGCCCTCATGGGCCTCCTGCTGACGCTGGAGATTTATTTCAATACCCGGGCGTCGATGGGGTTCGCGGATCCTGTCGATATCGCGATCACGCAGTTCGGGCGCGCGGCGATGTGGGTGTTGCTGGTCCCCGCCGTGCTGGAGTTGCGGCGCCGCGTGCCGCTGAGCCGGGGCTGCTGGTGGGGTGGGATCACGTTTCACCTCGGCATGGCGTTCGTGTTGATGGCGACGTTCTACCTCGGTCGCGTCTTTTCCTACCAATGGCTGTGGGAGAAGGGCGCGGAGATGCCTTTCTGGAAGCTCGCCTTCGAGGGATTCTACGGCCGCAACGTCATCGACATGTTGTTCTACTGGGCCGTGCTCGGGCTCGGTTACGGGCTCGAGATTCGGGACAAATACCGCAACGAGGAACTCAAGGCCGCTCAACTCGAGACGCGGCTGGTCGAGGCGGAGTTGAACGCGCTGCGCCAGCAGATGCATCCGCATTTTCTCTTCAACACGCTCAACACCATCGCCGTGCTCGTGCGCGAACATCGCGACGACGAGGCGGTGCAGCTCCTCTCGCAGTTGAGTGCGCTCCTCCGCATGTCGCTCGACAACTCGGGCGTGCCGGAGGTCACGTTGCAACAGGAACTCGATTTCCTGCAGCGCTACATCGGCATTCAGCAGGCCCGCTTCTCCGACCGGCTGCAGGTGCGGATCGAAATTGCCCAAGAAGCGCTGCGCGCCCGCATCCCCAATCTCCTGCTGCAGCCGCTCGTGGAAAACGCCATCCTGCACGGCGTCGCACCCAAGGCCGGGCCCGGGCTCGTCCAGGTGCTCGGCTACGTCGCGCAAGACACACTCTACCTCGAGGTGAGCGACGACGGCCCCGGGATCGTAAACGGCGCGACCCGCACTCGCGAGGGCGTGGGACTCTCCAACACGCGCGAGCGGCTTCAGCGCATCTATGGTTCCCGCGCGCAGATGGTCCTGACCAGCGAGGCTGGCAAAGGTGTATCCATAAAGTTGAGACTTCCCTTTCGCGTATGACTGTTTCCGCCCCGACCCCGAAACCTGCGTCTGCGATCCGCACCGTCATCGTGGACGACGAACCTGCAGCGCGCCGCGGCGTGCGCCTGCTGCTCCAAAACGATTCCGACATCGCCATCGTCGGCGAGGCCGCCGGCGGATTGGAGGCGGTGGACCTCATCGAACGCGAGAAGCCCGAGCTGGTGTTTCTCGATGTCCAGATGCCCACGTGCGATGGATTTGAGGCGCTGGTGAAACTCGCGCCTGGGGCGCGGCCGGTGGTGGTGTTCGTCACAGCCTACGATCAACACGCGTTGCGAGCGTTCGAGGTTTCGGCGGTTGACTACCTGCTGAAACCATTCGACGACGCTCGCTTCGCGGCTGCGCTTCGTCGCGCGAAAGACGCGATTCGGCTCCGCCAGGGCGAGGAGGTGAATGCACGGCTCGCACAGCTCCTCAGCGCCCTGCAGGTCCCTCCGCCGAGCAACCCGGGACCGGAGATCTCGGACCGCATTCTCGTAAAATCCTCCGGCGAAATCTTCTTCCTGAAAGCCGACGAGATCGACTGGATCGAAGCCGAGGGCGACTACATGAAGTTCCACGTCGCCGGGCGCACGCACCTCATGCGCGAGACGATGGCGCGACTCGAAGCGCGCCTCGATCCGCGACGCTTTATCCGCATCCATCGCTCCACGATCGTGAACATCGATCGGCTGCGGAAACTCAGCCCGTCCTTCGCGGGCGAATACGCGGTCATCCTCCACGACGGCACCAAGCTGAAACTCAGCCGCGGCTATCACGAGCGCATCGCCACGATCCTGAAGCAGGCGCTCTAGCGCAGCGCGGGCTCGCTGCGACGAGCAGGGCGTCTTTCGCGACGAAAATTTCCCAGCGGCGGGAAACGTCGTTCCGCTTCCGAGACACAATCCGCGTTGTGGTCCGACGCGGGCTGCACCCTGGCCCGACGTTGACCGCACTTTGCCGCGACTTCGTCCGCATTCGGGCGCGACTCGTCGCATTTTCGCGCGAACGGTCCCGCGCATGCGACGCGTGTATCCATGAACTGGAGACACGTTGTTTTCCTGCTGCTCGCCGCTCTCTCGCTTCGCGCGGATCCGGCCCTCGACTCGGCCCGTCAGGCGCAGCAGATGCTCGGTTCGTCGGTTTGGTCGCAAGTGCTTCGTATCACGAACGAGTCGCCGGATGAGCGTTATCCCGCCGCTGTTCACGCCCTGGTGTTTGAGACGGCGGACATTCTGTGGCTCTACGTGGCGGGCGAGGGGACGCAGAGCCTTTCGCAGCACATCGGCCGGGTGGAGAAGGATAAACTCGAACTCGATCGCCTGCTCCGCGCCATCGCACCGGGATTCGTGCGCCACGAGATCGTGCCGGCCGACGCGCACGCGCCGGTCGGCTCCGGCTCGTTGCTGAACGGTTGTTTCATCGAGTCCCTCGTGGCCCTGCGCGATCGGATCGCGCCCGGCGAGTTTGTCGCGGCTGCACGTTTGTTCACCTACTACGCCAACGTCCGCGGTAAAATGGCCGGACACACCGTGCTGGTTTATGAGACGCCCGGTCAGACTTTCGTGCTCGATCCGGCGGTGGATCGCACGCCGAGGGCGGTGCCGGCGAAAGTGACGCGGGGGAAGGACGCGTTCGTGCGCTGGCTGCGGCCGGACCTGCGCATCGTGCAGACCCGTGAGCTCGCGGTGCGCACGGTGCGCAGCGATCAACTCTACGCGAACGAGAATCGCGCGGCCGAGCGGCATCGCCACCGGCAGACGGGAAAGCTCTAGCATTCGTCGCAGCGAAACGGAGTTTGGTCGCAAGCACTCGCGCGAAGTCGCGCGCAATCACGCTCCGATTCGTCGTGTCGGCGGGAAGTTTGGTCGCGCTAAACTGCACATTGGTCGCAAACGCATTGAGCGCAGCGTGAAGCGAAGGCGTTGGTTATGACACGAGTTCGTCGGCAGTCCGGCGGATTCGCCAACACCACGTAACACACATGAGACATATCGTATCGTTCCCTGCGGGGAATCGGGCGCGTCGCGCCCTCGCACTCGGCTGCGCGCTGCTCACCCCGGCGGCTTGGGCGCAGTCAGACCCGGCTTCGGCCGACACGGTCAAACTGGATTCGTATGTGGTCACCGGCTCCAATCTGCCGCTGGCCGGCGAGACCCCGGTCGCGCCCGTCACCATCATCACGCCGGCGGAAATCGAACGCACCGGCGTTGTGAGCGATCTGCTGCAGGTGATCCGGAAACGTTCTCCGCAGTTTACGGGCAACGGCAATCTCGGCGCCGACAACGGCAATGTCGGCAGCGGCAGCACCAACGGCGGCTCGGCGCTGGCGCTGCGCAACGCCGCAACGCTTGTCCTCGTCAACGGACGCCGCCTCGCGGCCGCTCCGGTGGCGGCTTCCGGCGGTGGCGTGTTTGTCGACGTGAACGCGATCCCCGTGAGCGCGATCTCCCGCGTTGAAATTCTCACCGACGGTGCATCCGCGATCTACGGCACCGACGCGGTGAGCGGCGTGGTGAACATCATTCTGAAGACCGATTACCAAGGAGGCGAAGTGGGCGCGCGTTACGCGTGGACCCGCAACAAGGGCCACTACGAGGAGAAATCCGCGTGGGGCGTGGTCGGTGGCCAGCTCGGCGAAAACGGGCCGCGGCTCACCGCATCCTACGAGTGGACGAAGACCGAGCCGATCTACAACTACCAGCGCCCCTTCGCCAACCCGAGCTACGGCACGACCAACTTCGCGGGCGTGATCCAGGTCGGCGATTACGATGCCGACGGCAACTTCATCGGCGATCCGCAGGGCTACTACTATCTCAATCCGGAGTTCGATGCCCCGCGCGCGGGCGCGACGCTCGCCGAGCGCGGCTACGATGGCGCGTTCGACGCCGATCACATCCTGCGCCTGTTCAACCTCTCGGAATTCGTGACCATGCTGATCGGCAACGAGAAGAAGGTCTTCACGCTTTCCGGCGACCAGAAGGTTGGAAACCTCACGCTCTTCGGCGATCTGCTGTTCTCGCGCACGAATACGATATCGGAGCTCAACGCGCAGCCGTTGACCATCCAGTTGGAAGCGGACGATCCGAACAACATTCTCGGTCGCGCCGTCAGCGTGCGTAACCGCTTCGTGGAATTTCCGCGTATCTACAGCTCGGATACGGATTCCATCCGCGGCGTCCTCGGCGCGAAAGGCTCGCTCACCAGCGAATGGTCGTGGGAAAGCGCCGTAAACTACAGCGAAGGCACGCAGGACTTCGCCAATCACAATCTCGTCCGCACCGCCGAGCGCATCGCCGCGGTGAACTCGGGCGCGATCAATCTTTTCGCGCGCAGCCAGCCGACGGAAGCCGTTGCGGGCCTGCTTGGCAGCGCGAGGGGCAAGTTCACGAGCCGTCTCACCTCGTGGGACCTCAAGTTCGTCGGCACCGATCTCATTCAGCTGCCCGGCGGTGGCCTCAGCCTCGCGGCGGGCACCGAAGTGCGAAAGGAAACGTTGAAGGCGACTTCGGATGTGGACAGCCAGTCCGAGACCTTTGCCTACGACTCCGGCACGACCATCGATCCGTTTAGCGAAGGCCGGCACATCACCTCGCTGTTTGCGGAGGTGAATCTCCCGCTCGTCGGTAAAGCCAATCGCGTGACCGGCATCTATTCGGCCGACCTCACGATCGCCGGCCGCCACGAGCGCTATAGCGACACCGACAATCCCACCGTGCCGAAAGTCTCCCTGCGTTATCAGCCGGTCGACGAAAGCCTGATGTTCCGCGCGACGTATTCGCGTTCGTTTGCCGCGCCGACGCTCTACGAGCTCAACGCCCCGACCGGTATTGGTTTTACCAATACGATCGCGGAGTTCGGCAGCAATCAGGCCAATGCCGTGACGCTGCCGGTGGAGTCGCTCGCGCCCTCGCGTTCGACGAACTACTCGGCCGGCGTCGTCTGGACGCCCAAGTCCGTCAAGGACCTGGCCATCTCGCTCGATTTCTTCGCGCTCAAGCAGACCGCGGTGATCAGCGACTACGACGAACCCGGCGTGATCGACCAGGTGTTTCACGATGTCGAAGTGAAGGGCGCCGCTTCGCCCTACGCTTCGCTCATCCGCTACGGCAGCGCGACGGGTCCGGCTATCAGCGAGCCGGGCCAGATCTCGGCGCTCGGTTTGGACAACATGTATTTCGTCATCCCGGCGGCCAGCAACCTCGGCACGCAGAAGATGGCGGGCTTCGATCTTAACCTGCACTACGGCCTGCCGCTCGGCGCCGGAAAGCTCACGTTCGACAGCACGCACACCTACTATGCGGAGTATAAGATCCAGGTGGCTCCTGGCGCGCCTTACACGGAAACTGCCGGCCTCGTCACCGGCCTCAACGGCAGCATTCCGCGCGTCCGCAGCTACAACGTTATCGGCTACGAACTGGAGCCGTTCACGTTCGAACTGGGACACACGTTCTACACCTCGATGCGCGAGACGACGTGGACGCCGGACTTCCTGCCCGACTACCAGCAGCGAATCCCGTCCTATTCGGTCTTCGACGTCGCGTTGTCCTACGATTTCAAGGGTAGCTCGAAGTGGCTGCGCGGCTTCAAGGTCACGGTCGGCGTGAACAACATCGCCAACCGTTTCCCGACGAAGTCCGCCACGTTCGATACCTACTCCAACGCCGACATCACCGAGTTCAGCCCGATCGGGCGTCTCTTCTATGTGACGGCGCGCTATACGTTCTAGGTCACGCCGCTGCGTGGCACGACTCGAGCCGGGGTGCGGTTTGCGCCCCGGCTTTTTTGTGTCCGGACCTGCGCATCCCGTCCATCCACGCCGCCCGCCACTCATCCAAAAAGCGTGTAACTTTGTTGGGCTGCCCCGTGTTGTCGGGAAATGCCAGCCACGGTGATGGAAACCCCTCGATCGATCGCGAAGCCCGCGCGCTCTGGCGCGAAGGCGCCGCGGTTCGTCGCATCAGGGTTCCGTTCTCGCGGCATGGATGTTTGTTCTGACTCGTTCGTAGTAATCAGTTGTGTTGTGTGGAGGGATCGTTGTGGGTCCCTCCACACGTGTTTTCGGCGAACGGGTCCCGCGCTTGCCAGCGAAACGGCACCGCGGTCATCCTGAATCTCCTTTGCACTTACTGATGCTATGAAACCGGCTGCTCCGCTCCCATCCACCCCGCTGCCCAAGAAGAAATCCAAGACCAAATGGTTCCTCATCGGCGCCGTGGTCTTGATCGTCGTCCTCGCGGTTGTCGCGAAGCAGTCCGCCCAAGGAAAGGATCAGGGCGTCGCCGTCACCACGGAGAAGGCCGTGGTGAAAACAATCACCCAGATCGTCACCGCCACCGGCAAGGTGCAACCCGAGGTCGAGGTGAAGATCTCTCCCGAAGTCGCCGGTGAAATCATCGCGCTGCCGTTCAAGGAAGGCGCGACGGTGAAAAAGGGCGACGTGCTCGTGAAGATCAAACCCGACTACTATCAGGCGCTCGCCGAGCAGCAGGAGGCGCTTCTCCTCGCAGCCAAAGCGTCGGCGGTCCAAAGCAAGGCGCAGCTCGCCAAGTCCCAGGAAGATCATCGCCGGGCGGACGATCTTTACCGCAAGAACCTCATTTCCGATTCCGACTACATTGCGGCCAAGACCTCACTCGAAGTTGCCCAAGCCAACTACGACAACGCGCTCGCCCAGATCCGCAGCGCCGAGGGCACGCTCAACCAGGTGCGCGATCAATTGAGCAAGACCGTGATCTTCGCTCCGATGGATGGCACGATCAGCTCGCTCAGCAGCGAGGTCGGCGAACGCGTCGTCGCGCAAGGCCAGTTCACCGGCACCGAGGTCATGCGCGTCGCCAATCTCGAAGACATGGAGCTTCGCGTGAAGGTGAACGAAAACGACATCGTCAACGTGAAGATCGGCGATCGCGCCATCATCTCCATCGATGCCTATCCCGGTCGCAAGTTGAGCGGCACCGTGCGCGAGATCGGCAGCTCCGCGCTGAATTCCGGCGCTTCCGGTAGCGGCGCCGCGGCGCAGGCGGCCGGCAGCGTCAGCGACGAGGTCACCAATTTTCTCGTGAAGATCCGCATCGGCGATCGCGACGTGCAGTTGCGTCCGGGCATGAGCGCCACGGCTGACATCGAAACCCAGACGGTGGAAAACGTCGTCGCCGTGCCGATCCAGAGCGTCACCGTCCGCGCCGAAGGCGGACTCACGTCCGACGAAATTCAACAAAAAGAAGGCGAAGGAAGCGCAGGAGAAATCCGGCAACTCGCTCGAAGTGACCAACGAACGCGAAGAAGCGCGGCGCAATCGCGAGAAGATGCAGCGCGTGGTCTTCATCAAGGCCGGCGACACGGTGAAAATGCAGTCCGTCGAAACCGGCATCGCCGACAACACGCACATCGAGATCAAGAGCGGCGTGAAGGAAGGCGAGGAGATCGTCTCCGGCAGCTACGCTGCGATCAGCCGCCGCCTCAAGGACGGCATGAAGGTCCAGATCGAGAAGCCGCGCAAAGCGGAGGAGAAGAAGTAAGCGCGCGTTTCCCGCGTAGCGACCTCGCTTAAAATGATTCCTCCGTCGGCACCATCTTCCGCTCCCCGCATCACGCGCCCGGCCGGCGATCTCGTGATCGAGATCGAGGGCGTCACCAAGCTCTACCGCATGGGCGCGGAGACGATCCACGCGCTCCGCGGCGTTTCGCTCCGGATCCGGCGCAACGAGTATCTCGCCATCATGGGCCCGTCGGGTTCCGGCAAGTCCACGTTGATGAACATGCTCGGCTGCCTCGATACGCCCACCGCCGGTCGCTACGAGTTCAACCGCAAGAATGTCGCCGACATGGACGACGACGAGCTCGCGGCCATTCGCAACCAGGAGATCGGTTTCGTTTTCCAGACGTTCAACCTGCTCCCGCGCTCCGATGCGCTGCACAACGTCGAACTTCCGCTGATCTATGCCGGCGTGCCGTCGCACGTCCGCCGCGAACGCGCGCACCTTGCACTCGAGAACGTCGGCTTGGGACACCGCATGCACCACAAGCCCAACGAACTCTCCGGCGGTCAGCGGCAGCGTGTGGCGATTGCGCGCGCGCTGGTGAACAATCCCTCGATCATCCTCGCCGACGAACCAACCGGAAACCTCGATTCGAAAACCGGCGTCGAGATCATGGCGCTCTTCGAAGATCTCTACGCTGCGGGAAACACCCTGATCGTCGTCACGCACGAAGAGGACATCGCCCGCCACGCCCGCCGCATCGTCCGCCTCCGCGACGGCCTCATCGAGAGCGACGAAGCGGTGGTGTGAGTGCGGACTGCGGAGTGCGGATTTCGGATTTGGCCATGACAAACGATCAACTCAAGCAGCGGACGAAGCAGTTCGCGTTGCGAGCGATTCGACTGGCTGACGCGTTGCCCAGAAAGATGTCGGCGGACGTGCTCGGCCGGCAGCTGGTCCGTTCGGCGACGTCGGTTGCGGCAAATTACCGCGCTGCTTGCCGCGGTAAATCGCGGGCCGATTTCGTTTCAAAAATGGGGACCGTCGAGGAAGAAGCCGACGAATCTGCGCTTTGGATCGAGTTGATCGCCGAGTCCGGGATCTTGCCTGTCGCAAAAGTCTCCGAGCTTCTGCGCGAAGCCAACGAACTGACGGCGATTGCGGTCGCCTCCATCCGCACCGCTCGCCGCACGAATCCGCAATCCGCAGTCCGCACTCCGCAATCTCGATGAAGGTCCTCATTTACGAGTTCACCGAATCCTTCCGGATCGCGTTTGCGCAGATTCGCGCGAACAAGATGCGGTCGGCGCTCACCGCGCTCGGCGTGATCATCGGCATCGTGGCCGTCACGCTCATGGGCACGGCCATTCGCGGCATCGACCTCGGTTTCCAGAAGAGTCTCGCGATGCTCGGCGACGATATCCTCTACGTGCAGAAATGGCCGTGGGGACCGGTCGAGGATTGGTGGAATTATCAGAACCGTCCGAAAATCCTGCCCGAACATGCCGAACGTCTGAACCGCATCTTCGAATCCACGACCAACTCCCTGCTCGAAGTGGCCGTGCCCCTGGTTGCTCGCGGCGACGCGGTCAAAGCGGCCGAGAATCGCGTGAACGGCGTCTATATTTTCGGCACCACCGCCGACTACTCACGACTCATGTCCGGCGACTTTGAGGAGGGACGCCTCTTCTCGGAGGCCGAGGCGGCCGCGGGCCGGCAGGTGTGCGTGCTGGGTTTCGATGTGGCCGAGGCGCTTTTCCCCGGCCGTTCCGCACTCGACCAGACGGTCGTGATTCGCGGGCAGCCTTTCACCGTGGTTGGCGTGCTGGCCAAGCAGGGTTCGTTTCTCGGACTGTTCAGTTTCGATACGCAGGCGATCATGCCGCTGACGGCGTATCGGAAGTATTTTGGAATTGGATACAACGGCGCCGAGCTGCGCGTGAAGGTCCGCGACAAGGACCGTTTGATCGAGGCCAGCGAGGAACTCGTTGGCGCGATGCGCCGCGTGCGCGGCCAGCTGCCCGGTGAGCGCGACAACTTCTCGATCAATCAGCAGCAGGCTTTCAAGGCGCAGCTCGATCCGGTGAAGTCCGGCATCGCGCTCGCCGGTTTGTTCATCACCGGGCTGTCGCTCTTCGTCGGCGCCATCGGCATCATGAACATCACGTTCGTCAGCGTGAAGGAACGCACCAAGGAGATCGGCACGCGCAAGGCGCTCGGCGCGCGACGTCGCACCATTTTGATGCAGTTTCTGATCGAGGCGGTCTCCATCTGCCTCATCGGCGGACTGGTGGGACTGGCCCTCACGTTTTCAGTGACGCTGATTGTGCGTTCGGCGATGCCTAGCCTGCCGGTCGAGTTCTCCAGCGGGCTCGTGCTCGTGAGCATGAGCGTGTCCGTGATCACGGGGATTGTTTCCGGATTCGCGCCCGCGTGGGGCGCCTCGCGCTTGATCCGGTTGTTGCGCTCCGCTACGAGTGATTTTGCCATGCCCTTTCGCGAAATCTTGTTGATGGCTTTCGGATCGCTCGGAGTGAACAAACTCCGCTCCATCCTCACGATGGCGGGTATCACCATCGGCGTGTTTTCCGTCATCGGCGTGATGACCACCGTGTCCGCGCTCCGCGGTTCGATCGAGAGCGGCCTGAGCTTTCTCGGCTCCGACATGTTCCAGTTCGCCAAGTGGCCGACCGGAATCCAGGTGGAGGGCGAGGCGCGGCGCAAATACGAGATGCGCCGCAACATCTCGCTCTCGCAGGCGCAGCGCTTCATGCAGCTGATGGAGGGCGTTTCCGACGTGATCTGTTTGAAGGTGTTTCATCAGGACGGCACTGCGCAGGCCGTTTACGAAAACCGGAAAACCACGCCCGGTGTTACGTTCGGCGGCAGCAACGAGCACTTCCTTGCGGCCAACCAGTATTCCATCGAAACCGGCCGCAACTTCACCGGCGCCGACCTCGATCTCAACCGCCCGGTCGCGATCATCGGCCGCGACATCGTGCAGCGCCTGTTTCCCTCGGAGTCGCCGATGGACAAGCAGATCAAAGTCGGCGGCCGCACCTACACCGTGATCGGCACCTTTGCGGAAAAGGGCACGTCCTTCGGCCAGAGCCAGGACAACATCGTCATGGTGCCGCTCACTCGCTTCCTGATGGATTTCGGTCCCGAGAAATTCACGGTCAACATCGCGACGCAGGCGCCGTCGCAGATGCTTTACAACGCCACGCTCGATAAAGCGGTGACCGCGATGCGCATCGTGCGCGGGCTGAAGCCGGAAGACGAAAACGACTTCGAGATCTATTCCAACGATTCGCTCATCTCCGCGTTCGGCAAAGTCGCCGATGCCGTGCGTGCGGGCGCGTTTGTGATCAGCGCGATCGCGCTCCTCGCGGCGGGCGTGGGCATCATGAACATCATGCTCGTGAGCGTCACTGAGCGGACAAAGGAGATCGGCATTCGCAAATCCATCGGCGCGCGCAAGGTGAGCATCCTCACGCAGTTCCTCGTCGAATCTGTCGTGATCTCGCTCGCGGGGGGACTGGCTGGCATTCTCCTCGGCGTGGCGGCAGGCAACGGCCTCGCGATGTCGATGAACGCCTCGATCGTGTTTCCGTGGGATTGGGCCGCGATCGGTCTGATCGTGTGCTCCGGCATCGGCGTCGGCTTCGGTTTTTATCCCGCGTGGAAAGCCTCGTCGCTCGATCCCATCGAGGCGCTCCGCTACGAATGAACGGATTTTCGATTTTCGATTTTTGATTTTCGATTGGGGCGTGACCGCGTCTCGGTGCGTCCCACGTCGTGCCTAAGTCCGGACACGGTCGCGGCAAGGTGCGAATACGGTCGCGACGATGTGTGGATCGAGTCGCACTCAGGTGCGGACTTCGTCGGGACAAGGTGAGCACCCGGTCGCGATGGAATGCGCACCATCTCTCACGCGAGTGCGGGCCGTGTCGCACCGACGTCCTCAAATCGAAAATCGAGAATCCAAAATCGAAAAATCCGTTCATCCTCTCCGGATTTCGGAACCTTGGAAACGGATCTGGATGCGGAACACTTTCTTCACGCGGCAGGTGATCTGGCCGGTGGCGAGATTGAATTGCTCCGGCACTTCGATGCGGTGCACGTCAACGAGGGCGTGGTAGCCGCGTTCGGAAAAGATATCGATGAGCATCGCGAGCGCCGTCGGGTCGGTGAGCAGCGTGTCCTCCGTGTTGATCTGGGCGATGCCCGAGATCGAGTGGCGGAGCACGATCGGCATGATCTTGCGCTGCACAAAGGCGACGACTTGCGCGAAGAGCTCGGGCTGACCGAATTCGTAGCTGTCGAGTCGCTTCACCAGTTCCTGGCGCGCGTGGACGATGAGTTCGCTGGCGACGGGGATGTTGCGCAGGCGGTCCACGGTGCGCGGGTCGAGCTCGAGCGTGCTCTGGTATTCGAGCTCGCGCAGGATGTTCTGCTCAACCTCGGCGACCGGGCCTTGCGCGTTGATGAAGTGGTAGTGGAAGATTTCCTTGAGCGACTGGAGCGCGTCCCACGTCTGCTCCTTGAACACGCGATAACGGCGCTGCGCGAGCGCTTCGTCGTGATCGGTGGCGCGGTCTTCCCAAGGTTCGCCGACGCCGGTGCGCGCGACTTCCTCGTTGTGGAGGCGGGTTTCCTGACCGCGCTTCAACTGGCGCGTGATGGATTCCTTCTCGTCGACGAACAGCACCATGATGTGGATCGTCGGGTGGCGGAAATGGATGCCCAGCGGTGTATTCAGAAACTCACGACGCAGGCCGTGCATCTTGTCCACCAGCAGCTTCAAGCACTCGACCTGCACGCGTGTGCGGGGAAACCGTCGAGAATGACGCCGTCGCGGTAAATGGGTTTGAGCAGTTCGTGCAGCAGCAGGGTGACGACTTCGCGATCGCCGACCATGTTGCCCGCGTCTTTCAGCCGTCGCGCTTCGGGCGAGTCGAGCAATGCGCTCATCACGATGGGCGGGCAGGTGAGGCCGCGGGTCTTGGCGATGAAGGCGGTGTTGGTGCCTTTGCCGGCGCCGGGCGCGCCACCGAGGAGAATGATCTCCTTGGGAAACCGCAGGTTTTCGCGGCCGATCTCCGCTTCGAGATTACGCCATGCGGATCCGAAGATCAGGTGGGCGTCTTTGATCTCGAGATCGGTGATCTTGCCTCCGGTGGGAACGGGGGCGGTGGAGTCGGATGCAGGCTTCGACATGCTGTGATTAGGGCTGAGCGGTCAAAGCGCGGAACTAAGTCAAAGAAATCGCGCGGGCGCCAGTCTGCAAAACAGGCACTGACAATCCACTCGGAGGTCTGGAAACAAGCCGTGCGAGATCGCGCCGAAAAAAGACCGAACTTTTTTCCGCGCTGCGGAACCCGCGCAGTCCGGCCCTGTCGGTTTTCATACACTGCCCGCTGGCTCAAGCTGGTGGGACAGTAAGTTGAAGCTGGACCTGGCGGGGCCGCGCAAGCGGCCCCGCCTTGTTTTTGGCTTTTGCCAAGCGTTCAGTATCCCCCTCACATTTCGACTACATGCGCGTCCTGATCGTTGACGACGAACCTGGGATTCGGAAAACCACCCGAATTGCCGTGGAGACTGCCGGCCACTCCGGCACCGAGGCTCCCAATGGCTTGCGGGCTTTGAAGACGTTGGAGGAGGAGGCGTTCGACGCCTGCTTCCTCGACGTAAAACTCGGATCCGACGATGGACTCGATGTGTTGCAGAAGCTGCTGAAGGTGCAGCCTTCGCTGCCGATCGTGATGTTCACCGCGTATGCGAACATCGCCACGGCGGTCGAGGCGATGCGGCGCGGAGCGTTCGATTTCATTCCCAAACCTTTCACGCCGGACCAGATCCGCGCGGTGCTCGCGAAGATTGAAAAAAATCGCGCGCTCGAGTCGCGCGTGCGTTCGCTCGAGAGCCAGCTCGCGGACGCTTCGCCGGCGGTGGATTTGGATTCCACGGAACCCGCGGTGCAGCGGGCGTTGCAGATTGCATTCAAAGCCGCCGAGACGCCCGCCACGCTTCTGATCCTCGGCCCGAGCGGCACCGGCAAGAGCGTGCTGGCGCGCGAGATTCACAAGCGCAGCGCGCAGCGCGACGCGGCGTTTGTCACGGTCAACTGCCCAAGCCTTTCGCGTGAACTTTTCGAAAGCGAATTGTTCGGCCACGTGAAGGGCGCGTTCACGAGCGCGGTCGCCGACACGATGGGCAAAGTCGCCGCAGCGGATGGCGGCACGCTGTTTCTCGACGAAATCGGCGAGATGCCGCTGGAGATTCAGCCGAAGTTGTTGCGTCTCTTGCAGGAGCGCGAATACGAGCGCGTCGGCGAGGCCAAGGCGCGTCGTGCGAATGTCCGCGTGATCGCCGCCACCAATCGCAATCTCGCCGATGAGGTGAAAGCCGGCCGTTTCCGCGAGGATCTCTTTTACCGCCTCAACGTCATCAGTCTCACGCTGCCGGGCTTGCGCGACCGTCCGAGCGATCTCACGCGCTTTGCGGAGAGCTATCGGAAGTTTTTCGCGGCGCGCATCGGCAAAAAAGTGGCGAGCTTCAGCCCGGCGGTGATGACGGCGTTTCTCAACTACGGCTGGCCCGGCAATCTCCGCGAGTTGCGCAACGTGATCGAGCGCGCGGTGATTCTTGCGATGGGTGAGTCGATCGAGCTGGCCGATTTGCCGGATGAACTTGGCGCGCGCTCCGATCCGGCGATCGCGGTGGGCGCACGGGTGACGATCGAGGCTCTCGAGGCCGAGCACATCAAACGCGTGCTCGCGTTCTCGCGAAACCTCGACGAAGCGGCGAAGACGCTGGGCATCGATCCGGCGACGCTTTATCGCAAGCGCCAGAAACTCGGTTTGCTCGGCGGAACTGGCGCCTGATCCGGGCGTCCCGGTGCCATGCTTCGGACGCGGCTCTATTTCGGACTCCTTCCGCTACTGCTGCTTCTGATCGGCACGGGCGGTTATGCCGTCCACGTCTGCCGCGAACTCGCGGGCACGCTCCAACGCGATCTCGTCGAAAATTACAAAGCCGTGCTCGGCTCACAGCAGATGCGCTACGCGGCGCGTTTGATGACGGATTCGGTCGCGGTTGCCTCCCGCGATCCGCTCGAGGCGCGACGCGTGTTCGAGGAAAATCGCGCCACTTTCACCGCTCAGCTCATGGAGCAATCCGCGAGTTCCGCCGGCACCTCGCGCGCCGAGATGGTGGAAAACCTCGACGATGCGTTCACCACGCTCGCGCGCCAGGTGGAGCTGGCGCTGAATCCCGACGGCACCAACTCGCTTGCGGTGCTCAAGGCGAACGAGACCGCGCTCTTCAATGTCCTCCAATCGCTGGAGGATTTGAACCGACGTGACTTCGCCGCCGCGCAGCAGACCGCCGCGCGCGCCGAGCAGATGGTGACCGTTACCGAGCGCGTGCTCTACGCCGCGATTGCGGCCGCGGTGCTACTCTCGCTTGTGGTGGGCTGGCGGCTCGCCGCGTCGCTCCTCACGCCGATTCGCGCGCTCACGGCGTCGGCGGTGGCGGTGGGCGAGGGGGACCTCGATCGCCAAGTGCCGGAGGTGAGTCGCGACGAACTCGGCCAGCTCGCGCGCACGTTCAATCAGATGTCGGCGAAGCTCCGCGCTTATCGCGATGCCACGCAGGCGAAAGTCATGCGCACGCAGCGCACCATGGAAGCCACGCTCACGTCGACGCCCGATCCGGTTTTCGTCGTCGATCGCAATGGTCGTCCTGAAGTGCGCAATCCGGCGGCCGAGGAGTTGCTGACCTCGCCTGAGTTCGAGCGCGGTCTTCCACCTGTGCTCACCGAACCGCTTCGCGAGGTGCTCGAGACGGGTGAACATTATCTGCCGACCGACTACGGTCGCGTGATCACGATTCGAGTCGGCCGCGAGGACCGACATTTTCTCCCGCGCATTCTCTCGATTGGCGACGAGCTCACCGATTTTCGCGGCGCCGCGCTGATTCTGCAGGACGTCACCAAGTTCCGCCTGCTCGACGATGCGAAAACCAACCTCGTCGGCACCGTGAGCCACGAGCTCAAGACGCCGCTCACGAGTTTGCGCATGGCGGTTTACCTTTTGCTCGAACAACCGCTGCCGGGCATCACGCCAACGCAGAACGAACTGCTCGAAACCGTGCGCGATGACGCCGACCGGCTGCTCCGCATTCTCGACAATCTTCTCGACCTCGCTCGTCTTGAAGCGGGCGCTTCTTCGCTCGATCGTCGTGCCATCGCGGTGGGTGAACTCGTGGACGATGTGGTGGCGGAAGCGCGCACCGTGCTGCTCGTGAAGGAGCAGACCCTAGAGGTGAAACTCGCCCCCGAGATTCGCGAGAGCGTGATTCAGGCCGATGTAGAGCGCCTGCGGCACGTGTTCATCAATCTCCTCACCAACGCGGCAAAATATTCGCCGGTGCGCGGCGTCATCATCGTTTCCGCCGTGCCGGATGGGAATGGTTTCATTCGCTTCGGTGTGCGTGACACCGGTCCGGGGATCCCGGCGGAGAGCGTCGCGCACGTGTTCGACCGTTTCTACCGCGCGCCGGGCCAGGAGAAGAAAAGCGGCGCCGGTCTCGGCCTCGCTATCGCGCGCGAAATCGTCGTGGCGCACGGCGGAAGCATTTCCTGCGAAAACCAACCCGGCCGCGGCACGGAGTTTGTTTTCCTCCTGCCGCGCTGAGCTCGCTTCGGGGCGTGTGTCGAGTCTCCGCACGTGCGGCGAATCACGCGATGACAGGCCGTTACATTGATGTCGGGGTTCGCATAAGGCACCTTGTGTGATACAGTAGGTCTATGAGATCTGTCCTGACACTCGTTGTGCTTCTGCTCGCGGGAGAATTGCTCTCCTACGGGTGGCGACCGAGCGATGTCGAACCTGGCGCGGACTTCGCGGAGTTGTCGCAAGTCCGCGATCCTTGGGCTCTCAGCCTCGGACTTGCGATTACCCTGCTAGTCCTTTCTCGACTGAGCGTTCCGACTTCGAGCACTCTGGTGTCGACCTCATCAACGTCCAAACCCGATTCGAACGATGTCCAACGCACCTAGCTCCTCGCCCCGCAACGAAACTCCCGAGCAAGTTCTCGAACACATCACGCAGTTGATGGATGAAGCCGAGGCCCTGCTGGTCGGCCCGACCACCGAACACGTGGGCGAACAGCTCACGGAGATGCAGACCAAGCTCGAGCGGATGCAGCAGAAGATCGCCTCCCTCTACGGCGACGCCCGCCAGAAAGTCACCGCGGGCGCACGCGTGACCGACCAGGCGATCCGTGCTCATCCCTACGAGGCTCTCGCCATCGCGCTCGGCGCCGGCGTGCTGGTGGGCGCGCTGCTGGGCCGCAGCCTCCGTAAGTAACAAGAAAATGGATACGGAGACCCGCTCTACGTCCTCTCCCGGCCTGCTCGCCTCGCTCCGCTCCGTGGGCGACCTGCTGGTCGGCTCGCTGCATGACCGCTTCGAGCTTTTCTCGCTCGAGCTCCACGAGGAAAAACACCGCGTGCTGCAGAGCCTGATCTGGCTCGCCGCGGCGGCGTTTTGCGGCGCGCTCGCGCTGATTCTCGCGAGCTTCACCATCGTCGTGCTGTTCTGGGATACCGCGCGCGTCGCCGCGCTTCTTTCGCTTACCGGCCTCTACGCTGTTGCGGCCGTGGTGCTGGCGGTTCGTTTCCGTCGCTTCCGCGCCGCGCAGCCGAAACCGTTCGAGGCGACCATCGCCGAGCTGAAGCAGGATCGCACATGCATCCGCAACGGGAACTAGACCTTCTCGCCGCCCGCAAACGCGGGCTGCAAATGCGCATTGCCGAACGCCGCGCCGCTTGTGCGCGCGAGATCGGTGAACTCGTGCGGCCGCTCGCCACCGTCGACCGCGTGGTGGGCACGTGGCGCCGCGTGGCGCCCGTCGCATCGGTTGCGGCCGTGCCCGCGTCGATTGCGTTCACGCAATTCGTGCTCCCGCGCCTTCACGGTGCGCGCAAACTGCTCCGTTGGGCGCCCGTCGCGCTGAAAGCGGCCCGCGTCGTCTCCGGATTTCTGCGGAAGTAAGCGCACCACGTCGCGCCTGAGTGCGTCCCAAGTCGCGCCAAGGTGCGAACACGGTCGCGACAGGTTGCGGACCGGTTCGCGGCCGAGTGCGGCGCGGGTCAGGCCTTGCGGTGGATCTGGCGCGGCGCGGTTTCCATCTGGCCGCGCGTCACGCCGAGCTGATTGATCGCCTTGAGTTCGCGCCAGAGATCGGTGCCGGAGATTTCGCCGGCGAGCAGCTGACGATAGCGCGTGAGCGTGGAACGGACTTCGTCGGCGGGCTCGTTGACGAATTCCACGCGGAAACTGCGCGCACCGAGTTCGAGCATGCGCTGCACGTATTCGGCTCCGGTCTGCGCGCGGTTGTTGAAGACGGTGTTGCGGCAGCCGGCGTCGGCGCGCAGCGGCAGCTCGGCACCCACGCGGTCGCGCAGTGCGACGCGGTGTTTTTCGCAAGGGCGGCCGCAGTCGTGATAGTCCTTACCCTGCGAGAGAAACGCGCAGAACACGCAATGCTCCATGTGAAACATGGGCATGTGCTGGTGGATCGTGATGTCGAACCACGTGCCCGGCGCCGCACGGAGCAGCGCCTCGAGCTGGAAGATGTTGAGGTCGTAACTTGCAGTCACGCGCTCGAGCTCGTATCGAGAAAGTAGATACTGCGCCGTCCACGGATTGGCGACGTTGAGGGAGAAGTCGCCGCGTTTCCGGTCGTCGCGGAAAAACGCGAGATGCTCGTGATTGCGCACGAGGTAGCCGTCGGCGTCGCATGAGCGCACCTGCTGGAGGATCCACTCTTCGCCGGGTTTGAAGATGCGGGGCGGCGCGACCCAGATCGACGACGTTTCGAACGGCGAACCGGCCTGCAGTTCGCGGAAGCGCGCGACGGCGTCGCGGTAGCGTTTCGGATTCTCGAACTCACAATACAACGTGCGCGCACCGGCCTGCCATGCGGCGTCGAGTTGCTCGGGCAGGCGGATCACCGCGATGAGTTCGGGCGTGCGCGTGGGCGCGGACTCCGGTGCCGCGGGGAGGGGAGTTTTTCGTCGGAAAGCGTCCAGCGCTTTGGCGCGGCGCGCAGTTTTTCGAGTTCCGCGACGGCTTCGCGGCGCACGCGGTTGAGTTCGCTCACCGGCAGAATCACTGCGCCTTCGAGCGCGAAGTGGAGCGCGCCGAGCTTGAACGGCGTGCCGCCCAGTCGACCGAGTTGCTCGCGCAGGCGCTCGGGCGTGAGCGGCTGTTTCTCCGCGACGGCGAGCGGCGCGGCGGATTCGATTCTAACGACGTGGCCGAGTCCATCGTTGGCAATCAGTGTGAGCGGCGTGCCGGCACGGCCGTGCACCTCGAGGGAGATCTCGCGCTGAAAGCGGATCTGTTCGCCATCGAATGTCGCGCGCACCTCGCGATCGAGCGCGGGGTCGTTGGTTTTCCAGACGCGCTGGCCCGGACGAATCTTGCGCCAGTCGAGATCGCCGTGGCCGAAGCGGAGTGTCACCTCGCCGTGACGTTCGTTCACTTGATAAACGCGACCGCCTTCTTCGCCGGCCTCGGGATTGCCCGCGTCGAAGACCACCCCGTCGCCCGGCTTCACGGGTGCGTGGGGGCGGAGCGTGACTGACTCGTCGATCACACGGGAAACTTCGCCGAGGAAAACGCCGCGCTTGGTGCCGAACCGGGCGTGGGCGAGTTTCTGGTTGTCGATGCCGCGGAACCATCCGGTGAAGAGTCCGCGGGAAAAACTCATCTCGAGTTCGTAACGCGCGGCTCGCGTGCCGTCGGGGTTCGACTCGGGGCGAACTTCGGCGCGATCGGGAGCGAACGGCGCCATGACCCGATCCAACTCGCGCCGATAAACACGCGTGATGCTCGCGACGTATTCCGGGGCCTTGAGCCGGCCTTCGATCTTGAGCGAGGCGACGCCGGCACGCACAAGATCGGGCAGCACTTCGAGTCCCGCGAGATCCTGTGGACTGAGCAGGTAACGTTTGTCGCCGAGCGGCACCTGTTGGCCGTCGGAGATAAGATCGTAGGGCAGACGGCAGGCCTGCGCGCACTCGCCGCGATTGGCGGAGCGTCCGCCGAGCGATTCGCTCGTGAGGCACTGACCGGAGTAGGCGACGCAGAGCGCGCCGTGGACAAATACCTCGAGCGGCAGCGCGGTGCCTGCAGTTTGCGTGGCCTGGATCTTCTCGATTTCCGCGATGGAATTTTCGCGCGCGAGCACGACCAGTTGTGCGCCGAGTTCGCGGGCAAATTCCACGCCAGCGGCACTCGTGATCGTCATCTGCGTGGAACAGTGGATCGGGAAGTCGGGGGAAAGCGCACGGATCATCCGGCAGATGCCGACGTCCTGCACGATCGCGGCATCCACGCCGGCGGCGATGATGCTGCGCAGGTAGTCCTCGGCGGCCTCGATTTCGTTGGCGAAAACGAGCGTGTTAAACGTCACGTAGCCGCGCACGCCGCGGCGGTGGAGAAACTCCATCAGCGCGGGCAAGTCAGCCTGCGTGAAGTTCTTGGCCCGCATGCGTGCGTTGAAACGCTCGAGCCCGAAGTAGATTGCGTCCGCGCCGTTCTCGACCGCGGCACGCGCGCATTCCCAGTCGCCGGCCGGCGCAAGCAACTCGGGCCGCGCAGGGGCGGGCGCGAGGGTTGGACGGGAGCGGGAGTGGTTTCGAGCATTCCACCACGAGTAGGCGCGGCGACTCGTCCGGCAACTGGATTCCCCGATGCGCGCTCCGCGCGCGGAACGAAAAACGGCCCAGGCGTCTATGGCGGGAACACGCGAGAAGCCATGAAAAGCCTGCGAACCATCATGATGTGCGGCGCGCTGCTACTCGCTCCGATGGCACTTGCGCAGGAAGCGCTGCCCGAGCCGGTGGACGACTATGCGTATCGAGTCGCGGTTTTCGCAAACAGCGAGGCCGGCGATCTGGCCGGATGGCGACGCATTGCCGATGCGGTGATCGCCGGGAAACCGGAGCCCACGCGACGGCGCTATGCGGAATTCTATAACCTGCTGGAGCGCTGCGAGCGGCTGCTGGGTGAACTGCGCATCGCGCCGGAGATCGAGTTTAGCTGGCGCCGCGATGCCTACACGCAGGCGAAGCTGGATCTTCTGAACACCGCGCACGTCGCGCAGCTGATCGACGACTCCGCCCGCCACGTGGCGGAGTAGCCGTCGCGCTGCGTTTACTTCGCCGGCGCGAACGCGGGACCGCCGCTCGAACGCGGGATCGCTGCGTGCGGAGCGTGCCGGCACAACCGACGCGCGAGTAGATAGGTGAGGCCGAAGAACGTGACCGTGGCGAATCCAACTTTTGGATACCCGAGCAATCGCCCGCCCGGCCCGACCGAAACGAGCAGACCGGCCGTGACGTTGGCGAGACTGCCGGCGGCCTGCTGCACGGCGGAGTTTACGCTCATGAAGCCGCCGCGGTAGCGCGAATCGACGGCGGCCGTCAGCATGGCCATCGCGGGCGTGAAACGACCGGACATCGTCACCATGAACAGCGCGGTCATCAGCATCGCGACCAGCAGCGGCGCGGGCGGCAGATTGGTGAGAATCAGAACCACAATTGAAGCGGCGAGCGACAGCCAGCCGAGCACGCTTAGTTTGTTGTAGCGGTCGCAGAGTCGCCCGATCACGGGCATGGAGAAGAACGTGCACGCGCCGCCGGCGGCGTAGATTTTCCACAGGTCGGATTCGGCGAGGCCGACGTTGGCGACCATCGTGGGAGCGAGAAACGGAATCACCAGACCGCCTGCGTATACGAGCGCGGCGCTCATGAGAAACCCCCGGCGGTGGAGCGAGTGCGAAACGATCTCACGCATCTGCTGCCACGGCTGCGCGACCTTGTGCGCGGCGGGCAGCGACGGCAACGCGCGTGCGCCGACAAAAAGGATCACCACGCTCAACCCGGCGAGGAGGAAGAACGGCGCGTGCCATTCGAAGTGTTCCGCGAGCATCAAACCGATCGGCACGCCGAGCACGGATGCGATGGGGAAAGCGGACATCACAAGGCCCATCGCACGGCCGATGCGTTCGTGGGGAATGACGTCGCCCACCATCGCGGTCACGACGGCGCCGGCGAGGCCGCCGAATCCACCGGCGGCGAAACGCGCGATGAGCAACGTGTGATACGTCGGCGCCAGTGCGCAGCCGAGCGTGGCGAGTCCGAAGCCGGTGTAGAGAAAGAGCAGGGCCTTCCGTCGATCGTAGCGATCGAGAAGGAAGCCGCCGGCGAGTCCGGTGAGTGCAGCGGCGATGCTGTAGGTGGCGACGAGGTAAGTGAACTGCGCGGGCGAGATCGCGAAGACCCGCATCAGGTGCGACCCCAGCGGCATCATGATCATGAAGTCGAGGATGTGCGTGAATTGCACAGCCACCAACGTAAACAGGATCGCGCGTTCGCGGCCGGGTGTCTGGGCGTGAGTTGCCATGGGAGCGCGGACAGTGTTGCCCGCGCGAAAAAACCGCAACTGTCGGCGATGCGTCACGCGCGCATCGCCGACAGAAAAATCAACGCACCGTGCGGAGTTGCACCGCGTCGACCAAACGGTCCTGCGAAAGGATGTCGGTTACGATGATCAGCTTGTCACCCGGCTCCACGCGGCGGAGGCGTTTCAGCACGGTGATGGCGTTCTCGATCGTCACATCCGGTTCGCTTGCGAAAGGCATTTGCACGGGATCAACGGCGCGCAGCAAACGGAGCTGACGCTGCACTTCCACCGACGGCGTAAACGCGAGGATCGGCGCGGTCGGTGGACGCAGCGCCGCGAGGCCCGTGGCCATGAATCCGTGACGCGTGAACGTGAGCAGCTTCGAGCCGGGAATCTGATTCGCGAGCACCACGGCGGAGTGGAGCATCTTCATCTTTTCGCGCTCGATGCTCACGAAGCGGTGTTCGGGCGCGTTATCCTCCGCTTCGATGCGGCGCGCGATCTTGTCGAGCATCTCGACGCATTCGAGCGGGTATTTGCCGACGGTGGTTTCGCCGGAAAGCATCACGCAATCGGCGAGTTCGAAGACCGCGTTGGCGACGTCGGTGATTTCCGCGCGCGTCGGCACGGGTTGCGAGATCATCGACTCGAGCATGTGCGTGGCGATGATGACCGGGCGGCGTTGCTTCAAGCAGGCGCTGACGGCGCGGCGCTGAATGACCGGCAGGTCTTCGAACGGACACTCGATGCCGAGATCGCCGCGCGCTACCATGAGCGCGTCGCAGGCCAGGACAATTTCGTCGAGGTTCTCGATCGCGGTCTGGTCCTCGATCTTGGCGACGATGTGCGCCTTGGATTTGTGCTGCGTGAGAAATTCGCGGAGCATCTCGACGTCCTTGCCTTCGCGCACAAACGAGAGCGCGACGAAGTCGATGCCTTCCTCGATGCCGACGAGTGTGTCGGCGCGGTCCTTCTCGGTGAACGAGGGCAGGTTGACGCGGACGCCGGGGAGATTGATGTGCCGGCGCGAGCTGAGCTGGCCGGGGATGAGCACGCGACAGCGGATGCGCGTGTCGTTTTTCTCCAGCACCTCGAGACGGATCAGACCGTTGTCGACGAGGACCGTGTCGCCGACCTGGATGTCGTTGACGAGATCGCGGTAGTTGACGTCGACCGAGCGGATTTCCTCCACGCCGTCGCGCGACGCGCCGGGTTGGACGGTGAAATCGAAGATTTCGCCAGGTTCGAGCTGGATGGGAGTCGCTACATCACCCGTGCGGATCTCGGGACCTTTGATGTCCATCATGATCGCGACTTCGCGACCGAGGCGGGCGCTCACTTGGCGAATGCGTCGGATGATGGTGCGCGTCCACTCATGCTTCGCGTGCGCCATGTTGATGCGGACGATATCGGCGCCAGCGCGAATTAGCTTTTCGAGCATCGCTTCGCTCTCGGTCGCAGGACCGAGCGTGAAGATGATCTTAGTGCGACGGAATGGATGCGACATACGCTTTGCAGCGCAGCAGGCCCGGTTCCATGACGCAAAGGCAAACGAGGTCCAACGTTTGCCTTAGCGCAGCTTATTTAGTGTTACAGAAAAGCACACCGGCGTGGCGCTACGAAAACTCGTGCCACGGCGTGCCGCCGCCGGGGGCGACGATCGAGAAGCCGCAGTTGCGCGCCACGAGGACGGGACCGCACGCGGTTTCGACTGCGGCGAGCGAATTACAATCGCGGCTCAGATGAGTGAAAAACACATGCCGCCAGCGCGCGCCGACGATGGACTCGAGCAATTCACGCGCAGCAAGATTTGACAAGTGGCCGTGTCGCCCGCCGATCCGCTGCTTGGTGGGCCACGGGCGGCGCAGATCGGCTTTGAGCATTTCCGGGCAGTGGTTCGCCTCGACGACGAGCACATCGACTTCGCGGATGTGCTCGCGCACGTGCTGAGGCGCGTGGCCGAGATCGGTGAGAAACGCGAGCGAGCGACGCGGCGAAAACAGATCGCCGTCGGCGCCGCACGTGAAACGGTAGCCCACCGGCTCCTGCGCATCGTGTGGCACGGAAAACGTATCGATCTCGAGATCGCGGAAACAGAAGCGCGAGCCGGTCTGGAAGATCTGCCAGTCGGGTTGATGCTCCAATCCGCGTTGCACCGCGCGCGCGGTGGGCGCGTTGGCGAAAATCTTGATGTGCGGGAAGCGCTTCAGCCCTTCGATGCCAGTCGAGTGATCGCCGTGCTCGTGCGTGAGGAAAACCGCATCGATGCGTTCCAGCGATTCGCCGACCGCCGCGAGCAACTGGCCGAGCTTGCGCGCCGAGAAGCCCGCATCCACCAGCACGCGCGCGTTCTCTGTTTGCAACAGCGCGGCGTTGCCGGAACTGCCCGAACCGAGAATGCAGAAGCGAAGCGCCATGGGACGGTTTCTTGAACGCCCGCGGTTGCGTCGGCGCAAGCGGTTTCTCGATTGTGACGACCTCGTTACGCGCAGGCGATTGACCGGGCGGCCTTTTGTGCTACTCCTGACCCTCCATGCCGAAACGTCCCGCCGAAAAAAAATCTGCCCGCGGTCCTGTTCCGCGCGTGCTGAAGGGCACGGTTTATATCACGCGGCAGGTGCACTTCAACGCCGCTCACCGGCTCCACAACCCGTCCAAGAGTCAGGCGTGGAACGTGAAGCAATACGGCCTGTGCACCAACCCGCACTGGCACGGCCACAACTACGTGCTCGAGATCACAGTCGCCGGTGAGCCGGATGCGGATACCGGTTACATCATGGATCTCTCGGCACTGAAGCGCATCGTGCACGAGGCCGTCGTCGATCGCTGCGACCACCGCAACCTCAACACCGACGTTGATTTCCTCCGCGGCATCATCCCGTCGACCGAGAATCTCACGATCGCTTTCTGGGCGGAGATCGAGAAACACCTGCCCGCCAACGCGCGCTTGTATCGGGTGCGCTTATACGAGACCCCGCGCAACTACGCCGAGTATTTCGGCCCGGAGGGTCGTCCCTAACTCAATCTGCATCTGGCCGCCTTCCATCCGGAAGCGCCGGCGGTTATCGTCACCCGCCCCGGCCACGCTCAAAAACGACATGAAAAAGAAAGCCATGTATCTCCATCAGTCCGCCAGCGGCGAACCGCCGCGCCTCAAGCGGGCTTATGATGAAAAGTTCCGCAGCACGCCGGCGTATCGCGCCTCGCTTCCCGACATGATGGAGGCGGCGCACGATGCCATCCAGGGCGCGAATGTTCCGATCCAGCAGGTCGGCGTGCACAACTTCCGCCTGCCGCTGAAGTTTCGCACGAAGAAGAAGGGAAATCCTCACGCTGGAAGCCAGCGTCACCGGCACCGTGTGTCTCGAGGCCGAGCTCAAGGGCATCAACATGAGCCGCATCGTGCGCTCGTTCTACGATCACAAGGACGAGGTCTTCACCGGCGAGTGGATGGGCAAGATCCTCAAGTCCTACCTGCGCAACGTGGAGAGCAAGACGGCGCGCCTGAAAATCTCGTTCTCGTATCCGATGGTGCAGCAGAGTCTGCGCAGCGGACTCGAAGGTTATCAGTTCTACGACGTCGCGTTCGAGGGCGTGATGACCGCGGACGGGAAATACCGCCGCTTCATCCATTTCGATTTCGTTTACTCCTCCGCCTGCCCGTGCTCCGCGGAGCTCACCGAACACGCTCGCGATACGCGCGGCGCCTACGGCATTCCGCATTCGCAGCGCAGCAAGGCGCGCATCACGATCGAGGAAGCCGAGGGCAAACGCATCTGGATCGAGGATCTTCACGCGATGTGCGTCCGCGCTCTGCGCACCGAGACGCAGGTCATGGTGAAACGCGAAGACGAACAGGCGTTCGCCGAACTCAACGGCGCCTACGTGAAATTCGTCGAGGACGCCGCGCGGCTGCTTTATCGCGAGTTCGACTCCGACAAGCGCATCAAGGATTTCCAGATCGCGTGCTCGCATCTCGAGTCGCTGCACTCGCACGACGCCGTGAGCGTGATCGCGAAGGGCGTGAAGGGCGGTTTCGCCGCTGACTTCATGGACTTCGGCTCGCTCGTTTGCTGAGCCCAAAACGTTCTCGTTCTCTCAATCGTTCTCGTTCTCGATCAACTGCGTGAGCGCGAACGACCGATCGAAAACGAAAAAAGTCCGTCGCCCTTCCGCGTCTGTGCGCGGACCCGTGGTTGTCATCACGGGCGCATCGCAAGGCATCGGCGCGGCGATCGCGCAGGCCTTCGCGCGCGAGACTCGCGGTGTGCGGCTCGCGCTCGTCGCGCGCAACGAAAAGAACCTGCGCCGCGTCGCCGCGGCGTGCGCGACACTCGGCGCAGACGCGGATGCATTCGTATGCGACGTCGCCGATGAAGCGTCGGTCGCGACGATGAGCGCGGCGGTGAAGAAACGTTTTCGTCGCGTCGATGTGCTCGTGAACAACGCGGGCAGCTTCGAAGGCGGCTCGTTTTCCGAAACCACGAGCGCGCAGTTCGATCGCTTGATCGCGACGAATGTGCGCAGCGTTTTCCTCGTCACCAAAGCGTTTCTGCCCGACATGATCGCGCGACGCAGCGGCGATATTTTCAACATGAGCTCGATCGCCGGCTTGCAGGCGTATCCGAGCGGCGTGGCGTATTGCGCGGCGAAGTTTGCCGTCACCGGCCTGAGCAAAGGCCTCAGGGAAGAACTGAAACCGCACGGCGTGCGCGTGTGCTGCGTGCACCCCGGCGCGACGTTTACGCCTTCGTGGCACGAGGCGGGTTTTCCCGCCGAGCGCATGATGCCGGCGGAGGATGTGGCGCGACTGTTTGTTGATGTTTACCGCCTTACGCGCCGCACCGTCGTCGAAGAAATCGTGCTGCGCCCGCAGCTCGGCGACATCTGAGCGCGGTAACGTGCGCTTTGCACGGCGCGAAAAAACCGCGTCGTGCGCAATGCGGGACACATCGCCCGCAAATAAATGGAACACGGGGGTAGTCCTCTGGTGTCAGGCGGGTTCGGTGAACGGTGCCGCGTTGGCACGCGCGCCGCTAAATCCACACACATATGAAAGCCACCCATGCTCTAGGATTCGTTCTCTTTGGGACTTTGTTTGCGATGCTGCCGCGCTATGCGCCGGCGCTGTGTGTGCCCGACGCGATCACGGGTGAAAGCGCTCGTGAGCTGTGGTTGCAGTTCATGAGCTGCGTGCAGCTCGCGATCGGTGGTTCGTATTTCGTGCGCGCCGGCTTGGGCTTCGCCGCCGAGCTGCTCGAATACACGCCCGCGTCCGAGGCCGCGCAAACCGTCCCCGCGCTCAACGCCGCGACTGCGCGCGTTGCGCCGCACGTTCTTCCGGTGCCCGAGTCCGAGCTTCTGGAAATCGCGCCAGACTGGCTCGCCAAGCGTGGCACTGCGTAGAGCAGGGTGAAAAGGGGCCGCGGAAAACGCGGCCCCTTTTTCTCCCGGTTATTTCTCAAGCCCCGGCGATATCGCCGCGGCTTTTTTTATGTCCCCGCGGAGTGGTTCGTTCGGCTCGGAACGATGAAAAGCGAGCAGGCTTCTTCGATGTTCCGACCCGCGCCGCGCGCTGGCTCGACCGTGTTCGCACTGTGGCTCGACCGTGTGCGGACCCTGGCTCGACTCGGGACGCACTCGGTCCCGAGTCGGTGCGCTCAGTGGCGCGACGTGGTGCGCTTATAGGCGGGAGTCGCGCCGCGTTGGGTCGCGACCCACTCCCCGGTGCGGCACGATTCGCGCAGCGTGGTGCGGTCATCGCTGCCGCGCAGAAGATGCGCCACGAGCGTGGCGAGGAACGAATCGCCGGCGCCGATCGTATCCAGAACCTGGACACGCCGGCCTTTCTCCCAGAGCCAGCGGCCGTCGCGCAGCAAACCAGCGCCGCGCGCGCCGGCGGTGACGACGATGCGCTCGCAGCCGAAGTGGCGAAACAGTTCGCGCGCGTTGCGTTCCTCGTGTCCGGATTTTTCCGAGCCACCGGCGAGGCGCGCGGCTTCTTCGTGATTGAGTTTCAGCACGTTCGCGCGAGCGGCGAGTTTGGCGGCGAGCTTCAGGTCGTCGTGCGGGGGGCGGAAATTCACGTCGAACACGCGGAGCGCATTGTCGGGCACCGCGTCGAGCAGCGTGGCGAGCGCGGTGCGGTTTTCGCGCGTGCGTTGCGCGAGTGAACCGAAAATCACGGCACGAGCGTTGCGTGCCTCGCGCAGCAAGGGCGCTTTGATCGCGATCTGATCCCACGCAACTTTGCGCGCGATTTCGTAGCGCGCATCACCGGAGGAACCGATGAGTGCGCGGACGAAGCCGGTGCGGCGCGCCGTGCGCGCGATGTGCGCGGTGGAAATGCCCCAGTCGTCGAGACGGCGCAGCAGTTCTTCGCCGAGCGTGTCGTCGCCGACAGCGGACGCGACAAGCACGCGCACGCCTTGCGCGTGGAGATGATACGCGACGTTGAACGGCGCGCCCCCGGCGTGAAGTCCATCGGGGAGGAAATCCCAAAGAACTTCGCCGAAGCAGATCGCGGTGGCGGGGCGCTCAGCCATGGGAAGGCGGCCGTTTGGGCGCGAGATCGAGTTCGTGGCACGCGCGGATGAACGACGCCGCGGACCACGCCTGGAAAGCTTTGCCCATGGGGCGGCCGGTAGCGCCGTGCGCCCACTCGTTGAATTCCCACTCCTGATCCCGCCCGAGTTGGTTGAGTTGCGCGAGCCGATGCAGTTCGCGCGCGGCGATTTCGTGGAAGCCGAGCCGGTTGATGAACTGCACCCACATGCCGCCGATGAACGGCCAGAGGCCGCCGTTGTGGTAGTGGTGCGGAAGGTTGAGAAGATTGACCGTGTAGTAAGCGCGCCAGTCGGGATCGCCGGCCTGCACGACCGGGTAGAGGTTGGCGACCGGCCACGGATGATTGACACCCACGCCCCACATGAAGCGGAGCGCGGTGCGCGCGCGCGTGATGTCGAGCAGATTCATGAGGAAGGCGAGCAGGTTGCCCAGCACGTCGCAGCGCCAGTTGAAGGAGAACGGCGTGATCTCTGCGAGGAGGTATTGGGTGTCGCCGAGATCGAACTGGCGGTCGGCGAAACGATGCGGCCGTGGATCGCCAAACGGCACGATCGTCGACGGCCAGAACGTCTCCAGAATGCGGCTGCGGATTTGCTGCGACCAGCGGAGATAGTCGGCGGCGTGTTCATACTGCCCGAGAAACTCGAGCAGGCGGCCGAAACAGACGTTGGTGCGGAACCAGAGCACTTCGTCGTAGAGCACGTTGTAGCTGCGACCGAAAAGATCGGTCCAGTCGCCGGCTTCGGGAATCTCGAGCAAGCCGTCGTTGTTGCTGTCGTGTGCACTGAGCCAGTTCATCGCCCGCTGCAGATGATCGGCGTAGCGGCGGAGAAACTCGAAATCCTTCGTCTTTTCGATGTAGCCGTAGAACGCGATGATCACCCACAGACCACTGTCGATGGAGCAGATGTTGCCCACGCCGGAGTAGTCGGGCACGCCGTCATCGATGCGCACGTTGGCCGGCAATTGTCCGGTCGGCGAAATGGCGTCGAGCAGCGTGATCAGCGACGCGCGCTGGCACTGGCGGACGTTGGGATCGTCGAGGTCGAGCGTGAAGAGAATCGTGAGCGACGCGTCGCGGGCCCACACGCTGCGGTAGTTGGCGTCGGTGCCGGTGACTGCATTGTCATCCAACGAGCACGCGGAGAAACCGATCGTCGTGATGTTGCGACGCAGCGCGTCGAGGGCCTTGCTGTAGGCAAGGTGGATATAACTGCGTTCGTCGTCGGAGAGCGGCCCTAGCTGCGATCCGGTAAACAGCATCCGGAAGCTCGGCTCGAAGTTCTCGCTCGAGAATTCGCCCTCGGCCGCGCCGGGCATGCGCGAAATCACACCGTGATGGCGAAGGCCATCGAGCACGCCGTCGGCCATGACGGAGCGCGACGTGTAGGTCGCGATGTCCACTGTGGCCTCGAAGAGTTCGGGCTGGGCGTTCTCGACGATGATGCTGCGCACCCCGGGCAGGAGAAACATCGTGGCATCGTTGCCTGTGTCGCCTGCGACGAGCACGCGATCGAGCGGCACGCTCAGGCGTCCGCAGAGCCACGACAGAGCGCCACCTTTCGTGGCGTTGCGCGGCAACACGTCGAGATCGCGACCGCTCGAGTAGACGACGGCGATTTCGAGCCCGGCCTCGGCGAGACTGTGCTCGATTTCACGCAACGTCTCCGGCGTGGCGCGATCGAGAAACCAGCTCGACTTGAACGCGTGCTGGAATTCCGCCGGCTGCGGACGGATGCCACGGACGTTCTGCATGAGTGATTGCACGAGGCGCACGTCCCACTTCTGCGCGAGGTGCTGATAGTATTCCTCGAGCATCCGCTCGCCTTTTTCATCGTAAATCTGCGTGCCCACGCCGCCGATGGCGAAGTCGGGCACGGGCAATACATCTTCGTCGACGTAGAAGCGGCGCAGGTCGTCGACCAAACGCCCGCTGCTGTAGATGAGCAGCGGGCGCCGTTTCTCGGGAATCTTGCTCCAGGCGACCTTGAAGCGATGCGACGATTCAGGATTGCCGACCAGCGTGCCGTCGAGATCGGAGCAGAAGAGTTGGACTGGGATGGGTGCGACCATGGCGAAGAAGAATGACGTAGCTCAGTCGCCGTCGTTCCAGGGTTCGTCCCACTCGTTATCGGTGAACGCGAGCGCGGTGGCGCGCTCTTCGATCAGGCTGACGATTTGCTGAGCGATGCCGGTCCAGGTGAAGAGACTGCGAGCCTTGTGCGCGCCCATGCGCGACAACCGGTGGGCGAGGCGCGGGTGGCGCATGATTTTCACGATCTGGATACCAAGATCTTCGCGGTCGAACGTGTCAGCGTAGAGCGCGTGACGTCCGTAGGTGATCGCGCGATAGAGACCGCCGTGGGTGGTCACGATTGTCGGCGTGCCGCAGGCCATCGCTTCGATCGCAGTCATGCCAAACGGCTCGTAGCGACTCGAGAGCACGAAGACATCCGCGCCGCGATAGTAGTCCGCGAGATCGTTGTCGGAGACGAAGCCGCCGAACACCACGCGCTCGGAGATGCCGAGCGCCGTGGCCTGGGCTTTCAGTTCATCGAGGATTTTCTGCTCCCCGGGATTCTGCGCGGAGCCGCCGACGGCGAGATACAGCATCGCCTCAGGTTCACGCGCGAGCACGAGGGGGAAGGACTCGATGAGCAGATCGTAGCCCTTGTTGCGGGCGAGACGACCGAGCGCGAGGACGACCTTGCCGTTGAAACCGAGACGCTGACGAATGCCTTCGCGCGACGCAGTGCTGACCGGGAAGAACTTATTATCGTCGTAACCCGGCGGCACCATCGTGACGTGCTCGGCCGGAGCGCCGTAGTCTTTCACGATCATGTCGCACTGGTCGGGAGTGGTCGCGATGATCTGGTCGCTGCGACGGAAGAGGAGCGTCTCCTCGTTGATGCGTTGGGTGAAGTTGTATTTCTTTTTCGAAATTCGCGGCGTCCTCCGGAAAGTCCCGCTCCATGAGTTGTTTTTTCCAGAGGCCGAGCGAGTGCGGCGTATGCACGTGCGGGACGTCGAGCGCGTCGGAGAGGCGCTGCGTGGCGTAGCCAGCGTCCCAATAGTGGCTGTTGAAAAACTGGTATTTCAGACCGTGTTTCTTGATGAAGCGCAGGGCGCGTTCGGACCACTCGTCGAGGTGGCGGACGAGGTATTCCTTATCCACGAAGTTCTTTCCTCCGCACGGGACGCGGATGACGCGAACTCGGTCGCTGACGATGTCGAACTCGGGCTGCTCCTCGAAACGGCGGGTCCAGATGTCCACCTCGAAGCCGAGCTGGGCGAGTTTCTTGGAAAGTTCGAGAACGTAAACCACCTGGCCGCCGGTGTCGGCGGCGCCGAGCGGCGGCTCGGCGGCGACATAGCCGTGGGTGGAAACCATCCCGATGCGCGGGAGCGCGGAGTCAAAATTTGGCTCTTGCATAGGTGTAGTGGGCGGTGAGGGCGCCCGTCGCACGCGACGGCCACCAAAAAAGGCGATACGACAAAAACGTCGCACCGCCGCGACAAGCTGCGCGAGCAACGGTGCCAGAGCTCAAGGGAGCCTCGGCGCCACCGGCCGCGCGGCAGAATGCTACTCAGGGAATTCCCGAGGCTCGCTCCGTCAACACTTTCGGCCGGAAATTCCGGCAAAAGTTACAACAACGAGCCTTGTTCGCCGCTGAGCGGCTTCAATCCCACGGCCGCGTAGCCCTTCGCCGTGAGCACGCGGCCTTCGCGCGTGCGCTGGAGATAACCTTCCTGAATCAGAAACGGTTCGTGCACTTCCTCGAGCGTCTCGGGCTCTTCGCCGACTGCGACCGCGATCGTGCTCATGCCGACGGGACGACCACCGTAGTTCTCGGCCATCACGCGCAACATGCGCTTGTCCATCTCGTCGAGTCCTGCGGCATCGATCTCGAGCAACTCGAGCGCGGCGGCCGCGACGGGCTGCGTGATTTTGCCGTCGGCGCGCTGCTGCGCGTAATCGCGCACGAAGTTGATGAGGTTGTTCGCCACACGCGGCGTGCCGCGCGAGCGCGTCGCAATCTCGCGCGCACCGCCCGCATCGACCGGCACTTTCAGCAAATCGCAGCTCCGGCGCACAATCGTCACGAGCGTCTCGGCGTCGTAATAATCGAGTCGCGTCTGCAGCGTGAAACGCGAACGCAGCGGGGCCGTGAGCAAACCGGCACGCGTGGTGGCGCCGACGAGGGTGAAGCGCGGGATCGACAGCCGCACGCTGCGGGCGTTGGGGCCTTGGTCGATCATGATGTCCAACCGGAAGTCCTCCATCGCGGAGTAGAGATACTCTTCGACGGTCTTCGGAATGCGGTGGATTTCGTCGATGAAGAGGATGTCGCCTTCCTCGAGATTGGTGAGCAGGCCCGCGAGATCGCCGGCCTTCTCGATCACGGGGCCGGACGTGACGCGCACGTTTTTGCCGAGCTCGTGACCGAGGATGAACGCGAGCGTGGTTTTGCCGAGACCCGGAGGCCCGGAGAGCAGGATGTGATTGAGCGCTTCCTGACGCTGCTTCGCGGCGCCAACCATCACCTGCAAACGCTCGATCGTTTTCGGCTGACCGGTGAAATCGGCAAACGACAACGGCCGCAGCGCCGCCTCCGCCGGAGAAACCGGCGCCGCCAGCGCCGACGTGATGTAGCCCAAGCCAGTCGCCGCCGGGGGCGGCGAGGAGATTTTCGATTTTTGATTCTCGATTTTCGATTGGGTCACGGCGAAGCGGGAGGGTGGGGAGCGGCGGGAAAATCGAAAATCAAAAATCGAGAAGCGAAAATTCGGTCAGCGCCATTCCACGTCTGCGCCGAGGCTGCGGAGGTTTTCGACGAACTTCGGGTGGGCGCGCTTGATCGTGTCGGCGTTTTTCACGACGGAGCGACCAGGGATGCTCGCCGCCACCATGTAGAGGCCGACCGCCGCGCGGATGATGTAGGGCGCGTCCACGGTCGTGGGGCGAAGCGGACGGTTGCCGAAAACGATGATGCGATGCGGATCGTTGACGACCACGTGCGCGCCGAACTTCGCGAGCTCGGGCATCCACGTGAAGCCGCCCTCGTAAACCTTGTTCCAGAACTGGATCGCGCCTTCCGCGCGCACCGCGAGCGCGATCATGCACGGCAGGAGGTCCACCGGAAAATATGGCCACGGCGCGGCTTCGATCTTCGGGAGGAGATTGGTGGTAAACGGCGTCTCGACGACGAGCTTCTGGCCGGCGCGCACGCGTGCGGTGTCACCCTCGTGCTCGATCTCGACGCCGAGCTTCGCGAACGCACGCGTCATCAAATCGAAGTGATGCGGCACCGAGTGTTTCACGCGGACTTCGCCGCCGGTGATCGCACCGAGCGCGAGAAACGTGACGACCTCGTGGTGGTCGGTGTTGATCGCGAATGAACCGCCTTTCAGGCGCTTCACACCGGTGACGGTGATTTGGCTCGTGCCGAGTCCGGCGATCTGCGCGCCCATTGCGACGAGCACGTGGCAGAGGTCCTGCACGTGCGGTTCGCTCGCGGCGTTGATCAGCACCGATTCGCCTTCGGCCAGTGCGGCGGCCATCACGAAATTTTCCGTCGCCGTGACCGACATGTAGTCGGGCCAGTGGCGAGCGCCGCGGAAACCGTTTGGCAGGCTCATCTTCAGCGTATCGCCGTGCTGGATACGCGCGCCCAGCTTTTCGAGGATTTCGAGATGCGGATCGAGTTCGCGCACGCCGAGCGAGCAGCCCTTGGCGTTGCCCGGGATCGAGATCTCGCGCATGCGCTGAAGCAGCGGTGCAAACAACAGCACCGACGAACGCATGCCCGACGGCAGTTCGCCCTGCAGCCGCTTCGTGTCGAAGGTCGAGTGATCGATCTCCATCGTGCCCGCCACCTGGTCCCACGTGATGCGCGAACCCTGCTCCTGGAAAAATATCACGAGCTTCTCGACATCGGTGATCGCCGGCACATTGCGCAACGAGACGGGCTCATCGGTGAGCAGCGTGGCGCAGAGGATGGGCAGGACGGAGTTCTTGTTGCCTGACGGCGTGATGGTGCCGGAGAGCGGCTTGCCGCCATTGACGATGAGATCGGCCATTGAGAGCGAAAAATCTGAAGCGGGACGCGGGAAAAACGGGGACGGCCGAGCCTCTCGCTCCGTGTCCGAATCGCGAACCGAAAATCGTGAAAAATGTTCGATTCGCGCGAGCGACGGCCAGGACATGGTTCGGAAGACAACTTCCATTCCACTGCCTGTCATTCTGAGCGCAGCGAAGAAGCCAGATAGCGAATCGCAGCTCGGTCCTCCGAAGAGAGCGTCTCTGGATTCTTCGCTGCGCTCAGAATGACAAACCTGCGTCGGGAGACGCGCCACGCAGCGGTCCCACGCGACCGAAGGACCCTCGCGCACAAAAAAGCCGCCCGCGAAAAGCGGACGGCTGAAGTGAGTGGCGTCGAGCGCCGGAGGATTCGCAACGGTGCGCTTAGATCGCGCCGCCGCCCTGATGGCCCTCGGGACGCGGACCGCGATCGTCGCCACGACGACGACCACGACCTCCGCGACGACGGCGACGACGGCCGCCCTCGAAGTTGCCTTCACCGCCCTGGCCGCCTTCGCGCGGCTGGAAGCCGCCTTGCTGGCCTTCCGGACGGGGACCGCGGTTTTCGCCTTGGAAACCGCCACGACCGCGACCGCCGCGATGACGGCGACGGTGCTTGTGCTCGCCGTCGCGCTGCTCGGAGCGACCACCGGCTTGCGTTTCCTCGGACTTGCCGCCGAAGAGGCTCTTCAGCCAGCCGAAGAAGCCGCCGGATTTTCTCTCGGCGACGGGCGGCGTGAAGGAGCGGGGTTCGCGAGGCTCACGCGGCTGCTGCGAACGCGGCTCGCGAGGTTCGCGCGGCTGGCGCGGTTCAAACGATTTCTGCTCGCGACGCTCCGGACGGAACGTGCCGCGTTCTTCGCGGCGCGGAGCGGCCGAGTCGGCGGGCGTTTCGCCCCAGCTCACGGCCGGGCGCTTCGTTTCCGCGGGAGGCAGGATGTTGAGCTCGGCCTTCTTCTCCGGCTCGGCCGCAGGCGTTTCAGCAGCGACGGCGGGAGCAGCGGGAGCCGGCGTGACCGGCGTTTCGACCGCCGCAGCGGGCGTTTCAACTGCCGCAGCCGGAGCGACGGGCGCTACGGGCTCAGGCTCGGGGACCGGTTCCGGAGCGGGGCTCGGGACGGACGTTTCGCCGGTGAACGGATTTTTGTATTCGCTCTGCGGCTTGATGACTTCCACCGCGGTGGGTTTGTAATCGCCGGAGGCGACGGGGGCCTTGGCGGTGCTGGCGGACTGGGGCTGGGGGCGTTTTCCGCGGGCGAGGCCGGAGCCGCGGGTCTGGCCGAACGTGCCCGTGGGCGCCGCTTCGGCCGCCGGGGCCGCGGGTGTCGCGGCGCCGGGAGTCGCGGGAGCCGAGGTCGGCTCACCGGACGGGACTGTATCTGACATGTTGTTGGTTTTGGTTCTGGCGCTCATCCGGCGGAGTAAAAACGCCAGGAGAGCGGCCGTGTTGGTTAAGGCCCGCGGAATACAGAAACTGCACTCGACGCAGGCGTGAAGGCACCAACCCTCGACGGGCTCGCCCCTCCGCGCAACTCAATTTCCGGGGCAAACCCCCGCGCCAAGGCAGGCTTGCAAGGCCGAAAGCCCTCTCGCAGCGTCCCGCGCATGGACAAGCTCGAAGAGATTTTCCGCATGCAGGACGCCCTCAACCAGCGCATCGGCGTCAAGCTGCCGCCCGCCACGGAAGAGGAAAAGGCCAAGTGGATCCTCAACTACACCCGCGCTTTGCAACAGGAGACGGCCGAGCTGATCGACAGCGTGCCGTGGAAGTGGTGGGCGAAATACCAGAAGTTCGACGAGCAAAACGCCCGCGTCGAAGTCGTGGATCTCTTCCACTTTCTCGTCTCGCTCGCGCAGACGCTCGGCATGACGGCCGACGACGTTTATCAGGCCTATCTCAAGAAAAACGCCGTCAACCACGCGCGCCAGGAGAGCGGCTACGTCAAGAAAGACGAAGCCGACTCGAAGCATATCTGAGTCGCGTGAGGGTGGACCCCGCCGTCCCCGACGGGATAGAAAAACGCTTCGAACGGTGAACGCGCCCGCCGAGAGGAGCGCTTTGGTGAGAGGCGTGCGCGGGCGGGAGGAGTGCGGCGATAAAGTGGGCGCCTCGCGCAAACCAGCCCGGCGAGGACGCCGGGCTCTACCGTTTGTGGTCTGTTTGTCATTCTGAGCGAAGCGAAGAATCCAGTGCGCGCTTCGTTGCGGTGCACAGCTGCGAAACTCAACTGGATTCTTCGCTTCGCTCAGAATGACAGCGTGGGGGTGTGTCCCGCGTTGCTACGAATGCGGACACGGTCGCGCTAACATCCGGACACGGTCGCGACGACGTCCGCACACGCTTGAGCTGCGGTCCAGACCTCCTCGGACCAAGGTGCGCACACGGTCGAGACAAGGTGCGCACACGGTCGAACACAGGTGCGGACACGGTTGCGACAAGGTGCGTGCACGGTCGAACACAGGTCCGGACAGGGTCGAGCCACGGTGTGGACCATGTTGGGCTGTTGTGCGGACAGGGTCGCGCCTTTGTGCGCGCGAAGAAAAAGCCCGCCGGGTTTGGCGGGCTGCACATGGCTGAGGTTTATCAGGATCGCGTTAGCGCGAAACCACGAAAGCAGCGGTGACGTCGACGGCGGTTTCGCCGCCTTCGATCACGCGGGGGCGGAGCTTGAGCTTCGCTTTGCCGTAGCGTTTGAGCGCGTCCTTGAACTCCGCGATTGCCGCTTGCGCGGGGCGTTCGCAGATGGCGCGGAGATCGCCGAGCACGGGCCGACGATAAGCGGCGCGGCTCTCTTTCACGACGATGCTCCACTGCGCTTTTTTCGGCGTCGCCTTCGTTCTTCATCAGTTCCCACACGACGCCGTAGCCGGCGAGCGTGGCGAGGGAAACGAGGCTGCCGCCGAAAGCCGTGTTGAGGGAGTTTTTGTTCTGCTCCTTCGGGGCCCGCAGCACCAGCGACTGGTCGTCGCTGACCTCCACGCCGACGCCCATCGCTTTCGCGAGCGGGATCATCTCGTGGAGAAAGAGCTCAAAGGCAGGCACCTTCACTGACTTCATCGGGCGGGCAAGTTGGGCGATTTTCCGGGGTTCGTCAAAGCTACCCGCGCGCGATCCGCTTTTTCGCGAATTCATAGCGTTGGCGCGAAAAACCGTTCTGAAGACGTGCCAACCCGCGACAAGGCCGCGGGTTGGACTTGTTTTCACAATCCCAACTGAGCGCGCAGTTTGGCCGCCGTGAGGTCGAAAATCTGGAGTTCGGCATCGCGGCGCTCGGGCGTCCAGAACGCCACCTCGAACGCGGTGCGCACGATCTGAGTGAGTTCGTCGACGGTGAGCGCGAAGGTGTCGGCGACCTGCACGAGATCGTTGACCATGTCGGTCGCGAACATCGGCGGGTCGTCGGAGTTGACGGTGAGACGCACGCCCGCGTCGAGCAGACGACGAAACGAGTGGTCCTCCATTTTCGGATACACGCGAAGGAGAATGTTGCTGACCGGGCAAACGGTGAGCGGGATGCGTTTCTCGGCGAGGTAGGCGACGAGCTTCGATCTTGGATGGCCTGCACGCCGTGCTCGATGCGCTCGACACCGCAGGTGAGGAGTGCGTCCCACGCTCTCGGGGCCGCCGTCTTCGCCGGCGTGCGCGGTGAGGCGGAAGCCGAGCTCACGGGCGCGATCGAACGCGGCCTTCAAGCGACCGGCCGGATAACCGCGCTCCTGGCAATCGAGGCCGATGCCAACGACGTGGCAGCGCTCGCGATCGCGCGCGGCGAGTTCGACGTGTTGCACAGCCGTCTCGGGATCGAGGGTGCGGTCGAGATCGACGATGAACGCGGTATCGACGCCGTGTTTTTCGCGATTGATGCGGATGCCCTCGGCGAGACCTTCGGCGATCGCCTCCCATTTTACGCCGCGTCGCGAGACGAGGCCGTAGGTGACGAAGAGTTCGTGATAACGGATGTTCTGACTCGCCGCGAGCTGGCCGTGGCGCTCGACCGCGCGCGCGTAGTCGGACGCGGTGTTGAGCGTGGCGACGGTGGTGCGGAGAATGCCGATGAACTGATCGAGACTGGTGAACTGATAAAACTTCTCGGCGCTCGCGGCATCGTGAAACGGAAGCGTCATGCCGTTGGCGCGCGCGAGTTCGAGCGCGAGCTCGGGATACATCGAGCCGCCCTCGAGGTGATTGTGAAGTTCGACCTTGGGCAGCGCGCGGAGGTAGGAGAGCAGGGCGTGGTTCATTTGGAAGCGGGAGAGGCGAGAGACGCGGCGGTGGGGACGGAGGCGTTGTCCGCGGTCGAAGCGGCGATGGGCGTGGCGGCGAGATCGCCCTTCACGGTCCAGCGGCCGGTGATCCAGTAAACGGTCAGATAAACGAACGGCGTCGAGACCGGCGAAAGCACGAGCTTCACGAGAAAGGTGCCGATCACGAGTTTCGGCAGCTCGGACGTCGGAATTACGCCGTAGAACGCGATCGAGTAGAAGATCGCCGTGTCGAGAAACTGGGAGACGATGATGCCGCCGTTGTTGCGAATCCAGAGATGGCGCCCGCCGGTGAGCTCCTTGATTTTTTGGAAGAGGTAAACGTCGGCGAGTTGCGAAACGATGCTGGCGATCGTCGACGCGATCACGAGGCGCGGCGCGAGGGAGAATAGTTGCACATAGCCTTCGTTTTGCTGTGCCCAAAACGGACTCGCCGGCATCAGCGTGGCGATAAACACCATGCCGGTCGCGATGAGGTAGTTGAGAAACCCAAAATAAACCATCAGCCGCGCGCGGCGTGCGCCCCAGACTTCGCAGACGGCGTCGGTGCAGGGAAACGTGATCGCGTGCGTGAAGGCGCCGTAGCTGAAAGAGATGACACCCAGCCCGAGCCACGAGAGATCGAGTGGCACGAGCTTGATCGTCAGCATGGGGAGCATGCCCCAGACACCCGCGAAGATCGCGAGCAGCAGATAGAATTTCGTCTCGGAGTATGCGGACGTCGAACCGGTGGCCATGGTGATGCTGGTGGGTGGAGGGCGGCCGAGGTGGCCGGACTCGCATAGCAAGTTCGAAGCCGAAAACGCCCACGGCATCACGAAGTGCGCGAAAGAGTTGAGCCTCGTCGCGCCGTGATTCACTTACCGGAGAAAGGTCTCCCATGAAACCTACCTCTCGCCGTTGGATCATCGTGCTTGCCGCACTCGTCGCGCTCTACGCGATTGTCGGCTTCTTCGTGTTGCCGCCGATTGTGCGTTCGCAGTTGCAAAAACGTGTCACGGCCGAGACCGGCCGGACTTTGACCGTCGAGCGCGTGAAGATGAATCCCTTTGCGCTCTCGATCACGATCGTGGGCGCCGATCTTCGCACGGAGGACGGCAACGAAACCTTCGTCGGTTGGCGTCGGCTCTATGCGAACTTCGATCTGCTGAAATCGATCACCAAGGAGTGGGTGCTCGGCGCGGTGGAACTCGACGAATTCCGCGGCGCGCTCGCCGTGCGCGAAGACGGTTCGCTGAGCGTCGACGACATCCTGCGCCGCGTGGAGCAAAACGCGCAGCCCGGGGAGGCGAAGAGCGACGAACCCGGCCGCGGCGTGCGCGTGTCGCGCCTGCGGGTGAGCGACAGCAGTTTCGTGTTCTCCGATGCGTCGCGTGGCGAACCGTTCACCACGACGGTGGGGCCGATGAACTTCTCGCTCGTCGAGTTTCACACGCTGCCGGGCGATGGCGCGCCGTATTCGTTCTCGGCGGTGACTGAGGCGGGCGAGCGCCTCGACTGGCGCGGCACGGTTGGCGTTGCGCCGCTGGAATCGCGCGGCGATCTGCGCCTCGAGGGCGTCGTGCTTTCGAAATACGCGCCGTATTTTCAGCAGTTTCTCAACGGTCGTCTCGAATCCGGTCGGCTCAGTGTCAATGGACGCTACGACGTGCGCCTCGACGAGGCGGGGCAGACGCTGCGCTTCACCGAAGGCGGCGTGAAGCTTGAGCAGTTGCGTGTGCTCGACGCTGCCGGCGAGGCGGTCGCGGATTTCCCGCTCATCGAAGTCGCGGGCATCGACGCAGACGGCGTCGCGATGCGCGCGAAGATCGCGTCGGTTTCCGTGCAGGGCGGCCGTGCGCGCGTCGAGCGCCTGGAGGACGGTCAGATCAACCTTCTGCAGCTCGTGAAAACGCCGCCCGCCGATCCGGCCGCATCCGCGAGTGCGCCCGCGCCTGCCGCGGCTCCGTCGGGCGGCGAGCCGCCGCTCGATCTTCTGGTCGACGACATTCGCGTGCAGGACGTCGCGGTGCAGTTCCGCGACGCGACACTGCCCGAGCCGCCCCTGCTCACGCTCAACGCGATCCAGACCCACGTTGCCCGCTTCACGCTCGCGCGCGACGCGCGCATGCCGTTGGAGTTTTCTTTCAACTGGGATCCGCAGGGCACGTTCGAATTGAAAGGCGAATTCGGCCTCGATCCGCTCGCGGCCGATCTGCAACTCGAGCTGCGCTCCCTCGCGCTCGCGCCGGTCTCGCCGTTTTTGGCGCCTTTCACCACGGCGAAACTTGCCGACGGTGCACTCTCGGTTTCCGGCAAAGTCACGCTCGCGACGCCTGCGGAGGGGGATCCCGCGCTCGGTTTCACCGGCGATGTCCGCATGGAAAATATCGGCTTGGTCGATCACGACCGCGGTGAGCCGCTTGCGGGTTTGGCGCAACTGCAGGTCGATGGTATCCAGATTTCCACGACACCCGAGCTGAAGGTCGCCACGCAGGCCGTGCGGCTGCGCGGACCGTTTGCCCGCGTGGTCGTGGACGAAAACGGAGCGATGAATCTCACGTCCGCGTTTCCGTCCGCCGAAACGACCCCGGAGGAGAAACCCGCGGCGCCTGCGCCGGGCGCCGAATCCACGCCGTTGCCGGAGATCACGGTCGGTCAGCTCGCGATCGAGCAGGGCGATTTCACGTTTAATGACCGCTCGGTGAAGCCTGCGGTGAATCTCTCAATCAAGGATTTCGAGACCGTGCTGAGCAATCTGTCCTCGCGCGAACCCGGTCGAGGCGAAGCAAAACTCAAAGCGCGCATCAACGGTGCCGACGCGATGTCGCTCGACGGAAAATTGGATCCCCTCGCCGCCGCGCCGCGCGCGGACTTGAAGGCAGGCGTGCAGTCCGTGGATCTGCGTCCGCTGAGTCCGTATATGGGCAAATACGCGGGCTTCGAACTCGCGCGCGGGCGACTGTTTGTCGATTCGACGATGAAGCTGGCCGACGACCGGTTGAACCTCGTGAGCACGATCACGCTCGATCAGTTCACGTTTGGCCAACGCGTCGAGAGTCCCGATGCCACGCAGCTTCCCGTGCGACTCGGCGTCGCGCTGCTGAAAGATTCCAGCGGCAAGATCGTGCTCAACATCCCCGTGAGCGGCAGCCTCAACGATCCGAGTTTCGAGATCGGACCGGTTGTGAGCGGAGTCGTGATCAATCTCCTGAAGAAGGCGGCGACGTCGCCCTTCTCGCTGCTCGGTTCGATGTTCGGCGGCGGTGGCGAAGAGCTCGGCCGACAGGATTTTCTCGCAGGCAACGCGGAGTTCACGCCCGAGAGCCAGCAGCGCCTCCAGGTATTGGAGCGTGCGCTCAACGAGCGCCCCGCGCTCAATCTTTCGATCACCGGCGGCTACAATCCCGACGCCGATCGTCCCGCGCTCCAGCGAGAGAAAATCAATCAACAGGTGCAGGAGCGTGCGCGTCAGCTGGCCGCGGCTGCGGAGTCCACCGATGTGAGCACCGCGGTGAGCGGCGACGCGTTTGCGACCGCGCTCCGCGCTCTCTTTGACGAACGCTTCGCCGACGAAGCCGAGACGGGCGCGCCGTTGCCGGAGAAACAAAAAGTGCAGGCGCCCGAGCAGACCGCGAATCGCGGCATTCTGCGTCGCGCTTGGGATTGGGCGACGTTCAAGAATGCGCGCGATCGTCGCGCGCTCGAGCGCGCGCAAAACGAAGCGCAGGCGAAGCGCGAGCCGGAGATCGCCGCGGCCAAGGAGCAATCGGGTCTGCCCATCGAGGAGATGATCGGCCGCCTTGCGCAAACCGTGGAGATCACCCCTGAAGAATTCGCGCAGCTCGCCGAAACGCGCGCGCAACGCGTGCGCGATCACCTGCTCGAAGCGGGTATCGCGGAGGAACGTTTGATTCTCTCGCCGGCGCCCGACCGCGCCGCGCAGATCGGCACGCACGCCGAACTCGAGTTGCAGTGATGGGAGCCGATTTCGCGTGTCGCGCCGGCTGTGGCGCGTGCTGTATTGCTCCCAGCATTACATCGCCGATTCCCGGGATGCCGCACGGAAAACCCGCCGGCATCCCCTGTGTGCAACTGCTGCCTGATTATCGCTGCGCGCTCTTCGGCCAACCGGAGCGCCCGGAAGTCTGCCGCAGTCTGCGTCCCGAGCCCACGATGTGCGGAGAAAACCGCGACGAAGCGCTCGCGCGGCTTACGACGTGGGAGCGTGAGACATCGCCCAACTCGTAGACGGGGGCGCGCTTCTTTTTTAACCCCAGAGATCACCGAAGGCGGAGTTCCGTTTTTCCGCTCTTCCGTGCTTCCGTGATTTGGTTCGGTTCTCTGTGTGCTCCGTGCCTTTGTGGTTCTTTTCTGCGGACGCACCCGCGCTCTGGCTCAGCGCAGCGTGAGTTTTCCTTCGAGAAGGATTTTGTTCGAGGCGCTGCCGATGAGGATCGTGTAGTCGTGCGGCTCCACTTTCCACGCGCGCGTTTGCGGATCCCAATAGGAAAGCTCCTTGGCGTTGATGCGGAAGCGGACGACGCGGCTCTCGCCGGGCGGCACGGTCACGCGGCCGAAGGCGCGCAGTTCCTTCTCGGGGCGCTCCACGGCGGACTGCGTGTCGCGCACGTAGAGTTGCGTAATTTCGGTGCCGGCGACGGAGCCGGTGTTGGTGACAGTGAACTCGATCGTCACGCGGCCGTCGGTGGGAATCGACGGCGGATTGAAGCGCAGATCCGAATACTCGAACGTCGTGTAGGAGAGGCCGTGGCCAAACGCGTAGAGCGGCTCGATCTTGTTCTTCTCATACCAGCGGTGGCCCACGTGGATGCCTTCCTTGTAAACGACGTCGTAGATCGGGCGGGACATGTCGTTGTCGCCGTCCCAACCCTGGTAGAGTTGTTCGCCTTCGGGCAGATAACCGTAGCCCGGTGAATCCTCGAAACGCTTCTCGATCGTGATCGGAAGTTTGCCGGAAGGATTGGTCTGGCCCGCGAGAATCTCGGCGAGTGCGCGGTTGCCGTTCTGGCCGGGATACCACGCGTAGAGAATCGCGGCGGCGCGGTCGTTCCAGCCCGTCATCTGGATACCGCCGCCGGCGTTCACGACGACGATCGTGCGCGGGTTGAGCGTGACGGCGCGAACGACGCGGGCCTCCTCGGCGGCGGGCAGCGCGAACGGGCGATCCCAGCCCTCGCTGTCCATCGTGCCGGTTTCGACGATCACGACGTCGGCGGACTTCAGCTCCTCATCGGTCGGTGACGGCACGTAATCCAATTGGTCACCGTAGGTATCGCGCAGCGCCTGCAGGAGCGTGACGTTGTCGTAGCCTTCGACCTCGGCGGCGCCGAGACCGCGCGGGACGACTTCGACGTAGCGGCCGGTGAGGAGGATTTTCTTTTTCGCGGAAGCGTCGGGACGCAGCGGGAGAATTTGTTTTTCGTTTTTCAACAAGACCACGGACTGGCGCGCGGTCTCGAGCGCGACCTCGGCGTGTTCGGGGTAGTTGCGCAGGTAATACTCGTCGCGCACCGGACGGTCGTGCAGGCCCATGGCGATTTGCGTGCGCAGGATGCTCATGACCATGCGATCGATGTCGGCCTCGGAAACCTTGCCTGCGAGCACGAGGCGCTCGGCGTCTTTCTTGAGGTATTTGTCGCCTGGCATCTCGAGATCGAGCCCGGACTTGATGACCTTCTCGGCATCCCACACCGCCCACCAATCGGTCATGACGAGCCACTTGAAGCCGAGCTCGCCGCGGAGGAGTTCAGTCATGGCGTGACGGCTCTGGCCCGGCCATTCGCCGTTGAGCTGGTTGTAGGAGGACATCACGGCCATCGCGCCGGCGTCGATCGCGGCCTTGAACGGCGCGAGGTAAACTTCGCGCAACGTCCGGTCGTCGATCACGGAGTTGGAGAGCCGACGGTGATGATCGGTTTCGTTGCCGACGAAGTGTTTGATCGTGGGGATCGTGCCGGTATCGAGCACGCCCATCACGTAGCGCTCGACGAGCCGTGAGGTGAGATACGGGTCCTCGCCGAAATACTCGAAATTGCGGCCGTATTGGGAATGTCGATACATGTTCATCCCGGGGCCGAGGAGGATCGCAATGCCTCCGGCGCGACACTCTTCGCCGATGCTGTGCGCGTAGCGATAGGCGAGGCCGGGATTCCACGTGGCGGCGAGTGCGAGCGGGTTGGGGAAGGCGGTGGATTTTTCCAGCGCGGTGCTGAGATTGCGCCGGATGTTCACGCCGCCGGTCGCATCGGCCATGAACATTTCCGGGATGCCGAGCTCGGGGTAACCGCGCGAAAAGAGGAAGTTGTTGCCCGAAGTGAGGCCGATCTTCTGCTTCAGCGTCATCTTCGCGAGGATCTCCGCGGCGCGGCGGTCGGCCTCCTCGTAGCTGACGGGGGTCTTGAACGACGGCTCGGCAAGCGTGAACGGGCTGATGGCAGTCATGAGGGCAAGGCTCAGCAGGGCAGGGATCGTGCGGAAACGGGGCATAGGGGAACGTGAAGTGTGAACGAGCCTCGGCCCGCTGGCCAGTCGCAAGCCGATGGATGGACGCTCAAACAGCGGAGCGGTTGCGCACGCCGGCAACGCGCGGCTTGAAACTCCGCCGAAACGCTGAACGCTGCCCGCCCATGGCGAAGCCCGACGAAGCTCCCAAAGTCATTTTCTCGATGATCGGCGTCTCGAAGAAAATCGAGCGCAAGGAAATCCTCCGCGACATCTCGCTGTCGTTTTTCTACGGCGCGAAGATCGGCGTGCTCGGCCTCAACGGCTCCGGCAAATCTTCGCTCATGCGCATCCTGAGCGGACGCGATACGGAGTTCGACGGTCACGTGCACTTCGAGCCCGGTTATAACGTCGGTCTGCTCGAGCAGGAACCGCAGCTCACGCCCGGTTCGACCGTGCGCGCGTGCGTCGAGGAGGGCGTGAAACACCTCACCGATCTCACCGCCGCCTACGATGCCACCTGGGACGAACTCGATGCGACCGACGACGAGGCCGAGAAGGAGAAGATCATGGCGAGGCAGGGCGAGTTGCAGGAGAAGATCGACGCGCTCGGCGCGTGGGACGTCGCTCCACAGGTCGAGATGGCGATGGAGGCGCTGCGCTGTCCGCCCGGCGATCAGATCGTCGATCATCTCTCCGGTGGTGAGCGTCGCCGCGTGGCCCTCGCACGGCTGTTGTTGAAGAAACCCGAGATTCTCCTCCTCGACGAACCGACCAACCACCTCGATGCCGAGAGCGTGCACTGGCTCGAGCAACATCTCGCGCGCTACGAAGGCACCGTGATCGCGGTCACGCACGATCGCTACTTTCTGGACAACGTCGCGCAATGGATTCTCGAGCTCGACCGCGGCCACGGCATTCCGTGGAAGGGCAACTACTCCTCGTGGCTCGAGCAGAAGCAGCGACGTCTCGCCGCCGAGCAGCGCACAGAGGATCGCCGTCAGAAAGCGATGGCGCGCGAACTCGAATGGATTCGCTCCGGGGCGAAGGCGCGTCAGGCGAAAGGTCAGGCGCGCATCAACGCCTACGAAAAGATGCTCAAGGAGAACGTCGCCGAGAAGGAGCGCGAGTTCGAGATCATCATCCCGCCCGGTCCGCGTCTCGGCACGGTCGTCGTCGAAGCGGAAAACCTTTCGAAGAGCTACGGCGACAAGCTTCTCTTCGAGAACGTCAACTTCTCCTCCCGCCCGGCGGCATCGTCGGCGTGATCGGCCCCAATGGCGCCGGCAAAACGACGATGTTTCGCCTCATCACCCGCGCGGAACAACCCGATGCGGGCACGCTGCGCGTCGGTGACACCGTAAAGATTTCCCACGTCGATCAGTCACGCGATTCTCTGCCGGATGAGCAGACAATCTACGAAGCGATCAGCGGCGGCGAGGAAACCCTCCGCATGCCCGGCCGCGAAGTGAACGCGCGCGCGTATTGCGCACAGTTTGGTTTCACCGGCGCCGACCAGCAGAAGAAAGTCGGTGTGCTCTCCGGCGGCGAACGCAACCGCGTGCATCTCGCGCGCCTGCTGAAGAGCGGGGCCAATCTCATTCTCCTCGACGAACCCACCAACGACCTCGACGTGAACTCGATCCGCGCGCTCGAGGAAGGTCTGGAGAACTTCGCCGGCTGTGCCGTCGTCGTCTCGCACGACCGCTGGTTCCTCGACCGCGTGGCGACGCACATCCTCGCGTTCGAAGGCGACAGCACGGTCGTTTTCTACAACGGAAACTACTCCGCATATCTCGAGGATTACCGCCGGCGCAAAGGCAAGGACGCGGACCAGCCGCACCGCATCAAATACCGCAAACTCACCCGCGGTTGATCCGAACCTCGCACCGACTCGCGCTCGGTTCGAACCGGGTCGGGCGAGTGGTTATTTTCGAACCGCTTTGTTGAAACGGCGGCGGACGAGTCCCGCGCCCAGTGCGACTGCACCGAACAGCGCAGCATAAGTGGAGGGCTCCGGCACGGCCGTGTAATTGAGCTCCACTTCGGACATCATGATCCACTGGTGCTCGCCCGGATCGGTGTGAGAGGCCTGCAGCCAAAGCTCGTCCGTGACGAATCCAGAAAGTGAATACGTAAAGCCCACCGTGGTGCCCGAGCCGTCCGGATTTTCGATTTCGTGAACCTCGGCCAGACCTTCGTCATCTGTCCAGAACTTGACGGATTCGGGCAGGAAAACGCCGGCGTCGCCGTCGCTATCCGCAAGCCACACGGTGACGGAGTGGATCTCGACCAGACCGGAGAAGCTAAAAAGCACGGTCGCCGGGGCGCTGTCCCAACCGACGAACGGCGTCACGTCCACAGGTTCCGACCCGCCCCATGCGGTGACGTTGGCGACTCCGTCGGTGAGCTTGAGTCCGGTGTCCTCGTAGCCTTGCGGCTGGGCCGCGGGGAACTCGTAGGTAACGGTGACCTGAGCAACCGCAGTCGTCGCGAGACCCAGCGCGAGCAGCAACGAGGAGAAGCGGAAAAACCTCATGCGGCGGAGAAAGACGGAGCCCTGTGTTTTGCCAAATCTTTTCAGCTGTGCCGAGTCGGGAGCCTGCGCGGACAACGTCGAGCCAAGGTCCGCACCGGGTGGCCACAAGGTGCGGACACGGTCGGGACTGAGTGCGGACAATGTCGTGCCTCAGTGCGCACCGGCTCGCGTCACGGTCTGGCGCGACCTGGGCACGGTTCAGCGGTTACGCTTCTTCTTGGGGCTGACGGGTTCGTCGTCGTCCTCGATCGGCGGAAGGAGACGGATCTGTGCCTGCATCTTCTCCGCGGCCTCGTCGCTCATGCCGTGCGTGAAGTGCAGGTTGAAACGACGATCGAGGTATTCTTCGAAACTCATCCAGCGGCCCTGCCATTTCACGCGGTGGGTCCACGCGCAGACGGTCACGAGTTTTTCGAGTTCGTGGATGCGGCGCACGAGCCACCACGCGGCGCCGATGCCGAGCAGCACGGTGAGGGCAACCAAGCCAACCGAGAGTTGCTGAAACATCCGGCTGCGATGCACGGCCGACGCGGAGTGCGCCGACATCTCGTCGAGCTCGTGAGCCTCAAGACGGTTCAGTCGCGTGCGGATCTCGCTGATCGTGCGAGCGCCGGCGTCGCTTTCGACGACGTTGAGCGCGGGGCCGATACCGTAGCGCTGGCGGAGGGAAATCGAGTGGGCGATCTCGTTGAACTTCTCGCGCAGGAGGGCATCGAGTTCGAGCCGTGTGCTTTGGATCTCGACGTGTCCGGCGAGTTGCTGGGCGAGGGCGGCGAGTTCGTTTTCGTAGCGCGCGGCCGCTTCGCGATAAGGTTGGAGATAGGTTTCGTCGCGCGTGAGCAGATAGCCGCGCTGACCGGTTTCGGCTTCGGTGATGGTGGCGCGAACTTGCTGGATCGCGAGAAGCGAGGATTGCGCATGCGTCGCGCGCTCCTGCGCGTCGGCGATGGAGCGATGGGCCACCGTCGAAACGAGGAGCGTGCCGAAGACCAATGCTAGCGCGGCGATCAGCCCAAGAATGACGGCAGATCGCGAGAGAAGCAGCGGGCGCGGCGATTCCATGGATTTTTGGGGCGGCGGTGTGACCGCTGCGATTGGATTCCCGGCTTTCAGCTTTGTGCCGTGAAAGATGGCGGATTTCAGCTTTTGGGAATTATTTACCGGGCCTGCGGCCTCTTACTGCCATGCGATTTCGACCAGCATTTCTCATCCTGTTGCCCATCCTCGGTTTTATGAACAACGCACACTCCGCCACGGAATCGGTCGTGCTCGGCGGCGGCTGCTTCTGGTGCACGGAAGCAGCTTACGAAATGCTGCCCGGCGTAAAAGATGTCGTCAGCGGCTACGCCGGCGGCGACGAACCGAATCCCACGTATCAACAGGTTTGCGCGCATGCGACCGGTCACGCCGAGGTGATCCGGATCGATTACGATCCCGCGCAAGTGAGCCTCGAAGCGGTGCTCGATTATTTCTGGCACGTGCACAATCCGACCCAGGTCGGCGGGCAGGGGAACGATCAGGGACCGCAGTATCGCTCCATCATCCTCTACGCCAACGACGCGCAGCGTGCCGCCGCCGAGAAATCGAAGGCGCGAGCGCAGGAGGAGTTTCGCGATCCGATCACGACGGAGATCGTGCCGCTCAAGAAGTTCTGGATCGCGGAGGACTATCACCAGGACTACTTCGCGAAAAACCCGACCGCGGGTTATTGCCGTTTCGTGATCGCGCCGAAAATCCGCAAACTCGAGCAGCAGCTGAAGAAAAGCTGACGCGCGGCCCGGCCGCCTCACTCGCCCGCGCGCGTAAACGGCACGAATGCGACCGGCAGCAGCGCGCGGGTTCGGACGGCGCCAGCGGTTTTGGTGACGAGCATCAACTCCTGCGGACCCGATGGCTCGCCCACGGGAATCAAGAGCCGTCCACCGTCGGCGAGTTGTTCGACGAGTGGCGGCGGAATCGATGGCGCGGCCGCGGTGACGAGGATCGCATCGAACGGCGCGGCCTCGGGCCAGCCGTGATAGCCGTCGCCCTGGCGCAAATGGATCCGATCGTAACCACATGCGCGCAGCGTGGCGGCGGCCCGCGCGGCGAGCGCGGGAATCGCCTCGATCGAGTAAACATGATCGCTCAACTCGGCGACGATCGCGGCCTGATAACCCGAGCCGGTGCCGATTTCGAGCACGCGTGAGTCGCGCGCGAGCCGCGCCTCCTGCGTCATGTAAGCGACCAACGATGGTTGCGAAATCGTCTGTCCGTGACCGATCGGCAGCGCGGCGTCGCGGCCGGCGAAGAGTTTACGATCCTCCGGCACGAAACGCTCGCGCGGCACGCGTTGCATCGCGGCGAGCACGGCGGGATCGGTGACGAGGGGATCGTGGATTTCCATGACGATCGCAAAACCGACCCAATCTACGCGGAAGGCGTGTGACGCGCAAAGAGGTCGTCCATCCAACCGGCGGCTCGACCTCGACTTTACCGCGGTCGTTAATGCCGGACGGATGTCCCTCGCGGTTTCAGTTTTGATGCCGGTGTTCAACGCCGCCGCCACGGTGGCGCGGGCGATCGAGAGCGTGCGCAGGCAGACGTTTGCGGATTGGGAGTTGATCATCGTCGATGACGGCTCGACCGACGCCACGCCGGACGTGCTGCGTGACTACGCGCGAACCGACGCGCGAGTGGGGGTATGGCGCCGTCCGCACGAAGGCATCGCGCGTGCGCTCAACGCCGGGCTCGCGGAGGCGCGCGGCGAGTTCGTCGCACGCATGGATGCCGACGATACCGCGCATCCGGAACGACTCCGTGCGCAGATGGAGTTTTTGCGTGCACCGGAAAACGAGGCGCTCGGACTCGTGGCGTGCGAAGTGGAGTTTGGCGGCGACGCGTCGCGCAACGCCGGCTACGCGCTGCATGTCGCGTGGCAGAACGAACTGCGCACGCCGGAGGAGATTGCGCTGAACCGCTTCGTCGAATCGCCGCTCGCGCACCCGAGTGTGATGTTTCGCCGCGAACTCGTGGTGCGACATGGCGGCTATCACGACGGCGATTTTCCGGAGGACTACGAACTGTGGCTGCGCTGGATGGATGCAGGCGTGCGCATGGCGAAAGTGCCGCGGCGCCTGCTCACGTGGCACGACGGCGCCGCGCGGCTTTCGCGCACGGATCCACGCTATTCGCCGGAGGCGTTTTTCCGGACAAAAGCACCGTATCTCGCGCGCGAGCTGGAGCGGGTCGTGCGAGGTCGACCGATCTTCGCGTGGGGCGCGGGGCGACCGACGCGCAAACGCGTCGCCGAACTCGAGCGCGGCGGCGTTTCAATCGCAGGTTTTATCGATATCGATCCGCGCAAACACACGCGGCGGCTGGGCGGCACCGGTCGCGCGGTGATCGCGCCGGATGCGATTGGTGCGCCGGACGCTTGCTTCGTGCTCGGGTGCGTGGGCAAGCGGGGCGCGCGCGAGCTGCAACGCGATTTTCTTCGCGGGCGCGGCTTTCGCGAAGGTCAGGATTTTCTCATGTGCGCATGAGCGAGGAGCGGACAAAAACGGGCGAAAGCGAGCGTCACCGGCAGCTGAAGGCGCTGGCGCTTGCGTGGGCGCAGCAGCACGGATTCACCATTGCGGCGACCGAGGTGCGGTTACCAAAAACTGGATACAGGGCCGACGTCGCGGCCACGGCGCGCGGCACCGCGCATGCGTGCACTGCCGTCTTCGAGTGCAAACAGGCGCGCGCGGATTTGCTGAAGGACGCGCGCAGCGAAAGCGAGGCGCGCCGTCGCGTGGCCGAGTTGAGCGAGCGACTGCGTGCGCTTGAGGAGTTGATCGGCGGACACCGTCCCGACCTGCGCAAAGGCGACTCGCTCTTTGCCGAACTCGACGCGTGCGACTTCTCGGGTGTGGAGCACGAAACGCATCGGCGCGTGCTCGCGGATCTCTCGAAGTGGCAGCAGCGACTCGGCCATGGCACGAAGTTCGCGAAACTCTTTCGCTGGCGCGCGGCCGATTATCTCTACCTCGTGAGCGAAGACGGGATTTTTGCACGCGCGGAGATTCCGGCGGGGTGGGGCCTGCTGGTTCGGCGCGGCGACGCACTCGAGCTGGTGCAGCGCCCGGTGTGGACTGAGCCTGCGGAGGGTTCGCGCGCGAAACTGCTCGAGGCGATCGCCGTCGCTGCCTCGCGCGCCGTGTTTCGCGAAGCGGGCGTTCCGATCGAGTTTCGTCCGCAGTGATGACCGAGCTTTGAGCGCCGCAGTAGTTGAGCGGCGCTCTAAGATCAGTTGGACGCGACCACAGCAGGCGACCGCACCTCGGTGTAGAGCACCTTGCGCCAGAGTTGGGCTTCCAGATCGCCTTCGGGCAGCACGCGGGCTTCCTCGCCATCGATCTCGGCGTAACCAATGACCATCGTGTTGACCCGTTTCTCGGTGATCGCGCGACCGGCGAGATCGAACTCCCGGCCTTCGTTGAGCCAGAGGCGGCGCTCGGTCAGGCCGGTGAACCAGCGCGTGCGACCCAGACCTTTGGGGTCATCCGCTTCGACGATGTCGGCAGGCACCCAGCCGTAATTCGGCACGAAGTATTCGGCCCAGCAGCGGTAGCCAGGATCGACTTCCTTGCCCTCGTTGGGCTCGCGCAGACGGTAGCCCATCTGCAGACGGGCAGGAATGCCGCGTGCCCGGGCGAGCGCGATGAACATCGAGTGCAGATCGGTGCAGCAGCCACCCGCGTTGGTCATGCAGTCCTCGGCATCCCCGACGCCGCAGTGTGGCTTGGTCGGATCCTTTGAATAATGGTCGGCGTAGTCCGCGACGGCATTGAGGAGCAGGGTCGCCTGGCGGTAGACGTTTGATTCGTTGCCGCAGGTTTCTTCAGCCAGCTTGGCGATGCGTTTGGAGACCCTCATGTGCGGGGCATCCTGGCGCAGTTCGTCGACGAAGAGTCCGCGATGCGTGTCGGTGATCGGTCCGACTTTGTCCGCATCGATTTCGACGAAGACGGACTCGCGGCGAAGCGTGAATTCAATCGTGGAGGTCAGCGACGTGGCGCCCGGGTTCTCCACTTCGATCAACATGAAGCGGTTGCCGTGATCCGGTTCGCGCACGATGCTCCATTTGCCTGGCGAGGAGACGACGGCGAGGTCGAGCACGCGTTGAAAACGATCGTCCTGGGGGATGGCGACCCACCACTTGACGTTCTTCGCATCGGCTGGGATGTCGGTCAGTGAGACCGCTTGTTGCACACGGTAGGTGCGCGTGACGTCTTCGGTCGCAGCAGCGCGGACAGTGGTGAATGCCAGCGGAGCAATGAGCAGGGCCGAAAGCGAGAGGAGGCGGGAGGGGTGCATGGGGCAGCGATGAGGTTGAGGTGTTAGAACTTGAAATTCAGATCTACGCGGAAGCGTTTGCCGTCCTGGATGCTGGTGATGGCATCGACGAGGAAGAGGCGCGCCATGAGGTTGAGGTTCTTCGTGAACGCGTAACCGGCGCGGAGCTCGTGGCCCTTGATGTCGGTCAAATCGGATTGCGGGCCGCTGCCGAAGCGAGCCCAGTCGTCCTGGGAGAAGGAGGCGTTGACCGCGAGCGTTTCGATATGCGCGTAGGAATACCCGGCGAACCAGTCATGCGCATTTTTCAACGAGCCCCATTGCACGGAGAAAACGTAGCCGTTGGTCTCATCGGCGTGGCGTGCGGCCAGCGGAGCAACCTCGGCGGCCGAGTAGTTCTCGAAGTTTTTGATCAGGTCGACGCCGATCGCGAGTGGGCGGCCGCTCACCGGGGTGGTCCACTCGGCGCTGGCGACTCCGATCAAGTAGTCGCGCGCGCCGTTGCGGTTGCGGAGAAAGCGCGCGCCCTCCTCGCCATCGAATTGATAGAGCGTCGCGGCGGCGGTGAACTGCGACGGAGCGATGGAGCGCGTGTATTTCACCTGCGCGCCATAGAGTCGGCCGTTGAGATGCGTCATGCCGTCGGGCAAGGCAAAGGCTCCGCCGGTGGCCGTCACGGACGCTCCATCCTCGAGCTTGTGCTGGTAGCTCGCAGCGATGCCCGTCGGGGTGACGTCCTCATCCCACACCATTTCGTTCTGCTGCCAGAATGGGGTGGAGTTGCGCCCGCCCCATGCCGTCAGGCCGTCGCGCTTGAACTGCAGGAAATAGCGGTCGAGCGCGACCTCGAGATCGTCCGTGATGTCGTCGCTGGCGTGGAATGTCAGATGCGGCGACTGCTGTCCGTCACGATCGCCCGTGCGCACGCGAGCACCGACCGACCAGTGGGAGAACTTATAGCCGGCGCCGAGTCGCACCCGCGCGCGGGCCCGATCGCGATCCGCGCGCGGCGCGCCGGCAGCGTTCTGCGAATCCCAGTCCCATTCGTAGCGAAGACGGATGTCGCCGAAATAGGAAAATGCAGACGCCGGTGTCGCGGGAGCGCTCGACTGCGCTCGGACTGCGGGGGCACCGAGAGCGCTGCACAGGAGGGAGAGGCGGACAAGATGCGAAACCGCCGTGCATGCAGACGCACGGGGCACAGATGTCGAAGCAGGGGTAGGGGTCATGGAAAATCGCGGCCCAAGTGTGCTGGGCGTGTGAGGGGCGCGAAAGGACCGCTAGTGAGGGTCGTTAGCAATATTTCAGGGACGAAGCGCCGGTCTGGAAGGGTGAAGTGCGATGCTGGACAAACGCGACGGAGCCGCAACGTTGACCGCATGCCTGAAACGACTCCCCCGAACACCGCCGACGCGGGCCTCGAGGTGCGCACGTATTTCGTGCGGAGCCGCAACGTCCTGCTCGCGCGCGCGGATTTTGCCGATCTCTACGTCGACTATTATCTGCATCTGAGCCAGCAGCAGATGCGGTTCTCGCCGGAGGTGGACGCGATGTTCAAACGCGCACTCGGGGCGTTTGTCCTGCACTGCGCGTCGCGCCCGTGGAAAGAGATGATCGCGTGGACGATCAATTTCCAGCAGCCGCTCGTGAATCTGTTTCTCACCGGCGACAATGAAACCGGCGCCGTTGTCGGCCGCGCGTTTGAAGAGGACGTGAAGGTGCTTCCGGAAAATCTCTTTTACGCCGACGTCGTGCGTGACCGGCAGCCGAAGCGTCGCAGCACGGTGACGTTCGAGGGCTCCGATCCGTTTGCGGCGGTGGAAAAATTCTACGCGCAAAGCGAGCAGCGCGGCACCCGGTATTTCCAGTTGGGCGAGGAGGATTTCGTGATGATTTCCGAGCATCCTGACTGCGACCTTGCGTGGTTTCGCAGCCTGACGACCGAGCAGGTGCGTAATCTCGACCAGACCGAGACGCTCGCGCTGATGGAGCGTCGGATCTACCGCTGGCACTGCGGCTGCAATCAATCGCGCATGATGGAAGTGCTCGCGCCGGTGATGCGACAGGATCCGGACGGTTTGTTCGCCGGCGACGCGAAGGTTGAAATCCGCTGCCCGCGCTGCGGCGCGCGTCACGCGATCACGCGCGAAGCCCTCGAGGCGTTTGTGGCGGGCAAGCCGGAGTGAGCGGAAGCGCTCGTTGCGTGGTCATTCTTCGCTGCGCCCGGAATGACCTAACGAGAGCACCCCATCGGGAGCTTGCGCGTAGGAATGCGCGGCGGCTCAATCGCCGCCTCTCATGGGCGAAATCTGGAGCAACATCTGGCAGGGATTCACTTCGGCTTCGCTGCTGGACCAGTGCAATCTGGCGCTCGGGATCGCCGGCGTGGCGCTGATGATCCGGCGTTCGCTGTGGGCGTTTCCCATCGGGCTCGTGGCGGTCACCGTGCAAGGCGTGTTGTTCTGGCAAGCTCGATTTCCGGCGGATGCGTTGCTGCAGATTTTCTTTTTCGCGGCGCTTGCGTGGGGCTGGGTGCACTGGGTGCGCGATCGCGGCGATGCGCCGGAGTTGCCTGTCACTTTGCTCTCGTGGCGGGCGCGGCTCGCGTGGCTCGCGGCGGCCGGACTCGCGACGGCGGGGTGGGCGATTTTTGTCGGGCCGAAAATCGGCGCGGCGATGCCGTGGCGTGATGCGTTCATCGCGGCGTTCAGCGTCGTGGGGCAGATTCTCCAAGCACGGAAAAACCTCGAAAACTGGCCGGTGTGGGTGGCCGTAAATGCCGTCGCGGTCGCGTCCTACTGGAGCGCAGAGCTGGCCTACACGGCGTTTCTCTACGCGATCTATTTCGCGATGGCGCTGCTCGGCTGGCGCGCGTGGGCTCGCGCGTTGAAGGTGCAACGTGACGGAACGAGGCAGGCGCAGTCATGAGCGGCGCACCTCTACGCATCGCGGTGTTTGGTCCGGAATCCACGGGCAAGACGACGCTCGCGCAAACGCTGGCGGCGCATTTTGGAGAACCGTGGTCGCAGGAGTTTGTGCGCGCGTATTGGGATTCCCATGACGGCAAGGTTGGCCCGGCAGATCTCGATGCGATCGCGCGCGGACAAATCGCGAACGAGGAAGCGGCGGCGCAGGCGGCGCGTCGCGTGATGTTTTGCGACACGGAGCTGCTGACCTGCGTGCTCTACGACGATCTGCTGTTTCCCGGGGCGTGTCCGGAGTGGGTGCGGGCGGAAGCGGACAAACGCGCGCGCGGATTCGCCCTTTATCTTTTGTGCGGCACGGACCTGCCGTTTGAGCCGGATCCGCAGCGGTGTTTCGCGACGCCGGAAGAGCGCGAGATGTGCCGGCAGTTGTGGCGCGACACGCTCGTGAAACGCGGATTGCCGTTTGTGGAAATCAACGGCACCGGCGAGGAGCGCGCCGCGAAAGCGATCACCGCGGTGGACGAGTTGATCCGCACGCGGTCCTGAACCGGCGCGGACTCAGGCGCGACGCGGGACGCACCGAGTCCCGACGTGGGACGCATTTGGTCCCGACCCGGGACGGACTCAGGCTCGACGTGGTGCGGACATAGTCGCGACCCGGTGCGCTCACTGTTGCGGCGGAGGACCGTGGTGCGCGGCGTGCGCCGCGTAGGCGTCCGTGTCGGAGAGCATCGCCTCGATTGTCGCCGCGAGCGGCTCGAAGCGCACGAGCCCGGAGAAAACCGCTTTGTCGCCGATCGCATCGGTGAGGACAAAGCTGGGTCGTTGGTTGATCTGATGGGACAGAAATTCCTGCGTGCTCGCTTCGATCCGCGCCCGCACTTCGGCAGACTCGGCGCGCGCGCGGAGTTTTTCCGGATCGATGCCGCCGGCGCGGGCGGCGATGGCGACGGAGGTGGCGAGGTCGCCGACCTTCTGGCCCTCGCGGAGCGCGGCGTGGGCAAGGGCGAGACGAAGTTCGTCGCCGTTAAAACCGAAATCGCGGCCGGCCTCGGCGACGAGATTGGGAGCTTTATACTCGCCGCGACGCTCGGCCTCGAACCAGCCGGAGTTGAGCATGACGGGCGAGTGCATCACGGTGCCGCCGCTGCGGCGATAGAACCAGTCGCACTGCTCGCGTGAGACGGGAAACGCATCCGTGGTCATCAGCGCGATCTTCCACTCGAACTCGGCGCGACCGGCGTAGCGCTCCTTGAGCTGCGTCCAAACCGGTTCGACGTAGTAGCACCAGGACGAAAGGATTTCGACGTAGTAAGTGATGCGCATGCAGGGATGCAGCGCCGAGCGCGCGGTCGGGTCAACGTCGCAACCCATGTGAATCAGCACAGTGGTCGGAGCGAGATGACACTACAGAAAGCGGGGTGGTGAAATTTAGGCAAAGTCCCTGCTTCCCCTTGGCACACAGTTTCTTAACGTGCAGCCGTCCAACTTCGCCATGTCAGGTTCTCTTTTCGACCTGGTTACGCCCGCGCTGGCGCCCGAATCGCGGGTCTGGTTGGCGGCTTGTCCGTGGGCGACGGTGGTGTTTTCGGCGAACGAGGAAGCCGGCACGATCGAAGTCGTGGCGGCCAATGCGGCGGCGATGGAGCTGTTGTTGCCCGGAGCGCGTTCGCGCGATGCGAATGCGGTGTTGGCGACGCTGGACGATCCGCGTGAGACCCTGCTGCGCGACCGCGTGATTCGGTGCCGGCAGACGGGCGAACCGGGGCAACTCAACCTGCTCGCGCGGCCGGTGGAGGCGGCCGAGGCGACGTTGCTCGAAGCGCGGGTCGCTCAAGTGGGCGAGCAAGTGGCGGTGTTTCTAAAAAACGCGCCCGGCCCCGGCCGACTCGCAACGGGAGAAGGCGAAGTGTCGTCCGAGTCGGCGGCGTTTGCGATTTCGCGCGCCGCGCAGGAAGCGGAGTCGATGGAAGCGCTGTGCGACCGGATCCATGCGATCGTCGGCGAACTGATCGGCGTGAAAAATCTCTACATCGCGCTCGTCGATCAGACGGAGCAGATGCTGCGGTTCGTGTATTCAAAAGATGAATTCGAGAAGCGCCGTGTGGATCGGCGGCTCGGGCTCGGCGTGACCGATCTCGTTTACTTCAGCGGGCAGCCGCTGCTGCTCGATCGCTCCGCGGCGAATCGCCTGCTCGCCGAGGGGAAGGTGGTGAATTTCGGCATCCCCGCGCAGGTGTGGCTGGGCATCCCGCTGAAAGTGGCGGGGCGGACGTTTGGCGTGATGGCGGTGCAGGATTACTTCAATCCGCACCTGATCGGCGAACCGGAGCGGCGCCTGCTGACGTTTGTGTCGGACCAGATCGCGAGCGCGATCGCCGTGCAGCGCGCAGCGGCGGAGGCCAGGCAGGCGCGGGAGGAAGCGGAACGCGCGGCGCGGGTGAAGTCGGATTTCATCGCGGTGATGAGCCATGAGCTGAGGACGCCGTTGTCCGTGATTATTGGATACAGCGAGCTGATGCAGTTCACGCTCGCCGGCCGCGCGGAGGAGAAGCAGGCCGCGAGCATCCGGGAGGCGGGGCATCGGTTGCTGGCCGCGATCGATCAGGTGCTCGATTTTTCGAAACTCGACGCGCACGCGCATCCCGTCTGCGAGCAATTGGTGTTGCTCGACGATCTGCAGCGCAGCCTCGAGGCGTTTTTCGCTTCGCGGGTGAAGGAGCAGGAGCAGACGTTTACCTGGGAGTGCGAGGGGTTCGTGCCGGATGCGATCAAAACGGACGGGCAGATCCTGCGTCAGATCGTGATCCAACTCGTGGGCAACGCGGTGAGGTTTACGCCCCGCGGCGGGCGCATCGCGGTGAAGGTGCGGGCGGAGCCGATCGCGCCGTTTCACACGCATCAGCATCGCGTGCTGATCGCGGTGGAGGATTCAGGCGTGGGCATCTCGGACGAAAAACTCGGGAAGTTGTTTCAGCCCTTCGAGGAGTCGCATCGACCTTCGCCGAGCGAAGGCGCCGGTCTGGGACTCGCGGTCGGGCAACGGCTGGCGCAGCTCCTGGATGGCCGGATCACCGTGCGGTCCGTGGTGGGCAAGGGCAGTGTGTTTACCCTGGCGTTTTCCGCGGTGGCCGCGACGAAGGAAGGCGAGCCGCTCGCGGTGCCGGACGCGACGGAACGGCTCGAACTACTTCTGCGAGCGCGGGTGGCGGGACTCGGTTGGCGCACGCTTGTCGTCGATCAGGACGACTCCAGTCGCGCGATGCTCACGCAGATGATTGTGAGCATCACCGGCGCGGACGTTGTTCCGCTCGGCAGCAGCACGGAGGCGCTGGAGTTTTGCCGGAAGGAAAAAGTGTCGCTCGTGGTGCTCCACGCCGGACTGCCGAGTCCCGATGGCGTGGAAACCTGCCGCATGATTCGGAGCGCGCCGCACACCTATGGACGCCCATATCTGCTGATGTTGAGCGCCGACCACTCGCCGCAGGTCGTGCAGCGTTCGCTTGCGGCGGGCGCGGATGATTATCTGCCCAAACCCGTGAGCCGCCTCGCGCTTGCGCAAGGCATCATGATCGCGGTCGACGCGGCGCGCGGAGAAGTCTCGCCCGCGGACGCGGCGACGGCCCGCGGGTGAGAGGCGAGGGCAGGCGGATTATTTTCCGCCGGGCAGAAGTTTTTTCAGGCCTTCGCTCGCCTTCTTCGCGGCATCGCCCGCGGCCGCGCCCATCGTGCCACCGATCTTGCCCGCGGCTTCGGTGGTGGCGGTGATCACGCTCGAGGTGATGCTGCGCATGATCGCCATCGCGAGCTGGCTCGAGGTGATGCCGCCTTCCTTGGTGCCGAGATCGCGGAGTTCGATCGGCGGCATCGGCAGCGTGACGGCGTTGTTGCCCACGCCGACGGTGACTTTGCCGCCCTGAAGGCGGAAATGTTTCACCTCGAATTTCATCGGTTCGCCCTGCTCGGTTTGCGCCTGCGCGTCGCTCGAGCCGACCGCGGCCTCAATGTTTTTGAGCAGGTCGCCGATATTGCTGCGGACGAGCTTCGTCTCGTAGCGGAAAACGGGTTGGTCGATGAAAACTTCCTCCACGATCACGTGGCTCCCGAGCAGCGAGGACGGGCGCATTTTGACGCGAACCTCGCCGAGCGAAAACGCGTCCCCCTGCGTCCAGCCCTCGGGGTTGGCCACCGAGAAACCCTTGAGCGTGCCGCCTCCGCTGAGCGGCGAGATGTCCGCGTCCTGCAGGACGACCGCGGTGCCGGTGATGCGCGGACCGTAGTTGTTGACGCCGGCCTTGACGATCGAGCCCAGGAAGAACGTGGCGACGAGGTAAGCCACAATCACCAGAACGAGGAGAGCGGCACCGGAAACGAGCAGGAATTTCTTCATGGGGGAGTCGGGTTTAGGGCAAAACGCTACGCACGTGGAAATTGTCCCGCAAGCAGCCGCGATTTTAGCCCGGGCAAAAAATGCGGTTGGCTCGGCAAAGCGTGCGGCGTCGGATACGAGCTTATCGACTACACTCTGCCCCAGCATGCCATTCGCTAAACTCACCCCAGAAGAAGCTGCAGCCCTTGTCAGCCACGGCGACATCATCGGATTCAGCGGGTTTACGCCTGCTGGTGCGGCCAAGGCTGTGCCCAAAGCCATCGCCGCTCGCGCTCGTGCCGAGCATGAGGCTGGCCGGCCGTTCAAGGTCGGCGTGATCACCGGTGCGTCGACCGGCCCGTCGCTCGACGGCGAACTGGCTCGCGCGGACGCGGTGCTCTTCCGCACGCCGTATCAGTCCAACGCCGACCTGCGCAAAAAGATCAACTCGGGCGAGGTGCAGTTCTTCGACATGCACTTGTCGCTGCTCCCCCAGTCGGTGCGCTACGGTTTCCTCGGCCGGCTGAAGTTTGCGGTCATCGAGGCCTGCGAAGTTTTCCCGGGTGGCGAGATTGTGCTCACGACCTCGGTGGGCGCGTCCCCGACGTTCTGCAACGTTGCCGACAAGATCATCATCGAGCTCAACCGCGCGCAATCGCCCGCGCTGCTTGGCATGCACGACATCTACGAGCCGAAGGATCCGCCCTATCGTCGCGAAATCCCGCTCTACAGTGTCCGCGATCGCATCGGCTCCACGGTGGTGAAAGTCGATCCGTCGAAGATCGTCGGCATCGTCGAAACCAATCAGCCTGACGAGTCTGGCGGCTTTGAAGAATCCAACGAAGTCACGCAGCGCATCGGCCAGAACGTCGCCGCATTTCTCGCCGGCGAGCGTCGTCGCGGCACGATTCCGACGCCGTTCCTGCCGATCCAGTCTGGGGTGGGCAACATCGCGAACGCCGTGCTCGCCGCCATGGGCGAAAACCCCGACATCCCGCCGTTCGAGATGTATTCGGAGGTGCTGCAGGATGCCGTGTTCAAGCTCATCAAGTCCGGCAAACTCACCTTCGCGAGCACGACGGCCATCACGGTGAGCCCGGAGATGTCGAAGGAGTTTTACGACAACCTCGATTTCTACCGCTCGCGCATCGTGCTGCGCCCGCAGGAGATTTCCAATCACCCGGAGGCCGTGCGCCGTCTCGGCATCATCTCGATCAACGCCGCGCTCGAAGCCGATCTCTTCGGCAACATCAACTCCACGCACGTGCTCGGCACGAGCATGATGAACGGCATCGGCGGCTCCGGCGATTTCACGCGCAACGCTTTCATTTCGATCTTCGTGTGCCCGTCGCTCCAGAAGGGCGGCAAGATCAGCACGATCGTCCCGCTCGTCAGCCACGCCGACCATAGCGAGCACTCGGTGCAGGTGATCATCACCGACCAAGGCATCGCCGACCTCCGCGGCAAATCGCCGCACGAGCGCGCGAAGCTCATCGCCGATCAGTGCGCCCACCCGGAGTTCCGCGACGCGCTGCACCACTACGTGGAGCTCTCGCGCAGCGGTCAGACGCCGCAATCGCTGAGCAAGGCCTTCGCCTTCCACCAGCACTTCATGAACACCGGCGACATGCGCGGTGTGACGCTGGACTGAGAATCACGGAGACGCACACGAGCCGATCACGGAAGCACGGAAAGAATCGATCCGAACCGCGGAAACGCGGAGGAGCTGAAAGCGCGGAGAAAGCGCCTCGGTTCCGATTCGGGAGGGCAATGCATTCGCGGATTCCGCGTTTCCGCCCTTCCGCGCCTCCGCGATTATCTTCAGTCTCCTCCGTGCTTCCGTGTTTCCGTGATTCGCTTTTTCGCGATCGCGTCTTTGCGCTTGTCAGTCACGGCGCGCGCGAAACCGTAGCACCTACGTCCACGCACCCATGGCCAAAGCTTACACCGAAGCGAGCATCAAGACCCTCTCCTCCCTCGAGCACATCCGCCTGCGCCCCGGCATGTATATCGGCCGCCTCGGCAACGGCGCCCACGCGGAGGACGGCATCTACGTGCTGCTGAAGGAAACGATCGATAACTCGATCGACGAGTTCACGATGGGTTACGGCCGCAAGATCGAGATCGAGCTGAACGAGCGCACCGTCCGCGTGCGTGACTACGGTCGCGGCATTCCGCTCGGAAAACTCGTGGACTGCGTTTCGATCATCAACACCGGCGCGAAATACGACAGCGAGACGTTCCAGAAATCCGTCGGCCTCAACGGTGTCGGTCAGAAAGCCGTCAACGCGCTCTCGTTCGAGTATCGCGCGCAGGCTTTTCGCGAGGGTGAGACGAAGCTCGTCGAATTCGCCGCGGGCAAACTCAAGAAGGATCACAAGGTCACCAAGACCACCGAGCGCAATGGCACGCTGATCGAGTTCACGCCCGACGAGGCGCTCTTCGGCAAGGACTTCAAGTTCCGCACCGAGTTCGTCGAGGACATGCTGTGGAACTACGCCTTCCTCAACCGCGGCCTCACGCTCACGCTCAACGGCAAATCCTTTAAGTCGGAAAACGGTCTCAAGGATCTTCTCCAGAAGAACCTCGCCGGCGAACCTCTCTATCCGATCATCCACCTCGAGGGCGACGACATCGAAGTCGCGTTCACGCACGGCGCGCACTACGGCGAAGAATATTTCTCCTTCGTCAACGGCCAGCACACCACGATGGGCGGCACGCACCTCGCCGCGTTTCGCGAGGCGCTCGTCGACACCGTCCGCAACTTTTTCAAGCGCGACTACGACGCCGCCGACATCCGCCAGTCGATCGATGCCGCAGTCGCCGTGCGCGTGATGGAGCCCGTTTTCGAATCGCAGACGAAAACCAAACTCGGCTCCACCAGCGTCGGTCCCGACGGCCCCACGCTGAAGGAGTTCGTCGGCAAATTCATCCAGCAGGCGCTCGACGGCCATCTCCACCGCAACAAGGAGACCGCTGAGATCCTGAAGCGCAAAATCGAGGCCAGTGAACTCGAGCGCAAGGAACTCGCCGGCATCCGCAATCTCGCCCGCGAGCGCGCGAAGAAAGCCTCGCTCCACAACCGCAAGCTCCGCGATTGCCGCCAGCATCTCGGCGAGCGCGGTGACCGCGCCGAAGAGAGCACGCTGTTCATCGTCGAGGGCGATTCCGCTGCCGGCTCGCTCACCGCCACGCGCGATGTGCAGACGCAGGCCGTCTTCGCGTTGAAGGGCAAACCGCTCAACACCTACGGCCTCTCGAAGAAAGTCATCTACGAGAACGAGGAGTTTCACCTCCTCCAGTCCGCGCTCAACGTCGAGGAGGGCATGGACGGTCTGCGCTACAACAAGATCGTCATCGCCACCGACGCCGACGTCGACGGCATGCACATCCGCCTGCTGCTCATTTCGTTTTTCCTGCAGTTCTTCCCCGACCTCATCCGCAACAATCACCTCTTCATTCTCGAGACGCCGCTCTTCCGCGTGCGAAACAAGAAGAAGACGATCTATTGCTACGACGAGCAGGAGAAGCAGGCCGCCATCAAGCAACTCGGCGCCAGCCACGAGATCACCCGCTTCAAAGGCTTGGGCGAAATTTCCGCCGGCGAGTTCAAGGACTTCATCGGCGAAAACATTCGCCTCGAACCCGTGACGCTCGCTCACCTGCACAACAGCGACGAGCTTCTCGGTTTCTACATGGGCAAGAACACGCCCCAGCGTCAGGACTTCATCATCGAGAACCTGAAGGTCGAAAAAGACCTCGTCGAAGTCTGAGCCGCGCCACAACTCGGCTCGAGTCGGGACGCCGTGCGCACCACGTCGAGCCGAAGTCCGCCCACGGTCGAGCCACGGTGCGAACATGGTCGCGACAAAGTGCGAACATCGTCGCGTGGCGGTGCGGACATGGTCGAGTGCAGGTTCGCACACGGTCGCGCCAAGGTCAGGACTTTGTTTCAGCGGAGTGCGCGCCGCGTCCTGACTTGGACAAGCGCGGAAGCACGGAAGCGGGCGCGAAATCGCGGAATCGCTGAAACGCGGAAGGACGTAATCGCGAAAAGCGATCGAAGGGCAGCGGGAGCTTCACTTTCCTGCTGTCATTCTGAGCGCAGCGAAGAATCCAGTTGGACGTTCGCGGTGTCCGAGGGCTTCGAAGCGAGAGCTGGATTTGCCGCTCCGCTCAGAATGACTGCGGCCGAAAAATGGAGTCGCGGCGCTCTCGCCGCGGTGGAGCGCTTCGACGCGATGAGGGCGTCGCGTCTCATCATTATGTCGGCGGAGTTTGTGTCGGTGGAGCCCGGCGTCCTCGCCGGGCTGTTGCGATGGCGCATCTCCCAAAAGCCCGACGACGACGTCGGGTTCCACCTTTTGCGACGTCCCCGCGGCGCGGTGCGCTTCCACCTGCGCGGTGTCATATGACATGATTCGCGGCTCGCGTCCGCGCTGCGCTTCCTCGGAGAGACGCGCGTCCGCTCAACTGTCGCGTGTTTGCAAGAGTGGACGCCGCGCCTGGTTTCTGGTCCATTTCGCGCATCCCGTTTTGTCCACGTTGCGTATCGCACTTTCATCCCAACGGACCGGGCGCATTGCGAGCAGTGCGCGAGGACGGGGTGTCTCGATTCGACTGCTGTTGATTTTGTCCGGCGCGACCGCGGCTTGGGCCGAGGAGGCGAGCGAGGCGAAGTCCGAGCAGCCTGCACCCGACGCGACGGAAGTCGTCGAACCGAAGGCGGACGCGGCCGAGGAGAACGCGTCGGGCCGATTGGGATTTTCCTTCGATCCGGGTTATCGCGAGAAGGCCGAGGCTGAGGATAAAGCTAAGCTCGAAGCGAAACGGCTCGGCGCGATCGGCACGACGGAAGGCATTTTGCTCCTGCCGAAACTTCAGGTGGAGGAGGACCGCGTGCGGATTCCCGAGCACGAACTCCTCACCCGCTACGGTCGGCGTGAGCTGGCGAAGGAGAGATATCTGAACCCGGGGTATCAGAAAACGCTTGGTCGTCTCGCTGCCGTGGCGGCGTTGGTCGCCAATCCGCTGGGCGGCTGGAATCCGAACAATGCGGAAGCTTCCGTGCTATATGAGCAGGATGAAGATCTCCGCCGTCGTATGGAAATGGACGATCTGGAGAGTCTGCAGCGTCTTCCGCGCAGCACCTCCGAGGAATAATATAGGGTGCGGCTTCCCATGAAGGGAGGCTCCTGCGTAAGATTAAAAGTAGGGTGGGGAGAATATTTCCCCGATGCTCAGCAGTGAGCGGATAACGCCGGGCTGGTGCGCCCCCAATGAACAAGCAGGAGTGGATGATTTAGGGGGATTTTACACTTTTGTTAAAAGCGGACGGCGAACGCATCTGAAAAATGTTGGTCAAAAGATGCTGTTCCAGAGCATTTTTGGTGATGCCTCTGCGACGCCTCTTACAGTCCTTCCAACTTCGGGCGCCTCCAGCGTTCGGCTTTCTAAATTCCCCTTTGCGCTCTCCAGCTTTTCCAAAGGTCGCGAGTCGCACCGACGTCTCGGTGAAGATTCTGCTCGTGAAGTCCGGCCCCCGTGAACTTCGGGCCAAGGCCTTCGTGGTCTCGCCGCGTGGTCTTTATATGAGGCCGCTCGATGGCACCGCGGATGTAGAGGACGTGCTGGAGAGCGAGGTCTTTCACCTTGTAGTAAACGATGCGCGCGCGCATCCGGACGAGCCGTTCTTGTTTATGGACCGGCTGCGTCAGCATCAAAGCGCGCCGGCGTTGCTGCTGTGTCCGCAACTCGAGCTCGATCGCGTGGTGGAGGCGATCCGCCACGGCGTGAACGATATTTTCCATCCGCCGGTGGATTTCACCGCGCTGCATTCGCGCTCGGTCGAGTTGATCAAGGCGCAGTTCAACGGGCACACGCCGGAGATCAGTTCGGCTCGCTGGCTGCAGATCGCGGAGTTCCTCGTCGAGGAACTGAGCCCCGACGGAAAACGCACGCGCTCAAGCGGGACGGGCGAAGCGTCGCTCGCGGCCCTCCGCGCGGAACGCGATCGCCTCTCGGTGGACGTGCGCATGAAAGCCGATGCGCTCGCCGCGGCGGAGCGGAGCCGTGATGAAGCGCTGGCCTCGCGCGTGCTCGCGGAGAGCGCGCTGGCGGATCTCCAATCCCAACTCGCGGCCGCCGATGCGAGGACGCAGGAACTCGAGCGCCGGCAAAAGGAACTCGGCGAGCGGGAATCGCAGTTGAAAGCCGAGAGCGAAGCGATGGCCGAAGCGGAAGCGGAGGTCGCGCAAGCACGCGCGGAGTTGAAGCGCCTCGAGGGCATTCGTGCGGAACTCGACCAACGCGAAAAGAAACTCGCCGCTGCCCAGAAAACGCAGGAGGCCGCGCTCGCCGAACTCGAAGATCAACGGGCGGCACTCGAGGCCGAGCAGGTGAAGCTGCAGGCCAGCGCCGGCTCCGCCGACGAACTGAAGGTCGCTCAGGCTGCCTTGGCGCAGCGTGAGACAGAACTCACTCGTCGCTCCAATGAACTGGCCAAACGCGAAGCGGAACTCGCCGCCACGGACGAGGAGCTTGCCACTGTCAAAAACGGTCTCGCGAAACAGGCCGACGAACTTCGCCAGCGTGAAAAGACGCTCGCCGCCCGAGAGGCCGCGGCGAAAGACCTCAACGCCGCGCAGGAGCAGCTCGAGGCCGAACGCCAGGCACTCGCTCAAGAGGTTAAAAAAGTTGCCGAGGAACGCGCACAGATCGACGCGCTGCGACGCGAAGAGGAGAAACGCGCGAGTGAAGTGAGCCGGCGCCTGGCCGAACTGACGAAGCGCGAGGCCGAGCTCGCTGCCGCCGACGACGAACTGACGGCGCTCCGAGCTGCACTCTCCCAACAGACCGCCGAACTGGCCCGACGAGAGAAGGAAGTCGACCAGCGCGAAGCAGCGGCGAAGGACGTCGCGGGCGCGCAGGAGGAACTCGAAGTCGAGCGTCAGACGCTCGCGCAGCATCAGAACAAACTCGCAGCAGAGAAGGCTGCGTTGGAGGCGACTCGTCGCGAAGAGGACAACCGCGCGGCCGAGTTGGCGCGGCGCGAAAGCGAACTGGCCAAGCGCGAGGCCGAACTCGCGGCGGCGGACGAGGAACTGACGACCACGCGCCAGCAGCTCGAGCGCGATCGTGCGACGTTGGTGTCAGCCCGAGCCGAGGTCGCCAAAACGCTGGAGGATTTCCAGAAGAAGTCGGCGGAGTTTTTGAAGCGTGAAGCCGAGTGCACCGCAGCGGAGAGCGAGCTGGCCGACGCGATGCAGAAACTGCAGGCGAGCCAGTCGGCGATCGCGAAACGCGACCGGGAGCTCGACGAGGAGGTTGCGCGCGCAAAGAGCGAAACCGCCGCCGCGCAGCGCGAGCGTGCCGAACTCGCGGCCCAGCGCGGCGAGTTGGAGCAGTTGGGCGTGACGCTGTCCGAACAGGAGGCCGCGCTGGCGACCGAGCGCAGCAAGATCGCGAAGGAGGCGGATGCCGTGCGCCAGCAGGCGCGCGCGTTGAGCAACGAACGCGCGGCGTTCGATGCCGAGCGCACCGAGGCCGAAGCGCAAGCGGCCGCGTTGGCCGAAAAGGTCCGGGCGTTCGAGGAGCGCCGCCGTCAGTTCCAGGAGAGCATGAAAACCCTGCTCAACGCCGAGTAATCGATTCTTACCACCATGCCATCCGCACCCGAAAAACAATACTACCTCGAGCTCACGCGGCAGACACTGCGTGCAGCCCGTGTGTCAGCCAACAAAGTCGAATTTCTGCGCGAGTGCGCGCTGGAGCAGAAGCCGCTCGTCGAGGAAGTGCTCGGCGGACTCGCCGCCGGCGCGGCGTGGCGCGCCGTGACGGCGGTGACGCCGGCATCGGCGTTCTGGCATGTTTCCTCGAGTGACGAGGCGAACAAGCACCGCGGTGGCGAGGCGGTGCGGCAGTTCGTAAGCGGATTGCCGCACGGGTTGGCGGCGCCGCTCGAGTTCGTTCATTGCCAGGTGGAGGACGGCGCGGCGCTCGCAACGAAGGGCAGCACGCGCTGGATCGCGGGCGTCACGTCAGCCGATGCATTGCTCGATGCGGCGGCGGCGCTGAAGGAGCGCGGAATCGAATCGACGCGCCTCGAAAGCGCGACACTCGGCCGGGTGGGGGCCGTGGCGTCGGGGCTGCGCTGGGCAGGGCGTGGTCGGACGCTGGTCTGGGATCTCGCGGCGGAACGTTCGCATCTGTTTTTGATCACGTCGCGTGGCGTCGATGCGGTGGTGACGTGCCCGGTTGGATTTGAGGCGATTTTCGCCGCGGTGCAGGCTGCGCTCGGCCTGAAGTTCAAGGGCGCGGCGGCGCGTTTGTTCTATAATGAAACTTACGACTTCACCGAGGCGGGACCAAAAGTAGCGGCCGAGATTGCGCCTGCGTTGAAGGCGTCGGTTTCCGGTTTGTTGAGCGGAGGTCCGCTCGAGCTTACCTGCACGGGCACGCTCTCGTATCAATCCTGGCTCGTGCGCGAGACCGCGGCGGCGGCAGGATTGGGTGTCTGGCAACCCGATGTGGCGGCGTGGCTGAAGAGCGCGTCGCTGCAGATCGAGCCGGCGCTGACGGTGTCGGCTGAGAGTCTGGGCGTGTTGCACCTCGCTTCGCATCAAGGTCGCGAATGGCATCCCGCGTGGATGCGTGCTGGAGCGGCCGAACCGAAAGTGGCTGCGGCCGCTGAGGCCGTAACCGTCGCACAGCCGGTCGCGCTCGCCGAGAAAACGGTGGTTGCGCCGAAACAACAGGCTGCCCCCGCGGTGGTGGTGAAATCCGCAGTGCCGGCCAAAGCCGAACCCGCGTTGGCGACGGCCGCGGTCACGCGGACTGATCCGGCTCCGGTGGCGCTTAATGGTTCCGGCCCGCGCGGTCGCGGTCCGGTCGATCTGCAACCTCCTCCGACGCGTTCCAGCAAAGCGGAGGTTAAAGCCGGCGGTGCGGTGGTGAAGGCCGGTCCGACCAACGGTGGCGGCGGTCGCGGTGTCAGTTCCGTGAATGTTTCCGCCGCAATGGCCGCGCCTGCGCCCATTCCGGCGGGGAAGAAGCCGCGCAGCTATGGCATGTTTGTTGGTGTCGGCGCGGCGCTGGTTGCCGCGGTGGTCGCGGGCAAGTTCTACCTGGACGCCCAGGAATCGAAGCGCCTCGCCGAACTCGAGAAGGCGCAGGCGGCGCTGCTCGCGCAGAGCGCGCACACGCGCACGCAGGAGATCGAGCAACGGGCGAAGGAGGAGGCGGCGCGCATTCTGCGTGAAGCCGAGGCCGCCCGTGAAGCCGCGGTCGCTCTTGCCCGGAAACAGGCGGCGGAGCAGACGCGTCAACAGATTACCGCGGAAATCGAGGCGGAGCGCATCGCGAATTCGCCTGGTATCCTGATTGTCACGACCTCGCCGAGTGGCGCTCAGGTCTCGATCGATGGTGGTGCGCCGCAGCTCACGCCCCTCTCGTTGGACGATCTGAAGCCTGGTTTGCATAGCGTCGAAATCTCGATGCCGGGCTATGCGACGGTTACGAGGACCGCGGATATCAAAGGCACGCAGACGACGGATCTTGGGTTGATCGCGCTCGATCGCCTGACCGGCACCGTCGTGGTGGCGAGCACACCCGAGGGCGTTGAGTTTACGATGCGCAAGGCCGGCGAGCTCTTTGGCGGGGTCGAGCGCTCGGGCCGCACGCCGGCGCGTTTCGATGACGTGATGCCGGGCGATTACTTGTTCACGTTTACGCGTCCGGGTTGGGAGCCGCGTTCGGAAACGATTACGGTGACGAAGCAGGGCTCGGTGCAGGCTTCGGCGGAATTCAAGAGCGGCGCGATCTCGATCACGAGCACTCCGAGCGGAGCAACGGTTCGCCAGAACGGCGTCGCGATTGGCAAGACGCCGCTGACGCTCGCTGAGATCAGGCCGCAGGAAGTGAGTTATGAGTTATCGCTCGAAGGCTGGGATCCCGTGCGCGTGAGCGGCGTGGTCGTGGCCGGCGAACAACTGAAGCTCGAGGGGCGCCTGCTTTCGGTGGATCGCATCGCGACCTCGTCCGAGATCGCGGCGGCTCCGCAGGCGATCGAAACGCCTTCGCTGGATCTGGCGGGTTCCTTCACCAACGACAAAGTGACGGTCTCGTTCGTGGTCACGCGGGACGGCTCGCTCAAGGAAATCACCGTGAGCGGCACGAACGATCGCTCGCTGGCGCGCCGCTGCATCGACGCGGTCTCGCGCTGGAAGTTCAAACCTGCGGTCGGCCACGATGGCCGCCCGATCAACGTCCGCGTGTCGGTGCCGATCATCTTCAATTCGAACTGATTTCCAGCTCCCGGCCCACGCGTGTCCTCCCCCGGCCGCGTGGGCCTCTGAGCTGGATTTCAACGAAGGAGAAAAACGCCTCGTCAGCGGGCGGCTGACTGCTCTTTCTTGGCCGCTTTAACACGCGCGATGCCCAAGAAGAAATCGTCGAAACCGAGCGATCAGCCAGAACTTCCCCTCGATTCCAACGCGGCACCCGAGCCGTTGGATGCACCTGAATCCGCCTCTTCGGCGAAGGAGGAGACTACGTCTGAAGCCTCGTCACCCGCGTCTGATTCCGCCAACAGCGATCCGTCCAGCGCTCCTCTCGCACAGCACTACCGGGAGTGGTTTCTCGAATACGCGAGCTACGTGATTCTTGATCGTGCGGTTCCGCATCTCGACGACGGCCTGAAGCCCGTGCAGCGGCGCGTGCTCCACACGTTGTGGGAGATGGACGACGGCCGCTTCCACAAGGTCGCCAACATCGTCGGTGCGACGATGCGCTTCCATCCGCATGGCGACGCATCGATCGGCGCCGCGCTCGTCGGTATCGCGCAACGCGGGTGGCTCATCGAACCGCAAGGCAACTTCGGTAACACGCTCACGGGCGACGAGGCCGCCGCGCCGCGTTACATCGAGGCGCGCCTCACGAATTTCGCGAAGGATGTGCTCTTCAATCCGAAGACCACGACGTGGCAGCTCAGCTACGACGGCCGCGCGCGCGAGCCGGTCACGTTGCCGGCAAAGTTTCCGGTGCTTCTCCTCGAGGGTGCCGAGGGCATCGCGGTCGGTCTCTCGACGCGTATTCTCCCGCACAACTTCAACGACATCTGCCGCGCGGCGATCAATCACCTCCAGGGGAAGACGTTCCGCATCTACCCCGATTTCCCGACGGGCGGCATCGCGGATTTCTCGGAATACAACGACGGCGAGCGCGGCGGAAAGGTGAAGATCCGCGCGAAGATCGAGCAGCGTTCGAAGTATCTGCTCGCGATCACCGAGCTGCCGTTTGGCGCCACCACGGAGTCGCTGATCGAGTCGATCCTTGCGGCCAACGCGAAGGGTAAGATCAAAATCAAGCACGTCGACGACAACACCGCCGACGCGGTGGAAATCCTCGTGCACCTGCCGCAGGGCGCGGAGCCGGAGAAGGTCATCCAGCAGCTCTACGTTTTCACAAACTGCCAGATGCAGATCTCGCCCGCCGCGTGCGCGATCGAGAACGACAAGCCGCACTTCCTCGGCGTGCGTGAGATCCTGCGTCGCAGCGTCGATCGCACGAAGGACCTCCTGAAACAGGAACTCGAGATCAAGCTCGGCGAACTCGAGCAGCAGTGGCATTGGGATTCGCTCGAGCGCATCTTCATCGAGGAGCGCATCTATCGTCGCATCGAGAAATCGAAGACGTGGGAGAGTGTGCTGGAGGAAATTCGCGAAGGCCTGAAGCCCTTCCTGAAAAATCTCCGCCGCGAAGTGACGGAGGACGACATCGCGCGCCTCACCGAGATCCGCATCAAGCGCATCTCCGCCTACAACCGTTTCCAGGCCGACGAAGCCATCAAGAAGATCGAGGAAGGCATCAAGGAAACGAAAGCGAACCTCAAGAATCTCACCGGCTACGCGATCGCGTGGTTCGAGATGCTGCAGGAGAAATACGGCAAGGGCCTGAAGCGCCGCACGAGTTACGACGAGATCGAGCAGATCGACGTGTCCGCGGTCGTCTCGGCCAACCAGCGCCTCTATGTGAATCGCGACGACGGCTTCATCGGCCTCAACTGGCGTCAGCACGAGTTCGTGCAGGAGTGCACCATTCTCGACAGCGTGCTCTGCATCATGCGCGACGGCACGCTCAAGGTGTCGAAGGTGGCCGACAAGGTCTTCATGGGCCGCGATATCATCCACGTCGCGATCTGGCCGAAGGAAGGCGACCAGAACTTCTACACGATGGTTTACCAGGACGGAGAAACCGGGAAAGCCTTCGCGAAGAAGTTTCAGATCGGTGGTCTCTCGCGCGATAAACTCTATCCGCTGACGAAGAGCGAGGGCTCGAAGATCGTTTATCTCGACGTGGCCAAGTCCGAGAAGGAAATGCCCAAGTCTCTCCACGTGAGCCTCGACGGCCGCAGTGGTGCACGCGTGCGTGAGCTGGACTTCGATCTGAAGGATCTCGCGGTCAGCACGAGAACGGCGAAAGGCCTCACCGTCACGAAGTGGACGGTGAAGGACGTGAAGCGAAACGATCTCGCGCTGAAGTAAACCGGCTCAATCGCATCGCTGAGCTCGCCGCGCTCTGCGTTGTTTCAAGAGAGGCGTGTTGCTTCGCGCCTAACGCGAACGCGTCGGGCGTCGCGCAGGCGAATTTCTCCGGGCACAAAAAAGCCACGCCGTTGGGCGGCGTGGCTTGAAAGAGCGGGAACGCGTGGCGTTTAGCTCGAATTACTTCTGCGGGTTCTGCGCAGCGAGAGCGGCGAGACGCTTCTCGATGTCGCTCATCTTCGCGATCAGGTCTTCTTCGACCTTCTTGCGATCGCGGCTGTTCACGATGCTGAGGCTCGCGGCGTCTTTCACGACGTTGGCGGGCAGGGTGAGCAGGCGGGTGATGATGCCCTGATCCTTGAAGGAGCTCAGATACAGCGCGGTGAGCTCGTGCGAGAGTTTGAGCGCGTCTGCCGCGGCCATCTGCGTTTCCTGGAGATTGTTGTTCAGCTGCTGATTGCGCGCCATTTCGGCGGTGAGCACGGTGCCGATCTGATCGGAGATGCGCTGGCTGTATTCGTTGATCGAGTCGCGCGTGAGGTTCTGGTCGTTGGCCATCTCGGCGAGGATCGGTTGAATGCGCTCGGCCATGCGCGAGGAGACCTTGTCGATCTGCTCGTTTTGCATCTGCTCGGCCTCTTCGGGCGTCTTCGGCAGCGGATTGTAGGGCTGCACCTTCTTGGCGATGGCGCCAGCACGCCAAATATTTCGAGGATGCGACCAAAGCCTTCTCGTCTCAAGGCATGGAAGAGGGCAACGGCATCCTCGGTCACCTCTTCGGCTCCAAGGAATTGTCGCGGGCTGTGGCAGCACAGGCCTCCCAGGCGACCGGTATCGGCCAGGACGTCCTCAAGCAGATGCTGCCGGCGCTGGCGAGCATGATCATGGGAGGCCTCTTCAAGCAATCGACCGGCCAGGTGCAGGCCGCCGGCTTCGGCGGCCAGGGCAATCCGCTTCAGGAGATCATCGAGCAGATGATGAAGCAGGGCGGCGCGCCGCAGCAGCGGACGCCACGGCCGGAAACGCCGCAGCCCGACCTCAACCAGTTCGACAATCCGCTCGGCAAGATCCTGGAAGGGGATGTTCGGCGGCGGACAGCCGCAGCGCCAGGCGCCAGGGGCGCCGCAGGGACCGTTCGACAACCCGCTTGGCAAGATCTTCGAGGAGATGATGCGCGGCGGCCAACAGCAGACGCAGCCCCGGCAGCAGACACAGCCCCAGTCCCAGCGCCAACCCCAGTCGCAGCCGCAATCACGCAGCAATCCCAGCGGGCGGGTGCGAACGCCTTATGATGACCTTTTCGGCGACATGTTCGAGAGCGGCCGCAAGACGCGGGACGACTACCAGAAGAACATGGAATCCGTCTTCGACCAGTTCCTGCAGGGCATGAAGAACCCGCAACGCTGATAAAAAAAGCCCGGCCATCCTGAGAGGATGACCGGGCAGCATGCAGGCTACCGGAGGGGAACCGGCGGGATGTGGGAGTCAGCCTGCGGAAACTTTGGCATCAGCAAACCCGGCGTGCGCCATCCTCGGTAAGGTAGCGTTCGCGAGCGATGTCGCTGAGCCGCGCTGTCGGATCGATGCTCATCGGCGAGCGCATGGCGACCACGAGATCGGTGCGCATCAGACCGATGTCTGCGAGTTCGTGATCGGACAGATCACCAAGTCGATTCACTTCGCGTCGATTGATGAGCGCGCGCAGGAAGGCACGGAAACCGTCGGCCACGCGCGACACGGCGGCAACCATGCGCCGTTCGGCAGCGATCGCATGCGTGTGGTGGCCAAGGGCGGTCATCTCATCTCTCCTTCATCGATCGACGCGGCGCATCACAGTTCCACCGCCGGCGCGTGAATGCGCCGCGGCAGCCGCTGTTGAATCGCGTCTGCTGGTTAGCATCGAGACATTCCCACGGAGCAATTGATTAGTCTAACGAATGTTTTTAATGTGTCGGATCAGAAAACATGATGGATCACGCGCATGGCCGCTCCACTCGATCTCGACCAGCTTCATACGTTCATCACCATAGCCGACACCGGCAGCTTCACGAGGGCCGCTGATGAGGTGCACCGCACGCAGTCGGCGGTATCCATGCAGATGCGCCGGCTGGAGGAACGCCTGGGCAAGGCGCTCTTCGAAAAGGAAGGTCGCACCAACCGGCTGACCGAGGAAGGCGAGCGCCTGCTGACCTATGCACGGCGGCTCCTGCGGCTGAACAGGGAGACGCTCGCGGCATTCGACGATGCCAGCCTCGAAGGCCATATCCGGATCGGCACGCCGGACGATTATGCCGACCGCTTCCTGCCGGAAATCATGGCCCGGTTCGCGCGCTCCAATCCACGCGTGGAACTGTCGGTCATCTGCGAACCGACGGTGAACCTCATCGACCACATCAAGCGCGGTCACCTCGACATCGCCCTTGTCACCCACGACAGCGACAAGGGCGCGGCTGAGGTCGTGCGGCGCGAACCGCTGCTGTGGGTCACGTCGGCGAACCATTCGATCCACATGGAGGACGTGCTGCCGATCGCCGTAGGCCGGGCCACCTGCATGTGGCGCAGAACGGCCTGCGACATGCTCGACCAGATGGGTCGCGACTACCGCATCCTGTTCACGAGCTGGTCGGCTACAGTCATCATCGCCGCCGTGCTTTCCGGACAGGCGGTCTCGATCCTGCCGGAATGCGCGCTTCGGCCGGGCATGCGCATCCTTGGCGAGGCGGACGGGTTCGGCGCGCTGCCCGACGTGCGCATCGGCATCGTGCGCGGGCATTCGAGCCAGCCGGAGCTGGTCGACGCGTTGGCCCGGCACATCTGCGACAGCCTCGACAACATTTCCGTACCGGCACCGGAGGAAGCCGGCCAGTTCGACTTCGAAACCATGGCGTTTGCCCGCGTGAAGCGGCAGAAGCAACGCCCGGCGATGGCCGGCTGGTAGCTCGTTGATAGCGGGATGAAGCAGAGCGCCTTTATCGAGCACGCCAAGGAGGTGCTGGAGAGCGACAGCCGCCTGGGCGCCCTCTTCCTGAGCGGCAGTTTCGGACGCGGCAGCGCCGACGACTACAGCGACCTGGATTTCGTGGGAGTGGCTGCAGCCGCCGACCACATCGAGCTAGCGACGGCGTGGCGGGAAACCATCGCCGGTTTCGCGCCGGTCGTCTACTGGAGCCAGCGGAGCGGCGGAGGCCTGCTGCTCAACGCGATCACCGAGGACTGGCTGCGGATCGATCTCTGGCTGGTCGATACATCGTCCTTCCTCGAAAATCTCCTCTCGTCCGCACCGCATTACGCACGGTCGACGCTGAAGCCGCTGATCGACCGGAACGGCATCGCATCGAAGCTGCCCCCAAGTCTGCCGGCCACGTCCCCTAATCCGGGCACGGTCGACTATCTCATCAGCGAGTTCATCCGCGTTCTTGGCCTGATCGCGGTGGGCATGGGGCGCGGGGAGGACGTGCTCGGCGTTACCGGCGCGGGCCTGCTGCGGGAGCTGCTGACCCGGCTGATGGTCGAGGAGACACACTCGCCCGAGCGCGGCGGCATGCTTCATCTCAGCCGCACCGTGACGCCCGAGCAGATGGCCGTGCTGCGCGCCCTGCCCTATCCCGGCCCGCGCCGCGAAGAGAGTCCTAGCCGCCCACTGGGCGACCGCAGCAGCATTCTTTCCACGCGCACGCGCCCTTGCGGACCGTCTCGGCGCCACCTGGCCGACAGCTTTCGAGGCCGCCACGAAGAGGCATCTCCAACGCGCCTTCGGTGCGGATTTCATACCATGGTGACGGGACGCCCCGCACTTCTTGACGCGCATGGCCGCTTTCGTGCCATGCTTCGCGGATGAGCGATTCCTTCCTCCCCTCTGACCCGCCTTCCGGCGCCGCAACCAATGCCGCCGAATTCACCGTTTCCGAGATATCGGGTGCGCTGAAACGCGCGGTCGAGGACCAGTTCGGCAATGTGCGCGTGCGCGGCGAGATTTCGGGCTACAGGGGTCCGCACTCGTCCGGCCACGCCTATTTCGCACTGAAGGACGAGCGCGCGCGGCTGGAAGCCGTCATCTGGAAGGGCACGTTCTCGCGCCTGAAGTTCCGGCCAGAGGAAGGCATGGAGGTGATCGCCTCCGGCAGGCTGACCACCTATCCCGGCTCGTCCAAATACCAGATCGTCATCGACAACCTGGAGCCGGCCGGCGCCGGCGCGCACTGATGGCGCTGCTGGAGGAACGCCGCCGCAAGCTCGCCGCCGAAGGGCTGTTCGACGACGAGCGCAAACGGCCCCTGCCCTACATGCCGCGCGTCGTCGGCGTCGTCACATCGCCCACCGGCGCGGTCATCCGCGACATCATCCACCGCATCGCCGATCGCTTTCCGCTGCACGTGCTGGTGTGGCCGGTACGCGTGCAGGGCGAGACGACGGGGCGGAAGTCGCGGCGGCGATCGAGGGTTTCAACCAGCTCGACCCGGCAGGAACCATACCGCGGCCCGACGTGCTGATCGTGGCGCGCGGCGGCGGGAGCCTCGAGGATTTGTGGGGTTTCAACGACGAGGCAGTGGTGCGCGCAGCCGCCGCATCGCGCATCCCGCTGATCTCGGCAGTGGGGCACGAGACCGACTGGACGCTGATCGACCACGCAGCCGACATACGCGCGCCGACGCCAACGGGCGCGGCGGAACTCGCCGTGCCGGTGAAGGCGGATCTGGAAGCCGCGCTGTCGCGGCTTTCGGCGCGCCTGAAGGGCGCGGTATCACGCAGCACGAGCGCAAGCGCCAGGGCCTGCGCGCGGCAGCGCGCGCGCTGCCCTCGGCCGACCAGTTGCTGGCCCTGCCGCGGCGGCGCTTCGACGAGGCCGCCAGCCGGCTGGGCCGCGCTCTGTTCGCCAACACCGAGGCCAAGCGCCTCCGCTTCCGGGGCCTGCGCCTGTCGCCGGCGATGCTTCAACGCCGCGTCAACGAAGCCCGGACACGGCTTGCCCGCGACGCCGCGCGGGTTGCGCCGGCAACACTGATGCGAGCGGGTGGAAACGCACCGTCATACACTGCAACTGCTTGGGCGGCGCGCGGATCAATGTGTTGCCGCGACATTGGAACGGCGTTCGATCCGTCTTGCGCAGGCCGGACGGTTAGCGGAAACGCTGTCTCACAAGTCCGTGCTGAAACGAGGCTTCGCCCTGATCCGCGACGCCGATGACCAGCCGGTGAAGAGTGCCGCGCATGTGAGGCCCGGCGACGTGCTCAGCATCGAGTTTGCCGACGGTCGCGCCGGAGCAGTGGCTTCCGGCACCGACGCGCCGAAGCCTGCCACCAGGAAGTCGAAAGGCCGGGCGGCGGGGAGCAGGGCTCGCTTTTCTGAGGGCGCTTTCGACGGAAACGGAAGGGCACCCCAAATACAGAATTGGGCAGTCGACTCGCTTGCCGCGACAAGGAGGATCACCAAGCCATGACAGTTCCCGACGACGACAATCCGAGCCCATTCTACCACGGCACCCGCGCCGACCTGAGACGGGGTGACCTGATAGAGGCCGGTTACAATTCCAACTACGGGGCGCGAAAGCGGGGCGTCCTGGGTCTATCTGACAGGAACGCTCGACGCGGCCATCTGGGGTGCTGAACTGGCCACGGGCGATGGGCAGGAACGAATTTATGTCGTGGAGCCCACGGGTCCGATCGAAGACGACCCGAACCCTGACGGACAAGAAATTCCCCGGCAACCCGACACAATCCTATCGGTCCCGCGAACCGATCTGCGTGACAGGAGAAGTCACGGACTGGCAGGGCCATTCTCCGGAGCGGCTCAAGGAAATGAAAGATCATCTCGAACGGCTGAAAGCCCAAGGCATCGAGGCAATCGACTGATTTCGCGCCAAAAAGCTTCGCCGGTCAGCGGCACAAGCACCCCTATCAATGAATGTCCGCGCGTTCGGGATAAGCGCACAGTAGCCGCGCTACCGTATAGCCGTAGCGATTTGCTGCTTGAGCCGTATCCCTTTGGATCTGCCTCGACCGGCAAACCGCATCTCCACTACATCTGCGGCTCTCTCCGAGGCGCGCCTATCACGGTCATCGCCTGTTGAGTGAGCTGCGTTCTGACACGATCCTTGTGCTTCTGAATCATGCCTGGGATGAGGAATGCGTCGACCAGCACCCATATTCCGAGGATGATGAGGGGTATGGCGCCGACGCCAATGACGATTGTTGCCCAGCCGACAACCGCTAGCAGAAGCATCACCAAGCCGCTGCCGATCCTGCCGAGGTAGAAGCGGTGACCGCCAAGGCCACCCAAGAATAACCACAGCAGATATGCCGCCCCGGTCGACTTCGCTTCGTTGGAAACCCTCTGCTCGATGAGCATGAAGTCCTGTGTTGATAGTGTCATGTCCCCGCGCCCTCCTCAGGCTACCAATGGCATGCTTCGCGCAATGGCTTGATGGCTTCTTCCAGCCCGGCGATATCGAATGTCGACGTGAACGGATCTCGCCGTAAGGCGTCATCCGCACGATCATTGTGGATTTGCCGAACATCTGCTTGATGACCGGAATTGATCGCCCGCCGCCCCAAAGGCCAAGGGAACGATTATTGGTGGACTCGTCCATGCCGACGGTCTTCGCCGGCTCGTCGTCCAGACGGTATGTGACATCGCCGTAGTCGTTGTACTCGCTCGACGTCATATGGCAGCCGGTCGAGAATATCAGCGCCGTCTTGTTCTCGACGCAGCGCACGTACAGAGAAACCTTTTTCTCCCCTCGCCCAACTGCAACTGACCGGTTCATCCGATTTCACTCGAAGATAGACGTTCGTCTGGTCGGTCAGCTTCGACGTCTCAGTCGTTGCAGCCCATTTTCCTTTCGAAACGGGGAGAGCTTCACGCACCGGCGTACGGCGAAGGGCCTTATCGTAGCAAGCCAGGCGATCGAGATCGTTTGATATCTGGATGCATCCCTCTCCGGCCGCCAGTGCCGGCACGGCAAGACTAGACGCCAGCAACCCTGCCCATATCGCCCGCATGGTCCCCCCGGCCGCGTGCAAATAGCCCGCAGCAATCTAAGCGGGTTTGATGACGCCTGACAAGTTGTGAGGGGCTGCGCGTGCCCCAAGAACGCCGGAGGGTTTAGTCGGCTGCGAGCTTGGATTCTGCAATGACGACAACCGCTTCTCGGCGAGCGGTTTCTATCGCATGTTGGATAATCGCTGGACGCCGCGGAGCGTTGACGTTGTCAGCCACGGCTTGGCTGAAGGCGGCAAAGGCATCGTTGCAGGATGCGGCGGCGGCCTCAGCGATATCCGTGATCGGCTGATCCAGCACCGAGTACCGTGTTGCCGCCTCCTTCATGCACTTCGAATACTCATGAAAGGTACGTCCTTTAGCACTCGGTTCCTGTGCCGATGCCACATTGCCGGCCATGATCAACAATGCGCCGCTGACTGCAATCCGCATGATCCCCTCCCGTTTCCGGCAACGTGCCGCACGGAGGGGGAAAGGGCAAGCATATCGCGGCTCATGTTGCGCGGACTTGCCGTGAGGTCAGGAAACCCGCAGAAAGTAAGGGAAGCGCAGTGCAACATGCAGCGCGACATAACGTCGGGAGAATGACGACTAACTCATTGAAATCAATGGTACGGTTGGCTGGGCTCGAACCAGCGACCCCCAGATCCACAATCTGGTGCTCTAACCAACTGAGCTACAACCGCACGCGCCAAGCTCTGGCTGGCGAGGCTCTTACGGACTATCGGCGGCGATTTCAAGCCCGATGCGCCGCAAGCCAAGCCTAAAAAGGAAAAAGGCCGGGGGAGGAGATCCCGGCCTTTTCCTGTTAGGAGACCGGCGGGAGGAGGAGCCGGTCTTCTGAACCGCGATCGGGAAGGGAGGAGGTTTCCTCCCGCGGTGTACTTACAGCCTGAACGCGTCAGGCGATCTTGAGTTCCTTGACAGTGGACTCGAAGGCTTCCTTCATCGGCTTGGCGACGTCTTCGGCAGCCTTGGTCGATGCGGTCTGGAAATCCTTGCCCTGCTCGACGGCGGTCTCGACCGCCTTGCGCAGGAACGCGGTCTGCAGCTCGATCACCTCGGAGAGGGACTTTGCCGCGACCAGCGCCTCAAGGTGCGCGAAACCGGCTTCCGTGTTGGCGCGGGCGGTTGCGATAGACTTCAGCGAGAACTCGCTGCCGGCGGCGCGGGCCGTTTCGAGGGTCGACTCGATGGCCTTCTGCGCATTCTCGGCGCCGGTCTTGATCTTGGCGTAGGCTTCCTTCGACTGCTCGACGCCCTTCTCGGCGAAGGCGCGGAACTGGTCTGCCGTCTTTTCGGCGTCGAAGGTCGGGAATTCGATGGTATCGGCGGTCTTCGCGGCTGCTTTGGTCATCGCTCGATCCTTTACACTGGGTCCGGCAACGTCCTATCGTGCCGGCTCGCTTGACTTGGCACCAATATAGGCGATCTCTTTTGTGCATTGCAACATTTTTGTTGCGATGCAGCAAAACGATGCTTCGGGGATTAACCAAGGAACAAGATTCGCACGCTGCACGGTTCCGACTTTCTGGACGCGGAGCGGTCAAACTTTTACTAACAAAGAGTTAACAACGGCTCGCTCGCCAACTCAACGGCTTCAGGTTTTCGCATGGCTTCAGGCCCCTATTCCTTCATCGATATTGCCGTGATGGAAGAGGTGCGTACGCGTTTTGCCGCAGGCGATGCGCTGGCTATCCTCACGGTCGACCTCGACGAAGTGATCTGGGCGAATGGACCGGGCGCGGCATTGCTCGGCTACCCCGACATCGAGGCTGTAATGGGCGGCTCACCCGGCCTGGGCTTTGCCGCACGGCGCCAGATCTCCGCAACGCCAGGCTTTCCGCGCATGGACCGCGACCGGCAGGTGGTGGTCCGGCTGGCGAGCGGCATGACCAGTCGCGCCGTGCAGTTCCTCGTGTCCGGCGTCACGCTGCCAGATGGAGAGCCTGCGATACTGCTGGCGGTTCCGGCACAAACGCCTCGATCGCTTGGTGGTGACGAAGCGGCCGCGCGCATCGAAGGGTTTGGCGAGGCAGGCTACTTTGCGGCGCTGGTCGACGACGAAGCGCATGCAATCGCAACTTCGCCCGGCTTCGACGGCCTTGGAATTTCGCGGGAAACGCTGTCGCGGCTGGTGGTCGAGGTTGCCCACGAGGGCGACCGGCTGGTGAAACGGCTGATCCCAGCGGGAGACGGGCTCATTCCCGCCGGCATTGCGCGGCTGGTGGACGAACCTGCTCTGCACCTTCTTGTCGCGGTAGATGAGCCTGTCGGGGAAACCGAGCCTGAAACGGAACGCGACGACGCGGAAATAGCCGCACCGGCCGCGATCGTAGACCCAAAAGAGCCCTCGGAAGACGATCTCGACCCCTTCCCTCCGATGCCGATCTGCCGGAGCACGTGGTCGAAGATGCAGCCGCAGGCGGGCCGCATCCGCCGGAATCCCGAGATCGAACCAAACGCTGCGGCAGACCCGGCTCCGACCGCGCCTGCCGAACGGCAACCGCCCGCGGCGGATGCTGCCGACGACTGGTATTTCGACGAGCCTCCATCGCAGCAGAGGCAGGATCTTCCTACAGGCCCCGTGCGCTTCGTCTGGCGCACCGATGCCGAGGGTGCCTTCAGCACGGTCTCAGACGATTTCGCCCGCGCCGTGGGCGAGGAGGCTGCCGACGTTATCGGGCGACAGTTCGACGAGGTAGCCGCCGCGTTCCAGCTAGACCCGCAAGGAGATATCGCCGGATTGCTCCAGCGTCGCGACACCTGGTCCGGTCGGTCGGTGTTGTGGCCCGTCGCCGGCACCGCCCTTCGGGCACCGGTCGATCTTGCCGCCCTGCCCGTCTACAACCGCGATCGCGAATTCGAGGGATTTCGCGGCTTCGGCGTCGTGCGCATGGGCGACGTGATCGCCGATCCCGAGGCGCTCGGCATGAAGCTCGCGGGCGGAGACGATGCGTCGCCTGCTGAGGCGATGTCGGCAGAAGAGATCGGCGAAGCGGCGGAAGCCGCGCCAGCGCCTGCCGAAAACGACCCGTTCAACGGAGAGGTGCCGGCGCTGGCGGTCACCGAAGGACGTGAACGGCGCTCAAGCGACAAGGTCGTGCGGCTTGCCGAGCATCGCCCGGCCCGCGCACCGGAAAGGCAGCTTTCCCCGCACGAACGCAACGCGTTCGAGGAAATCCGGACGAGGCTGCGCCGCGATTACGAGGAAGCGCGCGAGGCCGGGCGAGCAGAAACCGGACAGGAAGCACCCGGCACGGCAGCCGGGACTTCAGATGGTTCAAAGCCTGAAACGCCGGCGGCGGCTGATGACCGGAAGGAGCGTCATACATCCGCCGACGTTTCGACCGTTGGTCTGTGACCGTGCGGTCTGACGAACTGACGGATGACGATGCGATTTCATCCGCAGTCGAAGACGATCACGAGGCCCCCGACGACGTCTACGACGAGCCGCATCTGGCCGCACTCGACGGTGCCGATGACGACGGCCGCGATGCCGGCGATAAGATCCACGATGAACCGGTCGTCGCCGGTGACGTCGACCTGACTGCACAGGAGCCAACCGACTTTCCGCCGGTAGCGGAAGACATTGAGAACGACTTCACCGGCCCGACACGGGGAGACACATCCGCCGGGTACATCGCCGGAAGCGACACCCACGTTCCGGAACCCGCAGACGAGGACGTACCCGCCTCTGCGATCCAGGAGGAAGCTTCGGCCGTGGGCGGGGAAGATGCAACTTCCGACGAGACCGGCGACCGCGCCAGTCGGATCGAAGATCGTCGACGTGGCGCCTCCCCTCCCCGCCGATCGCCGTCGACGGGTTCACCCCGTCCGCTTTCGTCTCCAGCGAGCGCGGGCAGGAAACGGGGCTCGATGCCGACCTGGTCGCCGGGCTGCCGCTTCCGCTGCTGGTGCACGCCGGCGACGACCTCTATTTCGCCAACCGCGAGTTTCTGAACCTGACCGGCTATGCCAGCCTCGACCAGATCCGCCGCGAGGGCGGGCTCGACGGGCTGTTCGTCGACAAGAGCCCGGACGCCGCGTCCGGAACCCGAAGGCAGCAAGCTGCGGCTGCGAACGCTTGGCGGCGAGGAATTTCCCGTCGATGCGCATCTGCAGTCGATACGCTGGCGCGGCGGATCGGCATTGTTGCTGGCGCTTCAACGCGCCGATGCCCCCAACCCGCGGCGGCCGCCGCACCCCTTCCACCATCGCCCGTCGCAGTGTCCGGCGAGATAGGCGACATGGCTCGGCAGCGTTGCCGAGATGCGCACCATCATCGACACCGCGACCGACGGCGTGGTGCTGATCGCCGCCGACGGCACGATCCGCAACATCAGTCGGCCGGCCGAGGCGCTGTTCGGCTTCGACAGCGCGGAGGTCGAAGGCAAGCCATTCGCATCGCTGTTCGCCATCGAAAGCCAGCGCGCCGCGCGGGACTATCTCGCCGGCCTTGCCGAAAACGGCGTGGCCAGCGTGCTCAATGACGGGCGCGAAGTGATCGGGCGCGAGGCCGAGGGTCGCTTCATTCCGCTGTTCATGACCATCGGCAAACTGTCCGACGACAGCGGCTACTGCGCCGTGGTGCGCGACATCACGCAATGGAAGCGTGCCGAAGAGGAACTGACGCAGGCCCGCACCCAGGCCGAGCGGGCTTCTTCGCAGAAGACCGAGTTCCTCGCCCGTGTCAGCCATGAAATCCGCACGCCCCTCAACGCGATCATCGGCTTTTCGGAGTTGATGATCGACGAGAAGTTCGGGCCAATCGGGTCGGACCGCTATCGCGACTATCTGCGCGACATCAACCGCTCCGGCAACCATGTGCTCGACCTCGTCAACGACCTGCTCGACATCTCCAAGATCGAGGCTGGCGAGCAGGAGATGAACTACGAAGCGGTGTCACTGAACGACACGCTGGGCGAGTCCGTCGCGGTCATGCAGCCGCAGGCCAACCGCGACCGCGTCATTATCCGGTCAAGCTTCGCATCGCGTCTGCCGGAAGTGGTGGCCGACCTGCGCAGCGTGCGCCAGATCGCGCTGAACCTGCTTTCCAATGCGGTTCGCTATACCCAGGCGGGCGGGCAGGTCATCGTGTCGACCTCCTACGAGCCATCGGGCGACGTCGTCATGCGGGTGCGCGATACCGGCATCGGCATGAGCCTGTCGGAAATCGATCAGGCACTGAAGCCGTTCAAGCAGATCAATGCATTGAAGCGTGGCCGCCACGACGGCACCGGCCTTGGCCTCCCGCTAACCAAGGCGATGGTTGAGGCCAACAGGGCCCGCTTCTCGATTTCGTCGACCCCGGGCGAAGGCACCATGGTGGAGATCACATTTCCGTCAACCCGGGTGCTGGCGGACTGAGACGCCCAAGGGCAAATCTCGAAATTCACTCATGAAAACCTGACTTCAGCAGTTTAGAATTATTCTAAACTGCTGATTTTGCTGCGTTTTCTATTGACCACATATCGGGTGTCGATCATGAACCGCCTGTTCCTGCTGGAACATTCAATCCGTTCAAACATGGGGCTTTGAACCCCCTGCCTGGAGGAAGTCATGATTTTCGGAGCATCTCGCTCGACCGGCACCCGCCTCGCGGCGGCGGCGCTTGCCGCCGGCATCGCCTACGTGCCCTTTGCCGCGGCGGCCGATGAGGTGGTCAACATCTATTCGTACCGTCAGCCGGCCCTGATCCAGCCAGCTCTCGATGCCTTCACCGCCGAAACCGGCATCAGCACCGAACTCCTGTTCCTGGACAAGGGGCTTGAGGACCGCATCGCCGCAGAGGGCACCAATTCGCCGGCGGACGTGATCCTCACCGTCGACATCGCGCGCCTGACGAACGTCAAGGAAAAGGGCGTGACGCAGGCGCTCGAGGACGAGACCGTCAACGCCAACCTGCCTTCTGCCGAGTATCGCGACCCGGAAGGCCACTGGTTCGGCATCACCAAGCGTGCCCGTGTCCTCTACGCATCCAAGGAGCGCGTGGGTGACGAGCCCATCACCTATGCCGAACTGGCCGACCCGAAGTGGAAGGGCAAGATCTGCATGCGCTCCGGCCAGCACGACTACAACCTTGCGCTGATCTCGGCGGCAATCGCTCACTGGGGCGAGGAGAAGACCGAGGAATGGCTGACCGGCCTGAAGAACAACCTGGCGCGCAAGCCCGACGGCGGTGACCGCCCGCAGGCGAAGGCGCATCATGGCCGGCGAATGCGACATCGCGCTGGGCAACACCTATTATGTCGGCCTGATGCAGACCAATGAAAAGGACCCCGAGGAAAAGGAATGGGCCAACGCGATCAAGGTCGTGTTCCCGACCTTCGAGAACGGCGGCACGCACGTCAACGTTTCCGGCGTAGCGCTTGCCAAGAACTCGCCCAACCGCGAGAACGCCGTCAAGCTGATCCAGTTCCTGTCGAGCCCGGAAGCGCAGCAGATCCAGGCCGAGCAGTCCTACGAGTATCCGGTGCAGCCGGGCCTCGAAGCTTCGCCGGTGGTGCAGGCATTCGGTGAACTGAACGCCGACACTCTTTCGCTGGCCGAGATTTCAGCCCACCGCAAGGCGGCTTCCGAGATGGTCGACCGCGTCGGTCTCGACGACGGCCCGTCGAGCTGAGCTTGTTCCAATGCAAGGCGAAAGCCGGACTGCGCATGCAGCCCGGCTTTTTGCGTTTGAAGGACCCGGCGTGACGAGCCTAGACGGACCCGCACGAGCCCAGATTGCCGCTGCCCCGCGCGTCAAGCGCGAGCGGCACGGCGTCGTGTTCTTCATTGCCCTCGCAACATGCGCGATGGTTCCGGTGCTACCCGTCGCCACGCTCGCCGGTATCGCGTTTTTCGGGCACTGGCGAGGCATGGCCGCATCTGGTCTCGACCGTCGCTGCCGGGGCCACGCTGACGACACTGCACCTGCTGGCGCTGGTGTCGGTACTGACGGCCGTGACCGGCGTTGCATGCGCCTGGCTCGTCGTCGGCTATGATTTTCCCTTTCGCAAAACGCTGGCCTGGGCGCTTGTGCTGCCGCTGGCGGTACCACCCTATCTGGCGTCTTACGCTTTCGCGGAATTCTTTCTTTTTGCCGGCCCCGTGCAGACGCTGTGGCGCTCGCTCTTCGGGTTCCAAACCGCCCGCGATTACTGGTTTCCGGACCTGCGCTCGACGGGCGGAGCCGCCGCATTGGTGATGTCCTGCGGTGCTCTATCCCTACGTCTATCTGACGGCGCGCGTCGTCTTCATCATGCAGGGTCGCAATATTGCCGATGTGGCGCGCACCCTTGGCGCGAAGCCGTTCACGGTATTCCGTCGCATCCTGCTGCCCGTGTCGCGTCCCGCAATCATCGCGGGCGTCGCACTCGTCCTCATGGAGACGCTCAACGATTTCGGTGCGTCGGAGTATCTGGGCGTGCGCACGCTGACGCTGTCGGTCTTCACGACGTGGCTCAATCGCGGCAGCCTGGAAGGTGCGGCGCAGATCGCAATGCTGATGCTGGTGCTGGTTTTCGCCCTTCTGATGGCAGAGCAATGGGCGCGCCGGCGCCAGCGGTTTCACCCGGCGCGCGCGACACAGCATGAAGGCGCGACCGCCGCGCGTGCAACTCAGTGGATGGAAGGGACCGGCAGCAACGCTCGTCGTCGCGACCCCCGTGCTGCTCGGTTTCGGCATCCCGATCTATGTGTTCGGCACCTATGCATCTCGCCGCGCTCACCAGCTTTTCGATCCGGCGCTTGCGCGAGCCTCTCCTCAATAGCCTCACGACCGCGTTGGCCGCGGCTGTGCTGGCCGTGTTCATCGCACTGCTGCTGATCAACGCAGCCCGCGGGGCAGCGATCCGGCGGCGTGACGCTGGCCACACGCTTCGCCATGATCGGCTACGCGCTGCCGGGTACCATCATGGCACTGGGCCTGCTGTTTTTCGCTGGCGCGGTTCGACAACTGGCTCGACGCCCAGATGCGCGCATGGTTCGACGTATCGACCGGTTTGCTGCTCACCGGATCGGCAACTGCAATGGTACTCGCCTGCTCCATCCCGCTTTCTGGCGCTGGCGGAGGGCGCCATCCGGTCCGGCCTGGAAAAACTGCCGCCAAACATAGATGAAGCAGCCTGAAGCCTCGGGCGCTCGTCGCTGCAGAGTGCGGCGAGCGTGACCATCCCGCTGTTGTGGCCCTTGCGATCTTTACGGCAGGTGTGCTGGTGTTCGTGGACACGATGAAGGAGCTCTCGGCAACGATCCTGCTGCGACCGTTCGGTTTCAACACGCTCGCCACGTTCATCTACGAAAGCGCCTCGCGCGGCATGGCTCAGGACGGCGCGGTGGCGGCATTGCTGATCATCTTCACCGCCACCGTGCCGATAGTCCTGCTGTCGGGCGCCCTAATGCGCGATCGCGAAGCGATGATGTAGACCGCCTGGCACCACCAAAGAAAAAGGCGCTTCAAAGAAGCGCCTGAGTATGAATTTGGCTGTCACACAAGAAGCTTGAGCGTACCGGCTTCCAGGGCGGCGGAGCGGGATTTCTCCTCAAGTACGAACACGACTATCGGGCTCGAACCTTAACAAAACCTTACCTGACTATACGGCAGTTTACGATTCGGTATCATCCGTGAAATCGACGGTAAATTTCGCAGCAACCGTTTGATAACCATAGCCGCAGCTACGATTGCAGCGCGGCAGGTCGCGATAAAAGTGCTCCAGCGCCTGCGGGTTGGCCAACGCCTCCTGTTCTTGACCGGACGGCCATGCACCACGTCGCGCACGGCAAGCTCGGTGATCTTGCCCGATTTGGTGCGCGGTATGTCAGTAACCGGCACGATGCGCGCGGGCACGTGGCGCGGGCTGGCGCCGGTGCGGATTTTCGCGCGGATTTTCTTCTCCAGCGCCTCGTCCAGAACCACGCCTTCTGCAAGACGCACGAAGAGCACGACACGAACGTCGTCCTCCCAGGCCTGGCCGATGCAGGGCGCCTCGAGGATTTCCTCCATCTGCTCGACCTGGTTGTAGATTTCCGCCGTGCCGATGCGCACGCCGCCAGGATTGAGGGTTGCATCGGAGCGGCCATGGATGATGAGCCCGCCATGTTCCGTCCATTCGGCGAAATCGCCGTGGCACCACACATTGTCGAAGCGGTCGAAATAGGCAGCCTTGTATTTGGAGCCATCCGGATCGCTTAATTTCTGCGCCGGAAACACCTGGTACGGGCGGGATTCTTCCTGCTCATGCCCAAACTGGCTGGCTGAGA